>NZ_FPJW01000010.1 GCF_900119735.1 Marinospirillum alkaliphilum DSM 21637 | reverse complement strand
AGGCTACATTCGAGTGGCTGGCACCGTAGAGGGCAGCGGTGGCTTCCTGAACCTGAACTCCAATGGGGGTTCAATTCAGCTGGGTGGCAGCATCACCACCACCGGAAACCAGACCTACTCTGGCAATCTGTCATTAACTGATACCACCAACCTCAACAGCACTGCAGGCAATATCAGCCTGAACAGTATCAGTGGTGGCGGATACAACCTTACCACCACTACAGCGGCTGGCTTTAACAGCCTGTTTACCGGTACAACCGCTGGCCTGGGCACCCTGACCGTTAATGGCACTGCACAGGTTCAAGATGCCATCAGCAGCAATAGCCACCAGAACTGGAATGGTGCTGTAACGCTCACAGGTGATACCTCCCTGACCAGCATCAACGGCAATATCTCATTAAATGGTGTTGATGGGGGTGGTTTTGATTTAACCAGCAATACCAGCGGTTTTGCATCCACCTTGCTGGCAGGCGGAATTACAGGTTTGGATACCCTGACAGTTAATGGCAGGGCTTCAGTGGGTGGGAGTCTGACTACCACAGGCACCCAAAGCTGGAACAACCTAACCCTAACCAGCAACACCTCTCTGGTCAGCAGCAGCGGCAATATTCTCCTGAATGGCCTGAGTGGAGCTGGATTTAACCTGACTTCCACAACTGACAATACCAATTTCACTGAGCTTTCAGGTGAAATTAACGCGTTAAATAACCTCACTGTAACCGGCAACACCCGGCTCGGCGGTAATGTCACCACCACCGGCAACCAGACTTATAACGGCGCCGTCACCCTGACCGGGGGCAGTGCCATAACTCGTACCCTGACGGCCAACGGCGGCAATGGCAGTGTTGCACTGGGCAGTGTCACAGCAGCAGGCAATGAAAGTCTGACTGTTAACGGTAATGCCACCTTCAACGACAGCATCACCGACCTGACACACCTGCAGGTTACTGGCGCCACCGCCCTGAACACCAACTCGGTCACTACCGCTGGCAACCAGACCTATGGCGGCACCCTGACCCTGCAGCAGACTGACACCACCCTGACTGTGGGTAACAATGCCAACCTGAACCTGGCCAGTGTTAATACCAGTGGAACTTACAACCTCACACTGATCACCGGCACTGGTGGATCGTTCAATCTGGGAAGCAATGCTTTTATTGAACTCGGCAGCGGTGATTTGGCTCTGTCTGCCGGTGGTACTGCCAGTTTCCACCAGAACAGTCAGATAACGGCCAGCAACATCAGTCTGACTGCTGCAGCATTGGCTTTTGCTACCGGCACAGCTCTGAATGCTGATGTAGACATTGCTCTGGCCACCGACACCTTTACCGCTGCCGGAACACTAGATGTTAATGCTGGGACTGCTTCCTTGACCGCACAGACCGACACCAAACACATTTATGTCGGCTTTGATTTCACAGGGCTGAATACGACTGGCAGTGCTGTTTATACCTTGACTCCACACATCACGATCAACGCCAGTGAGGTGCAGATTGGCAGCAGCAGTCACAATGCTGATATCACGCTGAACCAGCTACACGGCCCAACTTTTGATCTGAATGTAGTAACCAGCAATGGCCAGACCATTAACCTACTTGGAGGCTATAGCAGCACAGGCAAACTGACTCTGGATGCCGGGAACACAGGTATTGTCATCAGCAGCATAAACCCCGATGCCGAACCATCAGGCCCTGTGCATCCCAACTTCAACAGCGGCAATATCAGTGTTGGCGGTGATCTGCTGGTGAAATCTGATTTCAGAATGGCGGCAGAAGGGCTAACCGTTGAAAGCTCCAGTGGCAACCTGATATTTGAAAGAGGCCTTGCAGCAAACAATGGCAGCACCAACCTCTTCGATCTTAATCTGGTTTCCAAAGCTGGAGACATCATCCTTGATGGCCCTGTCAGTGACATCAACCATCTATCAGTCGATGCAGCTAAGAATGCTCAGCTTGGCACCATTGGCAGCTTAGCCGATCGCATCACCGGCCTTGATGTAATTGCTGAAACCATTACGCTGAACGGTGATATTCACACCATTGATCGATTGAGCCTCGCGACAGAGCTGAACTTCAGTAGTGGTACCGCAATAACGCTGAGTACGCTGGGTGAACTGAAGCTGGCAGTGAGCCAACGGGGAAATACCAGCAGCCAGACACTCGATCTGAATCGTCTGACTCTGGTTGCTGACTCCGTGCTGCTTCAAGGCAATGGTAATGACAAGCTGCAAGGTTATGATGCCAGCGTAAACACCTGGTTTATCACCGGAAACCGCAGTGGCAGCATTGAAAATGCAGCCTTCTCCACCACTTCAGGACCGGCACAAACAGCCACCTTCAGTGATTTTGCTCACCTGCAGGGCGGTGATGGCGGCGACACCTTCACCATCAGCGCCAGTCACACCGGCAGCCTCCACGGCGGCAATGGTGATGATCAGTTCATCCTGACCGGCAACGGTTTTGTGAATGGCATGATCAATGGCGGGACAGGTGCCAACACCCTGGATTCAAACGGCACCACCAGTGGTGTGACACTGGCGCTGAACCAGCATTTCAGCAATATCCAGACCCTGGTCGGCGGTAGTGGTGATGTGCTGCGTGGCAATGCCACCGGCACCAGCACCTGGATACTCGATGGTGCATCTTCCGGCACGCTGAACGGCATCACCTTCTCTGACTTCAGCCATCTGTATAGCGGCAGTGGCGGAGCCAATACCTTCATCGCATCCACTGGCACCAGTTATGCAGGCACCCTTCAACTGAGCGGCAATCGCAACAGCTGGGATTATGTAGCAAACAGGCAGCTCACCACTGGCCAGGTCATTGGTTCCGGCACGCTGACCATTGCACCTGCAGCCGGTAATACCAACATCACCATTGGTGCCGGCGGTTTGTTGTTGCCTAACCTGAGTGGTCACACCGGCACCCTGATCATCGGTGGCAGTCTCAGTAATGGTGGGCTTCCTCTGAATGGGAGTAATCAACCCACCATCAATACCAGTACCCTGACCGTCAATACCCCAATTCTGACCGGTGGCAGCCTTGTATTGATGGCCGCCAACTTACAACTGAACAGCGCTTCCATCCAGACAGGCGGCAGTATTCACCTTCTGGCGACCGGTAACTTCACGAGTTATGGCAGCAATGCAACAGGAAGCGGCGATATCACCCTGAATCAGAACACCACCATCCGCTCCAGCAGCGGTCAGATCATTGCTGCCGGGGGCATAGTTAATGCCAACCGGCTAACCCTGGACTTTAACGGCGGCAACCTGGAATTGGCTGTCAACTCAGCCTTCCAGGAAACCTCACAACCCAACCCCAACTCGAATGTTCGGGGTATAGAGCTGGCCGCTTCAACACGCTCGTTTATCCAGAATGTACTTGGTCTTGATCTGGTGGGTATCACTGTCAGCTTTGCCAACCCGGCTGCATCCGTGCTGGGTGTTCGAGCCATTGAGGTTATCGACATCGCCCTGTTTGAGGAAGATCTGACGCTCTTTGGTCGTGTGGGTGAGGGTGTGGCACTGGCTTTTGCTCAGTGTGAAGAGGTGGAAGGCTGTACACCGGATGTCACGGTTGAAGAGCTGACTGCATCCATTGATGAATTGCAATTGCGCATTAATCAACTGGAAAACGAACTGGAAAACACCAGTGATCCGGCACGCCGCCAGGTGTTGCAACAACTGCTGGAGGATTACCGCAGCCAGCAAAACGAGTTCCTGGCCTACCGCAATGACCTGCAGGACTTCACTGGTTTTGAACAGCAGTTTGAAGATGAGTTTGGTGCCGTCGGCCAGAACGAACTGGATATGGAAGCCCTGGAGCGTGAGGTGGCCATGATTGAAACCATTTATACCCGTGTGCGCTTCCTGGAAAGCCTGCAGTTTAACCGTGAAAGGCGTGAAATGTTTGCTGAGCGCACCGGCCTTGATCTGAGCGAAGAGCGCCTGTCACAGATTATTGACAGCACACTGCGCGCAGCGGCCCGTACTGAAGCACGGATCGAGAGGATGCTGGATGGTAACTGAGTCCACCCTGTTTCGCTGGTTGCTCCTGGCCCTTTTATGCTGGAGTAGCCTGTTATCAGCCAATCAGTTGGTACTGCTGGCAGAAACAGAACAACAGGAACCGGCTCCGATGGAAACAGAGGCACATCAGGCAACGCCTATCAGTACTGAGCTGGAGGATTCCCTGCAACTGCTGCTGGATCTGCAAGAAGGGCTGATTTTGACCTTGGCCGCTTGTGTGGATGAACCTCATTGTGTCACTGCATTAAATGAAGAGGAAATGAACCGGATGCAGGAAGAACTGGAAACCCTGCTGGCACAACAAGAGCCCGATGATCATGAGGGTCACGAACTGCAGGCACGTTTTCAGGCATTAAAAACCGGATACACGGAGCTGCAACAGGCGTTCCTGGAGGTCAGTACCCGCATTGACCGGGACAACCTGCAAGGCAACTGGGCAGACCAGTTTGTTTTTGATGATTTTGTGATTGGCCCAACCGTGCCCTTTCCGAATGAGCACCTGCTGTTAAGCCGATTCGAAGACCTGAACCAACCTCTACCCATCGAGTAGAGAAAAAAAGAGAAGGTGATTAACCCCATGTTTACCAAAACCAAAAAGCTTTCCATCATGTTTGCCGACATTTCCGGCAGCACCAAGCTTTATGACACCCTTGGCGATGCCAGGGCCAGAGAGGTGGTTGCCACCACCCTCAACCTGCTCACCGAGGTGATCCATCGTTACAAGGGCACAGTGATCAAAACCATTGGTGATGAAATCATGTGCACCTTTGATGATGCTGAAATAGCCACCAAAGCTGCTTGTGACATGCAGGAAAGTCTGGATGACGCCAACGAGGAAGGTGCTACCGAAGTCCCGGTAACCATTCGGGTCGGTTACCACTATGGCCCTTGCATCATGGAAGACGGTGACGTACACGGGGATGCCGTTAATGTTGCCGCACGCATGGCTGCTCAGGCCAAGGCCCGGCAGATCATCACCACGGCAGAAACTGCAAAACTGTTGCCATCGGCTTTACAGGAAAACACCCGCTTTGTGGACTACGCCTCCATCAAGGGCAAGGGCGAAATGGAAATTGTGGAGTTTATCTGGCAGGAAGACGACGTGACCTGCATGTCTGTTGATCTCTCGAACGTAACAGCACCCACCGCCAATCTGGTGCAGTTACGCCTGGAATACCGTGACACCTTTGTTTTACTGAATCACGAGCGTGAATTTGCGGTACTGGGCCGTAGCGCTACCTGCGATATTCCAGTCAATGAATCCCTGGCCTCTCGTCAACACATACGCATTGAACTGCGCCGTGACAAGTTTTTCCTCATAGATCAAAGCACCAACGGCACCTACATCCAACTCAGTGATGGCCGCCAGTCTTTTGCCAGACGCGAAGAAATCCAGCTCACCGGCGAAGGTGTCATCAGCCTCGGCAGGGCGCTGAATGACAATCCACAGGAACTGATACGTTTCTCCATTGAAGTCTGACCAGCGAAAGGATCGTCGCCATGACCCTGGAAAGCACCGATAGAACAAAAACAGCCATCGCCAAGTCTGCCGGCTTAACGCATCGAGGCCATGTAAGACAGGTTAACGAAGATGCCTTTTTAGACCGGGGAGATCATGGCCTGTGGGTAGTCGCTGATGGCATGGGTGGCCATGATGCCGGTGATGTAGCCAGTCGCATGATTGTGGAAACCCTGCGCTGTGTTCAACTATCTGGCCCACTGGCCGAACGTCTGAACCAGATTGAAGACATGCTGGATCAGGTTAACGAAAACCTGTTGGAGCGAAGCAGCACAACCAATGGCCAGAAACACATCATTGGCAGCACCATTGCCCTGCTGGCCGCCACTGACCGACGCATGGGTGTTGTGATGTGGGCCGGCGACAGCCGCATCTATCGACTGCGCCAAGGCAATCTGGTCCAGCTTTCAGCCGATCACTCCCAGGTGGAAACCTATATCCGCCAGGGTTTGATCACCCGTGAAGAAGCCAGGCGTCACCCTGAGCGCCACATCATCACTCGTGCCGTAGGTAGCCAGGAAGAGCTGTATCTGGAAGCTGATCTTTGTGAATTCAGCCATGGTGATCGTTACCTGTTATGCAGTGATGGCCTTACCCGTCACGTTGAAGATGATGAAATCCGTGAGCTGTTGGCACAAGGTACGCCTGAAGAAGCCTGTAACAAGCTGTTGGATCTGACACTGGACCGGGGTGCCCGCGACAATGTCACCGCTGTTGTTGTTGAAATTGACTGAGATCAGGAGTCACCATGGTTGATCCGAAGCGCATCCTGAATGATCTGGCAGACAGTGAGCTGGCACTGCCGGAGTTTCAGGTAATGTTGCAAAGCCTGTTGCAGCAGGGTGCCTTTTCGCTGGAAGCCTTCAGCACAGCGCTGGAGTCTTTTGTTACTGATGGACGGATCAGTCCTGCCCTGGCGGAAAAGATCACTCAGCAACTGCCAGACACCCAGCCGGATATCCGCCCCGAAACCATTGAAACGGATGATGAAGCGGTTACGGTACTGGCCTGGCCACAACACACCGCAGCAGACGAAACAAACCCGGAGGATGAAGCACCCACACAGATTGCTTACCCTCAGGGTCAACCTGACAGCAGCCTTGATGACGATGAAGCACCAACTCTGATTGCCTACCCGCCAACATCTGCGGCAATGACTGACGATGAGGATGAAGCGCCCACCCAAATTGCTTACCCACAGGGAGAAACCGCTTTTCATCCTGATGATGACGAAGACGAAGCGCCCACCATCATCAATACCGATACTACTGGCATCAACAGCACCTACTCACCCACCAGCAGTACGGATTTTCGTAACCAGACCCAGCAAACCTCCGGGCATCATTCCACCACCGGTTTCCAGAGCACAACCGGGTATCAAACCACCACAGGCACCACCACCAGTACCTCACAGCGTTCCTGGGATTTACCCGGTGCCACCAGTCCGCAGCTGCAGAAACTCGGACCCGGCTCCATCATCAAGGATCGTTTTATCCTCGACAAGGTGCTGGGAGCCGGTGGCATGGGCAAGGTGTTTCAGGCACGTGACCTGTTAAAGGTCGAAGCCAACGACGCCAACCCCTATGTAGCCATGAAGGTACTGACCGAAGACTTCAAAGCTCACCCTCAGTCCTTTATTGCCCTGCAGCGTGAAGCCAGCCGCCAGCAGAAACTGGCCCACCCTAACATTGCCACGGTTTATGACTTTGACCGCATTGGCATGACTGGTACCCAGGTGTTCATCACCATGGAACTGCTGGTCGGTAAACCGCTGGATACCTACATCCGCAAAGTGGTGCGACCCAAGGGTGGGCTGCCTTTTGAAGAAGCCTTCCCGATCATTCAGCAGTTGGGAGCCGCCCTGTCCTATGCACACCAGCGCGGTATCGTCCACTCGGACTTTAAACCGGGTAACGCCTTTTTGTGTGATGACGGCACGGTGAAAACCCTCGACTTCGGTATCGCGCGAGCCGTTAATGCCGGTGGTTCCGATGCTGAAAAGGACAAAAAAGACACCGCTGCAAAAGCAGAAGGCAGCAAGGATGAATTTGACGCTGGTTCACTGGGTGCCCTGACTCCGGCCTATGCTTCACTGGAAATGCTGCAAGGCAAGGATCCGTCCACCCAGGACGACCTTTATGCCCTGGCCTGTGTGGCCTACGAACTACTGACCGGTTATCACCCCTTCAACAAAAAATCAGCCGCCAAAGCGCGTGAAGCCAAACTGGTGCCCGGCCCCGTCAAAGGCCTGAAAAAACGCCAGATGAAGGGGCTGATCCACGGCCTGGCCTTTGAAAAGGAAAAGCGAACCCCTACCGTTGAGCAGTTCCTGGAAGAGCTGGAAGGCAAGGCCAACTGGCACAAAAACCCCTGGGTACTGGCTTCTGCCTTCACCCTGGTACTCGGTGTAGCTGCCTACAACCCGGTCATGAACCAACTGGATGAACGCCATATTCAACGCCTGATTGCTGATGTACTCAGCGGCCAGCCCCAACTGATTGAAAACACCATCAACCAATTGCCACAGCTGGATGTCAATGCCCGCAACCGGGTGACTGAAAATGGCCGCGAAGTGTTGCAACCCTGGTTCCAGCAACTGATCAACCGTGCGGTTAATCTTGAAGAAGGACGCTACGACTTTGATCAGGCTGAAGTCGAACTGGCTCGTATGGCACAGCTTTATCCAGACTCGGCAGCCCTGAATGCCCAGCGCAACCATCTGGATCTACAGCGTAACCGCTACATCCATCAACTCAGCCAACAGTTGAACCAGGCACTGGATAACGAGTGGTTGTTGCCATCCACCGAACGTGAACAACGCAGCATCAGTGAAATCCTGTCGCTGGTGATTGCTGTTGCTCCCCAGCATGCCCTGCTGGAAGACCCACGCATCCCTGATGCTTACGCCACCGCTGCTCAGGAAGCCATCAACCTGGGCGATCTGGAGCAGGCTCGCATCTATCTGGATATAGGGCTGGCACGCATGTCGCGTGACATCGACCTGATCAACACTCAGGATCGCTGGCAGCTGGCACAGGATCGGCAACGCCGTGAAAGCCGTATCAGCCAGTTGCGAGAAGCCTTTGGTGAGCAGGAAATGACCGAACCCAATCTGGCACTGTTCACCAGCAACCGGGAAGCGATTATTGAGCTGGCACGCCTGTCTCCTGACGATACTGCACTCAGCACCCTGGCTGGACTGGCGCAACCTCTGGTGGAAGCAACCCGCGATGAAAACAATGGTCAACCCTTGGCCAACAGCCAGCGCGAACTGCTGCTGGCGTTAGGTCTGTACCAGCCACTGATTGAACTGCAACAACCCACGGAGCCCATTGCACGGCATTTTGAGCAGCTGTTAAACCAACCGGCACTGACCCATGAATGGGAAGCAGAAGTTCGTAACCTGCTGTTCTACCTGCAGGCACATCACTCAGCCCGCCACCCTGCGGTCACCAGCGGCCGGGATCGACTGGCTCAGATTTACCTGGACCGAATCAACAGCCTTGAAGAAGAAAGGCGCTACAGTCTGGCCCTGTCACTACTGGATCGAGCCAACAGTTTCCGACTTAATGAACCCCGCCTTGGTGAGGCTCGCGTCCGTATTGATCAGGATCACACCGCTTTCCTGAGGGAGCGTGAAGCAGCAGCACTCCAGGCCCGCATCAATGGCCTGCAGGGTAACCTGCTGGTGGAAGCCAGGGCACGCGAGATGGAAGCAGCAGAACGCACCCTGTCTGAACTGCGTCTGTTTATGGAAGACAATGACCCCTTCCTGACCATCACCGCAGCTGATGCAATGGCAGAAGCTTATCTGGAGCTGACGGAAAACGCCGGTCGTCAGGGCAATTTCCGCCAGGCAGTGCAACTGGCTGACCGAGGTCTGGAAATCTCACCCAATGATCTGCTGCTGCAAACCACCCGTGAGCGTTACCTGGTCGAAGGCAATATCGAGGAACTGAACCAGTTGTTCCGTGATTCGGAGCATTTCGATACACCGGCCGCTCAGCGGATGGTGGATGAAATTCGTACCTTTGCTCCAGCACGTTATCCGGACCTGGAGCGCCAGTACACGCTGATACTGACTGAGCGCATCCTGCAACTGGCCGAAACGGATCGACGCCAGGGTGAAAGTCTGGCCACCCGAGCTGCCATCCTGTTCCCCGGCAGCACCCGTCTGGCCCAGCTGCGTGCTGAACTGGCTCCGCCACCCTGGATTGAAGGTCGTACCGCACGGGCAGCTTTGACCACCGGACGCCTGTCAGAAGCACGCAACATTCTTGAATCATCTCGGAATCGCCTGCCCGATCATCCCGAGGTACTGGATTTTGAAAAGGATCTGAATGCCCGCATTCGACAGGCAGAACAAACCTTTGCGGCTTTTTCTGCCAGCCTGGATGCACAGGAGTTTGATCTTGCCAGAACCCGACTGGGCGAAGCCCGCCAGCTTTGGTCGGACAACCCCACCTACCGCGGCGCCATTGCCACCCTCAGTGAACGCATGGCACAGCAGCGCTGGCAAGGGCGTATTCTGCAGCGAGATGTGGACATCCGCACGCTGCGGGCCAATGCCGAGCTGACAGGTGCTGATGTCTCCGCTCAGGAATGGATACCCGTGGAAAGCATGCGTCCTTGCACCGAAGATCTCGCCGGTTTTGGGCGCCGGGCACGAGCCATCTGTTTTGACATGCTGCATGACCGGGTGCGTGGCCCCTTGATGGTTGTGATTCCCGGCAATGACCAGCAAACCGGTTTTGCCATCAGCAAATATGAAGTCTCCAATGAAGATTACAACAAATACTGCTTTTTCAGTGGCCAATGCCCGGTCAATGACAACCTGGATAAAGACCTGCCCCGTACCGGTCTGAATATCCAGCAAATTCGTGAATATACTGAGTGGTTATCGGCACGCACCGGTCATACCTACCGCCTGCCAACACGTGATGAATGGCACCACGCGGCCTGGGCACAAGGGCAACAGCCACCCAGAGATTACAATTGCCGGGTTCGCCTGGGTGGCCAGATATTAAAAGGTGACCAGATCAACCGGGTATCCACCGGTCACCAGAACGGTTGGGGATTACAGAACTTTATTGGTAACGCCCAGGAGCTGGTGCAGCAGGGTGACCGCTTGCTGGCTGTTGGCGGCTCCTACCAGGACCCCCATGCCGAATGCGGGCTGGACTTTGTTCGCAACCACTCCGGTGCTGCCGATGCAGTGACCGGTTTCCGGCTATTACTGGAAGAAGTGCAGGCGCCCCTGCTGCAAGCATCCACTAACCCCTGATTACAGCTGAGCACAGAGAATACAAGCAATGCAAACCAACCTGAAAACCCTGTCACGCCAGTACGCCAATGGCATTCTGACCAAAACGGAATACCGCCGGGCTCGAGCGGAATTGATCGAATCAGCACAGGACAGTGATCTGACAGAGCCTCAGGCTACCCTGCCCTACAATGCAGAAGGGGAAGATGGCCCCAGTGGCAACAAAGACCCGGAGCCTGAGCCGATTCGCCCTGCCACTGCAGTCAAGAGCAGCACAGTGGCAGGGACAAAAATAGATCGGTGCCGGTTTCGTAACCGGTTACTGTTACTGATCAGTGGTTTGCTGCTGGTCGGACTGTTGGTGCTGCTGCTCTGAAGGCCACCACTCAGCAGCATCGGCATCATTCACCCCGCCACTGGGGCGGCCGCTTTTCCACAAAGGCACAGATCCCTTCACGGGCATCCTGGGTTTCCAGGTTTTTTGCCATCACTTCCGAAGTCCAGTCATAGGCGTCAGCCAGAGACATTTCTCCCTGGCGATAAAAGGCTTCTTTGCCTATCGCCAGGGTCCTGGATGATTTTGAAGCAATCAAAAGCGCCAGCTTCAGGGTTTCTTCTGCCAGCAGTTCATCATCCACCACCCGATTGACCAGACCGATCTGTTCAGCACGATGTGCGGTGATCATTTCCCCGGTCAGCAGCATTTCCATGGCATGTTTCGGGTGGACATTACGTGTCAGCGCCACCATGGGTGTGGAGCAGAACAAACCAATATTCACTCCGGGTGTGGCAAAGCGTGTGTTCACACCAGCCACGGCCAGATCACAGGAAGCCACCAACTGACAACCCGCTGCAGTGGCCACCCCCTGCACTTGTGCAATCACCGGTTTGGGCAAGGCCACCAGCCTTTGCATCACCTCACTGCAACGGCGAAACAAAGCCAGCTGTGCTGCGCTATCCCCCAATTGCCCCTGCACCTCCCGCAGGTTATGCCCGGCACAGAATACCGGACCTGCCGCCGCGATGATCAACACCCGGATGGACGCATCAGCACTCACCGCTTGCAGCCGTTGATCCAGCAGTTCCAACATGGCCAGTGACAGGCTGTTGCGAGTCTCCGGCTGGTTCAGGGTCAGACGCCCAACACTCTCACCAGCCATCTCCAGAGTGATGGCGTTTTTTTGTTGTTCGGTCATGTTATGCTCCCCTTAAACTTTTGTTTTTTCTTTATCTTCCATAAGGAAAATAGCATGGACACCAACCCTCAGGAACTACTGCGCACCATCCGCAGCATAGCCATTGTTGGCATCTCCAACAAACCCGAGCGCGCCAGCTACCGGGTTGCCGCTTATCTGAAAGAGGCCGGTTACAAGGTATTCCCGGTGAATCCCCAGTATCAGGAAGTGCTCGGTATGACCTGTTACGCCAATCTGACTGAACTGCCCGAGTCAGTGGATCTGGTGGATGTATTTCGCAAGGCAGAGGACTGCCTGCCGGTGGCCGAAGAAGCCGTCAGAGTCGGTGCCAAAGCCTTGTGGCTGCAACTGGGCATCAGTAACCCCGCCTGCCGCGCTCTGGCTGAAAAGCATGGTCTGGCTTATGTGGAAGACAAGTGCACCAAGATTGAGCATGCTCAGTTGAACCAGAGCTGATTCAGCCACAGCACCAGCGGCATGCTCAGCATCGCCGCCAGTGTCTGGGCGGTGATGACAGCAGCCATCAGGGGAGCATCCCCGCCCAACTGCCGAGCCAGAATATAAGCACTGGTTGCCGTTGGCATGGAAGCAAACAGCACAAGTACCGCCTGCTCCTGATGGCTTAACCCCAGCAGCAGGCTGATGCCCACCGCCAGCAGCGGCATCGACAGCAGCTTCAGCAGGCTGGAATACACCAGTGGCCCACCGGCTCCGCGCAAGGCGTCCAGATTCAGTGCCACACCCACTGCCAGCAGTCCCAACGGCAAGGCTGCCCGTGACAGAATTTCCATCACTGGCTGACTCCAGCCTGGCAGGCCAATGCCGGTGACATTCAGCAGAATGCCGGCCAGACAGGCCAGAATCAGCG
Source organism: Marinospirillum alkaliphilum DSM 21637 (assembly GCF_900119735.1). Lineage (GTDB taxonomy): Bacteria > Pseudomonadota > Gammaproteobacteria > Pseudomonadales > Halomonadaceae > Marinospirillum > Marinospirillum alkaliphilum. The sequence continues at coordinate 94,881 of NZ_FPJW01000010.1, read as the reverse complement.
GGTTCTTCACCACTGCCAGCAGCGTGGTCTGCAGGCTGGCCCGTTGTTCCCCGGCATAAACGGCAAACACCAGCACACACAACAGATTCAACAAGGGAATCATCAACGCCATGATCACTGCCGCCAACGCCAGCCCCAGACTGCCGAACAGCTCAGCCGACACCGCCAGTGCCACATAGGTATTAAAGCGCAGCGCACCTTGATAAACCGATGTAAACTCAGCACCATGGCGGCTGATCAGGCGCCGCAAGGCAACCACCAGCAGGCTCATCACCAGCAACAACAACAGCACTGCAAGCAACACCCGACCCACTGCCAGCCCGGAAAAATCGGCCAGTGCCAGGCGTGTGGTGAGCATTGCCGGAAACAGGAAAAAATACACCAGGCGTTCCAGTTGTGGCCAGAAATCCCCGGATGGAAAATTCAACCGCTTCAGCAGAACACCCAGCAGTATCACAACAAAAACCGGACCCAGCGCATGCACCAGTGTCAGCATATCTCTGATTTTCTCCGTTTTATGCGTCACCCGACCGCAGGCAGGGGCAATACGCCTTTGCTAAGCTGATTGATCCTGTTTACACCACCAGGCTGAACCCTGTTGATCCGAGAACCAGACATGACCCGGACCCGTTCCAGAAAACCCTATCCGCTGAATTTTTTCATTCTGGTCACCCTGCTCAGCATCCTGCTGGTCATCTGGTATGTATCAGACTACCTGCGCGACCACCAACAGGATCGGGTCAACTGGCATTTGTCTGAACAGTGTGAATTACCCGGCCCCAGTTGTCAGGTTAGCTTGCCTCACGCCCGCAGCCTGCGTTTTACACTCCACAGCGAAGACCCCAGGCCACTGGAGCTGTTACCCATCACGGTCCAGCTGGAAGGATTCAGTGCGGCCGAGCTGGAGCAGCTGAAACTGGAAGTGGATCTGCAAGGACGAGACATGTACATGGGATACAACCGCACCACCATGATGCATCAGGGCGGAGGTGTATTCACTGCCACACCACTACTCAGCCTGTGTACCGACAGCGTGATGGTCTGGCGTGCCAGCATTCTGGTCAATCAACAAGGCATCAACCTGCAACCCACCTGGGGCAGTTATTTTGACTTCACGGTGATTCAGTGAAGTGTCGCCAGATGCTGTGAAGCGCCTGCATCTGCGGGCCTTCACGGGTATCAAAGGCAGAGGATTCATACCCCCACCAATCCCAGCAACCTTTTGGATTCGGCAGGCTTTTGCTGATCTGCGGGAATACCACCACCAGCTCACGGGCATCCGCCTGCTGCAGATAACCGCTTTGTCTGATGAAGGTTTCACCCAGCACTTCGCTGGCTTGCTCACAACCGTGCAACACCATCAACAAACCACAGCGCCCAGGTTCGGCACACCCATCCGGCAGATAAACAAAACCCTGATCGGCCAGTCCCTTGCTGGCACCACGCAATACCCGCTGATCAAAAGGTAATAACTGCCCTCTGGTCTGAGTGGTCACCTCATGGCGCACGGCACCATCCAGGTGTTCAAGACCGGCTGCAGCGCCGGAAAAACCACAGGCATTCATAAAAGGAGCCGCAGTCAATGCACAGGCCACTCCGTCACGCTCCGTGGGTAAACCATGCCCGGCAAACGGCTGGGTATAACTCAATAGCCCCTCATCAACCAGTTGTGCATAACTTTTTTCCACCACTTCACTGACCCGCCAGTTCACCACTGGGTCCACGCCACCCCGATAAAGATAAACCCGGCTGGATGCCAGGTGTTCAGGATCACCGATCTGGCCTTCAGCCGCCGACTCCTGAATCGCCAGCAGGGTGGTTTCCACACTCGGCACACCACGACTGACACCCATGCAGCGGTGCAGCGCAGCACTTACGCCCTGACGTGCACAGGCATAAGGACTGGCTGAAAACAGTGCCACACCGCGGATTTCCTCGGGCCAGGCCAGGTGTAACTGATGCGCCATGGTGGCACCGGAAGACAAACCGGCCAGATACAGGCGCTCAGGATCTGTCTGTACCTGTGGCAAGGCAGGAATCGGATCTTTACCAGCGGAGCAACCGAGCAGGAACAACACCAGGCTCAGTAATAACAGCAGTAAAACTCCACGACGGCAGAATAAAAAACTGGATTTCATGCAGCATTCCCTGTGGATAAGTTAGTGGATCATTCTGACATAAACTGTTCAAGTACTGTGTTTAACCAGCGCCAGCCCAGTGCTGAACAGGCCAACCGCGATGGGTCATCCGTCCAGAGTTCACGTTGGCGCAAATTGGCCAGCAACGGCTCAATGCCTGCCAGCGACAAACCAGTACGCTGAGGATAAAGGGCAGCATCCACCCCATCGGCCAGACGCAGGGCATTCATCATGAATTCAACCGGTCGCGCTGCGGCATCCAGCACTTCACTTCCCGCCAGAAAATCCCGACCTTCCAGCAAGCGTGACAGATAGGCCTGAGGCTGACGGGTTTTCCAGCGGCGTTCAATAAAAAGACCACCGGGTGCCGCTGCATCAACGCGGGTTAATTTGCCATGGGCACCGGCTCCCAGCCCCAGATAATCACCAAAGGTCCAGTAGTTGAGGTTGTGACGTGCCTGGTGGCCGGGTCGGCAATAAGCCGACACCTCATAGTGCTGAAAACCAGCCTGCTGCAACACAGCCTGCCCGGCATCCTGGATCGCCACCAGCAGGTCTTCTTCCGGCAGCGCTGGTGGGCGACGGAAAAACTCGGTATTGGGTTCCAGCGTCAACTGATACCAGGACAGGTGAGTGGGTTCCAGTTCCAGTGCCTGCTGCAGATCAGCCAGCGCCAGGGCTTCGGTCTGCTGTGGCAAACCATGCATCAGGTCCAGATTGAAGTTGTCAAAGCCGGCACGGCGTGCCGCCAGTGCCGCCAGACGGGCTTCATCAGCGGAGTGAATGCGCCCCAGTGCCCGCAACTGCTCAGCACCGAAAGACTGCACGCCCATCGACAGGCGATTGATGCCGGCATCCCGGTAACCGGCAAAACGTGACTGCTCGACCGTGCCGGGATTGGCTTCCAGGGTGATTTCACAGGCATCCGGCAACATCAGCCGCTGACGCAGTTCCGCAAAAAACCGGCGGTAACCGGCCGGGGACATCAGGCTGGGGGTACCGCCCCCAAAAAAGATCGATTCCAGCGGTCGACCGGCCAGTTCCGGCCAGGCACGCAACTCATGATCCAGATCCGCCAGCAAGGCCTGCACATAGTGTTGCTCGGTGGCTTCATCCAGGGTCGGCAAACCGGCCTGTGCACCGGTTAAGGCATGGGAATTAAAGTCACAATAGGGGCATTTGCGCACACACCAGGGCAGGTGCACATAAAGGGATAACGGCAGCACAGCGCCTGTTACACCAGGCATCTCAACCATGGCCATCAATGACCAAAACGCTGCAGCAACTGCTCAAGCAGCAGCTGACTGGCCCGCCCCCGATGAGAAATGCGGTTCTTGTCTTCCTTGCTCAACTCGGCAGCGGTCTTGCCCAGTTCCGGCAACCAGAATAGTGGGTCATAACCAAAACCACCCTCACCCCGTGGGGCAGTCAGAATGCGTCCTTCCCAGCTGGCCTGCACGATCACCGGTGTCGGATCATCAGCAAAACACAGGAAAGCCAGCACACACCAGTAGCGTGCAGTGCGTTCAGCTTCCGGCACTCCCTGTAAACACTCCAGCAGCAGCGCATTGTTCTCAGCATCGCCGCAACCGGGCCCGGCAAAACGGGCCGAATAAATGCCCGGTGCGCCCTGCAGGGCATCCACTTCTACCCCGGAGTCGTCAGCCAGTGCCGCACAACCGGTATGCAGGGCCGCATTACGCGCCTTGATCAGGGCATTTTCCACAAAGGTCAGACCGGTTTCTTCCGCTTCCGGCACCCCATGAAGCTGCTGGGCTTCCACCTGCCAACCCAGGGGTGCCAGCAGCCCGGAAAACTCTTTCAGTTTGCCGGCATTTCCACTGGCCAGTATCAGTTTTTGTGTATTCATCGGGGTTAGTCCAGATACAGGCGACGAATGAAATGCAGTTCATGGGGTGGCTCACCGGGTGCATAAATCACCCGCAGGTTAAAGCGCAGTGGATCATCATGGCTGAAACGGAAGGTGGCAATATGCGAATAACCTTCTCGCCGCCCCACTTCCACCATGCGAAAACCCAGACCGTTGACCTGTCCGGCCAGATTACCCACCTGCCCGGATACCGTGGCCCGTACCGGTTCCACTGAACCATCATCGAGACGTTTCAATACGGTGACCCGCACCATACCCTGCCCGCGGCTGCGCACCAGATTGTAACCCTGCGCCACCTGAGGATTCAGAAAGGCCGTGGGCAACACGTCATAATGGATTTCGTAAGCACCGACCCGGTCAATGCCGCTTTGCTGGGCCACCACTGGCGCAGACACCAGCAGCAACATCAACAGTGCAGTAAACAGCCCGGTGGTATGAGTGATCAATCTTGGCATCTGTGACTCCTGAAAACCCTGGTTATGCCTGAAGGATTAACGACCAATGCGATAAATGGCCACTTCTCCGAAAAGGTTCGGCCATACCCGCGCCTTCCAGTGACCTTCGTAAGCCAGATCGCCCACAGCCCGATCCAGCACCTTCAGCCCCTTTTCACGCAGCAGAACTTCAAAATCCTTGAAGGTGATCAGGTGGATGTTGGGTGTGTCATACCACTGATAGGGCAGGGTTTTGGATACCGGCAAACGCCCCTTGAAGGTCAGGTAAAAGCGGCAACGCCAATGGGCGAAGTTGGGGAAGGTGACAATCGCTTCCTGCCCGACCCGCAGCATCTCGTCCAGCGCCAGATCCTGACGGCGCAGCACTTGCAGGGCCTGGGTCATGATCACCGTGTCATAACTGTTGTCAGCAAAGTTGCCCAGTCCACGGTTCAGATCCTGCTCAATGACATCCACACCGCGGCGAATGCAATCGGTGATCTTGTCGGCGTCAATTTCCAGCCCGTAACCGGTGACCTGCTTGTGTTGCTGCAGATGGTGCATCAGTTCACCGTCACCACAGGCCAGGTCCAGCACGCGACTACCGGGGCGCACCCAGTCAGCAATAATGGCAAGATCCTGTCTCATGATACAGCTCCTTCAGCATGGCTTTCTGCTGCCACTCGCTGCATGTAGGCAGTAAACACCGCTTCATAACGCTGATCCGGAATCAGGAAGGCATCATGCCCATGCGGTGACTTGATGCGGGCATAACTGACCCGCTTGCGAGCCGCTGTCAGCGCATTCACCAGTTCTTCCGAACGACGCGGTGAAAAACGCCAGTCGGTGGTGAAGCTGACCACCAGAAAACTGCACTGAGCTTCACTCACTGCACGCGGCAGATCTCCTCCGTAACGGGCCGCCGGATCAAAATAATCCAGTGCCTTGGTCATCAGCAGGTAGGTGTTGGCATCAAAACTTTCGGAAAAGGTTTCACCCTGATAACGCAGGTAGGACTCCACCTGAAACTCCACATCAAAACCGTAATTCAGTTTGTCGCTGCGCAGGTCACGACCGAATTTTTCACCCATCGAATGCTCCGACAGGTAGGTGATGTGACCAATCATGCGGGCCAGTCCCAGACCATGACGTGGAATCACCCCGGCTTGCTGGTAACGTCCTTCCCGAAAATCCGGGTCGGACATGATGGCCTGGCGCGCCACTTCATTAAAGGCAATGTTCTGGGCTGAAAGACGCGGCGTACTGGCAATCACCACCGCATGACGCAGGCGCTGCGGATGACGCAGGGACCACTCCAGCACCTGCATGCCGCCCAGACTGCCACCCACCACGGCCGCCCACTGCTGAATGCCGAGTCGATCCGCCAGCAGCGCCTGAGAATCCACCCAGTCCTCCACCGTCATCACCGGAAAATCCGGGCCGTAAGGCTGGCCGGTGGCAGGATTGATGGAAGAAGGGCCGGTGGAGCCATGGCAGCCACCCAGATTGTTCAGGGCCACCACAAAAAAGTGCCGGGTATCAATGGGTTTACCGGGACCGATGTAACTGTCCCACCAGCCGGGTTTGCGATCTTCAGGATCGTGATAACCAGCGGCATGATGATTGCCGGACAGGGCATGGCAGATCAGCACCGCATTACTGGCGTCCGCATTCAGCTCACCATAGGTCTCCACCATCAATTGCCAGTTTTCGAGGCGATTGCCACTGGCCAGTGGTAAAGGCTGATCAAAGGTGAACGTCTGGGGCTGAACCAGCCCGACCGAATCGGTGGGTGGAAAAACATCTCCGGCTGCGGCAGTCATCTTGGGCGCATCTTCCTTACAGCAGTAAACCAAATGGCGGCCTGCTAATCTAACACATCACTGCCTGGTAAAGGAGTCTGCAATGGTGTTTCTGGTGACCCTGCTGCTGGTCATGCCGCTGATGTTGCTGCTGTTCTGGCTGCTGCTGCGTTTTGGGCAGCGCAACCTGCGCCAGCGCCCGGAACGGCTGCTGGAACTGACCCGACTGGCCCGTTCCGGGCAGTTGGAAGAAAGTGCCTGGGACTTCGGTCTGGCCCACCCGCTGCACCATGACCCTGAAGCCGAAGCGCTGCGACGGGCACTGTTACAGGTGGCGCAGCAATACCATGTCAGCCACCGACGCATTCATCACCACAAAAGAGATTTTCTGTTCACTGATGAAGGATTACAGGCACTGGCTCGCATAGAGCAACAACTTGAACAACTGGTTGAAGAACGCAACACCACATAACGTTGTCGCTGCAACCCGCGTCAGCTAAAATAGGCGATTAACTTTTTCATCGGCAGGTCTTCCACCACCTGTCACCCCCACACCCCCAGAATCGCAGGTCATCTATGTTACGGATCGTTGAAGAAGCCCTCACCTTCGATGATGTTTTGCTGGTACCCGGTTATTCCGAAATCCTGCCGAAAGACGTCAGCCTGAAAACCCGCATCACGCGCAACGTGGAGCTGAACATTCCACTGGTTTCCGCGGCCATGGATACTGTCACCGAAGCGCGTCTGGCGATTGCCATTGCCCAGGAAGGTGGCATCGGCATCATTCACAAGAACATGACCATTGCCCAGCAGGCTGCTGAAGTGCGCAAGGTCAAGAAACACGAAAGCGTGGTGGTGAAAGACCCCGTCAGCGTGGCACCCACCACCAAGATCCACGAACTGATGGAAATGGCCGCAGATTACGGCTTCTCCGGCTTCCCAGTGGTGGAAGGCGACAAGCTGGTGGGCATCGTCACCGGTCGTGACCTGCGTGTGAAGCCCCATGCCGGTGACACCGTTGCGGCCATCATGACCCCAAAAGACAAGCTGGTCACCGCCCTGGAAAACACCCCGCTGGAGCAGATCAAGGCACGCCTGTACGAACACCGCATTGAAAAAATGCTGCTGGTCGACAAGGACTTCCACCTGCGCGGCCTGGTGACCTTCCGTGATGTGGAAAAAGCCAAGACCTACCCACTGGCCGCCAAGGATGCCAACGGCAGCCTGCGTGTCGGTGCCGCAGTCGGCACCGGCCCGGAAACCCCCGAGCGCGTCACTGCCCTGGTTGAAGCCGGAGTGGACGTGATTGTGGTCGACACCGCCCATGGTCACTCCAAGGGCGTGATTGACCGGGTGCGCTGGGTGAAGGAAAACTTCCCGCAGGTGGATGTGATCGGTGGCAACATTGCCACCGCCGAAGCCGCCGTGGCACTGGCCGAAGCCGGTGCTGACGCAGTGAAAGTGGGCATCGGCCCCGGCTCCATCTGCACCACACGCATTGTCGCCGGTGTCGGTGTGCCACAGATTTCCGCTGTCTCCAATGTGGCTGACGCCCTCAAACCCTATGGCATCCCGCTGATTGCTGATGGCGGTGTGCGTTTCTCCGGCGACCTGGCCAAGGCCATCGTTGCCGGTGCCAGCGTGATCATGGTTGGTGGCCTGCTGGCCGGTACCGAAGAAGCACCGGGTGAAGTGGAGCTGTATCAGGGCCGGACTTACAAGGCCTACCGTGGCATGGGTTCACTGGGTGCCATGGGTCAGTCGCAGGGTTCTTCTGACCGCTACTTCCAGGACAAGGATGCCGGTGTGGAAAAACTGGTACCGGAAGGCATTGAAGGCCGCGTACCCTACAAGGGCGCCATGAGTGCCATTGTGCATCAGCTGATGGGTGGCCTGCGTGCCTCCATGGGTTACACCGGCTGCGCCGACATTGAAACCATGCGCAACAAACCACGCTTTGTGAAGATCACCGGTGCCGGCATGCGGGAATCTCACGTCCATGACGTGCAGATCACCAAAGAAGCCCCCAACTATCGCGTCAGCTGAGAGATTTGATATCCATGCAGTCACCTGTACAAGACATTCACGCCCACAAGATCCTGATTCTGGACTTTGGCTCCCAGTACACCCAGCTGATTGCCCGCCGCGTGCGGGAACTGGGCGTTTACTGTGAGATTTTTGCCTTTGACATGAGTGAAGCCGACATTCGCGCTTTTGCTCCGAAAGGCATCATTCTGGCTGGTGGTCCCGAGTCCGTCACCGAAGTCGGTTCCCCCCGCGCCCCCGAGTGTGTTTTCACCCTGGGTGTGCCGGTACTGGGCATCTGCTACGGCATGCAGACCATGGCCGAGCAACTGGGTGGCAAGGTGCAAGGCTCCAATGTGCGTGAATTCGGTTATGCACAGGTGCAACTGGAAGCAGAGTCAGCACTCTTTCATGACATCCGCGACCACCTGACTGCCGATGGCAAGGGCCTGCTGGATGTGTGGATGAGCCATGGTGACAAGGTGGTGGAACTGCCATCTGAATTTGTCATCACCGCCTCCACCCCCAGCTGTGCCATTGCTGCCATGAGCTGCGAAGCCAGACGCTTTTACGGCGTGCAGTTCCACCCGGAAGTGACCCACACCCTGCAGGGCAAACGCATGCTGGAGCACTTCCTGCGTGAAATCTGCGCCTGTGATGCCCTGTGGACTCCGGCCCAGATCATTGAAGACCTGATCCAGCGGGTGCGCGAACAGGTGGGTGACCGCAAGGTGCTGCTGGGTCTGTCCGGTGGCGTGGATTCTTCCGTGGTGGCCGCCCTACTGCACAAGGCCATTGGCGACCAGCTCACCTGTGTGTTTGTTGACAACGGCCTGCTGCGCAAGAGTGAAGGCGATCAGGTGATGGAGATGTTCGCCCGCAACATGGGTGTTCGCGTCATCCGTGCCGATGCAGAAGCACTCTTCCTTGGCCGCCTGAAAGGGGTCAGCGACCCGGAAGCCAAACGCAAGGTGATCGGCAACACCTTCATTGATGTGTTTGATGAGGAAGCCAACAAACTGAAAGATGTCGACTTTCTGGCGCAGGGCACCATCTACCCGGACGTGATCGAATCCGCCGCCGCCAAAACCGGCAAGGCGCACGTGATCAAATCTCACCACAACGTGGGTGGCCTGCCGGAAACCATGCGCATGGAACTGGTTGAACCCCTGCGTGAACTGTTCAAGGATGAAGTGCGCAAGATTGGCCTGGAACTGGGCCTGCCCTACGACATGGTGTATCGCCACCCCTTCCCTGGTCCGGGTCTGGGCGTGCGCATCCTGGGTGAAGTGAAAAAGGAATACGCCGACATCCTGCGTGATGCTGACGCCATCTTCATCGAAGAACTGCGTGCAGCCGGTTGGTACGACAAGACCAGCCAGGCCTTTGCTGTATTCCTGCCGGTCAAATCCGTCGGTGTGGTCGGTGATGGCCGCCGTTATGAATGGGTCATTGCCCTGCGCGCCGTGGAAACCATCGACTTCATGACTGCCCGCTGGGCTCACCTGCCCTACGAGCTGCTGGAAAAAGTCTCCAACCGCATCATCAATGAACTTGCCGGTGTTTCCAGGGTCACTTACGACGTGTCCTCCAAACCCCCGGCGACCATTGAATGGGAATGAACCTGATCCTTCTGCAACGTTTAAGCCTGTGGCTGCTGGGCCTGATTGGTCTGGCAGCCCTGGCTGTTCCTGCCAGCGCCAGCACCGGCAGCGGTTTCAATCCGCTGGAGCACCGCATGGTGATGATCCAGTCACGGCTGATGCTGACCTCAGAGCAAGAGTCCTTTTTTGAGGGCAAGGAGCTGCAACAGAGCTTCCGGGTGGTGGCCAAAAATCTGCTGCAGGCGATGGAGCACTCCGTCTGTCCGCTGGGCGAAGCTCAACAGCAGGTGCGGCTGAACCGGATTGAAACCTTCGGCATTTTTATGCGCCTGGTGGCCCTGGCTGAAAATGCCAGCTTTTCACCACCAGACAGCCTGCCTGCCAATCAATACATGGGATTAAGGCTGCTGAATGCCTGTGAAGAAGGGCAGCACCAGCGTGTACTGGAAGCGGCTCTGGCACTGACTGATGCAAACAGAAGCTAACCCCTCAAGCCTTCGCAAGCCCGAGTTCTACATGCACCGCGCACTGGAACTGGCTGCTGAGGCGGCCAGCCTGGGTGAGGTGCCAGTGGGTGCCCTGGTGGTGAATGCTCAGGGTGAAATCATCGGTCGGGGGTTCAATCGCTGCATCAGCCTGGCTGACGCTACTGCCCATGCCGAAATGCTGGCCATTCGTGAAGCCTGCAGCCATCTGGGTAACTACCGCCTGACCGATTGCGACCTCTACGTGACACTGGAGCCTTGCACCATGTGCATGGGGGCCATCATGCATGCCCGCATCCGTGCACTCTATTATGGTGCCAAAGAGCCACGTAGCGGCTGTGTGGAGTCAGTGTGCAATCTGCCAGCCCAACCCTGGTTCAATCACCGCTTACAAGTGCAGGGCGGCCTTTTGAAAGGAGCCTGCAAACAACAACTGGAAGCCTTTTTTGTGGATCGCCGCTGAGCACTCTCAGCCGGCCCACTGCAGCAACTTCAGACCTGCCACTCAGGATTGCCTCTGGCGTCATCCTGCTGCTCGGCTTCCGTTGACTCATGCCCAGGCGCCACCAGTGATTCATCAGCCATCGACTCAGTCATGCCAGTATCTGGCGGCAACTCCTGTTCACCGACAATGCAGTTACGACCACAACCCTTGGCCGCATAAAGTGCCATATCCGCGCGCTTCATCAGCTGCGCCACAGTTTCCGGCGAATGATAGGTTGCAATGCCAATGGATGCTGTCAACTTCAGATTCGGATGATCCTCAGCCACTTCAACAATCAGTCGCTCCATATCCGAGCGCAGCCGCTCAGCAATACGCAGGGCTTCCTGATACCCGGTCTGAGCCAGCACCAGTACAAACTCTTCACCGCCGATGCGGGCCACATAGTCCACATCACGGAGGGTGCGGCGAATCTCCTGCGCCACGGCAATCAACACCTGATCGCCCACACCGTGGCCATAAGCATCATTAATGCGCTTGAAATAATCCAGATCAACAAAGGCCAGCGAAAAGGCATAATTCCCACGATCCGCCAGACCCTTCTGACGTCGAATAATCCGCATCAGATGGCGGCGGTTGTAAAGCCCGGTCAACTCGTCAGTCACCGCCAACTCTTCAATGCGCGCCTTGGCAGCCGCCAGGTGCGCATTACGCCGCTTTAATGCCAGCCGCAAACTGGCTATCTCGGCACCCAGCAGGCTTAAACCGATCAACGCCAGCAGAAAAACCAGTGCGATCAGGGTCTCATGAGACCAGTGCACATCCAGCGGACTCCATAACACCTGCGCCAATACTGCCAGGCAATAACTGGCCAATAACAACACCGCCAGCAGAGGTAACTTGCGCGGATGAAAACGAAACACCGCAAACAACATCAACAGAATAAAATTAACAATTAACAAGCTGCGGATTTCAGCAGCGGCATACATGGCATAAGTATTCACCAACAAATGCCAACCCAGCTGATGGGCCGTCAAACTTGGATCAGTGAAAGTCAGATTGCGAGAAGAGTGGATTAACCAGGGAAACAACAAATAACCAAGGCTGGTCAGCAGCAGAAATGCAGCAAGCTGTGGTATCTCCCACCCCACATAACCCAACTGCCAGGCCAGCAGCATCACCAGGCTGGCAGCAAAACCGGCACCGCTGGCCATCAGCGAGCGTCTCAGACGTAACTGCTGTGCCACCAACTGCGACTTGTCCTGCACAAACGGAGAATCCATTACTCTGTTCCTGAACGCCGGGACAAGGTGTTAGTATCAAACCATCACCCCGGCCATTATTGTTATGTTGGATAAAATTCAGCCATCTTAAGTAGCCTGCCATTTAAATGTAAACCCTTTTTTAACCAATATCGGAACCAAATCACACTTTTTCCAGAATATTCATTCACATGAAAGTAACCTGTTTTTCAGACTCACTGCTCGACTGGTATCAACATCAGGGGCGCAAGCACCTGCCCTGGCAACAGACACAAGACCCTTACCGCATCTGGGTGTCAGAAATCATGCTGCAACAAACCCAGGTCACCACCGTACTGGGTTATTACCAGCGCTTCATGACTCGCTTTCCCGATCTGGCATCCCTGGCTGCAGCCAGCCTGGATGAAGTGCTGCACCACTGGGCCGGGCTGGGTTATTACAGCCGCGCACGCAATCTGCATCGCTGCGCCCAACAGGTGGTTGCTGAACACCAGGGGGCGTTTCCGGTTCATGACCAGCAACTGATGGAAGCCCTGCCTGGCATTGGCCCCTCCACCGCTGCAGCCATTCGCGCTTTCAGCACCGGTGCACGTGCCGTGATTCTGGACGGTAACGTGAAACGCGTTGTTGCGCGTTATTTTGCCATTGAAGGCTGGCCAGGACAGTCGGCCATCACCCGACTGTTATGGCAGAAAGCCGATCAGTTGACCCCAGACACCCGTCTGGCTGAATACACCCAGGCCATCATGGACCTGGGAGCCACCTGCTGCACACCACGCAACCCGCAATGTGGCAGCTGCCCGGTGCAGGAGCATTGCCAGGCACACCTGCAGGGACGCACCGACCAGCTACCCACCGCAAAACCGGGTAAAAAACTGCCGGAACACACCCGCCACGCACTGCTGTTAACCAACCCGGCTCAACACCTGTTACTGGAGCAACGCCCTGCAAACGGTATCTGGGGCGGCTTATGGAGCTTGCCGGAGTTTGACGAGGCGTCACAGTTGCAACAATGGCTGGAGCAACAATACCCAGGCAGCAGCCTGACTGGTGATGTTCATCAGCAACTGCACACCTTCAGTCACTATCGATTGCAGTTGATGATTCACTCACACCAGCTCAACACAGACGCTGCCAACCCGGGTGAACCCAGGGCTGAACCGGGTTATCACAGCCGACCACTGAACTGGTATGATCCAGACACAAGATCCAGCATTGGCCTGGCCGCACCGGTCAGTCGTTTACTGCAAGCCCGATCAAAGACCTCTTGAGCCACTGACAGCCTTGATCTCTAATTTTATGGCTTTTTGGGAGACCCCATGACTCGCACCGTTTTCTGTCGCAAATACCAGCAAGACCTGCCCGCACTGGAAACCCCACCCCTGCCTGGCCCACGCGGCCAGGAAATCCTGAACACAGTTTCAGCAAAAGCCTGGCAGGAATGGATGGCTCACCAGACGCGCCTGATCAATGAAAAACGCCTGAAAGTTTTTGAACCGGCAACCCGTCAATACCTTCAAGAACAGATGGAAGGCTTTTTTAACAACGAAGAAATTGATCAGGCCGAGGGTTATGTACCCCCGTCTGACCAGTGATGAACTTCACCAGAGCCGCGCCAGCTAAGCATCTGAACAAAAAAAGGATTTTTTTTCATAAAAGCGCTTGACGGACGAAAGCAAAATCTATTTAATGTGCACCCGTTGAGGCCAGATAGCTCAGTCGGTAGAGCAAGGGATTGAAAATCCCTGTGTCGGCGGTTCGATTCCGCCTCTGGCCACCAACAAATTCAGGATCAGTGTTGGGGTATCGCCAAGTGGTAAGGCACCTGGTTTTGGTCCAGGCATTCGGGAGTTCGAATCTTCCTACCCCAGCCATCCTGATCTCTCTTTTTCTCCCCTGTAATACCCTGAAGCCGGTATAGCTCAGCTGGTAGAGCAACTGACTTGTAATCAGTAGGTCCCGGGTTCGATTCCTGGTGCCGGCACCAAAAGCATCATCGCTTCAAAGCAGCCGCTCTGCACCAACCTCCATATTCCGCGCAGCTTGACCGCAACCAGTCACTCCAGATCCTGCAACAATCTCTGCGCGCATGCATAACGCTTGTGTCACGCTTCCTTGAAGCAGCTGCTAGACTGAAATCTAAACCGGCATTCCTGCCGTTTCAGGAGACCAGTCATGAATGAAGAAATGCTCTGGACCCATCACGACCACTGCCCTTATTGCGGTAGCCCCTTGCAGTTGGCCATAGATACTTCGGCAGGCAGCCATGAATGCGTAGAGGATTGTGACACCTGCTGCGCACCCATCAATGTTGAAGTCAGCATTGATCACAGCGGTGAAGTAAGCAGCGTTTATCTGCGACGGGAAAACGATTGAGCAGGGCTTGTGTTAACGCCTTGTCGCCCTCATATTCTTTTGCAATGCGGCCAGCCCGCTCCATTCGTTTTTGCCTGCAGGAGTTTTCATGAGCAGCAATCGTCACAGCAAACTGATCATTCTCGGCTCCGGGCCCGCCGGTTACACCGCCGCAGTCTATGCCGCTCGCGCCAACCTGAAACCCCTGCTGATCACCGGCATGCAGATGGGCGGCCAGTTAACCACCACCACTGAAGTTGACAACTGGCCGGGCGACGACCAGGGCGTGCAAGGACCGGAATTGATGGAACGCATGCGCCGCCATGCCGAGCGTTTTGAAACCGAAGTGCTGTTTGATCACATTCACAGCGTTAACCTGCAGCAGCGCCCCTTCACCCTGCAGGGCGACCAGGGCAGTTACACCTGCGATGCCCTGATCATTGCCACTGGCGCCAGCGCCCAGTACATCGGCTTGCCCAGCGAAGAGGCCTTTATGGGGCGCGGTGTGTCCGCCTGCGCCACCTGCGACGGCTTCTTTTACAAAAACCAGGATGTGGCGGTGGTAGGCGGCGGCAACACTGCCGTGGAAGAAGCCCTGTACCTGTCCAACATTGCCCGCAAGGTGACATTGATTCACCGGCGTGACAGCCTGAAATCAGAGAAGATCCTGCAGGACCAGCTGTTTGAGAAGGCCCGCAGCGGCAATATCGAAATCCTCTGGAACCATCAGCTGGAAGAAGTGCTGGGGGATGCTTCCGGCGTCACCGGGCTGAAGCTGAAATCCACTGAAGATGGCAGCAACCGTGAAATTCCGGTGATGGGCGTATTCATTGCCATCGGCCACAAACCCAATACCGATATGTTTGCCGGGCAACTGGCCATGAACAACGGTTACATCAAGGTGCAGTCCGGCCTGAACGGCAATGCCACCGCCACCAGTGTGGAAGGTGTGTTTGCCGCCGGCGATGTCAGCGATCACATTTATCGCCAGGCCATCACCTCGGCTGGAACCGGCTGCATGGCAGCACTGGATGCAGAGCGTTACCTGGATGCACTGGCCTGATAATCCAGCAACCACTGCATGGCTTCAGTCAGCCCGGACGGGCGCTGATGCCGTGCAGCACCATAACCCTGATTAAACACCGTAAAATACTGCTGCAGCACTTCTGCTGCCTGCAGATCACCCGACAGCTTCAACAGCTCAATACCCACCTCTGCAGTACACAGGTGCTGCTCTGAAGCCGGTTTGCGCAGGCGATAATCCGTTTTCTGCTCGGTGCGCAGCGGCAATACCGGCAAATGATCCATCCAGGGGCTTTTGCGGAACATGCGCCGCGCCTGCCGCCAGGTGCCATCCAGCAACAGGAATACCGGGCGACGTTGCTCCTGCCCTTGTCGAGCCGAAGTGAAGTCCACCACGCGGTGCTGATAATCCGGCTGGTCGTCCGGGAAGATGATAAAGGGCTGGTAGGCCGGGTCCTGCAATAAAGCCAGCAGTTCTGCCGGAGGCTGCATGCGATCCCAGGCAAACACCCGGGTATCAGCCAGGGTATCACCGATCAGGCGCGCGGTATTGGTGGGCTTGTTCACTTCCTCGGTGTGCATCAACACCCAGAACTGAGCACTGGCCAGCACCTCGGTGCGGAAACGGCAGATGCAATAATCCTTCGGCATGCGACAGCCGTCACAACGGCGCACAAAACTGCCGCGCGCCCGGAAGGGGCGACGCGGGAAATCACGGGGAGAATCAGCGATGCGGCGCACCTCCTGCTCAAAGGCAGAAGGGGGTGGAACAGGAACGTCAGCGGTCATCTTTTACCTTGATGCGACTCCAGTGCCCGGCCAGCAAGGCACCGGAAATATTGTGCCAGACACTGAACAGGGCACCGGGCAGGGCTGCCGCGGCGCCGAAATACTTGGCGGCCAGGGCTGCAGCCAGTCCGGAATTCTGCATGCCCACTTCAATGGCAATTGTACGGCATTCCCGCTCATCACACTTGAGGAATTTTGCGCCGTAATAACCTGCCGCCAGGCCGGCCAGATTGTGCAACATCACCGCCAGTGCCAGCACCGGAGCCAGTGCAGCAATGCGACCGGCATTCAGACTGACCACCAGTGCAATCACCAGCAGAATGCACAGCATTGAACCAGTGGCAAAAAGGGTGTCGGACTTGCGCAGCAGACTATTAAATACCCGGTTGCAGATCACCCCAAACACCACTGGCAACACTACAATCATGGCAATGTCCTTCATCATGTCGATCACTGGCACCTCCAGCGCCTGCCCTACATACAAACGGGTCAGCAGCGGCGTGGCCACAATGGCAACCAGCGTGGACACCAGCGTCATGGTGATCGACAAGGCCACCCGCCCACCGGCCAGATAGGTCATCACATTGGATGCCGTACCGCCCGCCGTGGCACCAACCAGCACCATGCCAGCGGTCAGTTCCGGTGACAGCAACAATGCCTTGGCCAGAATCCAGGCCACCAGCGGCATCAATAAAAACTGAATACTGGTTCCCAGCAGCACCTTGTGGGGCTGGGTGAACACCCGTACAAAATCAGCCGGGGTCAGTGTCAGCCCCATGAAAAACATGATCAGGGCCAGCAGGTAAAACAGCAGGTCCTGCAGCGTAATCAACGGCAGATCACCGAGACCAAGAAAAATCTGGGGTTGAAAGTAAGCGAGTGTGGCAAACAGCAGTGCCCAGAGTGGGAACATCTGGTTGAACTGCTTCAGGGCCTTGGTCATGTTGCGGATTCCTTGTCTGGGTCAGTGCTGCAGCTGAGCCTTTAACTGCCAGAGTTGGTGGCCGCTGCGTGCATATTTAAGCTCAAAGGGTGTCAGGGGCTCATCCCCCATCTCAACCGGGTTTAAATCGGCAGCCACCCCCAGAAACTTCAGCGCCTGTTGCATTTCTCCAACATAAAGTTTCCAGTTGCTACGACACTCCAGCACACCACCCAGCGCCAGCAGATCCGGAAACACCGGATGACCATGCCAACGCAGCTTGAGATCCTTCTTTTTGGGGTAGGGGTTGGGATACAGCAGAAAGTGATAGTCCGGTCGCCAGCCTGCCTGTCTCGCCAAGCGCCAGAAATCCACCAGATCAGCACGCACCAGCAAGGCGTTGTCCGGCAACTCACCCCACTGGCGTTGCAGGCGATGTTCCGAGCGATCCACACCGATCACCAGATGCTGTGGAAAACGTCGCGCCAGCAGCCGTGTGCTGGCACCCACACCACAACAGGAATCAAGGATCAGTGGCCCGCCATGCTGCTGCAGGCGTTGATCGGCTTCGACAAAGGCAGCCACATTAAAATCGGCCAGAGGTTTCTGAAAGGGGCTGGTGCAATGTCGCCGCACCACGGTTTCAAGCTGATCATGCAGCCCGGTCTGATTGCTGATGACCGGGCGCGAGTTATTGTCTTCAGGCATGCAGCAGCTCGAACAGCTCCTGGAACTGCCTGGTTAACTTGTGATTGGGAGCATAGTGAGTCAAAGGACGAGACACCTGATGCGACTCACGCATCTTTACGGAGCTGGTCAGATGCACTGGCAATACCGGATGCCCCTCTGCCATCAGCTCATCAATCAACTGACGCGGCAAACGCGCCTGAGCATTGAACTGATTCACCACAATCCCTTCAATGTCCAGATCACCATTGTGATCCTGCTTCAGC
Organism: Marinospirillum alkaliphilum DSM 21637; assembly: GCF_900119735.1. Taxonomy (GTDB): domain Bacteria; phylum Pseudomonadota; class Gammaproteobacteria; order Pseudomonadales; family Halomonadaceae; genus Marinospirillum; species Marinospirillum alkaliphilum. The sequence goes on along the minus strand of NZ_FPJW01000010.1, from coordinate 76,756 downwards.
TCATCAATGGAGGCTTTCAGGGAATACAGGGCCTGACGTGAGAAGGCATCACAATCAAAAGGAATCAGGCAGGACTGGGCGGCAATCAGTGCCGAGCGCGAAAAGAAGTTCAGTGCCGGTGGTGTATCAATCCAGATGAAGGGATAAACCTCATTCAGCGCCTGCAAGGCTTCCTTCAGCTTGTAGATCTTGTAGCGGGATTCGAGTTTGGCTTCCAGACTTTCCAGCTCGGGATGAGCCACCAGTACATAGAGGTTCTCATAGGGTGTGGCATGCACCAGGTCACCCAGGGTTTTACGGCCACCCCCCAGGGTCAGCGCCTGTTCAAAAAAGTCAAACATGCTGCCATCCATTTCATGCGCCGGCTGACCGGTGAGGTAATGACTGGAGTTGCCCTGCGGGTCCAGGTCCACCACCAGGGTCGGATGCCCCTGGGCAGCACTGATGGCAGCCAGATTACAGGTGATACTGGATTTACCGACCCCGCCCTTCTGGTTGAACACAACTCTGCGCATGTCTCTTCCCTCTGATCCGATTGGATGAAGCTGTCATGGAAGAAAATCTTAGCACCCTTCCATGCCGCACTGCCACATGAAGGACACCCTCAGCGGCAAGTGTTACCAAAAACCACACCCGGATGCAGAGCCACTTTAACAACACCCTTTCAGCGTTTGAAAAATCATCCTTAAGAGTGATAGCTGCATACCAGGTCGAGGACCAGACTTAGGCGTACATCATTCAAACGCCTGTTTACATACCAATATTATGCATGCATAGCACGCTCCTGGCTGAAACAGGCAGTGAATAGCCACACCAGACAACAACACCAGATAACAACAAGAGGTGAGCATCATGAGTCAAAAAATTCACCGCAGAACCGGAATGCTGAAATCCGGCCTGCCCCGTCTCAGCCTGATCGCCCTGGCGGTTGCCGGGTTATCACAAGCCCAGGCTGCCCAGTTTGAATTGGGTGATGTCAGTGTCCGAGTCGACTCCCAGATTGCCGTTGGCTCCAGCTGGCGCACCCAGAATCGCAACAATGATTACATTGCTCGCGGCACCCTTGAGGCCATGGGCAAAAACCCCAGCAGCAATGCCTCTTATCAGGGCCACAGCTCCAGTAACACCGATGATGGCAATATGAACTTTGACAAGGGCGATGCCTTCTCCCAGACCATCACCGGTAATCACTCCCTGAGTTTTTCTCATGCCCAGTACCGCAACTATGGCGCCAACCTGAGCTTCCGCTATTGGTATGACCGTGCCCTGAGCGACCTGAGTGGTTCTCCATCCAGTGCTGACATGGTTGACGACTGGAAGGGCACCACAGCCTTTGATGATGCCAAAAGCGGCATTGAGCTGATGGATGCTTATGTGTGGGGTGATTTTGATGTGATGGGTCGCCCGGCACAGCTGATTTTTGGTCGCCATGTACTCAACTGGGGTGAAAGCACCTTTATCCAGGGCGGTCAGAACGTTGCCAACCCGATTGACGTGCAGGCCCTGCGTCGCCCCGGTGCCGAACTGCGTGACGCACTGCTGCCGGTGACCATGCTGTCCGGCTCCATCACCCTGGATGACAACGGCGCCTTTACCCTGCAGGGTTATTACCAGCTGGAATGGCAGCGCACTCGTGCCGATGCCTGCGGCACCTTCTTCTCCAACAATGACTTTGCATCAGAAGGCTGTGGGCCGGTGTATTACCAGTCGGGCATTTCCGAGCAGAACAATCTGGATGGAAGCCTTGCAGGTACTCCTTTTTCCGGTCTTGCAGCAGCCTACACAGGAACAGGTGGCGACAGTCGCGACGCAACCATTGCTGAGCGGGCATCAGATCGTGAAGCAAGCAACTCTGGCCAATTCGGTATTGCACTGAAATGGTATGCTGAACAACTTAACGGCACAGAGTTCGGCTTTTATTTCCAGAATATTCATAGCCGCCTACCCTATGCTGGCGGCATTGTAAGCTCCGGCTCTGATGGTGCAGTCGCCGCTAATGCAGCAACTGGTGGTGCACTCGGGGCCACGGGCGGCGATGATCCAACACGCTACTTCATCGAGTTCCCGGAAGACCAGAAGGTTTTCGGTATTTCATTTGCCACCCTGCTGCCTTCAGGTACAGCTTGGTCCGGTGAGTTCACCTACCGTCCTGATGCCCCAATTCAGATCAATGCCAATGACGTGCTGGTTCGTGGCTTACTGGGCAACCTCGGCTACGACCCTGCAGTACACAATAGCAATACCACTCCCATCTACGGATCCTTACTACAGCGCCTTCCTTCCGAAATCCGTGAGCTGGAAGCCGGTGAACAGAAGGGTTACCGTGAGTTTGATGTTTTCCAGTTCCAGACCACCTTCCTGCATGACTTCAACCGGGTACTGGCTGCAGACAACCTGCGCCTGATCGGTGAAGTGGGTTTCACCTATGTCAACGATCTGCCCAGCACCGATGAAATCCGCTTTGGGCGCTCTTCCGTTTATGGTTCCTGGGGCAAGGAGGATTCTGCTGACAGCTTGGATCCTGACGTGGTATTTGCCGACAACGGCTATGTCACTGAGTTCTCCTGGGGCTACCGCATTGCCGCTCAGCTGGAATACACCAATGCTCTTGTGGGTGGTCTGACGCTGAAACCAACAGTCACCTGGAGTCATGACGTGAGTGGTTATGGTCCGGAGCCGGGCAGCCAGTTCTACGAAGGCCGCAAGATTCTGGGCACAGCCCTGAGCGCCGAGTACATGAACACCTACTTCGGCAGCCTGAGCTACACCCACTATTTCGACACCGATTACTGGGATCTGGATGACCGCAATTTCATCAGCCTCAGTGTTGGCATGAACTACTGATTCCACGCACAGAATTGAAGGACAGCATCATGAAAACAAAAACACGCAATCTGAATCTGAGTGGGCTGGCAGCAGCCCTCCTCACCGCTGGACTGCTGGCTACTACCGCTACAAGCAGTCTGCAGGCTGCCGAGCGCCTCGGCGGCAACCAGCTGACACCCATGGGTGCCGAGCGCACCGCTGGTGCCAACGGCCGTATCCCCGCCTGGAACGGCGGCCTGAAAGAAGGCCCGGGCAACTGGCGTCAGGGTTATGGCAATCCCTTTGCCGGTGAACAACCCCTGTATGTGATCACTGCCCAGAACTGGCAACAGCACCAAGCTCGCCTGGCTCCCGGCCAGATCGAAATGCTGAAAAAGTATCCCGATACCTTCCGCATTCCGGTTTACCCGACACACCGCACCGCCGGTTACCCCCAGGCGGTTTATGATCAGGTCAAACAGAATGCCGGCAGCGCTCGACTGGTGGATGATGGCAATGGTGTAGAGGGCTTCAGCCAGGTCACTCCCTTTCCGATTCCGAAAACCGGTGTAGAGCTGGTCTGGAACCACTCAACCCGTTACCGCGGCCCCGGTGCTGAACGTGAAGTAACGCTGGTGACACCACAGACCAACGGCAACTTCACCCCGGTGACCCTGAACGAAGAGTTCATGTTCATCGCTGACCCGGAAGAAAACAGCCTGTTCTACTTCCTGCAGTCGGTCACGGCTCCGGCACGCTTGTCCGGTACCGTACTGCTGGTGCAGGAAACCATGAACCAGGTGAAAGAGCCTCGCCGCGCCTGGATCTACAACGCCGGTCAGCGTCGTGTACGTCGTGCTCCACAGGTGGCTTATGACGGACCCGGCACTGCAGCGGATGGTCAGCGTACCTCCGATGGTCTGGATGTCTTTAACGGCGCACCGGATCGTTATGAGTGGCGTCTGGTTGGCAAAAAGGAAATGTACATCCCCTACAACTCCTACAAACTGCTGGATACCAACCTGAGCGTGAATGACATCATCCGTGCCGGTCACATCAACCCCGACCATACCCGTTATGAGCTGCACCGGGTGTGGGTAGTGGAAGGGACTCTGCGTGATGGTCAGCGCCATATCTACGCCAAACGCACCATGTTTTTTGATGAGGACACCTATCAGCTGGCCCATGTTGACCACTACGACGGTCGTGGCAACCTCTGGCGTGTTGCTGAAGGCCACATGGTGCAGTTCTGGGACGTTCAGGTGCCCTGGTATGCCGCTGAAACCATCTATGATCTGGTCAACGGACGCTACATCGTCTCCGGCCTGATCAACGATACCCGTGGCTACAACTGGGATTACAACGCACAACGCAGCAACTTCACTCCGGCGGCATTAAGCCGCGCCGGCGGACGCTGATCAGCTGGCCCTTGTTTCCGTGATGCGGGTCGCTTAGGGTATAGGCAATCCATCACGGAACTCCCGGCGGCAGCCGTTAGTGGCAGCCGCTGACAGAACAAAGGGCCTGCATGTCATCAGTGACTGACGCTCAGGGCAAGGATCCTGCATCCCTTGCCCTGCTTCCTTTCCGATTTGAACCGCCGCTGATGCCAGCTCATACCCTGGTGCGTGAGCACCTGCTTTCGCTGCTGGAGCAACAAGCCAACAAACGCCTGATCCTGTTATTGGCACCTGCCGGCGGTGGCAAAACACTGCTGCTGAGCCAGTGGATGCACAGCAAGCGCGTACCCTGCTGCTGGTTCAGCCTGCAACCGGCACCGGTAAGGCCTGAACAGCTACTGACGGGATTGGTACTGGGTTTGCGGCAATTGCCAGATGCTCCCGAACGCTTAGGGCAAGCCTTGCTGGATCAAATCCAGTTGATGCCTGTGCAGTCAGCAGCGTCTTTTTCTGCTGAAACCCTGCTCAGCCAGCTATTGCCCGAACTGACCCCCTGGTTACCTGAGTCCTGCCATCTGATTCTGGATGGTGTCGAGCAGCTTGATGCATCCAGTACACCCCTGCTGCAGCTGCTGATTGAAGGCTTGCCATCCGGTATCAGTCTGGTGCTGGCCAGTCGGCAACCCCTGCCGTTTTCGATCCATCACCATCAGTTGCAAGAGCAGGTCTGCTGCATCAGCCACCAGCAACTGGCTTTCAGCGCTGATGAAATCAACCAGTTATTCAGCCAGCTCAACAAGCGGTTGCAGTTACCCGATATCAACGACCTGTATCAACAAACCCGGGGCTGGCCAGCCGCCATTCGCCTAGTGTCCCAAACCGGGGATTTCTCACTGCTGGATCACTGGTTACAGCAAGAGGTGCTCCTGCACTTGCCACCTGAACAACAGCATTTACTGGCCTGGTTATCAGTATTACCACCGGTTTCCGCCGATTTACTGAAAGAGTTGGTGACAGACGCTCAGCCCGATCAACTGGAAAACCTGCATCACAGTGGTTTGCTGCTTTGTTTGCAGGATGCCGATCAGGCACCTCGTTATACCCTGCATCCCTTGCTGCTGAAATGCCGTTCCCTTGTGCAGTACCTGCCACACCAGAGTATCAACAGTCAGTTTCATCAACGGGCTGCCCATGCGCTGGAGCGCCACGGCTGGTTTTATGCCGCCACCCAGCAGGCATTTCTGGCCGGGGAACCGCAACTGCTTGCCAAGCTGATGGAACAGCTGGCCTGCTGGCTGCTGCAAGGCCGTTCAGCCCATGAATACCTGCAGTGGAAAACCCTGCTTGGCCCCGAGCAGTTACAGCAATCGCCCCAGTTGACCCTCGCTTGCTGCTGGGCTCAACTATTGAATGGACAGTTTGAAGGGCTGGAGTCGCTACTAAACACCCTGCCGGACAGGCTGAGCACCGAACGCAACCTGCTGCACTGCTGGCAACAAGCACTGCCCGGACAAACCACCGACGCATTGAATCAGACACAAAACCATCTGCTGGCCTTGTATCCGCAGCTGCAGCAAAGCCTGCCGGAAATTCGTGTACAGGCACTGCATCTGATCACTCGCCTGAAGCTTATTAAAGGCCAGCTAAAAGCTGCACGCGGTTTCAATCGTGAAGCCATGATGCTGGCTCATCGCGCCAGAAGCCCGGAGCTGGAGTATTTACTGGTTGCTGACCATGCCTGCATTGAAATCAGCAAGGGCCATCTGCAACTGGCTGACCACCTGTTACAACAAGCACGCCGCCAACCTTGCCAGCAACCCATACCACAGGGTTATCTGCTGTTACTGCAAGGTTATGTCTACTGGCTGCAAGGCAAGTGCGACCTTGCTGCAACCCATCTGCAACAAAGCCTGTCGCTGCTGCAACCCGCCAATGACTTGCACCTGATCAGTTGCCAGCTGGTGCTGTCACTGAATGCCCGCGCCCAGGGCCTGCATGAAGCTGCGTTTGACTGGATCAATGAAGCAGAACGCACGCTTCACTTGCAGCATCCGGCATCATCCGCCTGGCAGCCCATGATCACGGCACTCAAGGCCAGCCTGTGGCTGGATCAGGGTAAAAGTGAGCTGGCTTTAACCTGGCTGCAACAGCTGGTCAACCAGCCGCAACCCCAGCCACTGCTGCAGCTGCCCTTGCAACAACAGCTGCTGCAACTGCTGCATGCCCGTGCCTTGCTGGCTCATCGCCGTTACCCTCAGGCACTGGAGCAACTGACAACACTGCAGCAGCAAGCCACGGAGTATCCTGCTGCCGGGCTGTTTATCCTGACCCACAAGGCCCAGGCACTGAAACACAACCGCCAGACCAGTGAAGCACTCAGCTGCCTGCGAGAAGCCTTGCAACTGGCCATGCAAGAAGACTTTTGCATGCCATTCATGGGGGCCGATGCCAGCCTGCAGGAATTGTTGCAGCAGTTGCGAGAACAGCTCACCACCGGTTCTGACCTGCAAGCCTTTGCTCAGCGCCTGCTGGATCAGATTCACCAGCGCCGCAGCACACCTGCCGACCCCACTCGCCCCGTGGAAGCCTTATCCAGCCGCGAAGAAAAAGTGCTGTTGCTGGTTGCGGAAGGCCTGCAGAACAAAGAGATAGCCGAGCGTTTATTCATTTCCCTGCACACGGTCAAAACCCACTTGCGCCATATCCTGCACAAGCTGGATGTACGCTCCCGCACTCAGGCTGTTTCAAGAGCCCGTGAACTGCGACTGTTATGACCGGCTCATCTTCATAGCCCGTTTTAAACAGCAATGTTAAGATAGCGCCAGTCACTGATTTCGAGGGTCGTCTTTTGTCACATCTTCCTGTCATCATCGGTATGGGCGGCGTCAGCCCTGCAGGACGCACATCCGGTCACCACGCCTTTCGGCGCATGCTGCTTGATCAACTACCCGCACAGGAACAACAGGCCAGCCTGCTGTCTCTGATCAGTCTGACAGGACTGGCTCGAAAGCAGTCAGCAGCTGACCAGTGGTTGACCCATGATGGCCAACAACTGAACAGCGCCGCTGTCACGGCCCTTTATCGCCAGCAGTTGCTGGACAACACCCTGATCCGCCGCATTCATCCAGACTGGTTTGATGTGCATGCCCATCCCGGCAGCCGTGCCATCACGCTGCAACCGGGTGAAGATCCCATCTGCTTCCGCCTGCGTCGTCGTCAATTGCCAGAGCGCATCCCGGTCCACTGGCAATTGCGCGATGTGTCCGCCACGGAAGTGGAAGTATTGGTAACTGCCGCCCAGGACATGCTGATCGATGACCCGCGGGAAGCCCTGGTACAGGCCGCTGGCCTGCTGCCGACCGGTTTTGATCCGGGTGCCCACTACCGCAGCGCCAACCACCCCCGCGCCTTGCAGATGGCGGTGTTTGGTGCGTCTGACCTGCTGGGTCAGACGGGCATTGAATGGCAAGTACTGAGCAGCCGGGTACGCCCGGATCAGATCGGGGTCTTTGCCAGCAATTCAATTGGTCAACTGGATCAGGAAGGCTGGGGCGGACTGCTGCAGAGTCCCGTAACCGGCAAACGCACCACTTCCAAACAGATGCCGCTGGGTTATGCCCAGATGACCGCCGACTTCATCAATGCCTACATGCTGGGCAACATCGGTCAATCCAGCGGCCTGCTGGGTGCCTGCGCCACCTTCCTGTACAACCTGCAGGCAGCCACCAACGCCATACGTTCCGGCCGTCTGAAAATCGCTTTAGTAGGCACCTCCGATGCACCGGTCACACCGGAAATCATTGAAGGTTTCCGTGCCATGGGTGCACTGGCAGACAACATCAGCCTGCGCACGCTGGATGGTGTTGAACAGCTGGAAGACAGCCATTACCGTCGTGCCTGCCGCCCCTTTGCAGATAACTGCGGCTTCACCATTGCTGAATCCGCCCAGTTCACCCTGCTGGTTGCCGACGACCTGGCGATTGAAACCGGCGCACAGATCCTCGGCTCAGTACCCGAGGTATTTGCCAATGCTGATGGTTTTAAACGCTCCATTTCGGCACCGGGCATCGGCAACTATCTGACGCTGGCCAAGGCCGCTGCACTGGGCCGCAGTCTGCTGGGTGAAAAAGCCCTGCGTGAACGCAGTTTTATCCATGCCCATGGCACCAGCACACCCAAAAACCGTGTCACTGAATCCCATGTCATCAACGAAGTTGCCAAGGCCATGGGCATTGAGTCCTGGCCAGTGGCTGCCATCAAAGCCTTTGTTGGTCACTCACAAGGCACTGCAGGTGGCGACCAGTTCATGAGCGCACTGGGCACTTGGTCCGAAGGCTGGCTGCCGGGCATCACCACCGTGGAAAACTTTGCCTCGGACATCCATGCTTCCAACCTGTTGCTGAGCAATCAACACCGGGAAGTGGGCCAGCAAGGTATGGACATGGCGCTGCTGAATGCCAAGGGTTTTGGTGGCAACAATGCCAGTGCACTGCTGCTGGCACCACACATCACTGAACAGATGTTAACCCGCCGTTATGGGCAACAAAGCATGGCGGACTACCGCCGCAAACTGGAGCAGACACGGGTCAGCAGCCAGGCACATGAACAGGCATTCAGTGCCGGTCAGTTTGAGCTCAACTACCAGTTCGGTGAGAAGGTGCTGGAGGGTGAAGAACTGAGCATCAGTTCTGACAGCCTGAGCATTCCAGGTTACCCACAACCGGTTAATCTGAAGCTGAAAAATCCCTTTGACGATATGTTGTAAACAGTGGCTGGATTGCTGGCGTCAGGGAAAGATTACAGTTGCCAAAAGGCGTGGGAATGCCGTTAAATATCCCGGTTACACAAGGCTACATACCAGGAAGCCCTGCACCTGAGCCTTTTCATTGATCAACGGGAGTAATTTATGAGCCTGGAACTGCTGAACCAGCTTGAGAACAAAGTTCAGACCACTCTGGAATCGCTGGAGATGCTGCGTCTGGAAATGGATGAGCTGAAGCAGGAAAACGCTGCGCTGAAGGAAGAAAAACAGGCCTGGGAAAATAAACTGGGGCAGTTGTTGGACAAGTTCTCCGAACTGGAAAATCTTGCTGATGACAGCACCACCAGCCCAGAGCAGCCTGCTACCAGCACTGCCAACTGGTAAGCTCCCGCTTTAGCCCTGCAGACCCGTTTTAACCCTGCTGATGATCCAGTTGCAGACTCATCAGCAGGGCGTCTTCAAAGCTGTCATCCGCATCCAGCACCGGGTAATAGCCCCTGCGCCGCCCATCCTCCACAAACCCTCGCGACTGATAGAGTGCTATTGCAGACTCATTGGATGCCCGCACTTCCAGCAACATGCGCTCACTATGCAATTCCCGGCTTTTGATCACTGCCTGGTCCAGCAACATGGCTGCCAACCCCTGGCGACGCTTTTCCGGTGCCACCAACAGGTATAACAGCTCCGTTTCCAGATAGCCCATGCGCAGCACCAGCACCGCCAGCAACACGCCATCCAGTCGCGCACCCAGCACCCAGTCATGCATCAAACTGCTACGCCAGGACTCCTGCCGCCAGGCATGAGGATCAGAGCGGGCGGCAAGATGACAAACCTCATCCAATGCTGCTGCATCCAGCAACTCCAGTTCATACAAACTGGCAGCGGCCATTACACCACCACACTGGAAGCAGCAAATGCCGCACGCAGACCCGACTCACCAGCCTCCTGCCAGAAAGACTGCTTTAAAACCGGTTGCTGCAACAGCTGATGCAAGGCTGGTGCCTGATAGACATCCCGCTTTAACAGCCTGTGACGCTGTGAACCGGCTTGCAACTGTGCAGCACTACGCTCACCAAAACACAACACACCGCCCAGTTGTACAGAACGATAACGTGCACCGCCCAGAAAAGCCTGCAAAGCCATGCTCAGCTCACCCTCATCGGATGGCAGCACAGGCACGCCAGGCAACGGCCAGACAAATCTTTCTTGTGAAGCAATGCCCAGACCACCGGGATAAAAAGCCAGCAACAACTGCTGCAACAGGCGTAATTCCGCCTCATTCAAACCGGTTGCGGGCTGAGCTGCCTCCAGTACCAGTTGCCAGCCATTGGCCAGCAGCCAGATATCCACCTGCAGGGGTTGCACAGGTTGAACCACCTGGCGGCTTGCCTGCCGGGCAAGGGCTGCAACCTGCTCTACCACCGCCGCCTCTGCCTGGGGCTGATCTGCAGTTGACAAGATGGGAGATACCGGTGGGGATGGCGGTGGCGATAACGGTGCCACCGTGTTTTCAGTATGGGGCGCAGTGTCCAGGCGCAAATCGACCATCTGCTGTTGCAGACGCTCACGACCGCTGAGCACCGGAGCAGGTGTCGGCCAGTCACAGGCCACACTGACTGCAGCACCTGGCAGGCGAACGCGCGGCACCCATAAACGGGTGCCCATCACCTGCAGGGTGGCATAACGCTGCTGAGCGCTGAGAGTGGACATTCAGATTCCGGTACCCTGTGGATGAGTCCGCTCAACACTGGTCTGCAGGGCATTCAAGGCGTTGATGTAGGCCTTGGCAGAAGCGATCACGATGTCGGTATCGGCACCCAGTCCGTTAACAATACGGCCACCACGTGCCAGGCGTACGGTCACCTCGCCCTGAGAGTCGGTGCCGGAGGTGATGGCATTGACCGAATAAAGCTCCAGTGAGGCACCACTGCTGATGACACTTTCAATCGCCTTGTAGACCGCATCCACCGGTCCGGAACCTTCTGCCTGGGCATTCTGTTCCTGACCTTCCACATTCAGCACCACCTGGGCCAGGGGTGTTTCACCGGTTTTGGACTGCACTTCCATCGCCACCAGCTGTACATGCTCGGCAGCCGCCGCCGCACGGGTGTCGGTCACCAGCGCCTGCAGGTCTTCATCATAAATTTCGTGTTTTTTATCAGCCAGTTGCTTGAACAGGATAAAAGCGTTGTTCAGCTCCTGCTCGGTGGCAAAACTGATGCCCAGTTCCTGCAACCGGGTACGGAAGGCATTCCGGCCGGAGTGTTTGCCCAGCACAATGGCGTTGGTGTGCCAGCCGACATCCTGAGCTTTCATGATTTCATAGGTTTCACGGTGTTTCAGTACACCGTCCTGGTGGATGCCGGACTCATGGGCAAAGGCATTTTTGCCGACAATCGCCTTGTTCGGCTGCACCGGGAAACCCGTCACGGTGGAGACCAGTCGGGAGGTTGGCACGATGTGTACCGGTTCAATGCGGGTTTCCACACTGAACACATCCGGGCGGGTGCGCACCGCCATCACAATTTCTTCCAGCGCCGCATTACCGGCGCGCTCACCCAGGCCATTGATGGTGCATTCCACCTGACGTGCACCGGCTTGCACCGCCGCCAGCGAGTTGGCCACCGCCAGACCTAAATCATTGTGGCAATGCACTGAAAAGATGGCCTGATCACTGTTGGGGACTCGCTCAATCAGCTGACGAATCTGCTCGGCATACAGCTCGGGAATGGCATAACCCACGGTATCGGGGATGTTGATGGTACGGGCACCGGCAGCAATGGCGGCCTCCACTATCCGACACAGGAAGTCGATCTCGGAGCGACCAGCATCTTCACAGGAAAACTCCACGTCATCCATCAGGTTGCGCGCCAGCCTGACCGCCTTGACCGCCTGCTCCACCACCTGATCCGGCTGCATCTGCAGCTTGTACTTCATGTGGATCGGGCTGGTGGCAATAAACGTATGAATCCGACCGGAAGCGGCCGGTTGCAGGGCTTCTGCCGCCCGACGGATATCGGCTTCCATGGCACGGGACAAGGAGCAGACGGTGGAGTCTTTCACGGCTGCTGCCACGGCTTTCACCGCTTCAAAATCACCTTCACTGGCAATGGCAAAACCCGCCTCGATGACATCCACCCGCATCTTTTCCAGCATCAGCGCAATGCGCACCTTTTCTTCCCGGGTCATGGACGCACCAGGGCTCTGCTCGCCGTCACGCAGGGTGGTATCAAAAATCACCAGATGTTCTTTGTTCATTACAAATCTCCTAGCTGAAGCGTCATTATCGGCGCTTCAATCAGTTATCGCCAGTCGCCACGTAATTCAGCCACCACCTGTTGCAGGCGTTCAGCCGTGGCCTGTTCGGCGGGCAGGGCCGGACCAGCCACCACCTCAACCCGTGACCAGAAGCGTCTGGGCCATTTACGAAAGGCGCGACCATTGGCTCTGGAGAACCAGGAACCCCACAACCCCCGCAAGGCCATCGGAATCACCGGCACCGGATACTGTGCCAGAATCCGTTCCACCCCTTTTTTAAAATCATGCATTTCACCATCAGTGGTCAGGCGACCTTCCGGAAAAATGAATACCAGTTCACCCCGCTGCAAGGCATCACCAATGGCTGCAAAAGCCTGCTGCAGGTTTTGTCGATCAATACGCTCGGAACTGATCGGCACGGTACCCGCCAGCTGCAAAAAGCGCTTCAGCACCGGCAGATCATGAATGTCCTTGTCGATCACAAAACGCAGCGGTCGGTGGCAGGCACCGGCCAGTAACAGGGCATCAACATAACTGACGTGATTGGCCACCACCAGTGCACCGCCACTTTCCGGAATGTGCTCCAGCCCGCGATGACGCACACGGTAAAAGCTGTGTGACAACAGATAAATCAGAAAGCGCAGCAACGGATCACGCGCCAGCCTCATGCCCAGCAGCGCCACCATCAAGGCCGTCAGGCCATAACAGGCAAAAAACAGCGGCAAGCTGATGCCCACCACACCCAGCAACAGAATACCGATCACGGCACTCAGCACCATGGCCAGTGAATTCAGCACATTCAACGCAGCAATCACCTGGGCGCGGTATTGCACCGGCGTTTTTTTCTGAATCAGGCTGTACAGGGGCACGATGAACAGACCACCGCTCACCCCTGCCAGCATCAGGTCCATCGCCAGCCGGACACCACCGACCTGCAGAAAGGTCGACAGATCACGCAACACTTCGCCACTTTCCGGCAAGGGGAAAGCCATGGCCTGACGATACAGATCCCAGGAGAATACCGCCATACCCAGCGCACCCAGCGGCACCATACCCAGCTCGATGCGACCACGTGACCAGAAACCACACAACAGGGCACCACCACCCACACCCAGTGAAAACAACGTCAGCAACAGGGTGGCCACACTTTCATCGGCATGCAGCACACTGCGAGTGAAATTGGGAAACTGGGTCAGGTAACCGGAACCCATGAACCAGAACCAGCTGATCGCCAGAATGGCCAGATAAACACTGCGGCTGGAACGAGCATAAAGCAAAACCCGGCGGGTCTGGCTGTAGATGTTCCAGTTCAGCACCAGCTCCGGATCACCGGCCGGTGCCCTGGGCACGCCCAGACTGGTCAGCACCCCCAGCAGAGCAAACACCAGCACTGCAACACCGATGATCCAGGTGGCTTCACCAGCCCAGCCGGCCAGCAGCCCACCCAACAGGGTGCCCAGCAGAATGGCCACAAAGGTGCCCATGCTGACCAGTGCATTACCGCTGACCAGCTCATCTTCAGCCAGATGCTGGGGCAACAGGGCATATTTGACCGGACCGAACAATGCCGACTGCGCGCCCATCAGAAATACCAGCGCCAGCAACAACCACCAGACCTGCAAGGTAAAAGCCGCCAGCGCCACCAGCATGATCAGCAGTTCCAGCAGTTTAATGCGGCGAATGATCAGGGATTTTTCGTACTTGTCGGCCAGTTGCCCGGCAATGCCGGAAAACAGGAAAAACGGCAGAATAAACAGCCCTGCCGCCAGATTCATCAGGATATTGATATCCAGTGTCAGGCGATCCGCTGCCGTGAAGGTGAGGGTGAACATCAGCGCAAAACGGAACACGTTGTCGTTGAACGCGCCCAGTGCCTGGGTCATGAAAAAGGGACCAAAACGTTGCTTCAACAGTAATCCCGGTCCCAACATATGCAAGTCATCCTGTTCTGATCAGTATTTAAAACGCCTGATCAGATTATCCAGCTCCTGTGCCAGTTGTCCAATGGCACAAGTCTGTTGGAAAAGACCATTTATCGCCTACCATCCCAGTCGAACACCAGGTTGAGCGTGGTGATTCTGTCAACTTCCTGCACATTGGTTACAGTATCATCCACTCGCTTCCACTCATGGCTGATACTCAGCGAAAAGAACTCATTGGCCCGTACCGCAAAACTGTGCAACAGGCGCCACTCATTGGCATCACGGGTTTCGTCATAAATGATTTCCTGACGCAGCCTCAGATTTTCTGTCAGGTCATGCGACACTTTGCTGGCTGCACGCCTTAACAGGCTGTTTTCTTTTTCCTGAGGAGGAGCCGAGCGTTCGGTGATCTTGGTACCCAAACCGGCTTCCAGATCCCACTCAGTGGCTGCTTCCTTGATCACCCGATAACCAACACCACCCAGCAGGTCATATTCCTTACCGAAGGTTGCAAAGGGGTTGCGTTCATAGCGTGCAAAGGCCAGTGAATAAAAACGCTCGGTCCAGCGGTAGTCCACCTGATGGCTCAGGCTATAGTTTTCCTTGGTCAGCTCACCATCGGTACGCGTTTGCAGAAACTGGGCGCGGGTATCATTACGCCAGAGATCATTTTCCGACTGCAGGCGCAAACGGCCATTCATGGTGCGGTCGTGCTTTTCACCCTTGCTGTCCAGAATTCCCAACTGAGCTTCAGCACGCCAGTGCAGCTGTTCATCGGCTGACAAGGACTGCGCAATCAACAACCCGATCACTGGCAAGCATTTGGAAGTCTTTGAAATCATGTACATCAATATCTTATCCTGCCCATTTGCTTCAGAGGTTTCTCAGGGAGCTTATTAGTTTGAGCAAAAGGCAAGGATTCCCCCAGTGTCGATCTCTCACGACAGGTCAGATTTCAGTGCCAACAACAAGGCGGCCATTTCTTGTTGCTGTAAAGGTTTAGCTTTCAGATAACCCTGCATCAGATGACATCCGGCAGCTTTCAGGAATTGCTGTTGGGCTTCGGTTTCGACACCTTCAGCCAAAGTGGTGATTCCCAACTGAGCAGCCATACGAATGATCAGGCGAGTGATCACCACATCATCCTGGCGGTCTGGCAGGCCATCCACAAAGGACTTGTCGATTTTTAATACATCCAGCGGCAGCCGACTGAGGTAGGCCAGACTGGAGTAACCCGTGCCGAAGTCATCCAGCGCAATGCGTACACCGGTTTTTTTCAGTTCACCCAATAATTGCGTGGCCTCCTCCGGTGCAGTCATCAGCAAGGTTTCCGTCACCTCCAGCTCCAGCAGGCTGGCAGGCAATTCATAACCGCGCAGCAGTGCGCTGATCTGGCGTGGCAAATCTGCGGTTAACTGGGCAGTGGACAGGTTGACGGCCAGTGTAAAACTCGGCAAACCCTGTTCCCGCCACGCCCTGGCCTGCGCCAGTGCGGTACGCAATACCCAACTGCCCAGCGGCAGAATCAGTCCTGTTTCCTCAGCCAGGGGAATAAACTCTGCAGGAGAAATCAGGCCACGGCGTGGATGCTGCCAGCGCAGCAACACTTCGCAGCCAATCAGTTGGCCGGAATGCAGATCCCATTGCGGCTGGTAAACCAGAAACAACTGCTGCTCCAGCCTTAATGCCTGACGCAGGTCGTTTTCCAGTTGCAGGCGATCCACCACGCGCTGCCCCAGGCTACGCACATAGAGGCAAAAACGATTACGACCCTCTGACTTGGCCTGATACATGGCGGTATCGGCATGGCGAAACAGGGTTTCCTGATTCAAACCATGATCAGGATACAGGGCAATACCGATGCTGGCGGTGACAACCAGTTGGTGGTATTCGATCTGTACGGGCTGATGGATGGTTTCCAGCACCCGCTGAGCCAGCTCCAGTAATTGCGCGTTGTCCTGCACACCCTCAACCAGCAGCACAAACTCATCACCACCCATGCGTGCCAACAGCTGGTTTTCTTCCAGCAAGCTGTTCAGGCGCAACGCCAGAATCTGCAAAACACGATCACCCAGAGTATGGCCCAGTGAGTCGTTGATGTTTTTGAAGCGATCAACATCAATCACCAGCAAGCCCAGACGCATTTCATTGGCCATCGCCCGATCCATGGCGGCCATCAGTTTCTGCCCCAATAACCAGCGATTGGCCAGGTGGGTCAGGTTATCCAGTTCCGCCAGTTGCTGAAGTCGTGATTGTTGCTGCTGAATATGCTGCTGATAACCAGCCAACAAGCGCCCCAACCAACGGGCATACAGGAGTGCCACCAGTAGCGTGATCAACCCCACCACCACCAGGGGTAACATCAGGCGTGGAAGCTCCTGGCGCAGCGCCTGCCACCAGCCAACAGGAGAGGTGCTGACGGGCTCCAGTGCATCCAGATAAGCACCTGCCACTAAAATCCAGCCGGTTTCCGGAACCCACTGTACTCTGGCCAGTTTGGCATGACGCCCCTCATGATCTGGTCGATACCAGTTGTATTCGATAAAACCGCCCCCGTTCCGGGCTTTATCAATAAAAGACAACACCAGTTGCTGTTGATCCAGATCGTCCAGCTCCTCCGGCAAGCGACCAACATCCTGTGGTGAGGAGGTACTGGTCAACAGGCGTCCAGCTTCATCCAGCACGGCAATGTAACCTTCCGCTGGCAGCCGCAAGCCTTCAATGCGCTCCAGTGCCGTCTGCTTCAGGTCCGTTTCAATCTGATAGAGGTAATCACCCGTGCCGATCAGCCAGTCATAAGGCTCAAAAAGCCGGGCAAAAGCCAGCTTGTCTGCCATCACCTGCGGCTGATCGGGGCGATACCAACGATAACGGATGAACCCTCGCCCCTGTGGATTGCTGACGGCATCCACCAGACCACGCATGATATAAAAACCTGTGTCATCCCGGTTATCCCACAGTGAGCTGCCTTCCAGGTGGGGAGCCGTTGGCAGCAGGATGCAGTCACCGTCCAGGGTGTCGATGAACAGATAGCCTCGCCCCTGAAAAAAGCGCACCTCACGCAAGCTTTCTACAATCAACTCTTGTATTCGGGCATCAGGCAAACGGCCTTTGGCAGTGCGATAAATCCCCATGGCAGTTTCCCAGGCCACATCCACCTGCTCCCTTGCCATATCACGCAGTAGGGATTCAGCCTGGGATTGGTGGTAACGCAGGTAATCATGCAGACCAGTGACTTCCTGATCCAGTTGCTGACGCAGGTCATCCAGCTGCTCTTGTTGTGTCTGGGTTTGTTGCACCAGCACTCGCTGATGGGTTTGCAGGGTTTCATAAGTCAGCAACCCCAATGTCATCAGTAATACTCCACCCAACATGCCGACAACCAGCAGCTTTAATAATCGCGAGGGGGAGATCACGGGCATGACAAGAAAAGCCTTATGAAGGGATTCAACCTCATGGTAAAACAGAAAGCATCTGGCATACTAGCCCACAGCCCCACTGTTGCAGGAACCCCTTATGGCGCGTGCCCCTTTTTTACTGGCTGGTCAGGCTGTTCAACCCGGTCAGCGCATTCAGATCGATTTGCCGGTTGCCAAACTCTACACCCACGCGCCCTTGCATATTCCGGTTGAAGTGCTGCATGGCCGTCAGGCCGGGCCGGTATTGCTGGTCTGTGGTGCCATTCACGGTGATGAAATCAATGCGGTGGAAATTGTTCGCCGCCTGCTGCGCTCTCCCACCTTAAAACACCTGCGGGGCACCCTGCTGGCAGTACCCATCGTGAATGTGTTTGGTTTTGTGCAGCAAAGCCGTTACCTGCCCGATCGACGCGACCTCAACCGCTGTTTTCCCGGTAATGAAAACGGCTCCCTCGGCTCTCGTATTGCCGCCCTGTTCCGTACCAGCCTGGTGGATCAGGCCACCCACATCATTGACCTGCACACCGGTGCCATCCATCGCACCAACCTGCCACAGATTCGTGCTGAACTGCATAAAAACCCTCAGACCGATGCCATGGCTGAAGCCTTTGGTGCACCGGTGATTCTGAATGCTGAGTTACGCGAAGGCAGCCTGCGGGCTTATGCACAGAGTCGCCACATACCGGTTATCACCTACGAAGCCGGTGAGGCACTGAGATTTGATGAGTGGGCCATTGCTGCTGGAGTACGGGGTGTGCTGCGTGTGATGCGCCATTTGGGCATGCTGGTCAGCCAGAAAAAAGGGCGCAAGACTCCGGCAGCGGAGGTGGCACATGGTTCCAGTTGGGCCAGGGCTTCCATTGATGGCATTCACCGCCCCAAGGTGCACCTGGGTGCCAGAGTGGTGAAGGGACAAACCCTGGGCTGGGTGGCTGATCCTTTTGGCAGGGTTGAGCAGGAAGTGCGGGCAACCAGTGATGGCATAGTGATCGGCATGAGCAACCTGCCACTGGCCAATCAGGGTGAGGCGCTGTTTCATGTGGCCCGTTTTGAAGCCATCGAAGAGGCAGAGCAGGCAGTGGAAAACTTCCAGACCGACTGCAACATGCCTCAGCTCTGATCAGCGTTTGCCGCTGTGCTCCAGCAACCGCACCAGCTCCTCCATCTGCTCGCCCGGCAGATCTTCCAGTTCTTTGCGCACACTCAGCGCATCTTCCGGGGCAATCTGCAGGCGATCATACACTGCTGATGGAATGCGGCTTAAACCTTGCTCCCACTGAGGCTGCAAGTACTGATCCGCCAGATACAGCAGGTTGGCATACTTGAAATGTGGACCCGTGTAGTGCGGGTTATGCTGTTGGCGTACCGCTATGCACATTTCATCCGGCAAACCCCAGGTGGTGAACAGGTAACTGGCAATCTGCTCCCGGGTGATACCAAACAGGAAGCGTTCCAGATACATGGGTGGCACGTGAGGATTGGCTTCCTGATTGCGGCAATAAAGCGAAAAATAGGGCGGAAAAACCTCGGCCAGCACCAGATAACCGAAGTTGTGCAGCAGTCCGCCGAGATAGGCCAGCCCGGTGTAAGGACGTGACAATGGCGGCATCTTCTTGACCAGCTTTTCCACCAGCAACGCACGCAACAGGGCATCACGCCAGAAGTGACGATGCCCGTGCACACCATCCTTGGGCAGACGGATCTGGCGCGACAAGGCCAGACCCAGCGCCAGGTTCATGGTCAGATCAAAACCCAGCACCCGAATCACTGCATCCTGAATCGAACGGATACTGCCCGGCGCGCCATAATAGGGGGAATTGGCCCAACTGATCACCTGGGATGCCAGGCTAGGATCCATTTCAATCACCTGCGCCAGCTCAGTGCCACTGACATCCTCCTTGGATTTGAGTGCCAACAAACGCTGTGAGCTCAGTGGCAGGGGAGCAATCTCAATCGATTCACTCAGGCGGGCGCGCACTCGTTGCTGCGTGATGGCTTCCACCGCAAAACGAATTTCCTTTTCATCCCGGTGTGGATGATCCAGGTTAGGCCGTGCTTCAGTTAACGGTACTGAAAACTCGTCTTCTTCCGCCTGACTGGCTGCAATCAGCTGGACGTATTCATCACGGGTGAAACGCAGCAGTTTTTCCGGGTCGCTGGATTCTACAAAAACCCAATCTCCTTCCAGATAACGCAGGTCAACACACAGCGGCATCGGTAACATGCCCGGTAATGCCGGGAGGGATTTGATTTTCAGGTCTCGCAGCAGATTTTCGCGGTAATCGGGTGAACGGGCACGCCAGTCCGTACCACCGGCATTAAGCTTTTGCAGATCCAGCAAACAATGAGCAGGATAAACAGCCTGCAGATTAAAACCATCCACCGCCTGCAACAGGGTGCTACGCAGTAGCTGTCCCGGAGTAGCCATGGAACGGGGCACACGTCGCTGCAAGAGTGCATCACTCTGCAGGTCAGTGAGGGAATAAAGAGGTTTTTTCAGCATTGCGCCCTGGCTCATTGGCTGCTCCTAAACTGACTACTCTCTAGACTGAAAACAGCCGACCTGAACAAGTGCTGTTTTCAAGACTAACGATGCAATCGGCCATGCTGCCTGAAGAAAGAAATTTCTGGTTAAATCGTGTAGATATATGCTTTATAGGGTAAGCGCTGACACTTGAAAAGTCGACCCTGACAGCCTAAAAAACACCGATCTGACGCTCACAGCAAACCCGCATCAAACCTGTGCAAAACGTACACTTTCACCACGCCAGCGCTGCAGCAGGCGACGGGCTTTATCCGGCTCTTGAAACAAGAGCTGTTCCGCCAACGGGCGCAGGCCTTCCAATAAATCTGCATCACGCTGCAGACTGGCAATACGCAGCTCAATTTCACCGGTCTGGCGTGTACCCAGCAATTCACCGGGGCCACGTATCTCCAGGTCCTTCTGGGCAATCACAAAACCATCACTGGTTTGTCGCATCACCTGTAAACGCTCACGTCCTTGTTCGGACAAGGGCGGATGATAAACCAGCACACAATAACTGTCGGTGTTGCCCCGACCAACCCGGCCACGCAACTGATGCAATTGCGCCAGCCCCAGCCGCTCGGCATTGTCGATGATCATCAGGCTGGCATTGGGCACATCCACTCCCACCTCAATTACCGTAGTGGCCACCAACAGCTGATATTCACCCCGTTTAAAGGCATCCATCACCGCGGTTTTTTCTGTTGGTTTCATGCGCCCGTGCACCAGAGCAATCTGCAGTTCCGGCAAGGCGGCCTGTAACTCCAAATGGGTGTTTTCCGCCGCCTGGCACTCCAGTGCCTCCGATTCCTCAATCAGGGTGCAGACCCAATAAGCCTGACGCCCTTCCAGACAGGCATGGCGCACCCGCTCCACCACTTCAGGGCGACGATTATCCGGCAACACCAGCGTGGTGACCGGTTGACGCCCAGGCGGTAACTCATCAATCACTGACACATCCAGATCTGCATAAGCACTCATCGCCAGAGTGCGCGGAATCGGTGTTGCGGTCATGATCAACTGATGCGGCAGGGTCTGCCCCTGAATGCCCTTGTCACGCAGGGCCAGGCGCTGATGCACACCAAAGCGGTGTTGTTCATCAATCACCACCAGCGCCAGACGCTGAAACACCACCTGCTCCTGAAACAGGGCATGAGTACCAATCAGTAATTGTGTTTCACCGGCAGCCAGGCGCTGCAAGGTTGTTTCACGCTGGCGCCCCTTGAGTTTGCCCGCCAGCCAATCCACCTGAACGCCCAGCGGTTCCAGCCACTGAATTAAATTACGGTAATGCTGTTCAGCCAACAGTTCGGTAGGGGCCATTAATGCAGCCTGATAACCACAGGCAATGGCTCGCAGGCAGGCCAGTGCGGCCACCAGGGTTTTGCCAGAGCCCACATCCCCCTGCACCAGCCGCAGCATTGGTTGGGGCTGCGCCAGGTCCTGGAAGATTTCGGCACAGACCCGTTGCTGGGCAGCGGTGGGGGCAAAAGGCAGGCTTTGCAATAACTGCTGTTCCAGTTGCATCTGACCCGCTGGAAGCAATGGAGTGGCCTGCTGACAACGGCTTTGTTGGCGCAATAACAACATGCCCAGTTGCTGGGCCAGCAGCTCTTCCAGCGCCAGCCGCCGCTGTGCCGGGTGCAACCCGGTCGCCAGTTGCTCCAGATCTGCATCTGCCGGTGGCTGATGCAGGTACTGCAAGGCCGCAGTCAAGGTCGGAAATGCCTGGTGATTCAGAAAAGAAGGCGGCAAGAGCTCTTCCGGCGGTGTTGCTGCCATCAGCGCCAACCCCTGTTGCACCAGTTGCCGGATACGCTGCTGCTGCAGCCCTTCAGTGATGGGGTAAACCGGAGTCAATGTCTGCTCCAGCGCTGGTTCGGCCAGCGCGTCTTTCAACACCCGGAACTCCGGATGATAAATCTCCAGCCCAGTGGCGCCAGGGCGAGCTTCACCGTAACAGCGTAACCGAACCCCCGGTTCCAGCTGTTTTTTCATCGCAGCAGAAAAGTGGAAAAAACGCAGACCCAACAGCCCGGTGGCATCCCGTAATCGCACCAGCAGGCTACGGCGACGGCCCAGTTGAACCTGAGCACTGATCACCTCGCCTTCAACCACTGCCGTGCTGCCCACCCGCAGACTGCCCAGACTGCTCACCTGGGTGCGATCTTCATAACGCAAAGGCAGATGGAACAACAAACCTTGCAGGTCGTGGATACCAAGCCGTGCCAGCTTGTCCGACAGCGCTTCACCCACACCCTTGAGCCGGGTGAGTGGGATGTCCTGCAGCAGGACGCCGCTCACTTCAGGCCTGCTTGAACTGAGCCACTGCCTGCACCAGTGCGTCGATGGCCTTGGGCCGGGGGAAGCTGGTGCGCCAGGCCAGAGCTACACCACGTGAAGGCACCGGATCATCAAAGGGGCGAGTGATCAACACATCGGGAGCATACTGGCTGGTGCCGATGGCAGAATGAGGCAATACCGTAATCCCCAGGCCAGAGGCCACCATGTGCCGGATGGTTTCCAGCGAACCACCTTCCGCCACCAGTGTTTGTTCCGGGTTTTTCAGATTGGCTTCCAGTGCTGGGCAAGCTTCCAGCACCTGGTCACGAAAACAGTGGCCTTCACCCAGCATCAACAGCTTTTCACTGGTCAGGTCATTGATGGGAATGCGGGTGCGATCGGCCCAGGCGTGGGTTTTGGGCAACAGCACTTCAAAGGGTTCTTCATAAAGGGTGCGCGTTACCACATCGGTTTCCGTGAAGGGCAAGGCAATGATGATGGCATCCAGCTCACCACCACGCAGCTTGCGACGCAGATTGGCAGTGAAGTTTTCTTCGATGTAAAGCGGCATTTGTGGTGCCAGTGCCTGCAGCGCCGGAACCAGATGCGGAAACAGGTAAGGACCAATGGTGTAAATAGCCCCGACACGCAGCGGGGAAGTCAACTGATCCTTGCCCTGGTGTGCCATTTCCTTGATTGCTGAAGCCTGCTCCAGCACCTTGCGCGCCTGCTCCACCACCTTTTCACCGATGGGAGTCAGTTGCACCGCACTTTTACTACGCTCAAAAAGCGGCACACCCAACTCTTCTTCCAGCTTTTTAACCGCTACACTGAGGGTAGGCTGACTGACAAAACAGCGCTCGGCTGCATGACCAAAGTGACGCTCCTGCGCCAGAGTGACAATATACTTGAGTTCTGTCAGAGTCATGGGCGTCCCACCTGTCTGGTTTTGGCTGTCTGGTCTTGGTTGCCTGGTCCTGGCTGACTGATGATGCAGCAACCAGCAAGATCACTGATTCTGGATCAGAAAAGCATCGGTGAAAAGTATGCACCATTGATTTGAATAATCAAGTGATCCATTTTTAATCCTGTATGACTATTGCAATGCATCAATTGCTGACCATTGGAGAAAACCATGCGTGTCCTGCTGCTGGGTTGTGGTGATCTGGGTAACCGTACCGGCCAACTGCTGCTGCAACAACAGCACCAGGTCTGGGGTGCCAGACGCAGCCTGAATCGCCTGAGCAGCGGCATACAACCGCTGGCCTGGACCCTGCCTGAACCGGCACCACAACTGCCACAACTGGACTATGTGATCTACACCCTGTCCGCTGATGGCTTTAATGAAGATGCCTACCGACTGGCTTATCTGGATGGTGTTCAGGTCATGCTGCAGAGTCTGGTGCGACAGAAAATCGCACCCAGACGCATCTTTTTCATTTCATCCACAGGGGTTTACACCCAGAACCAGGGCGAAACAGTGGATGAAAACAGCAGCACCCAGCCGTTGCATTTTTCCGGTCAGCTACTCCTGCAAGGCGAAGAAGCCCTGCATCAGTCGCCCTGGCCAGTAACCATCCTGCGTTTTTCCGGTATTTACGGACCGGGGCGGGAACGCCTGATCCGTCAAGTGCGTGCCGGTGAATTTCCAGCTGCTACACCGCTGAAATACTCCAACCGGGTGCATATTGAAGATGGTGCTCGCGCGCTGGTGCATCTGCTGGAAAGGGATGCCGCCCAGCAGCCACTGGACGACCTGTATCTGGTCAGTGATTGTGAACCGGCACCACTGCAGGAAGTCACCGGTTGGCTGGCCCATCAGATGGGTTTACAGGTACATCCGGGAAATCAGGTTCCCGAGCGGGGTGGCAACAAACGCATTAACAGCCAACGCTTGCGTGATACCGGCTTTCAGTTCCGCTACCCCAGCTATCGGGAAGGTTATGCACCACTGCTGGATGCCACTGCATCCTGATCGGCTGCCTGCCGCCGGGCCGTGATGGCTGCCAGGATGCCCGTGGCATCCAGACCACAGTCGGCCAGCAGCTCCTCCGGTGTGCCCTGATCCACCCACAGATCAGGAATACCCAGATTCAGTAGCTGCGGCTGCAAACCCTGCGCAGCATAAAACTCGTTGATGGCACTGCCCACACCGCCCATCACGGCATTTTCTTCCAGCGTCACCAACAGCTCATGACTGGCGGCCATCTCCAGCAGCAGCTGCTCATCCAGCGGTTTCACAAAACGCAGGTTGACCAGGGTGGCGTCGAGCCATTCCGCAACCTGGGCAGCCACTGCAACCATGCTGCCCAGAGCCAGCAGAGCAATTTTCTGCCCCTTGCGGCGCACTTCGGCCTTGCCCAGTGGCAGGCTGTTCAGCGCAGGCTCAATGCTGACGCCAGGTCCGGTGCCGCGCGGGTAACGTACTGCGGCTGGGCCGGCATATTCATAACCGGTGGTCAGCATCTGGCGGCATTCGTTTTCATCCGCCGGTGCCATGATCACCATCTCCGGCACACAACGCAGGAAAGACAGGTCCAGTGTGCCATGATGGGTCGGGCCATCCTCACCCACCACACCGGCCCGGTCGATGGCAAACAGCACATCCAGCTTCTGTACCGCCACATCATGGATCAGTTGATCATAAGCCCGCTGCAGGAAGGTGGAATAAATGGCCACCACCGGCTTCATGCCTTCACAAGCCATACCGGCAGCCAGCGTCACCGCATGCTGTTCAGCAATGGCCACATCAAAATACCGCTCAGGGTATTCGCGCGAAAAGCGCACCAGATCCGATCCTTCACGCATGGCCGGGGTGATGCCAACCAGACGTGAATCGGCAGCAGCCATGTCACACAGCCACTGACCAAACACATTGGAGTACTTGGGTTTTTTGGCCTTTTCCCGGGGTTTTTCCAGCGTTTTTTCTGGCAGCAGGGCCAGAGGTTTGACCGGCTTCTCCAGCTTGGTCAGCGCATGGTAGGTGATGGGGTCCGCTTCCGCCGGAATGAATCCCTTGCCCTTTTTGGTGACCACATGCAGGAACTGCGGGCCTTTCAGATGCTTCAGGCGCTTCAAGGTGGACAGCAGTTCTGGCAGGTCATGACCATCAATCGGGCCAATGTAGTTAAAACCCAGCTCTTCAAACAGGGTGCCGGGTGTCACCAGTGACTTGACCTGCTCTTCGGTTCTGCGCGCCAGCTCCCAGGCCAGCGGCAGTTTTGACAACACCTTGCGGCTGCCTTCACGCAACTGGTTATAAGGCTCACTGACCAGCAGTCGTGACAGGTAGGTGGCCAGTCCACCGACATTTTCGGAGATCGACATTTCATTGTCGTTGAGGATCACCAGCATGTCTGGCTGCACGTGCCCGGCATGGGTCAGGGCTTCAAAGGCCATGCCCGCTGTCATGGCACCGTCACCGATCACCGCCACACAACGCCGTTTGCTGCCCTGCGCGCGCGCCGCAATGGCCATGCCCAGCGCAGCACTGATGGAGGTACTGGAATGCCCCACACCAAAAGCATCAAATTCGGATTCACTGCGTTTGGGGAAGGCGGCCACACCCTTTTTCTGGCGAATGGTCAGCAGGCTTTCCTTGCGGCCGGTGAGGATTTTATGAGGATAGGCCTGATGCCCGACATCCCAGATCAGCCGGTCGTCTGGTGTATTAAATACCGCATGCAGGGCCACTGTCAGCTCCACCACACCCAGCCCGGCACCAAAGTGCCCACCGGTGCGACTGACGGACCAGAGTAACCAGGCACGAACTTCCCGCGCCAGTTGAATCAACTGCCGCTCAGATAAAGGCTTGAGATCTGCCGGACCGGTGATTCGATCCAGCAGCGGTGTTTCCGGACGCTCCAGCGGCAGGGCATCAAACATGTGTAAAAGCTCTTTGGTTATCTGGCTGGTGTGTTTTCAGCCACTCAATGGTTGCGACTGATCGACCAGCGGGCCAATTCCTGCAGCAACAACCAGTCTCCCGACAGGGGTTCCAGACTGGCGCAAGCGCGTTCAACCAGGGCTTCAGCATGGCTGCGAGCCCCTGCCACACCCAGCAGGGCCGGATAGGTGGCCTTGTTTAACTGGGCATCAGCACCGGTTTTTTTACCCAGGGTGGCAGCATCACCGGTCACATCCAGCAGGTCGTCCTGCACCTGAAATGCCAGCCCCAGCGCTGCTGCATAGACATCCAGTGCCTGCAGGGTTGCAGCATCAGCACCCGATACCAGTGCACCCATACGCACTGCTGCACGAATCAAAGCACCGGTTTTGTGATTATGCAACTGCTCCAGCTGTTCCAGACTCAACTGGCGACCTTCGGCCTGCAAATCCAGCATCTGCCCCGCCACCATGCCGCGACTGCCACTGGCTTCAGCCAGGGACTGCACCAGTTGCAGGGCTGCCGGTTGCCGGGCATCCGCCAGCACTTCAAAGGCCAGGGTCTGCAGGGCATCACCAACCAGTATTGCGGTGGCTTCATCAAAAGCCTTGTGACAGGTCGGATGACCCCGTCGCAGGTCATCATCATCCATGGCGGGCAAATCATCATGCACCAGTGAATAGGCATGGATCAGCTCTACAGCCATGGCCGGACGATCACAAGCCGCCAACGGAGCACCCAGTGCCTGACCGGTGGCATAAACCAGCAGGGGCCGCATGCGTTTGCCACCCAGCAACAGGCTGTAACCCAGCGCTTCCTGTAAAAGGGGACTCGGTCCGGTGGTCTGCAATAACCATTGCTGCAACTGTTCATCCACCCGCTGGGCGTAGCGGGTTATTGCGTCCTGCAGTGGCATCAGCTGACTCCCGGATCACTCAGGTTCAGAGGTTCAAAACCCACCTGACCCTGTTGTTCCTGCAGATGCAACACTCGCTGTTCTGCCGAAGCCAGATGCTGCTGACACAGACGTGTCAGGCGCACCCCCTCTTCATAAGCCTGCAGTGAAGCTTCCAGCGACAAATCACCGGACTCCATTTGTGTCACCAGCGCTTCAAGCTGCTGCATCAAGTGTTCAAAATCGGTCTGTTCACCGGTCACAAGGGCGGTCCTCTTTTACAGGTCCAGCATCTTGCCGGGATTCATGATGCCATTGGGATCAAACACCTGCTTGATGGCTTTCATGTAAGCGATCTCTTCAGCACTGCGGGTGAAATGCAGGAAGTCCTTTTTCACCAGACCAACACCATGTTCAGCAGAAACACTGCCGGCATAGGCCTGAGTGATGGCAAACACCTTGTCGCTGACATGGTGGCACTTGTCGAAGAACTCATCCTTGTCCATGGCTTTGGGTTTGAGAATATTCAGGTGCAGGTTGCCGTCACCGATATGACCAAACCAGACAATTTCAAAACCGGGATAGGTTTCTTCAACAAAGGTATCCACTTCCTTCAGGAATTCAGGCACCCGTGACACCACCACCGACAGGTCATTTTTATAGGGGGTTTCGTGGCTGATGGTTTCAGAAATGAATTCACGCAGGCTCCACAGGTTACGCGCCTGGGTTTCATTCTGGCTGATCGAACCATCTTCCACCCAACCGGATTCCATGCACTGCTCGAATACCTGCATGGCGGTATCCATCACTTCCTCATTTTCTGCCTCAAATTCCAGCAGTGCATAATAGGGCGTGACGGTATCAAAGGGCCGCTGCAGTTGGTGGTGAGCAGTGACCTTGGTCAGAGCATTTTCGGAGAAAAATTCAAAAGCCGTCAGATCCATGCTGTTCTGGAAGGATTTGAGCACTTCCATCACATCCTGCATGGAGGGTACACCCAGCACCATCACGGTGAGGTTTCTGGGTGCCCGGGTCAGTTTGATGGTGGCTTCGGTGATAATACCCAGCGTGCCTTCAGCACCAATGAACAGGTGGCGCAGGTCGTAACCGGTGTTGTTTTTGATCAGTCCCCGGTTCAGCTCCAGTACCTCACCCTTGCCGGTGACCACTTTTAATCCCAGCACCCAGTCACGGGTCATGCCGTATTTGATCACCTTGATGCCACCGGCATTGGTGGCAATGTTGCCACCGATCTGGCTGGAGCCTGCTGAAGCAAAATCCACCGGGTAATAAAGCCCCTGCTCTTCCGCAAACTGCTGCAGTTGTTCGGTGATCATGCCCGCCTGTACGGTGACACTACGGTCTACCGCATTAAATTCCACCACCTTGTTCATGTAATCCATGACAATCACCAACTCATCGTTGGCGGCCACGGCACCAGCAGACAGACCGGTACGCCCACCGGAGGGCACCAGGGCAATCTTTTGCTGGTTGGCAAACTGCACAATGGCTTGCACATCTTCCGTGGTACGGGGGAAAGCAATGGCCCTTGGGCGCGGGGTGTGGATCTTGGTCCAGTCACGGCCATAAATTTCTAGGGCTTCACCATCAAGGCGCACCTTGTCGGGGCCAATCAGGGCTTCAACGGCTTGTTTGATCTGCTCTGGGGTCATTGCAACGGCTCAGCTTCTCGGAATGGATGGAAACATGAAAAAAATACAGGTTGATCTAGCGTCAATTTCACCTGCCAATCCAGCATCAGGGGCTGTTTATTGATCACGTTATGTTAACATAGCTGCCTCTGGCTGGCTTGCCCGCCTCGACTTTTTTCCACCTTGCACTTCCATCAGGACTCAGGCTTCCCATGTCTAAAACATCACTTGATAAAAGCAAGATCAAGATCCTGCTGCTTGAAGGCGTTCACCAGACCGCAGTCGACAACTTCAAGGCCAATGGTTACACCAACATTGAATACCACCCCAAGTCTCTGCCGGAAGCCGAGCTGCTGAAAGCGGTGGAAGATGCCCACTTCATCGGCATCCGTTCCCGCACCCAGCTGACAGAAGAAGTCTTTGCTGCTGCCAAAAAACTGGTAGCGGTCGGCTGCTTCTGCATCGGCACCAATCAGGTAGAGCTCTACTCCGCCCTGATTCGTGGTATCCCGGTATTCAACGCACCTTACTCCAACACCCGCTCAGTGGCTGAACTGGTGCTGGGTGAAATGATCATGCTGATGCGTGGCATTCCGCACAAGAATGCCGTCTGCCATCGCGGCGGCTGGGTCAAGTCAGCTGAAGGCAGCTTTGAACTGCGCGGCAAAAAGCTGGGTATTGTTGGTTACGGCAACATCGGTTCACAGCTGTCGGTGCTGGCTGAAGGCCTGGGCATGGAAGTGCTGTATTACGACGTGGTCACCAAGCTGCCGCTGGGCAATGCTCGCCAGGTTGAAACCATGGATGAACTGTTGGGTATGTCCGATGTGGTCAGCCTGCATGTTCCCGAGCTGGACTCCACCAAGTGGATGGTTGCCGCTGACCAACTGAAAAAGATGAAACCCGGCGCACACCTGATCAATGCATCCCGTGGCACCGTAGTGGTGATCGAGGATCTGGCTGATGTACTCAAATCCGGTCATCTGGGCGGCGCTGCCATCGATGTCTTCCCGGTTGAACCCCGTGGCAACGATGATGAATTCATCAGCCCGCTGCGCGGCCTGGACAACGTGATCCTGACCCCACACATCGGCGGCTCCACCCTGGAAGCCCAGGCCAACATCGGCAAGGAAGTGTCCGAGAAGCTGATTCGTTACAGCGACAACGGCACCACCACCTTTGCTGTGAACTTCCCGGAAGTGGCCCTGCCGTCTCACCCTGGCAAACACCGCCTGCTGCACATTCACGAAAACGTGCCAGGTGTACTGTCTGAAATCAACCGGGTGTTGTCTGAAAACGGCATCAACATCTCCAGCCAGTACCTGCAGACCAACGAAAAACTGGGTTATGTGGTGGTGGATGTGGACATTGAGTACAGCCAACAAGCCCTGGAAGCCCTGAAAGAAGTTAAAGGCACCATTCGCAGTCGCGTGCTGTTCTGATTCAGAGACCTTCTGAAGCTGCAGCCATTAAAAACCCGCCACTTCGGCGGGTTTTTAATGTTCAGCCCAGTCATCCAGGCCAGAGTATCTCAGCGCTTGGTTTGCTCATCCAGCCGCCGGGTCGCGGCATCGGTTTCCCGCTGAATACGATCGATCCGC
This sequence comes from Marinospirillum alkaliphilum DSM 21637, assembly GCF_900119735.1. GTDB lineage: Bacteria > Pseudomonadota > Gammaproteobacteria > Pseudomonadales > Halomonadaceae > Marinospirillum > Marinospirillum alkaliphilum. Next base: position 46,349 of record NZ_FPJW01000010.1, on the reverse strand, counting down.
TCCTGCTCACGCGACTGTTCATAAGCCGCTCTTCGTTCGCGTTCAGCCTGATCAATACCGGCACAACCCGTCAGCACCACCCCGCTCAACATCAGGCCTGCCAGCACCAACACCGGAATCTGCTTCAGCTTCATTGCATTTACTCCTTTCTAACGATCAGGTTGTGAATCAACCAACCAACGCTCCAGACAGTCCAGCACCTGGGCACGTTGCGGCAGGGCTTCATTCAGCAATTGATGTGCACCCTTCTCCACCAGCGCCACCCTGGCCTCTGGCAGCAGCCGGTGCAATACACTCAGATTGTACCGCCAATCCACCGTTGTATCTTCATCCCCCTGCAAAATCAAGGGGGCTGCAGCAACCGGTTTAGCCCTTTCCACCTGAGGAATCCAGCGGGACAAGGCCGTTACCCAACTAAGCGGCAACTGATGACTTTGCAGCGGGTCCTGATGGTGAACAAAATCCAGAAAGGCGGCATCGTGGGAATTACTGCGAAACTTGCGCGGCAAGCGCCTTACAAACAGTCGAACCAGCCATAACCAGCGCCCGACACTATGCCAACCCACCGGACGCACCAGGGGGGCAATCAGCGCAACCCGATCAAATTGCGATCCGGTCAACAGATGCTCCAACGCAATGGCACCACCGGTGGAAAAACCGCTGAGCAGCCAGGGTCGAGGAAACTGCTGTTGCTCCAGTTGCTCCAGCAGCAGCGCCAGCAACGCCTGGTACTGAGCAAAATCACCGATACCTGCACGCTCACCACTGGACAAACCATGCCCCGGCAAATCCACCGTGAGATAATGCCAGCCCTGTTGTAAAACCAACTGCTGCCAGGCGGGATAACTCGCCCCATGATCATAAAACCCATGCAGGTGTAGCAGAGTGCCTTGGCCTGACTGCTGCTTTATCAAGGGTGCAAAGGCCTGCACCCAGACGCGCTCTTGTCCCAGTGCCAGCCAACCGTAACGTGCGGCAGCCAATCCCTGCTGCGGTTTGCTGGCCATACGATAAAGCTCAAGATAATCCTGATAAACCTGAGGCAAAGGCATTTGCCACTCTGCATCGGCAAAACTCCGGGGCCAGAGCCGCAGGTCGACCTTAAAGGCTGCTGCAGGTTGATTCATGCCATGATCCTGATATCTGAAGTGTATTTCTGGATTTTAACCGCTTCACCAAAAGGTAGGGTGTAATTCGCTCTGGAATCCTGTATCTTCTTGCCTCGTAAAGCGGTAAGTTCTTGAAAATTTACTACAAAAACCTGCCTGTTCAATGACATTTGCTGCAGGTTTTGCCGCATCACGAAATCAATCAGGTACTCAACAACCCAAGCAAAGAGGCGATTTTACATGACTGATCGCGTTCAAATCGGCGGACTTCAGGTCGCCAAGACGCTTTATACCTTCGTCAACGAGCAAGCCATCCCGGGTAGCGGAATTACAAGCGACGCTTTCTGGGCCGGACTGGACACCCTGGTTCATGAACTGGCTCCCAAAAATCGCGCCCTTTTACAGAAGCGTGACGATCTGCAGGCAAAAATTGATGCCTGGCACAAGACCAACAAAGGCAGCTTTGATCTGGCCGCCTACAAACAATTTCTGACCGAAATCGGCTACCTGGTACCAGAAGGTGAAGATTTCCAGGCCAGCACCACCAAGGTTGACGCCGAAATTGCCCAACAAGCCGGTGCCCAGTTGGTGGTTCCGGTGATGAATGCCCGCTTTGCCCTGAATGCAGCCAATGCCCGCTGGGGTAGCCTCTACGATGCCCTGTATGGCACTGACGCCCTGCCGGAAGAAGGCGGCGCAGCAAAAGGCCCGGGTTATAACCCGGTTCGTGGTGAAAAGGTTATTGCCTTTGCACGCGACTTCCTGGATCAGAGCGCTCCGCTGGAAGGCGCCAGCCACAAGGATGCCACTGCTTACACCATCACCGATGGCAAACTGCTGGTCAGCTTGAAAAACGGTGGCAACACCGGCCTGCAAAACCCGGCACAACTGAAAGGTTTCACCGGTGCTGCCGACCAGCCAACCGGTATTCTGCTGCAACACCACGGCCTGCATTTTGAAATCCAGATTGACCGTAACCACCACATCGGTCAGACCGATGCAGCTGGTGTTAAAGACCTGCTGATGGAAGCGGCTCTGACCACCATCATGGACTGTGAAGACTCCGTTGCCGCCGTTGATGCTGAAGACAAGATTCTGGCTTACAGCAACTGGCTGGGACTGATGACCGGCAAACTGGCTGAACAGGTCAGCAAGGGCGGCCAGACCTTCACTCGCGTGATGAATGAAGACCGCGCCTACACCAGCCCGACCGGTGATGGCTTCACCCTGCCGGGTCGCTCCCTGATGTTTGTGCGCAATGTTGGCCACCTGATGACCAACCCGGCGATTCTGCTGAAAGATGGCTCAGAAATCCCCGAAGGCATCATGGACTGCGCCATCACCACCCTGATTGCCAAGCAGGATCTGCTGGGACTGGGCAAGTTCCGCAACTCACGCAGCGGCAGCATGTACATCGTGAAGCCGAAAATGCACGGTCCGGAAGAAGTGGCTTTTGCCAATGAGCTGTTCGGTCGTGTGGAAGACCTGCTGGGTCTGGAGCGCTTCACCCTGAAAATGGGCATCATGGACGAAGAACGTCGTACCACGGTGAACCTGAAAGAGTGCATCCGCGCCGCCAAAGACCGTGTAGCCTTCATCAATACCGGCTTCCTGGATCGTACCGGTGATGAAATTCACACCTCCATGGAAGCAGGCCCCATGATCCGTAAAGGAGAAATGAAAACCTCCAAGTGGATTCAGGCCTACGAGCAGTGGAACGTGGATATCGGCCTGAGCTGTGGCCTGAAAGGCCGCGCCCAGATCGGTAAGGGCATGTGGGCCATGCCTGATCTGATGGGTGAAATGCTCAAGCAGAAAATTGCCCATCCCAAAGCCGGTGCCAACACTGCCTGGGTTCCCTCGCCAACCGCAGCCGCCCTGCACGCCCTGCATTACCACCAGGTGAATGTGGCTGAAGTGCAGGAAAAACTGAAATCCCGCGAGCGCGCCAGCCTGGATGACATTCTGACCATTCCTGTGGCCGAGAACCCCAGTTGGACCGCTGCTGAAATTCAGCAGGAGCTGGACAACAATGCTCAGGGCATTCTGGGTTATGTGGTGCGCTGGGTGGATCAGGGTGTGGGTTGCTCCAAGGTACCGGACATCAACAACATCGGCCTGATGGAGGACCGCGCCACCCTGCGGATTTCCAGCCAGCACATTGCCAACTGGCTGCACCACGGCATTTGCAGCAAAGAGCAGGTGATTGAAACCCTGCAGCGCATGGCCAAGGTGGTGGATGAGCAGAATGCTGGTGATCCGCTGTATCGCCCGATGCACGGCAACTTCGACACCTCCATTGCCTTCCAGGCCGCGCTGGAACTGGTGGTTGAAGGTTGTGTCCAGCCCAGTGGTTACACTGAGCCAGTCCTGCACCGTCGCCGCCTGCAGCTGAAAGCCCAGGGTTAATTCAGCACCTGAAGCCAACAGCAACACACAACAAAGCCGGGCATCGCCCGGCTTTGTTGTATTCAGTGCACAAGAACTCTAAAAGCTCTTTCAGTTCATCATGCTTTCAACCCGATCTCGCAGCTGCTGATCAGTTTGCAGTGCCATGGCGATCTGGTTGTAGGTTTCCACATCCAGCCCTTCGTCCTGCACAGCCTCCACCATCAGCTGACCTGCTTCCTGCTGCAAGCGATTGGCCGCTTCCTGGTCACCGGCAGCTTCCAGACGCTGGGTATAATCCTGGCGAATTTCTTCGAGGGTACCCTGCACCCCAACAAATTTTTCCAGATCCACATCTGAAAACTCAACCTGTGCCTGATGTTGAGGCGCCATGCTGGCACTGTCACTTGCTGTACCTGCCTGCTGAGCCGTTGCAGCAACGGAAAACCCCAGCATCAGTGCAAAAACCACAAAAATACCTGTCAGCTTTTTCATTTTCACCTCTTTTTTTACAAATGGTCTTAAAACTGACCCGGTATAAAAAGTGAGGTTCACCCTGTCGTGTTACCAAGTGTTACTAGGTGCTTTTGCACCCGCTCGGTTTATACTGCAGGATATCGCGCAAAGGACCGACCGGAGACCTGGCCTTGAATCGACTTTTGATGCCCCTGCTGCTGGGCTGCTGGCTACTGGTCAGTGCTCTGTTGTGGGTGGGCTGGAATCAGTCTGTACGCAGTTTTGAAACCACCTCACTACAGCAGATGGAAAGCCATACTCATTCCCTGGCTGAAATACAAAAGACCCTGGTGCAACTCAAGCTGCAGGAAATTGAGCGCATCCTTGTGGCACTGGAAACGCTGGCTGCCAGCACCCAGATGGATCGGAAGCAGCTGGAGCAGGCCATGCGAGCCCGCAAACAGCCCAGCCCGGAAATCCTGGCTTTTATCCTGCTGAATCATCAAGGTGAACTCCAGGCCTTTAGCCTGCCCGAATTAAACCCGGAACTCAGTGACCGAGACTATTTTGTCTGGCACAAGGATAACCCTGACTCTGGTCGCAGTTATATTTCTCCACCCCTTTATTCCCGCTCCAACGATGCAGTGTTGTTTGTTGCCATCAGCCGTGCCCTGCACAATCAGGATGGTGAATTCATTGGTGTACTGGCAGCAGCCATAGATCTTGAGCAACTGGCGAGCGAACTGGGCAAACTGACCGAAGATGGCAGCCATGCCACAGTGCTTTCTGATCTGAACGGCAGAATCTTCTTTCGTATGCCCTGGCTACCCGAAAGCACCGGGCTGCAATCCGGTGTATTGGCCAGTCACGTTGGCGAGCTGGGCAGCATGCATGCCACTCGCATTACCTCACCTTTTGACGGGCAATCCCGCCAACTGAGTTACGGCAGGATACCCGATTGGCCGGTGGTGGTTTACGTTTCTGAGGACCTGAGCGCAACAGAGCTACAAATTCGCACACACCGCCAGATCGAAACGCAGCGTGCACTGCTGGCTCTGGCATTTTTTTCATTGTTGATGGGCAGCCTGTTATTACTCTTGCGCCGCTACCAGACCAATCAAGTGCATCTGCAACAAAGCGAAGAACGCTTTCGGCTGGCACAGGATGCTGCACAGCTGGGTGTCTGGGATCTGGATCTGCAATCAGGCGAGTTGAAGTGGGATAACCAGATCTGGAAACAACTGGGTTATGACAAACCTGCCTTCCCACTGAGCATGCAGGCATGGCTGGATACCATCCACCCCGAAGATCTGCCACAGGTACAGCAGTTGCTGGAGGCAAGCCTGCGCTCTCGCAAACCCTTCTTGCTGGAGTTCCGCTGTCAAACTGCTTCAGGCCAATGGCAATGGCAACAGGGACGTGGTCAGGTGGTCAGCTGGGACCTGCAGGGGCATCCGCTACGACTGACAGGCACCAGCCTGAACATTCATGAATACCGTGAAGCTCAGCAACAACTGGCAGAACGAACCGAAGCACTGCAACGCTCCAATGCCGACCTGGAACAATTTGCTTACGTGGTATCCCATGACCTGCGACAGCCGCTGCGCATGATCCGCAGTTATGTGGAGCTGCTGGAAAAGCGGCTACAGAACCAACTGGATGGTGATAGTCGACTATTCATGCATTACATCACCGATGGCGCCGCCCGCATGGACCAGATGCTGGTGTCTTTGCTGGAGTATTCCCGTATCGGACGCATGGGAGAACCCAAGGCGTTGACACCTTCACGACAACTGCTGGATGAAGCACTGACTTTTTTACAGCCGGAAATCCAGGAAACCCAGGCAGAAATCATCTGCCCGGAGGCCTGGCCGGACATTTATATCAGCCGCAATGAAGGCATTCGCTTATTCCAGAACCTGATGGGCAACGCCATCAAATACCGCCAACCCGAACAGCAACCCAAAATCCAGATAGAGATCACAGAACAAACCAACCACTGGTTATTCTGTATCCGTGATAACGGTATCGGTATTGCACCAGACCAGCAAGATCGCCTGTTCAAGGTTTTTCAGCGCCTGCATGCCCGCTCTGAATATGAAGGCACCGGCATTGGCCTGGCCATCTGCCGACGCATAGTAGAACGCCATGGTGGACGCATCTGGGTGGAATCAGCAGGCGCAAACCAGGGCAGCGCCTTCTGCTTCACCCTGGCTCGCGAAGAACAGCCTTTAGCCTGAAAAATCAGGTACGGAACTTTCGTACACTCGCTTGCAACTCGCCAGCCAGCCGTGCCAGCTCACGGCTGGCAGCCGAAATCTGGTTGGACCCTGCTGCCGCCTGTTCCGAAGCCTCAGTAATGCTGCTGAAATTACGATTGATTTCCTCCGCAACAGCGGATTGCTCCTCAGCAGCACTGGCAATCTGAGTATTCATGTCATTGATGGCTGCCACTGACTGATTGATGGCCGAGAGCGAGTCACCTGCACGGCGTGCCTGTACCACACTGTCCACTGCCTTGCTGCGCCCTTTTTCCATCGCCTGCACCGCACTTCGGGCACTGGTCTGCATCTTCTCGATGCGCTGCTGAATATCACGAGTGGACTCCTGGGTGCGGCTGGCCAGTCCACGCACCTCATCCGCCACCACCGCAAATCCTCGTCCGTGTTCACCGGCACGTGCCGCCTCAATGGCCGCGTTCAGCGCCAGCAGATTGGTCTGCTCAGCAATGGTTTCTATCACCTCCAGCACTGAGCCGATTTCAGCACTGTGTTCGGACAACTGATCAATGACCTGACCGGCAGCTTCCACTTCGTCCGCCAGAGCATTGATGCTGTTCAGCGTTCTTTTCACCTCTTCACTGCCCGATACAGCCTCACCATCTGCCGTCTGCGCCAGGCGCGCTGCCTCAACAGTGTGACCTGCCACCTCCTGCACCGTGGCCGACATCTGATTGATGGCCGCAGCACCCTGCTCGGTCTGCTCACGCTGAGACTGCACCAGCCGCTGATTGAGACTGGCAGTTTCCGCCATCTGTTCGGCAGCCTGAGCCAGACCATCAGCCGTGGTTCCCACACCGCGGATGATGCCAGACAAGGCATTGGTCATATCTGCCACCGCCCCCATGATGCTGTTCGGGTAACGGGTTCTGATTTCCAGTGTCAGGTCACCATCAGCCACCTGACGAATCAAGCGTGCGGCCACTTCAGGTTCACCACCGATGGTGCGTGTCAGACTGGACACCAGACGCACACTGACCAGCACACCAACAATCAAGGCAATACCCGTCACCAAAACCATCAACAACTGAAAACCACCTGTTTCCGATCTGACTTCATTCACCTGCTGCTGGATTTCCTGCTCCTGATAATCAATGAAGGCATTGATGCGCATCAGCCAGTCACTGTAAGCAGATGAAACCTGATTCAGCACAAAAATCTGTGCCTGCAACCGGTCTTGCTGCAAAAGCTCCAGTGCACGCCGGGTCAGTTGCTGGGTATCACGTTCTGCTGCCTGAATGTCTGCCAGTAACCGCCGCTCCGCCTGAGTCACTCCTTTTCCGGAAGAAAACAACTGATCCATTCCTCTGGCAGCCTCCTGATAAAAGGCATCCAGCTGGCGTATCTCCTGCAGATGAACAGACCTTGCAGCCTCATCCGGCACCAGCACCGCATCACGAATGGCAATGGCACGATCATGCACACTGCCACGAAAATTGATGGCAAAACGTTGTTTCTGGGTATCCACATCGTTGATCTGGGTCAGACGTGCATCCACTGCACCCACCTTGTACACGCCCACCAGAGTAATCACGATCAAAAGAGACAGGATAAAACCAAAACCGAAATACAAACGCTGGGCAATTGTCATTGCGACTCCTCCTCAAGGGAAGCATAAATAAATTATCACGATTATCTTCTTCGAACTGATAGCAATAATACAATGAATAAAACCTATGCATCCAGTAGGTTTTGTATAACTTTTGCAAAAAAAAGCCCTCGCATTGCGAGGGCTGATCAGGAGAGGTGAACCTCAGAACGGGATATCGTCATCAAATTCATTGAATGACTTGCCCTGTGGCGCAGGCTGCCCTTGAGCGGGATGCTGTGGCTGACCTTGCGGTTGAGCCGGAGCAGCATAAGGCTGGCGAGGCGGTGGCGCAGTATGACCAGCTGCAGGTGCGCCATAAGGCTGCTGAACCGGTGCTGCCGGTGCCTGCTGAACCGGTGGCTGTTGTACCTGGGGCTGGGGTGCTGGTGCAGCGTAAGGCTGATGTGCTGCTGGCTGCTGAGGCGCCGGAGCCGCATAGGATTGCTGAGGTGCAGCATAACCACCCGCTGACTGCTGGGGTTGCGCATAATCGTTGCCACCCTGGTAACCGGCATTGCCATAAGACTGACCAGAGTCACCACCGCGTCCATCCAGCATCTGCAGTTCATTACCGACAATTTCTGTGGTGTACTGATCCTGACCCTGCTGATTCTGCCACTTGCGAGTCTGCAGCTTGCCTTCAATATAAACCTTGCTGCCTTTTTTCAGATACTGCCCGGCAATTTCTGCCAGACGATCAAACAGTACCACCCGATGCCATTCGGTTTTTTCCTGCTTCTGACCGGTCTGTCGATCCGTCCACTGCTCACTGGTGGCCAGATTCAGGTTGGCCACCTGTTTCTGATTCTGGGTATAACGCACTTCCGGGTCCTGGCCCAGATTACCGATCAAGATGACTTTGTTCACACCACGCGCCATGTTCTTTCCCCTGTTGATAAATTTGAAATCAATCCTTCCTGAGCTGGATATAAATACAGACTATCCCTGACGTTCCAGTAGACTGTCAAGCAAGGCTTCATCCAATTGCTGCCGATCCAGTTTGAGGTATCCGGCGGACTCTTCGGCCAGCAAAACCACTTCCACCACACCCGGTACGGCCAGAAGCTGCTCACGCAAAGCGGGCAATTCTGTTGCAGCCACTTGCAGCGAAAAAACCCGGCTGGACAGATGCCTTGGTGGTTGAAAGCCCAGCAGCAACACCAGCCAGAGACCACATAACACTGCCGCCCCAAATAAAACTCCGGTTGCATCCCAGTGTGTCAGCACCCAACCACCCGCCACACCACCCACAAAGGCACCAAGAAACTGGGAGGTGGAATAAACACCCATTGCGGTTCCTTTGGCCGCCACCGGTGCCTGCTTGCTGATTAATGAGGGCAGGCTTGCTTCCAGCAGGTTAAAACCCGTGAAAAAAATCCACAAACCCGGCAACAACAACCAACTGAGTGAACTGGTCATGATCAACAGCGACACCAGCAACAAGCCAACCGCCAACAACAGCATCGCTTTCATTTTGCGACCTTTTTCACCAATGATGATCAAGGGAATCATGGTAAAAAAGCCCAGCAACATGGTCAGCAGGTAAATCCAGCCATGTTGATTCAGTGTCCAGCCAGCCTGTTGCAGTAACAAGGGCACCGCCAGGAAAATACCGGTTAACAGCAGGTGCAACAACAAGATACTGAGGTCCAGCCGCAATAACTGCGGATGACGCACCACGTCTTTTAAACGTGCTGGATCAATGCCTGCATCCAGATGGCGGCGCTGTTGCATGGGGCTGGGCACCCAGCGCCAGACCAGCAGCATACCAAACACACTCAACAAGGCGGTCAGCCAGAACAACCCCGACAGGCCCAACCAGCCAGCCAACCAGGGACCGGCAGCCATTGCCACAATAAAGGCAAGCCCGATGCTGATGCCTACGGTTGCCATTGCCTGGGTACGGCGTTCATCGCGGGTCAGATCAGCCAGCAAGGCCATCAATACACTGGCAATGGCACCCGCACCTTGTAGTGCGCGCCCTAATGTCAGCATCAACAAGCTATCTGCTGTTGCGGCCACCAGGCTGCCCAGTGCAAAAACCACCAGACCAGCATAAATCAGCGGCTTGCGCCCAAAGCGATCGGAAAGCCAACCAAAAGGAAGCTGCAACAAGGCCTGGGTGAAGCCATAAATGCCAATCACCAGCCCGATTGCCAGCGGGGTGGCACCCTCATACTCTTGCAGTAACAAGGGCATGACCGGCAAGACCATGAACAGCCCGAGCATGCGCAACCCATAAAGGCTTGCCAGTCCACTGACTGCTCTGAGTTCAACCGATGTTAATGCATCTCGTGCCATGTAAAAATCCGGGTTGCAACTGCCGCTGCTTCACTGCAGGACAAACCGACAATTCTACTCTGCTGGGCCTCACCTCACCACCCTTACAGCACCACCCTTGCTACACCGGCAAACCCTTCAGTGCTAACCGGGGGCAGACAGGAGCACTCACTGAAACCTATAATGGCCGGTTGCTATTAATCGGGAGAAAACGGGTGGCTCTGGATAAGATCAGTGTGCGTGGGGCCAGAACCCACAACTTGAAGAATGTTTCGGTCGAGATTCCGCGTGACAAACTGGTGGTGATCACCGGTTTATCCGGATCCGGCAAGTCATCTCTGGCTTTTGACACCCTTTATGCGGAAGGCCAGCGGCGTTATGTGGAATCCTTGTCGGCTTATGCGCGCCAGTTCCTGTCGATGATGGAAAAACCCGATGTGGACCACATCGAAGGCCTGTCTCCAGCCATTTCGATTGAACAGAAATCCACCTCACACAACCCCCGCTCCACTGTTGGCACCATCACTGAAATCTACGATTACCTGCGCCTGCTTTATGCTCGCACCGGCATTCCCCGCTGCCCCGAACATGATGTGCCACTGGAAGCCAAAACCGTTACGGAAATGGTTGATGAGGTACTGAAGCTGCCGGAAGACAGCCGCATCCTGATCCTTGCCCCGGTGGTGCAGGACCGCAAGGGTGAACACCTGAACCTGCTGGCCGACTTGCGTGCTCAGGGTTTCATTCGCGCCCGCATCAACGGCCAGGTGGTGGAGCTGGATGAAGCACCGGCACTGGATAAAAAGCGCAAACACACCATTGAAGTGGTGGTGGACCGCCTGAAGGTGCGTGATGACCAACAGCTGCGACTGGCAGAATCCTTTGAAACTGCACTGGGGCTCTCCGACGGTCTGGCACTGGTGAGTTTTATGGATGGCACACAGCCAGACCTGCTGTTCTCAGCCAGTTTTGCCTGCCCGCACTGTGGTTATGCGTTGTCCGAGCTTGAACCCAGGCTCTTCTCCTTCAACAACCCCGCCGGAGCCTGTCCGACCTGTGACGGATTGGGTATGAAGCAGTTTTTTGATGAACATAAACTGATTGTGGCACCGGAACTGTCACTGGCAGAAGGGGTGATCAAAGGCTGGGACCGGCGCAACATTTATTATTTTGGTCTGCTCAAACACCTGGCAAAACATTATAACTTTGCACTGGAAACGCCCTGGCAGCAGTTGCCACACCGGATACAGCAAGTGGTACTGCATGGCAGTGGCACTGAAGCCGTTGAGTTTGTTTACCCCGGTGAACGCGGCCAACAGGTTACCAAGGCGCATCCCTTTGAAGGTGTGATCCCCAACCTGGAGCGGCGTTATCGTGAAACGGATTCCCAGAGCCTGCGTGAAGAACTGGCACGCCTGCTGACCACTCATGCCTGTCCCGACTGTGAAGGCAGCCGTCTGCGGGAATCAGCCCGTCATGTGTTTGTGGGTGACATGAACCTGCCGGCGCTGGTGAAAATGCCACTGGGTGAAGCGCGTGACTATTTCAGCCAGTTGAAGCTGGAAGGAAGGCGCGGTGAAATTGCCGCCCGCATCCTGCAGGAAATCATTGAACGCCTGAACTTCCTGGTGAATGTCGGTCTGGATTACCTGTCGCTGGATCGCAGTGCGGAAACCCTGTCCGGTGGGGAAGCGCAGCGCATTCGACTGGCCAGCCAGATCGGTGCCGGCCTGGTGGGCGTGATGTACATCCTTGACGAGCCTTCCATTGGACTCCACCAGCGTGATAACGAACGACTGCTGAATACCCTGACCCACCTGCGTGACCTGGGCAATACCGTACTGGTGGTGGAACATGATGAAGATGCCATCCGCACGGCAGACTGGCTGCTGGATATTGGACCGGGTGCCGGTGTACATGGCGGCCGGATAGTTGCACAAGGCACGCCGGAGCAGGTGATGGCCTGCACAGAATCCATCACCGCCGATTACCTGACCGGTCGTCGTCGCATTGAAATTCCACAGGTACGCCACCTGAATGAACCTAACAAACAACTGGTGATTCGTGGTGCCAGCGGCAATAACTTAAAAGGGGAAAGCGTCAGCATCCCGCTGGGCATCATGACCTGCATCACCGGTGTTTCCGGCTCCGGCAAATCCACCCTGATCAATGCCACCCTTTACCCCCATGCTGCCAGATTACTGAATGGCGCCACCAGCCTCGAACCTGAAGCCTGCGAGGGCATTGATGGGCTGGATCAGCTGGACAAGGTGATTGATATCGACCAGAGCCCGATCGGGCGCACCCCCCGCTCCAACCCTGCGACCTATACCGGCATTTTCACACCGGTGCGTGAGCTTTTTGCCGGCACCCAGGAATCCAGATCACGGGGTTACAAACCCGGCCGCTTCAGCTTCAACGTCAAGGGCGGCCGCTGTGAAGCCTGCCAGGGTGATGGTTTGATCAAGGTGGAAATGCATTTTCTGCCAGATATTTATGTGCCCTGTGATGTTTGTAAGGCCAAACGCTACAACCGTGAAACCCTGGAAATACGCTACAAGGGCAAGAACATTCATGAAGTGCTGGAAATGACCATTGAAGAAGCCAGAGACTTCTTCAGTGCCGTACCAGCCATTGCCAGAAGACTGCAAACCCTGATTGATGTCGGGCTATCGTATATCCGTCTCGGCCAGAGTGCCACCACCCTGTCCGGCGGAGAAGCCCAGCGTGTGAAACTGGCCAGGGAGCTGGCCAGACGGGATACCGGCAAAACCCTCTACATCCTTGATGAACCCACCACAGGCCTGCACTTCGAAGACATCCGCCAACTGCTGACGGTATTGCACCGGCTGCGCGATCACGGCAACACCCTGGTGATCATTGAACACAACCTGGATGTGATCAAAACCGCCGACTGGATCATCGACATGGGGCCAGAAGGTGGCAAGGGTGGCGGCCAGGTGATTGCGGAGGGCACGCCAGAAGCCGTGGCATGTATGCCTCAGTCACACACCGGGCGCTTTTTGGCGCGGCTACTGGAACAACAGGGATAAGGGTTATCCCAGGCATAAAAAAACCGGCCAAAAGGCCGGTTTTTTAGTGACTGGCAACAGAACTTATTCTGCAGCTTCGCCACTCGCGCGATCCACCAGCTCAACATAAGCCATGGGAGCGCTGTCGCCGGGGCGTAGGCCGCACTTCAGAATGCGGACATAACCACCGGGACGATTGGCAAAGCGCTTACCAAGATCGGTAAACAGTTTGCCAACAGCTTCTTTGGAACCGGTACGGGCAAAAGCCAGACGACGGTTCGCAACGCTGTCCACCTTGGCCAGAGTGATCAGCGGCTCAATGACGCGACGCAGCTCTTTGGCTTTTGGCAGGGTTGTTTTAATCACTTCGTGCTCAACCAGTGAAACGCTCATGTTCTTGAACATGGCCTTGCGGTGAGCGCTGGTACGATTCAGCTTACGACCACTCTTACGATGACGCATTGTCGTTTATCCTTTCAAACCTTGAGGACTTGAATGACGCTCAGGCCGAAGCCTTGTCGTCGCTCTTCAGGCTGGCCGGAGGCCAGTTTTCCAACCGCATGCCCAGAGACAGGCCACGGGCCGCGAGAACATCCTTGATTTCTGTCAGGGACTTTTTACCCAGGTTCGGAGTCTTCAGCAGCTCAACTTCAGTGCGCTGGATCAGATCACCGATATAGTAAATGTTCTCGGCTTTCAGACAGTTGGCAGAGCGGACGGTCAGTTCAAGATCATCCACCGGACGCAGCAGGACTGGATCAATCTGATCTTCCTCTTCGACCGGCTCTTGCTGTTTGTCTGTTTCGAGATCAACGAAGGCAGCCAGCTGTTCCTGCAGGATGGTTGCCGCACGACGAATGGACTCTTCCGGGTCCAGTGTACCGTCGGTTTCCAGTTCCAGAACCAGCTTATCAAGGTCTGTACGCTGCTCTACACGGGCCGCTTCAACAGAATAAGCCACGCGGATTACCGGACTGAAAGTTGCATCCAGTGCCAGGCGGCCGATTGGACGAGTTTCGTCTTCATCAGATACACGGGCATCAGCCGGTACGTAACCACGACCGGACTGAACACGAAGCTTCATGTTCAGTACTGCACCTTCATTCAGATTGGCAATCACCAGATCCGGGTTGATGATCTCGATATCATGATCACCCTGGATGTCACCGGCAGTGACAACACCCGGACCCTTTTTGGTCAGCGACAGCACCGCATCGTCACGGGTGAACATTTTCACCGCAACCTGCTTCAGGTTCAGAAGGATCTCGATGACATCTTCCTGAACACCTTCGATTGCACTGTACTCGTGCTCAACACCTTCAATTTCCGCCTCGACGATCGCGCAGCCGGGCATGGAAGAAAGCAGAATACGACGCAGAGCATTCCCAAGGGTATGTCCGAAACCACGCTCGAAAGGCTCGAGAATGATTTTTGCACGAGTCGGACTCAGGGTCTCGACTTTAATGTCACGAGGGCGAAGAAACTCTGTCACTGAACGCTGCATAGAAACACCTGTTTGGCTGCCTGACGGTTACCCCAGATTACTTGGAGTAAAGCTCGACGATGAGGTTTTCGTTGATTTCACCGGAAAGGTCAGTGCGCTCAGGACGAGCCTTGTACGTACCTTCCAGTTTACCGGCATCAACTTCAACCCAGGAAACATCCGAGCGCTGACCAGTCAGTTGCAGGGCATTTTTGATGCGCAGCTGCTGCTTGGCTTTTTCGCGCACGGCAACTACATCACCGGGCTGAACCTGGTAAGAAGGAATATTCACTGTCTTACCATTCACAGTCAGGGCCTTGTGGCTAACCAACTGACGTGCTTCTGCACGAGTGGAGCCAAAGCCCATGCGATAAACTACGTTATCCAGGCGGCCTTCCAGCAGTTGCAGCAGGTTTTCGCCCGTTGCGCCTTTCATGCTGGCAGCAGCCTTGTAGTAGTTACGGAACTGTTTTTCCAGCACACCATACATACGGCGTACTTTCTGTTTTTCGCGCAGCTGCAGACCGTAGTCAGACAGACGACCGCGACGCTGACCATGCTGACCAGGAACGGATTCGGATTTGCACTTCTTTTCGAAGGCAGTCACACCGCTCTTCAGCAGCAGATCAGTACCCTCACGACGTGAGAGTTTGCATTTTGGACCTAAGTAACGAGCCATGAATCTGTCTCCTTATACGCGGCGTTTCTTCGGTGGACGACAACCGTTGTGTGGAATCGGGGTCACATCGGTGATGTTGGTGACCTTGAAACCAGCAGCGTTCAGGGCACGAACGGCAGATTCACGGCCTGGGCCCGGGCCCTTGACCATTACGTCGACGTTCTTCAGACCATACTCGGCTGCCGCAGTTGCGGCACGTTCACTCGCGACTTGCGCTGCGAACGGGGTGCTCTTGCGAGAACCACGAAAACCCGAACCACCGGCAGTTGCCCAGGAAAGGGTGTTGCCCTGGCGGTCAGTTATCGTAATGATGGTATTGTTAAAAGACGCATGGATGTGGGCAATGCCATCAACCACTGTCTTTTTAACTTTTTTACGAGTACGCGGGTTAGCCATAGTACTATTTTTCCTGAATGTTCGCGGGTTGGCGCACACTCATGAGCGTGCGCTGACCGGCTTATTTGCGAATTGGTTTACGCGGTCCTTTGCGGGTACGCGCGTTGGTTTTGGTGCGCTGACCACGAACCGGCAGGTTACGACGGTGACGAATGCCACGGTTGCAGCCCAGATCCATCAGACGCTTGATGTTCAGTGTAATTTCACGACGCAGGTCACCTTCAACGGTGTACACGCCCACAGCATTACGCAGGCTGTCCAGCTCGTCGACAGACAGGTCGCCGATTTTACGGTTAGGTGCAATTCCGGCCTTTTCACAGATGGCCTGAGCACGCGTCTTGCCAATACCAAAAATATAGGTCAGCGAGATTACCGCATGCTTGTTGTCCGGAATGTTGACACCAGCAATACGTGCCATTCAATTTACTCCGATTCCAGGTCGAAAAATCGACCACCAGTTTTTAAGTCCATAAAGGGCGCAAAAGCTTACCCCCTGATAAGAAAAATATCAAGGGGCAGCTTTAACAGACCTTTTATGGTCCTGTCCAGGGCGATTAACCCTGGCGCTGTTTGTGACGCGGCTCGATGCAGATAACGCGAACAGAACCACGACGACGAATGATCTTACAGTTACGACAGATCTTCTTTACAGATGCACGAACTTTCATCTTCTACTCCGTTCCCTTGCAGGCCTCGCGTCTCAGCGACGACCATAGCCCTTAAGGTTGGCTTTCTTAAGCAAAGACTGATTCTGGTACTGATGCGACATCATGTGCGACTGCAACTGAGCCATGAAATCCATTACTACAACAACAACAATCAGAAGTGATGTGCCGCCGACGTAGAAAGGGATATTCCAGGCCACCTGCAGGAACTGAGGCATCAGGGAAACAGCCGTGATATACAGAGCCCCGAACAGGGTCAGACGAGTGACCACCCCATCAATGTATTTTGCTGTTTGCTCACCCGGACGGATACCCGGCAAAAAGGCACCTGAACGCTTGAGGTTTTCAGCAATTTCTTTGGGGTTGAACATGAGTGCTGTATAAAAGAAGCAGAAGAATACAACACTGAGTGCAAAAAGCAAGATGTACAGGGGTGCACCAGGCGCAAGCAATTGCGCAAGGTCCTGCAACAGGGTCAAGCCTTCAGCACTACCAAACCACTGTCCGATGGATGCAGGGAACAACAGGATACTGGAAGCAAAAATGGGCGGTATCACACCGGCCATGTTCACCTTGAGCGGCAGATGATTGGACTGAGCTGCAAAAACCTGATTACCAACCTGGCGTTTGGCATAGTTCACCGTCACACGACGCTGACCACGCTCAATAAACACCACAAAGGCAACAGTGGCAATCGCCAGCACACCGATCACCAGCAGCGGAATCAGGTTCCAGGAACCTTCGCTACGGGCAACTTCCAGTGAACTGCCGATGGCTCCGGGCAGACCGGCAACAATACCGGCAAAAATCAGCAGCGAAATACCGTTACCGATACCCCGCTCGGTGATCTGCTCACCCAGCCACATCAGGAATACTGCACCACAAACCAGCGTCGTTACCGCGACAAAGTAAAACCCGAAGTTCGCCATGTAGACGACACCACTTTGTCCCGCCAGCCCCACTGACATACCAATCGCCTGAACCAGCGCCAGGAACACCGTGCCGTAGCGGGTGTACTGGTTGATTTTACGACGACCGGCCTCACCTTCTTTTTTCAGCGCTTCAAGCTTGGGTGTTACAGCCGTCAGCAGCTGCATGATGATCGAGGCAGAAATATAGGGCATGATGCCCAGTGCCAGGATACTCATGTTTTCCAGTGCACCACCCGAGAACATGTTGAACATGTCCAGGATGGTGCCCCGGTTTTGCTCGAAGATGGCAGCAAGCTGATCAGGATTGATACCAGGCACAGGCACATGCGCACCGATGCGGTAGACGATAATCGCCAACACAACAAATCTGAGGCGCGCCCAGAGCTCGCTGAGACCGCCTTGATTACCTGGTAGGGTTCCTGGTTTTGCCATTTCGTCCTCGACTTACTTAGTCTTCGACCTTACCGCCAGCCGCTTCGATGGCCGCACGAGCACCCTTGGTGGCCTTCAGGCCCTTCACGGTGACAGCACGGTTGATTTCGCCAGACAGGATCACCTTGACAAACTGCGTGGCATCTTTAATGACATCCGCAGCTTTCAGGGTTTCCAGTGTGACCAGATCACCTTCCACCAGTGCGATTTCATGCAAACGCACTTCAGCACTCAGAGGTGCTTTATGCGAAGTGAAACCGAACTTCGGCAGACGACGCTGCAACGGCATCTGACCACCTTCAAAACCTGGTGATACCTTGCCGCCAGAGCGGGATTTCTGACCCTTGTGGCCGCGACCACCGGTTTTACCCAGGCCACTGCCGATACCGCGGCCAACACGCTTGCCCGCAGGTTTGGAGCCCGGTGCCGGGCTCAGATCGTTCAGTTGCATGACTTAAGCTCCTTCGACCTGCAGCATGTAGCTGACCTTATTGATCATGCCACGCACTGCCGGAGTGTCTTCCACTTCGACCTGATGGCCGATGCGGCGCAGACCCAGACCTTTGACACACAGCTTGTGTTTCGGCAGTGTACCAATGGGGCTGCGTACCAGAGTGACTTTCAATTTCGCCATGGTATTACCCCAGAATGTCTTCTACGGTCTTGCCGCGCTTGGCAGCAATGTCTTCCGGCGCCTGCATGGCAGCCAGACCCTTGATGGTGGCACGCACTACGTTCACCGGATTGGTGGAGCCATAGCACTTGGCCAGTACGTTTTGTACACCGGCCAGCTCCAGCACAGAGCGCATGGCACCACCAGCGATGATTCCAGTACCTTCAGAGGCAGGCTGCATGAAGATCTTGGACGCACCGTGAGCGGCGCGCACAGGATATTGCAGGGTGGTGCCATCCAGCTGTACGTTCACCATGTTGCGGCGAGCCTGCTCCATTGCTTTCTGAATCGCTACAGGCACTTCACGCGCCTTGCCACGACCAAAACCAACGCGGCCATTGCCGTCACCAACAACAGTCAGAGCGGTGAACGCAAAAATGCGTCCACCCTTGACCACTTTGGCGACACGGTTAACCTGTACAAGCTTTTCCTGCAGGTCACCGGCTGTTTTTTCAATATTCGCCATTGTCACACCCTTTAGAATTCCAGGCCGCCTTCACGGGCCGCATCAGCCAGGGCCTTCACGCGTCCGTGATATTTAAAACCGCCGCGGTCAAAGGCAACGGCGTTGATGCCAGCTGCTTTTGCACGTTCAGCGATCAGCTTGCCCACCTTGGTGGCGGCTTCAATGTTACCGGTCGCACCAGCGCGCAGGCTGGAATCCAGTGTGGAAGCACTGGCCAGCACCTGACCACCATCGGCGGAAATGATCTGCGCGTAAATGTGCCGCGGAGTGCGGTTCACGCACAGGCGTACTGCACCCAGCTCGCGAATTTTGGCGCGGGCACGGCGGGCACGACGTAAACGAGATTCTTTCTTCGCGTTCATAACCCTGCCTTACTTCTTCTTGGCTTCTTTACGACGAACTTGTTCGTCGCTATAGCGGATGCCCTTGCCCTTATAGGGTTCCGGACGGCGGTAATTGCGGATCTCTGCAGCCACCTGACCCAGAAGTTGCTTGTCAGCACCTTTCAGGATGATCTGGGTGTTGCTCGGAGTCTCGGCAGTTACACCGGCCGGCAGGTCATAATCCACCGGATGGGAGAAGCCCAAGGTGAGATTGATGGTTTGCCCTTTGACTTGTGCGCGGTAACCCACACCGTTGATTTCCAGAGTTCTGGTGAAGCCCTGGGAAACACCGGTCAGCATATTGTTGACCAGTGCACGGGTGGTGCCGGCATGAGCCCAGGCAGCCTTGTTGTTCGGGTTGCCAGCGGCAACCGTCACGGTCGTACCTTCCACTTTCACATCAACCAGCGGATGCAGGTTGAGCTCCAGTGTGCCATTGCCACCTTTTGCGGTAAGCTTGCGGTCATTGACCTTGAAGTCAACGCCAGCTGGCAGTTCAATCGGTTTCTTTGCTACACGGGACATTGCACTCTCCCTTAGAACACGGTGCAGATGACTTCGCCACCGACACCGGCCGCGCGCGCAGCACGATCTGTCATCACACCCTTGGAGGTGGAAACAATCGCGATACCCAGACCGGCAGCAACCTTGGGCAGCTCACTCTTGCCCTTGTACTGACGCAGACTTGGCTTGCTGACACGTTCGATCTTCTCGATGACCGCTTTGCCTTCAAAGTACTTCAAGGTCACAGTCAGTTCGGGTTTAACATCGCCCTGGACGGAATAGTCCGCGATGTAACCCTCTTCTTTCAGCACCCGGGCAACTTCGATTTTCATCTTGGAAGACGGCATGGTGACCGTCTCTTTAGTTGCCATCTGGGCGTTGCGAATACGAGTAACCATATCCGCCAGGGTGTCTTGCATGCTCATTCGCTTTGCACTCCTGGATCCTGCTTACCAGCTGGACTTGCGCAGGCCCGGAACATCGCCACGCATAGCTGCTTTACGCAGTGCGTTGCGGCTCAGGCCGAACTTGTTGTAGAAACCATGCGGACGACCAGTCGCGCGACAGCGGTTACGCTGACGGGCTGGGCTGGAGTCGCGTGGCAGCTTCTGCAGCTGTTGCAGTGCCGCCCACTGATCCTCTTCAGAGGTCTGTGGGTTGACAATAATCGCTTTCAGCTCGGCACGCTTGGCAGCATATTTCTCTACCAGCTTGGCGCGCTTCAGCTCACGCTGCATCATGGAAACCTTCGCCATGTCTTTCCCCTTACTTCTTGAACGGGAAGCCAAGTGCTGCAAGCAGCGCACGGCCTTCGTCGTTGTTACGGGCAGTGGTGGTGATGGTTATGTCCAGACCGCGTACCCGGTCGACCTTGTCGTAGTCGATTTCGGGGAAAATGATCTGCTCACGCACACCCATGCTGTAGTTGCCACGGCCATCAAACGATTTGGGGTTCAGACCACGGAAGTCACGAATACGAGGAATCGCAACATCTACCAAACGGTCCAGAAAATCCCACATACGCTCCTGGCGCAGGGTCACCTTGCAGCCAATCGGCCAGCCTTCGCGGACTTTAAAGCCAGCGATGGACTTGCGGGCTTTGGTGATTACAGCTTTTTGCCCACTCAGTTTTTCCAAATCAGCGACGGCGTTCTCCATCAGCTTTTTATCGCTGAGCGCTTCACCCACACCCATGTTCAGGGTGATTTTGGTAATGCGTGGCACTTCCATCACATTCTTTAAGCCAAGCTCATCTTTCAGTTTGGCTGCAACTTCATCTTGGTAAAGATTTTTCAATCTAGCCATGCTGATACCTGACTTGATTAGGAGTCGATCTCAGCTTGAGTCGACTTGAAAATACGTACCTTGGAACCATCGTCCAGGACCTTGAATCCTACTCTATCAGCCTTGCCAGTTTCTTTATTGAAAATGGCAACGTTGGATGCATGAATGGGCGCTTCGCGCTCAATAATGCCGCCTGGCTGATTGGCATAGGGGTTCGGGCGGGTGTGACGCTTGATCATATTCACACCGGACACCACAAAGCGATCGTCTTTGAGAACGCGCTTTACAGTACCACGCTTACCCTTGTCTTTGCCTGCGATGACGATCACTTCATCGTCACGTTTAATTTTACGCATAACCGGCCTCGCTCCTTACAGCACTTCAGGTGCCAAGGAAATGATCTTCATGAACTTGTCGCCACGCAGCTCACGGGTTACCGGCCCAAAAATACGGGTGCCCATCGGGGCGTCCTTGTTATCCAGGATAACGGCAGCATTGCCGTCAAAACGGATAGCGGAACCGTCAGGACGACGTACCGGCGCCTTGGTGCGAACAACCACAGCCTTGAGAACCTGGCCCTTTTTCACCTTACCACGCGGGATGGCATCTTTTACGGTGACCTTGATGATGTCACCGACACGTGCATAGCGACGGTGGGAACCACCGAGCACCTTAATACACATGACGCGACGCGCGCCGCTGTTGTCGGCAACATCCAGCATTGATTGCGTCTGAATCATTGGTTATCTCCAAACTTGAAGCAGCTTAGGAGTCTGAGTTTCCTCAGACTTCCTTGGCGCGCTCAACAATCTCAACCAGTTTCCAGGTCTTCGTCTTGGACAGCGGACGGGTTTCCTGGATGGTTACGGTGTCACCCATGCGAGCATCGTTCGTCTCGTCATGTGCATGCATCTTGGTAGAGCGGCGAACGTACTTCCCATACAGAGGGTGAGCCACACTGCGCTCAACCACTACGGTGATGGATTTGTCCATTTTGTCGCTGACCACCTTGCCGGTGACAGTTCTTGCTTTCTTTTCGACTTCGGCCATGTTCAGTTACCTGCCTTATCGTTCAGCACGGTTTTAACGCGTGCTATATCGCGACGCAGCTGCTTGAGCACATGAGTCTGGCCCAGCTGACCGGTCACCTTACGCATGCGCAGTTGGAACTGCTCACGCAACAGGTTGTGCAGCTGCTCCTTGAGCTCATCGGCTGATTTGCCGCGCAGTTCTTGAGCTTTCATTACATCACCGTCCGTTTAACAAAAGTTGTCGGGATAGGAAGTTTGGCAGCTGCAAGAGCAAATGCCTCACGGGCCAGCTCTTCGGTAACACCTTCAACTTCGTACAGCACCTTACCCGGCTGGATCAGGGCAACCCAGTATTCCACGTTACCCTTACCCTTACCCATACGAACTTCCAACGGCTTTTCTGTGATCGGCTTGTCTGGGAAAACCCGGATCCAGATTTTACCACCACGCTTGATGTGGCGAGTCATGGTACGACGGGCCGCCTCAATCTGGCGGGCAGTCAGACGACCACGACCGGTGGCTTTCAGACCGAATTCACCAAAGCTGACCTTGTTTCCGCGCAGTGCCAGGCCGCGGTTACGGCCTGTGTGCAGCTTGCGGAATTTTGTACGCTTAGGCTGTAACATCGACTATCCCCTTACTTGGAACCTTTTTTCTTGGGTGCTGCCGGCTGCTGAGGCTGTTGGGCCTGCTTGGCAGCGTTTGCACGCACCTCTTCGATCCCGCCCAGGATCTCACCTTTGAAGATCCATACCTTGACGCCGATGACGCCATAAGTGGTGTGGGCTTCAGCAGTGGCGTAGTCGATATCGGCACGCAGGGTGTGCAGCGGCACACGACCTTCGCGATACCACTCGGAGCGGGCAATTTCAGCACCACCGAGACGACCACCAACCTGGATCTTGATGCCTTTGGCACCGAGACGCATGGCGTTCTGTACCGAGCGCTTCATGGCGCGACGGAACATGACGCGGCGCTCGAGCTGGCCGGCAACACTCTGGGCAACCAGAGCTGCATCCAGTTCAGGCTTACGAACTTCCTCAATGTTGATGTGCACTGGCACACCCATCATGTCGGATACGTCCTTACGCAGACGCTCAACGTCCTCACCTTTTTTACCAATCACAATACCTGGACGGGCAGTGTGAATGGTGATGCGGGCGTTGTTGGCCGGACGCTCGATCTGGATACGGCTGACAGCAGCTTGCTTCAGACGCTCTTCCAGAAAGCTGCGCACCTGCATGTCATTGTTCAGCTTGTCAGCATAAGCAGGGCCTTCGGCGTACCAGGTAGAGGTATGCTCTTTAACGATGCCCAAGCGAATGCCGGTCGGATTAACTTTCTGACCCATAGGGTGACTCCTTACCGGTCGGCTACCTTGACAGTGATATGGCAAGTGCGCTTGAGAATGCGGTCAGCACGGCCCTTGGCGCGCGGTTTAATGCGCTTCATGGTCATGCCTTCATCTACCATGATGGTAGAAACACGCAGTTCATCGATATCAGCACCTTCGTTATGCTCGGCGTTTGCAATTGCAGACTCCAGCACCTTCTTAACCAGCACAGCACCTTTTTTCGGGCTGAAGGTCAGCAGGTTGAGCGCATCAGCAACCTTCTTGCCACGCACCTGATCAGCAACCAAGCGAGCCTTCTGTGCGGACAGACGGGCACCACGCAGTTTAGCGGCGACTTCCATCATAACCTCCTGAATTAGCGCTTGGCTTTCTTGTCAGCTGCATGACCGCGATAAGTACGGGTAGCAGCAAATTCACCCAGCTTGTGACCGACCATCTCTTCAGTGATGTAAACCGGTACATGCTGGCGTCCATTGTGGACAGCAATCGTCAGGCCGATCATATCTGGAATGATCATGGAACGACGAGACCAAGTCTTAATTGGCTTCTTGTCTTTGCCTTCGACCGCAACTTCCACTTTTTTCAACAGATGAAGGTCAATGAAAGGACCTTTCTTCAGTGAACGAGGCACAGCGGTATCCCCTTAGTTATTTCGCTTTGCGACGACGAACAATCAGATTGCTCGTGCGCTTGTTCTTGCGAGTTTTGTAACCCTTGGTCGGTACACCCCAAGGCGTGGTCGGATGCATACCCTTGTTACGGCCTTCACCACCACCATGGGGGTGATCAACCGGGTTCATCGCCATACCGCGTACGGTCGGGCGAACACCACGCCAGCGGCTTGCACCGGCTTTACCGAGGACACGCAGACTGTGTTCGTTGTTGCCCACTTCGCCCAGGGTTGCGCGGCAATCAACCAGCACTTTGCGGGTCTCACCAGAACGCAGACGCAGGGTGGCATAAGCACCTTCACGAGCTACCAGCTGAACAGAGGCACCAGCGGAGCGTGCGATTTGTGCACCCTTGCCAGGCTTCAGTTCAACACAATGCAGGGTGGCACCCAGCGGCATGTTACGCAGCGGCAGGGTATTGCCAGCCTTGATGGGTGCATCAACACCGGACTGAATGCGATCACCAGCCACCACACCCTTAGGTGCAATGATGTAGCGACGCTCACCGTCCATGTACTTGATCAGCGCAATGTGAGCAGAGCGGTTTGGATCGTATTCCAGGCGCTCAACCACACCGACAATACCGTCTTTGTTGCGTTTGAAGTCAACAATACGGTAGTGCTGACGATGACCACCGCCAATGTGACGAGTGGTGATACGGCCGTTGTTGTTACGACCACCAGTCTTGTTCTTGGACTCAAGCAGCGGGGCATAAGGTGCACCCTTGTGCAGGTCCTTGTTCACCACCTTGACCAGGTGGCGGCGACCGGCGGAAGTCGGCTTAGTCTTGATAACTGCCATGATTAACCCCTTGCCTTATTCCGCGTCAGCGAAATCGATCGCTTGACCTTCCACCAGGCTCACATAAGCCTTGCGGAAACCATTGCGACGACCGAGACCGTGAAGAGTGCGACGGGTCTTGCCATTGGTGTTCAGAACACGCACGGCATCAACCTTGACATCGAACAGCTGCTCGACAGCCTTCTTGATCTCAGGCTTGGTCGCATCTGCGGCTACCTTGAATACATACTGGTTTTTTGCATCAGCCAGTACGGCAGCTTTCTCGGTCATGTGAGGACCGAGCAGTACTTTGAAAAGGCGCTCCTGGTTCATCCCAATTTCTCCTCGAGCTGACGCAGGGCCGGTACAGTAACCAGCACATTTTCATAGGCGATCAGGCTGACAGGGTCGGCTGCGCTAGCTTCGATAACATCAACATGCGGCAGGTTACGCGCTGCCAGGTACAGGTTGGTGTTCAGCTCAGAAGTAACAATCAGCACTTTACCCAGATTCATCTCGCTCAGCTTGGCAGCCAGCAGCTTGGTCTTGGGTGCCTCAACGCTGAAGTCTTCAACGGCAACCAGACGGTCCTGACGAGCCAGCTCAGAAAGGATCGAACGCATCGCAGAACGATACATTTTCTTGTTTACTTTCTGGGAGTGATCCTGAGGACGAGCGGCAAAAGTTACGCCACCCTTACGCCAGATCGGAGAAGTCGCAGTACCAGAACGCGCACGGCCAGTACCCTTTTGACGCCAGGGCTTCTTGCCACCACCGTTAACTTCGGCACGAGTTTTCTGGGCACGACTACCCTGACGAGCACCAGACAGGTAAGCAGTCACTACCTGATGCACCAGGGCTTCGTTAAATTCTTTTCCAAAGGTCGCGTCAGATACTTCAACAGTACCCTGAGCTCCGGCCAGATTCAGATTCATACGTCTTTATCCTCTTAGCTGCGAGCTTTGACCGCTGGACGAACGACGACGTCACCACCAGTGGCTCCGGGTACAGCACCCTTAACCAGCAGCAGATTACGCTCCGCATCGACACGAACGATTTCCAGGGATTGAACAGTCACTTGCTCAGCACCCATGTGACCCGCCATTTTCTTGCCTTTAAAGACACGACCGGGAGTCTGGTTCTGACCGATAGAACCGGGAGCACGATGAGAAAGTGAGTTACCGTGGGTAGCATCCTGAGTACGGAAGTTCCAGCGCTTAACAGCACCCTGGAAACCCTTACCTTTGGAGATACCGGTCACATCAATGATCTGACCAGCTTCAAACAGACCGACTGTCAACTCAGAACCCTGGGCGGGCACTTCCTGACCTTCAGCAAGACGGAATTCACGCACAACGCTACCAGCCTCAACACCAGCCTTGGCAAAATGCCCAGCTTGCGCCTTGGTCAGGTGCTTCGCTTTGCGCGAACCTGCAGTAACCTGTACAGCAGAATAACCGTCCACTTCAGCAGTACGGATCTGCGTAACACGGTTAGGAGTGACTTCAATCACGGTGACGGGTATAGAAACACCGTCTTCGGTGAAAATGCGGGTCATGCCGCTTTTCTTACCGACCAAACCAAGAGCCATTGTATGTCTCCTATCAGTGTACGGGGCTATCACCCGCTATGGCTGCCTTTTCCAGGGCATTCCACTATCTCGATTGTATTGCGTCTCTCGACGCGAACTTCTTGACTACTTTGTCAGCAAATCAGCCCAGGCTGATCTGGACATCAACACCAGCGGCCAGTTCAAGCTTCATCAGCGCATCAACTGTTTTTTCAGTCGGCTCAACAATGTCGAGCACACGCTTGTGAGTACGAATCTCGTACTGGTCACGAGCATCCTTGTTCACGTGCGGAGAAATCAGCACAGTGAATTTTTCGTTGCGAGTCGGCAGTGGAATCGGACCTTTAACCTGTGCACCAGTGCGCTTGGCAGTTTCAACAATCTCCAGCGCAGACTGATCAATCAGGCGATGATCAAACGATTTCAGCCGAATACGGATTTTCTGGTCTTGCATTTTCCAATGCTCCGATACGGGCTACATGGCACAGACACCGGATCTGCACCTGAAAAAGGAGCAGCATTATAGTGCTGTGATTTCTTATGTGTCAAATTTAATCAGAAATTTGATACAAGAAAGAGGGCCTCCATGCGGAGACCCTCTTTGGTCAGACTAGTGGAGCTTCAGATCAGGCAAGGATCTTGGCAACAACACCAGCGCCAACAGTACGACCACCTTCACGGATGGCGAAACGCAGACCGTCTTCCATCGCGATCGGAGCAATCAGGGTAACAACCAGCTTGACGTTGTCACCAGGCATAACCATCTCTACGCCTTCTGGCAGCTCACAAGAACCAGTCACGTCAGTGGTACGGAAGTAGAACTGAGGACGGTAGCCCTTGAAGAAAGGCGTGTGACGACCACCTTCGTCCTTGGACAGAACGTAGATTTCTGCCTCGAACTGGGTGTGCGGCTTGATGGAGCCTGGCTTGGCCAGAACCTGACCACGCTGTACGTCGTCACGCTTGGTGCCACGCAGCAGGGCGCCGATGTTCTCACCAGCACGGCCTTCGTCCAGCAGCTTGCGGAACATTTCAACACCAGTACAGGTGGTTTTTACGGTGTCAACAATACCAACGATTTCAATTTCTTCGCCAGTCTTGATGATGCCGCGCTCTACACGACCAGTTACTACAGTACCGCGACCGGAAATAGAGAATACGTCTTCGATCGGCATCAGGAACGGCTTGTCAATGGCACGCTCAGGCTCAGGAATGTAAGAGTCCAGAGCCTCAACCAGTTTCTTGACAGCGCTGGTGCCCATTTCGTTGTCGTCTTCACCATTCAGTGCCATCAGGGCAGAACCGATGATGATCGGGGTGTCGTCGCCAGGGAATTCGTAAGCAGACAGCAGGTCACGAATTTCCATCTCAACCAGTTCCAGCAGCTCGGCATCGTCAACCATGTCGGCTTTGTTCATGAACACAACGATGTAGGGTACACCAACCTGACGGGACAGCAGGATGTGCTCGCGAGTCTGCGGCATCGGGCCGTCAGCAGCGGAACAAACCAGGATCGCGCCATCCATCTGGGCAGCACCGGTGATCATGTTTTTTACGTAGTCAGCGTGACCGGGGCAGTCAACGTGCGCGTAGTGACGGATGCTGGACTCGTACTCTACGTGAGAGGTAGCGATGGTAATACCACGCTCACGCTCTTCTGGCGCATTGTCGATACCGTCGAAGGCAACCGCCTTACCGCCAAAAACTTCTGCACAAACGCGAGTCAGGGCAGCAGTCAGAGTGGTTTTACCATGGTCAACGTGACCGATGGTGCCAACGTTTACGTGGGGTTTGCTACGTTCAAATTTTTCTTTAGCCACAACGATAACCTCTTCAGTTAACGGCAGATTAAAAATTACTTCTGTTTGATGACGGCTTCGACAATGCTAGCCGGCGCCTCAGCATACTCAAGAAACTCCATCGAGTAGCTCGCACGACCCTGGGTCGCAGAGCGCAGATCGGTTGCATAACCGAACATTTCACCCAGTGGAACTTTCGCACGGACAACTTTTCCTGCTGGAATATCGTCCATACCCTGCACGAGGCCACGACGGCGGTTCAAGTCGCCCATGACGTCGCCCATGTAGTCTTCAGGTGTAACCACTTCAACCTTCATGATCGGCTCAAGCAGCACAGCACCTGCTTTCTTTGCACCTTCTTTGATTGCCATGGAACCAGCAATCTTGAAGGCCATTTCGTTAGAGTCGACGTCATGGTAAGAACCATCAAAGATGGTGACTTTAACGTCGATCATCGGGTAGCCAGCCAGAACACCATTCTGCAGCTGCTCAAAGCAACCCTTGTCAACAGCAGGAATGTATTCACGCGGCACAACGCCACCAACGATTTCGTTAACGAACTCGTAAGTCTTCTCGCCATCTTCACCCTTGTCGGTGAGCGGCTCGATTTTCAGCCAGACGTGACCGTACTGACCACGACCACCGGACTGGCGTACAAATTTACCTTCCTGCTCAACCTTCTTGCGAATGGTTTCACGGTAAGCAACCTGCGGCTTGCCGATGTTCGCTTCAACCTTGAACTCACGACGCATGCGGTCGATGATGATGTCCAGGTGCAGCTCACCCATACCAGAGATGATGGTCTGGCCGGATTCTTCGTCAGTCTTCACGCGGAAAGATGGATCTTCCTGAGCCAGCTTGCCCAGTGCAATACCCATCTTCTCCTGATCCGCCTTGGATTTCGGCTCAACAGCAACAGAGATTACCGGCTCCGGAAATTCCATGCGCTCCAGGACAATCTTGTTGTCGATGTCACACAGGGTATCACCAGTGGTTACATCTTTCAGGCCCACACAGGCCGCGATGTCACCCGCACGAACTTCTTTAATCTCTTCACGCTGGTTGGCGTGCATCTGAACCAAACGACCAATGCGCTCTTTTTTCTGCTTCACGGAGTTGTAAACGCCGGAGCCACTTTCCAGAACACCCGAATAAACACGGATGTAGGTCAGCGTACCCACAAAGGGGTCAGTGGCAATCTTGAATGCGAGGGCCGCAAAGGGCTCCTTGTCATCAACCGGACGCACTCCGATCTCGCCATTCTCCAGCTCACCTTCAATGGCTTTAACTTCGTTTGGTGCCGGCAGGTATTCAACCACCGCATCCAGTACAGCTTGCACACCCTTGTTCTTGAAGGCAGAACCACACATGGCCAGCACAATTTCGTTGCCGATAACGCGTTGACGCAGACCAGCCTTGATTTCTTCGGTGGTCAGCTCACCCTCTTCGAGGTACTTGTTCATCAGCTCTTCATTGGCTTCAGCAGCCGCTTCGATCATCTCTTCGCGGTATTTTTCAGCCTTGGCTACCAGATGCTCAGGAATGTCACGCAGCTCATAGGTCATGCCCTGGTCAGCTTCATTCCAGTAGATCGCCTTCATGCGAATCAGGTCGATCACACCTTCAAACTCTTCTTCTGCACCGATATTCAGTTGAATCGGCACAGGGTTGGCAGCCAGACGGTTTTTGATCTGGGCAACCACACGCTCAAAGTCGGCGCCGGAACGGTCCATTTTGTTAACGAACACCAGACGCGGAACTTCGTATTTGTTGGCCTGACGCCATACGGTTTCAGACTGCGGCTCAACACCGGAGGAACCACAGAATACAACCACGGCACCATCCAGCACGCGCAGCGAACGCTCTACTTCAATGGTGAAGTCAACGTGGCCGGGGGTGTCGATGATGTTGACGCGATGCTCTTCAAACTGGTGGTCCATGCCCTTCCAGAAGGTGGTTACAGCAGCGGAAGTGATGGTAATACCACGCTCCTGCTCCTGCTCCATCCAGTCGGTGGTAGACGCACCATCGTGAGTCTCGCCCAGCTTGTGGTTGACACCGGTGTAGTAGAGAACACGCTCAGTTGTCGTGGTTTTACCCGCGTCAACGTGAGCACAGATACCGATATTACGGTAACGGTTAATCGGGGTTTTACGTGCCACTTGGGGCCTCCGTTAGAAGCGGTAGTGAGAAAATGCTTTGTTGGCTTCGGCCATGCGGTGCACATCTTCACGCTTCTTGACTGCCGCACCCTTGCCTTCAGCAGCGTCCATCATCTCGCCAGCAAGGCGCAGATCCATGGATTTCTCGCCACGCTTACGGGCAAAATCCACCAGCCAACGCATGGCCAGTGCGGTACGACGGGAAGGACGTACTTCCACCGGAACCTGGTAGGTAGCACCACCAACACGACGTGACTTAACTTCCACCAGCGGCTGAATGCTTTCGAGTGCTTTCTCGAAAAGCTCAATCGGGTCTTTCTTGGTGCGTTCTTCCACTTTGCTCAGCGCGCCATAAACAATTCGCTCAGCAACGGATTTTTTGCCGCTTTCCATCACGTGGTTGATGAACTTGGCCAGACGATCACTTCCGTATTTTGGATCTGGAAGTACTTCACGTTTCGCCGCAACTCTTCTTCTTGGCATGATAAGCCCTCTAAACGGTCTTCAGGTAACCCCAGGCACTTGATCAAATCAGGCAGGCCTGGCCTTACTCTTATCAGACACAGTTAACAAATAGATTACTTCGGACGCTTGGCGCCGTATTTGGAACGAGCCTGTTTACGGTTCTGAACACCAGAGGTATCCAGGGCACCGCGTACGGTGTGGTAACGCACACCTGGCAAGTCTTTTACACGACCGCCGCGAATCAGTACTACTGAGTGCTCCTGCAGGTTGTGACCTTCACCACCGATATAGGAAGTGACTTCATAACCATTGGTCAGACGCACACGGCATACTTTACGCAGAGCCGAGTTAGGTTTTTTCGGGGTAGTCGTGTAAACACGAGTACATACGCCACGTCTTTGCGGGCAGGCCTGAAGCGCCGGAACGTCGCTCTTGGCTACCTTACGTTTGCGTGGCTTGCGAACCAACTGATTAATTGTTGCCATGCAAGCAAACTCCAATGTCTGTTTTGGTGCCGAAACACCGCAACAAGGCAGATTTCTGATGATACAAAATGGATAGACGCACCTATCCCCTCTTTTGAGGAAGCGCATTCTACGGTCAGAAAGCACAAGAGGTCAAGTGCTGACAGGGTTTTCAACCCCGTCAGCACCGACCCCGTGCCTTATTCTTCGTCCTGATCCAGTGCTGAAAGCTCGCTGGTCAGTGCTGCTTCTACTTCACTCGCGCTCGGTCCGCTCAGCACCAACTGCTGCTCGTCACGACGACGCTTGCGCTGTGCGTGATAGGTCAGACCGGTACCAGCCGGAATCAAACGACCTACCACCACGTTTTCTTTCAAACCACGCAGGTGATCACGCTTACCGTTAACCGCTGCTTCAGTCAGCACTCGTGTGGTCTCCTGGAAGGAGGCCGCAGAGATGAAGGACTCAGTTGCCAACGAGGCCTTGGTGATACCCAGCAGCAGGCGCTCAAAGCGAGCCGGGAACTTGTCGCCTTTCAGCAGCGCAGCATTTTCTTCAATCACCTTGAAGTACTCAACCTGCTCGCCGGAAATAAAGGAGGAGTCACCGGCTTCGATGATTTCAACCTTACGCAGCATCTGGCGCACAATCACTTCAATGTGCTTGTCGTTGATCACTACACCCTGCAGGCGGTATACGTCCTGCACTTCAGTGGTGATGTACTTGGCCAGCTCACTGACACCCAGCAGGCGCAGAATGTCGTGCGGGTTGGCTGGACCGTCAGAAATCACTTCACCACGCTGAACGGTTTCACCCTCAAACACGTTGATCTTACGCCACTTCGGAATCAGCAGCTCAATCGGGTCACCACCATCGTTCGGGGTGATGATGATGCGCTGCTTGCCTTTGGTTTCCTTGCCCAGTGACACAGTGCCATCACACTCAGCCAGAATCGCAGGCTCTTTCGGACGACGCGCTTCAAACAAGTCAGCAACGCGTGGCAGACCACCGGTGATATCGCGGTTACCACTGCTTTCCTGCGGAATACGGGCAATGATCTGACCCACAGCTACAGCAGCACCATCTTCGATGGTAACAACTGCCTTGCCGGGCAGAATGTACTGTACCGGCGTCTGACTGCCTGGTAGCGTCACTTCCTTGCCCTTGGCATCCAGCAACAGCATCATCGGGCGCTTGTCTTTACCGGCAGCAGGACGGTGCTGTGTCTCAATGATTTCAATCGAGGACAAACCAGTCAGATCATCAATGTTGCGGTTGATGGTGATGCCGTCTTCCATGTCGGCAAACTGCACGCGACCGGCCACTTCAGCCACAATTGGATGAGTGTGCGGATCCCACTTGGCAACCACTTGTCCGGCTTCAACAGCCTGACCATCATTAACACTGATTTCGGCACCGTAGGGCAGCTTGTAGTATTCGCGTTCACGACCCTGGGCATCAGCAACAGCCAGCGCGCCCGAGCGGGATACAGCAACCAGCTTGCCATCTTCACGGGTCACAAACTTGATGTTATGGAAACGCACCTTGCCGCCGTGCTTCACCTGTACACTGTCAGTGGCAGAGGCACGAGACGCAGCACCACCGATGTGGAAGGTACGCATCGTCAACTGGGTACCCGGCTCACCGATCGACTGGGCAGCAATAACACCCACTGCTTCACCCACGTTGACCTGGTGACCACGCGCCAGATCGCGGCCGTAACACTTGGAGCAAACTCCAAAACGGGTATCACAGGTGATGGTGGAACGCACCACAATTTCATCCACACCCAGTGTATCCAGACGGTCACACCATTTTTCATCCAGCAGGGTGCCCTTGTTGATGACCACTTCACCGGTTTCAGCATTCAATACATCACGCGCAACCACACGACCCAGTACACGCTGAGACAGAGGCACAATGATGTCACCACCTTCAATGACCGGATGCATCACCAGACCTTCTTCGGTGCCACAGTCATCTTCAGTGACCACCAGATCCTGAGCCACGTCCACCAGACGACGCGTCAGGTAACCGGAGTTAGCCGTTTTCAGTGCGGTATCCGCCAGACCTTTACGAGCACCGTGTGTGGAGATGAAGTACTGGAGTACGTTCAGACCTTCACGGAAGTTAGCCACAATCGGGGTTTCGATGATCGAGCCATCTGGCTTGGCCATCAGACCACGCATACCCGCCAACTGACGAATCTGCGCAGCAGAACCACGCGCACCCGAGTCAGCCATGATGAACACGCTGTTAAAGGAGTCTTGCTCATGCTCGACACCCTTGCTGTCCACTGCGGTTTCCTTGGAGATACCCGCCATCATCGCCTTGGCTACCTTATCGTTGGCCTTGGACCAGATATCGATAACCTTGTTGTATTTTTCACCCTGGGTCACCAGACCGGAAGCAAACTGCTGCTCGATCTGTTTCACTTCAGCTTCAGCTTCAGCAACAATTTTTGCTTTCTCTTCTGGAATAACAAAATCGTTTACGCCGATGGAACAGCCGGACCAGGTGGCATAACGGAAGCCGGTGTACATCAGTTGGTCAGCAAAAATAACCGTATCCTTCAGACCCACGCGGCGGTACGCCTCGTTGATCAAGCGGGAAATGGCTTTTTTGTTCAGTGCCTTGTTGACCAGCTCAAAGGGCAGACCCTTCGGCATGATGCGCGACAGCAGGGCGCGACCAATGGTGGTTTCAGCCATGAAGGTACGGGTGAAGGGCTCACCTTCAATTTCCTTCACCGTTTCAGTGATGCGCACTTTAATACGGGCATGCAGACTGGCTGTGGCAGTGGCATAAGCACGCTCAGCTTCATCAATACCACTCAGCACCATGCCCTCACCGCGAGCACCGATCTTTTCACGGGTCATGTAGTACAGACCCAATACCACGTCCTGGGAAGGAACAATGATTGGCTCACCGTTGGAGGGTGACAGTACGTTGTTGGTGGACAGCATCAGGGCACGCGCTTCCAGCTGGGCTTCCAGAGTCAGCGGTACGTGAACAGCCATCTGGTCACCGTCAAAGTCGGCGTTGTAAGCCGCACAAACCAGCGGGTGCAGTTGAATGGCCTTACCTTCAATCAGTACCGGTTCAAAGGCCTGAATACCCAGACGGTGCAGCGTTGGTGCACGGTTCAGCATCACTGGGTGCTGGCGAATCACTTCAGCCAGGATATCCCAGACTTCCGGCAGTTCGCGCTCAACCATCTTTTTGGCAGCCTTGATGGTGGTCGCCAGACCGCGGGCTTCCAGCTTGGCAAAAATGAACGGCTTGAACAGCTCCAGCGCCATCTTCTTGGGCAGACCGCACTGGTGCAGACGCAGGGTCGGACCTACGGTGATCACAGAACGACCGGAGTAGTCAACACGCTTACCGAGCAGGTTCTGACGGAAACGACCCTGCTTACCCTTGATCATGTCAGCCAGTGACTTCAACGGGCGCTTGTTGCTGCCAGTGATGGCGCGGCCACGACGACCGTTGTCCAGCAGGGCATCAACCGCTTCCTGCAACATGCGCTTTTCGTTGCGCACAATGATATCAGGCGCATTAAGTTCCAGCAGACGCTTCAGACGGTTGTTACGATTGATCACCCGACGGTACAGATCGTTCAGGTCGGAAGTCGCAAAACGACCACCATCCAGCGGCACCAGAGGGCGCAGATCCGGCGGCAGTACGGGCAGCACTTCCAGCACCATCCAGCCTGGCTGGTTGGCTGAATCACGGAATGCCTCAAGAATTTTCAGGCGCTTGGTGATCTTTTTCAGCTTGGTTTCAGACGAAGTCTGCGGGATTTCTTCACGGATCTGCTCGATTTCACCGATCAGATCGATATCCTGCAGCAGTGCCTGGATGGCTTCAGCACCCATGCGGGCATCAAAGTCATCACCAAATTCTTCCAGTGCATCAAAGTACTGCTCATCATTCAGCAGCTGGCCTTTTTCCAAGGTGGTCATGCCCGGATCAATCACCACGAAGCTTTCAAAATAAAGCACTCGCTCGATATCACGCAGGGTCATGTCCAGCATCAGACCAATGCGGGATGGCAGGGACTTGAGGAACCAGATGTGGGCAACCGGCGAAGCCAGTTCGATGTGGCCCATGCGCTCACGGCGCACCTTGGCCTGAGTGACTTCCACGCCGCACTTTTCGCAGATGATGCCGCGGTGTTTCATGCGCTTGTATTTGCCACACAGGCACTCATAGTCCTTCACAGGACCGAAAATCTTGGCACAGAACAGACCATCACGCTCGGGCTTGAAGGTCCGGTAGTTGATGGTTTCCGGCTTCTTGACTTCGCCAAAGGACCAGGAACGGATCATGTCCGGCGAGGCCAGGGAAATTTTCAGGGACTCAAATTCTTCAGGTTGACCCTGAGTACGCAATACATTAACCAGGTCTTTCATCAGCCGCAGCTCCCGTTGGAGTGGACAGCGGGCCAGGGCCCGCCTTGCAATCTCATCCAGCCCCGGAGTACCGGGGACTGCCAGCCATCTTCAATCAATGGCTGGCAGCGTTTCTCAGTATTCCAGGTCGATATCAATCGCCAGAGAACGTATTTCCTTGATCAGAACGTTGAATGACTCGGGCATGCCCGGCTCCATGCGGTGATTACCGTCAACAATGTTCTTGTACATCTTGGTCCGGCCGTTTACGTCGTCCGACTTAACGGTCAGCATTTCCTGCAGACTGTAGGCAGCACCATAAGCTTCCAGTGCCCACACCTCCATCTCACCGAAACGCTGACCACCGAACTGAGCCTTACCACCCAGCGGCTGCTGGGTAACCAGGCTGTAAGAGCCAGTGGAACGGGCATGCATCTTGTCATCCACCAGGTGGTTGAGCTTCAGCATGTACATGTAGCCAACAGTCACAGGACGGTCAAACTTGTCGCCGGTACGGCCATCGTACAGATCCATCTGACCACTACGCGGCAGGCCTGCCAACTCCAGCATGGCTTTGATTTCCTGCTCCTTGGCACCATCAAAGACGGGTGTTGCCATCGGTACACCCTTCTTCAGGTTGAAGGCTAACTGGATCACTTCCTGATCGGTCAGGCTGTCCAGTTCCTCCTTGCGTTTGCCACCGGTGTGGTTGTACACCTGGTCAAGGAAGGAGCGGATTTCGGTAATCTGGGTGCTGCGCTCAGCTTCCAGCATTTCTGCCAGACGCTCGCCCAGCCCTTTGGCCGCCAGACCCAGGTGAGTTTCCAGTACCTGACCCACGTTCATACGTGAAGGTACACCCAGCGGGTTCAGAACGATGTCTACCGGGATGCCCTTTTCGTCATAAGGCATGTCTTCCACTGGCATGATGGCAGAAATAACACCCTTGTTACCATGACGACCGGCCATCTTGTCACCAGGCTGGATGCGACGCTTAACAGCCACGTAAACTTTAACAATCTTCAGTACACCCGGCGCCAGATCATCACCCTGCTGCAGCTTGCGCTTCTTGTCCTCAAACTTCTCTTCCATGATGGACTTGCGCTCTTCCAGCTGCTGCTGAGCCTGAGCCAGCAGTTCATTCAGCGCTTCATCCTGCATGCGCAGCTTGAACCATTGCACGGTCGGCAGCTCTGTCAGGTAGTCGTCAGTGATGGCTGCGCCCTTGCTCAGCTGCGGACCACCATTAACCACTTCGCCAACCAGCGCGTTACGCAGACGCGCAAAAGTTGCTTCTTCAGCAATGCGGTACTCTTCTTTCAGATCCTTGCGCACTTCATCCAGCTGCATCTGTTCGATGCTCAATGCACGCTTGTCTTTCTCGACACCATCACGGGTGAAAATCTGCACGTCAATAACGGTGCCTTTCATACCGGTGGAGACACGCAGTGAAGTGTCTTTCACGTCGGAAGCTTTTTCACCGAAAATCGCACGCAGCAGCTTTTCTTCTGGTGTCAGTTGAGTTTCACCCTTGGGTGTCACCTTACCGACCAGAATGTCGCCCGGACCAACCTCAGCACCGATGTAAACAATACCGGATTCGTCCAGTTTGGACAGGGCAGACTCACCAACGTTGGGTATATCCGCAGTAATCTCTTCAGAGCCCAGCTTGGTATCACGCGCCACGCAGGTCAGTTCCTGAATGTGGATGGTGGTGAAGCGATCTTCCTGCACCACGCGCTCGGAAACCAGAATCGAGTCTTCGAAGTTAAAGCCGTTCCAGGGCATGAACGCAATACGCATGTTCTGACCCAGAGCCAGCTCACCCATGTCGACTGAAGGACCATCAGCCAGGATATCACCCTGACTGACCACATCACCCGGCTTGACGATCGGACGCTGGTTGATACAGGTGTTCTGGTTGGAGCGGGTGTATTTGGTCAGGTTGTAAATGTCGATACCGGCCTCACCGCCGATCAGCTCAACTTCATTGATGCGCACTACAATACGGGATGCATCAACAGAGTCGACCACACCGCCACGCAACGCAACAGCACATACGCCGGAGTCACGGGCAACAAAGCGCTCCATACCAGTACCAACCAGCGGTTTGTCCGCTTTCAGGGTCGGTACCGCCTGACGCTGCATGTTAGAACCCATCAGAGCGCGGTTGGCGTCATCGTGCTCCAGGAAGGGGATCAGCGATGCAGCAACAGACACGACCTGACGCGGTGACACATCCATCAGGGTGACCTGTTCAGGGGTTACAAAGGTGGTGTCACCCTTGTGACGCACCTGCACCAGCTCATCAATCAGGCGCCCCTCTGCATCCAGCTTGGCAGAAGCCTGAGCGATAACATACTGGCCTTCTTCAATGGCCGACAGATAGGTCACTTCATCGGTAACCTTGCCATCCACAACGGTACGGTAAGGCGTTTCCAGGAAACCGTAGGAGTTGGTGCGAGCATAGGTGGCCAGGGAGTTGATCAGGCCGATGTTCGGACCTTCCGGTGTTTCAATCGGGCAAACACGGCCATAGTGGGTCGGGTGTACGTCACGAACTTCAAAGCCGGCACGCTCACGGGTCAGACCGCCTGGGCCCAAAGCAGAAACACGACGCTTGTGGGTGACTTCAGACAGCGGGTTGTTCTGGTCCATGAACTGGGACAGCTGGCTGGAACCGAAGAACTCTTTCACTGCAGCAGCAACCGGTTTGGCATTGATCAGGTCCTGAGGCATCAGACCTTCACTTTCTGCCAGCGACAGACGCTCTTTAACAGCACGCTCAACACGGACCAGACCAACACGGAACTGGTTCTCAGCCATTTCACCGACACAACGGATACGGCGGTTACCCAGGTGGTCGATATCATCAACTTCACCCTTGCCGTTACGAATGCTGATCAGTTCACGCATGACATCAATGATGTCGTCATGCGACAGTACACCTTCACCGGTATCTTCATCACGGCGCAGGCGGCGGTTGAACTTCATCCGTCCAACAGCAGACAAGTCATAACGCTCTTCGGTGAAGAACAGGTTGGAGAACAGGCTTTCCGCGGCTTCTTTGGTTGGCGGCTCACCAGGGCGCATCATGCGGTAAATTTCTACCAGCGACTCAAGCTGTGAGCGCGTCGGATCGATACGCAGGGTATCCGACATGAACGGACCACAGTCCAGATCATTGGTGTAGAGGGTTTCAAAAGTGGTGACCTTGCACTGCCCCAGCTTTTTCAGCACTTCATCAGTGATTTCGGAATTGCACTCCACCACCAGTTCACCCGTGGCAGGATCAATGATGTCACGAGCCAGCACCTTGCCATACAGATAATCCATCGGTACGGCCAGGCGCTCAATACCGGCTTTTTCCAGCAGGCGGATGTGCTTCTGGGTGATGCGACGATCCTTCTCAACCAGGACATTGCCATCTTTGTCGAGAATCTCGAAAGAAGAAGTTTCACCACGCAGACGTGAAGGCACCAGATCCACAGAGAAACCATCTTTCTCGATGTGGAACTTGCTGGTGTCGAAAAACATTTCCAGGATCTGCTCGGCTGAGTAACCCAGTGCTCGCAGCAGAATGGAGGCCGGCAGTTTACGGCGACGGTCAATACGTACGTAAACCAGATCCTTGGGATCAAATTCAAAATCCAGCCAGGAACCACGATAAGGAATGATGCGAGCAGAATAAAGCAGCTTGCCTGAAGAGTGGGTTTTACCACGATCGTGATCAAAAAACACACCCGGTGAACGGTGCAACTGGGAAACAATCACTCGCTCGGTACCATTGATAACGAAGGTACCATTTTTGGTCATGAGCGGAATTTCGCCCATGTAGACTTCTTGTTCTTTGATGTCCTTGATTGCCTTGTTGGGCGAATCTTTATCATAAATAACCAGGCGTACTTTCACGCGCAGGGGTGCTGCGTAGGTCACACCACGCAGAATACACTCCTTGACATCAAAAGCCGGGGTTCCGAGGCGGTAGCTTACATACTCAAGGGCAGCATTGCCTGAGTAGCTCTCGATCGGGAACACGGACTGAAAGGCGGCATGCAAGCCTGTTTCAGTTCGCGCATCACCTGTTTGATCCTCTTGGAGGAACTGGCGATAGGAATCCAGCTGAATGGCCAGCAGGTAAGGAACGTCCATCACCTGTGGCAGTTTGCTGAAATCCTTGCGGATGCGTTTTTTCTCAGTGTACGAGTAAGCCATCAGTTTTCCCCAGCTTGTTCACCAGAAACCAGACCGCAAGTAGTGGTCACTACACCTTCAGGGGGAGGTGTGCCCCGTGCCCCCACACGTTCTGAACGTGCAACAGGCATTTCAATCCAATGCATCCGGCTTGAACAGAAAAAGGCCGGCGGTGCATTGGCACCACCAGCCATTCATCTGCAGCAGCCGTAAGCTGCCATGCAAATTACTTGAGTTCCACCGTCGCGCCGGCTTCTTCAAGCTTGGCCTTGGCAGCATCAGCATCAGCCTTGGAAGCACCTTCCTTGACTGTGGCTGGAGCGCCGTCAACCATCGCCTTGGCTTCTTTCAGGCCCAGGCCAGTGATTTCACGAACAACCTTGATGACGTTAACTTTCTTGTCACCAGCGGCGGCCAGAACAATATCAAACTCGGTTTTTTCTTCAGCAGCTTCAGCAGCAGCAGCCGGACCGGCAACAACAGCAGCAGCAGCAGAAACACCGAACTTCTCTTCCATTGCGCTAACCAGCTCAACAACTTCCATTACCGACATTTCAGCAATCGCGTTGAGGATATCTTCTTTAGTAAGTGCCATTTTAACTTTACCTGAGTAAAAAGTGAGTTTGTTGACTCAGAATGAGGTTATACAAAACTGCCCTCAGGCAGCTTCGGCCTGCTTCTGGTCGCGCAGGGCTGCAAGGGTACGTACCAGCTTGCCAGCAGCGGCTTCCTTCATGGTAGCCATCAGCTTGGCGATCGCTTCGTCGTAAGTTGGCAGTGTTGCCAGACGATCGATATCTTTAGCCGGAATCAGTTCGCCCTCGTAAGCCATCGCCTTGACTTCGAATTCCTTCTGACCCTTTGCAAAATCCTTGAACAGACGAGCAGCAGCGCCCGGGTGTTCCATGGAGAAAGCAATCAGAGTCGGACCAGTGAGCTCCTCAGAGAGGCACTCATAGGCTGTATCAGCAAATGCACGACGAGCCAGGGTGTTACGCACAATGCGCATTTGTACACCGGCTTCACGAGCCTGCTTGCGCAGACCAGTCATGGCGCTTACTGTTACACCGCGGGAATCGGCGAGAACTACGGACAGAGCAGCTTTGGCAGCATCGTTGACTTCGCCAACAATGGCCTGTTTGTCTTTGAGACTAAGTGCCACTTTATCTTGCTCCAGTTTACGGAAAAACAGCCAGGCTGCTTTCCACGGTTTCCAACCCTCTGGCAGTTGCCAGAGTCGGTATGATGGTTGGACCGACAATTCAGGCGGTCATCCATCTGCGCAGGACATTAAGCGGTTAAATCAATAACCGCACCTGCGGTCTTTGACGGGTTGTCGGCATGCAAGATGCCGACAGCCGCAAAGTCTTGTTACAGGTTCAGGCCGCTGATATCAATCAGCAGGCCAGGACCCATGGTACTGGACAGGGTAACCTTTTTCATGTAGACGCCTTTGGAAGAAGACGGCTTCAGTTTTTTCAGGTCTACCAGCAGGGCTTCAACGTTGCCACGAATGGCTTCAGCAGTGAAGTCAACCTTGCCAACACCAGCGTGAATGATACCGTTCTTGTCAGTACGGAAACGAACCTGACCCGCCTTGGCGTTTTTCACAGCAGTGGCAACATCAGGAGTCACAGTACCCACTTTCGGGTTCGGCATCAGGCCACGTGGACCCAGGATCTGGCCCAGCATGCCCACAACGCGCATCGCGTCAGGCGCAGCAATGACCACATCAAAATTCATTTCGCCTTTTTTGACCTGCTCAGCCAGATCATCCATACCCACCAGATCAGCACCAGCTTCTTTGGCAGCTTCAGCAGCAGCACCCTGGGCAAATACAGCCACACGCACGCTTTTGCCAGTACCGTTTGGCAGCACAGTGGCACCACGAACAACCTGGTCAGATTTACGTGGATCAACACCCAGGTTCACAGCAACTTCTACAGTTTCCTTGAACTTGGCAGCAGGCAGACTGGCCAGCAGTGCAACAGCTTCCTCAATGGAGTAAACCTTGCCAGCTTCAACTTTCTCGGCAATCAGTTTCTGACGCTTGGATAACTTGGCCATTTATACGCCCTCCACTTCAATACCCATACTACGGGCAGTACCGGCAATAGTACGAACAGCAGCATCAAGATCAGCTGCAGTCAGATCGGGCTCTTTGGTTTTGGCAATTTCTTCGATCTGCTCACGAGAAATCTTGCCTACTTTCTTCTTGTTCGGCTCAGCAGAACCGGACTGCAGACCCAGCGCCTTTTTCAGCAGTACAGATGCTGGCGGGGTTTTAGTGATGAAAGTGAAGCTACGATCACTGTAAACAGTAATAACAACAGGAATCGGCAGACCGACTTCCAACTCGGAAGTAGCAGCGTTGAATGCCTTACAGAATTCCATGATGTTCACACCGTGCTGACCCAGAGCGGGACCAACCGGCGGACTCGGGTTTGCCTTACCGGCTGCAACCTGCAGCTTGATATAGGACTGTACTTTCTTAGCCATGTTTACTCCTGTGGGTTTAACGCCTTTCGGCTCCCCGTTGACAAAAGAAGCCCTGATAGCAGGGCCTCAGTAGCTCAGGCAGACTAATCAGTCTTTTTCTACCTGACCAAATTCAAGCTCTACCGGTGTTGCACGACCAAAAATCAGTACCGACACCTGCAGGCGACTCTTCTCGTAATTAACTTCTTCCACCACACCATTAAAGTCGGCAAAAGGACCGTCCAGCACTCGAACCACTTCACCCGGCTCAAACATGGTGCGAGGACGCGGCTTATCACTGCCATCCTGCACACGCTGAAGAATTGCTTCCGCTTCCTTGGTGGTGATTGGGGCCGGCTTTTCTGCCGTACCTCCAATAAAACCCAGCACCTTCGGTGTTTCTTTTACCAGGTGCCAGCTATCGTCATTCATGTCCATCTCGACCAGAACATAGCCAGGATAGAACTTGCGCTCACTCTTACGCTTCTTGCCATCCCGCATCTCAACCACTTCTTCGGTTGGGACCAGGATCTGGCCAAAATGCTCTTCCATGCCCTTAAGCTTCACACGCTCAAGCAGCGAACGCATTACCTGCTTTTCAAAGCCTGAATAGGCATGAACTACATACCAGCGCTTGGCCATGTCTTGCTCCTAGTAAATCAGGCTTCTGATAACCCAGCTCAGAAACGAATCAATGAGCCAGAGCAGGAAGGCCACCAGAGCCACCGCTGCCAGAACAATCAAAGTTGTCTGAGTGGTTTCAGGGCGGGTTGGCCATACAACCTTGCGAATTTCTGTTCTTGCTTCTTTTGCCAGCAGCAAAAAACGCTGACCTTTCCCCGTCTGCAGAAACACCAAGCCCGCAGCCACAGAAAGCAGAACAACTCCAACCACCCGATACAGGAGGGGAGCATCTGAATAATACATGTTACCAGTTACTGCTGCTGCAATCAGCGCAACAACCAGCGCCCACTTGAAACCATCCAGCTTGTCTGAATGAGTCTCGGCTTTTGCTTTCATTAGAGAGACTAACTCCTTGCAGCAGCTGAAATCAGGAAAAAGATTAACCAACCTGGGGAAGATTGGCAGGCCAGGAGGGAATCGAACCCCCAACCTGCGGTTTTGGAGACCGCTGCTCTGCCAATTGAGCTACTGGCCTATATTGGCAATCATCTAGTGCTTTGCACTGCTTCACGAGCAAACGGATAATCCGAATGATTCGTGGAGCTCATGGACGGATTTGAACCGTCGACCTCACCCTTACCAAGGGTGTGCTCTACCCCTGAGCTACATGAGCCAAACTCTTGGAGCGGGCAGCGGGAATCGAACCCGCGTCATCAGCTTGGAAGGCTGAGGTTCTACCATTAAACTATGCCCGCATGCCCGGCAGAATCTGGTGGAGGGGGAAGGATTCGAACCTTCGAAGCTCGCGCGGCAGATTTACAGTCTGCTCCCTTTGACCACTCGGGTACCCCTCCAGCGTGGCGACAAATTATAGTGAACTTGTCGTCGTTGTCAAAGTTTTTTTCATGTGCCTCAACAACGGGCGCAACTTTACCAACTCCTCTTAAGTTCCGCAAGTCCTTTTTTTATATTTCTTTTTTTGGCATTCCATAGAGTTCGCCGCGCCGTTCACGGTCAGTCACGGGAAACATCAACTCCAACCCCGCATAGACCATATCTGGCCAGCATTGTGTTTCAACTGAAAGACCACCTGAAACCAGTAATGCGTCACCACCTGTCAAAACCACTGGCAAGCGAGTCTGAAGAAGCTCACAAATACGCTCATATGCAAGATCGATCTGCCCTATTGCAGCAAGGTAAATGCCGTGACTGACTGCTTCATGTGTAGTACTTCCAGGTGTCATCAACCCCTGAGGTGACTCATCAGGATCCACAGGTACATTGCGGGTACCCAGCTTAAGGCTTTCTTTCATTAACCTGATGCCAGGTGCAATATAACCACCCAAATGTCGACCACCTTCTTCAACTGCATCCATGGTGATCGCACTACCACAGTCCACTACAAAACACGCACCAAGTGCTTTATAGCCAGCCAACACCCCAAGCCACCGATCAACGCCCAGACGCTCTGGCTCTTTATAACCGTTGGTGACACCACCGAATCGTGCCGTGGACTGCGCAACATGTAATGGCACATGATAACGTCGCGCTATCCGCTCAACCTCAGCCAGAACTTCTTTGCCAGCAACATTGGAAACACGCATCAATTTGATGTCCCGAAAATCAGGAATATTCTCAGAGTCTTCCCAACGATCCCGTGTCCAGATCGAACCCCGCTCTACAATCCTGTCATCCGCAA
Organism: Marinospirillum alkaliphilum DSM 21637; assembly: GCF_900119735.1. Taxonomy (GTDB): domain Bacteria; phylum Pseudomonadota; class Gammaproteobacteria; order Pseudomonadales; family Halomonadaceae; genus Marinospirillum; species Marinospirillum alkaliphilum. The sequence continues at coordinate 1,632 of NZ_FPJW01000010.1, read as the reverse complement.
TGTGCTTTAAACGCCACTTGGTCAGGGTGTTTCCTATATCAAGATCAAGAATCACGTTTAACCCTCACACTGACTTCTCCTGCGTTGATAAAGCGCCTGGAACCATCAGTATCGGTAACTTCAAGTTCACCCAGATCATTAACCCCGCCAAGCCGCACCGGGGTTTCATCGTTTACTGCAATAATGACAGCCTTTTGGCCTTGCCAGATGTGTGCTGCATTCCACTCCGCTTTAAAAGGTTTAAAACCTGACTCGGAAAACACTGTGACTACCTGTTCAATGGCAAAAGCCAAATCTGAACATAACTGACTTCTTGAAGGCAGCTGTGCATTTAAATCTGAAAGGCTGGTGACAGGCTGATCCAGCTCATTCATTAAATCAGTACGTTGGTAGTTTAATCCCAGTCCAATAACCAGCTGGCATGGCCCAGCAAAATCACCAAACACCTCAATCAGGATTCCACCTAACTTTGCATTTTGGGCATAAATATCATTAGGCCATTTCAACCCGATGTTAGCCAAACCATAATTTGCCAGCACCCTGCGCACGGCAACACCAATTGCCAGACTTAAACCCTGCAACGCATTGGCACCAGCATCAAATTGCCAGCAAATCGAAAGACTGATTGAGCTGCCCAGAGGACTCTGCCAGTTGCGGCCACGGCGGCCACGCCCCCCTGTTTGCATTTCGGCAAGTAACAGTGTGCCATGCACCAGTTGCCCCGATGCAATGCGCCGCGATAACTCTGTATTAGTCGAATCAACCTGCGGAACAACCTCAGCCTGCAGCTGACTTGCATGTCTCTTTAGGAGTTGGTTAATTTGCTGCAGATCGAGCAACGAAAGAGGCTGCTGCAGGGCATACCCTGCATTTTTTTCTGTCGAATAGTTAAGTCCCCAGCTAGACAGCTGCTGCACCTGTTTCCAGATGGCGGTCCTGCTGACACCCAATAGTTCACCTAGCTCTGTTCCACTGTGAAACTTGCCGTCACTGAGCGCTTTAATTAGGGGGTATAAATTCATATTTAACTCCTGAGGCGCGTCATTCTAGCGTTTCAGGTGGTCCTTGTAACCTTTATTAACCTTTTATCCCACCCCAAAAGTAAAACCCCTCAAGCTTTCGCTCAAGGGGTTTTTTGAAAAGGCGCCTGACGATGACCTACTTGATTCGCACCCTCCCTGGCACTCACCCTGCGGGCCGTCCTTCGGCCGTTCTGATCGGTTCCAGACCGATCAGTCACATGGCATGTTCAAGTCGTCTTTTTCAGACGCCATAAAAAAATCCCCCTGGCTCACTGAGCCAAGGGGATTATCTTATAGGTGCCTGACGATGACCTACTTTCACATGGGGAGGCCCCACACTATCATCGGCGCTGATCGGTTTCACTTCTGAGTTCGGCATGGGATCAGGTGGTTCCCGGACGCTATGGTCGTCAGGCGTAACTGTTGGAGGTTGGCGTGTTTTTTGATACTTGTGATGCCTGTGCTGTTGTACAGCGACGCCAACATCCTTAAAAGGGGCAAGAACCGAGTTTTTAATTTACGCTTGCTTGTTAATGCTGCTTGTTGCTTTTTCTTGAAGCTTGCTGTGTCAAAGCGGGATCAGTCTCACTGTATCCGGTGTTTCGTTCAC
>NZ_FPJW01000007.1 GCF_900119735.1 Marinospirillum alkaliphilum DSM 21637 | reverse complement strand
TTGAATATAACGGCGCAGACTGCGATCTGAGGCGGGAATGGAGCCGAATTTAGCCTGCAGCTTACGGGCCACCTTGACGGCACTCAGCTTGGGAAACTCACCCAGCAGGTACACCAGATAACTGCGGTAATCATCCAGCTTTTTAGTGCGGCTGGGATCGGACTGCTGACCATGAATGGCTGCTTCCGATAGGCGCAGATACTTGCGAACGGTATTGCGAGAAATGGACAACTGCTTACTGATGGCTCGGACGGAAAGGCCCTGGCCGTTATCATGCAATGCTTTGATTTTATGAATCACAACCCACTCCTTCAAACCCCTTCCCCTTGAGCAAAATGATTCAGGGAAGGTACTGGTTCTGGTGGCCAAAGCCACCCCGGAGGTGGGTCAAAATTAATGGCCAGAAGAGGGTCAGTTTAGTTGGCCATTAACATGGGCAAAATATGCGCTGGCCTTGCGCAGGATCTCGTTCGCCTGGCGCAGCTCGCGCACCTCGCGTTCGAGCGACTTGATCCGTTCGGTCTCACTGGTCGTCGGCCCCGGCCGCTTGCCTTGGTCGCGCTCCGCCTGGCGCACCCACCGTCGCAATGTCTCCGACGTGCAGCCGATCTTCCCGGCCACCGATCCGATCGCCGCCCACTGCGATCCGTGTTCCGACTGGTGCTCAAGCACCAAGCGGACCGCCCGCTCCTGTACCTCAGGGGAAAACTTCGCTGACTTTCTCATCGCTCAATCCTCTCAAGGGAATGAGCCTCCGGGAAAGCCGGGGCGGTTCACCTTCTAGATGGATTGGCTGCGGCGGCTAGTAAGGGCAATGCCCTGGCTCACTACGCGCTGGCGCTGATACACGCCCCTGACGATGAAGACGACCCGGACGCTGGAAGTTCCTATTGGTACTCCCAGGGGCAGCAGGGCCGTGTCCTGACGGGGGTGGAAAAGGAGTGGGCCGAAGCCCACGAGGCTCGTCTCGCTCAAGCCGAGAAGTACTCGCGGCACCTGAGGGAGGCCAGTCGACTGGGGAATCAGGATGCGCTTCTCGACTTGGCGGATCGATTTGACGATCCGTCCTTCTTCGAGCAGTCGCGCCACGGCGTCGATGCTGACCCAGCAGCGATTGCGTCGATCGCAGAACGCATGGGCCGCACTTCAGACGTCAAGCATTGGCTGACGCTGGCTGCCGAGGGGGGAGATACGGACGCCATGCTCCAGCTCATTGAGGAACACGATCAAGGTGACCTACAGCGATGCTGGACGTGGGTGTATCTCTCGCAGTTGGTCGGAACGGATCTGACTCAGGACGCGCACTACGCCATCAACGAGGACGGTTCGGACTACGACGATGACGTCGGCGGTCCAGCCTACGTCGCAGGTTGTGACGGGGTAGATCTTGAACCGCTTGCTCCGGCGCAAGACGCCGCTGCCAGGCTCGCTGCGCAGAAACTGTTTGACCAGATCGAATAGAACGCACGGTAAGACTGCTGGCTTTGCGCTAGGGACGTTTGCCCACTCCGGTAGCCAATGCAGCAATCCAACCGCTTGATTCGTCCGCGCGTAACCCTTTGATCTGTATGGGCCTGCGTTGCGGCCTTTGCGAACTTCGGGCCAGTTCCAGGGAGCGAGGTCGGAGCGAGGAATGGCCAGGAGAGAGTGGAATGTGGCCCGGAACGGCCAATTCGGGCGGCTGGCGAAGTCCGCAGGCTTCCGCAGGAACCCCCCAAGAACACGTGGGAACCGGCGAGATCGCGCAAGAAAAAACCCCAACCGAGAACGGTTGGGGTTTTGTTATTGGTGGAGACGGCGGGAGTTGAACCCGCGTCCGTCGGCACTCTGCCCTTGGATCTACATGCTTAGTTTCGTCATTTGTTTTAACTGGCAGGTCTCCGACGAACAGGATACCCTTCAGCGATCCTTCGATTGAGTTTTAGCAGCGCCGACGAAGGCGATCTTTGCTGCGATCCTGTCTATCTGCGCTCAGTATCTCCATCCGCCTGCGGCAGGCAACATGGTTTCAGGAGTGGCTCAAGCGGCCAGAGCGTAAGTGTCGTCGTTTGCGACTATAACGTTGAAGCAATTGATTTACGAGAGTCACTTCCCTCTCGGCATGCACCTCAGGTTTTGCTACCGGCGTCGAAGCCAGGACGTCCCCTTTAAGTGTTTGTGCATTCTAGCACAGTCCCAACCTTAAACCATCAGCGCCGGGAAAAGTTCCCGATGATTATTTGTTTCGCTCACGCATGATGCGGCCTTTCTGGCGCTCCCATTCGCGGTCCTTGTCGGTGGCGCGCTTGTCATGCAGTTGTTTGCCTTTCACCAGTGCCAGCTGGCATTTGATCTTGTTGCCCTTCCAGTAGATGGAGAGTGGCACACAGGTGTATCCCTTCTGGTTGATCTGTCCCAGCAGGCGGGCAATTTCCTTTTTGTGCAGCAGCAGTTTGCGGGTACGGGTCGGGTCAGCCACCACGTGAGTTGATGCAGTGTTTAGTGGCGTGATATGGGAGCCTAGCAGCCAGGCCTCTTCATTCTTGATCAGGATGTAGGTGTCGGTCAGCTGGCATTTGCCCGCTCGCATGCTTTTGACTTCCCAGCCGGTTAGTACCAGACCTGCTTCGAAAGTTTCTTCGATGTGGTATTCGTGCCTGGCCCGGCGGTTGACAGCAATGGTATTGCTGTCAGGTTTGTTCTTGGATGTTTTACCCATGACTGGTGTTAACTCTTGGCGTAAATTGCCGCAGCAGCAGGAAGTTGCCGGTGCAGACCTGGAGGCTCATGTTAGAATCCAATCCAAAGCGGAAATGAATTGGAGTTGCCTATGAGCCGCATCAGTCGCTCGGCGTTGGTGATGCATTCGGCGAAAGAAATGTTTGATCTGGTCAATGACTGTGAATCTTACCCTAAATTCCTGCCGGGTTGCAGTGATGCACGTCTGATTCACCGTGAGGAAGCCTATCTGGTCGGCGAGCTGGAGCTTTCCAAAGCGGGTATGAGTTATCGCTTCACCACGCGTAATGAGTTGTTCGAGCCTGAGCGCATTGAGCTGAAGCTGGTGGATGGGCCATTTCGTAAACTGGAAGGACGCTGGGTATTTCAGCCGCTGGCTGAATATGCCTGCAAGGTCAGTTTTGATCTGGATTTTGAGATTGCCGGAAAAGTGATCTCGGCTGCCTTGTCTCCTTTATTCAGCCAGATGGCGGCCAGTCAGGTGGACGCTTTTGTAAAACGTGCAGACGAGGTGTATGGCAAGCATGGCGGATGAGCAACGGATATCCATTGAAGTGGCTTATGCTTTACCGGAAAAACAGAAGATTCTCGCTTTGGAAGTGCAGGCCGGTACCAGTGTGCTGGATGCCGCGCTGCAGTCGGGTATGGAGCAGCATTTTCCGGGGCTGGATATCCGTTCCTGCAAGCTGGGTATATTCAGTAAGCAGGTGGCAAAGCCCGACGCGCAGCTTGTGCAGGACGGGGATCGGATTGAAATTTATCGCCCGCTGGTAGCTGACCCCAAAGCATCCAGGGCGCAGCGGGCGGCGCGTCAGTCAGACTGACCTCAGGGTTGGTGGTTGATTTCACTGAGGCGCAGGTTGCCCTGGTCGTCGGGCGTAAACATCAGGCGCAACTTTTCGCGCTCGAGCAGTTTTTCCCCTCTGCGCAGCTGATAGATGTAATCCCACTGGGCCGGGTTGTCTGGTGCGGTCAGCAGTGGCGTGCCTAACAGAAAAACCACCTGTTCCTCGGTCATGCCGGTTGAGAGTTGGGCAATGGCCTCTTCATCCAGGATATTGCCCTGCTGGATATCCAGTTTGAATGGACTGAGCCAGCTACAGCCACCTAATAGCAGCACAAAAAGAGCATAGGTGAGTATTTTGGTCGGTTTTTTCATCATGAATGGGTTTAACTCTGATTCGCTTCGGACAATAATAGTAAGATGAACATGATACTTAAAACACAACGCTTCAGCGAAGCATTCTGATCACTTTTGCAAAGAGAAGTCTGATGGCTGACGAAAACCAGGAATTAAGAAAAGCCGGTCTCAAGGTGACCCTGCCGCGCATCAAGATTCTGCAGGTGTTGGAAAAATTTTCTGAAGATCACCTGAGTGCTGAAGATGTTTACAAGGCGCTGATCGAGAGTGGTGAGGATGTTGGGCTGGCAACGGTTTACCGGGTGCTGACCCAGTTTGAAGCTGCCGGTCTGGTGGACAAGCACAATTTTGATGGTGGCCATGCGGTGTTTGAGCTGTCCAAGGAAGATCACCATGATCACATGGTGAATGTGGACACTGGTGAAGTCATCGAGTTTTTTGATGAGGCCATCGAGCGCCGTCAACATGAGCTGGTGAAAGAGCATGGCCTTGAGCTGGTGGATCATGCGCTGGTGCTATACGTGCGCAAGAAACGCGAGCGCTGATTTCGGTTTAGAGGCTGTGTTTGCCCGGCATCAGCTGGATGCCGGGTGTTGCAACTTAGTGGCGACTGCCGCTGAGCATTTCCCTGGCATGAGCCAGTGTCTGTTCTGACAACTTGATTCCTCCCAGCATCCTGGCCAGTTCGGCCACCCGTCCCTGTTCATCCAGTAACGCCATGTGCGTCAGTGTGGCATTGTCTGCCGTCTGTTTGTGGATATGCAGGTGCTGATCACCCTGGGCTGCCACCTGCGGCAGGTGGGTGACACAGAGGATCTGTCCACGACTGGCCAGTTGTTTCAGCAGTCGACCAACTATTTCGGCGGTGGCACCGGAAATACCAACGTCGACTTCATCAAACACCAGTGTCGGAATGCTGCTGCTCTGCGCGGTGATCACCTGAATGGCCAGGCTGATACGGGATAACTCACCGCCGGAAGCAATGCGTACCAGCGGCTTGGGGGGCTGCCCGGGGTTGGGGGCAATCAGAAACTCCACGTCATCCAGTCCGTTGGGCTGGAAGTGATCCATGGCACGGAAATCAACGCGGAACTGGCTTTTTTCCATGCCCAGATAAGCCAGTTGCTGGTCAATGGCGGTTTCCAGGCGCTGTGCAGCCTGTTGGCGTTGTTCGCGCAGGGCTTCGGTCTGCTGGCGGTAATCACTGGCCAGTTGTTGCAGTTCGTTGTTGAGCTGCTCAAGGCTGCTTTCATCACCGTCCAGTTCTGCCAGTTCCTGTTTCAGGCGCTGGTGCAGAGACATCAGTTCATCGGGCTGGATGTGATGTTTGCGGGCCGTCTGGTAGATGCTGTTGAGTCGCTCTTCCACCCACTGCAGGCGCGCCGGGTCCAGTTCGATATTGCCGGTGTAGTGTTCCAGTTCACGGCTGGCTTCCTGTAACTGGATCTGGGCTTCGGTCAGCATTTGCTGCACTTGTTTCAGGGCTTCAACCTGCACACCTTGCAGCAGGCCCAGTGCACGGTTGACCTGTTGCAAGGCGGCACCTTCCTCATGATCACAGAGTTGCAGTGCTTGCTGGCCGGTCTGGATCAGTTGTTCGGCATTGGCCAGTTGGTGTTGTTCAGCTTCCAGTTCATTGAGTTCTTCATCGCCCAGTGCCAGTTGATCCAGTTCTTCCACCTGGTAACGCAGCAGCTGGATGCGGGCGCGTTGTGCATCATCCTGTTCCCGAAGGTTTTCCAGTTTGCGGCGGGTCTGATTCCAGTTGCGGAAGGTTTCGCTGGTGGCTGCCACGCTGCTTTCCAATCCGGCATAATGATCCAGTACCTGCAGGTGGGTTTCACGGCGCAGCAATGACTGGTGGGCATGCTGACCATGAATGTCCAGCAGGATTTCACCCAGTTCTTTCAAGTGTTGCACCGGGCAGGGCTGGCCGTTGATCCAGGCCTTGGAGCGGCCATTGGCCAGCAGGCTGCGACGCAGGATGCATTCGTCATCATCCAGCTCATGCTGGCGCAGCCAGGCTTTGGCCTGTGGCAGGTGGCTGAGATCAAAACTGGCAGTGATTTCGGCGCGGTCAGCACCGTGGCGAATGCTGTCACTGTCGGAGCGGTCACCCAGTGCCAGTCCCAGGGCTTGCAGTAGAATGGATTTGCCGGCGCCGGTTTCACCGGTGATTACGGTCATGCCGGAACGAAACTCCAGCTCCAGCGCTTCAACGATGGCCAGTTGCCGGATACTGAGACTGACAAGCATGACTGCCTCCTGATTTTTTATACAGTGGTTATTTTATACACTGGCCCTGTTGCTGCTGCAAGGGGCTGGATGAAAAAAGCACAACAGGTCTGATACAGATGAATCCTGCCTTACCCATCGATGCGGTACTTCCGACCCTGCTGCAGCAGTTAAGCCGCAGCGGCAGTTGCCTGCTGGTGGCAGAACCGGGTGCCGGTAAAACCACGCGGGTGCCACTGGCGCTTTTGCAGCAGATTTCAGCGCAACAGGCTTCGGTACAGCAAGGGCGTTGGCTATTGCTGGAACCAAGGCGAGTGGCGGCCAGGTTGGCGGCGGGTTACATGGCTGAGCAACTGGGTGAAGCGGTTGGTCAGACCGTGGGTTACCGGGTGCGCGGTGAGCAGAAAATCAGCAAGGCGACCCGACTGGAAGTGGTCACGCAGGGCATTCTGACCCGCTGGTTGCAGGATGATCCGGCATTGGATGGTGTGACGGGCATCATTTTTGATGAGTTTCATGAGCGCAGCCTCGATGCTGATCTGGGGCTGGCGCTGGTGCGGGATGTGCAGCAGGGTTTGCGTGAGGACCTGCAATTACTGGTGATGTCAGCCACGCTGGATGTTCCTGCGCTGCTGGCTGTGATGCCACAGGACACCCCGGTGGTTCATTGCCCCGGTCGCAGTTTTCCGGTGCATCTGCTGTATCGTCCGGTAGCTTTGCAAGACAGGCTGGAGCAGCAGGCGGCCAGAGTGGTGCGGGAGGCGTTGCAAGCGCATGCCGGTGATCTGTTGGTGTTTCTGCCCGGACAGGCAGAAATCCGTCGCTTGCAGCGGGAGTTGCAGGATCTGGCAACATCGGGTGTGTTGGTGGCAGCACTTTATGGTCAATTGCCGCTGCCCCGGCAGCAGGCTGTATTACGCCCTGACCCGGAGGGTCGGCGCAGGGTGATCCTGTCCACCGCGCTGGCTGAATCCAGCCTGACCGTTCCTGGTGTACGGGTGGTGATTGATGCCGGTCTGGAGCGAGTGCCGGTGTTTCAGCCGCGCTCCGGCCTGACACGTCTGGATACCCGGCGGGTCAATCGTGCCAGTGCCGATCAGCGTGCCGGGCGCGCCGGGCGCGAAGCGGAAGGTTGGTGTTATCGCCTCTGGTCAGCAGAGCAGTTGCTGGTGCCTCACGGTGAACCGGAAATCATGCAGGCGGATCTGTCCGGTCTGGTGGCCGAGCTGGCGGCCTGGGGTATTAAAGATCCTCAGCAACTGGATTGGGTGACACCACCCCCTGCTCCCGCCGTTGCGGTGGGGCGACAAGTGTTGCAGCAGCTGGGATTGATGGATGACCGCATGGGTTTGACACCCCTCGGTCAGAAAGCCCGACGCTGGCCCACAGATCCGCGTCTGGCATTGTTGCTGGAAAAGGCTGCTGAAATGCAGGCCTTGCCGCTGGCCTGCTGGCTGGTGGCCTGGCTGGAAGAGCGACCACAGGGTGACGACCCGGATCTGTTGCACCGGCTGGAACAGCGCCCACAAAAAGCGACCGGTGGCTCTGATGGGCGCTGGTATCAGGCTGCACGGTTATGGGCGCAGCGGGCTGGGTGCACGCTGGAGCTGCAGCGGCTGGATGTGGCGGCGGAACTGTTGCTTTGTGCTTACCCGGATCGGGTGGCCTTGCGGCAGGGCAAGGTGGAAGCAACATCCGGTGGTGCTGATCAGGTCAGTTACAAACTGGTCCGTGGTGGTCAGGCGTTCTTGCCGGCAAGTCACCCGCTGGCGCGCTCAAAATGGTTGATGGTGCTGGATCTGGATGGTCAGGCCAGTGGTGCCAGAATTTATCAGGCCGTGGCTTTGCCGGATGCCGTCATGGCACCCCGACTGCCTGCTGAATCTGACTGGCAGGTGCGGGTGTATTGGGAGGCTTCGCAGCAGCGGGTAGTGGGTGAAGAGGTACAGGCACTTGGCGCTTTGGTGTTTGCCCGTCGCCCGTTGCAACAAATGCCAGCAGAAGCCGTGGCCAGGGCATTGCTGGAAGGTTTGCGGGAGCGTGGCAAGTTGCCCTGGTCGGAAGCGGATCTGCAGTTGCTGGGACGACTGAAACTGCTGCAGCGGGTGCTGGGTGACTCCTGGCCTGAGGTGAGCGAAGCAGCGTTGCTGGCCAGGGCGGAAAGCTGGTTGTTGCCTCGACTGCAGGGCATCACCCGACTGGAACAGTTGCAGAAAATGCCGCTGGGGCAGTGGCTGCTGGACAGTCTGGACTGGAGTCAGCAGCAAGCCTTGGCTCGGTTGGCACCGGTGCAGTGGCGAGTGCCCAGTGGTTCGTGCATCAACCTGGATTATTCCGGTGAGGAGCCGGTATTGGCGGTCAAGCTGCAGGAAATGTTCGGCCAGACAACAACACCTGTAATTGTGGATGGGCGTGTGCCCTTGTTGGTTCATCTGTTGTCGCCGGCACGCCGACCGGTGCAGGTGACCCGTGATCTGGCCGGTTTCTGGGCGGGCAGTTATTTTGAGGTGCGCAAGGAATTAAAAGGCCGGTATCCGAAGCACCCCTGGCCAGATGATCCACTGCAGGCCATGGCCACGGCTCGAACCAAAAAGGCACAACAGCAGTCCGGTTGATGGCTCAGCAACAGGCATGCGTGTTTTGCATCCTTTTCCATGGTGTTTTTGATAGAATCGCAGCATTTTTCAGATCCGAACCATCGGGAGTTCATCATGGCTCAACCCAGAGGCCGTCTTTATATTCTGTCTGCACCTTCCGGAGCTGGAAAAACCAGCCTGGTGGCTGCATTGTTGCAGCAGTTGTCACAACTGGAAGTTTCCGTTTCCCACACCACGCGTGCGCCGCGCCCCGGTGAGCAGGATGGTGTGAACTATCACTTCACCAACCGTGATGCCTTCCAGAAGCTGGTTGATCAGGGTGCCTTTTTTGAGTGGGCGGAGGTGTTTGGCAACTGTTACGGCACGTCGCGCCTGACGGTTGAAGCGCGTCTGGCGGCAGGTGTGGATGTGATTCTGGAAATTGACTGGCAGGGTGCCCAGCAGGTGCGCAAGCAGATGCCTGAGGCCATCAGTGTGTTTATTCTGCCACCTTCACAGGAAGCGCTGCGGCAGCGCCTGACTGCCCGTGGCCAGGATTCCGTGGAAATCATTGAAGGGCGCATGCAGCAGGCGATCAGTGAAATGAGTCATTACCCGGAATATGACTACCTGGTGATCAATGATGACTTTGCCCAGGCGCTGACCGAGCTGCAGGCTATTTTCACCGCCAATCGTCTGCGGCTGGATCGCCAGATGCAGCATCAGGCAGCGCTGCTGGCCAACCTGGTTCCGAACGCCTCCTGATTCGCCCCTTGTTGCCGGACCGGCTGCTCCGTTACAATACTCGGTCCGGTATCCATTTCATTATTGCCAAGCAGGTGTCACCCCATGGCCCGAGTTACTGTAGAAGATTGTCTTGAAAACGTTGCCAACCGCTTTGAGCTGGTGATGGTTGCCACCAAACGTGCCCGTCAGTTGACCATTGGTGGCAAGGAACCCCGCCTGCCTTGGGAAAATGACAAGGCCACTGTGGTGGCGTTGCGCGAAATTGCTGAAGATCTGACCAGCGTTTCCATTCTGGATGAAGCAGACGTTAAACCGGTTGTGGTGCAGGAAGAGCTGCCGCAGCAGGAGTTCTGATTCCATGTGCCGATTCACCCCGCCTGATTGCTACACTGAATACCTGTAAGGTGGGGTGATGAACACCATAGATGATCTCTGTGACCGATTAAAAGGCTATCTGCCGGCTGAAGAAATTCAGCAGGTACGGCGTGCCTATTTTTATGCCGAACAGGCCCATGATGGCCAAAAGCGCAGTTCCGGTGAGCACTATGTCACCCACCCGCTGGCAGTGGCCACCATTCTGGCCAACCTGCACATGGATCACCAGGCACTGATTGCTGCCCTGCTGCATGATGTGATTGAGGATACCGGCATCAGTAAGGAAGCTGTGGCCCGCCAGTTTGGTGAAGCTGTGGCTGAATTGGTGGACGGTGTTTCCAAGCTGACCCAGATCAAGTTCGAGTCCAAGGCTGAAGCTCAGGCGGAAAACTTCCGCAAGATGGTGCTGGCGATGGCTGAGGACATTCGTGTCATCATTGTCAAGCTGGCCGACCGCCTGCACAACATGCGTACTCTGGGCGCACTGCGACGTGATAAAAAACGTCGAATTGCCCGTGAAACCCTCGATATTTATGCTCCGATTGCCAACCGCCTGGGTATCAACACCCTGCGTCTGGAGCTGGAAGACCTGAGCTTTCAGGCCATTTATCCAATGCGTTATGAACGCCTGCGCAAGGCCGTGCAGCAGGTTCGTGGCAATCGCAAGGAAGTGATCAAGAAAATCCAGCAGCGACTGCAGGAACGACTGGAACAGGATGGCCTGAAAGGCCGGGTGATGGGTCGTGAGAAAAACCTGCTGTCACTGTATCGCAAGATGAAGCACCAGAAAAAATCCTTCAGCGACATCATGGATGTGTATGCCTTCCGCATCCTGACCGAAACGGTGGATGATTGTTACCGGGCGCTGGGTACCGTGCACAATACCTACAAACCAGTGCCGGGCCGCTTCAAGGATTATGTCGCCATTCCCAAGGCCAATGGTTACCAGTCCCTGCACACCACCCTGTTTGGTCTCAGTGGCATGCCGATCGAAGTGCAGATACGCACCCGCGAAATGGAAGCCATGGCCAATAACGGCGTGGCTGCTCACTGGCTGTACAAGGCCGGCCAGACCGATCGGCCGATTGCCGAAGGCAGCCATGCTCGTGCGCGTCAGTGGGTCAAGGGCTTGCTGGAAATGCAGCAGCGCGCTGGCGACTCGCTGGAGTTTATTGAACACGTTAAAGTTGACCTGTTCCCAGATGAGATTTATGTGTTCACCCCGCGGGGTGACATCATGGAAATGCCCAAGGGTTCTACGCCGGTCGACTTTGCTTATACCGTACACACCGATATTGGTAATGCCTGTGTGGCCTGCCGCATCGATCGCAAACTGGCTCCCTTGTCAGCCAAGCTGCAAAGTGGTCAGACGGTGGAAATCATCACTGCTCCCGGTGCACGCCCCAATCTGGCCTGGTTGTCTTTTGTCACAACTGCCAGGGCGCGTTCGGCGATACGTCATTACATCAAGCAGCAGCAGAAAACCGAATCTGAAGCACTGGGGCGACGCTTGCTGGATAAAGCTCTGGCACAATTTGATGTGCGGCTGGAGCAGTTGCCGGAAGAGCGCCTGAAGCCCTTGCTGCAGGAAATGGAGGTCACCAGTCTGCCGGAGTTGCTGGAGGCGATCGGGCTGGGTAAACGCATGGCTTATGTGGTGGCCAGAAGACTGCTGGATGATGTTGAAGGTGCTAGCCAGACATCTCAGGATGAAGGCTCCATGATCATCCATGGCACTGAAGGCATGGTGGTGAGTTTTGCCCGTTGCTGCCGACCGATCCCCGGTGATTCGATTCTGGGGCATATCAGCTTTGGCAGCGGTATCGTGGTCCATCGTGACACCTGCCGTAATCTGGCAGATATCCGTGACAATCCGGACAAGTGTGTCAGCCTGCGCTGGGCGGATCAGACCGTTGGTGATTTTGGCGTTAACCTGAAACTGGAAATTGAGCATCAGCGGGGTATCATTGCTCGCATTGCCACGCTGGTAACAGAGATGGATGCCAACCTGGAGCGCATCAGTGTGGACGAGCGAGATGCCCGTCTGTCTACACTCACGCTGGAGGTGCAAGTGCAGAACCGAGTGCATCTGGCCCGAGTGATGAAAAAGCTGCGGCTGATCCCCGAAGTCAGTCGTGTGGTTCGTTTACGTTAACCTCTGAACAAAGCAGGAAAGACCATGAGTAATCGCGCAATCATCAACACCGCCAAGGCTCCTCAGGCCATTGGTACTTACTCTCAGGCCGTCAAGGTGGGTAATACGGTTTACCTGTCTGGCCAGATTGCACTGGATCCAGCCACCATGGAAGTGGTCAGTGGCGGTTTTGAGGCGCAAGCAGTGCAGGTTTTCGAGAATCTGAAAGCGGTTTGTGAAGCCGCTGGTGGCAGTATGGATGAGGTGGTGAAGGTGAATCTTTATCTGACCGACCTGAGCAACTTTGCTACCGTTAACGAAGTGATGGCACGTTATTTCAACAAGCCCTACCCGGCCCGCGCAGCAGTGCAGGTTGCCGCACTTCCAAAAGGTGTGGATTTTGAAGCCGAAGCCGTCATGGTGATTGGCGACTGATCAGTTGTTCTTGTTGTTTTTTGCAGCTGCTTCGGCAGCTGTGAAATCAGCGCTGCTCATCATATGTCCCAGTTTGCTGGCCTTGGTGTCCAGATAACCGGCATTGTGAGGATTAAGTCCGGTAGTGATGGCCAGGCGTTCTGCGACTTGCAGGCCATAGCGCTGTAAGGCATCCACCTTGCGGGGGTTGTTGGTCATCAGGCGTACCGTGCGAATGCCCAGATGTTCCAGCATGACCGGCAGCATGGAGTAGTCCCGCATGTCAGCAGCAAACCCCAGCTTTTCATTGGCTTCCACTGTGTCGGCTCCGGCGTCCTGCAGATGATAGGCGCGGATCTTGTTGATCAGTCCGATGCCTCGTCCTTCCTGGCGCAAATAAAGCAGTGCACCGCGCCCTTCCTCAGCAATACGCTTTAATGCTTCCTGCAGCTGAAAACCACAGTCGCAACGCAGTGAAAACAGTGCATCACCGGTTAAGCATTCAGAGTGAATCCTTGCCAACACTGGCTGATCGCCGCCGAGTTCGCCATAGGTCAGGGCAACATGCTCTTTACCGGTTTCATTGTCCTCAAAGCCATGCATGGTGAATACACCCCAGGGGGTTGGCAAGCGGGATGAGGCAATAAAACGCAGGGTCACAGGTCAGTCTCACAGGTCAATCATGGGATCAAAGTCTGACTATTCTACTCGGTAACAGAGGTAGAGGCAGCCCTTGGTTGTTGTTTTTTGATCTGCAAGACTGACCGGCAAGCCGAAGAAGGCTAGAATGTGCAGATTACTCTTTGAAAACTGACCCTAAACTGTTCAGGAAACCCCCATGTCGGAACTGAAGAATGACCGCTTCCTGCGTGCATTGTTGCGCGAACCTGTTGATGTTACCCCTGTGTGGATGATGCGCCAGGCTGGGCGTTATCTGCCGGAGTATCTGGCAACACGCAAGCAGGCGGGTACTTTTATGGATTTGTGCCGTAATGCAGATCTGGCCTGTGAGGTGACCTTGCAGCCACTGGAGCGTTTTGATCTGGATGCTGCGATCCTGTTTTCCGACATTCTTACCATTCCCGATGCCATGGGATTGGGGCTGTACTTTGAAACTGGAGAAGGCCCGCGTTTCAAGAAAACTGTGCGTACCGAAAAAGAAGTGCAGGATCTGCCGATTCCGGACATGGAAAAGGACCTGGGTTATGTGATGAATGCTGTGCGCACCATTCGCCGTGAGCTGAATGGTCGGGTGCCGCTGATCGGCTTTTCCGGCAGCCCCTGGACCCTGGCAACTTACATGATAGAAGGTCAGGGTAGTCGTGAATACCGTCATCCCAAGGCAATGCTTTATGGTCAGCCGGATGTGTTGCATCAACTGTTGGATAAACTGGCCCAGACGGTGACCGCTTATCTGAATGCCCAGATTCTGGCGGGAGCCCAGGCGGTGCAGATTTTTGATTCCTGGGGTGGCGCACTATCAACACCTGCATACCTGGAGTTCTCCCTGCGTTACATGGAGCAGATTGTTCATGGCCTGATTCGTGAGCATGAAGGACGTAAAGTGCCGGTCATTCTGTTCACCAAGGGTGGTGGTCAGTGGCTGGAACATATTGCAGCCACCGGTACGGATGCGCTGGGCCTGGATTGGACCACCGAACTGGGTGATGCGCGGCGTCGTGTTGGGCATCGGGTTGCCCTGCAGGGTAACTTTGATCCGAGCGCCCTGTTTGCACCGCCCGCAGCCATTCGTGCAGAAGTGGGCCGTATTCTGGACAGTTATGGACCGGGTACTGGCCACGTATTCAATCTGGGTCATGGCATCAACCAGCACGTACCACCGGAACATGCCGGTGCCTTGATTGATGCAGTGCATGAGCTGAGTGCTCGTTTGCATCGCTGAACCCCGAGCCCCTTTAACCTTGCTTAACAGTCTGCTAGTGTTTGGTAACAGAAAACGACAACCGGAGGTGCGTTGATGTTGTCCACGAATGATGATTTTTCCGGGCTGATGTCAGGTTTTATTCATAATATGCCAGCAACACCGCGTCTGACCGCTGATTTGCTGGATGCTGCGGTCATGCTGTCACCAGCAGATAATGTTTCGGGGTTTCGGGATACCCACAACTGGTTAAGCGGGCTGAATGGCCAACTGCTGAAAAACATGATGGCAATATCCCGCCAGCAGGCTGACTGGATGTCACCTTTTGGTGTGCCGCAGGAGTTGTTCACCGGCTGGCTCAAGCCCCTGGTCAAGGCGACGCAGGAAGCGGTGGCTGCAGGGCGTGATCCTGATGCTGTAGCCATTGATAATCTGCGAATTGAGTCTGCTTATGCTGCTCGCATCAAGCGCCTGGTGATCAGTCTGACCCGTGAGGTCAAAGCCAGTCGCGAAGAGCTGGATCAGGGCGGCGATAATATTTCCCGCAAGGGGTACAAGCTGACTTTTGATCGTCAGCAGTGTGAAAAAGCCTGCCGTACACCTGCTGGGCAGACCTGGTTGCTGGGGCAGCTGGCAGCATTGGTACAGCTGGAATGGCAGTACCACAGTTTTGGTCAGACCCGCCTGCGTGCGATGAAAAACCTGTTGCGCTCACTGCTGCAGGTGATTGCTGGTGAGGTGTTCAGTGATGAAACCCGCCAGCCTTACCGCAAGCCCAGTCCGGCAGGGACACAGCGTGAATCGGATGAGCAGTACCTGCAGGAGTGTGAGTCCCGCCTGCTGGCACTGCTGGCGCACGATGCCTTTGATTTGCGCCGTTTTGCTCTGGAATCACCTAATGCCCGTCTGGGTGCCTGCTCCTGGGAAACGGTTCCCGGCTCGGAGCTCTACTCTGTTCGCCTGCGTCACTACCCTCGCCCTGAAGGCGTAGAGCCCAATGGCAAAACCCTTTACATGGCCAGCCCGATGATCAACCGTTGCGAGATCTTTGATCTGGCTCCCGGTAAGTCGGTGGTGGAAGGCATGTTGGCCATGGGTTACGACCTCTACATGGTGGACTATGGCAATCCCGGGCCGGATCAAAGCCATCTTGGGCTGAGCTTTTTTGGCAAAACCGTGCATGACAAATATCTGGACATGATTCTCGAACGTCATCCGGAGCAGTCCATTGAAGTGATGGCCTATTGCATGGGTGGCACACTGTTCATGCCTTATCTGGCTCGACGGATTGAAGAGGCAGAACTGGAAGAGCAGGTTCTGAAAATCCGTCAGGTGGTGCTGATGACCACCCCGATCCTGTTTGATGATGCTGACAGTGGTCACAAACCCATGCGGGATGTGATCCGTGAACATTACACCCCGGAAGTGATGCAGACTTTTTATGGCAGTTGCAATGTGCCACCTCAGACCATTGAGGTGGGTATGCATGCGATTCAGCCGGGTGTGGCTTATACCGTGGCAGAAGGTTTTTATGCTCGTGCCAACTACCCCGGCGCCATCGATGATGCGGCACCTTTCCTGCACTGGCTGAACTCGGGCACACGTTTCCCTGCGCAGGCTCACAGGGAGTGGATCAGTAAAATTTTTCTGGATAATGAAATCTGGGAAGGGCGCTATGTGTTGCCTTCAAAATATCCACAGCTGGATGGCAAGCCGGTCAACATGGACATCCTCAACACGGCGGATATTGCCTTGTTTGATTACCGTGGCCTGCGTGATCCGATTGCACCGGTAGGCTCTTGCAAAACCAGTGAGCGCTGGGGGCGGCATGAAGAGAACCTGCAGATGACCCGTGGTGGACTGAACCGTACCATTGAAAAGAATGTGGGTCACATTTTTGTGGTCAGCAAGATGCTGCTGGGTGACTTCCTGCAGTCGGTCGGTGACTTCCTGAAGGATGAACCACCACCTCATGTACCACTCAAACAGCGGGTAGCAGCGGCTGCAAAGCCAGCAACAACAAACCGTGGTGCTAAAGCAAACACGACTGCTGCAGCTAAAAAACCAGCTCCACGCAAACCCGCAGCTCCCAAAGCAGCCGTTAAAAAGCCTCAGGGTGATGCCTGAGGCCTGGTGTTTTTACGGCTTTTCTCTCGGCACTCGCCCGATCAGGTAAAACTCCGGATTGGGCGGTGTGCCGGTCAGTGACACCATGCGATTGGACAGTCCAAAAAAGGCACTGATAGCCCCGATATCCCAGATGTCTTCGCGGGTGAAGCCAACAGCCATCAACTCCTCGATCCAGCTTTCATTCAGTTCGCCGACTTCAAGCCCGATGTAGAGGGCAAAATCCAGCATCACCCGGTGGCGTTCACTGACAGGCGCGGTGCGGTGATTGATGGCAACCTGATCGGCCAGCAGTGGATCCTTGCTGTAAATGCGCAGAATCGCACCATGTGCCACCACACAATACAGGCAACGATTCTGGGCACTGGTAGCCACCACAATCATTTCCTTTTCCACCGGTGTCAGGGTGTCTGATTCACGTTCCATCAGTGCATCGTGGTAGGCAAAAAAAGCGCGAAACTCAGCCGGGCGGTGGGCCAGCATCAAAAACACATTGGGCACAAAGCCTGCTTTTTCCTGTACGGCCAGAATGGCATCCTGAATATCCTGGGGCAGACCATTGATTTCAGTGGGCAGATCAAAATAAGGGCTGAGACGGTTGGTCATGGGGGTTCCTTTTGTTCTTGTCGGGTTTTTTGTTTTTATAGGTTTTTTGTCAGATCTTTGATGGCAGTAAAGTGTTTTAAACACTTGCAGACTGATGTGCGGCAGCCTGCATGGCAAGCATAAAAAATGCCCTGCCGGTCACCACAAAACCGGCAGGGCAGGTTTGTTGCACTGAGGGATCAGTTGGCCGCTTTCAGTGCCTGTTCCAGATCCGCCAGAATGTCATCAATGTGTTCAATGCCCACTGACAGGCGCACCATGTCTTCAGACACACCAGCCCTTTTCAGCTCTTCGGCGTTTAACTGGCGATGAGTGGTGGATGCAGGAATGGAGGCACAGCTTTTGGCGTCACCGATGTTCACTAAGCGAATGAACAGCTTGAGGGCATCATAAAAACGAACCCCGGCCTCTTTGCCGCCCTTGATGCCAAAGCTGAGGATGCCGGAGGCCTTGCCTTCCATGTACTGCTGTGCCAGTGCATGATCCTTGTGGCCCGGCAGGCCGGCATAGTTCACCCAGGTTACCTGTGGGTGGTTTTTCAGGTATTCAGCCACCTACTGGGTGTTTTCACAGATGCGCTCAATGCGCAGTGCCAGAGTCTCCAGACCCTGCAGCAGATTCCATGCGGACTGGGCGGACAGGCAGGCACCCATATTGCGTAATGGAACCACTCTGGCGCGAGCGATAAAAGCTGCCGCACCTACGTCACGGGTATAACTGACGCCATGGTAAGACACATCAGGTTCATTCAGCAGCGGGAAGCGCTCGGCATGTTCTGCCCAGGGGAATTTTCCTGAGTCAACAATCACACCACCAATGGTGGTGCCATGGCCGCCGATGTATTTGGTGGCTGCGTGCACCACTATGTCAGCGCCCTGTTCAATCGGACGCCACAGGAAGGGGGTGGCAACCGTGTTATCGACCACGACCGGTACACCATGGCGATGAGCAATTTCTGCCAGTCTGGCAATATCAACAACACCGCCGGAAGGATTGCCGATGGATTCGCAATACACGGCCTTGGTTTTGGCATCAATCAGGGATTCAATGGCGGCAAAATCATCCTTGTCAGCAAAACGCACTTCAATGCCTTGGCGTGGCAGGGTGTGAGCAAACAGGTTGTAGGTGCCGCCATAAAGCTCGCTGATGGAAACGATGTTGTCACCGGCTTCGGCCAGGGTCTGGATGGTGTAAGTGATGGCCGCCATACCAGAAGCCACTGCCAGTGCCGCAATGCCGCCTTCCAGTGCCGCAATGCGTTGTTCCAGCACATCACAGGTTGGATTCATGATGCGCGAGTAAATGTTACCCTGTACCTTCAGGTCAAACAGGTCGGCAGCGTGCTGGGCTGAGTCAAAACTGAATGAAGTGGTCTGGTGAATGGGTACTGCCACGGCGTGCTGGTTATCAGGCTGGTAAGCGTGGTGCAGGGCAAGGGTTTCGCGCTTCATGGTGTATCCTTTTCGATAGCAGGGTTTTGTTTTGGTTATACTGCAGGTGCTTTTTATAACTGTCAACAAGGGGCTGTGACGGTCGATGGCTAAACAGAAAACCGCCTATGTTTGTATTGAATGTGGTGCGGAATACAGCAAGTGGCAAGGGCAGTGTGTTGCCTGCAAGGAATGGAACACCATTCAGGAGGTGCGACTGGGCAGTGGTGCGGCCTCGCGTTCGGCACCCTTGTCTGCTACCCGAACGGGTTTTGCCGGAAACCTGAGCCATGCGGTACAGGATCTTTCTGACATCAATCTGGAAGCCTTGCCACGTTTTTCGACCACCTTTGGTGAGTTTGACCGGGTACTGGGCGGTGGGCTGGTGCCGGGTTCGGCCATTTTGATCGGTGGCCATCCTGGTGCTGGCAAATCCACCCTGCTGTTGCAGACCGCCTGTAAGCTGGCACAACTGATAAAGGTGCTCTATGTCACGGGTGAGGAATCCCTGCAGCAGGTGGCCTTGCGCGCCCAGCGTCTGGGACTGCCGACCCGGGGTTTGAAAATGCTGGCCGAGACCAGTGTCGAGAACTTGCTGGCGGTAACTGAGCTGGAAAAGCCGCAGGTATTGATTGTTGACTCCATCCAGACCATGCATGTGGATGATCTGCAGTCAGCACCCGGTGGTGTGGCTCAGGTGCGTGAGTCAGCGGCCTTTCTGACACGTTTTGCCAAGCAGAGCCACACCGTGCTGTTCCTCGTTGGACATGTCACCAAGGATGGTTCGCTGGCTGGCCCCAAGGTGCTGGAGCATATGATCGATGCCTCCCTGTTGCTGGAGGGGGATGGTGACTCACGTTTTCGCACCCTGCGCGGCCAGAAAAACCGTTTTGGTGCAGTGAATGAGCTGGGTGTGTTTGCAATGCTGGAAACCGGCTTGAAAGAGGTGAAAAATCCTTCCGCCATTTTCCTGTCGCGGGATGAAGAGCCGGCAGCAGGCAGTGTGGTGCTGGCTACCTGGGAAGGTACTCGTCCTTTGTTGGTGGAAGTGCAGGCGTTGGTTGATCAGTCACCCTTGGGTAATCCGCGCCGGGTCGCAGTGGGGCTGGACAATAATCGCCTGTCACTGTTGCTGGCGGTATTGCATCGCCATGGTGGGATTTTCACCGGCGACCAGGATGTGTTCCTGAATGTGGTGGGTGGGGTGAAGGTGCTGGAAACCGGCGCTGACCTGGCGGCACTACTGGCCATTGTGTCATCCCTTAAAAATCAGCCCTTACCCCATGATTTGATGGTGATTGGTGAGGTGGGCCTGTCTGGTGAAATACGCCCGGTGCCCAGTGGCCAGGAGCGCATTCGAGAAGCCGCGAAGCATGGGTTTCGCCGAGCCATCGTACCCAAGGGCAATGTACCCAAGGATGCGCCGGAAGGCATGCAGGTCACTGGTGTAACCCGCTTGAGTGAAGCGCTGGAGGTGCTCTGGTGACTTCGTTGGGTTAAAGCTGAAACACCTGCCCGGTTTGTAGCAGCACCAGCTTTGTACTCAGGTCCAGCTTTTCCAGCTCCGCCCGGATTTCATGGGTCTGGCTAGGCTTTAGGTGAGATAGCCATACCTGTCTGGGTCTGTAGGCCATGGCGTCTACAAAGTCTTTGACCAGTTTGGGGGTCAGGTGTTTGGAGACATGGGCCAGTTCCAGCAGGCGGTCAGGAAAGGCGCACTCGGTCATCAGTACATCCAGTTGACCCAGCTTGTTGAGCTCTTGCATCACCGCCGTGCCGTAGGTGGTGTCACCAGTGAAGGCCAGGGTATGTCCGGTTTCACTGACCACGTGGTAACCGCAGGTGGGCACGATGTGTTCAACAGGGAAGGCGGTAAATGTCAGGTCGCCAACTACCACGGGTTGCCAGGCTTGTACGGTATGGAAGCGAACCACCGGGTGATCCTGATTGGGCAGGGTGGCAAAATCCGGCCAGATCTTCCAGTTAAAGATGTGTTGTTTGAGGATCTCGAGCACTTCCGGCAGTGCATATACATGAATGGGTTGCTTGAGAAACTCGAATAAATTATCAATCAGCAGAGGTAGAAAGCAGATGTGGTCCAGATGGGAATGGGTGATCAGGATGTGCCGAATTTTTTTCAGCTCATCCTGAGGCAGGTTGCCCAGCCCGCTGCCAGCATCCATCAGGGTGTGTTCGTTGATCCGGTAGCAGGTGGTGTGCTGTCCCAGTCCCATGCCGCCGCTGCAACCCAGAATTTCTACCTTCACGCTTATGGCTCCCCTGCCTGTGTCTGAGTGATTGAGGCCAGTTTCAGTCCCGGCAAGGCGCTGGTATCGACCTCGTCCATTTGTTCGGGCTTAAGATGTTTTTTAGCGTAATCAAGATAAACTTTCTTGTAAACAAATAACGCGTAAAGATCCGGGTCCAGGTGGTTGTCTTCGACCATGCGCCCCATGATGGTGAGTGCCTGAGACAGAGGCATGGGCTTTTTGTAGGGGCGCTCGTGGGCGGTCAGGGCTTCAAACACGTCAGCGATACCCATGATGCGAGCTGGAATGGACATCTGCTCACGGGTCAGACCGCGTGGATAACCCTTGCCGTCCATGCGCTCATGGTGGCCGCCAGCGTATTCCGGAACTCGCTTCAGGTGGCGTGGAAAGGGTAGCTGTTCCAGCATGGCCAAGGTATGAACCATGTGGCCTTCCATGATTTTTCTTTCTTCCTGATTGAGGGTGCCACGCCGGATCGACAGGTTCATCACTTCGTCATCATTCAGCAAGCGGTGCCGCTCACCCTTCAGGTCAAGCCAGCCCTGTTGCCCCAGTGCCTCTACCCGTGCAATATGCTCATCAGCCATGAACTCACCACCGGTGTTGGCGTTCTGCAGGAACGACAGGTCGTCGGCTAGCTGTTGTTGCAACTGTTCATAAAAAGCCAGGCGTTCAGCGTTCAGCTCGGTTCCTGCACGAGCCGCCGCCAGCTCTTCTTTCAGGCGCTCAATTTCTAGGTCGCGCAGCAGGATCTCAAAACGGTCGGTGACCCAGTCAATGCGGTCCACAATGGTTTCCAGCTTGGTCGACTTTTCCATCACATGGTGTGGGGTGACCACCTTGCCGCAATCGTGCAACCAGGCAGCGGTTTTTAATTCATACATGTCCTCTTCGGACATGCTGAAACCTTCCAGGCCCGGAAAATTTGTGCCGCTGGCAGCTTCAGCCAGCATCAGGGTGGCGTCTGGTACGCGACGACAGTGGGCGCCGGTGTGGGCAGACTTGGAGTCGATTGCGCTTGCGATCACCTGGGTGAAGCTGTCGAACAGAGTGCGCAGCTCATCAATCAGTCGGCGGTTGGTTAGGGCAATGGCCGCCTGGGAGGCGAGAGATTCGGCAATATCCTGATCACTTTCATCAAAGGGAACCGGCTCACCGCTATTATTCAGTTTGTTCAGTAGCTGAAGGGCGGCAATGACTTCGCCTTCATGATTGCGCAGCGGTACGGTTAAAAAGGACTTGGAGTGATAACCGGTTTTGGCATCAAAAGCGCGGGTGCCGGAAAAGTCAAAGCCCTGCTCGTGGTAGGCGTCAGCAATATTGGCGGTTTTTTTGTTCAGTACCGCCCAGGCCGCAATCATGCGTTCGTTGGGTGTGCCATCCGGCAGGTGCAGGGGGATTAATGGGAAGTTATTGCCTACCGGGGCACCGCTGCCACCTAAATGGATGTTGAGTTTATCGTTTTGCACCATCACAAAACGCAGTGATTCACCATCCGGTTCAACCATGTAGAGGGTACCGGCATCGGAGCGGGTCAGTTCACGGGCACTGGACAGGATCATTTCCAGTAGTTGGGTCTGGTCGCTTTGTGCTGACAGGGCGATACCGATAGCATTCAGTCGCCGGATGCGCTCATAGCTGGGGTTGGTGTTGCCGGTGTTGTTGGAAGGGCTGGCTTCGGATGACATTCAACTTCCCCTGCTGAAATGTAAAAAAGTAACTCATCTTAGCAAAACACCGGCGAATAAATGTGAACTGGGTCACATTTGTTTGCCTGTGAAACAAAGCGGGCTGAACTGGGTCGGCACCGGCAAGTTCAAGTATAATGGCAGAAATTCATTCTTTGTAAACTTGTGTGAGGACGGTCATGGTGAGAGTGGCAGTGATGGGGGCCGGTGGCCGCATGGGCAAGACCCTGATCGAGGCAGTGCACCAGACTCCAGGTGTGCAGTTGGCTGCTGGCGTCGTGGAGCCTGGCTCCAGTCTGATTGGTGTGGATCTGGGGGAGTTGGCTGGTCTGGGTCGGCTGGGGGTGCAGGCTGCAGCCAGTCTGGATGCTGTAAAGGATGATTTTGATCTGTTGATTGATTTTACGGCACCGGCAGTCACGATGGCTGGCGTGGCTTTTTGTGTGGCTCACAACAAGGCCATGGTGATCGGTACCACCGGCTTGACCGATGAGCAGAAGGCTGTGTTGGCAGATGCCGGTAAACAGATTGCATTAGTGTTTGCGCCCAATATGAGCGTGGGGGTTAACCTGTGTTTTAAATTGCTGGAGCTGGCCGCCGCCGCCCTGGGTGATGATTATGATGTGGAGATCGTTGAAGCCCATCATCGTCACAAGGTGGATGCACCCTCTGGAACTGCGTTGGGCATGGGTGAGGCTGTAGCGCGTGCGCTGGGGCGCAACCTTAAAGAAGTGGCAGTGTATGGTCGTGAGGGTCAGACCGGTGCCCGCAAACGGGAAACCATTGGTTTTGCCACCATGCGGGTGGGTGATGTGGTGGGTGATCATACCGTGGTGTTCGGGACGGAGGGTGAGCGGGTTGAAATTACCCACAAGGCCTCCAGTCGCATGACCTTTGCCAAGGGTGCCGTGCGTGCTGCCCTGTGGTTAAAAGACCACCCGGTGGGTCTGTATGACATGCAGGATGTGTTGAACCTGAAATAATCGGTAAGGCGGGTGGGTGCATGACATCAGACATCAACTATGGCCGAGACGGTAATCTGCTGAGTGACTCACAGCGTGAAAAGTTACGCCTGGAGCACGAAGCGGCGCGTCTGTTCATGCGGCTGTATGAAGGATGTTTTCAGGTGCCCATTCGCCATATCTGGCACAACGAACCCAAAAAGCCCGATGTATCCTGTTATCTCGGGCCGGATCAGCTGGATCTGGAGATAGCCCATTTGTATGGCAGTGAAGCAGAGGCCATGCTGTTGCTGGGGCGGGATCTGGGAGAAAAAACCTGGCATTACCTGAATGAGCTGGGTTCCACTGAGCCGGATGAACGCCTGTTGACTGCCTTGAATCGCATTCTGGCCAGCAAGGGTCAGAAGGATTATCACTCCCAGCGCGTCTGGCTGGTGATTCGCAATATGAACCCCTTGTGGACGCGGGATGATTTCATTCGCCGCCTGAATCAGGTGCACCTTCCTGAAGGGCATGTCTTTGAACAGGTCTGGGTGGTGGCTGATTTTAAGGGGGATAGTGGATTGGTCAGGATTTTTCCGCCGCGAGCGGTGGACGTTTCTGGTGCATTGGTTGTAAAATAACGAAGATGAATGTCCGGCTGCGTGCACGGACTTCCCCACCCAGTTTCTATGAAAATTTATCTGAAAAGCGGGATGAACTTCAGTTCATCTCGCTTTTTTGCAACCCGAAATCGGTAGCGGTCGTCATCCGGACGACCTTGCTGACAGCCTGTGATGGGAGGAAAGAGTTTTGACCAGACCCGCTATTCTGGCCCTAGAAGACGGCAGTGTGTTCCGTGGCACCGCAATTGGTGCAGACGGCCAGACGGTCGGAGAAGTGGTGTTCAACACCGCAATGACCGGTTATCAGGAAATACTCACTGATCCCTCCTATACACGCCAGTTGGTGACCCTCACCTACCCCCACATTGGTAATACCGGTATCAATCCGGAAGACATCGAATCTGCATCCATGGGTGCTGCCGGTCTGATCATCCGTGATCTGCCGCTGATGGCCAGCAACTTCCGCAGTACCATGCCATTGCAGGACTACCTGCAGCAGCAGAAGCTGGTTGCCATTGCTGACATCGATACCCGTCGGCTGACCCGTATCCTGCGTGACAAGGGCTCACTGAATGGCTGCATTCTGGCCGGTGAAGCTGCTGCCGCAACCGATGCTGCCGAAGTGGCACTGGCTGCTGCCCGCGCTTTCCCCGGTTTGAAAGGCATGGATCTGGCCAAGGTGGTCAGCACCACTGAAATTCGCAACTGGACGGAAGGTGAGTGGACGCTGGGTCAGGGTTATGCCGCAGTGGATGAAGCCAGTCAGCCCTATCACGTGGTGGCTTATGACTATGGTGTGAAATTCAACATCCTGCGCATGCTGGCCAGCCGTGGTTGTCGCATCACCCTGGTACCCGCCCAGACTTCCGCTGCTGAAGTGCTGGCGATGAATCCGGACGGTGTGTTCCTGTCCAACGGTCCTGGCGACCCCCAGCCCTGTGATTACGCCATCAAGGCCATTGCCGAGATTCTGGAAACCGACGTGCCGGTGTTTGGTATTTGTCTGGGTCACCAGCTGCTGGCGCTGGCTTCAGGTGCGCAGACGGTGAAAATGCCGCATGGTCACCACGGTGCCAACCACCCGGTACAGGATCTGGATACTGGTGTGGTGATGATCACCAGTCAGAACCATGGTTTTGCGGTGGATGAAAGCTCGCTGCCTGGTTGCCTTCGTGCCACTCACAAATCACTGTTTGATGGCACCCTGCAGGGCATTGAACGCACCGACAAGGCGGCATTCAGCTTCCAGGGTCACCCGGAAGCCAGCCCCGGTCCACAGGATGTTGCGCCCCTGTTTGATCGCTTTATCCGGCTGATTCAAGCCCGCAAGAACCAGACCGCCTGAAACCGACGAAACAGAGAACGTCATGCCAAAACGTACAGACATTAAAAGCATACTGATTCTGGGCGCTGGTCCGATTGTCATCGGTCAGGCCTGTGAATTTGACTACTCCGGCGCCCAGGCTTGTAAAGCCCTGCGGGAAGAGGGTTACCGCGTCATTCTGGTGAACTCCAATCCGGCCACCATCATGACCGATCCGGTGATGGCTGATGCCACCTACATTGAACCCATCCTCTGGGATGTGGTAGCAAAAATCATTGAAAAAGAACGCCCGGATGCCCTGTTGCCCACCATGGGTGGCCAGACTGCGCTGAACTGTGCGCTGGATCTGGAGCGTCACGGGGTACTGGAAAAGTACGGCGTGGAAATGATTGGTGCCAACGCCGATACCATCGACAAGGCCGAAGACCGTGAGCGTTTTGACCAGGCGATGAAAAAGATTGGCCTGGAATGTCCCAAGGCAGCCATTGCCCACAGCATGGAAGAAGCCTGGCAAGTGCAGGCGGAACTGGGTTTCCCCTGCATCATTCGCCCCTCCTTCACCATGGGTGGTTCAGGTGGTGGTATTGCCTACAACAAGGAAGAGTTTGAAGAGATCTGCCTGCGTGGCCTGGATCTGTCCCCAACCAAGGAGCTGCTGATTGATGAGTCGCTGATTGGCTGGAAAGAATATGAAATGGAAGTGGTGCGGGACAAAAATGACAACTGCATCATTGTCTGTGCCATTGAAAACTTTGATGCCATGGGTGTGCATACCGGTGACTCCATCACGGTGGCACCGGCCCAGACGCTGACTGACAAGGAATACCAGATCATGCGCGACGCCTCTCTGGCGGTGTTGCGTGAAATTGGTGTGGAAACCGGTGGTTCCAACGTGCAGTTTGGTATCTGCCCGGATACCGGTCGCATGGTGGTGATCGAAATGAACCCCCGTGTGTCCCGTTCCTCGGCACTGGCTTCCAAAGCCACTGGTTTTCCGATTGCCAAGATTGCCGCCAAGCTGGCGGTGGGTTACACCCTCGACGAGCTGCAGAATGACATCACCGGTGGTGCCACCCCGGCGTCTTTTGAGCCGTCGATTGATTACGTGGTCACCAAAATTCCGCGTTTCACCTTTGAAAAGTTCCCGCAGGCCAATGACCGTCTGACCACTCAGATGAAGTCCGTGGGTGAGGTGATGGCCATCGGTCGTACTTTTCAGGAATCCCTGCAGAAAGCTCTGCGTGGACTGGAAGTGGGTGTGAATGGCCTGGACCCGAAACTGGAAAAGTTTGATGACGAATCCATGGCGCTGATGCGTCGTGAGCTGCAGAACCCCGGTGCCGAGCGAATCTGGTTCATTGGTGATGCTTTCCGTACCGGCATGAGCCTGGAAGAAGTGCATCGTCTGACCCATGTGGATCACTGGTTCCTGATCCAGCTGCAGGAATTGATTCAACTGGAAGCCGAAGTGGCACGTACCACCCAGGGTGAGCTGGATTTTGACAAGGTCTATCGCCTCAAGCGCAAGGGTTTCTCTGATGCGCGCCTGGCACAGTTGATGGGTATTTCCGAAGCCAGCTTCCGCAAGCTGCGTCACCAACTGGGTGTACGCCCGACCTACAAGCGCGTGGATACCTGTGCTGCGGAATTTGCCACCAGCACCGCCTACATGTACTCCACCTATGAAGAAGAGTGCGAGGCGGCACCTTCTGCCCGCAACAAGATCATGGTGCTGGGTGGTGGTCCGAACCGTATCGGCCAGGGCATTGAGTTTGACTACTGCTGTGTGCATGCTGCATTTGCCATGCGTGATGATGGTTATGAAACCATCATGGTCAACTGCAACCCGGAAACGGTATCCACCGATTACGACACGTCTGACCGTCTCTACTTTGAGCCAGTGACGCTGGAAGACGTATTGGAAATTGTGCACAAAGAACAGCCAAAGGGTGTGATTGTGCAGTTTGGTGGCCAGACGCCGCTGAAGCTGGCGCGTGATCTGGAAGCGGCTGGTGTACCGATCATTGGTACTACTCCGGATGCCATTGACCGTGCTGAAGATCGTGAACGCTTCCAGCAGATGATTGAAAAGCTGGGCCTCAAACAGCCACCGAATGCCACTGCGCGCAGTTTTGATGAAGCACTGGCCAAGGCAGCTGTGATTGGTTACCCGCTGGTGGTGCGCCCCTCTTATGTACTGGGCGGCCGTGCCATGGAAATTGTCTATGGCCCGGACGAGCTGGAGCGTTACATGACCAGCGCCGTGAAGGTGTCCAACGATAGTCCGGTACTGCTGGATCACTTCCTGAATGCAGCCATTGAAATTGACGTGGATGCTGTCAGTGATGGCAAGGATGTGGTGATTGGCGGCATCATGCAGCACATTGAGCAGGCCGGTGTTCACTCCGGTGACTCTGCTTGCTCCTTGCCGCCCTACTCCCTGTCTGCCGAAGTGCAGGACAAGATGCGGGTGATGATTGCCCAGATGGCACGTGAACTGGGTGTGATCGGCTTGATGAACGTGCAGCTGGCGTATCAGGATGGCGAGATCTACATCATTGAAGTCAATCCGCGTGCTTCTCGTACCGTGCCTTTTGTCTCCAAGTGCATTGGTACTTCGCTGGCGCAGGTAGCGGCCCGATGCATGGCTGGCACCAGCCTGAAGGAGCAGGGCTTTGAGCAGGAAATCATTCCGCCCTTCTTCAGCGTGAAGGAAGCGGTGTTCCCCTTCAACAAATTCCAGGGCGTTGACCCGATTCTCGGCCCGGAAATGAAGTCCACCGGTGAAGTGATGGGCAGTGGCACCACTTTTGCTGAAGCTTTCCTGAAGGCGCAGCTGGGTGCTGGTGAAAAGATGCCAAAAGCCGGTGGCAAGGCCTTCCTGTCGGTGCGTGAAGCGGACAAACAAGGCATTGTTGAAGTGGCAGCATCCCTATCCAAG
The DNA here is from genome assembly GCF_900119735.1 of Marinospirillum alkaliphilum DSM 21637. GTDB lineage: Bacteria > Pseudomonadota > Gammaproteobacteria > Pseudomonadales > Halomonadaceae > Marinospirillum > Marinospirillum alkaliphilum. The sequence goes on along the minus strand of NZ_FPJW01000007.1, from coordinate 173,561 downwards.
CTGGGATACAGTCTGGTGGCTACCAGTGGAACGGCAGCCATTCTGAAAACTGCCGGTTATGATGCTGAAGTGGTCAACAAGGTGGCGGAAGGGCGTCCGCACATCGTTGACAAGGTCAAGAATGACGAAATCGCTTACATCGTCAACACCACCGAAGGCCGCCAGGCCATTGCTGATTCATCCGGTATTCGCCGTGCGGCCCTGCAGCACAAGGTGCCCTACACCACAACGCTGGCTGGCGCTGCGGCCCTGTGTCAGGCACTGGAGTACGGTATGAACATTCGTGTGCGGCGTCTGCAGGACCTGCACGCAGGAGAGGTATAAGCATGCAGAAAAGTCCAATGACGGTGCAGGGTGAACAACGCCTGCGCCAGGAGCTGGAACAGCTGAAAACAGTTGAACGCCCCAAGGTGATTGAAGCCATTGCCGAGGCGCGTGAACACGGTGACTTGAAAGAAAATGCTGAATACCATGCTGCCCGTGAGCAGCAAGGGTTCATTGAAGGCAGGATTCAGGAAATCGAAGCCAAACTGTCCAATGCCCAGGTGATTGATGTCACCACCCTGCCAAAAACCGGCAAGGTGGTGTTTGGTGTCACGGTGGATCTGGTCAACCTGGACACCGACGAAGCAGTCACCTACACCATTGTGGGTGAAGATGAGGCGGACGTGAAGGATAACAAGATCTCCTGCACCTCACCGATTGCCCGTGGATTGATTGGCAAGGAAGAAGGTGACGTGGCGCTGATCAAAACCCCGAAAGGGGATGTGGAGTATGAGATCAGCGAAGTTCGCTACGGCGATTGAGGGCTGATGCCAGAGAAAAAGCCGCCGGCTGAATGGCCTGGCGGCTTTTTTGTATCACCTGGTTTTTGCTTGAATCAGTGTTCCGCAAAACGCAGCAGATTGGAGAGCTTTGGGTTGGGTTTTTGTGCGCGGCGTAAAAACAGTCCGATCTTGCCGATGGTCTGCACAACTTCTGCTCCCAGCTTGGTGGCCAGTTCATTCATCATGGCCAGGCGCTCTTCGCGGTCATTCAGGGAAAAGCGGATCTTGATCAGTTCGTGGTCATTCAGCGCGCGATCAGCTTCCTTGATCAGCCCTTCGGACAGACCGTTTTCGGAAACCAGTACCACCGGGTTCAGGTGGTGTCCAATGGAACGCAGCTCTTTCTTTTGTGCGCCTTTCAGGCTCATGTTAATCTTCTCGGTTCGGGTTTTGCTGAGGGTGAATCCCTGAACTGTGTATTCTAGAGGCTGGGATGGCTGAGGTCATCCCCTGGCCTGTTTATTTTCCCGGCAGTGGCAGTAAAGAGGTGGTGTGTGGCGCGATCAAAAACCAGTGCGGCCTGGTTAAAAGAACATGTGGATGATGTCTGGGTGCAGAAAGCCCAGAAAGATGGTTATCGCTCCCGCGCCACTTACAAACTGGCTGAGATTGATGATAAAGACCGTTTGCTGCGTTCCGGCATGACAGTGATCGATCTGGGTTCAGCACCGGGTGGCTGGTCGCAGCTGCTGTCTGAACGGCTGGGTGGTCAGGGCACCATTCTGGCGTCAGACATCTTGCCGATGGATCCCTTGCCAGACGTACAGTTCATTCAGGGGGACTTCATGGAAGATGAGGTGTTGCAGCAGTTGCTGGATGCCATGCAGGGGCGACAGGCCGACCTTGTAATTTCTGATATGGCCCCCAATCTCAGTGGTATGAATGCCATCGATCAACCCAGGGCCATGTATCTGGTGGAGTTGGCGCTGGATCTGGCCGAGCAGGTATTGAAGCCGGGCGGAGACTTTCTGGCCAAGGTGTTTCAAGGCGAGGGTTATGAGGATTACTTGAAGCTGCTGCGTAGCCGCTTTGATCGAGTGGTGACCCGCAAACCTGAGGCCTCCAGGGCGCGCTCACGTGAGGTTTACTTGTTGGCGCGCGGTTTTAAAGGCTGAAGGCAACGAAAGAAACTTATCACTGTCATACAAAAGATAAATGAAACATCAGCGGCTTTTTTTCGGTCTCAACACGGAATTGCTGTAAGATGGAAACAAAGACCTACCGCCCGGCAAGGTTATCTGTGAGTGCTGCCGGTGCAATCAACAAGAGGGCATTGCCTTGAACGATATGGCCAAAAATCTCATTCTGTGGCTGGTCATTGCAGCAGTACTGCTGACGGTGTTTAACAGCTTCAATGTCGAGACCACGCCCAATTCGGTCAACTATTCCGAGTTTGTCCGTGAAGTCCAGCAGCAGCAGGTGAGAAGGGTTGTCATTGACGGCTTTGATATTCATGGCGAGCGTGTTGATGGCACCCGCTTCAGTACCATTCGTCCAGCAGCGGAAGACCCCAAGCTGATCGATGACCTGCTGACCCACAATGTGGTGGTCGAAGGCCGTAAACCGGAAGGTCAAAGCTTGTGGACTCGCCTGTTGATTGCCAGCTTCCCGATTTTGCTGATCATGGCCATTTTCCTGTTCTTTATGCGTCAGATGCAGGGTGGTGGTGGTGGTCGTGGCGGGCCGATGAGTTTTGGCAAATCCAAGGCACGCCTGTTGACCCAGGATCAGATCAAAACCACCTTTGCTGATGTGGCAGGTTGTGACGAGGCCAAAGAAGATGTTAAAGAGTTGGTGGACTTTCTGCGTGATCCGGGCAAGTTCCAGCGTCTGGGTGGCAAGATTCCCCGTGGTGTATTGATGGTGGGCAGTCCCGGTACCGGTAAAACCCTGCTGGCAAAAGCGGTGGCCGGTGAGGCCAAGGTACCCTTTTTCACCATTTCTGGTTCCGACTTTGTGGAAATGTTTGTGGGTGTGGGTGCATCCCGTGTCCGCGACATGTTTGAGCAGGCCAAAAAGCAGTCTCCCTGCATCATCTTCATTGATGAAATTGATGCCGTGGGTCGTCATCGTGGTGCCGGTATGGGAGGGGGGCACGATGAGCGTGAGCAAACCCTGAACCAGCTGCTGGTTGAGATGGATGGTTTTGATCCGAATGATGGCATCATTGTGATTGCCGCTACCAACCGTCCGGACGTACTGGACCCTGCACTGCTGCGCCCTGGTCGTTTTGACCGCCAGGTGGTGGTGGGGCTGCCGGATATTCGTGGTCGTGAACAGATTCTGAAAGTCCACATGCGTAAAGTGCCGTTGGCGGATGATGTGAACCCTTCCGTGATTGCGCGTGGTACACCTGGCTTTTCCGGTGCTGATCTGGCCAACCTGGTGAATGAGGCAGCATTGTTTGCTGCCCGCACCAACAAGCGTCTGGTGGGTATGGAAGAGTTCGACAAGGCCAAGGACAAAATCATGATGGGCGCTGAGCGCAAGTCCATGGTGATGACCGAAAAAGACAAGATCATGACGGCTTACCATGAAGCGGGTCACGCCATTCTGGGTCGTCTGCTGCCGGGCCATGATCCGGTCTACAAGGTGTCCATCATTCCGCGCGGGCGTGCACTGGGTGTCACCATGTTCCTGCCGGAGGAAGATCGCGTTTCTTACAGTCGTCGTTACCTGCTGAGCCGCATCACCTCGGCTTATGGTGGCCGGATTGCGGAAGAAATGTTCTACGGCGCGGATGGTGTGTCCACCGGTGCGTCCAACGATATTCAGCAGGCCACCAAAATGGCTCGTAACATGGTGACCAAATGGGGCCTGTCTGACACCGCTGGACCAGTCTTGTACAGCGAAGACGAAGGTGAGATTTTCCTTGGCAAGGGTAATGCTGGTGGCGGCAACATGAATGTCAGTGGTGAAACAGCCAAGATGCTGGATGCCGAGATCCGCCGTATTCTGGATACCTGTTACGAAGAGGCAACCCGTCTGCTCGAGGAAAATCGTGACAAGATGGAGCTGATGAAAGATGCCTTGATGGAATATGAAACCATTGATGCGCATCAGATTGACCAGATCATGGAAGGCCGCACCCCTGAGCCACCTAAAGATTGGAATAACGATGGTGAAGGTGGCGTTAAAGCTGAAGCCGAATCTGAGTCCAGCAAAGAAGCACTGGATGATGAGGTTGATGAACACAAGCCTGGCAATAAGCCATCTGATCCGCTGGGTGGTTCGGTGCACTGATGTTCCAGGCAGCACCTGTGTGATCAAATGCAGACCCCGCCTTGGCGGGGTTTTGTTTTGGAAGTCCTTGAGCTGAACTCATCGCGTTGAGCAGTGGTTTCCTGGTTTTAAAACGGAGTGAAAGATCATGTTTGCCGGAAAGCTGGATCTGCAACAACCTCGCATCATGGGTGTATTAAATGTTACCCCGGACTCCTTTTCTGATGGTGGGCGTTACACCCAGGTGGATCAGGCGTTGCAACAGGCTTTGCGTTTAGAGGTAGAGGGTGCGGATATCATTGATATTGGTGGTGAATCCACTCGCCCTGGTGCGGCGCCTGTCAGTGAGCAGCAAGAGCTGGATCGGGTGTTGCCGGTGATTGAAGCCCTTAAAGCTGCATCGGGCGTGCTGATCTCGGTGGACACCAGCAGTCCACAGGTGATCCAGGCAGCTGCAGCTGCAGGTGTGGATCTGATCAATGATGTCCGATCCCTGACCCGTCCGGGTGCACTGGATGCTGCAGTAGCCAGTGGTTTGCCGGTGTGCCTGATGCACATGCGGGGTGAACCCGGTAACATGCAACAGCAAACGGATTATCAGGATGTTGTGAAGGATGTTGCTGACTGGTTGCAGCTGCGAGCCAGTGAATGCCAGCAGGCAGGTATAACGGCAGAGCGCATCTTGTTGGATCCCGGCTTTGGTTTTGCCAAACAACTGACACATAATCTGCAGTTACTGGCCAGATTGGATGAAATTGTTGCCCTGGGTTACCCGGTGCTGGCGGGTATGTCGCGTAAGCGTATGCTGGGTGAACTCACCGGGCGTGAAACCGGGGACCGTGAAGCGGCCGGGCTGGCGGCTCATTTGTTGGCTGTGCAGCGAGGTGCCCGATTGATTCGGGTGCATGCTGTGGCGGGAATGAAGGATGCCTTGAGAGTATGGCAGGCAGTTGAAAAACAAAACAGCAAGATAACAAAATGACTAGAAAATACTTTGGTACTGATGGCATTCGTGGTCGTGTGGGTGAACACCCAATCACCCCTGATTTTGTGTTAAAGCTGGGTTGGGCGGCGGGTAAGGTGTTTGCCCGTCAGGGTAAAAAGCGCATCCTGATCGGTAAGGATACCCGTTTATCGGGTTATATGTTTGAGTCGGCGCTGGAAGCCGGACTGTCTGCTGCTGGCGTGGATGTGTATCTGCTGGGGCCCATGCCCACACCGGGCATTGCCTATTTAACCCAGACCTTTCATGCCGATGCCGGCATTGTGATCAGTGCCTCACACAATCCGTTTGAAGACAACGGCATCAAGTTCTTTTCCCGCAACGGTGAAAAATTACCCGATGAAGTGGAGCTGGAAATTGAAAGTTGGCTCGACAAGCCACTGGAAATTGCTTCTCCCGCAGCCCTGGGCAAGGCACGACGCATTAACGACGCAGCCGGGCGTTACATCGAGTTTTGCAAAAACACCCTGCCATTCAGTGCCAGCCTGCAGGGCTTGCACCTGGTGGTGGACTGTGCCCATGGTGCCACCTACCACATTGCCCCGGAAGTATTCAGTGAGCTGGGTGCAACAGTAGACGTGATCGGTGCTGAACCGGATGGACTGAACATCAACAAGGGTTATGGCTCCACCAAACCCCTGGCGCTGCAGGCCCGGGTGTTGGAAATCGGTGCTGATCTGGGCATAGGTTTTGATGGTGATGGAGATCGACTGGTGATGGTGACACGCACCGGTCGCCTGCTGGATGGTGATGATCTGTTGTACATTCTGGCCTGTAATCTGCAAGCCAAAGGCCAGTTGCAGGGTGGCGTGGTGGGCACCCTGATGTCCAACCTCGGCCTGGAGTTGGCACTAAAAGAACGGGATATTCCTTTTGTGCGCGCCAAGGTGGGTGATCGTTATGTGATGGCCGAGTTGCAGCAGCGCAACTGGTTGTTGGGCGGAGAAAACTCCGGGCATCTGGTGTGCCGTCATGTGCAGTCAACAGGTGATGGTATTGTTGCTGCGTTGCAGGTGTTGCAGGCGGTTATTGAGGCAGATGGGCAGGTTGAGGTGTTGTTGCAAGGCATGAAAAAAATGCCGCAAAGCCTGGTGAATGTGCGTACTGCTGCTAACAAGGATGCTCTGTTGCGTCATCCTCAGGTCACTGCAAAAGTGGCAGAGGTTGAAGCACGTATGGCTGGCCGAGGGCGTATTTTATTGCGTCCGTCGGGTACAGAACCCTTGCTGAGAGTCATGGTTGAAGGTGAGGTGGAGGCAGAAGTGCAGTGCCAGGCAGAAGAAATTGCTGCGGTGATTGCAGCAGTTGCTGGTTGAGCTTGAAGGGGTTTTTTAATAGAATCCTCGCCCTTGATCATGAATGAATAGGCAACTGATGCGACAGAAACTGGTAGCAGGCAACTGGAAAATGCATGGCAGCCGTGAAATGACGGACGCCCTGTTAAAGCAGTTGTTGGCTGCGCGTCTGCCGACAGCAGCGATGTTGGTGTGCCCGCCTTTTCCTTACCTGCAGCAGGCGGCAAGTAGCTTGCAGGGTTCGGGTGTGTTGTTGGGTGCACAGGATTGTGCTGCCAATGAGTCTGGTGCTTATACCGGGGAAGTGGCTGCCACTATGCTTGCAGATCTGGGTGTGAGCCATGTTTTGTTAGGGCACTCCGAGCGGCGTCAGTACCAGCAGGAAACAGATGCACTGGTATTGCAAAAAGCACAGCAGGCCCTGGCAGCAGGTTTGAAGCCGGTGATCTGTGTTGGTGAAACACTGGCAGAGCGTGAGGCCGGTCAGACTGAGCAGGTGGTGTTACGTCAGGCCCAGGCGATCTTGCAGGGTTTAACAGCGCAGCAGTTGCAGCAGGTGATTTTTGCTTATGAGCCAGTCTGGGCCATAGGCACAGGTTTAACGGCAACACCACAGCAGGCGCAGGACGTGCATGCCTTGTTGCGGAGTGCTGTAGCTGAGGTTAGTCCTCAGTTGGCTGAAACGATGCTGTTGCTTTATGGTGGCAGCGTCAAACCGGATAATGCCGCATCCTTGTTTGCGATGACGGATATTGACGGCGGGTTGATTGGTGGTGCATCCCTGGATGCCGACCAGTTTTTGGCAATAGGTTACGCAGCGGAATAAAGTTCATGCAAAGTATTGTTTTGATGATTCATGTGTTGCTGGCGGTGGGTTTGGTGGTGCTGGTATTGATGCAGCAAGGCAAGGGTGCTGAAGCCGGTGCCTCTTTTGGTGGTGGTGCCTCCAATACCGTTTTTGGCAGTCTTGGCCCGATGGGTTTCCTGGGTAGCATGACCGGTTGGTTGGCAGCGGCATTTTTTGCAACCAGCATGGCGCTGGCTTATCTGGCCACTCAGCAACATGCCCCGGATCTGGGTCTGCCCGCCGCTGACGTGATTGAAGAGTTTGAGCGTGAGCGTCTGCCATTGCTGGATGATCTGCCGACACTTGAAACGCGTCCGCAAGACTAAGCTTTTTTTGTAGTGAGGGGTTGCCAAGGCGGGTTGGCAGCTCTATTATTTGCCCGCCTCAAACGCCTGTGTGGAATCATGTTTTTGACAGGTGAGCAGCAAGCCGAAGTGGTGGAATTGGTAGACACGCTATCTTGAGGGGGTAGTGGGCGTATGCCCGTGCGGGTTCGAGTCCCGCCTTCGGCACCAATGTTGAGCGCAGCAGTATTAAGCAGTGCGACGGCGAGAAGTTTGTTTTCAGGTGTTTTGGTGGTAGTGGTTGACCAATGTGCTCACTACCAGTACAATGCCTGCCTCTGATGCGGGGTGGAGCAGCCTGGTAGCTCGTCGGGCTCATAACCCGAAGGTCGTCGGTTCAAATCCGGCCCCCGCTACCAAGATTTAATCAGAAGCCCCTTTTTTAAGGGGCTTTTTGTTAGGTCGAAAAAGTCTTCGCGCAAACGGCGCCCAAGCCCATTCCCGAAGTTTTCCGGCCTTTGTGATCATCCGATCTGCCTATGCAGAGAGCTGGAGCCTTTTCCGTGGCAAGTAAAGACAAGTTGCTGGAACAGCTGATTGAACCTGTTGTTCAGTCTCTCGGCTTTGAGTTCTGGGGACTCGAATTGACCGGTCGTGGTACCAACCTGCTGCTTCGCGTCTATATTGAAAGTGAGCAGGGTATCACGGTGGATCACTGTGCCCAGGTCAGCCGTCAGGTCAGTGCCCTGATGGATGTTGAAGACCCGATTCCTGGTGAGTACACCCTGGAGGTTTCATCTCCCGGGATGGATCGCCCATTGTTTCGTCTGGATCAATACCAGCGTTATGCAGGTGAGCAGATCCAGATCAAATTACGTCTGCCTTATGAAGGACAGCGCAAGTTCAGCGGTTTGTTGAAAGGCGTTGAAGCAGATGAAGTGATCCTTCAGGTTGAAGATGAAGAATACTGTTTTCCGATTGAAACCATCGACCAGGCAAGAGTCAAACCTGACCTGGATAAGCACAAAAAGTAGCAAGGACAGATTTCGAGAGGCCAAGGCATGAGTAAAGAAATCCTTCTGGTGGTGGATGCCGTCTCCAATGAAAAAGGCGTACCCAAGGACACCATTTTCGAGGCTATTGAAGCCGCACTGGCAAGTGCAACCAAAAAGCGCTTTATGGAAGAAGGCGTTGATATTCGCGTTAACATCGATCGCAAGACCGGTGAGTACGACAGCTTCCGCCGCTGGACGGTGGTTGATGATGAAGATTTTTCCGAGCCGGATTGTGAGATTCCTGCATCCGAAGCCAAGGCTGACGGCCTGGTGGTGGGTGATGTGAAGGAAGAGCCCATCGAGTCCATCGAGTTTGGTCGCATTGCTGCACAGACTGCCAAGCAGGTCATTGTGCAGAAGGTGCGCGAAGCAGAGCGGGCAGAAGTGGTGCGTCAGTACCTGGAGCATCAGGGTGAGCTGGTGTCCGGTGTGGTTAAAAAGACCACCCGTGATGGACTGATCATTGATCTGGGTGGCAACGCAGAAGCCTATCTGGGCCGCCACGAAATGATCCCTGGTGAAAAGTTTCGCCTGAATGATCGTGTGCGCGCCATTCTTAAAGAAGTGAACCCGAACAATCGCGGTCCGCAGTTGGTGCTGTCACGTACCTGCCCGGAAATGCTGATTGAACTGTTCAAGATTGAAGTGCCGGAAATTTCCGAGCAGTTGATCGAAATTCGTGGTGCCGCACGTGATCCTGGTTCACGTGCCAAAATTGCCGTGAAAACCAATGATCGCCGTATTGATCCGGTGGGTGCTTGTGTGGGTATGCGTGGTTCGCGTGTACAGGCGGTATCCACGGAACTCAGTAACGAGCGGGTTGATATTGTGCTGTGGGACGATAACCCGGCACAGCTGGTGATCAATGCCATGGCACCTGCTGAAGTGGCTTCCATCATTGTTGATGAAGATGCTCACTCGATGGATGTGGCTGTGGCAGAAGACAACCTGGCTCAGGCCATCGGCCGTGGTGGCCAGAACGTCAAGTTGGCTCGTGAGCTGACTGGCTGGCGTCTGAACGTGATGACCGAAGAAGAAGCCAGCGGCAAGCAAGAGCAGGAAATGGATAACCAGATCCAGTACTTTGTGCAGCATCTGGACGTGGATGATGATCTGGCCCGCCTACTGGTTGAAGAAGGTTTCACCAGCCTGGAAGAAGTGGCTTATGTGCCACTGGAAGAATTCCTGGAAGTTGATGGCCTGGATGAAGACCTGGTTAATGAACTGCGTCGCCGCGCCAAGGATGAATTGCTGACGCTGGAAATTGCCTCTGAAGAGGCGCTGGCGGATGCCAAACCGGATGAAGCGCTGCTGAATCTGGAAGGAATGGATCGTATTCTGGCGTCAGTACTGGCCCAGATGGGTATCACCACCCTGGATGATCTTGCTGAACAATCCATTGATGACCTGATGGATATCGAGGCGATGACAGAAGAGCGTGCCGGCAAGCTGATCATGGCTGCTCGTGCTCACTGGTTTGAAGACGAAGCCTGAGCCTGACGCGTCGTCGAAAGAGGAGATGGACAGTGGCAGAAAACACCGTAAAAGAATTTGCTGAGGCCATTGGCCGACCTGTTGAGCGTTTGCTGCAACAGATGAAAGAGGCTGGTTTGCCCCATAAAAGCTCAGACCAGAAGGTTTCCGAGCAGGACAAGGAAACCCTGCTGGGTTTCCTGAAGCGCACCACCGGCGGTGGTGAAGAGCCGACCCGCATCACCATGACCCGCAAGGTGACCCAGCAGTTGAAAACTGATGGCCGCAAAAGCGTGAATGTTGAAGTACGCAAAAAACGTACTTTTGTTAAGCGTAGCGAACTTGATATTCAGGCCAGTAAGGCAGAGGAAGCAGCTGAAGAAGCAGCGCGTAAGGCTGCTGAAGCTGAAGCCCTGAAGCAGGCGGAAAACGAAGCTGAACAGAAGCGCATGGCTGTTGAGCAGGCGCGCCGCGAAGCAGAAGAAGCTGCCCGCCGGGAGCTGGAAGCAGAAGAGGCTGCCCGTCGTGCCCAGCAGGAAAGCAAGGGTGTTGAGCCGGTGCTGGATGAAGAAGCACTGAAAAAGGCCGAAGCTGAAAAAGAGCGTCGTAAGCAGGAAGAAAAGCGCCGTGCTGAACAGGCACGTAAAGCCCGTGCCAACCCGATTGTGACTGCGGTTGATGATGACGTGGTGGAAGAACCCGCTGAAGTGTTGCTGAAAACGGCCAAGGTTGCCGTTGCAGATGACAAGCCCAAGGCCAGCAAACCGGGTAGCCGCAAGTCTGCCGGTGGTAAAAAAACCGGCTCACGCCGCGAAGATGATTTTGAAGAAGGTCGCCTGAGCCGCCGTGGTGGCAAGGATGATCGCCGCAAGGGTGGTCGTCGTTCCGGTGGTCCGTCACGCGAGCATGGTTTTGAGCGCCCGACTGCACCGATCAAGCGTGAAGTGCTGATTCCCGAGAGCATCACCGTGGCTGACCTGGCTGATCGCATGGCGATCAAGGGTTCTGAGGTCATCAAGGTGATGTTCAAGATGGGGGCCATGGCCACCATCAACCAGGTGATAGATCAGGACACAGCAGCGATTGTAGTCGAAGAAATGGGCCACACGCCCAAGCTGCAAAAAGAAAATGCCATTGAGCTGGAAGTGCTGGATAACATCAGCTACGAAGGTCACGAAATTACCCGTGCTCCGGTGGTGACCGTAATGGGTCACGTTGACCACGGGAAAACCTCGCTGCTGGATTACATTCGTCGTGCCAAGGTTGCTGATGCTGAAGCTGGCGGTATTACCCAACACATTGGTGCTTACCACGTTGAAACTGATGGTGGCAACATGGTGACCTTCCTGGATACCCCCGGTCACGCGGCGTTCACTGCAATGCGTGCGCGGGGTGCCAAAGCCACTGACGTGGTCATTCTGGTGGTGGCTGCCGATGACGGTGTGATGCCGCAGACCATTGAGGCTGTGCAGCATGCCAAGGCTGCCGGTGTACCGCTGGTGGTGGCAGTTAACAAGATAGATAAGGAAGGGGCTGATCCGGATCGCATCCGCAATGAGCTGTCCCAGCATGAAGTCATCTCGGAAGACTGGGGTGGTGACACACCTTTTGTTCACGTATCCGCTAAAAAGGGTACTGGTGTTGATGACCTTCTGGAGGCGGTATTGCTGCAGTCGGAAATGCTGGAGCTGACTGCTGTGCCTGAAGCACCCGCCAAGGGTGTGGTTGTTGAGTCCCGTCTGGATCGTGGTCGTGGCTCGGTTGCCACGGTTCTGGTTCAGAACGGTACGCTGCGCAAGGGCGATATTGTGCTGGCCGGTCTGAACTATGGCCGGGTACGCGCCCTGATTGATGAAAACGGCAAGCAAATCGATGCTGCCGGTCCATCCATTCCGGTGGAAATTCTCGGTCTGGATGGCACGCCGGAAGCTGGTGATGAATTCACCGTCGTTCAGGATGAGAAAAAAGCCCGTGAAGTCGCCTTGTTCCGTCAGGGCAAATACCGCGAAGTCAAACTGGCGCGCCAGCAGAAAGCCAAGCTGGAAAACGTGTTCAGCCAGATGGAGCAGGGTCAGACGGCCAGCGTCAACATCGTACTGAAGTCGGATGTGCGTGGCTCCGTGGAAGCCATTATTGGTGCCCTGAAAGACCTGGAGACCAACGAAGTCAAGGTCAACATCGTGTCTTCCGGTGTGGGTGGTATTACGGAAACCGACGCCAACCTGGCGCTGGCTTCTGATGCAATCCTGATTGGTTTCAACGTCCGTGCGGATGCATCAGCCAAGGCCATTGTTGAGCGTGAAGAGCTGGATCTGCGTTATTACAGCATCATTTATGAGCTGATTGAGCAGGTCAAGCAGGCCATGGTTGGCAAGTTGGCACCCGAGTTCCGTGAGGAAATTGTGGGTATTGCCGAAGTGCGTGATGTGTTCCGCTCACCCAAGTTCGGTCAGGTGGCTGGCTGTATGGTGGTTGAGGGTACGGTTTACCGTAACAAGAAAATCCGTGTACTGCGTGACAACGTGGTCATCTATGAAGGCGAGCTGGAGTCCCTGCGCCGCTTTAAAGATGACGCCGGTGAAGTTCGTAACGGCATGGAGTGCGGTATTGGCGTGAAGAACTACAATGACGTTAAAGTCGGTGACAAGATCGAAGTCTTTGACAAGGTCAAGGTAGAGCGCAGTCTCTGATCGCGTCCAACTGAAGCAGCAAAACAGCCTCGGTTCTCCGACTTGTCGGGATCGGGGCTGTTTTATTGGAGGTCTTACATGAAAGAATTCAGTCGTCTGGACCGCATTGGTGACCAGATGCAGCGTGAGCTGGCAGTGATGATCCAGCGTGAGGTCAAAGATCCGCGTCTGGATGCCATGATTACTGTGAGTGGTGTCAAGGTCAGTAAGGATCTGGGTTATGCCGATGTTTATGTGACCATTTTGGGTAAAGAAGACAAGCCGGAAGTGATTGCCGAAAACATGGCGATCCTGAAGCAGGCTGCCGGTTTTTTACGCAGTCGCATTGGGCAGGCCATCAAACTCAGGGTGGTGCCCCAGTTGCGCTTTCACTTTGATGAAAGTGTGCGCCGTGGTCAGGAGCTGAGCAGCCTGATTGAACGTGCCATGGCGGAAGATCGCAGTCGTCATCGTGAAGATGGCAAGGACTGAGGTTGTTGCTGACTGATGCAGAAAACGCAGAAAAAAATCCCGCGTAAACCGGTGGATGGTGTGTTGCTGCTGGATAAGCCGCTGGGTTTATCCAGTAACCAGGCCTTGCAGCGTATCAAATGGCTTTTGAAGGCCAAAAAAGCCGGTCACACCGGGAATCTTGATCCGCTGGCTACCGGTGTGTTGCCACTGTGTTTTGGTGAAGCGACCAAGTTTGCCAGTCAGGGACTGGATGCGGATAAAACCTACGTGACGCGCATTCAGCTGGGTGAGACCCGCGATACCGGTGATGCTGAAGGTGAAGCGCTGGAGTGTTTTCCTTTACCGGAGATGAATGAAACGCGCCTGCAGCAGCTGCTGGCAGATTTCACTGGTCCGCAGCAACAGGTGCCACCCATGTATTCGGCACTCAAGCATCAAGGGCGCAAGCTTTATGAGCTGGCTCGTGCCGGAGAAAATGTTGAACGGCCACCCCGTGATATTGTTTTGCATCAGCTGAAGTTGCTGGAGTTTACACCCGATAGCCTGACTCTGGAGGTGCACTGCTCCAAGGGCACTTATATTCGTGTGCTGGGGGAAGACCTGGCGCGGGCCTTGGGTAGTGGTGGTTACCTGTCTTCGTTGCGGCGTATTGCCTCCGGGGCGGAGGATGCCAGTCAACTGGTGGATCTGCCAACTCTGGAAGCTGCTTTTGAACAGCAGGGCGAAGCCGGCATTCTCGCTTACATGCGGCCAGTGGATCATCTGGTGCGGCACCTGCCAATCTGCCAGCTGAATGAAGCAGATGCTGAAAAGCTGTTGCAAGGCCAGGCAGTGAAACTGCTGGACGAAGTGGCTGCAATCGGGGAAAATGTGCGCCTTTATGCATCCGGGTCAGATTTTATCGGTCTGGCACAGGTGCGCAGTGAAGCTGACAAGCTGTTGCTGCAACCCCTGAAAATGCGCAGTGTCGCAGCTCAGGGTTAATATCGGGCAGGCTGTAACGTCGCACGGCCTCGCCTCTGTCCTCAAGCGACTGTGGAGTAATAACCATGCTGACAGCTGAACAGAAAGCTGAAATCGTTAAAGAATATGCTCGTGGCGCCAACGACACCGGCTCCCCGGAAGTACAGGTTGCCCTGCTGACTCACGACATCAACACCCTGCAGGGTCACTTTGAAGTGAACAAAAAAGACCACCACAGCCGTCGTGGTCTGATCCGCAAGGTTAACCAGCGTCGTAAACTGCTGGACTACCTGAAGCAGAAAGACACCAGCCGTTATGCTGAACTGATCAAGCGTCTGGGTCTGCGTCGCTGATCCAAGGGCTTCAGTTGTCCTGCAAACCCCCGCAGCTTGCTGCGGGGGTTTTGTTTTTATGGGCGGTAACACTTTGTTTGCAACAACAAGGCGCGTATGATAGGCGGGCTAATTAATGGCGAAAATAATCGAAATCAAAGGAAATATTCCGTGACTCCAGTAGCAATCAAGAAAACCTTCCAGTATGGTCAGAGCACCGTAACCCTCGAAACCGGCCGCATTGCTCGTCAGGCCACCGGTGCGGTACTGGTGACCATCGATAACACCAGCGTGCTGTGTACTGCTGTTGCCAAAAAAGACGTCAGCCCCGGCCAGGACTTTTTCCCGCTGGCTGTGTTTTATCAGGAAAAGACCTACGCCGTAGGCAAGATTCCCGGTGGCTTCTTCAAGCGTGAAGGCCGCCCGACTGAAAAGGAAACCCTGGTTTCCCGTCTGATTGACCGCCCGATTCGTCCTCTGTTCCCTAAAGGTTTCATGAACGAAGTGCAGGTGATTTGCACGGTAGTATCTGCTGAGCGTGGTATGGAAGCAGACATTGCTGCCATGATTGGTGCCTCAGCAGCCCTGTCCATTTCTGGTGTGCCGTTTAATGGTCCGCTGGGTGCTGCCCGTGTCGGTTACACCGATGCTGGCGGTTACATGCTGAACCCCAACTCTGCACAGCTGAAAGACTCCCGCCTGGACATGGTGGTGGCTGGTACTGAAGCTGCAGTATTGATGGTTGAATCGGAAGCCAAAGAGCTGACCGAAGACCAGATGCTGGGTGCGGTGCTGTTTGCCCACGATGAAATGCAGGTGGTGATTCAGGCGATTAAAGAGTTTACCGCTGAAGCAGGTAAACCGGCCTGGGATTGGCAGCCAGCCCCGCGTGACACCAGCACAGAAGCGCTGGTGCGTCCGCTGGCAGAAGCCGGTATTCGTGAAGCTTACAAGATCACTGACAAGATGCAGCGTTATGGCCGTCTGGATGAAATCCGTCAGTCGGTTGTGGCGCAACTGGCGACGGGTGCTGAAGATGCACCTTCTGCTGATGCAGTGAAGTCAGTCTTTGCCAAGATTGAAAAAGATGTGGTGCGTAACAACGTACTGAACGGTGAGCCGCGTATTGATGGTCGTGACCACAAGACTGTGCGTCCGCTGACCATCGAAGTGGGTGTGCTGCCCAAGGTGCATGGTTCTGCCCTGTTCACTCGCGGTGAAACTCAGGCACTGGTTGTGGCCACTCTGGGTACCACCCGTGATGCACAGATCATCGAAAGTCTGGAAGGTGAGTTCAAGGATAGCTTCCTGTTCCACTACAACTTCCCTCCCTTCTCGGTGGGTGAGGCTGGTTTCATGGGGGGGCCGAAGCGCCGCGAAATTGGTCATGGTCGTCTGGCCAAGCGTGGTGTGCAGTCCATGCTGCCCTCTGAGAGTGAATTCCCCTACACCATTCGTGTGGTATCTGAAATCACTGAGTCCAACGGTTCCAGCTCCATGGCATCCGTTTGTGGTTCTTCACTGGCATTGATGGATGCCGGTGTGCCTCTGAAAGCACCAGTGGCCGGTATTGCCATGGGTCTGGTCAAGGAAGGTGAGCGTTTTGCTGTACTGACCGACATCCTGGGTGATGAAGATCACCTGGGCGACATGGACTTCAAAGTGGCCGGTTCGGCTGCTGGTGTTACTGCGCTGCAGATGGACATCAAGATTGAAGGCATTAACGAAGAAATCATGGAACTTGCCCTGCAGCAGGCCAATCAGGCGCGTATGGAAATCCTGGAGCAGATGAATCAGGTGCTGCCAAGCGCACGTGCTGAGCTGTCCGACAATGCACCAACCATGACCACTATCAAAATTGATACCGACAAGATCCGTGACGTGATCGGCAAGGGTGGCGCCACCATCCGTAGCATCACTGAAAAAACCGGTGCTTCCATTGATATCGACGATTCCGGTGAAATCAAGGTGTATGCTGATTCCCAGCTGTCTGCCAAGGCCGCCATCGACATGATCATTGGTCTGACTGCCAGTGCTGAAATTGATAAGGTCTACATGGGCAAGGTTGCGCGTCTGGCTGACTTTGGTGCCTTTGTCACCTTCCTGCCGGGTCAGGATGGTTTGGTGCACATTTCCCAGATCGACAACAAGCGGGTAGAAAACGTCAAGGACTACCTGAGTGAAGGTCAGGAAGTGCTGGTTAAGGTGATCGACATTGATAACCGTAACCGCGTGAAGCTGTCGATCAAGGAAGTGACCGAGGAAGATAAAGCAGCATTTGCGGCTGAAGCCCAGGGTTGATTTTCTTGCGGATCTAAAAAAACGGCCTACGGGCCGTTTTTTTATGCTGCTTAATCAGGGATTAAATTAGTCTTTGACTTCCTGCAGTTCCACTTTGAACACCAGGGTTTCGTTGGGGCCAATGGCACCACCGGCACCGGCCGGACCATAAGCCAGCTCAGCAGGAATATAAAGCATCCACTCACTGCCTTCCGGCATCAGTTGCAGTGCTTCCTGCCAACCGGCAATTACCTGGTTGACCCGGAAACTGACAGGCTCACCACGACGGTAAGAGCTGTCGAACACCGTGCCATCAGTCAGGGTGCCTTCATAGTGTACTTTGACTGTGGAGCCGGCTTTGGGCTTGTTACCCTTGCCTTCACGCACTACCTTGTATTGCAGGCCAGAGGCGGTGACTTGTACACCCGCCTTGCCGGCATTTTCAGCCAGGAACTGCTGGCCGCGCTGTAGGTTTTCTGCGGCCTCGCGTTCAGCCTGCTGCTGGGCTTCAGCCATCAGTTGTTGTTGCAGCTGTTCCAGTACCTGGCCGATCTGCTGATCATCCAGTTTGGGTTCGCGACCGGCATAAAGGTCTTTCAGCGCGGCGCTGAAGCTATCGATGTCCAGGTCCTTCACGTCCTGCTGTAACTGGCGACCAACCATAATGCCCAGGCTGTAACCAATGCGTTCCTTGTCTGTTGAGGGGTTGGCCAGAGCAGTGGCAGGCAGGGCCAGCGCCAGGCTCAGAGTTGCTGCAGTGGCCAACAGGCCCAGTTGTTTGTACATGGTGACTCCTTGGGTTGTGCAAAATTGCATGTTGTTCGATGTTATCAGAGGCTGTTGAGGTTTTTTGGTTCCTTAACGACGTTGATGGCGTCGCTCCAGCTGTTCCCGCAGGCGAACGATGGCAAACTCGGTATCACGCTCATCCAGTAGCACGCCCAGCAAGACTTTCAGGGGTGCATCATCCACCTGGGTAGGATCTTCAAAGCAGTTGCAGAGGTTTTCAATCAGTGCAGCTTCCTTGTTTTCACAATCCAGCAATCCCTGGCGTTCCTGGTAATAATAATAAAGCACCGCCTGTTCCTGCTGTTCAGCCAGCAGTTCAGCCTTCATGATGTGATCACGCATGCGGTGCAGTGGACCATCTTCATGCTGATCCGCTTTTTCAGCCAGCACCTTGAGTTCATTACGCTGGCGGCGCAACTGCAAGGTGTAATCCCGATGCCAGTTATCCAGTTGCTGAAAGGATTGCTTCCAGTCGGGGGCAAAACGCAGCTGTTGCTGGGATACCCACAGCGCAAAAAGCAGCAGGTTAACATTGGCGCCACTTTCGTCCTGCAACTGCAGGCAGGCATCCTTGATACGCTTGAGCTGATACAGGCTCAGCGAAAAGCGCCAGAACGGGTTATCATGCAGCAGCATTTTTTTGAGTCCTTATTCAGTGCTTCTGTAACAGCAAAAAGATCCGGAGCAGTACACCATGATGACATTTCGCGGGCTGACCCTGCAACGCGGTGATTTGCGTTTGCTGGAAAATACCAGTGTCAGCCTTCATGCAGGTTGGAAAGTAGCCCTCACGGGTGCCAACGGTGCAGGTAAGTCTTCCCTGTTCAAACTGCTTCTGGGTGAACTTACACCGGATGCCGGTGAGCTGCAAATGTCCGGTTATGATCGTATTGCACACCTGGCGCAGGAGGTTCCTGGACTGACCCAGCCAGCGCTGGATTATGTGCTGGAAGGCCATGGTGAGCTGAAAGCCGTTGAGCAGGCGTTACTGCAGGCGGAAGCAGAGGGTAACAATCAGCGGCTGGCGGAACTGCATGGCCAGTATGATCTGCTGCAGGGTTATTCCAAACGGGCTGAAGCCGAACAGCTGCTGGCTGGGCTGGGATTTGCACAAGACAGCTTCAATAATCCGGTTAACAGCTTTTCCGGTGGCTGGCGCATTCGCCTGAATCTGGCGCGCACCCTGTTCATGCCTTCGGATTTGCTGCTGCTGGATGAGCCGACCAACCACCTGGATCTGGATGCCACCTTGTGGCTGGAGGGTTGGCTGCGCAGTTACCCCGGTACCCTGCTGCTGATTTCCCATGACCGGGACTTCATCGACAACGTGGTGGATCATTTGCTGCATGTGGAGCATCGGCAGTTATGGTTGTATCGCGGTGGTTATTCGGCGTTTGAGCGGCAACGTGCCGAGCGGCTGGCGCAGCAGCAGTCCATGTATGAAAAGCAGCAGCGTGAAATTGCTCACATGGAGGATTTTGTCCGCCGCTTTAAAGCCAAGGCCTCCAAGGCCAAGCAGGCGCAGAGCCGTATCAAGGCGCTGGAGCGGATGGAAAAAATTGCACCGGCGCATGTGGACTCACCCTTTCATTTTGATTTCCCCGAAGCGGACCAGTCTTCTGATCCGCTGCTGGTGATGCGAGATGCCGAACTGGGTTACCAGCAGGCAGCGGTAGTGCGTCAGGTGGGTTTTACCCTGCATCCCGGCCAGCGCATTGGTCTGTTGGGGCCGAACGGGGCGGGTAAATCAACACTGATCAAATCACTGGTGGGTGATGTGCCGCTGGTCAGTGGTCAGCGTACTGCCGGTGAGCATCTTTATATCGGTTATTTTGCCCAGCACCAGTTGGAAGCGCTGGATGTTCAGGCCACCCCCCTGCTGCATTTGCAGCGCCTGTCACCGGATGCACGGGAGCAGGAGTTGCGTAACTTTCTGGGTGGTTTCGGTTTTCAGGGCGATGAAGTGCTGGCGCCGGTCGGGCGTTTTTCCGGTGGTGAAAAGGCGCGGCTGGCGCTGGCGATGATTGCCTGGCAGAAACCCAATCTGTTGTTGCTGGATGAGCCGACCAACCACCTGGATCTGGAAATGCGCCATGCCCTGACTCTGGCGCTGCAGGATTTTGAAGGTGCTGTGTTGGTGGTGTCTCACGACCGCCATCTGTTGAGCAACACGGTGGATGAATACTGGTTGGTGGCCGATGGTCGAGTGACAGATTTTGACGGCGATCTGGAAGACTATGCCCGCTGGTTAAAAGAGCGTCAGGCCGGTCAGCGCCGGGCAGAAAAACAGCCCCAGGCAGCAGTGGCAACAAGCAGTGCTGCTGCCGTTGCAAGCGGCAATAAAAAGCTGGATCGCAAGGAGGCAGCCCGTTTAAGGGAGCTGTTGAAACCCTTGAAAAAACAGCTGGAAAAGCTGGAGCAGCAGATGGACACCACACGTTTACAGCTGGAGCAAACAGAAGCCAGTCTGGGAGACACCAGTCTTTACAGCGATGCAGCACGCAAGCCGGAACTGCAGCAGTTGCTGAAAGACCAGGGTAACCTGCAGCAGCAGCTGGAAACCCTGGAAATGGAATGGCTGGAAGCGGGTGAAGCCCTGGAGCAGAAAACCGCCGAGCTGGGGCTGTAAGCGGGTCAGCAATCTCTGATCAGTTACCCTGATAGATCATCTTGCGGGTCATGCCGCCATCCACCACAAAGTTCTGGCCGGTGACAAAACCGGCCAGATCCGATGCCAGCCACAATACCAGTCCGGCAACATCATCCGGTTTGCCCAGACGGCCAACCGGGTGTTGTTCATGGTCTTCATCCGAATGAAAAGGCTGGTAACGGGAACTGGTTTTTTGCCATTCACCCACTTCAATCCAGCCGGGGCTGATGGCGTTGACACGCACATCCGGCCCCATGCTGATGGCCAGTGCGTGCGTCAAAGCCAACACACCGCCTTTGCTGGCAGCATAGGCTTCAGTATCCGGCTCAGATTGCAGGGCGCGGGTGGAGCCGAGGTTGATGATGCTGCCGCGGGTATCACGCAGATCACCGGCGGCATGTTTGCAGCAGAGGAAAACACCGGTGAGGTTGACATCCAGATAACGCTGCCAGTTGGACAGATCCAGGTCTTCCAGTGGGCCACTGAAGGGGTTGGCAATACCCGCATTGTTGATCAGCAGTTTGATGGGTCCCATTTGCTCACGAGTGGCCTGAAACAGCTGGCGAACTTGTTCTTCGCGTGAAACATCAACCGTTTGAAAGAGTACCGGCCCCAGATTGTCGAACAGGTGAATGCACTCAGTGCCTGCTTCGCCATCTATGTCAGCAATCATCACCTGCCAGCCTTGTTGCAGCAGTGCCCCGGTAATGGCGCGGCCGATGCCCTGGGCACCACCTGTTACCACCGCCACCGGTCTGGGTCGGGAATCAGTCAAGGTTATGGCTCCTCAAACACTTGTCAGGGGTGACTCCAGCAAGAAGGTCACCGGTCCATCATTAATTAATCCTACCTGCATATCGGCACCAAAGCGGCCACTGGCTACCGGGTCATGCAGTTGTCGGGCATGTTGTAAAAAATGATTATAAAGCAACTCACCGGTAGCCGGGTCTGCCGCAGTGGAAAAGCCCGGCCTCAGTCCTTTGCGAGTATCTGCAGCGAGGGTGAACTGGGAAACCACCAATAAGCCGCCGCGGGTCTCTTGCAGGCCCAGATTCATTTTACCCGCTTCATCAGGAAAAATCCGGTAACGCAGCAAGCGATCCACCAACCATTCGGCATCCGCTTGGGTATCCCGCCGTTCCACGCCAAGCAAAACCAACAGTCCTCGATTGATCTCTCCTACCACTTCCCCGGCAATGCTGACTCTGGCTTCACTGACCCTTTGTATCAGTGCTTTCATGGATGACTCCTGAGATAAAACATGCAATTAAATGCATAATAAAAAATAATGAAAAACCTTGATATCAATAATTCGATTTGCCATTCTGATTGGTGGACCTGGTTTTATTGAAGCCAGGCAGGTCGTTTGGCGGCCACAACCGCAACAAAAGAGGATACACCAATGATGCTTAAAAAAGTCCTGGCGACTGCCCTGGCTGGGGTCATGCTGGCAGGTTTGGCAGCCTGTGGTGGAGACAAGGATACTGAAACTGCCAGTGCAACCGCTGGAGCTGCCGGCCAGAACTGGCGTTATGCCCATGAAGAGTTTGAAGGTGATGTGCAGGATGTGTTTGCCCAGAAATTCCGGGAATACATTGAAGCCAACTCACCTCACACGGTACAGGTGTTTCGTTTTGGTGAACTGGGTGAGTCTGATGACATCATGGAACAGACTCAGGCTGGCATTCTGCAGTTTGTGAACCAGTCTCCCGGTTTTACCGGATCGCTGATCCCGGAAGCCCAGATTTTTTTCATCCCCTATCTGCTGCCGGTTGAAGATGAGCAGATTGTTGAGTTTTTCCGTTCCAGTGTAGCCATCAACGAGATGTTCACTGAGCTTTATGCCGAGCAGGGGCTGGAGTTATTAACCATGTATCCGGAAGGGGAAATGGTGGTGACTGCGGATACACCGGTGCGCAGCCCGGAAGATTTTCGTGGCAAGAACATTCGCACAATGACCAACCCGTTGCTGGCTGAAACCTATCGGGCCTTTGGTGCCACCCCCACTCCACTGGCCTGGGGTGAGGTTTATGGTGGCTTGCAAACCAACATCATCCAGGGGCAGGAAAACCCGATCTTCTGGATTCAGTCCGGTGGTTTGTATGAAGTATCGCCCAACCTGATTTTCACCGGTCATGGTCAGTTCACCACGGCCATGATGGCCAATCAGGCGTTCTTCAACGGTCTGTCTGCTGAAGATCAGCAACTGGTGCGTGATGCCACGGCCCATGCCTTTGATTACATCACCGAGTATGTACCGGGTCTGGGTGACCGGATGCTGGAAAAAATCCTTGAAGCCAGTGATCAGGTGACAGTGACACGCCTGACTGCGGAAGAACGTCAGGCTTTTATGGATCGAGCCCCTCAGGTGGAAGCCCGCTTCATTGAAATGACGGGTGAGCGCGGTGCAGCCCTGCTGGAGCAGTTCAAGGCTGACCTGGAAGCAGTGGTTGGTGAGTGATCTGATGGAGTGATTTGCCTGGCCAGGGATGGCCGCCGAATGAGGAAACTGCCTGATGAAGGATGATTTGCCTGCCGCACACCGGTCGGCGCTGCCGGGTTTGCTGGGCATTGTTGATACGGCCATCAGCAAGACCGAGGCGGTGATTCTGGCGCTGGGTGTACTGCTGATGGCACTCAATACCATCGCCAATGTGGTGGGACGGTTTGTGTTTGGCGAAAGCCTTTTTTTTGCCGAGGAAATCAATCGCATCCTGATTGTGATGATCACCTTTGCCGGTATCGGTTATGCCGCACGCCATGGTCGGCACATCCGTATGTCGGCCCTTTATGATGCCTTGCCGGTGGAAGTACGACGTTACCTGATGATCACGATTGCCTTTTTCACTTCGGCAGTGATGTTTTTTCTCTGCTGGTTTGCGATCGGTTACATCCAGAGTGTTCATGGCACCGGGCGAGTCTTGCCTGCACTGAGCATTCCGGTGTACCTGATGTACCTGTGGGTGCCACTGGGGTTTATTGTCACCGGAGTGCAGTACTTCATGACCGGGGTGAAAAACATCCTGTCCCGGGATGTTTATCTGTCCACCCACGTGCTGGACGGTTATGAAGACAGCGAGCAGGAGGTCTGAGTCATGATGACACTGATGCTGGTGGCCATGGTAGTGCTGCTGTTGCTGGGCTTTCCGATGATGATTCCGCTGATTGTGGCAGCACTGATCGGCTTCTACATGATGTTTGACGGCTTTGGTCAGATGAACACCTTCATCCAGCAGATGATGGGAGGCATCCGACCGGCGGCCCTGATTGCAGTACCGATGTTCATTCTTGCAGCCGACATCATGACCCGTGGGCAGTCAGCCAGTCGACTGATCAATATGGTGATGGCATTTATTGGTCATATCAAGGGTGGTCTGGCGGTCAGTACCGCTACCTCTTGCACCTTGTTTGGTGCCGTCTCGGGATCCACCCAGGCGACCGTGGTGGCAGTGGGTTCACCCTTGCGTCCACGCATGTTGAAGGCCGGTTACAAGGACTCCTTCACCCTGGCGTTGATCATCAATGCCAGTGATATTGCTTTTCTGATTCCACCCAGCATCGGCATGATCATCTACGGGGTGATCTCGGGTACATCCATCGGCGAGTTGTTTATTGCCGGGATTGGTCCGGGACTGCTGATTCTGGCGATGTTTTCGGCCTATTGCATTGCCTATGCCATCATCAACAAGGTGCCCACCGAACCAAAAGCCAGCTGGAAGGAGCGGCTCACAGCCGTGCAGCAGGCGCTCTGGCCACTGGGTTTTCCGGTGATCATTGTTGGTGGTATTTATGGTGGCGTGTTCAGCCCGACGGAAGCGGCTGCTGCCTGTGTGTTGTATGCCGTGGTGCTGGAGTTCATTGTTTTCCGTTCACTGAAACTGATGGATATCTATCGCATTGCCAAGTCCACCGGCTTGATCACCGCAGTGGTGTTCATTCTGGTGGCGGTGGGCAACGGCTTTTCCTGGATCATTTCCTTTGCACAGATTCCACAGGCGATATTAGGCGGGCTGGGAATTAATGAGGCAGGTCCAACCGGTGTGTTAATTGCCATAGCGGTCGCCTTTTTCATTGCTTGCATGTTTGTGGATCCGATTGTGGTGATTCTGGTACTGACCCCGATTTTTGCGCCAGCCATTGCCGGAACCGGACTTGATCCGGTACTGGTGGGTGTATTGATCACCCTGATGGTGGCTATCGGTTCGGCCACACCACCTTTTGGTTGTGACATTTTCACCGCCATTGCCATATTCAAGCGCCCCTACTGGGAGGTGATACGCGGCACACCACCCTTTGTATTGATGCTGGTACTGGCAGCGGCGCTGATTATCATCTTTCCACAGATTGCATTGTTCCTGCGTGATCTGGCTTTCAGGTAATCGAGGAGTGGTCGATGTTCAAGCGTATCCTGGTGGCTGTGGATGGATCGGAGGGAGCACTCAATGCGCTCGAAAAGGCGGTTGAGTTGCAGAAGCTGACGGATGCGGAAATTCTGGTGTTGTGTGTATACAAGCATCACAGTCTGTTTGAGGCATCCCTGTCGATGGTGCGACCGGACAATGTTCAAATCCCGGATGATGCCTTGCGGGAATATGCCACCGAGGTGGCAGAGCAGGCAAAAGCGCAGGCAAAAAACAAGGGTGCCAGCAAGGTGCGTGCCTTTGTGAAAGGTGGTCGCCCGTCAAAAATGATTGTGCGTTTTGCCGAAAAAAAGGAAGTGGATCTGATCGTGGTGGGTTCACGAGGCACCAACGGTGATGTCGAAGGTTATTTTCTTGGCAGTGTCTCCCAACGGGTGGCCAGCCGCGCAAAATGCCCGACGCTGGTGGTCTGAAGAAAATATGGCACAATGGCTGAACCGCTGATCATCCGGATGCCCTGCACCTGTGGATAACCTGAATAGCATTTTTCTGATTGCTTCCCTGCTGTTGTGCCTGAGCATTGTTGCCAGTGTTATTTCAGCACGAGTGGGCATGCCGCTGCTGCTGCTGTTTCTGGGCGTAGGCATGCTGGCCGGAGAAGATGGTATCGGGCTGGACTTTGCCAGCTTTGAAGCTGCATATGTGATTGGCCATCTGGCCCTGGCAGTGATCCTGCTGGACGGTGGCATGCGCACCCAGATGAAAACCTTCCGGGTGGGTTTGAGACCGGCCCTGTCGCTGGCCACTCTGGGTGTGGTGGTTACCAGTGGCCTGACCGGGCTGCTGGCGATGTGGATTTTTGATCTGACCCTTTTGCAGGGATTGCTGGTTGGTGCCATTGTAGGTTCAACCGATGCTGCGGCAGTTTTTTCGATGCTGGGTGGCAAGGGTGTGCACCTGAACGAGCGGGTCAGTGCCACGCTGGAAATTGAATCCGGCACCAACGACCCGATGGCCATTTTCCTGACCATTACCCTGATCACCCTGTTGACTCAGGAGGTGGCTGATCCACTCAGTGCCCTGCTGATGTTTGTGAAGCAGTTTGGTATTGGGCTACCACTGGGACTTGCTGGTGGCTGGTTGTTTGCCTGGGTACTGAAAAAACTCCAGTTACCAACGGGCCTGTATCCCTTGTTGGTAACCGGTGCCGGGCTGGGATTGTTTGCCACCACCAACCTGTTGGGGGGTAGTGGTTTTCTGGCGATTTATCTGGCTGGCCTGATGATTGGTAATAGCCGTTCGGCCAAGTTGCAACACATACTGCCGGTGCATGATGGTCTGGCCTGGTTAAGCCAGATCGGCCTGTTTTTGATTCTGGGACTGTTGGTCACTCCCCATGAGATGCTGGCCACCGCCTTGCCCGCCACGTTGCTGGCGCTGGGTATGATTCTGATCGCTCGTCCACTGGCGGTATTGATCTGTCTGAAGCCCTTTTTCAGTTTCAACTGGCGTGAACTGGCTTTTATTTCCTGGGTGGGACTGCGGGGTGCGGTGCCCATTGTACTGGCCATTTTTCCGGTGATAGCCGGGGTTGAGGATGCCGGGCTCTATTTTAATATCGCCTTTTTTGTGGTGCTGATTTCTCTGCTGATACAAGGCACCAGTCTGCCCTGGGCCGCCAAACGGTTAAAGGTTGAAGTCCCCGCTGAATTTATGCCAAAGCGCCGTAGTCTGCTGGGTGTGTTTGCCGAGGATGACTATGAGGTGTTTGTTTATTCGGTGAAAAGTGAAACCCTGGATGGCGTGGAGCTCAGGCGTTTACGCTTTCCTTCAGGAGCCAGGATCGGTGCCTTGTTCCGAGATCATCAGTTGATTCACCCGTCGGGCAGTACACGGCTGCAACAGGGTGACCAGCTTTGTATTATCGGGCGGGAAGCAGATCTGCCGGTGTTCAGCAAGATGTTTAATGAAGAACCCCAGCCCAGCAAGGAAAAGGCGCGCAGTTTTTTTGGCGATTTCACCCTGTCTGGTGATGCGCCGCTGAAGGATGTTGCCGATCTTTATGGTCTGACCATCAGTCCTGATCAGGCCAGTCTGACCCTGGGTGAGCTGTTGACGCGGCGTTTTGGTGGCCACCCGGTGGTGGGTGACCAGATGGAGTGGCACGGCATTCGCTGGGTGGTGGTGGCTGTGGATGGTGACCACATCACCCAGGTGGGTTTAAAGCCGCTTTGATTCTCTGGCACCTGAACAGGCTAGCTGCTGGTTTTGTGGTGATGTGCTTAACTGAGTGGGGTCGTGCGTGATTAACCACCCAGCAATGCCTGTTTTAATCGCTCATCTCCGGGGTTTTCACCCAGCCAAATGGCAAACAGGGCACGTGCCAGTCGTTCATCACTGAAACGCCCCAGCGCTTCACCATTCAGATTCAGGCTAATGCCCTGATCGGGAAACCAGGTCAGGGCATAACGATCACCGGGTTGTACGTCCTGGTAAAGCTCAAGAAAAGCTTCCAGGTCGGCTTCGATGGCAGCATAGGTGGCCTGATCGGTATTGCTTCTGACACCGTCCCTTGTGGCCTTGGCAAAACCGCCGGCTTTAATGGCGTGGAAGTATTCAATTTCCAGGTGTTTGCCACCACTCATGTCTTCAGCAGCCAGGCTGGTATCGGTCTGATAAAAGGCAGCCACATAAGCCTTGATGACCCAGCGGTAACGCAGCAACCCATAACCCTGCAGCTGCAAAGTGGGAGAGGTATTCAGCTGACTGGCAAAGCTGACCCCTTCAATCTTGACTGAAGCCTGGGCAGAAGTGGCTGCCAAAACCAGCCAGGCAGCCAGAAACAATGAAACGGTGAAGTATGGGATTTTATTCAACCAGTGCATACAACGACTCCTCAGGATCAGTTGTGTTGTAAGGCTTCCGTTGTTACAGACCGCTGAAGGGGCAGAAAGTGCCGGGGTGGCCTCTAACCCTGGTCGCGAGGAGTGAAAAGGGTGGGATCTGGTTCCTGTGCTGCTTTTGGTGACTCCTTTTGTTCAGCAGGAGCAGCAGTATTGTCTTTCTGGGCCTGTTGCTGGGCTTTTTCTTCCAGCAACTCGGGATCAAAATCCATGGATTCCACGAACTTGTCTTCTTTTTCCTGTTGCAGCAACTCCTGATAACCACGCAGGGCTTCCACCATGTATTCATGGTAAGCACGGGTATCCTGCAGGGTGCGCAGGTTGGCTAACAGGGTGTGCTCTTTGGACATCAGTGCCAGGCGTTTGAATTTACGGGCACCCAGACGCGGATTAAACTGAACCAGTGGATAAATGCGGTGCATGTAACCCTGACGACCCTCCAGGTTGCGGATGTATTCGATCAGATCGCGCTTCAGGCGTTTGCGTTGAGTGACCAGATTGGGATAACGGTTCAGTGACGGGAAATAGGACATCATGCCCGCACCATGGGTTAACCAGAGCACAAAGGCAATACCACCGGCAATGCCACCTACCCAGGGGCTGGTCAGGCTGAGCAGGCTGGCTAAAAACAGGAACAGGGCTGAACCCAGTGCAATAAACCAGAGGGTGCGCGCACGTTTGGCGGCATAAAGTTCGTGATCGGTGGGGTAGTCAACCAGAGACAGCAGGTCGTAATCCAGCCCTTCAAGTTCGGCGTAAAGGGCGCGGCGCTCTGCTTCAAGGCGCTCTTTTTCTACCCGCTCTCGCTCTTCGATTTTTTTCAGCCGCTCTTCTTCTTCCCACAGCAGGCGTTCCTTTTCTCGGGCAGCACGACTTTCCTTGGCTTCTTCAGAATGGGTTTTCTGATTGTTAGCCCAGGATTCCTGTTCATTCTGTGCCCTTCCACTCTGGGAAGCGCTTTGTCCATGATTATCGTCTGATATATTCACAGCAAGACCACTGTGTGCCTGAGGGTTGGATACTCATAATAGTGTTTATATGCTCGTTTGTCCGTTTCAAGCTGTAACCCTCTGCCATCCCTTGATGCCCTTCTGTATGATTCCCTGCAACGATTGCTAGTTTTTACGGTCTTTTACAGGTTTTTTCAAGTGTCTGAAGCATTTTCTGGAGAACAAGGCCTGTTATGGGTCTTTCTGGTGGGTTTTTTATCGGCAACCCTGCTGCCGGGTGGTTCCGAAGCACTGGTTGTGGCCCAGTCATGCAGTGGTCAGGTGTTGTGGGCATTGTGGCTGACGGCCAGTGTCAGTAACACCCTTGGTTCTTTTGTGAACTGGGGGATGGGGCGCTGGTTGCTGCATTATGAAACCCGCCGCTGGTTTCCGGTAAAGCCCCATCAACGCCTTAAAGCAGAGCGCTGGTTTGCACGCTGGGGCAAGTGGTCCCTGTTTCTGGCCTGGTTGCCAGTGGTAGGTGATCCGTTAACCTTGGTGGCGGGTGTGTTGCGTGTGCATTGGTTAACTTTTTTGTTGCTGGTGGGTGCTGGCAAAGCCCTGCGTTATGCGGTGGTGCTCGGGCTGGCAGGGCTGGCCGGATGCTGAGGGGGGTGTTAACGGCTGGCGCGAACCTGTTCAATCACCTGGTCGGCCACCTTGAGCATGTTGGGCAGGCTGCCCGCTGATTGACCATCAATCACATAACGACCATCAATCACCAGTGCCGGTACACCGGTTACCCGATAACCACGCAGGCGAGCGGTGTCCTGGCGCAGGCGGCTTTCCACCCCAAAACTCCTGTAAAGGCGCTCGGTGTCTTCTGCCTTCACACCATAACGCTCAAAAAATTGAGCCATGGCACGAACACTGCCCAGGTTGTTTTGTTTCTGGTGGATTTCATCAAACAGGGCCATGTGAGCCTGCTCGGTGATGTCCAGCGCATCCATGATGTAATAACCGCGTGCCAGATGCTCCCACTGGCTGTTAAAAGC
Organism: Marinospirillum alkaliphilum DSM 21637; assembly: GCF_900119735.1. Classification (GTDB taxonomy): domain Bacteria; phylum Pseudomonadota; class Gammaproteobacteria; order Pseudomonadales; family Halomonadaceae; genus Marinospirillum; species Marinospirillum alkaliphilum. The sequence continues at coordinate 144,150 of NZ_FPJW01000007.1, read as the reverse complement.
TGCCGGCAGGTGCACAACTTCTACATCAGCAGGCAATTTGGCAGCCCAGGCTTCCAGTTGCGGTTCCAGCTGATAACAGAAGGGACAGGTATAAGAAAAAATGGATGTGACTTCGATTTTGCCAGATGCAACCTGAGTGGGTACACGCTCATTCAGGGTACGGTAACTTTGGGCAAGCAGGGTTGTGCTGGTAAGTAGCAGAACCAGCAGCAGGGTTCGAAAAAGCCGGGTCATGGGGTGTTTTCTCCAAAAAGCAAAAAGGGGCTTTACGCCCCTTTTCTGATTCACCGCTTAGCGGTTGGTTCCGTGCAGGCCATACATATAAGAAGCAACAGCTTCCATTTCTGCGTCACTCATTTTTTCAGCAATCAGACGCATCATGGCATTGGGGTCGTTGTCACGAGTACCATTGCGGAAGGCTTTCAACTGATTAACAGCGTAGGTCGGGTGCTGACCGGATACAGCCGGGAAGGCTGCCGGGCCGTTACCGCCACCGTTGGGCAGGTGGCAGGCGGTGCAGGCTGGAATGCCTTTGGCCAGATCACCAGCGCGGTACAGGTCGCGGCCACGCTCAGCCAGGGCAGGATCAGCCTGACCCAGGTTGGCAGGCTGCTGGCGATAGAAGGCAGCAATGTCACGAATGTCCTGATCGCTCAGGTTGTCAACAATGCCCACCATTTCTGGTACTGCGCGGCGGCCATCGCGGATATCAATGGTCTGTTTAACCAGATAGTTAAAGCCCTGTCCGGCCAGGTTTGGCCAGTTGGGAACCATGCTGACGCCATTGGCGCCATGGCAGGCAGCACAAACAGCAGCTTTCTGCTCACCGGCAACAGGGTCGCCAGCTGCGTGAACCAGGCCGGTGATACCGACAGTGAGGGTCAGACCTAACAGTAGTTTTTTCATCGTTCATCCAGTCTCATCATTGGCTAGTCTTGAAAATCTGTCGTCCGTTGACCGGCACCAGCATCGCGCCTGTGGACGTCGGGTGATAAACTGATCACCACAAAAAGTTTCCGCATTATAGCTAAGGCTTGCGTCAACTGGAATGCCGCAGCTCTAATCCCTTTTGTTTAATTCCCCTGTTTGATGGTTCCCCATGCGCCCGGTTAAGAAAAAAAAGCCCCAGCAGAAAATTATTTATCAACCGGCTTCACGCCCACCCGTGATGCCCCAGCCTAAGCACTATGCGGCGGCCAGCTTTTTAATCAGCGCCCAGACGCTGGCGCAATGTCCGCCGGATGAGGGCTGGGAGATCGCTTTTGCCGGTCGTTCCAATGCCGGTAAGTCCAGTGCGCTGAATTGCCTCACCTCTTCACGCCTGGCCCGAACCAGTAAAACCCCTGGGCGAACCCAGTTGATCAATTTTTTTCAGATTGATGAGCAGCGCCGCTTGGTGGATTTACCCGGTTATGGTTATGCCAAGGTGCCTGAGGCGATGCGTCGGGAGTGGGGCAGACACCTGGGCGATTATGTCAGTCAGCGCCAGTGTTTGTGTGGCGTGGTGGTGATGATGGATGTACGCCATCCCCTGACGGAGTTTGATCATCAGCTGATGGAAGTGGCGGCCAGTCGTAATCTGCCAGTGCATATCCTGCTGACCAAGTCCGACAAACTCAAGCGGGGGCCGGCTGCTCAGCAGTTGCAGACGGTGCGGAATGAATTAAAACTGTTGAATGGCCAGTTTACTGTGCAGTTGTTTTCTTCCTTGAAACAGGAAGGCATGGCAGAGGCCTGGCGAGTGCTGGATGACTGGCTGGAGCTGCAGGTGGAAGTGCCTGACGTCAGTCAGGACGAAATCCCAGCCGATCCCTCGATAGCAGACGACTGATCACCGCGCAGAGGTGTTCTACAAAGAGGGTGTCCTGCTGGCGAAAATGCTGTACTGATGGGTGTGCCAGTACCAACAGGCCCAGGGTGCGAGTGTGGCTGAGGCGGCAAAGGATGGCTGAGCCGCTGGTCATGCCATCCAGGCCCAGCAGGCTGGTTACGCCTGGCTCCAGGGTCAGGCTGCGGGCCTGGTGCTGGCCCAGCAGATCCAGTTGCTGCTGTTGCTGTTGTTCACTGGCACGCGGCAGGCTGCTGAGGTTGGTATAACTCCAGAGCTGGATGCGTGGAATATCAAAGTCCTGCTGCAGTTGTTCCTGCAGCAGGCTGACCAGCTCTTCAGTGTTGTTGGCCTCCACCAGTTTAACCAGCAGGCGCTCTACCCTTTTTAAACGTTTTTCATTGTCACGGGCATTGTTGAGCAACTGCTGGTAGCGCTGTTGTTGATCTTTCAGATTCTGACGCAGCAGTTGCAACTGATACAGCAGCAAGGACTCACTGTCACCACAGGCATGCTCCAGTTGCATGTTGCACAGCAGCTGTTCACGACCCAGAAAAAAGTCTGGGTGATCTGCCAGCCAGCTTTCAATCTGTTCCGCTTCCAGTGCTGTGTCGGTGGATGCCAGCGCCTTGTCTGCTCTGTTCATAAATGCAGATGTCCTTCAAAAACCTTCTGGGCCGGGCCGGTCATCATCACCGGGTGACCTTCGCCCTGCCATTCCAGTTGCAGATGACCGCCGGGCAGCTGCATCTCCACACGCGAGTCAAACCAGCCTTGCAGCCGACCATAAACCATGGCGGCGCAGGCACCAGTGCCACAGGCCAGGGTTTCACCAACACCCCGCTCAAAAACGCGCAAGCGCCCCTGATTACGGGAGACCACCTGCAGGAAGCCGGCATTAACCCGTTTTGGAAAGCGAGGGTGGTTTTCAATTTGCGGGCCTAACTCGGCCACCGGTGCATGGGCAACATCATCAATCCGAAGTACCGCATGGGGATTACCCATGGAAACCGCGCCCACTTCCAGAGACTGTCCGGCTACTTCCAGTGGATAGCTGATGGCCTGATGTTCTGCTGCAAAGGGGATCAGGTCTGGCTGTAGTCGCGGTACACCCATGTCGACGGTTACCAGTCCCTTGTCATTGATCAGCAGGATCAGTGGGCCGCCGGCCGTTTCGACCTGCAGGCGATTTTTATTGGTTAGTTTGCGATCATGGACAAACACGGCAAAACAGCGGGCACCATTGCCGCAGTTTTCCACTTCCGAGCCATCCGCGTTGTAAATCCGGTAACGGAAGTCGGCATCCGGGGTGGTGGGCACCTCAACCGTCAGCAACTGATCAAAACCAACACCAAAATGCCGGTCGGCCAATCGACGGATCTGTTCCGGCCGCAGGCGAACCTTCTGGCTGATCAGATCCAGCACCATGAAGTCATTGCCCAGCCCATGCATCTTGGTGAAATGAAGCAGCATGGATAACCCTCACTGACCCGGCAGGGTGAATTCACCTGCCATCTGTTGTTCGTAACTTTCGCGCTGGCGCACCAGGTAACGCTCACTGCCATCCACCATCACTTCAGCGGGGCGATTGCGGCTGTTGTAGTTGGAGGCCATGGCAAAACCATAGGCACCGGCAGAGCGTACAGCCAGCAGGTCACCGGGTTTGAGAGTCAACTCACGATCCTTGCCGAGAAAGTCTCCGGTTTCACAGACCGGCCCGACAATATCCCAACTGCGTGTGGTGCCATCGGGGTGTTCAGTGACCGGAATGATGGCCTGCCAGGCATTGTAGAGTGCCGGGCGCAGCAGGTCGTTCATGGCGGCATCAACAATGGCAAAGTGCTTTTCCTGGCCTTCTTTCAGGTATTCCACCCGGGTGACCAGAATGCCGGCGTTGGCGGCAATGGCGCGGCCGGGCTCAAATACCAGCTCAAACTGACGGTTGCCCAGTTTCTGACGCAGGGCTTCAATATAGGTGGTTGGCAGGGGCGGCGTTTCATCGTTGTAACGCACACCTAGGCCGCCACCCAGATCCAGGTGGCGGATGTGAATGCCGTCTTCTGCCAGTTGATCGATCAGCACCAGCAGCCGATCCAGGGCATCCAGGAAAGGGTCAATCTGGGTGATCTGTGAGCCGATGTGGCAGTCGACACCAACCACTTCAATGTGCTGCATGGCTGCTGCCTGGCGATAAACTTCACGCGCCAGCTCAAAACCGATACCAAACTTGTTGGCTTTTAAACCGGTGGAAATATAGGGGTGGGTTTTGGGATCAACATCTGGATTCACCCGGATGGAAACCGGTGCCCGCAGCCCCATTTCCTCAGCGATGCAGTCAATGCGCTGCAGCTCGGGAATGGACTCGACATTAAAACACTTGATGCCAACGGATAGGGCGCGGCGGATTTCACCAACCTGTTTGCCAACACCGGAAAATACCACTCGGGCCGGATCACCACCGGCAGCCAGCACCCGCTCCAGTTCACCGGCAGAAACGATGTCAAAACCGGCACCCATGCGTGCCAGCACATTCAGCACACCCAGGTTGGAGTTGGCCTTCACGGCATAACAGATCAGATGCGGCTGATTGGCCAGCGGGTCAGCATAAGCACGGTAATGTCGCTCCAGGGTGGCGCGGGAATACACATAAAGCGGGGTGCCGAAGGCTTCAGCCAGTTCTTTGACGCTCAGGTCTTCAGCAAAGAGTTGGCCATTGTTGTAATTGAAAAAATCCATGGTGATCAGACTCGTGCATCAGGGGTTGGAAGACTGGCCGCAGGCGGCAGGTAAAGGTCACCCTTCTGGCCGCAGGCAGCCAGAAGCAGCAACAGCAAAAACAGTGGCAGCAGTCGCATGGTTTTAACCTGCACGCTGACGCAACAGGTTGCGGGCGCGCACTGCAGCAGCACGCACCTGCTCCGGTGCGGTGCCGCCCAGGTGGTTACGGGCCGCAACCGAGCCTTCCAGCGTCAGTACCTCAAACACATCGGCACCGATGATGTCTGAAAACTGCTGCAGTTCCGCCAGTGTCATGTCAGCCAGATCGCGGTTCTCCGCCACACCAAAGGCCACTGACTTGCCGACAATTTCATGGGCATCCCGGAAAGGCACACCCTTGCGCACCAGATAATCAGCCAGATCGGTGGCGGTGGCAAAACCACGGCGGGCTGCTTCGTGCATCACTTCACGGCGTGGTTCAATGGCTGGCACCATGTCGGCAAAGGCACGCAGGCAGCCTTTAACGGTGTCGATGGCATCAAACAGTGGCTCTTTATCTTCCTGGTTGTCCTTGTTGTAAGCCAGTGGCTGGGACTTCATCAGGGTCAGCAGGCTCATCAGGTGGCCATACACCCGTCCGCTCTTGCCACGCACCAACTCAGGCACATCCGGGTTTTTTTTCTGCGGCATGATGGAGCTGCCGGTGCAGAAGCGGTCCGGCAGGTTGATGAAGTTGAACTGGGAGCTGGTCCATAACACCAGTTCCTCACTCATGCGTGACAGGTGCATCAGCAGCAGGCTGGCAAAGCTGCAGAATTCGATGGCAAAGTCCCGGTCGGAGACGGAGTCCAGTGAGTTTTCGGTGGGGCGCTCAAAACCCAGTAATTCGGCCGTCATCAGCCGGTCAATCGGGTAGGTGGTGCCCGCCAGTGCGGCAGCGCCCAGCGGCAGGATGTTGACCCGCTTGCGGCTGTCGATCAATCGCTCGTAATCCCGCTGCAGCATTTCATTCCAGGCCAGCAGATGATGACCAAAGGTGACTGGCTGGGCGGTCTGCAGGTGAGTGAACCCTGGCATGATGGTATCGGCTTCACGGCTGGCCAGATCAATCAGACCGGTTTGCAGACGCGTCAATTCGGCAGCAATGGTGTCAATTTCATCACGCAGGTACAGGCGCACATCGGTGGCCACCTGGTCGTTGCGTGAGCGGCCGGTGTGGAGTTTTTTACCGGTGATGCCGATGCGGGCGGTCAGGGCGGACTCAATGTTCATGTGAACATCTTCCAGTTTCACTGACCACTGGAATTCGCCACGTTCAATCTCGGCGCGGATGTCCTTCAGGCCCTGCACGATGGCATCCCGCTCCATTTCGGTCAGCACACCAACCTTGGCCAGCATGGTGGCATGGGCAATGGAGCCTTCAATGTCGTGATGATAGAGGCGCTTGTCAAAATTAACCGAGGCGGTGAAGCCTTCCACAAAGGCATCGGTTGGTTCGCTGAAGCGCCCTCCCCAGGGCTTTTCGGTTTCAGTGGCAGGGTTCTGCTCAGGGGCGCTGGGCTGCGTCATGAATCGGTTACTCCGGAAAACGGGATCAATAAAATAATGGAACCAAGTTTACCAGAGGGTTACAGGGAAAGTCGTCTTTTCAACGCCGTTTCAGGTGACCCGAACGCCTGTTTGGGGCAAAATGCCCGCCATTACTTTCCAACCGGTCAGATCGATCAGCCGGAAAGTTGCAGGTGCCGGTTTATCCGCTGGTACCGCTGACTGTTTGCAGCAGTGATCCTGCCAGACCTTCTGTTGTCTCAAACCCCGGAGGCAACTGATGTTTTCTGTTGGTTTCTGTCTGTGTTGGATCCAGTCAGTGGTGGTGGATCAGCAGGCCTGAAATCAATAAGAAACGGGGTCTTGAGGTTTTTTACATGACAACTGCAAACAAGGTGCATGCCCAGTGGTCGTCCCGCATGGGTTTTGTGCTCGCCGCCACAGGCTCGGCGGTGGGTCTCGGTAATATCTGGAAGTTTCCCTACATGGTCGGCGACAGTGGCGGTGCTGCTTTTGTGCTGATCTATCTGGCCTGTATTTTTCTGATCGGTCTGCCGATTCTGGTCGGTGAATGGCTGCTGGGCCGTCGTGGCCAGAAAAACCCCATCCACACCATGCAGCAACTGGCTGCAGATAATCATCGCAGTCGCGTCTGGGTACTGGTTGGTCTGGGTGGTGTGCTGGCGGCTTTCCTGATTCTGTCCTTCTACAGTGTGATCGGTGGCTGGTCGCTGGCCTACATCAAGGATGCTGTGACCGGCAACTTCAGTGGTCAGGACGGTGATGGCATTGGCGCCATTTTCGGTGGTCTGCTGGCCAGCCCCGGACTGCTGATTTTCTGGCACAGCCTGTTCATGCTGATCACCATCGGCATTGTGGCCCGTGGTGTCACCGGTGGTCTGGAAGCGGCTGCCCGCACCCTGATGCCTGCACTGGGTGTGCTGCTGGTGTTGCTGGTGATTTACGGCATGACCACCGGCGGTTTCATGGATGCACTGGCATTCATGTTCAAACCTGACTGGTCACAATTGAATGGTGGTATTGTTCTGGCAGCACTGGGCCATGCCTTTTTCACCCTGTCACTGGGCATGGGCATCATGATGGCTTACGGCTCTTACCTGGGTGAAGATGTCAGCCTGCTGCAGTCAGCCCGTACTGTGGTGATCATGGATACAGTGATTGCACTGGCGGCCGGTCTGGCCATTTTCCCGATTGTATTTGCCAATGGCCTGGATCTGGGTCAGGGCCCCGGCCTGATTTTTGTCACCCTGCCGGTGGCATTTGGCAACATCACAGCTGGTTGGCTGGTGGGTGTGGCGTTTTTTGTGCTGCTGACCTTTGCCGCTATCGCATCAGCCATTTCTCTGCTGGAGCCAGTGGTGGAGTTTGTTGAAGAGCGCACACCCTTAAGCCGCATGGGCGCCACCCTGGTTTCCGGTGTGGCTGCCTGGGCGCTGGGTATTCTGGCGCTGCTGTCCTTTAATGTGCTGAGTGACTTCACCCTGCTGGGGCTGGGTATTTTTGATCTGCTGGATACCCTGACCAGTAAGTTCCTGCTGCCACTGACCGGCTTGGGTGTGATCCTGTTTGTGGCCTGGTGTCTGGACAAGGAGCAGGTGCGTCAGGAACTGGGGCTGGATATTTACGACTTCAGCCTGTGGAATCTGATTGCCCGTTACATTGCACCGATTGGCGTATTGGTGGTGTTTTTCGCCAACCTCTGAGGCGTGTCTGAAATACAGAAAAGGCCGGATGATCCGGCCTTTTCTGTTACTGTCAGTTGCTTTAATAACCGCGGGGAAACTGGCAGCGCAGCTCACCCCTGATCAGTCGAGCAGAACGGATGGACTGGGTTTTGCCGCGACGGTATTCACTTTCGGTCCCTGCCATCACCGAACAATCACGCTCCACCGGACGACAGATTTTCACGGTCAGGCCATCAAAACTGGCCGTGCCACGCGATTGTTGTGTCGGTCGGTCGGCACGTGGAAACAACACTTCCCGTGTTTCACCGCGCACCAGCTCAAATGCCATGGGCTGGGCCGGGTGCCAATCACTGCTGGTGTAGGTCTGGCCATTGCTGACACTGCACTGGATGATGTCACCAAAACGTGGATTCTGGCGGATGCGTTCCAGCTCTGCCTGGTGGGCCAGCTCCTGCAGGCGTCGGGCTTCGGCCTGATCAGCACGCCGTTGTCGTTCAATTTCATCCAGTCGGGCCTGCTGCATGCGGGCTTCATGTTGCTGTTGCTGGCTCATCTGCTGCCAGTCGCCATCCTTGATGCCCAGCGGGTGGGTGGTCGCACAACCGACCATGAGTAAAGTGGTGAATATCAGCAGATTCCGATAGAGTGATCCTTTCAAACTGACCTCCAGTTTCTGGGTGCGGGTGGAATGCAGCCCCATCTTCCATAGGGTGTTGGTGCAAGTCTCGCATCACTTTGTTTTTTTCTGTAAGTTGGTATTGTAACGGGAGAAGCATGAAACGGACTTCGGTTGGTCTGGTTGCCTTGATGCTGTTGTTGTTATCTGTTGGGTTGCAGGCCAGGGATTTGTATCTGGGTGTGCTGGATTGGCGAGATGCACCTGATGGACTGGAGTCCTGGCAGCCGACCCTGGACGCTTTGCAGCAGGGGTTGTCGGGTTATCAGTTGCACCTGCAAATGCTGGATCTGTCTGCCTTGCAGCAGGCACTGGCAGTTGGGCAGCTGGATTTTGTGATCACCAACCCCGGTCATTATGTTGAACTCAGTCGTGATTATCCCCTGGCTCCTCTTGCCACTCTGCTCAACCCCTTGTTTGATCCTCCCCACCAGGCTGTCGGGTCGGTGGTGCTGGTTCGCCGGGATGCTGCCATCCATGGATGGCAGGATTTAAGGCAGCGACGAGTGGCTGCAGTTTCTCCTCAGGCTTTTGGTGGTTATCAACTGATTCGTGACCAGCTGGAGCAGCGGGGCCTGAATGCCGAGCAGCATATTGGTGAGTGGTTATTCACCGGTTACCCGATGGAACAGCTGTTGCTCTTGCTGCAATCCGGTGAAGTGGATGCAGTGGTACTGCGCAGTTGCCTGCCGGAAACACTGATAGCTGAAGGGCGTCTGGATGCTGACTGGTGGCGGGTGCTGGAGCCGCAAAAGGTTGATGGCTACCCTTGCCAGCTGTCCAGCGATCTTTATCCTGACTGGCCGTTTCTGAGTGTTGGTATCCAGCCACCGGACCTTTTACGGCAAGTGGTGGTGGCGCTCTTGCAGACCCATTCCGAACAGGGTTTGCCGGAATGGTCAGCGCCCTTGTCTTACCAGCCTGTTCATACTCTGTTTGCACGCCTGCGTCTTGGCCCTTATGCCGGGTTTTCAGGTCATTCATTGTTGGCGCTGATCCATACCTACCGCTATTTCCTGTTGTTCCTGGTGATATTGTTTGTTGCCGGTTTGGCACATTATCTGCGGGTGCAGGTGTTGATTCGCCGGCGGACTGCCGAGTTGCAGCTGGCCATGCAGCAATCCCGGGAGCGTCAGCAGGAGCTGACCCACCTTTCCCGCTTTTCGTTGATGGGTGAGTTGGCGACCGGTCTGGCACATGAGCTGAACCAGCCGCTGACAGCCATAGTGAATTATGCACAAGGCAGTCAGCGCTTGTTGCAAAAGCTGCCTGCAGACGCCATTCAGCAGCAGCTGCATGATGCTGCACGGCACATGGCTGCCCAGGGTGAGCGGGCAGCAGAAATCATTCGTCATCTGCGAGGGTTTTTACGCAAGGAAGTCCCGCAATCCGAGTGGCTGGATCCGGATCAGGTGTTTTGTGAAGCCATCGAACTCATGGAAGGTCGCCTGCGTCAGACCGAGGTAAAGGTTGATTGGCAGTTGTGTGGTGCGCTGCCCCTGATACAGGTTAGCCGCGTTGAGCTTTTGCAGGTGCTGATCAATCTGTTAGCCAATGCGGTGGATGCCATGACTCAGTTGACTGCTGCCCGGCGAACCTTGCTGCTCAGCAGTCGCCTGACGGCTGAAGGCAATATTCAACTGGATGTTGAAGACCATGGAGAAGGGCTGAACATGGAAGTGCAACAGCGACTGTTTGAGCCTTTTTTCACCACCAAGGCGAGTGGCATGGGACTGGGTTTGAGCCTCTGTCTTAACCTGATCGAGCAGATGGGTGGCCAGTTGTTTCTGTTTAACCGTGAGATGGAAGGCTGCTGCGCAAGGATTCAGTGGCCTGCGGATGCATTCGCCGGGATGAAGCGAGAGGATGGGGAGCACAAAAATGACTGATGCCACTGCAGCAAAGGTCTGGATTGTGGATGATGATCAGCAGGTCAGGGAGTCCCTGGCCTGGTTACTGGGCACTGTGGGTCTGACCGTCTGCCTGTGCAGTGATGGAGCGGACTTTCTGGCTCAGTGGCAAAGTGGCCAGCCGGGATGTGTTTTGCTGGATGTGCGCATGCCGGGTCAGAGTGGACTGGAGTTGCAGCGTACCCTGCAGCAGGATCCGGCAGCACCACCAGTGATTCTGATGAGTGGCCATGCTGATGTGGGGATGGCGGTGAAAGCCATGAAGGATGGTGCCTGTGACTTTTTTGAAAAACCCTTTAATGACCAGCATCTGATTGATGCACTTCAGCAAGCCGTGGCGCTGCATCAAACCCGACTGAAGCAGTTGCATCAGCAACAGCACAGCAAACAGCAGCTGGCAACCCTCACATCCAGAGAGCAGGAGGTCATGGAGTGCCTGGTGCAGGGGCTCCCGGCCAAGCTGATTGCTGACCATCTGGGCATCAGCCCAAAAACAGTTGATGTGCATCGCCACAACCTGATGAAAAAGCTTTCTGTTACCTCGGTGCCTGAGCTGATCCATCTGCTGGTGCGAACGGGTAGGGAAATCCTTTAGTGGTGTGAGGATACTGCTGATACCGCGAATACCTTGCAAACATTAAGGTTGCTCCTGTCTGCATTCAGCAGAAAAAGGAAGAAGGGACAGCCTATGAAAACCCCAAGAAAAACTTTATTGATGATGAGCCTGCTGCTCAGCATGCCACTGTTTGCCGGCATCGAAGGCGATGCTGAACGAGGCAGGACTGCAGCAGCGGTTTGTGCTGCCTGTCATCAGGCCGATGGCAGTGGTATGCACATCCCCGGCGGTGAATCCTGGCCGCGTCTGGCGGCAATGGATGCCGGATACATGTATCGACAACTGGTCGACTTTCGTGAAGGTCGTCGCACCAACGCCAGCATGATGCCTTTTGCTGCCATGCTCACCGATCAGCAGTTGAAGGATGTCTCTGTTTATTACAGTCAACTGCCCGCTACACCCGGCCAGGGTGGCAAGGATGCCGCAGCTGATTTGCTGAAACTGGGACAGCGACTGGTTGAACAGGGTGACTGGGAGCGCTACATCGTTCCTTGTGGCAGTTGCCATGGCCCGGCCAGCCAGGGTGCCGGTTCCAACTTCCCCGGGATTGCCGGTCAACATGCCGGATACATTGAACGGCAACTGCTGGACTGGAAGCAGGGCAAGCGCGACAACGATCCGCAGCACCTGATGCTGGCCATTGCCGAGCGCATGACTGAGCAGGATATCCGGGCAGTGGCTGCCTGGTTATCCACCTTGCCTGCCCAATAAACGGAGAAGCGCCATGAAAACCAATCGATTCCAATGGCTGCTGGTCGGCATGCTGGCCAGCTGCGTGATTCTGCCGGTACAGGCTGAGCAGCAACTGCGTTTCCCGGTTAACCCGCCGCAGCCCAGAGAAGGCCAGCTGCTGCATACACCACCCACCATGGATGATCTGGAAGCAGCTCGCATGCACCCTGAGTTGAAGCGGGTGATTCGCCGTGGTCATGACCTGTTCATGAATACTCAGCAACTGCGTGGCAAAAACGTTTTTAATGATATGAACTGCAGTTCCTGCCACATGGGTGAAGGAAGGATGCCTTTTGCTTCACCGGTATGGCCTGCAGCGGTTGTACTACCCAATTACCGCCCCAAAAATGACCATGTCAATAATCTGGAAGAGCGTATTGCCGGTTGTTTCAGCTACTCCATGAATGGCATTCCGCCAGAGTACGGCAGTGATGACATGGTGGCGCTGGCTGCTTATCACCAGTGGCTGGCCAAGGGGGTGCCGATTTATCAGTTGGGTGACTATTATGGTCGTGGTTATCCGATAGACCAGCCGTCGCAGGAGCCTTCCCATGAGCGGGGGCATGCACTTTATGAAAATAACTGTGCCATTTGCCACAGCAGTGATGGCAGTGGCATGCGGGTCAAGGGTGAGACTCATTTTCCGGCCGTCTGGGGTGACCTGTCTTATAACTGGGGGGCCGGAATCATTCGCAACTTCACCCTGGCGGGATTCATTCACCACAATATGCCGCTGGGGCAGCCTTATACCATGAGTGTGCAGGATGCCTGGGATATTGCGGTATACATCAACAGTCATGAAAGACCGCAGGACCCACGTTATGAAGGTGATGTCAGAGCGACACGTGCACGTTATCTGGAATCTTTTCACAAACACGGCTTTTATGGCACGGAACAGCAGGGGCGCCTTCTGGGTGATCATCGCAACACGGGTGAAAAACCCATCCTGAAACCTGAAGTGCTGAGAGCGCGTACCTTCACACCGCAGTGAACAGTCCATTTATCTGGTCGGATGCAACCCTCTGTCAATCAAATCTGACAGGGGGTTGGCCGTTCTGGTTTAAGCTAAACGCTACAAGACTAAACATTTGGTTGAGAATCACAGATTTCTGCTATGGTTATTTGATTCAGTGAAAATACAATAAAAACAAAACACAGCCTCTTGTGCTCCGGCACCAGGGCAAGTCAGTAAAAGAGACTTAATGGAATGAGGAAAAGCCCAGGCCTGACTGGTAGAACCCTGTTGCTGACACTGTTGACCACAGCAGTGAGTCTGGCTGCCATTTTGCTGGCGCTCTTTTCTTTCTCCCAGTACCGCAACACCATCACCCACCTGTCCCAACAGCAGATCAACACCCTGTTGACTGCGACTCGCCTGGTGCAGCAGACCGAAGGCCTGATGGGTAGCAGTGCGCTCTTGCTGCAGGCAGAAAATCATTTTAATCGCCGTCGTGCGATGTTTGAAATTGCTGATCGCAAGGAGTGGATCGGGCGGATGGTGGCGGAGCTGGAATCAAATCTGGATGGTGGTGAAGCCTTTGCACGTATTTATCAGGTTCGTGATCAACTGATTGATAATCTGACCAAGGTTGACCAACTGGTTGCACAGCGAATCAATTTGCGTGCTGATGTGTTTCATGGTGAATCTTCAGATCCGGATCGGCTTCAGTCACTGCAGCTGATTGAAGCAGAAATTGGTGAGTTATTACGGGAAAACCGCCGACTGGCTACAGAGTTGAGTGTGGCAGTGGGTTTTCATGTCAGTGCCATTCGCTCGGAAATACAGGACTCGGTACAGCAGGTTAACAGTGCCATTGCCACCCGCGAAGGCCTTTTGCTGGTGGCGGCGGTCATCGCGCTGTTGCTGATGCTGACCACGGTTTTTTATATCAACCGCTCCGTGGTGCGCCGGGTGGTGGCGTTGCAAAAAGCCCTCAGTCAGGATCGTTTGTTGCCCGCCGACATTCCGGTGGGTGGGCGTGATGAAATCACCTGGATGGCCCAGTCAATTCAGCGTTATGTCGACAAGATCAACCTGCATGAAGCGCGCATCCTGTCGATGAACCGTGAGCTGGAGTTTATGGCCACCCATGATGCCCTGACACGCCTGTCGAACCGCCATCAGTTTGAGCGGGATCTGGAGCGTCTGGAAAGGGATGTTGGTAAACATCAGGTCTGTGCCGTGATGGTGGATATTGACCACTTCAAGCAGGTGAATGATCGTTTTGGCCATGATGCCGGTGATCAGGTGATCATTGGTTTTGCCAGCCGCCTTCAGGAAGCTTTGCCAGATCAGGTGCTGTTGGCCCGTTATGGTGGTGAAGAGTTTGCGATGTTGTTTCCCGATACACCGCTGGATGGTGTTGTCAGGCATCTGGAGCAGGTGCGTCAGCAAATTGAACGGCTGCCTTTTGAATTGGGTGGCCAGCTGCTGACCATCACGGCCAGTTTTGGTGTGGCCGCCTGTGGTGTTGGTGATCTGAGTGGTTGCATGAAGCGGGCTGACCAGGCCCTTTATCAGGCCAAAGCAAGTGGTCGTAATCGTGTGGTTGCAGCAATGGCTGAATGCCAGGAGGGGCAAGCATGAACAGGGGCGTTTTATTGCTGTTATGGTGTTTGTTGCTGTCCGTTGAATTGATGGCAGAGCCATTACGAGTCGAGCTGCATCTGCGTCCACCTCACCTGGACCCGACCCGCACCCCCGCTGCAACCCTGGCTGAGGCCACCTACAACAATATCTTTCAGGGACTCACCCGGATAGACCGGGATGGGCAGGTGCAACCCAATCTGGCGCATCGTTGGCAGGTTGCTGAGGATGGGCTGAGCTGGACCTTTGAGCTGCAGCCAGGGGTGGTATTCCATGATCTGCGCAGTTTTAATGCTGAAGTGGCTGCCTGGAGTATCCGGCGTATGCTGGACCCTGCCGCAGGTAACCCGCAGCGCCACCTGTTTGGCAGTATTCGTGAAGTGGAAAGTATCAATGCTTCACGCCTGAGGCTGCACTTGCACCATCCGGATGGCCTGCTGCCTTTTCGTTTGGGTCTGTCAGCCGCCGTGATGGTACACCCTGAAACCGCTGCACAGAATCATCAGCACCCGGTAGGAACTGGGCCTTATCACTTTGTATCCTGGGATGAGGTCGGATTAAGGGTTAGTGTATTTCGTAATTACTGGGGCGTTTTACCGAGTATTCATGACGCACTCTTCACCTTCACCTCCAATCGATTGGAACTGGAAGCCGGATTGCTGGAAGGCCGTATCGATCTTTATCCCAATGTCAGTGCGCTGTCCGCCAACGTGCAGTTATCGGAACGGACGGACTATGTGATGCAGGATGGTCTGAGTGAGGGGCAGGTGTTGCTGGTGTTAAATCACGCACATCCGGCTTTGCAAGATGTGAGGGTCAGACGTGCCTTGACTCATGCCGTGGATCGCCAGGCGCTGTTATCCATTTACCCGCAGACCAGTCCACCGTTAATTGGCAGTCACTTTTCACCCCGGCACCCTGCCTATGTCGACCTGAGTGATCTGTATCCTCATGATCGACAACAAGCCCGTGTCCTGTTACAGCAGGCGGGCTATGCCGAAGGTTTGCAACTGCGCATGATGGTGCCACCACCCTTGTATGCCAGAGAAAGCAGTCTGTTGCTGGCGGATGCCCTGGAGCAGGTAGGGATAGACATTGAATTGATCAGAATGGACTGGTCAACCTGGCTGGAACAGGTATTTCTTCAAAGGGATTATGATCTGACAGTGATTGCCCATGTTGAGCCTTTTGATATGGATATTTATGCCCGGGATGATTATTACTTTAATTACCGGAACCCGGCATTTAACCAGCTTTGGCAGAAAATAGAGCAGGCTGTGGATGAGCAGCAGCGCAACCAGTTGTTGCAACAGGCCCAGAAGCTGCTGGCCGAAGATGCGGCCCAGGTGTTTCTGCACATCAAGCCTCAACAGGCGATACGCAAAAAAAATCTCCAGGGTAGCTGGTTGCACGCCCCGGTACCGGCGGTGATTCTGGAAGAGCTTTATTGGCGGTGAATCATGATCAGAAACCGACAAAATGTTGCAAAGGCACAAGTGGCTCCGTTGCTTTCTTGATGTAATGGCATGATTAAAAAGCGTTTTTCTGATTGTTAAGGACTGGCACACATTTCGCTTGAATGACTGCATCCTCTGAAAACAGACAGGTGCAGCATGGCCCGACAACTGCTGGTTCGCGTGACCGACAAATATCCCATTGCAACCGATACTGTTGCCATTGAACTGGCGGCGGAAGATGAGCTCTTGCCCCCTTTCACCGCTGGGGCTCATATTGATGTGCATCTGGGGGGTGGGCAGGTGCGTCAGTATTCACTGGCCAATGATCCGGCTGAAAGCCATCGTTACCTGCTGGGGGTATTAAAAGCGCCGAATAGCCGTGGTGTATCCCGTGCACTGCATGACCAGTTACAAAAAGGCATGCTGTTGCGCATTGGTGAGCCGCGTAATGTTTTTCCCCTGCGGGAGGATGCATCCCACAGCCTGTTGATTGGCGGTGGCATTGGCATCACACCCATGCTGACCATGGCCTGGCGCCTGTTGGCGCTGGGCCGCTCCTTTGAGCTGCATTTGTGCAGTCGCAGTGCGGATCGTGCTCCTTTTGCCAGCCAGATTCTGAACTCACCTTTAGCGCCTTTTTTTCACCTGCATCTGGATGATGATCCAGGCCTGTCACCTTTGAATCTGGCAGCAACCTGTGCTGCAGCACCGGAAAATACCCATCTGTATGTTTGTGGTCCGGCAGGGTTCATGGACTGGGTTGAACAGCAGGCTGCTGAACATTTGCCGACCGCTTGTATTCACCGAGAACATTTTGATACTGCCCCCGAGTTGTTAACCAATCCTTCGTTCAGAGTGAAGTTGCAGCTTTCAGGGCTGGAGCTGGAAGTACCACCTTCCATGACGCTTTGGGATGTATTGGCGCAGCAGGGTATTCACCTGCCGCGCAATTGCCCGAAAGGCATGTGTGGTGCCTGTCGGGTCAAGGTGCTGGAAGGTGAGGTGGATCACCGCGATCAACTCCTGCCCCAGGATGATCGCGATGAGGGTTGGATGTTGCCTTGTATTTCGAGGGCTGAGGGTGGTGTGTTGTTGCTGGATCTCTAGCCGTTTCACAGCGCGGTCAGGTAACGATCGCGTTTTTTCTGTTTGATCTGATCCACTTCAACCAGCACCAGTCCGTCAATGCAGTAGTTAAACGCTGCATCCACACTGAAGTCCAGGAAGTGCACACCACCTGGCTCGCAGAGTTCGGTGTAGTGTTTGTAAAGGGTTGGCACGGTGACACCATAACAGGCCAGGCGTTGTTTCAGTGCCATGAAGTCTGTGCGGGCGCATTTGAAACCAAACAGCTCCATCGCCTCGGTACGACCAGCATCACTGACCAGATAAGGTGCCTTGGCTGATGCCAGATGACTGGTCTGGCCATAATAATAACGGTAGAAAATCACCAGTAAATCCCGCGCTGCGGGTGGCAGGGCATTGGAGATGGAGACCGGTCCCAGCATCCAGCGGATGTGAGGGCGACTGCGCAGATAGGCACCAATGCCTTGCCAGAGGTAATCAAGGCTGCGTTTGCCCCAGTAGCGAGGCTGCACAAAGCTGCGACCCAATTCAACGGCCTCGGCCAGTTTTGGCAAGAGTTCTGGCTGATGGTTAAACAGGCTGGCGGAATACAAGGATTCCAGCCCTTTCTGCTGTAATAAGGGTCCGCATTCTGCCAGGCGGTATGCACCAACAATTTCCAGGTTTTCTTCACTCCATAACACCAGTTGCCGGTAATCCCGATCATGCCTGTCCAGATCACGTTTTTCACCGGTACCTTCACCGGCTCGACGGAAAGTCAGCTCTCTCAAGCGACCAATTTCACGCAGCAGCGCTGAATCTTTACGGTAGTGGGCCAGATGAATGGTGTAACCATCGGCGGTGCGTCCCAGGTACTCTGCCTGCTGTAACTCCTCACGTAATTTCAGCGGTGGCTCCGGGCGGGCGATGGCGCGTGCGGTCGCAAACAGCGACTTTTTATGGGTGGGCAGTCGATACACCTGCTTTTTTAACAGGCGGATGCAGGTTTTTAATGGCAGCCCGGGTTGGTCAAAACTTTCCAGTGGAATCAGGTCGCCAATTCTGACCGGCAAATCCCTGGCTTGCTGACGGAACATTTCCTTCACCAGCATCAAGCCACCCAAGGGGCGATACAGCAGGGACAGTGAATAAAACAGTGCCGAGTTGTGGCAACCTAAATGGATGGGTAACAAGGGGCTGTTGGTTTTGCGGGCAAAGTGCATAAATCCCTTGTGCCACTCACTATCACGTATGCCGGTTGGTGTGATGCGGGAAACTTCCCCGGCTGGAAACACGATCACTGCCTGCTCCTGCATCAGGGCTTCAGTCACCTGTTGCAGTGACTGGCGGTAACTTTTCTGGCCGAGAATATCCACCGGCAGCAACAGTGGGCGTAGTGGCTCAAACTGCCACAACAGATCGTTGGTCACTATTCGCACATCAGGGCGAACCTCGCCAATCAGTTTCAGTAACACCAGGCCATCCAGAGTGCCCAGCGGATGATTGGCCACAATCACCACCCGCCCTTCAGCAGGGATACGTTCCTTGTCCCTTGCTGAAACCAGGTAGCTGAACTGGAAGTGCTCCAACACCCGATCCACAAATTCAAAAGGGCCCAGTTGACCATGAGCATCCAGAAAACGGTTGATTTCACTTTCGTGGAACAGGTTTTTCAGCAGGGAGAGCAGCGGTTGGCGAATGATGGCAGGTTTGCGATCCAGAGCCGGGTATTTGTTACGAGTCAGTTGTTCAACATCAATCATGGTGCACCTCCGTTGTTTGCCGCAGGCTAGGCTCCTGTCATGACGCCAGCATGGCAAAAGCGTGACACCCGGATGACGTCACACAAGCTTCAACACCTCGCCTCAGAAATGTCATACAGGGCTGACAGTCTGCATGGATGTTTCCTGTTGATGGATGATGTGACGCCATGCGCCTGGCCCTGGTAACCGAAACCTTTGTTCCCGATGTAAACGGAGTTGCTTTGACACTCGACCACTTGAGTCGTGGTGTGCTGCGCCATGGCGTGCAGGTGGATCTGGTATGCCCCGGCCACGGTGCCGGTGTTGCTGCAGAGCGATTGCAATATTGGCAGGCTGCCGGACATTCCTTGCCGGGTTACCCGCAGCTGCGTTTTGGCTGGCGCTTGCCGGAGCGGGTGTTGCAGCAGTGGCAACTGACACCACCGGATGCATTTTATATTGCAACTGAAGGTCCTTTGGGTTGGCATGCGCTGTCTTATGCAAGGCGTCATGGCATCCCTGTCATCAGTGGTTACCACACCAATTTTGAGCAGTATCTGCAGCACTATCGGCTGGGATGGTTAAAGGGCTTGGCGCGGCGTTATTTACGCTGGTTCCACAATGCGTCCAACCTGACCTTAACGCCCTGCCGACAACAGCAACAACTATTGCAGGCAGAAGGTTATCAGCGGGTGCAGGTGCTGGGCCGAGGGGTGGATACCCGCTTGTTTTCTCCGACCAGACGTTGTAATGACTTGCGTGAGCAACTGGGTGTGCGGCCTGAGCAGTTGCTGGTGGGTTATGTCGGACGTGTGGCAGCCGAAAAAAACCTGCCATTGTTGCTGCAGGCTTTTGCAGCCATTCGTGCACAGCGGTCTGATGCTAGGTTGTTATTGGTGGGTGATGGTCCCTGGATGCTGGAGGTGCGTAAGGCTTGCCCGGATGTGTTGCTGGTGGGTAATCAAAGGGGTGAATCCCTGGCCCGTCACTATGCCTGCATGGATCTGTTTTTATTTCCGAGTCTGACAGAGACCTGGGGCAATGTGGTGGGTGAAGCCCTGGCTTCCGGTTTGCCGGTGGTTGCTTTTGATCGGGCAGCAGCCAGTGAGTTGATCCGGGATCAGGAAAATGGCTGCCTGATCCCTTGTCAGTCAACGCAGCGCGACATCTTGTTTGTGGCTCGCAGTGTGGCGCTGGCAGTTAATGATCAGCAGCTGCTGGCAATGGGGCATCGTGCCACCCAAGGAATGCAGGGGCAGGGTTGGGAGCAGATCAGTGAGAGTTTTTATCGGTTATTACAAACCAGTCTGAACAAGGCGCCGGGTCATGAATCCAAAACGCAGTCCGTCAGACGTTTTTCCAGGTTGGATCGCAAGGCTTGAAAGCCTGGATCGAGAAGTTTGTTGTCAGCTCAACCGCCTGGGTGTCTGGTCACTGATCCGTCAACCTTTTCACTGGGTTTTGCGTGACAGCAGGCTGTAGATGGCCAGGCTGCCCAGTAGCAGATAACCGGTCAAACTCCAGGTCGGCAAGGGTAGCCCTAAAAAGTCTGCGGCCTGTGCACAGTCTGAGCTGCCGATCAGCATGTGGCTGACCGCTTCCCATAACGGAAAAAAGTCCAGCAGCGTTTGTACATCCATGCCGCAGCTGACGGTCTGGGGGTTCAGTTTGATGTACAGATGGCGCAGGGCAATGCCGCTGCCGACCAGTATTAACAGGGCAAACACCAGTGCCAGCAGCCAGCGCACCAGCCTGAAGCGTTGTAATGCCAGCCCGCACAGGCTCAGTGCAGCAAAACCAATAAACACCCAGCGTTGTAGCCAGCACAGATGGCAAGGCAGCAGGCCGGTGATTTTTTCATAGGCAAAAGCGGCTGCAACGATGACCAGAGAGCCGATTAGAGTGAGAAGTAAACCATGGCGCTGGAATAGCACCATTATGGATGAGGTGTTCAAGGGCAGGGTTCCCGGTTGATGGTCAATACTGGCAAAAAGTCAGTGTCTTAAACCCTGCAACTTTCTGCAAGTTCCCTGCGCTTATGTTTTAGTGAATTTCTTCCAGATCCCAGCCGTCGCTGAGCTCCTGCTGCAAGCGTTTCTGCTCTCGCCTTTCCTCTATGGTCTGGCGTGCCTGGCGCAGGCGACGGGCTTCGTTACGCTGGCGTATTTCTCGCTCAGTATCTGTAAGGGTTTTAAAGATACTGAGAATGTCAGCTTTAACCTGATCGGTTGACGAATGATGGCGCATGATGGATGTCCTCCAAAAGCCGTACATCAGATTCGGATGTCTTGCGTGACATAAATTACACTGCATTTTTTACGCCAATATTGCAAGCCACCTGTGGCTTTTTGCCCGGTGGGTAAAAAATGGGTTCATGCCAAGGCCCTCAGGCGGGTAGAATAGGCTTTATGTATCGCTGACAAGAACTGACCCAATCGTGATCAATATCCTCGAACATCTGCGCAAGACCATGGACACCTTTCGCCGCTCCGAGCAGAAGGTGGGCAACTATGTGCTGAAGTATCCCAATGAAGTGATTCACATGCGAATTGTGGATCTGGCTACCGAGGCCCATGTCAGTGAACCCACCGTGGTGCGCTTTTGTCGTGCACTGGGTTGTGACGGTTTTCAGGACTTTAAATTGCGCCTGGCTCAGGTGCTGGCCACCGACAGCAGTTTTGCCCAGTTCTCGATGAATGATGGCGACACGGTGGCGGAGTTTTCCCGCAGTATTTTTGACTCCACCATTGGGGTGCTGCTGCAGGTGCGTGACAAGCTGGATACTGCGCGTCTGCAGGAAGCCATCCAGTTGTTGACCAATGCCAATCGGGTTGAGTTTTACGGCTTTGGTGCTTCCGGCGCTGTAGCCGTGGATGCCCAGCACAAGTTTTTCCGTTTGCAGATGTCCACTGCAGCCTATTCTGACCCCCACATGCAGAACATGTCTGCAGTGACCCTGACACCAGGTGATGTGGTGGTGGCCATTTCCCAGACCGGCCGCACCAAGGCTTTGATGCAGAGTGTGCAGCTGGCCAAGGAAGTGGGTGCCAGTGTCATCGGTTTATGCCCATCCGGTTCGCCGCTGGCAGATATGGTGACCCTGCCCTTGTTTATGGATGTTCCGGAAGATACCGAAATCTACACACCGATGAGCTCACGCATTGTACATCTGGTGGTGATTGATGTGCTGGCGGTGGGTGTGGCCAAGTTGCGCGGTCCAAAACTGGTGGAGCACCTGCAGGCTGTTAAGCGTAGTTTGCAAGGGTTGCGACTGCCAGACCGCCTGCGCTAATTAATCAGCGGTTTCCTGATTAGCTGATTTTAATCGGACTTTCTGTTCTGCAGGAGCTGTGTGAAATCGGCTGCCGGTACGGGGCGGCTGATCACAAATCCCTGTGCAAAATCACAACCGAGCAGTTTTAACTCTTCCAGCTGTTCGGTTTCTTCAACGCCTTCTGCGACCACCTGCATTCCCAATCCATGCCCCAGGGCAATGATGGCACGCGTCAGGGTGCCCTGGTTTTTGCTGCCATGATCCGACACCAGAAAACTGCGATCTATCTTGAGCACATCCAGCGGGAAACGCTGCAGGTAACTGAGGGATGAATAACCCGTACCAAAGTCATCAATGGCCAGGGAAACGCCCCGATTGCGCAAACTCTGCATTTCCATGATGGCAGCTTCAGCATCTTCCATCAGGGTGCTTTCGGTCAGCTCCAGCTCCAGCAACCTGGCGGGGAGTTCATGTTCTGTCAGCAGTCGATCAACCTGACGCACCAGGCTGCCGCTTTCGACCTGTTGTGCGGCAATATTAACGGCGACCTGGATGTTGTAACCCTCACGATACCAGCGAGCCGCCTGTTCACAGGAAAGCTCCAGTACCAGTAATCCCAGTTGATCGATCAAGCCGGTGCGCTCAGCCAGCGGAATAAATACCGACGGTGGAATATTGCCTTGTTCGGGATGATGCCAGCGCGCCAGTGCTTCGGCTGCGCGGATTTCACCGGTGATCAGCTCCAGTTTGGGCTGGAAATAAACACTGATGCTGCGCTCCTCCAGTGCTCGACGCAGATCCTGCTCCAGGCGCAACTGTTCCAGACTGCTTTGACGGATTTCATCGTTGTACACCTGAATACGGTTGCCACCGAGTGTTTTGCAACGCAGGCGAGCCTGATCGGCCTGATTCACCAGCACTTGCAGCTCATGGGTGTGTTCGGGATAACAGCTGACGCCGATACTGAGTGTCAGGCGTAACTCCTGGTGATCCAGATAAAAGGGTTGATGCAACTGTTCCTGCAGTTCTGTCGCTGCAATTAATCCCTGATGCTGAGTTGTTTTTAATAACACGGCAAACTCGTTACTGCCGGTGCGGGCAATGATTTCTGCATCCGGCAATACCCCGGAAATCCTTTCGGCCACCAGGCGCAGCAGCCGGTCCCCCGCGTGATGCCCCAGCGAGTTGTTGTAGGCCTTGAAACGATCAATGTCGAACACCAGCAAGGTCAGGGGATCACCGGTCAGGCGTACCTGGCTGATCACCTGGTGCATCCGATCATAAAACTGGCTGCGATTGGCCAGTCCAGTCAGTTCGTCATACTGGGCCAGGTAGGTCAGGCGTGCTTCCACAGCACGGCGTTGTGTCATGTCAGAGAAGATGCCGATGGTGTAGGGGTCCTGACGGAAGCCACTGGTGACCCGGACCACTCTTAACCATTGTGGGTAGCTTTCACCATTCTGGCGTTTTTGCTGCAGCTCCCCTTCCCAGCGACCTTCATGACGCAGACTGCGGGAAATGGCCTTGTAGGTGTCCAGGCTTTCGGCAAAGCAGGGCAGGGTCCAGAAGTTCTGATTCAGGATGTCCTGACGTGAATAACCGGTGATATCCACAAAGGCCTGGTTTACAAAAATCACCCGGCTGTCATGGCTGACAATGTAGGTGGCTTCAGCAGAAGCTTCAAAGGCACGCCAGGCCAGTTGCAGGTAATCATCTTTTTCCTGCTCTTCGGTAATATCCCGGCGGGTGCCGAGCATGCGTCGGGCCGTACCGGTTTTTTCATGGCGATCCACCACCTCGCCGTGGTCTTCCAGCCAACGCCACTCTCCCGATTTATGACGAATGCGAAAGCGACACTGAAAGTGTGCGGTATGACCTTTCAAGGCTTCAATCAGGGTCTGGCGCAGGCGGGGGTAATCGTCAGGATGCACCAGTGGTTGCAAGTGGCCCATAAAGTGAGGAATTTCATTTTCCTCATAACCGAAAATTTCACGGAAATGGGAGTGGTAAATGGAGTCGGTTTCCAGATCCCAGTCCCATAAACCCAGACGACTGGCCTCGATGGCCTGGCTGAAGCGTCGGCGTTGATCGCCCAGTTCACCAGTGGATCGCTGATAAAGCTGTTGTGCCTGCTCCAGTGCCTGATCACGCTCTTCCAGCAGGCTGACCAGTTGCTGTTGTTCCTGCCGAAGCCGCAGCACCAGCAAGGCCAGCGCCACCAGAGGTAGACTGCTGAACAGCAGTGCCAGCAAGGGTGATAAGGCTGAAGTTTTTAATAACAGCCACCAGAGGGCCAGGGTAGCCAGCAAGGCTGCTGTAAGCAGTAACAGGAAAACCTGACGGCCATCCGGGGCCTTCCGGGTTTGGAGGGGTTGCGTCATGCTGGTCTCAGCTGTTCATTGTTCTTGTAGGTTTTGTAATAAAGAATGTATATCAGACTTGGTGCAGGCATGCCATCAGCACTATGTTAATATTTTGTATTACTTTCCCTTGCTACAGGACCCACAGGCTGACTCATGCAAACCTCAAACTCCCACCCGCTGCTGCAGGGACTTAATCCGGCTCAGGCTGAAGTGGTGGCTGCACCTTCACAGGATCTGCTGGTACTGGCTGGTGCGGGTAGCGGTAAAACACGGGTATTGGTGCAGCGTATTGTCTGGCTGGTGCGTGAGCAGGGTTTGTCGCCTCATGAAATTCTGGCGGTCACCTTTACCAACAAAGCCGCCAAGGAAATGCGCCTGCGTTTGGAAACCAGCCTGAACATGAGTCTGCGCAGTATGTGGGTGGGCACCTTTCACGGTCTGTCACACCGGTTGCTGCGTACCCACTGGAAAGAGGCCGGGTTACCGGAACACTTTCAGATCCTCGACAGTGATGATCAACTGGGACTGATCAAGCGGTTGATGAAAGAACTGGGTGTGGATACCGACAGCACACCGCCGAAACAGGTGCAGGCCTTCATCAATGGCCACAAGGATGAAGGGCGTCGCGCGGCCCACGTGTTGCCCAGTGGTGATTTTGAGCGGCGTCTGCTGGAACTCTATCAGGCTTATGAAGCCCTCTGTCAGCGTCAGGGGCTGGTGGATTTTGCTGAATTGCTGCTGCGTTCGCTGGAGTTGCTGCGTGATACACCTGCGCTGCTGCGCCATTACCAACAGCGTTTCTCTCATCTGCTGGTGGACGAGTTTCAGGACACCAACAACCTGCAATATGCCTGGTTGCGGTTATTGCGGGGCAGCAGTGGTTGCATCATGGCGGTGGGTGATGATGACCAGTCGATTTATGGCTGGCGCGGTGCCCGTATCGAAAATATCCAGAACTTCACCCAGGATCTGAAGGGCGCCCAGTTGTTGCGGCTGGAACAGAACTACCGTTCCACTGCCACCATTCTGGATGCTGCCAATGCATTAATCAGCAACAACAGTGGTCGTCTGGGCAAGTCCCTTTGGACCGAAGGCAGTCGCGGTGATCCGATACGTGTTTATGCTGCTTTTAACGAACAGGATGAAGCCCGTTTTATTGTGGATATCATCCTGCAGCATGTGCGTGATGGCGGCCTGCGCAGTGAATGTGCGGTACTTTATCGCTCCAATGCCCAGTCGCGGGCACTGGAAGAAGCCTTTTTGCGCCAGGGCATGCCCTATCGGGTGTATGGCGGTCACCGCTTCTACGAGCGGATGGAAATCAAGAATGCGCTGGCCTACCTGAAGTTGATGGTCAATCGTCAGGATGATGCCGCCTTTGAGCGGGTGATCAACACTCCCACGCGTGGCATCGGTACCACCACGGTGGAAAAATTGCGCGCTTATGCCCGGGATGAAGGGCTGGGCCTGTGGGATGCTGCAGTGGAAATGATCAGCAAACGCCTGCTGACAGGCCGGGCGGCCACCACCGTGCAGGTGTTTATTGAACTGGTTGAACAGCTGGATGAACAGACCCTGCCGTTAAGCCTGCATGAAAGTGTGGAAGTGATGCTGGAGCTGACCGAGCTGAAGGACTTCCATGCTCGTGAAAAAGGTGAAAAGGGCCAGGCACGGGTGGAAAACCTTAAAGAGCTGATCACTGCCGTACAGCAATACGAGCCGATTCTGCCGTTGAGTGCTGAAAACGGAGAAGAAATCAATCTGGAAGGACGTCAGGCGCTGGCAGTGTTCTTGACCGAAGCCAGCCTGGATGCCGGTGATAATCAGGCTGAAGAAGATCAGGATGCCGTGCAGCTGATGACCCTGCACACGGCCAAGGGGCTGGAGTTTCCACTGGTGTTTCTGGCTGGAGTGGAAGAAGGCCTGTTCCCGCACCAGATGGCGCTGGACAGCTCGCTGGATGGGTTGGAGGAAGAGCGCCGCCTTTGTTATGTCGGTATCACCCGTGCGATGAAAACCCTGTACCTGACCTATGCTGAAAGTCGTCGCATTTATGGCCGTGAAAACTTCTGCCGCCCGTCACGCTTTTTAAATGAGCTGCCGACCGAACTGTTGCATGAGGTGCGCCTGCGTGCAGCAGTCAGTCGACCGATGAGCAGTCCGGCATTACGGCCGCGCCCGGCTGCTGCACGCATTGGTGGTGCGGGTAATCCGCTGGATCGTGCGGTCAGCGGCCAGCAGAGTGCTGCCGCAGCCAGCCTGCGTATTGGTCAGCGGGTGGAGCACAAGAAGTTTGGGGTGGGCATTATTCTGCATGCTGAAGGTGAAGGAGATCGTACGCGCCTGCTGATCAACTTTGATGATGCCGGTGAAAAGTGGCTGGTGCTGGGTTTTGCTCCCCTGACACCGCTGGATTGATCCAGCGGATCACAAGAATGTGTTTGAATCAGCTTGTGCTGCCCAGTCCGGGTGAGGCTGCCAGTTTTTTAGCCAGTCAGCCATAAGGTGCGCTGGCATCGGGCGGGCAATGCCGTAACCCTGGGCCAGCTCACAGCCAAGTTTTAACAGCAGGCTGCCGTGTTCAGCGGTTTCCATGCCTTCTGCAATCACCTGACGCTGGAAGGCTTTGGCCAATCCCAGGATGCCTTGCAGTATGGCCAGATCATCTTCGTTATCCAGCATGTCCCGGACAAAGCTCTGATCGATTTTCAAGGAGTGGGCCGGCAGACGCTTTAAATAGGTCAATGACGAATAGCCAGTGCCAAAATCATCCAGCGCAAACTCAATGCCGAGTCGTGAACAGGAGCGAATCACACTGGATACGTGCTCAATATCCTGCAGTGCACTGGTTTCCAGCACTTCTAGCTCCAGCAGCCGGGTGGGCACGTCAGGATAGTCTTGCAACAGCTCAACCAGGCGGTCTTCAAAGTTGGCCTGCTGCAGGTGATGCCCGGCAATGTTGACGCTGATCGGCAGCTCAATGCCCAGTGCCAGCCATTGGCGCAATTGCTTCAAGGCCGTTTCCAGCACCCATTCACCCACACTGATGTCCAGGCTGTAGCCTTCAATGTCCGGCAAGAACTGCCCCGGGGCCAGCAGACCCCGTTCCGGGTGTTGCCAGCGAATTAAAGCTTCGGCACCGATCACCGCGCCAGTGCGCAGGTTGACCTTGGGCTGGTAATAAAGCACAAACTCCTGCTGCTCCAAGCCCAGCCGAATCCGATCCAGATTTTCATTGTGCCCGCGCAGGTTGCGATCCCGCTCGGCATCAAACAGCTGCCAGCGGTTTTTACCAGACAGTTTGGCCTGGTACATGGCCTGATCAGCCTGGCGCAGCAGCTGATCCGCTTCGGTGGCATCATCCTGAGGGAAGAAGGTTAACCCTGCACTGGCCGAAACCTGCAGGTGACGTTGCCCCAGTCGTACTGGCTGGCGTAACACCTCCAGCAGTTCTTCAACACGGTGCAGGCTGTCTTCGGGTTTGTCCAGCAGTGTGAACAGCGCCACAAACTCATCGCCACCCAGTCGTGCCACGATGTCACCGTCCCGCAGGTTTTTCTGCATGCGGCTGGCCAGTGCCGCCAACAGTTGGTCACCCACTTCATGGGTGTAGAGATCGTTGATCTCCTTGAAGCCATCCAGGTCGATAAAGCTGACTGCCAGACAGGCATCCTGTTGTTGTGCCTGGCGCATGGCCGAACGCATTTTTTCGGCCAGCAGAACCCGGTTGGGCAGGCCGGTGAGCACGTCATAATGGGCAATGTATTCCAGCTGTTGCTGCTGGAGCTTCTGGTGGGTCACATCAGAAAACAGCCCGACAAAGTGGCTGATTTGCCCTGTGTCATCCCGCACGGCATTGATGGCCAATTGTTCAGCAAAAACCTCGCCTTCCTTGTTGCGGTTCCAGATCTCACCAAACCAGTAGTCCTGAGTTAACAGCGTTTGCCACATCTGCTGATAAAACTCGGCGGGTTGGCGGTCAGATTTAAGCAGGCGTGGATTCTGCCCCAGCACTTCATCACGACTGTAACCGGTGATATCACTGAAGGCCTGATTGACATCGAGAATGCTGCCATCCGGTGCAGTGATGATAATGCCTTCACTGGCATGGCTGAATACACTGGCGGCCAGCTGGCTTTTTTGTTGCTCAATACGCAGTTGGTGATTGCTGCGATTCAGTTCTCGGTTGTGGCGCAGCAGCACCAGCAGAAAAAGCAGCAGAGGAATACCAGTACCGAACAGGATCAGCACAGCATACTGCTCCCACAAGTCCTGCAGTGTGATCACCGGGGTCTGGTCAAAAGGCGGCAGACGCAGTTGTCGGGCCAGGGTTTCCACCAGGTGGTAATCAGCCGGAATGCTGAAACCGAGGATACCGGTTTGCTGCTGTTGCTCCGGTGTCAGCTCCATCAATAACAACGCAGCAGTCACCTGGGCAGCCAGTTTTTGATCCACTTGTTCCAGCGCAATAAAAGGCCATTCCGGGTAAAGGGGTGTGGATAAGATAAATGGATAACGTGGCTGATTCAGTGGATTGAGTTGCCGCAAGGCATCAGCCGGGATGAGATTTTCAGCCAGCATGGACTCATAAACGCCACTGCGCACCAGTGCAACGTCTGCCTTGTCTGCCAACAGTGCGTGAATGGCTGCATCATGTGGCATGCCGGTCAGGGTCAGTTCCACATCATAGGGCAGTCGCAACCCGGCATTCATCAGCTCCAGAGCCTGTGCCTGATAACCACCCAGCGAACTGGTGGACACTGCCGCCAGGCGCTTGCCGCGCAAATCACTGAGATGTTGCAGGTCGTTACGGTCAGCACGGGTCAGGATGACACCACCAAAACCCGTTAATGCATACCCCTGCTCTTCCACAACCAGGGTTGCCAGTGCACCGGAAAGAGGATTGCGGTTACGCAGTTGAATGTAGTGACTGGGATTGGTGAGTACAAAGTCGAGCTGGTCACCTGCCAGCAGCATTTCGAGGTCTTCATAGCTGGCAGGCAGTAGGCGAACTTCGCGCCCACCCAGCGCTCGACTGAGCTCCTGTTGCAGGGGTTGCCAGCGATGCAAGGTTTCCGGCAGTGGACGGAAGGCCAGTACGCCCAGATGCAGTGGTGGCTCACTGGCTGGCAAGGGCGGGGTGTTGATGGTATTACCCATGGCCAGCGTACTGCTGAGCAACAGTAATCCAATACACAGCAGTTTGTTCATGCTGCCTCTGCTCCTTGTGTAATGACCCTGATCTTACTGTGGATTACCAGTATAGCTACCTTAACAGGATTTATCCCATTCGGGTCTGCACCAGCTTTTCCACCCCTTCACTATTACGCAGATGGATATCCAGTTGGCGGAAGGCAATTTCAATGCCTTCTTCACGGAAGCGCTGATCAATGTAGCGGTTGATCTCATCGATTGATGGGTTACGGTCACTCAGCTCTTTGACGTGAATGCGCAGTTCATGATCCAGGGTGCTGTCACCGAAGTTCAGGAAGAGCACCTGGGGTTTGGGATCTTCAAGCACTCGAGGGTTGGCTTCGGCGGCGGCCAGCAGGATTTCACGGGTTTTATCCAGATCCGAGCCATAAGCCACACCTACTTTCACGATCACACGGGTGACGGTATCGGTCAGTGACCAGTTGATCAACTGCCCGGTGATAAAGTTCTTGTTGGGAACAATGATGTCTTTGCGATCAAAATCGGTAATGGTGGTGGCGCGGATGCGGATTTGGCGTACCCGTCCAGACAGGTTGCCCAGGGTGACCACGTCACCAATACGCACCGGACGTTCAAACAACAGGATCAGGCCAGACACAAAGTTGGCAAAAATCTCCTGTAGACCAAACCCCAGTCCGACGGTTAGCGCGGCAACCAGCCATTGCAGCTTGTCCCAACTGACCCCCAGGGCGGACAGCATCATCACCAGACCTGTGGCGGTGATGGCGTAATTCAACAGGGTGGTGATGGCGTAAGCACTACCTTGCTGTAACTGCAGGCGGGACAACACCAGAATTTCCAGCAGACCAGGCAGGTTGGCGGCAAGAAACAGTGCAAAACCGAGAATAAAGGTTGCTGCCAGAAAATCTGCCAGGCTAATCGGTTGCAGGCTATCCCCGCTGGAGTATTGCCACAGGACCAGGGTATCCAGATAACGGAAGGCGGTCAGCAAATCGGACCAGACCCACCACAAGAGACCACCAAACCCGAGCAGCAGCAGGAAGCGCGCCAGACGCATGGATTGCTGGTAAATCTGTTCAACTTCCAGTCGTGGCAGGGGTTTTACATCAGCCAGCTCTTCTCCGGAAGCTTCAACCACCAGTAATTGATGTTCTTGTTCGCGTTGGTGGCGAATGCGTTCAGTGGCCAACAGAATCATGCGGTACACACTGGTTTCAGTGACCACCCAGCCAACCACCACATAGAGGCTGATCAACAAACGACTGGTCAATTTCAGACCGGCAAAGTAATAACCCATGGCTGTGATCACCACCAGCAACAGTGGCATCAGAATCAGGAGTCCGGTAATGGTCCAGTGCAGTAACAGCGAGTTATACAAGGGTGGGGTTTGCCACATGAGTCGGGCAAACAGCCAGCAGAGCGCCAGGCCACTGCATAACAACACCAGCACACCCAGCACGTCGGCAGGCAAGGAAAGCGTTTGTTGTTCTGCCAGTGCCAGGATAAAGCTGGCGGGCAGCAACACCCAGGCCAGATGACGCACAAAACTCAAAAGGCGCTGGCGCGTGGTTTCCGGCCAGGCGAAGTGGAGTTCAGCAATTCGGGCAGACGTGAGTACCCGGTGCATGAATAGCAGCATAAAGCCACTCAGAGCCAGAGCAGCCAAGCCTGCCGCAGGATTGATCAGATCACTGTCCGGGTTGCTTAACAAGCTGGCAGCACTTAATAACAACAGGGGGCGAGGCAGACACAACAAGCCTGTTAACAACAGGCTGACTGGTGTTAACCAGGGTGCAGGTGGCGGTGGTGCACAGTTGCCTTCCAGGTTGCATGCTTGATGCGCGGCCTGGAAACCTTCCAACTGCTGGTTGCAAGTCGCCAGGTGTCTTTCGATGTGTTGACGCAACCACCAGAGCACTACGGCCAGCAGCATCAACAACAGGGTTCGCCAGAAGCTGGAAGATAATTGTTCGGGTGTTGGTAATAACGCCCCAGTACTGAATGACTGGAACTGTTGAGTAAGGCGTTGTGGTAGCAGCAAAAACCACTGGCTATTGACGGGTGGGCTGCTGTTAACCCAGAACAGGCGTTCATCCAGTACCTGGTTCAACCGGTTGCTGGTGTTTAACAGTTCACGCTGTTCCTGCTGCAGCTCCACCAGCAGATTCAGCAATAACTGCAGTCGCTGTTGATCCGCTTCCAGCTGTGGCTCTTGGCGGTGTTCGCGCCTGGCCTGGCGTAACGCCTGATTCACTTCAAATTGTTGCAGGCGAATCTGGGCAATCACATCCGGCAGGAAGGGATCATTTTCTATCTGCGGCAGAGATAAACGCTGCTGTTGCAGCACCCGATAAAGCAGCGGGCTGCCTTCCAGTGCTTGTAGTTGTTCATGCAGCTCAGCTTCATTGCTGCGTAGCTGCTCATGCTGACGCCGGACATCCTGCAAGTGCTGGCTGAATTGCTGGTAGGCAGAATCATAAGACGTTGTGCCTGCTGTGGCATGCAGGGTTGTGATCAACAGCAGCAGAAGAATCAGAAGAAATCGAGGCATCATGCCCTCAGGGTTTTAGGCGCTCAAGAAGTTGCCGTGCTGGCTCTGGTTTGCCGTAAAAATACCCCTGATGCAGGTTGCAATCAACTGAATAGAGATAGTCGCGCTGGGCCTGTGTCTCCACACCCTCGGCAACCACAGAAAGTTGCAAGTGTTTGGCCACTGCCATCATGGTTTCAACCAGCAGGGCGTCGCTGGAATCTTCCGGTAAGTCCTTCACAAACGAACGATCAATCTTCAGCTCGTTGATCGGCAGTTTTTTCAGGTAGGACAAGGAAGAATAACCGGTACCAAAGTCATCAATGGAAAAGCTGATACCCAGTTGTTGCAGTTCAAGCATGCGGCGTGAAGACTGATTGAAATCGGTGATCAGCAGCCCCTCGGTCACTTCCAGCGTTAACCTTTGTGGATTGGCACCGGTTTCTTGAATCAGGGTTTTGATCCTGGCCACAAAATCGGGGTTACGGAACTGGCGCGGACTGATATTCACCGCAAAACTCAGCTGCGGGTATTCAGTCATCAGTTGCAGGGTTTCTTTTAACACCCACTCGCCCAGTGGCAGAATCATGCCGGTGTCTTCGGCCAGCGGGATAAAGCGGTCCGGTGGTATCAGCCCCTTTTCCGGGTGTTCCCAGCGCACCAGGGATTCAGTGCCGTAAACCTGCCCTTCACGGTTGGTTTTGGGCTGCAGGTAAAGTCGCAGTTGTTGCAGATCCAGCGCTTTACGTAGTTCACCTTCCAGCTCAAAACGGCTTTCCACCCGTGCCTGCATGCTTGGTACAAAGCGTCGCCAAGTGCTGCGTCCCGCTTCTTTGGCAGCATACAAGGCAATGTCCGCTTCTTTTAACAGCTCATCAAACGAGCGATCAAAGCTGGTGGTAAAGCTGGCACCCAGGCTGCTGCCCAACAGGAATTCACTTTCGCCCAGTCGCAGTGGCTGGGCCAGCGTGTTCTGGAACTGTTGAATGCGGGCGTCCATCAGGGTTGCACAGCTGTCCGCATCTCCACCCTGTTCAACCAGCAACAATACAAACTCATCACCACCAAAACGAGCCAGGGCCTCGTTATCCCGCAACAGATTGTTCAACCGGCGGGCAATGGCAACCAACAACTCGTCACCCTTGTTGTGGCCCAGGGCATCATTGATGTTTTTGAAGTGATCCAGGTCGAGAATGGCCAGTGCTGCCAGAGCCTGGCCACGAACCAGAGAGTTGCAGGTTTCTACAAAACGCTCCTGAAACAAATAGCGGTTGGGCAGGTTGGTCAGCGGATCAAAATAAGCCAGAAACTTGATGCGCTGCTCGGTCTGATAGCGTTCAGTGATATCACGACTTACACCCAGTACTCCGATCAGCTCATTATTACTGCTGACCAGCGGTGCCTTGATTTTATCCAACAGACGTTCGGAGCCGTCCGGAAACTGGGTCCACTCTTCGGTGTGAACCTGCTGTTGTCCGGCCAGTACTTGCAAGTCAGTTTTATGGAAGTAGCCAGCCTGACGATTATCAAACAACTGGTAATCGGTTTGTCCGGTGATGTCTTGCGGTTTTTTGCCGACATAACGGGCAAACTGGGCATTACATCCCAGGTACACCCCCGCCTTGTTCTTGAAAAAAATCAGGTCCGGAATAGAGTTGAGCAGACCTTCCAGCATGGTGGTTTTTTCCAGCAGTGAGCGCTGGGTTTTGCGGCGAATCAGAATGTTCCAGATCAGCAGGGTAATCACCACCAGCTGGATCAGCAGGGTGGCCCACATGATGCGATTGATCAGTTTCTGGGTTGTCAGGAGTTGTTGATAACGGCTTTCTGCCAGGCGTTCCAGCCTGTCCTTGTACTCCAGTACCGAAGCTTCAGCAATTTTTTTACCGGTGATATCCAGAATCACTGAAAACAGCAGGGTCTCGCCGTCATCCGTTACCAGTGGCCAGGAGTAAACCTCAACAGTACGGATTTCGCCATTGGCCAGCCGGTGTGGAAACACAAAATAGTTGCGGTTTTCCCGTCTGGCCAGCTCCCGCTCAAGCGCTACATCTGCAGGGTCCAGTGCATTGATATCCTGAATCGACATGCGTTGTAACTGCTGAATACTGTAGCCATAGAAGTTGGCAGCAGCACGATTGGCTTCGCGGATGCGACCGCTGGAGGGTTCTATAACCAGCATCACGGCACCGTATTCTTCAAAAAAACGGGCGGGCAGCTGGGATGCCAGGGATTGGCCGGCGGCCTGAGTGAGAATAAAACCCAGGCCGGATAACATGAGTCCAACGAGTAGTGTTTTTGTTGTTCTGGACAGTTTTTTCAGGGTCATAAAGGGCTGTTATCCGCCACTGAGTTTGACTCGAAAGCCTTTGCTTTCCAGCAGTGCTTTCAGGGTTTCGCGCTGATCTCCCTGTATTTCAATAACATCGTCCTTGAGGGCACCGCCGGTGCCGCAGCGTTTTTTCAGTTCGGCGGCCAGCTGTTTTAATGCTTCCCGTTTTAATGGAATGCCACTGATGGTGGTGACCCCTTTACCTTTGCGACCAGCAGTTTCCCTGCGGATGCGCACGACACCATCAAGGGTTGCCAGGCGGGCTTCGTCAGCCAAATCGTCACAGCGACAGGCGTCCAATGCTTCGCGACAGGCAGGACAGAGCTGGCCTTGCTCAGTAGAATAGACCAGACGACTCAACTGTTGCTGCAGGGATGCCATGTGAACTTCACCATCAGTGTTTCAAACAAGGTAAACTAAAATAACATATTTGAGGTAGGGTTAAACCCATGGCTCAACAAATCTTTAACCAAATTTGCAGAAAACACATCAGGATCGGATGATGCGTGCCTTGCTGACTGGAGTGGCAACCTCAACCCTGCTGTTTCTGAATACCCTGGCAGGTATTCTGCCGATGCTGGTGTTGTCACTGATTAAATTGCTCATACCCTGGCGCCCGGTACAAAGTGGCTGCTTTGAGGCGGTACGCTGGATTGCATCAACCTGGGCCAGTATCAATGCGCACATTTTTCGTTTGCTTACCCCCACTCGCTGGGATGTTCGTGGCCAGCAGGCATTAAGTCGCAAGGAGTCCTTGCTGGTGATCAGTAATCATCAGAGCTGGGTGGATATTCCGGCGTTGATGGCAGCGATTCATGGCAAGGCACCCTTTTTTACCTTTTTCCTGAAGCGCGAACTGATTTGGGTGCCTTTTCTGGGGTTGGCCTGGTGGGCATTGGAATACCCTTTTATGCGGCGTTATTCTCGCCAGCAGCTGGAAAAAAATCCCGCGCTGCGTGGCAAGGATCTGGAGATTACCCGCAAGGCCTGTGATCGCTTGCAAGGTCGCCCGGTGTCACTGGTCAATTATCTGGAAGGCACACGTTTTACTCTAGCCAAACACCAGGCCCAGCAGTCACCCTACCGCTATTTGTTAAAGCCCAAATCCGGCGGGGTGGCTTTTACCCTTTCCGCGATGGGTGATCAGTTGCATCAGTTGCTGGATGTCACCGTGGTTTATGCGGGTGAACGGCCACCAACCTTTGTTGAGTTACTGACGGGCAAGGTGGGGCATGTCATTATTGATGTTGAGAAACATCCCATCCCTGAAATCATGAAGCAGGGTGATTATCAGGAGGATGAAGCCTTCCGTGAGATGTTCCAGCAGTGGATCAACCAGCTCTGGCAACAGAAGGATGAAAAGATTGACCGGTTGCGCAAGGAGTTAAAGGGGCAGGCCTGAAAACAGTGGCTTAGATGCTCTTTTAGCGTATAAACTGCCGCACAAGTCTGCATGCTGTCACATCGCACAGCTGTTGTTACCTCAGGGCGTGCAGCAGTTGTTATTTCAGGGCGCGCAGCAGTTGTTATTTCAGGGAGAGACTGATGGAATTCATGCCACCGACCAGACACCTACCTGCTGCTTTGCAGGTCAGGCTATTGGCTGCGGTGATCAGCAAGGTTAAGCATGCCTTGGTTGTCACAGACAGTCAGCAGCGCATTATTTATGTGAACGCTGCTTATGAACAGATGACCGGTGTTTCTCTGGCCGATGCGATTGGCCACACACCGGCAGTAAAACGTGCTGGCCGTCGGCAGGTCGAGCTGCATCAGTCACTCTGGAAAAAGTTGGAGCAGCAGGATATCTGGGAGGGAGAGGTATGGGACTATCGTGCGGATGGCACTGCCTACCTCAAACACCTGAGCATTGAAGTGGTGCGTGATGATGCGGGCAGAATAGAAAATTATTTTGCCATTTTCAGCGACCTGTCTGATCAGCACCGCAGCGAGGCCGAGCTGGAGCGTCTGACCCACTATGACCCCTTGACCGCCCTACCTAATCGCGTGTTGTTCCGTAACCGTCTGGGCCATGAATTTAATATCTCCAACCGCCACAATTCCCGCACCGGTCTGGTGTTGCTGAACATTGACCGCTTCAAGCTGATTAATGATGCCTTTGGTTTTGCAGCGGGTGACCGGCTTCTGGTGGAAATTGCCCAGCGTTTGCAGGGCGGTATTCGCCGTACTGATCTGCTGGCGCGTCAGGAACAGCGTCAGGAACGGGATGCGGATCTGCTGTCCCGCATCGGCGGCGATGATTTTTCTTTTATTCTCAGTGAATTAAGGCGACCGGATGATGCGGGCATAGTGGCAGAACGCCTGCTGAAATGCCTGGACGATCCTTTTGAAGTGAATGGCGAAGAAATTTATGTTTCCGCCAGTCTGGGGCTGGCGGTTTACCCGGATAATGCTGCAGATGAGGATGCCCTCTTGCAGTGTGCCGAGTCGGCTTTAAAAAGGGTCAAGCGGGAAGGGCGTGGCGGTTATCGTTTTTTTTCCGAGGAGCTGAACATCAGTAGTGCCCGCCGGGTGCGTATGGAAGCCTGGATGCGGAATGCCCTGGCTAATGAAGGTTTTATGCTGCATTACCAGCCCAAGCAGGAGTTGTCCACCGGACGCATCACCGGTATGGAAGCGCTGGTACGCTGGCCAACGGAAGAAGGCATGATTGCTCCTGGTGAATTTATCCCGCTGGCGGAAGATACCGGATTGATTAACCCTCTGGGTCGCTGGATCCTGAATCGTGCACTCAGTGATGCAGTGCAGGTTGCCAGGGCAGTGGGTTATCCGCTGCAAATTGCTGTGAACCTCTCGATGCGACAGTTTCAGCGGCCGGGTCTCAGTGAACTGGTGCAACAGGCCATTGAGCGCAGTGGTATCGATCCATCCCTGGTCGAGCTGGAAATCACCGAAAGCATGGTAGTGGAACGGGTGGATGAAGCCATCAGCACAATGCGCAGCTTGCGTGAACTGGGTGTGCAGCTGGCCATTGATGACTTTGGTACGGGTTATTCCTCCATGGCTTATCTGCGCAACTTTCCGGTCAATACCCTGAAAATTGATCAGACCTTTGTCCGGGATCTGGTATCAGAAGACAGCAATGCCAGTATCATTGAAGCGGTGATTGGTCTGGGCCGTGGCCTGGGTATGCAGGTGGTTGCTGAGGGTGTGGAAACCGCGCTGCAGCGTCGTCTGCTGGAGCAGGCGGGTTGCCATGTCGGCCAGGGTTATTATATTGGCTATCCTGTACCGCTGAATGAACTGATTGAGTTGCTTAAACATGCAAAAGCCAAAAATTCTTGATCCTGTGTCTGGCCGTTATTTCGGGGACGAAGACACCTCTTATCAGGCGGCTGGTGGTCAGGAGGGTATTCGACGCCTGGTGGAAGCTTTTTATGAAGCGATGGATAGCCTGCCAGAAGCAGCCACCATCCGCGCCATGCACAAGGCTGACCTGAGTGAACTGACAGAAAAGCTGACATTATTTTTATGCGGCTGGTTGGGTGGTCCGATGCGCTATCGGGATCGTTATGGACCGATCATCATTCCCCAGGCCCATGCCCATCTGGATATCGGTCCGGCAGAGCGGGATGCCTGGATGAAATGCATGGAAGTTGCACTGGAACAGCAGCCCTATAGTGATGCGTTCAAGACTTACCTGATGCAGAGCCTGTGGATGCCTGCGGAGCTTTGTCGTACCCGTGATTGATATATCCAGTTGGTCAGACTTGTTCTGACCATTAATAACCTCTATTGGCTGGTATCGATATCCTGCTCTAACTTCCAACTGGATCATGGGAAGATAAGGCAGAATCAACATGAGAAACAACGGACCCGTTACCCAGCAGGAGCGCCTGCTGAAACCCCACCAGAAACTGATTTCCACTACTGATTTGCGCGGCATCATTCGTCATTGTAATGATGATTTTGTGTGCATCAGTGGATTCAGCCGCGAAGAGCTGATTGGCCAGAACCATAATCTTGTTCGTCACCCAGACATGCCCCCGGAAGCCTTTGCTGTGTTGTGGCAGCATTTGCAAGCTGGCCGACCCTGGATGGGCCTGGTGAAAAATCGTTGTAAAAATGGTGACCACTACTGGGTTAGTGCTTATGTCACCCCAGTGACTGAAAACGGCAAGGTTGTGGGTTATGAATCGGTCAGATCCTGCCCGGCTCGGGTAGATGTGGAGCGTGCCGAGCGCCTTTACCAACGGCTGCGGGCGGGTAAACGCAAGGTTGTTTTGCCGGATTATCTGCCATTATTCGGCCTTGCTTTGATCTTGCTGATAGCAGTTCAACTGATGGGCTGGATGGCACCATTGATCGGGCAGATAGCGCTGTTGTTGGCTTTGCCGCTATTAGCCTTTTTTGCTTATCTGCAACAACGCAGGCAACTGGGGCAGCTGGAACGCGAGCTGGCCGGGAGTTTTATGCATCCCCTGGCGGTGGCCAGCTATACCGATGCCAGCGGGCAGGTAGCCCGCTTGCAAACGGGAGTGATGAGCATGAAGGCTCATCTGGATACGGTGTTGACACGCATGGAGGATGCCTCCGCGGCTGTGGCTCGCCAGTGTCTGACCGGACTGGAGTTGGCTGAAACGGCTCAGCAACAAATCAGCCAGCAGCATGAGCAGACACGTCTGGCTGCTACCGCCATGCACCAGATGACTGTTGCGATTAATGATATCTCACAGAATGTTCAGGCAACGGCTGCAACTGCAGAGCAGACCCGCCAGCTGTCATTGCAGGGTCGGACTGTGGCGTTAAACACCCAGCAGGCGATTACCCGGTTGCGAGACACCGTGGCAGGTATCAGTCAGGCGGTGGTGAATCTGGCGGATCAGACCCAGGCAATTACGGCAACAGCCGAAATCATTGAAAAGATAGCTGAGCAGACCAATCTTCTGGCTTTGAATGCCTCGATTGAAGCAGCGCGAGCGGGTGATCAGGGGAGAGGCTTTTCAGTGGTGGCTGATGAGGTGCGCAGTCTTGCCAGCAGTACCCGTGACTCAACAGAGACTATCCGTGATGTGGTAAGCCGCCTGGCAGCTGAGGCAGAAACCTCGGTGCGGGTGGCCAGCCAGGGGGCTGCTACTGCTGAAGAAAGTGTGCAGTGTGTCACTGAGGCGGAAAAAATGCTGGGACACATTGCTGACCAGGTAGAGCAAATTACCGCTATGGCAGCTCAAATGGCGACAGCAGTGGAAGAACAGAGCCATGTGGCTGATAGCGTAAATGAACAAATCGACCAGATTGCCGGGTTGGCCAGCTCCAGCCTGGAAAAGACCTGTCAGGCTGCAAATCGTATTCAGCAGAGTCGTGATGTTTCGGATGAATTACATGAGTTGGTTGTGCGTTTTCGCCAATAAATAAACCGGCCCGCATCAAAGCGGGCCGGTTTATTGTTTTGCTGTATGACGAGTGATTATTTCACCTGTGGCAGCAGCTCACCTTTCAGGTAGCGCTCAGCCATGTCGTCCAGGCTGATTGCGCGGATCTTGCTGGCATGACCGGCTGTACCAAAGGCCTCATAACGGGCGATGCACACTTCTGCCATGGCATGCTGTGATTCCTTCAGGTATTTGCGCGGATCAAATTCAGCCGGGTTTTTCGCCAGAAAGCGGCGAATGGCGCCGGTTGAGGCCAGGCGCAGATCGGTGTCGATGTTGACCTTGCGCACACCGTACTTGATGCCTTCCACAATTTCTTCCACTGGCACACCGTAGGTTTCCGGAATCTTGCCACCGTATTCATTGATGACTTCCAGCCACTCCTGCGGCACCGAAGAAGATCCGTGCATCACCAGGTGGGTGTTGGGGATACGGGCATGAATGGCCTTGATGCGATCAATCGCCAGAATGTCGCCGGTTGGTGGTTTGGTGAACTTGTAAGCACCGTGGCTGGTGCCGATGGCAATCGCCAGTGCATCCACCTGAGTCTTTTTGACAAAATCAGCCGCTTCTTCCGGGTCGGTCAGCATCTGGTCATGCGACAGGATACCTTCAGCACCGACACCATCTTCTTCACCGGCCTGACCGGTTTCCAGGCTGCCGAGACAGCCCAGCTCACCTTCAACGGACACACCACAGGCATGGGCCATGTCCACGGTGCGACGCGTCACGTCCACGTTGTAGGCGTAGTCAGCCGGGGTTTTGCCATCTTCACGCAGTGAACCATCCATCATCACCGAGCTGAAACCCAACTGGATGGAGCGCTGACAAACGCCGGGGCTGGTGCCATGATCCTGGTGCATGCAGACCGGAATGTGCGGAAACTCTTCAATGGCAGCCAGAATCAGGTGGCGCAGGAAAGGCGCACCGGCATACTTACGGGCACCGGCAGAAGCCTGCACAATCACCGGAGAATCGGTGCGATTGGCGGCTTCCATGATGGCGCGCATCTGCTCCAGATTGTTAACGTTAAAGGCTGGAACGCCGTAACCGTATTCGGCGGCGTGGTCCAGCAACTGGCGCATGGTGATCAGAGCCATGGTGTTTACCTTTTGATTGAGTGCTTGAAAACTGTTTTGGATGCTGCCGCAGGTATTGCATGGAGGCGCAGTGGGTTGTCGGGATCAGGCTGTCCGCAACAGGACGTTGCGGCCAGAGCTTACATGGATGTATTCACGCGTCCTGATCCGGCAACCCCTGAGCCGCCAGATGACCTGTTATTTCTTTGCTGCCGCTTCCAGAGCTGCCACAGCAGGCAGTACCTTGCCTTCCACATACTCAAGGAAAGCGCCACCACCAGTGGAAATATAGGAAACCTGCTCAGCAATGCCATATTTGTCGATGGCAGCAAGGGTATCACCACCACCGGCAATGGAGAAGGCCGGGCTGGCAGCAATTGCCTTGGAAAGAACCTCTGTACCACTGCTGAACTGCTGGATTTCAAACACCCCCACCGGGCCATTCCACAGGATGGTCTGGGCATCTTTCAGCAGCAGGGCCAGCGCGGCAGCGGAGTCAGGGCCAATGTCCAGAATCATGTCGTCTTCAGCCACATCATCCACCGACTTGATGGTGGCTTCGGCATTTTCGGAAAACTCCTTGGCAACCACCACATCAGAAGGCAGCGGGATGTTGACCTTATCCATCAGGGAACGAGCCTGATCCAGCAGGTCTGCTTCATACAGGGACTTGCCCACCGGCTTGCCAGCTGCTGCCAGGAAGGTGTTGGCAATGCCGCCACCAACAATGATCTGGTCGCATTTTTCTGACAGGGAGGTCAGTACTTCCAGCTTGGTGGAAACTTTGGAGCCACCCACAATCGCCAGCATCGGGCGAGCCGGTTGGGCCAGTGCCTTTTGCAGGGCATCCAGTTCGGCAGCCAGCAGCGGACCGGCGCAGGCCACAGGAGCAAAGCGAGCCACGCCGTGGGTAGAGGCCTGGGCGCGGTGAGCTGTTCCAAAGGCATCCATCACAAACACGTCACACAGGGCGGCATAGGCTTTGGACAGCTCGTCCTTGTCTTTCTTTTCGCCGCTGTTGAAGCGCACGTTTTCCAGCAGCACCACTTCACCTTCGGCCACTTCAACACCGGTCAGGTAATCTTTCACCAGGCGTACCGGTTGACCCAGCAAGCCGGACAGGTGGGCCGCCACCGGTGCCAGTGAGCTGG
This sequence comes from Marinospirillum alkaliphilum DSM 21637, assembly GCF_900119735.1. Taxonomy (GTDB): domain Bacteria; phylum Pseudomonadota; class Gammaproteobacteria; order Pseudomonadales; family Halomonadaceae; genus Marinospirillum; species Marinospirillum alkaliphilum. Next base: position 102,271 of record NZ_FPJW01000007.1, on the reverse strand, counting down.
CTTCGTCATAAATCCCTTCTTCCGGGCGTCCCAGGTGGGACATCAGCATCACCTTGCCACCGGCCTTCACGGCTGCCTGAATGGTGGGCAGACTGGCACGGATGCGGGCATCGGAGGTGACCTTGCCATCTTTCACCGGCACGTTCAGGTCTTCACGAATCAGTACGCGTTTTCCGGCCAGGTCCAGGTCGGTCATCTTGATCACTTGCATGGTGGCTCCTCGCGGGTTCAAAGTTTTATCAGGATTGTTCAGTGTTTGTTGGTCAGGCTCAGCCAGTGACTGGCCACATCCAGCATGCGGTTGGCAAAGCCCCACTCGTTATCAAACCAGCACAGCAGCTTCACCAGACGCTTGCCGGACACCCGTGTCTGGGTGGCATCAACAATGCCGGAGCGTGGGTCATGGTTAAAATCCACTGAGGCATGGGGCTCTTCGGTGTAACCCAGGATGCCTTTTAATGCACCTTCGCTGGCGTCGCGCAACAATCGGTTGATGGCTTCAACGGAGGTGTCCTGTTGCAGGCACAGGGTCAGATCCATGGCCGAGACATTCAGGGTGGGTACCCGCAGATGCAGGCACTCAATGCGGCCTTCAAGATGCGGCAACAGACGATTGATACCGCGTGCCAGCCCGGTTTCCACTGGAATGATCGAGGCCATGGCTGAGCGGGTCAGGCGCAGGTTGTGTTTGTGGTAGGCATCACTCACCGGCTGGTCATTCATGGCGGAATGGATGGTAGTGGTGGTGCCGTGTTCGATGCCAAAGGTTTCATCCAGCAGTTTCAGCACCGGAACCACGCAATTGGTGGTGCAGGAGGCAGCCGATACAATCTGCATCTCCGCCGTCAGTTGCTCCAGATTCACACCCTTGACCAAGGTGGCATCGACATCGGCTTCAGCCGGATGAGAAAACAGCAGGCGTTTGGCTCCGGCGGCCAGATGGCGCTCGGCAGTGGCGCGATCCCGGAAGCTGCCGGTGCATTCCAGCAGCAGGTCGATGCCCAGTTCACCCCAAGGCAGGCCTTCCGGGGTTTCGCTGCACAACACCTGAATCGGCTGGCCGTTGATCCACAAACAACCGTCTCTGGCGTCAACCTGACCGGGAAAACGGCCATGAATGGTGTCGTAACGGGTCAGGTAAGCCAGGGTATCCAGATCTGACAATTCATTCAGGGCCACCAGTTGCAGGCCACGGCAGTCTTCACGCTCGGCCCAGGCGCGCAGGATGCACTGACCGATACGACCGTAACCATTGATGGCAAGACGTGGCTGGCTCAACTGGGAAAAACTCCGCCGGATACCCAAAGAAAGGCGCTATTTTCCCGTATCCGGCGGCAAGTCGCAAACCTGTTTTTGCTCAGCCATTAATGCCCGCGCGTGCTGCCCGTGCCGCATGGAGTTTCTGGTAGCTGGCGATCAGGCGCTGGTGCCTGTCCAGGCCTTCCAGTTGCAGGCTGGTTGGCGTTAAACCATGAAAACGCACTTCACCGGCCACCGAGCCCACCACTGCTGCCATCACGGCTTCACCAAACATGCGTTGCAGGTTGGGTAAAAAGTCGTCCAGCGCCAGCTCTTCATCCAGGGTGATTTCCAGCACCGCCTGGACTGCCCGATAAAAAAGGCCGCGCTCCACCGTGTTGGTGTTGTATTGCAGGAAGCTTTCCACGCCTTCCAGCGCACCTTCATGGTCTTGCAAGGCCAGTTGGATCAGCAGTTTCAGTTCCAGGATGGTGAGTTGTCCCCAGGCCGTGTTTTCATCAAACTCGATACCGATCAGGGTGATGATATCCATGTAGGGATCAAGCTGACTTTCTTCCAGTCGCTCAAGCAGATCCTGCAGCTGTTGATCATCCAACTGGTGCAGGTTGAGAATGTCCTCACGGAACATCAGCGCCTTGTTGGTGTTGTCCCAGATCAGGTCTTCAACCGGATAGATTTCCGAATAACCCGGCACCAGAATGCGGCAGACCGGTGCACCGAGATCCTGGTGAACGGCCATGTAGCTTTCCAGCTCCAGCTCCTCGAGAATGCCAAACAGGGTCGTTGCTTCTGCTTCATTGCTACCCGCCTCTCCATCACCGGAAAAATCCCAGTGGCAGAAGTCATATTCGGAACGGCTGCTGAAAAAGCGCCAGGACACCAGCCCGGATGAATCGATGAAGTGTTCCACAAAGTTGTTGGGTTCCGTCACCTCCATCGAGTTGAAGGTGGGTGGTGGCAGGTCGTTCAACCCTTCAAAACTGCGTCCCTGCAACAGCTCGGTGAGGCTGCGTTCAATGGCGATGTGCATGCTGGGATGGGCGCCAAAAGAAGCAAATACACCGCCGGTGCGCGGGTTCATCAGGGTGACACAGGCCACCGGGAACTGGCCGCCCAGTGAGGCATCCTTGATCAGTACCGGGAAGCCCTGCTGCTCCAGTGCACGAACCCCTTCCACGATACCGGGGTATTGCTGCAACACCGACTCGGGCACATCCGGCAAGGCCAGCTCGTTTTCGATCACAGCCTTTTTCACTGCGCGCTCAAAAATTTCCGACAGGCACTGTACCTGCGCTTCCGCCAGGGTGTTACCGGCACTCATGCCATTGCTGAGAAACAGGTTTTCAATCAGGTTGGAAGGAAAATAAACCGTTTCACCATCGGAATGGCGCACAAAAGGCAATGCACAGATGCCTCGATCAGCACGACCGGAATTGGTGTCAATCAGGTGCGATGCGCGCAGCTCGCCTTCCGGGTTGTAAATGCTCAGGCAGTGGGCGTCCAGCAACCCTTTGGGCAACTGATCCCTGGGTCCCGGCTTGAACCATTGTTCATTCGGGTAGTGCACAAAGGCACTGTTGGCGATTTCGGTGCCAAAGAACTGATCGTTGTAAAAGAAATTGCAGCTCAGGCGCTCAATGAACTCACCCAGCGCTGAACACAGGGCCGCTTCCTTGGTGGCACCCTTGCCGTTGGTGAAACACATGGGGGAAGCGGCGTCACGAATGTGCAGTGACCAGACGTGTGGCACGATATTGCGCCAGGAGGCAATTTCAATTTTCATGCCAAGGTCGGACAGAATGCCGGTCATGCGGGCGATGGTGTCTTCCAGTGGTGCATCCTTGCCTTCAATCCAGGTGCGGTTTTCACCTTCCGGCATGGCCATCAGCAGGGCCTGGGCGTCCTCATCCAGATTGTCCACCTGTTCGATGCGAAACTCCGGGCCGGTCTGCACCACCTTTTTCACCGTGCATCGTTCAATCGAGCGCAGGATGCCCTGTTTGTCCTTGTCGGAAAAATGCTCCGGCAACTCCACCTGAATCTTGAAGATCTGGTTGTAACGATCTTCCGGGTCCACCAGGTTGTTCTGCGACAGCCGGATATTGTCTGTTGGCAGGTTGCGGGTGTTGCAGTAGACCTTCACAAAATAGGCCGCACACAGCGCCGAAGAGGCCAGAAAATAATCAAAGGGGCTGGGTGCTGAACCATCACCCTTGTAACGGATGGGCTGGTCAGCAATGACGGTGAAGTCGTCAAACTTTGCTTCCAGACGCAGATTGTCGAGAAAATTAACCTTGATTTCCATGCAGTGGGTACCGAGTGAAAGGGTGTGGATGATCAGGAAGAAATGGCCGCCATTATCCTGATTTTGGTGGCAGGCGTCTTGGGTGTTGGCCGTTGAGCCGAATATAAAGCATAATCGGCTCAATAACTGATCCGATTGATCGAGGTATTCGGCTCATGTACATCTGGCAGCAACAGGATTGGCCGAGATTTTACTGGAATGAGGCACGCATCAAGCCTTATCTGGATGCTGTACGCCTGCTGCAAGGGCGATTATTGGGCCGAACGGAGGTGGCACCGGAACACACAGACCTTGCGGTGGAAATGGATGCCTTGATCCAGAATGCCATTCGCACCAGTGAGATTGAAGGTGAGCATCTGGATGTTGGCTCGGTGCGTTCCGCTGTTGCACGGCAACTTGGCCTGGAAAAAGTCGGTCTTTCCGGCAGAGCCACCCCGGAATCCGAATCGCTGGTGAAGCTTTTGCTGGAAGCCACTCATCAACCACAACAGTCTCTTTCCGCCCAGCTTCTTTGTCACTGGCAGGCGCTGTTGTTTCCTGCGGGGGCAGGACTGGTGTCCAAAGTGTTGGTGGGCCAGTTGCGGGGTGATCACCCGATGCAGGTGGTATCCGGGCAGTTGGACCGCCCCGCCGTGCATTTTGAAGCACCGCCACGCAGCCACCTTGAAGCAGAGTTAAACCGCTTCATTGACTGGTTCAACCAACCCCCTGAAGAACTGGATGCCTTGTTACGGGCAGGCATTGCCCACCTCTGGTTGATCACCCTGCACTCCTTTGATGATGGTAATGGGCGGGTCACCCGCGCAGTCACGGATCGAGCGCTGGCACAGGCCGAAGGTCAGACCGTGCGTTTTTACTCCCTCAGTGCCGCCATCATGGCCAGGCGCAGCAGCTATTACGAACTGCTGGAGCAGACCCAGAAGGGTGATCTGGATATCACCCACTGGCTGGTCTGGTTTCTGGAAACCCTGCAACTGGCTTTAGAGCAGGCGCTCACACGCGTAGACAAGGTGCTGGAAAAAGCCCGTTTCTGGCAAACCCATGCCCAGACCCTGCTGAATGAACGCCAGATCAAAGTGCTGAACCGACTGCTGGATACAGCCGGTGAAGAGTTCAAGGAAGGCATTAATGCCCGCAAATACCAGTCGCTGGCCAGCGTCAGTAAAGCCACCGCAACCCGTGATCTGGCCGACCTGGTGGAAAAAGGCTGTTTGCAGCAATTGCCCGGCGGCGGGCGGAGTACGCGGTATGTGGTTTGCAACTCAGGAAGTCAGCTCACAAGAAATACTTGTGAGTTCGAATAGGTTATAATGTATTGCAAAAGCGATGCGATCGAGGTGTTTATGAAAACAGCAACCTTTCCTTCTTTGAGAGTTGAGCCTGAGCTGCGGCAGGATGCAGAGAAATTACTGGAAGCGGGAGAGAGCCTGTCTCAGTTTATTGAAACAGCGCTGCGCAGTCAGATTGCACTTCGTAAAGCCAATGCGGAGTTCCTTGCGCGAGGGTTGGCATCGCGAGATAAGGCACGGCAAACGGGGCGCTATATTCAGGCTGAAGATGTACTGAAAAAACTAAACGCCAAGTTAGAGGCCAGGAAGGCATGAGCACCTATTCTGTTCGCTTCACTGAAGAGGCTGAGACAGACTTGCTGCGGCTTTATGATTACCTTCTTGAACAAGATCCTCAAGGAGATCTTGCTGGCCGTGCTCTGGCTGCGGTTAGACAGGCTGTTGAGTTATTGCAGACTTTTCCTTATACCTGTCGTAAAGCCTTGCCGGATAATCCCTACCTTCGGGAGCTGATCATCAGTTTTGGCTCAGCTGGCTATGTGGCTTTATATGAAATAGAGCCAGATGAGTTGGTGACTATCCTGGCTATCCGTCATCAGCGGGAGTCCGATTACCACTAGAGTATCGGAAACCTTTTAGTCCTTCTAAAGCAAAACGAAGCCCCAGGTTATCCAGAGGCTCCGCTTTTTATTTAACGACCGGCTTTAATTCAAGCCTCAGTCGTCGAGGCTTTCCAGCAGTTCTTCAACGGTGGCCACCACGTTTTCCACGGTGAAGCCGAATTCGGCAAAGAGTTGTTCTGCCGGGGCGGATTCACCAAAGCTTTCCATGCCGATGATGGCGCCTTCCAGACCGGCATACTTGTACCACCAGTCTTTGTGGGAGGCTTCCACCACCACGCGGGCAGCCACTTCGGCAGGCAGTACTGACTGACGGTAGGCGGCGTCCTGTTGCTCAAACACATCGGTGGAGGGCAGGCTGACCACACGCACCTGTTTGCCCTGTGCTGCCAGTTGTTCTGCGGCCTGCATCACCAGACCGATTTCCGAGCCGGTGGCGATCAGGATGGCTTCCGGTTCGCCGCTGCAGTCTTTGAGGATGTAACCACCACGGGCGATGTTGGCCAGTTGTTCGGCGCTGCGCTGCTGGTGCGGCAGGTTCTGACGGGACAGAATCAGTGCAGTTGGGCCGTCCTTGCGTTGCAGCGCAGACTTCCACGCCACTGCGGTTTCCACTGCATCCGCCGGACGCCAGACGCTCATGTTGGGGGTGCCGCGCAGGCTGGCCAGCTGTTCAATCGGTTGGTGGGTGGGGCCGTCTTCACCCAGACCGATGGAGTCGTGAGTGAACACTTCAATGTGCTGCTGTTTCATCAGTGCCGCCATGCGCAGGGCATTGCGGGCGTATTCCATGAAAATCAGGAAGGTGGCACCGTAGGGAATGAAACCACCGTGCAGCGCCACACCGTTGATGATGGCGGCCATGCCGAATTCACGCACACCGTAGTGCACATAATTGCCGGATGCATCTTCGCGGCTGATGGCTTTGGCGCCCTTCCAGAAGGTCAGGTTGGACGGTGCCAGGTCGGCAGAACCACCCAGCAGTTCCGGCAGTTTCGGTGCCAGGGTGTTGAGTACGTTCTGGCTGGCCTTGCGGCTGGCCACGGTTTCACCGGCCTGTTGCAGTTGCTGGATGTAGGCATCCACGGTGGCAGTGAAATCGGCGGGCAGATCCCCTTTCATGCGGCGGGTGAACTCGGCAGCCAGCTCAGGATGGGCCTGCTGGTAAGCGGCAAAAGCCTTGTTCCAGGCGCTTTCAGCCTGCTGGCCTTTTTCCTGTGCATTCCATTCCGCGGCGATATCCGCAGGAATTTCAAAGGGTGCGTGGTTCCAGCCCAGTTGCTGACGGGTCAGGGCAATTTCATCATCACCCAGCGGGGCACCGTGGCAGTCTTCCTTGCCACCCTTGTTGGGTGAACCAAAACCGATGATGGTTTTGCAGATGATCAGGGTCGGGCGTTCTTCTTCCTGACGGGCGGTTTCAATCGCGGCCTTGATTTCATCCGGCTTGTGGCCATCAACCTTCAGTACCTGCCAGTTGTAGGCTTCAAAACGCTGGGCGGTGTTGTCGGTGAACCAGCCTTCCACTTCGCCATCAATGGAGATGCCGTTGTCATCATAAAAGGCAATCAGTTTACCCAGACCCAGGGTGCCGGCCAGTGAGCAGACTTCATGGGAAATGCCTTCCATCATGCAGCCATCACCCAGGAAGGTGTAGGTGTAGTGATTCACGATGTCATGGCCGGGGCGGTTGAACTGGGCAGCCAGGGTTTTCTCAGCCAGCGCCATGCCCACGGCATTGGCAATGCCCTGACCCAGTGGGCCAGTGGTGGTTTCCACGCCGGGGGTGTAGCCGTATTCCGGGTGACCAGGGGTTTTGCTGTGCAGCTGACGGAAGTTTTTCAGATCTTCGATTGAGAGATCGTAACCGGACAGGTGCAACAGGGCATAAATCAGCATGGAGCCGTGGCCGTTGGAGAGCACAAAGCGGTCACGATCGGCCCACTCAGGGTTCTGCGGGCTGTGTTTCAGGTAGTCGTTCCACAGTACTTCGGCGATGTCCGCCATGCCCATCGGCGCGCCCGGATGGCCGGATTTTGCTTTCTGTACGGCATCCATGGCCAGTGCACGAATGGCATTGGCGCGATCGAAACGTGAAGTCATGGGTGGTGCTCTCCTGCCCCGGTGAGGGTGTTGGTCATCAAGGAAATAAAATTGGGCGCTATTTTCCCGCATCTTTGAGTTGGTAGCAAACCCAAAGAAAAACCCCGCCGAAAGATTCAGCGGGGTTTTTTCAGTTTTGCGGCGTTCAGCTGACCAGTGCGCCGGCTTGTCGGCGTGCCTGGAACCAGTTCCAGGTCATCAGACTGCCCACCAGTACCATGCCGTACACATCGGTCTGAGCTTCCGGCACGATCAGCATCATGGCGCCTGCTGCCATCAGAACACGCAGCAGTGGGTTCATCCAGGTTTTCAGATAACCCTCCACGGCTGCACTGAGTGCCACGATACCGAGAATCGAAGTGAGTGTGATCGACAGGATCACTGTCCAGTGCGGCAGCGGGAAGCTGCGTGCGGTCACATCCAGCCCGGTTACATCAATCATCAGCATGGCCGGGTTGTAGACAAACATGAAGGGAATGATGAATCCGGCCAGTGCCAGCTTCAGTGACTGGAAACCGGTTTTCATCGGATCACCTCCGGCAATGCCAGCACCGGCAAAGGCTGCCAGGGCAACCGGAGGTGTGATGTTGGCAAACAACCCGAAGTAGAAGACGAACATGTGTGCCACCAGCACCGGAATGTCAAAGTGAGCCAGTGCCGGTGCGGCCATGGTGGCAGTGATGATGTAAGCCGGAATGGACGGCAGGCCCATGCCCAGAATCATGGAGGCAATCATGGTGAAGAACAGGGTCAGAAACAGGGAGCCTGCACCGATGCTCATGATCGAGGAGGTCATCACGGTGCCGAAGCTGGTCAGCCCCACCACGCCAATGATGACACCCACCACGGCACAGGCAGCCATCACCGACAGGGACTGGCGGGCACCATCGGCCAGGGCATCCAGGATGTTCCTGATGGACATGCGGGTGCTCTTGCGCAGGGAGCTGACAACAACAGTCAGCAGGATGGTGTAAAAGGCGGCATAACTGACCGGAACCGACTGATACAGGAAATAAATCAGTGCAAAGATCGGCAGCAGCAGATGGCCGCGTTCCTTCAGGACTTCCCAGGCACGGGGCAGGTCGGCACGGGGAATGCCTTTCAGGTTTTCCTTGCCGGCACGCAGGTGCACCTGAGTGATCACGCCCAGGTAATAAAGGAAGGCCGGCAGAATGGCGGCCAGTACAATGGTGCCGTAACTGACACCGGTGGTTTCAGCCATGATGAAGGCACTGGCTCCCATGATCGGGGGCAGGATCTGGCCACCGACCGAGGCACTGGCTTCCACGGCTCCGGCAAAATTCCTGTGATAACCGATGCGTTTCATCAGTGGAATGGTGAAAGCGCCGGTACCCACCACGTTGGCAACGGCGGTACCGTTGATGCTGCCCATGAAACCGCTGGAAATCACCGCCACCTTGGCCGGGCCACCCTGTTTGTGACCGGCGAGTGCCATGGCCAGATCATTGAACAGCTGACCCATGCCGGATTTGGCCAGAAAGGCACCGAACAGGATGAACAGGAAAATGAAGTTGACTGAAGCGCCAATGGCTGAAGAGTAGAGGCCTTCGGTTTTCAGGTACATGTGCCCGAGGATGTCGCCCAGATCAAAGGGGCGGGTCAGCAGTCGGTCCGGCATGAAATCCATGTGACTGACAAAGGGATAGATCAGGAACACCAGCGCCAGGATTGGCAGGGCCAGTCCCATGGTGCGACGTGCAGCTTCAATCACCAGTACCAGTGTCACGCCAGCCATGACAACGTCGGCTGTATCTGGAATGCCGCCGCGAGTGGTCATGATGGCCTGGTATTCGACAAACAGATAACCGAGTGAGCCGATTGATGCCAGCACCCACAGCCAGTCAGTCAGCGGAACACTGTCGCGTCGTGAACCCTTGCGTGCCGGATAAAGCAGAAAAATCAGTGCCAGACCGATGCCCACGTGAGTGGCACGCTGCAGCAGTTCAGGCAGTGGGTAATAGGTGATGTAAAGGTGAAACAGGGAATAGGCAATGGCCAGTCCGGTCACCAGCAGTGCCAGCGGGCGGTTGGTCAGGTTGCGGGTCACTGACTGGCGGTCAAATTTTTCCAGCAGCTGTTGCTGTTCCGGTGACGTTGCACCTTCAGCGGCTGGCGTTGTTACCGAGCTGTTCATGACAGTAGTCCTTGATGAATAGGTGGCGCCACAGCACCTGGCGAGCCGGGTGCAGTTGCAGGTTGGTGTAGTCCCCGGTCCATCTGAAAAGCGGCCAGGGTTGTTCACCGACCAGCAGGGTTGTTTCGGTCAATCGGGAGACGGTTCGGTTGATTTCAGGTAAATGAATATGGACGCTACGGTTGATGTAACCCTGCGCATCCAGTTCCAGGTCACCATCATGAGGCACACCCGCTCCAAACGTTCGAAAGCGCGTTGTGGTCAGTAGAAAACCTGAATCTTTGCGCTGATAGTCTTCCTGCCAGACCTCATGTTCCACCGAGTGCAGCCAGTGGAGGGTGAAATGCCCCGGATTGAAAAAGCACTGACCCTCTTCGAGGATCAGTGCAGTTCCTTTCACGGGCCAGTGCAGGATTGCTGTCAGCAGCAAACCTGCAGCTGCACTCCCGTAGCGCAGGCGCTTACTGGGCAACCTCATCGTAATAACGCTGTGCACCCGGATGCAGCGGTGCCACCAGCCCTTGCTGGGCGTTTTCCAGGGAAACATCGCGAACCGCCTGGTGAGCGGTCAGCAGCTGCGGCAGGCTGTCAAAGAAGGTTTTGGTGAGTTGATAAACATCACTTTCACTCAGGTCTGCACGTACCACCAGTGCATTCATGATGGCTGCAGTGGGAATGGCTTCTTCGTTGCCGTAAGTGCCGGCTGGGATTTCCAGGGAAACAAAGTAGCTTTGATCCTGGGCAATGGCCTCCACCTTTTCACGCTGGATGGCAACCAGTTGCAGATCGAAGCTCTGTGCCAGTTCCATCAGTGAGGCGTTGGGCATACCACTGGTCAGGAAGGCTGCATCCAGACGACCGGCGCGCAGTGCATCGGCTGCTTCAGCGTAACCCAGGTAATCCACGCGGATGTCGTTGTAAGTGATGCCATGGCCATTCAGCAGGTTGCGGGCATTCACTTCCACGCCTGAGTTCTGGGCGCCAACGGCAACACGCTTGCCACGCAGGTCATCCAGTGTCTTGATGCCGGTGCGCTTGGATGTCACGACCTGAACGTAGTTCGGATAGAGTGCGGCCACCTGCTGCACATTCTCAATGGGAGCGCGGAAGCTGTTACTGCCAGCCAGGGCATCGCTGAGCACATCACTCATGACAAAGGCCATTTCCACTTTTTCCTGAGCCAGCAGGTTCATGTTCTCAACCGAGGCACCGGTGGTCTGGGTGCGGGAGTTCACGCCATGGGTACGGTTGTAAACCTCGGCCAGGGTGGTGGCGATGATGTTGTAGGGGCCGGAAGCACCGCCGGTGGCAATGGTCACCATGCGGGTATCAAGACGCTCACGGTTGTCGGCTTCTGCCGCGTCGTCACTTTTTGAGCATCCTGCCAGAAGACCTGCCAGCAGCAGGGCTGTCGTTGCTTTTGCAAAAACGGATGATTTCAGCATGCCTGAACCTCTGGTTTGTTTGATCAGAAAATAGCCTGTTGTTTTTCGGTTCGGTAGATTAAACAACCGCAAAGAGGCTGTCACGCCATTTTTTTATGCAAAAATCCATGCAAAAAGTGGGAATATGCTTTGTTTTGTTGTGGCGCATGATGCCTTGTTCCAGTGCGTTCCTGAATTGGCGCATGGGTATTGAATTCGGGTGCATCAGCAGCACATCGGGGTTAGAATCCCTGCACATCAAAGACAAGCAACAGGAGCAGCTCGTCCATGAGCGAATATTCCCTTTTCACTTCCGAATCCGTTTCCGAAGGTCATCCGGACAAGCTGGCAGATCAGATTTCCGATGCTGTATTGGATGCCATCATTGCTGAAGACAAGCATGCCCGTGTCGCCTGTGAAACCATGGTGAAAACCGGGGTGGCGATTGTGGGTGGCGAGATCACCACATCAGCCTGGGTGGATCTTGAGGATCTGGTACGCGGTGTCATCAAGGATATTGGTTACACCTCATCCGAAGTGGGGTTTGATGGTGATACCTGTGGTGTGATCAACATCATCGGCAAACAGTCGGTGGATATTGCTCAGGGTGTGGATCGTCAGAAGCCAGAAGATCAGGGCGCTGGTGATCAGGGTCTGATGTTTGGTTATGCTTCCAATGAAACCGATGTGCTGATGCCTGCCCCCATTACTTTTGCTCACCGTCTGGTGGAGCGTCAGGCCGAGATTCGTAAAAGTGGTCTGCTGAACTGGCTGCGTCCGGATGCCAAAAGCCAGGTCACCTGCCGTTATGAGCACGGCAAGGTGGTGGGTATTGATGCAGTGGTGTTGTCCACCCAGCATAATCCCGAGGTATCTCAGAAGGATCTGCAGGAAGCGGTGCGTGAGCTGATCATCAATCAGGTGCTGCCTGCTGAGCTGCTGCACAAGAATACTCAGTACCACATCAATCCAACCGGCAAGTTTGTGATTGGTGGCCCGGTGGGTGACTGTGGTCTGACCGGACGCAAGATCATTGTGGATACCTACGGTGGCATGGCGCGTCACGGTGGTGGTGCCTTCTCCGGCAAGGATCCATCCAAGGTGGATCGCTCAGCCGCTTACGCCGGTCGTTATGTGGCCAAAAACCTGGTCGCAGCCGGTCTGGCTGATCGTTGTGAAATCCAGGTGTCTTATGCGATTGGTGTGGCCGAACCGACTTCGGTGTCCATCAACACCTTTGGTACGGGTAAAATCTCAGACGACAAGATCATCCAACTGGTGCGTCAGCATTTTGATCTGCGCCCTTATGCCATCACTCGGATGCTTGATCTGCTGCACCCCATGTACCGTTTGACTGCGGCTTATGGTCACTTTGGACGTGAGCCGGTTGAAATGACCGTGGGTAATGACACGTTCACAACCTTCCCCTGGGAAAAAACCGACAAGGCTGCAGCATTAAAGGCTGATGCCGGTTTGTAATAGACTGTAAAATCCTTTCAGCTATTTGTTATGCTTGATACCCTGAAGCCAAGGCCTCAGGGTATTTTTTTGCACTGTCCGCTGCGGTTTTGTGTGTTGTTTTGAAGGTCAGGGAGTGAGTCATGTCACAGGTCAGCGATATTCCAGAGCCGCAGGATCATGCGCCGCGACTGCAGCCAGTGTTTAGTGTGCTGGTTAGTGGGCATCGTCAGCAGCGTTTGCAGCCACCAGAGCTGGCACTTGAGTTGTTGGCACAACGGCAGCAGGCACTTGAGCACTTGATGCGAGACTTGTTGAGCCGCCTTAAAGCGGTGGCGACAGAAACCTTCGATCGAGTGCAGGAGGTTTATGCTGAGGTGCCGCCGCTGACACGCCTGATTACCGGATCAGCAACGGGTGCTGATGCCCTGGGTGCTCGTTTGGCGCAAGAATGTGGTTATGAGCTGGACTATCTATTACCAAGGGCCAGTCAGACAGCGATTGATGCACCTGATGCTGCCCGAGGTGTGGCGATGCAGATGCAGCCACAGGAGGGTGCCAATGACCTGCCGGAAAGTGAGTATCGGCTGCGAGACCGCCTGGCACTGAGTTTCAGTGATCTGCTGGTGGCGGTGTGGGATGGCCGTGAACCACAGCATCTGGGTAGTGGCACTTCACTGATGATCCGTGAAGCCCTGCTGCGCCGTACACCTACCTGCATTCTGCTGTTACCGCCGGACGCTGAAGCCCCGCAGCTGTTGTGGCTGGACTTGCAGAAACTCACCGATGCCTGGTTGACCGAGGTGCAGGTATTGGGCTGCACCACCGATCTGTTGCTGCAGGTGTTTGATGAGTTGCCGTTGGATGCAGGGGTGACGGCTCAGCGGTTGCAGCAGTGGATGGATATTCTGTTGATACCCTTCCGTCCGGCATTACAACCGGACAACCCTGAGCTGGCCTTGTTAAAGCGCATTGAGCAGCAGCGCTCAGTGAGCCGTTACCTGCTGCAGTGGTTGTTCTGGTGGTTGTTGCAGCGTGGCTGGCGCAAAACGCCGGTCGAACGGCCGCTGCCTTTAGTAGAATGGATTCGTGGCAGCTGGTTGTGGCTGAACATCATGTTGAACCCACCCCAGAAGAGTCAGTCGGTGCGCCTGATGGAAATCCTGCATACCGAGGTGCGCCAGTACACCCGTCAGGAACGGATGATCAGTCGTGCCCATGGCTTTTTTTCCGGGCTGGCCAAACTGGATCTGGGTTCTGCCTTGCAGGCACTGATCCGGCCGCCCTGTTATCAGGGCTATGGCAACATCAGTGCCGACGCCATGGCCGGCGTGCCCAACCCGATTCAGGAGCCAAAGCTGGAGCAGGTGTTCAACTGGTCGGATACCCAGGCTCGGGTGTTTGCCACCCGTTATCGGGATGATACCTGGCTGATTTATTACGCAGCGGCTTTTGCCGTGTTCTGTGCTGTGGCCGGTGCTATTCACCTGTGGCCAGCACCCAGTCAGGGTATTCCCTTCATCTGGGTATTTCTGGAGTTTGTGTTGCTGCACTTCATTGTGCGGCGGGTGCTGCAATCGCGTTTCCGCAATTATCATGGCCGTTGGATGAGTTTCCGTTTCATTGCCGAGCAGGTGCGTTATCTGCGATTGGGATACCCACTGCTGGTACTGCCGAACAGTTACTCGGTACCGGTATGGGAGCCGGTGGTGGAGCGGGGGCGCATGGAGTTGCGGCTGAAATCGGCAGAAGCCTGGATGTTGCAACGCCTGTTGATTGCTGAAGGCCTGCCGCGTTGTGCATCGGGTCAACCGGTGTATGCCATGACAGAACACAACACTGAAACCCTGCAGTACATCCGGGCGGTGCTGGAAGAGCACCGGCATTATTACCTCAGCAGCTACCATCACTTGCACCGTGAACACACCTACCTGCACCGGCTGGCGTTTGGCCTGTTCACCCTGACCTTTTTTGCGGTGACCATTCACTTCTTTTTCACCTTGCCGGCGATCCTGATTTTCACCGCTTTTTTCCCGGCTTGGGGTGCAGCCATTCATGGCATCCTCAGTCAGAACGAAGTGGTGCGGGTGTCTTCAATGGCTGCACAGGTGTGGCGTGAACTCACCACATTAAAAGAGGCCTTTGAGCTGCATGAGCATCTGGCCGGGCGTGCCACCAGTTGGCAGCGCACCCAGCAACTGCGGGAGTTGGTGGAAGCGGCTTCCACCATCCTGTCGAACGAAAACCAGTACTGGCGCTCGTTGTTCCAGCACAACCATCCGGACTTGCCAGCCTGAAGGCAGCGGTTGATCGGATAGCGGACTTGGTGATGCCGTCCTGCTCTGGCATCATGGTCCGCTTTTCACCCACAACACAAGGTTGATGCCATGAGTACCCTGCCCCCCTGCCCTGCCTGCGGCTCTGAATACACCTATGAAGATGGCGTGCAATACGTCTGCCCGGAATGTGCTCATGAGTGGACTGCTGGTGAGGGTGCCAGCGATGAAGCAGAAAAAGTCATCAAGGATGCCAATGGCAATCCACTGGCTGATGGCGATACCGTCACCGTGATCAAGGACCTGAAAGTCAAAGGCAGCTCATTGGTGGTCAAGGTGGGCACCAAGGTCAAGAACATCCGTCTGGTGGATGGTGATCATGACATCGACTGCAAGATTGATGGTATCGGTGCCATGAAACTGAAATCTGAGTTTGTCAAAAAGGCATCAGCCGGTTAAGGGCTGCTTCGAAGGGATTCAAAAGCAGCCATGACACGGTCTCTGGCCATTTTTAAATCAACGATGGGTTGTGGGTAGTTTGAACTGCCAAACAGGTCCATTTTATCCACAGGGGGTTGATGAATGGCCTTGTGATCCAGGTGAGCCAGTTCCGGTAACCAGTTCCGGATGAAATCACCCTGAGGATCAAACTTCTGCGACTGGCTGTAGGGGTTGAACAGCCGGAAGTAGGGCACGGCATCGGTGCCGGTGGACGCTGCCCATTGCCAGCCGCCGTTGTTGGAAGCCAGGTCACCATCCACCAGGTGCTGCATGAAAAAAGCCTCACCCACCCGCCAGTCGATCAACAGGTGTTTGCTCAGGAACATGGCGGTCAGCATCCGCAGGCGGTTGTGCATCCAGCCGGTGGCAAGTAACTGGCGCATGGCTGCATCCACCAGCGGGAAGCCGGTCTGGCCGCTTTGCCAGGCTTGCAGGTCACGCTGTACCTTGCTGTTGTTCAGTGATCGCCAGGGCAGGCGTTCGGTTTCCGGCTTGAAAGTGCGGCCTCTGCTGAGACGCGGAAAAGCCAGCAGCAGATTGCGATAAAACTCTCGCCACACCAGTTCAGAAACCCAGCAGCCCGGACCAGTGTTTTTATCACTGATCTGACCGTGGCTGACATGGAGTGCCGCAGCCAGACACTGGCGGACCGACAGAGCACCCACCGCCAGCCAGGGTGACAGGCTGCTGGTGCCATCCAGCGCCGGGAAATCCCTTTGTTGCTGATAAGCCATCAGGCGCTGACCGGAGAAATCCTGCAGGCGTTGCAGGGCTGCTGCCTGTCCGGCAGGCCAGAGGTGCAGGGCAGGATGTTGCGGTAAAACCGGCAGCGGATCTGTTGTCAGTTGGCCTGGATGCTGCGGCTGGGGTTCCGGCAGGGGATGCAGCTTTGCCGTGGGTAAGGCCTGCAACCAGCGACGCCAGAAGGGGGTGAACACACTGTAGGCTTCACCCTTGCCGGTCAGCAGGCTACCCGGCGGCAACAGCAGTTGATCGGTGAAGCGTTGCACAGCAATGCCTGAAGAAAGAAAGACCTGTTCAACCTGTTGATCCCGCTGTTGCTCGTTCCACTCGTATTCATCATTAAACAGCAGGTTACTGACCTGATGCTGTTGTGCCAGTTGCAGCAAGGCAGCAGGTGTTTCTGCAAAGGTTTGCAGCTGCAGGATCTTCAGCGGAATGTTCAGTGTTTGCAGTTGCTGCTGCAGGGCCGCCAGATTGTGCAGCACAAAGGCCGTTTTTAATGCCCCCCAGCCATGTTGTTGCCACTGTGCTGGGGTAATGACAAATGCCGCCAGCACTTCACCCTGCTGGCGTGCCTGATAAAGTGCCGGGTGATCGAGGGTGCGTAAATCCGAACGGAACCACACCAACTGGCGTGCATTGGTCATGGGTTGCGCAGCAGGTTGTAGAGGCTGGTGGCATCCAGTGGTTGTTCAGGACTTAGCAGCACCAGTGGGCCGCGGCCAACTTGTTGCAGCTGTTGCTGCTGTGATGCTGATAACTGCTGATCTGCCAGCAGGATCAATTGCGGGCGGTATTTTTCGGCGCAGTGGCACATGGCTTCAAAGTTCACCGGTTGATCCAGCCAGAATACCTGAAAGTCCGTGTCAGACAGTGCCAGCAGTGCAAAGAGTTGTTCGGCAGGATTGTCCTGGCTCAACAGCAGTACTCTGGGGCCTGACAGGGTGCGGCAGCGGTGCTGCAGGCGTTCACCGATACGGCTGCGCAGGTAACGCAGCAATAAACTGAATGCAGCCGATGCTGCGGGCAGGGTGTTGATCAGTGGGCGTAACAGCTCGCTGACCAGTTGGTGACCGGGCCAGCGCAGGTAAGCATCACAAAACAACAGGTCGAGGCGTTCCTCGTCAAGCTGCTCAAGGCTGTTGCGCAGTTGTTGTTGCAAGGTCTCCCAGTCGCCCGCTGGTTGCACCGGCATGGGCATTTCCGGTGGCTGATCAAGCAGGTCACCGACCTGGCTGACACTGACGCCTTTGTCCAGCCATTGCAGGATGCGGCGTACGTTTTCAATGTCCTCTGCGGAATAAAGCCGGTGCCCCTTGGGGGTGCGCTGCGGAATGACCAGGCCGTAACGCCTTTCCCAGGCACGCAGGGTGACGGTATTAACACCGGTCAGGCGTGACACTTCACGAATTGGGTACAGGGGGCTGTTACCCTGCTCCTCCTGGTTTTCGTGTGCCATGTTTGCCTCCATTTGGGTACCGGTGATTTTGGGTTGTTGCGCAGTTTACATTAAAAAGGTCACTACTGCAGTGTGGGTACAGCTATTGTACAGGTCTGCTTAAGGCCCGGGCCAACAAGTTGCCGGATAACCAGGCATGTTCAGCCTGGTCACCCAGACAGAAGTCGCCGCAGAGGGCCAAGCCTGTCTGGTTATCAAGCAGAAAAGGTTGTTTCAGCGCCTGAGTGGTGAAGCCATACAGCCAGCGATGTGCTTCCAGCAGCAGCGGCTCAGGGGTTTGCTGGCATGCCGCCCAAAGCTCAAAAAGCTGTCTGGCCACCTGCTCGGCAGGCAAGTGCTGGTGTGCTTCACTCCACTGACAGTCTGCTTCGATCACCCAGCGCTGCAGGTGATGTGCTTGTCCTGGTTTGTCATTCAACAGGGTGCAACGCCTCAGTGGCACAGCAGGCGACTGGGTTTTCCGGGTGTGGAGCCCTGCTGGTAAAACAAAATAAGCAACCCACACCGCTTGTTGTTGTGCCTGCTGCAGCGCGGTCGCAAGACTGCTGCCGCAGGTTTCCAGCAGCGCCAGTGCCTGAGTGGCTGGAATTGCCAGTGTCACCTGATCAAAGGGGCCATGCTGCTGACCTTGATCATCCGTCAGCCACCAGCCATCTGGGTGTTGCTGCAGTTGTACAATGCGTGTCTGGCACTGAAGTGCATCAGGGGTGGCAAGGGATTCCGCCAGTTGGCGTGTCAGATGGCTCATCCGCCCGGGTGGGTAAAAGTGCAACTGGTCTTCACTTGTCAGCCAGCCTTGTTTCTGCCATACCTCAAGTTGAAGCTGGAAGGTTTCTGATTCAGCGCCAAGCGACTGACACCCCAGATCAAAGGTGGTTTCCAGGCGTCGCCGACTGGACAGGCGACCACCGGGGCCGCGAGCCTTTTCAAACAGGGTGACCCGATGCCCCTGCCCCTGCAGTTTCAGTGCACAGCTCAGGCCGGCCAGGCCAGCACCAATAATGGCGTGATGGGGAGTGGATAAATGCATCTTAAACTGGCTTCCGAAGTAAGAGTGTCTGCTGTAAGCTTAGAATGAATGTGCTTTTTGTTCAAGTATTGTATAGTTATTGTACGTCTTGTTCGCGTTGGAGGCAGTTATGCGCATACTCATCACCGGTGGTACAGGTTTTATTGGGCAGGCTCTTTGTCCCCTGTTGGCTGGGCAGGGACATCAGTTGGTGCTGTTGTCACGTCAGCAAAAACCTCGTTTGCCACGAGGGGTGACCGATCATGTGCAGAAACTGGATGCACTGGAGCGGGATTCGGTCCAGGCCGTGATTAATCTGGCCGGTGCAGGTATTGCCGATCAGCGCTGGACACCTGAGCGCAAGCAGGAGCTGGTGGATTCCCGCGTGAACACCACCCGGCAACTGGTTGACTGGATGAAGGAGCAGTCTCTGCCACCCAAGGTACTGATTTCCGCTTCAGCAGTGGGTTATTACGGTGAGCAGGGTGATGCAGAAATCACCGAAGCAACACCGCCAATACCCGGCTTCACCCATGATTTATGCCGGGCCTGGGAGCAGGAAGCTTTGCAGGCTGAAGCAGCAGGTATACGCGTGTGTCTGGTGCGCACCGGGGTGGTCCTGGATCAAGGGGGCGGCTCTCTGGGAAGGATGTTGTTGCCCTTCCGACTGGGTCTGGGAGGACGACTGGGTAACGGGCAGCACTGGTTTCCCTGGATTCATCGTCAGGATATTGCAGCGATTTATGCCTGGTTGCTGAAGCAGGATGAGGCGCGGGGAGCTTACAATGCCAGTGCACCTCAGCCAGTGACCAATGAAGCATTCACCCGGGCACTGGGTAAGGCATTGCACCGGCCAACCCTTTTCCCCATGCCGGAAAAAATGCTGCGGCTGCTGTTCGGTGAGCTGGCCGAGTTGCTGCTGGTCAGTGACCGGATGTTGCCTCAAAGGTTGCTGCAGGAGGGTTATCGCTTTCAGTATCCCGAACTGAATCAGGCTTTGCGAGCCATCCTGCGTTAAGCCTGCTGATCAGCGAACGATGGCCAGTCCAATACGAAGGATTGGCCCGGTTTTCTCATCGTAAGTCAGCAGGCTTTCACCGTAGCCATGAAAATACCGGATGAACAAAAAACCACCTGTGCGGAGTGCAATCGGGGTGCGGATGGGATAAGTAAAGTCCAGTTGCAGGCTGTGATGTCCAGCCTTGCCGTAGCGATACTGGCTATGCATCACCCAGCCGTCTTCACTACCATAACGCAGATTTAACTCACCATAACCTCGGTAGTCGGTGATGTCTGGGTTTTCGAGGCCTTTACGCAGATAAAGTAATAAACGTGGAAAGGCGACCAGTTCACGATCGGCCAGGGTCCAGCTCCAGGCGGGCTGCAGAAAGAGGGCATCGGTGCTACGCGAAAGTTCAGCATCCTGACCATTGGATTCATGGGCGTAACCAAAAGCGACCAAGTCGGTAAAGGCTGTATCTGTAAGTGCCCAGAAGAAAGAGGGTTTGTAGCTGGTGTCTTCAAATGGCAGGGAATCCGCTGACCAGTTCCACAGGCTGGTCTGGGTGTAGCTGAGGTAGAAGTTTTCCAGCCAGGGTCTGCCTGCCACCATGGGTGATTGCAGGTCAAAAATACGGTATTTGAAGCTGAACTGAAATTGGGCTTTGATGTCTTCCCCGTACTCGCCGCCGGCAATCAGGTACATGGGCTCAAAGACACTCAGTGCCGGGACCTCGTCACTGTTAAATGTATCCAGCACACTGGCCTGTTGCCGATCAATATGGCTCGGCAAGGTTACAGCTGCCGGTAAGGCGTCACCTGTTGCTTGAGCTGTGGATGCAAGTACCGTGAAGGCATGCAGCGCCAGCAACAGGTGAGCATGTTTTTTCATCATTCCTGTCCAGTAGTGGTGACAATCACTCGTACGGCGTCCATACGCAGGGTGGCGCAGTTGAGTGCCTGATCCAACTGTTGGCGCAGTTGTTCCAGTCGGGTGATTTCTTCCGGGCGCAGGGCTGGATTCTTTTCAGTCAGAGCCTTCAGACGGGCAATTTCAGGGTCCAGCAGGGCACGCATTTGTTGCTGGGCACTTTCCAGCAGGGATGGCAGGTGATCTTGCGCCAGGTTATCAGCCTTGTCCAGCAACTGGCGCAGTTTTTCCTGGCGTTGTTTAACCACTTCACGCGCCAGGCTCTTTTTCATTTTCAGCAGCTGTTTTGACAGGCCTTTAAAGCCCACCTTGCCGCTCAGGTCGTTGCCACTGGCATCAAGCAGCAGCCGCAGGCTTTGTGGGGGCAGGTGGCGCTCAACATTCAGGCCGTGCTGTTGAGGTGTATCCAGGCAGAAAAACACCTCCATCAGCAGGGTGCCTGGCGGCAGTGCCTGATTTTTCAGCAGTGCCACGGTGGCATTGCCCTGTACTGTGGTGGTGGCAGCTTCCAGGCAGTTGCGGGTGAGCGGGTGTTCCCAGGTCAGGAAGTGCAGGTCATCACGGGCCAGTGCCTTGTCACGCAGGAAGGTGCCGGAGCTGCCTTCTTCCATATCAAAGTGCACATCATTGAATACTGCTGTGTCGGATTCTTGTCCCGGTTTCAGGTACCAGGTATGTTCGTCTAGATCCTCGTTCTGGATGCGGTAAACATCCAGCGCTACTTCCAGATACTGGCGTAATTCCTTGTCAAAGCTGGCATCTGCCAGTTGCTCGATCAGCTGTGCACTGATTTCGGGGCGATGGGAAGCCAGCTCAAGCAGACGGTGACGCCCTGCTTCCAGCTCAATTTCAGCGGCCTGGCGGGCAGCCTGCACTTCTGGAATCAGATCTTCGGTATCCATCACACCTTCCAGCAGGTTGTGCAAGGGTTCGCGGAATGTCTGCCACAGTGCTGCACCGACCGGACGTGGGCCGGTAAACTGGTCCAGTCCACGATCACACCAGGCCAGCCAGGCTGCCTGGGGGGTATCCAGCAGGTAGGGTAGGTAAATCTGCACGCTGCGGGTCTGGCCGATGCGGTCCAGGCGACCAATGCGTTGTTCCAGCAGGTCGGGGTGGGCTGGCAGGTCAAACAGGATCAAGTGGCAGGCAAACTGGAAGTTGCGCCCTTCACTGCCGATTTCCGAGCAGATCAACAGCGGTGCACCATCGTCTTCATCCGCAAACCAGGCAGCAGCACGATCCCGCTCAATCAGTGGCATGTCTTCATGGAACACGGCCGCCAGCAGACCACTACGACGTCGCAGCGCTTCACTCAGCTCCAGTGCGGTGTCGGCGTGGGCGCAGATCAGCAGCACTTTTTCATCGCGCAGGGTATCCAGCTTTTCCAGTAGCCAGTCAACACGCGGATCAAATTGCCACCACTGGCCTTCTTCCCGCTGTTGGGTGGCATAAAGGCGCTCGGGATAAAGACCGGCATAGGGCCAGGGATGGCCGGTCAGGGCTGCGGCCATCAATTGTTTGTGAGGCTGGTCAAACTGGTTCAGTACTTCCCGGTAGACTTCCGGGCACTCCAGAGGTGAGGCATGCAGTTGGCGTTCAGGAAAGCCAGGGACACTGGCGCGGCGGTTGCGGAACAGTACCCGCCCGGTGCCGTAACGATCCAGCAGTTGTTCAATCAACTGCTGACGTGCCTGATCGCGTTGTTCATCACTGCTTTGGGGGTGCTCCAGCAGGCTCAGCAAGGCCTGGCTGTCCTGACTCAGGCGCTCAAGCAGCAGTTGACGTTCCTGGTCTGTCAGAGGCTCCTTGCGCTCCAGTCGGGTGATGGCTTCAGCGCAGCTGCGGTAACCAGCCTCTTCGGCCAGAAAACGATCCAGTTCAGGGTAGCGTGCCGGGTCCAGCAGGTGTAATTGGGCAAAAAAGCCCGCTTCACCGGATTGTTCCGGGGTGGCGGTCAGCAACAACAGGCCGGGAACCTGCTCAGCCAGTTGCCGAACACACTCATAAGCCGGGCTGGCCTCATCCGGGGACCAGTTCAGGTGGTGAGCTTCATCAACAATCAGCAGATCCCAGGATTCGTTCAACACCTGAGCAAAGGCGGTTGGGTCCTGTTCCAGCCAGGTCAGGCTGGCGAGGGCAATGGGTGCATCAGCAAAGGCGGCTTCAGTGGCTGCCACCCGGTCAGCATCCACCAGTGTGACCGGTAATCCGAAGCGGCGCAGCAGCTCAACCAGCCACTGGTGGCAGAGGCTGCCGGGCACCAGAATCAGCGCACGACGGGCGCGTCCGGTGATCAGTTGCTGGTGCAGGATCATACCGGCTTCAATGGTTTTACCCAGTCCCACCTCATCGGCCAGCAATACGCGGGGTGCCAGACGCTGCCCCACTTCATGGGCAATATAAAGCTGGTGAGGAATCAGACCCACACGGGGGCCGCGCAGCCCGCGTAACGGGTCACCGGCCAGCCGTGTCTGGGCCTGACGGCTGAGGGCACGCAGCAGGTATTCATTGTTGCGATCCAACTGGCCGGTAAGCAGTCGCTCACGCGGTCCCTGAAAGCTGATGCTGGCATCCAACTGGGTTTCCTGTACTTCGACCCACGCACCCTCCGGGTTTTCACCCAGATACACCAGTAGTCCGTCCACTTCCTTGCTGTCTTCCACCCGCATTGTCCAGCCGTCCTGATGGCTGAGGGTGTCACCTTCACTGAAAGCCACACGAGTCAGTGGTGCGCTGCTGGTGGAGTAGACACGGGTTTCGCCCTTGCCTGGGAACAATAACGTCACGCTGCGACGATCACACTGCAGGATGGTGCCTAGTCCCAGCTCCACCTCGGCATCACTGATCCAGCGTTGACCGGGAATATAGGAAGGGCGGGCAGCAGAACGGACGGACATCAATACACTCCAGCGGGGCTTGCGGGGAAAAAGGGCGCTATCTTAGCGGATCAGGCCGATCAGCCCAAGGGATAAAAAAGCCACACAGGGAGGAGTTGCTTCAGAAGCCCGGAATCAAATGCGTCAGATCAGGTGCTTCGGATCAGATACCTCAGATCAATAGTCCAGTCGGATACGTGTCAGCCGTCCACCTTCAAGGCTTTCAAAGTGACTGGACAGGGCTTTGATCAGTAATAGCCCACGACCACTGGCCTGTAAGTTGTTGTTGGTTGCAGCGGTATTGTTGTATGCGTGCCAGCCACGGCCATTGTGACTGACCTGCAATTGCAGAAATCCGGGCATGTGCGGAGCTGTCCAGCACAGACTGGTGGTGATCTGACGGTGTTGCTCCAGCTGTTGCAGGCGTTGCTGCCGCAGGTGGTAAAAGCGAGAAAAACCGTCTTCCTGATCCTTGAGTGAAGAAGGTAACTCCAGTAAACCATGATCAATGGCGTTGTTGATCATTTCTGAGGCCAGGGTAAAGACTTTCTGGCAGATGGGCAGTGGGAAGCCTTGTTGCTGCAGGGTGTCAGCAAAATGATGGTGGATTTGCTGCTGTGTCAGGGATTGACCTGAGCAGACACGCAGCAGACTGCCTGCGCCGCAGGGTGAGAGCGCCTTATTGGTTGCAATGGGGCTGAACACCGCATTCATGGATAGGTCCTTTAATCTTCCGTGTTGATCCAAGGCTTCTTAAAGCAAAGTGGAGTTTATAATTCAATTAAAGGCTTTTATCAATGCCTTTAATATGTTGGTCTGGCGGATATTACTTTTTTATGATTTTTCATTAATTTTTTCTGACCGAATGTTCATTTGTGGTGCGTGATGAGCGGTATGCACCTGAATTAAACCCTTTCATCTTGTGGTTATTCGGTGGTTGCAGAGGATGGTGGTGGATGAACCTTTTGTAAGGTGGATGGTGATCTTATTCTGATTTAATGCAAGCTGTTCATTTGTTTATCTTAATATGACTGTTGCTCCATATTTTTGATTCGTTGCTTCACTGCATGTGCAGTATATAAAATCATGTATGGCATAAAGATTGCTTCAAAGGACATGAATTCTGGTTGTTGTGAGTCAGTGTTGCAGGTCTGTGATATGAACCAGGCAGTGGCAACGGGAGCGTAACAGAATGGAAAAGGAAGCAATTGATGCGCTGTGGTTGTTGTTGGCGGCGATACTGGTTTTGCTGATGCAGGGTGGGTTTTTGTGTCTGGAGTCGGGGCTGACTCGTAGCAAGAACGCCATCAATGTTGCCTTGAAAAATGCCTTCGATCTGCTGGTGGTTGTGGTGCTCTACTGGCTGGTTGGTTTTGCTTTGATGTTTGGTAATCCTTCCGGCTGGTGGCCGGAAGCACGCTGGATTGCGGCCGACTTCAGTCAGCTGGGTTGGCATGAAGCCGGGTTTTTCTTTTTTCAACTGACCTTCTGTGCCACGGCGGCAACCATTGTTTCAGGTGCCATTGCTGAGCGCAGCCGTTTTTTCACCTACGTGATGTTAACCGTATTAATTACGGTGCTGGTCTACCCAGTGGTTGGGCACTGGGCCTGGAGCAGCGCATTCAATGGCCATGAAGGCTGGTTGGAGCGCCTGGGGTTTGTGGATTTTGCGGGCAGTACCGTGGTGCACAGTGTGGGTGGTTGGGTGGCCCTGGCTGCGGTGCTGGTGATTGGTCCCAGGCAAGGGCGTTTTGATGCCGAAGGTCGCGTGCAGGAGATTCCAGGCAGCAATCTGCCGTTGGCGATGCTGGGGATGCTGTTCTTCATCTTTGGTTGGCTGGGTTTTAATGGTGGCAGCACCCTGGCCTTCACTGCTGCCGTCCCCGGTATCATCATCAACACCCTGCTGGCCGGTGCTGCCGGTGGCATCGTGGCGTTGCTGGTGAGTCAGCGATGGCAGGAAGGGCAGCGTGTTACCCCCTTGACCATTAACGGCACCCTGGCAGGACTGGTGGCAGTCACGGCTTCTGCACATGCCGTTTCAACGCCTGCGGCTTTATTGATTGGTGTGATTGGCAGCCTTTGTATGCTGCTGGCAGAGCGATTGTTATTACGCTGGCGACTGGACGACGCCATTTCTGCGGTGCCGGTGCATCTGGCGGCAGGCATCTGGGGAACACTGGCCGTAGCCTTGTTTGGCCGGGCCGAACAACTGGATACGGGGCTGGGGTGGTTTGCCCAGTTGCAAGTGCAGTTACTGGGTGTGCTGGCCATCGGCCTTTACTCTTTCACCCTGGCGCTGGTGTTTCTGCTGGTGCTGCGCCGCTGGATTCCTTTGCGCGTCAGTGCAACCGGTGAACAGGAAGGCCTGAATGTGTCTGAACACGGGGCGCGTACCGAGCTGAATGAACTGCTGATGGCCATGGCCAGGCAGGAAAAAAGTGAGGACCTGCAGCAGCGGGTGCCGGTGGAGCCTTTTACCGAAGTGGGTCAGATTGCCGCCCAGTACAACCGGGTGATGGACAAGCTTAATCGCATGGTGAGTCGTACCCGTCTGATTGTGCGGGATATCCGTGACGGGGTGATCACCTTCACCGGGCAGGGCATCATCACCAGTATCAATCCCGGGGCAGAACATCTGTTCGGTAAAGCCCGGCATGAGCTGGTTGGTCAGCCGACCCGTATGTTGTTGCATCAGGATTGCCAGCATCTTTACCCGCGCATTCAGCCGGACCAGCTGTTCCCGGCACTGGCTGCCGGTGCCAGCGAAGGGCCTCATGAGTTGGTGGTGCGCAGGCAAGATGGTTCAGCTTTTTATGTTGAAATCACCACTGCCGCCAGCCCGACCGAAGGCGGGGTGCAATACAGCGCTGTGATTCGTGATATCAGTGAACGCAAGCGCATGGAGGCACAGTTACATCGCCATTCTGAGCTGGCTCAGGTGACACTGGAGGCCATTACCGAAGGCGTCATCACCTGTGATGCGCTGTTTCAAACCATCTACCTGAACCCGGTGGCAGCCCAGTTGACCGGATGGCCATCACGCCAGGCTTATGGCAAGCCCCTGCAGCAGGTGTTGTCACTGCAGGGAGGCGATCAAGAGCCGCTGAATCTGGAGTCACTGTGTCAGAGTCGTCGCAAACAGTGTTTGCAGTTGCTATCCAGTAAAGGCGCACGTGCGGATGTGGAAGTGACTCCTGCTCCCTTGCATGACCATCAGGGGCATCCAATCGGTTGGGTGCTGGTGCTGCAGGATGTTACCCACAGCAACCATCTGCAGCAGCAACTGAGTTTTCAGGCGATCCATGACACCTTGACGGGTCTGGTCAATCGCCGTGAATTTGAGCATCGGTTACAGGCGATGATTCAGGATGTTGGTCAAAACCAGAGTGAGCACATCCTGTGTTACATGGATCTGGATCAGTTCAAGATTGTGAACGACACCTGTGGTCACCGCGCCGGTGATCTGTTGTTGCGGCAACTGGCGGACACGCTGAAACCACTGCTGCGCCAGAGCGATACGCTGGCTCGGCTGGGGGGCGATGAGTTTGGTGTGCTGCTGAGTCATTGCCCACTGCAGCGCGGCCAGGATATAGCCGAGAAACTGCGTCAGGTGGTGTGTGATTTCCGCTTCAGCTGGGAAGGGCGAGTGTTCAGTGTCGGAGTCAGTATCGGGCTGGTGCCCTTGCAGTCACCCTGTGGTGATCTGGATGAAGTGCTGACCTGGGCAGACACAGCCTGTTATGCGGCTAAAAATCTGGGGCGCAACCGGGTGCACCTGTACACCCCGGATAGCAGTGAAGTACAACAGCAGACCCAGCAGGTGCAATGGGTGAATCGCATCCAGCAAGCCCTGGATCAGGATCTGTTTCGCCTTTATTGTCAGCCAGTGTTGCCATTAAATACGACAGAACCACTGTTGCCCCACTACGAAATCCTGTTGCGCTTGCAAGACCCACAGGGGCAGGTGGTGCCACCGGGTGCCTTCATACCCTCGGCAGAGCGCTTTAACCTGATGCCACAAATTGACGCCTGGGTGATTCGTAATACCCTGGCCTGGATGGGCGATCAGTTGCGCTCCAGCAATCGACCGCTGTTGTGTGCCATCAACCTGTCCGGTGCCTCCATCGGTGATCCCCATTGCCTGCAGGTCATTCGTGAGCAGATTGAGCGGCATCGGGTGCCCGCCCATTACATCTGCTTTGAAATCACTGAAACCACCGCCATGGCTGATCTGATGCTGGCGCGGGATTTTATTACCGAATTAAAAAAACTCGGCTGTCGTTTTGCGCTGGATGACTTCGGCAGTGGTCTGTCTTCTTTTGGCTATCTGAAACAGCTGCCGGTGGACTATTTGAAAATTGACGGCATTTTCATCCGGGAGCTGGCCGATAACCCCATTGACCAGGCGATGGTGGCATCCATCAACAACATCGGTCACATCATGGGGCTGAAAACCATTGCCGAGTTTGTTGAAAATGCAGCAACCCTGGAGGTGCTGCAGCAACTGGATGTGGACTTTGCCCAGGGTTTTTATCTGGGGCAGCCGCAACCGCTGGAGCAACTGGGCAATGTTCGGGTGATGCCGCGCTGATGTCAGAGCACTAAAGACAGTGCTATCACAACCAGCAACAGCCCCATCACCAGATCAAACACTCGCCAATGGGCGGGTGATTTCAGCCAGCTCGCCAGATGGCGTGAGCCACGGGTCAGCAAGGTGAACCAGCTGGCGGAAGCGGCTGCAGCACCCACCACAAAAGCAAAGGGATCAGCCTGCTGGGCACCCACACTGCCAATCAATACCAGTGTATCCAGATACACATGAGGATTGATCAGCGAAATCAAAGCCGCCTGGCCGGCCAGCTGCAATGCGCTGGCACCGGAAGGACCGCTGCTGGCCACCAGCCCACCAGACCCTTGCCAGGCACGCAGCAAGGACTGGCTGGCCAGCCACAATAATAACAACACACCCAGCCAGGTCAGCACCGGCACCAGTTCCGGCAGTAAGGATTGAACCTGTGCCAGACCGAATACACCAAGGGCAATCAACAGGGTGTCCAGGGTGATGCAAACCGCTGCAATCACCGCAGGATGTTCACCGCGCATGCTTTTACCCATCACCCAGGCGTTCTGTGCACCAATTGCCACTATCAGGCTGATGGTGACCAGATAACCGGTGAGCAAGGCAGTGATGACGGGGGACATGCTGAAACTCCTCAGTGGTAATGCAGTGTGCAAGCGATTGGCTGGTTGAAGATTGTCCAGTGGGTTAATCTATTCGTCTAACGAATAAATTTACTGATTCATAAGAGTTGCTAATGATTGACTATCGGTTGTTGCAGGCGCTGGTGGCAGTGGTCCAACAGGGTGGTTTTGAGCGTGCTGCCCGGCAGTTGCACTTAACCCAATCGGCCATCAGTCAGCGGATTCGTCAGCTGGAAGAGCAACTGGGTCAGCCGGTTCTGTTGCGCAGCACACCACCGGAACCAACCGCTTTAGGATTACGGCTGTGCAACCACTTCCAACAGGTACGCCAGCTTGAAGCCGGTCTGGGGCTGGATGCAGAAGCCTCTGCACAGCAGGTGATCCGTTTAACCACCAATGCAGACTCGCTGGCCACCTGGTTGCCTGCGGCCCTGGCTGAGGTTGAGTCTGAAAGTGGTATCCAGGTGCAGTATGAACTGGTGGTGGAAGATCAGGATGTTGGGTTGCGGCGCATGAAACGTGGCGAAGTGATGGCTTGCCTGTGCAGCAGCGCCCAGCCGGTGAATGGTGGCAAGGTTGCAGCATTGGGCAGCATGCGTTATCGCGCCTTGCTGAGCCCTGGATTAAGGCAGGCTTCGGCGGCCCTCATCCCGGATGCGGTGCATCAGATTCCCTGTCTGGTGTTCAACCGGGATGACCGTCTGCAACATCGATTTCTGAAAGAGCAACTGGGTCTGGAGCAGGAACCCCAGCAGATCCATCTTTGCCCTTCCTCTGAAGGTTTTGTGCAGATGGCCCGGGCCGGGCTGGGGTTTGGCATGGTGCCGGAGCTGCAGGTGCAAGCCCTGCTGGCCAGTGGTGCGCTGGTGGATCTGATACCCGGTCGCTGGCTGGATATTCCCTTGTACTGGCATTGCTGGCAGACGGAAAGTCCGCTGCTGGCCTTGTTGCGTCAGGCTGTCATCCGGCAGGCGGCCACTTCGCTTTCATCAGCCTGAAATGCTTCTGGCAAAAAATACTTCGTGCTTTTGTGGTTTTTGAACTATTCCTTTTAAAGAAACAGGACAGAAGTTTGTTTGATACGTCATGGAAGGCACTACTTTCAGGACAAACAAAATGAAACTCTCCTTTCAGAACAAGTTACTGCTTTCCGTTGCAGCGCTGTTATTGCTGGCGTTATTGCTGCTCGGCGGGCTGGCGGGGCACCTGCTGCGCAGTGAACTGAACCAGGGGCTGCGCAGTGAAATCAACAACAACCTGCGCCTGATCCACAGTCGCGCCTCGGCCTGGCTGGAAGGCAAGTCAGCCCTGATTGAATCCCTTGCTGCCCACCTGCCTGATGACCAGTCACAATGGCCCACAGCCCTGACGCTGGCACGTGAAGCCGGAGGGTTTGGTCTGGTGTATGTAGGCACGGAACAGGGTGAAATGATTCAGTCCCGCCCCAGTGTTTCCTTACCAGCAGGTTTTGATCCGCGTGTCAGACCCTGGTATCAACAGGCGCGAGAGCGGCGTGGTCTGGTGGTGACCCCTCCCTATCTGGATGCTGGTACCGGGGATCTGGTGATTTCCATGGCCATGCCACGTCGAGCCAATGACCGGGATGTGATCGGCAGTGACCTGGCCATCACGGCGGTGGTACAGGAGCTGCTGGCAACCGATCTGCGCTGGACTTCACAGGTGTGGATGCTGGATCGACAGCAGCAGGTACTGGCCCATCCTGATGCGGTTTATCTGAGCCGCAATGCCACGGAGTTATTGGGTGGCGTGGCTCCGCCAGCACAAGGGCAGCAGTTGGAAGTGCGTTACGAAGGGCGAGACTGGATGGCAGCCAGCATCAGTGTGCCGGAGGCCGGCTGGACGTTTCTGCTGCTGGTTGATGAAGCGGAGGCGCGAGCCGGTCTGGTGGCCCTGGCCTGGCGTGTGGTGGTTTTTTCGGTGGTGATCATTCTGATCAGTTGTGGCTTGCTGTTCCTGCTGGTGAATCTGTTGATTCAGCCGGTCAAGCGGCTGGCAGTGGCACTGGAGCAGATTTCCGAAGGTGAGGCTGATTTAACCCGTCGTCTGGAAGCGGATCGGGATGATGAATTCGGGCGCATGAGTCAGGCGTTTAACCGCTTTGTGGAGCGCCTGCAGCACATCATGCAGCAGGTAACCCAACTGACACACCAGCTGGATCAGGACGCTGAAGCCGGACGTCGGGCCGCCGCAGAAAATCTGCAGCAACTCGAAGGCCAGCAGATGGAAATCACCCAGCTTGCCAGCGCCGCACACCAGATGTCGGTCGCCACTGAAGAAATAGCCGGTAATGCAGAAAGCACCGCCAGTCAGGCACAAGATGCAGCCTCCTCCACTCGTGAAGGGTTAAAGCTGGTGGAAGCCAATCGTCAGGGGGTATCCGATCTGGCTGGTCAGTTGACCCAGGGCATGCAGACACTGCAGCAGGTGGATGATCAGGTGCAGCAGATCACCGGTATTCTGGTCACCATCCAGGGGGTGGCAGAACAAACCAACCTGTTGGCACTGAATGCAGCCATTGAAGCAGCTCGCGCCGGTGATCATGGTCGCGGTTTTGCGGTGGTGGCTGACGAGGTGCGGGCCTTGTCACAACGCACCCAGGGTGCCACGGAAGAAATTCGCCAGATGATTGATGCCCTGCAGAAATCAACGGATGAAGCAGTGGCGCGCATGCAGGCCTGCCATCAACAGGCAGGCAGCAGTGTTGAAGACAGTGTTCGTGCTGCCGAGCGCTTGAAGATGATTGATCAGGCCAACACCCACATCAGTGACATGGCGGTTCAGATTGCCAGCGCTGTGGAAGAGCAGAATGCAGTGACTTCGGAAATTTCCGGCAATACTGAAAAAATCCGTACTGCATCTGACCAGTTGGCCGAACAGGCAGAGGCCGGGCGCCGCCGGTCTGAGCAACTGCGTGCTGCAGTGACCGGTTTAAGGAACTTGACCGACAGCTTCAAGGTATGATGCCATGCAGGGAAGCAGTGAGTGCATAGGAAGGTTGCTGAGGAAGGTTGCATGCGATTGGTACTGGTGAGTGATACCCATGGACGACATGAAGAGCTGGTGTTGCCGGAAGGGGATTGCCTGATTCATGCCGGGGATTTTTCTTCCGGCTGGCAGTTGGAGGATGTGGCGGCTTTTTTGCAGTGGTTTGCCGGGCAGCCGCATCGCCACAAACTGCTGATTGCGGGTAACCATGATCGGTGCTTTGAAGCCCTGCCGGAGCAGATGCTGCAGCTGATACCCGAGGGAGTGATCTATCTGCAGGATTCCGCTTGTGAGCTGGAAGGCATAAGGGTCTGGGGCAGCCCCTGGACACCGCGTTTTTTTGACTTTTCCTTCATGTTGTCACGTGGTGAACCCCTGGCTGAGCGCTGGCGGCGGATTCCTGATGATGTGGAGTTATTGATCACTCACGGCCCGCCCCATGGGCTGGCTGATCAGACCAGCACCGGTGAACATGTCGGTTGTGAGGATTTAAAACAGCGCCTGCAACAGCTGCCGCAACTCAGATTGCATGTCTGTGGCCACATCCATGAGGGTTACGGCATCTACCCAGACCGTTCAGGTCGACACACCACCGTGAATGCCAGCAGCTGCCGCTGGGCCGATCCGGGACTTAACCCGCCATTGGTGCTGGACTTCTAAGAAACCCCTGATTAACTACTTTGCTGGCTTATGCTGTGTTGAAATTGGCCTCAAAATGCTCATTTACTCTGTGTAAACTCCGCTTTTTCAGCCAATTTCGCCTTGCCTAACCTTCTGAGGTTTCTCAGTAGCGCATGAACGCTATTGGATCACCGGGCTGGATGTTGCTGCCCGGTGGCAAAATGGCCAGTGCATTGGCCCAGACTACTGAGCTGAGCACACCGGAGTTCTGATTGCTGAAGGCCTGCAGTTGCCACTGGCCCTGATGCAGTTCAGCACGCACTCGCAGGTATTCCTGACGGATCTGGGTGCTGGCGCTGAAACCGGCCACTCCCTGCTCCAGTGGCAGGGCTCCTGATGCAGTTTGCCCGGCCAATCGAGCCAGCAGCGGGCGTAAAAACACCTGGGCTCCGACAAACACCGACACCGGATTACCCGGCAAGCCCAGAAAGGCCGCCTTGCCGATCTGGCCGAAGGCCACAGGTTTACCGGGTTTCATGGCCAGTTTCCACAGCCTCAGTTGCCCGAGTGCTTCCACCGCCGGTTTGATGTGATCCTCTTCGCCGACCGAAACACCCCCTGTGGATAAAATAAGGTCTGCCTGTTCAGCGGCCAGGCGTAATGCCTGCTCGGTTGCTGCGCGGGTATCCGCAATCGGTCCCAGATCCAGCACTTCAGCGCCCAGCGCATGCAGCAGGCCGGTCAGCAATGGGCGATTGGAGTTGTAAATCTGCCCCGGCAACAGCGGCTGGCCGGGTTCCACCAGTTCATCACCGGTGGCCAGCAATGCCACTTTCGGACGCCGGAATACCAGAATCTTGTTTAAACCACTGCTGGCCAGCAGCCCCAGGTGCCGATAATCCAGCCGGGTGCCTGCCGGCAGCAGTTCTTCACCGGTTTTGATGTCCTGCCCGCAAGGGCGAACATTCTGCCCTGCACGGATATCTGCCGGAATCACTGCCTTGCCATCGGCACTGATCTCGACCACTTCCTGCATCACCACACAGTCAGCTCCAGGCGGAATCTCCGCACCGGTGAAAATCCGTGCACAGGTGCCCGCTTGCAAAGGCTGAGGTGCAGTGCCAGCGGTGATGCGCTGTGAAACCTGCAGTGGCTGACCGGCATCCCGGTGATGCAGGGCATAACCATCCATGCCGGAGTTGTCAGCCGGTGGCACATTCACCGTGGCGTTGATGGACTGCGCCGTGACCCGACCGGCAACCTGCCTCAGCGGCAACCACTCGACTTCCTGCAAGGGGTGCAGGGTTTCCAGCATGTGTTCAAGTGCAGTGGCAACGGGGATCAGGGCAGGTGTCTGGGTCATGTTGAGGCTCTTGAGTGTGAATCAGCTGTGCAGTTGTTTGCCATGCAGCAGGATACCAACAAAGTTACAGGGTTTGTGGCGGGCATCCAGTTGTTCCTGCAGGATGTTGTTCCAGCCGGTTTTGCAGGCGCCGGTGGAGCCGGGCAGGCAGAAGATGGCGGTGCGATTAGCGAGTCCGGCCAGGCAGCGAGACTGGATGGTGGATGAACCGATTTCGTCATAAGACACCTGACGGAACAGCTCACCAAAACCTTCAATTTCGGTATCAAACAGCGGGCGCAGTGCTTCCGGGGTGGAGTCCCGACCGGTAAAACCGGTGCCGCCGGTGGTCAGGATCACCTGAATGGCGGGATCAGCAATCCACTGGCTGACCACGGCGCGCATCTGATACACATCATCCGGGATCAGCTGGCGCTCGGCCAGTTGGTGCCCGGCTTCCTGCAATAACTTGATCAGGGTGTCACCGGATTTGTCTTCGGCCAGGGTGCGGGTGTCGGACAGGGTCAGTACAGCAATCTGCAACGGAATGAAGTCCTGTGCCATCAGTGATCACCCCGTGCCTTGCGGGCGGCTTCACGCTCGGCAAAAGCCTTTAACTGAGCTTCGGTGGCCGGTTGCTGATACAAGTCCTTCCACTCTTCATAAGGCATGCCATAGACCATTTCGCGGGCTTCATCGTAGTTGAGCTCCACGTCCTGATCTTCGGCGGCGGCCATCAGCCATTTGGCCAGGCAATTGCGGCAGAAGTCCGCCAGAATCATCAGATCGATGTTCTGCACGTCTTTGTTGTTATCCAGGTGTTGCAGCAGGCGGCGGAAGGCTGCTGCTTCAATTTCAGTCTGGATCTGGGGATCAAGGGCTTTCATCAGTCAGGACTCCTGTACTCAATCAAAAGAAAAGGCAAAGCCATCTGCGGGATGATAGCCATAAAGGCCTGACCATGACAGCCAGTAAAAAGGCTTCAGCCATTTCATCAATGGCTGAAGCCTGGAGGAACAGCAGTGTTCAGGAGGCCTGAGTTGGATTGGCTGCTGTCTGACTGTTACCCGCTTTGCGGGCTTCCAGCTCGGCTTCGTCGATGGCCTGATCCTTCACAGCGTGATACCAGAGGTCATGATGCTGTTTGGCCCAGCTTTCATCCACGTAACCGGTTTTCATGCCTTCAAAAGCACCCTCGGTTCCGGCGGTGCCGATGTAGATGTGGCCAAAAGAGGCAGCCATCAGAATCAGCGCGCCGATGCCATGCACCAGCAGGGTGATCTGCATGGTTTCACGGCTCTGGCCGAAGTTGGGGAAATCGGCAATCAAGCCGGAAATCACCACCGTCAGGCCGACAAAGGTGACAATCCAGAACCAGACCTTTTCACCACCATTCAGGTAGCCAGCCTGGGGATGACCTTTACCGACAATACCGCCACCCTTGGCAAACCACTTCAGGTCCACCCGGTTAAAGGCATTGTGGCGAATCCATTTCAGGATCATGGCCAGCAGTCCCAGTGCAAACAGGGGCCCAAGGTAGTTGTGGATGTTCTTGGCTGCGGTCATGAAGGCCGCCCAGACTCCACCGGGCAGGATCGGCTGCAGAAACCACTTGGCATACAAGAGCATCAGCCCGGTGAAACCCAGGATGATGAACAGGCTGGCCACATACCAGTGAATGGTGCGATCCATCCGGGTCCAGCGCTCGATCTTGCGACCGGTGCGCGGATGCTCCAGCTTGACCGGGCCGACCAGCAGCCAGAACAGCAGGATGCCGGCAGCACTGCCACCCAGCGCAATCAGGCCACCGGGGG
Organism: Marinospirillum alkaliphilum DSM 21637; assembly: GCF_900119735.1. Taxonomy (GTDB): domain Bacteria; phylum Pseudomonadota; class Gammaproteobacteria; order Pseudomonadales; family Halomonadaceae; genus Marinospirillum; species Marinospirillum alkaliphilum. The sequence continues at coordinate 66,871 of NZ_FPJW01000007.1, read as the reverse complement.
ATACCCAGTGGTTGCGCCAGTTGCGCCACTGTTCACCCTGAACCATGATCAGCGTTTCGGCACCCGGGCTGCGGGAGCTGGTGGTACCGGTAACGCCGCCCTGCACATTCCGCCAGTAGTCGGATGTGGTACCCGGCAAGGTTTGCATCAGCTCCTTGCGGGCATCTGCGGGTGGGCCGCCCTGAGGTTGGGCCACTGAAGGCAAGCTGAATAAACAGCCTGCCAGCAGCAGCGCAACCAGGCTGAACCAGCCGCGGTTACGCTTGCGGTATTTCATGATTAGCTTCTCGCTGCATCAGTGGCCAGTTCGGCAGCCTGACGAGCCAGCTCGCTCAGGCCGGGTTCCTGCTGGGTGGCACCCCAGGCACCATTTCTGTGACCACGGTAAACGACCCGCTCACGGAAGATGTCTGAAACTTCCTGTGCATCACCCGCCAGCAGTGCCTTGGTGGAGCACATTTCGGCACAGAGGGGCAACTTGCCGTCTTTCAGACGGTTGGCGCCGTACTTCTGGGCTTCCAGTGCCGGATCGGCTTCCGGGCCACCGGCACAGAAGGTGCACTTGTCCATCTTGCCGCGGGCACCAAAGGCACCCTGTTTCGGGAACTGTGGAGCGCCGAAGGGGCAGGCGTAGAGGCAGTAACCGCAACCGATGCAGGTGTCCTTGTTGTGCAGGATCAGACCGTCTTCAGTGGGGTAGAAACAGTTGGTCGGGCAAACGGCCATGCAGGGTGCATCAGAACAATGCATGCAGGCCACGGAGATGGAAACTTCCTTGCCGATTTCACCGTCATCCAGGGTAACCACGCGGCGGCGCTGAATGCCCCATTCGGTTTCGTTGGCGTTTTTACAGGCCGTGACACAACCGTTGCAGTCGATGCAGCGCTCTGAGTCACACAAAAATTTCATACGAGCCATGGTGTTCTCCTCAGGGATCAGGCTGCTTCAATACGGCAGACAGTGGTTTTGGTTTCCTGCATCAGGGTGACCGGGTCGTAACCGTAGGTGGTTACGGTATTCACGGCTTCACCGGATACATAGGGTGCACTGCCTTCCGGATAGCGGTTACGCAGGTTCTCGCCCTGGAAGAAACCACCAAAGTGGAAAGGCATAAAGGCCACGTTGCGGTCCACCCGATTGGTGACCAGTGCCTTGACCCTGGCCTTGCCGCCTTCCGGCCCATAAACCCAGACATCCTGACCATCACGAATGCGCAGGCTGTTGGCATTGAAGGGGTTGATCTCCACAAACATGTCCTGCTGCAGTTCTGCCAGCCAGGGGTTGGAGCGGGTTTCATCACCACCACCTTCATACTCAACCAGACGACCGGAGGTCAGAATGATCGGGAATTCGGCTGAAGTGTCACGCTGCTGAATCGACTTGTAGAGGGTCGGCAGACGGTACAGGGCTTCAAAGTCATCCCAGGTTGGGTATTTGGCAACCAGATCACGACGGGTGGTGTAGAGCGGCTCGCGGTGTTTTGGAATGGCATCCGGGAAGGTCCACACAATGGTCCGGGCCTTGCCGTTACCAAAGGGCGCCACACCATGCTTGATGGAGACACGCTGGATACCACCGGAGAGGTCGGTTTTCCAGTCCTTGCCTTCAGCAGCTGCTTTTTCCTCGGCGGTCAGATCATTCCACCAGCCGAGCTGTTTCAGCAGGTTGGCAGAAATTTCCGGGTGACCGTCACCGATTTCGTTACCCACCGGAGCGGAGCCTTCGGCCAGCAGGGTGACACCGTTACGCTCCACACCGAAGTTGGCACGGAAGCCCAGGCCACCGTCCTTAACGGCCAGGCTGGTGTCATACAGGATGTGGGTGCCAGGGTGTTTCATTTCTGGCGTACCCCAGCAAGGCCACGGCAGACCGTAAAAATCACCATCTGCTTCAGTGCCAACGGCACGCAGGCTGGTGAAGTCAAAGGCATGCCAGTTCTGCTGATGGTACTTCAGACGCTCCGGGCTCTGACCGGTGTAACCGATGGTCCACATGCCACGGTTGTATTCACGCACGATGTCTTCAATCAGCGGCTCGTTGCCATTGATGGTGATGTTCTTGAACAGCTCTTTTTCGTAGCCCAGTTTTTTCGACAGCAGATACATGATCTCGTGGTCGGTTTTGGACTCAAAGTGAGGCTCAATCACCTTGTCGCGCCATTGAATGGAGCGGTTGGAAGCAGTCACCGAGCCGTAGGTTTCAAACTGGGTACAAGCCGGCAGCAGGTACACACCATCGGTGCGGTCGTTCATGACAGCGGCAACCGTCGGATAGGGGTCGACAATCACCATCATGTCCAGCTTTTTCATGGCTTCGCGCATTTCCGGGCCACGGGTCTGGGAGTTCACTGCATGACCCCAGTAGAGGGCAACACGCAGGTTGTCTTTCTGGGAGATCTTTTCCTTGTCTTCCAGTACCCCGTCGACCCAGCGAGACACAGTGATACCACTGGTGTGCATGGGTTTGCCACCACGGTAGGTGTTCTGGTCAAAACGGTTTTGAATCCACTCGTAATCCAGACCCCAGACACCGGCCCAGTGACGCCAGGAACCTTCGGCCAGACCGTAATAACCGGGCAGCGAGTCGGACAGTACACCAAAGTCGGTGGCACCCTGTACGTTGTCGTGACCACGGTAGATGTTGGCACCGGCACCGGATTTACCCACGTTACCCAGTGCCAGCTCCAGAATGCAGTAAGCGCGGGTGTTGTTGTTACCGGTGGTGTGCTGAGTACCACCCATACACCAGACAATACAGCCGGGGCGGTTGTCGGCCAGCATCTTGGCCACTTTATACATCTGGGCTTCACCCACACCGGTGATGTCTTCCACGACCGATGGTGGGAATTGCTGCACTTCACGGCGGATTTCATCCATGCCGTAAACACGCTGTTTGATGAACTCCTTGTCTTCCCAGCCGTTGGCAAAAATGTGCCACAGCAGACCCCAGATAAAGGCCACGTCAGAACCGGAGCGAATGCGTACATACTCATCAGCCTTGGCTGCAGTACGGGTATAACGCGGATCAACCACCACCACCTTGCAGTTGTTGCGCTCTTTGGCAAGCAGGGTGTGCTGCATGGAAACCGGGTGGGCTTCAGCGGCGTTGGAACCAATGAACAGGATCGACTTGCTGTTCTGCATGTCGTTGTAGCTGTTGGTCATTGCACCGTAGCCCCAGGTGTTGGCTACACCGGCCACTGTGGTGGAGTGACAGATACGGGCCTGGTGCTCCACGTTGTTGGTGCCCCAAAGGGAGCCCATTTTACGGAACATGTAGGCCTGTTCATTGTTGAACTTGGCAGAACCCAGCCAGAAAATGGAATCAGGACCGGATTCCTGGCGAACCTGCAGCATCTTGTCGCCGATTTCGTTGATGGCCTGTTCCCAGGAGAGTTTTTTCCACTTGCCGCCTTCCAGCTTCATCGGGTATTTCAGGCGACGGGTGGAGTGACCGTGGTAACGCAGTGCAGCACCCTTGGCGCAGTGGGCACCCTTGTTGATCGGGTGGTCAAAGGCGGCCTCCTGGTAAGTCCAGACACCTTCCTGCACGTGGGCATAAACACCACAACCTACCGAGCAGTGAGTACAGATGGTGCGCTTCACTTCCACCGGAGCGCTGGATTTGGCTGTCTGTGCATCGGCCTTGCGAATCATGCCCTGACCCAGCAGGCCGGTGGCAGCCAGACCACCGGCAGCGACACCGGTTCCTTTCAGAAAGCCGCGACGCGAGACGCCGAGTCCTTCACTCTGAGCTGCTTCGGTTTCGGCAGCCGTTTTTTTTCTGGTTAAACGCATCTTGTTTCCCCTTTGTTCTGGTCTGCTCAGCGGCAACTGGCGTAATAAGCGCGGATGTGATCGGATTCGCGGTAACCCTGTACCTGATCATCCATCACAGGCGTTTCAACCGGTTCGCTGCTGGCCATGGCGGTGCCTGCAGCAGCAGCCAGACCGGCAGCCGCCGAGGCACTGGCCAGGCCTTTCAGGAAACGGCGGCGTTCAGCCTGAACCGTTGCGCTGGTGTTATTGTTTTGCATGATTCATCCCCATCTTTCTTCTGAGTTGTCATTTAACCTTCTTTCTTTTGCAATCCGGGAGCCAGAAATCGAAGGCGGAAGAGGAAGAAAAATCCGCCCGAAATCCGTATGACTGGTATGGAAAAAGAGTGGATGGGTCATTTTGACCCGGTGTTCTGGAGAGGCATGGCTTTTTGTCGCATGCAGGCTACGCTGGATCATCAGAGTCATGCAGCGACCTGGTGTGTTATGGGGTAAGCTGCTGTCAGATGGGTTGCCGGTGAGGGCGTTGCAGAATGGGTAAGCTGAAAAAACTGGTGCAGGGTGAACTGATTGTCGGAGACAAGGCACCCTTTAATGTTTATACCCACAGCCGGGTGCTGCTGTTGGCGCGTGGTGCTGAGGTTGAACATGAGCAGCAGGTGGCTTCCCTGCTGATGCAGGGTTATCTGGACCCTGATGAAAAACGCATCAACCGCGGTGGTGATACCACCGAAGTTCAGAGCCAGCGTTATACCAGTGATTTAAACCCTTTTCTGGAGCTGGAGGGTTTTTACCAGCAACTGCTGAAATTGCACCACACCCTGAATGAAGGCCGCAAACCCGGTGGTTTGCCGCGTGGCATCCGTGACATGGCTGAGCGCCTGTTGTTATTGGCGGCACGCATGCCTGATGCACTGCTGGGTGCTGCACATTGGCCGGTAGCCCGGCAGTCTGTCAGCTTAATGCAATCACTGCGTTCAGCCGTATTGCTGGCCGTAGTGGTGCAGCGCATGCAGCAGGTAGAGGAGCCGGTATCCCTGTTATGTGCAGCTTTAACAGCTAATTTGAGTGTGCTGGAACTGCAGGATTTGCTGAGTCAGCAGCAGGAAGGGCTGAACCCGATCCAGAAAAGTCGCATTCTGGGGCATCCTGAAAAATCAGCCTTTTTATTGCAGAGTCTGGGTGTTGAGGATGAGGTCTGGTTGGAAGCCGTGCTGCAGCATCATGAACGGCTGGATGGCACGGGTTATCCGCGACACCTGAAGGGCCGCGCCATTGGTGTGGGCGGTCGGCTGCTGGGGCTGGCAGACAGTTATGCCGCCATGACCCAGGTGCGTCAGTACCGTTCACTGCTGACACCGCGCCAGGCATTAAAGGAGTTGCTGGGCGGTGAAAACCGCCAGATGGATGCGGAGCTGGGCAGTCAGTTTCTGGCTCAGCTTGGCATTTACCCACCCGGCAGTGTGGTGTTGCTGGCCAATGGTGATACGGCTGTGGTGACCGCTCGGGGCCAGCATCTGGCCGAGCCGGTTTGTGCAGCGATTCGTGCCTCCAGCGGACAAACCTATATTCCTCCACCCAGACGCGATACCAGTGATCCCTCACTGGCCATTAACAAACTGCTCGGGCAGGAGCTGCTGAGCAAACTGCAACCCTTCCTGTTCTGGAATATTGCTGCAGCCAGAGCCTTGCGTTAAAGGCTTCTACTCTGGAAGCCTCTGATTAACGTGATGAGCGCAGGCAAGACAAGGCGAAATTGATTGAATAAGCGGAGTTTACACGAAGTAAATGAGCATTTTGAGATCAATTTCAACGCAGTATAGGCAAGCGTAATAGTTAATCAGTAGGCTTCCTAACCTGCCGGGCTGAAAAGCTGTACCGCCTGCACCTGGCTGTGCTGTGTTTCAGTGGCAGGCTGGTAGAGTTTTTCCTGCTGAAAAAAGGCTTCTGCCAGTTCTGCCACCGCCTGATAAAACACCGCACTGGGAGCCTGTTGTACATCCTTGCACAGGGCTTCAACCCAACCGGCCAGGTGGCGATTAAAAAACGTGGCCTGGCGTTCAGCACTGGCACCCTGCTGAATCAGCAGGCTCATCACTTCACACAAAGCGGCGACATGGTCTTCCGGCTCCTTGCTGCTTTCTTCCCGCTCGAAGCCCAGGATTTTTAAATCCTTGCGCAGCTCAATCAGCGGGGCCTCCATGATGGAACCGGTCAGATACCAGGAAGCAAAGGGGGTGACATCCCCCTGCCCGATGCCAATGAACAGCGGCAGGTATTCATCTTCCAGCATCTCCGGGTTGGCCTGACGAGCGGCCAGTTGCAGCAATTGCCAGCCACGGGTCATGGGGTTTGAACGGCTGGTGTCGATCTCCATCTGCTGCAGAAAATCCAGCAGTTCTGCAGACGGTGCCGACCGGAACAGGCTGGCCAGCAGGGCATAAATATCGGCACGCAGTGCCTGGTGTTCCTGATGCATGATCTTTCTCCTTACAGGCGCAACTGGGCTTCGGGATCGGCAGCCAGTTCGCGGTAGCTGTCGCGCACCCGGCAGTCTTCACACATTTGCAGGCGTTTGGCTGCTTCACCCTGGAAGTAACTGTGGTGCTGCAGTTTTTTCATGATGCCGGTGATGGTGCTGTGGCTGCCAAAAGGCTTGCCGCAACTGATGCAATGAAAGGGCTGTTCTTCCTTCAACACCCGCTCATGCAGGCGCTCGCCGGGTGCTGGTGTAAAGCGGGCTTCCAGACTGATGGCACGTTCCGGGCAACTGCGTTCACACAGGCCACACTGCACGCAATCGGCTTCCAGAAAGGCCAGCCGGGGCTGTTCGTTGCTGTTGCCACGCAGGGCACCGGTGGGACAGAGGGCCACACAGCTCATGCACAGGGTGCAGGCATCGGTATTCAGCAGCACCTGGCCGTAGGGCGCACCGCTGGGTAGCGCAATGGCAGCTTCCAGCGCTTCACCCTGTTCAAACAGTCGCTCCAGCGCGGCATTCAATGTGCCACGTTTGCCTTCCCACTCAAACGGATCGCTGGCGGGCAGGTTGTGCCAGTTCGACAAGTGTTGATCCAGTTCCGGCAGGCGGCTGGCCAGTTGTTGGTCTTCCACGGTTTGAATGCGCTGTGCCGGATGACCCAGCGCGGTCAACAGTTGCCCGGCCAGAGCCACTTCTTTCTGCAGCAACTGACGCAGGCTGTTGGGCATTTCATCGGTCAACTGAATGGCTACAAAGGTGCAACCAGCAGCCAGCAGCGACATCCAGATTTCAATGCCCACACCGGCGGCTTCTTCCAGTGCCAGCGGCAGGATGAAATCCGGCAGTTGTTCCAGCTCTGGTGGGCTCTGGTGTGCATGGATCAGCAGTGCCGGGCGTTCTCCACCCTGCTGGCGGTAGGTGTCCACCAACTGGCGCAACTGGCTGAGTTGGCTTTGCGGCTGGGGGGTGACAAATGCCAGCGCACCGGTCGGGCAGGCGGTGGTGCAGCTGCCTGCACCGTGGCAAAGCGCGGTGTTCACGGCAATGGCGAAATCATGGGTCGGGGTGTTGTTGTGGCTGCTGATGGCATCTGCCGGGCAAACATCCAGGCAGCGGGTACAGCCGGTCTGCCCTCGGTCCGCATGCGCACAGATGCTGCTGTTGACGGCAATGTAGGCAGGTTTTTCAAACTCACCCTGAAGTTCACCCAGTTGCGGGATCACGGCCTGAAGCTCATGTGAACCGGCAGCCACATGGAAATAACCAGCAGGTGCCAGTTCACTGGGTATCACCGGCTCATCACTCAGATCCAGCACCAGATCAAAATGCAACTGACCGATTAATGCCTTCGCTGGGTTAAAGGGTGTGTTTTGCTGCTGATCACGTACCAGCAACTCAAACTGTCCCAGCCAGCCTTTCAGGCTGACCAGTGGTGTGTGAATCACCTGCAGGTTACCAGCACTGGTCTGGGCGCTGGCAAGAGCCTGCTCCAGGTGGCTTTCATCCTGATTGCTGATGGCACCATGAGCCAACAGGGTGATGCTGCGGGTGCCACGAATCTGACCGGCGGTCAGATGGGCCAGATCCTCAGGTCCGATGATCAGCAGGTGGCCGTTGCTCTGGTAACTGATGCTGCTGCTCTGCATCGCCAGCAGCGGTGGCAGGCTGTTGATCGCCTGACGTTGTGCCAGCCGATTGGTGGTGTTCTGGTTCATGGAGGTTCTGCTCATCAGGTTGTTGTGTGGTATCCAGAAGATTGTTGATGCGATCTTTGGCCCAGCTGCGTAATTGCCCGGCGGCTTCACTGCTCAGGGTGGCCATCTGGCTGTAGTCTTCGGCATATTCATCCAGCGGGCAGCGCACGTTGAATTCCGGCTGGTGAAACAGGCGGCGCAAAGCCTGCTGACGCAATGCCTGGCTGACACCTTTGGAAAAAAACATCGAAACATCACTGCCGGCGTGCAAGCTGTCCAGTGATGGCATATCTGCATCAGTCAGCTCGGGTGGGGTGTCGGCAAGCGCTTCAGGCTCGGTGTTGGAAAGCGCCTCGGACTGGGTGTCTGAAAGACTTTCGCTCGGGGTTGCGTGCTCAGCATCTACCGCTGACGCCGCGCCCGCCGAAAGCGGGCCATGCTCCAGTGTTCTGGCAACGGTTAAGGTAGGCTCAGTGGTCGCATCGGTTTCCGTGCGGGTGGCCTGCTTGCGGTTGGACCAGCGGCTCAGGAAACCGCTTGCCGGTGTTTCTGATTGGCTCATCCGCAGCCCCCGGGTTGCTGACGCGGCTGAGGGTCAGCTTCACGCAGGCGGCGATTGGCTTCACGCGGGTCCACCCATTCACCGTGGTGGGCCATGAAGGCCTCCACCCAGGCCTGAATGGCTTCCGGCAGCGGAATGTCCAGCACCGGTTGACCGGCATCCATGTAGTCGGCAGCTTCATCCTGACAAACCGTCAGCAGATGAGGCACCTGGTTTTCTTCACGGGCTTCACAGATCACAAACAGCTTGGGGGCCTGAGATGACAGATTAAAACGGTAAGCGGCACGGTCACCCTTGTAGAGCTGCAGTGTCATGGCGCGCGCTTCGGGATGATCAATCGGCTGGGCGCTGAGTTCGGCCACCTGCCAGTGAATGCTTTCCCAGCCGCGCGACAGGCCTACCTGCTTTTCCAGCAGCACCCATAGTGGCAACTGATAAAGTGAAGGAGCAACCGATGCAGTCATGAGACGTCCTTTACTGTGGTATGGCTGATTTGCAATTGATGCTGTTAAACAGCAAGCCATGTGCCGCAGACTGCAGGAGAATAAGAACAGAAAATCCGTTGTTTCAGGCCGTTCAAGGCTGCAAAAAGGGGTGAAAAATCAGAAGCCTCATCAGATCAAAGTAGCGGGATGGGTCATTTTGTCCCAGCGGCAACGCCTGGCTGCAATAATGGGCGGCAATAAAAAAGCCGGTGATCACCGGCCCTGTTGATTAAATGAAGTGCAGCACGCAGGTACTGATCAGAAGGTGTAGCGATAGGCTAAAGTGCTCAGGGTGGCATCGTCATAGAGCTTAATGTTGCCATAAAGGCCGTGACCTTTGCCCCCAAAATGAAGGCCAAGCCTCAGAAATGATCCTGACGAATAGTCTAGAGATTGGCGCTGCCAGGCAAGTTCAATTGCCCCGCTTTCTGTGAATCGGTGGCGCAACCCTACTTCGATACCATAGCCGTCATTATCAACTTCTCCGCAGAAACCCTCAATGCATACTTCATAGGTTTGGCCGACTAGAAAAAAACGGCCAACCAATAGTGTTGATTGGTCTGTATCTACTGGAGCAACAAAACCTGCCCCCATGGAAAGGTCGAAGATTGTCAGTTCAGTCTGGTAGCCAGAGTTAGTGACGGTATCCGTATCAATGAAAACAAAGAAATGGTCATCTGGCTGCCACGAGGCAGATAGATTAAGGCCAGACAACCCTTTGTAGACTACATAGCCTTGCGAATTGGGCACTGCAATAGGGTCATCAAATTTGAGGACGCTTAACCCAACTTGGAGGTATGAGAAATCACGCTGCATGGCATTTGTTATGCCACTGGTAAAAAGCAGCGTGGCACTTAGCAAACCGCAATAAATAGCTTTATTCATCTTGTGTCCATGTCCTTGAAAAATAATAAGTTGCACTTGGCGCGATGAATATTAGCTATTTAGAGATATGTCTGCAACGCAATGTTACATAAGCTCAGTCGACGGGTGTCAGGCGCAGTTCTTTCGGCATGGAGAAGGTGATGTTTTCCGGGCGGCCGGGCAGTTCCACCGGGGCTGTGGCACCCCATTCGGTCAGGCGCTGGATCACGTCTTTCACCAGCACTTCAGGGGCTGATGCACCGGCAGTGATGCCGATTTGTTTCACACCTTCCAGCCACTCGGGTTGCAGGTCATCCGCGCCATCAATCAGGTAAGCTCTGGCACCCATGCGCTCGGCCAGTTCACGCAGGCGGTTGGAGTTGGAGCTGTTGGGACTGCCAACCACCAGCACCAGATCAGAGGTATTGGCGAGGGTTTTCACTGCATCCTGGCGGTTCTGGGTGGCGTAACAGATGTCATCCTTGCGCGGGCCGCTGATGTTGGGGAAACGCTGGCGCAGGGCATCAATCACCCGCGCTGTGTCATCCATCGACAGGGTGGTCTGGGTGACGTAGGCCAGATGATCGGGATTGCTGACCTGCAACTGCTGCACATCGGATTCGTTTTCCACCAGATGGATGTGGCCGCCATGGCGGTTGTCATAACGCCCCATGGTGCCTTCCACTTCCGGGTGTCCGGCGTGGCCGATCAGCACACACTCCTGACCGTCACGGGCGTAACGCAACACTTCCATGTGCACCTTGGTGACCAGTGGGCAGGTGGCATCAAAAACTTTCAGGTTGCGGCGTTCAGCTTCCCGCTGCACGGCATGGGATACCCCGTGAGCAGAAAAAATCACGATCACGTCATCCGGCACTTCGTCCAGTTCATCCACAAACACTGCGCCACGCTCACGCAGGGCATCCACTACAAAACGGTTGTGCACCACTTCATGGCGCACATAGATGGGCGGGCCGAACACATCCAGCGCACGGTTAACAATTTCAATGGCGCGGTCTACCCCGGCACAAAAACCACGGGGATTGGCAAGCTGGATGCTGGGAGTCATGCCGGTGTCTCCTGCAGAGGGTTATTGAACGGATACGGGAGCAACGTCGAGGATCTCGACTTCAAAGGTCAGGGTGCGACCGGCCAGCGGATGGTTAAAGTCCACCTTCACCTGGCGCTCATCCACCTCGGCAATCACACCCGGCAGCTCGCCACCGGCCTTGTCCGTGAAGCCCAGAATCATGCCGACCTGCAGTTCATCAATGTTGGCAAAATCTGAGCGTGACAACATCTGGATGTTGCTGGGGTTGTGCTGACCAAAGGCTTTTTCCGGCGGTACAGTAAAGGTCTTGCGTTCACCGGCTTGCAGGCCGTGAATGCAGGCTTCAAAACCTTCCGGCAGATTGCCATCACCGATCACCAGTCTGGCGGGGTCGCGCTCAAAAGTGGAATCAACCGGCTGACCATCTTCCAGCAGCAGGGCAAAGTGCAGGGTGACCTGGGTGCCTTCACCGATTTTTAAATCTTTCATGGGGTTATTCCAGTGAGTCAGGCCACCCTCGGCAGAGGTGTGGCGTTATTATGAGTAAAATAGTCGGGTATTTTAACATGCTCAACACGGAAGCAGCACCCGCGGTCATCAAGCCTTGTCAGCCGGTGGCTGCTGTCCGAAAAAAGACTGCCAGATCAGCAGCACTGCGCCCACGGTAATGCCAGCGTCAGCAATGTTAAAAGCCGGGAAATAACGTTGATTCCAGTGAAATGCCAGGAAATCGACCACATAACCGTAAAAGAAGCGGTCATGCAGGTTGCCGATGGCGCCACCCAGAATCAGTGCCAGCGCCAGTGCAGTGAGTTTTTCGCCGGGTTGCAGGCGGTTCAGCCAGCCATAAATGAACAGGCTGGCGACCACTGCCAGCAGCACAAAAAACCAGCGCTGCCAGCCACCGGCATCAGCCAGAAAGCTGAAGGCGGCACCGCTGTTGTGCAGCAGCACCAGATCAAACACCGGCAGCACTTCGATGCGCTGACCATAAAACAGGCTGTTGCTGACCCAGGCCTTGCTGATGAGGTCCAGTGCCAGCAGCACACCGGCCAGCAACAGCCAGGGCAGGCTGCTGCGGCGCAGCTTCAGGCTGTGCAGTGCTTCACGCAAAGCATCAGGCATAACGGCGTTGCTCACCTTCACCATCTGGCAGATTGGTTACGCAGCGACCGCACAGCTCCGGATGATCGGCATGGCTGCCAACATCGTCACGATGGTGCCAGCAGCGTACACACTTGGCTTTGTTGCTGGCAGCTACAGCCACACGCAGTTCGTCCAGCTCGGTGGTGCGGGCATCCACACCTTCCGCCAGCGGGCGCAGGGTGACGTCGGAAGTCAGCAGCACAAAGCGCAGTTCCTCGCCCAGTTGCTGCAGGTCTGCCAGCAGCGCATCACCGACATAGAGTGTCACTTCTGCCGCCAGTGAACCCTTGATGATTTTTTCATTACGGGCATCTTCCAGGCACTTGTTGACGCCATCCTTCACGGCCACCAGGCGTTCCCAGTAGTCGCGGTCAAAACCACCGGCAGCTTTTTGCGGCAGGGCAAACAGGCCCTGGTACCAGGTGGTGAAAAACACGGATTCAGGACGCTCACCCGGCAGGGCTTCGTTGATTTCTTCAGCAGTGAAGCTGAGGATCGGAGCCACCCAGCGCAGCAGTGCCTCGGCAATGTGGTACAGCGCGGTCTGGCAGGAGCGGCGACCCTGAGAGTCGGCCTGCATGGTGTACTGGCGATCCTTGATGATGTCCAGATAAAAGCCGCCCAGCTCGCGCACACAGAAGTGGTGCACCTGCTGGTAAACATCCAGGAAGCGGTAGTTTTCATAGGCATCGGTGATGCGCTCCTGCAGTTGCAGGGCAGCATCCACCACCCAGCGATCCAGTGCCAGCAGGTTTTCGGCAGGCAGCAGGTCGGTGGCTGGATTAAAACCATTCAGGTTGGCCAGCAGGAAGCGAGCAGTGTTGCGGATACGGCGATAGGAGTCTGCGCTGCGCTGCAGGATCTGATCGGATACCGCCATTTCACCGGAGTAGTCAGTGGAGGCCACCCACAGGCGCAGGATGTCAGCACCCATTTTATCCATCACTTCCTGAGGGGCCACCACGTTGCCCATGGATTTGGACATCTTGCGGCCATGCTCGTCCACGGTGAAGCCGTGAGTCAGCAGCTGGCGGTAAGGCGGATGACCGTCAATGGCACAACCGGTCAGCAGTGAAGAGTGGAACCAGCCACGGTGCTGATCCGAGCCTTCCAGATACAGGTCGGCGACCGGGCCACTTTCGTGCCCCAACGGGTGAGAACCACGCAGCACGTGCCAGTGGGTGGTGCCGGAATCAAACCACACATCCAGGGTGTCGGTGATTTTTTCGTAGTCAGCGGCTTCATTGCCCAGCAGTTCACTGGCATCCAGTTTGAACCAGCCTTCCAGACCTTCTTTTTCAACCCGCTGTGCGACCTGTTCCATCAGCTCCACGGTGCGTGGATGCAGTTCACCGGTGGCCTTGTGCAGGAAGAAGGGAATCGGTACACCCCAGTTGCGCTGGCGTGAGATACACCAGTCCGGGCGGTTGGCAATCATGGCATGCAGGCGTGCCTGGCCCCAGTTGGGTACAAAATGGGTTTGTTCAATACCCGCCAGGGCTTTTTCACGCAGGGTTTTGCCATCCGTGCCCTGAATGTCCATGCCCACAAACCACTGGGCAGTGGCGCGGTAAACCAGCGGGGTTTTGTGACGCCAGCAGTGCATGTAGCTGTGAGTGATGCTTTCGTGTTTCAGCAGCGCGCCGACTTCTTCCAGCTTGGCCACAATATTGGGGTTGGCCTTCCAGATGAACTGGCCGCCAAAAAACGGCAGGTCAGCCACATACACACCGTTGCTCTGCACCGGATTGAGGATGTCATCGTTGCTCATGCCGTAGTGTTTGCAGCTGCGGAAGTCGTCCTCACCATAAGCCGGGGCCGAGTGAACAATACCGGTGCCCGCGCCCAGCTCAACGTAGTCAGCCAGATAAACCGGCGACAGGCGATCATAAAAAGGATGACGGAAACGGATCAGCTCCAGTGCCTGGCCGGGAGCGGTGGCCAGAGTCTTGCCTTGCAGGCCGTAGCGCTGCAGGCAGCTTTCCACCAGTTCTTCAGCCAGCAGCAGCAGGCGTTCACCGGTATCCACCAGTGCATAGGTGAACTCGGGATGAACGTTGAGCGCCTGGTTGGCCGGAATGGTCCAGGGGGTGGTGGTCCAGATCACAAGGCTGGCGGGTTTGGGCAGGCTGTCCAGACCAAAGGCGGCCGCCAGTTTGTCAGCATCTTCAACCGTGAAAGCCACATCAATGGCATCGGACTTTTTGTCCTGATACTCCACTTCGGCTTCAGCCAGCGCGGAGCCGCAGTCAAAACAGAAGTTGACCGGCTTCAGGCCTTTAAAGACATAACCGCCCTTGACCATTTCTGCCAGCGCACGGATTTCACCGGCTTCGTTGGCAAAGTTCATGGTCAGGTAGGGGGCTTTCCAGTCGCCCAGTACACCCAGACGCTTGAAACCGGACATCTGTTCGGCCACCTGTTCAGTGGCGTAACTGCGGCAGCGCTCACGGGTCAGGTCAGCCGGCTGATTTTTGCCGTGCACGGTTTCAACCTTGTGTTCAATCGGCAGGCCGTGGCAGTCCCAGCCGGGCACATAAGCGGCATCAAAACCGGCCAGCGTGCGGGATTTGACAATGATGTCCTTGATGATCTTGTTGACCGCATGACCGATGTGGATGCTGCCGTTGGCGTAGGGAGGGCCATCGTGCAGGATGAACTTTGAACGACCGGCGCTGATTTCGCGGATGCGGGCATAAAGATCCATCGCTTCCCACTGTTTCAGGCGCTCCGGCTCGCGGCTCGGCAGATTGCCGCGCATCGGGAAATCCGTTTCCGGCAGGTTCAGGGTGTGTTTGTACTGGTCTGCATTCTTGTCGGTCATGATCGAGTCGTCTGGGGTCTGAAATCAAAAAAGGTCACAGGGGTGCCGTGGCCAGCAAAGGCGGTACACCGGTGGCCAGCCAGGCCTGTCCGGGTTGCCAGTTGGCATCATGGCGCTGGAAAAAGTGAATGGCCTGCTGAATATCTTTGGAGATACCGGCTTTCAGGGCATCCAATCCATCAAATTTCTGTTCGTTGCGCAGCTTGGCCAGAAAAAACACTTCCAGCCGTTTGCCGTAAAGATCGGCATTGAATCCTGGCAGGTGCACTTCCAGGGCCGGTAACACACCATCCACCGTCGGGCGCAGACCGATGTTGGCAACACCCGGCCACAACAGGCCATTGCTCAGGCGCACCATCACGGTGAACACACCATTCAGTGCCGGTTTACGATCACCCAGCAGCAGGTTGGCAGTGGGTACCCCCAGGGTGCGGCCGAGTTTCTGGCCATGCACCACGCGGCTGGCAATCTTGTAAGGGCGGCCCAGCAGACGGGCAGCACCGGCCAGATTGGCACTGGCCAGCGTGGTGCGTACGCGGGTGCTGGACACCCGTTCTTCATCCAGCAGGAAGGTGTGAGTGTGCTCAACATGGAAGCCGTGTTTTGGTCCCATTTTTTCCAGCAGATGGAAATCACCGGCACGGTCACAGCCAAAGCGGAAGTCATCACCCACCACCAGATGGCGCACGCCCAGACCATTCACCAGCACTTCATTCACAAAGGCCTCACCGGTCAACCGGCGCAGGCGATTGGTGAACTGCAGGCAGACAATGCGTTCGGCACCGTATTCGGTCAGGCGTTCAACCTTTTCGCGGAAGCGGTTGAGGCGTGGTGGTGCCTGGTCTCCGGCAAAAAACTCCCGTGGCTGGGGTTCAAACACCATCACCGTGGCCGGTTGGCGCAGGCGTGCAGCAATTTCCCTCACCTGCTGAAGGATCTGCTGATGCCCAAGGTGCACCCCATCAAAGTTGCCGATGGTGGCCACGCAGCCGCGATGCCAGGCGCGCAGATTGTGGATGCCGCGAATCAGTTCCATGAAGGTCCGGGTTGAATAACAGTGATGGAAAAATAACCACGGGATTATATAGAAAAGCGACCGCCACGAACAGCGGCGGGCCTCAGTCGTTGCAACGGTTGATCAGGCTGGTTGGGGGTGTGTCATTGATGCGGGTGCGACCGGTGGCCGACAGGGTGATGGCGCGGGGTGCCTGTTGCCGGAATCCGGTACAGGGCAGCAGGGTGGCACCGGTGCCACGGCGGGGCAAAGGACGCAATACAACCTCATGTGCCGGAAAACTGATGCCGTGCCCCTGACCGTTAAAAAAAGCCAATGGCTCGCCGGATTCAGTGATCAACAACAGATTGCCGGTGGCTGCAGCGCTGCTCTGGCAGGACTGGCCACGATGACTGGGACAGAGCAACAGGCTTTCACCGCGTAAACTGGCAAGCTGCCGACCATGATGGATCACTGCCAGCAGCCGGTTCAGTTCCGCTGTCTGATGATGGGCTTCAAATTGTCGGGTGGCCGCAGGCACGGCCACACCCAGTAGTATGGCCAGAATAGCCAGTGCCAGCAGCAGCTCCAGCAGGTTGATGCCGCCCTGCTGTTGTTTCACTGGCAACTGCTCCGCTGGGCACCCAGGCAATCACGCATCAGACGTGCGGTTTGCTGGCCTTCACTGTTGGCCTGAAACACCACCTGCCAGCGAGCGCGAGTGCCCTGTTCGCCCCTGAGTTCAAGGGTTAACAGATGGTCCGGGTTGCTGCCGGGCTGCAGGCGATAAAGCTGCAGACAGCCTTCACGATTCAGGCGTGAAAAAGCCGGAAGCTGCTGCAGGGAACGTGATGCAGTACAGCCCGTTTGCATCACCCCGTGCTGACCGGGATTGTTAAGGCTCTGGTGCGCCTGGGTGTAAGCATTGGCGCTGTTGTTGCGCAGATCCTGTTCAACCCTGCGGATGATCAGCAGTGCCTGTTTGTGCAGGCGTTCACCCTCCATCTGGCTGGCATGAATGCGCGCGCTCTGGCTCAGGCTGGTGGTGGCCATCTGAATCAGCAGCAGTGCAGCAGCCATCAGTGCCAGCAGGGGCACCAGCAAAAATCCCTGCTCGTGGCAGGGCAGATCGGGTTTAGGGTGCAGCATGCTGCACCTCCTGCAGGTGAACACTGCGCACCAGCAATATCCGCAGATACTGATCCTGCGGGGGTTGCAGGGTTTCCTGCCATAAAGTGAAAGGAGTGGATTGATGCCCCGGCAAGGGCTGGCTGGATTTCAGCAGCAGGGCAAACTGGATGCCGCGAATGGATGACCAGTCATTCACCTGCCCCGGCCGTTGCCACTGACCGGAAGTGTGCTGCAGGCGCACCCGAAACAGCTCCACTTCGGGAATCATGGTCTGGGAAGGAATGGTGCTGCCTGCGGCTGCCGGTTGATGTGACAGTCCCCAGCCCTGGCTCTTTTGATCCCGATGCCAGAGGCTCAGCAATCGGTGTGTTTCGGTGTCCGGTTGTTGCACCAGCAACCAGTCAGAGTCCGTGGCGGATTGAAAGTGAAAACTCACACTCTGACCGTTGCCGTTACTGGTGTTGACCTGCCGACTGTGCTGATTGCCGGACGGGTAACCGGCACTGGCAGCACCTGCTGCCACCACCCCACTGGCGGCTGCCAGATCACGTATTAATGCCAGCTCGGCCAGACGTGCCTGATGATCCAGTTGCAATGACAGCTGTTGGCGCAACTGCTGCTGGGCCAGCGCCGCATAAACCTGGCTGGCCGCGACCAGTATCAATCCACCCAGCAGACTGACCAGCAACAGCTCCACCAGGTTGAAACCGTGTTGAGAGTGCCTGGGGCGGGGGGTGAGGTGAGTCATCAACATGGCGGGTCACTCACAACTGCAGCCAGCGTTGCAATTGCTGCTGCCGGTGCGGTCCTTGCCACTGCAGCGTCAACTGGCGGGCTGAACCACTGCCACTGATGGATGCCCGAAGGTCTGGCAGGCGAGCGCTGGCTTCACACCAGAGGGTTAAATCCGGTGACCCTTGTGCAGTTGCAGGGCAGCGTGATGGACTCAAGGCTGCTGCCAGCTGGGTGCTGTTCAGGGTTGGAGATTGCAGTTGTGCCGCCAGATCCAGCGCCAGTCGACCGGCCAGTGCCTGCTGTTGCAGTTGCTGCTGGAGTTGCTGGCTGGCTAACAGATACTGACTGATCGCCAGGGTCATCAAGGCGACCAGCAACAGACTGACCAGCAGCTCCATCAGGGTATAACCGGTTTCGGCACTGCTGGTGTCAGGAATACAAAAAGTAGTGGGTTGCTGCATGCGGACGCCTCCCTGCAAGAAACAAAACACTCCTGTGCAGCAGCAGTTTGTTCTTGGCGGGTGTTTCCAGCGGCGTCAGGGTGGCAGGGGCAGCAGCTTTATTGATCTGGGTCGTGTGTTGGGGGTTAACGCAAACAGCCGTGACGCAATGCCAGGCTTAATCATGTCACAGACCTGACGGCTGCTTAACCGTGTCGAAGATGCCGCAAGCGAATGCCCACAGCCAGCAGGGCGATGGCATAAAGACCGGCACCACCGATCACCAGCAGGGTCATGCGCAGCAGCCGCTCACTCAGGCTCCAGTCCAGCCAGGTCTGGCTCTCGGGAGATAACCACCAGAGCAGTGCCACCATCATCAGCAGTGCAGCCAGCAGTTGCAGGGCATAACGCCCCCAGCCGGATGACCAGTGCAGCACCCCTTCCTTGCGCAGCCCGCGTGCCAGCCAGTAGGCATTCAGAAAGGCGGATGCCGCCGTGGCCAGTGCCAGACCGGCATGGGCCAGCGGGATGATCAGCAGCAGGTTGAACACCATGTTGGCCACCATGGCCTTGATGCCGATTCGGACCGGTGTGCGGGTGTCCTGGCGGGCAAAATAACCCGGTGCCAGCACCTTGATCAGCATGAAGGCCAGCAGGCCCAGTGCATACGCCTGTAAGGCCAGCGCTGCCATGCGCACATCATGGGCAGTCATGGCACCGTACTGGAACAGGGTGATCAGCAGCGGCTCTGCCAGAATCACCAGCGCTGCAGCAGCAGGCAGGCCAATCAGCAGCACCATGCGCACTGCCCAGTCCAGCAGTCGAGAAAACTTTTCGGCATCAGCGGTGGCGTGCTGGCGCGACAAGGTGGGCAGAATCACCGTGGCAATGGCAATGCCGAATACCCCCAGCGGCAACTCCACCAGTCGATCAGCGTAATACAACCAGCCGACACTGCCATCGGTCAGGAAGGAAGCAAGGATGGTATCCAGCAGCAGGTTGATCTGGCTGACTGACACCCCAAACAGTGCCGGGGTCATCAGTTTGAGGATGCGCCGAACCCCTTCATGTTTCCATTGCGGGCGGGGCAGTGGCAACAGCCCGGCATGAGCCAGAAAGGGTAACTGAAACGCCAGTTGCACCATGCCGGCAATCAACACCCCCCAGGCCAGGGCTTCAGCCGCAGAACCAATCAGCGGTGTCAGGAACAGGGCGCAACCGATCAGGCTCAGGTTCAGAAACACCGGGGTGATGGCGGGAATGGCAAAACGCCCCCAGGTGTTCAGAATGCTGCCGGAAAAAGCCGTCAGCGAAATCAGCAGCAGGTAAGGAAAGGTGATGCGCAGCAGGTCAGCGGTTAATGCCTGTTTGTCCGGGTCGCTGGCAAAACCGGGAGCAAACAGCCAGACCAGCAGCGGTGAAGCCAGCATCGCCAGGCTGGTCAGGGCAATCAGTGACAGCCCCAGGCAACCGGCAACGGCATCAATCAGGCGGCGGATTTCGGCACGGGTTTTCTTTTCCGCGTATTCCGCCAGCACCGGAATGAATGCCTGGTTAAACGCCCCTTCGGCAAACAGGCGGCGTAAGAAATTGGGGATCTTGAAGGCAACAAAAAAAGCATCGGCTGCACCACCGGCACCCACCAGCGAAGCAATCACAATGTCGCGGGCCAGCCCGAGGATGCGCGAAATGAAGGTCATGGCACTGACAATCAGACCCGAGCCCAGCAGCCCACGTCGCCGGACAGGCGGTGGTGTATTGTGTTCTGGTGTGGTTTCGGGTGTGCTGTCCATGATCTCGCCCAGTCATGGCCGTCAGGCCATCAGCCGGAAAAATGCCCATAAAAAAACCGGCATTATGCCGGTTTTTCTACAAACAGCCCAGTTGGATCAGGCTGCTTTCAGTGCTTTCACACGAGCGTTCAGGCGGCTCTTGGTACGGGCAGCCCAGTTCTTGGTGAATACACCCTTGTCAGCAATGCGGTCAATAACCGGCTGAGCAGTGCGGAATTCAGCCATGGCTTTTTCCCAGTCACCGGTGTGAACTGCTTTCAGTACACGCTTGATGTGGGTACGAACCATGGAACGCTGGCTGGCGTTGTGCAGGCGACGTTTTTCGGACTGAAGCGCACGCTTCTTGGCAGACTTGATGTTGGCCACGATAACTCCTTGGAGTCTTTCTGATGATCGTAATAACCGGTTGATCCGGCTGGATGTCCCGAAAACCTGTACCCTGGGCGAAGAAACGAGCTTGCGCACTGGGATCAAATCAAAGGGAGGCGGATTCTAGCATAATCCACCGCCGCTGGAACAGCCCCCCGATGTTACATCAACCGGGCGTTAAACCCGGAACTGGCCGACCAGTTTTTTCAGGCCGGATGCCAGTTGTGCCAGCTCGCGTGCAGCCTGAGTGGTTTCCTCCGTGCCGGATGCGGTCTGCTCGGAAATGCTGCTGATGCTCAGGATGTTGCGATTGATCTCATCAGACACGGCAGACTGCTGCTCTGCAGCGCTGGCAATCTGGGTGTTCATTTCATTGATGGTATTCACCGACTGGGTGATGGCATCCAGCGAAGCCATCACCTGTGCCGCACGATCCACCCCGCGCTGGGCGCGCTCACGATTGGTTTCAATCATGGCCACTGCTTCACGGGCAGCGGTCTGGAGTTTCAGGATGGTCTCTTCAATTTCCAGCGTCGACTGCTGCGTGCGTGACGCCAGGGTGCGGACTTCATCGGCCACCACCGCAAAACCACGACCATGTTCACCGGCACGGGCTGCCTCAATGGCCGCATTCAATGCCAGCAGATTGGTCTGCTCGGCAATGGTCTTGATGACCTCCAGCACACCACCGATGTTTTCCGAGTCCTTGCCAAGGTTGTTGATGACCTGGGCGGCGGCTTCGATCTGTTCGGCCAGGCGGCTGGTGGAATCAGAGTTCTGCTGCACCACTTCGCGGCCATTCTGCACTTCCTGCGCGGCCGCATTGGCAGCACCGGCAGCGCTGGCGGCATGGTTGGCCACCTCGGTGACGGTGGCAGTCATCTGGTTCATGGCCGTGGCCACCTGATCGGTCTCTGCCTTTTGCTGTTCCACATTGTCGGCATTGTGGCTGGCCAGTGATGAGGTGCGGGATGCGGTGACATCCAGTTGCCCGGCAGAGCTGGCCACTTCACGGATCAGGCTGCTGATTTTTTCCATCATGGCGTTGAATGCCTGCGCCATGCCACCAATCTCATCTTTCGAGCTGACGCTGGCGCGCAGGGTCAGATCACTGCCGGATTCCACCGCCTGCAGGGTTTTGCTCAGTGCAATGATCGGGCGAGTCAGGGCCTGGGAGAAGTACAAACCCAGCGCCACGGCCACCGCCGCAATCACCATGAACATCACCACCGCAGTCATCAGAATGCGGCTGCCGATCTGTTGTTCACCATCCCCCTGCAGGGCTTCACTGCGATCCATTTCACTCAGCAACACCCAGCGGCTGCCAAACACATCCACCGGAGTGAAGGCAGACAACACCTCGCGCCCCTGATAACCGGTGAAAGCCTCCAGGCCGCTCTGCCCTCTGAGCGCCTGCTGGACCGCCGGGGTGTCAATGCGTTGCAGCGCCAGGTTGCTGCTGCGTGCCTCAATGGTGCGAATCAGCGCTTCAGGCTGGCCGGTGGCCTGCAGTCGACGCAGGTAAGCCGGGGTGTTTTCCAGCAACGAACGGCTGAGGCTGCGTGCGGTGAGGTCACTGCCGACCAGATAGGTTTCGCCGCTCTGCCCCATACCGGCATCACGCCAGCGGCGCTGATGGGTCAGCATGGTATTGATCTGGGCCACCGGCATGCGAAACACCAGCACACCCAGTAACTGATCATTTTCAATCACCGGCGTGGCCACAAAAGCCGCTGCCAGCCCATAAGCCGGGGTGTAGGACTGAAAATCTACAAATGCCAGCTGCCCGGCCTGCAGGCTGGTGGCCTTGTTAAACACCTGCGCCAGACCGCTTTCGGCGTGGGCGGCCTGAGTCAGGTTGGTGGCAAAATCCAGGTGCTTGAACACCGAATAAATCACCTGGCCTTCAGGGTTGATCAGCAGAATGTCATCGTAGTGGAAGGCTTCTGCATAACGACGGAAAAACGGATGAAAACGCTGGTGGTTGCGGCTGTAAAAAGAGCCGTCATCCGCCACATCCATCTTCTGGCGGGCATCCGGGCTGGGGTTGTTGGTCAGGTAGTGATGCTGCAGCACAATGCCGGGGTTATCCAGTGCTTCCAGCAGGCTGTCGGTGTTTAATGAACGACCGGGGTTCAGTGGCTGCCAGCGCCCCGGCAACTGCTGTTGATAGTAGTGGCTCACCGCTTCACGCAGGGCATTCACATCCGCACCGGTCACCACCGGATTGTAAAAGGTGTTGAATACCTTCAGGGCGTTAATGGTGGTGGGGTTGTCCGCCATGGTCAGCAACTGCTCACCCATCTGCCCGAAGTAGTCTTCCAAGCGGCTTTTCTGAGCATCGCGCAGCGACACCAGATTATTGCGGGCGGCGTTTTCCAGAGCACCACCGGCAATGTTGGTGGCCATGGTGCCAAAAATGCTGATGGCCACCAACAAGGGCAAGAGTGCCATGGCACAGGACAGCAGAATCAATTTGCTTTTGATGTTCATGACTGGCATTTCCCCTGGATCGGCCCTGTTTCAGGCATAAAAACCGACCCGTTTTGTTGTTTTTGTAAGTCACCTGTCATGCAGGTGTATAGCAGCATTCTAAGCTGCTTTGTGCGGGTGCGTCGCAAAGCAGGGTGACCTGTCGGTCACCCTGGATATGAGGGATGCTTAAAAGGAGCGTTATGGAGGTCTGTTTTACCGATGGGTTGCCATGTACTCAGTCACTGCCTGGGCTAACAAACCAGAGCGTGACTCACCATGCTTTTTGGCATAATGATCAACCGCGTTTAACAGGCGCTCAGGAATGGTGATGTTCACACGCCTGGACTTCACCGAAAGCTTTGAAAGATCGATATCAACCAAAGCCCAGATGCCCCCGGCATAATCCTGGTTCTGATGGTGTGTTTCGATTGCAGAAGGAAGCGGAATTGCTTCGCCATCCATCAGCATTCCTTCCAAATGGCACTCGATGGCCTCGTGAGCCATTTCAATGGTTTCTTCTAATGTAGTGCCTGCCGAAAAGCAGCCTGGCACATCAGGGACAGTCACACCAAAGTCAGTGTCGTTGTCTTTGTGAATCACAATGGGGTATTTCATGCTATTTCCACTCCCAGCCCGCTTGGCGATAGATGCTGCGCACAGTCCCTATTGGCAGGTCTTTTTCAGGATGAGGAACAGTAACCTTGGTCGTGCGAGCAGGGTGCTTGAACTGATGATGATCACCTTTCACATGGTGAAGCACCCAGCCTTCTGCTTTCAGTTTTTTGATGATGTCTTTACTGTTCATTGTACACATTATACACATCAGAGGTGCCATGCAAAGGCGGGCGCGCGGGATGTGCAACTAAAGAGGGGCAAAGTAAAGGGGGGGGATTACCGGGGGCTGCCGCGGCAATGGCGGAAATGTAATGACCCAGTGAAAACCTGTAAGGAGCAACCTGGTCTGGCAGTGGTGAACCACCACGTTAAGAGAGCCTCAATAGGTGTTTGCTGTAACCCACCAACAGCCAACGATGACAGATGAAGTAGGATCACTGGCTCAGGGTCTTGATGTTGGCCGCTGACGCGGCCAATAAAAACCCCCTACGTTCTATTGACAGCCAGAAGGCTCATAGGTGTTATAAGTTCATTTTCCTCTACAGTCATATATAGAAAAATTAACTGAAAGATTTTAAGCTTTTGTTAGGCTCACTGTATTCCTCACCAATCATATAATCCTTTGATTTTAAGCTTTCATCAATGTTTTTTGTCGCAAAGACCAATTGATAATCTACTTCGTAACTGGATAGAGCCTCGACTACGACTTTTTGAAAGTTCTTCGAGCGGTCATCTTCCATTCCGCCATTTTCAATGCCATCGAGAACCAATAATCTGGGGAGACGTACATAATTTTTTTCAAGTGAGGCCATCAATAGAGCGACATGAAACGCGTTATTTAACAAGACTATTCCACTTTCTGAGAAGGCTGTTTTTCCGTTCACTGACACACTGTTGGCAGCAAAATCAAACTCTGCATACTCTGCATTTTTGAATTCTTTTTCTGAACCATTATCTTTTCGAAGCAACTCACACAGCCTCTTTGATATAAGCGCCTGAACTTCAGGTTCACGATGTAATCTTTGTTTTCCAATCAATTCGATTTTGTCATTAAGCCGGTTAACTTCAGACTGAACAACGTATCTTTCATCTCGCAATTCGAGTAAAGACTGATGAAGCTCAGCAATCTTATCTAATGTTTGAAGTTTCTCTTCAAGCTCACCTGTTTGTCGGTAAAGATCAAAAATCTGCTTTTCTTTACTGGCGTCAACAGAGCTCATAGTTGCAGTAACTTTGCTGACTTGTTTTCTGAATGAGGTTCTTAGTTCCTTTCGCTTAGTTGTTAGCTCCGTTAGTTTCTGCTTTTTCTTCTCCAATAACTTTTCAGACTCACGAAGCTGGATTTCTATTTCATTCTTCATTCTTAGGAGGCCATTCGAACTGCCTATTGATTCTCTCGGTTCGCCACACAAGCCACAGCGATCCTTGACTTTTTCTTTGAGTGGCTTATGACAACTTGGGCACGATGAAAATTCGAAACCATCGATCAAGCTTCCAACTTTAATTGAGTCCCTTAATGCACTCTGTTTGTCAATAAGTTCAGATACGAATTCTTCAGAATCCAGTATGTTGTAATTCAATTGTTGAATTTCGGTTTCTACTTCCAGCAGTTTGTTGCGGATTGCTACGCTATCTTTTGCTGAGGATTCTGTTTCTTTTTTATCGGAACTGTATGAAATCAAAGACTCCTCTTTAGCCTCTATAATTGCAATATTGATAGAGGCTATTTTGTTTAGTATATTTTTCTTCTGTTCTTCAATGGTTCCGATGTCTTCAGCAAAAGAAGTTTTTCCAAGAACCGAATAAATTGCCTGAAGTTTTGCAATTATCTTTTGTAGTTTTTTATCTTCTTCTGCAAGTTTTATCTTTGCGTCATAAAGCTCATTGTCATATAATCCTAATAGGTATTTTCCTACAGACTCCCTTTTAAATGCAGAATCGAATGGTTCGTTGTTAAATATGGCGCTGGATGTGTTTGATTGATCCGAATAAATGAGTCGATATATTTGATGCAAGGTTACATTGTTATTGTTTGCGTCTGCTTTTGCTTCGGGTAAGCCAAGCATATCAAATAATTGTTGAGAAAAACTAGGTTTGCTTCCTATTGCATACGGATAATTAAACCAATTTTTGTGAGGGGAGGCTAATGCTGCATCCATTTCCGAAAAACAAAAATCCATTGATTGTTTATCTGAGCCATTGTTTTTACGTCTAATGGTAACGGGGCTTCCATTGACTTTTAACTCCACATAGATATTGTCACAAAGGCCCGCTTCCTCTTTCCAGTTTGGTACTTCATAGCCTAGTCCATACATTAAAAGTTGAATAACAGAGGTTTTTCCTGAACCATTCTTCCCGCATAATACATTAACACCATTATGAAAAGGTTCGTCAAAAGCAATTATAGAGCCTCTTTTTACGTGAAGCCTCTCGATCTTCAAGGTGGGTTTAATTAACATCGTGTTTGTAATCCATTAAACTTGTTATTTTTTTCAAACCATTGGAGCCTGTAACTGAAATTGATGCTAAATTATCTACGATGAAATCAATTGTCTGGCTAGATATGCTGTTTTCTTTTGATTCAGCTAAGCTCTTTAGTCCCTCTGGAATATTTTCAATAAATACATTGTATTCCGAAGAATTTTTATCTATTTGTAAAACTCCAAGGTCAACAAAACGTTCAATAGCAAGACAATGTATCTCTTTCATCGCATTGAAAAGGCTTTTTGGATCAAAGTTCTGATATCGGTTTTTGTAATTTTTAAACTCATTTTTATCGGTAAGCTCATCTCTTGGCACAGACAGTTTTTGAATATGTGCAGGGTTTGCGATTAAGAAGTCAAACAATCGCAATGCATCACCGTCTAAACTTTTCTCCTTCCAAGAAATTAGTAATGCTGTCATGCGCAGCAGTGTGTGGTTTGCATCCAAGGCTTTGTTGTATAAAAGCATCACTTCCACTCCAAGTGGCAATTACCTGTAAGGAAATAAACCATTCCATTGATTTGACGATTAAAAATCTCCAAAACATTATCACCTAGGTGAGCTTGAATTTCTTTCTCAAGGTGTGTTCTGAAAAGGAGCCTCACTACAGCTTCTTCCCGTACACCAAGTAGCTTGCTCTTAATATTTGCGTTAAAAATCGACTCAACTTCGGCCAGTAAGTAAGTAATGATCTTCTGGGCGGACTTGTAATGCTGATTGCGGATAATTAACTTACTAACTTCTTCCTTTAGTTCCTCTCCGACTTCAATTAAATAACCGAATCCAGCATCTTCAAGCTTTTCAGCCAGATCTCGAATATCGTACTTTTTATTATTATAGTGATTTAGCTCATCAATAATTAAATAAGTAACTTCTTGATTTGTTTTTTCTTCAACATATTTTTGAGACAATAGATCCATCTGTGTGGGAACTGGTAAGATATTTATTATCTTGTCCCTTCCAATAACATCTCCGCCCGCTGTAATATTTCTGAGCCAACTAATCATCTACTTTTGAACCTTGTCTCGACCCACGATGTCGCCGCCAGCTTGTACATTTTTAAAGTTGCTTTTGCTTCCAGATTTGAAGTTGATTATAACTTTAATTCCAAGCCCTAATATGGCCAGAATTGCCACGGCCATTAAGCCGGTTATGATTAAGTTATCCATTTCATTGCCTTTTGAGTTTGGTGGTTTAATTTTAAAGTCAGCTAATTTCGGTTTTTTATTTTTTCGACAGTGCTGCTGATTATTAACCCTTGCTTATAATGTTTTTCGCCGTAAGATTATGAGTGAAGCGAGAGATTTTTCTGTGTTCAGAAGTTTTTAGCGATTTACTTGATCACCGTTTAGATATTCCGTAAATACTTGTGTTGCACCGACCATATCGGTTATAAAGGCAGTCTCAATAATCAATAACAAAGCAGGTAATGCCAGTGGAATATAAGACTGAACCATTGCCACTACCCATATCTGAAGCCTCTTAAGACCAGTAATCCTATAGTCTCTACTCATCTCCAACATTGCAAACTTGTAATCAGAAAATATATGATTTTCTGTATCGGTAGTGATATCAGAGTATCTATCTTGGTAAACCTTCAACTCTGAATCAGAAATTGAATCTTCTCTCTCAGCCTCCCTGTCAATAGCCCTAATAAGTTCCTTTAGTTTGTCACCACATTCTGTTAACTTTTCAGCCCTAACATCATAACGGGCCGTTGCAATAACAACAGAATAAACTAATACAGATACTGCTAAGAATATTTGCATCATGCCTAACACACTCGAGTTGTATGCAAGTGTAACACCCGAGTTCTGCATCAATGGAATAAAAATTAGCCCTAAAGACAAAACTGTGGTAGTAAAGAATGAAAATCTACCCTGCCTTTGAAGGCGTGAAGCCGCATAGTAACGACATTTTGCAGTCGCCCTCATACTCATTTTTAGCTTTTGAATAGCATTCTTTTCTTCCCTTTCCAAAAAACCTAAAGAAAATAGCCAGTTAAAGAAATTTCGGTGTTCACTCAAGAGCTTTCCCTCATAATCTTAAGTAACTAATGCCTTTTTTCTGGCATCAAAGTGAATTGGGGTGGCGGTTGCTCCTGCAAATGCCGTGACTGGGCCCTTGGTCGCCCAGGAATAGATTGTTATGCCTCGTCACCAGATGGCCTCTTCATCAGATCAATCTCACTAATCTCTTTCTCAACAACCTTCCCGGCGAGGAACTTGTCAATCAGGTGCAGCTCTGGCAACTCTGCCAAAAGCGATTCTTCAAGTTCGTCGCGGAGCCTCGCAATTTCCTTATACTCAGTCTTCCCGACCTTGACCAGGTCTTCGTTAAATTGGTCGTACAAAAGGCTACAGCGAAAGAACTCACGATTTATTTTCAGTAGAGCTTCCCTTGTTCGATTAGTAACCCACTGGGAGTGAGTATCGGAGCCGAACATGGCGCTGACTTTGCAAAAGTTGTCATATCCAAGTGCGAAAATCTGGTGATAGGTCCGGCGATCCGTGCTCTGCGGGTCTTGAATGGACGTTTTCAACACCGAAATCAGGGCACCAATTTCGTCGTGTGCCAGCAGGCGCTTATCAATGAGCTTCTCGTAGTACGCATCCTTGTACCCCAAGCGAGAGACATAAACCGTTACTGCTGATGAAAGTATAGTTGCGATGAAAGCGCTCGAAAGTACTATTCCTAAAGTTTCCACTGGGCTCTCTCAGGATCGGCTTGTTATGCGGTTACTTGCCACGACTACTTGGTGTGCGCTCTTGATTAGCTTGGTTCTGAACTTCCACTGAACGCTGTTCTCCCTCCAATTTCTCTCTTATGATCCTCGCCCTCAGTAAGGCTTGCGCAATTTTCACCTCTCGCGATGCGATTTCCTCTAACGGACCATTCAGTAGCGAATCCTGAAAATTTGTAAATGGCTTTGCCTTCTCAAGAAGGTTATCAGCTTCTCGCATTTTGGCGTCTATATCTCGTTCATACATCTGTTGCCTCGAGCTATTGAACTGCCCTGCAAAGGTGAACAACGTCTTGTAAGAGATATGCAAACCCTGAGCAACCCACTTTATGCGATCGACTTCGACAGCCACTTCATGAGCTGTGATAGACAGTTGGCGCAGCAGCAATCTCTTTTCAGATAGCTCACCGGCATCAAAAGTATCTTTTGCATGCTTCGCTGAGCGAAAGGCAGCAATACAAGCTATACCTCCGCCAATAGCGCTAAGAATTGCTGCGATAGCGGAAATGATTGCTACTGGATCACTCACCAGCTCTGGCCTCGCTGCTGGGGTTTTTCTTAAGCTTGCACACTTTGCAGTTCGCGGGTGCAGCCACGCATGCTCGAATCAATTCTTAGACACGCGCCTGTTTTTCTGCTTGTATCGCCCTATCTATCTATCTATCTATCTATCTATTTTTGCGTCTTAATTTTTTTGTTTTCGATGCAAAGCAGGCACACAAAAACTTCTGAGCGATGCTAGGCTTTTCAAGGACGTTCAGTGCTGGATGTGAGGTGTTCTGTTTCGCATCCTGCGTGTGGGTGTGTCCTTTCTGATTCCCTTTTATCAAACATGCCTTTTAATGGCAACACCTGATTTTCTGGCAGCAGAAGGCTGCAGCCGGTTGGCTATCGCTGGTTTGTCAGTAGGTTTGCAGCAGTTGTCAGTGTTTGAGGCGAATGTAGAGTTGTTCTACCTGTTCTCTGGCCCAGGGGGTGCGGCGCAGGAATTTGAGGCTGGATTTGATGGAGGGGTCGCTTTTGAAGCAGTTGATGTTGATTTCGGCGGCCAGCCCTTCCCACCCCAGTTGCTGTTGCAGTTCGGTCAGCAGTTGCTCCAGCGTGATGCCGTGCAGGGGGTTGTTGGGCTGGTGATGCATCAGACTACCACCAGGTTGTCGCGGTGGATGAGTTCGGGGGTTTCGATGTAGCCGAGGATTTTTTCAATCTGGTTGCTGGGTTGTCCGGCCAGCAGGCGGGCTTCTTCAGCGGAGTAGTTGACCAGCCCCTTGGCAAGGGTGCGTTCACTTTCATCAACGCAGACCACCAGTTCACCACGCAGGAATTTGCCGCGCACTTCTTTGACGCCAACCGGCAGCAGGCTTCTGCCGCCTTGTTGCAGGGCTTTCACGGCACCGGCATCCAGCACCAGTACACCGCGTTCCTGCAGGTGGCCGGCCAGCCAGCGTTTGCGGGCGGTGATGGGTTCATCTTCCGGCAGCAGCAGGGTGCCGAGGGTTTCACCGGCAAACAGTCGGCTGAGCGCCTGCTCGGTGCGGCCACCGAGAATGACGGTGCGAGCACCGGAGCGGGCAGCCAGTCGTGCAGCACGTACCTTGGTGAACATGCCGCCGCGTCCCAGTGCGCCGCCATCACCGGCGACAGCCAGCAACTCCGGGTCTTCAGCGCGGCCCTGTGGAATCAGGCGGGCATCAGCCTTCTTGCGGGGGTCGGCATCAAACAGACCGGGCTGGTCGGTGAGCAGGATCAGGGTGTCGGCTTCCAGCAGGTTGGCCACCAGAGCGCCGAGGGTGTCGTTGTCACCAAAGCGGATTTCATCAGTGACCACGGTGTCGTTTTCATTGATGATCGGCACCACATCCAGATCGACCAGTGTGCGCAGGGCGCTGCGGGCGTTCAGGTAGCGTTTGCGGTTGGACAGGTCATCGTGGGTCAGCAGGATCTGGGCGCTTTTGATGCCGTGTTGTTTAAAGGCGCTTTCCCAGGTCTGAATCAGGCCCATCTGGCCGACTGCAGCCGCGGCCTGCAGTTCATGAATGCTTTTCGGGCGCTGTTTCCAGCCCAGCCTGACCATGCCTTCGGCCACGGAGCCGGAGGTGACCAGCAGCAGTTCGCGGCCTTCACGCTTCAAGGC
Source organism: Marinospirillum alkaliphilum DSM 21637 (assembly GCF_900119735.1). Lineage (GTDB taxonomy): Bacteria > Pseudomonadota > Gammaproteobacteria > Pseudomonadales > Halomonadaceae > Marinospirillum > Marinospirillum alkaliphilum. Next base: position 36,072 of record NZ_FPJW01000007.1, on the reverse strand, counting down.
CACCATCTGCTCCACCCAGCCATTGATGGCATTAACGTCCAGCCCCTGGCCGTCGTTGGTGAGCAGGGCGCTGCCGATTTTCACGACAATGCGGCGGCTTTGGGTCAGGTGTTGGCGTTCACTGGTCAGCGGCATGGTGCATTCCTGAATGCGAGTCAAAAATCAGCGGACATATTCCACTTCGACGTCATAATCGTCGTCGTCAAAATCATCATCATCCTCGTCTTCCACTTCGCCGGGTTTGCGCTTGTGGCGACGGTTCAGCCAGGCTTCAACACGGGCCACGGCTTCAGCTTCCATGCGTTCACGCATCTGTTGTTCTGCTTCGGCGGCATCCGGGTTGGCGGCTTCTTCGGCACGACGTTCCAGCAGCCATTGCATGATGGCCTGGCTCAAACGCTCGGTGCCCTTGCCGCTGATGGCAGAAATGCGGAATACCGGGCCTTGCCAGTCCAGTTCCTGCAGGATGGCCTGACAGGCGGCTTCGGCTTCTTCATCCGGCAGCAGGTCCAGCTTGTTCAGCACCAGCCAGCGTGGACGCTCGGACAGGGTCTGGCTGTAGGTCTGCAGTTCGCGGGCAATGATGCGTACCGATTCAACCGGATCACTTTCATCCATCGGGGCGACATCCACCACATGCAGCAGCAGGCGGCAGCGGGTCAGGTGGCGCAGGAATTTAAAGCCCAGGCCACTGCCTTCGGAGGCGCCTTCGATCAGGCCGGGAATATCGGCCATGACAAAATGCTGGTGGGTGCCCACCTTGACCACGCCCAGGTTGGGTACCAGGGTGGTGAAGGGATAGTTGGCAACCTTGGGTTTGGCTGCGGAAACGGCACGGATCAGGGTGGATTTGCCGGCATTGGGCAGACCCAGCAGGCCGACGTCGGCCATCACCTTGAGTTCCAGATGCAGATTGCGTTCTTCACCGGGTGTGCCCTTGGTGGTCTGGCGGGGCGCACGGTTGGTGGAGGATTTGAAGTGGATGTTGCCAAGACCGCGCTGGCCGCCCTGGGCAACCAGCAGGGTTTGTCCAACGGCGGTGATGTCACCGATGATTTCCAGGGTGTCTTCATCCACGATGGAGGTGCCCACCGGTACTTTGACATACAGGTCGTCACCGGCCTTGCCGGAACACTGGCTGCCGCGCCCCGGCTCACCGCTCTGGGCCTGGTAGCGTTTCTGAAAGCGGAAGTCGATCAGGGTGTTGAGGCTGTCATCACCGATCAGGTAAACGCTGCCGCCATGGCCGCCGTCACCACCGTCCGGGCCGCCTTTGGGCACGTACTTTTCGCGGCGAAAACTCATGCAGCCGTTGCCGCCTTTGCCAGCCACTACAACAATTCTTGCTTCATCTACAAATTGCATCTGGTGTTACCTCCGTTTCAGAGGCTCCCATGTAAAAAGGCTCCACCGGGAGGGCGGAGCCTTGTTGCACTGAGCGGAGCCGGGGCTCCGCTTCAGGCCGGATCTTGCAGGGTGAAGATCAGGCAGGAACGACGCTGACGTAGCGACGGTTCTTGGGGCCTTTCACTTCAAACTTGACTACGCCTTCGGCTTTGGCGAACAGGGTGTGATCCTTGCCCATGCCAACGTTGGTGCCGGCGTGGAACTTGGTGCCGCGCTGACGGATGATGATGTTGCCACCCTGTACAGCCTGACCGCCAAACAGCTTGACGCCAAGGCGTTTGCTTTCGGAATCGCGACCGTTACGTGTACTACCACCGGCTTTCTTGTGTGCCATGACTCTTTACCTCGAATTCAGGTGAACAATTAACCGGCAATACCGGTGATCTTGACTTCAGTGTACCACTGACGGTGGCCCTGACGCTTCATGTGATGCTTGCGACGACGGAACTTGATGATGCGGATCTTGTCGCCACGACCGTGATCCACCACTTCGGCAGTCACTTTGGCACCGGCTACAACCGGAGCGCCAACTTTGATGTTCTCGCCATCGGATACCAGCAGAACTTCGTTGAATTCAACGGGTTCGCCAGTGGCTACTTCCAGTTTTTCCAGTTTCAGGGTTTGGCCTTCCTGAACACGGTACTGCTTACCGCCGGTTTTGATTACTGCGTACATGTTGATCTCCACTGAGCAATTTCGTCTGGTTGATAGAAGGGCTGCTTGAACCTGGTATGAAGGGAAACGCTCCGGTAACCCTCGTGCAGGGAGCCATCCAGACGAAAGGACGCGTGATTCTATGGGATAACCTATACAGAATCAAGTGCCGCGCGGCAGCGAGATGAGGATTTGTTTTTGTACAAAAACCTATACAAATATTTGACAAGACGTTTTCGGTGTTCAATGATGTGAATGTGGCAAATGTTAATCACAGCGTAGAGGTGAGTTATGGAAGTCATGACGTTTGGTTCAGACAACATCGAAAACCTGCTGGCAAAAATGTCAGATAAGCAGCTGGATGACCTGGCCTTTGGTGCCATTCAGTTGGATGGTGCAGGCAAGATTCTGCAATACAACGCAGCCGAGGGTGATATCACCGGGCGCAAGCCGCAGGATGTGATCGGCAAAAGCTTTTTTCGTGATGTGGCGCCCTGCACCAATCGCCCTGAATTCAAGGGGCGCTTTGATCAAGGTGTGAAAGCGGGCAACCTGAACGTGATGTTTGAGTATGTTTTTGACTATCAGATGCAGCCCACCAAGGTGAAGGTGCACATGAAAAAAGCCCTGACCGGTGACAGCTACTGGGTGTTTGTAAAACGCCTGTGACCGATCAAGTGCTGAACAAGTGGAGTGATTGATGAGTCGGATAGAGCTTTCTGCTGCTGCCTTGCTGGACGTCTTGCGTTCGTTGCTGGCCGATGAGCTGGGTCATCTGCGTTGCTTGCCTGCGCATGAAGTTCATGCCGAGCAGTGGAATCATGCCACTTGTATCAGCCGCAGCCAGTCCGCCGCTGCGCTTTCGCTGGGTGCTGATTCACTGGAGCGCCTGGCCTTGGCAACCCGGGTGACTGATTTTTTCCAGTTACGCGAAACCGGCGTGGAAGATTATCTGTTACGCAAGGATAGCCTGGGTGAGTGGGTTGAGTTGATCCGTCTGTCTCGTGCCCGGGGCAGCCGTGACCTGACTTTCCAGACTTCTGGCAGCAGTGGCATTCCCAGTCAGTGTGATCATCGCTGGCTGACGCTGTTAAATGAAGTCGGTCATTTTCATGCGGTGTTCACGGATGTGTTGCAGCAACCGGTGCGGCGTGTGATTGCACTGGTGCCCTGTCACCACATCTATGGCTTTCTGTTTACCTTGTTGCTGCCGGATATCCATCAACTACCGGTGGTGCGGGGGCATCAGGCCTTGCAGCTGGTGATGCAAAGGCAATTGCAGCCGGGTGATCTGCTGGTGGGCCATCCTTTTATCTGGGCTCAGATCAGTCGCAGTGGCAAGGTGTTCCCGGCCGGAGTGATGGGGCTGACTTCCACTGGTCCTGCTGATCCTGCGGTGCTGGAGGCTTTGCTGGCGCAGCAGTTGGGCAACATCACTGAAATTTACGGTGCCACGGAAACGGCAGGCGTTGGTTACCGCTTGCACCACCAGCAACCTTTTACCCTGTTGCCGCGCTGGCAACGTGATGCTCATCATCCGGCTTCGCTGCTGGATGCTTCCATGCAAAACGCACCGGCAGTGTGTTTGCCGGATCATCTGCAATGGTTTGATGAGCGGCATTTTTGCCCGATCGGGCGTAAGGATCATGCCGTGCAGGTGGGAGGCATCAATGTGTTTCCCCGGCAGATTGAACAGTGGCTGGAAAGCTTGCCGGAAGTTGCCAGTGCCAGGGTTCGGTTGATGACACCGGCAGAAGGCCAGCGCCTGAAGGCATTTATTGTTCCCGAGAACCCTTTGCAGCCTCTGGACGAATTAAGTGAATTGCTGCAGCAGCGGTGCGAACAGCACCTGGCAGCAGTCGAGCGCCCACGGCATTTTTCCTTTGGTGATGTGTTGCCGGCGGGTGCTTATGGCAAGGCGGCAGACTGGCCCATTCAACCTCAGAACAGAGAACGCTATGCCTGATTCAGGGATGATGCTTCGACTGGTGTCCAGAGTCCGTTTGCGGCCCCGGCGTCATGCCAGTCTGTGGGTGTTGCTGACCCTGGCGTTGTTGCTGTTGGTCAGTGCCGAGTCCTCACGCTTTTTTACCCTGCCCGAGCAGACCCTGTCGGTGATCTGGCCGCCGGCGGGCATTCTGCTGGGTGCCTTGCTGGTGTATGGCTGGCGTTCCTTACTGGCGGCTGCACCGGCGCTGCTGATCTGGTCGTTGTTCCTGCAGCAGGCGCCCTGGCTGTTTGCACTGCTGTTTTGTACGGGCATGTTGCTGGGTTCAGTGTTTGCTGCGCGATTGATCCAGTTGGGCACACCGCTGCGCAGTCGTGGCCTGACACTGCGTTTTGTACTGAATCTTTACCTGCGTGGCGCACTGGTGGGCAGTGGTCTGGTGTCTCTGTTCGGTGCGCTGGGCTATTGGCTGACCCACCCGGATAACCTTTTTGCCCTGCATGACATCTGGTTGCTCTACTGGGGTTTCGAGGCGCTGGGGGTGATCCTGTTCACGCCGCTGGCGCTGCTGTTGATGAGCAGTCGTCATCGTTATGTTTCGCGTCTGCTGGCCGACCTGCGGCAGCCCCGTTTGCTGTTGTGGCTGGTGTTTTCACTGCTGGCGGCTGGTTTAACCCTGCTGCTGGAAAGTCAGGGGCAGCGGCTTTATGCCACCGCGCTGGCTTATACCTTTTTTCCGCTCCTGTGCTGGCTGGTGATGGTGGCGCGCTCGGAAACCCTGGTGCTGGCCTTGCCGGTGTTTGTGGCGCTGTTTGTGGCCTTTGCCCTGCGCGGCTGGGGCGGTGTGACCCAGATTGAAGACTTCCAGGGTCTGGTGCGAATGCTGACCCAGGTGGCGGGTATGGTGATCATGGCGCAGTTGATTGCTGCGGTGAATACCGAGCGCAGTCAGCTATTGCAGTTGTTTCGCCGTCAGGCACGGGAAGATTACCTGACCGGGCTGGATAATGAGCGTGAGCTGGTCCGGCATCTGAGTGGCCTGCTGCAAAAAAAGGCACCGGATCTGCCAAAACAGCTGTGGCTGGTGGATGTGGATTTGCTGGACTTTGAAGAGCTGGCGGATCAGATGGGTTTTGAGGGCGCACATGGACTGGAACGTCAGTTAGCCAGTCAGTTGCGTGAGTTGCGTCGCCCGGACATGCAGCAGGCCCGTCTGGGGCCGGGGCGTTATCTGCTGGTGCTGAGTCTGGCTGATCGTCTGGCGGTGCATGATTTGCTGGATCAACTCTATGCGCGCCTGAATGACCAGGTGTTTGTCAGTGCCGGGCAATCAACCCGCATTCGTGTCAGTCTGGGTGCGGTGCCCCTGGATGGCAGCATCACAACACCGGCGGGTTATCTGGCCGCTTGTCATCAGGCCACCCTGCAAGCCAGGCAGCGATCACGCCGGATACTGGTGGCAGATACCAGTCAGGGATTGATGGCTGAACGCCAGCAATTGAGTCAGCGGTTTGAAGCTTTGAAACAAGCCTTGCCGGACAAGCGCCTGAGGCTTTTTGCCCAGCCGATTCTGGATCTGAGCGGCAAGGCCTCGGGGCAGTCTTATGAAATTCTGCTGCGCATGATGTCGGTGGATGGGCAGTTGTTGCCCCCTGTGGAATTCCTGCCGGCAGCAGAACGTTTTGGTTACATGCAGGACATTGATCGCTGGGTGGTTCAGCATACGCTGCAGACCCTGGCCGATCATCCCGGCTGGCTGGCGCAAACACGCAAGTGTGCCATTAACCTGTCCGGTGCGTCCCTGTCAGACCTGGAGCTGGTGCCTTATATTCGTTCAGTGCTGGAAGCGACTGGTGTGCCTGCTGAAAAAATCAGTTTTGAAGTGACTGAAAGTGAACGCATCCAAAGCACTCAGCGTGCAGCACGACAGATTCATGATTTGCGTGCACTGGGTTGCAGCGTGGCGCTGGATGACTTTGGTACAGGCCTGGCAACCTTTGAATACCTGAAGGCTTTTGAGTTTGATTATTTAAAAATTGATGGCGCCTTTATTCGCAATCTGGAGCAAAGTGCTGTGGATCAGGCAATGGTTCAGGGGACTTGTGCCGTGGCTCGTTCATTGGGCCTGCAAACCATTGCCGAGTTTGTTGAGGGTGAAAGCCTGATTGCCCGCTTAAAAACGCTGGGTGTGAATCATGCCCAGGGTTATGGCGTGGGTAAGCCGGTGCCTCTGGCGGAGCTCTTCCAGCACATTGTCAAGCCTTGCCAGGCTTGACACCCCCCGGCTGGCTGCTAGGATGCGGCTTGCCCTTGTAACCCGCTTTCAGGAACCACTTGCCATGTCCACCAGTCCTTCTGCCCTTCATGCTGTTGTTGCTGATGACTTTGAAGCGGTTAATCAACTGATCATCCGTGAATGCAGCTCCCAGGTTCCGCTGGTGGAAAAAATTGCCCATCACATCATTGATAGCGGCGGCAAACGCCTGCGGCCTTTGCTGGTGTTGCTGAGTGCACGGGCGCTGGGTTATCAGGGTGACAAACACCTGTTGCTGGCTGCCTTGATCGAATTCATGCACACCTCCACGCTGTTGCATGATGATGTGGTGGATGAATCCAGCCTGCGCCGTGGCAAACCCACTGCCAACAGTCAGTGGAGTAACCAGTCCTGTGTGCTGGTGGGCGATTTTCTTTATTCCCGCTCCTTTGAAATGATGGTGCGGGTGGGCTCCATGCGCATCATGGAAATCCTTGCCAAGGTCACCTGTGTGTTGGCGGAAGGTGAGGTGATGCAGCTGACCAATGTGCGCAATCCGAAGATCACTGAACAGCAGTATCGTCAGGTGATTTACGCCAAAACCGCCAAGCTGTTTGAAGGTGCCACCCAGACCGCCGCGGTGCTGGCGGAAGCCACCCCTGAACAGCAGGAAGCCTTGCGTGAATATGGCGCACAACTGGGGCTGGCATTCCAGCTGATTGATGACCTGCTGGACTATGAAGGTGATGCTGCCACCATGGGCAAAAACGTTGGTGATGATCTGGCCGAAGGCAAGCCGACACTGCCATTGATTTATGCCATGCAGCAGGGCACTGAAGACGAAGCCTTGTTGATTCGTCAGGCGATTCGCAAGGGCGGGCTGGAGCAACTGGATCAGGTGCTGGCGATTGTACGCAAAACCGGTGCGCTGGATTACACCCGCGAGCAGGCACGTCTTTGCTCGGAAAAAGCCAAGGCATGTCTGGAGTTGCTGCCTCCCTCACCCTACCGGGAAACCCTGGTGCTGCTGACTGATCTGGCATTAGGTCGTAAGAGCTGAAGGCCTGATGGCGCTGAGCTGGGTGAGCTTCTGCTGCTGAAGTTGCATTGCTGAGAATGCATAAAGTTGATATACATCAATTCCTATACGCAACAGTCGTGACACTCTCCTCGTTTTAAACGCCGTGAAAACCGGAGCGCCGCATTTTTGAAAGCCCCCGACTATCACCTGCACCTTCAGGACAGCTACCGTCTTTTCACTTCCATTGTGGAGCAGACGGCAGATCTGGTGCTGGTTACCAATACAGAGGGATATATCATTTATGTTAACCCGGCCTGGGAAGCCTGCACCGGTTACGGTCGGGAAGAAGTGCTGGGTCAGCGGCCGTCGTTGTTGAATTCCGGGCGACATGAAAAGGCTTTTTTTACCCGTATCTGGCAACAACTGGTCAGCGGTCAGAGTGCTCAGGAACTGGTGATTAATGCCAAGCGTGATGGTGAGCTTTTTTACGAAGAAAAAACCCTGACACCGGTACGTAATGAACAGGGACAGATCGCCTATTTTGTCAGTATCGGCAAAGACATTACTCGCCAGCTGGATCAGCAGGATCAGCTTAGTTATCTCACCCACTATGATGTTCTCACCGGCTTGCCCAATCGTGCCCTGCTGACTGAACGGCTGGAACAGCGTTTGCGGGATGCCCGAGTGGCGGAAGACAGCTTTGCCCTCCTGTGCCTGGGGCTGGACCGCTTTAAAAGCATCAATGAAAGCCTGGGTAACAAGCTGGGTGATGAGCTGCTGAAACAAACTGCCGAGCGCCTGGCAAACCTGTTGCCCAAAAATGCCACCATCGCTCGCTCCAGTGGTGATGAATTCCTGATTTTGCTGCACCAGACGCGTAATGCCCGCGCTGCGGCTTATACCGCCCACAAGATCATTCATGAGCTGGAACGACCTTTTGATCTGGGCGAGATGGATACCTATATCAGTGCCAGCATTGGTATCACCCTCTATCCGCATGATGGTGACAGTGTTGATCAACTGCTGAACAATGCCGACATTGCGCTGCACCGCGCCAAGCAGGCTGGTGGTCAGGATTATTGTTATTTCACCGATGAACTGACCCGCGATGCAGTGAATCGCTTCCAGATGGAAAACCAGTTACGGCAGGCTTTGCTGCACAAGGAGTTTTTCCTGGAATACCAACCAAGAATCAGTCTGGTGGATGGCAGTGTGCGGGGTGTAGAGGCCTTGCTGCGCTGGAAAAAAGTCGATGGCACGCGGGTGTCACCGGCCGAGTTCATTCCACAGCTCGAAGAAATGGGGCTGATCACTTCGGTGGGTGAATGGGTGCTGCACACTGCCTGTATGCAGGCCAGTCATTGGCAGGAAGCTGGTTTACCGCCCTTCAAGGTGTCCGTAAACCTCTCGGCGCGTCAGTTTCAACAGGCGGACCTGTGCCGGGTGGTGGCCAAGTGTCTGGAGCATTCCGGCCTGGACCCTGCCTGGCTGGAGCTGGAAGTGACCGAAAGCCTGATGATTCAGGATCTGGGTGAAAGTGTCACGATGTTGAATCGGTTGCGCGAGATGGGCATCAGTATTGCCATTGACGACTTCGGTGCCGGTTATTCCTCGCTGGGTTACCTGAAACACCTGCCGGTGAACACCTTGAAAATCGACAAGGGTTTCATTGATGAGCTGGCCACGGATGTGGCTGATGCTGCCATTGTGCAGGCGGTGATCAACATGGCGCATCGCATGGGCCTGGAAGTCACGGCAGAAGGTGTGGAGCAGGCCGATCAACTGGATTTGCTGATCAGCCTGGGCTGTGAGGAAGTGCAGGGCTTTTACCTGGCGCGCCCGATGCCGGTACCACAACTGGAAGACTGGATACTGGCTCCCAAAAGCTACAGCCGCCACTTACTGCCCATGGGATTGTATTAAGCAGCAGTATCTCAGCCAAGCACACCCTGGTTTTTCAGAACTTCCTGCTCTTCTGCCGTTAAGCCCAGCAGCCGACTGGCGACATCCGTTGTGTGTTCACCCAAGAGTGGCGGTGCGGTTTCTGCATTCAACGCCTTGCCATCAAAACGTACCGGGTTGCTGACCAGTTTCACTTCACCGGCCTGAGGGTGGGGCAGGGTCAGTTGCAAACCCCGGTGTTGTACTTGTGGGTCAGCAAACACCTGGTCCAGGCGATTGATCGGTCCGCAGGGCACACCCACTGCTTCCAGTGCTTTCAGCCAGTCATCGGTGCTGCGTTGTTGCAGCAGGGGTTCCAGCAGTGGCAGCAGGGTGTTGCGGTTTGCCACCCGCTGGCGGTTGCTGGCAAAACGTTCATCTGCAGCCAGTTCCGGGCAGCCGGCAACCTGACAGAAGCGCTGGAACTGACCATCATTACCCACCGCCAGAATCAAATGCCCATCAGCCGTGGCAAACGCCTGATAGGGCACTATGTTGGGATGGGCATTGCCCAGTCGTTGCGGCACGTCACCGGAGGTCAGGTAATTCAGCGCCTGATTGGCCAGCACGCCGACCTGAACATCCAGTAAAGACAGATCAATGTGAGTACCGACACTGGTTTGCTGGCGCTGGTAGAGTGCTGCCAGTATGGCGTTGCTGGCATACAGCCCAGTGAAAATATCAGCAAAGGCCACGCCGATTTTCATTGGACCGGCACCAGCCTCACCATCGGGAACGCCGGTCAGACTCATTACGCCGCCCATGCCCTGGATCATGAAGTCATAACCGGCGCGGTGCGCATAGGGGCCATCCTGACCAAAACCGGTGATGGAGCAGTAAATCAGATCGGGCTTTTTCTGCTTCAGACTGGCGTAGTCCAGTCCGTATTTTTTCAGACCACCCACCTTGAAGTTTTCCACCAGTACATCACATTGCTGCACCAGTTGATGGATCAGCTTCTGGCCTTCAGGCTGGGCAAGGTCGATGGCCACCGACTGTTTGCCACGATTGGCCGACAGGTAATAAGCGGCCTCCTGTGAACCTTCCAGCCAGGGTGGGCCCCAACTGCGGGTGTCATCGCCGCTGCCGGGTTTTTCAATCTTGATCACCTCGGCACCCAGATCAGCCAGCTGCTGGGTGCACCAGGGACCTGCCAGGATGCGGGACAGATCCAGCACCCGGATGCCTTGCAGGGGTTTGGCCGTCATCAGAAAAAGGCCTGCAGATCAGTCTGGGCACGACCCAGGATCAGTGCGTGCACATCGTGGGTACCTTCATAGGTGTTAACCGTTTCCAGGTTCACCATGTGGCGGATCACACCGTACTCATCAGAAATGCCGTTACCACCGTGCATGTCGCGCGCCAGACGGGCAATATCCAGCGATTTGCCGCAGTTGTTGCGCTTGATCAGTGACACCATTTCCGGTGCCCAGTTGCCGCTGTCCATCAGGCGGCCGACTTGCAGTGCCGCTTGCAGGCCGAGGGTGATTTCTGTCTGCATGTTGGCCAGCTTCAGCTGGATCAGCTGGTTGGCCGCCAGCGGGCGACCAAACTGTTTACGATCCAGGGTGTACTGGCGTGCGGCATGCCAGCAGAATTCGGCAGCTCCCAGTACACCCCAGGCAATGCCATAACGGGCCTTGTTCAGGCAGCCGAAGGGGCCTTTTAAGCCAGAGACATTGGGCAGCAGGTTTGCTTCCGGTACAAAGGCATTGTCCAGCACAATTTCACCGGTGATGGAAGCGCGCAGGGAGACCTTGCCTTCAATTTTGGGCGTGCTGAAACCTTCAGTGCCACGCTCCACAATAAAGCCCATGATCTTGCCGTCATGCGCTTCGGATTTGGCCCAGACCACCGCAATGTCAGCAATCGGGCTGTTGGTGATCCACATTTTCTGACCGGTCAGCAGGTAACCGCCGTCAGCTTTTTTCGCACGGGTGAGCATTCCACCCGGGTCGGAACCATGGTCCGGTTCCGTCAGACCAAAACAGCCCACCATTTCACCGCTGGCCAGTTTCGGCAGGTATTTCTGTTTCTGGGCTTCGCTGCCGTAGGCTTCAATCGGATACATCACCAGTGAGGACTGTACACTCATGGCTGAGCGGTAACCGGAATCCACCCGCTCCACTTCACGGGCAATCAGGCCATAAGCCACGTGCCCCATGCCTGCACCACCGTATTGTTCAGCAACGGTGCAGCCCAGCAGGCCCATTTCACCCATTTCATTCATGATCTCACGATCAAAGGACTCTTCCCGGAAGGCTTTGAGTACACGGCTTTGCAGCTTGTCCTGGCAATAGGCCTGAGCGGCATCACGCACCTGGCGCTCGTCTTCAGTCAGTTGCTGTTCCAGCAGGAAGGGGTCTTGCCATTGAAATGGAGTCATGGGATCTGGTCCTCGAATGCAAAGAAGTTTGACAGCGGAAGTGCTTGCCAATAGATTTATTATAATAAATATGAAAAAGCAAGCCGATGCTGGCAAAAGCTTCCGTTTGCTGTTGTATGATGGGTCAGGAAATACAAGTCTTGTGCAAAAGACTGGTCATGGAAGGATTTTTGCTCTAGTGTTTTTTCGGAGCTTCTTGCTGCAACCAAGTGCGATACCAATAACAACAACTGGAGAAAGACGATGCGTCGATTGATCTCAGCACTATCCCTGTCACTACTGCTGGCTGTTCCAGCGGTGCAGGCACAACAAACCCTATCCATCGCCACAGGCGGCACCGGCGGTGTTTATTACCCGATTGGTGGCGGCCTGGGTGAAATGATCGGTCGCCATATTCGTGGTTACACCGGGGTAGCGGAAGTCACCGGTGCATCGGTGGAAAACATGGGCCTGATCCATCGTCAGGATTCTGATCTGGCCATCGCACTGGCTGACTCTGTGTATCAGGCCTATCACGGCCAGGGTGCCTTCCAGGGTCGCCAGGTGCGTGATGTACGGGCACTGGGTTCGATTTATTCCAATGCCGTGCAGTTGGTGACCTTGGCTGACTCGGGCATCACTTCCCTGCAGGACCTGAAAGGCAAGCGTGTTTCGCTGGGGGCGCCGGGCAGTGGCACCGAGGTGAATGCCCGTACCCTGCTGGAGTCCAATGGCATCACACTGCGTGACATCCGTGCCCAGCGCCTGAACTTCAACGAAACAGCTGATGCATTGCGTGACGGTGACATTGACGCCGGTTTCTGGAGCGTTGGTCCGCCCACCAGCTCGATTCTGAGCCTGGCCAACAGCCGCAACATTCGCATCATCAGCCTGACACCCCAGGAAATTGAAAATGCCATGAAGGTTGAGCCGGTATTTGCGCCTTACACCCTGCGTGCGGGTCTGTATGAAGGTGTGAATCAGCCGGTGCAGACGGTGGGCATCCCCAACGTACTGGCGGTGAATGCTGCGATGCCGGACGAGCTGGCTTATCAGATCACCAAAATGCTGTTTGAAAAGGTCGATGAACTGCGTGCCATTCACTCGGCTGCCAATGACACCACGGTGGAGTTCAGCCTGACATCCACGCCGATTCCGCTGCATCCCGGTGCGCTGCGTTATTACCGTGAAACCGGTGCCACCATTCCGGATCGTCTGAGCCGCTGACAGGTGTTGAGAGCATGAAACGGGCGACAGCACTGGTAATCTTCCTGTGCCTGTCGCCTTTTTTATCAGCAGGACAAGCAGCCTACCGTTTGTCAGTGACTCCGGAAGGACAGCCCCCAGGCTTTTTTTTACCCCTGCAGGAAAACGAATCCTGGTGCCTGGTGTGGAATCATTCGGTGGCCGGTTTTGCAGTCACCGACTGTTTTGTGCTGATTGAGGGGCAGTGGTTACTGGCATCCAGCCATCAGCCTGACTTTGCTGCAGGGCTGGGGCATCGTCAGGGTTATGGTGAACTGCAGAGTGATGGTGCAGGCGGTTACCTGATCAGCAACATCGATGAACCGATACCCGGTAATCGCATGGTGTTAAGGGTGGGGGCCATGCAGGTGAATCATCGGCTGCTCCACCGGGATCGTGAAGTGAGTCTGAGTGAGCAGTTTGCCGGGCAGCGGGTCATTATCCATGTGGGCAGGGAAGGTCTGTAATAACAGGTGGACTGGCAGGATTTAATACAGAGTGGCTTTTCATGAGCAAGCAAGTTACCCCGGATGCATCGGCTTTTGAGATCAAGCTGGACCGCAGTGGTCCAAAACTGCTGGTTGGGCTGACCGCCTTACTGGCCATTGGTCTGTCACTGTTTCAGCTGTACACGGCAGGCATCAATCCGCTGGGTCTGTTTTTCCAGCGCAGCATTCACCTGGCAGCGGTGATGATGCTGGCTTTCCTGATTTTTCCACCCTTTCGTAATGTGCAGCGCGGCTGGTTTTTGTGGGGCATTGATCTGCTGCTGTTTATGATGGCGGCCTATTCGGGTTTTTATCTGGTTTATAACCTGGATGAAATTTTTGCCCGTGCCGGTTTCTGGACCCGTGAGGATATCTGGGTCGGTGTGATGACCACCCTGGTGTTGCTGGAGGCCAGTCGTCGTGCAGTGGGCATGGGGCTGACAGTGATTGGCATCATTGCACTCCTGTATGCCTTTGCCGGACCACGAGGTGAGTTGCCCTGGCTGGGTGAGTGGTTACCGGGGGTGCTGAACCACCGGGGTTATACCCTGGACCGGGTGGCGGCCCAGATGTATCTGGGGCAGGAAGGTATCTTTGGCATTCCTCTGGGGGTGGCGGCCACCTTTGTATTCATTTTTGTGCTGTTTGGCGCAATGCTGGAAGTCACCGGTGCCGGCAAGTTTTTCATTGATCTGGCGTTTTCCGCCACCGGGCGGCAACGGGGTGGCCCGGCCAAGGCTGCGGTCATTGCTTCTGCCAGCATGGGGTCGATTTCCGGCAGTTCGATTGCCAATGTGGTGACCAGTGGTGCCTTCACCATTCCGCTGATGAAAAAGCTGGGCTACAAACCGGCCCAGGCCGGTGGCATTGAAGCAGCAGCCAGTACCGGTGGCCAGATCATGCCGCCTTTGATGGGTGCCGGGGCCTTCCTGATTGCCGAATACACACGGGTGCCTTACATCGAGATCATCAAGGTCAGTGTGTTTCCGGCGCTGCTGTATTTTGCGACCGTTTACCTGTTTGTGCACATCATTGCAGTGAAACAGGGCATGAAAGGGCTGGCTGCCAGTGAGTTGCCGCAACTGAAAGATGTGATGGCGCGCGGCTGGTACTTTCTGGTGCCATTGATCATGCTGGTGTACCTGTTGGTGATGGGTTATTCCCCGATGCGGGTCGGCTTTTATGCGGTGGTGGGTATCATCGTGATTGCCGGCATGAATGGCCTCTGGCGTGCCTGGCAGCGTGGCCGTGCTCAGGGTGGCAGCAAGGCGCTGCAGCATGAGTTGTGGCAGGCAACCCTGGATGGAACACACCGTTTGGTGCTGGGCCTGGAACTGGGTGCACGCAATGCGGTGGCGGTGAGTATTGCCTGCGGTGTGGCCGGTATTGTGGTGGCGGTGGTGGGGCTGACAGGCCTGGGCCTGAAGTTCTCTTCCATGATGATTGCCTTCTCCGGTGGCAACCTGTTGCTGGCGGTGTTGCTGGTGGCGCTGGCCAGTCTGATTCTGGGGTTGGGTCTGCCGGTCACGGCCAGCTACATCGTGCTGATTGTATTGGTCGGTCCGGCACTGACCGTGGAGTTTGGTGTGCCGTTGCTGGTGGCTCACCTGCTGGTGTTCTGGTATTCGCAGGATTCCAATGTGACACCGCCGGTGGCGCTGGCGGCTTTTGCAGCAGCAGCCATTGCCGGTAGTAAAACCATGGAAACCAGTGTGCAGTCCTGGAAATTTGCCAAGGGGCTGTACCTGATCCCGCTGTTTTTTGTGTTCAACCCGGAGCTGATCACCGGTGGTCCGATGCAGCTGCTGATCTGGAAAGGGGCTGTGCTGACCATTGCCCTGCTGGGTTTTGCAGCATCCATTGAAGGGTATCTGTTCACCTGGGTGAAGACCTGGATGCGAGCCGTGTTAATGGCCGCAACGGTGGTGATTTTTTATCCGGTATTCTGGATGGAAGCAGTGGGTGCTGGTGTGATCCTGTTGCTGGTGGTGATTAACCTGTTGCAACAGCGAATGGAGCGGCAGCCTGGCGCTGCCTGATCCGAAATCAGGCGTTCAGGGATGAACGCCTTCAAGCTGCCGGTGAAGCATTGTCAGTGGATGCTTCCAGCAGGGTTTCGCGACGTACCAGCAGCATCTTGTTGACACCGTCAGTCAGTGCCATATCGATGTCGAACTGCTGAAAGGCAGGTTTCAGGGCTTTCAGAATATCCATCACCGGGGTGCCTTCTTCAAACGTGCCGATCGGCAGTTTCACACTGCGCCGTAAACGGCCTTTGGCAGCATCCAGTTTGTGGATGGTGGTCCAGGCAGTGCCAAAGCGTTTTTCGTCATCACGCAGTGGCAACTCAATATGAGTGCGTTCACGCAAGGCACGATCCAGCTTGATGCCTTCAATCAACTGACCGGTGGAGTGCAGAATGTTCTGCTCGATCAGGTAACGAGTCAGACCCTCCAGGTCATTTTCATCATTGATGATTTTTTCTCTGGCCAGTTCCCGGACTTGCTTGGTATCACCCCAGACGGGGGTTTTCAGATAGTCCAGCACTTCAAAGGTCGGTTTGAAGAGTTTGTCGAAACCCGAGTAGTAACCCAGGGTCATGTATTGGCGATCCATTCGGTGTCCTCCGTAAAGGGTCAAAATTAAAGTAAGTTGTAAACTCAGGCAAGGTTAAAAAAGTAGTAGATGTATGGGGCTGGTCGTCGCCAGTGCCCTGATTTATCCCTATAATTGCATTCAATTTTGATGTTCAGCTTAGAGGCAGTCCATGAGCAATCCTTTTTATGGGTTGATATCTCCACGCAAGATAAAACGTTCTGACCAGATTGTGGAGTCGGTCAAGCGCTGGGTGGTGGTACGCGACATGCAGCCGGGTGATCGCCTGCCCAATGAAAAGGAGTTGATGGAGCTGTTTCAGTGCTCCAAAGGCACTGTGCGCGAAGCGCTGAAATCCCTCGAGGTGCAGGGATTGATTACCCTGCGCACCGGTCCGGGTGGCGGTGCCATGCTGGCTCAGGTGCCCTATCCACTGGCCTCTCAGCTGCTTCGCAACTACCTGCACTTTCAGCACCCGACCGGTCCGGATATTTATCGTTTGCGCAAACTGGTGGAGCCGGAATTGGCGGCATTGGTGGTGGATCGTCTGACTGAGGCGGATTTGCAGCAACTGGAGCAACTGACGGAGCAGTGTGCCCAGCCACCGGCAGATCTGGAGCAGCGGCTGGCGCAGCGTATTGCGGAACTGGATTTTCATTCGGTGCTGGCGGAGCGCTGTCCTGATCCCTTGCTGGCTTTTATCGGTCGCTTTCTGAATGACCTGATCAAGGATCTGGTGATTTATAAAAAGGTGGAGTTGCCTGAGCAGGTGGATTTTTCACGTGAAAACCTGTTTTATCACCGTGAGTTGATCAAGGCTTTTCGTGCCGGTGATGCAGCGAAAGTACGTCAGTTGATGGCTGAACACATGGCATCAGCGGAACGCTTTAATGTTGAGCTGGAAGGGCAGTTGTCCGGCAGTTTTTTATCCAGTAAGGAAGGCTGACAAGCCCTATTCTTCAGCGACCCGGAAACAATTGCGTCCTGCTGCCTTGGCTTGGTAAAGCGCAACATCGGCTCGCTGCAAGGGTTCGTCTGGAATGGGGTCGCTGGGCAGCAGTCGGCTGATGCCCAGGCTGATGGTGATGCCGAGTGGCCCTGCAGCAGTGTTGAAAGGTTCGTCAGCAATGCTGCGTCGCAGGCGTTCGGCAAACACTTGTGCGCCCTGTTCATCACTGCCCGGTAACAGCAGGGCAAACTCCTCTCCACCCAGGCGACCAGCCAGATCAGTGACGCGCAGGCTGTCCTGGGTGCGCTGCGCCAGCTCCTGCAGCACTTCATCCCCGACGGCATGTCCCCAGGTGTCGTTGACCCGTTTGAAGTGATCAATATCAAACATGATCACGCTGGCGGGTTCTTTCAGGCGGCGGCAGCGGTGCAACTCTTCGTGCAGGCGCTCCATGAAATAGCGGCGATTGGGCAGGTTGGTGAGACTGTCCGTACGGGCCAGGTGGCTTAAGGCCTCTTGTTGTTGCTTATAGAGGGTAACGTCCCTGAAAACCCACAGGTGGCCAAAAAACTGCCCATCCTGATGAATGGGCACATAATCCAGCTCCAGGGTTCGGCCATCCTTGCGAGCGAATTCTTCATGGGTCACTTCCCGGTGCTGCAGCTGCAAGCCAGTCACCTTGTCAAGAAATGCCTCGGGATCAGAGAAGTGTTGGGCAACCTGCTGCAACAATAGCTGGGTGGATTTGTTGTTGATCTGTTCCGGTGTGCAGTGGGGTGAAAACTCCTGGCAGAAGAGCCGGTTGACCTGCAACACTTTGCGTTGGCTGCTTTCCAGCAGTACCGCCGCTTGAAAATGCTCAGTTAATGCGGTCAGGCGGGTGTGGGAGTCTTTCAATGCATCTCTGGCCAGCAGCAGGCGCTGGCGCAAGCTGCGGCTGGCGATATGCAGTATCAGCAATAATGAAAGCTGTATCAGCAGCCAGACAAACAATGTGATTTTTAATAATTGCCACTGGGATTTTTTGAGTGCCTGGTATAGGTGATCCACATCCTGCCAGATGAAACCCAGGGCGGAGTGGTCGGGTGCAGACGGGTGTTCAAAACGGGTGCTGACCAGTAGCTGGTTGATACCATCTATGGATTTTAGTGTCCAGCCAGCCTCGATGGCGTTGCAATCCTGCAGTAGGGATCGCAGGGGTTGAAGGTTGGTACGGGAGCTGGCGCTGATAAAGAGGTCGCAGCCTGCTTCTGGCAGTTGGTTAGGCACTTGCAAGTGGCTAAGCTGTTGCCGGTGTAACAAAAGGGCAAAACCACTGGAAAAACGCTCATCCAGTTGCAGCAGCAGCTGTGTAAAGCCAGTGCCCAGCTCCAGAACGGCATAACCACTGGATGGAAGGGGTAGGCTGGCAGCACCGCGAACAGCCGTGGCATGGCGTCCAATCTCGAAACCGCTGGTGGGTTTGCCGCTGTTGAGTACTGCAACAATCATTGGACGAATGTCGGTGAGTTCATCACCAAAGGCATCCGGCGCATGCATGCGCAGGTAAGCGTGCAAGCGCTGTCTGGAGTCGGGAAAATGCAGTTGCAATTGATCCACACCCAGGCTGTGTTGTAACTCACCCCAGAGAGGTTCAAGTTGCAGTTGCAACTGTTGACGCATCTTGAGCGTCAGCGGTCCGGCAGGGTTTTCACCTTCCTGTTGCCAGGTTTCCCAGGCTTGTAACACGCTGCGCTGTAGTTCCGGATCCAGCACCACCAGACTGGCCAGTGCCTGTAGTTGCTGGCGCTGGCTGGCAAAAGCCAGATCAGCACCGGCCTTGAGTTCATCGGCGCGGGTTTCCAGTTGATAAGTGAAGTCTTTGTGCAGTGCTTGCCAGTTGAAGAAAGCGGCAACCAACACCACCACGGACAGGAAGCCGGCAGCCAGAAACTGGACAAAATGACCGGTGTAAAGGCTTTGGTCATTTATCTTTTCCGTCATCCGCTGCCACTCCTTAGTAAAGGGATCCTGTCAGTGGATGCTAGCATGCCTTTGCTGGAGTGTCGCAGCTTTGAAAGGGCGACACCAACCAAAGTCGGTGTTGCCCGCTTAACCGCTTTTTAATCAGTGCTCTGCTGCCACCTTTCTCGGCAGGGTGCGCACCACATAACTGTAAACAGTCGGCACCACAAACAATGTCAGCAGGGTGCCAACGGTCATGCCACCCACGATCACCCAGCCAATCTGTTGACGACTTTCAGCTCCAGCCCCGGTTGCCAGTGCCAGCGGCAGACAACCCAGAATCATCGCCAGTGAGGTCATCAGGATCGGTCGCAGGCGCAGTACCGAGGCTTCTACCACTGCATCCATCATGGCCAACCCCTGTTCACGTTGCTGGTTTGCAAACTCGGTGATCAGGATGCCGTTTTTGGTGATGATGCCGATCAGGGCGATCAGGCCGATCTGACTGTAGGCATTCAGGGTGCCGCCGATCAGCATCAGCGTCAGCAGCGCACCCAGCATGGCCAGCGGTACTGTCAGCAGAATTACCAGTGGCGCCCGGAAGCTTTCGAACTGGGCAGCCAGCACCAGGTAGATGAACACCAGCGACAGCAGGAAGGTGATCGCCAGGGTGTTGCCGGAGCTCATGAACTCACGCGCCTGGCCATCGTAGTCAAACAGGATGCCGGTGATGCCCATTTCTTCAGCCGTGTCTTCGGCCAGCTGGCGCACCCAGGTCAGGGCTTCACCCTGACTGACACCTGGCGCAAGGTTGGCCTGCAGGGTGACGGAGCGCAGTTTGTTGAAGTGTTTCAGTTCACGCGGAGCCACTTCTTCACGAACAGTGATCAGGTTGGAAAGCGGCACCATTTCACCATCACGACTGCGCACCTGAATGGCGGCCAGATCCTGCGGGGTGGCACGGTCGGCATCTTCCACCTTCACCACCACATCGTACTGACGGCTGCCGATGGAATAACGGGTTACGGTGCGTCCACCCAGCAGAGTTTCCAGACTGCGGGCAATCACATCGAGGCTGATGCCGAGGCTGGCAGCCTTGTCGCGGTCCACATCCAGTCGCAGTTCGGGTTTGTTCAGCTTCAGGTCGGTATCCGGATTGACCAGGCGGCCATCAGCCATGATTTTGCCCAGCAGCGCATTGGCCAGCCGGTCCAGATCCTCAAAGTCACCAGTGCTCTGAATCACCAGTTGGATCGGGCGGGCAATCGGGCTCTGGCCCAGGGATGCAGGCAGTACCGGGAAGGCCATGATGCCGGGGATGCCAGCAAACATCTTGGGTTGCAGCTCAGCAGCAATTTGCTGGGCAGAGCGCTGACGGTCATTCCAGTCTTCAAACCCGACAAAAGAGATGATGTTGCTTTCAGTCGGGAACAGACCGGTGATCACAAAATAACGCTCCACCTCCGGCACACCTTCAAAAACCTGCTCCAACTGGCGGCTGTAACGATCCAGAAAGGCCGTGGTGGAGCCTTCCGGTCCCACCCCGAAACCGACCAGTACACCGCGGTCTTCAGTGGGAGCCAGCTCAGCGTTAAGTGCGCTGAATGCCCAGATACTGCCGCCCAGGCAAGCCAGCCCCAATGCCAGCATCAGCGGCCGTACTTTCAGGGACAGCAGCAGTACCTTGCGGTAACCAGCGTTCAGCTTTTCCAGCAGGCGCTCACCGAAATAGTAGAACTTGCCATGGTTTTCATGTTTCAGCAGGCGCGAACACATCATCGGAGACAGGGTCAGGGCCACAAATCCGGAGATCACCACGGCACCGGCCAGCGCCAGGGCAAATTCGGCAAACAGCTGGCCGGTACGCCCTTCGGTGAAGGCCAGCGGCACAAACACCGCCACCAGCGTGGTGGTCATGGCAATGATGGCAAAGGCAATCTCGCGTGACCCCTTGAAGGCGGCCTGAATCGGATGCATGCCCTCCTCCACGTGACGATAGATGTTCTCCAGCATCACAATGGCATCATCCACCACCAGACCGATGGCCATGACCAGTGCCAGCAGGGTCAGGGTGTTGATGGAAAAGCCGAAGGCATACATGAAGATCATTGCGCCGATCAGTGAGACCGGAATGGTGACCATCGGGATCAGCGTGGCGCGGAAAGAACGCAGGAACAGGAAAATCACCAGCACCACCAGCAGCACAGCTTCAATGATGGTCTGGAATACGGCCTTGATGGAGCGGTCGATGAAAACCGACGAATCATAGGAAATGTGAATGCGCATGCCTTCCGGCAGGATGCTTTCAATGGCCGGAATTTCAGCACGCACCGCCGAGGAAACATCCAGCGGATTGGCCACCGCCTGTTTGATTACCCCCAGTGCCACTGCGGTTTCACCCCGGAAGCGAACACTGCCCCGCTCCAGCTGTGGTGCCACAAACACTCGTGCCACATCACCCAGACGCACCAGATAACCATCATCCTGACGCAGGATCACCTGCTCAAACTGATGCGGCTGGTTCAGGCTGGTTTCAGCCAGTACCGTGAACTCACGGGTGCTGCTTTCCACCGTGCCGGCCGGCACTTCCAGGTTCTGCTGGCGCAGGGCGTTTTCCACATCCGCCGGTGTGATGTGATAAGCCGCCATGCGGGTGCGATCCAGGGCCACCCGCATGGAATAACGCCGCTCACCAAAAATGCGGACTTCGGCCACACCATCCAGCGTTTGCAACCGGTCTTTCACCAGTCGGTCTGCCAGATCGGTCATGTCCATGGGTTCATGGCGGTCACTGGTGAAGGACAGGTACATGATCGGCTGGGCATCGGCCTCAACCTTGGCAATCACCGGTTCATCCACGTCGCTGGGCAGGCGACCACGCACCCGGCCAACCCGGTCGCGGACATCACTGGCAGCAGCGTCGGCATCCCGGTTGAGGTTGAAGTTGATGGTGATCTGGCTGCGTCCGGCGCGGCTGGATGACGTCATGTAGTCGATGCCTTCGATGCCAGACAGGGAATCCTCCAGTACGTTGGTGACCTGGGATTCAATGATGCTGGCATTGGCACCGGAATAGGTGGTGGTGACACTGACGGTGGGGACATCAATGTTGGGGTATTCCCGCACCGTCAGGCGATCAAAGGCGATCAGGCCGACCAGAACAATCAGCAGGCTCATCACGCAGGCCAGTACCGGCCGCTTGATGGAAATATCGGATAACACCATGCTGCCAGCCCTCAGTTGCTGTCAGCGGCAGGCGCTGGCAGGTTGATGGCTTGTGCGGGGCTACCGGGGCGCAGCTTCAATTGACCGGCAGTGACCACCCGATCACCGGCCTGAATGCCGGAGGTGATTTCCACTTCACCGCGCAAACGGTGACCGGGTGTGACCTGAACCTTGTCGGCTACACCGTCAACAATACGAAACACGTACTGATTCCTGCCTTCCGGCACCAGCGCTTCTTCCGGCACCAGCAAGGCATTGTCACGGGTATCCAGAATCAGTCGAACCCGGGCAAACATGCCGGGACGCAGCAGGTTGTCGGGATTGGCCAGACGAGCTTGCACCAGCAGGCTACGACCACTGGCATCCACCTGTGGGGAGACGGTCATCACTTCACCGCTGAAGCGCTGATTGGTCAGGGCATCAAAGGTCATTTCAACCTGTTGACCCTGGCTTACATCACGCAGCAGTACTTCGGGAATGCGAAATTCAACCCGCAGTGGGTCAGTGGCCAGCAAGGCCACCAGTGGCTGACCGGGAGTCAGGTAATCACCGGGGCTGACCTGACGAATACCCAGTACACCATGAAAGGGGGCTGTCAGTGTCATTTTGGCCAGGCGCTCTTCGGCCAGCTTCACTTCTGCCTGATTGATGCGCAGGGTGGCCAGGGCGGCATCACGTACGTTGGCACTACCGGCATTGCGGCGCAGCAGGTCTTCAGCTCGCTGGTATTCCACCTCGGCCAGTTCAGCGGCTGCTTTGGCGCGTTCAAGCTGGGCGCGTTCAATGGATGCATCCAGGCTGAACAGTCGGGTGCCGGTCTGCACGCGCTGGCCATCAGTGAAGTGCACCTGTGCCAGACGACCAGCCAGCTCACTGCTGATCAGGGTGGCCTCGTCAGCCAGCAGGGTGCCGACCAATTGGGTATCCACTATCAATTGCCTGGGTTCCACCTTGACAGCTTCAACCGGCATGGCGGGGCGTTGAGCCAGTGCGGTCAGGGGTAACAGGAGCAACAAGGCTGCCAGCAGCCAGTAAGGACTCAAGGATTTCATGGTGCTGGGGCCTCTGTATTTAAAAGTTTGCATATATCAGTTTTGTCTTATATTCTTTCTTGTATAATTTAGTCCGAAAGACCCAAAGGGAGTTCTGTGTCTCGCTGCTTTGGATGGACCTCACCAAAGGGTTTAGACCTTTCAGTCCAATTCGGTTAGACTGCCCATTCTAAACAGACTTGGCTGGTTAAAAAAGCCGCGAGCTGATTAAATGTGAATTTGCCTCATTCCATTGTTTCAGAGGATCTTGAGTTTATGTGCCGTAAAACACTTCTGGCCAGTGCGCTGGCACTGCTGTTGTCTCCAGGGTTGCAGGCCGCCAGCCTGCTGGACGTGTACCAGGATGCGGTGCAACAAGATGCCGAGCTGGCAGTGGAGCGCAGTCGTCTGGAACAGGCGCGGGCCCAGATCAGTCAGGCTAACTCTTTTCTTTTGCCTCAGGTAACAGCAAGCGGCACCTGGTCTCAGGTGGATATGGATGGTGCAACAGATACCCAGGAAAATACCAATCTGACCATTTCAGCCCAGCAGGCACTGTTTAATGCTGAGGCCTGGTTTGGTCGTCAGGCAGCCAATCAGAGTTTCAGTGCCGCTGAGGCTCGTTTCCGTGATACTGAACAGAATCTGTTGCTGCGCGTTGCCGAAGCCTATTTCAATGTGTTGCGTGCTGAAGACAACCTGCGTTCATCTCAGGCTGAAGAGCAGGCCATCAAGCGTCAGTTGGATCAGGCCCAGGAACAGTATGAAGTAGGACTGATTTCCATCACCGGTGTGCTGGAAGCTCGTGCCGCTCATGATGGTGCCCGTGCAGCACGCATTGGTGCTGAGGGCGCATTGATGATCAGTTACGAAGATCTGGAACAGATCACCGGCCAGCGGTATGAGCAGATCAATCTGCTGAATCCGGAGTTACCGGTCAGTGCACCGGTACCCAATGACCGGGATGCCTGGGTGAGTATGGCTCTGGATTCCAGTCTGACCCTGCAGGCTGCACGTGCCGGTTTGCTGGCCTCTCAGCAGAACCTGCGTTCACGTCAGGCGCGTCATCTGCCAACAGTGGCATTGTTTGGTGAGTACTCCAAGGATTCTGATCGATTGAATGCTGCTGGTGGTGACAACCAGACACTAGTGGGTGTGCGTGGCACACTGGAGATTTATGGTGGTGGTCGCACCAGTGCCCAGATCCGTGAAGGCAGTGCGGCGCTGGATGAAGCCCGGTCTTCCGAGGAACTGGCGCGACGTCAGGTGCTGCAGCAGACCCGTAGCCTGTTTACCCAGGTGAACACGGATGTGCTGACGGTTCAGGCGCGAGCCCAGGCTATCCGCTCAGCAGAAAGTGCACTGGAGGCAACCCGTACGGGTTATGAAGTGGGTACTCGCAATATTGTGGATGTGTTGAACGCCGAGCGAACCTTGTGGGCGGCACGTCGTGATCATGATGCTGCGCGTTACAATTATGTGGTCAACCAGTTGCGTCTGAAGCGTGTGGCTGGAACACTCAGCGAAACAGATCTGCGTGAGTTGAATCGCTGGCTGGTTACTGCTGCCAACTAATCATAGAGCCTCGTAACCACTGAACCCCGGTGCCTGCATCGGGGTTTTTTATTGGGTTAATCGGGTACAATGCCAGGCAGTTATTATCCGGATGAGTCTCATGGCAAAAAAGAAATATCCGAAAAATCATCTTCACCCTCGTTATTGGCCCACCTGGTTGATGATAGGAAGTTTGCATTTAATCGCCTGGTTGCCCTGGCCCTTGAAAATGGCTGCAGGTCGCCTGTTTGGTCGACTGGCATACTGGTTTGCCCGTGAGCGGCGTCACTTTACTGAAGTGAATGTGCGTTTGTGTTTTCCGGAGCAGTCGCCACAGGAACAGCAGCAACTGGTGCGCGATATCTTCCGAGCTGGCGGTCTGGGTGTTGTTGAAATTGCAACCGGGCTGGTGCGTGACGTGTCTTTCCTGAAAGACCGCATTACCTTTGCCGGGCGTGAGCACCTTGACAAGGCACTGGCGGAAGGCAAGGGTGCCATCATTCTGGGGATCCATTTTTCGGTGATGGATCTGGGCGGGGCTTTGCATGGTCTTTTTTACAAGGTGGATGCCATTTACAAGCCCCACAAAAACCCGGTGTTTGATCGTTTTATCCTCAAAGGTCGGCAGCGGCATTTTGACCAGATGATTCCGCATCATGATTTAAAAGGACTGGTGCGCCGCGTGCGCCAGGGTCACGCTGCCTGGTATTCACCGGATCAGGATTTCGGACGTAAGGTGAGTGTGTTTGCACCTTTTTTTGGGGTTCAGGCAGCCAGTATCACCATGACCGCACGTATGGCCAGAATGACTGGTGCGCCGGTATTACCACTGCGCATTCATCGTAATCCGGATGACCGTACCTATACCCTGGAATACCTGCCACCTCTGGAAAACTTTCCGTCGGGTGATGATGTCGCTGATGCCACTCAGGTGAATCAGGTGATTGAGCAGTTGATTCGTATCCATCCTGAACAATACTTGTGGATGCACCGGCGTTTCAAGACCCGCCCTGATTCAACTGACCCCGGGCTGTATTAAATGCCCGGAAGCAGTGGGATTTGATCCGGGCAGATAAAAATCCCGCGGTTGTGTGGAGCAAGCATGAATAACAATAATCAGGCACTGGTGTCGCCGGATCTGGTGCAGGCACTGGATGCACTGGATGAATGGCTGGTGGTGGTGGATGCTCAGGCCCGCATTGTGTTCCTGAACCAGCCTTATGCCCATTTCCTGGGCCTGAAGCGGGATGAGGTTTATGGGCAACCGGTCATTGAGGTGATTGAAAACACCCAGATGCACCGAGTGGTGGAAACCGGTCAGCCTGAATTGTCACGTCTGCAGGAAGTGCGGGGCCGTCACATGATTGCCAACCGCTACCCGATTCGCCAGGGCGGCAAGGTGGTGGGTGGCATTGGTACGGTGTTGTTTCACGATACCCATGAATGGCGTCAGATGAACACCCAGATCAAGGCGCTGGTGTCGGAGCTGGATTTTTATCGACGTGCACTGGACAAGGAGCAGACTGGTGCCCGCTTTCATCTTAATGACCTGATTGGTCGCAGTCCGCAGATCCAGAAGGTCAACGAAAAGATCAAGAAGGTGGCTGCCGGTGATGCGTCGGTACTGATCCGGGGTGAGTCCGGTACGGGCAAGGAGCTCTATGCCCATGCCCTGCACCTGTTGTCTGAACGCTCCCGTGGGCCTTTCATCAAGATCAACTGTGCGGCCATTCCGGAAAACCTGCTGGAAGCCGAGCTGTTCGGTTATGAAGAAGGTGCCTTCACCGGAGCAAAAAAAGGCGGCAAGCAGGGCAAGTTTCAGCTGGCGGATGGTGGCACCCTGTTTCTGGATGAAATCGGTGACATGCCGCTGAGCATGCAGGCCAAGCTGCTGCGAGTGTTGCAGGATCGTGAAGTGGAAGCCGTGGGTTCCAACCGCCTGGTGAAGGTGGATGTCCGTCTTGTCACCGCCACCCACCAGCCGCTGGAAAAGCGTGTGGAGCTGGGGGAGTTCCGAGAAGATCTGTATTACCGCATCAATGTGGTTTCCGTGGAGCTGCCACCGCTGCGGGAACGGCGTGAAGACATTCCTGCACTGGCAGAACATTTCCTCAATCGCCTGGCGAATCGAACCGGTCGACGTGCCCCCAAACTGACGGCTCAGGCACTGACGCGGATGCTGGAGTACGCCTGGCCGGGTAATGTCCGGGAAATGGAAAATGCCATTGAGTCCGCCTTTTATCTCAGTCAGGGGCATAAGATTTCCTTGCAGGCATTGCCCGCAGCCCTGATGGAAGGGTTGGAGGTGCCGGAACCGGTGGTTTATCGCGGCACTTTGAAAGAGCGACTGGCTGCAGCTGAAAAACAGATTCTGGAAGAAGCACTGCTGGCCTGTGATGGCAATCGCCTGCTGGCTGCAAAGTTACTGGGCATCAGCAAAACCAGTCTGTACGACAAGCTGGCAAAACATTTGCTCAATATTGACCTTTGAGATCCTCGGATTTTTTCAGCGGCCAGGACCATGCCTTTTTACAGCGCCAGAAAGGTGTAGCCGAGGCCAAGCAGGGCACACACACCCAGCACAGACAGAATGTTCTGCTTGTATTTCCACAGTGCCAGAAATGCCGCCGCTGCAACAATTGCCTGAAACCACTCAAAACCGCCGGTGAAAGGGGCTTCGGCGCTGGCATTCGGCCACAGCACATGCCAGCCAAAGAAGAGTGCAAGGTTCAGAATCACCCCCACTACCGCCGCAGTGATTGCTGAAAGTGGAGCGGTGAACTTCAGATTGCCGTGGGTTGATTCAACCAGTGGGGCGCCGCACAGGATGAACAGAAAGGATGGCAGAAAAGTGAAAAAAGTGGCCACGGAAGCTCCGATAAAACCTGCCAGAAAGAGGCTGTCCGAACCAAAAATCTGCAGCGTCCATGCCCCGACAAAACCGACAAACGCAACCACCATGATCAGTGGTCCAGGTGTGCTTTCACCCAGCGCAAGGCCATCAATCATCTGGGTTCCGGTGAGCCAACCAAAAGTATCCACACCACCTTGATAGACATAGGGTAGCACTGCATAAGCGCCACCAAAGGTGACCAGTGCAGCCTTGGTGAAAAACAGACCCATATCGGTCAGTGTGCCGGATGGCAGTAGCCATAACATACCTACCCACATTGCCAGACCGATCAAGATCAGTTTGGCGACATGTAGGTTGCTGTGGCGAGTGTGAGGCAGGCGTGTGGTGTCATCAATGACTGCCGGGCCGTAGACTTTTCCCGCTGCACCATGGTTACCGCTGATGCGGAACTGCTCCGGCATCAGCTTGCCACCGAGTGCACCCAGCAGTGCTGCACCGATGACAATAAAGGGAAAATGCACCTCCAGAACAAAAATGGCGATGAAAGCCAGTGCGGCGATGATCCACATCACCTTGTTTTTGAGTGCTCGTGAACCGATGCGCCAGGCAGCAAAAATCACCACCGCGACCACCGCAGGTTTGATGCCAAGGAAGATGCCCTGCACCAGAGGAATGTCACCGTAGGCCAGATAGATCCAGGTCAGCAGTGCAAGAATGAACAGTGAAGGCAGCACAAACAGCACGCCGGCAACAATCCCTCCCCAGGTGCGATGCAGCAGCCAGCCAATATAAATGGCGAGCTGTTGTGCTTCCGGGCCGGGTAGCAACATGCAGTAGTTAAGTGCATGCAGGAAACGTTGTTCAGAAATCCAGCGGCGTTTCTCCACCAGTTCCTGGTGCATGATGGCGATTTGTCCGGCGGGGCCGCCAAAACTGATGAACCCCAGCTTGAGCCAGTAGAGAAGGGCTTCCCTGAATGAGGGATGAGCAGGCTGCTGCTGTGACGGGGTGTTCATCTTGTTTTGTCCTCATAACTTTTGAGTAGCCAGTCAAAAACTGCGCACGCACGAGCAAGCAGCTGGTCATCATCGGGCTCGCAGGCTTGAAGGCCGGCCAGCAAAGTTTCAATGCCAGCTGCTTCAGCGACAGGAAGTCCTCCCACGTCCAGGTAATGCACGAGCTCGCCCAGGCGTACCAATGCTGGGTCAGAATCAAGCCTGAAACTTGTCATCAGTACTTCGAAAGTGACTTTGGTTCCTGCGTGGCTGAAAGTGGCGCCATCAAAATCGAAGCCGAGCCAGCCACTGCGGCAGTGGTCGGGATTCGGAAGCCAGACAATCCGGGCATGTTGATCGATGAATCGTTTGATGAGCCAGGCTGAAGCAAGTCGGTCGACCCATGGCCGTGCTCGAGTCGCCCAGATTCGACCCTGATAGGCAGCAGGATCCAGCTCTGGAATATTCACTAGCCTGGCGGTCGGCTCGTCGGGATGCATGCGCCGCGTGATGGTGTCGCGTAAATCGTCAAGCAGTCCCAGGGTTTGCCGCTGCACCTCGCCGGGGAAGAAGTCGATGTGCACCACTTGTTCGAATCGGCGCACCAGTGACTGAAGTCTGCGTGTAGTGGTTGTAACATCAAGCGCGGTCAGGTTTTGATGCAGTTCTTTGATTTCCACCGCAATGTTTGCGTACTCATCACTGCGGTCAAATAGTGTGCGGAGTGTGATATTCCGGGCTTCATCACAGCCCGAGAGTTGATAGACCTCCCCACTGCCTCCGGCCTCTACCGCTTGCATGGCCACTTCGTTCAGTTTTGCAGCAGTGTCTGCCGACTCGGGTAGCAGATATACCCCGTCACGCAGTGTTGCGCAGCCCAGTGCTTTGACCGAACGCCATACGCGCATCCGGCCGGTTGAAGCCTTGGTGGGCAGGCTGATGAACAGTGCAAAAAAGCTCAAATACTGGCTCCATGATTGATATCAGGTGGTTTTGTAGGATCCTCTACTTCTTGTTATATGTAAAACAAAATTTAAGATTGGGTAGCGTTTGAATTTGAGTGGTCAGGGTGCTGAAAACTGGTTTTGATGCCCTGAGTCCTGGTGTGTCAGTTTGTTTTTGCGCAGGATGATTGAGGTAGAAACTATGTTTGTTTTTTGATGCTGGGTTTGGTTTTTGATTTTGAAGGTTTTCCGGATTTTCGGAATCATTCCGCTTTTCCGGACGACTGCAAAGCCGCTGAATGCGGTGGTTTGCCATAAAAATTCCGAAAATCCGGAAAATATTGACTGATCTGACCTCTCTTTCTCTTGACGTAAACGTCAGCTATTGATTTATTTCATTGTTTTTAAAGCTGTTTTCCTGAGGCTGGCATGTGTCTTGTATAGGGATGGCTACCCGTCTTTGAGGCGGTCGAGTGTTCTCAAGAACAAACATAAAAAATCAGGAGTAGCACCCATGATCAAGAACCCCCTTGTCACGGCGATCGGTGCCGTGGCAACCGCTGCCACACTGGCGATTTCTTCCTCTGCAATGGCTGATGGTCCGCGCCGCATTGACGTGGCCAGTGTCTTTGCCACCAACAACTTTCTGGGTGCCGGTGCCCAGTACATGGCAAAGGAAATCAACACTGCCTCTGACGGCAAGATCAGTTTCCGGGTTTATGAGCCGGGTGATCTGGTGCCGCCTTTTGAGGTGTTTAACGCAGTATCCACCGGTGCGGTGGATGCCGGTTGGGACTGGATGGGTTACTGGGCTGGTACCATTCCGCTGCTGAACCTTTACGGTGCCCTGCCCTTTGGCCCGACACCGGAGGCCTTTGCGTCCTGGATGTGGTCCGGTGGCGGCACTGAATACATCCAGAAGGCTTATGACCAGTACAACATCAAGGTCTTGCCCTGCTTTGTTTCTCCGCAGGAAACCGGTGGTTTCTACAACAAGGAAATCAACTCGGTCAAAGACTTTGATGGCCTGCGCTTCCGCATTTCCGGCCTGGGTGCTCGTGTACTCAACAAGTTCGGTGCGTCTACCCAGTTGATCCCCGGTGGCGAAATTTATCTGGCACTGGAGCGTGGCCGCATTGATGGTGCCGAGTTCTCGGTTCCTCAGGTGGATGAGGTGATGGGTTTTGATGACATCACCAAATACTACTACTTCCCCGGTTGGCACCAGTCTGCAAGCTGGTTCTCGTTGATCATCAACAAGAACGTCTGGAATCGCTACAGCGATCGTCAGAAGGCACAGTTTGAAACCGCCTGTCGCTCCACCCTGGCCTGGTCGATGACTGAAGCTCCGCCCCAGCAGATGAAGGCACTGGCACGTATGCAGGCAAAAAGTGGCATCGAGGTTCGTCGTTTTAATGATGAAACCCTGAAGGCACTGGAAGCAGCCTGGCAGGAGGTGGTTGCTGAAGAAATGGCGCAGAACCCTGCTTTCAAAGAGGCTTATGAGTCGTTGATTGCTCATGCCAAGCTGATTGAAGAGTGGTATGAACTGCAGGAGCTGCCGTAATGAAAGACGCCGTTCACCTGCGTGTGGCGGCGGCACTTGATCTGGCTTCCCGACCCCTGATAGGGGTCGGGATCTGGGTCGGACGCATGACCAGCTGGCTGATACTGGCGGTCATTGCCGCTGTCCTCCTTACAGTTGTGATGAATGCACTGGGCATGAATGAACTGCTGCGCTGGAATGAGCGGGTGTTCCTGTTCGGACGTGCCTTCACCATCAATTCAGCCACCGAGTTGCAGTGGTATCTCTACGGCCTGCTGGTGTTGTTTGCATCCACCTATGCCTTGCACACCAACGCTCATGTACGGGTGGATCTGCTGTATCACCGCTTCTCCCCGCGGACGCGGCATCTGGTGGATCTGACCGGGCATCTGGTGTTGCTGATTCCCTTCTGCCTGCTGGTGGCTTACCTCTACTGGCCCCAGGTGATGATGAGCTACAACTCCGGTGAGCAGTCCAATTTTGGTGGTCTGACCGATCGCTTCCTGATTAAAGGCGCCCTGTCGGTGTCACTGGTGTTCATGGCGTTGGGTGCCTTCGGTCGGGTGCTGCAAAGCCTGGCTGCAGTGCTGGATCCTCAACGTGCTGCGCGGGAGAGTTTTCATGTTCGCTGAATATTCACTGCCGATTCTGATGGTGGTGTGCCTGTTGCTGGGCATTTTCACCGGTTATCCGGTGGCTTTTGTACTGGGTGGCCTGGCCATTCTGTTTGCCTTCATTGGTGACATTCCCCTGCCCTTTATGGGTATGGTCGGCTCGCGCATTTATGGCGGAGTGATTGAAAACTGGCTGTACATTGCCATTCCCCTGTTTGTGTTCATGGGCCTGATGCTGGAGAAATCCGGTGTCGCCAGCCGCCTGTTGCTGACCCTGCAACGCCTGTTCGGGCGGGTGCGCGGTGGTCTGGCCATTTCAGTGGCACTGCTGGGCATAGTGATGGCCGCCAGCACCGGCATAGTGGGGGCTTCGGTGGTGATGCTGGGCATGCTGGCGCTGCCGGTGATGCTGAAGCAGAAATACAAGGAAGAAATGGCCTGTGGTGTGATTGCAGCCTCCGGCACCCTGGGCATTCTGATACCTCCCTCCATCATGCTGGTGCTGATGGGTTCCATCATGCAGGTTTCCGTGGGTGCCTTGTTCAAGGCAGCACTGATCCCCGGTCTGATGCTGGGTGGCCTGTACATCCTTTATCTGCTGGTGACCGGTTACCTGAAACCTGACTGGATGCCGCTGGCGGATAAAGAGGATGTTTCAACTGACACCACGCCCTTGCCGCTGGCGCTGTTGCGCGACCTGGTCGGACCGGTGTTTCTGATGGTGGCGGTGCTGGGTTCCATCATGGCCGGTATTGCCACACCGACCGAGGCGGCGGCCATTGGTGCATTGGGTGCCATCCTGCTGGCTGTGGTGGGCCGCAAGATGAATTACATCACCCTGCGGGATGTTTGTTACGACACGGCCAAAAGTACGGCAATGATTGTATTCATTGTGATTGCGGCCACTGCATTCAGCCTGGTGTTCAAACGTCTGGGCGGGGATTACCTGATCATGGATCTGGTTTCGGCCACCGGGCTGGGGCCTTATGGCTTGCTGCTGGCGATCATGCTGATGATTTTCATCCTCGGCTTTTTCCTGGAGTGGATTGAAATCAGTTATGTGGTGCTGCCCTTGTTGTTGCCGGTGATAGGCCTGCTGGATTTTGGCATGAGTGCTCAGGCCACACTGGTGTGGTTTGCCATCCTGATGGCCATCAACCTGCAGACCAGCTTTCTCACACCCCCCTTTGGTTACGCCTTGTTTTATCTGAAAGGCATTACTGAAGGTCAGGTGAAAATCACCACCATTTATAAATCCATCATTCCTTATGTGCTGTTGCAGTTGACTGGACTGCTGCTGTGCATCCTGTTTCCGGCCATCGTGCTCTGGCTGCCGGGACTGCTGTAAAGAGACGAACTGAGATGCTGAAAGAGGAACAAGTCATGTCGGGTAAACGTGTACTGATCACCGGCGCCGCCAAGGGCATCGGCTTTGAGATTGCCAGGGCTTTTCTGGAAGAAGGCGCACGGGTTGCCATTCTGGATCTGGATCGTGATGCCCTGGCAGAGGCGCTGGATCAACTGGGTGGTGCCGGGCCGGATCGCCTTGGTGTGGCCTGTGATGTAACGGATGAAGCCGGTCTGAAGGCAGCGGTGCAGGAAGTGGTGGATCGGTTCGGTGGCCTGGATGTGCTGATCAATAATGCCGGGTTGCAACATGTGGCACCGATCGAGGATTTCCCGTCCGAGCGTTTTCGCAAGCTGCTGGATATCATGCTGGTGGCCCCTTTCCTGACCATTCAACAGGTATTCCCGGTGATGAAGCGTCAGCAGGGTGGGCGCATCATCAACCTGGCTTCCATTAACGGACTGGTGGGTTTTTCCGGCAAGGCCGGTTACAACTCGGCCAAACACGGTGTCATTGGCCTGACCAAGGTGGCGGCACTGGAAGGTGCGGCTCACGGCATCACTGTGAATGCCCTCTGCCCCGGTTATGTGGATACTGAAATGGTGCGGGGGCAGTTGAATGATCTGGCGCGCACACGCGGAGTGCCGCTGGAGAAGGTGCTGGAAGAGGTCATTTATCCGCTGGTGCCGCAAAAGCGCCTGCTGGAGCCTCGTGAAGTGGCTGACTACTGCCTGTTCCTGGCCAGTGGTCGCGGGCGTGGCATCACCGGCCAGGCGGTGGTGATTGATGGTGGATACACCACCCAGTAACCGTTTTTTTATCTGATATTCCCTGAAAGGACTTCATTGCTGCCACGGGCTGGATTCAGCCCGATGGGTGGTGGGGGACGCTTGTGCCTGAAAACAACAAAAAAACAGGGGTGAACCCATGAAGTTACAGATCTCTTTTCGCCAGGCCCTGTGGGGGTTACTGGTGCTGTTGATGGCTGGTTTGCTGACGCTGGTGTCCGGTGGTCTGTTCGGATTGCATCAGCAGGGGCGGGCTTTTTCCGAAGTGGCGCAGACTGCCTCAAGGGCATTGGACATGCTGGCGCTGGAAGCGAAAATCCTGCAACTGGAACTGCAGCGTGAAAACCTGCAACCGTCAGCACTGGCCGACCTGCAGCAAGGGCTGGATGCCGTGCCGGTTCAGTTGCAGCAGGTGTTGGGTGGTTATCCTGCCCTGCAGCAGCAGAGTGAAGTTTTCCTGCAGCAGTTGCAGCAAACACTGAAAACCCAGCTGGCCTTTGGCCTGAATGCGACAGAAGGCGCTCAGGGAGAGCTGGGGGCTGCTGCTGTAACCCTGATGGATGAATTGACCGGTCTGGCGGCGCTGGTGTCACGCTTTGCTGATGTGCGCAATCTGGAGAAGGACTTTTTCATCACACCTGGCAGTCGTACCATTCAGGCCTGGCAGGAAGGCATGGATGCTTTTGACGCACACCTGCAGCGGATCGGTTTTCATGAGGATTTTGCCGAGCACCTGCAGGTTTACCGGGATGCCAGTGCCAGGCTGATTCGCCTGCGGCTGGATCTGGAGCAACAGACAGGCATCCTGCTGGAGCAACGTCAGCAGCTATTGGTGGCACTGCATCAGCAGGCGCGTGAAGCCGCCGGACAACAACTGCAGCAGGCTGAACAGCGTGCTGAGCAACAGGCAGGCAATCAGCAACGCATGATACTGGTCAGTGGTTTGCTGGTGACGCTGTTGCTGGTGTTGACGGTGGTGCTGCTGAACCGGCGTTTGCATCAGCGCTTAAAAGAGCTGCTGGGTTTCCTGCAGCAAGTGGCTGAAGGGGATCTGCGTCAGCGCCTGAGCATCAGAAATCAGCGAGATGAATTTGATCAACTGGCACAGGGTGTCAACCAGACGGTGGAATCCCTGACCGGCCTGGTGGGTGGTTTGCAAGCCAGCAACCGGCAATTGTTGCAGATGGCCACGGCCATGGAAGAGCAGATCGGTGGGTTGCAACAGGAAGGTCGGCAGTTGCATGGCCGCAGTGATGTGCTGGCGGCAGCGATGGAAGAAATCAGTGCCACCACCGATCAGATGGCACTGGCAGCCACAGATGTGGAGGTGGCTGCCGGGCAGACTGATCAGGCCGCCAATCAGGGTGGTCAGGTGATTCAGCAGGCCATTGAAGCGCTGGAAGCCATCACTGCACGCATGCAGGACATTGATGAGCGGGTCAGTCATCTGGGTGAACATTCACAGCAGATCGGTGGTGTGCTGGAGTTGATCAACGGCATTGCTGAACAGACCAACCTGCTGGCTTTAAACGCTGCGATAGAAGCAGCAAGAGTGGGTGAGGCGGGGCGAGGTTTTGCGGTGGTCGCTGATGAAATTCGCACCCTCGCAGAACAGACGGCTCAAGCCACCCATGACATCGGTGGACGCATAGATGGCATTCGGCGTGATACCGACACTACCATTCACTCGGTTGAGGCTGCGCGTGAACAGGTCAGGCTGGGGCGCAGCATGGGCCGCGAGGCTTTACTGGCTGTGCAGGGTATCCAGCAGGCCAGCCGTGCGTCTTCAGAAAAAATGAACCAGGTGCGCAGCTCGGTGGCGGAAGTGGCTGAAACCACCAGCAGCATGACTTCGGATATGGACCAGGTGGCCGGACTGGTCAGCCAGCAACAGGCGCGGGTGGAAACCCTGCTGGATGCCACCCGTCAGCTGCATCGTCAGGCAGATGACCTGACCCGTGATCTGCAGCGTTTTCAGATATGAACAGGAGAGAGAGCATCATGATTCACGAGCACCAGCCCCTCTGGCAGCCCACTGCCGCCGCCATCGAATCCAGCCCGCTGCGTGCCTTCATGCAGCGGGTGAATGAGCGTTATCAGCAATCCCTGAGCCACTACGAAGACCTGCACCAGTGGAGTGTAGTCAACCCGGAGGAATTCTGGGAAATGATGTGGGAATTCGGTGAAGTGGTGGCCGCTGAACAGGGCAGTCGTGTGCTGGAAAATGCTGACCGGATGCCCGGTGCCCGCTGGTTTCCGGAAGCCCGGCTGAACTTTGCGGAAAACCTGCTGCGTTTCCGGGATGATCGCACTGCGGTGGTTTCCCTGCGTGAAGATGGCCAGCGGGTGTCACTGACCTTTG
>NZ_FPJW01000009.1 GCF_900119735.1 Marinospirillum alkaliphilum DSM 21637 | reverse complement strand
AACGGCCCGGAATACGTCAGTGGCAAGCTAGCAGCCTGGGCAGGAGAGCAGGGTATTGCTTTAACCTTTATCCAGCCTGGCAAACCACAACAGAATGCCTACATTGAGCGCTATAACCGAACCGTACGTTATGACTGGTTGGCACAACACCTGTTCGATAGCGTTGAAGAAGTTCAGAACTACGCCACAGGCTGGCTCTGGCATTACAATAATGAACGGCCCAATATGGGGCTTGGAGGGATCACCCCTCAACAAAAACTGGCCATGGTGGCCTGACTCTACTTTTGAACCCCGTTAAAAATGGGGGGATTACCCGGGATTCAACATCATCGTAAATCAGAATGATTCGACGCTGGAAGACCGGTATGATGGTTATGCCGCAGAACGTTTTGATGAGGGTGGAAACTGGCTGCAAACTGCAGATGGTGTTTATGTTCAATTGATTCCGAAAGATCTGGAGCCGACTTTGGTCAGTTTTATCATTAACAATACCGGTGGTGCAGACTCACCCTATCATTGGGAAGTACCGAAACAAGGTGAACCAGTGCTAATCCCTCCTCAAACCATTCGGCCGAACAGCAAGGGAGAGCTGGGTGTTGCTGCAGCGGGTATGCCATTCAACATGCATGAACCAGTTGACCTGATAAGTCCAGAAGAACAACAAAGAGCGCAGCATCAGCTAACGATGGGAATTGCGAGTTTTGCTACAGGTCCATTTTTTCTGACTAATATAGTGAGAGATCAAACAAAAAAGGGAGTTGCTACTGCCTTTAGTGTTGGAGCTGGCTTTGATGCTGCGGGTCAGATGGTTCAGGGTGGGGAATATCGCCCTGCTCAGAGCCTTATTACTGGTACAGTTGCTGTAATTGCCGCTCCATATGTTAGCACAAAGACAGCAGGCAACATTGCTGTTGGTGCGACAGCAGCCGGTGGCAATACAGCGGTACAGAACACTTTTTACCAAGAAGATAGGTCTGTACCAGTCAGTGCAGGAATGGGAGCAGTTTTCACTGGTGTTGCGCCTTTTTTTGGGCAAGGTGCTTCTAACTTAATTCAACCTTACGTTCAGCCATCCGCTGCAAATGCAGTAAAAAATGCCACTCAAACAACAGTTGAGAATATTCCTTCATTTATCAGACTCCCGGATAATTTGGAAGCTGGAAAGTGATGAACAGGAACAGCGTTCAGAAAATAATTCAATTGCAGGAGTATAGCTGGAGGGCAATAAATTTAATCGCTCTGAAATTGTTTATCGTCATGGCCTTCCCAGTATTTCTTATGTGGAATGCAATAGAAATCTTCGATGGGATTTATAAATTCTTTGGTGCAGATATGGTTGGTTATGGCCCCGCAAGCCAAAGGTGGTATCGAATACTAGCTTGTATTCTAGTGTTTTTATCTTTTTTTGCTTATGGGGCCGGTGTTTTTGGGGTGATTAAGGGTGAGCGTAATTTCCCTTCGTATAGAACTAGGGAGCTGAAGCGGATTTTTTATAAGGTTAGTGGCTGCAATGGAATTGACATGGATTCTTATTGCCTGTTGAATCTTGAGAAAAAAAATCAAAATATAAAGAAGTTCTCTGGATTAAGTGGCAGCCAGGTTGTTGACTACTTTCTGGAGTTGACTGAGAAAAAACAGCTTCCGGAGCCAACTGTTTTTTATAAAAGACTCAAGGATGGTGATCTGCAAAAAATAGAAAAAATGTTTTTTTATGAGTTGGATTCGAGAGAAGGGCTGTTTCGATTGAGAGGCTTTGATTTGGATGCAGACCCTCTAGAAGGACGAGTGAGGTGGGCCATAGAAACACCGTGGCAAGCTGTTTCTGTGGAGGCTTTCACAGGTTTTAGCTTTTACAAATATAAGGTTAATTGGGGTAAGTGGGAGCTGCATTTTGAGTAATCCACTGATAGTGAGAGACAAGCTGGAGCAAAGGCTTGAACGCATCTATGACCTGATCTGTCAGGATTCATGGGGTGGATGGCTCGGCTTTTATTATGAGGGAGAGGATTTTTCCATTGATGAACATCGTGAGTTTTTCTTCATGATGCTCAAGCGAATGCTGGATGAACAAAGAATTGTATTTACTCCTCCAGTCCAAGTCTGGAAAGACGCAGCAATAACAGGGCAGCAGGTACCTGTAAGAGAAGGTTGTTCATCAGAGCCTTTTGATATATGGGGTTTGACTACAGATAAATTGATCCAGTATTTCAGGGAGGTGCTGCCTACCGATTTCAAGGATATTAATGATCAGCGTATTTCACACTTTTGGTACGATGAAAAATGCCCACAAATCGGCTGGGTTGATCTTGAAACTGGCAAAATATTCTGGCCTTGATGTCAGCCCCAGCAATGGCTACCAGGCTGAAGTTGCTCCATGGCAAGCTGTTCCGGGTGAAGGTTTCAGAAACTTACGGTTGGCAGGCATTGAAAACCGGGGCGGGCGAAGTGGTAACCCTGCATCAGGTACACTTCGCGCTCCAGAAACCAGTCCTTTTCCGCTGCTGTTTCCACGCCTTCAGCCAGTAGCGTGATATTCAGCTCGCGGCAGATGTTGATCAGTGCAGTGACGATCACCTGTTTGGCACGGTGTGTCGGGATGTCGCGCACCAGCTCCATGTCGATTTTCATCAGGCCGGGGACAAAACGAGCCAGCAGTGTCAGCCCGGCATGCCCGGCACCAAAGTCATCCAGTGCGGTGATGAATCCCTGTTCACTGTAATAACGGAAAATCCGGGTCAGGTGCTCTGGGTCGTGTACCTGTTCGGATTCGGTGATTTCAAACATGATGCGCTCGGTGGGAAAACCCACCCGCTCGGCTGCTGCCAGGGTGCTGCGAATGCAGTGGGCCGGTTCATAAACGGCATTGGGCAGGAAGTTGATACTGAGGATCTGCTGTAACCCCAGTTCTGCGGCCAGGCTGATGGCCTTGACTCGACAGGCCTGGTCAAAGGCATAACGATTGCTGTCATTCACCCTTGCCAATACCTGAAAAGCTGACTCCCCTTGCAGGCCGCGAACCAGTGCTTCATAACCCCAGATCTGGCCTGCCTGCAGGTCAACAATCGGTTGGTAGGCAAAGCTGAAATCAAAATCCAGTTTGCCTGCGCATTGTTTGCAGTCAAAACCGGTCAGCTCCTCTGGAAACTGGGTGGACATGGGCAGTGATCCTTTCAGGGTTTACCTGACAATCTAGAGGGTGATGACTCGCAATGCCAGCAACAGCAGCAGGCAACCGGTGATGCGGTTGATCCACCGGGCACGTTGCTGCAGCCAGGGCAATACCTGCGAATGAGACAGGCCAAAAGCCACCAGCAGATACCAGCCGGTGTCGATGCTCCAGGCGGTGGCGGCCAGAATCAGCTTGGTTTCCAGCGACTGACCGGGTTGAATGAATTGTGAAAACAGGGCCACAAAAAAGATGGCCAGCTTGGGATTGAGAAACGCCACCATAAAACCATCCCGCACGGCTGTCAGAGCAGTGGGTGCCTGTAGTGCATCTGCATGCAGGGCTGAGGTTTGTCCGGCCCGCAGGGCCTGAATGCCCAGCCACGCCAGATAAGCGGCACCACCCCAGGCCAGCAATTGATACAGTCCGGGCAGTTCCACCAGCAGGCGTCCCAGTCCCAGGACCACCAGCAGTGCATAGAGACCGACACCGGCACCGTGGGCAAGGGCGGCAATGATGCCATTGCGGCGCGAGCCGGACAGGGTGTGGCGCAGCACCATTGCCAGGCTGGGACCGGGTGATGCGGCACCCAGAAAACAGATGGTGGCGACGGACAACCAGGCCGCAAGGGTCATGAATCAGCATCCTTGTTGTGTTGATAATAAAAGCGTCCCTGATGCTCCAGGCGACTGACCAGGCTGCGCAGCATGCCCAGTTCGCGTTGGTCCGGTCTGGCACGGCGAAACAGGGTTTGCAGGGCTTTTAATCCGTGGTCAGAAGCGCCGTTGAGAAAACCACTGGCTCTGAGTGCCTGTTCCAGATGGGCCTCAAAACCTTGCACCGCCTCCAGGCTGGGATAAATGGTGGTGTTTTCCGCAGCAGGTGTTGGCTGACGACCGGCACGGAAGATTTCATAACACAGCAGTTGCACCGCCTGGGCCAGATTGAGAATGTTGTACTCGGGGTTGCCATCGATGCTGACCTGATGGGTGCAGCAGGCCAGTTCTTCATTGTGCAGACCGCTGCGCTCGCGGCCGAATACCAGCGCCACTTCCTGCTGCTGCTGACTTTCTTTAATCAATTGCCTGCCGCAGCCTTCCGGATCAAGGTTGCCCAGTGCCAGTTGCCTGAGTCGAGCACTGGCACCCACCACCAGTGAGCAGTCAGCAACGGCCTGCTGCAGGCTGTCACAGACCACCGCACGATCCAGCAGGTCGGTGGCACCGGCTGCCAGTCGGGTGGCTTCGGGGTGAGGAAATTCGGTTGGGTTGACCAGGTACAGCCGTTCCAGCCCCATGGTTTTCATGGCCCGTGCGGCTGAACCGATATTGCCGGGATGATGCGTTTGCACCAGAACAATTCGAATGCGGGGAAACATGGTATTCCTGTTATGCCGGATCAGCCTTCGGGGCCTGGTGGCAAGGGGTTAAGCAGTGCCTGGCGCTGCGCTTCCTGAGCCAGCCGCCAGGCATAAACTTCACTGAAGGCGATCAGGCTTTTGACGTAGTCGCGGGTTTCGGCAAAGGTGATGCGTTCCACCCACAGTGGATCGGTTTCCTGCCCGAAGCTGTTACGCCAGCTGTTGGCGCGAGTGGGGCCGGCATTGTAAGCCGCGGCAGCCAGTATCGGGTCCTGCTGATAACGGCGCATCAGCCCGGCCAGGTAATGCACACCCACAGGCAGGTTGTATTCCGGTTTCAGCAGGTCGGATTCGGGTTGCAGGTTGATGCGCAGCTGGCGGGATACCTGCTGCCCGGTGGCGGGCATCACCTGCATCAGGCCCAGCGCACCGACCGGTGAACGGGCATCAGGATTAAACAGGCTTTCCTTGCGGATCAGGGCCAGAATCAGTGACAGTTCCAGATTGGCCTGCTGTGCCAGTGGCTGCAGGGTTTCCAGGTGTGCCAGCGGGAAACGCAATTCCAGTGCATCCATCATGCCGGCACGATTGGCAGCATCCACACTGCGATCATGCCAGCCCCAGTGGCGCGCCAGCCAACCGGCCTGAATCCAGTCTTCCGGTGTGGCATCACGCAGGCTGTGCAGCCATTCACGGGTGGCATCTTCAGTAAAACCGGTGAAGTAGAGCTCCGCCGCACGAATCAGACCGGGGTGTTGACTCAGTTCCTGCAGATGGTGTGCCTGAATGGGTGTATCTGCGGCATTCATGCTGAGGGGAAGCCCCAGTTCACGCGCTGCCAGAAAACCATAATACTGACGCTCAGTTGCCAGGGCTTGCAGGCGCTGTCTGGCTTCTGCTGTTTCACCGGTCTGCTGCAGGGCATGAGCCTGCCAGTAGCGCCATTCTCCCGTAGACAGCTGTTCGGCATTCAACCATTGCAGGGCATCCAGCAGTTCCGGCCACTGCGCCTGGCGCAGCAGGGTACGGGCATACCACTCATGTCCTGTGAATGAGCGGGCTTCTGTTGGTATGCGGGCAAAAAGTTCCAGAGTGGCATCCTGGCTGCGCTGTGCCGCACGGATGGCCAGATGCTCCAGTACACTCCAGCCGGCCTGCTGACTGATCAGCTCGTGCTGGGTCAGTTGAGTGACAAACTGGCGGGTCTGGGTTGGATGGGTGCGGCCATGGTGCTGCAACAGATCGGTCAGCAGTTCATCGCGCAAGGATGCATCAACAGATTTGAGGTTGACGCGCCCCTGTAGCAGCGCATTGATCTGTGCGGAGGGATTCTGGCGGGCATTGCGCCAGAAGGTCAGCCACTGGCGATCCTGAGGTGTCAGGTGCTGATTCAGTGCCCAGGCCTGGCTGGTCTGGCGATTGCGCATCAGTGCCAGCGCGGCATTGGCATAGTCTTCACTGCTGAGCAGGCCCAGCAGATGCAAGGATTCACTGAGCGGACGGCAACTGGCGGGCAGGGGTTGGTTGTTGCGCCAGAAATCAGCGGCCTGCTCCAGCCATTGCATGGACTGGCCCTGGATGGCCGCTTCTGCACGTAACTGGAAACACTGCAGGTTGAGGTTGTTCGAGAGGCCGTGGGTACTGGTTGCCTGCAGGTAGCTGTCCCAGTTCTGCTGTTGCCCGAGGTTGGTCAGCCATTCATCACGCAGGCGGGCATGGAAACCGGCATCAGCATGACGGGTAAGAAAAGAGTGGATGCGGTCCTGATCCACCACCCGATAGGCCAGTTGATTACGGAACAGCTGGTATTCCAGATAAGGAGCCAGGGGGTAGTGTTGCAGGTTCGGCAGTACTTCGGCCAGGTCCACCAGTTGACCACGACGCAGTTCACGATACGTCTGGGTGAACAGCAGGCGTGCCTGGGGATCGGGTTGCAGTGGCAGGTACTGGCGGCCAAAAAAGGCGGAAGTGGACGAACTGGCCGGAAACAACAGCAGCACACAAAGCAGGCCGGACAGCAGCCCGGCAAGGTGCAGGCGCTTCAGGTGCTGGCGCAGGTATTGCAGAGCCTTGAGCAGAATCGGCATCTTGGTTGTTTCCGGTTCATCCAGTTGCTGTTCCGGTATCTTGCCTGATCTTCTCTGGCAGGTGAAGGGGTAAAGGCGGGAACCTTCAAGGGTTCCCGCTGGATCGGGGGGATCAGATCAGTTCAATGGCCACGGCAGTGGCTTCACCACCTCCAATGCACAGGCTGGCAACACCGCGCTTTTTGCCTTCCTGCTGCAGGGCGTACATCAGCGTGACCAGAATGCGTGAGCCGGTGGAACCGATGGGATGTCCCTGAGCACAGGCACCACCATAGATGTTGGTTTTTTCGTGTGGGATGTTCAAACCATCCATCGCCAGCATGGTGACCACGGCAAAGGCTTCGTTGATTTCAAACAGATCCACCTCATCCATCGACCAACCGGCTTTGGCCAGCACCTTCTCGATGGAACCAATCGGTGCCAGAGTGAATTCACTCGGTTCACG
This sequence comes from Marinospirillum alkaliphilum DSM 21637, assembly GCF_900119735.1. GTDB lineage: Bacteria > Pseudomonadota > Gammaproteobacteria > Pseudomonadales > Halomonadaceae > Marinospirillum > Marinospirillum alkaliphilum. Next base: position 154,491 of record NZ_FPJW01000009.1, on the reverse strand, counting down.
CGAGTTGGTGGCGTGGGCAACAATGCGTGCCATGGGTTTCAGGCCGCGTTGCCTGGCTTCGGATTCACTCATGATCACCAGGGCTGAAGCGCCATCAGAAATGGAGCTGGAGTTGGCAGCTGTTACGGTGCCATCTTTTTTGAAAGCCGGGCGCAGTGAAGGGATTTTTTCAATGTTGGCCTGATGCGGTTGTTCGTCGTCAACCACCGTCACTTCACCCTTGCGGGTCTGCAGGGTGACTGGTGCAGTTTCCGCTTTCAGTTTGCCCTGCTCAATGGCGGTCATGGCGCGTTTTAATGAGCTGATGGCAAAGTTGTCCATGGCTTCACGGGTATAACCCTTGTCATCTGCAATTTCCTGGGCAAACACACCCATTAACTTGCCGGTGCGGGCATCTTCCAGGCCATCCAGGAACATGTGATCCTTGATTTCACCATGACCCAGGCGGTAACCGCTGCGTGCCTTGGTCAGTACGTGGGGGGCGTTGGACATGCTTTCCATGCCACCGGCCACCATGATGTTGTTGGTGCCGGCCTTGATCAGGTCATGGGCCAGCATCACTGCCTTCATGCCGGAGCCGCACAGCTTGTTAATGGTGGTCGCGCCGGTTTGCACCGGAATGCCGGCCTGCATCATGGCCTGACGTGCGGGGCCTTGTTTGACACCGGCGGGCAGTACACAGCCCATGATCACTTCCTGCACATCGGCAGGCTGGAGACCGGCACGACGCACGGCTTCAGCAATGGCGACACCACCCAGCTCAGGAGCGGTCAGGGTGGATAAAGAGCCCATCATGCCGCCCATCGGGGTGCGGGCGCCGGAAACAATCACCACAGAATCTTGCATGGCATAAACCTCTTGTTGTTGGTATTGGAAGCAGGCGAACTCGCCTGAGTTATTGACTGGAAAGGGGCGTATCACCGTGATTTTGTCTGTTTCCAGTGTGCTGCTTGACCGATGTCTTGGCTAGGGGTAGTTTGTGACCCACAAGTCATAAAACCAAGCAAGCGCTAGTTATCGTCCATGAACTTAAACAAGAACTCCAAAAGACGCAAGGAACTGGTGGCGATTGCTGCGCGCCTGTTCTGTGATCAGGGTTATGAATCCACCACCGTGCGGATGCTGGCAGATGCCATGGGTATCAAGTCCGGCAGCCTGTTTCATCACTTCAGTGACAAGCAGGAAATCCTTTATGCGGTGATTGAATCCGGCATGTTGCATGCGATGGAAATTGCGCGCCAGACCCTGGCCAGTGCCCGCACTTCGAAAGAAAAGCTCCATGCACTGGCCCGTGCACACCTGTCCACCCTGCTGGAAGATCGTGATGCCCACGTGGTGGCCATTTATGAATGGCGCAGCCTGACACAGGAATCCCGCGATCTGCTGGTGGAACTGCGTGATGCTTATGAAACCAGCTGGCGTGAAGTCATCAGCGAATGCCATGAAGCAGGACTGATCAAGGGGGATCAAGGGCTGCAGCGTCGTCTGGCACTGGGTGCGCTGAACTGGACCGTGCAGTGGTACCACCCGGATGGAGAGCTGACCCCGGATGACCTGGCGCAGGAACTGGTGGCGATGGTGTTGAGAGAGCCCTCAGCTGTTTGATTAAAGAGCCCGCATAAAATACTTGCCCGGAAGGCGGTGCTGAATTAGGCTAGGGAAAAACCGAGCGTTTGCTAGTTTTTTCTTTTTGGGTGGCTATAGGCCGCCCTTATTTGGATTGCTCAGTTGACGTTTACGTCAAGGTTATACAAAAACAACAGAACCGAAACACTGGAGGGTACACCCATGGCCGAATCCAAACTGATCCAGCCGCAGGACTACGCCGCTTTCATGCAGCAGTTCCAACTGGCCGCTGTTGAATCTGAACTGCAAGGCAGCCTGGCGCAGGGCTTTAACGCTTACACCGAGTGTTGTGGTCGCCATGCCCAGGGCAGCAAGGCGAATCATCCGGCACTGGTGCATGAAGACACTCGGGGCAAGGTCACCACACTCACCTTTGCTGAGATGGACGCTCTGACCGGTCGCATGGCCAATCTGTTAAAAAGCCAGGGTGTCAAGCCGGGTGATCGAGTGGCAGCCATGCTGTCGCGTACCCCGGAGTTGCTGGGACTGATTCTGGCCAGCTGGCGCATTGGTGCAGTGTACCAGCCGCTGTTCACCGCTTTTGGTTATGAAGCCATTGAATACCGTCTGACCCAGGCCAAAACCGCGCTGGTGTTCACCGATGCGGACAACCGAGAAAAATTCAAACCGATCAAAACCCTACCCAAAATGGTGATGATTGGCAGTGAAGCGGATGCAAAGCAGTGGGGTGATGTTCATTATGCCAGCCTGCTGGCGGACCAGAGCAGTGCCTGTGATGCGCCGGTGCTGGATGCCGAACAACCCTTCCTGCAGATGTTCACCTCCGGAACGGTGGGTAAATCCAAGGGTGTCGCCGTGCCGTTGAAGGCGTTGCCGGCCTTTTACATCTACATGCGTTATGCCATCGATCTGCAGGAATCCGACCGCTTCTGGAACATGGCTGATCCGGGCTGGGCTTATGGCCTGTATTACGCCATCACCGGACCGCTGCTGCTGGGTTGCACCACTCACTTCAACGAAGCCGGATTCACTGCTGAAAACACCCTGGAATTCCTGATAAAACACCGGATCACCAACCTGGCTTCAGCCCCAACGGCTTACCGCATGATGAAATCCAGTGGGCTGCTGGATGGTAAGGCGAGTGAGCTTTCACTGCGGGTGGCCAGTTCTGCCGGTGAACCGCTGAACACTGAGGTGGTGAACTGGGTCAGCGATAACCTGGGTTGTCGTGTGATGGATCATTATGGTCAGACTGAAACCGGCATGACCTGTTGCTGCCATCACTCGTTGACGCATGAATCTCCGGTGGGTTCGATGGGTATGCCAATGCCGGGTTACCGTCTGGCGATTCTGGATGCAGAGTACAACGAGCTGGAAGCAGGCAAGACCGGTCAGCTGGCGGTGGATATGGAAAACTCTCCGGCATTTTTCTTCCAGGGTTACACCTGGCAGGAGAAAAAGCCCTTCCACGGCAAGTATTACCTCACCGGTGATGTGGTGGAAAAACATGCTGACGGCACCTTCTGGTTTGCCGGACGTGATGACGACATCATCACCACTGCCGGTTACCGTGTTGGCCCGACCGATGTGGAAAACACCGTGCTGGAGCACCCGGCGGTGGCAGAGTCTGCCGCAGTGGGCAAACCCGATGAACTGCGTGGATACATCATCAAGTCTTTTGTGGTGCTGAAGGCCGGTCAGGAACCCAGCGACCAACTGGTGAAAGACATTCAGGCGCTGGTGCGCGAACGCCTGTCGGCGCATGCCTTCCCGCGGGAAATTGAGTTTGTTGATGCACTGCCAAAAACACCCAGCGGCAAAATCCAGCGCTTTATCCTGCGCAAGCAGGCTGAAACCGAAACCTGATGAGTGTAGGCATATTGGGCAAGGAGCCCTGCTTTCGGCGTGTTCGGCTTTCCTTGCCTCAAACGCCGCGCTGCGCAGTCCCTGCTTCGCTTGCCGCAGGGCATCCTTGCCCTATGCCAGGGCTCGGTATGGCACGAGATGCTGATGGGTCAGGCTGTCTGCAACAGGAAGTTGCAGCCAGAGCTTACAGGGATGTATTCACGCGTCCTGACCAACAGCATTCGTTGCCGGACATCTGGCGGACTAATCGTTAACTGTAGAGAAATGAGCTCATGAAAATCGATCAACAAACCTTTCTGATTACCGGTGGTGCCTCCGGGCTGGGCGCAGCAACGGCTGAGTATCTGGTGGCGCGGGGTGCGCGGGTGGTACTGGCGGATCTGAATGCCGAGGCCGGTGCAGCACTGGTGCAAAAGCTGGGGGCCGACAAGTCGGTGTTCAGCCCTTGTGACGTGACTTCCGCCGAGCAGGTGCAGACCGCCGTGGATCTGGCCGTGAAACAATTTGGTGGCCTGTCCGGTGTGATCAATTGTGCCGGTATTGTGGTGGTGCAGAAGCTGCTGGATCGTGAGCTGAATCCGGCAGATCTGGATGCTTTTGCCCGTGGCATCAACATCAATCTGGTGGGTAGTTTCAATGTGGCACGTCTGGCCGCAGCGGCGATGGCAAAACTGCCGGCTCAGGACGATGGCGAACGGGGTGTGATCATCAATACCGCTTCGATTGCTGCTTTTGACGGGCAGGTGGGACAGGCCAGTTATGCAGCGTCCAAAGCCGGTGTGGTGGGTATGGCGCTGCCGCTGGCGCGTGAATTGTCGCGCCATGGCATTCGTGTGATGACCATTGCCCCCGGTGTGTGTGGTACACCGATGATGGCAGGTATTCCTGAAGAAGCCCGTCAGCAGCTGGAGGCCGGTGTGCCCTTCCCGAAACGCCTTGGCAAGCCGGAAGAGTTTGCTTCCCTGGTGGCACACATCATCGAAAACACCTACCTGAACGGTGAAGTGATTCGTATGGATGGTGCCATTCGGATGGTGTGATTGCGATGCTTGTCAGTCAGGGGCGGTTTACAGGCGTGTCGCGTTCAGGGCGGGGCGCATCCTGCTTTTACGCCCTGCGCAGTCCATCCCTGGCCTGCTTGTTGCGACATGCCTGTAGCCGCTCTGCAAATAACCGATCTGGCGGAAAGCCGCTTTAACCCTGTATGAGGGTAAAAAAATGAATTTTGATCTGACAGAAGAACAGGCCATGATCCAGCAGACGGCCCGGCAGTTTGCTGAGGGTGTGTTGGCTCCGAAGGCTGCCGAGCTGGATCAGACCGCTGATCCGGAGATTCTCAAAAGCCATTTGAGCCAGCTGGCTGAGCTGGGTTTCATGGGGCTGAACATTGATGCCGAATACGGCGGCACTCAGGCCGGTACAGTGGCGTTTTCACTGGCGATCACTGAGCTGGCGCGGGCCTGTGCCTCCACTGCTGTGTCGGTATCAGTCAGCAACATGGTGGCTGAAGTGATTCAGGCCATCGGCAGTGAACAGCAGAAACAGCAGTACCTGCCCAGGCTCTGTTCCGGTGAATACTACGGCGGCAGTTTCTGCCTGACCGAAACCGAAGCAGGCTCTGACCCTGCAGCGATGAAAACCCGTGCCGTGCGCGATGGCGACAGCTGGGTGTTGAATGGCAGCAAGGTGTGGATTTCCACCGCCGCCATTGCCGGGGTGTATGTGGTGTGGGCAGTGACTGACCCGGATGCACCCAAGGGCAAGGGCATTTCCTGTTTTCTGGTACCGGCGAACAGCCCCGGCATTGAGGTGGGTAAACCCGAACAGAAAATGGGCCAGAAGGGTTCCGGCACCCACGAGGTGGTGTTCAAGGACTGTCGTGTGCCACTGGATGCCTTGATGGGTGAGGAAAATCAGGGCTTCAAGATAGCGGTGGTGGAGCTGGCCGGTGGCCGGATTGGCATTGCCTCGCTGGCACTGGGTGTTGCCGGAGCCGCACTGGATTATGCAAGGGATTATGTGAAGGAGCGCAAACAGTTTGGTAAAGCCCTGGCTGAGTTTCAGGGACTGCAATGGATGCTGGCCGAACACTACACGGAAATGGAAGCTGCCCGTTTGCTGACCCTGCAGGCTGCGGCATTAAAAGAGGCCGGTTTACCCTTTGCCCAGCAGGCTTCCATGGCCAAACTGATGGCAACCGAAAAAGGCAATCGTGCCTGTTATGCCGCCCTGCAATTGCTGGGTGCCAATGGTTACATGAAGGACTACCCGTTGGAGCGTTTTGCCCGTGACATCCGAGTCACCAGCATTTATGAAGGCACCAGCGAAATTCAGAAAGTCATCATCGCCCGCCACCTGTTCAGCAACTGAACCTGCCTGTTTGTACGCCACGAGCTACCGATCATCGGTAGCTCGTCACTTTGAGCGTGTTTGATTCAGGTCGGTGTCCGTGCAACAGCCAGGATGACCACTTCACGCGCACCCTGCGCTTTCAGCACTTCACTGGCCCAGTGCACGGTGGCACCGGTGGTGACCACATCATCCAGCAGCAACAGGCGTTTTCCTGCCACTTCAGGACTGGCGGTGAAGGCATCCCTGGGGTTCAGCCAGCGTGCCTTGCGTCCCAGTTCCTGCTGGCTGGGGAGGTCACGCTGGCGCTGCAACCAGTTGGGTTGATAATTCAGTCCGGTGGCCAGTGCCAGGCGTCTGGCCAGCCAGGCCGGTGCGTGCAGACCGCGTTCGCGGATTCTTTGTTGCTGGCCTGGAATCACCAGCAGCGCATCCTGATCCAGGGTTTCGTATTGCAGGGCTTGCAGCAGCAGGTCCAGCAGCAGGTAACCGGCGGTGCGTTGTTGCTGGTATTTGAAGCCCCATAATAATTGATCCACCGGAGCGGCATAACGCCAGGGCGCAATCACCCGATCAAAGGCCGGAGGTTGTTTGCCGCAGCGGCTGCACAGTAGGTGGGTGGTGTGATTTCTGGGCAACTGCAGTGCCAGAGGTTCGGCGCAATGATCACAACAGGGGGTGTTGTGTGGCAGGTCGCTGCTGCAGGCATCACATAAATCCCGCTCATGGCTGACCGGCTGGCTGCAGATCAGGCATTCGCCGGGCAGCAATCGACGGCTTTTACGGTGCAGTTGGAACAGGCTTCGCTCCAGTTTGTTAACCTGTGTTCGTATATAAGTTGACAGCATTATCCCTGCTCCAGCATCATCCTTGTTAACCAACTGTGTTTTTCAGGTTTACAGGACTTCTGCCATGACCGCTTTGCGCCACGACTGGAGCAGTGAAGAAATTGCTGCCCTTTTTGCCCTGCCTTTCAACGACCTGTTGTTCCGTGCTCACACGGTTCATCGTGAATACTTTGACGCCAACGATGTGCAGGTCTCGACGCTGTTATCGATCAAGACCGGCAGTTGTCCGGAGGATTGCAAGTATTGCCCCCAGTCCGCGCATTACAACACAGGTCTGGAAAAAGAAAGGCTGCTGGAGATCAGCAAAGTGGTGGAACAGGCGCGTGCCGCCCGGCAGGCCGGAGCCAGTCGTTTTTGCATGGGTGCAGCCTGGCGTTCTCCGGCTGACCGGGACATGCCTGCGGTACTGGACATGATCCGTGAGGTGAAGTCCATGGGTCTGGAAACCTGCATGACCCTGGGCATGCTGAAGGATGGGCAGGCCGAAGCCCTGGCTGATGCCGGTCTGGATTATTACAACCACAATCTGGATACCTCGGCTGAGTTTTACGGCGAAATCATCAGCACCCGTACTTACAGTGACCGGCTTGATACGCTCGACAAGGTGCGCAAGGCCGGCATGAAAATCTGCTGTGGCGGTATTCTGGGTATGGGTGAAGGCAATGAAGATCGCATGGGTTTGCTGCAACAACTGGCTGGCCTGCAACCGCACCCGGAGAGTGTGCCGCTGAATATGCTGGTGAAGGTTCCCGGCACGCCACTGGAAGCTGTTGAAGATCTGGAGCCGCTGGAGTTCATCCGGGTCATTGCGGTGGCGCGGATCATGATGCCGGCGTCTCGCATTCGTCTGTCCGCCGGGCGTGAAAAACTGGATGACACGGCGCAGGCACTGGCATTTTTTGCCGGAGCCAACTCGATTTTTTACGGTGACAAACTGCTGACCACCGGTAATCCCGAGGCACAAAAAGACCAGACCCTGTTCCGCAAGCTGGGCATCAACAGTCGGCAGACAGAGGCGGTGGTTGATGAAAGTGTGCATCAAGCGGCCCTGCAGGATGTACTGGCGGCCAACCAGTCCCTGTTTCAGGATGCCACCCGCAAGGACAGTGAGCGCAGCCGCAAACCCTGTGGACTGGTGATCTGACACCATGCCGGATTACGGTCACCTGCAACAGCGACTGGAACAGCGTCGCCAGCAACACCTGTGGCGTCAGCCCCCCCTGCTGCAATCCGCTCAGGGAGTGGTGGTGCAGGTTGAAGGGCAGTCGCTGATCAATTTCAGCAGCAATGATTATCTGGGTCTGGCGGCTGATGTTCGTTTGCAACAGGCCTTGGCTGAAGGCGCTTCTCAGTGGGGCGTGGGCAGTGGTGCTTCACATCGGGTCTGTGGTCATCAGTTGCCACACCGGCAACTGGAAGAGCGCCTGGCTGCATTGACCGGGCGTGAAGCGGCATTGCTGTTTTCCAGTGGTTATCAGGCCAATCTGGCCGCCATTCAGACACTGTTCGGCAGTGGTGACCGGGTGCTGCAGGATCGTCTGAATCATGCATCCTTGCTGGATGCCGGGCTGGCATCCGGTGCGAACTTTCGCCGTTATCAACATCTGGATTCAAACCACCTGCAACAGTTGCTGGATAAACCACATGACGGCCAGACCCTGGTGGTGACCGACAGTGTTTTCAGCATGGATGGGGATCAGGCGGATCTGGCGGGTCTGGCCCGCTTGTGCCAGCGTCACAAGGCCTGGCTGATGGTGGATGATGCCCACGGTTTGGGTGTGCTGGGTTCACAGGGTGAGGGCAGTTGTGGTGCGGCGCTGCCAGCCAGCCAGGTGCCCTTGCTGATGGGCACGCTCGGCAAGGCGCTGGGTACGGCCGGTGCCTTTATTGCTGCTGATCAGGTGGTGATCGATTACCTGCAACAGTTTGCCCGTACTCACATTTACACCACTGCCCAGCCTGCGGCGCTGGCCGTGGCAACCCTGAAGGCGCTGGATTTATTGGCACAAGAGCCTGAACGGCGTCAGCATTTGCATGATTTGATTCAATATTTCCGTCGCCGGGCGGCACAGCTGGGTTTACCCCTGATGCCTTCAGACACGGCCATTCAACCCTTGTTGCTGGGTTCCAGTGCGCGTGCCTTGCACTGGTCGGCTCGCTTGCGGGAAGCCGGATTGCTGGTGATGGCCATACGCCCGCCCACGGTTCCCAGAGGTCAGGCCCGCTTGCGCATCACTCTGACGGCCAGTCATCAGATGCACCAGGTGGATCAACTGCTGAATGAGCTGGAGCAGTTGCAGCAGCAGGAACCACTGGCATTTCAGGAGGAAGCTGTTGATGCCTGAGTCTTCCCTGCCCTGGGTGCTGTTACCCGGTTGGGGCATGCCTGCCGCAGCGATGCAGCCACTGGCGAATGCCCTGGCCGTTGAACAGCCTTCGGTACCGGTACGGCTGCTGGACTGGCCGAGTGATCCGAAAATCTGGCAGTTGGCGGCCCAGGGTGATTCCTTGCCGTTATTGCAATGCCTGCAAAACATGCATCCCGAACCGGCCATCTGGCTGGGCTGGTCGCTGGGTGGGTTGGTGTTGGGACAGTTGTTACAGCAGGCAACCCTGAATACCAGTATCAAGGGGGCGGTGTGCCTGGGTATGGGACCTGCTTTTGTGCAGCAGCCACCCTTGATGTGTGGATTGCATCCATCGGAGTTAAAACTGTTTCATCGCAACTTTCAGCGGGATGCCGGGCGTGCCTGGATCCACTTCATGAACTGGCAGTTGCAGGTTGAAAGCCATGCCAGCGCTGCGGCTGAGTTGATTGCCATGGCAAGCGGCCCGGCCTTGCTGCCTCAGGATAGCTTGCAAAGTGGTCTGGTGTTGCTGCAGCAACTGGATAACAGCCAGGTGTTACAGCAACCGCCTTGTCCTTTGCTGTTTTTACGTGGTGCGCAAGATCCCTTGTGCCCTGACTGGCAGCAGTTACCACAGGATTTCCCTGATGTGAGCTGGTCAGTGATACCCGATGCAGGGCATCTTCCCTGGCTGGAGCAGCCTGAGGCACTGGTTGATCAGTTAAGCCGCTGGCGCAGGAGTCAGGGGTTATGAACCGCCCGGTGCAAGCCTGTTTTGATCGAGGGGCAAACGCTTATCTGCAATTGGCACAGGCACAGGTGCAGATGACAAGCAAGCTCTGGGCTTTGCGACCCATACACGCTCAACGAGTGCTGGATCTGGGGTGTGGGCCGGGGCACTGGACCCGGCAACTGGAAGAAGCTTATCCACAGGCTCAGGTTCTGGGTGTGGATCTCAGCCAGCAGATGCTTCGTGAAGCCCGCAGTGTCACTGCAAACAGGTCATCCATTGGCTGGTTGCAGGCTGATGCCGCCGCCTTGCCTTTGCCCAGTGCCACTTTTGATCTGGTGTTTTCCAGCCTGATGTTGCAGTGGTGTACAGATCCCTGTCGGGTGTTGCAGGAGATGCGTCATGTGTTGCAGCCCGGTGGCACGGCCTGCATTGCCACCCTGTTACCCGGCAGCCTGCAGGAAATTGATCAGGTCTGGACACAAACAGGTTTGCAGAGCCAGGTATTGCCCTTTCACCGGTTGGCAGCTTATCAGGACTGGGTGGAGCAAAGCGGCTTGCAAGCCCTGCAGATGACAGTCAGTCGTGAGACCTTTTATTATGCTGATGCCCGTCGTTTGCTGGCTTCGGTACGGGCAGTGGGAGCCGGTGCTGCTTCAGTAACCCGGGGTCTGACTCCCGGCCTGTGGCAGCGCCTTCAAGCCGGTTTTGAACAGTATCGCAGTCCACAGGGATTGCCCTTGACCTACCAGCTGCTGATCATGCAGCTGCGTAAACCCTGAACTCATGTGAATCTGGAAAGATTGGATGCCAAAAGCCTTTTTTGTCACCGGCACGGATACGGATGCCGGTAAAACCCTGGCCAGTTGTGGTCTGCTGCAACTGGCACACAGTCAGGGTTGGTCCACGCTGGGATTAAAACCGCTGGCTGCGGGTGCAGAGCAGACTGAGCAGGGGTGGACCAATAGTGATGCCCTGGCCCTGCAGGCGGTGTCCAGCCTGCAACCGGCTTATGCCGAGGTGAACCCGGTATTACTGAAACAACCCATTGCCCCGCATCTGGCGGCGCTGGAAGAGGGGCGTAGCCTGAATCTGGAGCGCCTGGCCGGACTGGTGCGAGGCCAGTTGATGAAACGGGCTGACTTGACGCTGGTGGAGGGTGCCGGTGGTTGGCGGGTGCCCTTGACGCCGGGCCAGACGCTGGCAGGTCTGGCCAAAGCGCTGCAACTGCCGGTGATACTGGTGGTGCGCCTGAAGCTGGGATGCCTGAATCATGCCCTGTTGACTGTGGAAGCCATACAGCGGGATGGTTTGCCGCTCGCTGGCTGGATTGCCTCCAGCCAGGGGCCAGAGCCAATGCTGCAAGAAGAAGCCAACTTGCAAAGCCTGCTGCAACTGATCCCAGCTCCTTGCCTGGGGCATCTGCCCTGGCTGGAGTCTGCAACGGCAGAAGCAGCGGCCGGTTTTTTGTCCCTGGAGCCTTTAAACGCCCACTGAAACAGCCAGCAGCCCTTGACTTGACGGGTGGTTGCTATAGAATGCCGCTCACTTTGCTGGATATCCGATGTTCAGGATATCTGCGGACGTGGTGGAATTGGTAGACACACCAGATTTAGGTTCTGGCGCCGCGAGGTGTGAGAGTTCGAGTCTCTCCGTCCGCACCAACCAATAAAAACAGCTGCACCTTGTTTATCCTACTGAAGGGAGCTTGGTGCAGCTGTTTTTTTTTGCCATGAATAACCCTGCGAACTGTCCAACAAATAGTCCCATGAACATGGTATTAACAAGCTGTTGATGTATAATTCGCTCCTTTTTTAACGACCCGGTAACCTCGGGGTGGTTTGGGCTGGAACCAGAAGACCTGCCCAGGGTGTAAGCTGCATGTTACCTTTTCGGGTACTTATTCCTTTCCTGTTTATTGCCGGTAGTTCGTTGCTGGCAGTCGTTTTTGCCCTGCTGATCCTTGGAAACAGCACGGATCGTCGCGCCCATCTTGAACTGCAACAACAGCTGGATTATGCCTTTCATGACCAGCAGCAGCGTATGCTGCAGCAGTTGGATCGACTGAATGTGCTGTATACCAGCCTGCCAGTGACCAGCTTTCTTGAAGTATTGCCCTTCCAGCTGCAACATCAGTGTTTGTTATGGAAACGCGAAGATGAACCATTTTTGCGTGGTCGCTGTTCATCAGAAGAGATGCTGACTTCTGAGTTGCTGAGTGCTGTCCCTGAGCATGTCCAGGCAAGCGGTCTGGCGGGTTATGATCCTGCTTTTTTTTACCAGTTTCGAGAGGTGGATGGTTATCTTTTATGGTTGGTTCAACCACTGGATCAACCCTTGCTTGCCCAGTGGCAGGAGCTGTACCAGCTGCCTTATATGGAGCTGAAACCTCACCGGATCATTATCAGTGGAGAAGACCGCTACAGCGTGCCGATTGATGCTGGTGAGTCGCCACTGTTTTTGCATTACTCCTTGCCTCGTCCCGGTCAGGAGCTGGTGCAATCAGCCATCATGCCGCTGATGGTGGTGCTGATGCTGATGCTGTTTATTGGTTTGTTCACAGCGCATCAGTTGTGGCGTCTGATCAATGCCCGCGAGCGCAGTGAAAACCGCCTGCGTCAGGTGATCGACCTGGTGCCACACATGATTTATGCCCGCGATGAACAGGGGCGTTTTATCCTGGCAAACAAGGCCACAGGTCGTTTTTTCCATGTTTCACCGGAGCGAATGCTGGGCCGGAATCTGGCGGAGCTGACGGGTGACAATCAGGCTTATGAACAATTCCTGAAGCGTGAGCGTGGTCTGTTGAGCAGTGGTGATGCCAGCTTCATGGAAGAAGAGGTTTTACCTGGCAAGGACGGGCCAAGCATCTGGCAGACCAGCAAGCTGCACTTTAATGACACTGATGGTCAGCCTGCCATTCTCAGTGTTTCAATTGACATGACGGCTCAGCGCGAGCAGCAGCGTCAATTGCAGTTGTTGTCCAATGCACTGGAGCACAGTGGCAGTGCGGTATTGATCAGTGATGCTCAGGGATTGATTCGTTACACCAATGCCCGCTTCAGGGAATTGTCCAGACAGCCTGCGTCAGTGCTGCAGGGGCAATCCTTGTTGCGCTTGTTGCATGGCAGTGTAACGCTTCGCCAGAAGCAGCAGATCCTTTCTGCTTTGCGTAAGCAGGGAAAATGGCGTGGTGAATTGAAGCTGCGCCTGCCCGGTCAGCATCACTATTGGATGATGATCTCCATTTCACCGGTGCAACTGGATGCCCGCCAGCATCAACCTCATTTTGTGCTGGTGGCTGAGGACATCACGGAATTAAAGTTGACCCACCAGAAGATGGAGCAGTTGGCACTGTATGATACCTTGACCGGACTGGAGAATCGCCGCCTGTTTCGCCAGCAACTGCACAAGGCGATTCGACTGGCAAAGCGGCACGATACCCAGTGTGCACTGCTTTATCTGGATCTGGATCACTTCAAGCGGATCAATGACACTCTGGGTCATGATGCCGGTGATCTGCTCTTGACCACCGTGGCGGAGCGCCTGCGTCGGTGTGTGCGTGAATCAGATTCGGTGGCGCGCCTCGGTGGTGACGAGTTCACCTTGTTGTTGCAGGATGTGCAGCATCCGGAAGCGGCTGCGCAAGTAGCTCGCAAGGTCACTGAACAGTTGGCGCTGCCCATTCAGTTGGGTAGCCGCAGTGTGATTGTCACCACCTCCATTGGCATTACGCTGGCGCCGCTGGACAGTGAGAACCCGGCCGAGTTGCTGAAAAATGCTGATCTGGCCATGTATCGGGCCAAGAGTGATGGGCGTAACACCTGGCAGTTTTACACTCCGGAAATGAATGTGCATGCCTCACGTTTACTGGAGCTGGAAACGGAGCTGCGAGAGGCATTGCAGGATCGCAGCTTTGAAGTCTGGTATCAGCCGCAGGTGGATTTACAACAAAAACGCGTGGTTGGTTTTGAGGCGCTGGTGCGTTGGCGGCATGCCCAGCGTGGCATGGTCTCACCAGCGGAGTTCATTCCCCTGGCGGAAGAAACCGGTTTGATTGTTGAGCTGGGTCATCAGGTGCTTGAACAGGCCTGTCGTGATATTGCTGTTTTTAATACCAGCCGCAACCAACCGGGTTATGTTGCTGTGAATCTTTCTCCCCGGCAGTTAAAAGACGAACAACTTCCTGATTATCTGGATGCCTTGCTCAGCCAGCATCAGCTGTTGCCTCGCTGCCTGGAACTGGAAATCACTGAAAGCACCCTGATGGATCAGATGGACCAGAGCTTGCCGATTTTGCACCGAATCGAGCAGCTGGGCATTGCGTTGTCGATTGATGACTTTGGCACGGGCTATTCTTCGCTCAGTTACCTGAAGCAACTGCCGGTTCACTCATTAAAAATTGATCGTTCGTTTGTGCAGGACGTGACAACAGACAGGGATGATGTGGCGATTGTTTCAGCCATCAGTGCCATGGCAGCCAAGCTGAATCTGGATGTTGTTGCCGAGGGTGTGGAGCAGGTTGAGCAGCTGCAGATACTGCGCGATTGCAACTGTAATCTGGTGCAGGGTTATTACTTCAGTCCTCCGGTGCCTTTTGAGAAACTGCTGGAGGCTTGTAACCGGATTGAATCTGAGCTGAACCGATAAAAAAAGCCCCCGCAATAGCGAGGGCTCTTGAGGCGTCCAGCATCAGTTGCCGTAAAAGGCTTCTTCTTCCATAGCCATCAATACCTCGGCGCCGGCCAGAATCTGTTGCTCCAGCGACAGGGTGCGTGGCAGTACGCGCTTCAGGTAGTGGTTACCGGCCAGAATCTTGTTGGCATAAAAGCCGGAAGAGTCTGCATCCACCTTCTGCTGTGCCACAGAAACCATGCGTGCCCACATGTAGGCATAAGCCACCAGGCCAAATAGGTTCAGGTAGTCAACAGCCGCAGCACCGATTTCTTCGGGGTTTTCCTTGGCAGCAGTCATCACTGCGGCAGTCACGGATTCCAGGCGTTTCAGCTCAGTTTCCAGTGCTGCAACCCAGGGCTGCATGCCGTTCTGGCCGCTGGCAGTTGCCAGGAACTCACGCACGTCCTTGATGAAGATATTCAGGAATTCACCGTTATTGGCAAACACCTTGCGTCCCATCAGGTCCATGGCCTGAATGCCGTTGGTGCCTTCATAGATCTGGGCAATACGGGCATCACGCACATACTGCTCCGCGCCCCACTCACGGCAGTAACCACTGCCACCATAAACCTGCTGAGCTTCTACAGTGGCATCAAAACCCCGGTCAGTGATGAAGGCTTTGGCAACCGGAGTCAGCAGAGCAACCAGATCAGCGGCATGTTTACGGGTGGTTTCATCGGCGTGGTACTTGCTGATGTCCAGCTGCATACCCACGTAGGATGCAAAAGCACGGCTGCCTTCGTTGAATACGCGGGCATTCAGTGCCATACGGCGTACATCCGGGTGCACCAGAATCGGGTCAGCGGGTTTGTCCGGGCATTTGGCACCAGTCGGAGCACGTGATTGCAGGCGCTCTTTGGCAAAATCCATGGCGCTCTGGTAGGCCACTTCACCCAGACCCAGACCCTGAATACCAATCGACAGACGCTCATAGTTCATCATGGTGAACATGGCTGCCAGACCCTTGTTGGGTTCACCAATCATGATGCCTTCAGAGCCATCAAAGTTGATCACGCAGGTGGCTGAACCCTTGATGCCCATCTTGTGCTCAATCGAACCACAGTTGACGTTGTTGAACTCGCCCAGACTGTTGTCTTCATTGATCTTGATTTTGGGTACCAGGAACAGGGAGATGCCGCGTGTACCCGCCGGGGCGTCTGGCAGTTTGGCCAGCACCAGGTGGATGATGTTTTCGGCCAGATCGTGCTCACCACCGGTGATCCAGATTTTGTTGCCGGTGATGGTGTAGGTACCGTTGGCATTGGGTTCTGCCTTGGTACGAATCAGCCCCAGGTCAGTGCCTGAATGGGGTTCAGTCAGACACATGGTGCCAATCCAGCGGCCTTCATAAAGGGTTGGCAGGTATTTTTCTTTAATGGCATCACTGGCGTGGGAGTCCAGCAGCAGGGCAGCGCCACTGTTTAATGCGGGGTAGAGGGTGAAGGAGGCGTTGGCAGCATAAAGCATTTCCTCGAACAGCACCGTCAGCATCTTGGGCATACCCTGACCGCCGTACTCCGGGTTACCGCCCAGCCCCATCCAGCCGCCTTCAGCCAGAGCATTGTAGGCTTCCTTGAAACCAGCCGGAGTGAATACCTGACCGTTTTCAAAACGGCAGCCTTCTTCATCACCACTGCGGTTCAGCGGAAACAGCTCGTTTTCGGTCAGTTTGGCGCCTTCTTCCAGGATCGCATCCGCCAGATCCGGGGTGACTTCCTGCGTGGCTTCCATCGAAGCCCAGAGCTTGTCTGCTTCAAAGACTTCGTTCAGCACAAAACGCATGTCGCGAAGGGGAGCCTTGTAAATTGCCATAGTTCAGTACCTCTGTCCTGTTGTACAAAATAACTTTTAGTGGCGCTAGCTTACTGTCTTTGCTGCATTGCACAAGAACCCTGTGTGACCTGTGGGTTCTTGGTATCTCAGACCAGATTAGCAGCTTAGTAACCAAGGGTTAAGGATTTGTGGCAAGTTTTTGCTGCAAGGCAACAGATAAAAAAAGAAGGGTGGCCGAAGCCACCCCAAGACCCTTACCTCAGAGAAAAATCTTAATCAAGGAAGCCTCTGATTAACTATTTTGCTGGCTTATGCTGTGTTGAAATTGGCCTCAAAATGCTCATTTACTCTGTGTAAACTCCGCTTTTTCAGCCAATTTCGCCTTGCCTAACCTGCGCTCGTGACATTAATCAGAGGTTTCCAGGATTTTGCAGCAACAATCAAATTTTAATGCCAGGCCAGGCCTTAAACCTCAAAACCCAGGCCAAAGGCGCTTTCTTCCATGGCCAGCAGGGTGTCGGCACCGGCAGTCATGGCGGCTGCATGGGCGCGAGTCCGCGGCAGCAGGCGGGCATAATAAAAGCGAGCGGTATCCAGTTTGGCCTGGTAGAAGGCTTGTTCGCTGGTGCCTTCGGCCAGTTTTTTCTGGGCAATTTCAGCCATCTGAGCCCAGAAGTAGGCCATGACCACATAACCGGAGTACATCAGGTAATCAACCGAAGCGGCACCCACTTCTTCACGGTTTTTCATGGCGTTCATGCCAATTTTCATGGTCAGTTCGCCCCATTCCTTGTTCAGCTCAATCAAGGGCTTGGCAAAGTCATGCATGGACTCTTGCTGGCTGATGGACTGGCAGTATTTGTGAATCTGTTTGGTGAACTTGCGCAGGGTTTCACCCTGGTTCATCAGGATCTTGCGACCCAGCAGATCCAGTGCCTGGATACCCGTGGTGCCTTCATACAGGCGAGTGATGCGTGCATCACGAACAAACTGCTCCATGCCCCACTCTTGAATAAAGCCGTGACCACCAAATACCTGTACACCTTCATTGGTGGCTTCAAAACCAGCTTCGGTCAGGAAGGCTTTCACAATCGGAGTCAGCAGGCCGAGGATTTCATCGGCTTCCTTTTTCTGTTCTTCATTGCCGTGTTCAACGGTATCCACCAGCTGAGCGGTGTAGAAAATCAGTGCACGACCACCTTCACTGAAGGCTTTCTGAGTCAGCAGCATGCGACGCACATCAGGATGCACAATGATCGGATCAGCAGACTTCTCTGGTGCTTTCGGGCCGGACAGGGCACGCATCTGCAGGCGGTCGCGTGCATAAGCCAGAGCATTCTGGAAGGACACTTCAATCAGCCCCTGGCCCTGGATACCCACACCAATACGGGCAGCATTCATCATGGTGAACATGGCCGCCAGCCCCTTGTTTGGCTGACCAACCATATAACCGGTGGCGTCATCAAAGTTCATCACGCAGGTGGAGTTACCGTGGATACCCATCTTGTGTTCGATGGAACCACAAACAACTGCGTTGCGCTCACCGGCTTCACCCTGGGCATCGGGCAGGAATTTTGGCACCACAAACAGGGAAATACCCTTGGTGCTTTCTGGTGCGTCAGGCAACTTGGCCAGTACCAGGTGGACGATGTTCTCAGACAGTTCGTGTTCACCGGCAGAGATGAAGATTTTGGTGCCGCTGATCTGGTAGCTGCCATCTGCCTGGGGCACAGCGCGAGTCTTGATCAGGCCAAGGTCAGTACCACAATGGGGTTCGGTCAGGCACATGGTGCCGGTCCAGCGGCCTTCGATCAGCTTGGTCAGGTAGGTCTGTTTCAGTTCTTCCGTGCCGTGGTGTTCCAGGGCACTCATGGCACCGTGGGACAAACCGGGATACATGCCCCAGGCCAGGTTGGAAGAACAGATCATTTCATTCAGAACCATACCCAGTGAGTGGGGCAGGCCCTGACCGCCGTACTCAGGATTCTGGTTCATGGATGGCCAGCCACCTTCTACATACTGCTGGTAGGCTTCCTTGAAACCTTCTGGCACGGTGACCACGCCATTTTCCAGTTTGCAGCCTTGCTGATCACCCACCTGGTTCAGGGGGGTTAGCACGTTTTCGGCAAACTTTGCGCCTTCTTCCAGAATTGCATCGATGACTTCAACGGCTTCTTCGCCGCCTGGCAGGGTGCGGTAATGACCTTCAAAGTCCAGCAATTCATTCATCACAAAACGCATGTCGCGCAGGGGGGCTTTATAAGTCGGCATGGTGACCTCGGGCTTGTTCAGCGGGTTGTTGTGTTTGTTTTGGTCTCTGATCCAGAGTTCAAACGTATGTTTGAAAGTTAAGTCATGCTTGCAGAGGTGTCAAGTGGCAGCAGGAATTAATTACAGGTTTTTGGCGGAAGCTATTGACAAGGAAGCTTTTGGTCAGCGTGATGAGCGTAGGCAAGACAAGGCGAAATTGATTGAATAAGCGGAGTTTACACGAAGTAAATGAGCATTTGAGATCAATTTCAACGCAGTATGGGCAAGCGTAATAGTTAATCAGATGCTTCCAGGGTATCAGGCGACCAGATTGAGCTGAGCACCCTTCAGGTAAGGCAGTCGATTGGTGGCAGCAAGATCCAGCGTGTCTTGAATGGCCTGATTACGGCTTTCCGGTGCATCAGCACCGAGAATGGGGTTTCGCATCATGACGGCAACAGCCATCGGGCGGCGAATGCCAAAAGCAAAGGTGAAGGGCAGCACCGGGCGTTTGCGACCATGCCGGGCTTCTTCGGGGTAAACAGGTGCTTCTACAGCAAGCACTGGTGTTTCTGCCTGCTCAATTTCCAGGGTTTTGCCGGTCAGTTCAACCTTGAAATCAGGGGTGCTTGATGCCTCGTCATCATTCAGGTCAAAGGTTTCTTCAGGCAGGGCCTGCAGCTGATTTTTGCCAGTGGCACCAGTGGAGGCAAGGTTGTCATCCGGGTTGGTGAGAGTTTTGGTCGATCCTGTGTGTTCAACCGAAGGTTCACTACGCTTTTTTGCGGACGTGTCTGTCCCACCCTGTTTGCGGGGCCATTGGCTCTGGGTTGTGTCAACCGATGGCAGTACCATGCCGGTATTCCTTTTGAGGCGTCATCAGGGTGATGAGCAGCAGGGTGGAGTGTCGGATCTTTTTTCTGACTGTACCGTGATTATAGAGAGACAAAACAATGCTGTCACGCAGTGCCAATGACTGATGTGAGACAATCTTTCGTTTATAATCGAGCAGTTCTTGTTCAAGCACAGGGAAAACAATGCATTTAACTAGACGTTGTACTTGGCCTGCCCGCCCAGGTTTTGTGTTGTTGATGAGTTTACTGCTGGCAGGATGCCAGGGGGGTATCAACCATGGCACATCCAGCCATGTCAGTGTTGGTGCCTCTGCTACACCACCACCACCTGTGCCACGTACCCAGGCCCAACCTCGGCCAACTCCAGTACCTGCGCCCCGACAGCAGCAGCAACCCCCGCCACCTCAGGGTGAAACCCGGGTGCAGGTACGGCCAGCCAACCCTCAGCAGGGGGTGCCCCTGGGTGACGACACTGAACTGGACGTTGAAAGCCTTGCTCCTCCTCCTTCAACTGCACCTGCTACCCGATCTGCAGCACCGGCTGCAGCAGCCACCACTGCGGCAGTGGCGGCACGGCAGCAGGAAGCAGTGCCACCAGAGCATGCGACCTGGTTGGATCGTTACCCCAACCTGGCTGAAGACTTGCAAGATCAGCGTGAAACCATTGCTCGTTTGGAGCAGGAAGTAAAAGAGTATCGCGAGCAGGTTGGGCAACTGCAGCAACAGGTTCGTCAGCGGTGGGGTAGTACCGCTGTTACTGCTGCATCAGCGCACCAGTTTGTGAAGTACACCGATTCTTATCAAAGTCGTGGTGAAATGGACTTTGATCAGGGTGTCATTATTGTTGAAACGGTGGATCAGGAAAATCCGCGTCAGCGCCTGAAGGAAGCCATCGTGACAACCCTTCTGACACCCTATGATGCCGACAATCCCGAAATTTACAGTGACAAATCCATCAGTTATTCAGGTCCGGCACTGCTGGCAGGTCAGGTATTGGATCATGAAGGACAGCCGGTGCGCTGGGAGTGGCGGGCCAATCGTTTTGCTGATCATCTGGTGAATAACGAAGTTCAGCAGCTGCAGCGTAATGGGCATGTGGTTTATCGTGTGGAGATTCCGCTGATTGCCAACCATACAGAGGTGCGTGGTCACCAGTATGAACATCTGGTGCGGGATGCCAGTCGGCGTTATAACGTGGATGAAACGCTGATCTATGCCATCATGGAAACCGAAAGCCACTTTAACCCCTATGCCACCAGCCACATTCCGGCTTATGGTTTAATGCAGATAGTGCCTTCCACTGCCGGGCGTGATGTATTCGAGCGCATCAAGAAGCGTAATGATCAGCCAACCCGCAACTACTTGTTTAATCCTGCCAATAACATTGATACCGGTACGGCTTACATCACCATTCTTCGCGATATATACCTGAAAGATATTCGTCATCCCCTGTCAAAAGAGTACGCCATCATTTCTGGCTACAATGGCGGGGCTGGAAACGTGTTGAGAACCTTTCACTCGGATCGGCGTCAGGCCATTAATGTGATTAACCAGCTGACACCACAACAGGTTTATGACCGCCTGCACAGGAATCACCCCAGTGCAGAGGCAAGAGGTTATATCAAGAAGGTGACAGAGGCTCAGCAGCGTTATCGTGCCCTGGCCTCTGCTCGTTGAGTCAAGGCGGGCTTCTCAGAAGCCTTGTTCCATGCGAATGCGGTTTACTTCGCGTGATGGGTTGTATTCTGCGATCAGGTTGGTGTCTTTGCGTACTTCAAAGACATAGTTCTGACCGGCCTGCAGGGTGACTTCCGAGCACTTGCTGCCACCGGAGGAAGTGCAGATCTCACTGGTGCTGGCGGTTAACTCGGC
The DNA here is from genome assembly GCF_900119735.1 of Marinospirillum alkaliphilum DSM 21637. Lineage (GTDB taxonomy): Bacteria > Pseudomonadota > Gammaproteobacteria > Pseudomonadales > Halomonadaceae > Marinospirillum > Marinospirillum alkaliphilum. Next base: position 133,337 of record NZ_FPJW01000009.1, on the reverse strand, counting down.
TTGAATGGCCTTGTCGGTGAAGATCTCGCCTTCAGTGCTGATGCAGCGCATTTGACGGGTCTGCAGATTCAGGCGACCATTTTCGAGTGCCAGATCAGTGGATAGAGTGCAGTTGCTGAGTTTGTGGTTGGAAGAACCTTCAACCCGATGGGTTTCCACGGCAAACCAGACGTTGGTTTTGCTCTGGCCTTCCTGCAGCACTACCTTGCTGACGGGGTTGCTGTCCAGCAGTTGGCCGGACTGAAGTGGCAAGGTTTCTTGTGCCAGGAGTCCAAAAGAGCAGCTCATCAGGGTGAGGGTAGCAAACAGTTTTTTCATGGTATGGCTGATCCCGGTTCTGGGTGAGAGAAACAACCCGGCCAGTATAACAGACTCTTTTCCGTGGTTATTGATGCCAGTTTGACGCATGAGTCTTGCTTATCGTTCCTTGATACATGGATAAGTGTTTCTGATATTATTCCTTAGTGATTTACTCGGACAAAAAACTGGTTTTTTCAGCAGTAGGCATGTACATTTCTTATACATGAATTGTTTGAAAGCTGAAAGCCGAGGTGCAAATAGAGATGAATGCCCTGATGCAAATGCAACAAAACACAACGGATGATCAGCCAGAATTACCGCTTGATGCGCTGGAGTCTCACTATAAATCGATTCTCAGCCTGCTGGGCGAAGACCCGGCGCGTGAAGGGTTAAAAGATACGCCCAAGCGTGCAGCAAAAGCCATGGCATTTTTGACCCAGGGCTACCATCAGGATCTGACTGGCCTGGTGAATGGCGCCGTATTCAGCTCGGATACGGATGAACTGGTGATTGTAAAAGATATAGAGCTTTACTCCATGTGTGAACATCACCTGCTGCCTTTTATCGGTAAATGCCATATCGGCTACCTGCCACAAGGCAAGGTACTGGGTTTGTCCAAATTTGCCCGGATTGTGGACATGTTCGCCCGCCGTTTCCAGATTCAGGAGCAGCTGACCCGCCAGATTGCCGAGGCCGTTCAGGAAGTGACGGGTGCTGCTGGCGTTGGTGTGATTGTTGAAGCACGTCATATGTGCATGATGATGCGCGGCGTGGAAAAGCAGAACTCATCCATGCGTACCTCAGTCATGCTGGGTCAACTACGCGAGTCACAGAACACCCGTCAGGAATTTCTTAAATTACTGGATTAAAACAGGAAGTGTGTAACATGCCACATAATGACCCCTATGCGCTGGCAACCATTCGCATCAAGAACCTGCGCCTGCGTACCTTTATTGGCATCAAGGAAGACGAGATTCAGAATCGGCAGGATATCGTGGTGAATGCAGTGATTCGTTATGCCGCCGATCGGGCCGTACAGTTTAACCGCATTGAAGAAGCACTGAATTACCGCACCATCACCAAAAAAATCATTGCTCATGTGGAAGAGGGGCGCTTTGCCTTGCTGGAGCGGCTGACCCGCGAGCTGCTGGAGCTGATCATGGAGCATGAGCAGGTTCTGTCTGCTGAAGTGGAGGTCGATAAACCTCATGCACTGCGCTTTTCTGACTCGGTTTCTGTTACTCTGAGCGCCAGACGTTGAACCTGACAGAAGCGCTGTAATCATGACTGAAACTGAAAAAAAACACCGCATGAACCACAATCTGGCCATTCTGGCGCTACTGCTGGCAATGGCCGGAGTTCTTTTTGCAACCTATGGCCCCTGGTTGATCCTGCCCTCGCTGGTGGCTGCGGCTTTTGCCCGTCGTGCCATCTTGCGTGAACCTGAGCGTTATACCGGTATGCTGTTTGTTTATGCATCCCTGGCGCTGAATGGTGTGCTGCTGGTGCTTTTTGCCCTGTTGTACCTGGGTTGAACAGCGGCTTTAAAAGCTTTGTTGGAGCAAATCAATGAATCAATATCGAGTTCTCGCAGCCGGTCTGCTGGCCTTGTCAACAGCTTCTGTTCAAGCTGTGGAGTTGAATGTCACAGTGGGTGCCAATGTCTGGAGTGCCAGTCCTTCCGGTGATATTCAAGGGCAGAGCAGTGATCCGGAGCTGAGTGTCGGTGATCTGGGGTTGTCACGTGAGTCTTCCAATCAGTATTACCTGCAGCTGGATCATCCGGTACCCCTCTGGCCCAACCTGCGGATCAGTCAGACCTCACTGGATTTTTCCGGCAGAAAAAACCGGAACGTTACTTTTATGGGGCAGACCTTTACCGGCGAGGTGGCTTCCAGCGTTGATCTTTCTCATACCGACATTACAGCCTACTACCGCTTTCTGGATGGTGTGACATCAGTGATGCCACTTCTGGACCTTCGCCTGGAGTTGGGTGCCACTCTGAGAAGGTTTGATGGGGCGTTCAGTGTCAGTGAGGTGGCATCAGCTAAAAGTGAATCTGTCGATTTGTCCGCACTTGTCCCCATGGGGTATCTGGCTGGCCGCATCGGGCTGCCTTATGACCTGTCAGTTGGTGCCAGCCTCAACACCATCAGTTACAGTGGTAATCAGTTGACGGATATCAGTGCTGACCTGCGTTATGAGTACGATGGTTTACCCTTGGTCAAACCGGGTCTGGTGGCAGGGTATCGCAGTTTTGCCCTGAAGCTGGATGATCTGGATGACACCTATGGTGATCTGAGGCTCAAAGGTCCTTATTTTGGAGCCTATGTCAGGGCTGGCTTCTAAGGTCTGAACTTTTCCGTGATAACAATCCCTGGACCCCCGCTTTAAGCGGGGGTTATTTTTTTCAGCTATCGAATGCTTAGTTTTATTTGATTTTTATTATTGATGATAAGGATTATCATTCACTTAAAGCCAGTGAATGAGGTATCCGATCATGTTAAAGACAGGCAGTTTTGCCGTAACCCACTTTACCGTTGCCTTTGTGGTGGTCTGGTTGATCTCGGGTGATATTCTGGTCAGCAGTCTGGTGGCGATGATTGAACCAGCGGTGAATACCGTGGCTTATCACTTCCATGAAAAGATCTGGGATCGTATTCGCGCCAAAAAAGCACAGTTGCTCCGTCGTGATGGTCTGGCGGCTTGATAGCTGGGCAATCCGGGTGTTGAAAACCAGCTGTGCATAAAAAAGGCCATCCAATAAGGATGGCCTGAGAAGCAGGGTGCAAATGACAGCTTAAAGCTTAGTGACGGAAGTGACGCATCCCGGTAAACACCATGGCGATGCCTGCTTCGTTGGCAGCCTGGATCACTTCTTCATCGCGCATGGAGCCACCGGGCTGAATGACCGCTGTGATACCTGCAGCAGCTGCTGCATCGATGCCATCCCGGAAAGGGAAGAAGGCGTCAGACGCCATGACTGAACCCTTCACTTCCAGGTTTTCATCAGCGGCCTTGATGCCGGCAATTTTTGCTGAATAAACACGGCTCATCTGTCCGGCACCCACACCAATGGTCATGCCGTTTTTGGCATAAACAATGGCGTTGGACTTCACGTATTTGGCAACCTTCCAGGCAAAGGCCAGGTCTTGCAGTTCCTGTTCAGTCGGCGCGCGATCAGTCACCACTTTCAGGTCTTCCCGACCGACTACCCCAAGGTCCCGGTCCTGTACCAGCAGGCCGCCGGTGACACGTTTAAAATCCAGTCCCAGATCACGTTCGCCGGGCCAGAAATTACTGGCATCCAGCAGGCGCAGGTTTTTCTTGCTGGCAATGATTTCCTGAGCGGAAGCATCCACACCGGGAGCAATGATCACTTCAGCAAACTGGCGATCAACAATGGTGCGTGCGGTCAGGGCATCCAGTCGACGGTTGAAGGCAATGATGCCACCAAAGGCGCTGGTGGGATCGGTTTTGAAGGCCAGGTCATAAGCCTTGTGGATGTCTTCAGCAACAGCCACACCACAGGGATTGGCATGTTTCACAATCACGCAGGCGGGTTCGCTGAAGGCTTTCACGCATTCAAAGGCAGCATCGGTGTCTGCCACGTTGTTGTAGGACAGCTCCTTGCCTTGCAGTACCCTGGCAGTTGCCACGCAGGCTTCCGTTGGATTGGCTTCGGCATAGAAGGCTGCCTTCTGGTGAGGGTTTTCGCCGTAACGCATGTCCTGACGTTTGATGAACTGGCTGTTGAACGTGCGCGGGAAGTCTTCACTGCCACCTTCAACCCGCCGGCCGAGATAGTTGGCAATGGCACCGTCATAAGCGGCAGTGTGTTCAAAGGCTTTTACTGCCAGATCAAAGCGTGTGGACAGGGTGACGCCACCGGCATCCAGTTCGGCCAGGATTCGGTCGTAGTCGGCAGTATTCACCAGAATGGTAGTGTAGGCGTGGTTTTTGGCACAACTGCGCACCATGGTTGGACCACCGATATCAATATTTTCGATGGCCATTTCCAGCGTACAGTCATCACGGGCAATGGTTTGTTGGAAGGGGTAAAGATTCACCACCACCAGATCAATCGGATCGATGCCGTGCTCAGCCATGATGGCATCATCCTGGCCGCGACGACCCAGGATGCCGCCATGGATTTTCGGATGCAGGGTTTTGACTCGACCATCCATCATTTCCGGAAAGCCGGTGTGCTCGGAAACTTCTTTCACTGGCAGTCCGGCATCTTTCAGCAGTTTGAAGGTTCCGCCAGTGGACAGCAGTTCAACACCGCGCTCACTGAGGCCGCGGGCCAGGTCAATGATACCGGTTTTGTCAGATACGCTCAGCAGGGCGCGGCGGATAGGGAGGGTGGTCGTGTTAGTCATAAGCCAGGTTCTGCTCCTAAAGACAGACTCAGATCAGGTCGTATTGCTTCAATTTTTTGCGCAGCGTGCCACGGTTCAGGCCCAGCAAGCTGGATGCACGGGTCTGGTTGTTCTCGGTGTAACGCATCACCGCTTCCAGCAATGGCGCTTCGACCTCAGATAAAACCAGATCGTACAGATTGTTGACCGGCTGTCCTTCCAGTTGGGCAAAGTAGTTATCCAGTGCCCGGTTGACGCTTTCGCGCAGAGGGCGATCCTGTTCCGATTTGTGCAGGGTAGCTTTTCTTGTTTCAGTCACGGTGTTCAATCTGATAAAAGGGTTAAGCCGTCCTGGCGTGTTGTTCTGCTTCCTGCAGAAAAATCCGGTTAAGCAGCTGCTGCTGTCCTGTGGCTGTTTCGATGGCGTTAAAGCGGGTTCGCCATTCTTTCATGTCCGCCTGGTTGAGGTACCAACCGAAATGTTTACGTGCCACACGTATGCCCATGAATTCACCGTAGGTGGCATACAGGCCTTGCAAATGCTTGCTGATCACCTGATGCAGCTCAAGCGGCGTCAGATCTGGTAGCTCTTGCTGCTGGGCTAACCAGTGGTCGATCTGCCGGAAAATCCAGGGTCTCCCCTGAGCTGCCCGACCTATCATAACGGCAGCAGCACCAGTGTAATCCAATACCTGTTTGGCCTTTTGCGGTGAGTCGATATCACCATTGGCAATAACGGGTATGTTTAACGCCTGACGCACCTCAGCCAAGGTGTCGTACTCCGCTTGACCACTGAACTTGTCTTCACGGGTTCGCCCATGAATTGTAAGGGCTTGTATCCCTTCCTGTTCAGCAATCCGGCCAATTGTAACAGCATTTTTGCAGTTTGCTGACCAACCTGTACGGATTTTTAAGGTGACTGGCACTTCAACGGCCTGCACCACAGCGGCTAAAATTTCGGCGACCAGCTTTTCATCCCGCAATAGTGCTGATCCAGCCGCCTTTTTTAGCACTTTTTTTGCCGGGCAACCCATGTTGATGTCAATGATTTGTGCACCCATGGCAACATTGGCCCTGGCTGCATCCGCCAACATCTGTGGATCACCGCCAGCAATCTGGATCATGCGTGGTTCTGGTTCGTCGGCATGAGGCAGGCGCAGGCGGGACTTGTTGGTGTGCCATAACGACTGATCACTGGTCAGCATTTCAGCCACAGTCAAACCAGCACCAAAGCTGCGGCACAGTGCCCGGAAAGGAGCATCTGTGACACCGGCCATGGGTGCCAGCACCAAAGGCTTGCTGATAGTGTAAGGGCCGATCCGCAACACAGCCACCGTCGGTTTTTTTCAGGGGGCGCTATCTTACCCTGAGAAGCCGATGGTTAAAAGCCTGATGCAGCCTGGTTGGGTCAGGGTAAAACCGGGTGGATGCGTGCTGTTTGCACAAAGGTTGCCGGACGGTTCACGCTAACCTGCAGGGCGTGGCTGCTGCCAGGAGCCAGCACTGTCAGCTCACGGCTGATGTCACTGGCTACGACCACTTCACTGGCCACTGGCTGCAGGCTTAAATTAAGCAGTTCAATGTTGAGGTCTGGAACTGGCAACGGGTTATTGCCTGCATTACCCAGCTGGAAGTGAACCTGCATTTTTTGTGGGCTGGATGCCGGCGCAACACGTATTTCGGTGATGACATAACCCAGGTTGCTGCTGCCCTGACTGCCTGATAACCAGTAAGCGCCAAACCCAATCAGTGGTAATAACAACAGCACAGCAATCAGTAGGTGGCGTCGTTGTTTGGTGCTGGTTTCAGGGGCGGCAGCAGTTGGTGCGCCTGACTCGCGGCTGTCGGTAACCAGTGGATCAAAGTCCCTGATGTTTGTATCGGGCATTTCATCGGTTTCGATGGTCGACAGACCGCTGGTGTATTCACTGTTGATCGACTCATCCAGCGGGTGGTGCATATCAAGGGTGTTGGATGGGGGCTGTGTATCGGTTGTATGGAGTGTATCGGCCGTATGAATTGCGTCGGGTATTGCAGGGGCTTGTACGGCGTCTTCCATTTTATCCAGCGGGTTGTTGCTGTCAGGGTGTTCGTGCAGGGTGGGGATGCCGTGCTGGTCTTCATCCAGCGTGTGATCATGTTCATCTGTCCCTGGGGTGGCATGAGGTGTATTGATCAGGTGGTAAGCGGCATTGAAGATTTTCATGCAGTCGCCACAGCGAACGGCTCCAAAAGCCTGCTGCATTTCTTCTTCAGTGACTTCAAAAACACTGTTGCAGTGGGGACAGCGCGTTTGTTTTACCTGATCGTTCACTCTCATGCACAAGAAGTCCCTGATGATCGGATTCAGTCCTCTCTACGGCGCCCGGTGATGCGCACCCAGCCATCACGCTCGGTCACGGCATCCAGATCAAAGTCTGGGCGGTAGGCCGCAGCGACCTGTTCGGCCTGGTGGGAAAGAATACCAGACAAGGCCAGTAAACCACCGGGGCGAACATAACCAGAGAGGGTTGCAGCCAGGCTGATCAGTGGTCCGGCCAGAATATTGGCCACTAACACATCACAGCTCAGCTCGGGGCAGTGTTCCGGGAAATAAACCGGAAAACGTGCCGGGTTCAGACCATTGCGTTCGGCATTCTGCTGGCTGGCCTGCAGTGCCTGTGGGTCAATATCAATGCCCCAGGCCTGGTCGGCACCTAGCAACAGTCCGGCAATACCGAGAATGCCAGAGCCACACCCAAAATCAAGTAGTGTTTTGTGTTTCAGATCAAGGCCATCCAGCCATTCCAGACACAAGGCAGTGGTGGGATGGGTGCCAGTACCAAAGGCCAGGCCAGGGTCAAGAATCAGGTTTACAGCTTCGGGCTCAGGTGGCTGATGCCAGCTGGGAACCACCCATAGGCGCTGTCCCATACGGATGGGATGAAAACTGTCCATCCATTCGCGCACCCAGTCCTTGTCTTCCAGTATCTCGATCTGCAATGCAGGAACCGGTTGTTCCGGCCAGCGTGCCTGCCACTGTTGCTGCAGTTGTTGCAACATGGCCTCGACATCCTGATTGCCATCGTACAGGCCGGTTAATCGGGTGGATTGCCAAAGCGGAGTGGTGCCGCGAATAGGCTCAAACACAGGTTGGTCTTCAGCGTCTGTCAGGGTGATAGCACAGGCACCGGCTTCCAGCAGCCAGTCTTCCAGTTGCTCCGCTTGTTCAGGACGGATCAGGGTCTTGATTTGCAGCCAGGACATAGAGATTCCAGCAGGAGAGTTCAGAGTGCGGGGTAGTTAAAAACTTGAGCCATCCTTGGCTCGATGGAGTGGAACTCAGAGACTGAGTTTCTTTTCCAGATAATGGATGTTGACGCCACCTTTCTGGAAGTGGGTGTCACGAACCAGGTCCTTGTGCAGATCGGTGTTGGTTTTGATGCCTTCCACCAGCAGCTCATCCAGAGAGCCGCGCATACGGGTCAGGGCCGCTTCACGATCCACGCCCCAGGTGATCAGCTTGCCGATCAGTGAGTCGTAGTGTGGAGGCACGGAATAACCGCTGTAAATGTGGGAGTCCATGCGTACACCCAGTCCACCGGGGGCGTGGAACATGGTGATCTTGCCGGGTGATGGCATGAAGGTGCGCGGATCCTCAGCATTGATGCGGCACTCAAAAGCATGACCCATGATCTGGATGTTTTCCTGGCGCAGACGCAGTGGCTGGCCGGAAGCAATCATCAGCTGTTCTTTAACAATGTCCACGCCGGTCACCATTTCAGTCACCGGGTGCTCCACCTGAACACGGGTGTTCATTTCGATGAAGTAGAAACGGCCATCCTCGTAGAGGAATTCAAAAGTGCCGGCACCACGGTAGTTGATGGTTTTACAGGCTTCCACACAAGATTTCAGCACTTCACGGCGGGCAGCTTCATCCAGCAGTGGGGCAGGTGCCTCTTCGATCACCTTCTGATGGCGACGCTGCAGGGAGCAATCACGATCATAAAGGTGTACGGCGTTGCCCTGACCATCAGCCAGTACCTGAACTTCCACGTGGCGTGGATTTTCCAGGAATTTTTCCATGTACACGGTGCCATCACCAAAAGCCGCTTTGGCTTCGGTTTTGGTCACGTGAACGGCATTCAGCAGTGCACCTTCTGTGTGTACCACGCGCATGCCGCGACCACCGCCACCGGCAGCAGCCTTGATGATGACTGGCAGACCAATACGACGCGCAATGGCCAGAATCTTGTCGCCATCATCCGGCAGTGGGCCATCAGAACCGGGAACGGTGGGTACACCGGCTTTTTTCATGGCGGCAATGGCGGAAACCTTGTCGCCCATCAGGCGGATGGTGTCGGCTTTAGGGCCGATAAAAACAAAACCGGAGCGCTCCACCTGTTCGGCAAAGTCAGCGTTTTCTGCCAGAAAGCCATAACCGGGGTGGATGGCGGTGGCATCAGTGACTTCACAGGCGGCAATCAGTGCCGGGATGTTCAGGTAAGACTGGGCCGATGCCGCCGGGCCAATGCATACAGCTTCATCGGCAAGGCGAACATGCATCAGATCCCGGTCGGCCTTGGAGTGTACGGCAACCGTTTTGATGCCCAGTTCGCGGCAGGCGCGCAGGATGCGCAGAGCAATTTCGCCGCGGTTGGCAATGACAACTTTCTCAAGCATGCTTGTCCCTCATGGCGGTGCCGCAGCACCGCAGCATTGAAGTGGTTGGAGAGCGGGTGATTACACCAGCAGGATCAGAGGCTGATCAAACTCAACCGGCTGACCGTCTTCAACCAGAATGGCTTCAACCACACCATCCTTGTCGGCTTCGATCTGGTTCATCATTTTCATCGCTTCAACGATGCAGATGGTGTCACCTTTTTTCACTGCCTTGCCGACTTCAACAAAGGCGCTGGCGCCCGGAGCCGGTGAGCGGTAGAAAGTACCGACCATCGGAGATTTGACTTGGTGACCACTGACAGCAGCAGGAGCAGCTTCAGCAACTGGTGCGGCCGCGGCCGCAGCAGGTGCAGCAGCAACTGGAGCAGGTGCAGCATAGGTCTGGTAAACAGGTGCTGCGGTAGTGGAGTGACGGCTGATGCGAACCGCTTCTTCACCTTCCTTGATCTCGATTTCGCTGATGTTGGACTCTTCCAGCAGTTCGATGAGTTTTTTGACTTTACGAATATCCATGATTTTCTCTGACAGATGGTTGTAAGTGAGTGGTTCGTTATTGTTCATTCAGGCGGCGGTCTGCTGCCTGTAGAGCCAGGTTATAGCCCTGGGAACCCAGGCCGCAGATCACGCCAACGGCCAGGTCGGAAAAATAGGAGTGCTGGCGGAAGGCTTCCCGCGCATGCACATTCGACAGATGAATTTCAATGAAGGGAATGGCCACACCGGCCAGTGCATCGCGCAGGGCGACACTGGTATGGGTGAAGGCTGCCGGATTGATCAGGATGAAATCCACCTGTTCACGAAAAGCCTGATGAACCCGTTCAACCAACTGATGTTCGGCATTGCTCTGGAAACATTGCAGTTCAATGCCCAGTTCCAGTGCCTGGAGTTGCAGGTTGGCATGAATTGCATCAAGGGTTTCGTGGCCGTAAATGTGCGGCTCACGCTGTCCCAGCAAATTCAGGTTTGGACCCTGCAACAGTAAGATTTTTTTCATCAGTGGCTTCAGGCAAAATGTCAGGTTTCAGGGTGGTGCAAGTGCCATCAAAATGCAAACAAAAGCGGCGAAAATGCCGATGTTGACTCGTAAAAAACCGGCCAACAGCTTGTAGTGGCAGCAGCGGGTGTGAAGTTTGCCTAAAGTCGAACTTCTTGTCTAGTTTTAGTCTGTTTATCTTTGTTTTCTGCGATCTTAAACGGTCGTTTTAAGAAAATGGCCGCAAGTCATGTTGCTGACTTCAGTGCTGAGCCTGATTAAAGGCCTGCAGGTGACGCAAGAGTTCACGGGCACCGACTTCTCCCTGCAGTCGCCAATCTGTCCACTCCTGCCCCTGAACAAAAAACATCAGGGTGGGGGGGCCAAATAGTTGGTGTTCGTCCAGCCAGCTGCGCACTTCCGGTGAAATACGCGTCAGGTCCAGTTTGTAACGATTGATGCCACGTAGCTCCTGCTGGATGTCGCTGCGGGGAAATACCCGACTTTCCATCACCTTGCAGGAGATGCACCAGTCAGCATACAGGTCAACCAGTACTGGCTGCTCGGAACTGGCCAGCAGGCTTTTTAATTCATCCAGTTGCTGAATGCGCGGCACATCCGCAAGAGGTTGCAGTTGTGGCTGGTTTTTACTGCCAATTCCGGCCAGTGGCTGCAGTGGATTGCTGTTGCCAGCCAGGGCACCCAGCAACAGGCTGGCGCCATAAAGTAGCAGGGCCAGGCCGGCGCTGAGGCGAAGTTTCTGCCAGCCACCGGCAGCGCGGAAGTTCAGTCCGCCGATGAACACACCGCTACCCAGTGCCAGCAGACCCCAGAGTGCCATGGATAGTGATGCGGGCAGCAGGCGTTCAACCAGCCACACCGCCACCACCAGCATCAACAGGCCAAACAAAGCCTTGACCTGGTTCATCCAGGCACCGGCTCTGGGCAGCCAGTGAGCACCAAAAGTACCGGTCAGGATCAGTGGCACCCCCATGCCCAAGCCCATCGCAAACAGCGCCATGGCCCCTGTGGCGGCATTGCCGGTGCTGGCAATGAAGGCCAGTGCACCAGCCAGCGGTGCTGTCAGGCAGGGTGAAACCACCAGGGTTGACAAGGCACCCATGCCAGCCACATTCATTAAAGTGCCGCCACGCGGCTGTTGCAGTTGCTGTAAACGATCATCCAGCCAGCGCGGCAGGCGCAGTTCCCAGGCGCCAAACAAGGCCAGTGCCAACAGCACAAACAGCAGCGCAAAAGGCACCAGCAACCAGGGCGATTGCAAGGCTGCCTGCAGGTTGAGCCCGGCACCAAATAGCCCCATCACTGCACCCAGCAGGGCATAGGTCAGTGCCATGCCGCTGACGTAGGCAGAAGAAAGTAACAGTCCGCGGGTTTTGCTGGGTGTGACGTTCTGCCCGCCCTTGCCAATGATGATGGCACTGAGGATCGGCAGCATGGGTAGTACACAAGGCGTGAAGGTCAGGCCCAGACCGGCCACAAAAAACAGCCCCAGGATCAGCCAGGTTTCACCCGAGTTGAGAATCTGTGTCAGGCGGCTGCCGCTGGAGGGTGGCGGGGCAATCTGACGAGGGGCTTCCGGCAGGCGTGGTGCAGCGCTGGTGTCCAGTTGTTGCAGGCTGACCGTGCGGGTAATGCGTTGTGGTGGGTAACAAAGTCCGGCTTCAGCACAGCCTTGATAAGCAAGGGTGAGTTCCAGTTCTGCAAGGCTGGTTTCGCCGCTCAGTAAGCCAGCCAGTTCCACCTGCTGGTAATAAACTTCGGTTTTGCCAAAATAATCATCTTCATGGCTGACTGAGGGTGGGAAGTCAATGCGGACTAGGGTCAGGCCAGTGTTTTCCGGTAACTGAATGTTCAGTTGTTCACGGTAGAGGTAATAGCCGGGTTCGATCTGCCAGCGCACAAACACCTGGCTGCCATCAACCCTTGCCTGTGCCTGAAAGGCTTGTTCAGGCGGTAAAAAACGAGGCTGACTGTTACTGCTGTTGCTCAGCCAGGAGCTGAAGCGATTGCTGTTACCTGAGTCAAACAGGCTGGATGCCTGGGCGCTGGCAAAAGTGAAAAACAGCAGAAGAAGCAGCAGGGAGTGGCGCAGTCGGGCGGGTATCTGGAGCATGCCGAAGGGGTCCAATGGGTTTGCAGTGGTTTTTCAGACCGACAGGTTTGTCGGAGGTTCCATTGATGCTGGAAAGACCGGGATTGTAACGCGAAACACTGCTGACGGGCAGGACTGACTGGACACTTGCGGACTGCTGCTGGAAGCCGTGGTGGCTATGCCCTGACTCGAACAGGGGACCCCATCATTATGAGTGATGTGCTCTAACCAACTGAGCTACATAGCCATTTCGGAAATCCTTGCGCAGCGGCGGCGCAAAGTGGGCGGGATTCTAGGCCTGACAGCCGAAGCTGTCAAGCCTGTTGCCAAAACACCCGGATGCAGTGGCTTAAACGTTAAAGCGGAAGTGCATCACATCGCCATCCTTGATGATGTAGTCCTTGCCTTCCAGGCGCCACTTGCCGGCTTCTTTGGCGCCTTGTTCACCGTTGAACTGTACAAAGTCTTCATAGGCAATCACTTCGGCACGAATGAAGCCCTTCTGGAAGTCGGTGTGAATCACACCGGCACCTTCGGGTGCTGTGGCTCCTTTTTTCACGGTCCAGGCGCGAACTTCCTTCACCCCGGCGGTGAAGTAGGTTTGCAGCCCCAGCAGTTCATAGCCGGCACGTATCACCCGGTTCAGGCCGGGTTCTTCCAGGCCCATGCTGTCCAGGAACATGGCTTTTTCTTCCGGGTCGTCCAGCTCGGCAATTTCGGCTTCAATCTTGTTGCACACCGGCACCACCACGGCTTCTTCTTCGGCGGCAATAGCACGCACCACATCCAGGTGTGGATTGTTTTCAAAGCCTTCTTCATTGACGTTGGCAATGTACATGGTGGGTTTCAGGGTCAGGAAACCGTAGCTTTTCAGCAGTTTTTTCTCGTCTTCGTTCAGGCCGAAGCTGCGCAGGGGTTTGCCTTCTGATACATGAGGCAGAATGCGCTCAAGGATGTCCTTCTGGGCAATGGCTTCTTTGTCACCGCCCTTGGCCAGTCGGCCCAGCTTCTGGATGCCTTTTTCCACTGAATCCAGGTCAGCCAGCGCCAGTTCCATGTTAATGATTTCGATGTCGTTTCGCGGATCCACGCGGTTGGCAACGTGAATCACGTTGTCATCTTCAAAGCAACGCACCACGTGGGCAATGGCGTGAGTTTCACGGATGTTGGCCAGAAACTTGTTACCCAGACCTTCCCCCTTGGAGGCACCGGCGACCAGGCCGGCGATGTCCACAAACTCCATGGTGGTTGGAATCACCTTTTCCGGTTTCACGATGCCAGCTAACACATCCAGGCGTGGGTCGGGCATGGGCACAATGCCGGTATTGGGTTCGATGGTGCAGAAGGGGAAGTTTTCTGCATCAATGCCAGACTGGGTCAGGGCGTTGAACAGGGTGGATTTGCCGACGTTGGGCAGGCCGACGATGCCGCAGTTAAAACCCATGAGGTTGGTTCCTTCGTGAAAACAGGTGGAAAAAGTTTGTGGGCATTCTAAAGAAAAATGGCTCGGCTGTAAGCTCTGGTGTTATCCGGGGCTGTCAGGCCTTGAAGGCATGCAGATGATTCATGGCTGCGGTCAGGTTGCCAGCCAGGATCTTGTCGAGATACCGCTCGGTTTCATCCAGGGCAGCATTAATGCTTAGCTGTTCATTTTCTGGTGCTTTGCCCAGTACATAACCGGTCACTTGTGAGGCATTGCCGGGGTGCCCAATACCGATGCGCAGCCGATGAAACTCACGGTTGTTACCCAGTGCACTGATGGTGTCGCGCAGACCATTGTGCCCACCATGACCACCACCCTTTTTCAGGCGTACGGTACCCGGTGCCAGATCCAGTTCATCATGAGCCACCAGAATGGCTTCTGGTTCAATCTTGTAAAAACCGGCCAGTGCTGCAATGGCCTGGCCACTGCGATTCATGTAGGTGGTTGGAATCAGCAGGTGCAGCGGGTGACCGTGTAGATTGATCTGTGCATGCAGGCCATGAAACTTGCCTGGTTTAAGACTGCTGCCGGTGTGTTGTGCCAGTTGTTCAACCAGCCAGGCACCGGCGTTGTGACGGGTGCGTGCATACTCTGCGCCAGGGTTGCCGAGGCCAACGATGAGCTTGATGGATGCTGTCATGACTCTTGGTCCGTCAGATCGGGTCGGTTATCAGATCAATAGAAGCGAAAAACCCAGGCCACTCGGGGGAGTGTCCTGGGTCTGAATCCGCTTTAAGCTGGATGGCTTATTCAGCGGTTTCTTCAGCGCTGTCACCGCCTTTCTTGGCGTGAACGCTGACAACACCAGTGTCACCACCGTGTTCCAGGGCAACAATGCTGGCGCCTTTTGGCAGTTTCAGGTCAGACAGGTGAATGGTCTGGCCTACTTCCAGGTTGCTCAGGTCAATGTCGATAGACTGTGGCAGGTCCTGCGGCAGGGCAGAAACTTCGATGTCATTCAGCAGGTGCTGGATCTGGCCGCCTTGCTGCTTCACGCCAACACAGGCTTCTTCGTTCAGGAAGTGCAGGGGTACATGAACGCTGACCTTGTGAGTGCTGTCAACACGCTGGAAATCGATGTGCATCACCACCGGCTTGAAGGGGTGACGCTGCATGTCCTTCATGATGACTTGCTGAGCCTTGCCGTCGATGTTCAGGTTCAGGATGGAAGTGTAGATGGCTTCTTCCAGTTCCAGAACGCGGTAGAACTCACGCTGCTCAAGAGCGATGCTCAGCGGGGCTGCTTCGCCACCGTAGACGATTGCCGGAATGTACTTGTTTTCACGACGCAGGCGGCGGCTCGCACCTTTACCCAGGTCATTACGTACAGTGGCTTCAAAAGTAAATTGTGTCATTGACTTGTCCTCATGGACTGCTTGATAAAAGAAAGAACAGGTGTCCGCGACCAGAGCACCTGCTTTTCACGTTTTCCCGGTTGGGAAGTCTTTTTTCAGTGGCTGTTGGTTGATCCGGGATCAACGGAACATGGCACTGATGGACTCTTCGTTGCTGACGCGGCGTACCGCTTCAGCAAGGAGCCCGGAAATGGTCAACTGGCGGATACGGCCACAAGCCAGTGCTTCTTTGCTCAATGGAATGGTGTCAGTCACAATCAGCTCGTCCAGTACCGATTTGGACAGGTTATTGATGGCTGCACCAGACAATACCGCGTGAGTGGAGTAGGCCACCACGCGTTTGGCACCCCGGTTTTTCAGGGCTTCTGCTGCTTTACACAGGGTTCCGGCAGTATCCACCATGTCATCCACCAGAATACAGGTGCGGCCTTCGATATCACCGATGATGTGCATCACCTGGGCCTGGTTGGCTTGTGGGCGACGCTTGTCGATGATGGCCAGGTCGGTGTCATTCAGTTCCTTGGCGATGGCACGGGCACGAACCACGCCACCCACGTCTGGAGAAACCACCACCATGTCTTCATAATTCTGGCGCTCAATGTCATCCAATAGGATTGGAGAGCCATAAATGTTATCCACTGGTACATCGAAGAAGCCCTGAATCTGATCAGCATGCAGATCCATGGTCATCACACGATTAACACCAGCAGCACACATCATGTCAGCAATCACCTTGGCAGAAATCGGCACACGGGCAGAGCGCACGCGGCGATCCTGTCGGGCATAACCAAAGTAGGGGATGACTGCAGTGATGCGATGGGCGGAAGCGCGACGCAGTGCGTCCACCATCAGAATCAGCTCCATCAGGTTGTCGTTGGTGGGTGCGCAGGTGGACTGGATGACAAATACATCCTTGCCGCGCACATTTTCGTTCAGCTCGATGGCAATTTCACCGTCACTGAACTGACCGACTGTGGCGTCGCCCATGCGGATATCGAGACATTCAACGACCTTGCGGCCCAGCTCCGGGTTGGCATTACCGGAAAACACCATCAAGTTGGACACGAATTCACCTTGGTTACAGAGGCCTGACGGAGGATGGGCAGCTAGTGCGGCCCTGAAAGACAAGTATTGCAAATAACAAAATCAAGTGGCTGGGGTGGGAGGACTCGAACCCCCGAATGGCTGGACCAAAACCAGCTGCCTTACCGCTTGGCGACACCCCAAACTTGACGGGCGGGGATTATAACGGAGGGCGTTTTAAATGTGAACCTTTGAATTGATCTGCACCTGCAGCGCCCGGTGAGCGGGTGAAAGATTGCAGCGCTGTGTCAGCCAGCCGCGTATGGGGCTACCCGCCAGCTGTGAGGGAAGTTGTTGTAACAGGGCTTCAGCACTGTGTGGATCGGGCATCAGGGTGTAGATGCAGGCACCACTGCCGGTCAGAAAGGCTGGGCAGTCAGCTGCTTTAAGCCAGTCAAAAACGGCCTGGACGGGTGGGTAAAGTTGTCGCACCAGGGCTTCGAAGTCATTGCTGCCCAGTTGGGCCAGGGCCTGGGTTGCAGTGATTGCGGGTGTGTTGCGGGGCAGGTCAGCATGACTGAATAACTGGCCAGTGTTGCAGTGACAACCAGGATGGATCAGTAATAAGGTGCCTTCATCCAGAGGGCAGTGGCTGAGCTCTTCTCCGACACCTTCCGCCCAGGCGGATTCACCAAAAATAAACACCGGCACATCGGCGCCCAGTGTCAGTGCCAGGTGGATCAATTGTTCGCGGGGCAGGTTGAGTTGCCACAGGTGGTTCAAGGCCAGCAGGGTGGTGGCGGCATCGGAGCTGCCCGCACCCAGACCACCACCCATCGGCAGGTTTTTCTGCAGTTGAATGGTGCAGCCCAGTTGGCTGTTGGCACGCAAAGGGGCCAGTAACCGGGCGGCTTTCAAAACCAGATTATCTTCATCAGGAACACCGGGCAGCGCGGTTTCCAGAGCTATCAGCCCCTGGTCATTCGGGGTGAAACGAAGTTGGTCTGCAAGCTCAAGAAACTGAAACAGGGTTTGCAGCCTGTGATAACCATCCGGGCGACGCCCGGTGATGTGCAGCAGTCGATTGATCTTGGCCGGTGCCGGCAGGGTCAGAGAGTCATGCATGAATCACTGCTCCGGCAGCAGCTGCCAGGCGCTGACAGAAAGGCGCAGTTGCATGTTGCCGTTTTCAGCAATCAGCAGTGAAGGCAGCTGATAACCATCCACTTCGCTGAAGCGCCGCCATTCAATTTGCCAGCCATTTTGCTGGATGCGTTGGTCATCCAGCACCAGCACCTGGCCGGGAGCAGGCAGGCCCCGCATCCAGTAAATCAGGTTGGATAAGGGGAAGCTCCAGCCCAGGCCTTGTTGCATCAGTTGTTCCGGGCTGGCTGCCTGCAGCAGTTGACCGTCAGAGGTGACCAGAGACACCAGGAAAGGCTGGCCTTCCAGGCGGGCGCTGCCCTGACCGAGTGGGCCGAGGATTTGCAGCTGGTAGTGGTAACCCTGCTGTTGCCAGTCAAGGCTGGCTGAATGACTGCCGCGTCCGTCATTCACGGCAATGCGGCCCTGGGCCCGCCAGTGCCAGAGTTCTGCATTGGGTTCCAGTGAAGTGTTATCAGGAATAATGAGGGATTTGCTGGCACAACCGCTGAGCCCCAGCAGCAGGCTCAGGAGGAAAACAGGTAAAAGGCGGCTGGCGGCTGGCATCTTTAATTTCATTTGGGGCGAATATCCGGTCTTCGTTCCAGCAGGCGGTTGATATTGGGTGTCGGCTGATCACTTTGCAAGTGTCTGCCCAGCAGTTGCAGGGCCTCATCACGATGGCCCAGTTCCCAGAGGGTTTCTGCCAGGTGAGCGGCAATTTCTTCATCTGGCAGGCGTGCATAGGCTTCTTCCAGGTATTCCCTAGCTTCTTCGTGGCGGCCCAGTCGGAACAGTGCCCAGCCCAGTGAGTCCAGGATCTCCGGTGCTTCACTGTCCAGGGCGTGGGCTTTCTGGATCAGCAGCAGCCCTTCATTAATCCGGTCAGTACGATCCACCAGCGTGTAACCCAGTGCATTAAGGGCCATGGCACTGTTGGGTTCTATTTCCAGCAGCAGGCGCAGGTCAATTTCCATTTCTGCCAGATCATTCATCTGGTAGTTCAGCATGGCGCGTGAATAAAGCAGTTGAGGTGAATCCTGGTACTCTGGTAACAGGGCGCGACCGCCATCAATCCAATCCAGCGCAGATCGGTAATCACCCTGCTGGCGCAACAGTTGTTCACCTAGCAGTGTTAACTGGATATTGAGTTCCGGTGCTTGTTGTCGGCGTTTATCCAGCAGTGCCAGGGCACTCATCCACTGATTACGATCCAGCAATAAGCGCACACTGGCGCGGGTGGCATCCAGCAGGGGTTGCCCTGCTGTGACCTGGGCATAGTGGTCCAGTGCCACGTCTGGCTCATTATCCCTTTCTGCCAGTTGTCCCAGATGCAGCCAGACCTGATCGGATAGCAGCGGGTGGTCTGTCAGTTGTTCCAGGGTGGCGCGGGCGGCGGTGTATTGTCCGGTTTCAATCTGGATGCGGGCGAGTGCCAGGCGAATTTGTGGATTGTCGGGCTGCAGGCTGATGATGTGATCAAAGGTCTGTTCAGCTGCTGTCAGTTGCCCGGCTTTTAATTGGGTGCGAGCCAGCTCCAGCCACAGACGAACTTCTTCCGGGTTGTTGTTGATGGCGGTACGCAAGATCTTTTCTGCGCCCTGGCTATCTCCTGCTTCTCGCAACAGACGGGCTTGCAGTTGCAGTGCCCGCACATTCCCGGGCTCGAGTTCAAGTGCCTGCTGCAAGTGGTGCTGGGTAGACTGGGCATCACCCAGCTCCTCGCTCAGCAGTGCCAGTGCCAGCTGCAGGTCGCTGGAGGGAATTTCGCGTTGATTGCTTTCTGCCAGCATCAGCTGGTAGAGATCACTGATGACGGGGTTGTTGCTTTCAACCAGGTGTCCGGCCAGCAGGGTGTAATTGCTTTCGCTACTCAGGCGTTCATAACGCAGCAGGTGCTCAAAGGCATCCAGGTATTGTTCCTGTTGCAACAATAATCCTGCAGCAGTGCGCTGGGCATCCGGGTTATCCGGTGAGCCGGTTGCCCAGATGATGGCTGCATCCAGCGCTGCCTGAGGCTGCTGGGCAAACTGGGCAATCCAGGTGGCGCGTTCGGCAATTAACGGGTGTTGGGTTTCCAGTGTCAGCGCAAGGTAGATATCCAGCGCAAAACCCAGATCACTGCGTTGTCCCGCCAGTTCTGCTGCCAGCAAGTGAAAGACCAGGTAAGCATTTAAACCTTCGACTTCAGGTAAAACGCTATCCGTTGGATGAATTTGCTGCATACGAGCGCCCAAGGCAATCGGCAGGGGTGGTAATGCCGTTTCAGCCGGACGAGGTTCAGGGGTGGTGCTGCAGGCGATTAATAGCAGTGTCAGTGGCAGGGCCATAAATGGCCGGTACAACCACTGGAGCGGGCGAAGGCTTTGCATTATTCGGACATACCTGTACTTTTTATATGTGCTATCATAGCCTGCCTGTGATCTGTCGCCCGGTGTTTTCTGTAAGCAGTTGTTCTGACTGGGCGATTTTTTGTTTCCCCGATCCCTGAGGGCGGAATGAATTCCTGGAGTGACGTTTGACGGTGCCAGCAGTACAGCCAATGCGTTTTTTAGCTCTCGGCATTAACCACAAGACGGCACCGGTTGCGATGCGCGAACGGGTGGCCTTTACTCCAGCTCAATTGGAGGCTGCCAGCCTGCAACTGAGAAACCATGAGAGTATCAAAGAAGCCGCCATCCTATCCACCTGTAATCGCACCGAAATCTACACTCTGGTGGAAGCCGGCGACGCTCGTCCGCTGCTCAGCTGGCTGAGTGAATTTCATCGTCTGCCGTTGGAAGATGTCGCTCGTTACAGTTACATCCACGAAGATCAGGCGGCCATTGCTCACATCATGCGAGTGGCCAGTGGTCTGGATTCGATGATTCTGGGTGAACCGCAGATTCTCGGGCAGATCAAAGATGCCTATGACGCCGCCAAAAAAGAAAACCTGCTGGGTTCGGGCCTGGAGCAGCTGTTCCAGCAGGTGTTTGCCACCGCCAAACGGGTGCGTACCGAAACAGCCATTGGTGCCAATCCGGTTTCAGTGGCCTATGCCGCAGTCAGTCTTGCGCAACGAATTTTTGCCGATTTGAAAACCAGCCAGGCACTGTTGATCGGTGCCGGTGAAACCATTGAACTGGTGGCCCGCCATCTGAAAAATGCCGGTGTGCAGAAGATGGTGATAGCCAACCGCACGGTGGAACGTGCTCAGGCACTGGCTGATGAAATGCAGGGCACAGCAGTGGCTCTGAACGAAATTCCCCATCAGCTGGAAAAAGCGGACATCGTGATCAGCTCCACCGCTGCCCCCCTGCCGATTCTTGGCAAGGGCATGGTGGAACGTGCTTTGAAAGTGCGCCGCCACAAACCCATTTTCATGGTGGATATTGCTGTCCCGCGTGACATTGAACCCCAGGTGGGTGATCTGGATGACATCTTCCTGTTCACGGTGGATGACCTGCAGGAAGTCATTGAAGAAAACATGGCTGCCCGGCGCGAGGCTGCCGAGCAGGCCGAAGCTTTGATCACCACCAGTGTGCAGGAGTTTCTGCGTAACCTGCGGGTGCGTGATGCCGGTCGCATGATCCGTGATTTCCGCCATCACGCCCAGCAACTGGCAGATGCCGAAATGCTGCTGGCGATGAGCCAACTGGACCAGGGGCAGGACCCGCGTGAAGTGATGCAGAAGCTTTGTCGTAGCCTGACCAACAAGTGGTTGCATCATCCGACATTAAAAATCCGCCAGGCCTCGGCAGAAAATCGTACCGATCTGCTGGATGCTGCTGTTCAGCTGTTGAATCTGGATGGTGGCGGTGAGTCTCACCCCGAAAAACAAAACTCTGATCCTTCCTGAAGGCTGCTGCAACCCGATGAAACCCTCGATTCAATCCAGGCTGGAACAGCTTGCTGACCGGTTTGAAGAGCTGTCGGCACTCTTGTCTGACCCTGAAACCCTGTCCAGTCAGGAGCGTTTTCGTAACTATTCACGCGAATATGCCGAGCTGGAGCCTGTGGTGCAAGGCTGGCAGCAGTATCGTCAGGTTCAGGATGATCTGCAGGCCGCAGAGCTGATGGCCGCTGATGAAGATCCGGACATGCGCGAAATGGCGCGGGAAGAGCTGGTCAGTCTGAAAGCGCAGTTAGAGCCGCTGGAACTGGAACTGCAACGCCTGCTGTTACCGCGTGATCCCAACGACAGTCGCAACATTTATCTGGAAGTGCGCGCCGGAACCGGTGGTGATGAAGCGGCACTGTTTGCCGGTGACCTGTTTCGCATGTACAGCCGTTATGCGGAAAGCAAGGGCTGGCAGGTGGAAGTGCTGAGTGCCAGTCACGGGGAAATGGGGGGCTACAAGGAGATCATTTCCCGCATCAGTGGCCGCGATGTTTATTCCCACCTGAAATTTGAGTCCGGTGCCCACCGGGTACAGCGGGTGCCTGCCACCGAATCCCAGGGGCGCATTCACACTTCGGCCTGTACCGTGGCAGTGATGCCGGAAGCGGATGAGGTGGGTGAGGTGGACATCAATCCTGCTGACCTGAAAGTGGATACCTTTCGTTCTTCCGGTGCCGGTGGACAGCACGTCAACACCACCGACTCGGCGATTCGCATCACTCACCTGCCCAGCGGGCTGGTGGTGGAGTGTCAGGAAGAGCGTTCACAACACAAGAACCGCGCCAAAGCCATGGCGCTGCTGGCCAGTCGTCTGAAACAACAGATCGAAGATGCTGCACACAAAAGCCAGTCGGATGCCCGGCGTCTGCTGGTCGGCAGCGGTGACCGTTCCGAACGCATCCGCACCTACAATTTTCCGCAGGGACGGGTCACCGATCATCGCATCAACCTGACCCTCTACAAGCTGGATGAAATCATCACCGGTGATCTGGAAGAGGTGGTTTCAGCACTGGCACAGGAACAGCAGACCGAACTGCTGGCGCGGTTGGGTGATGCCTGAAATCACCCTGGCTGCCTGGTTGCAGCAGGCTACCAACCGTTTGCAACAGGCGAGTGTGGAAGCCGCGCGCCATGAAGCCCAGTGTTTACTGAGCTGGGCGCTGGATAAAAACACCGCATTTTTTCATGCCCGCCCGGAATTTTTGCTGAATGCCACTCAACAGCAGCAACTGGCGGAAGGGTTGCAGCGCCGCCTGACTGGTGAGCCGCTGGCCTGGATTCTGGGGCAGTGGGAGTTCTGGGGCTTGCCGCTGCAGGTTTCACCGGCCACGTTGATTCCCCGTGCGGACACCGAATGCCTGGTCGAGCTGGCGTTGCAGGTCTGTGAACTGCCGCAAGCACGGGTGCTGGACCTGGGAACCGGTACCGGTGCAGTGGCGCTGGCTCTGAAAAAAGAACGCCCCGACTGGCAGGTGGATGCCGTGGATTTTCAGCCGGATGCCGTGAAGCTGGCGCAGGCCAATGCACAGCGGCTGGGTTTGGATATCCGGGTCTGGCAGTCCGACTGGTGGCAGCAGGTGCCAGCGGGGCAATATGATCTGTTGGTCAGCAACCCGCCTTACATCCATCCGGATGATCCGCACCTGAGTCAGGGTGATCTGCGTTATGAACCGACTTCAGCACTGGTTGGTGGGCAGGATGGACTGGATGCTTACCGTGCTCTGTTAAATCCTGTTCAGCAGCGGCTGACCCCCGGTGGTTATCTTTTGGTCGAACATGGTTATGACCAGGCTGCAGCGGTGGCAGCACTTTTTTCCCGTGCAGGCCTTGTGGGCATTCAGCTGCAGCAGGATCTGGCCGGTCAGCCCCGGGTCACGCTGGGACGTCGACCTGCTGCGTAAAAAGTCTTTTTGCCTGTGGTAAATCCAACTTCAACATGATAAAAAACCATATCGAAGCAGCGATTCGGGATAATCGTCTGCATCGAATCAGGCCCAATGCGAATAAAATAATAAAAGGCTGCATCCATCATGAAAAACAACAAGTCCCGTTCACTGGACAAGATTGACCTGAAAATCCTGCAGGCCCTGCAGGAAAACGCCCGCATCTCCTACGTTGATCTGGCCAACAAGGTTGGTCTCTCCACCACGCCCTGCCTTGAACGTGTCAAGCGACTGGAGCGCAACGGCATCATCAAGGGCTACAAGGCGATCCTGAACCCCAAATACCTGCGTGCCAATCTGCTGGTGTTTGTGGAAATCAGTCTGGAAACCCAGTCTCCGACCGTATTTGATGAATTCCGCAAAGCCGTGGCCAAACTGCCACAGATTCAGGAGTGTCATCTGGTATCCGGGCAGTTTGATTACGTATTAAAATGCCGCATTCCGGAAATGAGTGCTTATCGCCAGTTGCTGGGTGATGTGGTGCTGAGTCTGCCGGGTGTGAAGGAATCCAAGAGTTATGTGGTGATGGAGGAAGTGAAGGAAGACACTTCGCTCTATGTGCCTGAATTGCATGAGTTTGAACAGGACTGCTGATGACGTTGATGAATGATCAGGATCTGCTGCGCTACAGTCGCCAGCTGTTGTTGCCGGAAATGGATGTAGCCGGGCAGGAAAGACTGTTAAGCAGCAAGGTGCTGATCATCGGACTGGGCGGGCTGGGTTCTCCGGTTGCCCTGTATCTGGCTGCGGCAGGTGTGGGTGAACTGCATCTGGCGGACCATGACCAGGTGGATCTGTCCAACCTGCAGCGTCAGATTGCCCACCAGCAAAGCAGCATCGGGCAGCTCAAGGTGGAGTCTGCCCGGGAACGCCTGCAACAGATCAATCCGTCCACAAAAATCATCACCCATCCCTGCAAGCTGGAAGGTGAAGCGCTGCTGAATGCGGTGGCTGCGGTGGATCTGGTGTGTGACTGCTCAGATCGTTTTTCCACCCGTTTTGCCGTTAACCGTGCCTGTCAGCAACTGAAAAAACCGCTGGTGTCCGGTGCCGCCATACGTTTTTCCGGCCAGTTGGCGGTGTTTGATGCACGACGCCCCGACAGCCCCTGTTATGCCTGCATTTATGACGAGGCGGCTCAGGATGAAGAGCTGCGCTGCTCGGAAAACGGTGTGCTGGCCCCGCTGGTAGGGGTGATCGGTAGCCTGCAGGCCGTGGAAAGCCTTAAACTGCTGGCGCAGTGTGGTGAACCGGCGATTGGCAAACTTTTGACCTATGATGCACTGCGAGCTGAAATGCGCACCCTGAAACTGCAGAAAGATGCTGCCTGCAGCTGTTGTTCTTCTTCATACTAGCGTTTAGACTCGCCGGTCTGTTTTGCTGATCCGGTGCTGCATGACTCAATCCCTGCTTCAATTTTTTGCTTCTCCCTGGTTGGTGCGGGTGGCACCCTGGTTATTTGTGCTGCTGTGGAGCACCGGATTCATCAGTGCCAAATACGGCCTGCCCTACAGTGAACCCTTTGCCTTTCTGGCCTGGCGGATGTTTTTTAATCTGCTGTGTTTTGCTCTGTTGCTAAAACTCTTTGCGGTGTCCCTGCCGCGCAGCCCACGCTTGTGGGGGCAGCAGTTACTGGCCGGGGCGCTGATTCACGGCGCTTACCTGGGCGGCGTGTTTTCTGCCATTGAAGCCGGTATTCCGGCAGGACTCACCGCCCTGCTGGTGGGGCTGCAGCCGCTGCTGACCGGTTTTCTGGTGTACCTCTTGTGGCAACAGCGTTTAAGCCTGCGCCAGTGGCTGGGCCTGTTGCTGGGGTTGGCCGGGGTGTTGCTGGTATTGCAACAGACCTCCGGTATGGACCTGGAAGGCATCACCATCACCTGGACAGGGTTGGGCTGGGTATTGCTGGCATTGCTGGGCATTACCCTGGGTACGGTCTACCAGAAAAACGCCTGTGACCCCCAGCCCCTGTTGGCCGCCTCGTTTATTCAATACGCCGGGTGTTTTGTACTGATGCTGGTTGGGGTCTGGATCAAAGATGAGAGCGCCGTGGAATGGCACCCGGATTTCATTCTGGCGCTGGCCTGGTCGGTACTGGTGTTGTCAGTGGGTGCCATCCTGCTGCTGTTGCTGATGATCCGGGCCGGTGAATCCACCCGCACCGCCAGCTATTTTTACCTGGTGCCGCCGTTAACGGCTCTGGAAGCCTGGTTATTGTTTGATGAACGCATGACCCTGCTGGCGCTGGTGGGCATGATCATCACCGTGTTTGGCGTCTACTGGGCCAACCGGGCAGTGCGTACATAAAGTTTCATTAATAATACAGACGAAATGAGCGGCCGGTTGCATTATCTGCATCAGTGCAATCTTAATGGATCTATTCGGCATGGAACGCTCCCATCTATTTATTTTCAGCTTCTTTCTGCTGGTGTTGCTGCAGCTCCCTGTCGCAACACTTGCCGACTCCGAGTTCCTCCGTCTTGAGGAGCGTGAGCGTGAAAGACGACGTAGCCTGGAGGAAACTCCGGATGTGCGTCTTGAAACACAAACCTTGCCAGAATCAGGGCTGCCATCCAATGAAACACCCTGCTTTGCGCTTCACAGGGTCAGCATAACCGGAAAAAATGCAGATTATTTTTCCTGGGCAGCCAGACCGGCACAGCAGCTACTGGATGATCACCCGGAACTGTGCATTGGTGCTTCTGGAATCAATGAGTTACTCAGGCGTACCCAGAACAGTGTCATCAGCCGTGGCTATACTACGACCCGAATGGTGATTGCGCCCCAGGATCTGAACAAGGGCGTACTTGAAATCACCGTCATACCCGGAAGGGTAGAGCAGGTAAGGGTCACTGATACTACCTCACCGAGAGTAACACTGGCGAATGCGCTCCCCCTTGGCAGTGGAGACCTGCTTAATCTGCGCGCCATGGAGCAAGGCCTTGAAAATCTTCAGCGGGTTCCTACTGCTAATGCAAACATTACCATAACGCCAGGTGAACAAACCGGTGGTAGTGATCTGGTTGTGGATTGGCAGCAGCGTTTTCCACTCAGAGTCCATTTGAGCCTGGATGATTCTGGCAGCCGTTCAACCGGCAAGTATCAGGGTAATGCAACCTTGTCCTGGGATAACCCGCTGACGCTCAATGACCTCTTTTATGTCAGTAAAGGCAAGGATCTGGGTGGTGGTGAAAAAGGCAAGCGAGGCACTGAAAATCAGTCCGTACACTACTCAATTCCCTGGCATTACTGGCTGTTCAGTATCAATGCCAGTGAAAGTGAATATTATCAGGAAATTTTCGGTGCTTACGAAAGCTATATCTATTCCGGGGAAAGCCAAAATATTAATGCCGGTGTATCCAGGCTGATTTATCGGGATAGTTTGAGCCGACTAACCTTCAGCCTGGACGGCTGGATCCGCCGCTCCAGGAACTTCATCAATGATACAGAAATCACTCTGCAGAAACGCAATATGGCCGGTTGGGAGGCTGGGACAGCCTATCGTCGTTTTGTTGGCCAGGGTTCTGTGGACTGGAATCTGAAATACAAGAAGGGGACAGGTGCGTTTGGTGCGCTAAAGGCACCTGAAGAAGACTACCGGGCTGGTTCATCACGGCCGGAAATCATTTCTTCCAACCTGAACTACCAGACTCCCCTGAGATTTCTGAACAGACCCATGCATTACTCACTTTCCATCAGAAACCAGTGGAATCGAACACATCTGGTTGGACAGGATTTTTTTTCCATTGGTGGTCGCTATACCGTCCGAGGGTTTGATGGTGAACGTAGTCTTGCGTCTGAACGGGGGTGGCTCACACGTAACGACCTTACGCTACCGCTTGGACAAACCCGGCAGAGTCTTTATATCGGATTGGATTACGGCAGGGTCAATGGTCCTTCTGCTACAGAATTAACAAGTAAACATCTTACTGGAGCTGCTTTCGGCCTGAAGGGACAGCAGCGTTTTTTGAACTATGACTTTTTCAGTGGCACACCGCTGAGCAAGCCCAGTGGTTTTGAAGCATCAGACGTTGTATTTGGTTTTAACCTGAGCGCCAGCTTTTAACAGGATTTGGAGGGCAGCAAAATGAACAGGAATTGCTATCAGGTCATTTTCAACAGGCATAAAGGTCAGACAGAGGTTGTTTCTGAAATTGCTGCCAGAGACACGGGTGGTGCCATTAGCCTTGGTGGTGGCAGCACCACCCTGCAACGTAGAATCCTGGCCAGGTTGCATCCGGTCAGTATGGCTTTGTTATTATTGGCTGGCGCCACAATGACCAGTATTGACCCGGCACAGGCCAGAATCATTGCTGATCCGGGTGCTGATGCCTCGAAGAGGCCTACGGTTTTTGAAACAGGAAATGGTGTACCGCTGGTTAATATCCGTGCACCGGGCTCTTCTGGCGTTTCGCACAACGTATACAAGCAGTTTGATGTCGATCAGCGAGGGGCCATTCTCAATAACTCAAGTGATCACAGCCAGACACAGCTGGGTGGCTGGGTACAAGGTAATGACTGGCTGCAAAACAACCAGTCGGCTCGCATCATTCTGAATGAGGTCAACTCTAACCAGGCAAGTCGGCTCAATGGTTACATGGAAGTGGCTGGCCACCGCGCACAGGTCATTGTAGCCAATCCATCCGGCATCACCTGTGACGGCTGTGGCTTCATCAATGCTTCACGCGGATCACTGATTACCGGTAAGCCAGAATTCAGTGGAAACCAGCTTACGGGCTACCGGGTTGGTTCAGGCAACCTGTCCATCACAGGTAAGGGACTGGATGGTCGTACTACGGATTACCTGGATATCATTGGACAGACGGTCAAAATCAACGCAGGCATCTGGGGTCAGGATATCCGTGTTGTGGGCGGCAACAATCAGCTGGATCCTGCCTTGAACCCGGTCACACAGATTGAAGCCGATATGCCCACTGTCGGCATCAGTGTGGATGTTTCACACCTGGGCGGCATGTATGCAGGCAAGATCCACCTGATTGGTACACCGACTGGTGTGGGCGTGAACACTGCCGAAATACGTAATCAAGGATATATTGAAGCCCATTCCGGTGATCTGGTGTTAACTGCAGATGGCAGAATTGAAAACAGTGGCTCACTGGTTGCCACCCATCAGGCTCAGCTGAGCACTGCTGTGCTGGATAATCGTAATGGGGCCATCAGTGTCGGTAACCAACTGAATATTCTCACTGGCCAGCTTGATAACCGTGATGGTTTGCTGGTGAGTCAGTCTGATCTGGATATTCAGTCAGACAGTCTGCAGAATCATCAGGGCATCGTTGCTGCACAGGATACTACCCGCCTGCAGGTGAATGATTTGAATAACACCCAGGGAGCCATTTTGTCCTCAGGCCTGCTGAGCCTCGATTTTGATCGGTTGGACAATAGTCATACCCTGGAGGATGATCAGGGTATTCAGGCAGCAGAATTGCAATTGCAGGGTCGCGAAGTCATCAACCTGCAAGGTAGCCTGCTTTCCTCCGTGAGTACTAGCGCAAACCTCAGTGGCTCTCTCGACAACACCCGTGGATTGATTTCAAGCAGCGGGCTGATAAAGGTTCAGGATACAGGAAACAGCCTGGATATCATCAATGAAGCAGGCTTGATCATTGCTGATGAGCAGTTGGATTTACGCACAGAAACCCTTGTTGGAGAAGGCGATCTGGTCAGCCTCAAAGACCTGAATCTGGAGCTTGGAGCGGCTTTTACCTATCAGGACGGTATTTATATCGGACGCCATGGCAATCTGGTTTTTCATGATTCATTCCAGAACGAAGGTTTATTGCAAGCAGGCGGTAACCTGACACTCACAGCCGCCGATATCCATAATACCCAGGAAGGTGAAATCACTGCTTTTCAGACACATATCATAACAGCTTCAGATATCACCAACAGAGGCTTGATTGACGGCCAGATCACACGCATTGATGCCGATAACCTATACAATCTGGGTAGCGGCAGAATTTATGGTGATGATATCACCCTGGTTCTGGACAATAACCTTTACAACACCCGGGAAGACGGACGATCAGCTGTCATTGCAGCAAGAGATGGCTTGCAAGCTGCTTTCAGCGAACTACACAACACCGATAATGCATTGATATTCAGCCTGGGTAACATGGCGCTGGGAGGGTCACTGGATGATGAAAATCAGGTTGATGGACGGGCCAATCTTATTCATAACGCCGGTGGTAGTATTGATGCCCAAGGCAACCTGTTTTTGTCGGCTGACCTGATCGAAAACCTGAATCCTGATTTTCAGACTGCACTGGTGCAGATAGTGGCACCTCACAAAGTCACTTATATACGACCAAATGGCAGCAACCGTATGGTGCCGGTATCTGAATATCGCTGGGCAAGCTGGAGCCGGGCCGGCCAGTATGTGCATAGAGAGACCGGCACGGTTGTACGTCGCTGGACACAATATGAGGTGACAGAATCCACCTCCGAAACTCAGGTCACTCACTCAACACCCGGACAAATGCTGGCAGGCGGTCACCTGGTTCTTGATGCTGACAGCCTGATCAATGACAAAAGTCGTATTCTGGTGGGCGGCAGCCTGATCGGTGATATTGAAAATCTTGAGAACCGGGAGGCGCTGGGTGAAAACATTGTCTATCGTTCCGGTACCAGTCAGTACACGCGTGGTCGCTGGCGAGGCGGGTTGAAGCGTTACCACCAGCGTGACTGGGGTGAGATCGAAAGCTACAGGCCGGCTCCCCTCAAAACCACCATCAACCTTTCAATCACTGAACTGGCAGTTAATACTGACACTTCTCTCAGCTCGGCTGATCATGATATTTCCAGTACCCGAACCCTCAGTGGTAGTGTTCATCGTAGCCGCTCTCTGACCGGTAAGCTGTCCTCCAGCCCGGATCACGAGTCGAATGCAGATAACCGGCTGAATATTCAGTTACCGACCAATAGTCTGTTCAATATTCATTCCGGGCCTGAAAGCCGTTATCTGGTCGAAACAGATCCACGCTTTACCAACTACAGAAACTGGATTTCAAGCGATCACCTGCTGACCACCGGCAACTTTGTTGTGACGGCACGAAGATTGGGGGATGGCTTTTATGAACAACAACTGATTCGTGATCAGTTGGCCAATCTGACCGGTCGGCGCTTTCTGGATGGCTTCAGTGATGATGATGCCCAATACCTGCACCTGATGAACAATGCACTGGCCATTGCGGAAGACTGGAACCTGCGTCCCGGTGTTGCACTGACTCCGGAACAGATTGCTGCACTGACCAGTGATATTGTCTGGATGGTTGAGCAGGAGGTTATGCTGCCGGATGGAAGCATTGAGCAGGTATTGGTGCCGCAGGTTTATGCTCGTGTTACAGCGGAGGATCTGCAGCCCGGTGGTGCCTTGATTGCCGCCAATACAATTGATCTGAATCTGGCCGGCGATCTGACCAACTCTGGCGCCCTCATCGGACAGCGTGACCTGAATATCTCGGCCGGAAACATCAGTAATCTTGGTGGCAGGATCAGTGGTAATCGTGTTCACCTGTCAGCAGAAGAAAACTTCACCATGCAAGGTGGACTGGTACAAGGTCAGCAGCATGTCGGGATTGATGCCGGGCAGAACCTGGATATCAGCAGCACTCAAACCTCTGGTGAATCTCGCAGTGGCGGTCATTATTTCTCACACACCAGCATGGACCAGCAGGCCAGCATCACTGTCACAGGTGAACAAGGCAGCCTTGCCCTGACAGCCGGCCAGGACCTGGTTCTGGCTGCAGCCCATGTGGAAAACAAGGGAAATGGCAACACCTTGTTGCAGGCTGAAGGTGATATTCTGATCACTTCACTGGAAACCGGCTCAATCAGCAACACCGTCACGAATGGCAGCAACTTCCAGAAACTCAGTAACACCGAGCATCAGGGGTCAAGCATTCATGCCGGTGGAAATTTGCAACTGGTTGCCAATGGCAGTGCACAGATTCATGCCTCGGATCTGAATGCAACTGATACCCTCAGTGTCAATGCTGAATCTATCGCCATCACCGCCGGCATCAATCAGGCCACCCTGCATGAAGCCTCCGTAAGTACAACCCGTTCCCGGCGTCAGACAGAAGATACCGGGTTTCTTGAACAGACCGCTGCCGGCAGCAGTCTCACTGGTGGCAACATCCAGCTGCAGGCCAACACCACCATCCACCTCACCGGCTCCAGCCTCGATGCCGAAAATGACCTGATCATCGGCAACCTGGCGGTGGAACAACAGGAAGATGGCAGCTTCAAGGCCATCAATGGTGAAGGGACGCCGGATCAACTGATTGTTGATACCCTCGAACTGACCAACGAAAGCTGGCACCATGAAAGCACCAGCTACCGCGGTGCCATGGGTAGTGTCATGAAAGGTGTTGGCGTACTCGCCGGTATCGTCGCGGACAACCTGGGCCTTGATGCGCCCAAGGTGGTCATCGCTGAAAGTGCCAGCACCCATGACAGCAGCACCACCCACCAGGGCAGTGAACTGAATGCCGGCAACAACCTGGTGATGGCAGCCAGCGAAAACATTCATGTCATTGCCGGCACCCTCAATGCAGTGGGCAACGCCATTCTTTCGGCCAGCCAGGTCATCCTGGATGCAGCGGAAGACAAGCAGGTCACTGAAACCCGTCGTAGCGAAGAAAGCGTCAGCGGCTCGGGTCTTTCCCTCGGCAAGGATGAGATCACTCTTGCCAGCGCCACCCTGACCGAGCAGACCACCACTGAACGCACCACCAAGACCAGCTATCAAGGCAGCAGCATCAACGCCGGTAATCTGGTGATGCTGGCTGATGACCTCAGTATTCTGGCCAGTCAGGTCAACGTCGAAAACGATGCCCTGCTGCAAGCGGATAACATCACAGTGGGTGGCTACAAAGCCAGAACGGTGACGGAGTATCATCAGGAAACCGAAACCACCACCATCACTGCCGGTGTACGTAACGCTTACGTGGACACTGCCTATGCCCTCCAGGCCGTGAATGATGCAACAAAGGCGGTTGAAGACGCCCATGATGCCTACCGGGATGCCAGGCGTCGGGTGGAGCGGGGTGAACTGGCCGAATCGGCCTTGAAGGATTATGAAATCAACCGTGCAGCGGCCACTGCTCAACTGGCCCAGGCCACGCTGGACCTGGCTGCATCAGGTGCCACTGCCGCTGCATCAACAGCCACCGGTGGTTTTTATGCCACTGCCGGTGCCGAAACCACCGTCACGGAAACCCGCAGCACCACCACTGAAGGCACCTGGCAAGGTTCCAGCCTGAACATCGGCGGCAATGCCACCTTTAATGCGACCAACAGCCTCAATATCGTGGGCAGCAGCATCGGTGTGAACAATACCCTCACGCTGAATGCCGATCAGGTCAACATCACAGCGGGCACAGAACACAGCAGTAGCAGCAGCAATGAAACAACCCACAGCGCCGGTACCAGCTTCAGTACCAGCAGCAATGCCTTCAGTGCCAATGCCAGCACCAACCAGACGGATACTGACAGCAGCAGCAAAATCCACGTCAACAGCCAGATCAGTGCGGGTAACCTCAACAGCACCAGCCAGGCCTTCATGGTTGCCGGAGCTGAAATCGAAATCAAAAATGACATCGACATCAGCACCGGCCACTTCATCCTGGCCAGCTTGCAGGACACCCACAGCACCAACAGCCAGACCACCGGAGCGAGTGTCGGAGCCAGTCTGAGTGGCGGCAGCCTCACCAGCATCGGCGGCAATTACAGCGGAACTGAATCCCAGAGCCAGTGGGTTGGAAACCAGACCTTCCTGACCGGTGGTGGCCAGGTCAACATCACGGCAGATCAAACGGACATCAAAGGAGCAACTCTTGCCAGTGCCACCCGAGACGAGAACGGCCACTGGACCGACAAGGGTAACCTCACCCTCACCACTGATGCGCTTAACGTCACCAGTCTTTACGACAGCAACACCACTGAAACCCGGGGCATCAACCTGAATGTTGGGCTGAGCAAAACCGGCAGCAGCACGCTGGGCCTGACGGACATCGGCCATAACACCGAACAGACCACCCACGGCACGCTGGGCAGTGGCACCATCCAGACCAGAAACGGCGAGCAACACGACCTGGCGGACGTCAACCGGGATCTGAACGCCAGCCAGGAAATCACCCTGGACCAGCAGACGGGAGCGCTGGATGCCTCGGTCACCATTGACCACCGTTTGGCCACGCAACAAGGCCGTGAGGCCATCAAAAATGACTTCGTGGACACCTACGAACACGGTCAGGATATCGGTCGTACAGCAGCAACTGTTTATGGTGATGAACATCTGGGCTTGCTGAACTTTGCCGAAGCCCTTGATCAGAATGCCAAGGGCATCCAACTCAAGAACGACCTGCTGCGCAACCCGGACAACCAGCACATCCTTGATGGTCTCACCAGCGGTGACCCGGAACTTTATGCTCAGGCCATGAGTGATCTGGGTCATCTGGCCCAGGACAAATTCGGCCTTGATCTGAGTGACATCAACTTCTATGACGCCCAGCAAACCACCAGCATCGCTCTGGCAGATACAATATTCACAGACATCAAAGGCGGCACCGTTGCCGACCAGAACCACGCCGAATACGGCAACATCTTCATTGACGCCGGTGACAGTGCCAGCAAGACAGACCTGACCAATACCCTCGGTCACGAAATCATGGAAAGCCGCTTCCTGCAAGGTCAGGATGGTGGTCTCACCAACGGCCTGTTCGGCACCCACTCCACTGACACCCAGGAAGCCCTCGCCAACGCTTTTGGTGGCCAACTGGCAGACCGGATCAACCAGGCTGCAGGCGGACAACTGGACAGCAGTGGTGGAGCAGACTTTGGCAGCAACCTGAAGAACAGCCAGGCAGTGGCAACGGGTACGCAAAGAGCGGATACGGTCGGCAATGTGGAAGTCAGACACCGGCAGTTATATACCGAAGAAGCTCAAGCCATACTGGGTGCAGCTTCAGCCTACGCTGCACAACATGATATCAGCGAAGAACAGGCAAAAAGAGAGCTGACACAACAAGCTTTGCGTCAGGTTGACCAAACCTGGTCAGAACAGATCGAAGAAAACGATCGTGCACGAGGTGCTCTGACTGACCTGGCCGCAGGCATGCAGAATGTTGCAGAAAGCCCAATAGGTAGAAATTTCCTGGATATCATCCTTGATACGGAAACCAGTCCTGCCTTTGCAGCCAAAGATGAAGCCACCTTCAACGACACCAACATCAATGCCCGTGAAGCGAGGCTGGCCGAAGACCTGCTGAAAAATGAAGACGGGGTTGGTTTTTACACAGCCTATGCCACCCAGAATGGCGAAAAACCGATCGAGATCGGTTTGGGTGAAGCAGCCGGACAAGCTTATGAAAATGCTAAGGATACTGTAGAAGCCATTGTTGATGATCCTCTTGGTGTAGGCAAAGCTGTCCTGGTGGGCATGTACGAAGATGCCTGGGAAGCCATTACTGACCCCTTGGGAACCTTCGTTTACACTGATAGCACAGGTAGTCCGGAAGACCGGCAATTCGTAGCGGAAATGCAAGGCAACCGGGAAGCAGCGCTACAGGAAGCAGCGGCAGGGTTCATGGAGACGGTTGAAGAGCTACTGCCGCCGGTGATGCCAGCGCGGGCTGTTGTGGGAGAAGTGGGCAAGGAAGCGGCAGAGCAGGCCGCTCAGAATGCACTGAAAGCGGGTAATGGATCGCATCATGGTGATGCAGAAATGGTTGGACAAGACGGACCAACGTATAGCGCTGTTATTCACGGAAAACAACCTGCTGATGATATTAATCAAACAATGGCTGATCAAGGTCGAGTTCCTGCGTGGACTGACGGTAGCACTGTTGAAGATGTCACATTGCTACCCGGATATAAAGTAGAGCAAATTGTCGATACTAATACTCAGGAGCAGTTGGCAGTAGGAAGCAATATGGCGCTGGGTCGTTGGGCATCAACTGACCCATTGCCTAATACAACGCAGGCTGCACGAGATGTGACTGCGGTCAAAAAAGAATGGAAAAATGATGATGGCGGTCCATTATACGTGGTTGAAATTGAGGTTACTGATCCTGTTAATGTAAATAGAGGTTCCGCACGGCCGGTGTATGATGAACGGC
This sequence comes from Marinospirillum alkaliphilum DSM 21637, assembly GCF_900119735.1. GTDB lineage: Bacteria > Pseudomonadota > Gammaproteobacteria > Pseudomonadales > Halomonadaceae > Marinospirillum > Marinospirillum alkaliphilum. The sequence goes on along the minus strand of NZ_FPJW01000009.1, from coordinate 97,958 downwards.
TAGATAGAGAGTTACCTGGGCAGACTACGCAGGTTGAGTTTAAAAATGGTAAGGCCAGCATCGCTGATAGCGTCAAATTAAATGATATAAGGGAGCTGTCAGATGATAACTAACTATTACGAGCTTGATGGCGATGGTTTTTGGCTTCCTGAAAACTGGAGAAGAATGGATTTGTATACAAAAAAAAATGGAAAATTTGTGCCGCGAAATGGTATTTACGGATGCAAGTGGGCAGGAAGTCTAGGTGATATTGAGATAATAAAGAATCACCGGATGCATCCAAGTTTAAGCAAGGATAGAATGGCGATTTGCATTTTTGAAGTGTGTGAAAATTATAATAAAAAATTATTTATTTGTCATGAAAACGGATCTGTTTTGGCTCGCTTGGATGTTCCTGTATTCGATGGTCAGATGAATTGTGTTCCAACGTTTTATTCGATAATCATGCCGGGATTAGGAAAGGATGCTGAAATAAAATACAATAATGGTGATGATGATTACATGGCGCGCTTAACACCCGATTTCAAGATTGTTGATGAAAAAAAAATAAGGTGGTAAGTGTGTGCAGATTAAACATTCACTTGACACAGAGTTTTGAACACCATCAGTGAAACGCTGATGTGTACTGGATTCATTACGGAGCAAATAACCCAGTTCATCGCGGAAGTCAGACACCGGCAGCTGCATCAATCAGAAACAGAGGTTGCCCAGACTCTGGCGCAAAACAGCCCCTATACACCGGAGCAGATTGAAAATGCGCTGCGAGCCATGAGCAATAAAGAATCAGGTGAAGCACCGGGATTCAACATCATCGTAAATCAGAATGATTCGACGCTGGCGGACCGGTATGATGGTTATGCCGCAGAACGTTTTGATGAAGGAGGCACCTGGATACAGACAGGGGACGGCATTCAGGTACAACTGATTCCCAAAGACATTGATCCGGCGCTGGCCAGCTTCATCATCAGCCAGACTGGAGGTGAGGATTCACCCTATTCTCTACCGGTTTATACACCAACAGGTGGAATCATGACCTATCAGCTCGACCCGATCACGGGTGCCCGTGTTGTTGATGAAAACGGCCAATATACCGTCGTTCATGTTGTTGATGGACAGTACTTCAATATCAAACACTGGCCTTGTCATAAGGATAAGTGTGATGCAACTATCCCAGATCCAAAATCACCCAATTATGATGCCTGGGTCAGGGCGCAGGATATCAAAGCTGTGAAAGATGTTGCAACAGTGGCTGGTGGAGCAACAGGTTTAATGAGAGCAGGACTTCTTGCAGAGACTGTAGGGGCAGGATCAACTGTATCGAGCCTTTATGCTGACTATATGTCAGGTGATTTTGTTAGTGGTATGTCTGCTGAAACTGTACGGGTTGGTTTTGAGAATACCTTGAGAAAATCTGGGGTACCCGATGGAGTAATTCAGAAAGTATCGGCAGCAATAGGCGTCTCTGGCGGATTTGATGGATTTATTGATCTTTACACTGATCAGCTTGGAGATGAATAAATGTTGGACGCTATTTTTAATATAAAAAACAGATACGGAAAGTATTTTTTGTTTTTTTGCTTTTTTTGTTTCTTGTTCTCGTTTTCTTTTTATATCTATTTTGGTATTGGGGGGAGGAATGCTCTTCTGTTTCAGCTGTTTCTTAGTTGTTTCTCTTTTTACAATGTATTTGCATTTGTTTTTAATGGTTCGTATTATTTTCCTAGAGGTGGGTTCTTCAGATTCGAAAAAAGTAACGAATGGGTCTTGACTGGTGCATTTTACATTTTAATTTTTTTTGCCGCACAATTCTTGCCAGTTTTGCTATGAATTTTAATCTTGGTAGCCACTACACCCGGGTGGGCAGTGACCTGATTGGTGCCCTTGCCCGGGATAAGCAGGTCGCTGCCGAACATCGGTGGCAATGCCACCTTCAATCTGGCGGACGTCAACCGGGATCTGAACGTCAGCCAGGAAATCACCAAAGACCAGCAGACAGGCGACACATGAATTACCTGACGGCTCAAGTATTTATGTTTATTATCGGTATAACTTTAATACTGGCAAGGCGTACGATATTAAACTCGATAGCCCAGTTGGAATTCAGCTTCAGCCTGGAACAACAATCAAGGATTGAAAATGATAGTTGGAAATATAAAAAAAACAAAGGAAAACCAAGTGGTGATTGAAGGTGTCTACTAAAACGAGGCAAGTACAATGGGGTTCGCATGTACCTTGTTATCCCTTGATCTGATTATGATGGCTTTCTGGCTTTTAATGAAAATGAAGTTAAAATTATTGGTCCAGTTATTAGGGGCTGATTTTTTAAGGAAAAGTAATAGTGGTGATGATATATTTCTACATTGGGTTGCAGATAAAGATGATTTGATTTATGAGTTTATGGAACATAATTTGTGGTGCCATGAAATAGTTTTTAATGAGGGTTAATGGTAGTAAAGGGTTTTCCGGCTGGATTTTTTTCTTGATTTGCTTGTTCGATGTTTATTTTGTTTGTCGTTGTAATTGTGTGTTTTTTATTAATCAAGGAGTTCTCAATGAAGATGGTATTTGTGGCGGTTTTAGTTGTTTTGTTGAGTGCGTGTTCTTCATCGCCGTATAAATATTATGTGGAGCCAACACCAATCAAAAAGCAAAGCACCTTGTATAAGATTTCGGATGTTAATTTGAGTTTAACTCTGGGGTCTGGAGTAATTCCTGAAGATGACTCATTCTCATCTGAGGCAGAGCTTAAAGAGCAGTTTTCCGGATATCTGGATTCAAGTCTAGAAAATAAGGGAATTGCAGGCAGAGAGGGAACTGACTACCTTGAGGTGGTTATAAGTATTGATTACAAGAGAATTTTCAATCATGGTGGAAGGGCTTTGAATAAGCCGCAGGTATCACATGAGGTAACGGTTTTTAGTGAGGGGAAAAAGCTGGCAAGCTTCTCTAAGGGGCCTTATACAACCCGATATGGTTATTTTGAGGATGCGGCTGTGAATATGAAAATAGCTACATTCTCCTGGGGACGTGAAGATGAGTTGAGGGATGTTGAAATGATTTCCAGACTTATCATTGATGACCTGGCCAATATGGGGTTGTAAGCAACTATTGGAAATTAAGCTGGGCAAAGGTTGTTTTTGGCCCGGATTTCTCATGGGATTTTAAAGAAAGTGGCGGAAAGTGTTCAGATTATCTCTGAAAAACTGACCTTTTCGCCATCCATCTCGAAGGTGACCAGTAAGTCCCCATCATCGAAAATACCACCAATACTGAAGGGAGGACTCTCTGCGATGCGGTCTATGATAGAGTGGGTAATCCTGCATCAGGTATACCTCACGCTCCAGAAACCACTCCCTTCCGCTACCGTTTCCCCGCCTTCAGGAAGTAGCGTGATATTCAGCTCGCAGCAGATGTTGATCAGTGCAGTAACACGGGAGTAAGTCTAGTCCAACCAAGACTTGTAAGGGCTGCTTTCGGGGTGTTTTCTGTGGGATAATCGGGCCTTTTCCTGAACCGGATAACAGGGCTGTTTATGTCTCATCTGCTGCGTATTGTTCTGATTCACGGTCACCTGGATGGGGTGGTGGAGCTGGCACTGGATGGCCACACCAACATCTGTGGCACCAATGCCTCCGGCAAGACCACCCTGCAGCGTCTGGTGCCGGTGTTTTACGGTGAACAGCCCAACCGGGTGGTGCCCAGGACCCGCAAGAAGTTTGATGATTTTTACCTGCCCAGCAGCAACTCCTACCTGATTTATGAATACCGCCGCGAAGAGGGTGAACTCTGCCAGGCGGTATTAACGCGCGGTGCCACCGGCGTGGAGTACCGCTTTGTAAGGGCGGCCTATGACCCGGAGCAGTACCTGATTCAAACCGACCAGGGGGTGCAGGGGCTGGGTTACAGCGACTTTTCCGCCCGCCTGCGGCAGTTGAAAATCGACAGCTCCCGCAAGCTGCAGGCCACCTCCGAATACCGCAGCGTGATCCAGAATGACTTCAGTCTGTTGCGTGGCAACAGCCAGGAAGCCCGTAACCTGCGGCAGCTGGCCAGTCAGTACAGTCTGGTCAGTTCCGGTCATCGCATTCGTCACATGGAAAAACTGGTGTCTGCGGTGCATGCCAAGGAAGGCAAGATGGATACCCTGAAAACCATGCTGGCGGCCATTTTTGAAGAAGATGGTGTGGAGCTGCCGGTGACCCGCATCCGCAACACCAAGGCACGGGAATGGATTCAACAGATGCGCCAGTCAATGCGTCTGGACAGCCTGCGTCAGTCATTTGCTGAACTGCGGCGTCAGGTGGATGAACTGACCGCCACCGAAGCAGAACTCTGGCAGCTTTACCCCTTGCTGGAAAAGGATCAGGCCGGCCTGCAGCGGGAAATGGCGGATACGGAAGGCCAGGCGCGTGAGCTGGAAGGTGAGCTGGGTCGGCAACAGGATGCCTTTGAACAACAGCGCAATGAACTGTCCGGGCAACTGGCAGAACAGCAGCAGGCGTTAAAAACCACCCAGGCCGCACTGGATGACCTGCAGCAGCGTTATGACCGGTATTGTGACCAGGACATGCCCGGTCTGGAACTGGACCTGCAACAACTGCCGCAGTGGCGTGAAGATCAGGAGCAACTGCAGAAACACCTGCAGATGATGCGTGATGAACTGGGTGACTCCCAGCAGAAGCTGGAAGCCCGCAAACTGGAACTGGCGGAGCAACTGGAGCGTCAGTCGCAGCAGAATTACACCCGCATCAGTCAGCTGCGTCAGCAACAACAGCAGACCAGGGATCAACAGGAACAGCAGAAAACACGGCTGGAGCAGGATTACCAGCAGCAGCGCAGTGAACGGGAAGCCGAATACGAAGCCCGTCAGGAAGACATCACCGATCAACTGGCCGAACTCAAGGCCCGCCTGCAGGGTTCCCAACTGACCGACAGCGAAATCCAGGCACTGGAACTGGCACAGGCGCGCCTGGAACAGGCGCAGCAGGATCATCGCAACCAGATGCAGCAGGTGTCACTGCTGGACCAGGAACTGCGTCAGTTGCAGCAGGCACGCCAGCAACTGGATGAACAGCTGCGCAACCTTCGTCAGTCCGTCAGTCAGGTGGATCAGCAGTTGCGCGAATTGCATCGTCAGCGTGATCCGGAACAGGGCAGCCTGCGCCATTACCTGCGCTTTCACCAACCCGGCTGGGAACAATCGCTGGGCAAGGTGCTGCGTGCCGACCTGCTGGAGCGCAATGATCTGGCACCTCAGTTATTGCCTGCCGGTGAAGCCCGTATTTTTGATCTGCAACTGGACCTGAATGCCATTGAGCTGCCGGATTATGCCCAGGATGAAGTGGCACTGCTGCAGATGATCGAAGCCGCTGAGCAGCAGATGGCACGCTTGCAGCAGCAGTTGCAACAGCTGGAAAAACAACTGGCGGAACAGAACCGTCTGGTGGAGCAACAACAGCAGAAGCTGGATCAGGCGCGTTTCCGGCTCGGCAAGGCTGAAGAAGACATCCATTTTGCCACCGACCACCGCAATCGCCTGCAGGAAGAGCAGCAGCAACTGCAGAAACAACGCTTGCAGCAGTTGCGCCAGGATGTGCAGCAGATGGAAAACCGCAAACAGCAATTGCGGGAACAGAAACAGCAGAATCTGGGCAGCCTGAAACACGAATTTGAAACCCAGTTGCTGGAATTCAAGGCTGACTGGCAGGAACAGCTGGCGGCTTTTGATCGTCAGGTGGAGCAACTGGAACAGCAACTGGCTGACCTGCGCCGTGACCAGCAACAGATGCTGGCCGAGCTGGAAGCAGCCTTTAACCGTGAACTGGAAGAAAAACAACTGGACCCGCGTCACCTGCGTGAAGCGGAGCAGCGCCTGAAACAGCTGCAGGAAAAAATCCGCAATACCGCTGCACGCCGCGATGAACTGGATGAATACCGCAGCTTCATGCGGGTGGAATGGGAAAAGCGCAAGCCGGATCTGCTGCTGCAGGAAACCCGTTTAAAGGATGGTGAACGCCAGACCAGTGAGCAGCTGGAGGCGCTGAAAAGCAGCCATAACCAGCAGCGCAGCCAGATGAAAAATCGCCTGAACGGCCTGAAAAAACAGCTCAATGAACTGGCCGAGCAGGCCGAGCGCATCAAACCGCTGGTGTTGCAACTGGAGCAGTTGCCGCCACCGGATCAGCCGCCGCAGGTGCCGGAAGCCACCCAGGGTGATCGGGTGGAACGCATGAACCGTGCTCAGGCAGCATTGCTGGAAGCCGGTCGACTGAACAAACAGGTGCAGGATGCCCTGCATGCCTTTGAACGGGAACTGTTGCGTGATGCTGCACCGGACTTCATTGAGCAGTTGACCGGTGAACAGCAGCGCTTGCAGGAATTGCCCGCGGCCAGTCATCCGCGACGCCTGCTGCCGGTCTTGTCGGGCATGCTGCAATTGCTGGAAGGCCAGCAGCAGGCCCTGATTGAGCAAGGGCGCAACATTGGTGGTGACCTCAACAGCTTCTTCCGGGTATTCCGCGACCTGAATCGCCGCATCCAGGAACAGAGCCGTCGCCTCAGCAAGGAGGTGGCCGATGACCTGGTGCTGGATGGCATCAGTAAGTCCGAGGTGAAAATCCAGTCCACCATTGATGAGCTGGGTTTCTGGGAGCCATTGAAACACTTCGCCGCTTTGTATGATCAATGGAAGGCCAGTGGCAACCCGTTGCCGGAAGATGCCTACCTCAATGCGCTGGCGGATGTGGTGGAACTGCTGCGCAGTGACCAGAGCTACACCTTTGAAAGCCTGCTGCGGCTGGAACTGCACCTGAATGAAGGCGGTTCGGATCTGGTGATCCGCAACGACCGCCAGTTGCTGGAATCATCCAGTCACGGCATGGCTTACCTGATCCTGTGCAAATTTCTGCTGGCTTTCACCCGTCTGTTGCGGGGTCCGGCGCAGATTGCCATTCACTGGCCGATTGATGAAATCGGCACGCTGGCCTACCACAATGTCGAAAAGCTTTTTCAGGCCTGCGAAAGCAACCGCATTCACATTGTGGGTGCCTTTCCCAACCCGGAATCCGATGTATTGCTGCTGTTCCGCCATCGTTACCTGATTGACCGTGATCCGGACAATCCACAACAACGCCAGTTGAAGCGCATTGAACCGAAGCTCAGCCGTCTGGCCGAGCGGCTGCAGCAGCGCCATCCGGAATCCCGGCAGCAAACGCATCAGCCACCCAGTCAGGAGACAACGCCATGACCTCACTCATGCCTTACGGTCCCCTGCTGGAACGCTTGCTGGCCGGGCAGTTTGTCTGTGCGGAAAGTGATGAGGAAGGCTTTCGCCAGTTGCAGGATGACAGCCTGCGCGACAGCATCAATGACTACCTGCGACCCCTGAACCGGCGGCTGGCCAGCAACCCGGATGCCAGTGTCTGGTTTCTGGCCTGGCAGGAACTGACGGCTGAAGCCCGTGAACAGTTGTCGAGTCAGCTGGCCCAGACCTGGAACAGCCTGTTGCCGCTGCTGGAATGGATGCAGCTGGTGCAGGAAGCCCTGGGTCGTGATGCGGTGCTGACTGCCGGTGATATTCTGAAACCTGCTGAATTTGTGCTGCGCTCGGAAGACAACCACAGCCTGAGGGAACGCCTGAATCGTCTGGCTGCGGATCGTTTTTTCAACTCCCAGAGTGAAGACCTGGGCAATCAGGTCAAACAGATTTTCCGCCGCCTGAAAGAGCAGGGTTATCTGGTGCAGCCCCATGCCGATCGCCAGTATTACCGGGTCACCGGCAAGATAGATTATCTGTTGGATCTGGTGCGTTTCATCCGTGATGAAGAAAACCTGCCGATTGAGGATCAACCGCAGCAGCAGGAGGCCCTGCTCTGATGGCCGAAGACTTCAATTCCAGCCTGCTCAGAACCGGTGCCGAACGTCTGGCACTGCTGGGCAAGCACGCCCAGGCATTGATGCAGGGTTACATCGGTGAGCAGGTGGATGAGTCTGCCTTCAGTGATGCAGCGCTGAAAAAACTGCTGGCAGCAAGGATACTGTGGCGACCGGATGAAGATTCCGGCCTCAAGCTCAGCCACCGGGTGCGTGATCTGATTGCCGAGATGCTGTCCGATGCCCGGCGGCGTCACGTCAATGCTGATGTGGCCGAGACCCTGGAGCTGCTGCGTAATCTGGTGATGACCTGGCGGGAAGCCCAGCAACGCGGTGATTACCTGCTGGCCGAGCAGCAGCAGGTGCGCCTGACCCAGGAAGTGGATGACCTCAACAGCCGTTTTGCTGATGCCATCGATTCACTCTGGCAACGGCTGAACAGCGATTTTGGTTTTGTCAGCAGCCTGAATGACAAGATCCGTGAAAACGAACGGGCCCAGAAACAGATCAGTCGCCTGCTGGACGGTCTGGACCTGATCGATTTTGACGAACTCATCACCCTGGTGGGCGGCAGTGGTCCCCTGCGCAAGCTGCTGGTCAGCCAGTTGCAGAATCAGGTCAGTGCCCACTACAGCAACCTGAGGGAAGTGCAGAGCCGCCTGCTGCAATTGATGGCGCGTTTTCGTCAGCAGCAGTCGCGCAACCTGCTGGTGAATGGCATGGTGGGTTTTCTGCGTGAGCACCCGCGTTTCCGCCCCGGCAATTATGCCCAGCGCACCGAGGTGCCCACACTGTTTAATCAGGCTGCCGGGCTGGTGCCAGCCGCCGCTGCGGCACTGGACCGGGACCGGGATGCTGACCTGCTGGCGGAGTTGCTGCAGCATCTGCCGCGTCGTGATCTGCAGGCTGAAAATCTGCTGGTGGCAGCCCCGGCCCAGTGGTCTGCCGAGGCAGCCAGTGTTGCAGCTCGTCAGCAGCAATTAAAAGAAGATGTGGAAGCCTACTACCTGCAGGTGGTGGATGCCGGACAGCCACTGAGTGCACTGGATTACCTGCAATCCAGCGGTTTGGCCTGGGATGCTGAAATCTGGCTGTTCCAGGTGATTGCTGAATACCAGGGCTTGCCGGCACGCCAGCAGCAGCAATTCCGCATCTGGCAGGATGAAAGTCCGACCAGCCCCTGGAATCAGGTACGCCTGATCCATGATGTGCAGTTGCAACTGGCACCGGTTGCCCAGGTGGCATCATGAGTCGACCGCTGCTGACACCGGCCTTGCGTAGCCTGTTGCAACGCATTCAGCAGCAGTTGAAAACACATGATCGGGTCACCTGGAGGATCAAGGGACCGGTGGTGAAACAGTTGCTGGTCTGGTGTGATGCCTGGGACATTGAAGTGGGCCTGTGGCCGGATGGCCGAGAATGTGTGTTTGATCGTGCCTTCATCCAGCGGGTGCAGCAGTTGTTGCTGGATGAAAAGCTGCCACCACTGGCGTTTGATGCCAGTGGCAAAAGCAGCTTGCAACAGGCTGAAGCCGGGCTGGAAGAACACAAGGGTGTGCGTGCAGCACCCACTGCCGCCCGTGTGCTGGTTTCCCTGCCCAATCAGCAGGGCCTGCTGCCTTATGGAGTGAGTCAGCTTCATGCCCGACTGGAGCTGGATCTGGACTGGCAGCAACTGGATGAAAAGGCTTTTGATGCTCTGGTGGTGGTGGAGAATCTGGATTGTTTTTACCAGTTCAATACCCCGGATGCGCTGGAGTTGCCGCAAGCCTTGCAGCCTGCACTGATCCTTTACCGTGGGCATGGCCATGAAGCTCGAGGTTGCAAGGCGTTGAAAAGTGCCTGGGCCCGGTTGGGTAAACCCTGCATCTATCTGGGTGATTTTGATGCCAAGGGTGTCAGCATTGCCCTGCATGAAGGTTACCGTCAGCTGTTGCTGCCGGAGTGGCCTGGCCTGCAGCAGCAAGCCAATGCACTGCACCAGCCACCGGAGCAACTGGACTACCTGCCTGCCTTGCAAAGGCACCTGGATGGCCTGCCGGAGGACCACCCACTGCAACCGGTATTATCCCTGTTATTGAGCGACCACAAGGGACTCAAACAACAGTGGTTTAAAAACCATCCTTTGCAGCTTTATCCTTTATATTAAGTGGCAATAAAAAGCCCGCTGTAATAGCGGGCTTTTCAGATTGTTGATGCAGACTTCAGCCTTCCAGTTTTTTCGCCAGCAACTGGTTAACGGCCTGAGGATTGGCAGTGCCTTTGGAGGCTTTCATCACCTGACCCACAAAAAAGCCGACCATCTTGCCGCGTTTTTCCGGTTCGGCGGCGCGGTACTGCTCCACCTGCGCCGGGTTGGCAGCCAGCACTTCGTCAATCACCGCTTCAATGGCGCCCGTGTCGGTCACCTGCTTTAAGCCCTTGGCTTCGATGATTTCATCAGCGGTGTGACCTTCACCTGCCCAGAGTGCAGCAAACACCTGCTTGGCGGCCTTGCCGTTGATCGTATCGTCCTGCAGGCGTTTGAGCAGTCCGGCCAGTTGTTCCGGTGCCACCGGTGCCTGCTCGATTTCAATGCCTTCGCGGTTCAGCTGCGCGGAAAGTTCACCGGTCACCCAGTTGGCCGCCAGTTTGGCATCACCACTCAGTTCCACCACCCGATCAAAATACTCGGCCAGGGCGCGGCTGCTGGACAGTACACCGGCATCATAAGCGGACAATCCCAGTTGTTCGGTGAAACGCTGGCGCTTCTGCTCCGGCAACTCCGGCAGGGTTTCTTTCAGGTGTTGGATGTAGGCTTCATCCAGCTCCACCGGCAGCAGATCCGGGCAGGGGAAGTAGCGGTAATCATTGGCTTCTTCCTTGGAGCGCATGGCGCGGGTTTCATCCAGATCCGGATCATAGAGGCGGGTTTGCTGAATCACCCGGCCACCGTCTTCAATCAGTTCAATCTGACGCTGGATTTCATGATTGATGGCTTTTTCCACAAAGCGGAAGGAGTTGACGTTCTTGATTTCACAGCGGGTGCCGAGTTTTTCCTGGCCTTTGGGACGCACGGACACGTTGGCATCACAACGCAGTGAACCTTCCGCCATGTTGCCATCGGAAATGCCCAGATAGGTGACAATCGCGTGGATGGCCTTGAGGTAAGCCACCGCCTCTCTGGCGGAATTCATGTCCGGTTCGGAAACAATTTCCAGCAACGGTGTACCGGCACGGTTCAGATCCACACCGGTCATGCCGTGAAAGTCTTCATGCAGGCTCTTGCCGGCATCTTCTTCCAGGTGGGCATGGTGAATGCGTACCCGCTTGATGCCACCGTCTTCCAGTGGAATATCCAGATAACCCAGACCAACAATCGGCTCCGCCATCTGACTGGTCTGGTAGCCCTTGGGCAGGTCGGGATAGAAGTAGTTTTTACGCTCGAATACCGAGCGCTCAGGGATCTCGGCGTGAACGGCCAGGCCGAACTTGATGGCCATTTCCACGGCTTTTTCATTCAGCACCGGCAGTACACCGGGCATGCCCAGATCAATGACATTGGCCTGGGTGTTGGGCTCGGCACCAAAGGCGATGCTGGAGCCGGAGAAAATCTTGGACTGAGTGGCGAGCTGAACGTGTACTTCCAGCCCGATAACCGCTTCCCATTGCATAGTGCAAACCTTTTCTGAAAATTGCCAAAAACGGGTTTAAAACCAAAAGCGAGCCTTGAGCAAGATGCCGGGCTTCACCTTAGCCGGTATGTCTGCTTTCGGTGTGTTCGGCTGTCCCTGCCTCAAACACCGCGCTGCGCAGTCCCTGCTTCGCTTGTCGCAGACACATCCGGCCGTGAAGCCCTGCCTGTGCGGCACCCACAAGGTTCGGTCTCAGTTCAGCTCAGGAGCCTTGAGGTGGAAATCCGTCACCTGCTGGAACTGGTGTGCCACGTTCAGCAGTCGTCCTTCATCAAAATGATTGCCGATCAACTGCATGCCCACCGGGCGACCACCCACCAGACCTGCCGGAACCGAGATTGCAGGCAGGCCAGCGAGGTTCACGCCGAGGGTGTAAATATCTTCCAGGTACATCTGCACCGGATCACTGGTCTTGCTGCCCAGATCCCAGGCCGGGGTCGGGGTGGTCGGAGCCAGCAGCAGATCCACCTCGTTAAAGGCTTTCTGGAAATCCTGGGTGATCAGGCGACGCAGCTGTTGAGCCTTGCGATAGTAGGCATCATAAAAACCTTCCGACAGGGCGTAGGTGCCAACCAGGATACGACGTTTGACCTCTTCACCAAACCCTTCACTGCGTGAGCGCTTGTAGAGGTCTTCCAGATCTTTTGGATCGGCGCAGCGGTGGCCGTAACGCACCCCGTCAAAACGCGACAGGTTGGAGCTGGCTTCAGCCGGTGCAATCACGTAATAGGCTGGAATCGCCAGACGAGTCAGCGGCAGGCTGACTTCCTTCACGCTGGCACCGAGTTTTTCCAGTTCGGCAATGGCGGCCTGCAGGCGCTCGGCCATCTGCGGGTTCAGGTCCGCACCGAAGTATTCTTTCGGCAGACCCAGGGTCAGGCCTTGCAGGGGTTCATCCAGCAGGCTCAGGTAATCGGGCACGGCGCGCTGGATGCTGGTGGAGTCACGCGGATCAAACCCGGCCATGTGCTGCAGCAGCAGTGCGCAGTCTTCGGCAGAACGAGCCATCGGACCGCCCTGGTCCAGGCTGGAGGCGTAGGCCACCATGCCCCAGCGCGACACACGACCATAGGTGGGTTTGATGCCGGTGATGCCACAGAAGGCCGCTGGCTGGCGAATTGAACCACCGGTGTCGGTGCCGGTGGCGGCAGGCACCAGGCGAGCCGCCACGGCAGCAGCAGAACCACCGGAAGAACCACCGGGTACAGCGTCCAGGTTCCAGGGGTTTTTCACTGCACCGTAAAAAGAACTTTCGTTGGAGGAGCCCATGGCGAACTCGTCCAGGTTGGTTTTTCCCAGCGAAACGGCACCGGCCTGCGCCAGTTTTTCAACCACGGTGGCATTGTAGGGCGCCACAAAGTTGTCGAGGATGCGGGAGCCGCAGGTGGTTTTCACCCCTTCGGTGCAGAACAGATCCTTGTGAGCCAGTGGAATGCCGGTCAGTGGGCTGTGTTTTTCTTCAGCCAGGCGGCGATCGGCTTGTTTTGCCGTTTCCAGTGCCTCGGTTTCTGTCACTGTAATGAAACTGTTCAGCTGTGGGTCCAGCTTGCGAATGCGCTCCAGAAAGGTCTGGGTCAGTTCAACACTGGAAAACTTGCGGTCAGTCAGGCCCTTGGCCATCTGGGTAAGGCTGAGGTCGTGCATGAAGTGTCCTGAATTGCTGTCGATGGGCCGCTGGTGTCATTCAACCACGCGGGGTACCAGATAAAGGCCTTTTTCAGTGGCCGGGGCCAGGCGCTGCAAGGTTTCACGCTGATTGGTTTCAGTGACTTCGTCAATGCGCAGGCGCTGGGTGGCATCCATCGGGTGGGCCATCGGCTGTACGCCATCGGTAGGCACGGCCTGCATTTCATCCACCAGGCTGAGGATGCTGGACAGGGCCTGGGTGTAACGTTCGGTGGCTTCAGGTTCAATGCTCAGGCGAGCCAGATGTGCCACCTTGTGGAGGTCTTCTGCGTTGATGGTCATGGGTGTCCCTTGAAAAAGCCGGTTGAATCACTGCCGGAAGTCGTCAAGAATACCACAAGGCTTGCGTTCTGTTTATGGCACATTTCTGTAAATCCTGTCTTTCTTTGGTAAGGCGGGGCATAAAGTTGCTTGCTCTGAACCCTTCAGGTTGCTAGAGTTTCCGCCCAGCACAGGGACACATTAGGATAGGTCACCAAAAGCATGATTAAACGTCTTAGAGGTATGTTCTCCAGCGATCTTTCCATCGACCTGGGAACAGCAAACACGCTGATTTACGTTCGTGGCAAGGGCATTGTACTGAATGAGCCTTCTGTGGTGGCCGTTCGCCATCATGGTAACCAGCGCAGTGTCGCGGCAGTTGGTTTTGATGCCAAGCGCATGCTGGGCCGCACACCGGGCAATATCACCGCCATCCGTCCGATGAAGGACGGTGTGATTGCCGACTTCCATGTCACTGAAAAAATGCTGCAGCATTTCATTTCCAAGGTGCATGACAACAATTTCTTCACACCCAGCCCGCGCGTGCTGGTGTGTGTGCCTTGTATGTCCACCCAGGTTGAACGCCGTGCCATCAAGGAATCCGCACTCGGTGCCGGTGCCCGTGATGTATTCCTGATTGAGGAGCCGATGGCTGCTGCCATAGGTGCCGGTCTGCCGGTTGAGGAAGCTCAGGGTTCCATGGTGGTGGACATCGGTGGTGGTACCACTGAAATTGCCATTATTTCCCTGAATGGTGTGGTTTATTCCGAATCCGTACGAATTGCCGGTGACCGTTTTGACGAAGCCATTGTGGCTTATGTGCGTCGTCACTATGGCAGCCTGATCGGTGATGCCACGGCTGAACGCATCAAGCAGGAAATCGGTTGTGCTTATCCGGGCAGCGAAATCAAGGAAATTGATGTTCGTGGCCGTAATCTGGCTGAAGGGATTCCGCGCAGTTTCACCCTCAACTCCAATGAGGTGCTGGAAGCGCTGCAGGAACCGCTGGCTGCCATTGTGCAAGCCATCAAGAGTGCGCTGGAACAGTCACCGCCGGAGCTGGCTTCTGACATTGCCGAGCGTGGCCTGGTGCTGACCGGTGGTGGTGCATTGCTGCGTGACATCGACAAGTTGATTGCCGAGGAAACCGGCTTGCCAGTGATTATTGCCGAAGACCCGCTGACCTGTGTGGCACTGGGTGGCGGCAAGGCACTGGAACTGATTGATCAGCAAACCTTTGATCTGCTGGCCATCGAATAAGCCGGAATGCAGTAACAGGCTTTGAAACGCCCCTCTGCAAAGAGCGTGGCGTTTCTTTGCGTTATAAATACTTCTGACTGATCAGACGAGGATTCGGTTATCAAGCAGCTTTTTGCCAAGGGACCCCTGCTGGGATACCGACTGCTGGTGGCAGTGGTGCTCGGCCTGAGCCTGATGATTGCAGAGCAACGTTTTGCCGAGGTGGCTCACGTACGCTCCTGGGCCACCCTGCTGGTGACTCCGGTACAGTGGGCGGCAGATGCACCGGCGCGAGCCTGGGGCTGGGCTTCTGACAGTCTGGCTAACCGTAATCTGTTGCTGGAAGAAAACCGCGAGCTTAAATCCCAGGCGCTGATTCTGGCTGAACGCAGTCAGACCATGGCAGCCATCATGGCTGAAAACGTGCGCTTGCGTGAGCTGCTGAATGCAACCCGACGCAGTGAACTGGAGTTCATCACCGGTGAGCTGATCGGGGTTAATTACGATCCTTTCTCCCAGCAGGTGATCATCAACCGTGGCCGCCAGGATGGTGCTTTTGTCGGTCAACCCGTGGTGGATGCTGCAGGCATTATGGGTCAGTTGATTTCTGTCAGCCCCTACACCAGTCGTCTGCTGTTGATTTCTGATTCCAACCACGCCATTCCCGTTCAGGTTAACCGCAATGGCCTGCGCTTCATTGCTCAGGGCACCGGTCGACCCGATCAACTGCGCTTGTCACATGTCCCGGAAACGGCCGATCTGCGTGAAGGAGACCTGCTGGTTTCTTCGGGTCTGGGTGGGCGTTTCCCTTTTGGTTATCCAGTGGCAACCATTGTTGAGGTTTCACACCAGCGCGGTGAACCCTTCATGGACGTGGTGGCAAGGCCGCTGGCACAGCTGGATCGCAGCCGTTATGTGCTGCTGCTGTTTCATGCGCTGACCGGTACAGACCCGGAGACCCTTGAAAAGATCCAGCGCGGAGGTGGTTCCTGATGGCTGAAAAGAAGTTTCAAGGTTTCTGGTTGATCCAGCTCAGCTTTCTGGTGGCCTTGTACCTGCAGGCTTTGCCGATGCCGCCAGCTTTACTGTATTTTCGACCTGAATGGTTAAGTCTGGTGTTGATTTTCTGGTCGCTGAGCCTGCCGCAGCGGGTTGGCATCATGCATGGTTTTGGCTGGGGGCTGTTGCTGGACCTGATTGAAGGCACGTTGCTGGGGCACAATGCAGTGGCGCTGGCGCTGCTGGGCTTCCTGTCCAACCGTTTTTACCAGCGCATTCGTATGTATTCGATGCTGAAACAATCGGCACTGGTATTTCTGCTGATTGGCGTGAGTCAATTGGTGTTCCAGTGGTTGCAGGGTATTTTTGGTGCCATGTCCGGTATCGGTTTTCTGTTATTGCCGGCACTGATTTCCGCTGTGTTGTGGCATTGGGTGTTTGTGTTGCTGCAGGGTGTAAAGCGGCGTTTTGCGCTGGTCTGATGCCCGAACCAAAAGCCTGGCAGGTTGCTAATGAGTGAAGAAATACTGATCAATATCACCCCGATGGAAACCCGCGTGGCGCTGGTGGAAAACGGTGTGCTGCAGGAAGTCTACATCGAACGGACCCGCCGTCGCGGTATTGTTGGCAATATCTATAAAGGCAAGGTGGTTCGGGTTCTGCCGGGCATGCAAGCAGCTTTTGTTGATATCGGGCTGGATCGTGCTGCTTTTATCCATGTGGCAGAAGTGGCGCGTCCCGGTGCCGGTGACACCCAGGGTGAACCGCTGATTGCCAGTTTGCTGCACGAAGGTCAGTCACTGGTGGTGCAGGTCACCAAGGACCCCATTGGCACCAAGGGTGCCCGACTGACGACCCACCTTTCCATTCCTTCCCGTTATCTGGTTTACATGCCCCAGACCCCGCATGTGGGGGTCTCCCAGCGCATTGAACAGGAAGCAGAGCGTGAACGCCTGAAACAACTGGTCGGGCAGGGCATGACTGAAATAGCTGCAGATGAGCAGGGCGGCTTTATTCTGCGTACCGCCGCTGAAGGCGTTGGCAGCGAAGAAATTCTGGCAGATATCCATTTCCTGCATCGTGTCTGGCAGGCCGTGGAGCGCCGCATCAAACGTGAAAGCGGTATTTTCTGTGTGTATGAAGACCTGCCGCTGTTCATGCGTTCGATGCGTGATTTTGTACGCCCGGAACTGGAAAAAATTCGTATCGACTCACGGGAAAACTTCATCAAACTGCAGGAGTTTGTGCAGGAGTTTGTCCCCCAGTTGGAAAACAAACTGGAATACTACCCCGGTGAGCGCCCGATTTTTGATCTTTACAGTGTTGAAGATGAAATCCAGAAAGCGTTGGGCCGTAAGGTACAGCTGAAAAGTGGTGGTTATCTGGTGATTGACCAGACTGAAGCCATGACCACCATTGATGTGAATACCGGTGGTTTTGTCGGACATCGCAACCTGGAAGAAACCATCTTCAAGACCAACCTGGAAGCGGCCGCTGCGATTGTCCGGCAGCTGCGCCTGCGTAATCTGGGTGGCATCATCATCATTGATTTCATCGACATGGATGATGCTGAGCATCAGCGCCAGGTGCTGCGTTTGTTGGAGCGCAGTCTGGAGCGTGACCATGCCAAAACCAAGCTGACCGGTGTGACCGAGCTGGGCCTGGTGCAAATGACCCGCAAGCGCACGCGGGAAAGTCTGGAACAAATCATCTGTGAGCCTTGTCACTTGTGCCAGGGCCGTGGAACACTGAAAACCGCTGAGTCTGTCTGTTATGAAATCCTGCGTGATTTATTACGCATGGATCGGGCATACAATGGTGAAGCTTATCTGGTGATGGCCAGTCAGGCGGTGGTGGATCGTTTTCTGGATGAAGAGTCTGCTGCCGTGGCTGATCTGGAATTATTCATAGGTAAACCCATCCGCTTCCAGGTCGAAACGCTTTACTCCCAGGAGCAGTTCGACATCGTTCTGCAGTAAACATGGCAAACCGCTCAGAATTTTCTTCCCTGCGACTGTTCCTCTTACAGTTGCCGCTTTGGTCACTGCTGGTGCTGCTGGTTACGGCTGCGCTGTTGGTGCTGTTGCTGCGCTTTTTCATGCCTTTTCTGAGTCAGCTGCGCCCGGATGTAGAAAGTTATCTGAATGCCCGTTTGCCCTTTGAAGTAGAAACCAGCCAGTTGCAGGGCAGTTTGTTTCGTATTGATCCAGCAGTACAGATGCATGAGCTGGTGCTCAGCCGTAATGGACAAACCTTCCTGAGTTTGCAGCAAGCACGTTTGGAACTGGATACCCTCGCCAGCCTGATGGCATTGGCACCGCGCATGAAGGATGCCCGCTTGTCAGGGTTGGAGGTGTGGCTGGAAGAAACCGAGGATGGCTGGACACTGGCCGGTTGGCAGGATGATCCGCAAGATGCAAGTGAGCAGTCAGAAGCGGATGTTGGTCCGGCAACCACACTGCGACAGGTGTTAACCAGTGTTGAGCAGTTGCTGGTGCAGGGTGAACTGGATTTTTCAGATCTGCAATTGCATTTCACGCCACTGGAAGGGGAGCGCCTGACTTTTTCTGCTGAAGCATTGAACTACCGGCGTTGGTCGGGCGGTCGCCAGCTGGCTTTTGAGGTGGATGTGGCGGCAGAAGCCACCCATCCAGCCCGGCTGGTTATCACTTTGGAAGGTGATACCTTTGACCCGCGACGCTCCACCCTTGATGCCTGGCTGAGTTTGCCACAGGTTAGCCTGCGCGATTTTCGTACCCTCTGGCCAGCAGCCTGGCAAACAAGGTTTGAAGGCATGCAGGGGCAGGTTTCGATGGAAGGCTGGCTGAGCATGCGTCAAGGCAATGCCAAAGCGGATCTGCAAATCCGTGATCTGGCTTTGTATCTGGATGATCAGTATGAGGCGCGCATGGATCAGTTGGCGATCACCCTGCAGGGTGATCCGCGCCGCTGGACAGCCGATTGGCGTATCAATCAGCTGCATTCAGGTAGCTATCACTTTGAGGTGTTGCAAGGTAGAACGGCTAAACGCCGGTCTGCTTATACGCTGCAGGTGAGTGAGCTGTCACTCAGTCAGTTGGTGCCCGCCTTGCAACAGGATACACGTCTGCCGAATGGTTTCCGTGAACTGTTGGGGGATTTGAATCCTTCCGGCGTGCTTCAGGACATCACGCTGCATTTTCCCACCACTGAAGTTTTTAAACTCACTGCAAATCTGCAGGATGTTGGTGTGGCGGCCTGGCATGGTGCTCCGCTGGGGCAGGGTCTGCATGGCTGGTTACAGGCAGACGCCAGGGGTGGCCAGGTGGTATTTGCAGATCACTCGCTGCATCTGGGATTCCCAATGCTTTATGAAAATCCCTGGGATTTCAGTGAAGCCAGTGGTGATGTGCGCTGGGAGCTGGAGGGTGAAGAAATCTGGGTGATTGGTGAGCAGTTATCCGTCACCCTGCCACTGAATGAACAAGCGCCGCCAACCCGTGTTACTGGTAGCTTTTCTTTTTACATGGGAGAAGAAGACCGGCGCTTTTATCTCAATCTGGGCATGTTGCCCACCAACCTGACTGCACACACTCAACTGATACCCGGGCGTCTGTTGCCATCCGTGCTGTCAGAGTGGCTGGATTTGTCACTGCAGTCTGGTCAGGTGGAGCGGGGCGGATTCATTTATGCTGGCTCTGTGGTTAGCGGTCAGCCGGAAACCTTCCAGTTCCTCGGTGACTTCAGTAAAACCCTGTTTCGTTTTGACCCTCGCTGGCCGGAGCTTGAAGAAGCTCAGGGCTGGGTGCTGGTGCATGATGCCTCGGTCAGCGGTCAGGTGAATGCTGCGCGCATGGGAACCGCTCGTCTGGATCGGGCGGTATTCAGCACACGGGAGGCTGAAGGCACTCTGCTGCTGGATGTTGCAACGGGGCTGGAAACAGAATTGGCTTTTTTTCCCTGGTTGGTGGATCGCAGTCCCTTAGATGAAGCGGTTCCTGAAGCCTTGCAAGAGTGGCAGTACTCCGGGCAGGCCAGAGGTGAGTTGGCACTGGTGATACCGCTGGATGAAAATACTGATGCGCTGGCCGTCAGCTTGCGCAGCAATGTACGTGATGGCCGCTTGTTGATACATCAGGTGGGTCTGGAAATAACTGGGATTCGAGGACCGCTGAACTTTGATCTGGATCGGGGTCTGCATTCCCCGCATCTTTTTGGCCAGGTGCTGGATAGCACCGTCCAGGCAGTGATTCAGGCCGAACCCGCGTCACGTCTGGAGTTTGCCTTGCGTCCGGGTGTGGATGCCTTGCTGGGTTGGCAGCAGTTGCCTGAACTGGACTGGCTGCAAGGCCGGGTGCAGGTGCAGGGTGCGCTGGAAATGAATCCATTCCGCAGGCTGATACTGGAAAGTGACCTGAAAGAAGTGGTGTTAACCGACAACTTTCCCTGGCCCAAGGCTGCCGGTGTTGAACTGCCGGTACGTGCCGAGCTGGATTTTGCTGATGACCGGCTGCCCTTGTCGATCGCTCTGGCCAGTCTGGCGCGTTTTCGTGCTGACCTGAACTTGCCGGAACAAGGCATGCACTTGCGTATAGCCGAGCAGGATGTGGAAGCTGCTGAGGTTCCGGGAACACCGGGATTAACTCTGGATATGGCACTGCGCTATCTGGATGCCTCCAGGGTCTGGCGTTGGCTGCAACACACACGTCATGGCTTGATGGGTGATGACCTTGCTGATGCGTCAACTGATGGGCAGTTACCGGAAACCGGTGTAAAGCTCAATGTTGCCAGTCTCGACATTGAAGACCTGTATTGGGATCAACTGGCACTGGGTGAGGTTTCGATGACGGCTGAACTGCTGCCACTGGGTACGCGGTTATTATTCGCCAGCCGTTATACCGATGGTCAGCTGTGGTGGCCATCACGTGAAGGTGATGTTGCTGAACTGCTGATAGGTCGCCTGTATTTGCCCGCTCCTGATACTGCTGAAGCAACCAGTCCACAGTCGGCTGCGTCTGTCAGTCGGCGTCAGCTATTACAGCCGGTGGTTGATCCACTGGCTGGTTATGATCCTTCTGGCTGGCCGAACATCTATCTGCAGGTGGATGACCTGAAACTGGGTGAGCGCAAACTGGGGCGCTGGAATGCTCAGTTGCGCACCAGTGAAGGCGTTGTGCGTGCTGATCCTGTTTATGGTGAGTTGGGGCAGACCAGCATGAATGCCACGTTGAGCTGGTATTTTTCGCAGCCACAACCCAGCAGTGAAATCAGTGGTAGCTTAAGGGGGCGCAATATTGCACCGGCACTGCAAGGTTTAACGGGTGATGCATCCCCGCTGGTCAGTGGTCGCCATCAACTGGATTATGATTTCAGTTGGTCAGGCTCACCGGCAGCTTTCCGGCTGGACACCCTGGCTGGTGAGTTCAACCTGCGCCTGAATGACGGCCATTTCCCCAAAACTGATGATCGCCTGCGCGGTGTCAGTCGCTTTTTTGGCTTGCTGAATATGGATACCCTGCTGCGCCGCCTGCGCCTGGATTTTTCTGATGTCACCGCCAGAGGGGTCAGTTATGAAAGCATTCGCGGGGAATACACCCTTGAAGCGGGTTACCTGCGTACCACCAGTCCCACAAGGATAGAAAGTTCTGCCACGCGGATTACCCTCAGTGGTGAAGTGGATCTGATCGATGAAACCCTTGATCAGCAGTTAACCCTGGTATTGCCAGTGGCCCAGAGCTTGCCTCTGGCTGCCATTCTGGTTGGTGCGCCGCAGGTGGGTGCCGGCATCTGGGTGGTGCAGAAGCTCTTTGGCAATCTGTTTGATACCTTCACGGAAGCCCGCTACAAGGTCAGCGGGCCGTTGGCAGATCCGAAATTTGAGCTGCAACGAGTATTTTAAGCTTGGCTCATTACGTTAATCGGAAGCTTTGAAACGGGTGTTCAGAAACCGAAGTTACAGTTAAACTACACCAATAATACAAGCGTTTTGATAAAACGGTCAGCCCACAAGGCACACAACAGCATAGACCAAGGTAGCTTGATGAACCCTGCACCTGAGCCCGCTTCAACCACTTCGGATTCTGTCAGACCTGCCCTGGAGGTCAGTAATCTCCACAAGCGTTATGGTGATCACGAAGTGTTGAAGGGCATTTCCCTGACCGCCCGCAAAGGCGATGTGATTTCCATCCTTGGTTCCAGTGGTTCCGGTAAATCCACCTTCCTGCGTTGCCTTAATCTGCTGGAAAAACCCAGTCAGGGTGAAATCCGCCTGTGTGGTGAAAGCCTGCAACTCAAAGCCAATCGTGATGGTGAACTGGATGCAGTGAAAAGCCGCCAGCTGGAAGCCTTTCGGGCGCGCATGGGTTTTGTGTTTCAGAACTTCAACCTGTGGCCACACCTGAACCTGCTGGACAATCTGGCACTGGCACCGGTGCAGGTGCTGGGAAAAAGTCGTGCTGAAGCGCGAGAGCGAGCCGCCGCCCTGTTGAAAAAAGTTGGCCTGGCGGACAAGGAAAAAGCCTACCCCCTGCAACTCTCCGGTGGTCAGCAACAACGGGTGGCCATTGCCCGCACGCTGGCGATGGAACCGGAAGTGCTGTTGTTTGATGAACCCACCTCGGCACTGGACCCGGAGCTGGTCAACGAAGTGCTGGGTGTGATGCGGGCGCTGGCTGAAGAGGGCCGCACCATGCTGATAGTGACCCACGAAATGCGTTTTGCACGGGATGTATCCAGCCAGGTGATGTTCCTGCATCAGGGTCAGGTCGAAGAACTCAGCCCACCCGAGCAATTCTTCACCAATCCTGTGTCAACCCGTTGCAGAGAATTCCTGTCCAGTCATCTATGATTCTGGCAGGCTCTTTGCTCTTGCAAAAGGTCACTCATTGACAGGCTGTTCCCCGCATCACTGAATTGCAACCCAAAAGAAGGAAAACAACGATGCAAGTGTTCAAGAAAACGCTGATCTCACTGGCGCTGGTCACCTCTGCTGCTCTGGTATCCACCAGTGCACTGGCTGATCGCATTCGTATTGCCACCGAAGGTGCTTATGCACCATTCAACTACATCGACAACACCGGTGCACTGCAAGGGTTCGATGTGGACATCGCCAAGGCTCTCTGTGCCCAGATGAAAGCCGAGTGCGACATTGTTGCCCAGGACTGGGACGGCATCATCCCCGGCCTGCGTGCCCGTCGTTATGACGCCATCATCGCCTCCATGTCCATCACTCCTGAGCGTCAGCGTGTGGTGGCCTTCACTGATCCCTACTACTCCAACGTACTGGCATTCATCGGTCCGAAAGGCACCGAAATGAAGACTGATGCCGCCAGCCTGCGTGGCAAGACTCTGGGTGCCCAGCGTGCCACCATCGCCGGTCAGTACCTGCAGGACAATCTGGGTCGCAACGTGACCGTGCGCCTGTATGACACTCAGGACAACGCCTATCTGGATCTGGCTGCCGGTCGTCTGGATGGCATGGTGTCCGACAAGTTCCCGGCCTACGACTGGCTGCAGACTGAAGCCGGTTCCCGCTTCGAGTTCAAGGGTGAAGACATCGACATCGATGACAAGATCGGCATTGCCGTGCGCCAGAACGACAACGCCCTGCGTGAGCGCTTCAACAAGGCACTGAAGGAAATTGTTGATAACGGTGTGTATGCCGAAATCAATGCGCGTTATTTCCCCTTCAGTATCCGCTGAGTGTAACGCTGACCCATGGATTTACACGGTTTTGGACACCTGCTGCTGGCAGGCACCTGGATCACCCTGAAACTGGCGTTTGTCAGCCTGTTCTTCGGTTTGATCCTGGGCCTGCTGGGGGCCACCGCCAAGCTGTCTTCGATCAGGGTGCTGCGCTGGATTGCCACCACCTACACCACCCTGATGCGAGGTCTGCCTGAATTGCTGCTGGTGCTGATCATCTATTTCGGCACCACCGAGCTGCTGCTGCGCATGTTTGATGTTTACGTTGAACTTAGCGCTTTTGCAGCCGGGGTGGCGGCACTGTCGATTGCCTTTGGTGCTTACGCCACCGAGGTTTTTCGGGGTGCCTTGCAGGAGTTGCCAAAAGGGCAGCAGGAAGCTGCACTGTCGCTGGGGCTGAGCCGCATCAAGGCCTTCTGGCATGTGATGCTGCCACAGCTCTGGCGTCTGGCCCTGCCGGGGCTGGGCAATCTGTTTCTTGTCTTACTCAAAGACACCGCACTGGTGTCGGTGATCGGTCTGAATGACCTGATGCGCCAGGCCTATGTGGCCGCCGGATTCACCAAATTACCCTTCACCTTTTACCTGGCAGCAGCCTTTATTTATCTGCTGCTGACCATCCTGTTCATGCAGCTGTTGAGCCTGATGGAAAAACGGGCCAACCGGGGTTATGCCGGAGGGCTGCGCTGATGGACTGGATGTATCACTTGTCTGACTGGCTGCAACTGCTGACGGCAGGGCATGAACCCTGGGATTCTTACGCCCGTTACCTGCCACAACTGCTGGAAGGTGCCTGGGTCACCCTGAAACTGGTGGTGTTGTCCGGCATTGCTGGCATTCTGCTGGCGATTCCACTGGCGCTGCTGCGGGTTTCAAAAAATCCCTGGTTGTGGGTGCTGCCTTACTGCTACATCTTCTTTTTCCGTGGCACACCGCTACTGGTGCAGATTTTCCTGGTGTATTACGGCCTGTCCCAGTTTGAAAGCATCCGCAACAGCGGCTGGTTGTGGGATCAGGTGTTATCCCAGCCTTACTGGTGTGCCATCATCACCTTCAGCCTGCACACCGCCGCCTACATTGCCGAATTGTTCCGGGGTGCCATTCAATCGGTACCCAGAGGCGAGGTGGAAGCGGCCATGGCGCTGGGATTATCAAAAGCGAAACAGTACCGCAAGATCATCCTGCCGCGTGCTTTTGGCATGATCCTGCCGGCTTATGGCAATGAAGTGATCCTGATGTTGAAGGGCAGTGCACTGGCCTCCACCATTACCCTGCTGGATCTGATGGGTGCCACCCGCAACGTGATTTCACGCACCTACATGAACCTGGAATTTTTCCTGCTGGCCGGGGTGATGTACCTGGTGATTGCCGCCGTTATCATTGGTCTGTTCCGCCTGCTGGAAAACTTCTTCAATGCTCACCAGCGGGCCACCCACCTGCCCGTGAAACAGCTGGATGCCCAGTTGCAGGACGAGCACCTGCGTGACAATGCCCGTTGAGAGTCCTGTCTGTTGAGAGCCTTATGTTTGATATTCATGAAGCCGATCTGAACCAACCCGAACAGGCCGCCGCGCTGGTGGCACTGATGGATGAATATGCCCGCGACCCGATGGGGGGCGGTGAAGGCCTGGCAGACAGCGTCAAGGCCGCTCTGCCGGAAGCATTAAAAAACCGCCCCGGTGCCTTTCAGATTCTGGCCTGGCGAGGTTCCGAACCGGCCGGGTTGATCAACTGCTTTGAAGGTTTTTCCACCTTCCAGTGCAAACCCCTGATCAACATTCATGATGTGATTGTCAGCAAAAACCACCGTGGGCAGGGTTTGAATCAACTGATGATGGAACAGGTGGAAGCCATTGCCCGCCAGCGGGGCTGCTGCAAAATCACCCTGGAAGTGCTGCAGGGCAACCAGGCTGCCCAGAAGGCTTATCGGAAGTTTGGGTTTGCGGGGTATGAGTTGGATCCCGAGATGGGATGTGCGCTCTTCTGGGAAAAGAAACTATAGATTAACTATTGCGCTTGCCTATGCGGCGTTGAAATTGATCTCAAAATGCTCATTTACTTCGTGTCACTCGGTTTTGGCTTCCTGCGTCGCTCTACCTCCTGCATCCATGCAGTCGTGCGCTTCTTCGGTCAATTCCGCCTGGCCTGACCTTCGCATATCAAACCGATCATCTATTTTGCGCGACCATCAAAAACTCCCGATTCCCATCACCACCGGTGATCGGGCTATCAATCCAGTGGATGACTTCAAGGCCTAACCCAGTGACTTGCTCACGGATGCGTTGCTCCACTTCGGCATAAAGAGCCGGATCACGCACAATGCCGCCTTTGCCGATCTTCTCTTTGCCCACTTCAAACTGGGGTTTGACCAGACTGATCAGCCAGCCGGAGCTGGCCAGCAAGGCAGGCAGCTGTGGCAGAATCAGCGTCTGGGAGATGAAGGACACATCCATCACAATCAGATCATATACCAGTGGCAATCCCTGGCTGCTGAAGTGCTCAGACTCCAGATGCCGGGCATTAACCTTCTCCA
Organism: Marinospirillum alkaliphilum DSM 21637; assembly: GCF_900119735.1. Classification (GTDB taxonomy): domain Bacteria; phylum Pseudomonadota; class Gammaproteobacteria; order Pseudomonadales; family Halomonadaceae; genus Marinospirillum; species Marinospirillum alkaliphilum. The sequence continues at coordinate 72,011 of NZ_FPJW01000009.1, read as the reverse complement.
GCGCCACCACACGGGCATCATCCTTCAGGCGTGGATGCAACTGGTTCTGACCCACATCCAGCCCCACCACCCGCGAGACACCGGCCTGCAACAAGGCATCAGTAAAACCACCGGTGGACTGCCCCACATCCAGCGCAGTCAGACCCTTCACATCCAGTTGTGCCACTTGCAGCGCGGCCAGCAACTTGAACGCCCCACGAGACACATAACGGTCTTCCTCGGTGGCGGTCACCTGCAACTGACTGTCTGATGGCAGCTTCAAACCGGGTTTATCCACCGGCTGCCACTGGCCGTTTTTAAACAGACTCACCCGTCCGCCATCAAGCATCTTCTGAGCCTGGGTGCGGCTTTCCGCCAACCCCTGTTCAACCAGCAGCAGATCCAGTCGTTGCATTGTCATCACCTGCAAATCAAAGCAACAGTTTACCCCATGCCGGTAACAAGTGCTTGTATTGACTTCTTTTTTACCACTTGATTAAAGCCTTGCCCTTGCCTGATACAAGGCAGACTGGTAGTATGCAGGCCGCAGTTGAATGACTGTCTTTGTGGTGGCCCCTGTTGGTCCTCCCGCAACACGAAATCATGAACCCCGCCAGGCCCGGAAGGGAGCAACGGTAGTGATGGATGTGTGTGCCGGGATGTGGCTGGCAGGGGCCATCTCCATTTCTGGCACCAAAACCTTCCCGTTTTCCTCCGCAACCATCGTACTCACCAGCATGTTTCTGCTTGCCTTGCACCACCAGCAGTCGGCCGCAAATATGGCACGGGTCGGTAAGTCGGCTTCCCGTGTAATGACAAACGATCAAGAGTCATCCGCGAAAGATTCTCCCTGGCTAGCCAGGGTATTCGTTGAGTTTACCCTTTCAGTGCTTCGGCAACCGATGTTTCCAGTGAGGTGGTGGGGCGACCGATCAGTTGGCTGAGCTGATGACTGGCATCATAAAGGCCACCTTTGGATGCACCGGTATCGGAATCAGCCAGTAGTGCCGCAAAGGGTTGTGGCAGGCCAACCTGAACCAGCGCATCGCAGTAATCGGCTTCAGACAGATTCAGGTAGCTGATGGTCTGGCCGGTCTGGCGGCTGACTTCGGCAGCCAGGTCAGTGAGGGTGTAGGCCGTGTCTCCGGCCAGCTCATAAACCCGGTTACCCGGTTGCAGGTCAGCGGTGATGGCGCTGGCGGCGGCAGCAGCATAATCAGCACGGGTGGCGAAGGCGATGCGACCGTCACCGGCACAACCCAGCAGCTTGCCGTGGGCAAGGGCTGCAGCCAGTCCGCCGGTATAGTTCTCGGTGTACCAGCCATTGCGCAGGATCAGGGTGTTCAGCCCGGATGCCAGCAGCAGGGCTTCCGTGGCGCGGTGTTCTTCGGCCAGCGCCAGCGGTGAGGTGTCGGCATGCAGCAGACTGGTGTAAGCCAGCAGTTTTACACCGGATGCAGCAGCGGCATCGATCACCTTCTGATGCTGGGCAACCCGCTGTCCTACGGCGCTGGATGAAATCAGCAGCAGGCGCTCCACACCGGCAAAGGCTGAAACCAGCGTCTCAGGCTGTTCATAATCCACCTTGCGGACCTGAATGCCACGTTGTTTGAAGTGTTCAGCTTTGGCCGGATCACGGACGCCGGCAATGATTTGTTCGGCACTGATCTGTTTGGTACTGGCCAGGGTCAGCAGTTGTTCAATAACCAGTTGGCCCAGTTGGCCGGATGCTCCGGTGACAAGAATCATGGTGTTTCTCCTGTGGTTTATCAAAAAACATGTGTACACTAGCATTTAGGCTAATTAAAAGTAAGTACGCACAAAAAGGTAAGTGTTGATGGCAGAAAAACCTTCAGTCAGGCAGGAGAGCACAGTGGATGAGGTGCGCCTGAATGCAAGAATGGAACGGGGTGAGTTGTTTGCTGAGCGTTGTCCTTCCCGGCAGGTGTTGAACCACGTGACCAGCCGCTGGGGCGTGCTGGTGTTTGTGGCTTTGTTGCAGGGTACACACCGTTTCAGTGAGTTGCGCCGCAAGATCGGTGGCGTCAGTGAACGCATGCTGGCGCAGACTCTGCAGAATCTGGAGCAGGATGGTTTTGTGCAGCGGGTGGCTTATCCGGTGGTACCACCGCATGTCGAATACAGCCTGACTGAAATGGGGCAGGAGGTTGCTGTGCAGGTACAGCAGTTGGCTGACTGGATCGAAGTGAATTATACGCGGGTGCTGGCGGCGGCTCAGGTGAATGAGTCCGTTTAAAACAAGGCACCGGATCGGTTGAAGTGCCGACCCGGTGCCTTGTTGTCCTTAGATGATGCTGGACTGCCGGAGGTGTTGCAGGATCAAGCTGATGGCCTGCTCCGGGGCAGTCAGCGGCAGTTGTTGCGGGTGTTGCTGATGGCTGATCTCGGCCAGCAGTTCACCCTGATCGCCGCTGCTGGCAGTGAGCAGTAGCAGCCCCTTGTGCAGTAACCACTGTTCCAGTGCACCTTGCTGGCGTGCCAGTTCAGCAGGCAATTCCCCTTCATTCAGCAGCAACGGCAGGCGTCCGGCGTCAAACAGGGCGCGTTCCAGTTGTTGCAGCAGTTCGCGGCGGGTGACGGCATCAGCACCGCGCAGTTCGATGCGGGCCGGCTGCTGACCCAGTCGCAAGGCGCGCTCTGCTGCCGATACCGGTTCCTGTTGGCGTTTCTGTTGTTGTCCGTCCTGGCCTTGCACCATGCCAGCGGCGACGGTGTTTTTGCTCAGGCGGTCAATCAGGATGAAGCTGCCAGTGGCGCGGTTGTTGCGATAGGCATCGGCCACCACCGGTTGTTCCAGCAGGATTTCCACCCGGGCAATTTCGTTCAGTTCCAGCCCGGAAGCCGGATGGCGCTCCAGAGTGTTGACTTCGGTTTTGTAATGAATGGCATTGATGCGTGCATTCACCTTGCGGGTGCCGATTTTTAACAGGTAGGTTTTGCCCTGCACCAGCGGCTGTTCAGCCATCCACACCAGCTCGGCTTCCAGGCGGTCACTGGCTGTTGGCTGTTCACTGGCAGCCACCAGCAGGTCACCGCGGGAGATGTCGATTTCATCTTCGAGTGTCAGGGTGATGGCCATGGGCGCAAAGGCCGAGGCCAGTTCACCCTCCCAGGTGACAATGGATTTCACCCGGCTGGTCTGGCCGGATGGCAGCACGCGAATGGCATCACCCACCTGCACCTTACCGGATGCCAGGGTGCCGCAGTAACCCCGGAAGTTGAGGTTGGGGCGGTTGACGTATTGCACCGGAAAGCGCAGCGGCTGCTCCCCGTGTGACGGTTCAACATCAACACTTTCCAGCAGTTCCATCAGTGGCAGGCCCTGATACCAGCTCAGTTCGGGCGATGGACTGACCACATTGTCACCCTTCAGGGCGGACAGGGGTACAAAATGCACTTCCGGTAGATCCAGTTGCCCGGCAAAAGCCAGATAATCCGCCTTGATCTGCTCAAACACCGCTTCGCTGTAATCCACCAGATCCATCTTGTTGATGGCGACCACCACATGACGGATGCCCAGCAGGGACACAATAAAACTGTGGCGGCGGGTCTGGGTCAGCACCCCCTTGCGGGCATCAATCAGAATGATCGCCAGTTCACAGTTGGAGGCACCGGTGGCCATATTGCGGGTGTACTGTTCATGACCGGGGGTATCCGCAATGATGAACTTGCGACGTGCCGTGGAAAAATAACGGTAGGCCACATCAATGGTGATGCCCTGTTCGCGCTCGGCCTGCAGACCATCCACCAGCAGCGCCAGATCAATGGCTTCACCGGTGGTGCCCTGGGTTTTGCTGTCACGGTGCAGGGCTTCCAGCTGATCTTCATAAATCATCTTGCTGTCGTGCAGCAGGCGACCGATCAGGGTGGACTTGCCATCATCAACGCTGCCGCAGGTCAGCAGGCGCAGCAGTTGTTTGTCTTCGTGCTGTTTCAGATAAGCATGAATGTCTTCAGCAATGAGTTCAGATTGGTGGCTCATCAGAAGTAGCCCTCCATTTTTTTCTGTTCCATCGAGCCACGGGCATCCTTGTCGATCATGCGGCCCTGGCGTTCGGAAGTGGTGGTCAGCAGCATTTCCTGAATGATGTCGGTCAGGGTGGCGGCAGTGGATTCAATTGCGCCGGTCAGGGGGTAACAGCCCAGGGTGCGGAAGCGCACCTGCTTGTGTTGTGGCACTTCACCCGGTTCCAGCGGCAGACGCTCATCATCCACCATGATCCAGGTGCCATCACGCTCCACCACCGGGCGTTCGGCGGCAAAATACAGCGGGACAATCGGAATCTGTTCCAGCCAGATGTATTGCCAGATATCCAGTTCGGTCCAGTTGGACAGGGGGAATACACGAATGCTTTCACCCTTTTCCACTTCGGTGTTGTAGAGGTTCCATAATTCCGGGCGCTGGTTTTTCGGGTCCCAGCGGTGGTTTTTGTCGCGGAAGGAAAAGATGCGTTCCTTGGCGCGGGACTTTTCTTCATCCCGGCGGGCACCACCAAAAGCGGCATCAAAACCGTGTTTGTTGAGTGCCTGTTTGAGCGACTGGGTTTTCATGATGTCGGTGTGTTTTGCCGAACCATGCACCATCGGGTTGATGTTCATGTCGACCCCATCCTGATTGATGTGCACCAGCAGCTCCATGCCCGCTTCTTTGGCCATGCGGTCACGAAACTCAATCATTTCGCGGAATTTCCAGGTGGTGTCCACATGCAACAGCGGGAAGGGCGGAGTTCCGGGATAAAAGGCCTTGCGGGCCAAGTGCAGCATCACCGAGGAGTCCTTGCCGATGGAATAAAGCATCACCGGGTTGGCAAAACTGGCGGCCACTTCACGAATGATGTGGATGCTTTCAGCCTCCAGCTGTTTCAGGTGGGTTAAACGCTCCGGCGCTATGGCCGGATGGGTGGACGGTTGAGTGGAAAGCGTTGCGGCAATCGCGGGCATGTCTGCTCCTGAGTATTGAAGCTGAAAATACAGAATGCCGAGGATTATGCCCTTGTGCCGATAAAACCAAAAAGAATATCTGGGAATTTTGTAATGCGTAAAGGTGATAAGCTTTGTTTACGATGACGGGCTGAGTGCTTCCAGCAGTTGTAACCACTGATCAAAACCCTGACAGCAATTGCGCAGTTTTTCCAGTCCGATATTCAACGCAATATCAGGGCCATGAATGGTTTTACGGTAGTCGCTGTGCTTTTCAAGCCGTTTGGAAGGAGCGGTCTCTCTGGAATTGTTGATTTGTTCGGGGTTGTTGTCAAAATCCAGCAGAACATTAGTTGCCCAGTCATTCAGAGATGGTTTATGCAGAAGGGTTGCAAGTACTTCAGGATCAGAAAATAACAGGCCTTCAAACTCATGCATTTGAATATAGGGGATGAGTTTACTTTGTAGCTCGGCCTTGAGGCAGTGTTTGATCTTCTGTTCCAGCGAGCTTTTTGTTTCACCGGGCTCCAGTTTTTTGAAGCCATAAAAGTCATAAAAGGTCGTCACATAATCAAAGCTGTAAGCTAAAGTCTCCAGTTCGCCCCGGATACGATCCAGACTGATGTTGCCGCGCAGGTTGACGGGCGTAATGTAGATATTGAGCTGACTCAGATGCGGTGCCAGTACCCTTTTGGTAAAGCGCTCTTCGGTTGCTCCTTCAACTGAAATACCCAGCCTTACCATTCTGGTCGACCTCCAATCAGGTTTTTACTCCAGATGTCTCCCATCGCATAGTTTTCCAGCCAGTGCTGGAGTTCCTCCGCATCCAGACGTTTAAAACAGGATGCACCCTGATGCTGATCAACCACAATAAAGTCTTCCGGCGAAAAGTGGTTGGCAAAGGTGACTGATTGAGTGGAGCAAATGACCTGAGTGGTTTGTGAAACCGATTTGATAATATCCGCCAGAACATCCAGTGCTGCTGGATGCAACCCCAGCTCAGGTTCATCAAGTACGATGGTGTCTGGGCGCAACCACTCCGGTTGAAGAAATAAAACTGCCATGCAGATAAAGCGGGCAGTACCATCAGATAACTGATTAGCAGAAAAAGGCGTGTCGTGATCCTTGTGTAGCCACCGCAATAAAAGTGATTCATCTCCTTTCTGACCTGCTGGCTCCAGATAAAAGTCATGGAAAAAGGGAGCAATGGTTTGAATGGCAGCGAGAATTTCTTGATAGCTGTCAGTGAAGGACTTTTTTAACTGCCAGAGTAAAGGAGCCAAGTTGCCAGCATCAGACTCGAATCGGAAGGTTGCACTCAGTTTCTGAGCTTGTTTGAATTTGGCCGTAGGGCTGGTGTCATGGAAATGATAAACACGGCACTTTTCAAGGTATTCCCGAGTATATTTGCGTACATAAACACTTTCAGCTGTGCCGTCGGGTAGCAGACCACTTTCACCAGGTTTTCCTTTTACGTAAAACAAACGTGATGAAGCTTCGAAAGTGCAGTACTCCCTCTCAAATACCAGCTCATCATTGGTTTCACCATGGATGAAGTCGACATGGTAGCCATTGGCTCCAACCTTCAAATCTAGAGAAATGGCAGGTGTTTTTTTGGAGCCAAAATGAAAAAAACTGCTGGCATAGCCATTTTTGGCAACATAACTTTGCAGCCTTCCTTCAGATAGATGCCGAAGGAAGGTGAACAGGGAGATAAAATTAGTTTTTCCCGCGCCATTGGCACCAATCAGGATATTGATCGGGTTGAGCTTCAGATCAAGCTTCTTGATGGACTTGAATCCCTGAATCTTGATCTGGTGTAGATGTGGCTTGGGCTGCACTGTCATGATGGGTTAATCGTTGTCTTTCATGGGTTGATGAGTGGTCATCTTACCAGTTTGAGCGAACTAGAAAAGTGCTTCTCAGTTCCAGTCTAATCTTGAGGTACTTCAGCTTGGTTATATAAAAATGATCATTCAGTATTTTGAGTTATAAACAACAAGGGTTAGTCTGGGCAAAAATTTTTCTGTAATGAGGTGGCAGCAGTATGTACGTTTACAATCAGGTGGATCAGCAGCTGGTCGATCAGCGAGTGGAACAGTTCCGTGATCAGACCCGCCGTTTTCTGGCCGGTGAGCTGCCGGACGAGGAGTTTCTGGCGCTGCGTCTGATGAACGGTCTGTACATTCAGCGTCAGGCACCGATGCTGCGCGTGGCGATTCCCTATGGAACCTTTTCTGCCACGCAGATGCGTACTCTGGCTCACATCGCCCGTACCTGGGATCGGGGTTATGGTCATTTCACCACCCGTACCAATATCCAGTTCAACTGGCCGAAGCTGGAGGAAGTACCGGACATTCTGGCTGAACTGGCCAAGGTGCAGATGCATGCGATCCAGACGTCCGGCAACTGCATTCGTAACACCACCACCGATCCACTGGCCGGTGTGGCTGCTGATGAAATTGAAGATCCACGCCCCTGGTGTGAGCTGATTCGTCAGTGGTCGACCCTGCACCCTGAGTTTGCCTACCTGCCGCGCAAGTTCAAGATTGCCGTCAGCGGTGGCCCCAATGACCGGGCTTCCAGCCGGGTGCATGACATTGGCCTGGAGCTGGTGCGCAATGAAGCCGGTGAAACAGGTTTTAAAGTGCTGGTGGGTGGCGGACTGGGGCGGACTCCGTTTATTGGCAAGGTGATTCGGGAATACCTGGAGCCGCTGGAGCTGTTCACCTATCTGGAAGCCATCCTGCGCATCTACAACCTGAAAGGGCGGCGCGACAACAAATACAAGGCACGCATCAAGATTCTGGTGGCGGCACTGGGCATTGATGAATTCCGGCGCCTGGTTGAAGACGAGTGGCAGCACCTGAAAGGCGGCGAACTGCGTCTGACCGAAGCAAAAGTTCAGGCCATGAAAGATCACTTCCAGCCTTTTGCTTATGACGCCGCTGCGGCCAGTGACACCACCTTGCAACAGGCGCTGGCCAGCCATGAGGATTTCCGGGTCTGGTACGAGCGCAATACCCAGCCGCATCGGGTGGCCGGTTATCGCATTGTGCATCTGTCACTCAAGCCGCTGCTGGGTGCGCCCGGTGACATCACCCATTTACAGATGGATGTGGTGGCGGATCTGGCAGAGGCGTTCAGTTTCGGTGAAATTCGTGCCACCCAGGATCAGAATCTGGTGCTGACCGATGTGCAGCAGAAGGATTTGTTTGCGGTCTGGCAACGCCTGCGGGATAACAATCTGGCTCGCGCCAACATCAACACCCTGACGGACATGATTGTCTGCCCCGGTTTTGATTTTTGCAGTCTGGCCAATGCCAGAACCCTGAACATTGCCGATCAGATCAACCAGCTGTTTGATGACCTGGATTACCTGCATGATCTGGGTGATATCCAGTTGAACATGTCCGGTTGCATTAATGCCTGTGCCCACCACCACATCGGCCATATCGGTATTCTGGGCGTGGATAAAAAAGGGGAAGACTGGTATCAGATCACCCTGGGTGGTTCAGCCACGGAAAATGCCCGCCTCGGCAAGGTGCTGGGCAAGGCGGTGGCTGCGGATGAAGTGGCCGGTACGCTGAAAGTGATTCTGGATACCTACCTGTCCCTGCGTCAGGAAGGCGAAAGTTTTGTGGAAGCCCTGGACCGGGTTGGCATTGAGCCTTTCAAGGCAGCGGTTTACGAGCCGGTTTGAACGACTGTTCGGCTTTTGTCACGCCATTCAGGTTAGAATCCCCGGATCAATGATCCGGGTGATTTATGCGTTTTATACCTTCCCTTGTAACCACACGATTCATATCCAGAGACTCAGCGGCCCTGCGGGGTGTACTGCTGATTGTACTGGCAGCACTGCTCTGGGGCACCACTGGTGTCACCGCACGCTACCTGTTCACTGAAACTGACTTGCAGCCGCTGACGCTGGCGCTGTTGCGTTTATGCATTGCTTTCCCCTGTTTTTATCTGTTGATGCGCCGTGAACTGCGTCGTCTGCCTGCTGACCAACAACCGCGTCTGAGCCGTAGTATCCTGCTGGCCTTGCTGGCACTGGGTGTGTTTCAGGGTGCTTATCAGGGTACCTACATGCTGGCAGTGGATCTGACCAGTGCCGGTATTGCCACGCTGATTGCGCTGTGTGTTTCGCCGGTGCTGGTGTTGTTGCTGGCAGCACCACTGCTGGGTGAAAAGCCCGGCTGGATCACGGTACTGGCATTACTGGGCGCATTAACCGGCACCCTGCTGCTGGTGGCCGGAGATCTGGAAGTGTCGGGTCAGTTGCGGCTGACCGGTATACTGGTGGCATTGCTGGCGGCACTGATTTATGCCGGTTTTACCCTGACCAGCCGTTTTGCGGCTGGTGGTGCACCGGTATTCACCACCGCTTTTATTTGTTTTCTGACTGGGGCACTGGTGCTTTTGCCGGTGGTCTGGTTGCAGGGTGGTTTTGCCGGGTTGGGTCAACTGGGGGTGACCGGCTGGTTGCTGGTGGTTTATATCGGACTGGTGCCCACCTGCCTGGGTTACCTGTGTTTTTTCACTGGCATGAAAACCACCTCAGCCACCACTTCGAGCATCATCATGACACTGGAGCCGATGTTTGTGGCGCTGCTGGCCTGGTTGTGGCTGGGGGAGTGGCTGGGCACACTCGGGTTGATCGGCACCGCTGTGCTGGTGGTTTCCGTGCTGCTGGCCACCCGGCAGAAAGCGGGTTGATATTCTTTTTAATGATATAAAAAGCTCCAGTTATTATTTTTTGATTTCTCTGCAGGGGTATAGACTGCGTGGATTGTAAAAAGGCTTTTGCCTGATCCAGCACCTGATTTGAGGAAATGATTCATGCCCCTGATTAAAAATCGCCAGTTGACCACTACTGATGCCTGGCAGTTTCTGCGAACCTCCGAAGAACAACCCGAGCTGCCACCGCAACCCTGGGGTGAGGCGGTGGTGGTGCCTGCAACCTTGCTGGCCGAGGTTGATGGTCAAGCCATTCCACAACTGGGCGCATTGCTGACCACTGAGCAGGATCACGCGTTGTTGTTGCCCTGGCTGGATCGTCTGCAACTGATTGCCATCGAGTTCCCGGTGTTCCGTGATGGTCGCGGGTTCAGTCAGGCCCGTTTGTTGCGCCGTGCCGGTTTTAAAGGTGAGTTACGTGCGGTGGGTGCGGTGGCGCGGGATCGTCTGGCTTATCTGGAAAGCTGTGGTTTTGATGCCTTTGAAGTGCCGGAAGCTCGTTTCAGTGAACAGGATCTGCAGGCATTTGATGAAATTGGTGTGGCGTATCTGAAACTCTTGTCCCGTCAGGAGGCTGTTGATGTCGCTTGATGCCTTTCTGGAACCGGCTGCTGCCGATCTGCTGGATGGGGTGACGGATGCAGCCCTGAAACAAAAGCTGCTGACGGTGGTTGAGCGGCTGCAACAGGCCGCAGCGGATTATGGCGATGGCCTGACCTTTGCCAACAGCCTGGGCGCCGAAGATGCCTTGCTGACCGGCCTGATGGCTGAATACCAGCCAGATATTCAGCAATTTGTGCTGGATACCGGGCGTTTGCCGGAAGAAACCCTGACGCTGCTGGATCGGGTGCGTCAGAAATGGCCGCAGATCCGTTTGCAGGTCTATTACCCGGATGCAGCCCAGTTGCAGGGCTGGGTCAGTGAACAGGGTGTGAATGCCTTTTATCGCTCCGAAGCCTTGCGCAAGGCCTGCTGTGGTGTGCGCAAGCTGGAGCCACTGCGACGTGCATTGGCGGGTCGTGCTGCCTGGATCACCGGACTGCGCCGCGAACAGTCGGTGACCCGCGATCAGTTGCAATACAGTGAGCGCGATGCAGCCAATGGCCTGCAGAAACTCAGTCCTCTGTTTGACTGGAGTGAGGCCGAGGTCTGGGCTGCACTGCGGGCATTAAAATTACCTTACAATCGCCTGCATGATCAGGGTTACCCCAGCATTGGTTGTGCGCCCTGTACCCGCGCGGTCAACCCCGGTGATGATCCCCGTTCCGGTCGCTGGTGGTGGGAAAACCCCGAAAACCGTGAGTGTGGTCTTCACAAGCGTTGATAACCTGCGCTCAGTCATCCTGATCTTGTTATCACATGAATCAGCTTGGCTGGTTTTGATACTTTTTCGAAGGAAGTTGACTTGGATTATCTGCCGCTGTTTTTTAACCTTCAGGATCGCCCGGTATTGTTGATTGGTGGCGGTGATGTGGGTTTGCGCAAGGCGCGACTACTGGTGCGTGCCGGTGCCCGAGTACAACTGGTGTCCCGTGAGGTGCACCCGGAACTGCAGCAACTGCTGGCTGAACATCAGGGACAAGTGCTGGGCAGTGAGTATCAGCAGGATCAACTGCAGGGTGTGGCACTGGTGATTGCGGCCACTGATGACGAAGCATTGAATCGTCGTGTCCACGAGGATTGTGTGGCGCAGAATCTGCCGGTGAATGTGGTGGATAATCCGCCGCTGTGCACCTTTGTGTTTCCTGCCATTCTGGATCGTTCTCCGTTGGTGATTGGTATTTCTTCCGGTGGCAAGGCACCGGTGCTGGCGCGTTTGCTCAGAGCCAAACTGGAAAGCCTGATTCCAACCCGTTACAGCGACCTGGGGCAACTGGCCGGGCGTTTTCGTGACGCCGTTAAACAGCGCTTCAGTGATATCAATCAGCGGCGCAAGTTCTGGGAAAACACCTTTGAAGGTACGGTAGCCGAGCGGGTGTTCAACGGTCAGATGCAGGAAGCTGAAACCTTGCTGCAGCAACAACTGGATCAGGCTGATGGTGCGGCTCCGGCAGGTGAGGTGTATCTGGTCGGCGCTGGGCCGGGTGATCCCGAACTTTTGACGTTCAAGGCACTGCGGCTGATGCAGCAGGCCGATGTGGTGTTGTATGACCGGCTGGTGTCACCGGCGGTGCTGGACCTGTGTCGCCGTGATGCCGAAATGATTTATGTCGGCAAAAAGCGTGATAACCATTCCGTGCCTCAGCCGGACATCAACCGCCTGCTGGTTGAAAAAGCCCGGGCTGGGCATCGGGTGGTGCGCCTGAAGGGGGGTGATCCTTTTGTATTCGGGCGTGGTGGTGAAGAACTGGAAGAGCTGAAAGCAGCCGGTGTGCCTTTCCAGGTGGTACCGGGTATCACGTCCGCCAATGCCTGTTCGGCTTATGCCGGTATTCCGCTGACTCACCGTGATTATGCCCAGTCGGTGAAACTCATCACCGGTCAGCTGAAAAACCGCACCAGTGACCTGAATTTTGCTGAAATGGTGCAGCCTAATCAAACACTGGTGTTTTACATGGGGCTGCATACGCTGGAGCTGCTTGTGGAAGGCCTGCTGCAACATGGCAAACCGGCAGATACCCTGATAGCGCTGGTGTCTCAGGGCAGCACACCACAGCAGCGGGTACTCACTGGCACCCTGGCGGACATTGTGGAAAAACAGGCGCAGGCCCAGTTGCAGGCACCGGCACTGATTATTGTGGGTGAGGTGGTGGCCTTGCAGCAGCAGCTTGCATGGTTCAATACTACCGGATAAACCTTTTATTAAAAAATAGACTGGTCAGTCTTGCCTGGCTTTGCATTTAACTATACCATTCGGTTTTCACTGTACCGAATGGTATTTTTATTTGTGGGGTCAGGATCATGCCAAAAGCAAGACGCAGCAACAATTCCCGTGAAGACATCCTCGATGCTGCCCAGAAGGTGGCTGTGGAGAAGGGAGCCGCAAAAGTCAGTCTGGACTCGGTTGCCAAAGAAGCAGGTCTCACCAAGGGCGGGGTGCTTTATAACTTTCCCAGTAAAGAAGCGCTGATCAGCGGTATGCTGGAACGTCTGGTGGCAACCCATTGCCCACTGGTGGACGAGCAGCGCCATCAACGTGCTGAACAGTCCAATCCTACCTTGCAGTCGATCTTCCATGTGATCCGTGAACTGGAGCAGGTGGATAACAACATTGCCATGGCCATTCTGGCTGCAGCTGCCCAGAACCTTGAATTATTGCAACCACTGCGTGAAGAAATGGCTGAGCGCTTTCAGCAGATCACGGCAGAAAACAAAAGCAGCGATCTCGATCAGGCAACCCTGTTGTGGGCTGCCGGCGAAGGCTTGATGCTGCTGGGCATGCTGAAACTCCTGCCTTTTGGTTCTGACCAAAAAAATCGCTTACTGGATGAATTGCAACAGCAGGCACGGGAGCTGGGCGCATGAAGGCGTTGCTGCTGTTGCCGGCCAGCCTGTTGCTGGCCAGCCTGTTGCTGGCCAGTTTGCTGGTGGGTTGCAGCCCCAGCGAAGCACAAATGGGCCAGGCAGCATCACTGACCAGTGTGCGGGTGGAAACGTTGGGCGAACTGGCACCTTCCGTGAATCGCCGTTTTGTCGGGCGGGTGGATGCGGTCAGCAGTGTGGATCTGTCGTTTCAGGTGGGTGGCCGTCTGACCGAGCTACCGGTACAGCAAGGCCGTTTGTTGCCCAAAGGCAGCCTGTTGGCAGCGCTGGATCCGGCCGATTACCAACTGGCACTGAGTCAGGCAGAAGTGCAACTGGCTCAGGCGCGGCGTGATCTGGAGCGCAAGCGCTCACTGCTGGAAAACAATTCGGTTTCTCGCGCTGTGGTTGAAGAAGCGGAAGACCAGTTGCGTCTGGCTCAGCTGAATGTTGATTCGGCGGGGCGCAACCTTTCTTACACCCGCATTGAAGCACCTTATGATCTGCTGGTGACCCGTCGTCTGGTGGATCGTTTTGTCAATCTGCAGGCCGGAACACCCGTGGTGCGGGTGCAGGATGTGACTGAGTACCGGGTACACATCAGTGTACCGGAGGATCTGGTGCGGTTGGTCAGCAATCCGGATCAGGTGCGTGCAGAACTGCTGTTGCCGGGCAATGAACAGCAGCGCCTGTTGCTGGAATACCGGGAGCATGCCACCGAACCGGATCAGGTGGTGCAGACCTATCAGGTCACCTATGGTTTTCAGCGGCCGGAAGGTCTCAACCTGCTGCCGGGCATGACGGCCACCGTGCTGGTGACTGCCGGTCCTCAATTGCTCGCCAGGGATCAGCTGGATATTCCGGTTGCTGCCCTGAGCAGTACCCCCGATGGTCGCCACTTTGTCTGGATCTTTGATCCTGAGTCCGGTGAAGTGCGTCGCCGTCAGATCCAGGTTGGTGATGTCAGTGGTGATCGGGTTGCCGTGCACAGTGGCTTGCTGGCTGGTGAACAGATCATCACGGCAGGTACTTCACGCTTGCGTGAAGGCATGCGCGTTCGTCCTTTCAGCCAGTTCTGAGGTCATTGAATCATGGACATTGCACGTCTTTCGATAGACCGGCCGATGAACACCTGGCTGTTGATGCTCTTATGCCTGCTGGGTGGCATCTGGGCACTGATGACGCTGGGCAGGTTGGAAGATCCAGCCTTCACCATTAAACAGGCGATAGTGGTCACGGCTTATCCCGGTGCCACTGCCCTGGAAGTGGAGGAGGAAGTGACCGAGCTGATGGAATCAGCCATTCAGCAGTTGCCCCAGTTGCGTCGGATTCAGTCCCGTTCACTGCCGGGCCTTTCCGAAATCACTGTTGAAATCAAAGACACCTACAACAGCCGGGACATGCCCCAGATCTGGGATGAACTGCGCCGCAAGGTCAGTGATGCCCAGGGGCAGTTGCCTCCCGGTGCAGCCAACTCGCGGGTGGTGGATGATTTCGGTGATGTGTTTGGTATTTTTTATGCCGTGACGGCGGAGGGTTTCAGTGATCATGAAATCCGTGAGCTGGCTCGTTTCCTGCGCCGTGAGCTGTTGACGGTGCCGGGTGTTGCCAAGGTCAGCACCGCTGGTGAACCGGAAGAAAGCATCTATATCGAAGTGTCCCACGAAAAGCTGACACGCCTGGGTCTGCCGGTGGAGCAGGTATTAAATACCCTGCAAACCGAAAACTCGGTGGAGGATGCCGGTGAGTTGCGCATTGGTGATCAGCGGGTGCGTCTGGTCACCCGTCCGGGTCTGGATTCACTGGGCAGCCTGGAAGCCTTGCGGGTCGGGCGACCGGGAACCACTGAACAGCTCAGCCTGATTGATATTGCCCGAATTGAGCGCAAGACCACCGAGCGGCCGGAACAACTGATCCGTTTTAATGGCACCCCGGCCTTCACCCTGGCCGTGGCCGGTGTGGCTGATACCAACATCGTCAAGGTGGGGCAGGCGGTGGATGCTCATCTGGCCAGCCTGCAAGCGATGATCCCATTGGGTGTGGAACTGCATCCGATTTATGAACAACACCGGGTGGTGGATGAAGCCATCAACAGCTTTATGCTGAACCTGGCCATGTCCGTGGCCATCGTGATTGGTGTGTTGTGTCTGTTCATGGGCTGGCGAGTGGGTGTGGTGGTGGGTCTGACCTTGCTACTGACGGTACTGGGTACCACCTTCTTCATGCGGGTGCTGCACATTGAGATGGAACGGATTTCACTGGGCGCCCTGATCATTGCCATGGGCATGCTGGTGGATAATGCCATTGTGGTGGCGGAAGGCATGCTGATCAACATGCAGAAACGCATGGATTCCCGTCAGGCGGCCAGTGATGCCGTACAGCGCACCCAGTTGCCGCTGCTGGGGGCCACGGTCATTGGCATCATGGCGTTTGCCGGCATTGGCCTGTCACCGGATGCCACCGGTGAGTTCATGTTCTCACTATTTGCGGTGATCGGTATTTCACTGTTGCTCAGTTGGGTGCTGGCAGTGACGGTCACACCGTTGCTGGGTCATTACCTGTTCCGGGTGAAAACCGGTCAGCAGCAGGAAGATCTTTATGCCGGTGCGGTTTATGGTCACTACCGCAAGGTGCTGCGGCAGGCACTGGCGGCCCGCAAAACCACGCTGACCTTGCTGGTGGTGCTGACGCTGGGCAGTTACGCCGGTTTTGGCTGGGTCAAGCAGGCGTTTTTCCCGGACTCCAACACCCCGCTGTTTTATGTCAATTATGAGCTGCCGCTGGGCACTGACATCCGCGCCACGGCAAGAGATCTGGCACAAATGGAGGCTTATGTCCTGCAGCAACCGGAAGTGGTGAGTGTGGCCAGTTTCATTGGTCAGGGTGCCAGCCGATTCATGCTCACTTATGAACCTCGCCAGCCCGATTCTTCTTACGGGCAACTGATTGTGCGGGTAGCTGACCGCGATCGGATTGATGCACTGGCACAACGTCTGCGGAATGAACTGGGCGAGCAATTCCCGGATGCCCGCATCTACACCGAACGACTGGTGTTCGGTCCCGGTGGTGGTGCACGGATTCAGGCACGTTTTTCCGGCCCGGACATGCAGGTATTGCGTGAGCTGGGTGAGCAGGCCCGGAATCTGATGGAGCAGCAATCCAGCCTGACGGATATACGTCATGACTGGCGCGAAAAACAGCTGACGCTGTCACCGGTTTTTAATGAAGAAAGGGCACGCTATGCCGGTATCAGTCGACATGATCTGGCTGAAACCCTGAAGTTTTCAACCGAGGGTGTTAAGGCTGGCACCTACCGTGAAGGGGTTGAGCGGCTGCCGATCATTGCCCGTCCACCGGACCAGGAGCGGCTGGATGCCAGTCGTCTGCAGGATCGGTTGATCTGGAGTTCAGTCGAGCGTGCTTACGTGCCGTTGACTCAGGTGGTGGAGCGTTTTGAACTGGTGCCTGAAGAGGCAGTGATTCATCGCCGTGACCGGGTTCGCACCCTGACGGTACTGGCCGAACCGGCAGCAGGTTATACCGCTGACCAGGCTTTCAGGTTGTTACGTCAACAGGTGGAAGCCCTGCCGTTGCCGGAAGGTTATCGGCTGGAATGGGGTGGCGAGTATGAAAACTCCCGTGATGCCCAGGCATCGCTGGCAGCCCAGCTGCCACTGAGCTTCATTGTGATGCTGGTGGTTTCAGTGCTGTTGTTCGGGCGGGTGCGTCAGCCGCTGGTGATCTGGCTGGTGGTGCCCATGTCTGCAGTGGGTGTGGTGGCCGGCCTGTTGTTGAGTGGCCTGCCTTTTGGGTTCACCGCCCTGTTGGGTTTCCTGAGTCTGTCCGGCATGCTGATGAAAAATGCCATTGTACTGGTTGAAGAAATGGACCTGCGCATTGCTGAAGGTGGCCGAATGCTGGATCAGGTCATCGAGGCCAGTGTCAGTCGTTTGCGACCGGTATTCCTGGCGGCTGGCACCACCATACTGGGAATGCTACCCTTGCTGTCAGATGCCCTTTTTGCCAGTATGGCTATTACCATCATGGGTGGTCTGGCGTTTGCCACGCTACTGACCCTGATTGCAGTACCGGTGCTGTATATGGCCCTGTTGCCGGGGGAAAACAACAACCAGAACTGATGGACAAGCCATGACGCCAGAGGAAACAACCGGCTGGCTGCTGAATACAGCACCAGACAGGAACAGGTTAAAAAAGCTGCTGGGCAAGGATGTCCGGCTGACACGAGAGGATGACTGGGCTGATACCCGTTTATTACTCGATGACGTTGACTGGCAGTTGTGGCAGAAAGGCCTGACCCTTATCTATCAGCAGGCCAGTGCCGAGTGTGACTCATCCATCAAGGGCAAGGCCAGGGAAGGTTGTTGCCGTTTGCAGGGCAAGGGCATCAAGGGCTTGCTGGAGCAGGCCGCCTTACCTGGCCCGCCGGTGTTCTGGTGGGACCTTCCCGAAGGGCCGCTGCAGAAAAAGCTGGCGGGAGTGCTGGGGCTTTATTCACTGCGTCCGGTACTGCAGGTGGAGCAACAGCATCAACTGCTGGCCTGTCGTGATGATGAAGGCAAAATCCTGTTGCGCATTGAACTGGTGGAGCAGCAACTGAGTAGCCTGCGCTGTGAAGAAATGCCGCGTCATCACCGGGTGTTATTGCATTTCCATCCGTTGCGGGGTTATGAGTCTGAAGCACTGTTATTACAGCAGCGATTGCTGCCACTGAAAGCCGATGTCACTTCGCAGGAAGTAGCGGGTTTGCCAACAGCAGAACTGGAAGCAACAGAACAGGAAAGAACAGAGCAAGCAAGAACAGAACAAGAAAGAACCAAGCCGGGAATAAAGAGTCCAGGCAAAAAAAGCTTAAATGAATCATGTGACTGGCTGGCCATCTGTGGCCTGCAACCGGCAAATGAGTTGCTGCCCAATCCCTTGCCCCTGCAACCCGATGAAGCGGCTGGTGCCGCAATATTGCGCATGGCTTCTCTCTACTGGCAGCAGGCACGTCGCTACGAGTCGGGCATGCTGGCGGATACAGACACTGAATTCCTGCATCAGTACCGGGTGAACCTGCGCCGGATCCGATCCCTCTTGTCCCTGATGAAACAGACCCTGCCTGATGAACAGGGTCGCCTGTTACGTGGCTTGCTGGCTGATCTGGCACGCCCGACGGGTCGTTTGCGGGATCTGGATGTGCTGTTGCTGGAAAAGGTGCGTTACCTGCAGATGTTGCCTGAAGCATTTCAGGCCGGTTTTCAGTCGCTGCTGCGCAGTGTTGAGCAGCAGCGGCGCAAAGCCCATCAGGCGCTGGTGGCGCACTTGATGGGGCAGGAATACAGCCGCTTCTGCCAGGCACTGGAAGCAGCCTTGCAGCCTGTGCCCGCATCTGAAAACCAGCTTGTGGCATTTCACGAGCCTTTTCATGAAACCTTTCACGAGCCTTTTCATGAACCCTTGCAGCAACAGGTGCTGGCTCGAATGCAGCGCTGCCATCGCCGGGTGCTGCGCAAGGGGCGTCGCATCACTGATGCAACACCGGACGAAGAAGTGCACCAATTGCGGATCGAGTGCAAGAAACTGCGTTACCTGCTGGATTTTTTTGCATCCCTGTTGCCCGATGCACTGGTACAGCAGCAGTTGCGTTCCCTCAAGCGCCTGCAGGGGATTCTGGGCAACTTCAATGACTTTGCCGTACAGCAGGCTTTTTTGTTGCAACAGTTGCAGCCAGATGCACCAGAAGGCCAGCAGGCTGCTGTGCATGGTCTGGTGGCACTGCTTCACCAGCAACAGCGCCAGGCGCGCAGCCAGGTGATGCAGGCCTTGAGTGACTATGCTGCTCAACCTTTTAATTTGCCCCGGCCCTTCAACCAGCCCCCCTTCAAACAGACAGAGGCTTGAAATGAAAATTCTGGCGGTTTACAGCATGAAAGGTGGGGTCGGTAAAACGGCATCTGCCGTGAATCTGGCTTACTGGGCAGCCCGCTCAGGACGGCGAACGCTGCTGATTGATCTTGATCCGCAGGGGGCTTCATCCTTTTATTTTCGCATCAAACCTTCACGTAAAAGCTGGGGCAAGCGTTTTTTCAAGGCTTATGAAGAACTGCTGCAACACATCAAGGCCAGTGATTATGAGCACCTGGATGTGATTCCGGCTCACCTGAGCTTTCGCCATTTTGATGTACTGCTTAACAGCCTGGAAAAGCGCCGCAGTCGACTGAAAAAGATCCTGCGGGGCATGAAAGGGGAGTATGACCTGGTGATTCTGGATTGCCCCCCCAGCATCGGCAAACTGTCGGAGTCAGTATTCAATGCTGCTGACCGGCTGCTGGTGCCGGTGATTCCAACCACCCTGTCTGAACGCACCTTTCATCAGTTGCTGGATTTTTTTGAAGCTGAGGATTATTCACGCAAGAAACTGCTGCCGTTTTTTTCCATGGTGCAGCAGCAGAAATCCATGCATCGTAATACCCAGTCCAACCTGACAAATGGCAAGGTGCGTTTTCTGGAAACCAGCATCCCTTTTTCTGCTGATGTGGAAAACATGGGTGAACACCGAGCGCCGCTGGATCAGTTTGCCCGCAGTAAACCGGCTAATCAGGCTTACCGTCAGCTCTGGCAGGAAGTAGAATCCCGGCTCTGAGTTTTCTTTATTGCAGCGGAGCCATTTATGTCATTGCGTCAGCGTCGTGCCCGAATCCTTGCCACTCTGGGCCCAGCCAGTTCCACTGAAACACAGATTGAAGCACTGGTTGCTGCCGGAGCGGATGTGTTTCGCCTGAATTTCAGCCATGGTTCTCATGAAGATCATGCCGAGCGTTATGCCTGCATTCGTCGTGTGGAACAAAAAATTGGTCGTCCGCTGGGTGTGTTGATGGATTTACAGGGGCCCAAGCTGCGTGTGGGCACTTTTGCTGCCGGTCGTGTCACGCTGGTGGCTGGCACCGCTTTTCGACTGGACATGAATCCGCAGGCCGGTGACGAGCAGCGGGTTTGTTTGCCGCACCCGGAAATTTTTGCCGCGCTGGAGCCGGAAACGGATCTGCTGCTGGATGATGGCAAGCTGCGCTTGAAAGTGAAGCGTTGTGGTGCTGACTTTGCCGAGACAGAAGTGCTGGTCGGTGGTGTGCTGTCAGATCGCAAGGGTGTGAATGTGCCGGGTGTGCTGCTGCCGATTTCAGCACTGACTGAAAAAGACCGACGTGATCTGGATTTTGGCCTGCAACTGGGTGTGGACTGGGTGGCGTTGTCTTTTGTGCAGCGCCCGGAAGATGTTACGGAAGCCAAGGCACTGGTGGGTGATCGTGCCTGGGTGATGGCCAAGCTGGAAAAACCTTCCGCCATTGAGCACCTGAATGCCATCGTGGCGGCAGCGGATGGCATCATGGTGGCGCGGGGTGATCTGGGCGTGGAGCTTCCTGCACCCCAGGTGCCGGTATTGCAGAAACGCATAGTGGCGGCCTCACGGCGTGCCGGTAAACCGGTGGTAGTGGCCACTCAGATGCTGGAATCCATGATTAAAGCGCCGGTGCCAACCCGTGCCGAGGCTTCCGATGTGGCCACTGCCATTTACGACGGTGTAGATGCCGTGATGTTATCAGCCGAGTCAGCGGCAGGGGATTATCCCTGTGAAGCGGTGGCGATGATGCACAGCATCATTCATGAGGTGGAGGCTGATCCGGGCTGGCGCAGCAACTGGCACGGTTCGCGCAATGCCCAGCGGCAAAGCACACCGGATGCCATCTGCAGTGCCATGTGGGATGTGGCTGAATACAGTGGTTGTGCAGCCACCGTTGCCTTCAGTGTTTCCGGTTTCAGTGTGCTGCGTGCGGCGCGCGAACGGCCACGCACACCGGTGCTGGGGCTGACGCCTGATCCGGCCATTGCGCGGCGGTTGGCACTGGTCTGGGGTGTGCACCCGGTGGTTTCCGAGCCGCTGGACAGTGTTGATCACATGATCCACTGCGCCTGTGAGGTGGCCCGTCAGCAAGGGTTGGCCGATACTGGAGCCACTCTGGTGGTGATCGGTGGTATTCCTTTCGGGCAGGTGGGCAGCACCAATCTGCTGCACATTGCCCGGGTTTAACCTGAGTCGCAGGTGAACCCATCCGGACCAGTACCCGGATGGGTCTGCTCAGTCTTCCAGCAGGTGTTTGGTTTCAAAGCCCATGATCAGTGAACCCCAGTGTTTGCCATCAATGTAGAGCGGAATGGAGAGGTCATTGAGGATCTCACCGGTATCGCGGATGAAGGTTTGCAGCAGGAAGGGGTTTTCATGGGTGCAGCGGCGTTGCTCCGGTCGGCTGTCAAAGAAAATCCTGCGGTTGCGGCACTGGGCGTTATCCACGTCAAAGTTGCCACTCAAGGCTTTTGACACCTTGCTATGGTGCACCGGCAGGTAACCCTTCACATCCACTGCTACAGCATAGATAAATTCCGGGTGTTCCTGCAGGAAACCATCAAACAAAGGCTGCAACACCGGCTCGACCTTTTCGGTGTAACTGGTCAGAAACTGGGCTGGGCGCTGCCCTGGATTGATGGGTCGGTAGTTTTGATCAAACAGGTTCAGTCCCTGACGCTGGAAACCTTCCATGGTTTCAGTGACTGCCGCAGCCCAGCGATAACCCAACTGGGTCATCTTTTCAAAACCACCAAAACCGATGATAAAGCGGGACAGCAACTCCTGGGTGCGCTCGGTGGCCATTTCCAGTTCAAAGGAGTTGTCACGAGACTGCTCCATGTCCTGTTTTACGGCCATTGATAGCCCGGCAATACTTTCAACGTGTTGGTGGGTGTCCTGATTGGTGTTGGACAGTTCTTCAATGGCGGCAGAAATGGTGGTCAGTTGCTGACTCATTTGTTCAAAGCCTGCCACCATATCAGTGAATTGATCACTGGTGCGGATCATGAAGCTTTCGGTTTCCTGCACATGCTCAAGGATCGATACTGCCCCGGTTTCAGTTTTGCTGACCAGCCCGGTCATTTCACTGATGTTGGTGTGAATCTGTTGGGTGGCCTGGCCAACCTTCTGGGCGAGGCTGCGAACTTCATCAGCCACTACCGCAAATCCCCGTCCGGCATCACCGGCTCTTGCTGCTTCGATGGAGGCATTCAGCGCCAGCAGGTTGGTCTGTTCGGAAAAATCTTCCACCAGAGTGAGGATCTTGCGGATGTTATCTGAGTTGCGGCTGAGGGTCTGTACTGTTTCCTGGAATCCCTGGGCCAGTTGTGCAACACGCTTGATTTGTGCGGTGACATCACGCAGTTCATTGTTTGACTGGTGGATTTCTTCCAGATTGTGATGCGTCTGGGTGCTGATGTGGGTGGTGTTGGATGCAATTTCTTCAACAGCCAGGGTGGCTTGCTGACTGGACTCCAGAATCTGCTGGGCTTGTTGCTCCTGCTGGGTGGAGGATGCACTGGCCTTGGTGACCATCTTCTGCACCCGTGCAGCATTCAGGGCAACACTCACCGAGTGATGGCGGGCCTCGCTGATCATCTGTTTTAACTGGCCGGAAAACTCATTGTAGCTGCGCGCCATCTCAGAGATTTCATCGTGGGTGTAATCCGGTAGTGTGGCAGAGATATCACCATTTTTGTCACGGATGGCTTGCAACACCTGGGTGATATCACGGATGGGGCGCACAAACAGATGGCGCATGAAAAACACCGTGAAAATACCAAAGGCCAGTGCCACCAGGCTGGATATTCCCAGTAGCCACCAGAAATTCATCAACATCGGGTAGAGGGCTTCCTGCTGACCAACCGCTGTAACCTGTATTTCCAGGCGTTTCAGGTAATAAATGGCCAGTCCGACCAGAATGGCTTGTGGCAGCAGCAGGGCTACAACGTTACCAATGATCTTGCGGGTGAGGGTGTACCAGAAGGCTTTTTCAATACTGCGGTATAAGCTCATGGTCAGCTTTGCCCCTTCTTATAGGTGTTGTTCAAGGATTGTGACCAGCTGTCCACAATATGCCACCTTGTGACATGAATATGAAGGGAGTAAGACTAATGGGGGATGAAAGAAGCCTGCGGCAAAAGGCCACCTGCAGGTGGCCTTGATCGCGCATCAATGAATGCTCAGTGCTGGTTGTCAGCGGTTGCTTCGGCAGGTGTTGCACCAGGGATTGCCGGTGCGCCGGGTAGAATCAGATTCAGCAGAATACCCACAATGGCAGCCAGGCCAACACCCTGCAGCATGAACATGCCACCACCCATTTGCATGCCACCGATACCAAATACCAGAATCAGTGAAGCAATACACAGGTTGCGCGGTGCGGTCAGGTCCAGATGCGCGCGAGTCAGGGTGTTCATGCCCACCACCGCAATGGAGCCGAACAGCAGCGTCATGATACCGCCCATCACCGGTGTCGGGATGGTTTGCAGTACGCCGCCGAGTTTACCTGCAAAAGCCAGCAGAATGGCAATGATGGCTGCCCAGATCATGATCATCGGGTTGAAGCTGCGGGTGATCATTACTGCGCCGGTGACTTCCGAGTAGGTGGTATTGGGTGGACCACCGAACAATGCGGCCGTGGACGTGGCCAGACCATCACCCAGCAGGGTGCGATGCAGGCCGGGTTTTTTGATGTAGTTTTTCCCGGTGATCTGGCCGATGGCAATCATGTCACCCAGGTGTTCAATGGCAGGTGCGATGGCCACTGGAATCATGAACAAAATGGCGGCCCAGTGGAACTGGGGGAAGGTGAAGTTGGGCACTGCGACCCAGGCCGACTGAGTCACTGCACCAAAGTCCACCATGCCCAGCAGCAGCGCCAGCAGGTAACCGGCCACTACACCACCCAGGATGGACAGGAGTTTATAAAAACCCCGCCCGAACACCGCCAGTCCCAGTGTCACCAGCAGCGCCAGCATGGACACGGCAATCGCCTGTCCGTAAGGGAAGAGTTCGGCACTGCCGTCTCCGGTTTTACCCAGTGCCATGTTGACTGCCACTGGTGCCAGTGCCAGACCAATCACCATGATCACCGGGCCGACCACGATGGGTGGCAGGATGCGGTGCAGGATGTTGGCGCCGTAAATTTTCACCAGCAGGCTCAGCAGGATGTAGGCGACACCGGCAGCCATCAGGCCGCCCAGCGTGGCTTCCACGCCCCACTGTTGCACACTGACGTGAATGGGAGCAATAAAGGCAAAAGAACTGGCCAGAAACACTGGCACACTCTTGCGGGTGATGCCATGAAACACCAGGGTGCCAAGACCGGCTGTGAACAGGGCAACACTGGGATCCAGCCCGGTCAGCAGCGGGACCAGGACCAGTGCGCCAAAGGCAACAAACAACATCTGGGCGCCGGAAATAACCGTTTTCGGATGCAGAAAACCGGTTTCGGCAGGGGTGGCTGAGGCCATGCTCAGTGCTCCATCAGGTTGGGGAGGAATCAACGGGTACCAAAAATCTTGTCACCGGCATCACCCAGTCCGGGCAGGATGTAGCCATGTTCATTGAGGCGCTCATCCAGGGATGCGGTATAAATTTCAACTTCGGGGTGGGCATCCAGTACACGTTTTACGCCTTCCGGTGCCGCCACCAGCACCAGCACACGAATACTGTTGCAGCCTTTCTTCTTGAGCATGTCCAGGGTGGCGACCATGGAGCCACCAGTTGCCAGCATCGGGTCCAGTACCAGCGCCATGCGTTCAGCCATGTCACCGGCAAACTTTTCAAAATAGGGCATCGGTTCCAGGGTTTCTTCATTGCGGTAAAGGCCCACCACACTGACCTTGGCGCTGGGAATGAGTTGCAGCATGCCATCCAGCATGCCGATGCCGGCTCGCAGGATCGGTACGGCAGTGATTTTTTTACCCTTCAGCCGCTGCACCTGAATGGAGGCACCACTCCAGCTGGTGATGGTTTCCGGTTCCAGTTCCATGTCCTTGGTGGCTTCGTAAGTCAGCAGGTTGCCCAGTTCATTGGCCAGCTCGCGAAAACTTTTGGTGCTGATGTGCTCAGCGCGCATCAGGCCCAGCTTGTGCTGAACCAGGGGGTGTTGGATGACGTGAAGACCCATGAAAACCTCGTACGCTTGGATGAATTGGACTGGAGTAGCGGCATTATCCTGCGAAAAGTGCTGCAGGACAAATATTGAACCGTCTGGTTAGCATGTCATTTATGGCTGCTCATCTGACATATATGACAGGTGTTTTTCCGCTGTGATCAGTGAGTGGCGTGGCTGCTTTAATTTTTATTGTTTAAAATCAATATGATATTTCTTTTTATGCTTCTGGCACAGGTATTGCGATATCTGAAATGAAACTGACCTGAACCAAGGAGCAAGACCATGAGTGAAGCCACAGATTTTGAACAAATGAGCCCGGTGATTTCTTTGCTGCTGCTGGTGATCAGCCTGGTGATGGGGATTTTCCCGGCACTGGTGCAGCTGGGCCTTCTGGCTGGCTGATTATCAAGAAGCCTCTGATTAACGTGATTAGCGCAGTATGGGCAAGTGTAATGGTTAATCGGAGGCTTCTTAGCCTTCTCCGGTGACAGTGCTTACTGCCACCTGCCTTGCTCGAAACTGGATTCTTCAGTTTCGGGCTTTTTTTTATTGGATCAATCGGTTTTAATGACATTTTTGTCATCTGGACATTCAGGCATGATTTCAGACCGATTGAGTGAACTGCAGGCGCTGCTGGATGCCATTCCGGAACCGGCGACCCTGATCAGTCTGGATTACCGGATTCTGGCCACCAATCGGGCCTATCGCAGCATCTATGTCAGTGAAGACTGCTCACCACAACAACTGCTGCAAAAAACCTGTTATGCCGTTTCTCATGGTTATGACCGTCCCTGTGATCTGGCCGGTGAAGCCTGCCCGTTACGCCGTTGTCAGGAAACCGGTCAGCGCCAGCGGGTTTTGCACCTGCACCAGACGCCCAGAGGTGAAGAACATGTGGATGTGGAGTTAACACCGGTTTGTTCTGCATCGGGGGAAACCCAGGCCTATCTTGAAATCCTGCATCGCGTCAGGGAGGCAGCGGCCAGTGCCGGTGCTGATGAAGGGCTGGTGGGACGTTCACCGGCTTTTCAGCAGATGCTGGCCCTGATGCGGCGGGCGGCTCCCAGTGACATTTCAGTGTTGTTGCTCGGAGAAACCGGTACTGGCAAGGAGCTGGTTGCGCGAGCCCTGCATGATGCCAGTGCCCGTGGCCGCAAGCCGTTTGTTACTGTGGAATGTTCCGGCTTGCCGGAAACCCTGTTTGAAAGTGAGCTGTTTGGCCATGAAAAGGGTGCATTCACCGGTGCGGTGGGTCGCAAAAAGGGGTTGGTGGAGGCGGCACACGGCGGCACCCTGTTTCTGGATGAAATCGGTGAGATTCCCTTGCCGCAGCAGGTCAAATTACTGCGACTGATTGAAACGGGAACCTACCGCAGTGTCGGCGGTACGGAACCACAACACGCAAGCTTCCGGTTGATCTGTGCCACCCATCGTGACTTGCCGGATCTGGTGAAAGAGGGTTACTTCCGGGCTGATCTCTATTACCGCATTTCCGCTTTTCCGATTCATCTGCCCAGTCTTGCCGAGCGTCGTGAAGACCTGCCGTTGCTGGCGGAAACCTTGCTGCGCCGATTGCCGGGTGGTGAGACGGTTCGCCTGGGATCAACCGCCCTGGCTTGCCTTCAGGCCTATGCTTTTCCCGGCAATATCCGTGAACT
Organism: Marinospirillum alkaliphilum DSM 21637; assembly: GCF_900119735.1. Lineage (GTDB taxonomy): Bacteria > Pseudomonadota > Gammaproteobacteria > Pseudomonadales > Halomonadaceae > Marinospirillum > Marinospirillum alkaliphilum. The sequence continues at coordinate 45,208 of NZ_FPJW01000009.1, read as the reverse complement.
GAGAAACCTCCTGGAGCGTGGCATCCTGCTGGCTGATGAGGGCGTGATTGAAGTTGAGCACCTGCCACAACACTGCCAGATCCATGAAACCACGCCGGATGCTGGCCAGCTGTTGAATCAGGTGGTGAAGCAGGTATTACCCCTGGATCAGTTGGAACAGCATTATCTGACCCGGTTGTTGCATGCTTTCGATGGTGATCGGCGGGCACTGGCGGCCCGGCTGGGAATCAGTGAACGTACGCTCTATCGCAAGCTGGCACGTTTATCCTGAAGCCTTGCAGTAGCCGTTGTATTTGGTTAGTGTTGCATCATGTAAAAAATGTATAGGCTATGTTTCAAATGGATGCCCCGCGTCGGCAGTTCCTGCGTTTTCTTGCAGCCTCTTCCCTTCTGGCAGGATTACCTGCCTGCAGCCGTCCACCCGGCTTGCGTATTGCGGGCCATGTCTGGCCAGGTTACGAGTTCATGTTTCTGGCCCGTGATGAGGGCTGGCTGGATGAGCGTCTGGTCAATCTGTTCGAAACCAGCAGTGCTTCTGCCAGTTTGCAACTTTTATCCACCGGTCAGGTGGATGCTGCAGCCTTGACGCTGGATGAAATGTTGCTGGCACGTGAACAGGGCATTCCGCTGGTGGCTGTGCTGGTCTGCAATATCTCGGTGGGGGCAGACAAGGTGATCAGCCGTACAGCCAGAAAACTGCAAGATTTGCGCGGGCAACGCATTGGGGTTGAAACAACGGCACTGGGGCAGTTGATACTGAATAAAACCCTGGCAGCAGCCGGTTTGAATGCTGATGAAGTGAAGGTTATCCCGGTTGATGCCACTGATTCCGGGCCCTGGCATGCCGGTGAACTGGATGCCATGATCACTTTTGAGCCTCTTGCAGGACGTTTGCTGCGTGAGGGTGGTATTGAGCTTTATTCCAGTCGTTATTTCCCGGATAGCATTTTTGATCTGCTGACTGTTCGCGCTGATCGTCTGAAACAACAGGATGCAGCGATACGTCATCTGGTCGCCGGTCATTTTCGTGCCTTGTCTGCATTTCAGACCAATCCCGTGGATACCGCCTATCGCCTGGCCCGAAGGCTTGAAGTGACCGGGCAGCAGGTGCCGGAGCTATACCGGGGATTACAACTGCCAGATGTAGCTGCCAACCGGATTTATCTGACCCCACCCAGTACCCGCCTGGCAGAAGCAACCCGAACTCTGGCTGACCTGATGATCAAAAATGGCCAGTTGCACTTGATGCCAGATCCTGAAGTGTTGTTTACAGCGGCTTATCTGCCACCTGGAGAGCGTTGATGCGTGGCCTGTTGCTTTATTCTTGCTGGTTGCTGGTGATGGCTTTCCCTTCACCGCCACTTTATGCAGAGCACTTGCCGGAACATCGGGAATCCTTGGTGTTGGGTGTGTTTGCCTATCGTGATGAAACCTTGATGCAGTTGCGTTATCAACCCCTGGTGGACTACCTCACCGACGTGTTGCCGGAATATCAGGTTGAGTTGCGTTTGCTGGATCAGCCGGGTTTCTGGCTGGCAGTGCAGCGCCATGAACTGGATTTTGTGCTGACCAATCCGGTGCACTTTATCAGTCTGAGAGAACACAATGCCCTGTCGGGTGCTTTGGCCACTCTGGTCAGGCAGGAAGCGGATACCACCATTGCGGCACTGGGAGGTGTGATCATTCAGCGTCGCAGTGATGGTCCGTTGTACCAGTTGAGTGATCTGGCTGGCAAGCGGATCGCCATTACCGGTCAGCAGTATCTGGGCAGTTTTCTGGCACCAATGATGGAGCTGGAAGAGGTCGGCATTCATGCCAGACAGCTGCGGTGGCTTGAGGTGGGGCAGCCGCATGAGCAGGTGGTGGATGCGGTGTTGTCCGGGCAGGCAGATGCAGGTTTTATTCGTACCGGCATTTTAGAGGCCATGCGTAAGGAAGGGCGTACAGAGGTGGATGCTTTGAGAGTGATCAATGCTCAGTATCTGCCCGGTTTTCCTTATGTACTTTCAACCCGCCTGTACCCTGAATGGCCATTAGTGGCCTTGCCACAGGTGGATGCTGCAGTGGCAAGGAAGGTCGCTTCCAGTTTGCTGGCACTGGATGCCCTGCACCCTGCAGCTCAGGCTGCCGGGATAGCCGGTTTCACCATTCCTGCAGATTACACCGTGGTTGAGCGAGTCATGCGGAAGCTGCGTTTAGCCCCCTTTGATGTGGAGCGGCGGGTGACCCTGCAAGAGGTTTGGTGGGCCTGGCAATGGCCATTGATGCTGTTGTTGGGTGCCCTGATCCTGATCAGTATGCTGGCCCTGCTGTTGGCTGTTATGAACCGCAAGCTGGCTTCATCACGGCAGCAATTGCAGCTGGCAGCCAGTGTGTTTGCCAACACCAACGAGGCCATTTACATCACCGATGCGAACAATCGGGTGGTGGATGTGAATCCGGCCTTTGAGCGCATCACCGGTTACAGTCGAGCAGAAATGCTGGGTCAGCGACCAAATATCCGGGCTTCTGGTAGGCAGCAGGGTGGTTTTTATGAAGGCCTCTGGTCTGCGCTGGAGGCTCGGGGTTCCTGGCAGGGTGAAATCTGGAATCGCCGCAAGTCGGGCGAGGTTTATCCGGAGTTTCTGTCCATTTCAGCGGTGAAGGATGAGCTGGGACGGGCGCGCCAGTATGTGGCGGTTTTTAATGACATCACCCAGACCAAGGCCCATGAAGCCGAGTTGTATCACATTGCCAATTATGATCTGTTAACGGGTTTGCCCAATCGCCGCCTGCTGACGGATCGACTCAACCATGCCGTGGCGCATGCCAATCGCAGCCGTTTGCCCTTGGTGGTTTGTTATCTGGACCTGGACGACTTCAAACCGGTGAATGACCAGTATGGTCATGAAATGGGTGACCAGTTGTTATTGAAAGTGGCGCAGCGCCTGCAGCGGGTGATGCGTGAAGACGACACCCTGGCCCGGTTGGGGGGTGACGAGTTTGTACTCTTGCTGACCGATTTACCGGAAAATCGTCTGGATGCCACCGTGCAGCGCTTGCTGGAGGCTGTGGTGCAACCTGTACAACTGGGTGATGCCAGTGTGCGGGTTTCGGCCAGTATGGGGTTGACACTTTATCCGATGGATTCAGCAGACCCGGATACCTTGCTGCGTCATGCTGATCAAGCCATGTATCGAGCCAAGGGGTTGGGTAAAAATCGTTATCACCGGTTTGATCCGGAACTGGCACGCGAGCAGATTAACCTGCAGGCTCAGGTGCAACGCCTGCGTCAGGCATTAACGGCAAGTGAGTTTGTGTTGCACTACCAGCCCAAGGTCAACCTTGCGACACAAGCAGTCATCGGGGTTGAGGCGCTGATTCGCTGGCAACACCCTGAGCAGGGCTTATTGCCACCGGCTGCTTTCCTGCCGGATCTGGAGGGCAGTGATCTGGAGGTGCCGATAGGGCAGTGGGTGTTGCGCAAGGCAGTGGAGCAGATGGCGGCCTGGTTGCGTATGGGCCTGCAGCTGCCGATCAGCGTGAACATCAGTGCCAGCCACTTGCTGCATCCAGGTTTCATTCAACACCTGCAGACACTGCTCAATGAATATCCTCAGGTCACACCGGGCATGCTGGAGATCGAGGTGCTGGAAACTGCCGCCTTATCGAGTCTTGATCAGGGGCGCAAGGTACTGGATGAATGTCACGAACTGGGTGTGCTGCTGTCGTTGGATGATTTTGGTACCGGTTATTCATCGCTGGCTTATTTCCGCAACCTGCCGGTGGATCAATTGAAAATTGATCGCAGTTTTGTATGTGACATGCTGGATGATCCGGAGGATCGTAATATTGTGGATAGTGTGGTGCGGTTGGCCCGTGCTTTTCGCCGTGAAGTGATTGCGGAAGGTGTTGAGACACCGGCGCATGCCCGGGCCTTGTTGCAAATGGATTGCCGTCTGGCACAGGGTTATGGCATTGCCCGCCCGATGCCCGCCGACCAGATTTCAGCCTGGCAGGCGGGTTGGAAGGGTCTGATCCTCGCCTGAAGCTCTCCTGTCAGAAGTTCTGGATCAGCAGGATCTGGATGATTGAGTCAGGTGCTTAATGGCAGTTGGCTGCCAGCTTCAGCGGTTCACTGATCGGCTGGCGCTTGCCAGAGGCCGACCACTGCAAGGGACGTGGTTGGCTGTCCTGACCACTGACAAACAACTGGGCCGCCAGCGGAATGGCATGGCAACGGTCGCCGCGCTGGGGTTGCCAGGCATTGTACTGGCTGTGACTGATCGCCACTTCCCAGGGTTCATCACTCTGCCAGCCGATGGGTTCCAGCTCCAGTCGCACTTCTGCACCAATCAGGTTGATGGCTTTCACTTCCAGCGGCAGGTTGGCCTGATCCGAAGGCAGTTCCTGCAGTTGCAGTTCATGGGAACGCAGGTACAGCTGACCGGCCTGAGGTGACTGAGCTTCCGGGAAGGCCACCCAGGCATCACCCTGTTGCAGACGCTGACCATTGGCTTCACCGTGGAATACATTCACCTGGCCCAGAAAGTCATACACAAAGCGGCTGGCAGGCTGGTGATACAGATCCTGAGGGGTGGCCTGCTGTTCGATCTGGCCCTGGCTCATCACCACCACCCGGTCAGAAACTTCCAGGGCTTCTTCCTGATCATGGGTCACAAATACACTGGTGAAGCCCAGTTCATCGTGCAGGTTGCGCAGCCAGCGGCGCAGTTCCTTGCGTACCCTGGCATCCAGGGCACCAAAGGGTTCATCCAGCAGCAGTACCCGAGGCTGCATGGCCAGTGCTCTTGCCAGTGCCACCCGTTGTTTCTGGCCACCGGACAACTGCCCGGGGTAACGGCTGGCGAGATGGGCCAGTTGCACCCGCTCCAGCAGCTCTTGCACCCGACGGCGGATTTCCTGCTTGTCCGGGCGTTGGTCACGCGGCAGTACATCCAGACCAAAAGCCACGTTTTCGGCCACGGTCATGTGGCGAAACAGGGCATAGTGCTGGAACACAAAACCCACCTTGCGATCCCGCACATGCAGGCGGGTCACATCCTTGTCGCTGAACAGGATCTGACCTGAATCACAGGTTTCCAGCCCGGCAATGATCCGCAGCAGGGTGGTTTTGCCGGAGCCGGACGGGCCCAGCAAACCGACCATTTCACCTTCCTGAATGGTCAGATCCAGCGGCTTGAGCGCCTGAAAGTCACCGAAGGTTTTGCTGACGTTTCGAATATGAATGCTCATTTCTGATCCTGTGCGTATTAACTGATTCCGAGCTTTTTGGTTCTGAGCCAGGTGGCTCTGGTTCAATCAGGATTTTTCCGGGTGCGTAACTGTCGCATACTGATGCTTCAGCTCGCAGGATCTGGTTGCTGCTTTTTCAGTACGCGTGAATACATCCCTGTAAGCTCTGCTGCAACATCCCTGTTGCAGACAGCCTGAAAAGCAGCAACCTGATCCTACTCTTAAAGTGCTACTGGCCAGCCGAAAAAAACAACTGCTGCTCCTTCCCACTCAAAGCATGCCCACCCAAAGTAACCTGTGCTGGTTTTCATCTGGCCGCCTGGTGTTGTCGCCATTCCAGAAAGGTTTTGATGACCAGTGTCAGCAGTGCAATGCTGGCCAGTAGCGACGCGCTGGTGAAGGCACCCACCAGGTTGTAATCCTGATACAGCAGTTCAACATGCAGCGGCAGGGTGTTGGTTTCTCCGCGGATGTTGCCGGACACCACGGCCACAGCACCGAATTCTCCCACCGCTCTGGCATTGGTCAGTACCACGCCATACAGCAGTGCCCATTGAATGTTCGGCAGGGTCACGCGGCGGAACATCTGCCAGCCGCTGGCACCCAGGCTCAGTGCCGCTTCTTCTTCGGATGAACCCTGTTGCTGCATCAGTGGAATCAGTTCCCGTGCCACAAAAGGGCAGGTGATGAACACAGTGACCATCACAATGCCCGGCCAGGCAAACATCAGTTGCACATCCTGATCCATCAGCCAGCTGCCGATCCAGCCGTTGCTGCCATACAGCAGCAGGTACATCAAACCGGCCACCACCGGGGATACTGCAAAGGGAATGTCGATCAGGGTCATCAGCAGTTTGCGACCGGGAAATTCAAAGCGTGTCACCAGCCAGGCCAGCAGCACACCAAACACCAGATTCAATGGTACTGTCAGGGCTGCCACCAGCAGGGTCAGGCCGATGGCATGCAGGGTGTACTGATCAGTGAGGTTGCTGAAAAATACACCGGAACCGGCACTGAGGGCCTGAGCAAAAATGGCCAGCAAAGGCACCAGCAACAGCAGGGTGATCACACCCAGTGCCAGCAGAATCAGCAGGCGACGCAGCCAGGGCTGGTCACCGATGCGTTGTTGATGGCTGCTTTTTGAATGTGCCATGACTCAGTTGCCTTTCAAGCGTTTCAGGTAACGGGTTTGCCAGACGTTGACGGCAAACAGCAGCAGCAGTGAGGCCAGCAGGATCACCGAGGCAATGGCGCTGGCGGCAGCGTAATCAAACTCCTGCAGGCGAATGAAAATCATCAGGCTGGTGACTTCGCTGATGTAGGGCATGTTGCCGGCAATAAAAATGATGGCGCCAAACTCACCCAGACTGCGAATGAAAGACAGCATCACCCCCATCACCAGGGCGGGCCACAGGCTGGGGAAAATCACCCGCCAGAACACGGTCCAGTCAGAGGCGCCCAGGCTTAATGCAGCTTCTTCATCACCGGCATTCAGGTCTTCCATCACCGGTTGAACATTACGCACCACAAACGGCAGGCTGGTGAACAGCATCGCCACCATAATGCCGATGGGTGCATAGGCCACTTGAATGCCGATCTGAGCCAGCCACTGACCGTACCAGCCACCACTGGCAAACAGGGTTGCCAGGGTGATGCCCGCCACCGCGGTGGGCAGGGCAAAAGGCAGGTCCACCAGTGCATCAATCAGGCGCTTGCCGGGGAAGGTGTAGCGCACCAGTACCCAGGCCAGCAGCAGACCGATCACGCCGTTCAGCAGCGAGGCCCCCAGTGCCATCAACAGCGTGACACGGTAAGAAGCCACCACGCGTGGATCACTGATCACCGACCAGTATTGTTGCCAACCCATACCTGCTGATTGCATCAGCAGGCCGCTGAGCGGCAGCAACAGCACCAGGCTGACAAACAGCAGGGAAATGCCCAGGCTCAGGGCAAATCCCGGCAGAACCTGTCTGCCGGTGACACGAAAGGAGTGACGAATCAGACTGATGCTGGACATGCTGGCTTACCGACGCTGGTACTGGTCCAGTTTGCCACCATTGGCAAAATGGTCTTCCATGGCTTTTTCCCAACTGCCGGCGATGTCCTGAATGGTCAGCAGGCGCAGTTCCGGGAAGTTGGCTGCGGTTTCGGCCTTCACCTGTTCATGGTGCACCCGGTAGCTGAAGTCACGGGCCAGCAGGCGCTGGGCATCTTCGCTGTAGAGGTGTTCCAGATAGGCACGGGCCAGTTCCAGATTACCGTTGCGCTGGGCATGACGCTCCACCACGGCCACCGGGAACTCTGCCAGGAAGCTGGCGGAAGGCACCACAATTTCAAAAGCCTGATCCGGGTAGGCGGCACGAATGCCATGCAGTTCGGACTCAAAAGTCAGCAGGGCATCGCCGATACCACGATCCACAAAGGTGTTGGTGGCACCACGTCCGCCGGTATCAAACACCGCCACACGGTTCAGCCAGCCACGCATGAAGTTGTCAATGGCCTGCTGGTCCTTGCCCCATTTCAGCTGCGCATAACCCAGTGCGGCCAGGTAGGTGTAACGGCCATTGCCGGATGTTTTCGGATTGGGCAGCACCAGTGAAACATCGGCACGAGCCAGATCATCCCAGTCACGGATGTTTTTGGGGTTGTCCTTGCGCACCAGAAACGCCATGGTGGAGTAGTAGGGCGAGCTGGCATTGGGGAACTGTTCATTCCAGTTGGCCGGCAGCAGGTTGCCGCGTTGGTGCAGGATGTCAATGTCGGTGACCTGGTTAAAAGTCACCACATCAGCCCGCAAGCCCTGGATGATGGCCTGCGCCTGGCGGGATGAACCGCCGTGTGACTGACGCACTTCCACGGTCTGGCCGGTTTGTTCTTGCCAGTGGGCAGCAAAGAGTTCGTTGTAGCTGGCGAAGAGTTCGCGGGCAATGTCGTAAGAAGAATTCAGCAGGCTGGCATTGCTGGCCAGTGCCGGAGTGGCGCCCAGTGCCAGTGACAGGCCAGTGACGGCCAGGGTGCGTTTCAGTTGTTTCAGATTCAGCGGCATGATGGTGTTCCTGAATGGAGGCTTAGAATGGTGACAAGCCTAACGCTTGATATGGGTTATAACAAGATTGCTGCTTAGAATCTTTTGTTAGAAGAAGCGAACTGAAAAAAAGGTTGGTCGCTGCTTACATTGCAAAGTGGAAAGGCGGCGGTTGACGGGGTATATTCGGTGTATTCTCATGTCATCAATAAAGTTGTTCATAATACGGAAAAACTCATGACTGCTCTGATTGTACTGGGTGTAGTGGTTACGCTGGCTTTTGCTACCTTGTTTATGGTTCACCACCGCAAGGTTCAGGAAGAAAAAAGGGTACAGATGGAGCGCAAGATCCGCGAATTCGAAACCCAAGCCAAGCGCATTGAGCCGCTGGTCACTCGTATCCGTCCTCACCTCCTGCCTTATGATCTGCGATCCGCTCTGGCGGAGCGCTGGATCAGTATTCTGCATGCCCAGCAGGATGCTGGGGACAAACGGGAAGAGTTTCTTGCTTATGTCAGTGAAGCAGAAACCAAGGTGCGTGAAGTTAAAGCCAATCCCAATCCCACCCCTCAACCCATTGAGAATCAGCAAAAGGGCCAGGAGGCCATGAACCAGCTGAAAAATGTGCAATTCCTGATCATGAAGGAATTTCGTGAAGGCAAGCTGAGTGAAACCAAAGGACAGGAGTTTCTGAGCGCACTTCGTCATGCTGCTACCCAGGTGGTGGTGGAAATGAATAAATCCATGGCCGAGGAGCAGTTGCAGAACAAGAAATACCGCGCCGCCATCATTTATTACCAGAACATTCTGAAGGAACTGAAAAAATACCGAGGTACTGATCAGGCCCAATTCAGCAATGTCTTTAATGAAGTGCGCACTGCCATGGAGCGCATCAAACCTCTTGCACAACAGGAGCTCAAAAGTGGTCCGAACATGCTGGCGGAAGGCATGGATGAGCTGGAGGAAGAAGAAAACTTCATGTCGGATGTGCAGCGTGCAGTGATGGCCAGTAAAGCCAAGGCACGCAGCCAGCGGGGATGACCATGCCGCACAAGCATTTTTTCATGCCGGCCGAATGGGCTGAACATCACCAGACCTGGATGCTCTGGCCGCAGCGCCCGGATAACTGGCGTCTGGGTGGTAAACCTGCACAGGCAGCTTTCGCCCGTGTGGCAAGAGCCATTGCCGAGTTTGAGCCGGTGACCGTGGGGGTCAATGCTGACCAGTATGAAAATGCCTGCAACCGTCTGGAGCATGACAACATCCGCGTGGTGGAAATGGCTTCTGATGATGCCTGGGTGCGTGATACCGGGCCAACCTTTGTGGTGAACCATGAGGGTGAAGTGGCGGGCATGGACTGGCAGTTCAATGCCTGGGGGGGGCTGAACGGTGGCCTGTATTTTCCCTGGCAGCGGGATGATCAGGTGGCCCGCAAGATTTTGCAGATCGAAAAGCTGCGCCGCATCCGCACCGAAGGTTTTATACTGGAAGGCGGTGCCATTCATGTGGATGGTGAAGGCACCCTGATCACCACTGAAGAATGCCTGCTGAACCCCAATCGCAATCCACATCTGGATCGCTCGGCCATAGAAGCCGAGTTGTGTCACCACTTAGGTGTGTCCTGCATCATCTGGTTGCCGGAAGGTTTATACAATGATGAAACCGATGGGCATGTGGATAACTTCTGTTGTTTTATCCGTCCCGGTGAGGTGCTGCTGGCCTGGACCGATGATGAGCAGGACCCCAATTACCGTCGTTGCCAGGCAGCTTACAAGGTACTGAGTGAAAGCCGTGATGCCAGAGGGCGCAGTCTGGTGATTCACCTGATGCCGATTCCATCACCCATTTATGCCACAGCGGAAGAATGTGAGGGTGTGGATGCGGTCGATGGCAGCCAACCGCGTGATCCCGGTATTCGTCTGGCAGGCAGCTACATCAATTTTCTGATCGTTAACGGTGGCATCATTGCTCCTGCTTTTGATGTACCGGAAGACCTTGCGGCAGAAGAAATCCTGCGTCAGTTGTTCCCGGATCGCCGTGTGGTCATGCTGCCGGGACGGGAAATCCTGCTGGGCGGCGGCAACATCCACTGCATCACCCAGCAACAGCCTGCACCCATCACCGCTGGGCGTTTTGCCTGATGAGAGATGAACGTAAAGTCATCATTATTGCGGGCCCCAATGGTGCAGGTAAAACGACTTTTGCACGGGAGTTTTTGCCGAATGAGGCAAGCTGCCCGGTTTTTGTTAATGCTGATTTGATTGCTGCGGGTCTTGCACCTTTTGCACCTGAAACTGCCGCAGTTCAGGCAGGTCGCTTGATGCTTGACGCGCTAAGACGCCATTTCCTTTCTGGAGAGAGTTTTGCCTTTGAAACTACTCTTTCAGGCAAGGGATACTTGCGCCATATCAATACATGGCAGAAGGCAGGCTATCAGGTGGAGTTGATCTTTCTACGACTTCAAAGTGCCGATGAAGCTGTTGCCCGCGTAGTCCAGCGGGTCAAACAGGGTGGACACAATATTCCTGAGCCTGTGATTCGCCGTCGCTTTGATGCGGGCATTAAAAACTTTACAAATTATTATGCGCCAGCTGTTGATGCCTGGGCACTTTATGATAATTCTGCTGAAATGCCAGAGCTACTGGATTGGAGTGAAAAAACATGAAGCACCTCAAGCCGATAGAACAAGCCAGCAATGCAGATTTACGTGGTTCCATGTCTGCTCTGCAACGGGCAGCTCAGCGTGCACGTGAACTGGCGATACAGACAGGGACAGCACTTGTGGTCAGCCAAAAGGGGGTTATTGTGCATCTTCACCCCAAGCCGGATTCAGCTGGCGTACTGCAGGAACCCAATGCCCCTTATGGAAAAACACCCTGATCAGCCAAGTTGCTGATGCTTATCTCAAACCATCCTTGCTCAGCAGGGTGGTGTAACGATCCGGTCGGCGGTCGCGAAATACACCCCAGCTCTGGCGGGTGAACGCCAGTTGGTCCAGGTCAAAGGTCTGGATCAGTACCCCTTCTTGTTGGCGATCCAGCTCAGCCACCTTGGCACCAAAACCATCGGTGATGAAGGATGAGCCGTAGAAGGTGATTTGCCAGTCATCTTCCTGTTCCACACCCACCCGGTTGGAGACCACCACCGGGGTGAGGTTGGCTGCGGCATGGCCCTGCTGGGTGCGTTGCCAGTGGTCACGGCTGTCGAGGGTGGGGTCATGGGGTTCACTGCCGATGGCGGTGGGGTAGAAGATGATTTCAGCGCCCTGCAGCGCCAGTGCACGCGCCGTTTCCGGGAACCACTGATCCCAGCAGATGCCCAGCCCGATGCGGGCATAACGGGTATCCCAGATCTGAAAGCCGGTATCGCCCGGTGAAAAGTAGAATTTTTCGCTGTAACCGGGACCGTCGGGAATGTGGGTCTTGCGGTAGCGATTGGGATGCAGGCTGCCATCCGCATCAATCATCACCACGGTGTTAAAGCGCACCTGTCCGGCCAGTTCATAAAAGCAGATCGGCAGCACCACCTGAAGTTCTGCCGCCAGCTTCTGGAAATGTGCCACTGCCGGATTCTGCTCCAGTGGAGTGGCCAGTTTCAGGTAGTCGTATTTCTGTTTCTGGCAGAAGTAGGGGGTTTCAAACAGTTCCTGCAGCAGGATGATCTGGGCACCCTGAGCTGCCGCCTGACGCACCAGCTGTTCAGCCTTTTGAATATTGCTCTGACGATCGGTGGAGCAGGCCATCTGGGTGGCAGCAACAGTGACAGTACGTGGCATGGACAAAACTCCTGATCAGATTTTCTGGAAACGCAGGCGGTTGGCATTACTGACCACGGTCACGGAGGACAGTGCCATGGCTGCAGCGGCAAAAGCCGGATTCATCAACCAGCCGGTGAGTGGGAAAAGCACCCCGGCCGCCAGCGGGATGCCTAGGGTATTGTAGATAAAGGCACCAAACAGGTTCTGGTAAATGTTGCGCAGGGTGGCGCGGGAAATCAGCATGGCATCGGCCACACCGTGCAGTGAACCCCGCATCAGGGTGAGGTCAGCGCTTTCGATGGCGATGTCGGTGCCGGTGCCGATGGCAAAACCGACGTTGGCCTGGGCCAGTGCCGGGGCATCATTAATACCATCGCCCACCATGCCCACCCGCAAGCCCTGATCCTGCAGTTCGCGCACCTTGTCGGCTTTCTGATCCGGGCGCACTTCGGCAAAAATCTCAGTGATGCCCACCTGTTTTGCCACCGCTGCAGCGGTGCGCTGGCTGTCACCGGTCAGCATCACCACCCGCACACCGGCCTGTTGCAGGCGCAGGATGGCTGCTGCCGAATCATTTTTGATCGGGTCGGCAATGCCCAGTAGGGCTTCCACCTGGCCATCCACGGCCAGCAGTACCGCAGTATGCCCCTGATCCGCCATTTGCAGGCGCAGTTGTTCGCTGGCGGCATCCAGTGCAACGCCCTGTTCCTGCATCAGGGACAGGTTACCAATCAGCCAGGTCTGGTTATTGACCTGCCCGCGAAGGCCCTGACCGGAAAGGATTTCAGGGGTTGCCGTGGCTGGCAAAGTCAGATTTCTGTCTTTGGCGGCCTGCAGGATCGCGGTTGCCAGTGGATGTTCCGAGGCCTGCTCCAGCGAGGCCAGCTGAGCCAGCAGTTCATCATCACTGAGCTGGCCTGCTGCGGATGTATGGCGTCGTTCCAGCGCCACCAGCGAGGGTTTGCCTTCGGTGATGGTGCCGGTCTTGTCGAGGATTACGGCATCCAGGCGCGAGGACTCCTGCAGGGCATCACCCCGGCGGATTAACACACCTTTTTCTGCGGCACGTCCCACACCCACCATGATGGACATGGGTGTGGCCAGTCCCAGTGCACAGGGGCAGGCAATCACCAACACAGTCATGGCAGTGACCAGTGCATAAGCTGAGCTGGGTTCCGGGCCATAAAGCCACCAGACAGTGGCGGTCAGGATGGCAATCAGGATCACCACCGGTACAAATACACCACTGATTTTGTCGGCCAGTCGCCCGATGGCGGGTTTGGCGTTTTGTGCCTGACGCACCTGTTGAATGATCTGAGCCAGCGCAGTGTCTTCCCCGACCTTGCGCACCCGCATCTTGATGCTGGCACCCTGGTTCACCGTTCCGGCAGACAACCAGTCGCCCTTGCTTTTGCTGACCGGTATCGGTTCACCCGTGAGCATGGATTCATCCACCCGTGTTTCACCTTCAGCAACGATGCCATCCACTGGAATGCGTTCACCGGGGCGTACCCGCAGCAGGTCACTGGGTTGAATGGAGGCCAGCCGCATTTCCTTTTCTTCACCGTCCGGTGAGATCAGCCAGGCGGTGTCCGGCTGTAATTGCATCAGGCTGCGAATGGCCTGACTGGCCTGGCCGCGTGCGCGGGTTTCCAGTGCATGTCCCAGATTCACCAGGCCAATGATAAACGCGGCTGCTTCGTAATAAACGTGGCGTCCTTCTGCCGGAACCAGCTCAGGCCAGAGCACAATCAGGGTGGAATAAATCCAGGCCGAGGCAGTACCGATGGCAATCAGTGTGTCCATGGTGGCATGGCGGTTTTTTAAAGCCGACCAGGCACCAGTGAAAAAATGGCTGCCGGAATAGACCATCGCAAACAGGGTGGCCAGACCAATCAAACCCCAGGCCAGCCGTGCCTCTTCAACCATTGGCAGATGCCCGGTGAACATGAACAGCATCTGGGGAACACCTACCACCAGTGCCACCCAGGTGCGTTGCCAGGCTTTTTTCAATGCCAGGGCTTCTTCGGCCTGACGTTCATCTTCACCATAATCAGCCCCCATCGGGGTGGCATTAAAACCGGCGGATTCAACCGCCTTGACCAACACGGCAGCATCCACATCACCACTGACTTCTGCGCTGCGATCGGGCAGGTTGACACTGACCTGTTCCACTCCAGGAACCTTGTTCAATGCTTCATCAATACTTGAAACGCAGGCGGCACAGCGCATGCCGCGCAGTGCCAGGCGGGTGGTGGTCATGGTTACTCCCGGTTGAATCAGACTGATTCGGCTTCAAAGCCGAGGTTTTCAATCACTTCGATGGCTTGTTCAGGGCTGAGGTTGCCTTCCACACGTGCAGCAGTCTGGGTAACCTCCACCTGATTCACGCTTTCCAGAGTCATCAGGGCCTGGGTGACCTTATTGACACAACCACCACAGGTCAGTCCCATCAGTTTCAATTCAAATGCAGGCATGGTGTTCACTCCGAAAATAAAAGAATCGATTGATCAGGTTGTTTCAAAAGGGGCATTCAGCCGCCCCTGTGCATCATAGGGCAGCTGCAACAGGTTCAGTTTAACGCTTTGTCCATCAACCTGCACAAACAGGGGGGTGGCTTCTTCCACGGCCGTGATGCTGAGAACCGCCAGCGCTTCGGTTTCGCTACGGCGGTCCGGAGCCGACAGAATGATGTCTCCCACCACTTTGTTGTCGCTGTCCAGCACGTTGGCAGGCAGCTCATTCAGTTCGCTGCAGGGCAGGTGCACCCGGTACAGGCGTTTTTTGACCTGACCCCGGTATTGCGCGCGGGCCACAATTTCCTGCCCGATATAACAGCCTTTTTTGAAACTGATGGCGCCCACCGCTTGAAGGTTGAGCATCTGCGGCAGGTAGCTGTCGGTCAGTTGAGCCGTCACCTCCACACGTCCGGCCTGAATATCCAGCATCTGCCAGCAGCTGGCTGGAGTGGCTTCGGTCAGACTGTTCAGGCGTTGCAGCAGATTGCTGTGCTCACTCTGTTCGCGTTTCAGTAACACCAGTGCCCGCGGCAGGGTCGCCGGTAAACGCAGGGCAATGCCGGTTTCACTGATGGAAGCGCCATACTTGCCTTCAGGCCAGGGGGTAATCAGGCTGCTGATCAGTGCGGGTGCTTCTTTGCCAGATAACCCCAGCAGTTGCCACTGTTCGGTGACCTCTTGCAGGGTGCAGCGAAAAAACGGCAGAAATTTTTTCAGGTGATCGGTCAGGGCTGGCAGATTGTCGGCGGGCAGTACCAGCAGCAGGTGATCACTGGCCAGGCGCAGCAGCTCAAAGCTGGTCACCACCCGACCTTTCAGATTGCACAGCAACCCCGGCAGTGCCTGATCTTCCTTGAGCAGTCGCAGGTCGCAGGTGACCTGGCCTTGCAGTAACTGATCCGGCTGACCACCCTTGAGTTCGAGTACCGCCAGGTGATCCAGAGTGACACGATGGACTTGAGACATGATGGATGACCTATTCTTTATTGCAGTGCACATGAACCGTAAGACCCAGTAATCTGCATCAGTCGCGCAAGGGATGCAAGCATAAAAAAACCCCGCCGTTGGCGGGGTTTTGGTCAGTCTGATGACTGGTTTCAGGATTCCTGAGCAACCGGAATCACTGAAGAGGCTGCTTTCTGGTACTCGGCAATCTGATCGAAGTTCAGGTAGCGGTACACATCGCTGGCCATGGTGTTGATGGTGGCAGCAAATTCCATGTACTCGGCAGTGGTTGGCAGTTTGCCCAGAATGGAAGCAACCGCAGCCAGCTCGGCAGAGGCCAGGAACACGTCAGCGCCATCACCCAGACGGTTCGGGAAGTTACGGGTTGAGGTGGATACTGCAGTGGACTTGGCTGCAATACGTGCCTGGTTACCCATGCACAGGGAGCAACCGGGCATTTCCATGCGGGCACCGGCCTTGCCGTAAATACCGTAGTAGCCTTCTTCGGTCAGTTGGTGCTGATCCATCTTGGTGGGCGGAGCCAGCCACAGACGGGTCGGGATGGCACCCTTGAACTTCTCGAGCAGCTTACCAGCGGCGCGGAAGTGACCGATGTTGGTCATACAGGAGCCGATGAATACTTCGTCGATCTTGGTGCCAGCCACTTCAGACAGGGTGCGGGCATCGTCCGGATCGTTCGGAGCACACAGGATGGGCTCTTTGATCTGGTTCAGATCGATTTCGATCACGGCAGCGTATTCAGCATCTTTGTCAGCACGCAGCAGCTGCGGGTTGGCCAGCCAGTCTTCCATGGCTTTGGCGCGACGCTCCAGGGTACGGGGATCACCGTAACCGTTGGCAATCATCCAGCGCAGCAGGGTGATGTTGGACTTCAGGTACTCAGCCACGGACGCTTCAGACAGGGTGATGGTACAGCCAGCAGCAGAGCGCTCGGCAGAAGCATCAGACAGTTCGAATGCCTGTTCAGCGGTCAGGTGCTCCAGACCTTCGATTTCCAGTACGCGGCCTGAGAAGATGTTCTTCTTGCCTTTCTTCTCAACAGTCAGCAGACCGTCTTTGATGGCCTGGTGAGGAATGGCATGAACCAGGTCGCGCAGAGTGATGCCAGGCTGCATTTCACCTTTGAAGCGCACCAGTACGGATTCCGGCATGTCCAGCGGCATGACGCCAGTGGCAGCGGCAAAAGCCACCAGACCAGAACCGGCCGGGAAAGAAATGCCCAGCGGGAAACGGGTGTGGGAGTCACCACCAGTACCCACGGTGTCTGGCAGCAGCATGCGGTTCAGCCAGGAGTGGATGATACCGTCACCGGGACGCAGGGAAACACCGCCACGGTTCATGATGAAGTCAGGCAGGGTGTGGTGAGTCACCACGTCAACCGGCTTCGGATAAGCCGCAGTGTGACAGAAAGACTGCATCACCAGGTCGGCAGAGAAGCCCAGACAGGCCAGGTCTTTCAGCTCGTCACGGGTCATCGGACCAGTGGTGTCCTGAGAGCCAACGGTGGTCATCTTCGGCTCACAGTAAGTACCGGGGCGAACACCGGCCACACCACAAGCTTTACCAACCATCTTCTGGGCCAGGGTGTAACCCTTGCCGGTATCAACAGGCTGGTCAGGCTGTTTGAATACGGTGGATGGGCCCATGCCCAGTTCCGCACGTGCTTTTTCAGTCAGACCGCGACCAATGATCAGCGGAATACGGCCACCGGCACGTACTTCGTCCAGCAGTACCTGAGTTTTCAGTTCGAAGGTGGAGATCACTTCATTGGTGCCGTGCTTGCACACCTTGCCTTCGTAGGGGTAAACGTCAATCACGTCGCCCATGTTCAGGTTGTCGACCGGCATTTCGATCGGCAGTGCACCGGCATCTTCCATGGTGTTGTAGAAGATCGGAGCAATTTTGGAACCGAAACAGAAACCACCGGCGCGCTTGTTCGGAACGTAAGGAATGTCGTCACCGAAGAACCACAGCACCGAGTTGGTGGCAGACTTACGGGAAGAACCGGTACCGACCACGTCACCCACGTAAGCAACCGGGAAGCCCTTGGCTTTCACTGCTTCGATCTGTTTCAGCGGACCAATGGCACCTGGCTCAACTGGCTCAATACCGTCACGAGCCATTTTCAGCATGGCGTTGGCATGAACCGGGATATCAGGACGGGACCAGGCATCCGGAGCCGGAGACAGGTCGTCAGTGTTGGTTTCGCCCGGTACCTTGAAGACGGTCAGGGAGATTTTTTCAGCCAGTGCAGGCTTGTTGGTGAACCACTCGGCGTCGGCCCAGGATTGGAGTACTGCCTTGGCGTGTTGGTTGCCTTCTTTGGCCTTGTCAGCCACATCGTGGAAAGCATCGAACATCAGCAGGGTGGATTTCAGCTCTTCGGCAGCCAGAGCGCCCAGGTCATCGCTGTCCAGCAGGTCAACCAGCGTGACGATGTTGTAACCGCCCTGCATGGTGCCCAGCAGTTTGACAGCCAGTTCGGCAGAAATCAGTGGGGAGGTGGTTTCACCCTTGGCGATGGCAGCCAGGAAACCAGCCTTGACATAGGCAGCTTCATCAACCCCCGGAGGAACACGGTTGGTGATCAGGTCGACCAGGAATGCTTCTTCACCCTTTGGCGGATTCTTCAGCAGGTCAACCAAAGCGGCGGTCTGGTCTGCATCAAGGGGTTTTGGTGGCACGCCTTCCTGAGCGCGTTCTTCAACATGTTTGCGGTAAGCTTCTAGCACGGTTTTATACCCTCATCTGTTAGCGCTTCGATCGACAGCAAAAAATCCTGTTTCTTTGAATCAAAGCAATCGATGGTGACATCGATCCCTTTAAAAGGCGCTGGCATTGTAGTTTAAAGTGTCGACAAAGTTAAGTTGAGCAAGCGCAGCAAGGCTTCAACTTTGGTCGTTGTCAGGGTGGCTGTCACGAGCAGCCTGTGCGGCTTCCAGCCAGAGTTGGGCATTGATGCGATTAAACAGTTCAGCAGGAGTTAGACGCTTCCAACTGGGCAACAGTTCCAGGCCGTAGGCGGAAAGATCACGGATTTGTTCACTGCCAGCACGCAATAAATCCAGTGCCCAGACCTCTGGTGGTGCGCCCAGATGATGGCGCACGGCAAAGCGCTGCAATTGCTGGCGCAGCAGTGTGGAGTCTTTGACCGCCAGATAACGACACACCACTTCGGTGGTTTGTTGCCAAAGGCGCTGCCAGACCTGGCGCTGTTCACCACCGGTCAGGGTATTCCACTGATCAACTTCGCGAATGGTGCGCTTGCAACCACGACAGATGGGATCACCAAAGGTGGTGGAACAGAAACCGACACAGGGGGATTTCAACAAAGCCTCCATTAAACTGGTGTACAATCCAGCCGGACATTCTACCTGATTCATCTTCAAGAACTGGAGTCTGCAATGGATAAACAGTTATTGGCACTGTTGGTGTGCCCGGTTTCCCATGCCCCGCTGACCTATGACAAGGAAGCGCAGGAGCTGATTTGCCGGGCCAGTGGTCTGGCTTATCCGATTCGTGATGGCCTGCCGGTGATGCTGGAAAGTGAGGCACGTGTACTCACAGCTGAAGAGAAGCTGGATAAAAAATGAGTTTCACGGCCATTATTCCTGCGCGTTACGCTTCTTCGCGGTTACCCGGTAAACCCCTGTTGATGATGGGCGGCAAACCCATGATTCAGCATGTCTGGGAGCGGGCTTGTGCCAGCCATGCCAGCCGGGTGGTGATTGCCACTGATGATGAACGCATCCGCGATGCGGCGCAGGCCTTTGGTGCTGAGGTTTGCATGACCTCGGCGGAACATCCCAGTGGCACGGATCGTCTGCAGGAAGTGGCCCGGCTGCTGCAGTTGCCGGATGAAGCACTGGTGGTGAATGTGCAGGGTGATGAACCACTGATTCCTCCGGCACTGATCAACCAGGTGGCGAACAACCTGGCGGCCTGTTCTGAAGCCAGCATGGCCACGCTGAGTGAAACCATTCATGAAGTGGCGGCAGTGTTTAACCCGAATATTGTCAAGGTGGTGAGTGATTGCCGTGGGTTGGCACTTTATTTCAGTCGCAGCCCACAACCCTGGGTCAGGGATCATTTCATTAATCAGGGTACTGGCCATTTTCAGCCGGATGCCTTGCCTGCGGGTGTGAACTTTCAACGCCACATCGGCATTTATGCCTATCGGGTGGCTTTCCTGAACCAGTATGTCACCTGGCCACCGGCACCTTTGGAGCAGGCTGAGCAGCTGGAACAGTTGCGAGCACTCTGGCAGGGGCACCGGATTCATGTGGCTGAAGCCTGTGAACACCATCCTCATGGTGTGGATACCCCGGAAGATTACCTGCGTCTGAAAACCTTGTTGAAGGACAATGCTGAATGAGCAGTCAACCTCAAGTCAGTGTGTTGTTTGTGTGTCTGGGCAATATTTGTCGCTCACCAACGGCGGAAGGTGTGTTTCGCAGTCTGGTGGAAACTGCCGGTTTGCAGGATCGGATTCACATTGATTCAGCAGGTACCGGTGACTGGCACGTTGGCAAGGCACCGGATGCCCGCATGCAGAAGGCGGCACTGGATCGGGGGTATGATCTGTCAGCACAGCGGGCGCGTCAGGTAGAGGCCGGGGATCTGGATCGTTTTGATTACATTCTGCCAATGGATCGCCAGAACCAGGCTGCGCTGGAAGATCTGGTCACAGAGCTGGAGCAGCTGGACAAAATCCGTTTGCTGCTGAGTTACAACCCTTCGGCCATCAGTGAAGTGCCCGATCCTTATTACGGCGGTGAAGCCGGTTTTCATCAGGTGATTGACCTGGTGGAGTCGGCCTGCAAACGCCTGCTGATCCAGATTCGCAAACACCACGGTCTTTGAATGATCTTCAAGCAACCACAGGCAGACCTGACCGGCCTTAATACGCTGGGTTTCACCTGCCATGCGCCCTGGTTGGTGCGTGCTGATCATCCGGATGAGCTGCCAGAAATTTTCGATTTTGCACTGAGCCTGAACTTGCCAGTGTTTCCGCTGGGTGGTGGCAGTAATGTCATTTTGCGTTCAACCCTGAATGCGCTGGTATTGCAGCAACAAGCCCGGCCACTGGAGTGGCCGCAACAGTTACCGGATCAGCTGTGCCTGCGTGTGCCTGCCGGAAACAACTGGCACCAACTGGTGATGGAAACCACCGCCTGGGGGTATCACGGGCTGGAAAATCTGGCGCTGATTCCCGGTCAGGCCGGTGCCGCCCCGATCCAGAATATCGGTGCTTATGGCGCTGAAGTGGCTGATTGCCTGCTGGCTGTGGAAGGCTGGTGGTTGCCCCGGAATGGACAGGCTGCCCGTTTTGAGGTGATTCCTGCGGCAGACTGCGCGCTGGCTTACCGTGACAGCCGTTTCAAGCGAGACTGGAAAGGACGTTTTGTCATCACGGCCTTGCAGCTGCAGTTAAAGCGCCAGGCCGAACCTCGGCTGGGTTACGGTGATCTGGCAGAACGCCTGCAGCGGCGTTTACAACAGCAGGTGGATGACCTGCCTTTGCCACAGCTGATTGCTGAAACCGTGGCGGACATTCGCCGGGAAAAACTGCCTGACCCGGCAGTGATTGGCAATGTTGGCAGCTTTTTCAAGAATCCGCTGGTCAGTCATCAGCAGGCGGAGCAACTCAAGGCCGACTGGCCGCAACTGCCAACCTACCGCGCTGAGCAGGGGGTTAAACTGGCTGCAGGCTGGTTGATTGACCAGTGTGGATTCAAAGGCTTTCAACAGGGTGCTGTGGGTGTGCATGACCGCCAGGCGCTGGTGTTGGTGCATCAGGGTGGTGGTGATGCCGAACAGCTGCTGGCGCTGGCAGAGAAAATCCGTGCTGAGGTGCAAAAGCGTTTTGCCGTGTCGCTGGAGCGTGAACCGGAAGTGGTGGGTTGTCAGTGACCCGCTGTGGTGACTTGCATGGGGAAGCATCAATGAATGGACCATCTGCCTCGAAACTGATACCCAAAACACTGCTGCTGGTATTGCTGCTGTTCAGCACTCTACTGCAAGCACAAACCCTGGTGCGCCCTGTGCATGACCTGGCCGGCCAGTTGTTGTTTTTTTATGATGCTGATAACCGCTTGACACTGAATGACTTGCTGGCCAAAGAGCAGGCATTTATCCCTCTGGATGGTGATCTGAACCTGGGGTACCAGCCCGGTACTGCCTGGTTAAAATTCACACTGACCAACCAATACGACCGAGCCTATGAAGGCTGGCTGGAAGTGCGTCCTGCGCACCTGGATCATGTAACGCTTTATCAACCTGTGGGCAAAGACCAGTGGCGAGTTGAGGTTCAAGGTGACAATAGCCGCTGGGCTCATCGCAGTGTGCAACATCGTACTTCAGTGTTTGAGTTGCGTCTGGAGGCCGGCGAGACGCGTACCTGGTACCTGCAGATTCAAACCACCAGTAACCTGGCGGCGAGTCTGAGAATCTGGGAACCGGAAGCCATGACCCGTCACCTTGGACGTGAAATGCTCATGATGGGTGGTTTTCTGATGGCGGCCCTGTTGTTGGCGCTGATTAATGCGATGCAGTCAGTGGTAATGAGGGAACGCATTTATGGCATTTATGCTGCCTACCTGATGGCTTTGGCTCTGTTCCTTTCAATGACCGAAGGCATTGCCCACTTTTTACTGGCCTGGGATCAGCCGCTACGTGCAGAACCCTGGATCAGTTTGTTGCACAGTCTGTTGATTCTACTGACTTGGTGGTTACTGCGTGATCTGGTGCAGCTACAGCGGCATCACCCGCGACTGGATCGCTTTTTGTGGCTGTTTCACGGTTTGTTGCTGACGTTGGGAGTGTTGGCGATTCTGGGTGGCTGGGATGCCTGGTTGAAGCCCTGGTTGTGGCAGGTGTTTGTGCTGCAGGTGTTTTTTAACCTGTTGCTGGCCATCTGGTTGGCGGTTCGCGGCAATCGTGCAGCCCGTTTTTACCTGCTGGCGTTTGGCCCGCTGATGCTGGCTGCACTGGTGACCATTTTTGGGCTGCTGGGGCTGATCCAGCTGAAGTTCTGGAACAATGCCTTATCGATTGCCGGTAGCCTGGTGCATATGGTGTTGATGCAGTTGACCGTTAATGATCGGGTTTACGCTGCAAAACGGGCTTATGAAAAAGCCCGTGACCAAGCCTTGAATCTTGCACTGGAAGAGGAGCAAAAGGCTGGTCTGGATCAGCAGCAGTTCCTGCGGCGTGTGGCCCATGAGTTTCGTACACCGCTGGCAGCCATTCTTTCGGCCAATGAGTTGCTGAGTGTTACGGGTGGCAAAAACCCTGAGTTGCAGGCCAAAAGCCTGGAACATCAGCGCCAGTCGCTGGACAAACTCATGCAACTGGTCGACAAGGCGCTTCAGTTGGAGAACTTTGAGCGCCTGCAGTGGCGGCGGGATGCGGCACAGGTTGAATGCCGCCCACTGGTGCAGAAGGTGTTGGCCCAGCTGCAACCTCTGATTCAGCAACGCCAGGCGCAGGTTGAGCAGGAGGTCAGCGGTCGTCTGGCTGGTGATCCTCAACTGCTGGAAACCCTGCTGTTGCAATTGCTCGACAATGCCTTGCGTCACAATCCACCGGGTAGAACCCTGCGAATTGATGGTCAGGCTCTGCCCGGTCTTTATCGCCTGATGGTCTGGGATAACGGGGTAGGTATTCCGGTGACTGATCAACAGCGTATTTTCGGTAAGTTCCAGCGCGGCGTTGAAGTGACCGAACCTGGTTTGGGTATGGGGCTGTATGTTGCCGAGCGCATTGCACGTCTGCATGGCGGCCAGTTACTTTTGGAGAGTGAGCCAGGGCAAGGCAGTTGTTTTATTGTTGAATTGCCGGATGTGCCGCCGGAACAGCAGAAGAAACGGAGCGAAGCATGAACGCAACACACCTGTTGGTGGTGGAAGATGATTTTCACCTGCGTGAACTGATCCGAGAGTACCTGCAGGTCTACGGGCATCAGATCAGTGTGGCTGAAAGTGGTGAAACCTTCCGCCAGCAGTTGGCTACACACCGGTTTGATCTGATCCTGCTGGACCTGAACCTGCCAGACGTGGACGGTTTGGAGTTACTGGCTGAGTTGCGCAAGCAGAGTGATGTGCCTGTGTTCATCGTATCGGCCCGAATGGATGAACCCAGCCGTATTCGCGGATTGGAGCTGGGTGCCGATGACTATATCGTTAAACCCTTCAGTGCCAGAGAGCTGGAGCTGAGGGTACGTAATACCCTGCGCCGTAATACAGCTACTCAGACATCCTGTTTCACGGGCTGGACACTGAATGCTGAGAGTTTTTGCATGACACATCATGATGGGCGTCAGGAGCACCTGACTAAAGCAGAGTTTACCCTGTTGAAACTGCTGGTGGCTGCCGGTGGCTCACTGGTGCCTCGTGATGAATTGTTTCACCAGTTGGAGCGCGAAGCAGGTGTTAATAGTCTGGAAACCATCACCTCGCTGATCTATCGCCTGCGCCGTAAAATGGGTTGCAATAAAGATAACAACCCCATCATTACTCAGTCAGGTGTCGGGTATCGCATTTTGCTGGATAAAAACTGAACAAAAACCATAAAAAAGCACCTTATCCATTTTTTGTTCAGTTTTACTTCAGGACTTGTCTATTTGTAACTGCTTAACATATCTCCCCAAAGCACTTTTCTGGCTGCAGGTGTTGCACCTGCCAGCTACCACATTGTTGTGGGGAGAACACCATGAACACCATTTTTCGTCTTGTCTGGAATGCATCCAAAGGGATGTGGCAGGTAACCAGTGAGCTGAGCAGCAGTCGAACACGGCAGAAAATCAGACGTTCGGGGCACACTCTCCTGGCTGCAGGTAGTTTGTTACTGGTGAGTAGTCAGTTATTTGCCAATAGCCTGCCATCGGGTGGGCAGGTCACTCTGGGTCAGGGGCAGATCAACCAGCAATCCGGTCATATGGTGATTGATCAGTCCAGCAATAAAATGGCCATCGATTGGCAGCGCTTTTCCATCGGAAAAGGCAATAGCGTTACATTCAATCAACCAGGGCGAGATGCTGTAGCACTGAATCGGGTCATTGGTTCTGATGTATCCAGTATCCAGGGTGCATTAAATGCCAATGGCCAGATATTTCTGATCAATCCAAACGGTGTGGTTTTTTCCACCACGGCACAGATTAATGTGGGTGGATTGGTTGCCTCCACCCTCAACATCAGCAATGAAGATTTTGCTGCCGGTCGGTACCGGTTTGAAGGTGATAGCAATGCAGCAATAATTAATCAGGGACAGATTCAAGCAGGCGAAGGTGGTTATGTTGCGCTGATTGCTGCACGCATTGAAAACACGGGCAGCATTACCGCCAGTCAGGGTGATGTGTTGTTGGGTGCTGGTCGAAGGGTGCTCCTGGATATGGGAGGCCCGGTCAAGCTGGAAATTGAAGAGGCTGCCATTGATGCCCTGATCGAACAGGGCGGTGCCATTCGCGCTGATAGCGGTACAGTTCTGCTGACTGCTCAGGCAGTTGGAGAACTGACCCGCACAGTGATCAATCATACCGGTACCACTGAAGCACGAACCCTCAGCCGGGATCACGGCACGGGCACCATCAAGCTCCTGGGCGGCATGGACCATGACCGAATTGATGTGGCCGGTCGTCTGGATGCCAGCGCACCCAATGGCGGCGATGGCGGGTTTATCGAGACCAGTGCTGCGAAAGTACAAATAGCTGCAGACGTGCAAATAACCACTCGTGCTGAGCAGGGGCAGACAGGTACCTGGTTGATTGATCCGACTGACTTCACCATCAGCAAGGGGGATGGTACTCAGAGTGCTTCTGGCATAGGTGCAACAACACTGCAAAACAACCTTGCAACGACTTCTGTTGAAATTCAGACCGTAGCAGCAGGTTCCGAGCGCGGAAATATCAATGTAGATGCCGATGTGGAATGGGATCAGAATACGCTGACCCTGACAGCGCATGGCGATATTTTGATCAACGCCACGCTCACTGTAGCTGGCTCAGCTGAGCTTGCTCTGAATCATGGTTGGAATGGCAATGCTGCCAGTCCGACCTACGGCAATAACAACAGCCATTTGATCGTGCATGGGCGCGTTGACCTTTCTGAAACTTCTGCAAATACCCTTGCCATCAATGGCCAGGATCACACCATCCTGCGTAGTCAGTCAGAAGTGGCAAGCATGAGCAGTGGTTTGAATGGCCGCTATGTATTGGGTGGCAACCTGGACTTCTCCGTCAACTGGACACCGATTGGAACCAACACAACGGGCCAGCGTTTTTCAGGTGAATTTGACGGTCTTGGTAACCAGATACGGAACCTGACTGTCAGCCACAATGCGTCCGGAGCCGGGCTGTTTGGTAATACCGAAGGGGCGACCCTTTCTAATCTTAGGCTGGTGGGTGTAAACGTTACCAATTCAGGTGGTGGCGTGGGCGCGCTTGTTGGTAATACCACTAATAGCCATATTTTCAATGTCCATGCGCAGGGAAGCGTTACATCGACGCGCACAGGTGCAGGAGCTGCTGATGCAGGGGGGCTGGTCGGCTATTCAGTTGGTAGCACGATAGAGTGGAGCAGTACCGATGTGGCCGTGACCGCTAATAACCGCAATGTTGGCGGTCTGGTCGGTGATGCAACCAACCATCTGGCCTCGGGCCGCGTGTCGACCATTCGCAATTCTTTTGCCCTTGGTAATGTCACCATCACCGGGGCGGAAGGCAATGTGGGCGGGTTAGTCGGAGCCTTTCGGGCAGGTGGGGTTATTGCTAACAGCTACGCGGCAGGCGTGGTCTCAGCTCAGGCCAACAATGCTGACTTGAGTGGTGTTGGTGGCCTGGTTGGTGAAATCCGCACCAACGATGCCACTGTCACCAACAGCTATGCCAGCGGAACCGTTACCACAACAGGCACAGGCGACCCGAAAGGTGGTCTGATTGGAAAAAATGCTCAAGGTGATGGCTCTAATGTTGTAACCAGCTATTGGGTTAATGGTTTATCCACAAGTGCTGGCGGCACACAAATAACGAGCAATGAGACTCACGCTTCAAGTTATGGTTTCAGCGACTTTGGGTCTAACTGGGTCATGCTTGAAGGTTATGCGACCCCTTTCCTTAAAGCCCAGGGCAGTGATGCATTGATGCTAAATGGCCAACTTACCATCACTCAAAATGACAATCTCATACTTAATCAAAATATCAATACCGTGAGTGTTTTGGGATCTTCAACACTCACGCTCAAGTCGCAAAACGATATTGTCTTAAATCCTGGTATATCGATCCGTTCAAGTGGTGGCAAACTCAATACTGTACTTTGGGCAGATAGTGATGGCAATGAAGTAGGTGGAGTGTTGTTTAACCCTAATGCAGCTGTTTTAACCAACGGCGGACACCTCTGGATGGGTGGGGGTAGTGGGAGTACTGTATGGAATGGTTTGAATGTGGGAAATTCTTATGCCGCATTTTTAAATACTCCAGCCACACTTAGTCCAGTTATTACGGAGCGATATTCGGGTATTAATATATTAGGATCTACTATCAGCACCGGTGGTGGTGACCTTTATATGTCAGGAAAAAGTGCCCAAACCAATTATCGATTTGGAATAGGGACTCGCTTTAATGGTGGTAACACCATCACCGCCAATAACATCACCATTCATGGTATCGGCTCGTCAAACGCTGCGACAGCAGGGGATACCAATCGTGGTAACTGGGGCGTTGGGATTGAAAATACCACCATGAATGCAACAGGTGATATCCATATTGAAGGTCAAGGTGGTGGACAAAGTGCGGGGGATAATGGAGGTGGGAATCATGGCATTCGCATGGATGCAAACTCTCATCTCAATGCAAGTGGAGCTGGCAATATCACCCTGATAGGTATAGGTGGGGGCAACAGTGCTATA
This sequence comes from Marinospirillum alkaliphilum DSM 21637, assembly GCF_900119735.1. Lineage (GTDB taxonomy): Bacteria > Pseudomonadota > Gammaproteobacteria > Pseudomonadales > Halomonadaceae > Marinospirillum > Marinospirillum alkaliphilum. The sequence continues at coordinate 17,805 of NZ_FPJW01000009.1, read as the reverse complement.
ACTGCTAATACAGATAACGATGGTATCAGGCTCGACGGTGGCAGGTTGACTACAGCCAGTGGTGAAATCACCCTGCAGGGTACGGCAGGTTTGCATGGAAGCTCGGAGGGCGTGAATCTAAACTCAGGAAATGTAAACAACCTGATCCAAAGTACAGAAGGTGGTGATATAACAATCATCGCTGATACCCTCACTATATCCAGCAATCAAAGACTTGCCTCGACAGGACATCTGGTGGTTAAACCACTGAGCACGTCCACGGGCATTGGTATCGGTGGTGCAGCGGGGAGCTTGCAGTTGGCATCCAGCTATCTTGATACCAACTTTGTTAACGGCTTCTCCAATATCATTATTGGTAGTGAAACAGCCGGTAATATCACGGTTGGCGGTTCGACGACCTATCGTGACAATCTGACATTAAAAACCGCTGGTGATATCACCATGAATGCCAGCTCCAGCCTGACCGGTGCATCCGGTGAAGATGCTTCACTGGTTTTCTGGGCCGATGCGGATGGTTCAGGGGCAGGCTCGATTTATCTGATGAATGGCTCCTCCATCACCACCCATGGTGGCCATCTCTGGATGGGCGGTGGTTCTGGCTCTATTACCTGGAACGGACTGACAGTAGGTGATGGTTATGCCATGGCGGGCACAACACACCATGTTTATACCGATGCTGCACGTCAGCTCAAGAATGGTATTACCCTTTCCGACGCAACACTGGTTACAGCAGGGGGCGATGTTGCGCTCTACGGTAAGAGCTTGAACCAGAGCGCCACCGGCATGCAGGGGTATGTCGGCATACTGTTCAGTAAGTCTGAAATCAGCTCAGGTGATGGTGACATCCATATATCGGCTATTCAGGAGGGTAGTAGTACCAATGCCAGTTGGAATTATGGGCTATTGATGATCACTCGTCAGAATAATCTGACATCTTCCATTGCGTCAACGGGTGGCAATATTATTATTATCGGCGAAACCGCTTTTGCAAAAGATACGCATGGAGCCGGCGTCGGGCTTTATGGTTGGAATAATCCAGATAGTTTATTGGAAATACGTTCTGATTCTGGTGATATCAATATCACCGGACGCCTGAATAGCACAGGCTATGATGGGCAGTATGGCGGTATCTATTTTTTTGGTGAAAGTCAGGAAAACATCGTCTCGCAAAGCGGAAATATTTTTCTGAATGGATTTTCAGCGAATCCTAATGTTGCGGGGATTAATGTCCACCCAGGTAATAGCACCAATAGTATTGGTTATGATGGTATCAATGCTTTTACGGGTGACATTACACTCAATTCCAATACTTTCATAAATTTTGAAGGGGCTATCACCGCCAATACGCTGAATTTGCTCGGTTCTGGCGTTAACTATACCCTTCAAAGCACCGAAAATAATGTCAGACTACTGGCTGCAAACACAGGCAGTGTGAGTTTCACGAACAGTGGCGCTCTTGAGTTAGGTGATATCACCACCAGCGGGAAAATGGATATTGCGACTCAAACCGGTGATCTGACCATTAAAGGCAATCTCTTGTCTGGTTCTACAGCCAGTGACGCCATTATCCTGAATGCAGGGCGGAGTGTTGCAGCTGGAGCAGCCAGCGACGGTAATATCATCCATCAGAGTGGCAACATCACCACCGGTGCTGGCGGACGCGCTGTGCTTTATACCGGCAGTGTGGCTGGCAGCAGTGGTGTCACGGATCTGGTGGGTTCTGGTTCGGGCAATTTCCGCTATAACAGTAATGCTACAACGACTCAATACACTACAGCCCTGGGCAGCTCGGGCCTTTATGCCATTTACCGTGAACAGCCGACTGTTACGGTTACGGCCCGGGATGACAACAAAATCACAGACGCAACACCTTATTCAGGCGGCAATGGTGTTGATATAACCGGGTTGGTTAATGGTGATGCTGAGTCGGTTCTGACGGGTGCGCTGGTGTATTCGGGTGACAGCCAGGGAGCTACAGAAGAAGGCAGTTATGTCTTGACGCCAGGCGGTTTGAGCAATGGGCTGGGATATGCTGTTGCATTTGCAGATGGCACTTTGCAGATTATCGCAGCTCCACCGGTGACACCGCCGCCATCACCACCTTCTGAACCAGAAACAACACCCTCTGAACCAGAAACATCAGCCGTTGAAGTGCCAACGCAACCGCTTGAAACCACGCGTACCTTGGTCAGTCAGGTGAACCAGCCTGCTGGCACCCTTTCCTCTGATCAGCGTCTTCAGTTAAATCCAGGTGGATCAGGTCTGGATCAGGCTGTGATGCTGACCACTCAACGTGGTGGTGAAATGCCAGCTGGTATTCGCCGCGTGGTGGATCAACGCGTCGGCACCATGGAAGTGGTGGAGGTGAATACTCGCGAGCTGGTTGCTGAAGAAATCAGCAGTGCGGATCTGGATCGTATTTTGCTGGCTCAGGCGCGTCAGCCTGGTCAGCAGCGCGTTTTTCTGGTTGATGGTGGTGTGAATGCAGCAGAAGGCGGTGATGATGAATAAGTTGAATGCTTGCATCAAACCGCTGGTTGTCAGCTTTTTCCCTTTGACCTTGTTGGCAGCAGGTATTGCGCAGGCACAGACGACACCGGATACCGGCCGTGTATTGCAGCAGTTGCCTGCACCGGTGGTGACTCCTCTGCCAGAGCATGATACCGGCCTGGCTATTGAAGCGGCACCCCTGACCGAGTTTCCGCCGGGTGGTGATCAACTGTTACTCGGCGGTGTGGCTTTTTCAGGTAACACGCGTTTCAGTGATGAGGAGTTGTTGGTTCTGCTGGCGAATGCCTTGGGGCAGTCTCTGGATCTGGCTGGTTTGCAGTCCCTGGCGAATCGGATCAGTGAGCATTACCGTCGTCAGGGCTACCCCTTTGCACGTGCTTATTTGCCGCCTCAGGAAGTGGCTGATGGTGGTGTATTGCAGATCCATGTGCTGGAAGGGCGTTATGGGCAAGTCAAGGTAGAAGGTGATCCGGAACAGGTGGAAGGTTTAACACCCTATCTTGCACCGCTGCAGCCGGGCGAACTGATTGATGCAGCACAGATGGAACGATCCATACTGTTGATGAGTGATCTGCCGGGCAGTCGTGTGGCTCCAATCATGCGGCCGGGGCAGCAGCGTGGTGAAGGTGATCTGGTAGTGAGGGCGCTGGATGAGCCTCGGTATCATCTGGAGCTGGGGCTGGATAACCATGGTAACCGTTATACCGGTAACTGGCGAACTCATGCAGAGATACGCACCAATCGTCTGTTGGTGATGGGTGATGAGCTGGCCTTGCGAGGCATGTACACCGAAGAGGGCTTGTGGCTGGGTCGCCTGAGTTGGTCAAGGCCGCTGGGGGTGTCCGGTTTGCGTGGCCAGGTCAGTGCAGTGCGAACAGATTATGAGCTGGGGCGTGAGCTGGCTTCCAGCGGCATCCGTGGTCAGGCGGATGTGTTTGGGGTGACACTGACTTATCCACTGCATCGCAGTCAGCAATCCAACTTGCTGTTGTCGGGTGGTTATCAGTACAAGGCGCTGGACACTTATATTCCCTCGCTGGGAAATGATGAAAAAAGCAGCCATGCCTTGCCACTGACGTTACAGTTTGATCGCCGTGATGCCTGGGGTGGAGGAGGCCTGTTTTATGGCAGTCTGAGTTGGACGCCTGGTTATCTGATGCTGGATGCTGCTGATGTGGACTCACTGAATACTGCTGGTTTGTTTCACAAGGTCAATCTGGAATTGGCCAGGCTGCAACGTATTGATGAGCGTTATAGCCTGTTTGGACGTCTGGCCAGCCAATGGACCAGTGCTAATCTGGACTCCTCGGAAGGCTTCTCTCTGGGCGGCGCCAACGCTGTGCGTGCTTACCCTTCGGGTGAGGCCGCCGGTGATCTGGGTTGGTTCGTTCAGTCCGAGCTGCGTTACAGCCTGACTGAACAATGGACACCCTACCTGTTTGTTGATGCCGGTGGTGTGCGTGTGAATGCAAGTCCTACAGCCAGTTCGGGTGATCCGAGTCGTCATTTGTCTGGAGCTGGTCCGGGTGTACGTTTCAGTCAGGGGCGCTGGAGCTTTGATACCTCACTGGCCTGGCGTATCAGCGGCGGAGAGGCAGAGGCTGAGGGCAAGGACCGAAACCCCCACTTCTGGTTTTCGACCACTTACCAGTTTGCAGCACCTGTGACGCCCTGGCAGGAGCGTATGACGGAGCGGCCGTTATTGCCTGAAGTTGTCTCTGCTCCTGCAGTTGATGCGATTGAGGTGGCGGATGCTGATCGACCAGAGATGGATCAGCAGGCTGTTCTTCTGGCGGGTGTGTTGTTTTCACTGGATGCCTGGGCCAATGCCTGGCGTGACCGTGACCCCGCTGGTTATCTGATCCTTTATGCAGAGACCTTTCGCTCTGCTGACGGTTTGGATCCTGCTCGATGGGAAAGGCAACGTTATGTGCGCCTGTCTCAACCCGATTTTATCGAGCTGGAATTGAAGAACCTGGAAGTGGTGTTTGAAGGTGATCAGCGGGCGATTGCAACATTTGACCAAGGTTATGAATCCAATCGCTATTCCAGCCGCGTGCGTAAGGAGCTGGTATTGGAACATAACCCTTATGCTGGCTGGTTGATCGTCTCCGAGCGAATTCTGGCGCGTTATTGATGCGATTCGGGTTCACCCAGCAGCAAACCCCGGTGAACCTCAGCCAGGCGTTTGAGTTCCTGCCATACCGCTTCTACCCTCGCCAGGCGTTTGCGTTCGGGTTGGGCTGCCAGCCAGAAGCTGCGGGTCAGACCCAACTGATCCGGCAGCAGGGCTTGCAGCTCCGGTGCTTCCTGAGCCAGAAAGCAGGGCAGGATGGCAACACCCAGCCCGGCGCGAGCCATGGTGTATTGAGCCACCACGCTGGTGCTGCGAAAAGCGGGTTGGGCATCCGGCAGCAGCCGATCCATGTAGTTGAGCTGGTCGGTGAACATCAGTTCATCAATGTAGCCAATCAGCCGATGATGGTTGAGGTCTTCCAGTGTTTCCAGCGCTGGTGCCTGATCCAGATAAGCCTGAGTGGCGTAGAGCTGCAGGCGGTAATCACAGAGCTTGGTGACCACCAGGCTGGTATGTCGCGGTCGTTCGATACTGACGGCCATATCGGCTTCATGGCGAGTGAGTTTGACAAAACGCGGCATGGGTAAGAGTTCAACCACCAGGCGCGGATGCAAACGACAGAACTCAGTCAATTTCGGGGCAATGAAAAAGCTGCCGAAACCTTCGGTGGAGCCGATTCGCACGGAACCGATGCGCTCTTCTCCCAGCCCTTGCAGAATTTCACCGGCAGTTAAGGCCTGTTGCTCCATCTTGCGGGCAGTGGCCAGCAATAACTGGCCCTGACTGGTCAGCTGATGGCCTTCCGGTCCACGCTCAAACAGCTGTACTTCCAGTCCGGCTTCCAGTCGATGCAGACGACGAGAAATGGTGGAGGCATTGATGCGCAAGCGTTTGGCCGCTTCACTGAGTTTTTCGGTGCGTGCCACTTCCAGAAAAATCCGTACATCTTCCCAGTCCATTCCGGCCTCCTTGTGCTGTTGATCTGATACCTTGCATTTTTGCAAGGCTGCCTTGCATCCTTACACCTTGTCAAGCGTGCAGTCTGGTGTCTAACATGCAAACACCCTGCAAAACATAACAACAACACCAGACAACGAGGTAAGCCATGACTGTGCGTCAAACCCCCATGATCATCGGTGGCGAAAAAGTCATCTCCAAATCCACTGACTGGCGCGATGTGCTGAACCCGGCCACACAGGAAGTGGTTGCTCGTGTGCCCTTCTGTACCCTGGACGAAGTGGATGCAGCCATCAACAATGCCAACGAAGCTTACAAAACCTGGCGCAACACCTCACTGGGTGCGCGCATGCGCATCATGCTGAAGTTCCAGCAACTGGTGCGTGAAAACGTGAAAGAGCTGGCAGCACTGATCACCGAAGAACACGGCAAAACCCTGCCAGATGCCGAGGGTGAAGTGGGTCGTGGTCTGGAAGTGATTGAACATGCCTGCTCCATTCCGACGCTGCAGCTGAGTGAGTTGGCTGAAAACGTTGCCACCGGTGTTAACGTATACACCCTGAAGCAGCCACTGGGTGTGGGTGCCGGTATCACAGCATTCAACTTCCCGGTGATGCTGCCCTGTTTCATGTTCCCGATTGCCGTGGCAACCGGTAACACCTTTGTACTCAAGCCTTCTGAGCAAGATCCGACTTCGACCCTGCGTCTGGTTGAGCTGGCCCACGAAGCCGGTCTGCCACCGGGTGTGCTGAACGTGGTGCACGGTGGTCCGGAAGTGGCTGCACGCCTGTGTCAGCATGAACACATCAAGGCGGTGTCCTTCATTGGTTCCAGCCATGTGGGTGAACAGGTTTACCAGATGGCCAGCAATGCCGGTAAACGCGCCCAGTGCATGATGGGTGCCAAAAACCACTGTGTGATCCTGCCGGATGCCAACAAAAACCAGGCGATTGATGCCCTGATCGGCTCAGCCTTTGGTGCAGCAGGTCAGCGTTGCATGGCCAACCCGGTGGTGGTGCTGGTGGGTGAAGCACGTCAGTGGGTGGATGACATTGTTGAACGCTCCAAAAAGATGATTGTGGGCCCCGGCACCAATGTAAAAGCCGATGTATGCCCGGTGGTTTCTCCTCAGGCCAAAGAGCGCATTATCCGCTTGATCGATTCCGGTGTGGAGCAGGGTGCAACCCTGGCGCTGGATGGCCGCAACTGTGTGGTGGAAGGGTACGAGAAGGGCAACTTTGTGGGCCCAACCGTATTCACCAAGGTCACTCCGGAAATGAACATCTACAGCCAGGAGATTTTTGGTCCGGTGCTGTGTGTGGTGGAAGTGGATACCCTGGATGAAGCCATTGCCTTCATCAACGCCAACGAAAACGGCAATGGTACTTCGATCTTCACCGCTTCCGGTTGGGCCGCACACAAGTTCCAGAATGAAATTGATGTGGGTCAGGTGGGTATCAACATGCCGATCCCGGTTCCGGTGGCCTACTTCAGCTTCACTGGTTCGCGTGCTTCCCGCCTGGGTCCATTGGGTCCCAACGGTAAAGAGGCGGTGAAGTTCTGGACGCACAGCAAGACTGTCACCGAGCGCTGGTTTGAGCCGGACAGCGTGTCTGCCGGTGTGAATACCACCATCTCGATGAAGTAATCAATTCATCAGGTACAAAAGAGTTTCACGCTCTGCCATCCTTGACCCCGCCTCGGCGGGGTTTTTTGTGGGTTATAATCCCGGCAACATCTTCTGCTGAACAGGGTTAAGTAATGATCCATCAAGCGTTGTTAAAAGGTTCTTTGCTGGGTTGGACTGAATATCAGACGGGACATTGCAACTCGGTGATTCTGATCAGTCAGCTAGGGCTGGTGGCGCTGGAGCCGGTACTGAGTGATGAAGATTTTTCTGAACAGCTTGCCCGGTTTGCTGCTGCAGGTGTTGCTCCACTCACTGCTGCTCAGCGGATCAGCTGGTCGCAGCGGATCAGTGAAGCCTGGGTGAATCCCCGTTTGATTGCCGACTTGCCGTTGGATCTGCAGGGCACACCCTTTCAATTGCAGGTATGGCAGGCTTTGCTGCAAATCCCGCGCGGACAAACCCGCAGTTATGCCCAGATCGCGGCCAGTATAGGCAAACCCCGCGCCATTCGCGCCGTGGGTACGGCCTGTGGTGCCAACCCCATTCCTTTTCTGGTGCCTTGCCACCGGGTATTACGCTCTGACGGCAGTCTGGGTGGATATGCTTTTGGATTAAAAATGAAACAGCAATTGTTGGAGCGGGAAAAAGCCTTATGAGTAACCCCGCAAAAAGGATTCCTGTCCACCTGATCACCGGTTTTCTGGGGGTTGGTAAAACCACCGCAATCAATCACCTGATGGCACAAAAACCAGAGGGAGAACGTTGGGCGCTAGTGGTGAATGAATTCGGGCAGATCGGGGTGGATGCCAGCCTGCTGGATGCCGGTGATGGTATTCAGGTGAAAGAAATTCCCGGTGGATGCATCTGTTGTGCACTAGGGCTGACCCTGTCGGTAACACTGGTTAATCTGCTACAACGTTTTAAACCGGATCGGTTGTTTATCGAGCCAACCGGGCTGGGGCATCCAGCAGGTATTCTGGATCTGTTACAGGGTGAGCAGTTTAACGAAGTGCTGGAACTTCATCCGGTGATCACCCTTGTGGATGCCCGCCAGCTGGATGACCCGCGTGTAATGGCACATGAAACCTTTCAGGATCAGATTTCGCTGGCTGATATTCTGGTTTTTAACAAAAGTGATCTGGCGACACCGGAACAAACCGCATTGGCAGTACAACAGGCAGGGCAGTTGTTTCCACCCAAACTGGCGGTGCTGACTTGCCAGCAGGGGCAGTTACCCTTGAGTGTGCTGGATTCTGCTGTGCAGCTGATTGCTGCCAGCCGGGAACAGAAACAGGTCATTGGGCATGAAACAACAGGCAGCCTGATTCGTCAGGGTGGAGTGACCTTGCCATTTCTGGCTATGCCGCAACCGGGACAGCCGGTTTGCCAGCAGGGTGATGGGCTGGGTGCTTATTCAGTGGGCTGGGTGTTTCATCGGGATGATGCCTTTGATGAAGATTGTTTATATCAGTGGGTGGATCAACAAAAAGACCTGTTACGCCTGAAAGGGGTGTTCCGGGTGGGCAGTAAAACCTGGCGCAGTTTTAGCAAGGTAGGGTCAGAACTGGTGGTGCAGCCGGTGGCTTATCGGCGCGATTCCCGGCTGGAGCTGATCAGTGAACAGCCGCTGGATGCGGCTGCACTGCAACAGCAGCTGCTGGCGATGACTTATAAACCAGCACCAGCAACACTGTTTGACTAAACCGGATTAAGCTTCTGCCAGTTCGGCAATTTCCACATCGGCAGCATTAATGGCCTGGGCGCGTTTTTCGTCACCCATGTTCACACCCTCGGCACGAATGATGGTGATGTCGGTAATGCCAATAAAGCCCAACAGGGTTTTCAGGTAACTTTCCTGATGTTCCATAGCTGTGGCTGGGCCTGTGGAATAAACACCACCACGAGCCGAGGCAATAACAACACGTTTGCCTTTTAACAGACCTTCCGGGCCGTTTTCGGTATAACGGAAAGTGCGTCCTGCCTGTGCAATACGATCCACCCAGGCTTTCAGTTGTGATGGAATACTGAAGTTATACAGTGGTGCACCAATGACCAGCACGTCGGCATTAAACACTTCATCCAGCAGAGTTTCGGTGATGGCCAGTTCTGCTTGCTGACGCTCGGAGCGGTTAGCTGCTTCAGTGCCGCCAGCCATAAGAATTTCACCATCCAGGTGGTTGATCGGGCTGGCAATCAGGTCACGCAAGATGACTTGTGCGCCGGGGTTTTGCTCTTGCAGGCGAGTGACAATTTTTTTGCTCAGGTTACGGCTAACGGATTGTTCAGCAAAAAGTCCTGCATCAATCTGAAGAATATTCATAAAAACACCTCATGAGAAGGGGTTGAAGGTTGCTTTGTTTACGATGAAGCCATTCTACGGTTGATTGATGCAAAGTATTAGATGGGTAAAGTGAGAATGGCTGTCCCATATCTGGAACAATGTGCATAATCAGCTGCATCAAAAGGCTTCGGGAGCAGTCATGAAAGACATCACCAACCTGGCGCTTTTTGCACAGGTCATTGAGCACGGTAGTTTCAGTCAGGCAGCACGGGTGCTGGGTATTCCCAAGTCGACCCTGAGCCGTCGCATTGCTGATCTGGAAGAGGAACAGGGCGTGCGCCTGCTGCATCGAACCACTCGCAAACTGATGCTGACGGATATTGGTAAGGAGTTTCTGGTGCACTGCCGAGCCTTGCTGGCGGCTGCCCAGGCTGCGGAGCAGGTGACGCAGATGGTGCAGGAGCGGCCACGGGGCAGGGTTCGGGTGAGCTGTCCTTATGCTGTCAGCCAGCACATGTTAATCAAACATATCCCGGACTTCATGGCGCAGTACCCGGAGGTGGTGGTGGACCTGATGGTGACCAACAAACCGGTGAACCTGCTGGACGATCAGGTCGACATCGCCTTGCGGGTGCGAGCCAATCTGGAAGATTCTTCACTGATTGTGCGCCCTCTGGCGCCTTCGTTGCAGGCCCTGGTGGCGCATCCGGATTATGTGGCAGCACAGGGTGAGCCCCATCATCCTTCTGATCTGGTGACCTGGGCCAGTCTGTCGATGCCCTATTCCAGTGGACGTTATGTTTATGAGCTGACCTCACCGCAAGGGGAGCGGGTCACACTCAGTCATCAACCCCGCCTGCTGAGTGATGACCTGTGGTTGCTGCGTGAAGCGGCGGCCTGCAAGCAAGGGCTGGCAATGCTGCCGCAGGATCTGTGCCGCAGTTATCTGGCTGATGGCCGGTTGGTGCAGGTGCTGCCGGACTGGCAACTGCCGGTTAACCACCTGCATCTGGTGTACCAGCATCGCCGTGGTTTATTACCGGCCGTTCGGGTGCTGATCGATTGGCTGGTGGAGCGCTTGCCGAATACCGCCACCTTCTGAGTTTTTTAACCCAGATTGTTGAGGTGTTCAATCATGCGCTGGCGCATTGCGGCATCAGGCAACTGCCCCAGTGCTGCTCCCATGTTGTCCACCATGTGATGCGGACGGCTGGTGGCCGGGGTGGCGGTGGTCACTGCCGGATGAGCCAGTACAAACTTGAGGAAAAACTGTCCCCAGGAATGAGCATCAAATTCGGCTGCCCAGTCCGGCACCTGATGACCACGAACCCTTTCCCACAGGCGGGTTCTGCCGAAGGGTGCATAAACCAGCACCGCAATGCTGCGATCCTGAGCCAGTGGCAGAATGCGTTCTTCCATGGTGCGGTTGTCAATGGCGTAGTCCACACCAATGAAATCCAGCGTTTCCCGCCGCATGATCTGTTCCAGCTCTGCATACTGGCTGGGAAAGGTGGTGGTGACACCCACATGACGAATGCGACCGGCTGACTGCGCTTCTTTCAGCAGTCCAAGCTGGGTGGGGACATCGCCCAGGTTGTGCACCTGAATCAGGTCCACCGGCTTTTTGCCGATCCGTTCGATGGAGGTTTCCAACTGCCGACGTGCTGCCGCAGGATCTGCCCGACCACCACCGCGACCGGCTACATTGAGTTTGGTGGCCCAGAAGACGGTCTCCTGTTGACCCAGTTCACGCACCAGAGCGCTGGCAACTTCTTCGGATGCACCATAACCGGGAGCGGTGTCAAACACCCGGCCCTGGTGCTCAAATAAAGCCTTGAAAACTTCTCGCAGGGCGTTGGTGTCTTCACTGCGCGCCACGCTGGCAAAGGTGGCTGAACTGCCAAGCCCTACTGCAGGCAATGCCTGGCCACTGGATGGAATGATGCGGGTGATCAATGGCAGGTTCTGATCCCCGGCCCAGAGCAGCGAGGGTTTGAAGCTGAGTACAGTACCACTGGCCAATGCCAGTTTCAGGTAATCACGGCGGGAGATCATGTCAGGCTCCTTTCAGGCTGGAGGGATTGTCAGGATTGGAGAGAGTGGATTCGGCCAGTTGCTGCTGGGTGCGTCCCAGCCATAACGCCAGTGCAGCCCAGATCAAAGCCAGGGGGACGGCCACACTGGCCACTGCCGCCAGTCCCATGCCAAGACGTCCCAGCGCGCCTTCCAACTGGGCACCCACCACATCACCACTGCGATACACAAAGGTATCAATGAATGCCTTGGACTTGTATTTGTCTTCACGGCTGGTGACGGTGTAGAGGGTTTCCCGTGCCGGGCGCATGATGGCTCGCTGTACGGCCCGGAAAGCCGCTTCAAAGGCAATCAAGGCGGCCAGTGAGCCGACCAGTGCCAGACCAACAAAACCCAGCAGGGTGGTGATGGGCAACAGTGCCAGAGTGATGGGTACACCAATGCGGCGCATCAGGTGACCGGCAACCAGTCCTTGTAACACCAGGGTGGTGATCTGGGTGATCAGGTCAATGCGGGCAAACCAGGTGGTGCGAAGATCCAGATCATCCCCCAGCGCAGCCACCATCTGTAGGCGGGTGAAATAGATGAAGGTGGCCATGATCGCCAGAATGATGACATAAGCCGCTATGCCCAGCAGGTAACGAGAACGGAACACGGCCCGGAAACCTTCCCAGGCACTGCCACCGATCAAAGCATTTTCATCCACTGCCGGTGCAGCTTCATCACTGCCGGTCTGACCATGAACCGGGCGAGGTTGCAGTCGGGTCAGCATCCAGGCCAGCAGTAATGCCAGCAACAGAAAACCAGCTGAAATCAGTAACAGTGCCGGAGTGCCCAGCGGTGTTGCCAGTTGTGAAGCCAGCCAGGGGCCAAAAATGGCACCACAGGTTCCTCCCACGGCAATCAGGCCAAAAAAGCGTTTGCTCTGTGCCAGTGAAAAACGGTCTGCCATCAGTGCCCAGAACACCATGGTGACAAACAGGTTAAACACACTGAACCAGACATAAAACACCTGACCGCTGGTCACACCGATGGCTTCGGGAGCCAGCATCATCACCAGATAAAATCCCACCAGGCTCAAGGCAAAAAACACATAGGTGATGCTGATGAACTGCATGCGTTTCAGGCGACTGACCAGCAGTCCGAACAAGGGGTTCACTAACAGGGTTACCACTGCCGTGCCAATGAACAGCCAGCGCACCAGTTCAATGCCACGTTGCATGCCCAGTGCCTCGCGGGCCGGGCGCAGCAGCATCAGTGCCGTCAGAATGCAGAAGAAAAACAGCACTGCCAGCAGCACTGGCAGGATTTCCTCCCTGCGGACATTAAAAAAATCCTGCAGATGCGCTTTCATTGGCAATTTCCGGCTGTTTGCTGCATGAGTATGAAGCTTGATCTTAGCAAAGGTAGACGAGGATGAGGACATCACAGCGGCAGGGTAAGGTGAGCAGTTGGCTGGTGCAAAAAAACGCACAGCAGTGTGCTGTGCGTTTTTGATCAGTGGTTTATCGTGTTGCGGATTGTTTGACGTTGTCCGAGATGATGATCTCGACACGGCGGTTCAACTGGCGTCCTTGGGTGGTCTGGTTGCTGGCAATCGGGCTAACCTGGCCTTTACCGCTGGTGCTGATGCGATTGGTGTTGATGCCCTGGTTCATCAGGTAGGTTTTCACCGAATCAGCACGTCGCTGTGACAGGCCAAGGTTGAAGCTGGCGCTACCGGTAGTGTCAGTATGGCCTTCGATGAGCACGGTATGTTCCGGGTATTTCTTGAGGAATGTAGTCAGTTTGTCGAGGTTGCCGGTGGCGCTGCTCCAGAGATCAGACTTGCCGGTTGTGAACAGTACTTGATCGCGCGCGAGCACCAGTCCGCGTTCAGTGGAGCTGGCGTTCAGGTTACGGGTCTGCTGTCGGTATTCAGCGGATTGGCGCTGTGCCGCGCTCGTTTCTGCACGTGCTTTTTGCATTTCAGCGTTGATTTTTCCAGCCTTGATCATCTCTGCCTTGGCTGATGCAAGTTCAACATGGATCTGGGATTGCTCGGCGAGTTGCTTGGCAAGCACCATATCTTTGTCCTGAACTGCTTGGCGAGCGGCAGCAAGGGTGGTACGCGCCCGGTTCATGTCTGATTCGGCGTAGTCCGACACGCCAGCCTGATCAGCGGTAGTAATGGCGGTTTCGGCTGCTTGCAGGGCATGGGTGGGGGCCGGAGGGGCCGATGTGCAGGCAAGCAGTGTAAAAAGCCCTGCTGCTGCCACGGTTATACGTAAGAAAGCGCTTGTTGTCTGGTTCATGCTGTCTGCCTCTTTATGAAATATCCTCTGCACACCAGCAGTGGACTTTAGTGTGAAGTATTACAGTGCTTATTGGACGAGTCGGTGCGTTGGCATACACAGGAAAAAAAAGTGCCATTTCTGGCACCTTAAGGGGAGTTGCCGCTGAATATATTGGTTTTTAGAAGTGGACACCGGCAGAAACGGTGAAACTGTCCAGCTTGTAGTTACTGTCCATGTCCAGGCGTTCATATTCTGCCCTTACCAGCAGTGAGGAGAAATTGAGTTGGAGACCGATGCCATAAAGTGGATCCGTACCACTTTGGCTTTGCAGGCTGATGCTGCTGTCGCCCAGGTTGCCTCGTACATCACTGTCCCAGTAGTTCAGACCAAGGCGTCCGTAGACAGAAGCGAGCTGGCCGAACGGAATATGGCCAATCACACTGGCACCATAGGCTTTGGTTTTGATGTCTGTATTGGCAACACTGTTGCCTCGCAGCCTGACCTTGCCCAGATCAGTGTAATTGGCTTCTACTGCAAAGATGGGGTTGATCCGGTAACCAATAAAGACTTTGTAGGTATTCTTGGAGTCCCTGGTATCAAAGTCACTGGTGCCCGCTTCAATGAAGTCGCTGACGTCTCCTGATGAGTTTTCCAGCGAGCTGAAACCTAACCCCAGGCCAGTGTAAAATGCCGATTGGTTATCTTGTGCCATAATTGCGAAACTGCTGAAAAGCAGGGTGGTGGTGAACAAGCTGCCGAGTACCCGATGCCTGATATTCATACTTTATGCCTTCTTTGATGTAACGGTCGCTGCAGTTTTGCAGTGGACTTCAGGATCCAGTGTTGCAAGGATTGCCACATGGGTCGGTACGCTGGCATACAAACCGTGAAAAAAATGAAAATACTGATATGGATACTGTTGTTACTGCTGACTGGCTGCAGTAACAAAGTTGAAGAAGTACCGTTGATGTTTCTGGTCACCCATGCATCATCCTTTGATGGGCGACAGGTACAGGTGAGCGGCGTGGTGCGTGGTCTGGCTGAACCAGAGCATTACTGGCTGGAAGATGAACAGCTCAACCGAGTGGGATTGCACCCAGCCAGTGCCGCCCGTACTTACTTGGATCAAACGGTGATGGTGACGGGGCGCTTCTCGGCGGATCGCAACAAAGGCCGTCACCTGCGTGGTATTCGGGTGGTGGTGTTGAGTGAATGACAGGATGGAAGGGGCAAACTATTGTGCTTTGGTTTGCCCCTGTTTTCGGCTTTATACCAGAGGCGGTGTGCCTTCGGCATTGGAGACAATTGCATCAATCTGGATCAATGCATCCTTGGGCAGGGCAGAGACACCTACAACTCTGCGAGCCGGTGTGCCATCAGGGAAGAAGCTGCTGTAAACAGCATTTACCGCTTCAATGTCTGCCATGTTTTTGAGAAAAACATTCACCTTGACCACATCGGCCATGACGTGACCCACACTCTCCACGATGGTTTTAATGTTTTGTAAACACTGCTCAGCCTGTTGCTTGACATCATCTGCCACCAGCTTTCCTGTTCTGGGATCAATCGGCAGTTGTGCTGAAAGATTGTTGTAATGCGAAAAGGCCACTGTCTGACTCGATAACGGGCATAAGGGCGCATCAGCAGTATTGTTTGCTTCCACAATGATTCCGTGTCGATCCTCAACAGCTTGTGGTGGTGTGCCATCACCGTGGGATACTACGGCCTCAACTTGCACTAAGGCATGCATCGGTAAGGCTGCAACCTCAATGACCGTTCTGGCTGGCATGTAGGCTACCGCTCTGGCAATGGCAGAATCCGGGAAAAAACGGCGATACACCTCGTTGACTGCTTCGATATCGGCAATATCGGTGAGGAATAGATTAATTTTGACGATATCATCAAAAGGAACATCAATGCTTTCCAGAATCGCCTTAATGTTTTTCAGACACTGCGCGGTCTGTTCTTTAACACCACCCACCACCAACTGACCTGAAGCTGGGTCAATCGGCAGTTGTGCGGAAAGATTGTTGTAGTGTGAGAAGGCCACCGTTTGAGTGGACAAAGCGTCTGTGGGTGCCTTGGCGGTATTGTTGGTCAGCTTGATCAGATCACCCGCCTGGGGTGCGTTGGGGATTGAACCAACGCCGTTGGAAAGCAGTGCCTCCACTTGCACCAGCGCATTTATCGGCAAAGCCGCAACAGCAACCACTGTGCGTGTGGGCAGATAACCGCTGAAGAAGGATTTATACACTTCATCTACTCGGTCGGTATCCATGATATTTTTAACAAACACGGTGATACGAACAACATCCGTCATGCCATGATCAATGCTTTCTACAATGGCCTGAATATTTTTAAAGCACTGCTCCGCTTGCTCTTTTACACCACCTGCCACCAGCTGGCCGGATTTTGGATCAATCGGCAGCTGAGCTGAAAGGTTGTTGTAATGGGAGAAAGCGACCGTTTGTGAACTGAAGGGGTTTTGTGGTGCCAGCTCGGTATTTCTTGCTAATACTGCATTGTTACCGCCCATGTTTATAACCTCTTTTATTTTTGTAATAAAACCTGGACATCCCACTATACCCTTTTATGTGGTTATTGGAAGCCGAATTGCCCCAATATGGTGCAGTCGAGGTGTCGTCAGCGGATAGATAGAGGTAAACAGCATGTTGATTGGTGAAATTGCCAAGCGCACTGGTGCCAGCATCAAGGCAATCCGGCTTTATGAGTCACTGGGATTGCTGGGGCTGGTAGAGCGCAGCAACCGTTACCGGGTTTATACCGCCGCGCATCTGCAACAGGTGTTGTTGATTCGACGTGCCCGGCAACTGGGATTCAAGCTGGCAGAGTTGCAGGATTGGCTGGGTGTTCCGGGGCGGGAACTGGCAGGTGCAGAGCTGATGATTCAACTGGAAGGCAGGCGGGCAGACATTCAGCGGCAGATGGCTCACCTGCAACAGCAGGATCAGCTGTTGCAGCTTGTGATTGCAGAAATATCGGACTGCACCGGAACACAGGCAGAAATAAACCGAGCCGTTTGTGTGCAGGACAAGGCTTGACTCTGCCCCAAGGGGCAGACTTCAGACTGCAAGCTGAACCCCTTGTCAGGAACCCTGTTATGAAACACAAAAAAATTGCCTTACTGGTTGCCCACTCCGTTGCCGGAAGCCTGAACCTTGCACTGGCTGAACACTACGCTGAAACAGCCCGAGCAGCGGGACACACAGTGAAAATCCTGTGGCTGGATCAACTGATTTTTGATCCTATCCTGCATCAGGGTTATCACCAGCAACAGCCGCTGGAACCGGATTTGCTCGCTGCCCAGCAAACCATTCAATGGGCGGATCACCTGGTGTTTGTTTATCCAGTCTGGTGGGGCAGTGTGCCTGCGGTCTTAAAAGGCTTTCTGGATCGGGTGTTTCTGCCGGGTTTTGCATTTCGATATCAGCAAGGAAAAGCCTTCCCTGTGCAGCTGTTGAAAGGCCGCACAGCACAACTGCTGGTGACCACAGATACCCCGCCCTGGTTCTTTCGCTGGTTTTATCGCGCACCGGCTATTCAGCAGATGAAAAAAACCACCCTGGAACTGTGCGGTGTACGCCCAGTAAAAGTATTACTGATCGGGCCGGTGAAAAACTCAACCGATCAACAACGGCAGAAATGGCTGCAGCGTGTTGCTGCATTTGCAAAAAGGGCTTGATATTGCGGTAATCCCCCCATTTTTAACGGGGTTCAAAAGTAGAGTCAGGCCACCATGGCCAGTTTTTGTTGAGGGGTGATCCCTCCAAGCCCCATATTGGGCCGTTCATTATTGTAATGCCAGAGCCAGCCTGTGGCGTAGTTCTGAACTTCTTCAATGCTATCGAACAGGTGTTGTGCCAACCAGTCATAACGTACGGTTCGGTTATAGCGCTCAATGTAGGCATTCTGTTGTGGTTTGCCAGGCTGGATAAAGGTTAAAGCAATACCCTGCTCTCCTGCCCAGGCTGCTAGCTTGCCACTGACGTATTCCGGGCCGTTATCGCAACGAATGGAG
>NZ_FPJW01000008.1 GCF_900119735.1 Marinospirillum alkaliphilum DSM 21637 | reverse complement strand
CCTTCATGATCTCGGATTTGAGGCGTTCCTCGGCATACATCTTTTTAAGTCGCCGGTTTTCATCTTCCAGCTCTTTCAGGCGTGCCATCATGGAGGCATCCATGCCGCCGAACTTGCTGCGCCACTTGTAGAAAGTAGCGCTGCTGATACCGTGCTCACGGCATAGCTCTGGAACAGGAATGCCATTTTCGGCCTGCTTCAGAATGGCCATAATCTGGCTGTCAGAAAAACGTGATTTTTTCATGCAGAATCTCCTCGCATATAGCTTACGGAAAATTCTACTTCTGATCACCGCTAATTTTTGGGAGGATTACCACTGGAGCAAAAGAAGTCCAGCATTCGCTCCCTGGTTGAGCACCCCTTCCGGTATGTGAAACAGGTCTTTGGTTACAGCAAAACCCGCTACCGTGGACTGAAGAAAAACACCGACCGGATTGTTCTGCTGCTGGGTTTTGCCAACCTGCTGATCACGGAGAAACATCGCTCGGCGTAGGGGCGGTGCGCCTGAGATCCGGCAAAAGGCCGGAATCAGGCATCAAACAGAGCCGAAAGGCTCGCAAAAACGCTTAAAAAGGCTCGCTGTGGTTCAACAATCAGCTGAAAACAGCCTTACTGGCTGAAAAAGTGCTGATAAATGAGTTACGCAGAGGTTCCCTAAGTCTACCTTGTTTGTAATATTACTTAATCAGATCTGCAAAGAACTCCTCACAGTGTAAAGAAAATGCTGCTTCCTCTTGCTCATATATGCGGTAGTTGCAACCTTCAAGCTGTCGCCCTCTAACATCTTCAATATCAACTAAAAATCCTAGCATGCCATCGATATCACCAACTTTAATGCCAGATGCGTTGACACATCG
Source organism: Marinospirillum alkaliphilum DSM 21637 (assembly GCF_900119735.1). Taxonomy (GTDB): domain Bacteria; phylum Pseudomonadota; class Gammaproteobacteria; order Pseudomonadales; family Halomonadaceae; genus Marinospirillum; species Marinospirillum alkaliphilum. The sequence goes on along the minus strand of NZ_FPJW01000008.1, from coordinate 191,575 downwards.
TATTCGCAAATCCTCATCGCTATCATCAGAACCTTTGCTTAAAATTAGCTCTACACAATATTCGTATTTTTTAGTTTGACTCACCTGTCTGTTAATATTTATTACTTTCAGAAACCTGTAACAACGAGGCTTAAGTTCCAAATAGTTTTCAATACTGTTATATACCATCATGGTTTATATTCCCCTGGAATATGATCACCAGTGCTGCGCCCCATTGGGAATTCAGCGCTATATTCTCTCGTGTGATAATGCGTACTGGGAATATCCTGCGCCATATTTCCAGCATTGTAATCTGATCGACCTATCTGCCGACCATAATCATCATAGTGCGCTCTCCATGGCTCCACTCTTCCTCGATCATTAATATGCTGTCCCTCCAATATCCTTGTTCCTGGAGCTGTTAGTTTTGGAGCCTTGCTACTAAATATGCTATCAGGAAAAGTTCCAGCATTTGTAGCACTCCTACCAGAAGATCCATGCGGTGCGGCTAAAGCCCCCAGTGCTCTGTTCAGAATAGCACCTGTGCCACCACCGGCGGCAGTTCCCACCCAGGTCAGGCGCGCTGTTTCCGAATCAGTGTAACCTGCAATAAAACCAGCATCATCAGGGCGACCCTGAAGCAGCAGCAGACTGTTATTGTAGGATGCCATTCGGGCATCATCCAGCGGTCCAACTTCGTTGGACGTTGCGCTCTGGTAGAGATAAGCAGGTAAACCAATCACGCCCTGTAAAAGGGTTCCTGCATCACCTGTCAGTGAAAAATCCAGGCCTGCTTGCTCATATCCCTGGCTGTATCCTTGCTGATAAAGACCCGCCGCACCTTCAACTGGAAGGTGTATGTTGCCCAGATATTCATTCACTTCCTGATTACTGCCGTATTCGCTGAACAGCGTCAGTAATCCTGCCTGGCTGTCGGCTCGGCTTTCTTCCGTTGGAGCAAACAATGCATGGGTTTGCCCATGATTATCTGTAAAAGTACCGGCTGGATCACTGGCTAGCTCTTGAGCCAGGAAGCCTTCAAACACCTCATTTCGACCATGAGCGCTTGCCCAGTCATTATCTTCAAATGCGGCAAGCCCACGGTCCATTTCCTGTAGCGCTTGTTCACGGGTGAGCTGTTCATTTTCCGGACGATCAGCATTAATCAATGCCATGTAGCGATCAACTCGTCCTTCTTCTCGGATGTAGCTGATAGCTTCCAATGGGGCTTGCCGATGATCCAGCTCTCCCCGGTCATCCAGAGCTCGGTAAAGTTCATTGTTGCCTGCCAGCAATGCCTGGTGGGCAGCCAGGTCTTGAATGCCAACGGGTGTTTGCTGTGGGTCGATGCGGTGTTCACTGATCTGGTCGCTGTTGGCCCAGGCGTTCACTCGGTAGGCCAGGTCGGTCATGTAACCCGTCACGGTGGCATTGGTTTCTCCGGCACCGTTCAGGTGCATGCCTTCGTGGGCCACGGTGTTGACCAGGCTGTTCAGGCGGTTGCCTTCAATGTCCACGAACATCGTGTTGCTGTCTTCGTGGGCGGCGCCATAAACCGCTCGTCCTTCGCTGGTGGTGGCACCTTCGGTGATGCGAACCTGCTGTCCATCATCCGGGTTGATGAAGTTGGCAACACCCTGCAGGCCGTCTTGCAGCATCTGGCCATCCTGAATGGTGCCGTCCCGCATGTCTTCCACATTACCGGCAAGCTTGCCATCTTCGGTATAGGCCAGGGCCTGACCCCGGCCAACGGTGTCCCAGGCATTGCTGGCCTGGTCCAGGCTCAGGTCCAGCGCACTGCCTACTACAGCGGTGACACGGGCCAGGTCGGCGGTGGCTCCACCAATGACGGTTTTGCTGTTGTCGAGGAAGTTGCTTTGCTGGTCGAGGATTTCATTGATTCCATCCAGGCTCAGCAGGCGGTGGTCGATGGTGATGCCGGCATTCAGACCACCGGTTTGCTGGTCCAGAGTGGTAATCTGGCTCTGGCTCAGGTCGCGGTTCAGCCCTTCGAAGGTGTTGTTGTCATCCGGATTGTTGCTGAGTGTCTGGCCGCCCACCTGGATATTGCCCAGGCCCAGGGTGGCCTGGGTCAGCCCTTCGGTGACCTGCCCCTGGTTGTTCATGCTCAGGGTGCTGCTGCCGCCACTGAGTTCGCGATTTCCGCTTTCATTCTGCTGTACACCCAGGCTGGTCTGGATGCCAAAGCCGCTTTGTCGGCTGCTGCTGCTGTCTTCCAGATGCGCCACACTCAGGGTGCCGGTGGTGAGGTTGAGCTGGCCGTGGTCTGTGTAATTGCCTTGCTCATCCCGGCTGGCGTTGGCGATCAGGCCACCGGTAAGGCTGGTGTGTTGTGCAGTGATCTGGCTGTTTTCACCATCTGCGATCAGCAACTGGGTCTGGTTGTTGACCAGTGCACCTTCAGCCTGCCCACTGCCCTGGTTGTAACCGGCATTGATTGAGGACAGGCCGTTGCTGCCAAAACCTGCACCAACACTGTTGCCACGGCTGGAGTTGCTGCTGCTGTAGGTGTCCTGCAGGCTTTCAACAGTGAGGTTGCCAACATTCAGGTTGGCGGTCTGGGCCTGTACATCGGCACCGATCAGCGACAGGTTGTCGCTGTTGCTGGTGAGGTGGCCAACACTGATGCGGCTGTTGACATGGGCCGTGCTGCTGCTCTGACTTTCAGACTGCTGGTTGCTGGCCCCCAGGCTGGCATTGCCATTGGTGCCAAAGCTGGCTGTTTTTGTATCGGTGCTGCTGCTGGTGCGTGTCTGGGTTTCACTCAACCCGGCAGTGATCAGTACATTCTGGCTACCCAGATTGAGCAGGCCGGCACTGATGTCACTGCCCTGGATGGTGGCATTGGTGCTGTTCAGAGACAGACTGCCAGCACTGATGCTGGAACCCTGCCATTGGTTTTGTGTGACACTGGTCTGGGTGGTGGTACTGGTGTGTTCAGCGCCAACACTGGCGTAAAAACCGGTGCCCATGGAACTGGATGCAGCAGTGGCGGCACCGGCCACGGCACCACCGGCAGCAATCTGAGCCTGCGCCAGTTGTGCAGCGGCGGCCGCACGGTTGATTTCATAGTCCTTGAGCGCCGATTCGGCCAGCTCACCCCGCTCCACCCGGCGTTTGGCATCCCGGTAGGCATCATTGGCATCATCCAGGGCTTTGGTGGCTTCATACACCCCCTGAACCGCCAGAGCGGCATCCACATAAGCGTTGCGAACACCGGCAGTGATGGTGGTGGTGTCGGTCTGTTCGATGGTTTCCGTGATTTTTTCTTCCTGACGCCCACCGATGGTGATGTCACCTTCGGCCTGCAGGATGGCTTCATGCTCCACTGTCACCTTGCTGGCCAGAATGCTGATGTCCTGATCAGCCAGCATCACCAGATTACCGGCGTTGATGCTGGTGCCCTGAAGGGTGGTTTCAGTCACACGTTCTGTTTTTGTGTGTTCTGTCAGTTGCATGCCACCCAGGGTAATCTCATCCTTGCTGACCGAGGTGCCAATGCCACTGACACTTTCCCGACTGCGGGTGGACTCCGTGATGCTGGTTTCTTCAGCCGCATCCAGGGTGATGTTGCTGGCTGAAAGGATGGCGGTGCCCAGGGCATTCAACTGCCCGCCGATCACCTGGATCTGCTCTGAAGCGGCCATCACCAGGTTGTTGCCGGCATTCAGCTCACTGGTCTGCTGGCTGATGCGGGTTTCTGTATTGCTGCTGGAGCGCGAGAGGGTGATTTCCGGTTTGCTGGCGTTGGGGGCCAAGGTTTCCAGCACCGCACCGCTGATCACGGCCACCCCCTTGGCCAGGGTGGCTGCAGCACCCCGATAACCACTGGTGCGATGGCTCCAGTCTTCGTTGCGCAATTCCAGGGTGTCAACGATCAGTTGGTCCGGCGTCCCGTCACCATTGATGGCCTTGAAGCTGCCATCTTCCCGTTGTTCCACCGCCAGGTTGCCGATGATCAGGTCCTTGCTGGCATTCAGTTCCGAGGCAGTGAGCTGGATGACACCGGTGGCTTCCAGTTGAATGTTGGCGGCATTCAGTTCACTGCCGGCTGCGCTCTGGTTCAGCGAACCCCTGTCACTGGTGGAGCGACGGAAGGTACTGGTCCGTACGGAGGTATCCTGCCGGTAGGTCTGGTCAATGCCTGCAGTGATGGCAATGTCAGTGGCACTGATGCTGATGTTGTTTTCGGCATTCAACTGGCTGGCGTGCAGGTGGGCCAGACCACCAGCCTGAATCTGAATGTCCTGTGCGGCCAGGGTGTTGCCAACCGTGTCCACTGATTCGCGGGTACTGGTGGTGGTGCGTCTTGTGGAGCTGAACGTGCCGCTGGAGGTACGGGATGATTTTGAATAGCTGTAATCACGTTCCGTTTCGGCATCCAGAATCACATCACCCCCGGCAAACAGGGCCAGGATGCCGTTTTGAGCCTGCATGTCCGAGCTGGTGGACAGGATGTTATCCGCCGCGTTCAGCACCAGGTTGCCACCGGCCATCAGCAGATTGCCGGTCACGGTTTCACTGGTCAGCTTGCGGGTGGTGGAACCAATGGTGGAATTATTGGTTGATACCGCCTTGACCGCCGCCAGGGTCAGGTCCTGCGCCTGAAGCAGCAGGTCTCGACCGGCTTCAAAATGGGTGGCTTCACTGTAAAGGGCGCCGTCCGCGATCAATTGCAGGTCACCGCCGGCCTGTATCTGGTTGGTGAGGTGATCGACTTCATTTATACGGTGGTTACGACCGCGAGATTGCTCCCTGGTTTGCAGGGCATTCAGTGAGATGCTGCCACCCGCCTGCAGCAGCAGTTGTTCTTCGGCGCTGAGGCGGGCACCGGTCATGCGGACATCACCGCCCACCTGGATGTTGACGTTGCCACCACTGATGGAAGCTTCACGACCCACCAGAGTCTGGGTGCCAGTAAGCTGTTTTTCTGTGCTTACTGTTGAGCGTGCTCCCAAAACACCTGCTATTCCAGTCCTGGAAGTGCTGACCTGATTGTAAGTGTCAATGCGCTCAGACTCGGTTTCATTCACCAGATCACCACCCACCGTCAGGGCCAGGTCGGCACCGGCGGCAATCACCCCACCCTGGTTGACCAGGTCGCCTTCGGTAGTCAGGGTCAGGTCATTGCCTGCGGTGATGTCACCGGTGTTGATCAGGTTTTCGGCGGACAGGTTCAGATCGCTTCCAGCCTGGATGTTGCCGTTGTTGGTGGCGGCATCGGCCACCTCCAGGGTCAGGTTGTTGCCTGCTGCCAGCAGGGCACCGTCAGAGCGGATCAACAGGTCCTGGCCGGTGCCCAGGTAGACCTTGGGAACCAGTGCTGTCTGTACACCGTTGGGGGTTTCAAAGGTTTCCTGCACCATCCAGACAATCGGCTCCTGCAGCAGGCTGATCTGTTCAGCCGTCAGCGCGATGCCGGGAGACAGGCTGAGGGCAGCCGCCTGGTTCAGGGCATTTTCCATCAGCCACAGGTACTGCTGTTCCAGGTCAGTGAAACCACTGAGGTGCTGAAAACCGGTCTGGTTCAGCAACTGATCCCGCACCAGTCGCTGCTCCACAAAACCATCCCCCAGCCGCTTGACGGTGGCAGAGGGGTCATGATCCATGCGTGACAGCATGTAGTCCGAGGAGATGAAGGACTTGTAGCTGGTCAGACGCGGATCGGTGGCAATCAGGTAGGGATGATCGGGATTGCTGGAAGGCCGGGTCAGGCCGCCGGTGGGCAGGCGGTAACCGGCATCACCCAGACGCCAGCTCGGCAGGGTGGCATCCCGTTCACTGTCACGATGGCTCTGGGCCAGTTGATCCACTGACATGCCATTGTTGAGCTGACTGATCTGGCCGGTCAGGTTCTGACCGGCGGAGAAGATCGCTTCAGCCAGCGTGACGGATTCAGTGGTGGTTCTGTTGTAATCACGGTTTTCGGTTCGGGTTATTGTCCTGTATCGGGTACAGTAGCCAGCAACCCTTGAGCGACAAGAGCGATGCGGGTAGCTCAACCGATCCCGCCCGGCATGAACATTGCTATTGACTGCGGTGTAATCCAGATTGTTGAGCTCACCACCGCTGTGGCTGAGATCCTGACCGGCGCTGATCACCGAATAGATGTTGTTGATGCTGCCCAACAGGGTCAGGTTCAGACCTGCCAGGATGTAACCCGGCTCACTGTCAGCCACCACTTCGTATTCAGTGATGGTTTCGGTGTAGGTGCGGGTGCCAGAGTCGTATTTACCGGAAACACTGATGTTGATGTTCCGATACTGATTGACGGTAACCTCCGCATCCACTTCAAACACTTCACGCACATTGTTGATGGTGTCTGCTTCCAGGTGCAGATGACCGGCCACTTCGATGGTGGAGGATGCGTTCAGCAGGGTTTCGTCCACACGGATGTCGGCATCACCAAAGGCCAGCAGTACACCACCGGCAGTATTGCTGAGCCGGGCTGCCTGCAGCTCCAGTTGCTCGGCCACCAGTGCACCCTGGTTGTCCAGGTCCTGCTCTGCCCGGATGGTGAGGCTGTTTTCCGCAAACAGAATGCCTTCTTCGCTGTTGTTGAAGCTGCCGCTGTTCACTTCAATGTCCGCAGCCTGCATGCCACCGGCATTGTCAACGGCTTCAGTGGCGGTCAATGCCAACCGGTGTTCGGCAACCATGACCGCTTCATCGGTGTTGTGGATCTGCCGTGCATCCACACTGACCTGCTGCCCACCGACAAAACCGGTGTTTTCCATCCATTCAGGGGTGCTGATGGCCAGTTCACCGCCGATGGCGTGGGTCACACCGGACAGGGTGATGCGGCCCTCGGCAGACAGGGTGAAATCCTGTTCGGCAATCATCTGGCCCTGGCTGTTGACACCAAAGCCCTTTTCGGTACCCACCATGCGAATGACATTGGCATACATGCCGCCGATGGCGGCCACATCCAGGGCAATTTCAGGGGTTGTGGTTGCAGCATCAACATCCGGGTCAACCTCAGCTTCCAGCGGGGTGGCCTGCAGACTGGCATGATCGATGCTGTTGCGACCGGTCACCAGGTTCAGGTGATCAGCCCAGAGTTCACCATTGATGCGGATGGTGCGGGACAACAGATCCAGTTGGCTGACGTTGGCTGCATTCAGGCCTGCCCCTTCAATGGCAATCTGGCCACCTTCAACCCGGAAACCGGCAAGGCTGCCATCACTGTTGAAGTGGGTATGCCCGGTGGTCAGGGTGCTGCGGGGGATGTTGATGAAACCACAACCATTGCAGGTGATGCCGTTGGGATTGGCGAGGATGAACTCTGCTGAAGCACCGGCCACTTCCGTGTAACCCCGCAGGTGACTGGGGTTGGCACTGGTGACTTCATTCAGGATGATGCGGGCCTGACGGCCTTTCAGACTGGCATTGCCGTCAATGTAACCGGCCAGTTGGGTCTGGGTGATGTTGTTGGAGTTGTTCAGGATCAGGCCTTGCTGACCGACGTTGAACTGGTTGTACTGGTTGCGGGACACACCGGAACTGTTGGGGCGATTGATGTTCACCACCGGAATATTGTTCTGGCTCTCGGTGATCTGCGGGGCATGGGGGCTGCCTGACGCAGCCTCAATGCCCTGTGCCAGCAGCGCACCGGGATACAGCAGGTAGCTGATCAGCACCGCCAGGGCGATGTGTTTGCGTTGTGTGGCAGTGAAACCCAGCCGACGATCCTTTGATGTTCCGCTCAGATGTGCCATGTCAGTGCAAAGCCTCCTGTAACACCCTCATCCTTGAAGGACTCCGGTGCGCTTAACCCCTGAGCAATGAATGCATCGTACTGGATGCGCCATTGCTGTCCCCTGATACCCAGTGCGCTGCCAGCCAGCCAGCGCTGCTCATAATGTTCAGTTCCTGTACCACTGACGCCACCAACATCCAGTGCAAGGAACAGGTTGTACTGCCCGAGCAGGGCATGCCCCACTTCATTGCGACTCAACCAGCCCCGCTGGCCACCCAGGCTGTTGATGCCACCATAACCACGCACCGAGTGACGCCCACCCACACTGAACCAGTCCAGGCTGTAGAGCGGGGTGTTGCTCCATTGCACGCGATTGTTTGAAGCAAACCAGAAGGGGGTTTCAGCCACTGCAAAAGACTGTTGAAGACCGGCTGAAGCCTGCAGGATTCGGTAGGTGGGACCGGGGGCATCGGGGCCTTTCAGGCCCGGTTCGGCATTCAGCATGCGCAGGCCCTGCTTGCCGGTCAGTGACAGGTTCAGGCTGCCGGCGGCCAGATAATGACGATGGCGCAGTCCCAGCTGCAACTGAGTCAGACGACGCTGCTGAACTTCAATCTCGGCATCATCAATGTAGCTGTGGCGGCGTCGGACACCCAGTCCGACAAACCAGTCGCTCTTGACACGACTGTTGCGCAGGAAGGTTCGGGTGGCATCAAGTTGAATGTCATGGCCTTCACCACTGCTCATGAACTCATGCACCGCACCTTCAACCTTCTGATGATAGGTGAAGCGGTTGTAGCTGGTTTCAATCAGCCAGTAGCCCCAGGGCAGGCCGTAGTAGACATTGTGGCTGCGTGATCCCTGATCACTGTCATGTTTTGCCGATTGGTTCAGGCCCACCGAAATCTGATCCTGCAGACCCAGCGGGTTGTCCCAGCCGGCCTGGGCAGACAGCTGGTATTTGCCGCTGGAATCACTGCCGCTGTCATCCACCGTCAGTGACAGGCTCCAGGGCCGCGAGGTGGTGACACTCACTTCAACATGGCTGTAACCGGGTTGATCAGAGGGTTGAATCTGCATCTGCACATCCTGGGAGGCCAGACGCTTGATCTGCTCCAGCCCCTGTTCCAGGGCCCGCAGGTTCAGTACATCGCCGTGACGCAGGGGAAAGGCCGTGCGCCAGCTGCCACGATACCCTTCAGGCAGCAGGATCTGGTCAAGGTAACCGGGGAAGAAGTGCAGTATCAGGGTGCCGCTGCTGAGGTCCTGTTCGGGAAAGGCCAGGCGGGAGGTGACGTATCCGCGAGACAACAGGCTGCTGTTGAGATCCCGCAGCAGCAGGGACAAACCCTGTTGCCCCAGGCACCGTCCTTCCAGCGCCTGCAACTGCCGGTAAAGCCAGTCAAACCCATCCGGTTGATCACCCTCCAGTTGAATGACATCCAGGGGGAAACAGAAGGTTTCGCTCAGGTCTTCAGCATCGGGAAGGGTTTCCGGGGCAGGCAGTTCAAAACGGACATCCGGGCGCTCATCCCGGCGCTGGCGTTCCTGTGCCTCACGCTGTTCACGGCGCAAATTCGTCCTGCGCAGCAGCGTCCGGCAGCCCTGAAGCCAGTGCTTCACCACCGAATGCCAATAGCAGGAAAAGAAGCAACCACCCTTGCCAGCACCTGTTTGTTCCCATGGCGCCACCTGAAGTCCTGAATATCCGTTTTCAGCGATTATTAATGCAGCGGGTGACATGCCCCAGATACTTTTTGTTATTTTCTTGTTAAAAAGTATTCGTGCTGCACAAAAAAACAACTTAAACCAGTACATACCAGTTCAGGCGGATGGCCAGCAAATGCAATCCAATCAAGGTGCTAATGCCCCCCCGGCAATTTCTGCCATGGCGCTGCAAAAGCCTGCCTTCAGTGATAAAGTGCTGACTGCCGCATAGCAGGAGAGACATGCATGTCACTGATTTACCGGAACATCGTGGTACTGACCGGCGCTGGTATTTCCGCCGAATCCGGCATCAGCACCTTCCGTGACCAGAATGGCCTGTGGGAAAACCACCGCATCGAGGATGTTGCCACTCCGGAAGGTTTTCAGCGGAATCCCGCGCTGGTGCACCAGTTTTACAACCTGCGCCGAGCCCAGTTGAAAGACCCGAAACTCCAGCCCAATGCCGCTCACCTGGCCCTGGCCGAGCTGGAAACCCGGCTGCTCAAGGCCGGTGGCCACTTCACCCTGATCACCCAGAATGTCGACAACCTGCATCAGCGGGCCGGTAGTCGCAATCTGATCAGCATGCATGGCCAGCTGCAAAGCATTCTCTGCCCGCGCAGCCGCAAAACCCGGCACTGGGAAAATGACCTGAGTGTGGAGCACCTCTGTGACTGCTGTGATCCACCGCAGTTGCTGCGACCGGACATTGTCTGGTTCGGTGAAGTGCCCTACCGGCTGGATGACTGTTATCAGGCATTAACCGAAGCCGACCTGTTCATTGCCATCGGCACCTCCGGACAGGTTTATCCGGCTGCCGGTTTCACCCGCACTGCCGCCGGTAACGGCGCCCATACCGTGGAACTGAATCTGGAGCAGACCGGCGGTTCGTTTGATGCCGGTTATTATGGCCCGGCCACCCAGGTGGTCCCGGCATTTGTCGCTGAGCTTTTTGCCACTGAATCCGGAACAACCCAGGCATGACATCCTCACTCACACCCGGCCTGATGATCCTGCAGGGCAATCGCCTGGAAGACCTGCGTGAAGTGATGGTGCAGTGGATTGCCGAACACCCGCTGGGCCCGCTGGAAAATGAATGCATCCTGGTGCAGAGCAACGGCATTGCCCAGTGGCTGAAAATGGCACTGGCTGCCGATCCTGCATCTGGCCCTACACCCAGCCCTACATCAAACAGGGAACAGCGGGGTTGTGGCATTGCCGCTGCCATGCGGGTGGAGTTGCCGGGACGTTTCATCTGGCAGGCCTATCGCAGCATTTTCCCCGATCTGCCAGCCACCTCACCCTATGACAAACAGCCTTTAAGCTGGCGTCTGTACCGCCTGCTGGAACAACTGGAAAGCCGTCAGGCCACCCTGGATCAGCCGGAACACCTGCAACCCCTGAGCGGTTTCCTGGCCACTGACCCGGATGATCCACGTCGCCTGCACCAACTGGCGGCCAACCTGGCCGATCTTTACGATCAGTATCAGGTATACCGGGCAGACTGGCTGACCCGCTGGGAAGCCGGTGAAGACCTGCTGATCCGTGCCCATGGCCACACCGAGCCGCTGCCCGATGACCAGTTGTGGCAACCCTTGTTATGGCGCTGGCTGAAACAGGATATAGAAAGCGACACCCGACTGGGACAAGGCCAGTGGGATCGTGCCAGCCGTGCTGCCATTCATCAGCGGGTACTGAGTGCCTGTCAGACCCTGTCAGCACAGCAGCGACCAGCCGGTTTGCCGCGACGGGTGATGGTATTTGGCATTTCGTCCCTGCCACGCCAGACCCTGGAGCTGCTGGAAGCCGTGTCCAACTTCAGTCAGGTGCTGATTTTTGCAGCCAATCCCTGCCGCCACTACTGGGGCGACCTGATTGAACACAAGGCCCTGCTGCAACAGCAATACCGTCGCATCCGTGAGCGCAAACTGCCGGACAACCTGACCCCGGAACAACTGCACCTGCACGGCCACCCCCTGCTGGCTTCCTGGGGCAAACAGGGGCGTGATTACCTGCACCTGCTGGATGAGAAGGATCAGCCGGACCACTACCGCCAGCAGTTTGCCGGTCACATCGACCTGTTCACCTCACCCTTGCAGCAGGCACACTCACCACAACCGGGATTGCTGCAACAACTGCAGGATGATCTGCTGGAACTGCGCCCATTGAATGAGCGCCAGCAACTCAGTCAGGACAGTCACTGGCAACTGGACCCAACCCGCGATACCAGCCTGCAGTTCACCATCGCCCACAGTCCGCAGCGTGAAGTGGAAATCCTGCATGACCAGTTGCTGGATGCCTTTGAAACCGCCCAGCAGCAGGGCTCGCCCCTGCAGCCCCGCGATGTGCTGGTGATGGTGCCGGACATCAATGTGTATGCGCCCCACATCCAGGCCGTGTTCAGCAACAGTCCACTGCCTTTTCATATTGCCGATCAGGGCCAGCGACGCCACAACCCCTTGCTGATTGCGGTGGAGAAACTGCTGCAACTGCCGGGGTCACGTTTTGCAGTCAGTGAACTGCTGGACCTGCTGGACACCCCGGCACTGCGCCTGCGTTTTGGCATTGAAGCAACCGATCTGCCCCGGCTGCGCCAGTGGATTCGGGGTGCCAACATCCGCTGGGGACTGGATGCCACACAACGCGCCAGCCTTGGCCTGCCGGAAGGACTGCAGCAGAATACCTGGCTGGCTGGCCTGCAACGCATGCTGCTGGGTCATGCTGCCGGTCAGGCACCGGCCTGGCAGGGCATCGAACCCTATGACGAAGTGGCCGGGCTGGAAGCCGCACTGCTCGGCCCGCTGGTGCTGTTGATTGAACACCTGCGCACCCTGCACGACCTGTTGCAGCAAAGTCATTCACCGGACACCTGGATCAGCCTGCTGCAACAACTGCTGAATCAAAGCTTTGCCGCGGCAGACAGTGAAGACAGCCAGCTGCTGGCACAACTGGCGGAACAACTGCAACGCCTGCAACAACAATGGCAACAGGCCGGTTTGCAATCCCTCGCCCTGCCGCTGCCGGTGGTGCGGGAAGCCCTGCTGGCCGGCATGGATGAACCCGGCCTGACACGTCGTTTTCTGGGTGGCTCCATCAACTTTGCCACCCTGATGCCGATGCGTGCCATCCCGTTTCGGCAGGTCTGGCTGCTGGGCATGAACGATGGTGATTATCCGCGCAGCAGTCGCCACGCCCACTTTGACCTGATGGCTGATGATTACCGGCCCGGTGACCGCTCACGCCGGGAAGATGACCGTTACCTGTTTCTGGAAGCCCTGCTGTCTGCCCGTGAACGCCTGGTGATCAGTTGGGTGGGGCGTGATGTTCGTGACAACAGTGAACGTCCTCCATCGGTGCTGGTGGCACAGTTGCGTGATCACCTGGCGGCTGGCTGGCGGCTGCAACACCAGCCGGATGCCTCTCCGGAAACCCTGCTGGCAGCGCTGACCACCGAACACCCGCTGCAGGCGTTCAGTGAACGCTATTTCCAGCCGGACCGGGACCCACGCCTGTTCACCTACGCCAGTGAATGGCGCGAGGTGCACGCACTCCAGTCCACTTCACCACCGGATGAAACCCGGATCAGCGGCCTGCCGGAAGGCACCCTGACACTGACCGATCTGGAACGTTTCCTGCGCCAGCCGGTGGCGGCCTTTTACACCCGTCGCCTCGGCATCCACTGGCAGGATCGGCAGGAACTGCCGGAAGACAGTGAAACCTTTGCCGTGGATGGACGCCTGCAATGGCAGCTGCACCAGCATTTGATTGAACGCATCACCGGCAATCTGGCCCGTCAGCATCACCGCAACCAGGCCGCCAACGGCCTGCCCACCGATGCCCCTGAGCAACTGCTGCAACAGGCGGTGACCGCCCTGCAGCGCAGCGGCCATCTGGCCCTGCCGCCTTTTTCGGCACAACAGCAACAGGCACTGCATGAACAACTGCTGACACCACTGCAGGATTATGTGCAGCTTCTGCAAGCCTTCCCGCTGCGCCAGCCAACCCGGCATCATCAATGGTCCATCCATGCCACCCTGCAGCTGGAAGCGGACATCAGCGACATCCGCAGCAACAGTGATGGCCAATGCATCCGCCTGCTGCTGCAGCCGGGTCGCCTCAGCAGTGGCAACAGCCTGAAGTGGTATCAACTGGTCCGCCACTGGCCGCAACACCTGCTGGCACAGCTGCAGCACCCCTGTTGCACCCACATTCTGGCCAGTGATCAGCAACTGCTCCTGCCTGCCCTGCCGGCAGACCAGGCCGAAAGCCTGCTGCTGGATCTGGCTGATGTCTGGCAACTGGGCATGCAACAGCTGCTGCCGCTGCCCTGCAAAACCGCTTTTGCCAGCCTGCAGGAAAAAGGCGATCCACGGCGGGTTTATGAAGGAGACGGCTACCGGATGCCGGGGGAAATTCAGGACCACCCGGCCCTGCCACGCTTCTGGCCGGACTTTGACAGCCTGGCCGCACAACCTGAGTTCAGCGAACTGGCCAGCCGCCTTTACCAACCCCTGTTGCAACTGCTGGATCAGGAGGCAAGCACATGAGCCAGCCACTGGATCTGATGCATTTTCCGCTGCACGGTCGCAGCCTGATTGAAGCCAGTGCCGGTACCGGCAAAACCTTCACCCTGGCACTGCTTTACACCCGCCTGATTCTGGGACAGGGTGAAGCCGACAGCGCCTTTGTTCGCCCCCTGACGCCACGTGAAATACTGGTGGTGACCTTCACCGATGCCGCCGCTGAAGAACTGCGCGACCGCATTCGGGCCCGACTGGTGGAAGCGGCTGCCTTGTTTCGTGAATCAGCGGCAACAACGCCTGACCCCGCCCTGCTGCAACTGCGCGCCAGTTACCCGCAGGAGCAGTGGCCAACCTGTGCCTGGCGCCTGCAGGTGGCTGCCGAAGGCATGGACGAAGCCAGCATTGCCACCATTCACAGCTGGTGCAACCGCATGCTGGTGGAACACGCCTTTGATACCCGTGGCCTGTTTGATCGGCAGCTGGTCACCGATACCCGCGAGCTGCTGGACAGCGTGGTGGAAGACTACTGGCGGGTGCATTTTTACCCGCTGCCGGAACACCAGGCCCGCCTGATCAGTGACTGTTTCAGCCATCCCGGCGCACTGAAGGACGCCCTTCAGGATTTGCTGAAACCCACCTGCCACGGCCTGACCCATCAGGGTGAAATCCTGCAGGTGGATGATCTGCAGCCTCACCTGCTGGCCGCTCAGCAGTTGCAGGACCAGGAAGCAGCCATCCGTCAGCACTGGTGCCGGGACTGGGATGCCATTGTTGAACACCTGCTGGCACTGCGCCCGGCCTTAAACGCCACCAAACATGATAGCAAGGATGAAGCCGCTTTTCTGAAGCTGCTGCAACAGATCCGTGACTGGGCCGAAGGTCGCGGAGCAGCACCCAACAAGCTGAAAAACTTTGTGCTTGATGGTTTTGTGTTCAAGAAGGGTCAGGAGCAAGCGGTGCAACCCTTCCCGGCCTTCACCCCGCTGCCGGAAGCCACCAGCCCACCGCTGGCCAACCTGCTGCTGGCCCACGCCCGCCAGTGGGTACTGCACACCTTCCGCCAGCGCCTGCAGCGTCAGGCCGAAATGGGATTTGATGACCTGCTGATCCAGCTTGAACAGGCGCTGGACCCAGCCCATGCCGGTGCACACGCCACACGACTGGCAACACTCTTGCGGCAGGCCTTCCCGGTTGCCATGATTGATGAGTTTCAGGACACCGACCCGATCCAGTACCGCATTTTTGATGCCATCTACCCGCAACAGCAGACTGATAAAACCAGCGCACTGGTGCTGATCGGTGATCCCAAGCAGGCCATCTACAGCTTTCGTGGTGCAGACATTCACACCTACCTGCTGGCCCGCCAGGCCACTGATGGGCGCCACTTCACCCTGACCCGCAACTTCCGCTCCACTGAAGCAATGGTGGCAGCCTGCAATGCGCTGTTTTCACATGCCGAACACCACCCACGCGGTGCTTTTTGTTTTCGCACCGATGAACAGTCGCACAACCCGATGCCCTTTGTTGCCGTGGCAGCCCAGGGTCGCAAGGAAGCGCTGTACCTGCCGGACGGTGCGGCAACCGCCGTGACCTTGTGGCCCTTCTCACCCGAACCCGGTGAAGAACGCCTGGGTACACCAGCCTACCGCAAACTGGCGGCAGCCACCGCTGCCAGCCAGATCAGCAGCTGGTTGCTGGCTGCCCGTGAAGGAAAGGCAGGGTTTGGACAGCAAGGTCAGATTGAACAGCCCCTGCAGGCCGCTGACATTGCCCTGCTGGTACGCACCGGCAAGGAAGCCCGGCTGCTCAAACAGGAGCTGGCCCGTCGTGGCATCGCCAGTGTTTACCTGTCGGATCGTGACTCGGTGTTTGCCAGCCGCGAAGCGGCCGATCTGCTGCACTGGTTACGGGCCTGCGCCGAACCCACCGATGACCGGCTGGTGCGGGCAGCACTGGGCACCAATACCCTGGCGCTGCCACTGCAACAACTGGCCGACTGGCAGCAGGATGAACTGGACTGGGAGCGCCAGATGCAACGCTTCCAGCGCCTGCACCAGAGCTGGCAGAAACAGGGGGTGCTGGTGATGCTGCGCCAGTTGATGGAGACCTGGCAACTGCCTGCACGCCTGCTGGCTCAATCTCAGGGAGAAAGGCAACTCACCAACCTGCTGCACCTGAGTGAATGGTTGCAACAGGCGGCCAGCCAGCTGGATGGTGAACAGGCCCTGATCCGCCACCTGGCTGAACATCTGGACAGCCGTGATGAACAGCAGATCCTGCGGCTGGAAAGTGATGCCCGGCTGGTGCGCATCATCACCATCCACAAATCCAAGGGGCTGGAATACCCACTGGTGTTGCTGCCGTTCATCAGTGGCTGGCGGGAGCTGGATGGCAACACCCCGCAGGTGCCCTGGCGCATTCAGCAGCAGTTGTATCTGGAAGTGGCAGGCAAAAACGCCTGCCCGGAGGCCTGGCAACAGGCCAATCAGGAACGCATCAGTGAAGACCTGCGCCTGCTGTATGTGGCGCTGACTCGTGCCCGTCATGCACTGTGGCTGGGTGTTGCACCCCTGGCAACAGGCAATGCCCGCAAACCCGTCATTGAACGTTCGGCACTGGGTTATCTGTTGAATGGCGGTCAGCCGCTGGATAGCCATCAGGCCTTCATGGCTGCACTCCAGGCCCTGGCCGATCTTCATCCACAGATCCAGTTGACACCGCCGCCGCCGATCACCGACCAGCAGTTGCCGGCAAGTGACACCATCACCCTGGAAGCGGCACGCAGCCTGACCCTGCAGCGCCCGGAAGCCTGGTGGATCGCCAGTTATTCAGCCATCCGCCTGGTGGATGCTGAAGACTCGCGGGGCAGTGAAACAGGCAGTGCGCCTGAAACCCGCCTGCAACAGAAAGCAGTGGAACACTTTCACGAAAAACCCACCGCAACAGCAAGTACTCCGTCGGCGGTGATGTCGAGCCCGCCCCCGGATCCATCCCAGCTGACGGCAGACAATCTGATGCAATATTTCCCGGCGGGCAGTCAGTGGGGAACCTTCCTGCACCAGTTGCTGGAATGGGCAGCAGTGCATCAATACCAGCAACCGGAAACGGGTCAACTCTTGCAGGGGTTTGCAGCAGCGGCGGCAGATCACCCCACACGCCTGCAAGTGCTGCAACAACGCTGTGAATTGCTGGACATCGGTGCTTATGCCGAACCGCTGAGCCAGTGGCTGCAACAGACCCTGACCCGGCAATGGCAACTGCCCTGTTTTGCAAATGATGCAGCACCGGCCTTCAGCCTGTCCGGATTACAGCCCCACCAACTGGCGGTGGAAATGGAATTCCTGTTTGAAGCACATCAGGTGAATGCCGCCCGCCTGGATCGGCTGGTGTGCAGCCAGACGCTGGATGCCGCAGTACGCCCGCAGGCCAGCAGCGAACAACAACTGAACGGCCTGCTGAAAGGCTTCATTGATCTGGTGATTGAACATCAGGGGCGCTATTACGTGATCGACTGGAAATCCAATCGTCTGGATGCCGGTTACAGCCCGGCGGCCCTGCGTGAAGCCATTCTGCACAAGCGTTATGACCTGCAGTATGTGCTGTACCTGCTGGCCCTGCATCGCCAGCTCAAGGCCCGCCTGCCGGATTATGATTATGACCGCCATCTGGGGGGGGCCATTTATGTGTTTCTGCGGGGTGATCCGGCCCAGGGAGATGGCCTGTTCATGGATCGTCCACCCAAAAGCCTGATCGAAAGCCTTGATCGCCTGTTCCGGGGAGAAAGCCCATGACCCGGTTCCCTGTGTTTGATGCAACCTTGTTACTGCAACTGCTGGAAGACTGGCAACAGAGCGGCAGACTGCGTGCGCTGGATCTGGCACTGGCCCGTTTCATCCGGCAGCAGACCGCCACCGATGACCCGCTGCTGCTGTTGAGTGTGGCACTGGTCAGTGAAGCCGCCGGGCAGGGGCATGTCTGTCTGGACCTGCACACCAGCCTGCAACAGCGCCAGCAATTGCAACAACGCCTGCAACCCGCCAACACCGCGCAACAGCAACGGCAGCAGTGTTTTGTGCAATGGCTGCAAGGGCTGACCCTGGAGGCCTGGTTATCCAGCCTGAGTCTTTCACCCGCCATCAGTGACTGTCGCGCAGCCGGTGATGCCTGGCCGGAGCGGCCACTGGTATTATCCGGCAGCAACCATAGCCCACTGCTGTACCTGCGCCGTTATCATCAGCATGAACAGCAGATTCAGCAGGGAATACTGCAACGCCTGCAACAACCGCTGGCCCTGCCGGAAGCGGCCACCCAACACTTGTTGCAGGCGCTGTTTCCCGAATCGGGCAGTGCCCGACTGCCGACCGATCAGCCGGACTGGCAGAAAATCAGTTGTGTACTGGCCGCCCGCCACAACTTTGGCATCATCACCGGTGGTCCGGGAACCGGTAAAACCACCACCGTGATTCGCCTGCTGGCACTGCTGCAGGGGCTGCAACTGCTGCAACAGCAACCCCTGCTGCAGATCCGTCTGGCCGCACCCACCGGCAAGGCAGCCGCCCGACTGAATGCCTCCATCAGCCGCAATGTATCCAGCCAGCCGCTGCCTGCCGCACTGGAACAGCAACTGCGAGCCGCCATCCCCACACAGGTCACGACCCTGCATCGGCTGCTGGGCAGTCAGGCCAATACCCGGCATTTTCGTCATCATGCCGGTCACCCCCTGCCGGCTGATCTGGTGGTGGTTGATGAAGCCTCCATGGTGGATGTGGAAATGATGGCGAGGCTGCTGGATGCCCTGCCGCCCACCGCGCGCCTGATTCTGATCGGTGACAAGGACCAGCTGGCCTCAGTGGAAGCCGGTTCGGTACTGGGTGATCTGTGCCAGGATGCACTGGCAGGGCACTACACTGCCGACACCTGCGACTGGATTCAACGCATCACCGGGGAAGCCCCGCTGGACCCGCAGACTGGCCGGTTATTGCTGGATGAACAGGGCAGTGCCATCAGCCAGGCCACCGGCATGTTAAGGCACAGCTACCGCTTTGCGAATCATCCCGGCATCGGCCAGCTTGCCGCCACCGTCAACCGTACTCAACCTGCTGCTGCCACTGAAGTGCTGCAATTACTGGAATCGCGTGACAACCTCGGTTGCCTGAGACCGGAAAAAAACCACTGGACCCGATCCTTTCCCCAACCAACCCGGCCGTTAACCCTGCAGCAGGCTTTTCATCATCTGGTGGTGGAAGGTTACCGGGGTTACCTGCAACAGCTGAATCAGCGCCCGACCACTGGTCAGGATGATCCAGAAGCCCTGCAGCACTGGGCCCAGGCCGTTTTTGCTGCCCACGCCCGTTTTCAACTGCTGGCAGCAGTGCGTCAGGGTGACTGGGGGGTGGAACAGCTCAACCGGGAGATTCGCAAGGCACTGGTCACCGCCGGGCTGCTGCCGGCAGGCAACCAGCAATGGTATGCCGGTCGCCCGGTACTGATCACCCGCAATGACTACAGTTTAAAACTGATGAATGGTGACATCGGCATCTGCCTGGATCTGTGCTCCGATGCCAGCCCGGATCAACCTGCCCAGTTGTGGGTGGCTTTTGCTGACGAACAGGGCGGCATCCGCTGGATACTGCCCAGTCGGCTGCAGGATGCCGAAACGGTGTTTGCCATGACCGTTCACAAATCCCAGGGCTCCGAGTTTGAACACACCGCGCTGGTGCTGCCGGACCAACCAGGACCGGTGCTGACCCGCGAGCTGTTGTATACCGGCATCACCCGCTCCAGCAAGGATTTCACCCTGGTGCTGCCCAACCCGGAGCTGCTCACCGGTACCCTGCAAAATCGGGTGGAACGGGCCAGTGGTTTACAACCCCTGTTCAGCAGACCCAAACCCGACTAAAATACTCGGACTAACAGGGTCAAACCCACACTACCAGGAGATCAAACAATGACCATTCAAGTCGGTGACCAGCTGCCCAACGTTGAACTGCGCATCATGGGCGAAAAAGGCCCGGAGCCCGTGCAGACCGGCGATCTGTTCAAGGGTAAGAAGGTGGTGCTTTTTGCCCTGCCCGGCGCCTTCACACCTGGCTGCACCATGACTCACCTGCCCGGTTATGTGGTGAATGCCGACAAGATCAAAGCTAAAGGCGTGGACAGCATCATCTGCCTGTCCGTCAACGATGCCTTTGTCATGGATGCCTGGGGCAAGTCCCAGAATGCCGAAGCAATCATCATGCTGGCTGACGGAATCGGTGCATTCACCAGTGCCGTTGGCCTGGAGCTGGATCTGACCGACATCCAGTTCGGTAAACGCAGCAAGCGTTACGCCATGATCATCAATGATGGCAAGCTGGAACTGCTGAACATTGATGAGAAAGGTGTCGACCTGAGCAGCGCTGAAACCCTGCTGGCTGCGCTCTGATCCCATCAGCATCAGGTTTTAAAAAAAGCCCCTGCAGTGCCGAAACCCGGCCCTGCAGGGGCTTTTACTTTTAACCGGCAAGCATTTATTCGGAAGGGGTTGGCTGGTCCGGTTTTTCTTCGATGGCTTCCACAATCAATGACAGGCGTTCGGTTTCAAAATCCATCTGAGTCGGCTCCAGGGGTGGCAGGGTTTTGCTGACCTTGACCGACAACTGGTTAAAACGCTCCACCTTGCCATACAACCCCTGTTTACCCACCAGCGCAGTGACCGTGCTGTTGTAGTGATTACTGGCCGTGTTCAGGGTGCCGCCCAGTTTTGCCAAGCGTTCCGCCACGGCACTGACCTGATTGTAGATTTCACCGGCACGCTCGGAGATTTCCCTGGCTTCACTGTTGCTGCGCTCCATCATCCAGAGGTTGGAGACAGTGCGCAGGATCGGGATCAGGGTGGTGTGAGAAACCAGCACCACCCCTTTTTTATAACCGTATTCAAACAGGTCCCGGTTCTGCTTAAGGGCCTCAATGTAAGCCGGTTCCACCGGCATGAACATCAGCACAAAACCGGGACTGCGCATACCAATCAGGTTGGTGTAATCCTTGGAGGCCAGCTCATCAATGTGCCGACGCACTGCCTTGATGTGTTCACTCATGGCCAGATCATAGGCCTCTGGCGTTTCTGCCGACACTGCCCGATCATAAGCATTCAGCGCAACCTTGCTGTCGATGATCAGGTGTTTGCCATCCGGCAGCTTGATCAGGTAGTCGGTCTGCTTCTGGCGGCCTTCCGCATCCTTGAAGGCAGACTGGACTTCATAGTGGGCATCTTCAATCAGGCCGCTCATTTCCAGCGTCCGGCGCAACTGGGCTTCACCCCAGGCACCACGCTGCTGGGAATCACCCTTCAGGGCAGAAGTGAGGTTATTGGCTTCTTTGCTCATTTGCAGACCGATCTCCAGCACCTTGCGAATCTCGGCATTCAGGCTGGTGTTGCCCTGCAAGGAGGCATCATGGACTTCATTGATGCGCTTCTGAAAGCCTTCAATCTGTTCCCGAAAGGGTTTTAACAGCTGGTCCATGCTGGCCTGACTGGTATGGGTGAAGGTTTTGCCCTTTTCTTCAAAAATCCGGTTGGCCAGGTTTTCAAACTCACGGGTCAGGGACTGGCGGGTTTCTGCCAGCTGCTGCATCTGCTCACGAAAATGTTCTTCACGTTTTTCCAGCGTGGTTTTCAGCTCGGCGGCTTCCTGCAAGGCCTGCTGATGTTGCTGTTGCAAGCGCTCATGAACCTGTTGCTGCTGCTCAGACTGGCGACGTTGCTCATCCTGACGTTCCAGCGCAGCATCCAGCCGGGCACGGTTTTCACCCAGTTGCACCGCCAGATCCTGACGCGCTGCTTCCAGCGTCTTCATCTGAGCTGTTGCCCGCTGCTGCGCCACAAAATAACCCACTGCACCCGTGGCAGCCGCCAGCACCAGTCCCAGCAACACCAATCCTGCTTCAAGCCCCATTACCCACCTCACAACAACTGTGTTTTTTTACAGCATACAGGAATTTCATGGTTGGCGTACAACCACCTTCAGGACAAAACCTTCCCGGCCGTTTTATGCCCATGCCAGGCAGCCAGCAACCACAAGGGCAGACTGATCAGCACATAGGCCAGAGCCCACCCGGGACGACCCAGTGAAATCAGATGAAAAGTTTCCAGACTGAACAGTGAAAAGGTGGTGAAACCGCCACAGAAACCAGCCACCAGAAAGGGTTGCCAGCGTGCCACTCGACCATGGGCATAACGCTGGCCAAGTACTGCCAGCCAGGCAATCAACCAGGAACCCAGCACATTGACAAACAACGTGCCCCAAGGAAAAAACGGACCCAATGCCGTTAACGAAGTCACAGACACCAGATAACGCAACAGGCTGCCCAGCGCACTGCCAAGTCCCACCGCGGCATAAGGATACCAGCGCATCATGCACCACCTCCGGCCAGCCACCAGCCCAGCACCACCAGCAGAAAACCGATCAGACAAGTGGCGAGGGTATAAGCTGCCGCGCGGAAACGCTGGCCACTTTGCCAGAGGGTAAGGGTTTGCAGGCTGAAAGAAGAAACCGTGGTGTAACCTCCCAGCAGTCCAACAACCAGCGCCAGCCAGGCAGAAGAAAGATCAAGACTTGAGGGTATTCCCAGGCGAGCTGCCAGCCAGCCAGCCAACAAGGCACCACTGAGATTCACCATCAGTGTGCCCCAGGGAAAACGCGAACCTAACCAGTGACTGCATAAATCAGTGACCGCCAGGCGAGCCATGCCTCCCAGCGCACCACCGGCGGCAACCAGCAGCAGGTTAAACAGCTTCAGGCTTTCCAGCACCGTCACTCCCGGTCTATCTGAGTTCTCAGGATCCCGTCACCGCTACCCCAGCGGCAAACCGATCACTGATGATACACAGATTGACCAGTGCACGCATGGCATGGCAAAACGAAAAAAGCCAGCCCGAAGGCTGGCTTTCTGAATCTGGAGCGGGAAACGAGGCTCGAACTCGCGACCCCAACCTTGGCAAGGTTGTGCTCTACCACTGAGCTATTCCCGCTTTGGCGTCCCATAGGGGGTTCGAACCCCTGTTACCGCCGTGAAAGGGCGGTGTCCTGGACCACTAGACGAATGGGACACATATCACTGAACTCAAGCTGATCAAACAGCAAAATAACTGCTTGAAATGGAGCGGGAAACGAGGCTCGAACTCGCGACCCCAACCTTGGCAAGGTTGTGCTCTACCACTGAGCTATTCCCGCTTTGGCGTCCCATAGGGGGTTCGAACCCCTGTTACCGCCGTGAAAGGGCGGTGTCCTGGACCACTAGACGAATGGGACGTATCAGCTGCTCCGTTCAGGATGGCGCGTATCTTAATGAGCCATTGTTTAGCTGTCAACACCCTTTTTTCAATCACTTAGAAGTGCCCTGATAATAGACTGACCTTGCGGTCAATCACTGATACACATTAGAGGTTAACAGCCACAAAGATTGTCAGTGACACCAGCTTTGGGAGATACTAGCTGCTTAAAGGCTTTTTCTGAATTGGTGCAGGGAATCCCGACGGGAGCAAAAGATGCTGATCGTGTTGATACTGGGTGGCGTTTTTTTCATCGCTTTACTGCTGGTGATAGTGGTATTCAGCCGCCAGCAGAATGAAAAGAAAAAAATCGAACAACAGCGTCGTATTCGACTGCTGGCTGATCGGGGTCGCCAAATGCAGCTGCTGCTGGAAGAAATTCCGCCGCACTATATCTCCCAGGATTTCCGGGTGTTTATTGCCAGCCAATGGCTGGACCTGTTACAAGAACAAGAGCAACTCGGCTGTCGTGATGCCCGCCTTAAATCAGAAACTGAAGCAGCCCAAGGTAAACTTAATAATATTCGCAGCAGTAATCAGCCACGACCAGAACCCATTTCTGATTTACAAACGGCTAATGGCATCCGCCGCAATCTGAAACATCTGAACAAGGTGATTGTCAGTCTGTATCAGGAACGCAAGATTCCGCATCGAGTAGCCCAGTCCTACCTGAATGAAATCAAGCTGGGCTTTACTCAGACTCTGGTGGAAGTGTTTAAAGCCTCAGCCCGTAAAGCGGAGATGGAAAACAATCACCGCATTGCCGTGGTGCATTACAAGCGCATCATGAGTGAGCTGAACCGCAACAACCCCAACGGCATCCACAACCAGACACTGCTGGAATGCCGCCAGACCATTCAGGATCTGGAAGAAAAAATTGCCGTCGAATCCGAATTCCACAACAACGAGTTGGCGGAAGGTTTCTCGGAGATGATGGAAAACGAAGAGAGCTGGAAAAAGAAACAGCTTTATGATGACTGATGCATTAATTGAGTCCTTTCATGACAATTAACTGGTACCCCGGCCACATGCACAAGGCTCGCCGGGAAATCAAAAAAGCCCTTCCTGAAATTGATGTTGTTATTGAAATCCTGGATGCCCGACTCCCCTTCTCCAGTGCCAACCCGGTACTGGGGCAGTTGGCACGCCATAAACCGACACTGAAGCTGCTGTCAAAAAGTGACCTGGCGGATCCAGAGCTGACAGCACGCTGGAT
Source organism: Marinospirillum alkaliphilum DSM 21637 (assembly GCF_900119735.1). Lineage (GTDB taxonomy): Bacteria > Pseudomonadota > Gammaproteobacteria > Pseudomonadales > Halomonadaceae > Marinospirillum > Marinospirillum alkaliphilum. The sequence continues at coordinate 167,120 of NZ_FPJW01000008.1, read as the reverse complement.
CGAATTTCTGGAGCAGCAAGCCAACACCCGTGCACTGCCAATCATCACCACAGACAGCAAAACCCTGCAGCCGATTGCTCGCACCTGCCAACAGCTGGCCAGTCAGGTGCGTGAAAGCCGCTCGGTACGTGCCATGGTGATGGGCATCCCCAATGTCGGCAAATCCACCCTGATCAATTCACTGGCTGGCAAAAAAATCGCCAAAACCGGTAATGAACCTGCGGTCACTCGTGTGCAGCAGAAAATCCAGGTGGGTGACCGCCTGCAGATCATTGATACACCCGGCGTACTCTGGCCCCGCATTGAACATGCAGACAGCGCCTATCGCCTGGCAGCCTCCGGTGCCATCCGCGATACGGCAATGGACTATGAAGAAGTAGGATTCTGGGCCGCAGGCAGCCTGCTGCAGCGCTACCCGGAAGCCTTGATCAGTCGCTACAAGTTAAAAAGCCTGCCGGAAGATGCAGGCAGCCTGCTGAAAGAAATTGCCAGTCGCCGTGGTGGTTTAAAAGCCGGAGGCGTGATTGATTACCACCGGGCCAGTGAAGTGCTACTGCATGACCTGCGCGGCGGCCATCTGGGACGCATCACCCTGGAAACCCCGGAGGATATCCCTGCACCAGGCGAGTTACAGGATGACACAGAAGCTACAGAAAACCCTGGCTTTGAATAAAAAATGCAGCAAAAATAACCCATTCAATTTATGCTTGTATAAAACCAAGTCAGCATGGAGCAAGCAAAGTGCAGAACTCTGAGCGCCGCCGTTTCAATCTCGGCATCAAGTGGGAAAATCCCTGGCACCCTAGCTGGTTACCAGCTTCCCTCAGGGATACGCTCAGTAATCGCTATCACTCACGGGACTTCAATTTTGCCCGCAGTGAATACCTCCGTACCCGCGTCCTGTTTGTAGGCATGGCCTTCACACTGCTGGCTCCCTTATGGATTCTGGTGGATTACCTGCTATTACCTCTTGAGCTGGTAGCTGAAGTGGCGCTGGGACGTTTTGCCCTGATGCTGGTATTGTTTGGCGTGCTTTATTCCGCCTGGAAAAATGAAAACCACCTGAATCGGATGCGCAATACCCTGGCTGCACTGCTTCTGGCACCGGCAGTGTTTTACGCTGCCCTGGTGCTCACCCACGGCGGCCAGATGAGCTCACTGGTGGGATACAGCTTTATTCCGCTGTTGGTTGTTGCCTTCCTGAGTGTTTTCCCGCTGACCATTATTGAAAGCCTGGGCATTGGCCTGTTGGTACTCCTGGTGCAGTTATTGGCCCTCTCTATCACTGGTCAGATGAAAACAGCCTACGGCTGGCAGGACCTTTGGTTATTAGTGACGATACTCGGTATTTCTCTCTGGGCCAATCACTCTCAGGTCAGCACCCTGATGCGCCTTTACCGTCAGGCCAGCATGGATAGCCTGACCGGGCTGTTAAACCGCGGCATCCTGCTGCAGCAACTCAATGAGCTCTGCCGCCAGCGCGATGCACAAATCGAAGAAGGTGAAGAGCCCTCTCCCATCTGCCTGCTGATGTTTGATCTGGATCGCTTTAAAAAAATCAACGACACCTACGGCCACTCGGTTGGCGACCAGGTGTTGCAGGTGTTTGCCCAGATCCTGCGCAGTGAGCTGCGCAAAAATGACCTGATCGCCCGTTATGGTGGTGAAGAATTCATGGCTGCCTTGCCCGGTACCGGCAAGGCTGATGCCCGTAACATCGCTGAACGCATTCGCTTGCAGTGTGAAAAATCAACTGTTATTGCCCATGATGGCGAGCAGGTCACCTTCACCACCAGTATCGGCATTACTCAGGTAAGAGATAACGAATCCCTGGATGCTGCATTATTACGCGTCGACAACCGGCTTTATGCGGCCAAAAATCAAGGCCGCAACCGCTACATCGATGCGGACCTGTCTTAAGCAACGGGAAAACATCAGCACAAATTCTTTCGCTAAAGACAAAATCAGCGCCAGTTGGTAGGCTATGCCATCGCCGACTGGCGCTTTTTCTGTTTCAGGATCCCAGGTATGCAAACCATTCGTAAATCCAACAAGTTACATCACGTCTGTTATGACATTCGCGGGCCGGTGCTGCAGGAAGCCAAGCGAATGGAAGAAGAAGGTCATCGAGTGCTTAAGCTGAACATCGGCAACCCTGCACCCTTTGGCTTTGAAGCCCCGGATGAAATTCTGCAAGACGTGATGCGCAACCTGCATCAGGCCCAGGGTTACAGTGATTCCAAAGGCCTTTATTCCGCTCGCAAGGCAGTGATGCAGGAATGCCAGCGAAAAAAAATTGCCCATGTGGGCATTGAAGACATCTACCTGGGTAATGGTGTCAGTGAACTCATTGTTATGGCCATGCAAGGCCTGCTGAACGATAACGATGAGGTGCTGATTCCAGCACCGGATTACCCGTTATGGACTGCTGCTGCACGCCTGGCTGGTGGCAAAGCTGTGCACTACATCTGTGACGAACAGAGTGACTGGTTCCCTGATATTGATGATATCAAACGCAAAATCACCGACCGCACCCGCGCCCTTGTTGTTATCAACCCCAACAACCCTACTGGTGCTGTGTACTCCGAAGCACTGCTGATGCAGATCATTGAGGTGGCTCGCGAACACCAACTGGTGATTTTTGCCGACGAGATCTACGACAAGATTCTTTATGACGAAGCCCAGCACACGTCCATTGCCAGCCTGGCCGATGACCTGCTGTTCTGTACCTTTAATGGCCTTTCAAAAAGCTACCGTGTGGCCGGTTTCCGCTCTGGCTGGCTGATCCTGTCCGGTGCCAAACACCTGGCGCAGGACTTTAATGAAGGCCTCAACATGCTGGCCTCCATGCGCCTGTGTGCCAACGTACCGGCCCAGTACGCAATTCAGACTGCACTGGGCGGTTATCAGAGCATCAACGACTACATCCTGCCGGGTGGACGTCTGCTGGCTCAGCGTGACAAGGCTTACGAGCTGATTACCCAGATTCCTGGTGTCACCTGCACCAAGCCAAAAGGGGCACTTTATATGTTCCCGCGCCTGGACCCGAAGGTATTTAACATCCAGGATGACGAAAAGTTTGCGCTGGACCTGCTGCAGCAGGAAAAACTGCTGCTGGTACAAGGTACTGCCTTCAACTGGGTACAGCCAGACCACTTCCGCCTGGTCACCTTGCCACGGGTTGACGAACTGGAAGACGCCATCGGCCGCATCGAGCGTTTCCTGTCACGTTATCGCCAGTAAGTGACTTGAAACCTTTGCCCTCAAGACCCATCTAACAACCGGATTTTCAAACTTCCGAGGAGAACTTCGCACATGATGCGTATCGGCTTGTTTCTGCTGACCAACCTGGCCGTGATTCTAGTGGCCAGTATTACTCTTAACCTGTTGGGCGTTGGCCGTTATCTGGATGCCAGCGGCGGTCTGAACCTGACCAACCTGCTGATCTTCTGCTTTGTATTCGGCATGGTCGGTTCGGGTGTATCCCTGCTGATGTCCAAGTGGCTGGCGAAAAAAGGCACACGCACCCAGGTGATCACCCAGCCTCGCAACCAGCAGGAACAGTGGCTGATGCAAACGGTGGCTGAGTTGTCCCAGAAAGCTGGCATCAAAATGCCGGAAGTGGGCATCTTCCCTTCCAACCAGTCCAACGCTTTTGCCACCGGCTGGAATCGCAACGATGCACTGGTTGCAGTATCCACCGGCCTGCTGCAGCGCATGCGTCCGGAAGAAGTGCGCGCAGTACTGGCCCACGAAATCGGTCACGTGGCCAATGGTGATATGATCACTCTGGCGCTGGTGCAGGGTGTGGTGAACACCTTTGTGATGTTCTTCGCGCGCATCATCGGTCACACCGTTGATCGCCTGGTATTCAAGAATGAAAATGGTCATGGCATTGCTTTTTATGTCACCACCATTTTTGCCGAAATTGTGCTGGGCATCCTGGCCTCCGGTATCGTGATGTGGTTCAGCCGCTACCGTGAATACCGTGCTGATGAAGCCGGCGCACGCCTGGCCGGTGCCGGCGCCATGATCAATGCACTGGAGCGTCTGAAGGCCGAACAGAACCTGCCCAATGAAATGCCGGACACCCTGACAGCCTTTGGTATCAACAAGGGCCAGACCCAGGACATGATCCAGAAATTCTTCTCCAGCCACCCGCCGCTGGATGCCCGAATTGCAGCTCTACGCAATAAGGCTTATTCCTGATCATTAAATGATCATGTAGTATTCCTCTAAAGAAACATAAGGAGCCGGTTCACCGGCTCTTTTTTCAATCAAGATGTGACCACTCAGTCACACAGAGGAAATACGCTGCATGATCAAACTGAACACCATCGGCGGTCGTTTATTGACCTTGCCTGCTGCCGCACTGCTTGGCTTCATCTTGCTGGCAGCGGTAGCACTCAATGCGCTCAACACCACTCTGGTGGCAGAAAAGGAAAATCGTGTTGTTGCGGTTATTGATCTCGCCAGCGGCATAGTCAAGCATTATCAGAATCTGGAAAAATCGGGTGCCTTAACCCGTGCCGAAGCTCAGGAACAGGCTAAAAATGCCTTGCGTGGTCTGCGTTATGACACGGTTGAATACGTCTGGGTCAATGACCTGACCAGCCCGATTCCCCGCATGATCATGCACCCCACCGTTCCGGCACTGGACGGACAGATTCTTGATCGCCCGAATTTTCATTACGCCACCCTGTCACGCAACCGTGATGGCAGCCAGGTACAGCGACTGGACAATCAAAACCTGTTTGTTGCCTTTGCTGATACCGTTAAGCGTCATGGCTCAGGTTTTGTTGAATACCAATGGCCAAAACCCCTGGCCGGTGGCGGTGTCACTGAAGAACGCTTCACCAAACTGTCTTACATCACCCGTGATGCTGAGTGGAACTGGGTGCTCGGTTCCGGTATTTATGTGGATGATGTCAGCGCTCAATTCTGGTCACTGGCTCGCCAGATCGGCCTGGTGGTCGGCGTGATGATGCTGGCCACACTGCTGCTGTCCATTTTCATCCGCCGCTGGGTACTGGCCCAGTTGGGTGGTGAAGTGGCAGATACACGTCGTGTGGTACAAAAACTGGCTGAAGGTGATTTCACTGCTGTTGCTCAGGGCCGTAAAGCTGATCCTGACAGTGTGATGGGTGCGGTAAACCGCATGGCAGATCAACTGGGTGAAATGATTCGCTCCGTCAGCCAGATTTCCCAGAGCCTGTCATCGGCATCAACCCAACTGGCCAGTGTAGCAGAAGAAAGTTACAGCACTCAGGACCGTCAGACGCAGGAAACCGATCAGGTCGCCACCGCCATCAATGAAATGAGCCAAACCATTCTGGAAGTGGCCAACAATGCCAATACCGCTTCAACTGCAGCCAATGAAACCGATGATGCGGTGACAACCGGCCGTGAAGCGGTACGCCAAGCCAGCCAGGCCATTGCCCATCTGGCGGAGCAGGTGGCCGAGTCCACTCAGGTCATTCACAAACTGAGTGAAGACTCCACCAACATTGGTGGTGTACTCAAAGTCATTCAGGATGTTGCGGAACAAACCAACCTGTTGGCCTTGAACGCCGCCATTGAAGCCGCACGTGCCGGTGATGCCGGTCGTGGTTTTGCTGTAGTGGCTGATGAGGTGCGCGCCCTCGCCAGTCGTACCCAGCAGAGCACCGAAGAAATCCATCGCATGATCAGCCTGCTGCAAACCGGTGCCGAGCAAGCCGTGAAGGTGATGGATGAAAGTATTCGTGAAACCGAATCGACTGTGGCTGCTGCTGACCAGGCAGAAAAGGCCCTGGATTCGATTGCCACTGCGGCAGAACACATACGCGACATGAACCACCAGATTGCATCCGCCGCTGAACAACAGTCCAGTGTGGCTGCCGAAATCAACGCCAACGTGGTGAATCTGGTGGAACTCTGTGAAAGCAGCTCCGGCTCCACTCAACAAACCCGCGAGGCCAGTAAAGAACTGGCACGACTGGCACGCGAGCTGGACCAGCGTATCCGCCGCTTCCGGGTCTGATCAGCGGTTCTACCCGATGAAATTTCTGGATTAACTCATCACCATTCATTCGTCACAGCAAACCCCAGTGCCCGCAGGGCACTGGCTTGCTGCTCGCTGGCTGCCTTCACCGGCAGTGAAGCAAATTCCCGACGCACTGGATAATCTTTTCTCAGTTGCTGGTAAACAGCAGCACTGTCCTTTGAGTGTTTTAATGCCTGCCTTAAACGCCAGCCATCCATCAGTGGCTGATAACACAGGTGTGCCACACGACGGCAGGCTTCTTCCGGCGAGCAGGCAACATCCAGATGCAACTGGTCAATCGCCACTGCCGGCAACAACTGCGGCAAGGACTGGCAGACCGTCTGCCCGGTGAAAGCACACCAGGCCTGGTACAACATCTCGGTGCCCCGACTTTTGCCTTCCAGGCTGTATCCTGCAATATGGGGGGTTGCCAGCAGGCACTGATCTATCAGTGATGCATCCAGCAGCGGCTCACCTTCAAACACATCCAGCAGCAAGGCTGGTGCCTGCCCCTGCTGCAACAAGCGCAACAATGCCTGTTGATCCACCACGGCACCGCGACCGGCATTCAGCAGAACCTTGCCTGCCAGCCGGGACAACACACCCTCATCAAACAGATGAAAGGTTGGCTGGGATGACTCACCAGCTCGGGTTAAAGGTGTGTGCAGACAAATGATATCAGCGGCTTCCAGCAAGGCATCCAGATCAACCAGCCCTGTATCACCGGCAACGGCTCTGGGTGGGTCATTCAACAGCAACTGACAACCATAAGCCTGCAAGCGCCTGGCCAGGCGACCCCCCACCTGTCCCACACCCACAATACCGATGCATTGGTCCCGCAGCTGCAACCCTTGCTCAGCAACCAGCCACAACAGGCTGCTGATCACATAATCAACCACCGAATCAGCATTACAGCCGGGTGCACTGGCAAAGTGGATGCCCCGTTCTGCCAGGCAGCTTTGATCCACATGGTCGGTGCCAATGGTGGCTGTACCCACAAAACGCAGCGAAGTATTGTTTTGCAATAAAGCGGCATCCACACGGGTGACTGAGCGCACCAGCAAGCCATCAGCACCTTCCAGATCACGGGCCGTGATGGCAGTACCCGGCATTAATTGCAACTCGGCATGTCTGCCAAAAAACTCGCGCACGTAAGGCAGGTTTTCATCAACCACAAGACGCATGGGATTTTTTCTCTTCAGGGTTTACAATCAACCACTTCCAAACCACGCTGTAGGCATGCAGGGGCTGGCATTGATCATTCGCTGGGAAAAAGATCAGGACTATTATCTGGTATACGTACACCAGGACATGTTTGGTGACTGGCTGGTGACCCGCGCCTGGGGCCTGACCGGAACCCAGTATGGCGGTCTAAAGCATACACTGGTCGGCTCACCGGAAGAAGCTGCCGTACTGGTGGATGATGTCCGCCATATTCAGGAAAGCCGAGGGTTTCGTAAAGTGCTGGAAGCTCGCCAGGCCAATGAAATACCCACTGACCTGCGCGATACCATGCAGGGCGAAATTCCTTTTCAACCCAAAAGCTGAGCAAACCCGAATCAATAACCCGGCTTAAACCGGCAAGGATTTCAGCCAATCCTGTAATTCAGCAGCAGTGAACGGCCAGCCAAGTTCCTGCCCTTCCGGTGCCGCCAGCACCGGAATCCGCACACCATAACGAGCCATCAGCAGCTCATCCTCAGCAATATCCACCAGCGCCAGACTCACACCCTGCTGCAACCAGGGATTCAACAAGGCCAGAGCCTTGTCACACAAATGGCAACCGGCGGTGGTGTAAAGCGTTAAATGCAAGGATGAAGTGTTCAAGGATTACTCCTGCCGACAGCCAATAAAACCTGAATTATAGGGGGATCAGAAAGCCGGAACCACTGCACCCTGGTAGCGTTCAGCAATGAATTGGCGCACCGCTTCTGTCTTGAGAGCAACAACCAGCTTCTGAATGCCTTCATCCTGCTCTTTGCCTTCACGTACCACCAGGATGTTCACATAGGGTGATTCAGCCCCTTCAATGACCAGCGCATCAGCAGACGGATTCAATCCTGCTTCCAGGGCATAGTTGGTATTGATCAGTGCCAGATCCACCTGGTTGAGGATACGCGGCAGGGTGGCTGCTTCCAGCTCACGGAAACGCAGGCGTTTGGGATTATCCTGAATATCCCGCACGGTGGCGGTGATGCCTGCTTCAGGCTTCAGGGTGATCACACCGGCCTGTTGCAGCAGCAACAACGCACGCCCACCATTGGTGGCATCATTGGGAATGGCAATCTGTGCACGTTGTGGCAGCGCATCCAGACGGGTGTGTTTACTGGAATAGGCACCAAAAGGCTCCACATGCACCCCGGCAACACTGACCAGCTGCGTGCCACGACTGGCATTGAAGTTGGTCAGATAAGGCTGGTGCTGAAAAAAGTTGGCATCCAGGCGCCCTTCATTCACCTGCACGTTTGGCTGCACATAGTCAGTGAATACCCGCACCTGCAGATTGACACCCTGCTCAGCCAGCGCCGGTTTCAGAAACTCCAGAATTTCGGCATGGGGTACAGCCGTGGCAGCCACCTGCAGGGTTTGCTGGGCCTGAACCTGAAAGGAAACAGCGACCAGCAACAGCAGACCAGTGAGGATTTTTTTCATGCAAGATCTCCTTGTGAGAGCAAGGCAGCAGGCCGGGTGGGTCAGGGCTGCCTGTGTGTTGTTAAAATCTATTTGCGGGAATAATGTACCACCAGCCGATCACCCACCGACTGCAGCAACTGCACCAACACCAGCAACAGCACCACGGTCACCACCATCACATCGGTCTGGAAGCGCTGATAACCATAACGTATGGCCAGATCACCCAGACCACCGGCACCCACCACACCTGCCATGGCGGTATAAGACACCAGCGTGATGGCCGTGACCGTAACGGCAGCAAGAATACCCGGTCGAGCTTCGGGCAACAAAGCATTAAAAATTATTTGCTTAGTTGTTGCGCCCATGGCCTGGGTCGCTTCGATGATGCCTCGATCCACTTCCCTCAGGGCGGTTTCCACCAACCGGGCAAAGAAGGGTGTGGCACCCACCACCAGGGGTGGAATGGCACCGGCCACACCCAGTGAAGTTCCGGTGATCATCACCGTGACCGGGATCATCACGATCAGCAGGATGATGAAGGGCAAGGAACGCAGCACGTTGGTGACCAGTGACAGCACGGCATAAAAACCCTTCTGGGCAAACAATTGACGCGGCCCGGTCAGAAACAGCAACACTCCCAGCGGCAGCCCCAGCAACACCGTGAAAATCAGTGAACCACCCAGCATCAGCAGGGTTTCCAGACTGGCAACAGCAATGTCATACCAATCCACATTGCTCAGTAGTGTATCCATCAGCGCAGCACCTCCACATGCACATCTGCTGCTTGCAGTCGCTGCAAGGCCAGATCCAGTTCCGCACCATCAAAAGCCACGGTCAGCTGGCCATAGGGCAGATCACGAATGCGGTCGATACGACCCGCCAACAGGGTGAAATCAACACCGGTTTCACGCACCACCCGCCCCAGCAGTGGCTGATAGGTGGTTTCGCCCTGAAAAGTGAGACGAAGGATTCGCCCCTGCACCTGAGCAAAATCCTGATGCAGCTGGTTTTCATCCAACTGCTCGGCTTCCTGCACAAAACGCCTTGTGGTGGCATGCTGGGGATGCAGAAACACCTGCGGCACTGGCCCCTGTTCAACAATCACACCGGCATCCATCACTGCCACCTGATCACAGATGCGACGGATCACATCCATTTCGTGAGTGATCAGCACCAGCGTCAGACCCAGCTCACGATTGATTTCTGACAACAGCTGCAACACCTGCCCGGTGGTTTGCGGGTCCAGTGCACTGGTGGCTTCATCACACAAAAGGATTCTGGGATCCGTGGAGAGTGCACGAGCAATGCCCACCCGCTGCTTCTGACCGCCCGATAACTGTGCCGGGTATTTATCGGCATGGTCCTGCAGACCAACACGCAACAGCAGTTGTTGCACCTTGTCCTTGATCGCTGCTCGTGACAATTCACCGGCCAGTTGCAGTGGCATGGCCACATTCTGTGCCACCGTGCGTGAAGACAGCAGATTAAAATGCTGGAAAATCATGCCTACCTGACGCCGGAAGGCGCGTAATCCAGCCGCATCCAGTGCGGTGATATCCTGCCCGGCCACTTCAATGCGGCCGCTGCTGGGCTCTTCCAGTCGATTAATCAAGCGCAACAGGGTCGACTTGCCTGCGCCGGAATGGCCAATCAGACCAAAGATCTGACCTGATGGAATCTGCAGATTACACGGCTGCAGTGCCGTGATTTGTTCAGTGCCGACCGGATAGGCCTTGTGCACTTCAAAAAATTCAATCACCGGTTGTCACCTTTTGGGTTCACCAGAAAAAAAGAATCCCGGTCAATGCCGGGATTCCTGTCTGCCACACTGTTTCAGAATAATCAGTCGTTGGCAGACTCGTCGTCTTGCTGCATCACATCGGTGCTCTTGTCTTCAGACCCGATCACATCCTGGTCTTCAACTTCAGCATCCGGGTCTTCACCCACATCCTGCACACGCACAGTGCCGCAGAGTTTTTCCTCTTCAGACAGACTGATGAGTTTAACCCCCTGGGTGTTCCGTGAAGTGGTCGAAACCTCATCAACGCGAGTGCGCACCAGTGTGCCCCGGTCAGTGATCAGCATCATTTCTTCACCGTCTTCCACCTGGATGGCAGATACCAGCCCACCGTTACGGGCACTGCACTGCATCGCAATCACACCCTGACCACCACGACCCCGCAGCGGGAAAGCTTCCAGACGAGTGCGTTTGCCGTAACCGTTTTCAGAAGCAGTCAGAATGTAAATCGGGCGATCAGACTCCACCGCCGGTGCGCTGACACCCGCACTGGATACCGCTTCCTCGGCATCATCCACACCATCTTCCGGATCATTTTCAGCATCAATCACAGTGGAGCGTGGAATGATCAGACTGATCACCTCAGCACCTTCCGGCAGACGCACACCGCGTACACCACGGGCAGTACGGCCCATGCCCCGCACCTGATCCTCTTCAAAACGGATCGCCTTGCCGGCACTGGTGAATAGCATCACATGGTCAGTGCCATGGGTGATGGCAGCGCCCACCAGACGGTCGCCTTCATCCAGATCCAATGCAATCAGACCATTGCTGCGGATGTTGGAGAACTTGTCCAGACTGGTTTTCTTGACGGTGCCCTGAGCCGTGGCCATGAAAATGTAGTGGTCTTCACGGTACTCATCCACCGGCAGGATGGTGGTGATGCTTTCGCCTTCTTCCAGCGGCAGCAGGTTGACCAGCGGACGACCCCGCGAACCGCGACTGCCGGTTGGAATGTCATACACCTTGAGCCAGTAAACCTTGCCACGCGTGGAGAACAGCATGATGGTGGCATGAGTGGACGCCACCAGCAGGTGTTCAATCACATCTTCATCTTTCATTGCCGTGGCGGACTTGCCACGACCACCCCGACGCTGGGCACGGTAGTCACTCAGCGGCTGGGATTTGGCATAACCGGTACGGGAAATGGTGACCACCATGTCCTCTTCGGCAATCAGGTCTTCCATCGAGAAGTCCTGACGGCTGGCAATGATTTCGCTGCGACGGGCATCGGCATATTCAGCGCGAATGGCCGTCAGTTCTTCACGAATCACCTGCATCAGCAAGGCCGGATCAGCCAGAATGGCCAGATACTCGGCAATTTTCACCAGCAGTTCACGGTATTCACTCAGCAGCTTTTCATGCTCCATACCGGTCAAGCGGTGCAGGCGCAGCTCCAGAATGGCCTGAGCCTGGGCCGGTGAAAGGCGATAGATATCCTGTTTGTCCGACAGGCCGAAATGCTCATCCAGATCATCCGGTTTACAGGCAGTTGCACCGGCACGCTCCAACATCTCCACCACATTGCCCGGCGCCCAGTCACGTGCCAGCAGCGCTTCTTTGGCTTCTGCCGCAGAAGGTGATGCCTTGATCAGCTCAATCACCGGGTCAATGTTGGCCAGGGCAATTGCCAGACCTTCCAGGATATGGCCCCGCTCACGTGCCTTGCGCAGTTCATAAACCGTGCGGCGAGTGACCACTTCCTGACGGTGACGGATGAAGGCTTCCAGGATCTGCTTGAGGTTCAGCAGCATCGGCTGGCCATCTTTCAAGGCCACCATGTTGATGCCGAATACATTCTGCAGCGAGGTCTGGGTGAACAGGTTGTTCACCAGCACTTCCGGCGACTCACCCTTCTTCACTTCGATCACAATGCGCATGCCGTCCTTGTCGGACTCATCACGCAATTCGGCAATGCCTTCGATCTTTTTCTCTTTCACCAGCTCGGCAATCTTCTCGATCTGGCGAGCCTTGTTGAGCTGGTAGGGAATCTCGGTGAAAACAATGGCTTCACGACTGCCAATGGTTTCAAAATGGTGTTTGGCGCGCATGTAAATGCGGCCTCGACCGGTACGGTAGGCTTCGACAATACCGGCCTTGCCGTTGATGATGGCACCGGTTGGGAAATCCGGACCGGGGATGTATTCCATCAGCTCATCAATGGTGAGCTCCGGATTGTCGATCAGCGCCAGACAACCATCCACCACCTCACCCAGGTTATGCGGTGGAATGTTGGTGGCCATGCCCACCGCAATACCGGCGGAACCGTTGACCAGCAGATTGGGCACCCGGGTTGGCAGCACCGCAGGAATCTGCTCCGTGCCATCGTAGTTGTCGACGTAATCAACGGTATCCTTGTCCAGATCCGCCAACAGCGAGTGGCTCATCTTGGTCATGCGGATTTCGGTGTAACGCATGGCAGCTGCTGAGTCACCATCCACCGAACCGAAGTTACCCTGACCATCCACCAGCATGTAACGCAGTGAGAAGGGCTGTGCCATACGCACGATGGTGTCATACACCGCCGAGTCACCGTGTGGGTGGTATTTACCGATCACGTCACCGACCACACGGGCCGACTTCTTATAGGGTTTGTTCCAGTCGTTGCTCAGTTCATGCATGGCAAAGAGCACGCGCCGGTGCACCGGCTTCAGACCGTCACGAACATCAGGCAGGGCGCGTCCGATAATGACGCTCATCGCGTAGTCAAGGTAGGACTGCTTCAGCTCGTCCTCAATATTGACCGGATGAATCTCTTTGGCGATTTCAGCCATGCATCTACGTCCTTCTGCGATTGGTGTTATCCGGACGATTATACCCTTTTTACAGGCATCAAGTCACAGCAAGATGCATTCATTTAACAGCCGGAAAACAACTGCAGCACCTGACTCATGATAAAGTCACAACTTTCCGTAGAATCAGGATTTTTTCATGCTTCCGCTCACTGTATGGGGTCTGGCTCTGGGTCAGGCACTGTTGATCACCGGCAACATTCTGCTGGTTTCCGTCACGGCCCTGATCGGCCAGCAGATTGCTCCATCACCGGCGCTGGTGACACTGCCGGTGGCGCTGCAATTTCTGGGTCTGATGGGGGTCACTTTGCCGGCAGCACTGTTGATGCGCTGGCTGGGCCGAAAAACCGGGTTTTTTCTTGGTAATCTGATTGGTGTCGGTGGCGCACTGCTGGCATTCACCGCCCTGTCGGCCGGAAACTTTGCCCTGTTCTGCCTCAGCACCCTGTTGCTGGGCATGGCCATCGGGGTGGGACAGCAATACCGTTTTGCCGCAGTGGAAGCCTGCAAACCCGAGCAGAATGCTCGTGCCATTGGTCTGGTGATGGGCGGCGGGGTGCTGGCAGCCATTCTAGGTCCGAATCTGGCGGTCTGGTCACAGGGTTTTTTCCCGCATCATCCTTTTCTTGGTGCCTTTCTGGTACTGCTGGGGCTGTATGCATTCACCCTGTTGCTGATCCTCAGTCTGCCACTGCCCAAACCCACTCAGGCTGAACAGCAGCACGGCGGGCGAGGTTATCTGGCACTCTTGCGCCAGCCACTACTGATTGCAGCCATCACTTCCGGCAGCATCGGTTATGGTGTGATGGTGTTGGTCATGACCGCCACACCCCTAGCCATGCACAGTCATCATTATGATTTCAGCAGCACTGCCAGCATCATTCAGTGGCACGTGCTGGGCATGTTTCTGCCATCTTTTTTCACCGGCCGGCTGATCACCCGTTTTGGTGTCACCCCCATCATTCAACTGGGCTGTGTGCTGTTGCTGTTTTGTGTGGCAGTCACTCAACTGGGCCAGGGCTACTGGCATTTCTGGGTGGCACTGGTGGCACTGGGTGTGGGCTGGAACTTCACCTTCATCGGTGCAACCTCACTGCTGACCCGCACCTACCAGCCCAATGAAAAAGCCAGGGTGCAGGGCATGAATGATTTTCTGGTGTTTGGTTTTTCCGCACTGGGCAGCCTGCTGGCCGGGCACCTGCAGTTATGGCTGGGCTGGGAGTTACTGAATCTGTTGATGCTGCCACCGATTGCTCTGGCCATGACGCTGGTCTGGCTCAGCAACCGCAGTCATCAGCGGGGTTCAGCGACGGCTTCTTCAAGCCCATCCGCCTGAACAGGTTCATTCCACTCAGGAAACAGGTAAAAACGCCGCTCCACACCGGCCTCTTGATAGGGCCGGTTTAACCTGCTTTTCAGAAAGTCCTGGCGGGCAGCAAACAACGGAGCAGCGGCCTGATTCAGTTCCTCGGCCAGGGTTTCACGCCAGAGCGCCAGACCGGCATGAAGCTCGGCAGCCTTATCAGGACGGTAAATAGCTTCTTCGGCTTTCAACAACGCCCAATCCGATACCACAAACAAGGTCAGGGTTGTGGCACCCGCCACCAGTGCTCCCGGCCCGCTGGGAGCAGCGGCTGCGGTGGCCGCACCACTGGCGGTCATGGCGGCGGCCACACGCGGTGTCAGACGCGCCAGATAACGCAGGGTGACATTCACGGCACTGCGCACACCCGTGCGCTGCATCAGGCGGCCTGCCATGACGCGGGCAGCAGGCAGTGCCAGCACGGAAGCACCGGCAGCCACTGACAAGCTGCCACTTTGTTGCCAGCGCCGGAAGTCTGCTTCCGTGGCAGCCAGATCCAGTTGCAATGCCTGGTCCAGATGAATGGTGAAAGCTGGTTCCAGTGCGCTTGCTGTTGTGTTTTCTGCTGAACCCCCGGTCACCTGTCTGGCAGCATACTGCTGATGCAGTTGTTGCTGCCAACTGGCCAGTTGCTGTTGCTGCAGGATCAGCAGTTGCTGCTGAAAAGCCTCGGTATAAGCCACAGACAGTTGATCCAGTGCCTCAACAAAACCTGACTGCTCAAAAGCCCGCTGCTGCAACTGATTTTCCAGTTGTTCCGACAAGTCACCCTTCATGGCATGGTAAAGACGCAGGTAAGAACCCGGCATCGAGTAATACCAGTCCAGGTAAGCGTCCACACCGGCATGTGACAAGGCAAACAACTGATCCAGTTGCTGCTCACTCCAGCTATCCATCCAAGTAGCCAACTGCTGTTGCTCCTGCTGGGAAAAACGCCGCAGATCACGATTTAATGCATCCAGAACTGAGGCATCCAGCAACAGCGCTTCACCCTTGATGATCAGCGCAAAAACACCGTCATCATCCGTTGTTTCGGCCAGATGGCGCAGTGCCTGACCCAGCACAGCAAACACCACTGCCGCCAGCAGGAAAGCCAGCAACAGCGAAGTCACACCCGTTTTGTGTTCAGTTGTCCTGCTGCGCATGATCAAGACTCCGTCCGATTTTTTTTGGCGTGGCCATCAGGAGCTGTAAGCCCGTCAATAATTGCACCCAGGCCAGGCATAATGCAGCCTGAAGACCAAACAGCGTACTCCAGGCCAGGACTGCCAGCCAGCCGGAATCAGCTCGACTGCCCAGCGCATTCTGCAGCAACCATTGCCAGGTGATATCCAGTGACTGGCTCAGCCGGATCAGCAGTGCCAGCACACCCGGCTCGCCCTGCATCCGCAGTTGCAACAGCAAGGCTTCACGCCATGACAGATCAATCAGCCAGGGCTGAGCCATCTGCAGGCGCACCAGTAACATCACCAGCATCAGCAACCCGGCAACCAGCCAGCCACTGCAGCGCCTTGTCAGCACCGGCAGGTATTCCCTTCTGACCTGACCGGCAAGCAACCTTGTAATCAGCGGCTCAACCCACACCAGCAGAAGCAGGCTCAGGACCAGCAACCACCAGAACCAGCCATCACTGACCAGCAGTTGCACAATGAACAACAGCCCCAGCAACAGTGCCAGCAAAAGCTGACCCAGTGCGGCAATCCAGCCAGTCTGCAGTCGTTGCTGCAGCAGCGAGCCTGGCGCCAGATACTGGTTCAGCCACACACAACGCCGAGTCCGCACCACCTCCAGACGAGTGATGAAAATCAGCCAGCTCACCAGCACCCAGACCGGCAATACCAGCCAGCCCTGCACGGTTACAGGCAGCAGCACCCAAGCCAGCAGCAAGGCAAATATTGCCAGCCTGATCAGCAGCAACAAGCCGATCACTCCATCACTGGCGCAGCAACCGGCAGTTATTCACCTCAACCGGCTCACTGCAACGAAAGGGGTTGATGTCCAGCCCGCCACGACGCACATAACGGGCATAAACACTCAGGTAATCCGGGTGACACCTTTGCATCAGATCTCGGTGGATCTGCTCAACACAGGCCTCATGAAAATCACCCTTTTCCCGGTAAGACACCAGATAGGCCAGCAGCCCTGCACGATCCATCTGCGGACCACGGTAACTGATCTGAATACTGGCCCAGTCCGGCTGACCGGTGACCGGGCAGTTGGATTTCAGCAGATGGCTGACCAAGGTCTCTGATACCAGCTGCTTTGGATCAGCACTCAGCAAAGCCGGTTCCGGCAGGTAGTGCTGGATATCAATATCCAGCTCATCCAGACACTCACCGTTTAACGGCTGTGGCTGTAGTCCGACATCCACTGCATGAAGTTTCACGGCCACCGAAGCACCAGCGGCCGCTGAAAGATCCTGCTCCAGTTGCTGAACCACTGTTTGTTGGTCATCAAAGCGGGTGAGGTTAAAAGAGTTGAGATACAGCTTGAAGGATTTGGATTCAATGATATTGGCCGAATCAGCCGGTACACGAAACTCAGCCAGGCGCACCTGAGGTTTGCCACGGGCATTCAGCCAGGACACCTCATAGGCATTCCAGATATCCACACCATAAAAATCCTGCCGCGAACCACTGCGCGGGATCGGATACAACAGCCCCGGATCATAACGGTTGGTATAAGGAGTGGATTGCCCCAACGGGGAATTTTCAACAGCAGCAGAAACAGACATACAAAAAAACCGGCAACTGAACAGGAAGGTTCAGTATAACAGCAGCCGGGGCAGAGGGGGCCGGTGAGCGATGAGCCTGAGGAGAGAGCAGCCTGGACACAGAGAGGCCGGGGAGAGAATCCCCGGCCAGGCGCATCAGGAGAAGAACACAAACTTGATGATAAACAGCGCCGCCAGCACATATACACTGATGCTGACCTGTTTACCCTGACCGGAAAAGAGCTTAATGGCCGCATAACTGACAAAGGCCAGCGCAATACCGTGAGCAATCGAGAAGGTCAGCGGCATGGTTAATGCTGCAATCATTACCGGCGCAGCCTCGGTCACATCATCCCAGTTCACACGGGACAAACTACCGGTCATCAACACCGCCACATATAGCAGTGCGCCTGCTGTAGCAAAGGCTGGAATGGAACCCGCCAGCGGTGCAAAAAACAGACTGATCAGGAACAGGCCAGCCACCACCACCGCGGTCAGACCGGTACGACCACCAGCCGCTACACCGGAAGCACTTTCGATGTAACTGGTGGTGGAGGAAGTACCCAGCGCCGCACCCACCACAGTGGCAGAAGAATCCGCCAGCAGGGCTTTTTCAATGCGCGGCAGCTTGCCATCCTTGTCCAGCATCTTGCCGCGCTCAGCAACACCAATCAGGGTGCCGGAGGTATCAAACAGATCCACAAACAGGAAAGCAAAAATCACGCTGATCATTGCCACCTCAAAAGCACCGGCAATGTCCATCGCCATGAAGGTTGGTGCAATCGAAGGCGGCATCGACACCAGACCACCAAATTCATTGTGACCCAGCAGCATCGCCAGCACCGTCACACCCAGAATGCCCAGCATCACGGCACCGGTGACTTTCAGGTAAGCCAGCGCAGCAATCACAAAAAAGCCCAGAAAACCGTAAATCGCTGCCGGATTGGAAAGGTCACCCAGGGTTACCAGCGTGGCCGGATGCTCCACCACAATACCGGCATTTTTCAGGGCAATGATTGCCAGAAACAGGCCGATACCCGCCGCAATACCCAGTTTCAGGGAAGAAGGAATGGAGTTGATCACCCACTCACGGATCTTGAAGATACTGATCAGGATAAACAGGATACCGGACAGGAAAATGGCACCCAACGCCACCTCCCAGGAGTAGCCCATGCCCAGCACCACGCCGTAGGTGAAAAAGGCATTCAGGCCCATTCCTGGTGCAAGGGCAATCGGATAATTGGCCCACAGCCCCATAATCAGGCAACCGATTGCCGCTGCCAGACAAGTTGCCACAAATACAGCACCCTGATCCATGCCGGCCTGTGCCAGCATCGCAGGGTTCACAAAAATGATATACGCCATGGTCAGGAAGGTGGTGACCCCGGCAATCACCTCGGTTTTTACCGAAGAGTTCTGTGCCTTAATCTGAAAAAGACGCTCCAGCATATTCAATACCTTTAGTGGTTTCAGCCGGGCATTCTAACCCCGGACGCATCAATTCAGCAAAGCCCATGCCAAGACTGCCCAAACGATCAAAACAAACAGTTGTATCACTCAAAATACCATGAAGTGATCCTGACCGATCTCCGGCCTACATCTTGTGCCCCAGCTGATGTATCATTAGCGGCTGTTTTTTCCACTGATTCACCTTGACCCGCAGAGACAAAATGGACGCTCAGATCCCCGACTACCAGCCCAGCGTGCTGGAGCAACAGGCCCAGGACTTCTGGGACAAAAACCAGTGCTTCAAAGCGGTGGAAGATGCCACCCGTGAAAAATTCTACTGCCTGTCCATGTTCCCCTACCCCAGCGGCAAGCTGCACATGGGGCATGTGCGCAACTACACCATTGGTGATGTGATCAGCCGTCACCAGCGCCTGCTGGGCAAGAACGTGATGCAACCCATGGGTTGGGATGCCTTTGGCCTGCCGGCAGAAAATGCCGCCATCAAAAACAAGGTGGCCCCGGGCAAGTGGACCAAGGAAAACATCGCTTACATGCGCGGCCAGTTAAAAGCCCTGGGGTTTGCCTATGATTGGAGCCGCGAACTGGCCACCTGTGATGCCTCCTACTACAAGTGGGAACAATGGTTTTTTGGCAAGCTGGTCGAGAAAGGCCTGGTTTACAAAAAAAATGCCATGGTCAACTGGGACCCGGTGGACCAGACCGTGCTGGCCAACGAACAGGTCATTGATGGACGTGGCTGGCGTTCCGGCGCACTGGTTGAGCGCAAGGAAATTCCCCAGTGGTTCCTGAAAATCACCGATTACGCTGAAGAACTCTTGTCTGATCTGGATCACGTGGAGTGGCCGGAGCAGGTCAAGACCATGCAGCGCAACTGGATTGGCAAATCCCGCGGCGTGGAAATGACCTTTGGTCTCAGAGGTCAGGCGGCTGAGTTACTGCCGGAAGGTCTGGAAATCTACACCACCCGCCCGGACACCCTGTTTGGTGTCACCTATGTGGCGGTGGCTGCCGGCCATCCGCTGGCCAGGGCTGCTGCAGAAAACAACCCGGCACTGGCCGAGTTTCTGGTGGAATGCAGCAAAGGCGGCACCTCCGAAGCGGAACTGGCCGTGATGGAAAAGAAAGGCATGGCCACCGGCTTCAAGGCAGTGCACCCCTTGTCTGGCCGTGAAGTGCCCATCTGGGTGGCCAACTTTGTGCTGATGGAATATGGCACCGGTGCCGTGATGGCAGTTCCCGGACATGACCAGCGCGACTGGGAATTTGCCGGCAAATACGGCATTGCCATTGAACAGGTCATTGAGCCAGTCAACGGTGAAAACTGTGACCTCAGCCAGGCCGCTTTTGTGGACAAGGGCCGCCTGATCAACTCTGCGCAATACGATGGACTGGAGTTTGAAGCAGCATTCAACGCCATTGCCGGTGAGCTGGAAAAACAAGGCAAGGGCCGAGTGAAGATCAACTTCCGCCTGCGTGACTGGGGTGTATCCCGTCAGCGTTACTGGGGTGCTCCGATTCCGGTGGAAAATGGTCCCAACGGTGAAACCCGTCCGGTGCGCGACGAAGACCTGCCGGTAGCACTGCCTCTGGATGTTGAGTTTGATGCCACCGGTGGTTCCCCAATCAAAAAAATGCCGGCATTTTATGAGCTGGAAAATGGCTGGCAGCGGGAAACCGACACCTTTGACACCTTCATGGAATCCAGCTGGTACTACGCTCGCTTCTGTTGTGCCGACAACAACGAAGCCATGCTGGACGAGCGAGCCAACTACTGGCTGCCGGTGGACTATTACATCGGTGGCATAGAACACGCCATCCTGCACCTGCTGTACGCCCGCTTCTTCCACAAGCTGATGCGGGACTTTGGCCTGGTACAGACGGATGAACCTTTCAAGCGCCTGCTGACGCAGGGCATGGTGGTGGCTGAAACCTTCTACCGTGACACCCCCAACGGCGGCAAGGACTGGTTCAACCCGGCGGATGTTGAAGTCGAAAAAGACAGCAAGGGACGCCCGGTCAGCGCCCGCCTGATCAGTGATGGTCAGCCGGTGCAGATCGGTGGCATGGAAAAAATGGCCAAGTCCAAGAACAACGGTGTGGATCCCCAGTCGATGATCGACCTCTACGGAGCCGACACCGTGCGCCTGTTCATGATGTTTGCTTCCCCACCGGATCAGTCACTGGAGTGGTCCGACTCAGGTGTGGAAGGTGCCAACCGCTACCTCAAACGCCTATGGCGCCTGGTGCATCAGCATCTGGCTGCCGGACAACCCGGCCAGCTGGATCGCAGTGCACTGAATGACGAACAGAAAGAACTGCGCCGCAAAACCCATGAAACCATCAGCAAGGTGGGTGATGATCTCAGCCGTCGCCTGACCTTTAACACCGCCATTGCGGCCATGATGGAACTGACCAACCAGCTGTCACGCTTTGATGCCACCGACCCGCTGAGCCTGGCCGTGGCCCGCGAAGCCTATCAGGCACTGGTGGTGATGCTGTCCCCCATCACGCCGCACATCAGCCACCAGCTGTGGCAGGATCTGGGCCATGCCGGTGCCGTCATTGATGCCAGCTGGCCCGTCGTGGATGACAGCGCGTTGACCCGAGACACCATCGAAATGGGTGTTTCCATCAACGGCAAGCCCCGTGCTCAGCTGCAATTGCCGGCAGATGCAGATCAGGCCAGTATTGAAAAACTGGCGCTGGCAGACGAAAAGGTACAAAAACACCTGGAAGGCAAAACCCTGCGCAAGGTGATCATTGTGCCCGGCAAGCTCATCAACCTGGTGGTTGGCTAAGCATGTCAGGCTGGCAGTATCGCAACAACACAGCAGAGCGCAGCTCAGGCTATTCGCTGCGCTTTGGCCTGACCCTGGCGCTACTGCTGGCCAGTCTGTTGTTGAGTGCCTGTGGTTTTCGACTCAGAGGCTACATCGAACTGCCAGCCGACCTTCAGCCCCTGTATATCAGCAGTGAATCAGGGGCCAACTCACTGAGTCGTACCCTGAGTCGCCAGTTGCAACAATCCGGCGTAGAGGTAGCAGAACAACGCAGTGATGCCAGGCTCTACCTCCACCTCAGCAACTTTGGTTCCTCTGAACGCCAGGTGGTCTTTGGTGCAGTGGAAGAGCACGAAATCACCCTCAAGGTGAATGCCCGTGCCGAAACGGCCACCGGTGAAACCCTGTTCAGCAATGACACGTTTGAAACCCGACGCCAATACACCAGGGATAACAACCTGCTGGCCCGTGACAACCTGCGTCGCGACCTGCTCAATAGTATGGAAAGTGATCTGATTCGCCAGCTGACGCTGCGGATACAGGCAGTCGCCAATGAAAATCCAGCCATCACGCCTTGAAGAAAGCCTCAAAAAACCTCACCCACGGCTGATCTGGCTGAGTGGTGATGAACCCCTGCAACTGCAGGAAGCAGCCGATCTGGTTCGTCGCCATGCCCGACAACAGGGTATCGAAGAAAGAGAAGTGCACGATGTCAGCGCACAGTTCCAGTGGAAAAAGCTACTGGAATCCACCGCCAGCCTGTCGCTTTTTGGTGGCAACAAGCTGCTGGAAATACGACTGGGCAGCAGCAAGCCCGGCAAGGAAGGGGGTGAAGTCATCCAGCAGCTGTGCCGCCAGTCTGCACAATCCGGTGATCTGCTGCTCTTTACCAGCGACAAACTGGATGCCAGCCAAAGCCGCAGCGCCTGGTATAAAACTGTGGAAGACCAGGGAATGGTGGTGCAGATCTGGCCAGTGGAAACCTCTCGACTGCCTGGCTGGATCACCGAACGCAGCCGCGCCATGGGACTGACGCTGGACCCCGAAGCCACCAGCCTGCTGGCTGAAAAGGTTGAAGGCAACCTACTGGCTGCATCCCAGGAAATCGAAAAGCTGAAACTCTTTGTGCAACCGGGTGAAGTACTGGATGCCCAGCGTCTGTTGAGCCTGATCGAAGATGCCAGCCGCTTCAGCCTGTTTGACCTGGCCGATGCCTGCCTTGCCGGACAGGCCGACCGCGCCCTGCGCATTCTTCGTGGCTTGCAGGCTGAAGGCACTGAAGCACCGCTGCTGTTATGGGCTGTTACCCGGGAAATTCGCCAGACCGCCACCCTACTGCATCGGCTTAATGAAGGCCTGCCCTTCGACAGCCTGTGCCAGCAGCTGCGCATCTGGGACAAACGCCGCCCCCTCTACCGCCAGGCCAGCCAGCGCATCAGCCTGCAACAGGTGCATCAACTGCTGCAACTGGCCCAACGCTGTGATCAGGCCATCAAAGGTTCAGGTGAACCAGCTGCGGAACTGCTGCTGGATCTGGTTTACCGTTTCTCCACCTGAACAGCCTTGAACACTGCAACCCTCTAGCCGTCACTACCCAGCAAGTCAGCCAGCTCAGCAAGACTCAGCTCAAACAATGAACGGGCTGAATCCCGCTGCTCCAACTCCACGTAAGCCAGCAAAATCAATGTCAGCGGATGAACATTCATGTGCTGCCCCAGTTCATCAATTTTTTTCAATGTGGGTGATTTCAAACCTCTTTCCAGGCTGCTGATGTAGGTTCGACTACTGACCTCACTGAAATCCTCCTGGGTCAACAAGCGAGCCTCCCTTACCCGGCGAATGGCCTTACCCATTGCTTTATTCAGTTCCATA
Organism: Marinospirillum alkaliphilum DSM 21637; assembly: GCF_900119735.1. GTDB lineage: Bacteria > Pseudomonadota > Gammaproteobacteria > Pseudomonadales > Halomonadaceae > Marinospirillum > Marinospirillum alkaliphilum. The sequence continues at coordinate 143,673 of NZ_FPJW01000008.1, read as the reverse complement.
TCGAGCCTCCTTGGAAGTAAGACTCGATCTAGCCAGCTTGAACATTATAGAGCTACAGCCTATAGTGTTCATTGCTATTGATGCGATTCATTTACATTTAAACAATTTATTCTTGCTCCACATAACAAGCAGGAAACATTAATACACACAACCATCCATTAAACCAGTATAAAGAATCTATCATGATGATCAGCAAACGGACGCTACATCAGTTACTGCAGGATCAGTCTGCAGGTTGCCAACTGCAAACCCGCATAGATCAGTTACTTAAACAGACACAAGCATCCCTTACGCCTTTTGCGCTGGTGTTCATTGATCTGGGATACTTCGGTGACATCAATGGCAGCCTCGGACCAGATGCCGGCGACTGGCTGCTGGTGCAGGTTGCAAAACGCCTGAAAGATTTGCTTAAACAGCCGGCCACCCTCTGCCACTACAGCGGCGATCGCTTTATGCTGCTGGTCAATGGCAAAAACCGGCAGCAACTCGAAGCCTTCTCCCAGCAACTGATTCAATCGCTGACCCACCCCTATCGTGTTGCAACCTCGGAAGTGGTGATCACTGCCAATATTGGCATCACGTTTAGCAACAACATCAATACGGCACCGCAAGATCTGATTCACCAGGCGGAAATTGCCCTTCAGGGCTCACGCCGCATCGGCCGGAACACTTGCCATTTCTACAGCACAGACCTGCAGGCCTTGCTGCTTGAACGCCACCACCTGCGTAACCAGTTGCATCAGGCCATGGATCGCCGGGAATTCTGGCTGGCCTATCAACCAATCATTCAACTGAATAGTCTGCAAGCCGCAGGGATGGAATGCCTGCTTCGGTGGCGAAAACCACAGCTTGGTAATCCGGGACCGGATCAGTTCATTCCGCTGGCGGAGGAATCCGGTCTCATTCATCCGCTGGGTAACTGGGTGCTGCAGCAAGCCATGGATGAAATGCATGAACTACTGCAACAACAAACCGGTTTGCGGCTGGCGATCAACCTGTCCCCCAGGCAGTTCTGGGATCAACAACTGGGAAACAGACTCCTTCAACAACTCGAGACACTGCAGTTACTTCCCACACAATTGGAACTGGAAATCACTGAAGGAACTGCACTGCAAGACCCCGATACAGCCATCAGATTGCTGAATGAACTGAAACGGGCTGGCATCAGTCTGGCCATGGATGATTTTGGTACCGGTTATTCTTCACTGGCTTATCTACAGGATCTGCCCGTCAACCGCGTGAAACTGGATCGTCACTTTGTACAGGGTATCGGACAGGATCAGCGTCAGGAACTGATCATCACCAGCCTGGTCAGGCTGGCGAAGGATCTGGGTAAGGAAGTGGTTGCCGAGGGCGTTGAAACCGACGAACAACTGGCATTTCTGCAGGCAATCGGCTGCCCGTTGGCTCAGGGATATTTCTTTGCACGCCCCATGCCGGGAACAGCCTTGCAAGAGTGGTATCAGGACAAAAACAAACGCAGGGACTGAGGTTTAACCCACCTGCTCACCATGCGCCTGGCGGTCTGCATGATAGGAAGAGCGCACCAGCGGGCCGGATGCCACATGTTTGAAACCCATCTTGTAACCTTCATCAGCCAGCCAGGCAAAATCTTCCGGGGTCACCCAACGATCGATGGCCAGGTGGTTTTTTGAAGGCTGCATGTACTGGCCCAGAGTCAGCATGTCAACATCGTGAGCGCGCAGATCACGCATCACTTCCAGCACCTGCTCGTTGGTTTCGCCCACGCCCAGCATCAGGCCGGACTTGGTTTTAACCTCGGGACAGAGCGCCTTGTAACGCTTCAGCAACTCCAGCGACCACTGATAATCCGCTCCAGGACGCACCTTTTTGTACAGGCTGGGTACGGTTTCCAGGTTGTGGTTAAAGACATCCGGTGGTGTTTGTTGCAACAGTTCCAGAGCAATCTCCATGCGGCCCCGGAAGTCCGGCACCAGCACTTCAATTTCCAGCTTTGGCATGCGCTGACGCAATTCACTGATGCACTGGGCAAAGTGGCCAGCACCGCCGTCACGCAGATCATCACGATCCACTGAGGTGATCACCACATATTTCAGTCGCATTTCAGCGATGGCTTCAGCCATTTCACGAGGCTCATCAGGATTGAGCGGATTGGGACGACCATGCGCCACATCACAGAAGGGGCAACGACGGGTACAGATGTCACCCATGATCATGAAAGTAGCAGTACCGCCATGAAAACACTCACCCAGGTTGGGGCAAGAGGCTTCTTCACAGACAGTGTGGAGTTTGTGGCGGCGCAGGGTTTCCTTGATCCGGTTCACCTCCGGTGAAATCGGCATGCGCACACGCAACCAGTCAGGCTTTTTGGGCAGGGTTTCAGTGGGGATGATTTTGACAGGAATACGTGCGGTTTTATCAGCACCGCGCAGTTTTTCACCCTGCACCACTTTTTTTACCTGTGTATCAGCACTCATGCCTTCTCCTGCCCAGCGGGCAACGCTATGACCTGCGGATGACCCAGACGGCGGATCAGTATCCGCAGCAGGTCATCACGGGTTGATTCAAATTTGATGTCCGGTACCAGATCGAGCAGTCTTGCCACGGCCATACCGGCATAACCACAAGGATTGATGCGCTGAAAAGCTTCCAGGCTGCAATTCACATTAAAACTGAGGCCATGAAAACTGCAGCCCTTGCGAATGCGCAAACCCAAAGCGGCAATTTTGGCACCAGCCTGTGGGCCTTCTTGCAGATACACACCCGGCGCATCAGGTCGGGCACAAGCGGCAATGCCCAGGCCAGCAAGATACTCAACCAGGCTTTGCTCAATCAGGTTAACCAGATCACGCACACCATAACTGAGTCGCTTGACGTCCAGCAGCAGGTAAACCACCAGCTGCCCCGGACCATGCCAGGTAACCTGCCCCCCGCGATCCACCTTGATCACGGGAATATCACCGGGGTTCAGCAGATGCTCAGCCTTGCCCGCCTGCCCTTGAGTAAACACTGAATCATGCTCAACAACCCAGAGTTCATCCGGTGTATCAGCAGTGCGTTGCTCGGTAAAAGCCCGCATTTGCTGCCAAACCGGCTCATAGGCCTGGCGACCCAGTTGCCGGATAACCAGGGCAGATGGGGAGGCAGATCGCTCAGGGGGCATCAAAGCACCATCTGCACGCGACCCGTGGCACGCAAGGCCTCATGCAGTTGACTGAGATGATCAGCACTTTGGGCCTGGATGGTGATTCTTACTGACTGAAAACGGCCATTTTTACTGTCGACCACCGTCACGGTTTCGTGCAGGTATTCCGTTTCGGCCTGTACCAGCACATCCAGAATGCAGGCTTTAAAATCAGGCGCTGCTGCACCCATCACCTTGATCGGGTATTCACAAGGAAACTCAATCCGTGGCGGGTTTTCAGCAGCACAGCTTGTTGCTGTTGCTGCACTCTGATTTTGTTGATCAGCCTGTTTGTTTGCTTCTGGCTTTTGCACGCATCACTCCAAAAATCAAACCAATAACCAAGTAATTATGTCAATTATATCCGATTCAGCGGAACAGACCAGTCACAAACAACATCAAACCATGCCAGAGGCGCTTGAAAAAGCCCGCCTCAGCCAGGTTTTCCAAAGCTACCAACGGCTGACTGGCTACCGTCTCATCACCCAGGCGGATTTTAAGCTCACCCAGTTGTTCACCTGCACGCAGTGGCGCCTTGATGACCGGATTCAACTGGATTTCAGCACGCAGGTTCTGCTGCTGGCCACGCGGAATGGTGGCATACAGATCTTCGGTGAGACCCACCTGCACAGTATCGCGCACCCCCTTCCATACCCGTGGCGTATTCAGCACCTGGAACTGCTCGTACAGACGAGGTGTTTCAAAATAACGGAAACCATAGGTCAAAAGCTTCTGGCTTTCCTGTGCCCGACCTTCTTCACTGCGGGCTCCCATCACCACGGAAATCAGGCGCATGTCGTTGCGTACTGCTGATGCTGCCAGGCAGTAGCCTGCCTCAGTGGTGTGACCGGTTTTTAAACCATCCACTGAAGAGTCACGCCACAACAGGCGGTTGCGGTTGGATTGGGTAATGTTGTTAAAGGTGAATTCACGCTGTGAATAAAGGGCGTAGTGTTCTGGATAATCCATGATCTTTACCCGTGACAGAATGGCCATGTCACGCGCAGAAGTGTAATGACCATCATCCGGCAAGCCAGTGGAGTTGCGGAACTGGGTATTACGCAACCCCATGGCCCTTGCATGCTGATTCATCAGATCAGCAAAAGCAGCTTCACTGCCTGCAAGGTGTTCTGCTACTGCTACCGATGCATCATTGCCCGACTGAATCACGACACCCTTGAGCAGATCTTCAATGGAAACAAAGGTACCTTCCTGGATAAACATGCGTGAGCCCGGCATACGCCAGGCCCTTTCACTGACCCGGACCATGTCATCCAGTTGCACATTGCCACGCTTGATTTCATATTCCAGCAGATAACTGGTCATCATTTTGGTCAGGCTGGCCGGTGGCAAGCGCTGATCGGCATTGTGTTCAACAATCACCTTGCCGCTATGCGCATCAATCAGAATCCAGGCAGTGGCGGCTAATTGTGGTGGTGCCGGGATCATGACCTGGGCTTGCAATGGCATGAGCGGTAGCAGCACCAACAACAGCAAGGAAAACATCCTGCAACCGAAACGTGGAGTAACAACAGAGAAAAACATCAGTGGGTTAAACCTCTTATCCTTGGACACTGCTTTTAAAACCATGGAGAAAGCAAAAAGTTCACTGGCGCACCAACATTGGACGCCCCAGTTCACTGGCTTCGAGTTGCTGGATAGCGGTCTGTACCGATGCACCTTCCAGCGGGCCTACCTGAACCCGGTAAAGCGTTCTGACGCCATGTTCAGGCAATACCCTAACCGGTGCCTGAGTCAGATCACGTACCCTTTGCTGCAAACGCTGGGCTGCTTGGGCATCTCCCAGTGCTGCCACCTGCAAAAAGACTGGCTGGTTGCCATTGTTGTTGGCAACGGGTGCTGCGGAGACCGGTGTACTATTGTTACCGCCATGACGCGCTTGCCACTGCACCGGATCAATGGCTTCAATTCTGACCCGGGCGGTACCTGTTTGCAGCATGTCCAGCCGGTATGCAGCAGCGTAGGACAGATCAATGATGCGGTTGCCAACAAATGGACCACGATCATTAACCCGCACAATCACCTGACGATTATTCTCCAGATTGGTGACTCGCACATAAGTCGGCAAAGGCAGACTGGTATGAGCGGCCGTCATGGCGTACATGTCGTAGATTTCACCATTGGAGGTTTCATGGCCATGAAACTTGCTGCCATACCAGGAGGCAACACCTGTCTGAGTGAACCCGCGACTGGATTCCATGACTCGGTAGGTTTGACCAAAAACCACATAACTGGAAGCATTTCCCCGTCGACTACGGGGCTCGGGAATAGGTACAGCGTCAGGCACCCTTGAGACATCCGGTGGATTCACTGGCTTGCTATCAATGCGCTGGCTGTAACGCCCACCACCGGAACTGGTGATCTTGTCCTGCAGGGTATAACCACCACCGCCACCGGGACCATGGGCACCAAACACACCACCGCCACCGCCAACGGAGCAACCCGTCAGCAGCGGCAGTAGCAACAACAAACCAACAGGCCATAAAGAGCGCAAGACGTTCATGTTCAATTTCGCAAGGCTTCCGCCAGTTCGGTCACAGCCAGGGCATACATGCGGCTGTGATTGTAACGGGTAATCACATAAAAGTTCTGCAGACCCAGCAGGTGCAGCTCACCCTCCTGCAAGGCAAACGCCATCGGCAAGGCGCGAACATCATCTGCCAGAGGACGGTTGGGCTGGACTCCAGCCTTGCGCAATTCAGCCATCGGCTGCAGATTGAATCGGTTTATTCGCAACTCAGGCAGCTCAGCATTGGCAGCCAGCCGGAAAGGCATCACCACTGGTTCACCTGCTCGCCAGCCATGTGCTTTGAAATAACTGCCCACTGAACCTATGGCATCCACCGGGTTGGTCCAGATATCAGCAAAACCATCACCATCAAAGTCGACCGCAAAATCCCGGTAACTGGTCGGGATGAACTGGGGGTAACCCATGGCTCCCGCATAAGACCCCATGGGTAAACGCGGGTTCAGCTCATGGCGCTGTGTCAGGTGTAAAAACTCAACCAACTGCCCACGAAAAAAAGGTGCCCGAGGTGGATAATCAAAGGTCAGGGTTGCCAAAGCATCAATTACCCGATGACGCCCTTTATTACGACCATAAAAGGTTTCAACACCGATGATTGACGTAATGATTTCCGGCGGCACACCATATTCCCGCTCTGCTCGTTGCAGAGCTTCAGCGTACTGCTCCATAAAGCGGCGACCGGCTTCAATGCGTTGGCGAGTGACAAAAATTTCACGGTACTCATGCCACTGCAATACCCGCTCAGCCGGGCGTGCTATCAGATCAAGGATATCCTGTCGCTTGCGAGCTTCACTGAACAAGGATTCCAGGTGCTGACGATCCATCCCCTGATCACGCACCATTTCATTGATAAATTCGGCCACGTCTTTACGCTGGGCTGGATCATAAACACTGGCATGAACACCAAAAGCCAGCAACAGCAGAAGCAGAAGCGAAAAACGCAGCACCAACATGATTCCGTAACTCCTCAAGCCAACTATTTGTTCAGCAGGCTCTTGTGTGTATGAATGGACATAAGGATACCAAAACCGGCCATCAACGTCAGACTGGATGTACCACCGAAGCTCACCAGGGGCAAAGGAACACCAACCACAGGCAATAAACCACTGACCATGCCTATGTTAACAAAAACATACACAAAAAATGTAAGAATTATCGAAGAAGCCAGCAAACGACTGAATGTACCCTCCACCGACGTAGCAATTAACATGCCCCGCCAAATGATGAACAGGTACAGGGCAAGCAACAGCGAAACACCGATCAAACCCGTTTCTTCTGCCAGCACTGCAATAATGAAGTCGGTGTGACGCTCAGGCAGGAACTCCAGCCTTGATTGAGTACCCTGCAACCAGCCCTTTCCCTCCAGGCCGCCAGAGCCGATGGCGGTCTTGGATTGAATGATGTTCCAGCCTGTACCCAGAGGGTCGCGCTCAGGGTTTAAAAAAGTGAGCACCCGATTTTTCTGATAATCGTGTAGCAGCATCCAGAGTGCCGGTAACGCTGCCATGCCCAGTCCAATAAAGAAAAAAATCAGTTTCCAGCTAAGGCCAGCCAGAAACAGGACCACCAGTCCGGAAGCAGCCACCAGGACTGAAGTGCCAAGATCGGGTTGTCGCGCAATCAGTAATACCGGCACCACCAGAATCACCGTTGCAATGAACAGATGTTTCCAGCCTGGTGGCAAGTGGCGTTGAGACAGGTAAGAAGCCAGCATCAAAGGCAACGCCAGCTTCATCAGCTCCGAAGGCTGGAAGCGTACCGGGCCCAATACCAGCCAGCGCTGCGCCCCTTTGGCGTCCGTTCCCATGAACAACACTGCCACCAGCATCAGTAGCGCAATGGCAAAAACTGCCGGGGCCCACCGTTTCATATAACGGGGCGGCACCTGTGCCACCACCAGCATCACCACCAGGGCCAGCGCAAAGCGATAACCCTGTGCCAAGGTGGCGTTCAGGTTGCCACCGGTTGCACTGTAAAGCACCAGCAACCCCACACCCATCAACAACAGCAGCGCCAGCAATAACCAGCCGTCCAGATGGATGCGTGTGAACAGATTTTCCTTGCGCTTCAGGTGGTGGTGCGCACCGGGAAGATTCCACTGAAAGTCACGGGGCACGGGCAGTCTCCTTGCTGACCAGACGTTCCGGCGTCAGGTAGATGTCAAAAATTTTACGTGCCAGTGGTGCGGCAACCTGACTACCACCACCGGCATTTTCCACCACCACTGCCAAAGCGATCCTTGGGTTATTGGCTGGTGCAAATCCCATATACACCGCATGATCACGCAGATGTTCAGGAAGTTCATCAGCAGTGGCATCTTCTTCCTGACTTAGACTGAAGACCTGTGCCGTGCCGGTTTTACCCGCCATCCGATAACCAGCCCCCTGGCCTGCTGCACGGGCCGTACCTTCACGCCCATGCATCACATCTTCCATACTGCGGAAAATGTAGCTCCAGTTTTCTGCATCCTTCAACTCCACCGGGTCACGCTGAACGTCTTGCAGCACATGCCCCTCTGGAGGATCTGCATGGAGAAACAGACGTGGTGCTACCCATTCACCACGGTTGGCCAGTACCGCGGTGGCCGTTGCCAGCTGCAGTGGTGTTACCAGCCAATAACCCTGACCGATACCGGTGCTGAGGGTTTCCCCGGGAAACCAGGGCTGACGCTGGGTAGCACGCTTCCATTCACGGCTGGGCATTAAACCACTACGCGCACCATGTACGTCGAGCGCGGTGCTTTCTCCAAAACCAAAACGGCGCATGTAAGCAGAAATTTCATCGATACCCAGATTAAAAGCCAGACTGTAGAAAAAGGTGTTATTGGAAACCGCAATCGAACGGCGCAGATCAACTACACCATGTCCTTGACGGCGCCAGTTACGATACAGCCGCTCATCATTGGGCAATTGAAAGAAACCTGGGTCAAACATTTCGGTTTCACGGGTGATGCTGCCGTGTTCCAGTGCGGCCAACCCAAGGAAAGGTTTAACCGTGGAGCCTGGCGCATACTGACCTCGACTGGCACGATCAAACAATGGCTGGCGAGGATCGCGGCGCAAACTTTCAAAAGCACTGGCTTCCAGCATGCCAACAAATACATTCGGGTCATAACCTGGCGAGCTGACCAGCGCCAGAATACCGCCAGTTGATGGTTCTATTGCCACCACGGCAGCTCGCCGCCCATCCAGCAGCTTGTAAACCTGCTGCTGCAAATAAGCATCCAGATGCAACGTCAGATCAACCCCGGGTACCGGTGGCTGAGACTCAATCACACGTATGACCCGGCCTCTGGCATTGGTTTCAACCCGACGGTAACCCACTTCACCATGCAGGCGTGATTCATAAAAGCGTTCTACACCGGTTTTACCGATGTAGTGGGTGCCGCTATAAGCACGGCGATCCAGGGTGACCAGGTCTTCTTCACTGATCCGTCCGACATAACCCAGCACATGTGACAAAGCCTGTCCTGCAGGATAATGGCGTAACAACTGCGCTGATATTTCAACACCCGGCAACAAATGACGATTAACTGCAATACTCGCCATCTGATCCTCATCCAGTTGATCCACCAACAGGGCAGGCTCAAAAGGGCGCCGACGCTGACGACTGCGTTGTATCAGTGCTTCTTCACAGCCGTCTTCCAGCTCCAGAATGGCACAAATTCGCTGCACCACCAGCACCACATCGCCCGCCAGCTCTCGTGTTAGTGTCAGGCTATGACTGGGCAGGTTTTCTGCCAGCAGGCGTCCTTCACGATCGTAAATAAGACCACGTGTAGGCGGGATGGCCTCAACACTGGTGCGATTGCGCTCTGAGCGACTGACATGCTGGTCGTACTGGAATACTTGCAGGTAGGCCATGCGGCCTAACAAAACGCCCATCAATAACAACACCAGCAAAAACAGCAGGCGGATACGGAACTGGAAAATACGCATTTCCTTTTCCGGATCTTTAATCTGACGGCGAAATTCAGTCATGGCAACTCAGCGGTGGTAAGGATGGCCAGACAGGAGTGTCCAGGCACGATAGAGTTGCTCTGCCAGCAACACACGAACCAGTGGATGTGGCAGCGTTAAAGCTGACAAGGACCAACGCTGCTCCGCTTTTTGCAGGCAAGCCTCAGAAAGGCCATCCGGGCCACCAATCAGCAGGGCTATATCTCGCCCATCCATGCGCCAGGCTGAGGCTTCCTCAGCCAGCTTTTCGCTGCTCCAGGACTTACCCAGAACGTCCAGTGCAATGACCTTTTCCTTGCCCTTTAAACGAGCCAACAGCGCATCCGACTCTTGCGTCAGGGCTTTTTTCAGATCACTGCCGGGACGTCGCGCACCCAGCGGAATCTCTTCAAATTCAACACGGAAATCTGCTGGCAGGCGCCGCAGGTATTCAGCCACCCCTTGCTCTACCCAGGCTGGCATTTTCTGGCCAACAGCAAGTATACGAATTTTCAAAACTCAGGCCTGATGACTCATGGGGCTGGCAAATTCACCCCAGAGTTTTTCCAGATCATAAAACTCACGGGTCTGGGGCTGCATGATATGCACCACCAGATCACCAAGATCCACCAGCACCCACTCACCGGCATCAACCCCTTCAACACCCAGTACAGCAACATCCTGTTGCTTCATTTCATCCATCAGGTGGCGAGCCAGGGCCACGACCTGACGCGAAGAAGTACCACTGGCAATAACCATATAGTCAGTCACGCTGCTGGATGCACGAACATCCAGAACAACAACATCACGCCCCTTGAGATCATCAAGGGCGGCAAGTACCCTTTGTTTTAATTCATCAACCTGCATTATTTCTCCACTTGTCATCATTTCGTGCCGACTTTATTGGTAGAGCCTGTGGCTACGAATAAATTCAATCACCGCATCCGGCAGCAGATAACGTGCCGATGCCTGTTGCCCCAGCAGTCGACGAATATAAGTTGCTGATACCTGCATGGCACTCGGCAAACTTAAACGTAAAATCCGACCAAAAGGAACAGCATTTAACTGCTCACCCGGCTTTAATTCATGGTTTTCCAGCAAACCACACAAAGCCTCACTGGCGTCACTCATCTGACCCGGGCGTGTCAGTACAATCAAATGGGCCAGATCCAGCAACTCTTCATTACGGGACCAGTCCGGCAACCCCATAAAAGCATCCCAACCCAGCACCATTGCCAAGGGCTGCTCAGCACCATACTGCTGTCTTAGGCTGGAGAGCGTATCCACTGACCAGGATGGACCCGGGCGCTTTAACTCCCGATCATCTGCCTGCAGCAATGGCTCATTCTTCACTGCCAACTGCAGCATGGCCAGACGCTGCTCGGCACTGGCTCCTGGTTGATCACGATGCGGTGGTATCTGGCACGGGATCAGATGCACCGCACGCACTGGCAATACCTGAGTCAACTCCAGGGCACTGCGCAGGTGGCCGTTATGCACCGGATCAAATGTACCACCAAACATCAATACCAGTGGCTGATTGGTGCCCGGATCAGGCTCACTCACGGATATGGCCATCACCCAATACAACGTACTTCTGAGAGGTCAACCCTTCCAGGCCAACCGGACCTCGTGCATGAATCTTGTCGGTGGAAATGCCAATCTCGGCACCCAGGCCATATTCAAAACCATCAGCAAAACGTGTCGAAGCATTCACCATCACTGAACTGGAGTCCACCTCGGTCAGAAAGCGTCTGGCTCGTGTGTAGTTTTCAGTCACTATGGCATCCGTATGATGTGAACCATACTGATTGATGTGATTGATTGCATCATCCAGTGAGTCCACCACTTTAACAGCCAGAATCGGGGCCAGATACTCAGTGCTCCAGTCAGATTCAATCGCAGCCAACATGCTGGGCACCAACAAACGAGCTCGTGCACAACCGCGCAACTCCACACCCTTGTCCTGATAAGCCTGCGCCAGCGGTGGTAAAAGGCTGGCAGCCTGGCTTTCATGCACCAATAGCGTTTCCATGGTGTTGCAAGTGCCATAACGATGTGTTTTGGCGTTGATGGCAATGGCCATCGACTTGTCATGAGCAGCGTCCTGATCCACATACACATGGCAAACGCCATCCAGATGCTTGATCACTGGAATACGAGCATCATTGGCAATACGCTCAATCAATCCCTTGCCACCACGAGGTACCAACACATCCACGTATTCACTGAGGGTAATCAGGTGTCCTACCGCTTCACGATCAGTGGTTTCTACAACCTGCACAGCCGCCTGCGGCAAACCGGCAGCGCGCAGCCCCTGCATCAGACAGGCAGCAATGGCTTGATTGGAGTGAATCGCTTCGGAGCCGCCACGCAAAATGGCAGCATTGCCAGACTTCAGGCACAGACTTGCCGCCTCAACTGTCACATTGGGACGCGACTCATAAATGATGCCGATCACACCCAGCGGCACACGCATACGACCAATCTGAATGCCGCTGGGGCGATATTTCATGTCGGTGATTTCACCCACAGGATCAGGCAAGGCCGCCACCTGCCGCAAACCTTCAATCATGGCATCAATGCGAGCAGGGGTCAGTTCGAGGCGATCCAGTAAGGCTGCATCCAGTTGACGGGCCGCACCGGCCTTCATATCCTCGGCATTGGCAGCCAGCAACCGCTCACGCGCAGCATCCAGAGCCTCTGCAGTGGCCAGCAATGCAGCATTTTTGACCTGACTGGAAGCCCGGGCCATCAAGCGTGAGGCATCACGGGCTTGCTGCCCCAGTGATTGCATGTAGTCTGCGATATTCATTGTTCAGCTCTTCATCTGGCTTGAATAAAACATGGAGTGATCGATGACGGCATTATACGCAAGGCCCAGTCGTTACCCTAGCCCTTATAACAAATCAATCCAGACTGGTTCCCATTTACCTTAACATTGAGTTACAATGCACCAACCAAGGGATGGTCAGGTCAGCCGGAGTGGCAGAGGAGTTTATTACCAAGACCGGGCACACCGCTTTTCGGTGTATGAAATTCATCATCAGGGTTTTACCAGCCTATGGGACCACTTGAGTCCATACGCATGCTCACCTGGTGCCAGTCAATGGCATGCAGCCTTTTTGTGCTGCTCGCAGGCTGGCATTTCCATATCGGGTGGTATCTGGCCGCCTGCCTATACCTGGCAGGCGCACTATCCCTTGCGAATCTTTTACTTCCACGCACATTATTCACCGGCAAATCATTCAGCAGTAAATCAATCAACAACAACCATCAACAAGCTTTTGCTTCCGGGGCTCTTGCCCTGTACACCCTGCTGGCGCTGCTGTTATTGGTGCAAGATCTGCACCTGGACTCATTAACCCATCTCAGTATCCATCTGGTATTCCCTTTTCTGGCTTTTGCCCTGCTACCTTTTCGCGCGGCGCTTTTTTACATCCTGATTTTTGCTGTCACCGCCAACCTGCTGCTGATGCTGCAACTGGAAGGCACCCTGCGCGCAGCCTACCTGATCGGCTTCTGGATCACTGTGCTACTGAGCAGTTTATACAGTTTCACTCACCAGTTGCGGCAACAACGACTGCAAGAACAGCTCAACCGCGACCCGGATACACGGCTGTACAATCCCGAACAATTACTGAAAGACCTGCACAAGGAACTGGAGCGTGCGCAGCGAGAAGCCACTGGATTAGGTTTAATCCTGCTGCAGCAACAGAATGACAAGCAGTTTGATCTGCCAACCGCACAAACTGTATCCCGCTGCCTGTCCAGCTATGAAGGCCTTTACAGCATCAGTGAAAACCGTCTTTGCGCCCTGATCCCACTGGGTAGCGCTGAGCAACTGCAAGACCGTACTGAAACGCTGCGCCAGAACCTCCCTGATCTGCTGATTGATCAACACCTGTGCAGCGCCTCAGATAACCCGGAAACCTTGTTTGAACTCAGTCGCAGACCAGGCCTGACAAACGCCATGAGTGAGGCCAGCGCATGAGATCAGAGTTCAACCAGTCACTGAGACGCGTTGCCGCCAACCTCTACCTGGTTCTTGGTTGTGGTCTGGCCTTGCTGGCCACCCAGGTTTATCTGTCCGGTTATTACGAAGCCATACTCTTGCCCGCTCTGTTAACACCGGTCTTTTTTGGTCTGGGCATCCTACGCTGGCAATCCGGCACTCATTTCAGATACGACCCTGCAGCCATCACTGCGCTGGTTTGTTTGGGTGGCTTCCTGTTACTGCAACCAGAAAGCCTGACAGATTTCACACAATGGCATTTTGTGGGCCTGTTTTATCCATTACTGGCTTTTTATTTATTACCTAACACTGCCGCACTGGCCTTTAGTCTTTTATTACTAGCAGGTTTGCTGCTGCTGCGACTGGAGCAACATCCAACCGATGAAGTAATGCTGTTTATTGCACACTACCTGCTATTAATGCTGATGGCTTGGGTTTATGGCATCAGAACCAGAAACCGTACTTATTATCTGGAACAACTGGTTGGTCAGGACAGTGTCACGGGCTTTTTTAATGCTCGTCAGTTACGCACCAGCATCCAGGCTGAAGTCAGCCGTGCGCGCACCACTCAAAAGCCACTGGCCCTGTTACTGGTAGAACTGCATCAATACCCGGAAATTCGCCATGAACTGGGACAGACAGCAGCCCATCACTTCATCAGGGAGGCAGCCCACATCTGCAGGCTGAACTGCCGCGCGGGTGATGAAGCCTATCGTTATGACCGCCAGACACTGCTGATCTTAATGCCCAACACCACCATCAATGGTGCACTGGTGCTGCGCGCCCGGCTTTACCAGCATCTGTTGCGAGAACTGATTTGTGACGCCGGCCCACTGGACAGCACCATCACCCCACTGGTGTTGCAACCGGGTGAAAATGCCGAAGCCTTCTGGCAAAGAATTGGTGACAGCTGTTATCACTCGCTCAGTGACCGGGTAGAAGACAATCTGCAAGCGAAAAGCACAGACTCCTGACTCAGAAGTCCAGAGTTAAAGCCCAGAATCAAGAACTCAGATCAAGGCTCACCCCAGCGGGGCATCAGCTGCTGCTCCAGACCCAATTGATCCAGTATCCGCGCCACCACAAAATCCACCATGGCTTCCACACTTTCCGGACGATGATAAAATCCGGGGCTGGCCGGCATCACCACTGCACCCATCTGGGTGAGTTTCAGCATCTGCTCCAGATGCACCTGGTGCAAGGGCATTTCCCGCATCACCAGCAACAACTGACGCCTTTCCTTCAATGCCACATCCCCGGCACGCTCAATCAGATTATTGCTGGCACCGGTGGCCAGTGCTGATAAGGTGCCACCGGAACAAGGACAGATCACCATGCTGGATGCTGCCCCGGAGCCCGATGCTGCTGGTGCAAACCAGTCCTCACGACCATAGGCCTGAACCTTGCCGGGTAAAGCGGCATAACGCTGATTCAATACCTCAGTCAGACGCGCTGCATTGGCAGGTAGCTGTTCATCGGTTTCAGTTTCAATCACCAGATGGGCAGCCTTTGAAATCATCAGATCCACCTGGCAACCCTGAGCCAACAGGCACTCCAACAGCCGTAAGCCATACTGCACACCGGAAGCCCCGGTCAATGCCAGAGTAATACGACGCACACCCGTCACTGCAGGGCTCATGCACCCACCTCCTGCCCATTAACCCGATTCGCTTGCTGCAAGGCAGCCAACACCTGCTGATGCAGGCCACCAAAACTGCCATTACTCATCAACAACAGGTGGTCGCCTGGCTGCACCTGATCTACCAACCAGCGGCACAGCTGCTGCAGATCGGTGAAGTTTTCTCCGACACCCAACTCTGCCGGAGACCAGCTCATCTGTGGTGATTGATACCAACAGACCTGATCAGCTACCTTCACGCTATCCGGCAAAGCCTGACGCAGGGTACCCAGCCTCATGGTATTGGAGCGCGGCTCAATCACTGCAAACAACCGGCCACTGCAACCAGGGCGCGCCCCGGCAAGGGTGGTGGCAATGGCGGTGGGATGGTGAGCAAAATCGTCATACACCCTGACACCGACCACTTCTCCCACCAGCTCCATACGCCGTTTCACACTGCGAAATTCACTTAAAGTCGGCAGCACAGCCTTAACATCCACGCCCACATGGCGAGCAGCCGCCAGTGCTGCCAGAGCATTACTGATGTTGTGATCACCCGTCAGCTCCCAGTGCACCTCACCAAGAACCCGTCCCCGATGCAACACAACAAAACTTGATCCGGCCTGATCCAGCTTCCGTGCTTGCCATTCAGCCGCCTGAACCGCTGGTTGATCCTGCGTGTTCAGTAATCCAAAATCTTCCCGCTCACTCCAGCAGCCTTGTTCCAGCACTGTTTGCAGGGCGGTATCCTGCTGTGGATAAATCACACGTCCACTGCCCGGCACCAACCGCATCAGATGGTGAAACTGCCGCTGGATAGCTACCAGATCCGGAAAGATATCCGCATGATCATATTCCAGGTTATTCATAATCAGTGTGCGGGGGGTGTAATGAACAAACTTGGAGCGCTTGTCAAAAAAGGCCGTGTCATATTCATCGGCTTCAATCACAAAAAAAGGCGTCTGTCCCAGACGGGCCGATACACCAAAGTTACCCGGCACCCCCCCGATCAGAAAACCCGGTGACATCCCGGCCGCTTCCAAAATCCAAGCCAGCAAACTTGCCGTGGTGGTTTTGCCGTGCGTACCCGCCACAGCCAGCACCCAACGCGGCTCCTGCTCACTGCCACGCAGCAGATGATCATGCAGCCATTGTGGACCAGAGGTGTAAGGCAGGCCGGACTCCAGCAAGGCTTCAACACAGGGCAGCCCTCGTCGCATCACATTACCGACCACCACCAGATCCGGCGCAAAATCCACTGGCGAGTAATCAAACCCTTCATGCAGGGTGATACCAGCAGCCTGTAACTGGTCACTCATCGGCGGATACACCTGCTGGTCAGAACCCGTCACCTGATGCCCCAGTTCACGCGCCAGAATGGCCAGTGACCCCATAAAAGTACCGCAGATACCCAGAAAATGAAGATGCATGACTTGCTGTTCCTGATCAAAGATGCCTCTGCCCGGCAGTCTAGCATGCCGGAATCAAAATCGGTGGGCGAGTCACAAACAGCCCATGCACTGCCTGAAGGAATCCGGTAAAATGCGCGGTATTTTTGAGCCATGTTGCACAGCAACAAGCCACCACCAACCCAAAGCAGGAGCTTTTCTTCTTATGGCGAAGCAAAACGCCTTTTATGCCCAGTCCGGCGGCGTAACCGCAGTCATCAATGCCAGTGCCTGTGGCGTGATTGAAACCGCCCGCCAGCATAGCGATCAAATCGGTACTGTTTATGCTGGTCGCAACGGCATCATTGGTGCACTAACCGAAGAACTGATTGATACTTCCGTACTCTCAGATGCTGAAGTTGCAGCCCTGCGCCATACTCCTGGCGGCGCTTTTGGCTCCTGTCGTTACAAACTCAAGGACATTGAAACCCACCGCAGCCAGTACGAGCGGCTGATTGAAGTGTTCAAGGCCCATGACATCGGTTATTTCTTCTACAATGGTGGCAATGACTCTGCAGACACCTGTCTGAAGGTCTCTCAACTGGCTGAGTCCATGGGTTATCCGCTGAAAGCCGTACACATCCCCAAAACCGTCGACAACGACCTGCCAGTGACTGACAACTGCCCCGGTTTTGGCTCAGTGGCAAAATACATTGCTGTTTCCACCAAAGAAGCTGCACTGGACATTGAGTCCATGTGTGCCACTTCCACCAAGGTGTTTATCCTGGAAGTGATGGGTCGCCATGCCGGTTGGATTGCCGCTGCCGGCGGCCTGGCAGGTCGGGGCGAAGGTGAACCCCCGCATCTGATCATCTTCCCGGAAATCCCCTTTGACCGCGGCACCGTGATGGCTCGCGTGGATGACTGTGTGAAGAAGTATGGTTACTGCGTGATCGTCATTTCCGAGGGTGCACGCTACGCGGATGGCACCTTCCTGGCTGATGCCGGTACCACCGATGCCTTTGGCCATAAACAACTGGGCGGTGTAGCGCCAACCCTGGCAGGCATGGTCAAACAGGATCTGGGATACAAATACCACTGGGCCGTGGCAGACTATTTGCAGCGCTCTGCACGCCACCTGTCCTCGGCCACGGACGTTGCCCAGGCTTACGCCGTAGGCAAGGCCGCCGTAAAACTGGCGCTGGAAGGCAAGAACTCGGTAATGCCTACCATCCTGCGTACCAATGATGCGCCCTACCAGTGGGAGATCGGTGAGGCCTGCCTGTCTGATATCGCCAATGTTGAAAAATTCATGCCGCGTGATTACATCACTCCGGATGGTTTTGGCATTAGCGCCCTGGGCCGCCAGTACCTGGCTCCGCTGATTCAGGGTGAGGACTTCCCACCCTACAAGGATGGCATGCCGCAATACATTCGCCTGCAGCATAAACTGGTCAGCCGGAAGTTACCGGATTTCCAGCCCTGATTGATGGGTGTACAAAAAAGGCCGCCTGCAGCAGGTGGCCTTTTTTTATACTGAAGAGTCCCACGTAACCAGCAACGCCCCCATCACCCTTCCAGCACCACAAAAGCCAGTGCCATGTCCCTTTCATCAGAAATCGACAGATGAATCTGCTGCACACCCATGGCTGCAGCCAGCTCAGCGGCTTTTCCAGACAGCTGCAGCAAGGGTTTACCAAGGGCATCATTACTGACTTCCAGCTGCTGCCAGCTCAAGCCATCCCGCAGACCGGTACCCAGCGCCTTGAGCAAGGCTTCTTTGGCAGCAAAGCGTTTTGCCAGATAAGCAGCCGGACTGGCCGCCTGCTGCATGGCTTGCTGTTCTGTCGGAGTCAGCAAGCGCCGGGCAATGGCATCACCACGACGCTGTAGCAATGCCTCAAAGCGTTCTATCCTGGCCAGGTCCGTTCCGATTCCCAGCAGCATCAGTCGCGGAAATTGATGAACTGCAGTGGCATTTCCAATCCGGCACCTTTCAGCAGCGCAATCACTTCCTGCAGATCATCCCGCTTCTTGCCGGTCACCCGCACCTGATCACCCTGAATCTGCGCCTGCACCTTTAACTTGGCATCCTTGATCATTTTAACGATCTTTTTAGCCAGTTCAGTTTCGATGCCCTCGCGCAGTTTCACTGGCATACGCGCAGTCTTGTTGGCTTCTTCCACCTTGCCTTCTTCCAGGCAGGCAATGTCAATGCCCTTGCGAATCAGCTCGGCCTGCAGAATTTCCAGCATTTGTTTGACCTGAAACTCGGCTTCGGCATGCAGCACAACATCGTTTGCGCCGGACTGCTCAAAACGGGCATTCACACCCTTGAAGTCAAAACGGTTACCCACCAGACGATTGGATTGATCAATGGCGTTGGTGACCTGATGTTTATCGAGCTCTGAAACCACGTCAAAAGACGGCATAACCACTCCAGCAAAAAATGAAAAGGTTGGTCATTATAACGCCAGTGATCCAGGATCGGATAAAATCTTGCATCCAGGCAGCCATGGCGTTAAGGTGCGCGGCTTGATGTTGAGGAGCAACCATGTCAGAACGCAGCTGGTATGTGATTCAGTGCAAGGCCAGAGAGTCTTTCCGAGCCACTGAACACCTTCAGAATCAGGGATTTGAAGTGTTCCATCCCTTTATTCAGGTGGAAAAAATTCGTCAGGGTAAATTAACCCTGATGGACGAACCCCTGTTTCCCTATTACCTGTTCATCCATCTGAGTGACGTGACCGACAACTGGCGTCCCATCCGCTCCACCCGGGGTGTGCTGAAACTCCTCACCTTTGGCAATCAACCCTTGCAGGTGGATGAACAACTGATCGATCAACTGCGTCAGCGGGTACAGCCAGAACCGGAACACCTGCTTAAAGCCGGTGACCCACTGTTGATTGAGGAAGGGCCTTTCAAGGGCTTAAAAGCCATTTTTGAATGCCACAAGGGTGAAGAAAGGGTCATTCTGCTGCTGGATCTGTTGCAGAAACAGCAGCGTGTTGAGCTGCCACTCAGCGTGGTTCGGCCTGCCTGACCTGTTGATACAGGGCTTCATGCGTCGGCAAGCGTAATTGCAGCGGCCGCGCCACCTTTAACAGCGTACCGGTGATGTAATCAATTTCGGTACTGCGCCCCGCTTCAATATCCTGCAGCATGGATGAACGGTTGGCCGCTGTGGACAGGATCACCTGTTCAATGCGGGCAGCCAGACCGCCCTCCGGCTCGGCAATGCCAAGACGTCGAAACACCTGCAGCAGCTCCTCACACAAGGCCTGCACCTGAGGACGAAAATCCCGACCGGCCAGGGCACCATTTTCAACCCGGTGTACGGCAGTCAGTGGGTTGATCACCGCATTAACGGCCAGTTTATGCCATAACACCGGACGAATCGGCTCGACTACCTCGGCATCCAGCCCGGCGGTGGTCAAACGGCTCACCCAGCCGGATGATGCCTGGTGTGATGGACCACTCCAACGACCCAGCAAGGTTTTGCCCTTGCCAGCATGCACCACCGCACCCGGCTGTTTTAAATAGGCTCCTTCTGTAACACTGGCCGCCAGCAAGGTCTGCCCGGGTTGCAGCAAGTCTGCCACCTCGGCCTGACTGCCCAGGCCATTTTGCAGCATCAGTATTTCAGCATCTGCGGTCAGGTGAGGTAACCAGCGCTGCAGCGCTGCAGCAGCCTGAGTGGCCTTGGTGGCCAGCAGCAGCCTGCTGATCTGCAACTCCGGTGTCGGCTGACTGATCACCCGCATGAACAAGCGTCGCGGCAAAGCGGCCTCACCTTCCTGCAAGGTCACACCCAGGCCTAAAAAACCCGCCTGCTCAGGTTTGACCAGCAGGGTTACCGGGCGACCCGTGCGTGCCACCCGAGCAGCATAAAGCAAACCCAGTGAACCGGCTCCGAGTACACAAAGGGTATTTTCCATTTTATCCCAGCTCCTGACGGGCTTTAATCAAGGCTTTGTACCATTCCCGGCGTGGTGCTGCCACTATCGGGGGGCGCAAACTCAGAAAGCTCACCGGTGTATTGGCTGACGTTGCCTCATAGTTGGACAAGAGATCCAGCATCTGTGGACGGGCACCATAGGCATCGATCAAAAAGTTTCGTGCTTCTTCGGTCAGATCCACCCGGTAATGGCGCACCAGTGCCACCGCCAGCCTTTCTGCTGCATGACGCATGTCCTGTTGCACTTCACGGGCCATGGCAGAACCCAGCGCAGCCTTTTCAGCCGCACTCATGTCCGGTTCCAGCCCACCCAGATAGGTGGCATTGGTGGCATTCAGACCCCGTTGAATCGCCGGGCGTGACAACTGAATATGAGGCTCCAGCGCCAGCGCCACTTCAACTGCCAGCTCTCGTGCACCTTCCAGGGTTAACGGGCGGGAGCGCCCATCCCGACGCGTGAAAAAACGCCGACCGCGTTTTTCCAGCTGTGCACCCTGCAGGTAGTTGACCAGGTGCTGGCAGACTTCCACCTTCTGCTCATCACTGAGGGACACCACCTTTTCCAGTATCCGCAGACCACGACGCCCTGGCCCCAGTTGCAACTGGCTGGCTGCATCACCAAAACGCTCAGCCAGATGGTTCCAGTCATCGGAGGCTTCCAGCAAGGTGGCATGTGCCTTGCCCAACTGCTGATAACCCTGCCTTGCTGCTTTATAAAGATTCAGTGACTTGGCCAGTACATCAGCCTTGGTGCGTAACACCGAAAGACTATCCAACTGGCGATGACGCGCTTGCCGGGCCAACTGCTGCACTTCACCAGCCAGGCGATCCAGCAACTCTTCAATCCGGCTGATCAGTTCCTGTGCTGAAAGACCATTGGGCAACTGCTCATGGGTAGCTTCATCGGTTTCCACCAGAAAACCGGCCAATGCCCGCATGCGGTTACTGCCACTGGCCTGAGCAATACGGTACTGGCTGCGACTGTTTTCCAGTTCATCCAGCGCCTTGGCCAGTTTCCACTGCCCGGAATAACTGAAGATCAGCATCGGGATTTCGCGACCATTGATCAGCTCAAAAGCCAGAATCAGCATTTCCTCAACATCCTGCAGGGTCATCAGCAGCAGGTTGTCTTCTTCAATGGCAGCCAGCACCCGCTCAATGAAAAACTCATCTCTGGGAACCCCCTTTTCCAGTTGGGGGGCTTCACCACTAAAACGCTCACGTAACACACTGGCAGCCTCTGGAGAAACCTCCTGCAATTCGGTCAGTGCATTTTCAATGCGCTCCCGGTACTGGCGGTTAAAGTCACGCACGCGTGAATAAAGCCCGGCCCGGCGATAGGTTTCAATACGGCCAAGAATACGTGCCAGCTCACTGTCACCGGTCAGTTCCTGAGCAGCAAAAGCCACACCGTCGGGAGTCAATTCGATACGGCGTAGCAACTGCAACGCGGCTTCACGCTGACGGGCTTCTTCTTCAAAACTTTCTACTATCAGATCACGCACCGCCAGAATCAGGTCTGCCAACTTGTCGATGGCCTCACTGACATCCTGCTGGGCCTGTTCTTTCACATGCCCACGGGTCATGTCATAAACCACCTTGGCCAGAAAGGCGATCAGACCGGACAGCACCGTAAAGAAGAAGAAATAAACCAGGGTCTGGGTGGGTGGCGGTTTACCATAAGCAAGGAAAAAACCACCGTAGAGCCCCAGCAGCGTGACTGGACCGGCTGTCCAGATGATGCTGAGCAGGTTACGCATCCAGTGCACACGATGCACCACACGGCTGATGCGTTCAATCTGCTCATTACCCTCACGATCCAGCGATACCCGTGCGCGCAACTCTTCCCGCTCACGCCTGGCTCGATCAGAAAAAGGCCACCAGTTCACCGGCCACCTCCAGGCGTATTCGACTCCAGCTCATTCACCGGCATTGGCTCACTCATCGGACTAGTTGCTGCTTTTGCATCGGGTGACGGGAAATAGCACATCAACAGCCACAACAGCGGCAACCCCAGCAAGGCAATCACTGCCGTCAGCATAAAAAACACCGCCCAATCACCATCCAGGCTATCCACCATCCAGCCACTGGAAGCGGATAACCAGATGCGTGCCAGATTCCCCAATGAAGCCAGCAGTGCATACTGGGTAGCGGTATAAGCTGAATTGCACAGGCTGGATAAATACGCCACGAAGGCCACGGTCACCAGTCCGGTGGTGAAATTGTCTGAAGCCAGCGCCACAATGAACACCAGCGTGGACTGGCCGGACACTGCCAGCCAGGAGTAGGTCAAATTGGTCGCAGCAGTGGCCAATCCGGACAGAAACAGTGCCTTCAGCAGACCAATACGCGCCACCAGAATGCCGCCCAGCAGTACCCCAAAGATATTGGCGGCCAGCCCGTATACCTTGGCCACTTCGGCAATTTCAGTCAGTGAAAAACCCAGCTCCCGGTAAAACACACCGGACATGCGCCCCAGCAGGGCATCACCCAGCTTAAAGATAAAAATAAAAGCCAGTATCAGTATCCAGCCACGGCGACGGGTAAACTCAGCAAAAGGTGCCAACAGGCTGACATAAATCCAACCCAGCACCTGACGTAGTTGCTGGGGCAGATGACGCCAGCGATCCAGATGCGCCAATGCACGGGACTCTTCAGCCAGGGTTTCAGCCGAAGGTGGACGATGGGGCTCCGGGCTCATCAACACCGCCGCCATACCAATCAACAGGCCAGCCGCCAGCACCATATAGGCCACATTCCAGCCAAAATACTGCGCCAGATACAGGCCCCCGGCTGCACCAACCAGTGTGCCGCCAAGATGCCAGCCCCAGATGGCGGCAGCCGAACCGGCGCCATACTGATGGGGTTCCAGTACTTCGATGCGGTAGGCATCAATCACGATGTCCTGGGTGGCCGACAGAAAGGTCACAAACAACACCGCCAGGGCCACCAGCAGCAGGTTTTCTTCCGGACGGGTCAAGGACAGCAACAGGATGGCACCGATCAACAGGGTCTGGGTGAAGAGTGCCCAGCCACGTCGACGCCCGAAACGGGCCGTGAACCATGGCAGGCGCAAACGATCCACCAAGGGTGCCCACAGAAAGTTGATGGCATAAGGCGTGGCAGCCAAGGCAAATAAACCGATTTCAGTGCGACTGACACCAACATCGCGTAACCAGATCGACAGGTTGGAAAACACCAAGGGTGCCGGCAGGCCACTGGAAAAACCCAGCACCAGCAGCGTCAGCATGCGCCGGTCCCGGTAGGTGGCAGTCCAACTGTTGATCCTTGCCCTTAATGAGGTCACCAATGACTCCTGTTCAGCGGGCGCGGGTAGCGGCTTCCAGCATGATGGCTTTCATTTCCCTGACGGCTTCAGACAAACCGGTGAAAAGGGCACGGGCAATAATGGCATGGCCAATGTTCAGCTCATTCAACCCGGCAATTTCAGCAATCGCCTGCACATTGTGGTAGTGCAGACCATGACCGGCATTCACCACCAACCCCTTGCTCAGCGCATAAGCGGTGGCTTCACGGATGCGCTGTAATTCAATTGCCTGCTGCTGCGGGTCTTCAGCATCCGCATATGCGCCGGTGTGTAATTCGATGGTGGGGGCACCGGCGGCAACCGTGGCATCGATCTGGCGCGGATCGGCATCAATGAACAGCGACACATCACAGCCCACGGCGGCCAGGCGCTGGCAAGCTGCAGTGATACGCTCCTGTTGGCCCGCCACATCCAGTCCCCCCTCGGTGGTCAGCTCTTCACGTCGCTCCGGCACCAGACAGACATGGGCAGGGCGCAGGCGTTCGGCGTAATCCAGCATGAAGTCGGTAACTGCCATTTCAAAGTTCATGCGGGTCTGCAGTACCTGCTGAATCAGCTCAACATCCCGCTCCTGAATATGGCGGCGATCCTCCCGCAGGTGCAGGGTGATGCCATCCGCACCCGCCTGTTCTGCCAGCTGTGCAGCCAGCACCGGATCGGGATAACGGGTGCCGCGAGCCTGACGCAGGGTGGCAATGTGATCAATGTTGACTCCAAGCAATAAGCGCTGGCTCATGCAAAACTCCGTGGCACAGGGAAAAATTGGGGGGTTATTCGCTGGTCGATTTTTTCATCTGACGAAAGAGTTGTCGACTCTGCAGCGGCTTGTTGCCCAGTAAAGGGGCCAACAACTGGCGCGTCAAGGTTTTTGCAGCCTGACGCGTGCGCTTGTCACGCCAGTCATCTGTGGCAATGGCT
Source organism: Marinospirillum alkaliphilum DSM 21637 (assembly GCF_900119735.1). GTDB lineage: Bacteria > Pseudomonadota > Gammaproteobacteria > Pseudomonadales > Halomonadaceae > Marinospirillum > Marinospirillum alkaliphilum. Next base: position 118,796 of record NZ_FPJW01000008.1, on the reverse strand, counting down.
TGCAGGCAATCACCCGGCAGCAGGGCGGCAGATGTTTCCTGAGTGGCTGGCACAGCCAGAAAACCCTGCTCCGGCACCCAGCGATACCAGGCATCAGCTTGCAATACATGACCTTGTGTGCAACTGAACACCGGGGCCTGCCCCAGCTGTTCCAGCAGACTGAGCTCCAACCGTCGCAAGGCGGGTTCACGCTGCTGATCATCCTTTAACAGCTCCAACAACAGGGAGTAGTCACGAAACACCTGAGAACAGGGCAAACCAGGTAACAGCAGACGCCCCAGCAGCTCATTGGCATAAAGTGCACAGATCAACGCTTCACCCTGCAACCAATGCGGTGCAGCAGTAGCCTCCAGGCCAATCAGGGTTTTTAATTCATGCTGGCCGGAAAGGCGCACCAACAAAGGGGTATGAGGTTGCAGCAAGGCACGGTAACGGCTTTTGCGGGTACGGACACCCCGCACCAGGGCGTCCACTCGTCCGTCTTCCAGAGTCAGCAGCCAGGCCAGCGCACTGGTTTCGCGATAAGGCCGGGCATGCAGCAGCCAGGCCGGCTGGAAGTCACTGGCCTGTAGCATGAGTGTTAATCCAGTCCGGTGTAACCCAGGCTTTTAAGGGCACGGTCATCATCTGACCAATTGCTTTTGACCTTGACCCAGAGATTTAACATCACTTTGGTTTCAAAGGCTTTTTCCATATCCAGGCGCGCATCACGGCCAATCTGTTTGATCTGCTCGCCCTTATCACCAATGATGATTTTTTTCTGGCCTTCACGCTCCACCAGAATCAGTGCATGGATATGCAACACATGACCCTGCTGACCGAACTTTTCAATTTCCACCGTGGTGGAATAAGGCAGCTCTTCGCCCAGTTGGCGCATGATTTTTTCCCGCACCAGCTCTGCAGCCAGAAAACGGGAGCTGCGATCCGTCACCTGATCTTCCGGATAAAAGTGCTCCCCTTCCGGCAGACGCTGTTCTGCCTCCTGCATCAGGGCTTCCACCTGATCACCCTGCTTGGCAGAAATTGGAATGATCTGATCAAAGTTGCGCTTTTGGCTGACTGCTTCAATAAAAGGCAGCAGACTTTTTTTGTCTTCCAGCCAATCAACCTTGTTGATGGCCAGAATCACCGGGCACTTCACAAACTCCAGGCGCTTTAATACCAGATCGTCCTCTTCCGTCCACTTGGTACGGTCGATCAGGAAAATCACCACATCCACATCGCGTAATGCCTGACTGGCTGCATCATTCATATAACGATTGATGGCCTTGTCGCGGGTCCCTTGTGCCAGATGCATACCGGGTGTATCCACCCAGATGGACTGCACTTCACCTTCGGTGCGAATACCAAGAATCTGGTGACGCGTGGTTTGCGGTTTTTTACAGGTAATACTGATTTTCTGACCAAGAATGCGGTTCAGCAGGGTGGATTTGCCAACATTGGGCCGCCCCACCAGAGCGATGTATCCACTTTTCATTTGACCTCCAGGGCCTGCAGGGCTTTTTCAGCGGCTTCCTGTTCGGCAAAACGACGACTGGCACCAATGCCCAGCGGGCGGTAATCCAGTTGATCAATCATGCATTCCACGGTGAATACCTGGGCATGGGCTTCACCTTCCACACTGATCACTTCGTAACGCGGCAAGGGTTGCTGACGGGATTGCAGGTATTCCTGCAAACGTGTCTTGGGATCTTTCTGGGTATCACTCAGTGTCATGCCTTCCAGGCGAGGTGCAAACCAGGCCAGTACCCGCTCACGCGCAGCGTCCATACCGGCATCCAGATAAATGGCACCAATCACGGCTTCCAGTGCATCGGCCAGAATGGATTCCCGGCGGTAACCACCGCTTTTCAGCTCACCGGAACCCAGTCGCAGGTAATCACCCAGTGCAAACTCACGGGCCACTTCAGCCAGGGTTGCCCCCTTTACCTGCCGTGCGCGCAGCCGGGACAATTGCCCTTCCCGTGCTTGCGGAAACCGATGATATAGGTCTTCGGCAATCACAAAGTTAACAATCGAGTCACCCAGAAACTCCAGGCGCTCATTATTGTTGTTGCCATGACTGCGATGGGTCAGCGCCAGCTCCAGTAGACGGGTGTCACTGAAAGGATGCCCCAGGGCGCGGATCAAAGGCACAAGATTTGGTTTCACTCAATCACTCTATTCTGCGAACGTCGCTAAAGCGCGGCAGGCTCAAGAAATTCGGCCAGTGCATCCACACGGCTACCGCCTTGCCCACCAGTGTCTGTTCAGGCACAAAACCCATCACCAGGGGTGCTCCACGCTGATTTTCATAACCCGGAACAATCAGGCAGCCGGTTTCGGCATGGGGTTGACCCTGACACCAGAAGCGGCTGTCATTGCTGTGATCACGGTTGTCACCCATCACAAAATAATGACCTTCTGGTACCAGGATTTCCGGAAAATCAAAACTGCGTGCAGGGTAATTGTAGACCTTATAATCCACACCACTAAAACTTTCCTGCAGCAGCCATTCACTGGGGGCATCCACCGGGTAACGCTCCAGCAGCTCACGCGCTACAGGTTCACCGTTAATGTATAACTGTTTGTCGACATAACTGATGCGATCACCGGGCACACCAATCACGCGCTTGATGTAGTTCAGGCGCTCATCCAGCGGATAACGGAATACCGCCACATCACCAGGCTGCGGGTCACCCACTTCCAGTACACGGGTATGTACCACCGGTAAACGTACGCCGTAACTGTACTTGTTGACCAGGATGAAATCACCGATCTTCAAGGTTGGCAGCATCGAGCCTGAAGGAATCTGAAAAGGCTCAAACAGGAACGAACGCAGCACCAATACCAGCGCCAGCACCGGGAAAAAGGAGTTGGAATATTCCACCACCAGACCGGGTTTGCCATCACCAAAGGTATCTTTTTTACGTTTTTTTCTGAAAACCAGCAGATCCAGCAACCACACCACACCAGTAAACAGGGTGCCCAGTACCAGTAACAAGGAAAAATCCAGATGCATTGGTTTGTCCGTTTATCAGTTATCAACCTGCAACACAGCCAGGAAGGCATCCTGAGGGATTTCTACCTTACCAACCTGCTTCATGCGTTTTTTACCTGCCTTCTGTTTTTCCAGCAGCTTTTTCTTACGGGTGGCATCACCACCATAACACTTGGCTAAGACGTTTTTGCGCAGTGCTTTAACCGTAGAACGCGCAATAATCTGACCACCCAGAGCAGCCTGAATGGCCACATCAAACATCTGGCGTGGAATCAGTTCCTTCATCTTCTCAACCAGCGCCCGGCCCTTGTTGGGAGCCAGATCCCGGTGCACAATCAAGGCCAGAGCATCCACCTTCTCACCGTTGATCAGGATATCCAGGCGCGCAAGGCTGGCCGTTTCAAACCGATCAAAACTGTATTCCAGCGATGCAAAACCCCGTGAAGCCGACTTCAGGCGATCAAAGAAGTCCAGCACCACTTCTGCCATCGGAATGTCATACACCAGCTGTACCTGGCTACCCAGATACAGCATGTCCTTTTGTACACCACGTTTTTCGGTACAGAGCGTAATAACTGAACCAACCATTTCCTGTGGCGTCAGGATGGTACAGCGGGCAATGGGCTCACGCATCTCGGCAATACCTGCCGGGTCTGGCATGCGAGTCGGGTTATCCACCTGCACCACATCACCATTTTTCATCACCACCTGATAACTCACCGTTGGCGCAGTGGTCAGCAGATCCAGGTCGTATTCACGCTCCAGTCGCTCCTGAATGATTTCCATGTGCAACATGCCCAGGAAACCACAACGGAAACCAAAACCCAATGCTTCCGAGGAGTCCGGCTCATAAAACAAAGAAGCATCATTCAGTGACAGTTTTTCCAGAGCTTCACGGAAATCTTCAAAATCATCGGAAGACACCGGGAACAGCCCGGCATAAACCTGGGGTTTAACCTTTTTAAAACCTGGCAGGCGCTCCACATCCGGCGTTTTGGCATGGGTGACTGTATCACCCACCGGAGCGCCATGAATTTCCTTGATACCCGCCACCAGAAAGCCTACTTCTCCGGCACGCAGAATATTGGTTTCCACCCGCTTGGGCGTAAAAATACCCACACCATTGGCATCCCACTGTTTGCCGGTGGATTTGATCAGGATTTTATCGCCTTTTTTCAGGGTACCGTTTTTGATGCGAACCAGTGACACCACACCCAGATAGTTATCAAACCAGGAGTCGACTATCAGTGCCTGCAAAGGTGCATCCGGATCCCCTTCCGGTGGTGGAATCTGAGTCACCAGGCGTTCCAGCACTTCCTGAATACCCAGACCACTCTTGGCAGAACAACGCACAGCGTCGGTGGCATCAATACCAATGATTTCTTCAATCTCTTTGGTCACTTTTTCCGGATCAGCCTGTGGCAAGTCCATCTTGTTGAGGACCGGCACAACTTCCAGTCCTTGTTCGATGGCGGTGTAACAGTTGGCCACCGACTGGGCTTCCACCCCCTGACCGGCATCCACCACCAGCAGCGCACCTTCACAGGCAGCCAGCGAACGGGATACCTCATAAGAAAAGTCAACGTGGCCGGGTGTATCAATAAAGTTCAACTGATACACCTGACCCGACTGGGCGGTGTAATTGAGTGTGACACTCTGGGCTTTGATGGTGATACCGCGCTCACGCTCCAGATCCATGGAGTCCAGCACCTGTTCTTTCATCTCCCGATCACTCAGTCCTTCACAGAACTGGATAAAACGGTCAGCCAGCGTGGATTTGCCATGATCGATATGGGCGATGATGGAGAAATTGCGGATATGCTCGAGTCGGCTCACGTTCACCTGCATCCGGATAGAGTCAAAAAATATTGAAGGTGCTGCCGCTGAATAAACAACGACAACACCCGAAAAAAGTGCGGCAAAGTCTACCTGATTCGCAGCAGCAAGAGAATCACTAACCGCGGCTTATTCAGCGATACGCAACGCCACAAACTGCGGACTGCCGCGACGCATCAGCCGTACAGCAATGGACTGGTTGGCGGGTAATTTCTTCACCAACTCAGCAAACTGGGCGGGTGAGCGTATATCCTGACCACCAATGGACACCAGCACATCACCCTGACGGATACCTGCCTGGGCAGCTGGACTGCCACTGCGTGCCTCAACCACCTGCACACCATTCTCAATCGACCAACGCTCTTTCAGCGCTGCTGGCACTGCTTCAACACGCAGTCCAAGGCGGTCTGCAGCGGCTGGCTCGGGGGAGCCACGACCGGAACGTACCACCTGTGGATCATCCGGACGCTCACCCACAGCAAAGTTCAGGGTGCGCTGACGCCCATCACGCAGAACCACAAAACGCCCCCTTTCGCCCGGCTGGATTCGACCCACCGCAGGCGGCAAGTCAGAAGAGCGCTCAATGGTCTGACCATTCACTTCCAGAATGATGTCACCAGCACGAATGCCACCACGAGCACCAGGTCCTTGCGGATCAACATTGGCAATCAGTGCCCCCTGGGGTTTATCCAGACCAAAGGATTCAGCCAGATCACGACTGACATCCTGAATCACCACACCCAACCAACCACGGCTGACACGCCCCTGCTCACGCAACTGCTCAGCCACTTCCAGCGCCACCTGCATCGGAATCGCAAAAGACAGGCCCATAAAACCGCCTGAACGGGTGTAAATCTGTGAGTTGATGCCGACCACTTCACCCTGCAGGTTAAACAGTGGGCCACCCGAGTTACCGGGGTTAATCGCTACATCGGTTTGAATAAACGGCACATAGGTTTCATTCGGCAAGGCACGCCCCTTGGCACTGACAATCCCGGCTGTTACCGAGTGGTCAAATCCAAAGGGTGAACCGATCGCCAGCACCCATTCTCCGACCTTTAACTCATCGGAATTGCCAATTTTCACTACCGGCAAACCACTGGCATCAATCTTTAACAGTGCCAGATCGCTGGAGCGATCACTGCCCACCAGCTCAGCCACCAACTCACGGCGATCACTCAGACGAACAATCACTTCGTCAGCATTTTCCACCACATGATTATTGGTCAGGATGTAACCATCCTCGGAAATGATAAAGCCTGAACCCAGCGATTGACGGCGTTGTTCACGTGGCTGCTGGCCAAAACCTTCCGGCATTTCACCAAAAAAGTGGCGAAAGATATCAGGCACATCTGCCGGTGGAGCAATACCGGGACCCGAACGGCGTTGTGCGGTTTGTGTGGTACTGATGTTCACCACAGCCGGTGCAGCCTGCTCCACCAGCTCAGTGAAATCCGGCAGACTGCGGGCCTGAAGTGAAAAAGAAATCAGTGACAGACAGGCCAGTGACAAGGCGACCGGCAACAGGCCGCGGAAAGGGCTTTTTTGCTTCAACATGGATTCAGCTCCAGTTCATTCCGTCAATGACGATGATTCCGGTTCAATTCGATGCAACAGCGTCAGCACTGGTGCACGGGCCAAACGCCTGGCCAGCCATAAACCAGCCAACAACCCGACCAGCGCCAACAAGCCTGTCAGCAGTGCACCAGCACCCAGCATCTCAGCCACCAGGGCCAATAGCAGCAGGGTTAAAAGCGGCAACACAAACTGCAGCAAGGCGGCACGGTGCAGACCAGCAGCATCCATGGCCAGCAATACACGATCACCGGGTTGCAAAATTAAAGCGGTGGGTAGAGTTAACAGGGGCGGCGCACGTAACAACCAGCGTGCCAGCAAGCCCTGTCCACAACCACCGGCCAGACTACAGGATGAGCAGCCGCTGGCTGCACAGGCACGAACCTGAACCTGACCAGCAGCGACAGCTACCACCTCAGCCTGTTGCGTGACCTGTTGCATTGCGGCCGCCTGGTGCAATCAGCGTGGTGCTGTCACCTGCTGCACGGCCTGTGGACCGAACAGAGGCAGGAAAGTTTCCTTTTCTGCTTCGCAGGGTTGCAGCCGGGAAGGTTCAGCAGAAAAGTTAACCAGAGAAAATCCACTCAAGGGTTGCGCCACCTGACTGGAAAAAGCCGGGGAATAACTGGCCGGTAGTGTCAGCGGCTGAAAATCCTGAGCGGCAACCGGAGCAGCTGCCGGTGCAGTCAGCGGATCACTGCCACTGTTGAAAATCTGCACGCCAGTAATCACCAACAAGGCGACTGATGCTGCCAGTGCAGAGCCTCGGAACCACTGTCCACGATCCAGGCGTTTTTCAGAAACGGATGCAGCAACGGGGGCTGGATCAGCTTGCTGCACCTTGCTTTGAAAAGCGCCTAAATCACTGGCAGCACCAGCGTCAGTATAAGGAATGTCTTCTTGCAGCAACGCTTGCATGACTGCCGAAGAAATATCAACCTGTGCTGCACTGGAGTCTTTAAGGTTGCGCAACTCACCGCGCATCACACCCTGAGCAAGGTGATAACGGCGCCACTTGGCACTGAGTTGTTGACTGGTTTCATCAGAGGCCTGCATGGCATTCAGCAGGCGGGGCAATTCCAAATCATCACCGGCACCATCCATCACGGATGAAAGAGACTGGTGCAATTTTTCTGTCATGCCGCTTTACCTCAATTGATCAAAAAGCAGTTTTGTTCCGGTTCTTCCTAGACAGCCAGTAAAGCAACAGGTTTCATGGCTGCAAAGTTTTTTCCGTATTTTTTTATCAGTCAACCAATTCAGGGCCATCCAGCAAGGGTGCAATGGCCTTGTCGATCGCTTCCCGAGCACGGAAAATACGTGAACGGACGGTCCCCACAGGGCATTGCATCACTTCGGCAATCTCTTCATAACTCAAGCCTTCAAATTCACGCAGGCTGATGGCTGCCTTGAGATCATCCGGCAGGCGATCAATGGTGGCAAAAATGCGCTCTTCCAATTGATCACGCATCAGATTGGCTTCCGGAGAATCGCTGTCTTTTAAAAGACTGGATACTCCCAGATTCTCGGCATCATCAACGTCAACATCGGACCCCGGCGGTCGGCGACCACGGGATACCAGGTGATTCTTGGCAGTATTGATGGCAATGCGGTACATCCAGGTGTAAAAGGCACTTTCTGCGCGAAAGCTGCCGAGCGCACGATAAGCCTTGATGAACGCCTCCTGGGCGACATCCTGCATTTCATGATGATCCTGAACATAACGCCCAACCAGCGCAATGATCTTGTGCTGGTACTTTTTCACCAGAAGGTCAAAAGCCCGCTTGTCGCCCTTCTGCACTCGTTCGACCAATCGCTGGTCTGTTTCCCTCGCGCTTGTCATTCAGGAACTCCAGGTGAATCCGCAAAAAACCTTCCTGCAAAAACCTTCAGGCCTGTAAAAAAACCTTTCAGTCAGGATCAGGGCTTGCCAGACGGGCTGAAAGCCTTATACCTTAGCATGACAACACTTTATCAAGAAGCCCGGAAGCCGCTGTATAATAACAGGGTTTTCATGAGGAATACCCACTGATGCCACTTCCCCCCAGTTTTGATGTAATCATCATCGGCAGCGGTGCCGCCGGCATGACGGCGGCCCTGCATCTGGCCACCGAACACCGGGTTGCACTGCTCAGCAAATCCGGCCTTGGGCAAGGCTCCACCCGCTGGGCACAGGGCGGTATTGCAACCGTAGTGGACCCGGAAGATTCACTGGAAGCCCATGTTGAAGACACCCTGATTGCCGGAGCCGGACTCTGCCACCGGGATACTGTTGAGCAGGTGGTGGCGGAAAGCCGTAAAAGCATTCAGTGGCTGATTGATCAGGGTGTACCCTTCACGCCTGCGGAAACCCACAGCAACCTGATCCAGCGCTGCGACTCCAGCCCGCTGCCCTATCATTTAACCCGTGAAGGTGGCCACAGCCACCGCCGCATCCTGCATGCAGATGACGCCACAGGGCTGGCCATCACCGAAACCCTTGTTGCCAGGGTACGCGCCAACTCCAATATCAGCGTGTATGAAAATCATGTGGCAGTGGATTTAATCACCCGCCACAAACTTGGACTGGCACAACAGGCCTGTGTGGGTGTTTATGTACTCGACAATGCCACCAGCCAGGTACAGGCACTGGCCGCGCGCAGTGTCATACTGGCTACAGGAGGCGCCAGCAAGGTTTATCTGTATACCTCCAATCCGGATGGCAGCTCCGGTGACGGCATTGCCATGGCCTGGCGTGCGGGTTGCTCAGTGGCCAATATGGAATTCAATCAGTTCCACCCCACCTGCCTCTACCACCCCAGAGCGAAAAGCTTTCTGATCAGCGAAGCCTTGCGCGGTGAGGGTGCAAGGCTGATTCTGCCCGATGGCCAGCCCTTCATGCATCGTTTTGATGAGCGTTGTGAACTGGCACCGCGAGATGTTGTGGCCCGCGCCATCGACCATGAAATGAAGCGCCTGGGTCTGGATCATGTTTATCTGGACATGAGCCACAAGGATCCAGACTTTATCCGCAGCCACTTCCCAACCATTTATCAGCGCTGTCTGGAATACGGTATCGACATGGCGCGTGAACCCCTGCCAGTGGTACCCGCTGCCCACTACACCTGCGGCGGCGTGGTCACCGATCATCACGGGCGCACGGAAATCCCAGGCCTTTATGCCATTGGTGAATGTGCCTTCACCGGTCTGCACGGTGCCAACCGCATGGCCAGCAACTCACTGCTGGAATGTGTGGTGTATGGGCGCCTTGCGGCTGAAGACCTGCTGCATAAGCTACCGCAGATGGAAGCACCACCACAGCTACCCGTCTGGGATGAAAGCCAGGTGACCGACTCCGACGAAGATGTGGTGATCAGCCACAACTGGGACGAAATCCGCCGCTTCATGTGGGATTACGTTGGTATCGTTCGCACCGATAAGCGCCTGGAGCGAGCACTGCATCGCATCAAGCTGCTGCAGTCAGAAATTCATGACTACTACTCCAACTACCGCATCAGCAATGATCTGCTGGAGTTGCGCAACCTGGCCACAGTGGCTGAACTGATTATTCGTTCGGCCTTGTTACGCAAGGAAAGCCGGGGCTTACACTACACCCTGGATTACCCGCAGCAAGCGGCTGAAGCGCGTGACACACTACTGACACCAGCACGCTGGTAAATGTGCAGGGCGGTTTAATGCTTCAAAAGCACACGCAGCTGATGGTGCTCAGCTGCGCTGACCGCATCCGGCCAGAGTATCCAGGGCCAGACCCCACGCCGAAACACCAGCCAGTGACGACTGCGCCAGAGCAAGGGTAAGGGAACAGGCTGGCTGACACCCTGACGATCGGTGAGCCACACCTCTTGCTCGTCCACTTCGAGCAACACCGGGGCCAGAGGACCAAAGTCCCGATACCAGTGCCAGATACCCAACAACAAGGGCAACAACACCAGCGTGTCCGAGATGGGATGAGGATGCAGCAGGCAGGCCAGCAACAGCCCGCCATAAACCAGTGGCAGCAGACTGCGACCCAGATCAGAGGCCTTTAAACTGATCGAGACTGCCGTTTTCGGCATGCTCAATAATCCGCTGCACGATCGGCTGCAATGAAGCATCAGTAACAGGCTCTCGACGCATCAGCCAGACAAACAGATCCTGGTCCTCTTCTTCCAGCAAACGGCGGTAATCAGCCTGCAAGCCTTCATCCAACCGGTCATAACAGCTATCCAGAAAAGGCACCAGCAACAGGTCCAACTCCCACATACCACGGCGACTGTGCCAATAAAGGCGCTTGCGCTCGGGGTTTTCGGAAGTAACAGGGGTGGCGTCGGTTGAGGGGGTTGGGGTCATATCAGTCTCAGCATTCTGCGTTGATCCGGAAAACAGGGGTCAAGTCTAAGCGCAAAACAACACACAGACCATAGCATCCCCGTTTCTTTTATCTAAGCACTTGTTTGCAAGCAAATTATTGTGTATTGCACAAAAGGCCACTATGCTAGCGGAATCGTAGAACAAAGACTGTCAACTGTTTCTCCTCAGACCAGCACCCAGACACGGAGTGAAGGGCATGACCAAGTCAGAGCTGATTGAACAGATCGCCATGAAAAAGACCAACCTGAGCATCAAGCAGGTTGAATCTGCCGTCAAACTTTTGCTGGACCACATGACGGAAACCCTGGCCACAGGTGGCCGAGTTGAAATCCGTGGTTTTGGCAGCTTTTCCCTGCACTTCCGTGAGCCGCGACGGGGCCGTAACCCGAAAACGGGTGACAGTGTGCAACTGGACGGCAAGTACGTTCCCCACTTTAAACCCGGTAAAGAACTGCGGGATCAGGTAAACGGTATTACTGAATCCTGACAACTGCCCTTTTCCGCTCAATGTATCCGGGACCAGGCAGTTCCCGGAAATCTCCAGGACCGGCATGCAATTATTCAGATCACTCTTCACCTTTCTGATGATCCTGGCCCTGTTGGTGCTGGGCATCTGGTTTACGCTGCGCAACCAGCAGCAGGTGCCACTGGATTTGCTGTTTATACGCCTTCCGGAAAACAGCCTGGCGCTATGGCTGATTCTCAGTTTGATTGCAGGTGTGCTGCTGGGCAGCCTGTTGATGCTGCCCTGGCTGACCCGCTGCAAGGCACGCATCCTCCAACAGGAACGTCAACTGAAGCTGCAGAAAGAGGAACTCCATAAATTGCGCACCCTGACACTCAAGTCACCGGATTAAAATCGCCACCAACAGACCCTCTCTATCATGCCACTGGAAATCCTGTTCTTCTCACTGCTGTTTCTGGCACTGGCCGTCGGCTGGTGGCTGGGTCGGCGTGAGCGACGCAACAGGTTGCCCCCCCCCGGCACGACAGGCGAACTCAGTCGCGACTATTTTGTTGGCCTTAACTACCTGCTGAATGAACAGCCCGATGAGGCCATCGAAACCTTTGTTCGCGCCCTGGAGGTCAACTCCGACACCATTGAAACCCACATTGCCCTTGGCAACCTGTTTCGCAGCCGCGGCGAATCAGATCGAGCCGTGCGGGTTCACCAGAATCTTTTTGCCCGTCCCAGCCTGAGTCGTGATCAGGCGGCACGGGTCCAACTGGAACTGGCGAGAGACTTCATGGCTGCCGGCCTGCTGGACCGTGCCGAACGCCTGCTCAGTGAGTTAAAAGACAACCCGAGCGAAACAGGCCAGGCCAGTCAGTTGCTGCTGATTGATCTTTATGAAAGAGAAAAAGAATGGCAAAAGGCCATTCACGCCATTTCTCCGGCGCTGTTGCGTGACAACCCGCGCCTGAAAAAAGCGGCTGCCCACTATGCCTGTGAACTGGCCAGTCAACTCTTGAGTAAAAACAACTTTGTCGCGGCCCGCAAACAGTTAAAACAGGCCAATGCTTTTGATGCCAGCTGCATCCGCGCCACCTTGCTGATGGCTCAACTGGAACTGCAAAGCGGCAGTGCCAAAGCCGCCATCCGCATCCTGCTACGGATACCTGAACAAGACCCCGCCTATATTCCAGCCATGCTGCAAACCCTGGCCGATGCTTACCGCTTGCTGGATCAGCCACGTGAATTCATGGCAACGCTGGAAAAGCTGTTATCCAGCCACCAGTACACGTCAATACTGATTCATCTGGCTGAAACCCTGCGCAGCCAGGGGCAGCATCAGCAAGCTTTGGAAAAGGTGGACCATCACATGCGTCGGCAGGTGTCCCTGAAAGGGGTCGACTACCTGATGGATCTCTACTTGCATCAGGCAGCCGGTGAAGAGCGCGCCCATCTGCTGACGCTACGAAACCTGACCAACCAGCTACTGGAGCGTAAACCGGAGCACCAGTGCCACAGTTGTGGCTTCCAGAGCCAGCAGCTTTATTGGCAGTGCCCCAAGTGTCGCGAATGGGGTAGCGTCAAACCGATTATCGGGGTAGAAGGCGAGTAATATCCCTTAATACCTGACCCGGGTCTGCTGCACGACTGATCGGGCGACCGATCACCAGGTGTGTGCTACCCGCTGCCATGGCAGCTTCCGGTGTCATGATGCGTCGCTGATCACCCACCTCACTGTCAGCAGGTCGGATACCCGGCGTCACTTTCAGAAAATCACTGCCCAGAGCATCACGCAATATACTGGCTTCCTGCGCAGAACAAACCACCCCATGCAGGCCTGAATCACGGGTCAGACGCGCCAGGTGCAACACCTGTTCCTGCAATGGACGAGTTACCCCTGTTTCCTGCAGATCATCAGGACTCATGCTGGTCAGTACAGTCACTGCAATCAAGCGGGTTGGCAACTGGTGCTGCTCCAATACCTCACCCGCAGCCTCCATCATGCGACGCCCGCCACTGGCGTGCACATTCACCATCCACACCCCCTGTTCTGCCGCAGCCAGCACTGCCTGGGCACAGGTATTGGGAATATCGTGGTACTTCAGATCCAGAAACACTTCAAATCCCCGGCCGTGCAGAGCCTTGAGTATCTCAGGGCCACAACGGGTAAACAGCTCCTTACCGACCTTGACTCGGCACAGCGCTGGATCCAGCTGATCAACCAGTGCCAGAGCCTGATCAGAAGAAGGAACATCAAGTGCAACAATGACTGGGCTCACCACATTTCTCCAGAGTGTCAGCAAACGAATCACAAAGATTATAACAGTGCTGGTTTGTTGCGTCTTATCAAAGGATGGAACCCTGATTCACCGGCATGCCACACCAGCCAGTGTTGACATCAAATAATCGACTCACCTGCCTGCAGGCAGGGTTCATTCATTGCTGCGAGGAACAAGGAAATGCAAGGAATACGCTTCAACAAACTGTCGATCCTGCTCTGCACACTGCTACTGACCTTTATCGCCACCAGTCAGTTGCATGCCAACGGACTCAGAGATGCCGCCCAGAACCGGATCAGCATTGCCCAGCAATCGGCAGAACGGATCAATGTCAATACCGCCAGTGCCGAGCAACTGGCTGCGCTGCCGGGTATTGGCCCATCACGTGCCGAAGCCATCATTGCCCTGCGCAATGAAAAAGGTAGCTTCACCAACACCAATGAACTGCAGCAGATTCGCGGGATTGGTGCCGCCACCGCAGCCCGTCTGGAACCGCTGATCAGCTTCTGAAGCTGATACCCACCCAACAAAAAGCCCGCTCAAAAGGCGGGCTTTTTGTTTAATGCACGCAGATCAGATGCGCAGCGCACCATCACACTCAACCACACGACCAGAGAAATAATCGTTTTCAACGATATAACGCACAGTGTGGGCAATTTCTTCCGGCAGACCCAGACGCTTCAGCGGAATACCGGCACAGATTTTGGCCAGCACTTCTTCCGGCATGGCAGAAACCATGTCAGTGGCAATAAAGCCGGGAGCAATGGCACCGGTACGAATGCCATAACGGGACAACTCTTTACCCCAGGCCACAGTCATGGCAACCACACCAGCCTTGGCTGCTGCGTAGTTGGTCTGACCCATGTTACCGGCGCGGGAAATGGAGGAAATATTGATGATCACACCCTTGCTGCCCAGCTTGATCATCTGTGCTGCGGCTTCACGACCACACAGGAACACGCCGGTCAGGTTGACATCCATTACCTGCTGCCACTGAGCCATGGTCATCTTGCCGGTGATTTCACCATCTTTTGCCTTGACCAGCAGGCCATCACGGGTGATACCTGCGTTGTTGACCAACACATCCAGCGCACCAAAATCTTTAACAATCTGCTCAAAGGTGCCAACAACTGCATCTTCATCAGCCACGTTGGCCAGGTAATAGTGGCCACTGCCACCGGCTTCCTTGACCAGCTCAACGGTTTCTTTCAGTTTTTCTTCATTCAGGTCGACCAGTGCCAGACGCGCACCCTGGGCAGCCAGTTCCAGTGCCATGGCACGACCCAGACCCTGACCACCACCGGTAATGACAATCACTGCATTCTTCACTTGCATAGTTCACCTCGAATTTAATCCATACAACGAAAAACTACTCACTTATACTTGTTATCCACGATTCAATATAACGCATCATCTCGCAGTTGCGAAACAGGCACTGAAAAACTCAGAAAAAAAAATTGACCTCCCAGTCATTAAAAGCAAAATCCACCCTCAACCCTTGAAGTTGAGTCAGGATGACACCATATCTTTCGGATACCCACGCCAAAGGTCTCACCTTATGCCCTATCTTTTTGCTCTTTTGCTCTGGCCTTTGGCCGAAATCTGGCTATTGATCAAGGTTGGCCAGCAGGCCGGTGCACTCAACACCCTGCTATTGATCATAGCCACCGCAGCACTGGGTCTGCTACTGGTGCAACTGGAATGGCAGCGCCTGATGCTGTTACTGCGTGAAAAGCTGCATCAGGGTGAAGAACCCGTTGGTGTATTGCTGGAAACCGCTGCGGTAGGGCTGGCCGGTGTGCTGCTGTTCATTCCCGGCTTCATTTCCGACTGGTTTGGTTTACTGCTGCTGTTGCCACTGACACGAAAATGGTTAACCGCACCCTTGAAAAAAATGCGTGGCAACACCACTTATCACTACCGGAGCGATCACTACTCCAGCCAGCAGCAAGACACCCCTTCAGAAGCGGGCAAGGTGCTGGAGGGTGAGTATCAAAGAAAAGATGATCAGCGCCCTTGAAAAGCAAAATCCTGTCCCCATATCCGGGTGCAGATGTTCTGAATGATTCGTCATGACGGATCACAGGGTTTCTGCCGATGCCTGCTGTTACAGGGGTCGGCAATCCGGGCAACCGGGAATAAACAAAAAACGGGCATCAGCCCAGTACTGTTGATAAACCAGGAGACATTCAGCAATGAAAATCCGTCCTTTGCACGATCGCGTTGTCGTTCGTCGTATGGAAGAAGAAACCACCACCCCCGGCGGCATCGTTCTGCCTGGCAGTGCCAAGGAAAAGCCCCAGCAGGGTGAAGTTGTTGCCATCGGTGAAGGTCGTTTTGTTGATGGTCAGTTGCGTCCCCTGTCCGTAAAAGCCGGTGACAAGGTTATTTTCGGCAGCTACGCAGGCAGCACTGTGAAGATCGACGGCGAAGAGCTGCTGATCCTCAACGAAAGCGAAATCTTCGGTGTACTGGAAGGCTAAGCGCCACCAGCATCCTTTTGAATTGCATTCCTTCTGAAACAACAGACTAAGAGAACAGGAAACGAACATGGCAGCTAAAGACGTACGTTTCGGTGATGACGCTCGCAAGCGCATGGTCGCCGGTGTCAACATTCTGGCCGACGCAGTAAAAACCACCCTGGGCCCGAAAGGCCGTAACGTGGTACTGGAAAAATCCTTTGGCGCACCCACTGTGACCAAAGACGGTGTATCCGTTGCCAAAGAAATCGAACTGAAAGACAAGTTCGAAAACATGGGTGCCCAGATGGTCAAGGAAGTGGCCTCCAAGACCTCCGACGTGGCCGGTGATGGCACCACCACTGCCACCGTTCTGGCTCAGGCCATTGTCAACGATGGCTTCAAGGGCGTTACCGCCGGCATGAACCCGATGGATCTGAAGCGCGGTATCGACAAGGCCGTAATTGCAGCCGTTGAAGAAATCAAGAAGCTGGCCAAGCCCTGCACCGACACCAAATCCATTGCTCAGGTTGGCACCATCTCCGCCAACGGTGACACCCGCATCGGCGAAATCATTGCCGAAGCCATGGAAAAAGTCGGTAAAGAAGGTGTCATCACTGTTGATGAAGGCCGTGGTTTTGAAGACGAGCTGGAAGTGGTTGAGGGTATGCAGTTTGATCGCGGCTACATCTCTCCCTACTTCGTCAACAACCAGGACAACATGTCTGCCGAACTGGAAGACCCCTACATCCTGCTGGTTGACAAGAAAATCTCCAACATCCGTGAACTGCTGCCGGTACTGGAAGCTTCCGCCAAGAGCGGCAAACCACTGCTGATCATCGCCGAAGACATCGAAGGCGAAGCGCTGGCCACCCTGGTGGTCAACAACATGCGCGGCATTGTTAAAGTGGCTGCTGCCAAGGCACCAGGTTTTGGTGATCGCCGCAAAGCCATGCTGCAGGATATTGCCATCCTGACCAGCGGCACCGTGATCTCCGAAGAAGTGGGCCTGAATCTGGAACAGGCCACTGTAGAACACCTGGGTACTGCCAAGCGTGCCGTGCTGACCAAAGAATCCACCACCATCATTGATGGCGCTGGCAGCCAGGCTGACATTGAAGCCCGCGTCAAGCAGATCCGTGCGCAGATGGAAGAAACCTCTTCCGACTACGACCGGGAGAAGCTGCAAGAGCGTCTGGCCAAGCTGGCAGGCGGTGTTGCCGTGATCCGCGTGGGTGCTGCCACCGAAGTGGAAATGAAAGAGAAAAAAGCCCGTGTGGAAGATGCCCTGCACTCCACCCGCGCGGCCGTTGAAGAAGGTGTTGTTCCTGGCGGCGGTACCGCGCTGATCCGCGTACTGTCCACCATCAAGGACATCAAGGGTGACAACGAAGACCAGAACCACGGTATTGCCATCGCCCTGCGCGCCATGGAAGCACCGCTGCGTCAAATCGTCACCAACGCTGGTGAAGAAGCCTCCGTGATTGTTGCCAAAATCAAGGAAGGCAGCGGCAACTTCGGTTACAACGCCCAGACTGGCGTGTACGGTGACCTGGTGGAAATGGGTGTCCTTGACCCAGCCAAGGTTACCCGTACTGCCCTGCAGTCTGCTGCCTCTGTTGGCGGCCTGATGATCACCACCGAGTGCATGGTGGCTGAACATCCGGAAGACAAGCCAGCTGGCGGCATGGGTGATATGGGCGGCATGGGTGGAATGGGCGGCATGATGTAAGGCACTGCCTGACATCTTCTGCTGACACCTGCTGACACCTGCTGTCACCTCAAAGCCCCGGCAACTGCCGGGGCTTTTTTGTTTAACGCCTGTAGTGGTCAACTAATCCCGGTCAGGTCTTCATTCCCTTCATTGCTTCCGTTACTCTTGCTAATCCACTGACCCTGATCCACTCAACCAAGGAAGCCCACTGATGGATACCAACCTGATTCTGCTGCTGGTGGTACTGGCTGCGCTGGTGCTCTTGTGCATCACCATTTACAACAAGCTGGTGGCATTAAAAAACCGCTTCAAAAATGCCTTTGCCCAGATTGAAGTGCAACTGAAACGCCGTTATGACCTGATTCCCAATCTGGTGGAAACCGCCAAAGCCTACATGGCGCACGAACGTGAAACCCTGGAAGCGGTGATTGCGGCGCGTAATCAGGCCAGCGCAGGTTTACGTGCTGCGGCGGCTGATCCTGGCAATGTGCAGGCTCTGGGCCAGTTGGCCGGTGCTGAAAGTGCATTAGGCGGTGCGCTGGGGCGTTTTAATATGCTGATGGAAGCCTACCCGGATCTGAAAGCCTCACAGAACATGCAGCAGCTTTCAGAAGAACTGACCAGCACCGAAAACCGGGTCGCCTTTGCCCGTCAGGCCTTCAATGATGCCGTGATGCAATACAACACCTACCGCCAGAGTTTCCCGGCAGTGATGCTGGCGGGTGCCTTTGGCCACAGTACCGATGCCTCGCTGCTGCAGTTTGAAGACTCGGCTCAGATCCAGTCTGCGCCCAAAGTCTCTTTCTGAGCGGCTGAATCCTGTTCATTTAACGCATTGCTCAGTACACCAAACATCGCTCAACTCACGCTGTTCAACACTCTGAGGGACCGTCCGCCATGAACTTTTTTGAACACCAGGATAAGGCCAGGCGCACCACCCTGTGGCTGGTGCTGTTGTTTGGTGTTGCTGTACTGCTGTTGATCAGTCTGACCTCTGCCTTGTTGTTGCTGGTGTTTAATGGCGGTGAATTGCCCGGTATCACCAGGCCCTTTTATGCCGGTGACTGGAAACTGGTGATCAACGTCAGTATGACGGTGTTGCTGATAGTGGTGTTTGGCAGTCTGTTCCGTCATCTGCAACTGTCCGGTGGCGGCAAGGTGGTGGCAGAAGCACTGGGAGGCCGTCAGATCCTGCCTGACACTCAGGACACTGAAGAACGGCAGCTGCTGAATCTGGTGGAAGAAATGGCGATTGCCTCCGGCATGCCGGTGCCGCCGGTGTACCTGATCCAGGACCCGGCCATCAATGCCTTTGCTGCCGGTTATACCCTGCAGGATGCAGTGGTAGGCATCACCAGCGGTGCCTTGCAACAGTTGAATCGTGAGGAACTGCAGGGCGTGATTGCCCATGAGTTCTCCCACATCCACAACGGTGACATGCGCCTCAACATCCGACTGGTGGCGCTGTTGAATGGCATCCTGATCATTGCCCTGGGTGGCCGACTGCTGCTGCACAGCGCCAGTCGCCGCAGCTTTCGCACTTCACGGGACAACCGCGGAGCCGGTGTGGTGATTGGTGTCGGGCTGGCGCTGATGCTGCTCGGTTACATCGGACTCTTGTTCGGCAAACTGATCAAGGCTGCGGTGAGTCGGCAACGGGAGTTTCTGGCCGATGCATCAGCCGTGCAATTCACCCGCAACCCCGAAGGCATTGCCGGTGCACTGCGCAAAATTGCCGGTTACCCGGATCAATCTCGCCTGCAAAGTGGTCAGGCTGAAGAATTCAGCCACCTGTTTTTCAGCAATGCCGTCAGCCGCTCTTTTTCAGGCTTGCTGGCCACCCACCCGCCACTGGATGAACGCATTGCCCGGCTGCAACCTCATCTGCGTCGCTGGAAGGCTCCATCCCAGAGCTCCGGCACAACAGCCACTGCATCAACGACTGCAGGCATCAGCGGTTTTGCTGCCGGACAAACAGGCGTAAGCGGCGAAACACTGCAACAGGCCGTGGATCAGTGGCAGGAACCCGATCAACAACAACTGGATACAGCCCGGCGTTTGCTGGCTGAGATACCGGAAGTGCTCAAAGAGGCCGCCCACGAACCCTGGAGTGCACGTGCAGTGATTTATGGGCTGCTGCTGAGTGATCAGCTGGCCATCCGGGAGCAACAACTGCAAGCCCTGGCCGAGCAGGCTGCACCGGATACCTATGCTGAATTACTGAAGTTACTGCCAGACTTTACTGAGCTGCCAACATCCAGTCATCTGCCGTTAGCTGAGATTTGTGTACCGGCACTGAAACAGATGACAGCAGAACAAGCCCGGGTATTTAACACCTGCATGCTGCTGCTGATTCGTGCTGACCAGCAGGTCAGCCTGAAGGAATGGTGCCTGGCGCGCCTGCTGCAATACCATCTGCGCCCACAGGCCAATCGCAAACGCCAGAATCGCAACCTGCATGAATCCGCTGAAGCCCTGAACCGCCTGTTAAGCATGATGGCGTATGCCGGGCAGTCTGACGAACATGAGGCAGAAGCAGCCTTTGCCGCTGCGTGCCGGGAACTGCAACGCACAGACCTGCAATTGCTGCCAGAACAACAACTCAGTTACCGTTTGCTGGATGAGGCCCTGACAGAACTGCTGCAGATCAAACCCCTGCAGAAACCTCGCCTGCTGAAAGCCATGGCCCGCTGCATCGAAGCGGATGGCCGGATCAGTCAGCAGCAGGCCGACCTGTTTCGGTTGCTGGGTGCGACACTGGATTGCCCACTGCCACCGTTGCAGGTTACCAATCCGAAAGGTTAAGAAGCCTTTTACATGGATCAAGCCTTGTGGGCTGGCGGCTCCAGTCCACAACCCCGAAGAATGATGCCGCTGAGTGTATCTGCAATCGCCTGCACATCTTCCGGCTCGTATTCAGCCCGGTTCATCACCGTCAGAACCTGAGCTTCAAAATCGGCATAGTGCTGGGTAGTGGACCAGATCATGAAAATCAGGTGCACTGGATCCACTGCCCGCATTCGTCCCTGAGTGATCCAGGTTTCAATCACCGCAGCACGCTCACGCACCCACTGACGCAACTCCTTGCGCAGGTAATCCTTGTGATGCGGGGCACCCTGAATGATTTCCATCGCAAAAATACGCGAGGCACGCGGATTATCAATGCTTTGCTGTACCTTGCGGCGAATCAGGGCATCCAGCACTGCTGCCGGATCATCTTCCGCGGTGGCTTTTTCAAACACATCGTTCCAGGCACTGATGATTTTGTTCAGCACCGCCTTGTAGAGGTTTTCCTTGCTGGCAAAGTAATACACTATGTTGGCTTTCGGCAAACCAGCACGATCAGCAATGTTCTGAATGGCTGTGCCCTTGTAACCATGCAGCCCAAATTCCTCTTCGGCAGCACTCAGAATCAGCTGCAGGTTGTCTTCACGGATTTTCTGTCTCTTTGCCACGCCCGCCAAACCCTTTCAAGTTCTATGGAAAAAAGCGAGTGTAAACAAAAGCGCTCAACGAAACCACCACCCAAAAGGCGTACAAGACGTTCAAACGTGTGTATAAATGTCGATATCTGGCAACAAAAATGCACGACTCAAGTCAGGAAGTATCGCGCCAGCATCACCAGGCATACAGTGACCAACAGGGGGCGGATCAACCGGCTACCGCCCCTGATCACCGCATGAGTCCCCAGCCAGGCACCCGCTGCCTGCCCGATCAGCATCACTGCTCCGACCTTCCACAGCATGTGACCACCTGCTGCAAACACCACAACTGCCGCCAGGTTGGTGGCAAAGTTCAGCAGCTTGGCGCGTACTGTGGCCTTGATCAGATCCAGCCCGCGCAGGGCCACTCCTGCTGTTGCAAAAAAGGAGCCGGTGCCGGGCCCGAACATGCCGTCATAAAAACCGATGGAAGGCACTACCAGCATCTGGAAGGTTTTTTCTTTCAGGCGTGGGCAGGTTTCCACATCACCGGCCTTGGGAGCCAGCAGGTAATAAACCGCAATACCCGCCAGCACCAGCGGAATCACAAAATCCAGCGCAGCAGGATTCACCAACTGCACTGATGCTGCACCCAGAGCCGAGCCAATCAGAGCCGCCAGAAACAGCCCGCGCATTTCACTCCACACCAGCAAACGGCGACGCAACAGGGTCAGGGATGCTGTCATGACCCCAAACACACTCTGCAGTTTGTTGGTGGCCAGGGCTTCCAACGGAGCCACACCGGCCAGCAGCAAAGCGGGAATGGTGATTAATCCGCCGCCACCGGCCAGGGTATCAATGAATCCAGCCACAAAAGCAGCCAGAAACAATAACAACAGGACTTCATTGGCCAATTCCAAAATGGCTGTCTCTCTGGTCAGAAAAAGCGCATCAGATTACAACAAAAAAGGCGCCCCACAAAGGAGGCGCCAGCGATCAACAACAATACAGCGAATTACTTGCGAATGCCTTCAACCACCAGATCCAGATAAACCGTTTCGGCAGCCGGTCCCAGATTGAAGTTGGCACCAAAGTCAGGCAGGTTTAATGCTGTAGTGCCCGTGAAACCGGCACGGTAGCCACCCCAGGGGTCCTGACCTTCACCGACTTTCTGTACCGGAATGACAATCGGACGGGTTTGTCCCATCAGCGTCAGGTTGCCCTTCAGGTTGGCCTTGCCATCACCCAGGTCTTCATAAGCGGTGCTGACAAAACGGGCTTCGGCATAACGGCGCACATCCAGAAAATCATTGCTGCGCACATGGCGATCCCGCTCGGCATGGTTGGAGTCAATGGAAGCCATTTTGATGGTCACTTCCACCTTGCTGGCTGCCGGATTTTTTTCGTCATAACTGAAAGTGCCGGTGAACTCGTTAAAACGGCCGACCACATAACTGACACCCAGGTGATCAATTTTAAAATTGATCGAGGCATGAGCACCTTCGGTATCAATCACATAATCAGCAGCCATCACAGGCGTGGCAGCAAAGGCAGTGGCAAGGGCCAGCCCGGCAAATGCAGATTTCAATTTCATCAGTCTTTCTCCGTAGTCATGCCCAGCATGCGCCTGAGCGTTGCGTTTTGGTCAATAAAATGATGTTTCAGCGCGGCCAGAGCATGCACTCCAGCCAGTACCACCAGGCCAGTGGCTGCATAAAAATGCACCGTTCCGGCCAGTTCTTCCTGACGATTGGCCAGCGCCGGAATGGCCGGCACACTGAACCAGTCAAACACCTGAATACTGCGACCATCAGCAGTCGACAGCATATAACCGGAAAACAGCACCAGCCCCAGCAGCAAGTACAACAGCAGATGCCCGGCTTTTGCAGACAACCGCTCCCAGGTGGAATGCACCAGCAAAACCGGTGATGGATTCAGCAGTTTCCAGACCAGGCGAATCACCAGCAGCATGGCCAGCAGGATGCCAAGGCTGCGGTGAATATCCGGGTAAAGGCGGTAGCCGGGATCGTAATAACTCAAGGAGACAATATAGAGCCCAAGCGGATAAAGCCCGATCACGGCCAGAGCCACCACCCAGTGCAGCAGAATGCTGACCCAGCCATAAGCGCTGGGAGTGTTCCCTGCATGGCGAATGAACTTCATTACTTCCAACCTCTTATGCAACAACTCTGGAAACATCTGATTATCTATTGCGCTAGCTGATGCTGCGTTGAAATTGCTCTCAAAATGCTCATTTACTCCGTGTAAACTCCGCTTTTTCGGTCAATTTCGCCTTGCCTGACCTGCGCTCATGACGTTGATCAGAGGTTCCCTTGATGGATGCATTCTGAGCGGTCAGAATAAATCCGTCTAATGCATAATGAAGATAGCTGCTATGCGCGAAATGAATTTAAGAACCCTGGATCTGAATCTGTTGCCGGTGCTGCAGGCATTGCTGCAGGAACGCCACGTTTCCCATGCTGCAGAACAGCTCAACATGAGTCAGCCAGCCGTCAGCAGGGCTTTGGCACGCTTGCGAGAAGCCTTGCAGGATCCGCTGCTGGTCAGAACCAGCCGAGGTTATGATCTCAGTAGCCGCGCCAGACAGCTGCAACCCCAGCTCAATGCATTATTGCAGCAAGCTGAACAATTGATTCAGCAACCGGGGTTTGATCCTGCCACCGACACCAGCCTGATTCGATTAACCGGACTGGACCTGGAGCTGGCCATCTACTTCCCGCCACTGGTGCAACGCCTGCGGCAACTGGCACCCGGCCTGCGACTGGAAACCGTGCGTCAGGAGCTGGACACCTTTGACATGCTGGATCGGGATGAAGTGCAGTTCAGTTTCAGCGGCCTGCATCCGGCCACTGCAGAAAGCAACCTGCATCGCATGGTGATTGATGAAATGCCGATGCGCTGCATCATGGCTGCTGATCACCCACTGGCCGGGCGACCACTGACGGTAGAGGCTTATGCCGCTGCTGCACATGGCATGGTTTCCATCACCGGCAAGGGACCCGGCAGCATGGATCTGGCATTGGCTGAACTGGGTTTACAGCGTCAGGTGATGCTGCGTTTATCCAGCTTCATGTCGGTGGCCGACTTCTGTGAGCACACCGACCTGATCTTCACCCTGCCCCTGCGACTGGCCGAACGCATCGGTCACAACCGGGCGCTGATCATCCAACCCCTGCCTGCCGCACTGGAACAGCCACCGGTGACGTTTTACCTTTACTGGCACAGCCGCCACCACCGTGACCCCCGCATGATCTGGATACGGGAACAACTGCTGGCAGCCCTGCATCAAAAAAATCCATAAACATCCATGGCCAGCACACCATGACTGTAAGAGCGGTACAGCTTCTGCGGCTGATTTCCAGCCCCCAGAGCGACCAGCAGTGGCTGAAAGTGCTCCGGTGTCGGGTGATTTTCATGGGCAAAAGGAGCCTGGTTTTGCCAGTCCAACAGGGTGAGTGGCTGATCCGACAACAGGTTTTTTTCAACCCAGTCAGCAAAAGCCATCACCCAGTCCGCCGCTTCACCATGTGCGGCCCGCCATTGAATGGCCCGCAGGTTATGAGTCAGGCTACCGGAACCGATCACCAGCACCCCATCTTCTCGCAAGGGTGCCAGCTGCTGACCCAGTTGATGCAGTTGTTCTGCACTCCAGCTCGAAGGCAAAGACAAGGACACCACCGGGATATCGGCCTGTGGATACATCAACATCAATGGCACCCAGGCCCCGTGATCCAGACCTCGCTTCACCTGGCGTGCCTGTGTCAACGCGGCCACCCGTTCTGCCAGTGCCGGATCCCCGGCAGCCGGGTAACTGCAGGCAAACAAGGCCGGTGGAAAGCCATAAAAATCATGAATGGTTTCCGGCTTCGGGCTATTACTGATCTGCAGTTCATCCGTCTCCCAGTGCGCCGAAATCACCAGCAGTGCACGGGGTTGATATTGCTGCCCCAGCTCTCGCAGAAAATCCTGATCCGGGCCTTTTTCCAGCGCCATCATGGGGGAACCGTGAGAAATGAAAAGAGCAGGCAGCATAAGAAACCCCTTACTGAAAACATCTGAACAACCCTTGCGCCTGGCCACAAAAAACAGAAAACTTGCGCCAGTTGATGCATTAAAGCTAAGCTGATTCCCGTCAATCCTGCAAATGTATTTCCTTAAGGACGGTCCGCACCCATGAAGCACTGAACCCCACTTTGATTGTTTTCCACTTTCAAAACTGCGGAGTTCGGTTTTCATGCCTTTACTTGATGTGCGTTCCATCACCTTTTCCTTTGATCAGGGCACCCCCCTGTTCCACAACCTCTCCTTTCGGTTGGAGCCTCATCGCACCGGGCTGGTGGGTCACAACGGCTGTGGCAAGTCCACTTTGCTGGCACTGCTCATCGGCCAGCTGCAACCCGATACCGGGCAGATCCTGCAACAGGGCAGTCTGGCCTGGCTTTCACAACTGCCGGATCTACAGGGCTCAGTGGCCACTTTGCTGGGCATTGAAGCACCCTTGAAAGCGCTGCTGCGACTGCAACAGGGGCAGGGCAGCGCCGAAGATCTGGAGCTGCTTGCTGATCGCTGGTTGCTGGCGGAGGAGCTGAATCAATTACTGACGTCCCTTGGCCTGCCTGCCGATCCACAACTGCCGCTGGCGCAACTCAGTGGTGGCCAGCAAACCCGACTGGCCTTGCAGTGGCTGTTCAGTCATCCGGTTGATCTGTTGCTGCTGGATGAACCCTCCAATCATCTGGATGCTGAAGGACGCCAGTGGTTGATCGAACAGATTCAGCAGTATCGAGGCGGCCTGCTGCTGGTCAGCCATGATCAGCAACTGCTGGAGCAGATGGATGAAATTCTGGAGCTGGACACCACCGGCATCCACCGTTATGGCGGCAACTACAGCTTCTGGCAACAGCAACGCAGGCTGGAGCAGCAAGCTTTGCAACGCAGACTGGACAACACCGAGCAACGCTTGCAGGAAGTACAAAACCAGGCACAGCAGAGTCGTGAACGCGCTGCACGCCGTGCCCGCACCGGCAAACAACAGCGTACTTCCGGCAGCCAGGGCAAACTGCTGCTGGACATGAAAAAGAACCGTGCCGAACAACATTCCGGCCAGCAATCCCGTCTGCGTGACCAGCAACAGCAACAACTGCAGCAACAGCAACAACTGCTGCGCCAGCAACAGGCCAGACTGGATGAACAGAAACTCCACCTGCCAACCCGGTTAAGTGGCAAGGGGCGATTGCTGGATGTGATTGACGTGCAATTGCCCAGAGGCCAGCAGACACCCCTGACGTTCAGTCTCGATCAAGGGCATAAAATGCAGCTGTGCGGCAACAACGGCAGCGGCAAATCCACCCTGCTGCAAGTGCTGCTCGGCAGCCTGCCCGCCATCCACGGTGAAGTCCACCTGCACACTCGCCCTTGTTACCTGGATCAGCATTTTTCCCTGCTGAATCCCGGAACCAGTGCACTGCAGAACCTGCAGCAGGCAGCACCCGGTCTGCCGGAAAGTGATGCCCGTACCCTGCTGGCCAACATGGGGCTGCGGCGTGAGCGAGCAGCCTTGCCGGTGGCACAACTGAGTGGCGGTGAGCGGATGAAACTGGCACTGTTGATGGCCACCCGTCAGCCAGACACCGGGCTGCTACTGCTGGATGAACCCGACAACCATCTGGATCTGAACAGCAAGGCACAACTGGCAGCACTGATCAGCAACTGGCCCGGTGCCCTATTGCTGGTCAGCCATGATCAGGCTTTTGTCAGTGCCTGTGACATCAGTGAACGACTGGAACTGCTGGCCAGCAGATGAGTTTCTTCAGGTCTGAGCGTCAGCACCTCCACCCCACTTTCCGTAACCGCAAGGGTGTGCTCCCACTGGGCGGACAACTGACCGTCACGGGTCACCACCGTCCAGTCGTCACTCAAAGTTCTGACCTTGTGGCTGCCCTGATTCAGCATCGGCTCAATGGTGAAAGTCATGCCCGGCTCCAGAACCACACCGGTACCGGGAATACCAAAATGCAGCACCTGCGGGGCTTCATGCATTTCCCGCCCGATGCCATGACCACAGTATTCCCGCACCACCGAATAACCTGCAGCCTGCGCATACTGCTGTATGGCATGCCCCACATCACCCAGCCTTGCACCGGGACGCACCATACGAATCCCGGTCCACAGGGCTTCATAGGTGGTTTTCACCAATCGCCGCGCCTGAGGCGACACCTCACCCACCAGATACATCTTGCTGGAATCGGCAATAAAACCATTTTTCTCCAGCGTGATATCCAGATTGATGATCTGCCCGGATTTCAGACGCCGGTGATCCGGCATGCCGTGGCAGACCTCCTCATTGATCGAGGCATTCAGCACATAAGGGTAGTCATACTGTCCCTTGCTGGCTGGCCGGGCCTTTAATACTTCAACAATGTAAGCCTCCACCCGATCATTCAGCGCCATGCTGGTCACGCCCGGCTGCACCCAGTCATTCAGCTGCATGAATACATCCGCCAGCAAGCGCCCGGATTCACGCATCAGTTCCAGTTCCGCCTCAGACTTGAGCTTGATCGAGTTCATCCACCCACTCCTTCAATGAACCCGATTCCGCTTTTAACAGGCGAATTTTCAACTGGTTGTAATTCAGATCCGGATACAGCTCAGCCAGCATACCCAGCCGCATCCAGAACTCTGCCTGAGCATTCACCGAACGCGCCATGGCCTGACTGGCCAGTCGCAGATCCTCATGCAAGCGATCCGAAATTTTCACAATACCCATGACAACCCCACAAAATATACGAAACATATATAAATCGTATATTCATTCAAAGAGGCAGTCAAATTCCACACGTTCAGACAGCAGGGTGTAATCAGCCCAGGTGCTTGAGTGACACTTCGGTGTTATCCACCACCTTGCGCATCACAAAGCTGGAGTGCACACCGGTGACACCGGGGATCTGTGTGATGGTGTTAAGCAAAAACTCCTGGTAATACTCCATGTCCGGCACGATCACCTTAACGGTGTAGTCAGCACTCTGCCCGGTGACCAGATAACACTCCACCACCTCCGGGCAGTTGCTGACAATCCGGTCAAATTCGGCAAAACGATCCGGTGTGTGACGATCCAGTGCAATCTGAATGAAGGCCGTGAGTTTTAACCCCAGTTTTGATTGGTTCAGTCGTGCCACATAACGGCTGATGAAACCTTCATCCTGCAATTGTTTCACCCGCCGCGAGCAGGGTGATGCCGATAAACCCACCTGCTCTGCCAGGTCCTGATTGCTGATGCTGCTATCCTTTTGCAAGGCATCCAGAATACGTCGGTCGGTACGATCCAGTTTCATGCTAAGCCCTCCTGAAAGCGCAATAAAAGCCATAAAAGCAATTTAACACCAATGAGCAACCATTTTACGCGATAAACATGCAAAAAAAGTTTTTATCGAGGCACCTTTGCAATTTTTTACCGCTTACCCTGCGCTAAACTTTGCACCATGAATCAATCCGGGCTACCCGCCCTATTTTGTGAGAACCGCCATGAGCCGTTACGACCACACTAAATACCGCCCTTTTCCCCCTGTGCAGTTAAAAGACCGCCAGTGGCCTGACCAGGTCATCAACAAGGCACCGATCTGGTGCAGCGTGGATCTGCGTGATGGCAACCAGGCACTGGTTGACCCGATGACGGTGGAACAGAAAAAACGCCTGTTCCAGTTGCTGGTGAAAATCGGCTTCAAACAGATCGAAGTGGGCTTTCCTGCCGCATCCCAGCCGGACTTTGATTTTGTGCGGGCACTGATCGAAGAAAACATGATCCCTGATGATGTGACGGTGCAAGTACTCACCCAGGCGCGGGAACACCTGATTGACCGCACCATTGAGGCTTTGCAGGGCGTCAGAAAAGCCATAGTGCACGTTTACAACTCCACCTCCACCGTGCAGCGGGAGCAGGTGTTCCGCATGAGCCGTGAGGAAATCATTGAGATAGCCGTCTCCGGTGTGCGGATGGTGAAAGAGCGGGTTGCAAAACACCCGGCCACCGACTGGCGCCTGGAGTACTCGCCGGAAAGTTTCACCGGCACCGAGCTGGATTTTGCCGTGGAAATCTGTGATGCGGTGGTCAAGGAATGGCAGCCGACACCCGAGAAAAAAATCATCCTCAACCTGCCGGCCACCGTGGAAATGTCCACGCCCAATGTGTTTGCCGACCAGATTGAATGGTTCTGCCGCCACATTGCCCAGCGCGACTGCATTGAAATCAGCCTGCACACCCACAATGATCGGGGCTGTGCCGTGGCTGCCGCCGAACTCGGCATCATGGCCGGTGCCGACCGGGTGGAAGGCACTCTGATGGGCAATGGTGAGCGCACCGGCAACATGGATGTGATCACCATGGCAATGAACCTCTACAGCCAGGGGGTGGACCCGGAACTTTATCTGGCCGATGCCCAGGAAATTGTTGAGGTGGTGGAAGCCTGCACGCAGATTCCGGTCAATCCACGCCACCCCTGGGTGGGTGAACTGGTTTACACCGCCTTCTCCGGCAGCCACCAGGATGCCATCAAAAAAAGCCTCAGCCAGCAAAAGCCCGAACAGGGCTGGAATGTGGCCTACCTGCCGATTGATCCACAGGATCTGGGCCGCACCTACGAAGCGGTCATTCGCATCAACAGTCAGTCCGGCAAGGGCGGTGTGGCGTATGTGCTGGAAGCCGACTATGGCCTGAAGTTACCCCGCTGGTTGCAGGTGGAGTTTGCCAGAGTGGTGCAGGCACGCACTGAAGCCGAAGCACGGGAATTAAAACGCCAGGAAATCTGGGATGCCTTCGACCAGACCTACCTGAGCAATCCGATGCTTGCTGAGCTGGTCAGCTACAAGCTGGAGCGCAGTGACCGCGACTACCTGACTGCCGTGATCCGGCAACAGGGGCGCAGCGGTGAACTGCAGGGTGAAGGCAAGGGCGCACTCCATGCCCTGACCGAAGCCCTGAAACAGGTGCTGGATCAGGAAATCCAGATCACCGAATACAGCGAACACGCCCTGTCCACCGGCAGTGATGCCAAGGCCGTGACCTACATTCAGTTAAAAGTGGGTGAACAGGTCTGCTGTGGCGTGGCCATCAGTGAAGACACCGTGGCCGCCAACCTCAATGCCGTGCTGGCTGCAGTCAGCCCGACGCTGGCCACAGTGGAAACCCAGGCCGCTTAAAAACCCTTTTGTCCCGCAGCAGCCAGGCAAAACCGGCTGCTGCGGGATGACTGCAAACACAGTCACTACAAAAATCCCTCTCAGCAACTATCCTTATCAACAAACCAACCAAAACATCAGGGAGGTTGTTGATGCCCAGCCCGATCACCGCCCACGTACTGGACACCACTCACGGTCGCCCAGCCGTAGGCATGAAAATCCAACTATACGTTCGTAAAGGTCAGGAGTGGCAACTACTGGCCGAAGGCAAAACCAATAAAGAAGGTCGTATTACGGACTGGCTGGATGAAAATCAACGCGACAGCGGCCACTACCTGATGGTTTTTGCCACCGGAGAATGGTACAACGATCGTGCCGAAGCCTGCTTTTACCCTCAGGTCAAAATTGAGTTTTTGATCGCTGCAGCCAACGAACACCACCACCTTCCCCTGATGATTTCACCCTATGGTTACTCCACCTATCGATGCTGCTAACACACCGTCCAGCATCCAGATACTGCGGGGTGAAATGCTCGACTTTGCTGATGGTTTGCGCCACTGGCCTGACGGGCTGCTGCTGATCCGCAACGGACGCATTGAAGCCCTTGGCCATGCCAGCGATCTGCTGCCACAGATTGCACCAGACCAACTGGTGGAATCCTTCACCGGCCTGCTGCTGCCCGGCTTTATCGACACTCACATTCACTACCCTCAGACCGGCATCATCGCCTCACACGGCGAACAACTACTGGACTGGCTGAATCGATACACCTTTCCACGCGAAATGGCCTTTGCCAATCCACAACTGGCCGCCGAAGAAGCCAACTTCTTTCTCGACCAACTGGCGCGCAACGGAACCACCACCGCCGTGGTGTATCCCACCGTCCATCCTGTTTCGGTGGATGCCCTGTGCAATGCCGCGCAAGCCCGCCATCAGACCATCCTGACCGGCAAGGTGATGATGGACCGTTTTGCACCACCAGAACTACTGGATACACCGGATTCTGCCTATCACGACAGCAAGGCATTGATTGAGCGCTGGCACGGCCAGGGACGTCTGAAGTATGTACTTACTCCACGCTTTGCACCCACCAGCAGCCCGGAACAACTGACACGGGTTGGCCAGTTGCGCCGTGAACACCCGGAGGTTTACCTGCAGACGCACCTGAGTGAAAACCTCAAGGAAGTGGCCTGGGTGAAAGAGCTCTATCCCAAGGCGAAGGATTATCTGGATGTGTATGACCACTACGGCCTGCTGGGTGAACGCAGCCTGTTTGGTCACTGCATTCACCTGAGTGATCGGGAATGGCAACAGATGGCAGCAAGCGGATCAGTGATTGCCTTCTGCCCCACCTCCAACCTGTTTCTGGGCAGTGGTCTGTTTGATCTGGAACGCTGCCACCGTGAACAGATTCGGCTCAGCCTGGCCACCGATGTGGGTGGTGGCACTAGCTTTTCGCTGCTAACCACGCTCGGAGAAGCCTACAAGGTTGCCCGTCTGCAAGGTGCCGACCTCAACCCGCAGCAGGCTTTTTATCAGATCACCCTGGGCAATGCCCGTGCACTGGGACTGGAGCAGCAGATCGGCAGCCTGGAACCCGGCAAATACGCCGACCTGGTGTTACTGGATACCGCTGCCACACCATTACTCAACAAACGTTGCCAACTGGCGGAAACACTAGAGGAAAAACTCTTTGCCCTGATGTTTCTGGGAGGCGAGCAGGCCATTGCCGCCACTTGGGTCGCAGGACAACGCTTGTATGCAAGGAAAACCGTATGATCACTGTTTACCTACTGAGCTGGCTGGAACTCTTTTTCGACTGGCTGCAACAAGTCAACTACTGAAATCAACTCACCCGGAAGCAACTAACTCGCTGTTGCAGGCCAGTTGCCATGCCACCCATCAAGCATTAAATGCTACTGAGCAGGTAGAGGACATAACCCACATAACAGACCAGCAGCAAACCACCCTCCCAGCGGTTGATACGCCCTTGTCCCTTCAAGCCATAACCCAGTGCAAACAACAACAGGGTCAGGCCCAGCATCATCATGACATCACGACTGAACACCTCAGGACCGAAGCCCATCGGATGAATGACACCGGCAATGCCCACCACAGCCAGGGTATTGAACAGGTTGGAACCGAGAATGTTACCCAGTGCCATATCATGCTCACCCTTGCGAGCTGCAATCACAGAGGAAGCCAGCTCCGGCAGGGACGTACCTACAGCAACAATGGTCAGACCGATGATCAGATCACTGACCCCAAAACCCTGCGCCACTTCCACGGCCCCCCAGACCAGCACACGGGAACTGGCAATCAGCAGCAACAAACCAATCACCAGCCACACAACGGAGCGGCTCAAGGGCATGGGATGTGCAAGTAACTCCTGCTCCATTTCCACACCCAGCGCATCATCGCTTTTTTTCATGCCATTCCAGATGGTCCACCCCATCAGGAGGGAAAACACACCGAGCAACACCGCCGCATCCCAGCGAGTGATTTCTCCATCCCACACCTGTGAAGCCGCCAGCAGGGTAATCCCCAGCAGAATCGGCAGCTCCTTACGCAGAAGGGTGGAATGCACCAGAATCGGACTGATCAAGGCGGTGACACCCAGAATCAAGGCAATGTTGGTGATGTTTGAACCATAAGCATTACCCAGCGCGATACCTGGATTGCCCTGCGAGGCGGCCAGCGCTGATACCACCATTTCCGGAGCGGAAGTACCAAAACCCACCACCACCATACCAATCAGCAAGGGTGGCATATTCAAGTGCCGCGCGGTGGCTGCAGCGCCATCCACAAAACGATCCGCACTCCAAACCAGCAACAGCAGTCCCATCAGAATTGCCAGACTCGCTACCAACATGCTTGTTTACCTCAGTGAAAACCCTGACCCATCCACACTACAGCGACATACCCCAGGGTGTAAGCCATAAACAGGTGCAGCAGATAGCGCAGATAGGCAACAAAAGTCAGCCCCGGAATCTTGCTCATTGCCACAATGCCAGCGGCTGAACCAATCACCAGCAATGAACCACCAACACCCACCGCATAAGTCAGTCCCAGCCACTCACCTGGCGTCATTTCAATGCCCGACTTGAGTAAAGCGGCGGTCAGCGGCACGTTATCAATCACCGCTGAAAAAATACCCATCAGGTAGTTGGCAAAAACCGGCGGCAACAGCTGGTACACCAGCACCACTGAATCCAATGCCTGAATTTCCTTCAACATCCCGACCAGCAACAGGATGCCGAGGAAAAACAGCAGGGTTTCGAACTCGATGGCACGCACATATTCCAGAATCGGGTCCCGATCCGAGTCATCACTCAGCAGCCGCGACACCATAAACATTACCGACAGGCCAAACAGAAAGGTCAACACCGGAGGAATGGCAAACAAGACGTTGCCACTGATGGTCGCCACAATGGTCAGCAAAAACAGCAGACCAATCACACCATCCACACGACGGACTGGAGTAACCCTGGGCTCCAGCACCACGCCACCCGACAAACCGCGAAACAACAGCAACGCCAGCACCAACACTGCCAGCAACGCAGGAATCGATAAGGTCAGCAGGCTCAGGATATCCACCTTGCCCGCCAGAAAAATCATCAGCGTGGTTACATCACCGGTAATCAGCGCCACCCCACCGGAGTTCACCGCAAACACCACCAGCGTAATGAACTGGATGCGTTTTTTCAGATCCAGATCCAGTGACAGGATCAAGGCACAAGACACCAGTGTGGCCGTGATATTGTCCGCCAAAGAAGAAAACACAAAACAGAACAGCCCGGTCAACAGCAGCAACTTGCGCTCGCTGAGCCGACGGGGCAACACCAGATGGATCAGGTTCTCAATCATGCCCTTCTTGTTCAGGTAGGCCACAAACGTCATCGCCGCCACCAGAAACAGCCACAAACCGGCAATCTCGGCAATGCTTTCCGACAACCCATGTGATACCCCTGCGGTTTGCTCTGGGCTGTCACTGAACACAAACAACAACACCCAGCTCAGGGTGCCAAAAAACAGCGTCACCTTGGCCTTATTGATGTGGGTCAGCTCCTCAAACACCACACCCAAAAGTGCCAGCACCGCCAGCAACAACAGCACATAATCAAGAACAGCCATGGCAACGAACCTGCAGGAAGGGGAGCGAAGTCCACAAGATTAACTGCTGCAGCGCAGCAAAAACAATAGGCATGCAGACAGTAACGGTCAACGTCGTGTGCTGTAACGCCAAGGGCGGAACCATCCCGGTTCCGCCGCATAAAACGCTTACCGCGCCATCAGTGCAAACACGCCCCATCCCAGATATTCACGTGTGTATTCAACATGACGCCTGGGTGCTTCGTTCAGCAAGGCGCGAACCTCCCCGACCAGTTCATCATCAGGGTTGGTTTCAAGCCATCGGCGCATGGTGAGCCACTTGGCCGCCTCGTAGCGATCCCAGCCCTCCTGATCGGCCAGCACTATTTCCACCAGATCGTAACCCAGCTCAGCAAAGGAGCTGACCAGATCAGGCAGCGTGCAAAGATCCGAGATCGAACTGACATAACACTGTCTGGCAACCTCATCGGTGGGCGGTAACTGCCGCCAGTAGGGTTCACCAATCAGGATGATGCCCTGATCACTGAGGCTTTTGCTCAGAAGCCTGATGGTACCGGCAACACCACCACCGATCCATGTAGCACCCACACAAGCGGCCACTGCGCACTTTTCATCTGCCACATAACCGGCAGCATCACCATGAATGAAGGCAACACGGTCAGCCACCCCCAGGGCTTCAGCACGTTGTCTGGCTTGCTGGCTGAACAACTGACTCATGTCGACCCCGACTCCGGTGATGCCGTGATCACGCGCCCAGGTGCACAACATCTCGCCTGAACCACTGCCCAGATCCAGCAGGCGTGTGCCGGGTTTTAAACGCAACACAGTGCCCAGTGTGGTGAACTTTTCCGGTGTGAAAGGATTGTGAATGCGGTGTTCACTTTCAGTGATATTAAAAATGCGTGGAATATCCATCGCTGAATCCCCTTGAAAAAAAATGCATTCAGCCAGCCCCGCGCAAAAAAGCACAGAGCCGGCAATGAGTTGGTTAACGGTTATCCAGTTGAGGTCGAACGGCTTTTAAACCCTGCGTGCTGATCTGATAGGGTTGTCCATTGCGGGACTTGATCAGACCTTTGGTTCTGAGCCTGGAAAACACAGGCAAGGTGCAATCTGATAACAGATGACCTTCGCGGGTATAACATTCAACAGATTTGACGCGGCCTGAGCCATCGCGAAAATGAACGATGCGGCCACCTTTGGCGAGGACGTGAAGCGTCCGTTGTTCCGGCCTGGAAATATTCATGCTGGAAAATCCTGGTGCAGTAATCAAATGAGCAAAAGACAAGCATCAACAAATGCTCGTCAGATATCTGTGCACATTGATAACCAGAATCCTCGTATCAAAAGTACGAGTCAGGGATTCGGGTTATCGGATTACTGCAATCTCCAACATACAAGCCTCACAAGGTGTGAAAACCTGCCTTCAGACAGGTTCGCGAACATTACTCCCGCCACCGGGAAAAATCAACTTTTGAGAAAGGCCGATCCCCGGTGAGATCACTTCAGAACTCAGCGGCTCCGCTGGCCTGCTTTATCAGCAGAAATATCCTTGAAACCACCGGAGACATACTTATGCAGTACACTGGAAACCAGAGACTGATAAGGAAGCCCCTCTTCCAGTGCCCGACGTTGCAGTGCCTCCAGGTCTCGACTGGAGATGCGAATATTGATCCGCTTGTCTTTCTTGAACGTTTCTTCCGCTGCCTTCGTCAGGTACTCCCGACGGTCAGCATCCAGGTCTGACTCGAATACCCCGGATTCGTAGGCATCCAGCAGCTCTTGCTCTTCAATATCCAATTGGGTCTTGGCCATGTGCTACCCCCCTATAAATGTCTTAGTAGCCTTGCGACTCGGGATGGCCGTTTTGAGAAAGATTTCACTCGCATTCTCGACGTACGGCACCAACCAGGCGTAATCGTCAATCTGAACCACAAGCAAGCGTTGATTCGGATACTTGTCACAGTTGGGGTGAGGTCCATCATCAAGTAAACCGCCAGACTGAAGAGCAAACAGGACATCTTCAAAGGAGATGCCGCGTTCACTCATCAACTGCTGGTTTTTTTCAGCATTCCAGTTAATTTGCTTCATAAGACAAGTCTAGCAGAGCGTGTGCCTAATGGCATCATTCTGGAACCACTGTAAATTGCATACCCAGGCAAAGCTTAGGTTGATGCAGGCACAGGCGGGAGAGCTTACTCCCCCACCAGATCCGCCAGCATTTCTGCGGTGGCAGCGCCAAGGGTCCAGCCGAGGTGGCCATGACCGGTGTTGTAGTAAACACTGGGGCATTTGCCCCGAGCCACGCGAGGCATCATGTCGGGCATCATCGGCCGCAGTCCGGCCCAGGGGGTGATGTCTTCAGTGCTGATCTGTGGAAAGCAGGTCTGTACCCAGTCCACCAGTGGGCGGATGCGGTCCGCACGGATGTCGCGGTTGTAGCCGTTGAATTCAGCAGTTCCGGCCACGCGCAGGCGGTTGTCACCGAGTCGACTGGATACCAGTTTGCTGGCTTCATCCAGCAGACTGACGTGGGGTGCGCTGCTGCGACTGGTTTCATCCTTGAGTGCCACGGTGATGGAGTAACCCTTGACCGGATAGATGTTGAGGCGATCACCCACCTGGGCAGCCAGTGCACGGCTGGCCGTTCCGGCACAGATCACCACACTGTCGTAGGTGAGTTCTTCTGACTGGCCGCTGGCATCACGGCTGATGATGCGTACCTGCTCCGCATCGGCCAGCAGGTGTTCAACCTGTTGTTGGTAACGGATAACACCACCACGTTTTTCACAGGCGGCAGCCAGCCCCAAGGTATAAAGATGAATGTCACCGGTGGCATCACTTTCGGTGTAATAACCACCGTAGTATTGCCCTTGCAAGGCCGGTTCAATGGCCTGCATTTCTTCCGGGGTCACAGCGCGGCGCTCCAGGCCACCGGCCGCCAGCAGTCTGGAGATCTTGCCAGCGGTTTCAAAGCCTTGTTTGTCGCGGTAGATGTGCAGGATGCCGCGCTGTTTTAAATCAAACTGGATGCCTTCTTCATCAGCCCAGTTGAACAGGTGTTCGCGGGCAGCAATGGCCATGCGGGCAGTGGCTGTGGTGTTGTCAGCATGCTGCGGAATGGCAGCCAGAAACTCGGTGAACCAGCTGAGTTTGTGCCAGTTCGGCAGCGGGTTCACCAGCAGCGGCGCATCCTTTTTGAACATCCATTTCAGCCCCTTGATCACGGTCGGCAGGGAGTTCCACACCTCGGCATTGGAGGCAGATAACTGGCCGCCGTTGGCGTAGGAGGTTTCCATGGCTGCATAACGATGGCCTTCATACACGGTGACCTGATGCCCCCGCTTCAGCAGCGCGTAAGCTGTGGTGATACCGGTGATGCCGCCGCCAATGACCGCAAAGTGTTTCATGCTGCACCTCTGTACTGATGTTTTTTTCCAGTATAGACGCAAGACACAGGTGCAAATATCCAAAGCATCAAGGAAAGGCAGAATCAAACACTAAACTACATGCAGCAAATAGATCAAACAACCATATAAAAATCAATAAAAAGAAACCCCGCCCAGCAAATGCCAGACGGGGCAGTGGTTTTTACCGCCAGTAAAATCAACTGCCGACGATACGACCATCCTCACGACTGATCACCAGCGTGGCAGAGCGCGGGTAGCGACTGCCATCATGCGGCCACTGACCGGTCAGCTTGCCAGCAGCAAAGTCTTCCGGGGTGGTGGTGGCACCCGGGTGCTGCACATTCACAAACAGGGTTTTCTGGTCCGGCGTGCTGCACACACCGGTGATTTCCTGCCCGATCGGGCCGACCAGAAAACGCTTCAACACCTGATTGACCGGATCACAAGCCAGCATCTGGTTGTTGCCGAACTGTGCCCATTTGCCGGTATTAACCACACTTTCGCTCATGTCGGTCTGAATCCACAGGCGACTCTGACGATCAAACCACAGACCATCCGGGCTGTTGAAGATCTGACCGTCATTCAGTGCTGCACCGGCATAATCTGAGTCATCCTGCGGACCGGCCAGCATGAACAGATCCCATTCAAAACGGGTGGCAGCCACCTGATCACCCGCTTCGCGCCAGCGGATGATCTGACCCCAGTCGTTGGCAGCACGTGGGTTGGCCTTGTCGATCTGGGCTTCGGTGCGGCGAGAATTGTTGGTGAGGGTGAAATACACTTCACCGGTGGAAGGATTCACCGCGCCCCACTCAGGACGGTCCATCTTGGTGGCACCCACAGTATCTGCAGCCAGACGGGTGTTCACCAGCACATCGGCCTGACTGTTAAAGCCATTGGCGGGAGTCAGTGGCCCCATGCCAAACACCAGCGGCAGCCATTCACCGGAGCCATCATCGTTAAAACGGGCAACATACAGGGTGCCGTTATCCAGCAGATGACCACCTGCAGTGGCCTTGTGGTAAGGCTGGGCGCTGACGTACTTGTAGATGTACTCAAAGCGGGCATCATCACCGGAGTAGCAGACAATCGGCTGGCCTTCGACTGCAGTGTGGAAGATCACCCCTTCATGGGCAAAACGGCCCAGCGCGGTGCGCTTCACCGGTGTGGATTGCGGGTTGAAGGGATCAATCTCCACCACCCAGCCAAAGGTGTTGGGTTCGTTGCGGTAGTCACCGGTGGCGCTGGCCGCCTTGCTGGAGGCATCAAAACGCTGGTATTCATCCGCATTGCTGTCGGCGCGTTCCCAGGCATAACGACTGGTATTACGGCTGGCCACACCATAACGCTGGTGTTCACGCGGCTGTTCACCGGTGTTGATGAAATAACCGGCCCAGTTTTCTTCACTGGTCAGGTAGGTATTCCAGGGGGTGACACCGTGA
This sequence comes from Marinospirillum alkaliphilum DSM 21637, assembly GCF_900119735.1. Taxonomy (GTDB): domain Bacteria; phylum Pseudomonadota; class Gammaproteobacteria; order Pseudomonadales; family Halomonadaceae; genus Marinospirillum; species Marinospirillum alkaliphilum. The sequence goes on along the minus strand of NZ_FPJW01000008.1, from coordinate 79,570 downwards.
GCGCAGTTGTTCAGTGTGCCACGGGTACGCGTGCCGTCCTGACTGAAACGGGTTTTGACCAGATCCGAACCACGCACCGGGCCACTCAGTTGCATTTCGGTCAGACCGGTGATGCGACGGTTGCGCGGGTCTTGCACCAGCTGCCAGTCACCATTGGCCTGTTTACGGATGCGGGCAATCGCTACACCATGACCATTGATTTCTTTCAGCACTTCATCAGCAGCACGCTTGCCATCTTTCAGCGGAACGGCGCTGCGGCTAAGGCTCTGTCCCACTGCTGAGGCGTGCATGAAACGCGGTTCCACGTATTCGTGGTTCATCACCAGCAGGCCATCTTCAGAACTGCCTTCATAAGGGCTGTGGCCTTCAATCGGGAAGAAGTGCATGCCATCGTGGTGACTGCCCATTTGCTGAGCCTGATCAGCACCGCTGTTGCGCAGTGGATCAAAGGCAGGCATACGGCCGGTGATTGGCTGACCCCAGGGCAGCAGTACCTGATGGCGATAACCGGCTGGCAGCAATACACCATCACCGTCATAAACCTTGACAGCCTCAAAACCGATCAGTTGTGGACCGGACTGAATGCCACGACTGGAGCCAGCGGCCTGTACTGCACCCGGCAGCAGGCTGGTGCCAAAAAAGCCCAGCAATGCAGCATTCAGGCTGCCTTTCAGCACACTGCGGCGATCCAGCCGACGGTCCAGTACATTGCGGAAGCTTTCATTGGAAGAAAGGTTGCTGAGCGGCTCGTCACCTTCGCCGTGATCAACTTGTTGCAGGGATTGCGTTTGCTGTTTCATGAGATTTCACCTGTCTGGAAAATTGAACAGAACAGGCGAAATCTATAGTCTGGAAATGACAGTAAAAGGTCGGCCGTGTGAAGCTTTTATAACACACTGATTTACAAAGTATAAGGTTGGTGCAACCAGTCTCTGATCAGTGCAGCCTGACGCTCGGCAATGTAGCGGTATTCAGCCAGCCAATCATCCTGCAGGCGTGCTGCCAGCTCTCGCGGCACCAGATTGCCCGCCACCAGACCAAAATACCAGGCACCGTTATAACCGGCCGCTTTGTCGTAACTGCGCAACTGGGTCGCCAATGCCATGGGTTCAACCGTTAAATCCCACGGCAGGGTTTTCAGGTGCCTGGCCTTGATGGCATGAGGCTGCAAACGCAGCTGTGCCACACCATAACGGGTCAGGGATTCATGGCGCTGGAAAAACCAGAACTGGTGGAAGTCGACTGCATCACCCGTTGCTTCTTGCCACTCACGGAAAAAACGTTGCAACAACGGTGCATTCACAGCTTCTTCCAAAGCCAGATGCAGGTTGGTTAAGCAACCCAGACGGTATTTGGGCGCCCCCACCGGGTGACCGTCCAGCCGTGCCGGGTGCATGGGTTCCAGCAGGTCGGCCAGATCTTCCGGTAATTCGGCATCGCCGTTCAGCAGTTTGCGATCCATCACCTCCTGCAGCTCTTCCACTTCCAGTTGCCAGCAAGCTTCCGGTGCCTTGCCGTAGCTGGCGGTAAAGAAATGGGTAGAGCCGTTGAAGCGGGTCACCAGGGGCTGCATGATTTCCAGATCAGCCAGCAGCTGTTCGAAGTCTTCCACCTTGCCAAGCGCCTGATTCAACCAGGCTTCCAGATCAGTAGCCAGTATCTGACCCTGACTGGTGCAGACACCACCGGGCCGATACCAGCCAGAACGGGTCAAACGGTGGTGAAAGGTCAGCTCTGGCCAGGTGGCTTTTAACCATTCCAGCAGTCGGCTGTGATGCGGGCGTGGCTGAATACCTGGTAATGCCTGGGTCAGCAGCTCTGCATCTGGCCGGTCAGGCAGGCTTTCAGCAGTTTTGGTTGCATCAACCTTCGGAACAAGGTCAAGGGTATCGGGCCGGCTTGGCTGGGTCATGCAGATGCTCTCCTGATTAGTCGTCGTCATCGTCATGCAGTGCAACCACCACACCGCAGGCACGGCTGAAATCATTGGTGAGACTGGCACAGGCATTGGAGGCATCAACCAGATACAAATCAAAACCTGCGCCCTGATGCACGGGTTTGGCCAGGCCGGGAATGTCGTTTTCCGAGCAGAGGGTGACCTTGCCCTCTTCAAAGGCAGTATTCAGGCGATCATCCCATTCAGCAGGTGGCAACTGACCGATATAAGCTGCCAGTTGATTCACGGCTTGTTCAGTGATCATTCCACTTCCTCCCCGCTGAAACGCTTACTGACTGAGCTTTCAGTGCCCAGCACGCGTGCCAGCCAGGGGGGCGGTGCATCCAGGCTTTGCTGTAATTTTTCCAGCGCTATCCGTGCCGGTTCAGCTTTCGGGAACTTCACTGGGTGCACACCGGTTTTCACCACCTTGGCAGCCGCAGGACCACCGATGGATTGCACATACAACAACTGACAACCCTGCAACAATGCCGCACGAGCCTCATTACGATCCGGTGCTTCGCTAGTTGCAGCAGCATCACGCACATCAGCCAGATAGATGCCTTCTTTGCTGACCTTGTAGATCAGAAAACGCAGGCAAGAACCAAAATGACCGTCCAACTGTTCACCATTATTGGAAGCCACGGCCACCTGCAGGGCTGCATCAGGATTCATGCCTGCAGGAGCCGTCTGGATGGTGGGCAGTGGTTGCAAGGTGTCCTGCTCACCCCATAGGTGGCGCAAGGCTTGTTTAACGTTGTCCTTGTTGTAGTTTTCCGGCAGTTCGCCATCATCACCACTGAGCACACGGTTGATGTCTTCAACACTCAGGGACTGGAGTTTTTCTTCGGTGATGGGCAGGCCAACGTAAGAACCTACGGCCACCACAAAAATAGCCGGGTCGTCTTCAGACAGAACCCGGGCTGCATTGGCCAGGCGTCTGGCGGCACCTTTGCTGATACTGGTCATGGGGTCTATCTCCTGTATGGCTGGATGCATTCGGCAGGTGGCTGGGGTGGTTACTGCTTCACATCAACGGCCTGGCGGATACACACAATCACTGCTGGATGCTGGCCGTCCCTGGCCAGGGGTGTTGTGCTCAAGCTGCCTGAGAGATGCAATCTACCGGGCAAACTGCAACACAGCGGGGTGCACCTTCATCCACACACTCGTCACAACTGGATGGATTGATGACCACCACACCTTTTTTCATCGAGATGGAAACGGTGGGGCATTCCGGTTCGCAGTCACCACAGGCAGTGCAGACATCGGGATCAATTTTCATTGCCATGATCGAATCCTCATCAAAAAGATAAAGCAGCCTTCAGGCCATCAATCCATCCTGCGGGCACGCAGGGTTTTGGGCAGTGACGGTTGTTCCATGGGATCAATGTAATAAGACTGGCCACTGGACAGTTTCAGTTCACCACCCCACTTGCCGGATTCATTAAATTCCAGCGAAACCACCTTTTCTTCCAGATCCTTTTTTGGCATGTAGAAGGTCAGCCCTCCGTCCAGTGCCTGGCTGATGATGATATTGGCCATGAGGCGCTCCTGTTGCTTGTTCAGGCGTTCATTGAATGTGGATTGGCTCAAAAGTCAGATTGCAGTAACCAGCTGTCTTTTCCGTCAGCCTGTCCTGTCCCGGACAGGATTCCGGTGCTGCGCCATCCATGGCTACGCAAGTCGACAGACTGATTACTGCATCACGAGCGTTTCCAAAGCCTTCCGATTAACGAACCAGATCGTAGTTGTAGTCGGTCTGGGCCATTACGCGGGTTTCATCATCCAGACGCTCCAGTACAGCGTTGACCAGGGTGGTCAGCATCTGCATGGCACCTTCATAGCCCAGGGTCGTGGAGCGATGCAGGTGGTGACGGTCGAAGATCGGGAAGCCGATGCGGATCAGCGGTACCTCGAACTCCTTGCCCTTGTGCAGGGTGTCACGCTGGATGAATTTGCCGTAGGAGTTACCGATCATGAAATCGGGCTTCTCGGTGAACATCAGCGAACGGAAGTGCCACAGGTCATGACGGGAGAAGATCTGGGTTTCGTTGTTGACCGGAGCGCACTCGGCCAGCATCTTTTTCATTTTCTTCTCCCAACGCTTGCCGCCACTCTGGCTCAGCACGTGGGTCGGTTCAGCACCCAGCTCCAGCAGGAACTTGGTCAGACCCAGAGTGAAGTCCGGATCACCGTACAGGGCAAATTTCTTGCCATGCAGCCAGGTGTGAGAGTCGGTCATCATGTCAACCAGACGTCCACGCTCCTTGGCCAGGCTGTCCGGAATGGCTTTACCGGTCAGACGGGAGACTTCCATCAGGAAGGCATCGGTGTATTCCAGACCCATGGGGATGTCCAGTTTCGGCACCTCATGTTTCCAGGTGAGTTCAGCCAGCTTTTTGGATTTCTCCAGATGCAGCGGTTGCAGCAGGATGGTGTTGATGGCGTTGGGCGCATCCTTGATTTCATCCAGGGTGGTGCCGCCTTCGTACATGCGGTATTCACCATCTGCCGGGGTATCCAGCACTTCGGAAGGGTCGGACAGCAGGCTGTAAGCCACGCCCATTTCTTCCATCATGCGGCGCACCACACGGTAGTTACCCAGGTAGGTTTCAAAGCCCGGCACCAGGTTGATCTTGCCGTTGCTGCCTACCACCTTGCCTTCCATGCTGTTCAGCGTGAAGTAACGACCAATGCCTTCGAACATGTTGTCCCAGCCAGTCACGTGGGAACCCACGAATGACGGGGTGTGTGCAAAGGGTGTTGGGTAGTCTTCAGCCACTGCACCGGCTTTTTTGGCGTTGCCGATGAAGGCGTTAAGGTCATCACCGATAACCTCGGCCATGCAGGTGGTGGATACTGCAATCATCTCTGGTTTGTAGAGCGCCTTGGCGTTCTCCAGACCATCGATCATGTTTTTCTGACCACCGAATACTGCCGCATCTTCAGTCATGGAGTCGGATACACAGGCCACCGGCTCTTTGAAATGACGGTTGAAGTAGGTGCGGAAGTAAGCCACACAACCCTGTGAGCCGTGCACATAAGGCAGGGTCTTTTCAAAACCCAGTGCACAGAGTACGGCACCCAGTGGCTGGCAAGCCTTGGCGGGGTTAACAGTCAGCGCTTCGCGCTCAAAGTTCAGGTTTTTGTACTCTTCAGTGGTGGTCCACAGGAAAGTTTCCTGAACCTTGGCATCGGCATGACCGGCTTCATAGTCGGCTTTTTTGCGTGCCAGCACATCCGTGTATTCATCCTGACGGAACAGCGGATAACTTTGTTTGATATCGTCTACGTTTTGCATGACCATCTCCTGGCCCGGCCGCCAATCTGCGGACACGGGCGCGAGTGATTAAGGATGTTAGGCAACGGCTTTCTGGTCGGCTTCAGCAGAAGCTTTCCAGGGCGGTGTCATCTGTTTCCAGCAAGGGTTGTTCAGGGTCATGTCCATGTCCTTGGCAAAGATGGCAAAACCATCGTAGCCATGGTAGGGGCCTGAATAATCCCAGGAGTGCATCTGACGGAAAGGCACACCCATTTTCTGGAAGATGTACTTTTCCTTGACGCCGGAGCCGATCAGGTCAGGCTTGACACGCTTCACAAACTCCTCGAATTCGAAGCCGGTGACATCGTCATAAATCAGCGTGGCATCCTTCACGTCATGGTTGGTACGCTCGTAGTCGTCCTTGTGGGCGAACTCGTAACCCGTACCGACCACTTCCATGCCCAGGTCTTCGTAGGCACCAATCACGTGACGAGGACGCAGACCGCCCACATACAGCATGACTTTTTTGCCTTGCAGGCGCGGCTTGTACTTGTCGATGACGGCTTGCATCAGCGGCTGGTACTTGGCAATCACTTCCTCGGCCTTGGCCTTGATGCTGTCATCAAAGTAGGAAGCAATTTTGCGCAGACTTTCAGCAACCTTGGTCGGACCAAAGAAGTTGTACTCAACCCATGGAATACCGTACTTCTCTTCCATGTGGCGAGAGATGTAGTTCATGGAACGGTAGCAGTGCAGCAGGTTCAGCTTGACCTTGGGCGTTTGCTCCATTTCAGCCAGGGTGCCGTCACCGGACCACTGAGCCACCACGCGCAGACCCATTTCTTCCAGCAGGATGCGGGAAGACCAGGCATCACCACCGATGTTGTAGTCACCCAGGATGGCAACGTCGTATTTGCCGGGCTCTACACCATTGCCGCCGCCTTCACGATCAAACACGTGATCACGGATGGCATCGTTGGCAATGTGGTGACCCAGTGACTGGGATACACCGCGGAAACCTTCACAACGCACCGGAATAACGGGCTTGCCGATTTCTTTGCTGCTGGCTTTGGAGACGGCTTCGATGTCGTCACCGATCAGACCAATCGGGCACTCGGACTGAACACTGATGCCGCGATTCAGCGGGAAGAGTTGTTCAATTTCAGTGATCAGCCTGGACAGTTTTTTGTCACCACCGAACACGATGTCCTTCTCCTGGAAATCCGAGGTGAAGTTCATGGTGCCGAAGCTGTTCACACCGGTGGTGCCAACGTAGTAGTTACGGCGACCAGCACGGGAGTACTGACCACAACCCACCGGACCGTGGGAGATGTGGATCATGTCCTTGATCGGACCCCACACCACACCTTTGGAACCGGCATAAGCACAACCACGAATGGTCATCACACCCGGCAGGGATTTACGGTTGGAGGTTACACACTTCTGGTTTTCAACCGAGGTATCGTTGACCGCCAGGTGCTTGGCGCGATCTTTCTTCGCCTTCTCCGGGTAAACCTCAAGCACTTCCTGAATCAAAGCCTGGGCTTCGTCTTTTGTCAGATTAGACATGCTTCATTCCTCCAGCGTGCTGCCCATCCGCATACACGCTCATGAGAAGTTTCAAGGGAAAAATCAGGCCACTTCGCCAGCTTTTTTGCCAACAATGCTTTCGTCTTCTTCTTCCAGGATGCCGAATTCCATCAGCAGCTCTTCCAGGTCGTCCATTTCCAGGGGAGTCGGAACGATGAACATTTTGTTCTCAACGATCTTGCGAGCCAGCGCGCGGTATTCGTCAGCCTGTTTGGCTTTGGGATCGTATTCGATCACGGTCATACGACGGATTTCAGCGTGCTGAACCACGTTGTCACGCGGTACGAAGTGGATCATCTGGGTGCCCAGACGTGCAGCCAGTGCTTCGATCAGTTCGTCTTCGCGATCCGTGTTACGGCTGTTGCAGATCAGACCGGCCAGACGCACGCTACCAGAGGTGGCGTACTTCACGATGCCCTTGGCAATGTTGTTGGCAGCAAACATCGCCATCATTTCGCCGGAGCAAACGATGTAGATTTCCTGCGCTTTGTTTTCACGGATTGGCATGGCGAAACCGCCACAGACCACGTCACCCAGTACGTCGTAGAATACGAAGTCCAGGTCTTCATCGTAGGCGCCTTCTTCTTCTAGAAAGTTGATGGCAGTGATTACACCACGACCGGCACAACCAACACCCGGCTCAGGGCCGCCAGACTCAACACACTTCACATTGCCGTAACCCACAGCCATTACATCTTCCAGTTCTAGATCTTCAACGGAACCGGCTTCAGCGGCCAGGTGCATTACAGTGGTCTGGGCTTTGGAGTGCAGGATCAGACGCGTGGAGTCAGCCTTGGGGTCACAGCCCACGATCATGACTTTCTTGCCCATTTCTGCCAGCGCAGCAACCAGGTTCTGGGTTGTGGTGGATTTGCCGATACCGCCTTTACCGTAGATAGCAGCTTGACGTAATGCCATTGTCATTCTCCTCAGGTTTGGTACACACATGGCGAACCGGATGCTCGCCGCTGTACCGGTAAGCGCAAACCCTGTGCCAAACTGCAAAAATATTTTTAACTCATTGTTTTTATTAGAAACAAAAATAACCACTGCATTTATAAGGTCGTTTTGGAGCCGACAAATAAATCTGACTTGTCAGCAGTGCGACAAGCCAACCCCACACACCTGTCTTGATTGTCGGAAATGGCATGGCACAGGAATTGCTGCCCATCCACACAAAGCCTGCAAGGCCAATCCCTGCAATAACCTGGAAAAGGAAACTGCCATGACTTCAACCCTTCCCGCCAGCCTTGTGGCTGCCATTCAGTCCGGACGCTGTGTTCCTGTACTGGGCCATCAGGTGCTGGATGGTGTGACCGACAGCAACGGCAAAACCATCCCGGCTGACAGTGACAGCCTGATTCTGGCCATGAACAATGGTCGCCCGATGGCACCCAAACTGATGTATGAGTTCCCGCGTGCGGCAATGAACATCGAGTTAAAAAAAGGCCGCAAGGCCGTCACCCGCTTTCTGGATACCACCTACCGCGACACAGCCTGGAAGGAATCTGACTTTCACCGGCAACTGGCTGAACTGGACTGGGGTTACCTGATTGACATGAACCGCGACACTCAGCTGCAACAGGCCTGGAGCAACAAACCTCACCTGTTGATTGTGGGTGTGGCACGAATTGGTGGCGGCACAGCGCGTTACCGCCTGTTCCAGCATGACGGCAGCAGTTATCAAGCGGTGGATGACACCACGGCAGACTTCAGCCTGCCGCTGCTGTTCAAGCCGGTTGGTACTCCATTGCCAGAGTCCCTTTATATTGCTTCCGATGCCGATTATGTCGACTACCTGACAGAACTGATGGGCGGGTTTGGTATGCCACCAGCATTAAAAACCTACCGGGAAGGTTGTCAGTACCTGCTGCTGGGCTTAAAGCTGGATCGGGACACACCCAGAATGTTGATCAGTGACATGGTATACGGTGCCGGAAATCCGGCAGGATGGGCCTGCATTAACAACCCAACCGGCAAGGAGATCAAGTTCCTTGAGCGCCAGGGTTTTGAGTTACTGAATCTGACGCATCAGGAGTGTCTGGCACAGATCTTGGAAGTCAGTCGCGAGTGCTGTGCCTGAACACGTCCACCCGAGGAAAACCACCATGCGTGACATCACCCCGACGCTGCGTTTGCAACACTACGACCTGCCCGCCATGGACAAGGCGCACCACCGTTTCACCGCGCTGCTGGGGGCGCTGCCGCTGGTTTCACACCAGGCGCTGCCCTGCCTGCTTGGCAACCTGATTCGTACGGTGCGTGAACACTGCGATCAGGAAGAACGCTTCATGCTGGCCACCGATTACAAGGATTATGGCCACCACCGTGCCCAGCATCAGCAGTTGCTGTCCACCCTGGAACATCACCAGCACCAACTGGAGCTGGGAATGGAACTGGATCCGCTGGACATCCACACCCTGCTGTGCAGCTGGCAAGACGAGCATCAGCAGCGCTGGGATGACCCACTGGCCAGCCACCTGCGTCATGCCACCTGCTGGAAAACCAGTCAGCAGGCAACGGCCGCTGCCTGATTGTTTGCAGCTGCTTCTGTGAATTGATTTTCTGTCGGGTTTGCAACAAACACCCCGTTGCAAGCCCGACATTTTTTATGCTTTTTGAATCCGTTTTTCAGCCTTCCAACCGCCTGCCCCCTGCCACCACTGCAACAAAAGCATTCCGGTACACTTATTGCCCTTTCGGCAGCGGCAGGTGAGTCCCCTTTGCCTGCCAACTCCATAAAAAACCGAGGAGTAACCTTATGGCCAAAGTCACTTTCAAAAGTGCACTGCACCAGGACAAGTCCAGTTATGCCGTTGCCGGAAGCCACAAGCAGACCATTCTGCAGCTGGCCAGGGAAAACCACATTCCGATTGATTTTGGATGTGAAAATGGTGAATGCGGCACTTGCCTGGTGAAAGTCACCACCCTGGATCAGACCCGCCCGATGGGTGGACCACTGAACCCGCGTGAAACAGCTGTACTGAAAGAAATGGGCAAGATCAGTCAGTCCCAGATTGACCAGATGCTGGTGGATGACATTCCACCCTCACCCTGGCGCCTGGCCTGTCAGATGATCCTGCGCGATGAGGATGTCCTGGTGGAGTACCCGAGCGAGTGAGGGATCACTTCGTTCAATAACCGCACCCGCAAGGGTGCGGTTTTCTTTCTGGCACTCTACTTGCTCTGATGAAGCTATCCACCCCTTTTGAGGAGCTGTCCCATGCCTTTCCTGACTCAGTCATTTCACGCCAGAACAGCACTACTACTGACATGCTTGCTATTCACCGCCCCCGCTCTGGCCAGCGAACTGCGCGTGGCCGTGGCTGCCAACTTTCTGGGCACCCTCAACCAGTTAGCGCCCCTTTATGAGGCTCATTCCGGTCAGAAACTCTTGATCAGCTCCGGTTCGACCGGACGGCATTACGCCCAGATCGTGAATGGTGCGCCCTTTGATGTGTTCCTGTCGGCAGACATCGAACGCCCGACCCTGCTGGTGAATGAAGGGCTGGCAGTGGCCGCATCACGTTTCACCTACGCACGTGGCGTGCTGGTGTTATGGAGTGACAACCCTGATCTGCCGTTGCAAAACGGAGTATTCCTCAGCAGCCCCGAATTACGCCATCTGGCATTGGTCAATCCCCGCACCGCCCCCTATGGTTCGGCAGGTGTAGAAGTGATGGAGCAGCTGGGCATATATCAGCAACTGCGTGCAGGCCGTATTGCCCAGGCGGAAAACCTCACCCAGGCCATGCAGTTTGTTACCAGTGGCACTGCCCAGGCCGGTTTTCTCGCCTTGTCCCAGATCATCCAGCCGGACGGCAGCCTGCGTGGTAATGCCTGGTTGCCACCGGTCAGCAGTTATTCATCACTGGAACAACAGGCCGTGGTGCTGACCGCCTCACCCCAACAACAAGCCGCCCAGGCCTTTCTTGACTGGCTGAAAAGTGAAGAAGCCCGCGCCGTCATTAAAGCCGCCGGTTATGGGTTTTGAGCGGGTGCCGAGGCATGAGCAGGGTATCTGGCTATCCGTCGGCTTGTCCTTCCCTGGACAAGACTCCGGCGCTGCGCAGTCCCTGCTACGCTTGCCGCCAGACATCCCTGCACTGCCTGCACCTTGATGCTGCTGGGAGATAGATGTGATTTCTGATGCCGATTTAACCGCCCTATGGATCACCCTGAAGCTGGCGCTGGTCAGTACATTCTTGCTGTTACTGCTCTGTGCACCGCTGGCCTGGTGGTTGGCGCATACTCGCAGCCGTTCCAAAGTGTTGGTGGAAGCACTGGTGGCGATGCCACTGGTGCTGCCGCCCACAGTGATGGGGTTTTACCTGCTGGTATTGCTCGGACCGCGCGGTGCTGTGGGCGGTTTTCTGGAGTCCATCGGCATTGGTCATCTGGCCTTCAGTTTTTCCGGGTTGGTGATTGGCTCCATGCTGTTTTCGCTGCCTTTTGTGGTACAGCCACTGCAAAACGCCTTTGCCACCGCCGGTGGCCGGGTACTGGAAGTGGCAGCCACGTTAAGGGCCTCACCACTGGATCGTTTTTTCACCGTGGTGCTACCACTGTCACAACGGGGTTTTCTGACCGCCAGTGTGCTGTCCTTTGCCCATACCTTGGGCGAGTTCGGCATGATCCTGATGATCGGTGGCAATATTCCCGGACGCACCCAGGTGGCTTCGATTGCCATTTATGATCATGTGGAAGCCATGGATTATGCCGCAGCCCACAGCCTGTCACTGATACTGGTGGTGTCGTCTTTTGTGTTGCTGATGCTGGTGTTTGCCCTGAACCGACGATTCAAGGTGGTGAGTTTATGATCCAGGCTGATTTCCAGCTGCAGCGCGGTAACTTTTCACTGGATGTCGCCCTGCGCCTGCCCAGCAGTGGTGTCACCGCCCTGTTCGGTCGTTCCGGTTCCGGCAAGACCACCCTGCTGCGCTGCATGGCCGGGCTGGAATACCAACCGGGTGGCCGCATGGTGTTTCAGGGTGAGGTGTGGCAGAACAGCAAAGGCTTTCGGCCAGTGCACCAACGCCCGCTGGGTTATGTGTTTCAGGAAGCCAGTCTGTTTCCACACCTGCGGGTGATCAACAACCTGCTGTACGGTTATCAACGCATTCCGGCCACGCAGCAGCAACTGCAACCGGATCAGGTGATTGAGCTGCTGGGCATCAGTGAACTGCTGCAACGCTACCCGGATCAGCTTTCCGGTGGCCAGCGTCAGCGGGTGGCCATCGGGCGGGCACTGCTGACCAGCCCGCAACTGCTGCTGATGGATGAACCCATGGCCTCACTGGATGCCACCAGCAAGGCAGAGATTCTGCCCTTTCTGGAACGACTGCGGGATGAGCTGGACATACCGATTGTTTATGTCAGTCATGCCATCGAAGAAGTCACCCGCCTGGCCGATCATCTGGTACTGCTGGATCATGGTCAGGTGGTGGCGCAGGGTGATCTGCAACAGCTGTTGACTGATCCGAACCTGCCTTTCAGCCAGAGCGAAACAGCTTCCAGTGTGTTGCAGGCCAGGGTGGTGAATGCTGATGTTGGTGATGGGTTAAGCGAATTGCAACTGGAACACCAGTCGATGCTGATCAGCCGCTGCGGTCTGCAAAAGGGCCAGGCCACACGGGTACGCATTCTGGCCCGGGATGTGGTGCTGGCTCTGACTCCACCGGATGACATCAGCCTGCTCAACTGCCTGGAAACACAAGTGCTGGACATCCAGCCGGATGCGGGCCTGAACCCGAATCCCAGCCAGGTGCTGGTGCGCCTGCAACTGGGGCAGCAAACCCTGCTGGCACGGATTTCAAAACGCTCGGCAGAACGCATGGCTTTAAAAGAAAATCAGGGCGTATACGCCCTGATCAAAGGAGTGGCCGTGGCCTGAAAAGGCTGCTGAATCCTTCCGTCAGGACTGGGTTTTCAGGCAATCATTTGTCCGCTGCCACTTCTGCATGTTCCAGCAGGAAATCAACAAAGGCCCGGTCAGCAATGGATTGGTAAGCCCCTTTTTTCCAGGCAATGGACATGTTCAGGAACACCCGTTCCCTGAAGGGCACCGCCACCAGATCCGGTTCATCCTTCAGCACCATGTTCAGGAACACGGTAATACCAAACCCCTGACGCACAATGGATTTGGTCAGTGGAATCAGGTTGGATTCAAAAGCCACTTTAGGAGTCAGGCCCGACTTTTCACAGACCCGGTCGATGAATTCACGGTGGAAATAACCCTCCTTGAACAGCACCAACTCCTCTTCAAAGAAGTCTTCAAAATCAACACAATCCATTTCAGCAAAACGGTGGTCCACCGGCACACAGACCACCATTTCTTCTTTCAAGAAGGGCACGGCTTCCAGATCAGCAGGCACCCGATCAGCCACGATCACCCCGACATCCAGGGTGCCTTCACGAATTTTTTTCTGAATGCTGCGAGTGCCATCTTCAAACACCGCCAGATTCAGGTTCTGGTGTCGGTGTTTAAACGCCATCAGGATGGGGGGGAAATAATAGGAACCCAGCATACTGGGAATACCGATGCGAACCTCACCTTTGGTCAGCCCTCGCGCTTCGTTCAACGCCAGTTCCGCAGCTTCCACTTCATCCAGAATACGGCGGGCATGCACCAGCAACAATGCCCCTTCGGCCGTTGGCTTGACACGTTTTTCACCACGATCCAGCAGCGACAAACCCAGTTGTTTTTCCAGATTACGAATGGACATGCTGACAGCCGGCTGAGCCACACCCAGGCGCTCAGCAGCCAGAGTGAAGCTGCCAAGATCGGCTACAGTAACCAGATAACGCAGGGGACGAATATCCATAACACGACCTTATTCTGAAAATTCAAAGGATATATTTTGCTTATTCAGCTGCGCTACGTAAAGTGGGCCAACGTCGAATTCACCAAGATAGCACCATGATTGAAGAAAAAACACCGGCATTCTGGAGGGCTACTCTAGCCCTCTGTTGTGGCTCCTTCATGATTTTCAGCAACCTTTATGTGACCCAACCTCTGCTGCCGGACTTTCAGCAGGCATTTGGTATATCCACCCTGCAGGCCAATGCTTCTCTGGCCGTGGCAACCCTGACCCTCGGCCTGTCACTACTGGTTTACGGCCCGCTGTCTGACGCCGTGGGCCGCCGTGCCATCATGCTGATCACCATGAGTGGTGTATTGATCACCACGCTGGCACTGGCTCATGTGCCGGATTACACCAGTCTGGTGCTGCTGCGGGCACTGCAGGGTTTTCTGCTGGGAGGGCTGCCCGCCATCGCCATTGCCTATATGGGGGATGAATTCAGCAAGCGTGCCATGGCACTGGCTGTGGGCATTTACATCAGTGCCAACTCCCTGGGTGGTATCAGTGGACGCCTGTTTTCCGGCCTGATTGCCGATGTGTACGACTGGCGCGCCAGCTTTTTATCCGCAGCTCTGCTGTCGCTGGTGTGTCTGGTGGTGTTCTGGTGGGCATTGCCAAAATCACGCCACTTCAGCCCTCAGTCACCCAATCCTGTGCGGATGTTAAAAGACCTCGGCAAACACCTGCGCAACCCCTTGCTGCTACCGGTTTACCTGATTGGTGGATTGAATTTTTTCATCTTTGTAAACCAGTACAGTTATGTCACCTACCTGCTGGCCGGTGAACCCTGGCTGCTCAGCAGCAGTCTGTTGGGCATGTTGTTTCTGACCTACCTGACCGGCACCTGGGGGGCTTCCATTTCCGGTCGTGTGGCACTGGTGCTGGCACAACCCCTGTGCATGGCACTGGGCATCCTGCTGCTGATGACCGGTACGCTATTGATGCTGATTCCCAGCCTGTGGGCGATCATTGGAGGATTGTTCATCAACAGCTTCGGATTTTTCTTCTGCCACTCCAATGCATCCAGCTGGGTCAGCCGCCAGGCACTGACGTCTCGCGCCAGTGCCAATGGTCTGTATCTGGTGTTTTATTATCTGGGAGCCAGCAGTGGCGGATTTTATCTGGACCCCTTCTGGTCAAACTGGGGTTGGGGCGGTGTGATCGGCGCATCACTGCTGGTATTTGGTGTCACCCTGCTGATCAGCCTGGCCTTGTGGCGAAAAGACCCCAGACCGCTGAGCCAGATCAATTGAACCATCACGGATTAACGACATTCCCGGCATTCATTAGGCTCTGGATGAGCATCTGGATGGGCTTCCGTTGTCCGGGACGCGTGAATACATCCCTGTAAGCTCTGTCTACAACATCCTGTTGTAGACAGCCCGGACATTCAGAAGCCCACCCAGATACTAATTAGTCATTGTCAGCGCATCCCAGATCAGGCGAATCGCCAGCAGGGTCAGGATGACATTGATGATGCGCCCGAAGTTGCGGTTACTGAGCCGGGCCAGCAGGCGCAACCCCAGAAAGGTGCCAATGGCGCCACTGGCAATCATCAGCAGCATCAGACCCAGCCAGTCACGAAATACAAAACCGGCAGCACCAAACACCACCGCCTTGGGGATATGCTGCACACTCATGGCAGCTGCAAAGTTGGCCACGGTGCGAAAACGATCGCCCTGGTGCTGCTGTTTGACAAAAGCAGCCACCAGAGGGCCGGTGGCACCGGCAAACATACTGATGAAGGTGGTCACCACTGCAGCCACAAAGGTGCCCAGTCGTCCCAGCCCAATCGGGGGAATTTTAGGCCCCCAGGTCAGAAACAGAATAAAACCGGCAATGGTCAGCAGCAGTAGATTCATCGGTAGCTGCACCAGAAACAGGCTGGCCAGCCAGGCACCGAAGATGGCACCGGGCGTAAAAGCAGCCAGCAACTTCCAGTCGATGTCTTTTAAGGTCATCAGCGCACGATTGAGATTCGAACCCAGTTGCACCATGCCGTGCACCGGAATGATCGCCGCCGGCGGCAGCATCAGCGCCATCACCGCCAGCAGCAGCACACCACCACCCACACCAATGCTGGCAGTGATGGCCGAGGTCAGACCGGCAGCAAGAATCAGAAACAGTGCAGAAAGATGGGAAAGTTGTTCAGGAAGCAGCGCTTCAAACCAGGGCATGGATAATCAGCCTTAATCTGTTGAAAGCAGGCATGGTATCCTGCTTCGAATCAATTCCAAAATATGCGGAGCAGTCAGATGTTGCAGTTTGAGATCCTTCCCGTCACCCCTTTTGCCCAGAATGCCACCCTGATCTGGTGTGATCTGACACTGGAAGCCGCCATCATTGATGCCGGTGGTGAGGTTGATCGACTACTCGATGCTGTTGCACAGCGTGGTTTGAAACTGACCAAAATCCTGCTGACTCACGGTCACATTGACCATGCCGGTGGTGCAGCTGACATGAAAGCTCGTACCGGTTTATCCATCATCGGTCCACATCAGGATGATCAGTTCTGGCTGGATGGCCTGGGTCAGCAAAGCCGAATGTTTGCTTTCCCGGAAGCAAAACCGGTGATTCCGGATCAGTGGCTGAATGACGGCGATCAGGTGCAGGTTGGTCAATCCACCCTGCAAGTGATTCATTGCCCGGGCCATACTCCCGGCCATGTGGTGTTTTATGATCCGGAAACCAGGCTGGCTCAGGTCGGTGATGTATTGTTTGCCGGTTCCATCGGTCGCACCGATTTCCCAAAAAGCAATCATCAGGCGCTGATCGACTCCATTCGCAACAAGCTCTTTCCGCTGGGTGATGATGTGCGTTTTATCCCCGGGCACGGCCCGATGTCCAGCTTTGGTGAAGAGAAGCGGAGCAATCCCTTTGTAGGCAGTCGCTTCGGCTGATAGCCCTCTGAGTAACCATTACACCTGGCCATACTGCGCTTATCGCATTAACCCGAGGTTCCCTGGATAGCCTCCAGGTTTTTCAGAAATAAAAGGACAGGTTGAGTGATCCGAAAATATCCCGCTCTTCCTGTCCTCGAAACTCCTTCGAACGATACACTGTCATGTAGTTAAAACGGACTTTTTTGTAACTGATGGCAGCACCGACAAAAAGGTCTGCAACATCACTGTATTTGTTAACACTGGGTCCATCACGAAACACCGGGCCATCCAGGAACAGGTTATAGACTACATGGCGGTATTCCACCCCCGCCATCAGGTACCAGTTCCAGGGTGTGCCCGGCAAAAAATAACCTGATCCCGGATAGTTGGGCTGAATGGAAGGCGGACCAAAATCACGCTGCAAATCAGCACCCCAACGCCAGCTCAACCCTGTTGTGGCATAGGTGTAGGGACTACCCAGCGCCACACCCAGCATGGGTGCCAACTCAATATCCCGGCCAGCATAGGTTTGCTGGTAATACATCCATTTACGGAAGTAATGCAGGTTAAGTGTTGTCTCATTACCGATCTGGTGCTGCCAGCCCTTTGGTTCGGCAGAGCCTATCAAGGCATGCATTCGTTTTTGAGCACTGGCAGCACCTGAGTCCGGCCCGACATGCCCCAGCGTCAGTTTTATCTTGTCACCGGTCTGAAACAGGGCCTGACGATTTTCCGGCTTACGAATGATTGCAAAGCTGGCATAGGTGTGGCCAGCCCAGGGGCGCTGATCGGGCTGAGGGTCCGGGTTTTCAAAATCTGCTGGCGTAAAGATGGTGTGACCCAATGCATACTCCACCGCCAGCTCACCATCATCAGGGTCCAGACCTACGGCCAACAGGCTGTTCACAACCCATCCCGGCGGTTCTGACAACGGAAAGTAACTGATCTGCATGCCATGGGTATAGTGTCGGTCCAGTTCCACCACACCATCATTTTCCACCTGTAAACTGATGATTCCACTCTCTCCAGCCATTGCGCCTGCAGCTTGAAACACCAGCCACAACACACTCGGAACAAAAGCAGCCTTCCAACTGATTTTCATTATATTCCCTTGATTCAAAATACCTTTCTTAAACTACTGCAAGATTACTACAAGGCAAGTGCCCTTGAGTATTACCCCACACATGAGCCAGCAAAGAATTTAAACAAGCGTTTGTCTGGAGCCTTTCTTGATGCTAGAGTTGGCAAAAAGCTGGCACATAAAAACAATGGAGTCGTCCATGCAGCCCGTTATGCGTTTTAAACCCTGTTTTTTTCTGACCTGCCTGCTGCCGATCCTGTTACTCCTTTCGGCAGGTTTGCAGGCTGACTCTCGCCTGGTGCGTGAAGCCTTTCAATCTGATCGTGCCAGTCAATCATTGTTACTGGATATCACAACTGCCGGCCAGAGGCTGGTGGCTGTCGGTGAACGCGGACACATCATCTACCGTGATCCCGGTCAACCCTGGCAACAGGCACAGGTGCCGGTGATAGCTCACCTGACTGCCGTGCACTTTGCCACCGCGGAACTGGGTTTTGCCGTGGGCCATGAAGCCATCATTCTGCGCACCACCGATGCCGGTGTCAGCTGGGAGCTGGTGCACCACGAAACAGAAGAGTCGCCTCTGCTGGGCATCCAGTTCCTGTCCGAAACCACTGGTTTTGTGGTCGGAGGTTACAACCTGCTGTTGATGACCGAAGACGGTGGCGACAGCTGGACTTTCCTGGGTGATGAACTGCCCAATCCCGAAGAGTATCACAACAATGCAATCATTCGGGATACCGCGAACCGCCTGTTCATTGCCGGAGAACGCGGCATGTTATTCCGCTCTATCGACCAGGGTGCAAGCTGGGAGCAGCTACCGCTGGATTACGATGGCTCCCTGTTTGGGCTTTTTGCCACACCTGCCGGTGACCTGGTGGCTACAGGTCTGAGAGGCAACCTGTTCATCAGCCGTGATGCTGGCGATTCCTGGCAAGCACTGGATCATGATGGCGAACAGACCCTGAATGGCGGTCTGGCGCTGGATGACGGCCGCCTGCTGGTGGTCGGACAAAATGGTGAATATCTGCTGGGTCATGCAGATCAGCTTCAGGTATTCACCCTGCCAGGACGCAACTCCCTGCTGGCGGTAGCCCGTCAGGGGCAGGACCTGATTGCAGTGGGTCGTGGTGGTATTCATACCCTGCCACTGTCTGAAACCAACCACCGCTGAGGGCAAGGAATAATGAATACAACTCACACAAAAGCCCCTGCCATTGAAAACCTGTTTTTCAACTGGCGTCCGCTGTGGCTGATTTTTTTCCTGTTGGTGACCGTATTTCTTGGCAGCCAGGCGCTGCAGGTCAAACCGGAAGCCAGTTTTGAAAAACTGATTCCGCTGTCGCACCCCTACATTGAAAACTTCATGGAGCGGCAGAACGACCTGCGCGGACTGGGCAACGCTGTACGCCTGGCAGTGACGGTGAAAGACCCGTCACAGGACATTTTCACCGCCGAATACATGGAACGGCTGCAGCAGGTGTACGACGAAGTGCGCTTCCTGCCAGGTGTGGATCAGTCGGCCGTTCGCTCACTCTGGGACCCGGCCGTGCGCTGGACCCAGGTGACCGAAGAAGGTTTTGAAGGTGGCACGGTGATTCCGGACACCTATGATGCCAGTCAGGAAAGCCTGGATACGCTGCGTGAAAACGTGCTGAAGTCCGGTCAGGTCGGCATTCTGATCGCCAACGACTTCCGTTCCACCATTGTGCTGGCACCACTGGTGGACAGTGTTGACGGTCAACCACTGGACTATCAAGCCTTTTCCCACGCACTGGAAGACATCCGTGCTGCGCTGAGTGATGAGCAATTTGACATTCGCATCATCGGTTTCGCCAAGCTGGTCGGTGATCTGATTGATGGTGCCACTCAGGTTGCCTTCTTTTTCGTGATTGCACTGGGCATCACCTTTGTGCTGCTGTTCCTTTATTCCCGCTGTTTCAAGAGTTCGATCATTCCACTGGTCTGCTCGGTGATTGCGGTGATCTGGCAGCTGGGCCTGTTAAAGCTGATGGGCTACGGGCTGGATCCCTATTCGATGCTGGTGCCTTTTCTGGTGTTTGCCATTGCTGTATCGCATGGGGTACAGGTGATCAACGCCATGGCCATCGAGGCTTCTCATGGCCATGATCGCCTGACCGCTGCCCGACTGGCATTCCGTGGCCTGTATGTGGCCGGGATTCTGGCACTGGTATCCGATGCCATCGGTTTCATGACCCTGCTGTTCATTGACATTCAGGTGATTCAGGAACTGGCCATTGCCGCCGCACTGGGTGTGGCAGTGATCATTCTGACCAACCTGGTGCTGTTACCGCTGCTGATGTCTTATCTTGGCGTTGGCAAAACCAGTGTGATTCGTGCCGAACGCAAGCGTCAGGAAACCTCCGAGCTGTGGCACCGGGTATCCTTTTTCAGTCACAAGTCCGTAGCACCCTGGTCACTGCTGGCCGCCCTGCTGCTGGGTGTCATGGGTTTTGTCGGCAGCACCAACCTGCAGATCGGTGACCTGGATGAAGGCGCCCCTGAACTGCGCCCGGACTCACGCTACAACCTCGACAATGCCTACATCACCCGCAACTATGCGACCAGTGCGGATGTGCTGGTGGTGATGGTGGAAACACCCGAGCAGGCTTGTGTCAGTTATGAAGCACTGGAAGCAGTGGATCGCCTCGAATGGCAGATGCGCAATGTGGAAGGGGTGCAGGGTAGCATGTCACCGGCCTACATCACCAAACGGGTGATTGCCGGTTTCAACGAAGGCAACCTGAAGTGGGAAACCCTGTCCCGCAACCAGTTTGTACTGAATCAGGCCATGAGCAACCTGCCGGCCGGCATGATCAATAACCAGTGTGACCTGCTACCGGTGATTCTGTATCTGGAAGATCACAAGGCGGACACTCTGGTGCGGGTGACCCGTGCCGTGGAAGCCTTTGCGGCGGAAAACAACTCCGAACATGCCCGTTTCATGCTGGCAGCAGGCAGCGCCGGGATTGAAGCCGCCACCAACGAAGAAATTGCCCGTGCGCAAACCTTCATGCTGATTTTTGTTTATGCCGTAGTGGCCGCACTGGTGTTCATCACCTTCCGCTCCTGGCGTGCGGTGATCTGTATTGTGGCACCACTGGGACTGACCTCGGTACTGTGTCAGGCGCTGATGGCCCAACTGGGCATTGGTGTGAAGGTCGCCACCCTGCCGGTGATTGCCCTCGGGGTCGGCATAGGCGTGGACTACGGCATTTACATCTACTCGCGACTACGCCAGTACCTGCGTGAAGGTGAAAACCTGCAGGATGCCTATTACCACACCCTGCGCTCCACTGGTAAAGCGGTCAGTTTCACTGGCCTGACACTGGCCATCGGCGTGGGCACCTGGGTCTTCTCACCGATCAAGTTCCAGGCCGACATGGGCATCCTGCTGACCTTTATGTTCCTGTGGAACATGATTGGTGCCCTGTGGTTACTGCCAGCCTTTGCCCGTTACCTGTTAAAAGACCCGAGCAAGGCCTGAGTTTGTAGACAGCCGGATGAAGGCGTAAAATGCAGCCTTCATCCGGTAAAACCCAGGCTTGCTCCTTGAACACCTGTCCAGCTCCCAGTACAGATTCACACTCAGCCACTGATGCGCAAAACCGCGCAGGTCATTTACCCGGCCCGATTCTGGTGTTTGATTCGGGTGTGGGTGGCCTGTCGATTGTGCAGGCACTGCGGGATCGCATGCCCGACCTGCCGCTGGTGTATGCCTGTGACAACGGCGCTTTTCCTTATGGTTTAAAAAGTGACACCTGGTTAAAACAACGGGTTCAGACGGTGATCCGGGCACTGTTGAGCCAAGTCCAGCCTTGCCTGTTGGTGCTGGCCTGCAATACCGCCAGCACTGTGGCGCTGAATGAGCTGCGCCAGTGGTGCAACATCCCGGTGGTGGGTGTGGTACCTGCCATCAAACCGGCAGCCCTGATGACCCGCAGTGGTCACATTGCATTGCTGGCCACCCAAGGCACCATCAGCCGCCCCTACACCCAGCAATTGATTGATGAGTTTGCTGCTGACTGCACCGTGTTGAAGGTCGGCAGCAATCAACTGGTGCAACTGGCTGAAAAACATCTGGCCGGTGATGAAGTTGCTGATGAAGCCTTGCTGGACATCCTGCAACCGCTATTGGCAGAACCACGACTCGATACCCTGGTGCTGGGTTGCACGCATTTTCCGTTGCTGCAAACACAACTGGCGCGTGTGGCGGAAGCAGCCGGAGCCCCGCACTGGCAATGGATCGACTCAGGGGCTGCGATTGCCCGGCGGGTGCTGCACCTGTTACAGGATGCCGGTCATGCCCATCCCTGCTGCCCGGACAGCTTTCAGCGCAACTGCTGGCTGACAGCACCACTGCCTGCTGACAGCCAACTGCCGACATCCCTGCAACGTTTTGGTTTTGATCAGGTGCAGCTACTGCCTGAACAGACCCTGCAGCCAGTCGCTGCCGACCTGACTGAACCCCATACCTGACATTCCTTCTGCAAGAGATCACAACCACTTATGTCATCCACCCTGCCGCAGGTGAATCCCGCACTTTATGACCAGCAACTGGCAAACAAGGCTGAGCGTCTGCGCCAGCAGTTTGCCCAGTTCCAGCCTCCGGAACTGGAAGTGTTTGCCTCACCACCCAGTCACTACCGACTGCGCACTGAATTTCGCATCTGGCATGAAGGGGAAGACCTGTTTTATGTGATGTTTGAGGTCGGTGAAGATCCGAAAAAAGACCGCACGCTGGTGCGCATGGATCAATACCCGGTGGCAGGCACAGCCATCAATCGCCTGATGCCGCTGTTGCTGGATTCCATTCGGGACCAGCCACTGCTGCGACGCAAACTGTTTCAGGTGGAGTTCCTCACTACCCTGTCCAACCAGGTGCTGATCACCCTGATTTACCACCGCCCGTTGGATGATGCATGGGAAACTGCGGCACGTGAACTGCAACAACAGCTGGGCGTGATGCTGATCGGGCGTTCGCGGGGGCAGAAGCGGGTGTTACAGCAGGATTTTGTACTGGAAACCCTGCAGGTCAACGGACGCTCACTGACCTACAAACAGGTGGAAGGCAGTTTCACCCAGCCCAACCCCTGGATGGGCCAGAAGATGCTGGAATGGGCACTCGATGCCTCGCGCCCGACAACCGATGAAACACCACGAGATCTGGTGGAGCTTTATTGCGGCAATGGCAACTTCACCCTGGCACTGGCACCCAACTTCCGCCGGGTGCTGGGCACCGAAATCAGCCGCACTTCGGTGGCTGCCGCCCAGTACAACATCACCGCCAACAACATCAGCAATGTCCGCATTGAGCGCATGGCAGCAGAAGACTTTTCTGTGGCACTGGACAACCCCACATCTGCAGAAGCGATAAAATTTGAACTGCAGGATTACGATTTTTCCACGGTGCTGGTTGACCCACCCCGGGCCGGTCTGGATGCCGCCACCCTGGCACAGGTACAGCGCTTTGAGCGAATTCTTTACATCTCCTGCAACCCGGATACCCTGGCGGACAACCTCAACACCCTGACCCGCACACACCGGGTGGAACGCTTTGCCTTTTTTGACCAGTTCCCTTACACCCATCATGCCGAGTGCGGGGTGTATCTGGTTAAAGAGGCCTGATCATTATGCAATATCCGTCAAGGCTTCTTGCCCTTGTGTTTGAGGTCTTGCTCCAGCTGTTCGATTTCCTTCAGATCAGCGGCATCGGCGGCTTGAGCCTCCGCAATGCGCCGCTTCTGGTCGAAAGCCTCATAACGTTCACGGGCGATCCGTTCCATGTTCTCGCGGCTGACTGAGCCTGCACCTGCAAGAATGGGTTGATCATTGAATGCCAGCATCTTGTCGACGTTTTTGCGCCAGAAGTCCAGGGTCAGCTCTTTCTGCTGCTTAACCCGCAGCTCCGCTTGCTCCAGGAAGATCACCACCAGCCGGTTGAGTGTGTCGATCTCGTCAGCCGTAAGATAATTCTTAGCCACGATGACATCCTGCTTCCGTACCCTTGAACCGCTCCAACTGGTCAATGCCATGTTAGGTTGGTTGGAGTCCGAGCGCTTCAGGATCAGCTCAGCAGCGGTGTATCCGGTGGTGGCATATAACAGCTTGTTCTGTACCTCGGCAAAGAACTGGGCCGTCTCTCGCTCCCGGGCCTGGTAATCCGAACTAAGGGCAAACAGATCGCGAACCTTCTGATAGAAACGCTTCTCCGAGGCCCGTATGTCTCGGATACGCTCCAGCAGCTCATCAAAATAATCCCAACCACCGGGGTTCTTAAGGCGTTCGTCATCCATCACGAAGCCCTTAAGCAGAAACTCCTTAAGATGGGTGCTGGCCCATTGACGAAACTGCATGCCGCGAGTTGAGCGCACGCGATAGCCGATAGCCAGGATCAGGTCGAGGTTGTAGTAACTGATCTTCCGCTTGACCTGGCGGTTACCCTCGGATTGAACTGTCAAGGATTCCTTGACAGTTACCCTGGGGTCTAACTCTTTGTCCTCGAATATATTTCTGGCGTGAAGAGAAACATTCTGCTTGGTGGTCTGGAACAACTCAGCTATTTCCAGCTGGCTGAGCCAGATACTTTCACTGTCCACTCGAAGGTGTAGTTGGGTTCGGCCATCATCTGTAATATAGAGGATCAACTCACTCACGACCTTTCCCCTGCAACACTCGCAAGTGCTGCTTTAAGCACCTGAAAACAAACTTTCGCAGTATGCTCATCAGGCGAAAACCCTGACGACATCTGTTCATATGGATGGATATAATTACGAAAATCCCGAAGCCCATGACTGAACTTCTTTACATCAGGTTTCAACAGGCCAACCTCACACGCAACATCTATAAACTGAGCAAGACTCCAGTCATGAAAACGCTTTGCATTACCTCCGACCGTCTTTGGACAAGCTAAAGCCTGATTGAAACGCGCGGGAAATTTCTGCGCTGCTCCAAGTAGCACAGCTTCCAATACACTGCCACACAGGAATATCGTAGAAAGATAAGCGCCTGCCTCCATAGTTTTCCGAGCCTCGCTGAGTCGGCCTTCTATGATCGAGACAGCCATCGCTTCAATAGGGAGCTTACGGATGTTGGGTATTGTAAATTCGTTATGAAGAAAGTCATCAATGGTTTTGGGTAATACTGAGGATGTAGGCATGCCTGATAGTCGTGCAATAATCTCCCGAGCTTTTTTGAGAATGGGAGCATCCATATCACGGTTATTCAGGTCATAATCTGCCTCATAAGCATCCAGCATTTCACTCAGTACTCTGCTGACCAGCGCGTCTGACTCATGCTCCCAAAATGCCCGTATCTTCTTGGCTTTTGATGTGCCATAAGTCTGGTATTCAGGACCGTGAATGTTAATTTCATGACGATTGAAAAATTCACCGAATGTTGCATCAGAGTAGTCCAATACATAGCCACTTTGCATTCCAAGGAGCTTTTCAAGATAGCGCTTTTCAACGTCATTAAGGCTGCTCATATTTTACCCACCTTTTCTGTTTTGATCGGTGTGGTCATTTTGGCAATAAAGCCCAAACAGCTTCTCCAAACGTTCGGTGTTGGTCTGCAATACGCCACCGCAACCTGGTTTGTTGGATGCTGTTGCATGACAGTGATCATGGTAATGATTTCTAAAAGGCGACCAAGGAGTCTACGAAGCCACACGGGTGAGCGCAAGCCCTGGCCATGCCTGACTGTGAAACTAATGAATCATGGATTAAGGGGAGGTAGCTCATCCTCCTCTCGAATCCACCAGCGTTTAAAAAGGCGCAGTGCCAGCACCAGCAGCAAGACACTGATAACCAGCAACAACAATCCGGCCAGGCCGGTCCAGACCAGGCGACTCCAGTTCGGTGGTGGTGTACCACTGTCCAGCCCAGCAGGTGACAGGGTTTCAGGCACACCGCTCACCTCAGCAGCACCGGGCTGGACCAGCACGGCTGGCAAGGTTTTGCGCACCACGCGGGGTTGATGGGCCTGCACATCCCACCAGTGCACTGCCAGTTCTGGCAGTGCCAGACGACCCGATGCCTGAGGATGCAGCAACAATCGCTGACGCAGGCTACCGACCAGTAAGCCATCCACCAGTCGATCCCGCATTTCTTCACTCAGTGGCTCCACCCGCCATTGCCCCTGCATACCTCCGGCAAAACGGGGCAGGTTACGTGCCTGCTGCCCAACCACATCCAGCTCCACTTGCAGTTCCAGTGCCTGACCGGCAGCCAGTTGTTGTGAAGCACTGACACCCTGTACCGTCAGCTGTGCACCCAGTGCCGGTAACCAGGCACGCTCGGTCGGCCAGTCAGCCGGGATGGAGCGTATCCGAAGGGGCAGTGCAGCAACTTCAGCTTCATACCGGCGGCTGTCACTCTGGCCGGGTAAGTTCAGCCGGGCACTGAAGTAACGGGGTTGTACCTGTGCGCTGGTTTCATGCAACTGGATCAGGTGTTGCCAACGTGCTTCCTGCCAACGGGTACCGCGCTGGCTGAAACCCTGTTCACGCCCATCACCCAACTCACGTACTGTAGCGCCGGTGACCTCCAGTTGACTCAGACGTGGCTCCACCGGATAACCCTGATAACGAATCAACAATTCATAAAGCAGTGTCTGACCGACATAGGCCTCGCTGAAATCCACCCGATGCTGCATTTCCAGTGGTTGACGCGGGGTCTGAACCGGCGTTCCTGCAGGTCGGCGGGCGGCTTCAATCAGGATTTCAAATGGCGGGGATGCACGACCATCCACCCGCAAGGGCGGCAAGGACAGGGTACGACTGATGCTGTCTGGCTGACGATGCTGCAACAACAACAGCCAGCGGTGCTGGAAATCCCCTCGGGCACTCTGCTGTACCTGATGGGTCTGTTCCAGCAATTCAAAATGACTGCTCCAGCCATCCGGCCAGATCAGTGTTGGTGCCTGCTCGCGACTGCTGCGGGTTTCCACCAGCAGCTCCAGGGTTTCACCAGCGGTCAGGCGTGGCTGACTGACCGTCAGCAATACCGCCCAGGCGGCCGGGCTGATCAGCAAAAGCAATGCTGACCCGATGCTCAGCCAGCGCTTCATGGTTGCTGCTCCCGCAGTTCAGTCTGAAAGCGCAAACGCAACAGCCGCCAGGGGTCTTCCTGCAATTGTTCCAGCTGCTGCTCCTGGACGTCGTCCAGCGGTGTACAACCGGGACAGCTGGCCTGACGGCGGGGCTGCCATGGCTGAGGCTGGGTCTGTGAATCGGCCTCCCCGCTATCACCGGCTTCCGGCTGCCGCTCACTGCCACCACTGCAGGCCTGTTGCAAGGCTTGCTGATCCGGCAGGGGTTGTTGCGCCAGAAGGGCCTCTGCCAGCACACGGTTGATGCAGGGTTCAATGCGCTGCGGTTGCAGCAGCTCCACCTGACGCAACAGCACCAGTGCGCGCTCCACTTCTGCGGCCAATAACAAGCTGGTACCGGCATTAAACAGCAGATCAGCCTGACGTTTGCCGGTTTCGACTTCAGCGGCAGCCAGAACAAATGCCTCTGCCGCCTCAACATAACGCTGCAACTCAAACAGCGCATGACCTTTCAGTTCATTGCTGCGAGCCTGTTGCAAGGCCCTGGCTGGCTGTTGCTGCTGCAAGGCCTGCCAGGCACGATAATCCTTGTTAAAAGGCCCGCCTGCCAGTAATGGTCGCGGCATTAAAAAACCTGCACACAGCAACAACACCATACCTGGCAACAGGCTATACCTTATTTTTTCTGTCCAGCCCCGTGGCAAAGGCTGACCTGTTGCATGCCAAGCCAGCAGTAACAGACCCGGCAACAGCAGCCAGTGCCCCAGCTCCCGAAACAACGGAACACCGGCAGCCACCACTGCTGCGCCGGCTGCAGACTGATTGATTTGCTGCAGCCGGGCAGCAGCCTGTTGGGAGTGCAGCAGTTGCAGGCGGTCAAACTCCTGCCACTGCTGTTGCTGTGCCTGCGCGTCTGCCGGTGTGGCATCCAGCCAGACCAGCACCAGGGCATCCACCCGGTCTGGCATCAGGCGCATCAGACGCTGCATCTCTGCCGTGGAAGGCAGTACCGGTGTCAGCCACAGCCACTGCAGGCTGCCCGACAGGCGAGGGTCTGCCGCCAGTTGCCCGGTTGTGGCCGCCAACCGGAAGGCTGCTTCCGGCTGTTGCCCAGCGCGGGGCATCACACTGGGATGAGTCAGACTGAGCAACTGACGCAGGGTTGCCGCATCCTCGGTCATCGGACTGGCCAGATGAGCACTGCCGGCATAAAAAATCAGTGCCGTCTGCCCTTGCTCACGGCTGTTCAGCAGGGGTACCAGCAAACGCTGGCTCAGTTCCAGCCAGCGATGGGCATCCGCAGTGCCACGTATTGGTGGGGACAGTTGCTGCAGAATCACCAGTTCCTGACGCGGCTGGGTCAGGTTGTCTGAAGGCAGGGTATAACCCGGACCGGACAGTGCCAGTGTCAACAGCAAAGCCAACAGTCCGGCCATCAGTCGCGGAGCGATCAGAAGCTGAGCACTGCCGCTTTGCTGTTGTGCCGCCAGCAACAGGCGTGCAGCCAGTTCCGGTGGCAGGATTTTCTCCCAGCCACCCGTCTGTTGTTGTGAATGAACCAGTCGCAGCACCAGCCAATAGATCAGGGGTGCCAGTAACAGCAATAATGGACGGGCAATGAATTCATTCATGAGCGGCTACGCCTTTTTAACCCGCTCAGTGATGGGTGGCTCCATCCACTTTTTTTTGCACTGTTTCCTTTTCCAGACCAGACCAGCAACAGCGCAATCAACAGCGCCAGCAGCAACGGCCAGTGCGCGAGGGATTGAGAGGGATTAAAGCGTTCCACACGGGTCTGGGGTTCCAGATGGTTGATCTGCGCGTAAACCTGCTCCAGCTCCCGTCGTGAAAAAGCACTGAAAACTTCACCACCGGTCTGACGGATGGCTGAAGCCATGTCTGGCTCGGGATTGAGGTCCACCACAATCAGATGGGTGCGGATGCCGGAAGCTTCGGCCATCGCCAGTGCCTGCACCGGACTGAGCTGTCCGGCATTGTTGGCACCATCCGTCAGCAGCAGGATCGCTGCCTCTCCTTCGGTCTGACGCAGACTGCGTACTGCCAGGCCCACTGCATCACCAATCGCTGTACCAGGGCCGGCCATGCCCGGCTGCAAACCCTGCAACTGCTGCAGCAACAGGGCATGATCGAGGGTTTTGGGAACATAAAGATAAGACTGGCCACCAAACACCACCAGACCCATGCGATCATCCGGGCGGCCATTCACAAAAGAGCGCACCACCTGGCGCACCTGATCCAGCCGGGTACGCCCCTGCATCAACTCATTCATGCTGCCGGAGATATCCACCACCAGCATCAGCTGACGACTGTGACGATTGATTTCCAGCTCGGCATGACGCCATTCAGGGCGCGCCAGCGCCAGCACCAGCAACAGCCAGATCAGCAAACGCCAGTCAAGCCGCCGCCTGACCCCACCAGTGACAGCCTCAGCAGCAGACACCGGCAGATTGGCCAGCGGAAGTTTTAATGCGGATTGACCTGTCTTGGGGGTTACATCAGGGGCTGCACCGGCTCCAGCTCGAAGCCAGCGATGCAACAGCCAGGGCAGACCGGCCAGTGCCAGTGCCCAGGGCCAGACCAGCGTCAGGTTTGCCGACGTATCCATGCCCGAACCAGGCGCTGCAACTTGTCAGCATCAAAGTGATCCGGCTCGGCCTTGTAGGCTCCCCAGGCCAGCACCCGACCACTGCCTTCCCGGAAACCCGGATCATCACCCCGCTTGCGACCGCGGCTCCAATCCAGAAAATCCAGCCAGTCTTCACCGGTCAGGGCCGCCACCTTTTCACGACGGAAATTACGCACCGCAATGCGGCGCAGCAGCAGATTCAATTCATAGAGGTAACGCTGGGCGTCCCGGGTATCACTATAACGCTGCTGAATGGCTTCCAGCTCACGATAGGCATAACGCCGCACATGGGTACGCCGGTACCAGCGCAGCAACACCAGCAACACCAGCAGCAGCAACAGGCCACCCAGTACCGCCAGCAACCAGGGCTGAGGTGGCCAGGCATCGGGTACTTGCGGAGGAACAAGAGGGGCAATGCGTTGTTTCAGTTCTTCAAGATTCATGGCTGGATATTTTGTCAGTCCCTGCGGTAAGGCGGATATTCTACCTTGTTTATGCAAAGATTCCTGTTGTTTGAGGGTAACTTTGACGTGAAAAAAGCTGCTCCATCCAGTTTGATCCACTACTGGTATCCAGTTGCAGGTAGCTTCCACTCTGCCCCAGTGCCTGTCGCAGTGCCTGTTGACGGGCATGAAAAGCTTCAGACCACTGCTGCTGCAGGTGTTTGCTGACCCTTTCAAACTGGCCGTTCAGCCACACAGGCCCGGCATCAGCAGGCAGGGTGTGGTCCAGCGGATCGGTCAAATGCAGTACCTGAACCGGATGACGTCGAACCAGTTGTTTCAGCAGAACAGCAGACTGCCAGCCGACAAAATCACTGATCAGCATCACCAGACTGCCACGCGGCAAACGCCGGGCAAAGGCATCCAGCGCAGCATCCAACTGACCCGCTGGCCGCAACTGCATGTCCGCCAGTTGCGCAGTACAGTCTGCCAGCCGGGCCAGCCAGGGGCTGTAGGTCTGGGGCCGATCCACCGGCGCCTGCCAGTAACGCTGCTGGTCAGTTTCAATCCAGCCACCGACCTGATCCTTGCCCTGCAGCGCCGACCAGCCCAGCAACCCGGCCACCCTGGCAGCCAGCACTGCCTTGCTGCCCGCCTGACCAAACTGCAGTTGTGATGCCAGATCCACAAACAACATCAAAGGGCGACGATGCTCTTCATGAAAGGTACGGGTATAGGGTTCACCCCGCCGTGCAGTGACCTTCCAATCCAGATAACGTAGATCATCACCAGGTTGGTAACTGCGGATTTCCCGAAACTCCAGACCACGCCCGGTGCGCGGCCCGGCATGACCACTGCTGGCCTGATGCCCACGCCGGTAGAGCTGATCCAGCTGCAGGTGACGGGCTGCGGCCTGCAACCCCTGCAGCTCGGCCAGCGTCACCTGCAGTGCCAGTGTCATGCCAGTGCCACCAGACTCAGCAGGCGCTGAATCACAGCATCCGCACGCACGGCTTCGGCATCCGCTTCATAACTTAATAACAAGCGATGGCGCAGCACATCCGGCGCCAGCTCACGGATATCTTCCGGCAATACCTCCTGCCGCCCTTTTAACCATGCACGGGCACGGGCACAACGATCCAGTGCCAGGCAGGCACGCGGGCTGGCACCCAGTTGAATGTAACGGCCCAGCTGAGCATCATAACGCCCGGCATGACGGGTGGCCTGTACCAGATCCACAATGTAACGCTCCAGCGGCTCTGCCAGATGCACCTGCTGCACGGCACGGCGTGCCTCCAGTATTGCGTCACGAGTTAATGGCGACTCAGTGGCAGCAGGCTGAACCTGTTGCTCACTGCGCACCAGACGCATGATGGCCAGTTCCTGCTCAGCATCCGGATAACCCACCCAGGCATGCAGCAGAAAACGATCCAGCTGAGCTTCCGGCAAGGGGTAAGTACCTTCCTGCTCCAGCGGGTTCTGGGTGGCCATCACCAGAAACACCTCCGGCAAGGGGCGGGTTTTGCCACCGGCAGTCACCTGACGTTCAGCCATGGCTTCCAACAGGGCTGACTGCACCTTGGCCGGTGCCCGGTTGATTTCATCGGCCAGCACAAAGTGGCTGAACAAGGGGCCGGGACGAAAGGCAAACTCACCGGTCTGCGGACGAAACACTTCCGTACCGGTCAGATCAGCCGGCAACAGGTCCGGAGTGAACTGAATGCGCTGAAAACTCACCTCCAGTTGCCGGGCCAATGACTGGATGGCTCGCGTTTTGGCCAACCCCGGTGCACCTTCCACCAGCAGATGACCATCCGCCAGCAAAACCACCAACAAACGTTCAGTCAGGGCTTGCTGACCAATCACCGAACGGCTCAGCTGTTCATGAAGCTGTATAAAACGGGCATGGACACTCATCAGCTCTGGTCTATCCTCTTAACTAACAATCAGCCGGGTAAACTTGCTACAACAGCATCCGGTATACCGGGCTGGCATGAACACTTGATTCCGGAGTGAATCAGGCGTCTGATTGTAACAGCTGACCAGAGCGGAACAACAAAACAGGCATCAGGAGCTAACATGCAAAAAATGCAGACCGCATTACGGGAACTGATCGGAACACTGAAACAACCCCTGAGCAAACACCTGCCGGAAAGCACCTGTGACCAGGTGATCAGCTTTGCCTCACAACTTTATGAAAATGCCGCAGTGGATGAGTTGGCACTCTGGCCGGAAGAAACCTTTTATGGCACCACCCTGTCCCTGTGGAACTTCCTGCAGGAATACAAAAAGGGCGCCCCCCGACTGGAAGTCTTCAACCCGGATTTTGAAAAACACGGCTGGCAATCTTCCCATACCCTGATCCAGGTGCTGAATCCCGACATGCCGTTTCTGGTCGATTCCCTGCGCATGGAGCTGAACCGCCGCAACCTGACCGTACACACCATTCACAATGCCATTTTCGGTTGCCAGCGTAACAACAAGGGACTGCTGCAACAGGTCGGACGTGCTGATGCTGAAAAGCTGTTACCTGAATCCCTGATCCTGATCGAAGTGGATCGCATCAGTGATGACAAGGAGCGCCATGAACTGCGTGATGGCCTGCTGGACGTGCTGACTGAAGTGCGCACGGCAGTGGAAGACTTTGCCGCCATGCGTAACAAGGCCCTGGAGTGCAGTAAAATCCTGGCAGGCAAGCCGCTGCAGAAAAAACTGGCAAAAGCGCTGGATGCCAGTGCACTGGACGAAGCCGCATTGTTTTTTGAGTGGCTGGCCGACAATCACTTCACCTTCCTGGGTTATGACGAATACCGCCTTGAAGATCAGGATGGCATTCGCCAGCTCTGCAAGGTCAAGGGTTCCGAGCTGGGGCTGCTGAAACTGCCGGACAATCCGGCAGCCCGCTGTGTGCCGGAAAGTGATCCGAGCCATCACAACTTCATCCTGATCCCCGATCTGCTGAGTTTTGCCAAGGCACCGGCTGCCGCCCGCGTGCACCGACCAGCTCACCCCGATTACATCAGCATCAAAACCTTTGATAGCCAGGGGCAGATCATTGGTGAACAGCGTTTCATGGGGCTTTACACCTCTGCGGTTTATAACCAGACCCCGCGTGACATTCCGGTATTGCGCCAGAAGGTACGGGCGGTGATGGAGCGTATTGGCATGGTGCCCTCCACCCACAACGGCCGCCAGCTGATGCAACTGCTGGATGTTTACCCTCGTGATGACCTGTTCCAGATTGATCTGGATGAACTGACCAGCACTGCGCTGGGCATCTTTAACCTGCGTGAGCGCCGCAAGGTACGCGTTTTTATCCGCAAGGACAGTTACGGCAAACTCTATTCAGCGCTGGTGTATGTACCACGTGATATTTACAGCACTGAACTGCGCCGCAAGACCCAGAAGGTCTTGTGTGAAGCCCTGGATGCCGACTTCATTGAGTTCACCACCTACTTCTCCGAGTCGGTGCTGTGTCGCACCCAGTTCATCCTGCGTTTCCGCAAGGATGAAGCGGTGGACTACGACCTGAAAGAAATTGAACAACGCATCATCCAGGTCACTCGCTCCTGGAATGACAGCCTTTATTCAGCCCTGTCCGAAATCCAGGGAGAGGAACAGGCCAACCAGTTGATTCGCCTGTACCGGGATGGTTTTTCTGCGGCCTATTGTGAAGACTTCACCCCGCGCCATGCCGTGAATGACATCAACCATTTTGAAATGCTGAAAGATGGCAAGGTCATTGCCCTGAGCCTGTACCGCACCCTGGAAGAAGCCGACCAGTTGCGCTTCAAGCTGTACCAGAAAGGCCAGCCGCTGCTGCTGTCCGACGTGCTGCCGGTGCTGGAAAACCTCGGCCTGAAAGTACTGGGAGAGCGCCCCTACGAAATCATCCGTGACGGCGAAACCTGCTGGATGCATGACTTTTCACTGAACCTGGCACTGAAAGGCAATGACTCACTGGATCTGGCTCAGATCAAGGACACCTTCCAGACCGCCTTTCTGAAAACCTGGCTGGGGCAGGCAGAAAGTGATGCCTTTAACCGGCTGGTGCTGGCTGCCGGACTGGACTGGCGCAAAGTGGCCATGCTGCGGGGTTATGCCCGTTACATGAAACAGATCGGCTCCACCTTTTCACAGGATTACATTGCCGCCACCCTGGTGAATCATCCTGACATCACCCGCAAGCTGGCCCAGCTGTTCAGCCTGCGTTTTGATCCGGACCAGAAACGCTCTGAAGCAGCCTGCAACCAATGCATCAGCCAGATCGATCAGGCCATGGAAAAGGTCGACAGCCTCACGGAAGACCGCATTCTGCGCCGTTATCTGGAGCTGATCCAGGCCACTCTGCGCACCAACTTCTTCCAGCTGCAGTCCGATGGTCAGCCCAGGGCCGCCATCAGCTTCAAGCTCAATCCTGCTGCCATCAGTGACATCCCGCAACCCTGCCCGCGCTTTGAGATTTTTGTTTATTCCCCCAGGGTGGAAGGGGTGCACCTGCGTTATGGCAAGGTGGCACGAGGTGGTCTGCGCTGGTCGGATCGCCACGAAGATTTCCGCACCGAAGTGCTGGGACTGGTGAAGGCCCAGCAGGTGAAAAACGCAGTGATTGTTCCGGTGGGTGCCAAAGGCGGCTTCATCTGCAAACAGATGCCCGACAACCCCGACCGGGAAACCTTCATGGCTGAAGGCATTGCCTGTTACCAGACCTTCATCCGCTCGCTGCTGGATGTGACCGACAACCTGATCCAGGACCAGATTGTACCGCCACAACGTGTGGTACGGCAGGACGAAGATGACCCCTACCTGGTAGTGGCTGCCGACAAGGGCACCGCCACCTTCTCGGACATTGCCAATGCCATTTCCGCTGATTATGGCTTCTGGCTGGGTGATGCCTTTGCCTCCGGCGGCAGCGCCGGTTATGACCATAAAAAAATGGGCATCACCGCCCGCGGTGCCTGGGTGAGTGTGCAGCGCCACTTCCGCGAACTGGGAGTGGATGTACAAAAAGACGAATTCACCGTGCTGGGTATCGGTGACATGAGTGGTGACGTGTTTGGCAATGGCCTGCTGTTGTCAGACAAAATCCTGCTGACGGCAGCCTTCAACCACAAACACATCTTTGTGGACCCGAATCCGGATGCGGAAAAGAGCTTCAAGGAGCGCCAGCGGTTGTTTGCCCTGCCGCGCTCCGGCTGGGATGACTACAAGGCCGAACTGATCTCCGAAGGCGGCGGCATCTTTTCCCGCGAAGCCAAAAGCATTGTCATCACCCCCCAGATGAAAGAACGTTTTGCCATCACCGCTGATCGACTGACACCGGCCGACCTGATCTCAGCACTGCTGCAGGCACCGGTGGACCTGATCTGGAACGGCGGTATCGGCACCTACGTCAAGAGCCGTCTTGAAACTCACGCCGATGCCGGCGATAAAGCCAATGACGTGCTGCGCATAGACGGTCACCAGTTACGCTGCAAGGTGATCGGTGAAGGTGGCAATCTGGGTTTCACCCAGAAGGGTCGTATCGAAGCCGCCCGCGCCGGTGTCAAGGTGAATACCGACTTCATTGACAATGCCGGTGGTGTGAACTGCTCAGACCATGAAGTCAACATCAAAATCCTGCTGCAACAGGTGATGCAGGCCGGTGATCTGACCCTGAAGCAGCGGGATGAACTGCTGGAGCGGATGACCGAAGAGGTGGCACAGCTGGTACTGCGTGACAACTACTCACAAGCCCAGGCGCTGGCCATTGCCCAGCTCGACAGCCGCAACGGACTGGGGCATTACCGACGCCTGATTTCCACCCTGGAAGAAGAAGGCAAACTCAACCGGACACTGGAAAATCTGCCGGATGATGCCAGCCTGCAAGAGCGTGAAGCCGAACGGACAGGGCTGACCCGTCCTGAACTTGCGGTACTGCTGGCCTATGCCAAGGCTGACATCAAAAACGCCGTGCTGGAGTCAGAAGTACCGGAAGACCCCTGGTTGGGCCTGGCCATCAAACGCGCCTTCCCGGAAGTCATTCTGGAGCGTTATGCCGAGCCGCTGAGCCACCACCGCCTGAAGCGTGAACTGATCACCACCATGCTGGTCAACGAGCTGGTGGATCACATGGGCATCACCTTTGTGCATCGCCTGAAGGACACTGCCGGGCTCAGCGTACCGGACATCGTGCGGGGTTATGCCGTCAGCCGGGATGTATTTGACATTGTCAGCCTGTGGAATGCCATTGAAGGTCTGGATCACCGGGTGGATGCGGCCCTGCAACTGCAGTTGATGCATGATCTGACTCGCATGATGCGCCGTGCCACCCGCTGGTTTGTGCGCAACCGCTTCACCGGACTGACGGCCCGTGAAGCGGTGGACCACTTTGCACCACGGGTGCAACTGATTGCTGAACAGATTGGTCAGCGCCTCAGCGGTGATGACAAGCTCCACTGGGAGGCTCGCCGCGATCAGTTACTGGCCAGCGGCGTACCGGAGCAGCTGGCCGAACGTCTGGCGGGCATTGGGCTGCTCTACTCGGCACTGAACATCATTCAGGCTGAACGGGATACCGGGCAGAATCTGGCACTGGTCACCGAGGCTTATTTCCTGCTGGGACAAAGCCTGCAACTGCCATGGCTGAAACAGCAGATCACTGATCTGGCAGTGCATGACAGCTGGGAAGCCATGGCGCGGGAAGCCTATCGGGATGAACTGGATGATCGCCATCGCCTGCTCACCGTCAGTCTGCTGACTCTGGAGGACGGTGCCAGCGATCTGCAGGTGCGCATGGAGCAATGGCTGACCCACTTTGGCAATCAGACCGAACGCTGGAACAGCCTCTTGCACGAAGTGCGTGGTGGCAGTAATGTGGGCTACCCCTTGTTTGCCGTGGCCATGCGTCAGCTGGCCGTTCTGTCGATGAGTGACATCGAGTAGCCTGTAAGCTGTTGACTGCAATGCCCAGTGTGTATGTACGTATCAAAATGTCTGCGGCTGAGTGCCTGGCCTTCTACACCAGCCAGGCACCCAATGTGAAAACCACCACAGTGGATGGCCGCAGCATCATTTTTCCACGACGCATCATCCGCCAGATGGTTGACCAGACCGGCATCAATGGTCTATTCCGGCTCAACTATTCGGACACTGGGCAATTCCTTTCCATTGAGCGGGTATCCAATTGAGTGAGGAAGAAGTCGCCTGTGCACACCTTTCTGATCGCTGATGATCACCCCTTGTTCCGTGAAGCCATCATGCAGGTGATCGCCGGGCACTTTCCTGAATCACGCCTGCTTGAAACCCAGAACCTGGAAGCAACACTGGCGCTGCTGAATCAGAATGACAACCTCGATCTGCTGTTGCTGGATCTGAACATGCCGGGCATGCAGGGATTACAGGGACTGACCCGTCTGCACCATGAACACCCCGGTGTACCCATTGTGATGGTCAGTGCCGAAGAAGATCGCAAGGTGGTTTTGCAGGCATTGGCAGAAGGTGCTGTCGGATTTATTTCCAAAGCATCATCACGCCAGCAGATTCTGGCAGCATTGGAGCAGTTGCTGGCAGGCCAGGTTTATCTGCCACCCCAGATCCTGCGCCAGACAGAAACAACTGCCCCCACTGAAACCCGGTTGCTGGACCCGGAACGCCTTAACAGCCTGACACGTAAACAACGACTGGTGCTGGAGCGTATGGCGCTGGGTGAATCCAACAAGCAGATTGCCCGACACCTGCATCTGGCTGAAACCACCATCAAGGGGCATGTATCCGCCATTCTGGATCGATTGGGGCTGAGCAATCGGGTGCAGGTGGCACTGGCTGCAAGGGAAATCCTGCCACCGGATGCCTGAAGCATCACTCACCGGTCTGACGCTATCTTCAACAGGTGCACCAGCAGCTGACGCAAACGCAGCGGTTTGACCGGTTTATACAATAACTGATAGCCGCGTTGCTTCACTTCGGCCTTCAGCTGATGACTGTGATTGGCCGTGATCACCAGTACCGGCAGCTCCACACCGGTTTTCTGCTGCAGGTTCTGCACCAGATCCAGACCGGACACCCCGGCACTCAGGTGGTAATCCACCACCAACACGTCTGGCAAGGCTCGCTCTTGTGACAACAGCAGATCCAGCCCTTCGGCATGTTGTGCCGTTCGAACGCCACAGCCCCAGGTGTGCAGCAAACGCTCCATGCCTTCGCAGATGGACAGGTCGTTATCCAGAACCCAGATGCGGGCACCACTCAGTTGCAGACGAGGCAGGGTGCCCACAGCAGTACGAAGCTGTGGAAACTGCCCTTCCGGTGCCAGTGGCAAGGTCACACTGAACATGGAACCTCGCTGTAGGCAGGAGCGAACGGACACGGGATGTTTCAGCATGCGTGCCATGCGATCCACTATCGCCAACCCCAGCCCCAACCCCTGATCACGGTGATTGGCAGGGTTGGGCTCCAGACGCTGAAACTCCTGAAAAATCATCCCCAGCTTGTCTTCCGGTATTCCCGGCCCGGTATCCAGCACCTGCACCACCACTACACCGGACTGACGACGACACCCCAGCAACACCTTGCCCCCGGGCGGTGTGTAACGCATGGCATTGGCAAGGAAGTTACGCAGGATACGCGCCAACAGATGCAGGTCCGTCTGCACCGGTACACTGCAGGCAACATAACAAAACTCAATGCGTTCACTGCGAGCCACCTGACGGTATTCAGCAGCCAGGTTATCCAGCAGGTCGCGCAGGGTGAACACACTGAGGTCCGGCTGAATCACCCCGGCATCCAGTTTGGAAATATCCACCAGCGTACTCAACAGGTATTCAACATCAGCCAGCGAATGGCTGACCGATCGCACCAGATGCTGCAACCCTGTATCCAAAGGTTGCTCCTCCAGGGCGCTGGTAAATAGGCGAGCAGCATTTAAAGGCTGCAACAAGTCATGACTGACGGCCGCCAGAAACCTGGTTTTGGACAAATTCGCCTGCTCTGCATCCTGCTTGGCTTCCAGCAACCAGCCTTCGATCCGTTTACGATCACTGATCTCTTGCAGCAGTTGCTCATTCAGGTGTGTCAATTCTGCCGTGCGCGCTTTTACCTGTTCCGCCAGGGCTGCAGCCTGCTCAAAACTTGCATAGGGCGAAGAAGACAAACCACTGCCTGCTTCCACCCGCTCAATCAACGCCTGATTAATTTTATTCAGTCGGGCATTTTCGACCTTTAATGCCTGTAGTTCCTGCTCCCTCGCATTCATCCATTCATTCCTTTTCCACCTTGCCCCGCCCCAGCACCACACCCGTGAAGGTCTGATTAACATGCAAACCGGCATGATGCTCACCGTAAGTGTTGAACCCAATCACCCGGTGCTTCGCCAGAAAAGCTGACGTCTGCTCGCGCTCCCCGCGCTGCTCACTCTCCAGGCGTCGCAAAAAACAATCACAGCCCAGGGTGATCAGTGGCTGACCGATGCGGGACTCAATATCACTTAAACAGGTCTCCAGGTCTTGCAGCATGGCCTGAGGCTGCATACGCGTCAGTACACTGCCCTTGCCGACAGCACAATAAAAATCAAGGCTCAGGTCCGGGTTCACCCGCTGGATGGAACGGACGTAATAATCCTGCCCCAGCTTCACCGCCAGCGGGTGCAGAGCAAAAATATCCGGTGTCAGTTGTTCTGGTGTCAGCCCAATCAATCGGGCATAAGCCTCGGCTGCCGGTTCAGCATTCAATTCACTGACTCGCCGGGTCAGCGGGTCTGCTTCAGTCACCACCAGCTTGCTGTCCAGTGGTTGCATGTGATGGGTAGTGAACACGTCAAACGGCAGTGATGTTTCTACCAGAATGACCACCGCAGCCTGGGTGTGGAAAGCCCCATCATGAAAAACATGGGTATTGGTCAGATGAATATCATCCCCGGCAGAGCCACCAAAATGTGGCGTACTGCCCAGAGCAGCATCCAACGCTGCCAGCACCAGCTCTTCCTGACTGGACAGACCGTCAAACAGGGTTAAAGCAAAATGCCGCCAGTCCGCCCGATGTGGATGGTCAGACTGCAGTAGCCGGTTGATCAGCTGCTGAGCTTCAGCCAGGGCAAAACCATCCAGCGGCTGGATCAGGGCAGCATTCAAATGAAAAAAATTGCGATGAAAACCCAACGCCACAATCGAGCCACAGGCATAACCATCAGGGGTCAGCTCACCTGCTGTGGTACAACCACTGAGGGGAACACCGGAAAAAACCTGGTTGAGCGCCTCAGCCAGTTGCGGAAGGTTGTATTCAGCCGAACAGAAAAACACCACCCGGTCGAGATCCGGGTGGTGCAGTGTGCCAGCCAGCTCTCTGGCTGCCTTGAAAGGATCGGCGGCGGAAGAAGCCGCTGTCAACACAGGGGGACTGATCTCGGACAAGGCGCAGGCTCCATCAACAGCAGCATTGTTTAAGGTTTCAGCATACATGCCACTGTTGATTGAAGCCAACCCTGACCCGAATCAGATCAGAAGAACCCCAGAGGGTTTACGTCATAACTGACCAGCAGGTTTTTGGTCTGCTGGTAATGATCCAGCATCATCTTGTGGTTTTCCCGACCGACACCGGATTTTTTGTAACCACCAAAGGCCGCGTGTGCCGGGTAATGGTGATAACAGTTGGTCCACACACGCCCTGCTTCAATGCCACGACCCATGCGATAGGCGCGGTTCATGTCACGCGTCCAGACACCGGCACCCAGACCAAACTCCGAGTCGTTGGCAATCGCCAGTGCCTCAGCCTCATCTTTGAAGGTGGTAAC
Organism: Marinospirillum alkaliphilum DSM 21637; assembly: GCF_900119735.1. Lineage (GTDB taxonomy): Bacteria > Pseudomonadota > Gammaproteobacteria > Pseudomonadales > Halomonadaceae > Marinospirillum > Marinospirillum alkaliphilum. Next base: position 39,026 of record NZ_FPJW01000008.1, on the reverse strand, counting down.
AGAAACCACTGGGCCAAAGATTTCCTCCTGAAATACTCGCATGCGGTTGTTGCCTTTTAACAGTGTGGGCTGAATGTAATACCCCTGACTGAATTCTCCATCCAGCCGTTCGCTGCCCCCACCAATCAGGACTTCTGCCCCTTCCTGGCGACCAATATCCAGATAACCCAGAATCTTGTCATACTGCTCCTGTGAAGCCTGAGCACCCACCATCACCTCGGTATCCAGTGGATTACCACGCTTGATCTGCTGACTGCGCTCAATCACCCTGGCAATAAAGGCATCATAAATATCTTCCTGAACCAGCAAGCGGGAAGGACAGGTACAAACTTCACCCTGATTGAAGAAAGCCAGTACCACCCCTTCAATGCACTTGCTCAGATAGCTGTCTTCAAAGTCCATCACATCCTTGAAGAAAATATTGGGTGACTTGCCACCCAGCTCCACCGTGGACGGAATGATGTTTTCAGCCGCACACTTCATGATGTGGGAACCGACCGGAGTGGAGCCGGTAAAGGCAATTTTGGCAATGCGTTTACTGGTGGCCAGCGCCTGACCGGCTTCAGCACCATAACCATTCACCACATTCAACACACCGGGTGGCAGCAGGTCTTCGATCAGCTCAATGAACTTCAGAATCGACCAGGGTGTTTGCTCGGCCGGTTTCAGAACAATGCAGTTGCCGGTGGCCAGTGCCGGAGCAATTTTCCAGGCCGCCATCAATAGCGGGAAGTTCCAAGGAATGATCTGCCCCACCACTCCCAGTGGCTCGTGAAAATGATAAGCCACGGTGTTGTTGTCGATTTCACCAATGGAGCCTTCCTGCGCACGAATCGCACCGGCAAAATAACGAAAGTGATCCACGGCCAGCGGCACATCAGCGTTCAGGGTTTCCCTTACGGCTTTGCCGTTGTCCCAGGTTTCGGCCACGGCAATGGCTTCCAGATTCTGTTCCAGTCGATCGGCAATTTTTAGCAGCAGGTTGGAGCGCTGTGTAACGGACTGAGCACCCCAGGCGGCTTTGGCTGCATGGGCGGCATCCAGTGCCAGGTCGATGTCTTCTGCGGTGGAGCGCGGCACCTCGCAGAAGGCTTGCCCCGTCACGGGTGAAATATTGCTGAAGTACTGTCCCTTGACCGGAGCCACCCACTGGCCGCCGATAAAGTTCTCGTAGCGTGCTTTAACACTGGTCACTGCGCCCTGCTGGCCGGGTTGTACATAAATCATGATGCATTCCTCATTGTTGTTATTGGATGGATCATTGTTGCTTTTGATTAAAAGGGGTTTTGTTACCCGGTTCATAGTGGCAACACGGCCTGTGGTTTACCATTGCACTTCGGCACTGAAAAAAATCAGTACTTTGGTAGGTGGTTTGCGAGGGCACAAACACCTGCCAGCAGGTATAATGCCGCCAGACTTTGACCCCTGCTGCGGAGCACTCCATGTATTCTCTGGCCAGAAAAATCCTGTTCACCCTCTCCGGCGAAGCTGCACACCAATTGGCACTGGAAAGCCTCGATGCAGCAGCACGCCTGCATCTGATCAAAACCTTTGCCAGCCCGATGCTGCAGGCGCCGGTTGAGGTGATGGGATTAACCTTTCCCAACGCGGTGGGATTGGCAGCGGGCCTGGATAAAAATGCCGATCACCTGAACAGCCTTGGCCAGCTAGGTTTTGGTTTTATTGAAGTGGGTACGGTGACACCCAAACCCCAACCGGGCAACCCCAGACCCCGCCTGTTCCGCATCCCCGAACAGGAGGCGATCATCAATCGCATGGGCTTTAACAACAAGGGACTGGAACATCTGCTACAGCAGGTCAAAAAACGTCAGTACCAGGGACTGCTTGGCATCAATCTGGGCAAAAATCTGACCACACCAGTGGAAAAGGCCGTCGATGATTATCTGATCGGACTGGAAGCGGTTTACACCCAGGCGGACTATGTCACGGTTAATATCTCATCGCCCAACACCCCCGGCCTGCGCAGCCTGCAGTATGGCGAGGCCTTAAAAGACCTGTTGCAACCACTGAAAGAAGCCCAGCAGCGCCTGGCGGATCTGCACCAGCGTTATGTACCGCTGGTGGTGAAGGTGGCACCAGACATGAATGATGAAGAACTGCAGAGCCTTGCCAGAACCCTGCGTGAGTTGAAACTGGACGGCGTAATCGCTACCAACACCACGCTGGATAAAACGGCTGTTGAGGGTCTGCAATACGGTGATGAGCAGGGCGGTCTATCCGGCCGCCCCCTGACTGAAAAAGCCAATAGCATCACCCGCAAACTGGCTAATGCGCTGGAAGGTGAGCTACCGATCATTGGTGTTGGCGGTATTTTCAGTGCTGAAGATGCAGTGGCACGCATCAAGGCCGGTGCCAGTCTGATCCAGCTTTACACAGGTTTTATCTACCGGGGTCCAGGACTGATCCACGAATGTGCTGAAGCCATTGCAGCAATAAAAGACTGATGCCTCTTGCTTCCCACGGCCCAACTGGGGTTGAATAGAACATAACCATACAAAAAGTCACGGGAAGGGCGGCAAATGAGCAAACTCCTGCAGAATGTCAACCAGCGCACCCAGCTTGCTGGTGAAAACCGTCTGGAGTTATTGCTCTTCCGCCTGCAAAACGGCCAGCTTTATGGCATCAATGTCTTTAAAGTCAAAAAGATCATTCCCTGCCCCCCGCTCACCCAACTCCCTTACCACCACCCCCATGTGGTGGGTGTGGCCAATACCATGGATGGCCCGCTGCCCATCCTTGACCTGCTCAGTGCCATTCAATCCGGCAAGGTGACCGAACCCCGCAAACAGAGTGTGATTGTTTGTGAATACAATCGGCGCATGCAGGGGTTTCTGGTAGATCGCATTGAAAACATCGTCAACCTGCAGTGGAGTGACATTCTGTTGCCCCCCAAAGGCATTGGCCACCGCCATTATCTGACCTCTGTGACCCGGGTGAACAACCAACTGGTGGAAATCATTGATGTGGAAAAGGTGATTTCTGAAGTCACACCGGTCCCCGAACAGATGAACAGCAAAATATCGGAAGACTTTGCTGCCCTGAAGGAATCCAAAGTACCGCGCACTGTACTGGTGGTGGATGATTCGGTGGTGGCACGCAACCAGATCAAGCGCTGCCTGGCCGAAGTCGAACTGGACTCAGTGTTGTTAAAGGATGGCAAACAGGCGCTGGATCACCTGACCGAAATGGTGAATGAAGGCAAAAAACCTGCAGAAGAATACCTGATGGTGATTTCCGACATCGAGATGCCGGAAATGGATGGTTACACCTTCACTCGCAAGGTGAAGGAAGATCCACGCATGAAGGATATTTATATCCTGCTGCACACCTCACTGTCCGGGGTATTTAACAAGAGCATGGTAACACGGGTGGGAGCCGACAATTTTATTGCCAAATTTGATGCTGACGACCTGGCCAGCTCTGTACTGGACCACTTTCGCAAACGCAGTTCGCCAAGCTGAACTGACATCTGCAAGCCAGATAAGTCTGACAATCCCGGCAAACCTTTAAACCCCCTGCGGTGACCAACCCACAGTGTTCAACCCGCAGGCTGTCAGCCAGCCAGCAGCGCCTTGTTGATCACTTCAGCAACACGCACACCACTGAAAGGTTTCAGGATATAACCATTGGCACCGGCATCAATGGCCTGATTAACACTGCGCGCCTGTGCATCACCGGTAATCATGACCACCACTGTGTCAGGCTGCTCAGACTTGATGGTCTTTAATACATCCAGACCATTCATTTCCGGCATTTCAATATCCAGGCAAACCACCTCCGGTTTAAGACGACGAAACTCATCCAGCGCTTTTGTACCGTTGGACGCCTCACCAATCACCAGAAAACCCTGATCTTTCAGCAGCTGTCGCAGCAGGGTACGCATGACCGGGGTATCATCCACAATCAGCACACTGCGTTTTGCATCTTCAGTATTGATTTCGTTCACGCTGTCTTATCCAGTCATCAAATCAGGGACCAGTTTAGCGCCCTGCAGGAAGTTTCCAATGACACTCAATGTTACATTTTGTTATCATCAAGTGCTCATGTAAACCAGCAGTACAGGAGAAGCCCGGGTGAAGCAGTCCAGCGATCTTGCCATCCTTTATGATATCGCCCTGAGCATGGGCTCCAGTGCGGATCTGGACACCCTGCTGCAAGATGCACTGCAAACCCTGCTGACACGTCTGAATGCCAGTTGCATTCAAGTGCTGCAGGCCATTGAGCACCGTGAAGAAATCCGTCACGAAGGTCTGGGCGAGGAGGCTGTTTGCACCCTGCGACTGGAATGGCAACCCAGAACCTGCCTTCCCTGTTTATCACAACACCAAACCCTGAATTGTCCCGAACTACCACAACTACCCACCTATATCACTGACTGGCCGAGCTGGAGCCGTCAGTTACCCATGCAGCTTGATGTTGATCAAGGTCATTTATACCTGTTTAACCTGCCAGGGTTTGGGTTACTGCTTTTACTCAAAGAAGATCAACCGCTGTCCGATAGCCTGTTCCAGGCGCTACCACCGCTGATGGACAAACTGGGGCGCTTCTGCCGAGGCTGCCTGAATGAAGCGGAGCTTCATCGCCAGATTGAGGTTGCCCGCGCTGCCAGCAAGGCCAAAAGTCAGTTTCTGGCTAATATGAGCCATGAAATCCGCACCCCCATGAACGGCATTATTGGCATGCTGGAGCTGGTACTGGGTACCGAGCTGGAGAGGGAACAAAAAGAGCATCTGGATCTGGCGCGCATGTCAGCAGAGCACCTGCTGGAAATCATTAATCACCTGCTGGATCTGTCCAAAATTGAAGCAGGCAAGCTGGATCTGCAACCCCGCGTGTTTGATCTGCCAGAACTGATTGGCCTGACCATGCGCAGCCTGTCCAGCCGCGCGCAACTGAAGCAATTACAGCTGCACTATGACATGAGTCCGGACCTGCCACGCTATGTTTATGCAGATCCATCACGCTTACGCCAGATGCTGATTAACCTGTTGGGCAATGCCATCAAATTCACCCAAAATGGTGAGGTGCATTTAACGGTTGAGCGTCTGTCTGGATCAGACAACCCGCAGCCGGTTATTCGCTTTAGTGTCCGTGATACCGGCATTGGCATGTCCCCAGAGGCCCTGCAGAAGGTCTTTGAACCCTTTGAGCAGGTTAACAGCGAGCGTAACCGCCAATTTGAAGGCACCGGGCTGGGCCTATCCATTGTGCGTGAACTGACCCACATGATGCAGGGCGAGGTTTTTGCCAGCAGTGTGCCAGAACAAGGGTCCGTATTTACGCTGCAAGTGCCGATGAGTGAAGCTGAACAACCTGAAAGCGGTACCATCCAGAACATCAACCTGACTCGTTATCGGGTATTGCTGGTGGATGATCAACCGGTCAATCGGCGTGTTTTGTCTGCCATGTTAACGCAACTGGAAGTACCCCACGGCTTTGCAACCTCTGGCCCCGAGGCCTTGTTCCAGTTACGCCACGAAGCGGAACATCAACCCTATGATCTGGTGTTATTAGATGCCAACCTGCCTGGCATGGGTGGTTTTCAGGTTGCAGAGCGCATCACCAGAGACCCAGCCATCAAAAACACTCAGGTGGTGATACTCACCGCCTCTGCCGAAGCAGGTGATGCTCAGCGCTGTCGTGATCTGGGATTAACCGGCTACCTGACCAAACCCATCATCATGACGGAACTTCACGCCACCTTGAATCAGGTACTGGGGCAGGTGAAAGTCCATCAATCCGGCCTGCAAGGCAGTAATGATGAGCACTATAGCCGTGGATTGAACCTGCTGCTGGCGGAAGACAATCCGGTTAACCAGAAACTGGCCATTAAATTGCTGGAACGTTATCAACATCAAATCACCGTGGTTCCGGATGGCCAGACAGCGCTGGAACTTCTGCAACAGCAGGATTTTGACCTGGTGCTGATGGACGTAATGATGCCGGTCATGGATGGACTGGAGGCCACACGCCAGTGGCGCGAATATGAGCAGGCACACCATTTACCCCTGACGCCCATCCTGGCCATGACCGCTAATGCCATGCAAGGGGATCGTGAGCGCTGTCTGGCAGAAGGCATGCAGGGTTATGTTGCCAAACCGGTGGTTCCCACCCTGCTGTATGAAGAAATGGAGCGCGTCATGCAGCAGTATGCCCCCCAGAAACCGGAAGAAGAACGCCTGCAAGGCACTGGTGAACTGGATGATCTGCTCGACATGGCTGATGCCTTGCTGGCTGAGGTCATTCATCCTTCTACAGAAGAAGAAACCGAATCATCTGAAAACACCCCTATCCAATGGCAAAAAGCGCTGGACTCACTCGGTGGTGATGAAAGCCTGTTATTGCAGGTGTTGCAGATGTTTATTGATGATTATCCCAGCTACCAGCAGCAACTGGAACAGCACTGGCAACAACAGAATCAGGCAGAACTCGGGGCCACTGCCCACACCCTGAAAAGCCTGCTGGCAACCTTTGGCGCTGAAGCAGCAAGATCCACCGCTGCTGATCTGGAGCAAGGTGCCAAAAATGGTGTCTCTATGGCAGAACTGCAGCCTCTGTATGAAAACCTACAAGAACAGCTGCTCCAGCTCCTGCCCCAATTTAAAGCACTGACCCAGCAGAAAAACTTTAATAAGATATAAAATTAAAAAACCTTTAGATGCTTTTTGATGATAAAGCCTTGATATGGATCAATAGTTATTTGAGTCCTGAACGACTAAATTTGATGCGCATCAGCCCAGTCATTCCTTGTTCATAAAAATAAAGCAGACTGGTCTGGTTATTGCTAGGGAATAAAAGCAACTATAAAGCGGGGATTCACCAATGCGTATCAATGAACCTGTCACCGGCCAGGAACATCCGGTTGAAACAGACATCCAGCTCATCACCATCACCGACCTGCGTGGCATTATCACCTTTGCCAACGACGACTTTGTCAAGGTTTCTGGCTACAGCCGTGACGAACTGGTTGGCCAGAACCATAATTTGATCCGCCATCCGGACATGCCACCCGGTGCTTTTCAGGACCTCTGGAACACCATTGCTGCCGGTCGCTCCTGGAAAGGCATTGTCAAAAATCGCTGCAAAAACGGTGATCACTACTGGGTGGATGCTTATGTCACCCCCATCAAACAAGATGGCAAGATTGTCGAATACCAGTCAGTACGCACTGCCGCTCCCCGCGCGGCGATAAAGCGTGCAGACAGCCTTTACAGCCACTGGTCCAGAACAGGCCAGCTACCGGGCTATTTAACGCGTCCTCACATGTCACTGCTTCATGCCCTGCTGCTCACCATTCTGTTACCGGGTTTACTAGCCAGCGGCGGTATGCTGATGCTGGCACCAGGCATAACGGCCAGTTTGCCATTATTGGCAGCACTGGTTGCCTGCCTGGGTGCTGCAATGCAATTGCAAGGTTTGCGACAACTGCAAGCCGGAGCCCAACGTGTTGGTGCCAGTCGCATCATGAGCTACGTCTACACCGGCCGCCAGGATGAAATTGGCAACATAGGTTTTGCCTTGCGTACTCGCAGCTCTGAACTACGCGCTGTGGTAGCACGCCTGTTCAACAACAGTGGTTATCTGCGCCGCAGCAAATCCCGCTCTGACGAGCGCCTGCATGAAGCCTTCCATTACATTGAAGAACAAGGCAGCCGAATCACTGAAATTCGTCAAGCCATGCATGAACAGATTGAAAGCCTGGAACAGGTCATGGGCAGCACCGAACGCACCGCTGCTGCTGCCAGCCAATCTCAGGTTGCAACCCAGGAAGGGCAGCAAAAAATCCTGCAGGTGGCCAAGGCCATTGCCCATCAGTCCGAAGAGCTGGAGCTGGCACGCCTGCAGGTGGCCAGTCTGGCAGCCAGCAGTGAACAGATCGGGACGGTGATTGATGTGATCACCAGTGTTGCTGAACAAACCAACCTGCTGGCCCTGAATGCAGCCATTGAAGCCGCTCGCGCCGGGGAAGCCGGTCGTGGCTTTGCGGTGGTGGCCGATGAGGTTCGCAGTCTGGCGCAGCGCACCCATGACTCAACCCAGCAGGTACGCAGCATCATCACTCAGCTGCAGCACGACACCCAAGCCTCGGTAGAAGCCATTGGCAAGGGAGTTGATGCCTCCCAGGAAACCGTGGCGCTGGCTGAACAAATGCAACAATCCCTGCAGGAAGTGCTGGGTGCAGTGGATCAGATCAACCATCTGGCAGTTGAGGTTTCAGAAATGACGCGCCATCAGTCAGTACTGAGTGAACAGACCAGCCGCCAGGTCATGGAGCTTGCAGATCTGGCAGAGAAATCCGTATCTGCCGGAGATTCCGCCCGTGAGCAGGCAGACAAACTGGACATGCAAGTGGGCAACCTGCACCTGCTGGCCAGCAACTTCATTTCCAGCCTGAATGTGCAAAAACAGCAGTAAATAGTAACCTCTTATATCTCGGCATAACGGATATCCGTAATCACAAAAGCTGCCTCCCCCTCCGGGGTAGGCAGCAGCACTTCATCATCCAGCCGACGCCCCAGTAACAACCGGGCTCGTGGTGCATCAATGCTTAACAGTCCCTGACCGGCATCCGCTTCATCCGGCCCCACCAGACGCCAGCAGCTTTCTTCACCGGCCTCATCCTCCAGCGTGACCCAGGCACCAAAATACACCCGCTGTGGATCAGCCGGTGGGCGGTCCACCACCTTCAACACCTCCAGACGCTGATCCAGAAAACGGATACGCGCCAGCGTGCGATTCAACTCACGCTTGTTGTAAGTGTAATCGGCATTTTCACTGCGATCACCATTGGCAGCAGCTTCACGTACTTTCTGTGCCAGCTCAGGATGCCGCACCCGCCAGAGAAAATCCCGCGTGGATTGCATCCGCGCATAACCTTCCGGTGTGATCAAAGCGGTTTTTTCTTCCGCGCGCGGATCTTTGGCAGGGTCCCGCCAGCGGCTCATGTTACGGCCTTTCATTGTGTAAGCTTCCCGAAGTCTGTCATCATGCACGCTTGCCTCATTTTCGGCATCAGGAGCCACTTTCACCATGATCCCGACACCGTTCACTGCAGTCGATTATACCCTTGAAGCCGAACAACCGGTGTACCAGGGTTTTTTTGCCATGCACAAGCTGCGTCTGAAACATCGACGTTTTGCCGGCGGCTGGACCGACACCATGAGTCGTGAACTGCTGCTGCGTGGCCGGGCCGTGGGAGTGCTGGCTTATGATCCCTGGCAGGATCAGGTGGTGCTGGTTGAACAGTTCCGGGTTGGTGCCCTGCAGGATCAGGACAGTCCCTGGCTGCTGGAAATGATTGCCGGCATGGTGGAAGCAGGTGAAACCCCGGAAAGTGTTGCTCACCGCGAAGCCATGGAAGAAGCCGGCTTGCAATTGCTGGATCTGCAACACCTGTTCACCTATTATTCCAGCCCCGGCGGCACCGATGAACAGATCCTGCTTTATGCAGCCATAGTTGATGCCCGCGGAGCAGGCGGATTACACGGCCTGCAACACGAACATGAAGACATCCGTGTACTGGTGCTGCCGCGTCAGCAAGCCTGGCAACAATGCCAGCAAGGCCGCGCCCGTAATGCCATGAGCCTGATTGCCCTGCAATGGCTTGAAATGAATCACACCCAGATGCAACACCAGTGGCAAGCACAACGTCCCTTGCCCACCACTGAAACGGGAGAGTCTTGATGCCCCGCACCGCCTATGTGGCTGAACTGAGTCGCCTGCAAAGTGATGCAGCGGCCAGCTACCTGTTGTTGCAACGCCTGTGGCAGGCGGATGAGCAACAGGTTTGCCATATCGGTTTGCGACAACATGGACGCGATTTAGGCCAGTTACATCTGCAGCGGCTGGAACGCACGCCCTGGACTGAATTGATTGAACTGCGTTACAGCCAGCAGGTGGATCACCCCCTGCTGCATCCACTGCAGATGCAGATCCGGGTTTACCATGATGTGCGTCTGGCAGAAGTAGTCAGCTGCCAACAACAACAGCCACGGGAAGGACGTTATGCCTACCCCAATGAAGCCATGTTTCATCCGGATGAAAAGGTGCAGGTGAATGCCCAGTTGGTGGAGTGGCTGAAATTTGCTTTAAGTCGCGGTTACACCCCTCATGTCACTTTTGAACCCGATCACTGAATCAGGCGTGTTCCGGCTGGTTCAGCTCACCGATCCCCATCTGCTGGCTGATCCAACGGCCCGTTATCGAGGACTGGATACACGCCAGCGGTTTCTGGCCGGACTGCAACTGGCCCGTCGCCTGCAACCCGACTTGTTATTGCTGACCGGAGATCTGGCCCAGGACGAAGCGGCAGCCACCTACCAGTGGTTATACCAACAGCTACAAGCCAGTGGACTCACCTGGCGCTGGCTGCCCGGCAATCACGACGCCCCGGAACTGATGCAGGCCTGGTCCAGCAGTGTTTTTCATGATCAGACACCTCACTGGCAACTGCTGGGACTGGATAGCCACTGGCCGGGCCAGGTTGCCGGTTACCTGAGTGCCACCGAACTGGAACGCCTGCAACAGGCTCTGACTGACCCGCGACCACTGCTGGTGGCACTCCACCATCCCCCCATCAAGGTGAACAGCCGCTGGATGGATGCCATCAGCCTGGATAACGCCAGCAACTTCTGGCAGCTTGTGGACAAACTGGATCTGAAGCAGCAATTGAAACTCCTGATCTGTGGACATGTCCACCAACCCCTGAGCCGCCAGCAGGGTCATACCAGGGTGCTGGCCTGCCCATCCACAGCAGCACAATTCACACCCCAGCAAGATGAATTTTCCATAGATGACAAGGCCTTGCCAGCCTTGCGCCTGATCCGGTTAAATACCAGGGGTTGCTTTTCCAGCCGTCTGATCCATTATGATCCACAAGCGGTTACCCACAGTTCAAGTGGACAGGGGTGTGGATAACCCAAGTACAAACTGTCCTGAATCTGAAACCTGCTGGACTTGCCGGAGCTGATCAAAAAATGACCAACCCAACCGAAAAAATCATCATCGGTGCCAGGGAAGTGGTTTGTTTCCCGGCATTAAATCTTTGTGTGCGTGCCAAGGTGGACACCGGCGCCAAAACCTCTTGCCTGCATGCCACAGACATTCATGTTGAAGGCCGTAAAGGCCAGCAGCAGATCAGTTTTGTGACCCTGGATGAAACCAGTGCCACGCCGCGTACAGTTCGCTGCCAACTGCCTTTACTGGATCGTCGCAAGGTACGCAGCTCCAATGGCCACAGCGACTGGCGTTATGTGGTGGAAACGGAAGTGCTGCTCGGTGAGTTCAGAGAAAAAATTCAGCTGACACTGGCTGACCGCTCGCGAATGAAATACCCTATGCTGCTAGGACGCAGTGCCATGGAACAGCACCTGCTGGTCGCTCCCGGTGCGGCTTATTTGCAGGGATCCCTCTGAACCGGTTCGTTTGTCAGCGACTGGTTCACCTACCTTAAGTTTTTTTCTCTGGACCCAACTGATCCATGCATCTAGCTATTCTTTCCCGCAACGCCAGCCTTTATTCAACCCGCCGTCTGGTGGAGGCTGCTGAACAGCAGGGCCACACTGCCAGGGTCATTGATACCCTGCGGTGTTACATGAACATTGCCACCCACAAGCCAACCATCCACTACAAGGGTGCAGACCTTGAGCATTTTGATGCGGTGATTCCTCGCATTGGTGCATCCGTCACCTTTTATGGTGCCGCGGTGCTACGCCAGTTTGAAATGATGGGGGTCTACACCCTCAATGAGTCAGTCGCCATTACCCGCTCGCGGGATAAACTGCGCTCACTGCAATTATTGTCACGCAAGGGTATCGGTCTGCCGGTGACAGGATTTGCCCACTCCCCGGATGACATTCCTGACCTGATTCGTATGGTGGGTGGTGCACCGCTGGTCATCAAGTTGCTGGAAGGTACCCAGGGCATTGGTGTGGTGCTGGCTGAAACCGAAAAAGCTGCAGAAAGTGTGATTCAGGCATTCATGGGCTTAAAAGCCAATATCATGGTGCAGGAGTACATCAAAGAGGCTGGTGGTGCCGATATCCGCTGTTTTGTGATTGGTGAGAAGGTGGTTGCAGCCATGAAACGCCAGGCCATGCCCGGTGAATTCCGCTCCAACCTGCACCGGGGTGGCACTGCAGAGCTGGTGAAAATCACACCGGAAGAGCGCTCCACCGCAATACGCGCAGCTCGTGCCATGGGATTACGCGTCTGCGGCGTGGATCTGTTACGATCCAACCATGGACCCGTGGTGATGGAGGTCAACTCATCTCCGGGGCTGGAAGGCATTGAAGCCGCTACCGGCAAGGATGTAGCGGGCCAGATCATTGAATTCATTGCCCGCAATGCAGGTCCCAATAAAAACAGAACCCGTGGTCGAGGATAAATAAAAGGACAGGTCATGCTGGATGCCCAGATCGACTGGCAATCACTGCCAATACAGGAAGCTGCGCTGACACTCCACAAACATGAGCGAGTGCGGCGTACTCATGCCAATGCACCGCTGGTGGATGAGCTCATCGCCAGCAACTGGCTGGTGCCTGAAGATGAAGATGACAACTTCATGCTCAGTGTGCGTGGACGATCGGGCCTGGTGGAACTGCTGGACCTACGCCTGCCGGAATGGCGTGAATGGCTGGATGCGCTGGAAGGTGACCAGTTGATGCTGGGGGAAGCCTTTGAGCAGCGCTGGGGCTTCATCAAGGAGCAACTCCGTTCCGACCTGCCCAGAGTGCTCAACCGGCGTAGCTTGCAGCAGGCTTTATTGGGCAACCCGGAAACACCCTTACCGGAACACCTCTACAAAGAATTACCCCAGATTGAATTAAGTGACGACCGGTGTTTACACCTGCGTGGCAACATGGACCTGCGGCTGGTGCGCAAACACGGCACTGCCATTGAATTAAAAAAGATCTGGCGACAACTTTCTGAAGCCGTTTTGCCCGAGCGGGATTTTCGACAGATCCAGGAACTGGATGGTGAACTCCCCTATCTGGTCATGACCATTGAGGATCGTGGTGTTTTTCTGGATATCGACCTGCCGGAAAACCTGTTGGCCATCTGGGTTGCACCTGATCAACTGCCACTGGCAGGTGATTTTTTACGCTTCCTGCCGCAGTTTGTGCCCCATGTGCATTTTGGTGATCTGGATCACCAGGGACTGGTGATTGCCGAGCGCCTGGCCATCCAGAGCCAGCGCCCTGTAAGACGTTTCATTCCAGCCTTCTGGAAGGACTACCTGAAAGACTTTGCCAGCACCACCAGTGACAGTGGTAAAGGCAAAGGCGCAGCCTGGCGTGGTCCGGTATTATCCGTTCAACTGCTGCGTGATCTGATGACCAGCAATCGCTGGCTGGCTCAGGCGCCCTTGCTGCTGGACGCCCGCCTGCATGAAGAAATGCGCAAACTGATGGACTGACTCAGTAGCGGAAACGATTGACCAGCGCCTGCAGATCAGTCGCCAGCTGAGCCAGTTGTTGCCCTGCAGTATTGGTCTGACTGGCACCTGCAGCCGTCTGCTCAGACACATCATTGATATTGATGATGTTGCGATTGATCTCTTCAGCCACCGAGCTTTGCTCTTCCGCAGCAGAAGCAATTTGCTCATTCATTTCACTGATGCGACGAATGGCCGTGGTAATGCCTTCCAGTGCGGCAGAAACACCTGCCGCTTGTTGCACAATATTACGGGCATCCTGATGGCTTTGCTTCATCGAACCAACAGCTTGATGGGCACGATCCTGTAGCGCGTGGATCATCTTTTCAATTTCCTGGGTGGAGTCCTGGGTACGACTGGCCAGCGTGCGCACCTCATCCGCCACCACAGCAAATCCACGGCCAGCCTCTCCTGCACGCGCAGCCTCAATGGCGGCATTCAATGCCAACAGGTTCGTCTGCTCAGCCACACCCCGAATCACATCCAGCACCGAACTGATGCCTTCAATATCACGCCCCAGCAGATCAATCACACCGGAGGTGTTTTCCATGCCTTCAGCCATCTGCTCTATGGCACGAATGGTGCCGGTCACCACTTCACCACCCTGTGCAGCCTCATCATCAGCCTCACGTGCCGAAGCGGCTGCCGACTCGGCATTACGTGCCACTTCTTGCACCGTCGCTGTCATTTCATTCATTGCAGCAACCACCTGCTCAATTTCCTGGCGCTGCTGCTGAATGTTCAGATTGGTTTCTGCCGTGATTGAAGACATCTGTTCAGCAGCGGCTGACAACTGACCGGTTGAGCCTGCCACCTGACCCACCGTTTCCTGCACCCGGCCGGCAAAACGGTTAAAAGCACGCGCCAAATCCGTCAGTTCATCACGGCCCACAGCATCCATGCGACGGGTCAGATCGCCCTCACCCTCTGCAATATCAGCCATGGCAGCCACGGTATGCTGCAAGGGCTGCACAATCGTCCGGCCAATCAGCCAGGCCAGCAACAATCCCACCAGTAACGCCACCAAACCTATACCCAAAACAGTGTTTCGGGCTGCCGCCATGGCTGCCACATAACCGGTACGGTCCACCGCTACTTCCAGCACTCCAATCAACTCACCACTGAAATCACGAACCGGAGCGGCATACACAGCAGAGTCCACGCCTGCCAGTTGCAGGCTACTCAACACTGGTTGCTGCAATGCCTGTTGCAGCTTCGACATTTCCAGCAGATTTTTGCCATCCAGGGTGCTGGCGAAGGTTCGCAGACTGCGATCTGCCTGCAGGGTATGCAAAGCCAGCTGCAAACGCTGGGCTGGATCACTGTCAGCCTTGATGCGATCAAAAAAAGGCTGACCAAAAGACATGCCCAGCTCAGCCGAACCGATATGCTGACCAGCATGATAAACCGGCACCACGCCTCGAATACCCAAGCCAGCCACGCCCAGCTCCAGACCAGTCACCACCTGCTGGTTACGGTTAACAGCAACAACGGTATGACGGAAACCAGACAGGTCATCACCATAGGTTGCAGGTTGATGCACACGCAAAAAGGAGGTTGCAGGTGGCAAATGAAACTGGAACTGACGCACGGCATAATGCTGCATCAGAAAACGGTTGGCTGGCTCCAGCAATGCCAGCAGTCCGTCCCTATCCTGAGCCGCAAAGCGCTCGGTCACTCCTTCCAGCTGTGTTAAAGCACCTGCCAACGCAGAGGCTATACGCGCTTCATCATCAATGCTGGCCAGCACACTGGCATGGATGCCACTCAGTTCACGCTCTTCAGCTTCCCGCACGATGCCCTGAATCTGCTGCATCACGGCCCAGGCAATCAACAGGATAATGGCCAGCAACAGGGCAGCAATGCCCAGCATGATGCGTGTCCCGATTCTCATTGATTTCAGCATAGCGACCACCGCCTTTGTTATAATCTGTTTAAAAAGCCACGCCAGCATTACACCCAACAACAAATATAACGAATATTGCAACCAAACAACCACACCACTTAAGTGGTAATTCCGCGTTAAAAAACCAATGCCGTACTCAGTCGGCTTCCTGCAGGCTTTTAACGATATGGTGATAGCTGTTAAAGCGACTGGCGGCAATATGGCCCTGCTCCACAGCCTCACGCAAGGCACAACCAGGGTCTTGCTGGTGGCGGCAATCCCGGAAACGGCAATGGCCAAGATAAGGACGGAATTCACAAAAGCCCTGAGCCACTTCATCCGGTTGCAGAAAACCGAGGGAAAACTCACGGATGCCGGGCGAGTCAATCAACTGCCCACCGACGGGGAAGTGGAACAGTCTGGCGGTGGTGGTGGTGTGGCGCCCTTTGCGGGTATCTTCTGACAGGCTGCCTACCCGCAGATCCACTCCGGGCAACAGGAGGTTGATCAGGGATGATTTTCCAACCCCGGATTGACCAACAAACACACTGATACGGTCTTTTAAATGTTCCTGCAATTGTTGCAGATCTTCCTGCTGACGCTGTGTAGAGCTGATCAGCACCTGGTAGCCAAGCTTGCGGTAAGTCACCAATAACTGCTCGACCCGTTGAACCAGCACAGCATCCAGTCGACCCGCTTCCATCAGATCCCACTTGTTGATCACCAGCAAGGGGCTGATGCCGGTGTGTTCGGCAGCCACCAGATAACGGTCAATCAGGTTGGCGTGAGGTTCAGGTTCGGGTGCAATCACCAGCAACAGCTGATCCACGTTGGCGGCAATGGCTTTCATCACACCGCGCATGTCGGGTCGTGCCAACAGGCTGTGGCGGTCGTGGCGAGATTCCACCACACCACTTTCATCGGGCAGTAGATGAGGGCGCCAGCTAACCTTGTCACCGGTGACCAGGCTATCCACATTGGCCCGCACATGACAGCGTTGACGCTGACCCAGTAACTCACCCTCCAGCGCCTCAACCTCGACCTGGCGACCAAAATGGGCTGTCACCAGACCCGCTTGTGAAGCACCCAACTGCCCTTCATCCAGGCGACTGTCCTTGCGCTGGGCGCGTTCATTACGTTCCTGTTGTACCTTATCGATACGCCACTGTTGCTGGCGGGTCAGCTTGCGGCCACTCATTTAGCTGGGTTTTCCGGTAGGCGAATGAACTCTTCACGATAAAAACGCAGTTCCGCAATGGACTCACGGATGTCATCCAATGCCAGATGGGTGCCAGTTTTCTTGAATTTTTTTGGCAGTTCCGGATGCCAGCGTTTGGCCAGCTCTTTCAGGGTGGACACATCCAGATTGCGGTAATGGAAAAAAACTTCCAATGCAGGCATTTCCTGCTGCAGAAAACGCCGATCCTGATGCACGCTGTTGCCACACATCGGGCTGGCACCAGCTTTTACATGGCGCTGCAGGAATTCCAGTGTACGCGTTTCTGCTTCAGCGGTGCTGATAAGGCTTTCTTTCACACGCTGGGTCAGACCTGATGCGCCATGGGTACGTGTACACCACTCATCCATGGCATCCAGCAGGCTGTCTGGCTGATGGATAGCCATCACCGGGCCTTCTTCAATGATGTTCAACTCACTGTCAGTCACGATGGTGGCAATTTCAATGATGCGCTCTTTCACCGGATCCAGACCGGTCATTTCCAGATCGATCCAGATCAGGTTGGAAGGTGCTGCTTCTTGTTCGGCCATGCCGGGTAATCTTCCTTAACAAGGGTGGTTGATGGCGCGATCTTACCATCAGGTCCGGAACTGGGCCACCAGCCCCTTCAGCTGTTCCGCCAGATGCGCCAGGGATTCACTGGCCTCTGATGACTCCCTGACACTGCCTGCCGTCATTTCAGCCACTTCACTGATATTGTTGATGCTCTGATTGATGTCTCGAGACACCAGCGTTTGCTCTTCCGTGGCACTGGCAATCTGCTGGGCATTCTGGTCGATCTGCTGGACCGCATCGGCAATATGGTTAAGCTTTTCATCCATTTCACGCGCACTGGCCACACTGGAGTGAGTACCCTTGAGACTGACATCCATGGCCACCACCGCCCGATCAGCCCCCTTCTGCAAGCGTTCAATCATGGCTTGAATTTCGGTGGTTGAGGCCATGGTGCGGCTGGCCAGGCTACGCACTTCATCCGCCACGACCGCAAATCCACGCCCGCTGTCTCCGGCACGTGCCGCTTCAATGGCAGCATTCAGTGCCAGCAGATTGGTCTGTTCAGCTATCCCTTCGATCACCACCAGAATCTTGCCAATCTGATCGCTGTTTTCTTTCAGTTCATTGATGGTCTGTGTGGCATGCTCAACTTCCTGACTCAGCTCACTGATGCTATCCAGTGTTGAGCGTACTGCCTGACGCCCATTATTCGCTGCCGTCAAGGCATCCCTGGAGGCATCCGCAGTGTTCTGGGTATTACGCGCCACCTCCTCCAATGTGGCCGTCATTTCTGTCATGGCAGCCGCTGAGCTGCTGATTTCTTCGGCCTGGGTCTGAATACCCTGACTGGTCTGATCATTGATCTGAGCCAATTGTGTCGAAGCCGCCGCAACCTGATCGGAATAGCTGCCGATCTCACCAAGAATATGCCGCAGCTTCAGCTGCATGGTGTGAATGGAAGCCAGCAGACTGGTGTCATCGCCTTTTTTCAAGGCAATCGGTGTCACCAGATCCCCCTCGGAAACCAGATGCACCACATCAGCAGCATAAGCGGGATCACCACCCAAAGTGCGAGTGACAGAACGCACCAGCAACATACAAACCCCCATCGACACCACCAGCACCACCAGCGTCAAACCAACCACCAGCCATAACATGCGATACAACTCCGCCATGGCAACCCGGGACTCGGTTTCCACTGCCAGGCCCCAGCCCAGCAGTTCAATGAATGCCAGACTGCCAATCACTGGCTGCCCCGCCGCATTGGTATATTCACCAGTAAGGTTCTGACGGTTCCGAGCTGCAACTGCAGCTTCTGTTTGCAACTCGACTTCAGCATTACCAATGGAAGCAGCCGGTGTAATTGCCCGGCCATTACTGCCAATCATGTAAATTTCCGTACCAGCATCCCTTCGCAAGGCTGCCAATCGATCCACCAGAGTATTGATCTGCACTGCACCGCGCATCACGGCAACAATGCGGCCATCCTGCCGCACCGGAATGGCCACAGTGCTCACCTGATTACCGGTTGCCCGTGAAATCACCGGCTGCGAAAAGGTATCCCGCCCCGAGATGGCTGAACGAAACCAGTCACGATCTGCTACATTAAAGGCGTAAGCCTCATCACTGCTCATGATGCGCGCCCGACCGTTTTCAAGACTGACACCAGCCAGACCTCGCCCTTCAGGACTGACCAGAAAAATGGTGTCATAAAACCCGCCCAACTCTGTCATCCGTGCCATGAGTTGTGCACTGGCATCCGCATCCAGGTTCACCACTGCATCCACGGTGGCCAGATAGCGCATTTCATCCTGCCGCGCCAGCAGCCAGTCCGTAAAAGCTCCAGCATTACCCTGGCTTCGCGTTGTCATTTCATTTAATACATCCTGAGTCAAAGCCTGGCGGTATTGCAGCATCACCAGACTGATCAGCAGGGTGATGGACACCAGCAACAAGGCTAGAATCATCAATGTCAGACGCGCACCGAAACCCAGCCCGGAGCGATCGGCAGCATTTGAACGAGTCATGGGGATTTCCTTTTTCCGTTAATGGCTGTTGTTCTTCTTGATGGGTTGTTTCAACAGATATAGATACAGCAATTCAAAGATGCAAGTCCAACAGTGCACCGGTCCAGACCGCCAGGTCTTTTAAACGCTGCACTTCCCTGACATCAAACTGACGCGGCTGATGATCAGCAATACTGAGGCTGCCAAGCAACTGACGCCCGGCAAACACAGGTACGCCAGCATAACTGCGTACACCCAACGCCAGCGCCAAGTGTGGCTGCAACTCCTCAGGAAGCTGTTGCAAGTCAGGGATCACTATCTGTTCTGCCGGAATCGCTAGCGGCAAGCCACACAAGGCATCATCCACCAACAGGCGTTGCTGGCTTTCACCAGAAAAAAACAGGCGGATATGCCGGTCTTCCCGTAAACCGACTGCCGCAACAGGAACATTAAAAAGACGCTTGCAGTTAAGGGCTACCCGGCGAAAGCTGGGGGCACAAACCTCCCCCAGCCAGGGGGTCAGATGATCGATATTCAGGCGATGCTGAGATTTCATTGGCCTGAGACTCCAGTCTGCTTGCAAAGCTGCATCTGCCCGGACGTGCATGCCGACACAGAGGAAGGCTATAATTGTCGGCTACCGGGACAGCCGGGTTATCACTGATCAACACTGACTCCTGTATTCACCTTTGCTGAATCGACAGTGTTGATCGTGCCTCCCTGCTTTTTGTTGTTCCCAGTCAGTATAGAAAGCAGGGTTAATTTTTGCTGGAAGATTTCACTCTTTTTATGGGCGGCAGATGAATACTCAGGATCGCAGCATTGTGTTGATCAACTTGTCTGGGCATGACCGCCCCGGCATCACTTCGGCCATCACCGAGATACTGGCCGGTTATGGTGTCAATATCCTGGATATTGGCCAGGCTGTGATTCACGACACCCTGGCGCTGGGGCTGCTGGCTCACCTGCCTCCTCAGGCCCAGCACTCCCCTGTATTACAAGAGCTGCTGTTCAAAGCCCATGAGTGGGGCATGCAAATCCGTTTTACACCTGTGGCAGAAGCCAGTTATGAGCATTGGGTAGCCGGTCAGGGTAAAGGGCGTTACATCGTGACCCTGCTGGGACGACGCATCACCGCTGAGCAAATAGCCCGCGTCACCCGCACTGTGGCAGAAAATGGGCTGAACATTGATCGTATCCATCGCCTGTCCGGGCGTGTCAGCATGTCCAGGCTGGCCGAGCCTGGTCGTGCCTGTGTTGAGTTTTCAGTACGAGGCGACACGCTCGATACCGCTGAGCTGCGCCGTCATTTCCTGGCGCTGGCCGGTGAACTGGAAGTGGATATTGCGGTACAAGAAGACAACATCTACCGCCGTAATCGCCGCCTGGTGGTGTTTGACATGGACTCCACCCTGATTGAGGCCGAAGTGATTGATGAACTGGCCAAGGAGGCCGGTGTTGGTGAACAGGTGGCCGAAATCACCGAACGTGCCATGTGTGGTGAGCTGGATTTTAATGAAAGCTTCAAGGCTCGTGTGGCCTTGTTAAAAGGTCTGGATGCCTCGGTACTGGAAAAAATTGCCCAGCGCCTGCCGATCACCGAAGGTGCCGAAAAACTGGTATCCACCCTCAAGCGCCTGGGGTATCGCACCGCCATTCTATCGGGTGGTTTCACCTATTTTGGTGAGTACCTGCAGCAAAAGCTGGGTATTGATGAGGTACACGCCAACCTGCTGGAAGTTGAAGATGGCAAGGTCACCGGCCGGGTAGTAGGCCGCGTGGTGGATGGTCAGCGTAAGGCGGAGTTGCTGCAGGAGATTGCGCGTAACGAAGGCATCAATCTGGAGCAGGCGATTGCGGTGGGTGACGGTGCCAACGACCTGCCCATGCTGGGGCTGGCTGGCCTGGGAATAGCCTTCCGCGCCAAACCACTGGTCCGCCAGAATGCCAGGCATGCGCTGTCTACCCTGGGACTGGATGCCATCCTTTACCTGATTGGTTTCTCAGACCGGGATATCGATCAGGAACTTCATCACAACAACTGATGCAACCGGAAGCTCCACCAGTAGTCGAAGCCGTCTGGTACATCTATATGGTGGAGCAGGCTTCCGGAAAACTCTATACCGGTATCACCCTGGACGTAGCACGGCGTTTTGCTGAACATCAGGCCAACAACCAGCGATCAGCCAAGGCACTGCGTGGCAAAGGCCCGCTGAAACTGGTGTTCAGTCAGCCTGCCGGCAATCACCGCCAGGCGTTACAACTGGAATATCAGGTCAAAAAACTTCCCCGTTACAAAAAACTTGCGCTAATTACCGGTAAAACCTGTATTTCTTCCTTGCATATTAAAGAGCACTCGTCTAAAAGTACTTGACGTGGGGCCTCGATTAGCTCAGGCTATTTCCCGTAGGCAGCAAGGTAGCAACAAAGAAGTGTCGTAACGCCGTTGTAATCGAATTATCGGTAACATCAGTTCGTCATTCGTACTATCTTGATTCCCGCAAGACCGAGTCAAAAACCCTCAGGCTGGCTTTAACACCAACCCGGAGGACGACTCAAAAAACAAACGTAATACAGGAATTTTTGATATGGCAACTGGTACCGTTAAGTGGTTCAACGACACTAAAGGCTTCGGCTTCATTACTCCTGAAGACGGTGGCGACGACCTGTTTGTTCACTTCTCCGAGATCCAATCTCAGGGCTTCAAGAGCCTGGCCGAGAACCAGAAGGTTTCTTTCGAAGTAACCACTGGTCCTAAAGGCAAGCAAGCTGCCAAAGTGACTCCGATCTGATCATCCCGTATCAGACAGAAAAACCCGCCTCTGATGGCGGGTTTTTTTATGCCTCACTTCGCAGCCTTTCTTCAAGTATCCAACACAGCATCCGGCTGCATCTCTGGCACCGCTTTACTGAAAGCTGCCAGTGACTGACAGCGCTTATCCAGTGCAACCAGCGTGGGATAACTTTCCAGCGGGCAATTAAAACGCCTTGCATTGTAGAGCTGTGGCACCAGGCAGGCTTCAAAATAACCCGGCCGATTCCCTAGCGAAAAACCACCCTGACGGATCGGTAGATGCTGCTGCACCTGTTTTTCCAGAGCGGCCAGTCCTTCTTTTATCCAGTGGTGATACCAGCTGTTTCTGCTGTTTTCATCCAGACCCAGCTCACCTTCCAGGTATTGTAATACCCGCAGATTATTCAACGGGTGGATCTCACTGACAATAAACTGGGACCAACTGCGGATTCTGGCTCTGGCCCCCGCATCACGCGGCAACAGGGCTGGTTCAGGGTGAGTTTCTTCCAGGTATTCAATAATCGCCAGGGATTGAGCAATGCGCTGCTCACCATCCACCAATAGTGGCACCAGCCCCTGCGGGTTCAACGCCCGATACGCGGCATGGCGCTGCTCACCACCATCCTGCAACAGGTGCACCGCCTCCTGTTGATACGCCAACTGCTTCAGGTTTAATACCAGACGCACCCGCCAGGCTGCGGTGGAGCGCCAGTAACTGTATAAAGTCAGCATCTTGCACCTCCTGCTATCCGTCAGGCTGCCAGGCTTCGACCAACTGATCCAGTGCACCAAAAATACTGCGGCCCTCAGTATCCAGCATTTCAATACGCACCCTGTCTCCAAACCTCAGAAATGCGGTACTGGCCTGCCCGGTTGTCAGTATTTCCAGCATGCGTTTCTCTGCCAGACAAGCAGAACCCACCGATGAATCACGATTGGACACCGTGCCAGAACCGATGATGGTGCCACTGCCCAGCGGTCGCGTTTTAGCTGCATGTGCCACCAGCTGAAAAAAATTGAAGGTCATGTCCACTCCGGCATCAGGACACCCGAGAAGTTCATCATTCACCTGGCAAAGCAGCGGCAAATGAACACGTCCATCACGCCAGTGGCGACCTAATTCATCAGGTGTCACTGCCACCGGTGAAAAACTGGATGAAGGCTTGGACTGGTAAAAACCGAATCCCTTGGCCAGCTCAGCAGGAATCAGGTTGCGCAGTGAAACATCATTCACCAGCATCACCAGCAGGATGTGATGACTGGCCTGGGCGGCACTGATGCCCATGGGCACATCATCAGTGACCACCGCCACTTCACCTTCCAGATCAATTCCCCAGGCCTCATCAGCCAGCCTGATTGGATCATGTGGAGGAATGAAGGTATCCGAACCACCTTGATACATCAGCGGTTCTTCCCAGAAGCTGGCTGGCATCTCCGCACCACGCGCCTTGCGCACCAGCTCCACATGATTGACATAAGCACTGGCATCCGCCCAGTGGAAAGCTCTGGGTAGCGGGCAGTGGCAGGTCGAGGGGTCAAAAGCAAAGCTCTGCTGCAGCTGACCCTGATTCAAGGCCTGATAACGCGCTTCCAGCAAGGGTTGCAACCGGTGCCACTGATCCAGTGCAGCTTGCAGGGTAGGCGCGATATCGGCGGCTGAAACCGCCCGTTGTAAATCGCGTGAGACCAGTAACAGCTGACCATCACGCCCCTGCTTCAAGGAGGCCAGTTTCATGTTTGATCCTCCTGTTGCTGATGCAACCAGGCCGCATGACGCGGTGCCTTTCGGGTCAGGGACCATTCTTCCAGCATCAGCGGTGCAACTGCTTCCAGCAGCTGCAACTGCTCGGAGGTGCCGGTGCGACAGGTCAGCTCCAGACGGTGACCATTGGGATCAAAAAAATAGATGGATCGAATGATGCCGTGATCAGTGGGCCCCAGCACTTCAACACCCTTGCTGCGCAGTTCATCCATGGCATCCAGCAAGGCCTGCTCGTCAGCGAGTTCAAAGGCAATGTGCTGCACCCATTCCGGAGTGTTGGTATCACGGCCCATGGGAGGCGACTGGGGCAACTCAAAAAATGCCAGGATGTTGCCGCCACCGGCATCAAGAAAGATATGCATGTAAGGATCTTCAGCACCGGTGGAAGGCACCCGGTCCTCAGAAATGGCCAGCAGGAACTTCATGTTCAACATGCGGCGATACCACTCCATGGTTTCCTTGGCATCCTTGCAGCGATAAGCCACATGGTGAATCTGTTGCAACTGAATCATGGCAGCGCCCCTTGTTATTCTTATTGGTGCTCCAATCAGCATAGTCCGGGGATAAAAGGAGCACAAATACAGTCTATACCTGGGGTTCACGCCTTATTTTGCAAAGGAGCGGATGTTAGAATGCTGCCCAAACCCTTGATGGATGTACGCATGAATGTTTCTGGAATCATCAGCCTGTTGCTGCGCCTGGTACTGGCTGCTACAGTCTGGTGGCTGATCAGCGAAGGACGCAATGACAGCTGGGTACTGGGTGCCCCGGCAGTACTGCTGGCTGTCTGGCTCAGTCATCATCTGCATCCTCAGCCTGGGCGACGGCTTTCACTAGTTGGCTTGCTGGCTTTCTGGTGGTTTTTCACCCGCCAGTCATTGCTGGCCGGATTGGACGTAGCCCGCCGCACCCTGTCTCCGGAACTCCCCATTCAGCCAGGCGCAATCAGTGTTCCCCTCTACCTGCCTTCCGGTGCGCCTCGCTGGTTACTGGCAATGACCCTGTCACTGTTACCCGGCACCCTGAGTGTGCGCTTTGAAAAAGACCGCCTGTTATTGCACTGCCTGGATATGACCCAGCCAGTGGAACATGATGTTTTTGTTGCTCAACGCCAGATAGCGGCTGTTTTTGGTTTACCCGTTGCTGACTTGCTGGAACAGGAACAACGTCACCGGAGGCAGGAAACATGACACAGGTACTCTGGATCAGCACCCTGTTGTTGTTGCTGGCATTATTACTCGGTTTATGGCGTATCTGGGCCGGCCCCGGCAGGGCTGATCGCATGCTGGCAGCCCAGCTGTTCGGCACCACCGGGGTGGGCCTGTTGTTATTGCTGGCAGAATTGATGCAGCAACCGGCACTGCGTGATGTTGCACTGGTGCTGGCGCTGCTGGCCATCATGGCCACCGTTGCCTTTGTGGCTCGCACCCAACCGGCCGACCACCACAGTGAGCAAGACCATGATGCTGATTGATCTGCTGCGCGCCTTGTTACTCTTGTCCGGTGCTCTGTTTTTTCTGGTCGGCACGCTGGGCATCCTGCGCTTCCCTGACACCCCTTCTCGCATCCATGCCCTGACCAAGGTCGACAATCTCGGACTTGGCCTGATCGTGCTGGGTTTACTGCCCGGAGTGGAACACTGGCCAGTGGCCATCAAGATGATCCTGATCTGGCTGCTGGCCATTGCTGCCAGCGCCTTGGCCGGGCATCTGGTGGTACGTGTCTGCCGCGAGTTTCGCCCTTCCAATGCAGGAGAACAGCAAGATGATTGATCTGCTGCTGGCTCTGACCCTGCCGCTGGTGGCCCTCGGGGTACTACTGGCTCGTGAGCTGTTCCGCGCCGTGGTGATGTTTATTGCCTTTGGTCTGTTGATGGCACTGGTGTGGGTGCGCCTGCAGGCACCCGATCTGGCACTGGCTGAAGCAGCCATTGGCGCCGGACTGACCGGTGTGCTGCTGCTGGATGCGCTGGGGCATTTGCGTCAGCCGCATCCGCCGGGACAACCCTTGCGCAGCTTGTTACCACTACTCACCATACTGGCATTGGTGCTGGCTGGAGCCCTGGGACTGGTACTGCTGGGTGCTTTGCTGGAGCCCCTGCAACCCTCCGTGAATCTTCCCGCAGAAGTTGCCTTGCACATCGAGGCCAGCGGTGTGGCTCATCCGGTGACGGCTGTACTGCTGGCCTTCCGGGCCTGGGATACACTGCTGGAAGTGGCTGTCATTCTGGTTGCAGTGGTGGTGGGGCTGGCCCTGCGCTTCAGCCATGATGATGCCGCCGCAGAAAGTCGCGTCAGTTCACCCCTGCTGCAAGGCATGCTGAGCTGGCTGTTGCCACTGATGTTGCTGGTTGCACTTTACCTTTTGTGGATTGGCAGTTATCGCAGTGGCGGTGCCTTTCAGGCGGCAGCAGTGATGGCCGCCATGCTGGTACTGCTGCGCCTGTCCGGACAACAATTACCTGGGCAGAACCACCCATTATTGCTGCGTGCCGGACTGGTGGGTGGCCTGGGTACTTTCCTGTTACTGGGATCAGTGCAACTGCTGCAGGGTGGTGCGTTTCTGGCCTGGCCGGAACAGCTGGCCGGGGCATTCATCCTGCTGGTGGAAACAGCCCTGACCTTCTCGCTGGCACTGTTACTTTATGCACTTTTTGAGGCCAGTCCGGCTCCTGCCCGAAAAGGACACCCACCACGGACCGGAGATCAACCATCATGAACACCTTTTTACCCTATACCCTGGCAGGGGGCGCACTGGTGATTCTGGGGCTGACCGGTTTCATCCTGCACCGCCACCTGATTCGTCGACTGCTGGCATTCAACCTGACCGGCAGCGGCTGTTTTCTGGTGATGACCGGGCTGGCACAACAAGGTCAGGGTGTGGATGCAGTTCCCCAGGCACTGGTACTGACCGGTATTGTAGTGGCTGTATCAGCCACCGCGCTGGCACTGGTATTGATCCGGCGCTGGTATCACCTGACCGGCTTGACCGGCCTGCCGGAAGATATTGAACCTGAACTGCAACAAGGTGATAACCCTGCTGAAGGCAAGACTCAAGGAGCGCCCCACTGATGTTGTCATGGCTGACCGAAGGCCCTTCATTACTGCCCTGGCTGGTGATCCTGCCACTTCTCTGGTCCATCCTGTCACTCACTGCCGGGCAGCGACTGCAACCGCTGATTGCAACCACAGCCGTTGGACTTATTTTATTGGCGACACTGCTGGTGCTACTGCAATGGCTGCAGCGCGGTGATCATTTCTACAGTCTGGGCGACTGGGCCGTTCCTCTGGGTATTCGCCTGCGGCTTGATGGCCTTGCGCTGCTGCTGCTTTTACTGACCAGTGGCATTACCAGTGTCTGCACCCTGCATGCCGGACGCTATTTGCAGGAGTACCCACGCGCCAAAACCTACTTCTGGCCACTGCTGGCTTTCTGCTGGGCCGCCATGAATGTGATCTGGCTCTCCGCCGATCTGTTTAACCTCTATGTCGGTCTGGAATTACTGGGATTCAGTGCCGTGGGTCTGGTCGCCCTGACCGGTGAGAAAAAAGCCCTGGCGGCATCCTTGCGTTATCTTTATGCCGCCCTGCTGGGTTCACTGGCCTGGTTGCTGGGGGTGGCGCTGATTTATGGCCACCAGGGTCAGCTGGATATTTCCTCCCTGGCCCTGACTTTCACGGACAGCATCAGTGGTCAGGCGGCACTGGCTCTGATGACCCTGGGCCTGTTGCTGAAAATGGCCGCTTTCCCGTTGCACAGCTGGTTGCCTCCTGCCCACGCCAGTGCCTTGCCACCGGTCAGTGCACTGCTGTCAGGCCTGGTGGCCAAGGCTGCCTTTTATATTCTGGTGCGTCTGTGGCTGGAGATGGCCCCGGACAACCTGACCTTTTCTGCTGCCCAGTTGCTGGGAGCGCTGGGGGCTGCTGCAGTGTTCTGGGGTGGCTGGATGGCCTGCCGTCAGCAGCAGTTGAAAATGCTGGTGGCCTATTCCACGGTGGCCCAACTGGGTTACCTGCTGCTGCTGTTTCCTCTCACCACCGGTACCGGCGAAGAAGCGACTCGTCTGGCCTGGGAAGGTGGCTGGCTGCAACTGACTTCCCATGCACTGGCCAAGGCAGCAATGTTCCTGGCGGCCGGCAATCTGGTGCTGGCCATGGGCCGCCCGGATCTGCCGGGGCTGCACGGTGCCGGTCGTTACCTGCCTTTCTCCCTGCTGGGTTTTGGTCTGGCGGGTGTCAGTCTGATGGGCCTGCCGCCCAGTGGCGGGTTCATGGCCAAATGGCTGCTGCTGCAAAGCGCCTTGCTCAGCGGTCAGTGGTGGTGGATTCTGGTGCTGTTATCCGGCAGCGCCTTGAGTGCGGTTTATATCTTCAAGGTTTACCAGCAGTGTTATGTAGAGTCTGACAATCCAGACCGCTTCCGCCAACCGGCACTGGTACTGGATCTGTCAGCACTGGCGCTGGCGCTGCTGGCACTGGCACTTGGCATTCTGTCAGCCTGGCCACAATGGCTGATCTCCACTGCTTTACCGGGAGGTGCAGCATGATGGATCTGCACTTCTGGCTACCGGTACTGGTGCTGTTCACTTCGCTGGGTGCCGCTGCCATCATCTTCTGGCTGGATGAAAACAACAGTCGCATGCGCAGCAGCATCAACCTGGCTGCAGCCGGTATAAAAATCCTGCTGGTGATCTGGATACTGGTGGGTGTCTCCCAGGGTGAGGTTTATGAAACCCGCTTCACCCTGCTGACCGGCATCGACTTTGTGCTGCGTGCGGATGCACTGGGGGTGATGTTTGCCGGTCTGTCATCCCTGCTGTGGTTGTTCACCACCCTCTATGCCATCGGTTATCTGGAAGGCACACCGAACCGCCGCCGTTTTTTCGGCTTTTTCAGCCTCTGCGTGGCTTCAACCTTGGGCATTGCTTTTGCCGGTAACCTGTTCACCTTTCTGATCTTTTATGAATTGCTGACCCTGTCGACCTACCCGCTGGTGGTGCACAAGGGCACCGACAAGGCACTGCGGGCCGGACGCCTCTATCTGATCTACACCCTCGGTGGTGGTGTGGTGTTGCTGGCGGGGGTGTTGTGGATGCACAGCCTTGCCGGTGACCTGAGTTTTGCTGCCACCGGTCAACTCGATGCACTGCTACCGGAACAGGCCAGCACCTTGAAATGGATTTTCCTGTTATTGATCGGTGGTCTGGCGGTAAAGGCAGCCATGGTGCCACTGCATGGCTGGCTACCGGAGGCCATGGTGGCCCCGGCTCCGGTCAGTGCCCTGCTGCACGCCGTTGCCGTGGTCAAAGCCGGTGCCTTTGGTATTGTGCGGGTGGTTTATGATGTTTATGGCATCACCCTGAGTTATCAACTGGGCCTGTTATTACCGCTGGGCATTGCTGCCGCCATCACCATCCTTTACGGCTCCCTGCGAGCACTGGCACAACAGGACATCAAGCGTCGGCTGGCCTTTTCCACCGTCAGCCAGGTGTCCTACATTGCCCTGGGCATCAGCCTGTTCGGACCGGCAGGAACCATTGGCGGACTGGTGCACCTGCTGCACCAGGGCCTGATGAAGGTCACGCTGTTTTTCTGTGCCGGTAACTATGCCGAAACCCTGGGCATTCACAAGATTCAGCAACTCAACGGCGCTGGTCGCCGCATGCCCGGCACCAGCCTGGCCTTCACCATCGGTGCACTGGGCATGATCGGCCTGCCACCCATTGCCGGCTTCATCAGCAAATGGTATCTGGCAACCGGTGCGCTGCATGCGGACATGGACTGGGTACTGCTGGTGCTGATTCTCAGCAGCCTGATGAATGCCGGTTATTTCCTGCCACTACTGTACCGCATCTGGTTCTGCCCGCAACAGGGTGAGTGGCCTCAGGAACGTGTGCTGGGGCGTTGGGATACCAGTCTGTGGTTGCTGATTCCACCACTGGTCACCGCCAGCCTCAGTCTGCTGGCCGGACTGCTGGCAGCCTCAGACTTCAGCCCGCTGGCCTGGGTGCAACTGGTGACTACAAGGGAGTATCTGCCATGACCAGCCTGTTGTTGCTTTTAACCCCCCTGTGGCCCCTGTTGCTGGCACTGCCTTTGGTACTGCGGCTGTTACAGAGTGAACCGGCGGCCAGTCAACAGGCTTTTAATGCCCTGTGGCTGAGCGCTCCCTTACCTGCCCTGCTGCTGGCCCTGTATCTGGGTAGCGGCCTGTTTGAAACGGCTGCCAACTCCAGCCAGCAACTGCTGTTGCCCGGCCTGCTGCTGGGCGGTCACTGGCTGGTGGATGAAGTGCGACTGGTATTTCTGTTGATGACCAGTCTGCTGTGGTTACTGGCTGGCATTTATGCGCGGGGTTACATGCAGGGCAAACCTGCTGCGCTGAATGCCTTTGCACTGCTGTGGTTGCTGACACAAAGTGGCAACCTGCTGCTGATTCTTGCCGAGGATGTGGCCAGCTTTTATCTGGGCTTTGCCCTGATGACCTTTGCCGGTTATGGACTGGTGATTCACCAGCGCACCAGTGAAGCACTGCAGGCCGGACGCATTTATCTGGTGCTGGCGGTGCTGGGTGAAGCCCTGATGCTGGCCGGTTTACTGGGCACCACCGCCCGCTCGGCCACTCCCACCATGTCACAACTGGCCATTACCCTGGCCGAACCGGATGCCCCATTATGGCTGCTGACCTGCCTGCTGCTGGGGTTTGGTGTCAAAGCCGGTTTGCCCTTCCTGCATGTCTGGTTGCCACTGGCGCATCCGGTCGCACCAACCCCAGCCAGTGCAGTGTTGTCCGGCGCGATGATCAAGGCCGGTTTGCTGGGCTGGTGGCTGGTGCTACCGCTGGGTCTGACCAGCCTGCCACAGACTGGACATCTGCTCACGACGGCCGGTTTGCTGGCAGCACTGGCAGCGGCCCTGATTGGCATCATGCAAAGCCGTGCCAAAAGTGTGCTGGCTTATTCCAGCATCAGCCAGATGGGCATGATCACTGCCCTGCTGGGGGCCGGGTTGGCCGATCAACACCTGTGGCCACTGTTAGTGCCGGCACTGCTGTTATTTGTCGCCCATCATGGCCTGAATAAAGGCAGCCTGTTCCTGGCAGTGGGCATCAGTCAACATCCGGGTCGCCTGCCATTGCCGCTTTTAGTCTTGTTGCTGCTGTTACCGGCGCTGGCCCTGACCGGTTTGCTGGGCAGCGGCCTGATGACCAAATGGGAAGCCAAGTCAGGACTGTATCAACTGGAGTACACCGGGTTGATCAACTGGCTGACACTGGCTGCCGCAGGCACCACCTTGTTGATGGCTCGTTACCTGTGGCTGTTGTGGCAGGAATACAAGACCGCTTCCCAGCCAGACCAGCACCAGAGCAACCCCTGGATGCTGACTGGCTGGCTGATACTGCTGCCACTGGGACTGCTGGTGCCCTGGTGGTTGCCACTGCCGGATCAGGCACAACTCCTGTGGCCTGACCCTCAGAACTTCCTGCAACTGGCCCTGCCAGTCATGCTTGGCAGCCTGCTGGCACTGGCAGGTGGCTGGTTGATCGGTCGTTTCAGCAAGGACTGGCAAAGCCGTGCCATTCCCGGTGGGGATCTGGTATGGATTTACCTGAGCCTGCAGCAGCCGCTGCAACACCTTGGCCAGAAGCTGTTGAGCGCTTTGCAGCAAGCACAACAGCAGGTGTTGCAACTGGCACACAGCCTGTCACTGATCTGGCCACTGCTGCTGCGGTTGACGGATCGTGAAAGCCTGTTGCGGCGTGAAGCAGCACTGACTTTCGCCCTCCTGCTGGTGGTACTGGCTGGTTTGTTATTACTGTGATGATCGGAAAAGTTGCATGACCCTGACTGCTGATGTTGTTGTACTGGGAGCCGGTGCCGCCGGGCTGATGTGTGCCGCTACTGCCGGATATCAGGGTCAGCGGGTGTTGCTGCTGGATCACACTGACAAGCCCGGCAAGAAAATACTGATGTCCGGTGGTGGGCGTTGCAACTTCACCAACCTCAACACCACCCCGGCCAATTACCTTTCGGCCAATCCACACTTCTGCATTTCCGCGCTGAAACGCTACACCCCGCAACACTTTGTGGAACTGGTGGAGCGTCATGGTGTGGATTATGTCGAAAAGGCACCGGGCCAACTGTTCTGCAGCAACTCCAGCAAAGACATCCTGCAGGTGTTGCTGACCGAAGCCGAATGGGCCGGAATCGACCTGCGCATGAAAACTGCCATTCAGCAGGTGACAACCACTGCAGATGGCGTATGCCTGCACACCAGTCTGGGCAAGGTTGAAGCCGGTGCGCTGGTCATTGCCACCGGTGGTCTTTCCATCCCGACCATGGGGGCCACAGGTTTTGGTTATGACCTGGCGCGTCAATTTGGACTGGACGTGCTGCCCACCCGCGCCGGGCTGGTGCCCTTCACCCTGCACCCGGAATTAAAAAACTCACTGGCGCCCCTGTCCGGCTTAAGCACTGAAGTTGCAGTGAGCTGTCGCGGTAAAACCTTTCGTGAACCCCTGCTGATCACCCATCGCGGCCTGTCCGGCCCGGCCATGCTGCAGATTTCCAGCTACTGGCAACCCGGTGACAACCTGCTGATCAACTGGTTACCCACACTGGATGTGGTAAACCAGCTGAAAACCCTGCGCCAGCAACAACCTCGCAGCACCCTGGCGGGCTGGTTACAGGAACACCTGCCCAAACGCCTGGCCAGCACCCTGCTGACCTTGCTGCAAGAACAAGGAACAAGCCTGCCGGAACGCCTGGCCGACCTGTCCAATCAACAGATCGAAAACCTGGCAGAACAGCTGCACCAGTGGCCGATCAAACCAGCAGGCACTGAAGGTTACCGCACCGCCGAAGTCACCCTTGGCGGTGTGGATACCCGCAACATCTCATCACAGAACTTCGCAGTACAGGGGCTGGAACAGATCCGCTTTATCGGGGAGGTGCTGGATGTCACCGGGCAACTGGGCGGCTTCAACTTTCAATGGGCCTGGGCTTCAGGTTTTGCCTGTGGGCAGGGGCTTTGAGTGATTTTTCAACAAGCCCATCCAGCATGGTTATTCAAACCCATAAAAACCAGCAAATCCTGGCACTTCCTCTCGGGGGGTGATTAATTTGTTTTCCGGGGCATCCAGATCTTCAAAGCCCAGGGAGATAGCACACACCAGCAGGTGTTCATCAGCTAATGGAATATGGTGGCGGACAATGCGGTGAAAGGGTGCAAAAGCAGCCTGGGCGCAGGTGTGCAAATCATGCGCTCGGGCAACCAGCAAAAGGTTTTGAATGAACATGCCCAGGTCCACATAGCTACCCAAACTCAGGCGTCGATCCAGGCTGATAAACAGTGCCACCGGGGCATCAAAAAACTCAAAGTTTCGCAGTGTTTGCTGTTCTCTTGCCTCACGGTCCGCGCGGGCAATTCCTAGCTGTTCAAACAGCTCAAAACCAACAGCTCGGCGACGTGCCTGATAGGGTTCAAACCACTCTTCCGGGTAATAGTCATATTCTGCCTGGTGCTGGTCCGACTCAGTCTTGATGGCGTCCAGAATGTCCTTACTGATGGCCTGTTTCACCTGGCCAGTAACCACGTGCACGATCCAGGGTTGAATGTTGTTGCCACTCGGTGCTCTGGCTGCCAGCTCGAGCATGGCTTCAATCACATCTCGAGGAACCTTTTTTGGCAAAAAACGACGAACGGATTTGCGTGAACGTATGGCTTCTTCAAGGTGCATCAGTCATCTCCGGCATAGAGGTTCTGCAACCCGCCTGCAGCCGAGTGAGTGGTGTTGGCAGGCGAGTCACAGATAAAAGTTTCATTGTTCAAATCAGAAAAACGCCTGCAATCCTGTTTGAGCCCGACCGAGGATCAGTGCATGAACATCGTGAGTGCCTTCGTAGGTGTTGACCACTTCCAAATTCACCAGATGGCGGATCACACCAAACTCATCACTGATGCCATTGCCACCGAGCATGTCACGCGCTACACGGGCAATATCCAACGCCTTGCCACAAGAGTTGCGCTTCATGATTGAAGTGATTTCCACTGCTGCAGTGCCTTCATCTTTCATGCGCCCCAATCGTAGGCAACCTTGCAGTGCCAGAGTGATTTCAGTCTGCATATCAGCCAGCTTTTTCTGGATCAACTGGTTGGCTGCTAGAGGGCGACCAAACTGCTTACGATCCAGTACATACTGGCGGGCAGTGTGCCAGCAATCCTCGGCTGCACCCAATGCACCCCAGGCAATGCCGTAACGCGCCGAGTTAAGGCAGGTGAACGGACCGCGCAAGCCACGCACTTCAGGGAAAGCGTTTTCCTCCGGAACAAACACGTTATCCATCACAATTTCACCGGTAATGGAAGCTCGCAGGCCAACCTTGCCATGGATGGCTGGTGCACTGAGTCCCTTCCAGCCTTTTTCCAGCACAAAACCACGGATCTGCGCTTCATCATCTTTCGCCCAGACAACAAACACATCCGCTATCGGGCTATTCGTAATCCACATCTTGCTGCCGGTCAGGCTGTAGCCTCCCTCCACTTTGCGAGCACGTGTTGCCATGGAGCCAGGGTCAGAACCATGATCGGGTTCAGTCAGGCCAAAACAGCCGATGTATTCACCGCTGGCCAGTTTCGGAAGGTACTTCTGGCGGGTGGCTTCATTACCAAACTCATAAATCGGCACCATGACCAGAGAAGACTGGACACTCAGCATGGAACGATAACCTGAATCCACTCGCTCCACTTCGCGGGCAATCAGGCCATAACAAACATAGTTCATGCCACTGCCGCCATAGGCTTCCGGAATGGTAGCTCCCAACAAACCGGTTTCTCCCATTTCCCGGAAAATGGCAGGATCTGTTTGTTCATCACGAAATGCCTGTAACACACGAGGCTTGAGTCGGTCTGCAGCAAAGTCAGCAGCCGTTTTTGCCACCATACGTTCTTCATTCGTTAGCTGCTGGTCCAGTAACAAGGGATCTTGCCAGTGAAAAGAGGGTTGATTCGCCATGGGTGTTCTCCAGTTCTTCAGTTTTTGTTGTGTGATTCACACCGCTCCAAAACGCAGGCAATGCCCTGTCCCAGACCAATGCAAAGGCTGACAAGGGCAAAACGCCCGCCTGTTTGCTCAAGAAAATGTAAAGCCGTGGCCACCAACCTGGCTCCACTGGCTCCCAATGGGTGACCCAGAGCAATGGCTCCCCCCTTGGGATTGAGTCTTGGATCATCATCTGCCAGCCCCAGGCTGCGTGTGCAACCCAGCACCTGGGCTGCAAAGGCCTCGTTGATTTCGATGACATCCATGTCGGACAGCTTCAATCCGGCACGCAGTAAAGCCTTTTTGATGGCATTAACAGGGCCAAGCCCCATGAACCGAGGTTCCACCCCAGCGACTGCACCGGCCAACAGACGGGCACGTGGGCGCAAGTCATACCGCTGACCCACCGATGAATTGCCCATGATCACAGCCGCAGCACCATCATTGATGCCGGAAGCATTGCCTGGGGTTACAACCCCACCTTCATAAAGCGGCATTAACCTTGACAGCGATTCCAGCGTGGTGTCAGGGCGGGGATGTTCATCCTGCTCGATCAGAACAGGCGGCTTTTTTTTATGCTGTATCTGAACCGCTAACACCTCTGACTCAAAGTGACCAGCGGCCAATGCCTGGCTGTAATGGATCTGGCTGCGCAGTGCAAAAGCATCACAGTCATCACGACTGATACCCAGTTGCCGTGCTACATTGTCAGCGGTTTCTGGCATGGTATCGCTGCCAAACTGATTCTCGATCAATGGATTGGGGAAGCGTGCACCAATACTGGAGTCAAACACCTCAAACTTTCGACTGAACGCTGCATCCGCTTTACCCACCACAAAAGGAGCACGTGACATGGACTCCACGCCACCGGCCAGGAACAAGTCGCCTTCCTCACAGCGGATTGCCCGTGCGGCATCAAGAATGGCAGCCAGACCCGAACCACATAGCCGATTGACAGTAAGGCCGCCGACCTGCACTGGCAGTCCTGCCAACAAGGCGGCATGGCGTGCAACATTGCGGGCATCCTCACCAGCCTGGCTGGCACAACCTGCCACCACATCCTCATAGTCAATCAGATCAAAAGGATTGCGCTTGATCAGCTGCGCTATCAAGCCACCCAGCAGGTCATCAGGGCGAACACCAGCCAATACACCGGCATGGCGACCAAAGGGGGTTCGACCCGCATCGTAGATATACACACTCATGCGGCCTGCTCCTGTTTCAGCGCAATTCCCAGTAGAGCCCGTCGCTTCAACCAGGGGCTGCAACGATAACGAGGCTCTTGATAAAAACTGTAGAGGCCATCAAGAATCTGCTTCACACGCTCAGCACCCAACCGATTGCCCCATTCAATCGGGCCATGGGGGTAACCCAGCCCCAGCTTGACTGCCTGATCCAGGGTGTCTGGATCAGTCACACCCCGTTGAATCAACTCACTGCCCAGATTGATGATGCAGGCCACCACACGCTGCAATACAAAACCAGCCGAAGGCTGGATAACCTCCACGGGCACACCGTCAGCAGACAGGGCCGTTACGGCCTGACTTGTGAGCGCATGGGGCAGCGCGGGGTGTGTCATCAACACCCTGCGCCGATCAAACCCGGCAAGGGTTTCAAGACCGATGGTGCGCCTGGATGGCAAGCCAAGACGAATGATCGTTTCTGACAGGTCTTCTCCCAGTGGGGTCACCAGGCAAATGGCTTGCGGACTGGGAACAAGGGTTGCTTCCAGCACGGCACCAGCTGCTGATAACACCTTGGCAACCTTGGTGCGTAGCGCCTGATCCTGATGATCCAGCCAGAAAGTGTGGGTCACAGGTGTGGCTTCCAAAGGTGGCTCTTCTGGCAATTGCAACCGTCCTTGCAGATAAGTGTAAAAACCCTGTCCAGTCTTGCGTCCCAGCATCCCTGCAGCAACACGCGAAGCCAGCAGGGGTGAGGGACTGTAACGTGGGTCGTGGAAATACTGCTCATACACTGAGCAGCTGACGGCATGAACCACATCCAGACCGATCAGATCCATCAACTCAAAGGGCCCCATCCGGAACCCCAGACCATCCCTGAGAATGCGGTCAATCTGCGCTGGCGTGGCAACACCTTCCGCGGCCAGTCTCAGTGCCTCCGGTACATAAGCCCGACCGGCATGATTGATGATGAATCCAGGACTGTCATCGGTTACAGCAGCCAGATAACCCGCAGCGCTCACAATCTTTTCCAATCGCTCCATCACCGCAGGATGGGTATGAGCACCACGCACCAGCTCGATCACTTTCATCCGCGTCACAGGATTAAAAAAGTGCATCCCCAAAAACCGCTCAGGGTGTTTGAAATCCCTTGCCAGGCGGTTGATCGACAGTGAAGACGTGTTGCTGGCAATGATGGTTTGCGGGCTGACCAGGCTTTCCAGTGCCGCAAATAAAGGCAACTTGGCATCCAGCTGTTCAACGATCGCCTCCACCAGCAGATCACAGGCAGCCATGTCATGAAAGTCCGGGGATGGCTGAATACGCAGCAGTAAAGCTGCACGCTGAGCAGCCGTCAGTTGCCCCTTATCCACCCTTTGCTGGATTTCATCCGCAAGGGTTTTCATGGCAAGATCCAGTGCCTGCGGATCATGATCATGCAGCAGTACTGGACAGCCCTGTTCGGCGAAAAAGAGGGCGATCCCACGCCCCATCACACCACTGCCGATGACTGCAACACAGGAAAATGCTTTCATTGCTGCCTCCGATTCAGAGCTGTTGTTCCAGCGCCGGTACGGCTTCGAACAGGTCTGCCACCAGGCCGTAGTCTGCCACCTGGAAGATCGGGGCTTCTTCGTCCTTGTTGATGGCCACGATGACCTTGGAGTCTTTCATACCGGCCAGATGCTGGATGGCACCGGAAATACCGGCAGCAATGTACAGCTCCGGTGCAACGATTTTGCCGGTCTGACCGACCTGAAGATCGTTGGGGACATAACCGGCATCCACCGCAGCACGGGAAGCGCCCACAGCACCACCCAGCTTGTCAGCCAGCTTGTAGATGATGTCGAACTTCTCGGCACTGCCCACACCACGACCACCAGCAACCACCACCTTGGCGGCAGTCAGTTCCGGACGGTCAGAAGCAGCCAGCTCTTCACCGACAAAGCTGGACAGGCCAGCATCCTTGGCTTCAGCAACAGCTTCAACGGCAGCAGAGCCAGTGGCAGCCACGGCATCAAAGGCTGTACCGCGTACGGTGATCACCTTGATGGCATCACTGCTTTGCACGGTGGCAATCGCGCTACCGGCATAGATGGGACGCTTGAAGGTGTCAGCGCTTTCGACAGCGATGATTTCAGAAATCTGCTCAACATCCAGCAGTGCAGCAACGCGTGGGGCAATGTTTTTGCCGTTGGCCGTGGCACCGGTCAGGATGTGGCTGTAACCCT
Organism: Marinospirillum alkaliphilum DSM 21637; assembly: GCF_900119735.1. Classification (GTDB taxonomy): domain Bacteria; phylum Pseudomonadota; class Gammaproteobacteria; order Pseudomonadales; family Halomonadaceae; genus Marinospirillum; species Marinospirillum alkaliphilum. The sequence goes on along the minus strand of NZ_FPJW01000008.1, from coordinate 936 downwards.
TGCCCAGCTCAGCAACCAGTGCAGCCACGTTTTCAGCCAGCTGATGGCCGTAAGCAGCGTTATCAGCCAGCAGTACCTTGCTCACACCTTCCAGCTTGGCCGCAGCATCAGCAGCAGCCTGAGCACCCGCACCGGCAACCAGCACATGAATGTCACCACCGATGGCTTTGGCCGCAGCCACCACGTTGGCAGTCACCGGGGTCAGATCAGTATTATGATGATCAGCAATAACCAGAATGCTCATTAGACCACCTTCGCTTCGTTTTTCAGTTTGTTGACCAGTTCTTCCACGCTACCCACTTTGATGCCCGCAGCACGTTCTGCCGGTGGCTCAACCTTCAGGGTTTTGACTTTGGAAGCCGTGTCCACGCCATAGTCAGCCGGGGTTTTGGTATCCAGCGGCTTTTTCTTGGCTTTCATGATGTCCGGCAGCTTGGCATAACGCGGCTCGTTCAGACGCAGGTCAGCGCTGATCACGGCGGGCAGTTTCAGCTCAACGGTTTGCAGACCCCCATCAATTTCACGCTTCACGGTGGCCTTGTCGCCTGCAACAGTCAGCTCGGAGGCAAAGGTGCCCTGGGCATAACCGGTCAGCGCAGCCAGCATCTGGGTGGTCTGGTTGTTATCGGTATCAATGGACTGTTTGCCCATCATCAGGATCTGCGGTTGCTCTTCTGCAGCGACCTTGGCGAGGATTTTGGCAACCGCCAGTGAGCCCAGCTGTTCGTCGGTTTCGACCAGAATACCGCGGTCGGCACCCAGCGCCATGGCGGTACGCAGTTGTTCCTGAGCGGTTTTAGGACCGATGGAAACAGCAACGATTTCAGTGGCAATGCCTTTTTCCTTCAGGCGTACCGCTTCTTCAACGGCGATTTCGCAGAAGGGGTTCATGGACATTTTGACATTGGTCAGGTCAACGCCTGACTGATCCGCTTT
>NZ_FPJW01000002.1 GCF_900119735.1 Marinospirillum alkaliphilum DSM 21637 | reverse complement strand
AGAGCTGTTGTTCCAGCGCCGGTACGGCTTCGAACAGGTCTGCCACCAGGCCGTAGTCTGCCACCTGGAAGATCGGGGCTTCTTCGTCCTTGTTGATGGCCACGATGACCTTGGAGTCTTTCATACCGGCCAGATGCTGGATGGCACCGGAAATACCGGCAGCAATGTACAGCTCCGGTGCAACGATTTTGCCGGTCTGACCGACCTGAAGATCGTTGGGGACATAACCGGCATCCACCGCAGCACGGGAAGCGCCCACAGCACCACCCAGCTTGTCAGCCAGCTTGTAGATGATGTCGAACTTCTCGGCACTGCCCACACCACGACCACCAGCAACCACCACCTTGGCGGCAGTCAGTTCCGGACGGTCAGAAGCAGCCAGCTCTTCACCGACAAAGCTGGACAGGCCAGCATCCTTGGCTTCAGCAACAGCTTCAACGGCAGCAGAGCCAGTGGCAGCCACGGCATCAAAGGCTGTACCGCGTACGGTGATCACCTTGATGGCATCACTGCTTTGCACGGTGGCAATCGCGCTACCGGCATAGATGGGACGCTTGAAGGTGTCAGCGCTTTCGACAGCGATGATTTCAGAAATCTGCTCAACATCCAGCAGTGCAGCAACGCGTGGGGCAATGTTTTTGCCGTTGGCCGTGGCACCGGTCAGGATGTGGCTGTAACCCTTGCCCAGCTCAGCAACCAGTGCAGCCACGTTTTCAGCCAGCTGATGGCCGTAAGCAGCGTTATCAGCCAGCAGTACCTTGCTCACACCTTCCAGCTTGGCCGCAGCATCAGCAGCAGCCTGAGCACCCGCACCGGCAACCAGCACATGAATGTCACCACCGATGGCTTTGGCCGCAGCCACCACGTTGGCAGTCACCGGGGTCAGATCAGTATTATGATGATCAGCAATAACCAGAATGCTCATTAGACCACCTTCGCTTCGTTTTTCAGTTTGTTGACCAGTTCTTCCACGCTACCCACTTTGATGCCCGCAGCACGTTCTGCCGGTGGCTCAACCTTCAGGGTTTTGACTTTGGAAGCCGTGTCCACGCCATAGTCAGCCGGGGTTTTGGTATCCAGCGGCTTTTTCTTGGCTTTCATGATGTCCGGCAGCTTGGCATAACGCGGCTCGTTCAGACGCAGGTCAGCGCTGATCACGGCGGGCAGTTTCAGCTCAACGGTTTGCAGACCCCCATCAATTTCACGCTTCACGGTGGCCTTGTCGCCTGCAACAGTCAGCTCGGAGGCAAAGGTGCCCTGGGCATAACCGGTCAGCGCAGCCAGCATCTGGGTGGTCTGGTTGTTATCGGTATCAATGGACTGTTTGCCCATCATCAGGATCTGCGGTTGCTCTTCTGCAGCGACCTTGGCGAGGATTTTGGCAACCGCCAGTGAGCCCAGCGGCTCGTCGGTTTCGACCAGAATACCGCGGTCGGCACCCAGCGCCATGGCGGTACGCAGCTGCTCCTGAGCGGTTTTAGGACCGATGGAAACAGCAACGATTTCAGTGGCAATGCCTTTTTCCTTCAGGCGTACCGCTTCTTCAACGGCGATTTCGCAGAAGGGGTTCATGGACATTTTGACATTGGTCAGGTCAACGCCTGACTGATCCGCTTTAACACGAACCTTGACGTTGTAATCAACGACACGTTTGATGCCTACCAGTATTTTCATTGTTTTTCCTCGTGTTAGCTGGCTTTCAGCAAATCAGCAAATCGTTGCAGGTGGGTGTCTTCATCACCCAGATGATGACTGAGCATGACCAGACGCTTGGCGTGATGTGCCAGCGCATACTCCCAGGTCATACCGATACCGCCATGCAGCTGAATGGCTTGCTCAGCAATAAAGCGTGCCGCTCGGGTGATAATAAACCGGCTGGCTGCCAATTTACGGCTGCGCTCATCACTGGGGGGGTGATCGGCAAGGCTGGCAGCCAATAGTGTCATGGAAGTTGCCAGCTCCAGCTCGCCACGCATGTCAGCCATGCGGTGCTGCAAAGCCTGGAATTTACCGATGGGTTGACCAAACTGCTGTCGGGTTTTCAGGTAATCCAATGTCAGCGTAAAAGCTTCCTCCATACTGCCGAGCGCTTCTGCGCATGCAGCAGCTGCTGCTCGCTCCTGCTGGTATTGCAGGGTGGTGAATACCTGACCTGGCTTGCCTAATACACCGCCTCGTCCAACCATGACTTCATCCAGCAGCAAATCGCATGCTCTTGGCCCGTCAATGCAGGGATAGGCGTTGCGCGTCACTCCTTTTGCCCAGGGCTCCACCAGAAACAGGCTGATCCCTTCCGGATCGCCCTGCTCACCAGCAGTCCGTGCCGACACCAGCAGCAAATCTGCTGATGCTCCACCAACAACCACGGATTTCTGCCCGCTCAGAAACCAGGTATCACCCTGTTGTCTGGCACGGCAAGCGACGTGTTGCAGGCTGTAATGGCTGTTGGTCTCGGTCAGTGCGGCGGCCAGTTTCAGCTCACCGGAAGCCACCAGTGGCAGGATTTTTTCCTTTTGTTCCTTGTTGCCTAGCTGTTGCAGCAAACCCGCAGCAAAAATCTGCGAGGCCAGCACCGGCTCAAGGCACAAGCCCCGTCCTAGCTCCTTCATCAGCAGCATGTTTTCCACACCACCGCCGCCAAAACCACCATAAGCTTCGTCAATCGGAACGCCGGTCAAACCCTGCTCAGCCAATTGTTGCCAGAATGCAGTGCTGTAGCCTTCCTGGCTGGCGTAATGGCTCATGCGTTTTTCAAAGCTGTAGTGATCCCGCACCAGCCTGCTCAGCATGTCTTGCAGCATTTGCTGCTCTTCGGTCAGATTAAAATCCATCACACCCTCCTAGAGTTCCAGAATCATCTTGGCAATGATGTTTTTCTGCACTTCGTTGGAACCACCGTAAATCGACAATTTGCGCAGATTGAAATACTGGCTGGCCGCTGCTGCGGCATAATCGGTATAGCGGTATTCACCCGTGAAGTCCGGATCAATCTGATCCTGCAGGAACGGCAGGGCATTGGCACCCAAGGCCTGTCGCAATAGCTGACTGATCGCCTGACGGATTTCTGAACCCTTTATTTTCAGGATCGAACTTTCAGCACCTGGCGCACCACCACCTTCAACAGCAGCAAGAATTCGCAGGGTGCTGATTTCCACTGCCAGCAACTGGATTTCCACTTCAGCCAAACGTAATCGAAACAGCGGGTCTTCAATCAGGGGCTTGCCATTTTTCATTTCACGGCCAGCCACCTGTTTCAGATGCGCCAGCGCAGCTTTGGAAATGCCGACGCCTGCTTGCCCGGTGCGTTCATGAGTCAGCAGGTATTTCGCACAGGTCCACCCCTTGTTTTCTTCTCCAACCCGATTGGCCACAGGCACCCGCACCGAATCAAAAAACACTTCATTGACCTCGTGCTCTCCATCCAGTGTCAGGATCGGACGGATGCTGACACCGGGACTGTCCATGTCGATTAACAGAAAAGTGATGCCTTGCTGAGGCTTGGCTTGTGGATCAGTGCGTACCAGACAGAAAATTTTGTTGGCGTACTGACCCAGGGTGGTCCAGGTTTTCTGCCCATCAACCACATAAAAATCACCCTCCCGCACGGCGCGGGTTTTCACAGCGGCCAGGTCGGAACCTGCACCTGGCTCGGAATAACCCTGGCACCACCAGTCTTCACCAGACAGAATGCGTGGCAGGTAATAATCCTTCTGTTCCTGAGTGCCAAATTGCATGATTACCGGAGCAACCATATTGACCCCAAAAGACACCAGGCGCGGAGCCCCTGCTGCTGCGGCCTCTTCTTCAAAGATATGCTTTTGCACCACACTCCAACCGGGACCACCGTAGTCTTGTGGCCAGTTGGCGGCATACCATCCTTTTTTTGCAAGAATCTGCTGCCAGCGCTGGTGGTCTTCTTTGCCCAGGTGTTTTCCTAAGCGCACCTTGCTGGCGATATCCTCTGGCAGTGCTTCGGCAAGAAAGCCCCTTACTTCATTTTTGAACGCTTCGTCTTCCGGTGTCAGTTCAAAATACATATCCGGTCTCCACAGTCGATGAGGTCACTTGATTGGCTCGCAAGCCTTGGGTGGCACTGTTTTTCGGTTCATGAATCGTTGCAGTAATACCGAGTGTTCGGGTGATTGACTGCACTGATCAAACGCCTGCTGCTCCATCATCAGCCCTTCTTCAAAAGGAAGGCTCAACGCTGCTTCGATCACTGCAAAGGCTGCTTTCAAGCTGTACAGGTTTTCCGGCAGTTTGGTGCTGCGTTCGCTGGTTCTCGGTGGCCCATTGGGAGCAGCAGGAAGTTTTTCCAGAAAACTCAAGCCAGCCAGCAGCGGATCACCCTCGAATAATTGATCCACCAGCCCTGACTCAAGGGCTTTGGGTGCTTTTACTGCTGTCCCCGAAAGAATCATCTCCAGAGCGGCAGGAAAGCCAATCAAACGTGGCAACATTTGTGTACCACCGGCACCGGGAATCAATCCAAGCTTCACCTCTGGCAAACCGACCTGGGCACCGCGTTGCAGGATGCGATAGTGACAGGCCATTGCCACTTCCAGCCCGCCACCCAGTGCCTTGCCATGCATGGCGGCAACCAAGGGTTTGTTGCAGGCATCCAGTTGCTGGATCAGGTCACGCAGCAGCGGAGGTTGTCTCAGTTTGCCGAACTCGGTGACATCTGCACCCACAAAAAAGGTTGATCCCTTGCAGTACAGAAGAATGGCAACCACCTCAGGATCAGTCATTGCCTGATGCAGGCCTGCTGCAAGCCCACAGCGTACCGCATGGCTTAAGGCATTCACCGGCGGGTGATTCACCGCCAGGGTTGCCACGCCCTGAACCACCTGGTATTCAACAACCTGATTCATGACCCCTCCCCTCAGCGGTGTTTCCATTCAGGCGCACGTTTTTCTACAAAAGCCTGCATGCCCTCTTTCTGATCTTCAGTGGCAAAACTGGCATAGAGCAGTCGTCGCTCAACATAAATGCCTTCGCTCAGTGTGGTTTCAAAGGCCTGGTTGACCGCCTCCTTGTTCAACTTCACGGCCATGGATGAAAGACCAGCCAACTGCGCTGCAACAGCCATGGCTTCGTCCAGCAAGCGATCCGTTGGCACGATTCGACTGATCAACCCCAGTCGCTCTGCTTCCACAACGTCCATCATGCGACCGGTCAAGCAAAGATCCATGGCCTTGGCTTTCCCAATCGCACGCGTGAGCCGTTGTGTACCACCAGCTCCCGGTAGTGTGCCAACCTTGACTTCCGGCTGGCCGAAACGGGCATTTTCAGCAGCAATCAACAGATCGCACATCATCGCCAGCTCACATCCGCCGCCCAGCGCAAGTCCGGCAACAGCTGCAATCACTGGCTTGCGGCAGCGTGTAACAGCTTCCCAGTGTGTGGTGACAAACCCCTGACTGAACACATCGGCAAAGTCCTTGTGCTGTAATTCGGAAATATCTGCACCCGCTGCAAAGGCCCGCTCATTACCGGTAATGACCATCGCACGAATCGCTGCATCGGCTTCGAATGCCATCAATGCCTGCCCTAATTCGGCCATTAATGCATCGCTCAGGGCATTCAGTACCTGAGGGCGATTCAGCCTGATCAGGCCCACAGCACCCTGTTGCTCAACAAGAATCAGCTGGTACGCCATAACCCCTCCATTCCGCCAAAAGTTTTTCTGTGATGAATTTCAGTCTAGCCGATTCAGAAATAATAAAGCAACATGTTGACATAATGTTTTTGCAGCGACTAAGATCAACACACCGCAGGAGGAAACAAAAAACACAAACAAACCCCTATAGGTAAAGACTATGACTAGCGAACTGATCAGTTTGAGAAGACCGGAGATGATCCGCTCTGGCGCATGGAAAGACAATATCATTACTGATTTTCTGGATAAGGCGGTTGATGGGCAGCCCAACAAAACAGCCATCATCAGCTACCGTGTCGCAGAAGAGGACAGCCACAGGCTGAGTTTTCTGGAACTGGATCAGCACGTCACACGCATGGCAGCCGGTCTGGCAGGAATGGGAGTCAACAAAGGTGATGTGGTGTCCTGCCAGCTACCCAATGGCTGGCAGATGACGGCTCTGCATCTGGCCTGCATTCGTATTGGTGCCATTCTGAATCCGCTCATGCATATTTTCAGGGAGCATGAGCTGCGCTTCATGCTGCGGCATGCCCAGAGCAAGGTACTGGTTGTGCCAAAAATGTTCCGTGCCTTTAATCATCAGGCCATGGCGGAGGGGCTTCGGAAGGATCTACCGGATCTTGAGCATTTGCTGGTAATTGGCGGTGAAGGTCTGCAAAGTTTTGAAGATCAGCTGCTCAATCGGGCATGGGAAAAAGAAACTGACATCACGGCCCTGTTTGCCGAACGCCGCATCCATGCGGATGACATCATCCAGATCCTGTTCACTTCAGGCACTACAGGTGAACCCAAAGGAGTGATGCACACCTCCAACACCCTGTTCAGCAACATCTTCCCTTATGCCGAACGCCTACACCTGAACAGTGAAGACATTGTTTTCATGGGGTCACCCATGGCGCACCAGACCGGCTTTTTATATGGCTTGATGATGCCTGTTTATCTGGGCGCCACCGTAGTCTTGCAGGATCTATGGCAACCTGATTTTGCACGTCAGGTCATCGCTCGTGAAAAACCCACTTACACCATGGCTTCCACTCCGTTTCTGAGTGATCTTGTGGAGCAGGCCGCCAGCCACCCGCAAGACCTGGAATCCCTGAGAATCTTCGTGGCAGCCGGAGCCCCAATTCCCAGTGCACTGGTAGAAAAAGCATTGAACACGACCCGGTTCAAGGTTGCTTCGGCCTGGGGCATGACTGAAAACGGTGCTGTGACCTTGACGCATCCTGAAGATCCACCCAGTCGAGCCATTGAAAGTGACGGCGTGCCGTTACCTTTTATGGAGGTCAAGGTCGTGGATCTGGATGGCAACGCTTGTCCAGCCAACACCGAAGGAAACTTGCTGGTGCGCGGTGCCAGCCTGTTTGTCGGTTACCACAAACGCCCCGAGCTTTATGAAGTGGATGCTGACGGCTGGTTCGGCACCGGCGATTTAGCCCGCATCGATGAGCAGGGATACATCCGCATTACGGGGCGAACCAAGGATGTGGTGATTCGTGGAGGTGAAAATATTCCGATCATGGAGATTGAAAACCTTCTCTACAAGCATCCGGATATCAATACGGTTGCGCTGGTCGGCTTCCCCGACAAACGACTTGGAGAAAGGGTATGCGCCTACATCACGCTGAATGAAGGCGCCGCGTCCATGACGCTTGATGACATCAAGGCCTACCTTGCTGAGCAGCAGGTCTCAAAAAGCTACTTCCCCGAATACCTGGTCATCAGTGATGACTTGCCACGAACCCCGTCTGGCAAGCTGCAAAAATTCAAACTGCGTGAACAAGCCAAAACCATCCGACTTGATCAATAACTCCCTTCAACCCAGAGGAAATCAACATGCGTGGATTAAAAGACAAAACTGCCATAGTCACCGGCGGTGGCGGTGGCATCGGTCGTGCGGTCAGTCAACGACTGGCAGAAGAAGGCTGCAAGGTAGCGGTACTTGATCGTGATCAGGCGGCAGCCCAGAAAACCGTAGACATCATCCTGAAGCAAGGCGGTGTTGCTGCTGCCTATGCCGCAGACATCACTGATTATCAAGCGATAAGCAACACGGTTGAACAGATCGAACAGCAACTGGGAACGCCAGTCATCCTGGTCAACAACGCAGGTTACGACAAGTTCATGCCCTTCCTGAAAACCGAGCCGGCACTCTGGGATCAGCTGATCAGCATCAACCTGACCGGTGCACTCAATATGCACCACCTGGTATTGCCAAAAATGCTGGCTGCCGGTGGTGGAAAAGTCATCAATGTGGCATCGGATGCGGCACGGGTTGGCTCTTCCGGTGAAGCCGTTTACGCCGCCTGCAAGGCGGGTCTGGTAGGACTGAGTAAAACCCTGGCTCGTGAGCTGGCCACCAAAAACATCAATCTTAATGTGGTATGCCCCGGTCCGACTGACACGGCGCTATTAAAAAGTGTCGCTGACACGTCCAGTAACCCGGAAAAACTGTTGGAAGCCTTCAAAAACGCGGTGCCCATGCGTCGCATCGGTCAACCGGAAGACTACCCGGGAGTCATCGCGCTGCTGGCCAGTGACGATGCCAACTTCATTACCGGGCAAGTGATCAGTGTGTCCGGCGGACTGACCATGGCCGGTTAATTACCCTTATTCTCTTTCAGGAGTAACAACATGAATTACGAAGATATTTTGTATGACGTCAAAGAGGGTGTGGCCACCATCACCATCAATCGTGCGGAGCGTTATAACGCTTTTCGTGGCCAAACCTGCATGGAGCTGATTGATGCCTTTAACCGCGCAGGCTGGGACAAATCCATTGGTGTCATAGTACTGACAGGTGCTGGTGACAAAGCCTTCTGCACTGGGGGTGATCAAGGGGCTCATGAAGGTCAGTACGATGGCCGTGGCCTGATTGGCTTGCCGGTAGAAGAGCTGCAGGGGCTGATTCGTGAAGTGCCCAAGCCGGTCATTGCCCGTGTGAATGGCTTTGCCATCGGTGGCGGCCATGTATTGCATGTGGTCTGCGATCTCACAATTGCATCGGACAAGGCCATTTTTGGTCAGGTTGGCCCGAAAGTGGGCTCTGTTGATCCTGGCTTTGGTACGGCCTATCTGGCACGGGTGGTCGGTGAAAAGCGTGCACGTGAAATCTGGTATTTGTGCCGCAAATACACGGCTCAGCAAGCACTCGAATGGGGGCTGGTCAATGCCGTGGTACCCCATGAACAGCTGGATGCGGAGGTACAGAAGTGGTGTGATGAAATCATGGGCATGAGCCCTACAGCCCTGTCGATTGCCAAGCGCTCTTTTAATGCTGACAGTGAAAACATTGCCGGGATTGGTGGGTTGGGCATGCAGGCGCTGAGCCTCTATTACGACACGGAGGAGTCCAAAGAGGGTGTGGCTGCCTTCAAGGAAAAGCGTAAACCTGAATTCCGCAAGTTCTACAAATAAGCCAAAGCAACAGAACCCCACCAGGCCGCCATGTGCGGCCTGATCTGAGGAGCCCCTCGGCCGGAGACAAATATGAACTTCTCATTTAACGAAGACCAGAATGCCATCAAGGAATCCATTGCCCGCTTCAGCGAAGCAGTGCTGGCACCGGGTTACAAAAAGCGTGATCAGACCGGCATCATTGAGCGTGAGCTGATTGCTCAGTTGGGTGATATGGGCTTTTTAGGTGTTGAACTGCCGGAAGTTTACGGTGGCAGTAATCTGGATTGCATCACCAGTGGCATTATCATTGAAGAAATTTCCCGCCATGATTTCAACCTTGGGTATATCCCGCTTTTGACATCACTGAACGGCCAGATCATTGCCAGCCATGCCACACCTGAATTAGCCAGCGAATGGTTGCCACAAATTGTTGCTGGTAAAAAAATTGTTTGCATTGCCCTGACCGAGCATGGCGGCGGGTCGGATGCAGCCAACCTGAAAATGAAAGCCGAGCGGCAGGGCGACCATTACATCCTGAACGGTGAAAAGACCTCCATCTCCATGGCCGATCAGGCCGATGTGGCAGTGGTGTTTGCCCGTACGGGCACTCAGGAATCCCGCGCACATGGCATCAGTGCCTTCCTGGTACCCATGAACCTGCCAGGCATCACCACCACGCGCTTTGAAGACTCAGGACAACGCTGCATTGGTCGTGGCTCCATTTTCTTCGATCAGGTGAAAATCCCAGCCAGCCACTTGCTGGGAGAAGAAAACAAGGGGTTCAAGCAGGTGATGCAGGGCTTTGATTACAGTCGCGCTTTGATCGGGTTACAATGCCTTGCTGTGGCGCAGCAATCGCTGGATGAAACCTGGCAGTGGCTGACTGAACGTGAAGCGTTTGGACAAAAGCTCTCAGCTTTTCAGGGGCTGACGCACCCACTGGCAGAACTCCAGACCTACGTACAGGCTGCCCGCTTGCAGTGTTATTACGCCTTGTGGTTAAAAGACAATCACCTGCCACATAACGCTGAAGCAGCCATGAACAAGTGGTGGGGGCCAAAGCTGGCTTTTGATGTGGTTAAACAATGCATGCTGGCTCACGGTCATACCGGTTGGGGTGAAGACCTGCCATTTGCACAGCGCCTCCGTGATGTACTGGGGCTGCAAATTGGTGATGGGACTGCACAGATCATGAAAAACATCATCGCCAGAGAGTTTAACCCTGCCTGATGCGAAGGTTACTTCGGTAACCTTGTCGAATCCAACAGGTGCAACTGAAGTAACCGGACAACCCATGATTGACCACGAAACCACTGCCCTCGCAAATCGCCTGTTTTTCCGCCTGTTCCAGACGGGTAACGTGCTGCAACGTCAGGTTCAGAACGAAATGGGCCTCAGCACCGTGCAATGGGCGGTGCTGGGTGCCCTGACCCGCCCTGGGTATGAGCAGGGTGTATCCTTTAACGAATTGACCGAATATCTGGTGGTCAGCCGTCAGAATCTGGATGGTGTATTAAAGCGCCTCGAGCGGGATCGCCATGTGCAGCGAATTCCTCACCCAGATGATGGTCGCGCACGACTGGTAATCCTTACAGAACAGGGTAAGGTTTTCTGGGACAGTTTGCAGACTCGTATTGCTGAGTTTTATGAACAGGGCATTGTCGGTTTTGGCTTTGATGAAATCGTTGCCTTGTTGCATAGCATCAACAAGTTAGAAAAAAACCTTAATCAAATAAAAATCTTATAATATCAACCAAAACCACAGGCTCTTGTCACGGACACCTAAATAGTTTTCTCCACCCACCGTACAAAAGTAAAAAACCACTTAATAACAGGGCGGCTGACACAAAGGGATAGTGGGGTTGCAAAGGATAGACTAAAGCAGCCAGCAAAGGGCCGAGGATAAAGCCCAGCGCCGGAGCGGCAGAGACCAGCCCGGTGTTGCGACTTTGTTGCTGCTGGGTGCCACTGCTGGCAGCGGCGGCCGTAGCCGTTGGGTAGGACAACCCCATACCCAGACCAATCAGCGCCATGGCCAGATAAATCACCTCTTCACCATTAGCAAAAGCTAACAGCAACAGTCCCATCACCCAGGCAGTCAGTCCTGAAATCAGCAGTTGTTGCCGGGTCAGTGGCAGACGCTGGATCAACACAAACTGCACAACAAAAGAAACCAGTGCCGTGGTCATGGCAGCAAAACCAGCTGATTGTGCAGCTTGCTGAGGTGTTTTACCCAGCAGATCCATAAAGTAAAAGCCCAGTGACTGGTACACCATCGCAATGGCACAAAAGAGTGCTGCGGCAGTAATGATATACACCAACCCTGGATTACCACGCAGGCTGTTGGTCGAGTGGAGTGGGGTTGTATTTAGGGGTAGAACAGGTTGAGCCTGTGTTGGCGCTGGTTGTGCTGGCACTTGCTGTGGCAGTTTCCAATACAGTACACACCAGGCCAGTGCCGTCAAAGTGATGATGGCATACAAGGGTGCCAATAATCCAAACACCACCAATACACCACCCAGTGTCGGCCCCAGCACCTGACCCAGGGTATTGGCGGCAGTGACCCGGCTGACATTCTGAACGCGTTGATCCGCTGCGCTAATGGCCAGTGTCATGCCCAATACCGCAGGGGGTGTGGCAGACATCACCGAGGATTGCAAAGCCCTGGCGAGCAACAAAGCCAGCAGCAGTTTTATACCCATCAACTCACCGGACAATCCCAGGTAAAAAACACTGCTGAATAGCAGGGTACCCAAGCTGTAACCAGCCATTCCGATCAGCAACACCCGGCGTCGCCCCCAGCGCTCCCCCATCACACTCCAGAGAGAAGCGCCTAAAGCAAACACCACCGAAGAGCTGGACAGGATGCTGGCGACCTGGATTTCACTCAACCCTGCTGCACGTCCCAAAGACGGCAGCAGGGTAATCACCAGACTCTGGCCAATTGCAGTTGATAGCAAGGCTGTAAAAAGAAGCGCTTTCAGCTCACACCATCCTTGAGTTGCAACACCGGCATACAAGGTTGCCAGGCATCAGATCAGGAACAGCACAATGCCCGGCACCAGAATCATCAGCAGGACAATCAGCAGGTCAGAAACCAGAAACACTGATACACCCTTGAAAATATCGGTCAGACTGGCGTACTGAGATGCCACTCCCTTGATCACAAAGATGTTCATACCCACTGGCGGGGTCACCATCCCGATTTCCAGCATCTTGACCAGAAACACACCGAACCAGATCAGGCTGACATCCATGCCCTGCAAGATCGGCAAGAAAATCGGCAGGGTCACCAACATCGCACCAAAAGGTTCCATGAACAGACCCAGCAACAGATAAATCAATACCATCAACAACATCATCTGGAAATAAGTTGGGCTCCAGTCAGTCATAAAACCGAGCAGATAAGAGGACAGCCCGCTCATGCTCAGAAAGACGGTGAACATGCTGGCACCTACACCAATAATCAGCAGCCCGGCAGTAGTAGTCAGGGTGTCGATCATGGAGTCTTTTAGCACTACCAGATTCAGCTTGCCGATCAGCAAGGCAATCAGCAGGGCCCCCAGTGCACCCACAGCACCGGCTTCAGTCGCAGTAAAAAAGCCAGAAAACATGCCGCCAAAAATAATCAGTCCCAGAACCAGCACCGGCCAGATTTCTTTCATTGCCTGGAGGGCGGTGATCTCTTCAATATCGGCGGAGACACGTGGCACGATATCCGGTCGCAACCAGCTCATTGCCATGATGGTCAGGCTATAACCCAGAGCAGTCAGCAAACCGATGCTGATCCCCCCTAAAAACAGCTGAGTGATGGACACCTGGGCAAACACCCCATAAACAATCAGCAAAATACTGGGAGGGATCAGTGCACCGATAGTACCGCCCGCCGCAATGGTGCCACAGGCAAAACTGGGCTTGTAACCACTTTTAACCATTTCCGGAATGGCAATGCGCCCCATGGAGGCCGCACAAGCAACGCTGGAACCGGACACCGCCGCAAAACCGGAACTGGCAAAAATACTGGATACAGCCAGCCCGCCGGGCAACCAGCGAAACACTACTTTAGCTGCCTTGAACAAACCAGCAGTTAAACCCGAATGATAAGAAACAAAGCCCATCAGCAGAAACATCGGGATGGCGCTGAGGGTCCAACGTGCCAGAAAGTCATAAGGACGTGATGACAACATGCTGATGGAGGTATCCCAGCCCAGCATACTGGTCATGCCGACCAGTGACACACTCATCAAGGCAATGGCCACTGGAACACGCAGTGCCAACAACACCAGCAATGCCAACAGTCCAAATACACCGGTTTCAATACTCATGAGTCAGTACCTGTTGAAGAAGAAGGCAGAAAACCGGCAACAATACGTACCAGACAAACCAGCATGGCCATAAACAGGGCTAACGGAACAAGGAAGTAGGTAGGCCACAGCGGAATCACCAGATCCAAAGACATGATGTAAGCGCCAACCTTGAACTGCTCCATGGCCTGCAACCAGGTTGCCATACCAAACACCCCGTAAATCACCGCTGACAACAAGGGTACAAACACTGCGACAAACCGCTCACCAACCCGGCCGTAAGCGGCTGAAAAAGCATCCACCGAGATCATGCTTTTGGACCACTCCACCCAACCCAGAGGCAGCAAGGCCAGTGCAATCATGTAATAACGTGTCACGATGCGCTCCGTGGCAGGCACCGCCACATCAAAGGCACTGCGTAAAAAAACATCCGCAGTGATATGTAGCATCATTAATGCCACCGCAACAAACCCGATCACAACCAGTGCCAGAGACATCAGCCGGGTGATACGTTCCAGAAATGCCATCAGACAAACCTTCAAAATTGAGGCCGATCAGGCAGTTCCCTGCACTGATCGGCCGAAAGATGGTTGGCTCAGCGTCCGTAAGCGGCCAGATCAATCTTGTCCCAGACCTCGTGCTGCAGTGCCTGATGTACAGCTTCTGCATCATGATTCAGCTCAGCCACCCGCGCCTCCCACTTGGACATCAACTGCTGGAAGCGGGCGATCTTCTGTGCCGCATCGGTCACCCGAAAGCGGGTTTCAGCCTGATTAACAGCAACACTCACATCCTGTGCAACAAATCCGCGAGTTGCCTGTACCAATGCGGTATCAGGTTCAACCAAAGGAATATTGCGTTTTTCAGCCACTGCTCGGCCTTCCCCGGCCATTTCTATCCAGCGGTCCACAGTCATCAATATCGCCGTGTTGGATACTGAAATCATGGCCTTGCGATCTTCCACGGACAGAGAGTTCCAGGTGTTCTGGCGAATCGCGTGGTCGATCAGTGAGTGAAAGGTACCCATATCCAGTAGCGTCACACTCTTGATCACATCCTGCAGATTAAAGGAGATAAGATCGGAAATGGAAGTGACCGTGCCTTCAATGATCCCCTGGGACAGGGCTTCAAAAGCTTCACCGGTGGGCATACTGACCGGCGTGGCGCCCATAGCTTCTACCCAGCGTGCATGTTGTGGAGTGGCCACACGAATGCGCATACCGCGCAGGTCATCGGTACTCCTGACGGTGCGCGTAGTCAGCAGGCTGTAGGGGTTGGCATGAGAGCCAGTGTACACCACGCCCAGCCTTTTGAGTTCCTGCTGGCAGTCACTGCAAGTCACAATGTATTCCGTCATTGCTGCCGCAGTGGCTTGGGGGTGGCCCCCCATCAGTGACAGATCGCCCACCAGGTTGAAGTTGGGCAGGTCAGCTGGAAAGTAAGCAGGCAGAAACAGCCCCACCTGCACCAGGCCACTGTTCAGGCCAGAACGCATGTTGGCCAGATTCACCACTTCCATACCCACCATCTGGGCACTCAGGCGTCCGCTGGTTGCTTCTGGCAGGCGTTTCTGGAATTCGGTGTAAAGCGGATTATTGGCTGGCTGCATGGGCGGCAAGCCGGATGCAATACGTAGCTGCTGTGCAACAGCCAGTTGCGGATAAACCAGCAGCGTCATCAGACTGACAGCCACAGCCGTAAACAGTATTTTGATTTTCTTCATTTTTTTATCCTTGTAATTGTTTTCAGCCACATTGGATCGGTGTTGTTCAAACATCATCTTCTCTGGTTATTGCTATGCAACCCGTTCTGGCGCACCATCCTAGGCAAACTGCTAATTTCATATCAATGAAAAAACAGGAATAGGTGCACTTGGTGCACCTGTTTAATCCTGCTGCAGGAAGTCCAGTACTAGCCGATTAAAACGCGCCGCATGCTCCCACTGGGCCCAGTGACCACACCGGTTGAACACATGTAGCTCAGCGTGCGGCAGGTTCCACAAGAGTCTCAAACCAATGTCCATGGGCACAAAGCGGTCATCCCGACCCCAGACAATCAGTGTCGGATTCTGTAGCTCATGCAGCCGGTGGCCGAAGTCTGGAAACTGCTTGGGATTCACCTGCAGGCTTTTTACAAAGTTTTCCAGGTGATCACGCCGCGCCAGCATGTTGTCAAGCCGAGCCTGGAACAGGGCTTCGGTCAGATGGCTGGTGTCGTACACAAACACCGACATCATTTTTTTCAGGTTTTCGATGGTGGGTTCACGATATAACTGCTGTAACAACTTGATCCCTTCGGTAGGCATTGGCATGGCCTGGCTCGGCCCACCGGTGCCACCACCCATCAGGATTAACTTGCCAACCCGCTCCGGGTTTTCCAGTGCAAAAGCAACAACACTATGTGCACCCATCGAGTTGCCCATCAGGTGCACCTGCTGCAGTTGCAGTGCATCCAACAGCCCTTTCAGAACCTGGGCATTCAGCACCGAGCGGGCTCCACTGCACACCACTGAGTCACTTTTTCCCCAGCCGGGGCAATCCATCAGAATCACCCGGTAACCCGCTTGAACCAAGGGTTCGATATTGCGACTGAAATTGGCCCAGCTAGTGGCTCCAGGGCCTGAGCCATGCAACATCACCAGTGTCTGCTCGCCTTCCCCCAGGTCGTTGTAGTGAATGCGGTAGTCTTGTCCATCAGCATTCACCACTGCAAAACGGCTGGAAGCCTGTTCATCAATCATCTAATCACCTCATGACTATTCTGCAGCCTTAAACCAGTGGCAACTGGCGAAATGCACCATTCAGGTAGATCAGTGCTGCCGCATCGGGCTGTTCGCGACTGGCCAGCACTTCGCACAAGAAGGCGTGATGTGTACTTTCATCAAATACCTTGATGACACGACAGTCCAAATTGGCCAGTGCTCGCTCCAGCACCGGGGCACCCGTCACCAGGCGAGTCCATTCACCCTGGTTAAAACGTGCTTCGCCATGAACACCGTCCACCATGCCGGCAAATACCCTGGCTTCCTGTTCCTGATGGTCAGCCAGCAGGTTCACACACAAGGCTCCCGTGTTCAGAATGACTTCACTGGCCTGAACGTTCTTATTCACAAAGACCACCAGCCGTGGTGGCTCGGCAGTGACCGAACAAACCGCAGTGGCTGTTAATCCTGCTCGCTGCTGCTCATCGCCACTGGTAATCAGGGTGACGCCCATGGCAAAAAAGCGCATACCCTTGCGGTGTTGATCGGCGCTGATGGTCGGCAGGCCACTCAGCTGTGAACTGGGTGTCCAGTCCAGCAATTGGTTAATGTACTGGTTCATGCAACACCTCAGGGTTTGGCGCCAAAAGGATTGGGCTGTGGCAGTGGATTGCCCAGCAGGTGGCCACCCAGCAGATCACCGATGTTGTCCTGGTTCTGGGTAATATGGTTAGCGCCCACCAGGATGTCGCGCATCTGACGCTGCAGCGGACTGTTCAACCAGATGCCACGGGTAGAGGTTTTCTTGAAGATCATGTGGGCAGCGTCAAAGCAGTCACCACCAGTGAACTGGTTGGTGGCAAAATGACGAACTCGCACATCCAGCGGTACCAACTCACCTTTGGCAGCATAGCTCCAGGCTTCATCAGTATTCTGAATCACCCGAGCAGTGGCCCCGGTGATCTTGGCATAGGCTTCACCCAGCTTGCCCTTGATAAAGGGGTCCTGAACGGCGGCACCCACCGCCTGATTGATGTTCTGACGCGGCACCATGTGTTCGATGTAGAGGTCCATCATGCCACGTGCCATGCCGATGATGACGGAGGATACAGCGGCATAAAACACATAAAAGAACGGCATTTTGTACAGGTTTTCGACCTGGCCGTGGGAGTGTTCGTCATAAGCACCGATCACGTGACTGCGGTATTCGGGAACAAACACATCCTTGATGATCAGTTTTTTACTGCCAGTGCCACCCAAACCCACAACAAACCAGTCGTCTTCAGTGGTGAAGTCTGAGCGCTGAATCCAGTAAGAACGAAATACCTGTTCACCATTTTCCAACACACGGCCACCCACAAAAGCGCCGCCTTCAGCATGATCACAGCCACTGGAGGTCAACCATTCACCATTCAGGCGATAGCCCCCTTCCACCTTTTCCACAGTGCCAAAAGGGGCATAAGAGGATGAAACCAGACGGGTATCATCTTCACTCCAGAGTTCATCACCACAGCGTGGATCCAGCAGCCCCACTTCAAAAGGGTGAACACCCAGAACCATCACGTTCCAGGCACTGGAGGGGCAGCCTCTGGCCAGCTCCATCAATACCTTGTTGAGCACATTCGGGCTCATTTCATAACCACCCCAGCGGCGTGGTTGCAGGATGCGGAAAAAACCGGCGTCCTTAAAAGCCTGAATGGTTGCCTCGGGCACCATCCGTGCCTGCTCTACAGCATCGGCCTGCTCACGCAACCAGGGAATCATTTGCTGGGCACGTTCAACAATTTCTGCTTCCGTTGGAATGTCTGTCACCATCTTGTTCATTGCTCAATCCTCTACTTGCTGTTCTTGTCGTTTATTGGGATGTGATTGCTTCACATCTGCTCTGCAGTCAGGATGCCGTAACCACAGATCCACTCGTTGATGGCTCGGTAATAGCGTTTTTCTGCTCGATAATTGCCGGCGGCCTGCAAGGCAGCAAAAGCAGCCACCCAGGTTCTGATTTCGTGGGTTGAGCGTCCGGCAGTACGGGAAATTTCATCCACATCAAAGGCATCCACGGCTTGCAGGTCACCCTGAAGCAGGGTGTTCATAAACTGCTGATCCCACTCCACATTCAGCGGAGTCAACGGGCAGTCTGGGCCACCATAAATCTGCCCTGCCGCCAGGGTGCGCGCTTCGCGGGCAGCACGGGCTTCAGGTGTTGGATTACGCCCGGCAATGAGGAATTCAGCGATGTCTTCGGGGGCATCCCGCAACAGCGGTACCGGGGGTTCATGTGACAGGCCACCCGTACCCAGGATCAGCACCCGTTTGTTTAACCCTGCCAGAAACCGTCCCACTGCTTCACCCAGTTGACGAATCCTGCGGTAAGGGCCAAAAGGGGGTGCCACCGAGTTGATGATGATGGGAATCACCGGGTAACGGGTCAGGCTACCGGTCATTTCTTCCAGTGTTTGGGTGCAACCATGATCCACTTGCAGACGGTGGGACAGCGTCATGTCGATGTCGCTGTCCAGCAAGTGACGCTGCAGCTGCATGGCCAGCTCTTTTGGAATCGACAGTTTGCCGGGCAGGGTGCCGTAGTCCTCTACCGAAATGGCTTCGGTCGCCAGCACAAAAGGGGGCATCAGATCATAAAACAGGCCGTTGTAATGATCGGGTGCAAACAGCAGGATCAGTTCCGGATCAAAGGCTTCCACTTCAGCACGGGCACGAGCCAGTTGGGCTTCCACTTCGGCCACGATTTCCGGTGCCGGGTTATTACGCCCACGCAACGGCGTGTGGGACAGGCATTTTAATTGGATTGCCATAAACTCACCTTGTTGTTGTAAGAAGACATGGCCAGCATGCCTGGCCATGCGGTTGTCAGGACTTCAGTAAATCCAGTGCCACATCAACAATCATGTCCTCCTGACCGCCCACCATGCGGCGTTTACCCAGCTCCACCAGGATGTCGACGGTTTTCAGGCCATAACGGGCTGCTGCCATTTCGGCATGACGCAAAAAGCTGGAGTAAACACCGGCATAACCCAGAGCCAAGGTTTCCCGGTCGACCCGTACCGGGCGATCCTGCAGTGGACGCACCAGGTCATCTGCTGCATCCATCAGGGTGTAAAGATCCGTGCCGTGTTCCCAGCCCATGCGCTCGGCTGCGGCAATAAACACTTCCAGTGGGGCATTGCCAGCACCGGCACCCATGCCAGCCAGACTGGCATCAATGCGGTCACAACCTTCTTCAACCGCCACAATGGAGTTGGCAACACCCAGTGACAGGTTGTGGTGGGCATGGATACCGGTTGTGGTTTCCGGCAGCAGCACGTCCTTGAGGGCACGGAAACGATCACGGATGTCGGTCATGCCCATGGCGCCGCCAGAGTCCACCACATAAATGCAGGTGGCACCGTAGCCCTCCATCTTTTTGGCTTCCACCGCCAGGTTCTGCGGGCTGGTCATGTGACTCATCATCAGAAAACCGACCGTGTCCATGCCCAGCTTGCGGGCATGTTCAATGTGCTGGCGTGATACATCGGCTTCGGTACAGTGGGTGGCAACGCGTACAATCCGGGCACCGGCCTGATAGGCCGCATCGAGATCATGCACCGTGCCAATGCCGGGCAGCAGCAGCGTGGCAATACGGGCATGCTGCACCACCTCTGCAACCGCTTCGATCCACTCCAGATCGGTATGGGCAGCAAATCCATAGTTGAAGCTGGAACCCTGCAGGCCGTCACCATGAGCCACTTCAATGCTGTCCACCCGTGCCTTGTCCAATGCTCGGGCAATGGCCTGTACCTGAGGGATGCTGTACTGGTGGCGAATGGCATGACTGCCGTCGCGCAAGGTAACGTCTGAGATGTAGAGTTTTTTTCCGGGATTAAAAGTCATGGTGATTCCTCAGGCGGTTGGCATGGACTGAGCCATGCGCTCGGCAGTGGCCAACGCAGCAGACGTCATGATGTCCAGATTGCCGGCATAAGCAGGCAGATAGTGAGCAGCACCTTCCACTTCCAGGAACACGGATGTTTTCAGTCCGGAGAAATGCCCCATACCGGGAATAAACAGGGGGTTGTCAGCATCAAACTGCTCAAACTGCACCTGTTGCTTGAGTCGATAACCGGGAACATAGGACTGCACCGCCTGAACCTGGGCTTCAATGGAGGCCCGCACGGCGTTTTCATCAGCCGCCTCGGACAGTACCAGCACGGTGTCACGCATGATCAACGGCGGTTCGGCGGGATTCAGGATGATGATGGCCTTGCCTTTGGCCGCACCACCGACCACTTCCAGTGCCCGGGAGGTGGTCTCAGTGAACTCATCGATATTGTCACGAGTGCCTGGGCCCGCTGAGCGGCTGGAAATGGAGGCCACGATTTCGGCATAGTGCACCTTGGCAACCCTTGAGATGGCCGCCACCATCGGTATGGTGGCCTGCCCCCCGCAGGTCACCATATTGACGTTCTGCTCATTGATATGACGATCCAGATTAACCACTGGCACACAGTAAGGGCCAATGGCAGCAGGAGTCAGGTCAATGATCCGCAGGTTGGGTTTAAGACCACGCAGAAACACTTCATTTTTCAGATGTGCTGAAGCCGAGGTGGCATCAAAGACAAAATCGATCTCATCGAACACCGGCAAGCACGACAAACCCGCCACACCTTCATGAGTGGTTGCCACGCCCATGCGTGCTGCCCGCGCCAGACCATCCGAGGCCGGATCAATGCCTACCATGGCGGCCATTTCCAGGTGCTGGCCGTGACGCAGAATCTTGATCATCAGGTCGGTACCGATGTTTCCTGAACCGATGATGGCTGCTTTCTTTTTATTCATGGATTAATCCTGATTGCTGTTCCGGTTATTGACTGTCAAAACAGGCGACCACACTGCCCAGTCCTTCAATCCTTGCTTCAAACTGGTCAGATGGTGCCACTGAGACCATGGGCCCCAGTGCACCCGTCAACACCAGATCACCCGCTTTGAGTGGTGTACCCAGCTCGCTCAGGGTGCGCGCTAGCCACACCGCAGCATTCAGCGGGTGCCCCAGACATTCAGTGCCTGCCCCCTCTGAAACCAATTCACCATTACGTGTCATCTGCATGCGTGCATCACGCAGGTCCAGCCCATCCAGGCGACGCACCGGTCCGCCCAGCACAAAACAACCACTGGAGGCGTTGTCAGCCACGGTGTCTACAAAGCGGATATCCCAGTCACGAATACGGCTGCCGACCACTTCAAATGCAGGCATAACCCAACGCACGGCACTAATCAGATCCGCCAGACTGCAGTCAGGTCGATCCAGATCCTGGTCCAGAATCAGCGCCACTTCTGCTTCAATACGCGGCTGTAAAACACGACTGAAAGGAATCGGCTGATATTCGCCATAACTCATGTCGGCGAACAGGGTGCCAAAATCCGGCTGATTCACACCCAGTTGTTGCTGCACCCGTGGATTGGTCAAACCCACCTTACGCCCAACAATGCGCCGCCCAGCGGCAACACCAGCGTCCACATTGATCTGCTGGATGCGATAAGCAGAAACGGAGTCCTGTTCACACAGCTGATTCCTCACGGGGGAGATTGGTGCAAGGTTTTCTTCTGCCTGCCGCAGGCTATTGGCGAGGCTGTTTAATACATCTGTGTTATCTGCCATCTACATCACCAGTGATCTCTGGAAAGACATCCGAAGTTTTTATTGTTTGTGCCTGTGATTCTCAGCAGGTTGCGCAAGACTAGGTGAAACTTGATAATCGTCACAATAAAAAACAACACTGGCGTGCACCTAGTGCACAGAAAAAATAAAGAAATGAACAAAGTGATTGAAGATAAAAATACCGAATACAAACAAGTACGGGGTCTGATGCGTGGTCTGCAGCTACTGAATATGCTGAACCGTATTGATGGTGGCTGTACTTGCACTGAACTTGCACGCCGCACCGGCATACACCGAACAACAGTTAGACGCCTGCTGGAAACCTTGCAACAAGAGGGTTATGTCCGGCGCAGTGCTTCGGATGACAGTTTTCAACTCACCATGAAAGTGCGAGAGCTGAGTGAAGGTTTTCGAGATGATCAATGGGTTTCGGAGCTGGCAGCACCACTGCTGGCTGAACTACTGCAGGAGGTCGCCTGGCCTACAGATATTTGTACGCTGGACGGGGATGCAATGGTGGTGCGTGAAACCACTCACCGCTTCAGTCGTCTGTCTTTTCATCGATCCATGATTGGCAGACGCCTGCCAATTCTGACCACTGCCACAGGGCGTGCCTATTTTGCGTTCTGCCCGGAAACAGAACGTATGGAGTTACTGGAATTACTTGCTGCACGACCTGGCAAAGAAGGTGAGCTGGCTCGCGATCAGGAGTACATCAGCAATCTGATCCAACGGACGCGCAATCGTGGTTATGGTGAAAACTATGCTGAATGGGCGGAAGAGGAAAAAATTGCCTCGATTGCTCTGCCGATCTTTCAGGGGCAGCGGGTGATTGGTGTACTAAACCTGGTGTATGTGGCCAAAGCCATGCTGATCGAAGAGGCTGCACGTAAACACCTGGCCCGAATGCAGGAAACAGTGCAAAAAATTGAAAACTCTCTGCGTATGACTGTTTCCAGCTGATAACACAAAACAAATCAATGCC
Source organism: Marinospirillum alkaliphilum DSM 21637 (assembly GCF_900119735.1). GTDB lineage: Bacteria > Pseudomonadota > Gammaproteobacteria > Pseudomonadales > Halomonadaceae > Marinospirillum > Marinospirillum alkaliphilum. The sequence goes on along the minus strand of NZ_FPJW01000002.1, from coordinate 425,571 downwards.
TCAGCTCCACACCCTTTCAAGCAGGGTTTCCGGGCTGTAACGATGGGCAATCTGGGCTTGCAGCAATTCCGCACAGGCCAGCGCATCAGTCAGTGCATGGTGGGGGCGATAACGAGGCAGCCCGTAACGGCTGCGACTGTCAGCAAGGCGGATGGAAACGGGTTGGCGTCCCAGCAGGCGATCCAGCCAACCCGGTGGTTTTTGTCGATGCACCCGCGCTTCCAGCTCCATGGTATCAATTACCGGAAACTCCAATCCTTCACCGATGCGTGTCCGCAGTGCGGCATCCAGAAACGGGCGTTCAATGCCTCGGTAATGCACCACCGCCACACTGCCTTGCATGGCTTGTAACAAGGCCTCCAGCAACTGATCCAGATCCGGAGCCTGTTGCACCTGAGAGTGGGTGATGCCATGAATCACGATGGATTCTTCCTTCAGGCTGGTACGCGGTCGCACCACCCAGTGACCGGCACGGGCACAGGAAATCCGTTGCAGGGTCATGGGAATCAGTCCAATGCTGACAATGCCGTCCTTGCGTGCATTCAGGCCGGTGGTTTCCACATCCATGGCCAGCAGAGGAACTTCCGCAAGGGGGGTGTCACCGGATGGCACACCGGCAGCGTAATAAGCCTTCAGGCGAGGGTCCACTGCGGTCTCTGCCAGTTGCCGGAAACGCTCAGGCCAGTTCACCGCCGAAGCACTGCTCTGGCTCAACTCCGGTTCTTCATCCACTGGTTGATCACGGAGTTTTTTCGGGTCCAGATAAAACACCCTTGCACCTCATTGGCAGAAGATCACAGACAAAACACCACAAACAGCAGCTTACAGCGGATAACGGAATTTCAGGTATTTCTGGGCATGACTGAGAATCTGGAAGGCATCCTTGAGATTCTTGCGTTCAAAATCAGACAGCTGCTCCGGTGCCACGTTGTTGTCCGGCTCCTGCCCTTCCCGCAATGCCAGTGCCTGATGACGAATGCGCACCATGGAAATCAATTCCAGTGCATCCCGCAAGTCCTGCCCCCGGCCACTCGGCAGAATGCCGGCTTGAATGATGTCTTCCAGTCGCTCAAAGGAATTGCGTGCCGATGAACCCACCGCCAGTGCATGCACCCGGATCAGATCAGCCACCGGTGCGGTTCCTCGCCGTTTGGTATTGATCGAGTTGTTCTGGCGGCCATCCTTTTCCATCACAAAGTCCTTGAAAAAACCCAGCGGTGGTGTGCGATTCAGGGCATTGCGCGCCATACAGGCCAGAAAACGCGGACGCTGCCTGGCCTTGCGTAGAATCAGATCATTCAACTGATCGGCCCACTGCAGCTGCCCCCAGACACCATCCAGATCAAAAAAGATCGAACTGTTCAGCAGGGTTTCCGGTGTTGGTTTATCAATCCAGTCACTGAAATACTGCTGCCAGACTCGCAAGGGTTGCCGCCAGCGCGAATTGGTGGCCATGATGTCACCCTTGCAGAGGGTGTAGCCACAAGCTGCCAGACCCTGACAGACAAACTCGGCCAACTGGCTGAAATAGGCATCGTGGCGCTGCGGATCAAAGCTGTCATGCAGCACCAGGGCATTATCCTGATCCGTGACCAGGGTCTGCTCTTCACGGGCCATGGAACCCAGCGCCAGAAAACAATAAGGAATCGGTGGTGGGCCCAGCTCAGCTTCTGCCAGCTCCAGCAGCCGCTGTTTGAAGCTGCGGCCGATCACCGCCATGGCGGTGCCGATCATGCGCGAGTTGGCATCTTCATTGACCATGCGCAGAAAACTGGCACGCACATCCGGCACCAGTGCCTGCAACTCTTCCACACTGTTCTGGCGAAAGATGCTGCCAACCACAAACAGACTGTTCTGTGACTCGTAACGAATGATATCAGACAGGGCAATCACACCCAGCAACTGGCCTTTTCTGACCACTGGCAAATGGTGCAGATTGGATCGCAGCATCAACAGCATGGCTTCAAACACCAGCTGGCTGTGCTGAATGGTCACCGGCTCTGGTGTCATGATCTGCTGCACCGGAGCCTGTACATCAAGGCCAGCCGCCAGAACCCGCATGCGCAGATCCTTGTCGGTGATGATTCCCACCGGCAATGAACGGTCCTGATCAGTGATCAACAGACAGGAAACACCCTGCTGTGTCATCAATACCGCAGCCTCATGCACACTGGCCTGTTGATCCAGGGTGACGGGTTCACGACTGATCAGGGTGTCCACCCGAGCGGTGAGCAACTCATTGGCATCTTCACGGCGCGCCACCGCCTGACGCAGCCGGGTGCGGTCTTCCACTTCCACGGCATCCGCAAAACTTTCATGCGCTTCAAACAGGTGCAGGAAAATGGCTTCGGGTATGAAATACACCAGCGTATCTTCCAGCGCTGAAACCGGAAAACGCACCCGCCCCTGACGCAGCAGACCGAACTCACCGAAAAAACCGCCTTCACTGAGGCGGTTGTAAAGCTCACCACTGCGCCGATACACCTCCACTGAACCACTGCGGATCAGATGCAGGGCATCAATCGGCTGACCGAACTCCAGGATGCGGGTACCGGCGCGGAAATAACCCACCTCTATCTGGCTGGCCACCTCCTGCAACACCTCCAGTGGCAGCTCACTGAAAGGTGGGTGCTGCTGCAGAAAGTCCAGTACTTCAGTGACTTCCACTTCCATCAACACCCCCTTGCAGCAACAGGTAGCAAGCGCATCAAACGGATTTCGGTTCGCTGGACAAGCCCTTGATCAGGGCCACACAAGACATCAGCAGCACCAGTGTGAAGGGGAAGCCAGCCGACACCGCCATGGCCTGCAATGCAACCAGGCCACCACCGAGAATCAGCGCTATCGCCACCAGACCTTCAAAGGTGCACCAGAAAACCCGCTGTGGTGTGGGAGCATTCACCTTGCCACCGGCAGCAATGGTATCAATCACCAGCGAGCCGGAATCCGATGAGGTGATGAAAAACACCACCACCAGAATGATTGCCACAAAAGAGGTGATCTGGGCAATCGGCAGGGCATCCAGCATGGTGAACAACTGCAGCGGCAAGGCGGCATCCGTCAAGGCATCATAACCACCCAGCAACTGGCTGATGGCGGTGCCGCCAAACACGCTCATCCACAACACACAGGCCGTTGAAGGAATCAGCAGCACGGAAATCAGGAACTCTCGCACGGTGCGACCACGGGACACCCGCGCAATGAACATACCAACAAAGGGTGACCAGGAAATCCACCAGGCCCAGTAGAAGGCTGTCCAGCCCTGGGCAAAGTTGGCATCCTCACGCCCCACCGGATTGGCCAGTGCGGGCAAATGCTGCAGATAAGCCACCAGATTGGCAAAAAAGCCGGTCATGATGGCCAGTGTTGGCCCGACAAGGATTACAAACAACAGCAGCAAGGCCGCCAGCACCATATTGATCTCGGACAGGCGCTTGACCCCTGCTTCCAGCCCGGCAACCACAGACACCAGCGCAATCAGCGTGATGGCAATCACCAGCAGCACTTCCATGGTGGTGCCTTCCGGCAAACCAAACAGAAAGTTCAGACCGGCAGCCGCCTGAGATGCACCCAGACCCAGTGAGGTGGCCAGACCAAACAGGGTTGCCAGCACCGCAAGAATATCGATCACATGGCCTGGCCAGCCCCAGACCCGCTCACCCAGCAGCGGATAAAAAATCGAACGAATGGTCAGGGGCAAACCCTTGTTAAAGGAAAACAACGCCAGACCCAGCGCCAGCACCGCATAAATCGCCCAGGGATGCAGTGCCCAGTGATAGATGGTGGCGGCCATGCCCAGGCGTTCTGCTGCCAGTGCATCACCGGCCGCTGCGCCCAGAGGCGCCCAATCGGTACGCACACCACCATCCATACTGGTGCCGCCATAAGCACTGGAAAAATGGGACAGGGGCTCGGATACACCAAAAAACATCAGACCAATACCCATGCCCGCCGCAAACAGCATGGAAAACCAGCCCAGATAAGAAAAGTCCGGTGTGGCTTCAGTACCGCCAAGCCGCACTCGCCCCAGCGGAGAAAAAATCAGGAACAGGCACAGCAGCACAAAAATATTGGCGGCACTGATGAAAAACCAGTCGAGATTGGATGTCAGCCAGCCACGCAAGCTGCCGAAAAGAGGCTCCACCTGACTCTGGAAGATCAGCGTCAGCAACACAAAAGCAATCACTGACAGACCGGAAATGGCAAACACCCGGTTGTGAATATCCAGACCAAAAGGACCTACCTGAATTTCGATATTATCCTGACCGATCTGATAGTCAGTATCGATGGGATTGACTTCCCCATCTGGCTGCATGGGATCTTTGTCATCCGCCATTGGTTATCCTCCAGGTCAGGTTATGGTCAACATAAAGATCCTAGCAGCTCAACTCCAATATCGAAACCTTTGAAAATCAATTACCTGCAATTTCGCCACACAGCGTGGCGGACAAAGCCTGCAAAACCTGTCCCACCGAAGCCGTTACTTTCAGGCTTAACAGGGGATCAGCCCGGGTTTTCCCCAGATTCAGGGCTGCAACCGGCTTACCGGCTTTACTGGCTTGCTGGCAGAAGCGATAACCGGAATAAACCATCAGTGAAGAACCCACCACCAGCAAAGCATCCGCCTCCTGCAAGGCCTGATCAGCAGCCTGTCGAATGGCCTTTGGCACCAGATCACCAAAAAACACCACATCCGGTTTAATGATGCCTCGACAACGCGGGCAATCCACCACCTGAAAGTGATGAAAGTCCTGCCGCTCCAGATCTGCATCCCCATCCGGCGCAGGTGCCACTGACTGATGGGATACAAAAGCCGGATTCAGTCGTTCCAGGTGTTGATGAAAGGCATAACGCATCAAACGATAACCACACGCCTGACAACTGACGGTGTCGGCGCGGCCATGCAGATCCGTGACCTTTTGGGAACCTGCCTTCTGGTGCAACCGGTCCACATTCTGGGTGATCAGGTGATGCACCAGGCCCTGCTTTTCCAATGCCGCCAGGGCCTGGTGTGCCATGCCGGGTTGTGCCTGCTGCATCAGCGGAAAACCCGCCAGGGCTCTGGCCCAGTAACGCTGCCGGGTGAGCAGTTGCGACATGAAATCGCCATGCTGCACCGGTGGATTACGCTTCCACTGCCCCAGCTCATCACGATAGTCCGGAATACCACTGTCAGTGCTGACACCGGCACCGGTCAGCACCAGCAGTTTATGATGCCCGGTGACAAAATCCACCAGTTGATGAAATGAAGCATTAAGTTTGTCCAAATGCCTGTTACTCCTGAAAACTGTTAGACTTACTCGCAGGTAAAGACTAAAAACAAATGACCTGCAGTGGCCAGACAAGGTTCCACCGGCCTGATAGGGTAAGGATAAATCATGAAGCGCTGGTACGGCTCACTCCATGCACGCCTGATGATCAGCCTCGGCTCTGGCTGGGTGCTGCTGGTTGTAGCCTTGCTGGGCTCATCCTGGTATCTGGGACGGGACATCACCCGCGAAACCTTGTTCACCCACATGGAATACCAGGCCGAACTGATTGCCCGTGACATCGAACAGGATGTTGAAAAACGCCTGCAGGCCCTGAGCGGTTTGCGTGGACAGATCGATGCCCCCCTACCTCCTGCACCGGAAGCCTCACTGCAACAATTACTGACTTATAACACCGGCCTGCTGGCCTACTTTGATGCCCTGGTGGTGATCAATCGTGATGGCACCCTTGTAGGTGAATGGCCGACAGAAGGTCGCCTGGGACTGAATGTTGCTCAAAGGGAGTACTTTCAACACCTGCTGCACACCCGGCGCAGTTATGTCAGTGAACCCTTCACCGGTCTGGTCACCAACGAACCCCTGGTCATGTTTGCAGTGCCACTGGTGGATGATGAGCTGCAGTTTCAGGGCATGGTCGGTGGCATGGTGCGTGTGCTCGGCGACAACTTTTTAGGTCGGTTACAACGCTTGCGCCTGGGACAAGAGGGCTTTGCAGGGCTGGGTACAGCCTCCGGCACCATTCTGGTTCACCGCAACCCGGAACTGATTCTCCGTCCTTTGCCAGGCGCGGAAGTCAACCCCTGGATTGCACTGGCCACCCTGGGTTGGGAAGGCGCGGCTGAAGGACAGATGCTGGATGGCACACAAGCCCTGCAGGCCTATCGCCAGCTCTGGCTACCCGACTGGATTGTTGGTGTTTATCTGCCCGAGCAGGAAGCCTATGCTGCTTTTGATCGCCTCTGGTGGATACTGTGGCTGATTGGTGGTGGTGTACTGCTGATCAGCCTGCCAACCCTCTGGTTATTTCTGCAAATGCTGCTGCAGCCGGTACGCCGTTTTGCCATACAAATTGATGCCATCACCCGAGGTGAACAGGAACGACTGAAAGCCAACACCCCGCTGAGTGAACTCCGTTCAGTCGCCACCCGATTCAATGCCTTATTGCGCTCGCTGGAGCGTAACCGCAATGATCTGGTGCGCCGTCAGGCTTATCTTGATGCAGTGCTCGATTCATCACCATCCGGCATTGCACTGTCTGACCTGATCGGTGATGTGATTTATGTCAATCAGGCACTGCAAAGCATGACTGGTTATGCTGCAGAATCCCTGCGCGGCAAACGCTGGCAGGAGAGCATTCACCCGGATGATCGTGATGCGTTACTGGAATCCCGCCTTCAGGCCATTGCCCATCACCGCAGTTTTGAAAACCAGTACCGCTGCATCCGTGCTGATGGACAACAAATCTGGCTGGAAAGCCATGCCTCTCCAATCAAAAATGAGGCCGGACAATACCAGGGTTATATCAACACCTTCCGCGATATCACCGAACGCAAAAACCAGGAAGAGAAGCATCGCTGGGCAGCACTGCATGATGGGCTGACCCACCTGCTGAACCGACGCGGCTTTGATCAGGTTATGGATGCAGCCCTGCAGCGCTGGCAGGAGCACCAGCAACAATCTGCACTGCTGTTGATCGACCTGGATCACTTCAAACCGGTGAATGACAACCTGGGCCATGACATGGGCGATCTGTGGCTACAGGGCATTGCAGACATCCTGCGCCAGCAGGCCGGTCAACAGGGTACCCCCGCTCGGCAGGGTGGAGATGAATTTGCCCTGCTGCTCAAGGACTGTGACAAGCATCAGGCTGAAGTCATTGCTGAAAGTATCCGCCAGGCGGTTGAACAACTGGTCATCAGCGGCTCAGAACAATACCGGGTCACCACCAGCATTGGCATCAGCGATTTCCTGCCCGATGACAGCCACGTCACTGCGCTGATCAAACGCGCAGACGAAGCCTGTTATGCAGCCAAAGCCGCCGGGCGCAACTGCATCATCCTTGCTGACTGATCCACCACTGCAGGCCAGCACTTCACATCACCACACCACATCCATGAACTGACCACACAAGCAGGTCAACTAATGATGACTTTTTCATGACATGATGCAATTGACAATACTTCTTATTTATCATTAGACTTGTATTAAGATTCATTAAACATCAGTACTCACCGACAACATCAGGTTGCGATGAACAAAACACCCGAACACCCGCTGGCATCAGATGCAGCCACAAAAAATACCGATCCAGACACCCCTTGCATCTCCAGCAACCAGCTGTTCGGTGCCTGTCGCCAGCTGCAGATTCTGCACCAGGGTGAAACCTACACCCTGCGCATCACCCATCGCGGCAAACTGATCCTGACCAAGTAACCACCGCTTCAGCTAGCCACCATCAGATATTCCAGCCTTCCTCTATCAGGCACTGACCCTTCTACATGGTCAGTGCTTTTTATCTGCTTCCAGAGTACTTGACGCCTGACATTGCTTTAATGATAATGATTATTGTTTTCTATCGAGTGCCCGCAAGCCAGGATTCAGCCAGCCAGCGCACCGCTCATTCAGCATCTGACATCAGGAGCACAGAATATGAATGCATTGGTGAATTTCCCTGCAACCGGAACCGGACTTTCAGGACTGTTGTATAAAGCATTACAGGGGGTGCGTCAGGCTCAGCCACGTGGCAATCTGAGGGATTGGGCACGCCTGCTGAATGCCAGCGAGGGTGATCTGCAGGCGGCCAGAATCGGCAATGAGGATGTGCGTCCACTGCGCGACGTTTTCTCGGTTTTTTACCAGTTGAGCTTCCTGGGTGAAGTGGCTGTCACCGCCTACAATGACCTGGGACAAGTGCAGCATCGCGGGTGTTTTTCTGCGCCGGACCTGTGTCTGGATAATCCCCATCAGCTGGGCATTCAGTTCCTGACTTCCGGTTTGCACCTGAAACTGCGCCTGGAGCACTGGTACTGGGGCTGCGCAGCAGATGACAAACTGGAGTTTTTCACCCGCCAGGGCCGCCTGTTTTTAGCCATTCGCAAAACCGCAGAAACCAGTGAGTCCGCCTGGCAGGAGTTGCTCAACCAGTACGCAGAAGGCAGTGCCAGTCACAAACCCCTGTTTGAGCAGCCCCATCATCACCCAGCCGAGCACCCGATGCCTCATGACCTGGAGCTGCTGGAAAAGGAATGGCGCAATATGGCCGGGCCGGAACAATTACCCCAGTTGTTAAAGCGTCATCACACCACCTACTTTTCCGCCCTCTGTTGTCTGGGGCCAAAACTGGCTCGTTCAGTTTCACTGGACAGCTTTGAACAGTTGATCCAGCAAGCCGCCCTGCTGGAACTGCCGCTGAGCCTGTCAATGATTAGTCCCGGCTGTGTACAAACCTGTCGCCAGGCGGTTATTGCCCCCCGACTGGAGCAGAACAAGCTTGAGCTGCTGTGGCCGCAAGGCCATGCCCAACTGGATCCGGGCCAGTTTGAATTTGCTTTTGTGACCCGTAAACCCAGAGGGGATGCCTGGATCAGCTCGCTGGAAATTTTTGGTGCCCAAGGGGAAATGCTGCTGCAGATCCAGGGTGCCACAGCACCGGGGAAAGCTGAAAACCTGCGTTTGCGGGAATTAATGAACAGCCTTGGATAATTGCGGACAGGAGGAACACACCATGTTTGGAAAACTCTGGTTTCAACTGGTTGCCATTGCCCTGTTACTGAGCAGTGTGACTCCCTTGCTGGTTCCGGCTGCCCCCTGATTCAGGGCAGCAACCAGAACACCGGAATCAGGCTGACCAGTAGGATCAATACCAGGCCCAGCACCACACCCAACAGCCGCAAAGGCCGGGTTTTCAGTTGGCCCAGAAAATCCGGTGCCTTGCCGTTGGCCTCAAGCTCTGCCTGCTGTTCACGTGCCTGCAGTGAGCGCTGCTGCTGGTAGTTGTCCAGCAACTCACGAGCCTGATTTTCCTGCGCCGGATCATGCAGCCAGATACCAGCCAGCCCCACTTGCCAGACACCAGCAGTGGTTTCGTAAAAGTCGATACCATGATCCGTCAAGAGTTGACGCACTTCATGTAACTCGTCGTCCGGTACGTGATGACCAATACGAAACAGCAAAACCGACATATTCTCTCCACTTGATAAAAAGCCCTGCATCCATCCAGCATGCAGGGCCAGGTTCTATTTCAGACTTACACAGGATCAATCGCAGACTTACATCTGCGACTGCAGGTAATTCTTGATGCCAATGCGCTCAATCAATCCCAGCTGTTTCTCCAGCCAATAGGCATGATCCATTTCCGTGTCATCCAGCATCTGGCGCAGGATTTCACGGGTCTGGTAATCCTGCTCTTTTTCACACAGGGCAATCACTTCTTTCAGCGCTTCTGTGACGTCATACTCCAACTGCAGGTCATTGGTCAACATTTCCTTGACGTCTTTACCGATCTTGACCGGCTCACGGGTCACCATATCCGGCACGCCTTCAAGGAACAGAATGCGCTCAATCAACTGGGCGGCATGTTGTTTTTCATCATCAAACTCATGATCAATGCGCTCATAAAGTTTGCTCAACCCCCAATCCTGATACATGCGGGAATGGATAAAATACTGGTCCATGGCGGTCAGTTCACCAGCCAGCAGCTTGTTTAATGCCTGAATGACTTTTTTACTGCCTTTCATGTTCAGTCTCCCGATCCGATTGCAGCCTGCAGGTAGTTTTCAATGCCCATTTCCTTGATCTGGTACTGCTGGGTTTCCAGCCAGTCCAGGTATTCTTCTTCATCTTCAAGGATTTCTTCCAGCAGGTGACGACTGATGTAGTCCTGCTCCTTTTCACACAGGGCAATGCTTTCACGCAACAGCTTGAGGCAGTCCTGCTGCAGTTCATGATCACACTTCAGCATTTCTGCTGTGTTTTCACCGATGCGCAGTCTTTCCAGATGCTGCAGGTTGGGAAGGCCTTCCAGAAACAGGATGCGCTCGATCAGCTCATCAGCCTGTTTCATGTCCTTGATGGATTTTTTGTAGGCTGCATGATTGAGCTTTTCAAAGCCCCAGTTACGAAACATGCGAGCGTGCAGAAAATACTGGTTGATGGAGGTCAGCTCAAGCGTCAGTACTTTGTTAAGCTGCCCGATAAGGGCTTTGTTGCCTTGCATGATAAGCACCCTGAATCGTCAAAGTTGAAAGGGAGCGGGCTTGCCGATGCTATGGCTGGCTGGCAGATTCAGGCTAAAGGATAGCCTGCCTTGCCCATGAAGGCAAAGCAGAAAAGATCAGAAACAATTCTGGTAGCAGCTCAAGCCACTGCAGTTGCATCATAAGATGGACATTCAATCTGGCTGCTACTGAGGACCTGACGGGCAGTACAGACACACTTGCCACACTGACTACCCACTTCCAGCTGGCGATAAAGATCCCGCATGGTGGAAGCACCCTGCGCCACTGAAGAGCGGATCTGTTGCTCAGTGATGCCTTTGCAGATGCAGACGTACATATCAGCTTGCCCCTGTGAATGCCAATCTTTCTCGATTAGATTACCGCAGAGCAAAGCGCCATGCAAGTGCAAATTATTATTATTTGATATCTACACCCATAAAAAAACCCGCAGCCAGGGGCAGCGGGTTTTTCGGCACTGAATGACTTGAAAGAAAGTGATCAGGCGCTGGTGCGACGACGCAGAGGACGGCGTCCACCATCTTCATCATTACCGGCACGACCGGCAAAATTGCTGCTGGTCAGGCTCATCGGCACACCACAAATGCGCACCTTGGCCAGTGCCTGGAATACCGCTTTTGGCATGCCTTCCGGCAGATCAACCGTACTGAAATCCTGCTGGATATCGATACGACCGATGTTGCGGCTGGAAATGTTGGCCTCATTGGCAATGGCGCCCACAATATTGGCGGGCTTCACACCATGTGAACGACCAATCGGCATGCGGTAACGCTTCATACCGGCTTCAGGCTCACGGGAGCGACCACGGCTTTCGCCACGACCTTCCCCACGCGCATCACGACGCGGACGTTCACTGCCAAAGTCTTCACGAGCGCCACGCTCACGCGGTGCACGCACTTTCACATCTTCAACCCACAGCGGTGTGTTGCCCTGGAACATCTTGGCCAGTGCAGCAGCAATCCGCAGCGGCTCCTGATCAGTTTCAGCCTGCAGTTCTTTCAGCAGCGCTTCATACAGATCCAGATCACGTGCTTGCAGTGCATGAATCACTTGCTCTTTGAATTTCTCGCTGCGCTTGGCATTAATCACTTCCGCCTTCGGCAGCTCCATCGGCTCGATACGCTGACCTGTGCTGCGCTCCAGGTTGAACAGCATGCGTTTTTCACGCTGGCCGACAAACAGGATGGCATCACCGGTACGACCGGCACGGCCGGTACGGCCAATGCGGTGAACATAGGATTCACTGTCATGCGGTGGATCATAGTTGATAACATGGCTGATACGCTCAACATCCAGACCACGGGCAGCCACATCAGTTGCCACCAGAATATCCAGCTGACCATTTTTCAGACGCTCAACCGCCTGCTCACGCTGCTGCTGGGCCATGTCACCATGCAGGGCGCTGGCTTTAAAACCGCGACCATTCAGGAAGTCTGCCAGATCTGCGCTGGTGGCTTTGGTGCGGGTGAAAATGATCACGCCATCCGCAGCTTCAGCTTCCAGAATACGCGTCAGGGCTTCAGGTTTCGGCAGGCCGGCAACCATCCACACGCGCTGGCGCACAGTATCAGCAGTGCGTGCCTTGGCAGCAATACGTACTTCTTTAGGTTCTTTCAGGTGGCGCTGGGCAATACGACGGATGGCTTCCGGCATGGTGGCCGAAAACAGCACCACCTGACGCTCCGCCGGGGTCTGCTCCAGAATCCACTCGACGTCATCAATAAAGCCCATACGCAGCATTTCATCGGCTTCATCCAGGATCAGTGTCTGCAAACCGGACAGATCCAGGCTGCCACGACGCATGTGGTCCATAACCCGGCCGGGGGTACCGACAACGACCTGGGCTCCAGAGCGCAACGCACGAATCTGGTCACGATATTCAGCACCACCGTAAAGGTTGGCTACCTTGACGCCCTTCATGTTGGCGCCATATTTTTCAACGGATTCAGCCACCTGCATGGCCAACTCACGAGTAGGTGCCAGCACCAGCACCTGAGGCAACCTGGCGCTCAGATCCAGTCGGGCCAGCAGCGGCAGAGAAAAGGCTGCCGTTTTGCCGGTACCGGTTTGTGCCTGACCTAAAAGGTCATGGCCTTCCAGCAACAGCGGAATGGTTTGCGCCTGAATCGGGGAAGGCGTGTTGTACTCGATGGCAGAAAGAATAAAATCAGGAAGGCCCAGCTCGTTAAAAGCGGGCAGAGTCACATCATTGGACATTAATAATACCTGTGGTACTAGAGGAACGCAGGGGCGGGCGCGGGCCCGATACACAACAAGAAGGGGCAACGACAGCCAATGCAGGGAACACGCGTTCACGGTGCGTGCCGAAATTTAGAGCGCGGAGTATAACAGCCAGTTGAACCCATGACCAGCATTATCCACCAGCAGTTGCCAGAAAAATAAACTCGACAGCTTACCCGTTGCATCCACTGGTTTTGACCGACATAAAGCGTTAATCTGCTCCGAGATAACCGCTAGGGTTGAAGTGATTTATCAGCTTGTGGAGATGTCCGTTTGACTGGATGGATCTTGCGCCTTGCCCCACTATTTTTACTGGCATTCGCTTATCTGCTGACCGGCATGCTGGTCAGTCATACCGGTCTGCACGCCCAGATCATCCCCTTATGGATTCCCGCCGGCCTGGCACTGGCTGCCGGCATTCGCTTTGGTTACGGTGTTTTACCCGGTGCCGCGTTAGGCAGCCTGATTTTTAATCTTGGCCAACCCAGCGGCTGGAGTTTTGCTTTTGATGCTGCCGAGCTGGCTGCTGCAGTGTTGATCTCCGGTGGTGTACTCCTGCAAGCAGTGGTTGGCACCTGGTTGGTGCGGCATAAAACCGGCAACCCGCTGACGGCTCGCGGAGAAGGTCGCGTCATACGCTTTATTCTGCTGACCGGTTTTGCTGCCTGCATGATCAGCGCCACCATCGGCACCCTGGCACTTAACCTGCTGATCCAGCCGGAAGGCAGTGCCGGTCTGGTTCAGGATTGGCTGAGTTGGTGGCTGGGCGACAGTTTTGGCGCCATTCTGATTACGCCCCTGGCTTTGGCACTACTGACCCGACGCGGTCAATACACCAGCCGCCCCCACCACTTTCGCCTGATTCATTTATTCACTGGTGCCCTGCTGGCCATTTTATTAACCAACCAGGTTTATCTGTTACAGCTGAACAACCAGTTGGGCAACACCTTCCAGCGCGACATGGATGTATTCCACGCCAACCTGAATCGCCTCTACCATCAAAACCTGGCGGATCTGGGAAAACTGGAGCGTCAGTTTGTTCAACAGCAGGGCATGACTGCCGCCGACTTCCGCGAAGCCACTTCCGCCATTTTCGCCAACAACCCCTCCATTCGCGCCTACTCCTGGGACCCCATCGTTTTACCCGCAGCGCGCCAGCGTTTTGAAACTGAAACACGACTGGAGCTAAACCGCCCGGACTATGCCATTTATGGGGACTCCCCTCACCCGGACGACCCACTGGTGGTGGTGCAGTACGTGGAACCACTGGAACTCAACACTGCGGCTCTGGGTTTTAACCTGCTATCGATTGAGGACCGTCGACGCTGGGTTGTGCAATCCCAGGAAACCGGGCGTGCTGTTGCCACCCAGATCCTGAATCTGACCCAGGCGCCGGATGAGCCTGGCCTGCTGATCCTGCAACCGGTTTACCTCAACGCCCGGATTGATGACTCCAGCCTGCTGAGCACTGAAAAACAACTGGTTGGTTTTATGGTGGGTGTGTTCACGGTTAGCCGGATGATTGATGCCGCCATCGAACTGAGCCATTTGCAGGGCATTCGTGTTGAGCTGACTGAAAGCGGCCAGGCACAACCTTTTTATACCCGCATGCAGGGCATGGCAGACAACAGTCGTTTCACCTCCCTGCTCAGCCACTCTTTTGACTTTGACTTTGCCCAGCAAATCTGGCACTTCCAGATCAGCGCCGGACCCACCTACCTGGCCCTCAGCCCAGGCAACAATGTACTGCCTTTCCAGAGTCTGCTGGTGTTATTCAGTGCACTGGTCACAGCGGTGATTCTGGGCATGCACAATCGTGAAACCACCCTGGCACACCGTGTCAGCGAACAAACCCGCAATCTGGCTTTTCAGGCGCAGCACGACCCACTGACCGGTCTGCCCAACCGCATGAAGCTGGAAAATGACCTGGAAAACAGCCTGGCCAATCCGGAAACCAGTCACCTGGCGCTGATGTTTATTGATCTGGACCGTTTCAAGCTGATCAATGACAGCCTTGGGCACCTGACCGGTGATCACCTGCTGGTGGAACTGGCCGCACGCTGGATGCAGGAGCTGGACGAAACAGCCACCCTCTATCGCATGGGTGGCGACGAGTTCATCCTGTTGCAGCACTTGCCTGGCAAGGATCGTCACCACCCAGCCATTGAAATGGCCGAGAAACTGCTGAAATCCACCTGCCGCCCGCTACAGGTGGATGGCATGCAGCTTCAGGTGACCGCCAGTATTGGACTGGTATTCAGTCCGTCACAAGGGCGCGACTTCAATAGCCTGGTGCGCAATGCTGATACCGCCCTGCACCAGGCCAAGGCCAGCGGTAAAAATCGCATGGAGATTTATCAATCCAGTCAGACGGATGCAACACTGCTTAACTTTGAGCTGGAGCAGGATCTGCGACTGGCCGTCAACACCCCACAAATCCTGCTGCACTACCAACCCCAATTCAGCCTGGATGACCAACAGCTTTGTGGACTGGAAGCCCTGGTTCGCTGGCAGCACCCCCATCGCGGCATGATCCCGCCTGACCAATTTATTCCTCTGGCCGAGGAAACCCAACTGATCATCCCGCTGGGCTGGCAAGTGATTGATCTGGCCTGCCGCCAACTGGCGGAGTGGCTGGAACAGGGTGAACAACCCCAGTGTGTGGCCGTAAATATTTCACCCTTGCAGTTGCTGCAATCCGACTTTATTGAACAACTGAACCTGATTGTGGATGCTTATGGATTAAGCCGACGCCTGCTGGAGCTGGAAATCACTGAAACCCTGCTGCACCAGGACCCGGACTTTGCGTTTAAACAGCTGAAATCCTTGCGCCTGGCGGGTTATCGCCTGGCACTGGATGACTTTGGCACCGGCTACTCTTCATTTGATCGCCTCAAATACATGCCGCTGGATCGTATCAAGATCGATCGCAGCTTTGTCCGTGACATCGGCAAGAACCCCAAGGATGAAGCCATCATTCTGTCCATCATCGGACTGGGCAAAAGCCTGGATATTGAAGTACTGGCAGAGGGTGTTGAGGATGCAAGTCAGCAGGCATTTCTGAAACAACATGGCTGTGATTCAGTGCAGGGTTACCTGCTGGGACGCCCAGTGGCCCAACCGGTACTTTCCCGCGCGGTGTGAAATACTTCTGATACACTTCAATGGCAGAATCAGAGTCTTCCAGGCGGAACCTTTTTGATAAAAATCAGCCAGAAGTGACCATGAATACCAGACATCCATCACTGCTGCTTCAACTCTGGCTGACCGGCTTGCTGCTCTTGTTACCCGGTCTGTCACTCCATGCCCAGCAGGGTGTGGCAGTGACCCTGACCGAAGTACGCCAGCAAACTTTCAGCCAGCAACTCCATGCGTCCGGCACCCTGCGCGCCTGGCAATCCACTGACCTGCGCACTCAGGTCAGTGGTCGCATCGTGGCGCTGCACCTGCCGGAAGGTGAGTGGGTCGAACAGGGTCAACTGCTGGTGCAACTGGATGACCGTGAAGCCCGAGCGCGCCTGCAACAAGCAGAAATCCATTTGCGTGAAGCCGAGCGCCAGTTGCAGCGCTTCAACCAACTGCATCAAAACCAATCCATTTCCCGTGACCAGCTGGATGCCCAGCAGGCTAACGTGGAAAATGCCCGTGCCCAATTACTGGCCAACCAGGCAGAAGTGGAGCGCTACCGGATTCTGGCACCCTTCTCCGGTTTTCTGGGCCAGCATCAGGCCACTCCCGGCATGCTGCTGGATAGCGGCAGCCTGATCACTACCCTGGACGACACCCGCCAGATGCGAATCGACTTTGCCTTGTCCGAACGCCACCTGCCGCTGCTGCATACCGGACTGGAACTGCAGGCACGCAGCAGCAGTTGGCCAGAACAGGCTTTTAAAGGCCAGGTCAGCTTCATCGGCACCCGCATTGATCCAACCACCCGCAACCTGCCCCTGCAGGCTCGCCTGGATAATTCTGCCGGGTTATTACGCCCCGGCATGCTGGTCACCCTGACACTGGAAACCGCCAGTCGCCAGGCACTGGTTGTTCCCACTCGCAGCCTGACGTTTCGTGGTCAGGAAAAAGCCGTGTTTGTGGTTAACGAACAGGGTATCGCCCAGCGCCGCATTGTTGAGGTCGGTGCCACTCGCGGTGAACAGGCGGAGATACTTTCCGGCCTGAAAGCGGGTGAACAGGTGGTGGACCAGGGTGTGGTCAAGCTGCGTGATGGTTTGCGGGTGCGTGCTGCCGCGCCGGATGAACAGGTATGAAGTTATCCGAGACGGCTGTCCGCCGCCCGGTGTTTGCGCTGGTGATCAGCCTGCTGCTGCTGACCTTCGGGCTGATGGCCTGGCAACAACTGCCACTGCGCCAATACCCGGATGTCACCCGCCCGGAAGTGGTGGTGATGACCAGCTACACGGGCGCTTCAGCCGAAGTGGTGGAGCTGCAGATCACCAACCCGATTGAAGATCAGTTATCGGGCATTGAAGGCATTCGCACCATTCAGTCCAACTCCGCCCGCGGTATCTCTCGTATTGTCATCACCTTCAGTGAACGCCGCGATCTGGATAACGCCGCCAATGATGTCCGTGAAGCAGTCGCACGGGTAATGCGCCAGCTACCCGATGATGCGGACACCCCCCTGGTGATGAAACGCAGCGCCACCGAAGAAGCCATTCTTTACATCATTCTGGGCAGCACCCGCATGACCGGACTGGAACTGACCGATTATGCCCGCCGTACCCTGCAGGAGCGTTTAAGCCTGGTAAGTGGTGTCAGCAATGTGCTGCTGCTCGGCGCCCAGGATCAGGTGATGCGGGTTGAGCTTGATCCTGATGCCCTGAATGCCCGCCAACTCACCGTCAACGATATCATCAGCACCCTGCGCCAGGAAAATCTGGAGCTGCGTGCCGGACGTTTACAAGGCCCTCAACGCACCCTGCAAATCCAGATCAGCCGCGACTACAACCGGCTGGAGGATTTCCAAAGGCTGGTGCTACGCAGTGATGGCCAACAAACCATTCGCCTGGGTGATGTTGCCCAGATCAGTACTGGTGCACGCAATACCGATCAGGTGTTTCGCTCCAATGGCCGCAATGTGGTCGGCCTGGCCATCGAGCCCATATCCACCGCCAACCCGCTGGATGTCATTGCTGCCGTCAAGCAGGAGCTGGATCACTTCCGCCCCTTCCTGCCCGATGGTGCGGACCTGGACACCACCTTTGATGCCTCGATCTTCATTCAGAGTGCCATAAACGAGGTTTATTTCACGCTTGGCCTGGCCATGCTGCTGGTGGTGCTGGTGATCTTCATTTTCCTCGGCACACCACGCGCCACCCTGATTCCCGCCATCACCGTACCGGTATCCCTGATTGCGGCATTCATTGGCATTGCCCTGTTCGGTTTTTCCATCAATCTGATGACTCTGCTGGCACTGGTGCTGGCCATTGGCCTGGTGGTGGATGACGCCATTGTGGTGCTGGAAAACATCCACCGCCATCTGGATGAAGGCAAACCGCCACTGCTGGCCGCCTGGACCGGCATCCGTGAAGTCGGTTTTGCCGTCATTGCCACCACCACGGTACTGATTGCCACCTTTGTACCAATCATTTTTCTGGAAGGCACCGCCGGGCAATTCTTTCGTGAGTATGCCCTTACACTGGCAGCGGCCGTGGCCTTCTCCAGCCTGATTGCACTGACCCTGACCCCGGTACTCTGCTCCAAGCTGCTGAAGGCTCATTCCAGCGGCGAGCGTCAGCGCCTGATGCACCGCCTGTTAAACTGGCTGGAGAAACACTACCGACGATTACTGGAAGTCGGCCTCAACCACCGCTGGCTGGCCCTGCTGGTACTGATTCTGGCTTTGAGCGGCACCGGCTGGGGATTCAGTCAGCTGCCCAGAGCCTATGCCCCCCAGGAAGATCAGGGTTCCATCTTCATTTTTGTGCGCGGCCAGGAAGGTGCCAGTGCGGCCCGCATGCGGGACAGCATGATGCAGGTGGAAGAGCGCCTGTTACCGCTGCTGGATGGCCCGAACCTGAGCAACATCACACTGCAGGCACCGGGTTTCTCAACCCAGGGCGATAACTCAGGCTTCCTGATCCTCAGCCTGAAACCCTGGAACCAGCGGCCGGATGATGCCTTTACGGTACTGGCTGACATTCGCAGGCTGATGGCTGACATTCCGGATGTGGTGATCATTCCCAGGGTGCGTTCAGCCCTGACCGGCGGTGGTGGTGCCCCCGTGCGTTTTGTACTCGGTGGCAGCAGTTATGAAGAGCTGCAGGAATGGGCCGGCATTATGATGCGTGCCGCCGCAGACAACCCGGGGCTGGTGGACATGGACACCGACTTCAACGAAACCCAGCCGCAGGTGCGTGCCCGCATTGACCGGGAAAGGGCAGCCTTGCTCGGCGTGTCTGCACAGCGGATGGGTGAAACCCTTGAAGTGATGCTGGGTGGTCGTGCCATCACCCGTTTTGAAGAGCGTGGCCGCGAATATGATGTCTGGCTGGTCGGCCAGCCGAGAGCACTGCAGGAACTGGATGATCTGGGCAAACTGCTGATTCGTTCCGATCAGGGCGGACAACTGATCCGGCTCGACAACCTGGTCAGTTTTGAAGAAGTGGGTGAAACCCCGCGCCTGCCTCACTACAACCGCAACCGGGCCATTACCCTGTCGGCTTCGCTGGCCGAGGGTTATTCGCTGGGTGAAGCACTGGATTACCTGGATGCACTGGCCGCTGAATTGCTGCCACCCTATGCATTGATTGATTACCGGGGTGAATCACTGGACTATCGCACCAGCTCAGCAGCCATCGAAATCATTTTTCTGATGGCACTGGTGATCGTGTTTCTGGTGCTGGCAGCCCAGTTTGAAAGTTTTGTGCACCCCTTTGTGGTGCTGCTGACGGTGCCGCTGGGGCTGGCCGGAGCGATGCTGGGACTCTGGTGGACCGGAGAAACCATCAACATCTACACCCAGCTGGCGATGATCATGTTGATCGGCCTGTCAGCCAAAAATGGCATCCTGATCGTGGAGTTTGCCAACCAATTGAGGGATCAGGGGCTGGAGTTCCGGGCTGCGATTCTGGAGGCATCCCGTCGCCGCCTGCGCCCGATCCTGATGACAGCAGCCACCACCCTGATCGGTACACTGCCCTTGTTGCTGGCCACAGGTGCCGGTTCAGAAAGTCGTCAAGCCATCGGGCTGGTGGTGTTTTCAGGCGTGGCGCTGGCCACCTTGCTGACCCTGCTGGTGGTGCCGCTGACTTACAACCTGCTGGCCCGGCATACCGGTTCACCGGAAACCGTCAGCCGGCTGCTGGAGCAACAACAGAATCATCAGAGCCCCCGGCAGTAGCCAGAAATGCCGCCACCAGTGCACGGGTAGCCGGGCCAGCGGTGTCCGGATCAGCCTGAATCAACTGCAAGGGCACCTGGCGCAACCCTTCAAACGGCAACGCCAGGGTTTTTAATCGACCGGCCTGCAGGGCTGGCTCGATCAGACTTAACGGCAACCAGGCAAAACCCAGTCCCAGTTCCAGCATGCGAATGGATGTTGCCACATGGCTTACCGTCCAGCGCTGCTCAGCCTTCAACCAACCGGCATCCACCCGGTGCGCCGTGGCTGAATCCCGTACCACCAACTGACGGTGCCGCTGCAAATCCTTCAAGCTCAACGGGTGTTGCAACTGGTGCAGCGGATGATCCGGGTGCGCCACACAAACAAAACTCACCGGCATCAGCGGCAGTCCCAGAAACCCCTGCACCGGCATACCGCTGATCAACAGATCCACTTCACCGCCATAAAGCAGCTCCACCCCGCCGGACAGCACACTTTCACGCAGTTCAATACGGGTGCCTGGCCAGGCCGCAGAAAAATCTGCCAACACCTGAGCCAGCAGATCCGGTGGAAAAATCTGATCCACTGCCAGACGCACCACCGCTTCAACCCCCAGCGCCAGTCGCTCGGCGGCATCCTCCAGCGATGCGGCTTCCTCCAGCAACAAGCTGGCCCGACGCAACAGTGCCTGACCGGCCTCCGTCAACAGTGCCTTGCGGCCTTCCACCACCAATAGCTGCACACCCAACTGATCCTGCAGCTTATGCACCGCATGATTGATGCTGGAAGCACTCTTGTGCACCACCGCAGCAGCCTGATTGAAGCCACCGTGATCCACCACTGCTTTCAACATGCGCCATTGTTCAAGGGTTGCCCGCGACATCCATCCGACCTCATTCAGTTATCGGTAGATCACAACCAGTGAGTCACCGCCCAGAAGCCTACACCACCCATCACCAGCGTATAAGGCATGGCCATCAACACCATACGACCATAGGACAGGCGCACCAGCGGTGCAATGGCAGAGGTCAGCAGGAACAGAAACGCCGCCTGGCCATTGGGTGTGGCAACACTGGGCAGATTGGTGCCGGTATTGATGGCAATCGCCAGCAATTCAAAGTGCTCACGCGTGATGTCACCACGCAGAAAGGCGGCTTTCACTTCCCCGATATAAACCGTGGCTACAAACACATTATCGGAAATGGCCGACAACAGACCATTGGCAAAATACAGCAGGCCGGGCTGCCGCTCCAACGGCTGGCTCAGCACATATTCAATAAAAGGCTGGAACATCTGCTGACTGTGAATCACCGCCACAATGGTGAAAAACACCACTAGCAAACCCGTGAACGGCAGTGCCTCCTGAAACGCCTTACCGATCTGATGCTCCTCATTGATGCCATTCAGACTGGTCAGCAACACAATCACAGCCAGACCAATCAAGCCCACTTCAGCGACATGAAAAGCCAATGCCAACACCAGAAACACCGCCACCACAGCCTGCACCAACAGCTGCACCGTTTCACGCGGTGTACGTTTTTCGGTCTGGTAACGATCAAAGTCTTCCAGTATCGCCCGTACGCGACCCGGTAAACGCCCAGCATAACCAAAACTGCGACCCAGGGGTTTAACCTTTTCCAGCAGCAGGCAGGTGAATAACCCAGCCACCAGCACTGGCAGGCTCACCGGTGCCATTTCACGAAAGAACTCACTGAAACCCCAACCGGCTTCCTTGGCAATCAACAAATTCTGAGGCTCACCCACCATGGTGGCCACCCCGCCAAGCGCAGTGCCTATGGCACCATGCATCAACAGAGAGCGCAGGAAACCCCGAAACTGCTCCAGATCTTCTCGCTGAGCTTCAATGATGCTCAGATCATTGCCGTGGTCATGGCTATGCTGGTGATACTCCTGACCCGATGCCACCCGGTGATAAACCGAATAAAACCCCACCGCAATTGAAATAATCACGGCAGTCACCGTTAACGCATCCAGAAAGGCAGACAACAAGGCGGCTGCGGCACAGAAGATAAAGGACAAGAGTGACTTGGAACGCACCCCCACCAGCATTTTGGTGAACACAAACAGCAACAGCTGCTTCATGAAATAGATGCCCGCCACCATAAACATCAGCAGCAGGATCACTTCCAGATTATGACGCACCTCGTAAAGCACCATTTCCGGCGAGGTCATACCCAATGCCACTGCCTGCAAGGCCAGCAATCCACCGGGCAGCAAGGGATAACACTTCAGGGCCATCGCCAGGGTGAAAATGAATTGTGCCAGCAGCACCCAACCTGCCAAAGCCGTCCAGGGCCCTGGCAGCCAGTGCATCACTGGGTTAATGATCAAAAACAGGAGGATCAGGTATTTGTACCAGTAAGGGGCGTTGCCGAGAAAATTCTTCAGCAAACCCTGCGCATACGCAGCAGTCATGGTGTGTTTCCTTGGTTAGTTTAAAAGGCAGAAAAAAGAAAGGGTCTGGCATGAGTTCGCTCACACAAAAAAGGGGCGGATATCACTGATCCGAATGCCGCGCATGGTGCGACAAACCGCCGCATCTCGCAAGTGCACCAAAGCACTAGGTAGGAACAAAAAATGAACCCCCAGTCACACCACATAAAATCGAACAAAAGCAGGCATTTTTTGCGATTTTTATTCGATGCATCAGCATATAAGCTAAGTGCATGGTTAATAGAGGAGATACCCCATGAGCCAATTCACAACCACCATGAACCAACTCACCACCCCCAGAAACCTTCGCAACGCCCAGCCCACTCAGGATGGTGCCGGTGTGAAAATCCGCCGCATCCACGACTTTGGTGGCGGAATGGACCCTTTCCTGATGCTGGATGAACTCAAGGCGTCCGCCAGAGAGGATTACATCGGAGGCTTTCCACCCCATCCGCACCGGGGTTTTGAAACCCTGACCTACATCCTGCACGGCGGCCTGACCCATGAAGATTCCATGGGCAACCGCGGCGAAGTGCACGCCGGTGATGCCCAGTGGATGAGTGCCGCTCACGGTGTGATTCACTCGGAAATGCCGCTGCTGGACAGTGATGGCCTGCATGGTTTCCAGATCTGGATCAACCTGCCGTCTCACCGCAAGATGCAAGCGCCCCAGTACCGTGACCTGCGCGATGCTGAGATGGGGCACCTGCACTGGGAAAGCGGCCACTTAAAAGCCATCGCCGGGCACTGGCAAACCAGCGCGGGAGAAGCCAGCAGCGACCTGCCTCAGGTGGGCGAACAGGCAGCACTGGCTGACCTGCAGCTCAAGGCCGGAGCAAGCCTGACCCTGCAACAGCCAGAAGGTCGCTCGGTTCATGCGTATGTGTATCAGGGCGACCTGGCACAGGGAGTACGCAGCGGCCAGCTCGCCAGCTTCATGCCGGAAAACGGGCAGGTGATACTGCAGGCTGGTGATGCTGATACCGGTGTGCTGCTGTTGACCGGCCCGGCACTGCGGGAGCCGATTGCTCACTACGGCCCGTTTGTAATGAACACACCGGCAGAAATTCAGCAGGCTTTCCAGGATTACCAGACCGGCCAACTGACCACGATGCAATAAACTTCTGCTGAGGCCATGCAGCTGCTAAAATCCGCCTCTTTATTTTTATTCAGAGGCCTGCCGCATGGCATCGCAACCGATTCACTACCCCTGGTACAAAAAAGAAGACACGGACGCCTTCTTTGCCCTTTTTCAAAATAACATCGCCAACTTTGTCATCATTGCCATCACCCTGTTAGGCATGGGCTTTCCAGCCAGCATTGTATTCGGCCAGGTACTGCCCGGTGCCGCCGTAGCGGTGATGTTCGGCAACTTCTATTACGCCTGGAGCGCCAGCCGCCTGGCTCGCAAGGAAAACCGTGCAGATGTCACGGCGCTGTCTTACGGCATCAGCACCCCGGTGATGTTTGTATTCCTGTTCGGTGTGCTGCTGCCTGCCAAAACCCTGACCGGTGATGCCGAGCTGGCCTGGAAAATTGCTGTGGCAGCCTGCTTCATCAGCGGCCTGATTGAAGTCATCATCAGCCTGGTTGGCAACTGGGTACAGAAACACCTGCCCCGTGCGGCCATGCTCGGTGCCGTGGCCGGCGTGGCATTGACCTTCATTGCCGGTGAAATGCTGTTCAAAACCCTGGAAATGCCGGTGATCGGCCTGCTGGTACTGGCCATCATCCTGGTCGGTCTGGTGGCACGTGTGGCGCTGCCGTTCAACATTCCCGCGTCACTTTTTGCCATCATCATCGGCACTGCACTGGCTTACCTGATCGGCGCTTCTGACAGCAGCAAAATCACTGACGCCTTCACCCACTTCGGTTTTTATCCCATCCTGCCGGGACTGGCCTGGTTTGAAGGACTGGGACTGCTGTTCACCATCGGTGTGGCACTGCTCACGGTGATTTTGCCCATCACCCTCTACAACGCCATTGAAACCATGAACAACGTGGAAGCCATGGAAGCTGCCGGCGACAAGTACGATGTGCGTGAATGTCAGGCGGTGGATGGTGTCGGCACCATGCTGGGTGCAGTATTCGGCGGCCTGTTCCCCACCACCGTGTACATTGCCACCGTGGGTGCCAAATGGATGAATGCCGGGCGTGGTTACAGCCTGCTGAATGGCGCCGTGTACTTCCTCGCCACCCTGTTCGGCCTGATCGCCTTCCTGGCAGCATTGATCCCGGTTTCTGTGGTGGCACCGATTCTGGTGTTTGTTGGCATGTCGATGATTGCCACCGCCTTCCAGACCAATGACACCCGCTATTATCCGGCTGTGGCACTGGCGATGCTGCCCTATTTTGCCAACTACGTGATGACCCGCTTCAATCGGGGCGCCGGTGATGTGGTCAGTGGCATTTCGGAAGGCATTGTGGTGCTTGGCCAGGGCGCCATGTTCACCGCCATTCTGTTCGGTGCCATGGCCGTCAGCGTGATAGATCGCCAGTTCCGTCGTGCCACACTCTTTGCTGTTATTGCGGCAGGCCTGTCCTTCATTGGCTTGATGCATGCGCCAAAACTTGGCATACATGCCGCACCGGATTTTGTATACGGCTACCTGACCATGGCAGTGTTTTTTGCCTGGTTTGCCTGGAAAGAAGCTCGCGGTACCCTATAAGGACCCAGTAAGGACCCTGATATGCTGACCCCTGCACAGTTTTTTAAATGCCTGAGTGACGACACCCGCTGTAAACTGCTGCTGCTGGTGATGGCAGAAGGTGAACTCTGCGTCTGCGAGTTCACCCATGCACTGAATGACAGCCAGCCTAAAATCTCCCGTCACCTGGCTCAACTGCGCAGCTGCGGCCTGCTGATCGATCGCCGCCAGGGGCAGTGGGTTTATTACAGCATCAAACCAGCAGCAGACGAATGGACGCGCCAGCTGCTGGAAGACTTTTACAAGGTCAAAGCCGGTTACATCAGCGAAGAACTGCAGCGCCTGCACACCATGGGCGACAGACCACAGCGCCAGAAAAGCTGTTGCTGAGAAGAAGTAACATCACAACCTCAGGAAGAGGCCTCTTAGCCTGCGAAGGCAGTCAGTGCTCGTGTTATAGTGAAAGGAACCACTGGCGCCACAGGAGCAGCATCGATGCACCTGCTGCGTCAAACAGACAGGGGAGCTTGATGCCATGACCAATATGGATGTCCGCTGGAAGCAGCGTTTCAGCAATTTCAGCAGGGCTTTTAATCTACTGCGCTCAGCACTGGAGCTGGATGCGGCATCACTGAGCCAACTGGAGAAAGAAGGGATCATTCAACGCTTTGAATACACCTTCGAGCTGGCCTGGAAAGTGCTTAAATACAAGATGGAAGCTGATGGACTGGTACTCGACCAGATTTCACCCAAATCCATCATCCGTCAGGCTTACAGTGCAAAATACCTTGATCAGGCAGAACTCTGGCTGCAAATGATCGGTGATCGCAACCTGATGAGCCACACCTATGACTTCACAAAGTTTGAAGCCGTTATCCAAACCCTGCGACAAGACTACCTACCTGCCCTCGAAGACTTACACCTGATGCTGCTGGAGGCCAACCTTGATGAACCTGCAGATCGGCCTTGAGCCCCATCAGCTGCAGATGGTATTGCAATGCTTTGCCAACCATCCTGAAATCGAACAGGCAATGGTTTACGGCTCCAGAGCTAAAGGTAACTATCATCAACGTAGCGATCTTGATCTGGCACTTAAAGGTCAGCTCAATCGCCACCAGCTGGCTCAGATCAAACTGGAACTGGAAGATACCAACCTGCCCATCAGTATTGACCTGCTGAACTACCAGGAACTGACCAACCCGCTCTTGAAAGAGCACATTGACCGAGTTGGTATAACCATTTACTCCACAAAAGAGTGCCAGTGAACAGCCCCATCCGACATTAATCGATCATTTATTGATCAACATCATGGTCTCACCTTGCGTATTGCCTAAAGTCTGACCTGCAGGATCAAAGGACAAGCAGCAATACAAGGAGGTCTCATGAAGCTCATGATCGCGGGCGGCACAGGTTTTATTGGTTCAAACATGATCCACTACCAGGTGGACAACACCAACAACCAGGTCACCAATCTCGACAAACTCACTGAAACATCCAACACCCGCTCCCTTGGCCGAGCCCGTAACTCACTGCGCTACACCTTTAAACAAGTCGACCTGCTGGATCAACAGCGCCTGCTACTGGAGCTTGAAAAATTTCAGCCCGATGCCCTGCTGCACCTGGCCACCACCAACAACATCAGCAACTCCATCGAATCTCCCGACAACACCATCCAAAACAACTGCTTCGGCACACTCAACCTGTTGGAAGCCGTACGCGCATACCATCAGGAACTACCCGCTCAACGCCAGCAAAGCTTTCGCCTGATTTACCTGCACCCCACCCCATCAACCCACAACACCTCCCCCTGTTGTTACAGCCGACAAAGTGCCGCAGAGCTGGTGCTGACCTGGCATAACACCTATCAGCTGCCCGCCCTCACGCTGGCCTGCCCCGCCAGCTTTGGCCCCTGCCAGTTTCCCGAACACCTGATTCCCAACACCCTGTTGACGGCACTGGATGGCAAACACATCAGCATCACCGAAGGTGAAATCGAAGATCAGTGGATTTATGTACAAGACCTGATCGAAGGCATCAACCAACTGCTGGTCAGCGGCCAACCCGGATGCAGCTACCAGATTCACGAATCACACCGGATTTCACGACTGGAACTGACCTGCCAGATCTGCGACATCCTCGACGAACTGCAGCCACAACCCTCCAGTTACCGTAACCTGATCACTTTTGCAGAACCCGGAATCCAGGAACTGGCAGGCTACTACTCACTCAAAACCAACGAACCACTTAAAAAATCTCAACCCCTGCCGAATGAATGGTTACCCACTACCCCGTTAAAAACAGCACTGGAAACCACCATCAGCTGGTACCTCAACAACCCCGACTGGGTCACCAGCATCACCAGCGGCGAATACCTGAAACGCAGGAAAACACCGACACCCAAGAAGCCTTGGTAAAACGCACCTGCACCCTTGCAATTGCTCCAAGGGTGTTACCGGATGAATGTGGCAACCCATATCAGTCATGATAGCGACCTTGAAAAAGATACGGCAACGCCGTATAGTTGATAATATGTTATTTATTGAAACCAGCAGCTTTACAAAACTCCTACCGTCCTACCTGGCTGATGAAGAGTATCGAGCGCTACAGACCTATTTAATGCAAAAGCCGGATGCAGGTGATCTTGTAAAAGGCTCAGGCGGAGTAAGAAAGGTTCGCTGGGCAGTTGAAGGGATAGGGAAAAGTGGAGGTGTCCAGGTGATTTACTACTGGAAAAAACCGGATCATGAAATCTGGATGTTAACTATCTATAGCAAGTCAGAACGAGCCACGATTCCAGGCCATATTCTGAAACAGATCGCAGAGGTAATCGAACATGAGTGAACGCAATATCGGCACCGAAATCCTTGATGGCATCAGGGAAATTAAAGAATACAAAAGAGGCAAGGTTCAACTGAAAGTCACGCAGCTTTCGGAGCCTTCACCGCCGCAAGTCATTCGTTCAAAATTAAAAATCTCACAATCAGCATTTGCTGCGTTACTGGGTGTCAGCATGCGGACCCTCCAAGACTGGGAGCAAGGTCGCAGGGAGCCACAAGGGCCAGCATTGGCACTACTGCGTATCGCAGAGCAGCACCCGGAAGTATTCGCCCAACTTCATTGAAAAAAATAAAACTGGCATCAACCAACTGCTGGTCAGCGGCCAACCCGGATGCAGCTACCAGATTCACAAATCACACCGGATTTCACGACTGGAACTGACCTGCCAGATCTGTGACATCCTCGACGACTGCAGCCACAACCTTTCAATTTCCGTAACCTGATCACTTTTGCAGAACCCGGAATCCAGGAACTGGCAGGCTACTACTCACCCAAAACCAGCGAACCACTTAAAAAACCCCAACCCCTGCCGAATGAATGGTTACCCACCACCCCGTTAAAAACAGCACTGGAAACCACCATTAGCTGGTACCTCAACAACCCCGACTGGGTCACCAGCATCACCAGCGGCGAATACCTGAAACGCAGGAAAATACCAACAGTCAAGCGGGAGTGGTGAAAGGGGTTAACAAAAGCACTCTAGGCAAAGGCATTGGTGCATGCTAGGTTACCAACCAAAATGACTGAAGTATCAGTCAAACCCATGCATTGAAGCAGCCGGCCCTCAGGAAAACGCCACTGAATCCTGGGGCGGTAGCGTGCCGGGGAAAACGCATGAAACCACCAGTAATGGCGCGGCATACAGGCAGGTTTGAAATTTTCAATGTACACCGATTGGCATGATGTGATTTGATGAACCTTTTGTAAAGGTCAATCATGAAAACCCCATCCCTTGTAGAGCACCTTTCTGTTATCAAAGACTTCCGGCAAGACTGGAAAATTGAACACAAGCTGACGGATATTTTGCTGCTGACGATCTGTGCAGTGATCTGTGGTGCAGAAGGCTGGGATGAGATTGAAGACTTTGGTGAAGCTAAACAGGATTTTCTGAGAAGTTATGGTGATTTTGAGGCAGGCATTCCCAGTGCAGACACTATCGCCCGAGTGGTTGGTATGATCAACCCCAAACAGTTTCAGCGTGTCTTTGCAGACTGGATGCAGGATTGCCATACCGTCAGTGCGGGGGAAGTGATTGCCATCGATGGCAAAACGCTGAGAGGCTCTTACGATAAAAGCCGCAAGAAAGGCGCAACCCACATGATCAGCGCCTTCAGTGCAGCCAATGGCGTGGTACTGGGGCAGATCAAGACAGAAGAGAAGTCCAACGAAATCACCGCCATTCCAGAGCTGTTAAAACTGCTGAACCTGCACGGTTGTCTGGTCACCATTGATGCCATGGGGTGTCAAAAGAAGATTGCCTTGGAGATCATTAACCAGGGCGCGGATTACCTACTGGCCGTGAAAGCCAACCAGCCTAAACTGGCGGATGCCTTCACCGCCCATTTTCCAATGCACAAGGTCGCCACTTATGAGGGTGCTCGTACAGTATCCAGGAAAAAAGCCAAGGGCGCCTGGAAACCAGGCACCACATCGTCAGCGACCTGCCGGATAGCTTCTTTGACTTCACCTACGAATGGGCAGGCTTGAAAAAACTGGGGGTAGTGGTGTCTTTCAGACAGTGTAGTGGTTCAATAAAACCGGACACCAACGTAGGTGGTAAAATCACCACCCTAAGCGAGGTGTCAGATGCCCCAGAAACGACGTTCATTTTCTCCTGAATTCAAACAGGAAGCTGCCAGCCTGGTGCTGGATCAAGGCTATAGCATTCAACAAGCATGTGTATCTCTTGGTGTTGGTGAAAGCGCCATTCGCCGCTGGGTCAACCAACTGACTGATGAGCGCAACGGGATCACCCCAAAGGGCAAGGCACTGACACCGGATCAGCGGCGAATACAGGAGCTGGAAGCCCGCTGTAAACGCCTTGAAATGGAAAAAGAAATATTAAAAAAGGCTACTGCTCTCTTGATGTCGGACGGAATGAATCCTACGCGCTGATAGACCAGTTGAGTGAGCAACTGCCGGTTGAAATGGTCTGTGCAGCCTTTGAAATCAGTCGTTCCAGTTACTACGAGCACCGGCAGCGCCGGAACTGCATTGATGTTGAACGTCTGACTCTGAAAGCCAATGTTAATCGGCTTTTCAAGAAAAGTCGCAGTGCTGCTGGCAGTCGATCCATCAAGGGGCTACTTGAACAGGAAGGCATTCAGGTCGGTCGCTTCAAGGTTCGGAGCCTGATGCGTGAACTGGGATTAATCTGCAAGCAGCCGGGGCCTCATGCTTACAAGCAAGCCACGGTGGAGCGAGTGGACATACCCAACCATCTGGACCGGGAGTTTGTTGCAGAGCAGCCAAATCAAGTCTGGTGTGGTGACATCACCTATATCTGGAGTGGCCAGCGCTGGAGTTATCTGGCGGTTGTATTGGATCTGTATGCGCGTCGAGTGGTGGGCTGGGCAATGTCATCAAGCCCTGATGCAGACCTGGTGGTCAAAGCACTGGATCATGCCTGGGAACAACGAGACCAGCCTGCTCAGGTGATGTTCCATTCAGATCAGGGAAGTCAGTATGCCAGCCGGAAGTTCCGCCAGCGGTTATGGCGTTACCAGATGAAGCAGAGCATGAGCCGACGAGGAAACTGCTGGGACAACGCACCGATGGAGAGGTTATTCCGCAGCCTGAAGACTGAATGGGTACCGACAATCGGATACAGGAACCTGTCAGAGGCAAAGCGCGATATTGCTGAATACCTGATGGGTTACTACAACCAGAAAAGGCCTGATGTGTTCAACGGTGGGATATCACCCATGGCAGCAGAAGAAAAACTTAAAACACTGTCCGGAATTAGTTGACCACTACACAGGAAGGTGACCAGATCCCTGAAAATGCGACGGTACCCTATTACATTAGCTCCAAAGACCTGAGTGCTCGTGAGCTGGCTGATGCAGCACGCCAGCACTGGTTTATTGAGACCAAATTACACTGGTGCCTGGATGTTGGCATGAATGAAGATGCCTGCCGGATACGCAGAGACATGGCCTCAGAAAACCTGGCGGGCATCAGGCACATTGCAATGAACTACCTGAAAAGCGAAACCAGTTTCAAAGCTGGGATCAAGCGCAAGCAGAAGAAGGCGGCAATGAGTGAAAGCTATCTGGCTACAATCCTTGCAGCATAAGGGGTTTCATGCGTTTTCCCTGGTGCCTACGAGAACCAATAAAGACTCAACTATGTGCAGCAAACACTTCTCGATTTGCACTCACACCAGCACACGCTTATAGACACCAATTTGAACTACTATCTATTAGATGATCATGAATCTCCTACCCTGTAGCCAGAAGCTTTTTAAAACTCAAAACCAATCATCAAAGCAAAATACTCAATGAAAAATAAAATGGTTTATGTCGGCATGAGTGCCGACCTGGTTCACCCTGGGCATCTGAATATTCTGAAAAAAGCCCAGGAGCTAGGTGAAGTGGTGGTTGGGCTTTTGACAGATGAAGCCATTGCCACCTACAAGCGTGTTCCCTACATGGAGTTTGAACAGCGCAAGCAAGTCATTGAAAACATCAAAGGGGTCAGCCGAGTTATCCCACAGACCACTCTGGATTATGTGCCCAATCTGGAAAGTCTGAAACCGGACTACGTGGTGCATGGCGATGACTGGAAAACCGGCGTGCAGCAAAAAACCCGTCAGCGGGTGATTGATACCCTTGCGCAGTGGGGTGGCGAGCTGGTTGAAGTCCCTTACACTCAAGGCATTTCTTCCACTCAACTGAACAAGGCGCTGAAAGAAATCGGTACCACTCCTGATGTGCGCCTCAAATCCCTGCGCCGCATGCTCAAAGTCAAGCCCTTGTTGCGCTTTCTGGATATCCACAATGCACTCAGCGGTCTGATCATTGAAAACACCAGCATTGATACTCCGCAGGGCAAACGAGAATTTGACGGCATGTGGGGCAGCAGTCTGACTGACTCTACTGCCAAGGGCAAACCGGATATTGAAGCAGTCGATGTTTCTGCTCGCATGACCACGCTGAATGAAGTGCTTGAAGTCACCACTAAGCCTATTATTTATGATGCCGATACTGGCGGTCAGCTGGAGCATTTCAAATTTACTGTTCGCACACTGGAACGCTTAGGTGTTTCTGCTGCCATCATTGAAGATAAAACCGGGCTGAAGAAAAACTCCCTGTTTGGTACCGATGTTGAACAAACTCAGGACAGCATCGAAAACTTCTGTTTGAAAATTCAGGCCGGTAAACAAGCTCAGGCCACTAATGATTTTATGATTATTGCTCGTATCGAAAGCCTGATATTGGATAAGGGCATTGATGACGCTTTCGCTCGTGCCAAAGCCTATCTGGAAGCCGGTGCCGATGGCATCATGATTCACAGCCGCAAAAAAGATCCTGCTGAAATTTTTGAATTCTGCCGTCGTTATAACACTCTGGAAAATCGTAAAACTCTGGTTGCTGTGCCTTCCAGCTACAATACAGTGACTGAAGACGAGCTGCAGGATCACGGCGTCAATATCGTCATCTATGCTAACCAGCTACTGCGCAGTGCCTACCCAGCCATGCTGAAAACAGCCCAGTCCATTCTTGAGCACAAGCGTTCTGCAGAATGTGATGCAGACATGCTGCCCATTAAAGACATCCTGGAACTGATTCCCGGCACCAAATAACACAGTGGCAGAGTAACCCATGATTGCACCTGACCAGTTTTACAATGCCATGAAGGCTTCCGGTATCCAGTTGTTTGCCGGCGTACCGGATTCCCTGCTCTCCAGCCTCTGCGCTTACATTGATGATCACAGTCAGCCGAGCGAGCACATCATCACGGCCAACGAAGGTAATGCCATTGCACTGGCTGCCGGCTACCACCTCAGCAGTGGTCGTTATGCTGCGGTGTACATGCAGAACTCCGGGCTGGGTAACACCGTGAACCCGCTTACCTCACTGACTGATCCAGAAGTCTATCGCATCCCGATGCTGCTGATCATTGGTTGGCGCGGTGAGCCCGGTGTCAAAGATGAGCCTCAACACGTCAAGCAGGGACGAGTGACCCCCGGTCAACTGGACTTACTGGAAATTCCTTACCAGATTCTGGATGCTGCATCGGATGGCTTGAAGGTGCTGAATCAAGCCATTGAAACCATGCAAATAACCGGTGCTCCGGTTGCTTTGCTGGTGCGCAAGGACACTTTCTCCAAATACAAAACCAAACGTCAGACAGGCATGCAATCCACCATGAAGCGGGAAGAAGCGCTTCGCTGCCTGCTTGCGTTCAGTGGTGAGGATCTGATTGTTTCCACTACCGGCAAAACGTCGCGTGAGGTATTTGAACTACGGGTAGAACGCAATGAACCCCAGCGTGACTTCCTGACCGTTGGTGCCATGGGGCACACCGCCTCGATTGCCCTGGGCGTTGCACTGGGCAACCCCAGCAAGCGAGTCATCTGTATTGATGGTGATGGCTCAGCCCTGATGCACCTGGGGGCTTTACCCATCCTAGGAAGTCAAAAGCCTGCCAATTTGATTCATGTACTGCTCAACAATGCTGCCCATGAGTCTGTAGGTGGTCAACCCACCATTGCTGACCAGATGGATTTTGCAGCCATCAGCAAGGCCAGCGGTTATACCGCCTATGCCAAAGCCAGCAATGAAAAAGAACTCACACATGCCTGGCAACAACTCAGCCAGCAAGCGGGCCCGGTACTGCTCGAAGTTTGCATCACGACCGGCTCACGGGATGATCTGGGCCGACCAACCAGTACACCGGAAGAAAACAAGCTGGCTTTCATGAAGGTGGCCATGTCATGAACCCAACCTGGTCACACCACAATCCCGTCAGAATTCTGGCTGGTCGTGGTTGCCTTGAGATGCTTGAACAGGAAGTGACTGATGGGCACTGGTTATTGGTCACCACTGCGGGAGCGACCCGTCGCTGTTTGACAGAAAAAATCCTGAACCTGTTACCCCAGATTAAAATCAGTGTTTGTGACGGCATCACTCCCAATCCAGAGCTGGATCATCTGGATCAATTAACGGCTGGTTATCGATCCCAACAGATTGATGGGCTGATCGCCCTTGGTGGTGGCAGTGTCATGGATGCAGCCAAGGTGCTGTCGGTGACACTCCCCAGTGAACTGGAAAAACCGCTGGCAACCAGTTTAAGAGAAGGGAAAGGTCAAGCCTGGAATATAAACCTGCCGGTCATTGCCATTCCCACCACCTCAGGTACTGGTGCAGAAGTTACCCCTTTTGCAACCGTCTGGGACCAGAGTGAACATAAAAAACACTCAGTAACCGGTGACTGTGTCTACCCCATACTGGCTGTAATGGATCCAGAGTTAACCCTGACACTGCCACATGATGAAACCCTATATACCGGCCTGGATGCCATCTCTCACGCACTGGAATCCCTCTGGAACAAGAACAAAACCCCAGTCAGTGAAGCCTGGGCATGGCAGGCACTTGAGTTGGCCAATAAAGCACTGCCGATTGCCCTGAAAGAACCTGCAAATCTTGATGCCAGAGAGAAAATGCAACAAGCAAGCCTGCTGGCAGGTTTAGCCATCAGTCAGACACGGACAGCCATTGCACACAGCATCTCCTACCCGTTAACCAGCCACTACGGCGTGCCTCACGGTCTGGCATGTAGTTTTACATTACTAACACTCATTAGAATGTGGCAAAAAGAAAAAACAGTCGATCAGAATAAAACACTTGAACAAACAAAGAAACTACTGAAAAGAATAGAAGCAAAGAAGCTAATATTTGGTTTTGCTAGCAAAAAAGAGGTCATGATGGTGGCCAATAGCGAAAACAAAGACCGAACTGTCAACACATCTTTCGCAGCAGACCAAATAAAAGTAATAGAAAAATCCATTAAATGGAGTCAACATTGAAAAAGATACTAATTACTGGATTATGGTATTCCGGATCTAGTGCAGTATGCGACTTATTACGCCAGCATGAACAAGTATGGATGATGCCAGACAATAGGTCAGCAGGACTTCCTGAGTTTCATGCATACGCACTCGGGTGGTTTGATGAAATTGCAAGCGCTGTAGAAAGTGCGCCAGAAAAAAAACTGGCCATGCTGTATAGAAATCTAATCAACACAATAAAATTAAACCCATTCCAAAATGTACAGGCAGTAAGTCAAGAGTTAAAAAAACATCTGCTTATAGCGGGGGATGAATTCATAAAAGAATCCGAGAGGATATTTCAAAGCAAAAGTAAAAATGGCCTGAGAGACTCTTTTTTGAATGTAGCAGCTGACTACATTGAAAAAATTTCCGACATCCCTTGCAAAACAGGAAAAGAAAACATAACCCATGTGATTTTTGATCAGGCAATCAAGACCTACTCAGATTTTGATGTATGGCCTAGAGTGTTCAAAGAATCAAAACTAATCATAATGGAGAGGGATATTCTAGACCAAATTGCAGACTGCCAAGAACACTCTACTTTTTTCTGGATCGTCAAAGGATATAAAGACATAAAAAAATTCATTGAAGATCAGGAAAGAGAGAGAGAACTGATGTATTCTTATGCTAGAAAAATGAACAACGTAAAGGTTATAAAATTTGAAGACCTGGTAAAGAACTACCAAAAAACAAAAAATGAAATATTTGAATTTGTTGGTATTGATGCAAAAACAATCAGCAATGAAGGCGAACACTTCGACCCCCTAAAATCATTAAAAAATATCGGAAAGTACAAGCAATACCTAAGCGATCAGGAAATTATTTATGCAAAATCTCAAATTGAAAAATGCAGGTTTTGTTATACAAGCAACGAACAACCAACAATTAGAGAAAGGCTTAGTATTCTCCGAAAAATACAAGCATAACAACCAGAAAGAAGCATAAAGCAATGACTAAAATTTTAGTTACAGGAGCCGATGGGTTTATTGGCTCCCACCTTACAGAGATCCTTGTACAGCAAGGTTACCAGGTCAGAGCCTTGTCCCAATACAACTCCTTCAACTCCTGGGGCTGGCTTGACAATATTGACTGCTTGGATCAAGTAGAAGTATTGAGTGGTGATATTCGTGACCCTCATTACTGCAAACATATCACCAAAGATGTGGATGTGATTTTCCACTTGGCAGCCTTGATCGCTATTCCCTATTCTTATCAAGCACCGGACAGCTATGTTGATACCAATATCAAAGGCACACTAAATATTTGCCAGGCAGCTTTGGAAAATGGAGTAAAGCGTGTCATCCATACTTCAACCAGCGAGGTTTATGGCACAGCTCAATACGTACCCATTGACGAAAATCATCCACTACAACCGCAATCCCCGTACAGCGCTTCAAAAATCGCTGCCGATGCTATGGCGATGAGTTTTTACAATGCATTCAATTTGCCTCTGACAATTGCAAGGCCTTTTAATACCTATGGCCCTCGTCAATCTGCCCGAGCGGTCATTCCTACTATTATCACTCAAATTGCAGCAGGTGAGAAAAGCATTCAACTCGGTGATATCTCCCCCACACGTGACTTCAACTATGTTGAGGACACCTGTCGTGGTTTTTTATCCTTGGCTGAATGTGACGCAGCCATCGGTCAAACAGTGAACATTGCATCTAACTATGAAATTTCAGTCGGAGATACTCTCAACCTCATTCGTGAGCTGATGCACAGCGATGTTGAGTTCATTACCGATGAACAACGGATCAGACCTGAGAAATCTGAAGTTTTCCGACTATGGGGCTGCAACAAAAAACTCCACGCTTTAACTGGATACCAACCACAAACCAAAATTAAGGATGGTTTAAAGAAAACAATAGACTGGTTTACTCAGCCTGAAAACCTGCGCCACTACAAAACTGGTTTATACAATGTCTAAAAGTGCAGACATGCTTATTGACTTTATTCGTGACTACTACAAAACATCGGAGGTCATACCCCTGCACGCTCCTGTTTTTTCCGGGCACGAAAAAGATTACGTGGTGGATACCCTGGAGTCTACTTTTGTGTCCAGTGTAGGAGCCTATGTGGATCGGTTCGAGCAAGATGTCGCCAGCTACACAGGCTCACCCAAGGCAGTTGCAGCCGTGAATGGTACAGCAGCTTTACACATAGCCTTAAAGCTTGCAGGAGTTGCGTCTGGTGATCTGGTGATTACCCAGCCGCTCACTTTTGTAGCGACCTGTAATGCCATTGCCTACTGTGGTGCTGAGCCAGTATTTGTGGATGTGGATCGTGATACTTTGGGATTATCACCACAAGCCTTGGAGCAATGGTTGTCAGAAAATGCCTTTGTCGATGCTGAAGGTTTGTGCAGAACCCGCCTTGATCACAAAGTGATTCGTGCCTGTGTGCCTATGCATACCTTTGGTCACCCTGCTGAGCTGGATAGTTTAATAAGAGTGACTCGTGAGTGGAGCCTGGCTCTGGTCGAGGACGCTGCAGAGTCCCTGGGTAGTTTCTACAAAGGCCAACATACCGGAACTTTTGGTGAAATTGGTGCACTCAGCTTTAACGGCAACAAGATCATCACAACCGGTGGTGGCGGTATGATTCTGGCGGATGAGCCAACTGCTGCAAGAGCCAAGCACCTTACCACCACAGCCAAAAAGCCGCACAGCTATGAGTACATTCACGATGAACTGGGTTACAACTACCGAATGCCGAATCTGAACGCGGCATTGGGATGTGCTCAGCTGGAGCAGTTAGAAAAGCTCATAACTATCAAACGAGAACTCGCAAGCAACTATCAAAGCCTCTTTCAAAATTCATCCATGCAGTTTATAACCGAACCAGCTGATTGCCGTTCCAACTACTGGTTGAACGGGGTGATTTGTGAGAACAAAAATCAGCGGGACGAACTGTTAAACCATACAAACTGCAAGGGAGTGATGACCCGCCCAATCTGGGCTCTGATGAGTCACCTGCCAATGTACCAAAATTGTCGACGCGGCGATCTCACCAATGCAGAGTGGCTTGAGGAGCGGGTTGTGAATTTGCCGAGCAGCGTAAAGTCAGGAGATTCAGTTTGAAAAAGATTGCTGTATTCACTGGAACACGTGCTGAATATGGCTTGCTCTATTGGCTGATGAAAGGAATTCAAGCTGATCCTGATCTGGAGTTACAGCTTATCGTCAGTGGAATGCACCTATCTCCTGAGTTTGGCTATACAGTTAATGAAATTGAGAAAGAGTTCCACATCAACGAAAGGGTTGAGATGCTCCTCTCGTCATCAAGTGTGGAGGGTATTGCCAAGTCTGTTGGTCTTGGTGTCATCGGCTTTGCAGGTTCTCTCGAACGGCTAAAGCCCGACTGCGTGGTGATTCTCGGTGATCGATTTGAGGCATTGGCAATTGCACAAACAGCCATGATCCTGCAAATACCTATAGCTCACCTGCATGGCGGAGAAATCACGGAAGGTGCGATTGATGACTCAATCCGCCACGCCATTACTAAAATGGCACACTACCACTTTGTCAGCAATGAAGAGCATCGCTCACGTGTCCTGCAGCTTGGCGAAAACCCAAAATACGTGATCAATAGTGGTGCACTTGGTGTGGAAAATATTTATCGTACAAAAATTCTTAGCCGCACAGAACTTAGCGAAAGCCTTAACTTTGATCTTGGCGTTTCCTTTTTCTTGATTACCTACCATCCGGTTACTTCCGGCGAGAAACTCGAAGACCCAGAGCAAACTTTTCTTGAGTTGCTGGACGTCCTGAAAAATTTTCCTCAGCATAAACTGCTATTTACTTTCCCAAATGCAGATCATGGTGGGCACTGCATTGTTAAGCATATCAAGCGATATATTCAACAATATCCACAACAAGCTGCTGCAGTTAACTCCCTCGGTACGCAGCGTTACCTTTCTGCAGCCTGCCATGCTGATGCGGTAATAGGAAATTCTTCAAGTGGGCTGATTGAGGTGCCCAGTCTGAAGACGCCCACTGTCAACATAGGTATCCGACAGAGGGGGCGTGCCGCTGGATCGTCTGTTATTCATTGCCAGGCGAGCGCACAGTCCATTCGAAATGCAATAGCCAAGTCACTGTCTTCAAAATTTCAAGAGCAGGTAAAGATTGCTACCAACCCTTATGGTCAGGGCGACACCTGCAACCAAATACTGAACTTTCTTCGAGATTTACCCGAATATAAACCAAAACAATTTTTTAATTTCAATCAGAATCCGGAAAATGAATAATTCCACCTTGATCATTGCTGAAGCTGGCGTAAACCATAATGGTGAACGCGACCTTGCTTTTCAGTTAGTTTCTGCTGCTGCTGATTCCGGCGCTGATGCTGTCAAGTTTCAGACCTTTAACGCAGAACGCCTGGCTGCAGCAACAGCACCTAAAGCTCAGTACCAAAAAGAAAATACTGAGACATCTGAATCTCAGCTTGCGATGCTCAAAAAGCTCGAACTGCAAGAAAGCTGGCATAAGGACTTGCAGGATTATGCTGAGCAGAAAGGGATCACCTTTATTTCCACTGCTTTTGATCTGCAAAGCCTCGAATTTTTGCAGACGTTGGATTTACCTTTTTACAAGATTCCTTCTGGCGAAATTACCAATGCGCGTTTGCTTTGGGCTTTTGCGGCAACAGGCAAGCCCTGCATTCTATCTACAGGCATGGCAACCCTGAGTGAGGTTGAACAGGCGCTGGCAATTCTGGCACACGGCTACTCTTTTGATCGGGAGCCCAGGAGCCTGAATGAAACCTGGGAATTCTGGAGCCAGCCGCAAGCCTATGAAGCAATTAAAGATCAGGTGACGTTGCTGCACTGCACATCCTGCTATCCGACTCCGCTTGATCAAGTCAACCTGAAAGCCATGGATACGCTGAGAGCCACTTTCGCGCTGCCAGTCGGCTACTCTGACCATACACAAGGGTTATTGGTGCCTGTTGCAGCAGCAGCACGCGGTGCCACAATTATCGAAAAGCACTTTACATTGGATCGTCACCTGCCTGGCCCTGATCACAAAGCCTCTCTAGAACCACATGAGCTAAAGGAGCTTGTTCAGCAAGTGCGTGCGGTTGAACAAATTCTTGGTTCTGGTCGAAAAATTCCGCTGCCTGCCGAGCGGGATACGCGCCAGGTAGCGCGGCAAAGCCTGTTGGTTGCTCACGCGGTTCAACAGGGTGAAACGCTGGATAAAACAACACTCACCACAGCCAGAACCGGGCAAGGCATCAGTGCCATACATTACTGGGATTATCTTGGTACACCTGCCAGCAAAGACTATCAGCCCGGCGAAGCACTATGAGTTTGCCAGTCATTTTGGTGGGTGCAGGCGGACACGCCAAAGTGGTTTTAAACCTGCTGCAGTTATTTAAGCATCAGGTGTCAGGAGTCATTGACCCGCAGCTTAAGCAAAAAGGCATTACAGAATGGCGAGGGTTACCAGTGCTGGGGGAAGATGCTGATGTTTACCAGTATCCACCCAATACTGTCTTGCTGGCGAATGGTGTAGGTAGTCTGCCGGGAAAAAACCTTCGTCAAACCCTGTTTGAGCAGTTCAAGGAAGCAGGTTACTCCTTTATAACCCTGGTACACCCTTCAGCCATCATTGCAGATGGTGTTGAGCTGGCTGAAGGTGTACAGATCATGGCAGGCTGTATTCTGCAACCCGATGTAAAAATTGATGAAAACACACTGATCAATACGGGTGCCCAGCTTGATCATGATTGCAAGGTGGGCAAACATTGCCATCTCGCACCGGGGGTGATGTTATGTGGTGATGTCCACCTTGAAGATAGGTGCCACCTGGGGCCGGGAAGTTGTGTTGTTCAAGGGCGACA
Source organism: Marinospirillum alkaliphilum DSM 21637 (assembly GCF_900119735.1). Taxonomy (GTDB): domain Bacteria; phylum Pseudomonadota; class Gammaproteobacteria; order Pseudomonadales; family Halomonadaceae; genus Marinospirillum; species Marinospirillum alkaliphilum. The sequence continues at coordinate 384,640 of NZ_FPJW01000002.1, read as the reverse complement.
TCTGGAGCAAGGTGCTATCCTTGGTGCAGGCTCCACACTATTGACAGATCTACCCGCCGGCCACAAATATCTGGCTGCAAAACCTCAGCAAGCCACCAAGTATTCACAATGAAAAAATCATGAAAAACTGGCAAGACACCCTTGTTCAACCCACGGCATCACTCGAAGTAGCTATTGAGAAGCTGGATTTATCCGCTCAGCAGATTCTTCTCGTAACCGACGAAGACAAAAAGCTCTTAGGCACAGTCACAGATGGGGATGTACGCAGAGCGCTGCTCAAACGACTGGATTTAACCACGCCCATTGTTCAAATAATGAACAGGCAGCCTAAGATGGCTACTGCTGACTGGAGTAAAGCGCGTTTACTGTCCTTTATGGAACAGCAGCAACTGTTGCAGCTGCCAGTTGTAGATGCTGATCAACGCGTAACAGGGCTGGAAACCCTTCATGGACTACTTCAAAAACCCCGGCAGGATAACCCCGTGTTTCTAATGGCCGGTGGTTTTGGTAAACGCTTGCATCCTTTGACTAAAACCTGCCCGAAACCCCTGCTTAAAGTCGGTGACAAACCGATTCTTGAGCTGATTCTGGAGAGCTTTGTTAGCTCTGGTTTTCATCGTTTTTACATCTCTACCCACTATATGCCGGAAAAAATCCGGGAGCATTTTGGTGATGGTAGCCGGTGGGGTGTCACAATCACTTACATCCACGAAGAAGTCCCTCTGGGAACAGCCGGTGCGCTAGGTTTACTGCCACACCATGAAATCACACTGCCACTGATCATGATGAACGGTGATTTGCTTACAACACAGAACTACCTGGCATTACTCGCCTTCCATGAAGAGCTGGGCGGCAGCGCAACAGTTTGTGTCAGAGAATATGAGTATCAGATCCCATATGGAGTGATCGAGTCTCAAGAAAATCGAGCGACAGGCATCAGGGAAAAACCTGTACAGACCTTTAATGTGAATGCAGGAATTTATCTTTTATCACCAGAGCTGGTCAAAAGCGTGCCACCGGACACCCACCTGGATATGCCTGATCTTTTACAACAGGAAATACAAGCCGACCGTGGTGTTAACATCTATTCGCTGAAAGATTACTGGTTGGATATTGGTCGCATGGACGACTTCAATCAAGCACAAACCGATGTCAGCGAGTTGTTTAATGGCTGACTTCACATTGAAAACACTGGCTATTGTTCCTGCAAGAGCTGGCAGCAAGCGATTACCTGGCAAGAACCTTCTGCCACTCCAGGGTAAGCCCTTGGTTCAGTGGACATTAGACGCTGCATTAGCCTCTGAAAAAATTGATCGTGTCCTGGTCACCAGTGATGACCCAAACCTGCTGAAGCTAGCGGATCAATTGGGGTGTATGACACTGTTACGGCCAACAGAACTGGCTACTGATACTGCCAGCACCTACTCCGTGCTACAACATGCACTGGAGCATCTGGATGACCAGCACGTTTACCCAGAGCAAACACTGTTACTCCAACCAACTTCACCACTAAGAAGCACTGAAGATATAAACAAAGGACTGGCATTAATGGAAGAAAAAAATGCCAACAGCATCATCAGTGTTTGCCCAGTTGATCATCCAGTTCAGTGGTGCAATACACTGGATGAAGAATGCAAGATGGATAACTTCATCAAGAAAGAAACTCTTGGGCTGCGAAGCCAGGATATGCCAGTCCATTACCGTTTAAACGGTGCATTTTATCTGGCTAAAACGCCATTATTAATGCAGCATAAAGGATTTTTTATGCCTGAAAGCTATGCCCTGATCATGAATCAGGAAAATTCAGTGGACATAGACACTGAACTGGATTTTTTATTTTGCCAGACACTGCTGAAACAAAAACAAATCAAAAAGGAAACAGCATGACAATTCCCAACTATGCTTCGGATGAATTTGCACAAATGGTTGGCAACAAAACATTTTGTGGACCCAATGCATGGAAGCGGCTGATGACTTGGCTTGAAGTAGATGAGTCGTTCAAATTATTCATGAAAGACTGGCTTGAATATATTGCACCAACATATCACTCAGAAATAAAGGATAAAAACCTACCAAATATCAGCGGACTTTTAGAGGAGCACTTTGAAAACCTCTATCCCGCCTTTTTTATTCTAAGATTAGTTCAAATAGCTGACATTAATCGCCAAAAGTGGATCTTTACATCTTTAAGTGAAAAACAACAACAAATTCTATATGAATGGATACACGACAGCGAGCTTGATGCCGAAAAAGGAAGAATAACTGATCACTGGCTGGATGGGATCAATCCTGAATTAGTTTCATACAATGGGACCCCCATTTTCTCATCCGTGAAATCAGAAATTTTTACAGCACTATCGATCATTAGCAACCAAACAAAAAAACGCTTGCGCTAAGGTTAAACAATGAAGAATCCAGCCATTATATCAACACTGCTTGACCGACAAGCCATTCTATTGGATGCAGTTTTTAATGAGCAACCAATGGATATTATAACACCAAAATTATTTTATCAAACCGCAATTTCAATAACCAGGAAACACAAGACAAAATCCCACATCATTGAAGAAAAATCCCTGACATCAAAAGAAATAAAGGAACTGGCGAAACACTATAACAATAACATCGAAATAAAATCCGATGAAATAGACAAGATTATCGGCATAGAAAAAAACAAAGCAGTAACAAAAACAATTTTAGAAGCAGCAAAAAAAAGAACAGAAAAAATAATAGCAATTTATAGCGGATTAGACAAGCTAAATGAAGAGCTAGATATTAAAGCGCTTATAGTAAATCAAGAATATATGATTCACGAAGCCACTCTGCTAAGTTGGGCAAAATCCAGAAACATACCATGCCTACATTCTTGCCACAGTCCTTATATAGCCAGAAATCTCGGAAGAATTCGTCACTTCGAGAGTGATCACCTAACACTGACATCAAGTCGCTGCAATGAAACCTTGGATGATCTCAACACAGGTTCTGGACATCGTCATGTTACCGGAATGGTAAATTGGGATACTTATAGGGATATTGACCTACAAAGCCTAAACCAACTTAGGAATGATCTTGAAATTCCCAGTGATGCACTTGTTATAACATTTTTCACCACTTACTCAGTCACTGAAAATGCTACCTCAGACCCACAAGTTCACTCAAAAACGTTGGACAGCTTCTTAAGTGCAGCTGCTGAAATCAAGAAAAAAGCTGTAAGACCATTATTTTTCATAATAAAAGACCGCCCTTCTGGTACGCATTTTACTGAAGAAGAGGTTTTGCATAAAGCAAGAAAACTTGGAATAACCGATGGATTTTCATACGTCTTTGACAGACCAGAAAAAGTAGTCCTTATATCTGATATTACCATTTCTCCAGGATCAAGCATTGCTGTTGAGAGTATGGCAATGGGTAAGGCGACCATCGAGCTAGTGACAAGGCAGGTTTTTCTTGGTCAGCTATGTTTTTCTGCTGATGACGGGGTAATCCAGTGTGATGAAAGAACACTTAAAAGCACCCTTGAAAGACTTATAGTCGATAACAATTACCGTGACCAAATGGCTGACAAGGCTTTTGAAAATGAATATTATGTCTCTGCAACGCAATCACTCGAAGCAACTCAAAAAACGGCTTCTTTAATTCTTGATATCTGTGGATTTAAAGATTCTTCAGATAGAGTTATTCACAACCAAAACTTTTATGATCAAATAAGTTCTACCGGCTCAGATCAGCGCTTCCAACAAGTTGACACATTCCAAATTTGGAGTAACAGAACAAGGCCAGACGAATTCTCTGGGCAGTTGATGGGTGAACGCTACAATCAATGGAGAGCACACCCTCGCTTCCACCTTGTTATCATCACGGATAAAAGTTTATTTGATGCTTTAGCCAACACGCTGGATAGCTTTGAGATGCAAATTTATCCACATTATGGAATCAGCATTATCAGCCCTGACGATTGTCCTGATGATATCTTGTCTGCTGATAACATTCAGTGGATAAAACATGCACAACCATTTGAAGCGATCAACACAGTTATTGACGATGTGGATGCTGAATGGGTAATGATACTTTGGCCGGGTGATGAATTGCACCCACAAGCACTCTTCAACATTGCTGACTACTCGAACATCAATACTGATTGGCTTGCCATTTATGGCGATGAAGCACTCATAATACCTACCATGGAAGATCTGGATGATGATCAAACACGCCTTGGAACCAGCATTAGAACCGATCCAATTTTTAAACCAGACTTCAACATTGATCTACTGAGATCTACCGACTACATAAATCGGGCAACTGCTTTTCGGAAGGACGCCTGGACAGCAATGGGGGGCTTAAGTCCCTATGCCTACCGGCAGTCCGAAGATTTGATATTCCGCATAGCAGAACGCATGACCTTGCCTGCAATTGGTCATATTCCAAATATTCTCGTCCAGCGCTCTAGCTTCACTGACAACATGGTTTCCAGTGAGTCATACGAGGCCTTGGGTGCACTTATAAGAAAAAATCACCTTGAACGCTGCGGTTTTACTGATGCAGAAGTACTGCCTGGATTGCATCCTCAAATTTATAATATTAAATACAATCAGGTTTGCGCTGACCCTGTTATAGACATACTGCTGGCAAACTTTGGATTATCTGACCAGCTAAGTTCTTGCTTAAGTTCTTTGCTTGAACAAGAAAACTCAAAAAACCTAACAATATATATAACTTCAACCTTTGAAGTTAGTGATGCACAAGACTGGTTAATATCTCACGAAATTTACTCTGAGAAAATAAAGTGGGTCAAGGTGCCCTTATCTGACCAGACATCAATCATCAAACAATGGTCAAAAATGATTGATGCTTCGCAATCTGAATTCTTTATTTTGGCTATCGACCGTTTGCGCTGGGTGCAAAAAAACTGGCACCTACCACTGATTGATCAACTGCAGCGATCTGATATTGCAATGGTTGCACCAAGACTTGTATCAAGCAATGCTGCAATAATCAGTGCCGGTCAAATTCTTGGCAAAAATGGCCTTATTGGTGACCTTTACAGTAATTTTTTTCTTGAGCAGGAAATCCCGGGGTTACCTAGAGCCTGGTGCGAGCAGAATTTCAATGCACTACACGCGGCATGCATTGCAGTTAAACGTAGTATCTACCAGCAGCTGGGTGGCTTCGATCCACTTTTCGAAGGTCTACTTGCAATGAATGACCTGCAACTTAAAGCCTGTACCTCTGGTCACAAACTGCTGTGGACTCCGTTATGCAGCGTTGTTTTAACTCAAAGCCTTGCACCAGCAAAGAAAGACGATAGACGTAGCTTTATGAGTCGTTGGTTTGCCCTTTTGGCCCAGGATCCAGCGTTTAATAATAATCTTGAGCTTCGTGGATCAGGTGTAAACCCAGATATTATTCTGTCTGGAAAATGGCATTCAGCATATCATCTAAGAACCCGAGTACTCTTTTGTTATCTCGATGTTAGCAATTCACAGGTTCAGTCCTCTGCGCACCTGATCAAGGCATTACAGCAGGAAAGCAAAAAAGAATCCATTCAACATCAGGAACATCACTTTTACGCAAATGCAACTGCAACTGCAATTACATCAACCGAACTTTCAAGGCTTTCACCTGATATTTGTATTTATTTGGGTGATGTAGTGCGTCATTCCGAGCTGATCGAAGAAATTTCATCCTACACAACCATCCAGCAATGGGTCATCCTCACTAGCCTTGATGATTTTGAAAAGTGGCAAGTGGTACAAAATTACATCACCGGCTGGCTTGTCACATCCACTGACACCTTGGCTGAATTACCAGAGCTTACCAGCTTCCATCTACTGTCCAACCCTGATGAGGCAGCAGTCTACTTTCAGATGCTATCTACTACTGAAAATTTCTGAAAAAACCTGCTAAAGCTTTTTTCTTCCTTGTCGATAAAGAAATTGTCCCCGGACATAACTCTTAGTTAAGGAGCTCACCATGGCACTAGTAATCAACACCAACGTATCCGCATTGAACGGTGCGCGCAATCTGGCTAACACTCAGGCTCAGCAAGCCCAAACCTTTCAGCGCCTTTCAACTGGTCTGCGTGTAAACTCTGCAAAAGATGATGCCGCAGGTCTGTACTTGGCTCAGTCCCAAACCAAAGATATTCGCGGCCTTGCGATGGCAACTCGTAATGCCGGCGATGGCATTTCAATGGCCCAGACTGCCGAAGGCGCTCTGGACCAGATCACTGCAAACTTGCAGCGTATCAACGAGCTGGCAATCCAGTCTGCTAACGGAACCTACAATTCAGCTGCACGTGAAGGTCTGCAAAAAGAAGTAAACCAGCTGACTCAAGAAATTGCACGAATTATTGAGACTACAGAATTTAATGGTCAAAAACTTTTAAATTCTTCAGCTATCGCAATTACCATGCAGGTTGGCAACCAGAATGGCTCTGCCTATCGCGTTGACGCTGGCCTCTCTGGCGGTCTGGCAGCGGCTCTCTCTGGTGGCTCCATTTCCGGTGCCGCATCTGCCCTGAATGCCATTGTTGATGGCGGACTCTTGGGCACTGCAGTCATTGATATCCGCACCCAGTCAGCTGCACAGCAGGCAATTGCCAATACTCGTGCAGCAATTGATGGTGTATCAGCTGAGCGTGCAACTTTTGGTGCGGTAATGAACCGCTTTGAAGCTGTAATTTCTGGCAACCAGATCTACTCTGAAAACCTGCAGGCTGCTCGCAGCCGTATTCAGGATGCCGACTTTGCAGTTGAAACTTCCAACCTGGCTAAACAGCAGGTTCTGCAGCAGGCTGGTGTTGCTGCACTGGGTCAGGCTAACGCCTCTTCTCAGGTTGTACTGGGTCTACTGTAAGTTTTACTTGCAGAAACCCTCAAAACGCCGGGCAATCGCCCGGCGTTTTTATTTAAAGTCTTGTCTACCGCTAAAGTTGCTGTTCTTTCTGCCGATAGCTATCCTAAGAAATAATGTTATTGAACTCTCAGAGGTAATCCTTTATGGCCTCGGAATTTTCATCCTTGTCTTCTGTATCCACTGCCTTGGAGCGTTCCCCTGTGTCCACTGCGACCAATGGAGCACAGAAAAACAGTCAGTCAGCCATCACTGCGAGACCAGTAGATAACGCTGACAAGACATTGACCGCTGATAACAATCTTGTTGCAGCACAGAACAGTGTTTCATCACAGTTTAAGCTGGGTCATGCTCTTGAAGCGCCACCTGCTGACTCGCACAATGAGCAAGATGAGAGTGAACCAGACCAGTTAGTGACTCTGACAGCCAATGAAGTCAAAGCCATGCTGGACGAAATTAACAGTGCGCTTTACTCCTATAATCGTGCACTAAAATTTGAACTGCATGAAAAGACTGATGATTTGGTCGTACGTGTTTTGAACACCAAAACGGATGAAATCATTCGCCAGTACCCTTCAGAAGAGGTTTTAGCGCGTAAAGCACGACTTCTTGAAGGTGACACACACTTTTTCTCTACTCAGGTTTCCTGAGACGACGGCATAAGAGGACTGAAACATGTCTGGTATCAGCTTTATGGGTGTAGGCTCCGGCCTTCCTGTTAATGACATTATCAGAGCCACACTGGCAGCTGAAGCAACACCTTTGAAGAGGCTGGAAAACGACAAGAATTTTTTCCGCTCTCAGATCAGTGCCATTGGCCAACTGACCAGTCGCCTCAGCTCACTCCGCACTGCCATGCTGGACCTGCGTGGACTTGATAAATTCAGTATCCTCTCATCAAAGGCAGCTAACGAAAAATTATTCACTGCCACAGCAGACCACCTTGCTGGTGCCACTGCAGGGAATTACAACATTCAGGTGTTGGCAGAGGCTCGTAGTTATCGCGAAGTGATGGCGCCCGTTAGCACAACGGAGTTCTTAAGCGGTGAAGTAACCATTGCGGGAAAAACGATCACAATTGGTGATGGTTGGACGCTGGATCGGCTGCGCCAGGAAATCAACGCCGACAACGATTTAAAAGACAAGGTCTCAGCAAATCTGGTTAATGTAGGCAATGGTGAAGCACGCTTGGTACTCAATGCCAGACAAATGGGTGAGGAAGGGCGTTTTATCAGCGACTTCAGTGATCTATCCATTAGATCTGGCACACGCCTTTCAGCTTCGTCTGCATTCAACAATACTGTAACTGACGGTGATGGCAAAATCACCGAGCAGACTCGGTCCAGTGGTTATATTCCCACAGGCGCACAGTTTGACGTGGGTACAATTTCCCTTAAGGGTACAGCCGATGATGGCACCGCGTTTGATCTGTCTTTCACTGCCAGTGGAAAATCCCTCGCTGACCTTGCAGCAGAAATTAGCGCATCAGATCATGGCTTTACTGCCACGGTTGTAGCTGATCCTGAAGATGCAACAAAAGAGCGCCTGGAGATCACTCGTGTAGATCCTGATGCTGATAGTTCTGCATTTACGTTTAGTTTTAATAATGTCATTGATTACTCTGATACAGAAGCACCTATAACAAAAGATACCACCCTTTCTTCTCCTGATATCGTGGCTTTACAACAAGCAGTTGATGATGCTCAAGCAGCGCTGACATCACCAGATCCAACACCTGCCGAAATTGCAGCACTTGAGGCTGCGCAACTGGCACTTGAAAATGCCAACCTGGATGCCCGTATCAAGATTGATGGCATTGAGGCATCCAGCTCAACCAATACTTTCAGTAATGTAATCTCTGGTGTAACCATCAACATCACTCAGGGTGCGATGAATGAAGCCATTAAAACCAGCACACTGGAAGTAAAGCGTGATGACAAGGCCATCAAAGACAACATCGACAAGTTTGTGAAGGCGTACAACGATGTCATTATCCATTTGAATGAAGCAAAAAAAGGTTCACTGTATGGTGACAGCACCGTGCGGAGTGTTGAAAGTGAACTAAGAAATATTCTTTACACTCCAACACCCAGCTCCCTCGACCCTTCAGACCCTGATTTTGCTCAGGATACCCAGAAAAACTTCTTGGCGATTATCGGTATTGAGGTTTTCAGCCCTAGAACTTTCGATCCAGAAAACCCTGACTCTCAACGCGGTACGCTACGTGTTAACCAATCCCGGTTGACTGAAATGCTGACCAATGACTTTGATCGTGTAGCACATATCATTGGTGCATCCAGCTTTATTGATGATAACCAACCAGATGGGTATGCAGCTCGTTTTGCAGACTTGGCGCAGCGACTCACCAGTACCACAGTGCAAGATGGCCAGCTCAGAAAAGGGTTGCTGGAAATACGGCGAGAGGGCTTGAACAACGAAGTCAAGCGAGTTGACGCACGCATTGATTCAACAAATATGCGGCTGGAACTTCTTGAGGAACGTTTGGTTCGCCAGTTCAGTGCTATTGAAGGGCTGATTTCCGGTATGAACTCAACGGGCATGTGGATTGGCCAACAGCTTTCAAGCCTACCGGGTTACACACGACCATCCAAATAACCTTATTTTTAATTGAAAAAAGGTATCCTTATTGGGGTACCTTTTTCATTTTATGCAGTCTCATGGGAGCTTAAAAATGACTTATAAAAAACAATTACGCGGTGTGGCTCAGTACGTCAAAGGCACCAGCCGTGAGGCGGAGGTCGCACAGGCCAGCCCCTATCGGCTGATCCAGATACTCATGGAAGCTTTGCTAGGTCGTTTAGCTGCCACCAAGGGTGCCATTGAGACTGGCGATGGTCTCAGTAAAACCCAGTCATCCACCCGCGCTCAGGCAATCATTACCGAACTGCGCACCTCACTGGATTTTGAAAAGGGCAAGGAGGTCGCCATTACCCTGAACAGCCTGTATGACTACATGGGCCGCCGCTTGGTACAGGCCACTGCGGCCAATGATGCCTCGATGGTTCAGGAAGTCATCAACCTGATGAAGCCAGTGAAAGAAGGCTGGGATGCAATTAAGGCCGAAGCTGAGAAGGTGCTGGAGGAACGGCGCTCGGAATAAAGCTGGCATAGAGCTTGCTTTATCTTGCTTAAGCACGCTGGTTCTCCAGTCAAAGTGTCAAAACGGCAATAAATTGCCGAACTAACAGGCAAGTTTTTGCCACAGACGTTACCTGAAAAGGAGTCAGACATGGGTTTAGTACTTAATACCAACATTGCGGCGATGAATGCTACGCGCAATCTGGCCACCACCCAGAGCCAGCAAGCAACAACCTTCCAGCGTTTGTCCACAGGCCTTCGCGTCAACTCAGCTAAGGATGACGCTGCCGGTCTTTACCTGGCTCAATCACAGACCAAGGATATCCGTGGCCTTAATATGGCTACACGCAATGCCAGTGATGGCATTTCTATGGCCCAGACTGCTGAAGGTGCATTGGATCAAATCGGAAACAACCTCCAAAGAATCAATGAGCTGGCTATACAGTCAGCTAACGGCACCTATAACTCTGCAGCACGCGGCGGTATCCAGAAAGAAGTGGATCAGCTGACCATGGAGATTGCGCGGATCATTGAAACCACTGAGTTCAATGGCATGCCACTACTCAACTCTGGCGCCAAAGACCTAATCCTGCAGATAGGTTTTACTAACCAATCAGCATCGCGCATCAATGCAGGAATTATGTCTGGTGGTCTGTACGAACTGAGTGGTGCAGGCTCAACTGGCATTAAGTCTATTATCAGCGCTGGTTTCATGACTGGCGGTGCCATTGATATTTCCACGCAAACTGCGGCACAGCAGGCAATAACACTAACCCGGGATGCAATTGACAAGATTTCAGAAATGCGTGCAACCTTCGGTGCGGTGATGAACCGCTTTGAAGCCGTCATTTCTGGCAATAATATCTACGCAGAAAACCTGACCGCAGCGCGTAGCCGTATTCAGGATGCTGACTTTGCAGTTGAAACATCCAACCTTGCCAAACAGCAAGTATTGCAGCAGGCCGGTATTGCCTCTTTATCGCAGGCCAACCAGTCCAGCCAGGTTATTCTTGGACTGCTTTAATCCTGTATACCTTGCTCGATACAAAAGATGGCGCGGAATTCCGCGCCACTTTTTTTTCCGGGCTGCTTACCCTAAACTTACAGCCAACTGATTTAATTCCTGCCCTCATGCATCAGACATCAACAAGCTGAAAATCGGAGAGAAAAAATGGTTCGTCGCATGACGCCCTATCAGATGAAAAAGTCGGCTGCCGCCTGGGCCTCCCAGGTGAACAACAATCGTCATCTGGAAACCGAGGTTCAGGAAGCAGATGCACACAAGCTGACGCTGATGCTTTATACCGCCATCATTGCTCACATGAATGATGGTATCCGTGCCATTGAGCGCAAGGACGACCTTTCCAAGAACAAATGGCTCAGCAAGGCGCAGGCTGGCATCAACGAACTGCGTGTCACCCTGCGCCATGACATCGATGCTGAGTTTTCTGCCAATCTGGACAACCTCTATGAATACTGTGGCCGCCAACTGGGCAAAGCAAAGGCTGCGAGCGATACATCATTGGTTGTTGAAGTGATCAACCTGCTAACGCCTATCAAGGAAGCCTGGGAAGAAGCCGCCCCCGAGGCTCGTAAATTTCGTGAAGACCTGGCTCAGTTCCAGAAAGAACAGGCCGCCAAGGCCCAGCAGGAAGCGCCCAAGCCATGAGCAGCAAACCCATCGACCAGCTCAGCCGCCAGGATGCGCTGGAGCAGGCACTGAAGGCTTCTCGCCTGCTGCTGGAAGAAATCAGTAAGATGGCCGATGCGGATGCTGAAAATGCTGATAAAACAGAAAAGCTGGCAAGTATTCGTGAGCAGCTGGTCAGGCAAGTCTTCAGTCAACCCTGGACCGAGTCGGAAGTCGCACAGCAACTGGCCAGTCTGCAGGAGCTGGATGAGTTGAATGAGAAGCTGCAGCAAGCATCCAGTGAAATGCGTGACACCCTGCACAAACTCCGCGCTGACAATCAGCATAACCGCAAAGCAGTCAATGCTTATGGCAAGGCCAAAAGCCAGTTTTCCCGCTGACCTGCATCTTTCTCAACACCAGAAAACTGTTCATCCATCCAGCTTTTTGTTATAGTCCAGTCCGTTTTCACCCGCTATCCGGGTCTTGTTTTCATCTGAATATTTCTGAAAAGGATTCTCATGCTGCCTTCCATTGCCCGGCGTCTTGCTGATGAACTGAATGTCCGTGAAATTCAGGTGGCTGCCACCATTGAGTTGCTGGATGAAGGGGCCACGGTGCCATTCATTTCCCGTTACCGTAAGGAAGTCACCGGTGGTCTGGATGATACTCAGTTGCGTCATCTGGATGAACGCCTGCGTTACCTGCGTGAACTGGAGGAGCGTCGCACTGCGGTACTGGCCTCTGTGGAAGAACAGGGCAAACTCACAGATGAGCTGAAAGCCCAGTTGCTGCAGGCAGATACCAAGCAGCGACTGGAAGACCTTTATCTGCCTTACAAACCCAAACGCCGTACCAAGGCTCAGATTGCCCGGGAAGCAGGCATTGAACCGCTGGCTGATGCCCTGCTGCAGAATCCCCAATTGCAGCCGGAAAGTGAAGCAACCGCTTACATCAATGCTGAAGCTGGTTTTGCCGATGAAAAAGCCGTGCTGGATGGTGCCCGCCAGATCCTGATGGAGCGTTTTTCTGAAGATGCCGAGCTGTCCGGCCGTCTGCGCGATTCACTGTGGAGTGATGGCCTGCTGAGCAGCCGGGTGATGCTCGGTCAGGAAGAAACCGGTGCCAAGTTCCGTGATTATTTTGAGCATGATGAACCCCTGAAATCCACACCGTCACATCGTGCGCTGGCCATGTTTCGGGGCCGTAATGAAGGCTTCCTGACGCTGACCATTCGCCTGCCCGGTGAAGAGGAGATGAAATCCCATCCGGCCGAAGCCGTGATTGCTGAGCAGTTTGGCATCCGGGATGCCGGGCGTGCAGCAGACCGCTGGCTGGCCGATACGGTACGCTGGACCTGGAAGGTGAAGCTCTACACTCGCCTTGAAACCGAGCTGCTGACTCGCCTGCGTGAAATGGCAGAAGAGGCAGCCATTCAGGTGTTTGCTCATAACCTGAAGGACCTGTTACTGGCAGCACCGGCTGGAGCACGGTCAACACTGGGGCTGGATCCCGGCATCCGCACCGGTTGCAAGGTTGCTGTGGTGGATGCCACCGGCAAGGTGGTGGACCATGCCACCATCTACCCCCATGCTCCCCAGCATCGCTGGGATGAATCGCTGGCGGTACTGGCTGCACTGTGCCAGAAACACCGAGTGGAGTTGATTGCCATCGGTAACGGCACCGCCAGCCGGGAAACCGACAAGCTGGCCGGTGAACTGATCAAGAAGTTCAGCACCGCACCCAACACCCTGAAAATCAGCAAGGTGATGGTCAACGAAGCCGGCGCTTCGGTTTATTCTGCGTCTGAATTTGCTGCACGTGAATTCCCGGACCTGGATGTCACCATTCGCGGTGCTGTCTCCATTGCCCGTCGCTTGCAGGATCCGCTGGCTGAGCTAGTGAAAATCGAACCCAAATCCATTGGTGTTGGTCAGTACCAGCATGACGTTTCCCAGATGCAACTGGCCCGCTCACTGGATGCCGTGATTGAGGATTGTGTCAATGGTGTGGGGGTGAATCTGAACACGGCGTCAGCCCCTCTGCTGGCCCGTACCTCCGGCCTGAACACCACCCTGGCAGAAAACATTGTTGCCTGGCGTGATGAACACGGTGCCTTCATCGAGCGCAAACAGCTGCTGGATGTCAAACGCCTGGGGCCCAAGGCTTATGAACAATGCGCCGGTTTTCTGCGCATTAACGACGGCAAGAACCCACTGGATGCCTCAGCCGTTCACCCCGAAGCCTATCCGCTGGTAGAGCGTATTGCTCAGGCCCATCAACGTGATGTCGCCAGCCTGATTGGTGACAGCAGCTTCCTGAAAAGCCTGAAACCGGCTGATTTCACGGATGAACGTTTTGGTGTGCCGACCATCACCGATATTCTGAAGGAACTGGACAAACCCGGACGCGACCCCCGCCCTGAATTCAAGGCCGCAGAGTTCCTGGAAGGCGTGGAAGACATCAAAGACCTGAAACCCGGCATGATACTGGAAGGGGTGGTTACCAACGTAGCCAACTTCGGTGCCTTTGTGGACATCGGCGTGCACCAGGATGGCCTGGTACACATCTCTGCACTGTCCGACACCTTCGTCAAGGATCCACGCGACGTGGTGAAGGCTGGCGACATCGTCAAGGTCAAGGTACTGGAAGTGGATCTGGAGCGCCGCCGCATTGCTCTGACCTGCAGAATGAGTGACCAACCTGGTGAAAGTGCCAGCGGGCGCAGCAATCAGGCTGGCAGCAAAACAGCAGCAGGCGGCGGCCAGGCACGTTCAACCCAACGGCATAACCAGCAGCAGACTGCCATCAAAGGCAACACCTTGGGTGATCTGCTGATGGCCGCCCAGAAGAAAAAACAAAAAGCCTGACACACCATCAAGCCCATTGAACTGGGCCTATCTTTCGGCAAGGGATTGCCGGCAGCTTCCCTGCGTTGATGCTTTTTTACACCAGTAAAAGCTGGGCATAAAAAAAGCACCTCGAGGGTGCCATAACTAACTGAGTTTTCTGTCTTTTGCTGGTGGGCCCAGCAGGACTCGAACCTGCAACCAAAGGATTATGAGTCCTCTGCTCTAACCATTGAGCTATAGGCCCTGAAAGCGCCATTGATCATACCAGAAAGCCTTGATGAATCAAGGCTTTCTGGTCAAACACAGATCAATCGTCAAGGAAGGAACGCAGGGCGTCACAACGAGACGGATGACGCAGTTTACGCAGCGCCTTGGCCTCAATCTGACGAATACGCTCGCGTGTTACATCAAACTGTTTACCAACTTCTTCCAGCGTGTGGTCGGTATTCATGTCGATGCCAAAACGCATGCGCAGCACCTTGGATTCACGTGCAGTCAAGCCCGCCAGAACCGAGCGCGTGGCTTCAACCAGACCTTCACCGGTGGCTGAGTCAATCGGGGATTCCTGATTGGTATCCTCGATGAAGTCGCCCAGGTGCGAGTCTTCATCATCACCGATCGGAGTTTCCATCGAGATGGGCTCCTTGGCAATCTTCAGCACCTTGCGTACCTTGTCTTCCGGCATATCCAGACGCTCGCCCAGCTCTTCTGGGCTGGGTTCACGACCCATTTCCTGCAGCATCTGACGCTGTACACGATTGATCTTGTTGATGGTTTCAATCATGTGCACAGGAATACGGATGGTGCGCGCCTGGTCAGCAATCGAGCGAGTGATGGCCTGACGTATCCACCAGGTGGCGTAGGTCGAAAACTTGTAACCACGACGAAACTCAAACTTGTCGACCGCTTTCATCAGACCGATGTTGCCTTCCTGGATCAGATCCAGGAATTGCAGACCACGGTTGGTATACTTTTTGGCGATGGAGATCACCAGTCGCAGGTTGGCTTCGACCATTTCCTTCTTGGCGCGACGACTCTTGGCTTCACCAATCGACAAACGACGGTTAACCTCTTTCAGATCACCAACACTGAGTTGATACTTTTCTTCATAAGAACGGATACGCTTCTGACCACGCTGAATGTCCAAGCGGTACATGCGCAGCTTCTTGCCGATTTCATCATCACGGGCAATCAGCTCGTCAATCCATTCCAGATCTGTTTCACGTCCCGGAAAGCTACCAATAAAGTCGGTGCGGGGCATTTTTGCCTTGCCAACACACAGCTTCATGATCTGTTTTTCCTGGTCACGAATATCGGTTACAGCATTGCGTACGTCACCGACCAGACGCTCATAGTGCTTGTTGGAGAGTTTAAATGGCGCAAAAAGTTCACCAAGCAGCTCCAGCTCTTTTTGGGTCCGCTTGTCGCGGAAGCCATGTTTAGCCATTGTGCTGCGCGCTTTTTCAAGCTGCTCGCGCAAGGCAGTGAAACGGATACGCGCTTCTTCAGGATCAGGACCACTGACGGCGGCGTCTTCATCATCTTCACCTGATGACTCCGTTTCTTCCTCGTCATCTTCGTCGTCAATATCCTTGCCACCCGCTTTATTGCCTGCAGGCTGGTCTGGCAGTTCTGCATCCTCTGTTTCTGGTGGCAGCTCTTCCACCGGATCAATAAAGCCGGCAAAGACATCGGTCAGACGGCCGCTTTCTGCTTCCACCACCTGATCATAGGCGCTGACAATGCTTTCCACTGAACCAGGCAAATAGGCAAGGGCTGCCATCACTTCGCGGATGCCTTCTTCAATGCGCTTGGCAATGACGATTTCACCTTCACGAGTCAGCAGCTCCACGGTACCCATTTCACGCATGTACATGCGCACCGGGTCAGTGGTTCGACCGGCATCGCTTTCCACAGCGGCCAGTGCAGCCACGGCTTCCTCTGCCACTGAGTCGTCGGCGGAGTCGCCGTCGGTCATCAGCAGGGTTTCCATGTCCGGGGCTTCCTCACTGACGGGGATGCCCATATCGTTAATCATACGAATGATGTCTTCGACCTGATCCGGGTCGGAAATTTCTTCCGGCAGATGATCGTTGACTTCCGCGTAGGTCAGGTAACCCTGCTCCTTACCGCGTGCAATCAATTCTTTCAGGCGAGACTGCTGCTGCGCGTTCCCGGACATAGAACCCCTATCTCAGCTATGCAAGAAACTTGGATATGGTAAAGGGCTGATGAACTACAGCCCAATGACAAGCGCGGAATTTTAGCACAACCGCACTTAACCGTCTATTTACCGTTTGATTTGTGATGCTTGCTTTGCACCAGTTGCCACAACTCCTGGTGCTCTTGTGGCGACAACTGGCCTTGCCGCGAAGCTTCCAGCAAGGCCTGGTATCGCGCCTCAACAACGGATGCTTCCTGCTGCTCCAGCAAATGCCTGGCCAGCGCACACACTTCAGTGGCTGCTGCATCCTGATTCAGCTCCAATGCCTGCTGTGCTCTCTCAGCCAAAGCCTCACCTTCTGGCGTTCCTGCCCAGTAGGCCAGTAACACCTGAGGCGTGATATCAGGGCTGCGTAACAAATAATCAAGCAGGCGCGCCAGCAGGCTTTCTTCTTCCAGCAAGCCCGCCAGTTTTTCAGGCACCTGGGCAATCAATCGCGGATACCGCACCAGCAAACGCAACAGGCGCTCCTGGGGTGGCAATGTCATGCCAGCAGTGGCCGCTGACCGGTTCACCTCAGGCGCTGCGACCTGGCGAAATGTTGCCGAAGCACCGGCAGCCGGTACCGATTGCTCAGCAACACGCCCCTGGGCCTGCCCTCCGGGTGAACCCAGTAAATCATTTTCAGTCAAACCGCTCAGTCGACAGACCTGTGTGATGATGCGCCGTTTCAGCAAACCCACCGGTAAAGCCTGTAACAGTGGCCGGGCAGCAGTGGCCATTCGTGCCTGGTCATCCAGCAGATCAAGATCCAGCCCCTGCTGCAGGTAACGCAACAGGTATTCAGCCAGCGGCAGTGCCTGTCCGACCCGCTGTTCAAACAAGCCAGCGCCTTCTTTGCGCACCAGCGTATCCGGATCTTCGCCCTGCGGCAGAAACAGGAAGCGGGCATGGCGTCCATCCGTCATCAGCGGCAACACCGTCTGCAATGCCCTGACCGCAGCCTGAGAACCGGCAGCATCACCGTCAAAACAAAACACTACTTCATTAACCAGCCGAAAAATACGCCGCAGATGCTCTTCACTGGTTGCCGTCCCCAGCGTGGCCACCGCCCAGTGAATGCCCTGCTGTGCCAGTGCCACCACATCCATGTAACCTTCAACCACCAGAATGCGGTCCAGCCGACCCGGTTGACGCCGCGCCTCATAAAGACCGTAAAGTTCCTGCCCCTTATGGAACAGCGGTGTTTCCGGCGAGTTGAGGTATTTGGGTTTGCTGTCATCCAGCACTCGACCACCAAAACCGATGGTCTGGCCTTTGATATTGCGAATCGGAAACACCACCCGATTCCGAAAACGGTCATAAACCCGGCCGGTTTCTTCCTTCTGCACCAGCAAACCCAGCTCCAACTGCAAAGCCTCGGACACACCTGCCTGTAACAGGTGGTTTTTCAGGGCATCCCAGGCATCGGGAGCCACACCCAACGCAAAAGATTCCAGCGTGGCATCACTCAGCCCCCGCAACTGCCGAAAATAGTTCAACCCCGCCTGCCCACCCGGCTGCTGCATGTAGTCCTGATAAAAGCGACTGGCCAGCTCCATGCAATGCTGGCGCAGATCCGCTTCGACCTTCTGCTGCTGGCGTTGCTGCTCGCTGCGCCCGGAATGACCACCCTCTTCACGCGGCACCTGCATACCCTGCATGCGCGCCAGGGTTTCCACTGCCTCAACAAACTCCTGGTGGTCGTGCTCCATCAGAAAGGTCAGCGCATTGCCACTGGCACCACAGCCGAAACAGTAATAAAACTGCTTGTCAGGATTAACACTGAACGAGGGGGATTTTTCGTTGTGGAAGGGACAAAGGCCTGAGAAGTTCTTGCCGGTTTTTTTCAGAGTCAGCCGGGAGCCAATCACTTCTGCCAGGTCCGTACGGGCCAGCAATTCATCGATGAAGTGTTGGGGAATGCGTCCAGCCATGTGAGAACCCTGTTTAAACGCAGCACTCAGGAATCCTTTGATTAACTATTGCGCTCATCACGTTAATCAGAGGTTCCTTAAAAAAGAAAAGCGAGCCACAACCGAAATTGTTGACTCGCCCAGAGGTTGCCTTGCGTCAAGACAACTTCAATGCAAACTTGCCTTTCGGCACCTGATTAATACAGGCGCTCGAAACGACGCTGTTCGCGCTGAAGTTTTTTCTGATGACGTTTGACAGCCGCTGCTTTCTTACGCTTACGCTCTGCGGTGGGTTTTTCGTAAAACTCACGACGACGTACGTCAGCCAGAACACCGGCTTTTTCGCAGGAACGCTTGAAGCGACGCAGGGCGACGTCAAACGGCTCGTTGTCTTTGACTTTAACTGCAGGCATTAAAATCACCGTCCTTAAAGGGTTGGGTAGTAGTTTAGGGGTACAGCAAGGCGGGAATTTTACTCCTTCACCGGCAGTCGTGCAAACATTAAGCAGTTTCCTTTATAATGCCCGGCTTCAAAGAAACCTCTGAATTAATGTCACGAGCGCAGGTTAGGCAAGGCGAAATTGGCTGAAAAAGCGGAGTTTACACAGAGTAAATGAGCATTTTGAGGCCAATTTCAACACAGCATAAGCCAGCAAAGTAGTTAATCAGAGGTTTCCAAACTGCTTTGTGGAGCCGCTCGCCATGCTGGTGCTGGGTATCGAAACCTCCTGTGATGAAACCGGTGTTGCCCTTTATGACACCACCCGAGGACTGGTCGCTGACGCCCTCTACAGTCAGGTCGAGTTGCACGAGCGTTATGGGGGGGTGGTGCCGGAGCTGGCATCTCGCGATCACCTGCGCAAACTCTCCCCGCTGGTGCGGCAACTGCTTGATGAGTCCGGCCATACCCTGCAGCAACTGGATGGCATCGCCTATACTGCAGGCCCCGGCTTGATCGGTGCACTGATGACCGGTGCCTGCTTTGGGCGATCACTGGCTTTTGCACTGCAAATACCGGCGCTGGGCATCCATCACATGGAGGGCCACCTGCTGGCCCCCCTGCTGGATCAGACTCAGACACCCCCCGAATTCCCCTTTGTGGCACTATTGGTTTCCGGTGGTCACACCCAGCTGATCCAGGTGGATGCCATCGGTGAATACACCCTGCTGGGTGAATCCGTGGATGATGCTGCCGGTGAAGCCTTTGACAAAACCGCCAAGCTGCTGGATCTGGGTTATCCCGGCGGCCCACGATTGGCTCGCCTGGCCGAACAGGGCACCCGCGGGCGCTTCCGCTTTCCTCGCCCGATGACCGATCGCCCCGGCCTGGATTTCAGCTTCAGCGGTCTGAAAACCCACACCCTGACCTGCGTGAAACAGTTGCGGGAAACTGATCAACTGGATCAGCAAACCCTCGCTGATGTGGCCTGGGCCTTTCAGGATGCGGTGGTCGACACCCTGGTCATCAAGTGCAAACGCGCCCTGAAACAAACGGGCCTGAAACGCCTGGTGATTGCTGGTGGCGTCAGTGCCAATCAACACCTTCGTGAACAGTTGCGCAGTACTTTGCAGGGTATGGGTGGCGAGGTTTATTACCCGGCTCCAGCCTATTGCACGGATAACGGTGCCATGATTGCTTATGCCGGTGCCTGTCGGCTGCTGGCAGGGCAGCAGGATCAGTCACCCCCCCCGGCCCTTCGACCCAGATGGCCGCTGGTTGAACTGCAGGGACTGGCATGATGCAAGACGTCATTTTTATTCACAACCTGCAACTGCTGGCCAGTATTGGCGTGTTTGACTGGGAGAAACAACTGCTGCAAAAGCTGGAAGTGGATGTGGAGCTGCTGACCGACATTCGTCCTGCAGCCAGCAGCGAACAACTGCACCAGACCCTGGATTATGCCGCCATCAGCCAGCGACTGATGCAACTGGTACAGAGCCAGCACCATGATCTGATTGAAACCCTTGCTGAACGCATGGCGGCATGCCTGCTGGCCGAATTCAACACCCCACAGGTCACCCTGACACTGCGCAAGCCCGGTGCGGTGCCTGCTGCAACCACTGTCGGCGTTCGCATCTGCCGGCAACGTCAGGAGGCAACCCTTGACTGACTCACAAGTGCAGGTCTGGATCAGTCTGGGCAGCAATCATGATCGCCATCACCAGATCAGCCGTGCACTGGACGGTTTGCATCAGGCCTTTGGTGAGCTGACCATCAGCCAGGTTTACGAAACCCAGCCCGTTGGCCTGAAAGTGAAAAAATGCGCCCCTTTTTACAACCTGGTGGCCGGGTTTTATACCCAGCTACAGCCCGGGGAACTGAATGCCTTCCTGAAACAACTGGAAGCCGGTGAAAAATACCTGCGCCCCACAGATCAAAGCACCTATGTCCGCGCCCTTGATCTGGACATTCTTCTCTGGGGAGAAGCGAGCGGCAACCATGATGGCCTGCAACTGCCCTACAAAGACCTGCTGAAGCATGATTTTGTACTGCGCCCGATGGCTGAACTGGCACCGAATCTGTGTCCACCGGGCAGCCAGCAAACCTTCCTTCAGCTATGGCAAACACATCAACACCCGGATCAACTGATGCAGGCCGTTGATTTCACCTGGCAGGGGCGTCAGATTTCTTTCAAGACTTAATGAGCTGCCGCAGCCGCTCCAATCGTTGTTGATGCAAGGCCTCCCCTACCGCAGGTCCCTTTAACCCTGCTGCCACCAGCGGCGCAGCAGAAACACCCTGCAGTTGAGACTGCCAGGCGACCAGTGACTGCCTGACAGGCGTTTGCTGCAAAGCCTCCAGCAGCTCAAGGGTAGTCTCCAGCAACTGTGGCTGACGCCAGGCATCCAGCAGATCATAAAGCTGCATCACCGCCTCGGCAGACTCACCCGCCAGCCCTTCACTGCCCTGCGCACGCAACAAAGCCTGCAACTGCCTGAAACAGGCCTGCGGCATCTTGATTTCACGATACAGATCAGCGGCAAAGGATTCTTCTGCCTGCCAGCCCAGCAGCGCCAGCTTCTGGGTTAACTGCAAGTGACTCAGTCGATCCAACCACACAAGATTACCCGGCTGCCGCTGCAAATGCCCAAACAATCCAGGCCATAAAACCTGCAAGGCACCGACCTGTTGCAAGACATGAAAAAACACACTGGGGCTGGGCGTTTGCAATGCTTTTTCAAGCTCTATCCAGCAGCGCTCTGGTGTCAGTGCCTGCATTTCTCCGATATGCACCAGCTGCTGCATCAATTGCATGGTCCCGGCTTCAACCTGAAACCCCAGCTCAGCAAAACGGGCAGCAAAACGGGCGGTGCGCAGCACCCTTAACGGATCTTCAGCAAAAGCCGGAGATACTGCACGCAATAAACGCTGCTGCAAATCAATCTGCCCCCCCCAGGGATCGATCAGCACACCCTCACTGTTTTCTGCCATGGCATTGATGGTCAGATCCCGTCGCTGCAGATCTTCTTCCAGTGTAACCGAAGGGTCCGCACAAACCACAAACCCCCGATACCCCTGACCCTGTTTACGCTCGGTACGGGCCAAAGCATACTCTTCTCCGGTTTCCGGATGCAGAAACACCGGAAAATCGCGACCCACCGGGCGATAGCCCAGCGCCTGCATTGCTTCAGGGGTGGCACCCACCACCACCCAGTCCCGGTCATGAACTGGCAATCCCAGCAACCTATCCCTGACTGCACCACCCACCAGATAAATCTGCATTGACTGCCTCAAAACATTAAATTTTTCATCGATGCGGCCGATTATGCGATAACATTGAATCAATAGCGCAATGTAACATTTTAAAGATGGCGCAGGCCTGAACCATCAGACTAGAATTGCAGTACAGGAAATACAGGATCCCGGGAGACAACATGATCAAAAAAATCCTTTTTGCAGGCAGCATGGTGCTGGCATTAACCCTGACCACCGGCTGCGCCTCCAAGAAACAGGAACAGTCTGCACCTCAGGCACAAACCTTCACCAATCTGGAAGTGGTCATTATCCGGGTTAATGGCTACGGTACTGCTGGTGAGGAAAACGTTCAGCTCAACGCCACTCAGCGCCGCCTCCTGGCCATGCGTGCATCCAAAATTGACGCTTACCGCTCCCTTGCTGAGCGTGTGAATGGCACCCGCATTCAAGGTGTGACAACCGTCAACAACCTGGCCACCACCGATGACAGCATTCGCGCTTTTGTTGACAGCCTGATTCGTGATGCCCGCGTGGCCAATGTTCGCGAATTGAGCGATGGCTCTTTTGAAACCCAACTGGAGCTGGTGCTGGAACCTGAAGTACAGCGCTGCATGCTGGAAGGTGAAGCAGATAACCCCATCTGTCGTCCAGCCACCGTCAGCAGCAGCAGCCAGCCTTCCCAGCAAGGCCGCAATACTCGTTACCACCTGGATTGAGGCAAAGGAGTAGAGGCACTCCTCAGCACTGGACTTTTTCTTCGGGAAGTATCAATCTGATACTTCCCGTTTTGCTTTCAATGGACCGGATTCATGCATAAAGCGATCATCTTAATGCTGTTGCTGCTACTCAGTCTGCCACTGCAAGCAACCCAATGGGTTGAGGCAACCGGCTCCGCTGTTATCCAGCATCAGGATCTCACCAACGCTCGTCGTGCCGCCATTCGTGACGCCCTTCGTCAGGCCAGCTTTCAGGGTGCACTGGAAATTAATGGTTATCAAGCCATGAGCGGCGGCCAGATCCACACCGACCAGGTTGCCATCAGCACCCAAAGCAGCATTCTGGAAATGGAAGTGCTCAATGAAAAAGTCGAGCGTGGCTTGCTGTTCGTAACGGTTCGCGCCAGAGTTGAAAATACCGGCAGCTGTGAAGGTGGCAACTATGCCAATGGTTATCGACGTAGCCTTGCAATCAGTAATTTTTACCTGGAAAGACCCTGGTCTGCCAACATGGGCGCCCTGCATGATGTGAATGAGCGCCTACCTCGTGAGCTACTGCAACGCATGCAGGGTTACGACCGACTTCGGGTTCTGGATGCCGTTCGTTATCAGCTCTACAACGACACCGGCAGCATTCCAACCTCGGTCAGTGATCGCGGCACTTTAACCACTGCGGTTGATACCGCAACACGTATTGGCTCGCAGTATGTATTGACCGGCGTGGTACGCAGCATGGATCTGCTACATCCGGAGCTGGCCAGTGAAAGACCACTGCTGCAAGGTATCTATGAGCGTACTCGTTATCGTGGTGACCGCTTTGCCAGAGACTTTAAGGTGGATCTGTTTATTCACGATGGTTTCAGTGGCGAGCTGGTGACCAGCCGCAGTTACAACATCACCGGCAACTGGACAGAAAATCGCACCGAGAAGGTTGGGTTTGGTAGTCCACGTTTCTGGGAAACTGACTATGGTCGTAAAGTAGATGACTTGATTGAGCAGATGGTCAGTGACTTGCATGTGATGGTGGGTTGCCAACCGTTTATGGCTCGCATTACCCGTACCGACAACAAGACCCTATACATTGATGCTGGCTCTGATGCAGGGTTACGCCCCGGTGATACCCTGGGTGTCTACCGCCTGAACACTTTTTTTGATCACACCCAGCGACCCTACACCGAGCTGGTACCGGTGGATTTGACACTGAGCCTGCGCCGGGTACAACCCAATTTTGCCAACGGCACCCTGGTGACCCTGCCAGAGATGGTGAATATCCAACAGGGTGACCTGGTGATCGCCTGGTAAACCATTTATTGCCTGGTGACAGACTTATTCACAAGCATCCGGATGGCAGGTTTTCCAGAACTCAAAACCGCCATCCAGGCTGTAAACCTCGCTGAAACCCTGCTCAGCCAGAAACTGGGCAGCACTCTGACTGCTCATGCCGTGATAACAACACACCACTGTCGGTCGAGCTTTGTCGGCAGCGGCCAGAAAAGCTTGCAGATTACTGTTATCCAGTCGTGTTGATGAACGAATGTGGCTGGCATCAAAACTCTGCGGATCACGGATATCAACAAAAGTGGCCTTGTCCTGATCCAGCAGTTCCCGGGCCATCTGCGCCTGAATGATCTTGAAACTCATAACATCCCTCTCCGGCTTGACATAAAAAGAACCATTATATGAGATCTTTCTTAATTGAAGCCACCCGAAATACCTGCTGATCCTCCAACCGCATGGCGGTCAGAAACTGCCCCCAGACACACCCGGTATCCAGGGCATGAATACCACCAACACCGGTATGCCCGGATAAAGCAGCCCAATGACCAAAAATCATCCGGGACTCCGGCAATACCTGACTGGGGTAACTGAACCAGGGAGCATAACCCTTGGGTGCACTGCCAGCCTCACTCTTGCTGTCCAGCTCAAGGGTGCCATCCGGCTTGCAGAAACGCATGCGAGTGAAATAATTGATGATGCAACGAAAGCGCTCCTGCCCCTGCAGCTTGTCAGACCAGCAACGCGGCTTGTTGCCAAACAGATGTGTCAATAATTGCTGCTGGCGGTCTGAACGCAACTCCTGCTCTACCTCTGCTGCCAGCGTTTTAGCCTGAGTCAGGGTCCAGATTGGCGGGATGCCTGCATGGGTCATCACAAAACCCAGCGCAGTGTCATGATGCAAAAGTGGCTGATTGGCCAGCCAGTCCAGTAAAGCCGGGGCATCTGGTGCTTTCAGCAGCTTATCCAGCGTGTCCGAACGGCGTGTTTTGCGCAAACCTCTGGCAACCGCCAACAAATGAATATCATGGTTACCCAGCACCACCTGCACCCGATCACCCAGGCCTGCAGCATAACGCAGCACTTCCAGCGAACCGGCCCCACGATTCACCAGATCGCCGGCCAACCACAGACGATCCTGCCAGGGGTCAAAGGCTATGTCTTGCAGTAACTGCTGAAAGGCCTCCCAGCAGCCCTGAATGTCTCCTATTGCGTAGGTTGCCATGCAGTATCCAGACGGTGATTGGCCAATTTCACAAACTCTTCC
Source organism: Marinospirillum alkaliphilum DSM 21637 (assembly GCF_900119735.1). GTDB lineage: Bacteria > Pseudomonadota > Gammaproteobacteria > Pseudomonadales > Halomonadaceae > Marinospirillum > Marinospirillum alkaliphilum. The sequence continues at coordinate 359,133 of NZ_FPJW01000002.1, read as the reverse complement.
AGCGTCAGGGTTTCCGGTCTGCGCTGCGGGTCAATGCCCAATAACTCCAGCACCTCTGCGGCAATGACTCCTTTCAGGTTATTACGCAGGGTTTTACGGCGCTGTGCAAATGCCAGTCGAACGGTATCAGCAAGCAGTTGCTCGTCCGCGGCAACAAAAGGCCGCTGAGTGTGTGGAGTCAAGCGTACAATGGCTGAGTCCACCTTGGGACGGGGGTTAAAACACTCAGGCGGCACTTCAAATAAAAACTCAACCTGGCAGTAGTACTGAGCCATCACACTGAGACGCCCCCACTGGCCGCTACCCGGACTGGCAGCCAGGCGTTCAACCACTTCCTTCTGCAGCATGAAGTGCATGTCCTCAATCAATCCCTGAAAGGACAGCAGATGAAAAATCAGTGGCGTGGAAATATTGTAGGGCAGGTTACCCACTACACGCAGTTTTTCATCACCTTGCCGCAAACCGGCAAAATCAAACTTCAGTGCATCTGCTTCATGCACCTGAAAACCCGAATGATTAAAAAACTTCACCTTCAAACCGGGAATCAGATCACGATCCAGCTCGACCACATCCAGGAAGCGGTTTTCTTCCAGCAACAGCTCTGTGATGGCACCCATGCCCGGGCCTATCTCGACCAGTCGATCTTCACCTCTGGGTGCTATGGCCCGCACAATACGGCGAATCATGCCTGGGTCCTGCAAGAAATTCTGACCAAAACGCTTACGCGCACGGTGACCCTGGAATCCAGCCATGTTGTTTTTCCCGGCAATCAAATTTTTAATGGTGTGCAGCAGATGCTGCACTGCGGAACTGCTCAGCGTAGTGCAGTGCGGTCTTCAAGCTGCCGATATCGGCCTGTCCTGTGCCAGCCAATGACAAGGCAGTGCCATGATCTACTGAGGTGCGAATGATCGGCAACCCCAAAGTAATGTTGGCCGCTCGCCCAAAGCCACGATGTTTCAACACCGGCAAGCCCTGATCATGGTACATGGCCAACACTGCATCACCCTGCGCCAGCACCTTTTCAGTGAACAGGGTATCTGCTGGCAAAGGCCCGATTAACTCCAGTCCTTCCTGGCGCAGCTGCTGCAACAGCGGTTCAATCACCTCAATTTCTTCCCGCCCCAGATGTCCGCCTTCACCGGCATGGGGATTAAGCCCACAGACCAGCAAACGGGGTTGTGTATAACCAAAGCGGTTGATCAGATCCTGATGAAAAATACGAATAATGCGTTCCAGTCGCTCTGCAGTGATGGCATCGGCCACCGCTCGCAACGGCAGATGGGTTGTTGCCAGCGCCACGCGCAACTCTGCTGTGGCCAGCAGCATCACCACTTCGTCACAACCACAACGCTGCTGCAGGAATTCCGTATGCCCGGTGAAAACATAACCGGCATCATTAATCACTCCCTTGTGAACCGGGGCAGTCACCAGGCCGGCGGCCTGCTGCTGTAAACACAGATCGGTGGCCAGTCGCAGGGTTTCCAGCACATAAGCAGCATTGGCCGGATTCAGGACACCCGGCTGGGCTGCCGTTGCCAACGCCACCGGCAATACACCGATTTTTCCCTGCGGCACCGGCAGATGCAGCTGATCCTGTCGGACTTCATGCAGCGGGCAGGGCAAACCCAGCACCGCCGCCCGATCAGACAGCAACTGCGGATCAGCCACTACCAGCCAATCTGATGACCAGCCTTCAGCGGCCAGTTGCAGCACCAGATCAGGCCCGATACCTGCCGGTTCACCGGCAGTGATCAGTAATGGTAAGCAAGCGGCTGTTCTTGTCATTCGCGAATCTCAACCCAGGTGCTGTCTCGAATTTCACGCAACCAGTTCTGCACTTCTTCTTCAAAACGCCGTTCTGACAAGAGTTGACGCACCTGCTGACGACGCAGATTGTCGGTCATATCCGATTTGCGACGCTCCTCGACCAGAATCAGATGCCAGCCAAACTGGCTCTGCACGGGTTCGGATACCTCACCAACGGCCAACTGGTTCATGGCCTGCTCAAAAGCGGGAACCATCTGTCCCGGACTGACCCAACCCAGGCTGCCACCTGACTGCTTGCTGCCCCGATCATCAGAATATTCACGGGCCAGGTCTGCCAGCGATTCACCACGACTGATGCGCTGACGCAGCTCGCGAAGCTGGTTCAGGGTCGCCTGCTCATCACGCAGCGCATTGGTGGACAACAACAGGTGACGGGCACGGGTCTGATCCACCAGATGCTGGGCACCACCACGTGTTTCCAATAGTTTGATCAGGTGAAAACCGCTGGGACTGCGAATCGGGCCTGCCATGCCACCAACCGGCAAACGCACCACCTGATCAGCAAACAAGGAAGGTAAAGCGGCAGCAGCACGCCAACCCAGATCACCGCCACTGAAAGCTTCGTCACCAGCAGAGCTGGAAATGGCCATTTCCTGGAAGTCTTCACCGGCATCCAGACGCTTTTTTAATGCTTCGGCACGCCGCTGGGCCTCACCGATCTGCTCAGGTGTCGGGTTATCCGGTACCTGAACCAGGATATGCCCAACCCGGAACTCACGCCCTTCCTGTTCCAAAGCTTCGGGGGAAGCCAGGTAATTTTCAATTTCCTGCTGACTGACCTGAATGCGATCACCAACACGACGCTGCCGGACCTGAGAAATCAGCATTTCCTGACGGATCTGCTCACGGAAAGCAGCAAAGCTCATGCCGTCAGCCTCAATGGCCTGGCTGAACTGACGCAGATCCATCTGATTCTGGCGAGCAATGCGCGTCAGGGTCTGGTTCAGGGTCTGCTCATCAATCCGCATACCGGCCTGGCGTGCCAACTGCAGCTGAATGGTGTCCAGAATCAGGCGATCCAGCACCTGCTGGCGTAATACTGCCTCCGGTGGGGCACGCAATCCACGATCAGCAATCTGTCCGCGCACCTGCTGCATGCGTTGCTGCAGCTCACTTTCCATCAGGGCTTCACGATCGACCACCGCCACCACCCGATCCAGCAAGCGAGGTTCAGCAAAGGTGATACCGCATAACAACAGCATCAGCAGACCAGCCATCACTCTTGATGCATTTTTCAGTTCAGACACAAACACCTCTTCCGTTATTCTCGGTCGGTATAACCCTGTATTTCATTAGCCAGCAAGCTCTGGGTGGAGTGTCCTGCACCACCCAACCCTTTAAATATCAAACGTAAATAAACACCGGGGTCGCGCTCCCGGGATGCAAAACGCCCATTGACCAGCTCCGGTGATTCATCCATGTAACGGACACTGTCACGATACAACAGCTGCACCTGCCAGCAACAGGAGTTGTACTCCAGCCCGGCAATATCATCCAGCACTTCACGCCGTTTCAGGTCATAACTGCGCTTCAGGAACAAGCGCCAGTGGTCATCCAATGGGAACACACCAGACACATAAACCTGATCTTCCGCACTGGCACGATAGGAGTAAGCATCAGCCAATGAACGATCTGGCTTTGGCCCCAGCAAACCATCCTGATTGCTGAAATTGGATACATAGGTGTGACCAAGGTTCAGATGCACATCGGATGGGTGGGTGTAACTGATGCGCTGATCTGACCGCTCTGTTATCCGAAAATAATCATCCCACAGCAGAGTGGCACGATAACCCAGTCGCTCATGAAAGTTCCAATTGAATACAAAGCCAAGACTAGAGCGATTTCGTACCAAACTATAGGGCCGTTCTTCACGTGGCTGGTTATCCGGTCGGTCCGGGTCATCCGGATGCAGGTAGGCATCTCTTGGATCGCTGTAATAATCAGCCATGCGTCGATCCGACAGATAATACTCCTGCGCCACACCAAAACTCATCACCTCACGCCCAGTCACCGGGCTCAGCAGTCGCTGAGTCAACCCAAGTGTGATTTTGCTGATGTCTGCAACCCGATCACGACCGACGGTTCGTTCGGCACGATAAAACTGGTTGAAGTCAAAATCCTTGAAAGCACCATCAAAGATGTTGGGTACATCATACTGTTCCACATAAGGAATGAAGGCCCCGAAAACCCTTGGCTCCAACGAATAGATAAACGGCTGTTCACCCAGATGTACATCTCGCTCCAGGAACACACCAGAATCCAGGCTGAGAATGGGAGCGGTGACGGATGGCTGCAGATTCACACTGTCCAGATTCAGGGCTGCATCTGCCTGATCATCCGGACTCCAGTAAGGATCCAGCCAGTACTGGCTGTGACGCAGCCTGGCTTGCGCCCTTACAAAGGACCAGGGCCAGCGCTGCTCGGCAGTGATTCCCGGTTCCAGGAACAGGCGCCAGGTATCCGGTGCTCCCCATTGTGTGACATAAAAGTCACCAGGCTTGCCAGGCGTTTCTTTCAGGTCTGTCGAGAAATAGCTGTCACCACTGACTTCACGATCAAACAACTTGCTGAAGTGAGTCAGCTCAAAGGTCACAGCCCAGCTTAAACGCTCTGACCACTCATCAGTGCCTCGCAGCTCAAACTGGGGCAGCTGATAATAACCCTGCAGGTCAGCATCCTGCTGATGGCGCAGATCAAACAGTTGATACTGGGACACAGCTTCATCTGCTGCAATATTGCGATCACGTGATGGCGTCAGATTCTGATAACCGCGTAAAGCCAGCTCTGCCGTCCATTGCTGCTGGCGATAACGCAACTGCAGCTCTTGCAATAATTCACGACTGTCATTGGTCGGATAACTGCCCAGGTCCGTAAAAAAACTGTCATCACTGACCTGTGCAAAATCCAGACTATAACTGAGCTGAGGACTCAACGCACCCCGATGCTGCAAGTCAATATGCCAACGGCTTTGTTTATAATAGACTTTATCCCTGTCCAGATAGGAGTAGTAAATCTCACCTTCGTCTGTGGGGCGTAAATAGCGCAACTCCAGACCACCCTGTATGCCACGCTGCTCAATCAAACGAGGATAAAGCGTCATGTCATGCGAAGGCGCCAGATTCAGGTAAACAGGCTGCAGGTAATCCAGGCCACTTTCTTTTTCCCATGAGATGCGTGGATACAGCAAACCCGTCTGGCGGCGGTCATCCAGCGGGAAACGGAACCAGGGCATGTAGAATACTGGTACATCTTTGATATGCAGGCGCACATGACGAGCGTCACCCACACCTTTCTCCTGGTCCAGCGTCAAGCGTCCAACAACCAACTGCCAGGCGCTATCATCGGGTGCACAAGTGGTCATGCTGGCTTCCCGCAATACCACTCGCCCATCACTCAACTGCTGTAGCTGCCAGGCACTGCCACGCCTGCGCTGCTGATGAATGACATAATGGACTTCATCAAGCCTGAATGACTGCTCTGACAGAGCATACTGCCCTTCTCTGGCTCTTAACAGCAGGTCAGACTGGCGTATTTCGAGGTTGCCATGCATCTGCGCTTCCGTGCGGTCAGCTGATAACCGAATCTCATCCGCCTGGGCAAAAACAGGTCCCTGGCGCAGGCGCACACCGCCATCCATCACCAAACCATCCACTGGCGAGTGCAGAACACGGCCTGCATCAATCAGCAAACTCGCTGCTGCAGGTGACAGGTCCGCCTCCGGCAAGTCCAGCTCCGGTGACAGATAAAAGCCACGACAGACCATGCCGGATGGGCGTGTGTCATAAACCTGCCAGTCCAACTGTTCCGCAGGCAGCTGGGCAGGGGGGGCAGCCAGCAGGCTCCCTCCTCCGGCAACCAGCAGCAAGGCAGCCAGTGAACTCATGCGGGCAGGCATAAAAGACAAGTGAAAACCCTCAAAACTGAAGACCCGGCAAGGCACTGCCAAAGCCTGAAAAAACGCGTATTATAGCCTTTCTCACTGCCACTGCCATGATTAATGCCGTTATGAATCCTGATGTCAAAACCACTGCAACGGAACGCTCCATTCACCTTCAGGAATGGCTGAAACCCTGGCTGAATAGATCCCCCATCCCGTTAACACCCGTTGCCGGTGATGCCAGCTTCCGGCGCTACTTTCGGGTTGAAGCTGCTGACAGCCGCAAGGGCACCAGCCTGATTCTGATGGATGCACCACCAGACAAGGAAAATTCCGAACGCTTTCTGCAACTGGCTCGTGCCTGGCAGCCACTGGGCATTCGAGTACCAACCGTCCATCAGGCCTGTACTCAACTGGGTGCAGCGCTGCTGGAAGATTTCGGTGATCAACAACTGATGCAAGCCGTCAGAGAGGAAGATCCGGCATCTGCCTCTCCCTTCTACCATCAGGCACTGCAACAACTGGCCCACTTACAGGTTCAGGCCACTCACTGCCCCACTGCTGCCAGCTTGCCGAACTATGACGAAGCTTTACTGCAACGTGAAATGGATCTGTTTGACGACTGGTTGCTGGGACAATTGCTCAAGCTGCCAGACCATGACCGCCCAGACGGCTGGACGGCTTTCCGACAGTCACTGGTGGATTCTGCACTGGAACAACCCAGGGTCGTGGTACACCGAGATTACCATTCACGCAATCTGATGCTACTGCCAGATCACCAACTGGGCATCCTCGATTTTCAGGATGCAGTCATCGGCCCCTGCACCTATGATGCTGTTTCGCTGATCCGTGACTGTTATCTGATGTGGCCTGAAGCCATCCAGGACCAGTGGCAGGAGCAGGCTCGCCAGCTACACTGCCGTAACTTCGAAACCATTCATGCAACTGACTGGCAGCGCTGGTTTGATTTAATGGGCATGCAACGCCATTTGAAGGCCGCTGGCATTTTTGCTCGGCTATGGCTGCGTGATGGCAAAGCGGGTTACCTGAAAGACATTCCCCGCACACTGCAGCATCTGCAACACGCCCTTGCAAGGCACAGTGAATTTCAACCCATCAGCCAGTGGCTGCATAACCAACTGATGCCACAACTGGAAATACAGCTGGATTCGTTGCTGAACACACCGGCATGATTGCACCCCCCACACCCGATGCTTCCATGATCAAACAATGCATGATTTTTGCAGCCGGGCTGGGTCAACGCATGTTGCCCCTGACCCAGCACACCCCCAAGCCACTACTGAAAGTGGCAGGCAAACCACTGCTGTTCTGGCATCTGGAGCGATTATCCCGCCTTGGCATCCAGCGGGCTGTCATCAATATCAGCCACCTGGGGCACCAGATCAGGGAAGCAGTTGGTGACGGTTCGGCCTGGCAGCTGAAGGTTCTGTTTTCCGAAGAAAACACTCCACTGGAAACCGGTGGCGGGCTCCTGAAGGCTCTACCACTTCTTCACCCCGAACCTTTTTTATTACTCAATGCTGATGTCTGGTGTGAACAGCTACCGAAGCTGAATGCACTGCGCCCTGAAAAAATGGCACACCTGTTGCTGGTAGCCAACCCGGAACACCATCCTCAGGGTGACTTTTACCTGGCACCCGATGGTCATTTACAGGACAACGCAGACGAGCAACATCAATGCTTAACCTTTGCAGGGCTTAGCCTGCTGCGGCCCGAGGCCTTTCAGCGTGAGCTGTTGATGGCTGCTTTTGGCCAGCACTTTCAAGCGGGTGATGCCTTTCCTCTCGCACCCTTGTTGCGGCAACTGATCCGGCAAAATCTTGCCAGCGGCGAAATGCTGCCGGGACAATGGGTCGATGTTGGCACACCTCAGCGACTGCAGGAACTGGATATAGAACTGATGAACAGACAACACAGGACACCCCTGGCATGAAGCTGAAGTTTCCCGCTTTTGCCGGCAAACTGCTGGGAGCTGCCTTGGGTTTTCTGCTCGGTGGCTGGGTGGGCTTTGCATTGGGTATCATTCTTGGCCACAGCTTTGATTATCATCGCCAGTCTGCCTTTGCGCTGCTGAGCCGTCTGCGACCTGCAGCCAACCTACCCGGCAGAAGTGAGCGCCTCTATCGCGAGTCCCTCTATATCTGCCTTGGGCATCTGGCAAAACAGGACGGCAGAGTATCACCCCAGGAAATTGCAGTTGCCGAAAAGTTATTTAAACGCCTAAGGCTAAAGCCTGCCGAAAGGGAAGAAGCCATTGCCCGTTTTAATGAAGGCAAACTGGCTTCCACCCAGGTAGAACCGAGGCTTGAAGAGCTGCGCAAACGTTATGCCAGCAAACCAGCACGTCGTCTGGATTTTCTCGATCAATTACTGGTCATGGCTTATGCTGATGGCGGGCCGCGCGCCTCCCAGTTAGAACGCTTACAGGCTTTTTTACCCCTGCTTGATATCAGCCCGGTGGACTTTGATCGACTACACCGGCGCATTCGTGAACAAAAGGGTTTTGCAGACAAGGAACAGAAGCAGTACACCTATAAAGGCCAGAAACAACGCTCCCAGCCCCAGCCCAGTTTGCTGACTGCCTACCGGACACTCGGCCTGAACTCTGATGCCAGTGCCGAGGACATCAAAAAAACCTACCGCAAGCTGATGAGTCAGAATCACCCAGACAAGCTCATGGCACAAGGACTGACGGACCGGGCACTGGAAAAAGCCAAGGAAAGGGCCCAGGAAATTCAGCAGGCCTATGCACTGCTGAAAAAGGCTCAGAAAGTATAAAAGGGCACTGCCTGCTGGTCGTCAGGAATCTCTCAGAGGCCGCGCAACCAGCCTTCCACCCTTTGTGACAACCAGCGATCAGTCGTGGCGGCCCGCGCACCACTTTCAAAATTCATCGGAAACTGCACCGCCTGCTGATTACCTGCCCGGCGATAAGCCGCCTTGCGTATTTCAGCCAGGTGTCGTTGCTCCTGGTTGCTGGCGTTATAGATATCCAGAATCGGTCGATTGGCACCCAACCTGCGAAGAGTGTCTGCAATTGAAGTCGGATCTGCACCTACCGGAGCTTCCACATGCAGCAGAATCAGTGGCACCTGACGACCCAGACGGCCACTTTCCAGCCAGGGTTGCAGCCAGTAGACACTCTCACCCTGCAGCACCAATACCAACTTGCCACCACTACCCACGTGATTCAGCGCAGACTGCACTCTGGCTTCTACCTTTTCACGATGCTGAGCCAGGCGCTCAGCGGGGTCCGGGCGCTCTTGCACCACTGGTTCTTCTTCATCCTCTTCTGCAAAACCAAAACCAGCGCTGGCTGCTGCGTCAGGCTCATCCTGCTTAACAGGTTTCTGATTCTGCGGCATGCGACTCAGTAATGGCCCTGGTGGCAGGGTTCGTGGCGCTACACCCAGGGGACGATAAGCGGGCAAGGACAAAGACAGGGTATGCCAGCCATACTCAGGAAGATTACGCCGAATGGGTGCAATACCCAGCGGCCAGTCGGGGTGTAAACCATCCCCAGGCAACAGCAGCAAGCGACCTTTCGGACGAGCACTCAAGGCTTCCAACTGCAGGGCAAGAAAGGTTTCATCATCAGCCAGCGGCAACTCCAGCAACTGGCTGGCTGGCAACTCATTTCTCAGTGTGCGCAGCATTTCCCGCATGGGATCAGGCTCAACTCGCTGAGGTGCAGTGTCTTCCTCCTCTTCCTCATCAAAACCAAAGCCTGCAGGCAGATTAGCCCAGACCGGAAACACCAGGATCAACAGCAAGAGTGCCAGCAGACGTTTTTTCACCTTGAATACCTATATCCTTGCAAACCTTAAATACCCGCTCTTTTGTACAAAAGGCAGTATAAACAGCTGTCAGTCAGCAACCAAGTCCTCCTGCTGAACGCTTTGTAGCCCAAGTGTTAAAGCAGCTGCTGCATCGATTCAACGAATCCCTTAAAATTAACCTTTGCCCAGCCACCAAGGAAACATCAACTCATGTCCAGCCGCCCCTTTCTGATCGCGCCATCCATTCTTTCTGCTGACTTTGCCCGCCTGGGCGAAGAGGTGGAGCAGGTACTGGCTTCTGGTGCCGACTGGGTTCATTTTGATGTGATGGACAACCACTATGTGCCCAATCTCACCATTGGCCCAATGGTTTGCAAAGCCCTGCGCAACCATGGCATCAAGGCACCGATTGATGTACACCTGATGGTGAAGCCGGTGGATCGCATCATCGGTGATTTCATTGAAGCCGGTGCCAGCAGCATCACCTTTCACCCGGAAGCCTCCGAGCATGTGGATCGCAGTCTACAGATGATTCGGGATGGCGGCTGCCAGGCCGGACTGGTGTTTAATCCAGCCACCCCTCTGCAATGGATGGACCATGTGATGGACAAACTGGATCTGGTGTTGCTGATGAGTGTTAACCCCGGTTTTGGCGGCCAGAAATTCATTCCCAACACCCTCAACAAGCTGCGCGAGGCCCGCCAGCGCATTGATGCTTCCGGCCTGCCGATCCGGCTGGAGATTGATGGTGGTGTTGGTGTGTCCAATATCGCAGAAATTGCTGCCGCCGGAGCCGACACCTTTGTGGCCGGCTCCGCCATTTTTGGTGCCGGACGCACCGAAGACCCTCATCGTTACGACACCGTGCTAGCTGCCCTGCGCCGGGAGCTGGCTGGTGGCTGAACTGCATCCGCTGTTACAACAGGCACGTCTGCTGGCCTTTGATCTGGACGGTACACTGATTGATTCGGTGCCGGATCTGGCACTGGCCATTGACCTGACACTGGCTGAACTGGATCTGCCGGCAGCCGGGGAAACCCAGGTACGCCGCTGGGTCGGCAATGGCAGCCTGAAGCTGCTGCAACGTGCCCTGACCGGCGGCATCGGTCAGGAGCACCTGCTGCCGGATGACGATCCTACGCTGGCTCAGGCCCACAGCCTGTTTCTGGATATTTATGACAGCCTGAAGGGTGAGCAGACCCGCCTCTACCCCGGCGTTCGGGAAACCCTCATCACCCTGCGGGGCATGGACCTGAAACTGGCATTGGTGACCAACAAACCCTATCGTTTTGTACCAGGTATTCTGGAACACTTTGGGCTGGAGCACACCTTTGACCAGGTATTGGGGGGCGACAGCCTGCCACAGAAAAAACCCGATCCGGCACCCTTGCTGCATCTGGCTCGACACTTTCAACTCTCACCGACAGTCTGCGCCCTGATCGGTGATTCCCGTCATGACATTCAGGCGGCTCGCGCTGCCGGTTTCATCAGTGTTGGTGTACCCTATGGCTACAATCACGGTGAGCCGCTGGATGATGCGGCACCCGACCTGATGATCGACTCTCTGAACCTGTTGCTGGACAACCAAGGATTCCCTGCATGACCCCCGAACACTTTGCTGCCCTGGCTGCCCAGGGTTACAACCGCATTCCGGTTGCCCGTCAGGTGCTGGCTGATCTGGACACACCACTGTCCACCTACATGAAGCTGGCCCAGACACCCTACAGTTACCTGCTGGAATCCGTGCAAGGTGGTGAAAAGTGGGGACGTTACTCCATCATTGGTCTGCCCTGCCATGAGCGGCTGGAAGTGCATGGCCACACCTTCAGCCTTTATCACCGGCATCAGCAGGTCAGCAGTGAAACTGTGGCCGATCCACTGGCTGCCATTGAAGCGTTTCAGCAGCGTTACCGGGTAGCTCCGGTGGAAGGCCTGCCGCGCTTCACCGGCGGCCTGGTTGGTTATTTCGGTCACGACACCATCCGCTACATTGAGCCGCGTCTGGCCGACAGTGCAGCCGCCCGACGCATGGCTGATCCACTGCAGGTGCCGGATATCCTGCTGATGGTCTCCGAAGATGTGGTGGTGTTTGACAACCTGTCCGGCAAACTGCAATTGATCACCCACGCCGACCCGACCCAGCCTGATGCCCTGGAGCAGGCTCACGAACGTCTGGAGGCACTGGAAATCCAGTTGCGCACCGCCACCCTGAACACCACCAGCCCCGGCACCGGACGTGCTGCAGTGGAAGAAAGTGACTTCCACTCCGGCTTCACTGAAGCCGGTTTCAAGCAAGCTGTTGATCAGATCAAGGAGTACATCCTGTCCGGTGACATCATGCAGTGTGTGCTGTCACAACGCATGAGTCTGCCATTTCGTGCCCAGTCGCTGGACCTCTATCGAGCCTTGCGCTGCCTGAATCCGTCGCCCTACATGTTCCACCTGCACCTGGATGACTTTCAGGTGGTCGGTTCATCACCGGAGATTCTTGCCCGCCTGGAGGATGGCGAAGTCACCGTGCGACCGATTGCCGGAACCCGCAAGCGTGGCCAGACCCCCGAGGAAGACCTGGCGCTGGAGCAGGAGCTGCTGGCCGATCCCAAAGAGTGCGCTGAGCACCTGATGCTGATCGACCTGGGGCGCAATGATGTGGGACGCATTGCCACCACCGGCAGCGTGAAAGTGACCGACAGCATGACCATCGAGCGTTATTCCCACGTCATGCACATTGTCTCCAATGTGGTGGGACAGCTGAAACCTGAACTGAATGCAATGGATGTATTGCGTGCCACCTTCCCGGCCGGCACCCTGTCCGGAGCCCCGAAAATCCGTGCACTGGAAATTCTGGATCAACTGGAACCGGTGAAACGCGGTGTTTACGGTGGTGCAGTCGGTTATCTGGGCTGGTACGGCAACATGGATACTGCCATTGCCATTCGCACTGCCGTGATCAAGGAAGGTCAGTTGCATATCCAGGCCGGTGCCGGCGTGGTGGCTGACTCAGTGCCACAACTGGAATGGGAAGAAACCCTCAACAAGGGACGCGCAGTGTTCCGGGCAGTGGCCATGGCAGAGCGAGGACTCGACAACCTGGAGGGTTAAGGTCGAGCCTTTAATAGTCGACCCGCCAGAAAATATCCAGCGAACTGGCCAGGGCACTGGCTGCTTCGATGTATACCTGGCGGGTGAGTTCATAACGCACGGCAAAACGGGTGACTTCATCGTAAAGCCCTACCCCGTAACGCACACTCAAGCGCTCATTGAGGTAACCGGAAGCCATCACACTGGCAGCCTCCCCCTCACCCTCGGTTTCCAGTTGCAGATCCCTGACGCCAAGGGTGTCACCGATGCGCTGAGTGACGCCCGTTGCACCCCGCAACCCCAGCGAAATGGCGGCAGTATTCATGGCATTGTCATCAGACTCACCGCGCAGGGGCCGACCCAGCACCAGATAAGCCAGGGCTTGCTCACTGGGCATGGCGGGCTCGGAAAAAATTTCTGTCTGGGGTTCATCTGCTCGGCCGGTGATGCGTAACCCGGCAACCACACCGGAGCTGGTGGTTCGAACGGCCTCCACATCCAGAAATGGCAGCTCAACCGGCCCGGCAAACACCAGCCGAGCTCGGCGCAGTCGTAAATCCTGCCCCCAGGACTGGTAGCTGCCATTCACCAGCAACAGTTCACCCCGGGTATCCATGTCATTCCCGATCCGCAATCGACCCTGCAGATCTGCCAGCAAACCAAAAGCATCCAGTTGCAGACGCTGACTGCCCAGCAGAACCTCAACATCCATATCCAGATCCAGTGGCGCGGCATCACGTTCATCTTGATCAATCAAGCGGGCATCATCAGAAACCCTGACTGCCTGGGGTGGCAACTGACGGATGACAATCTGTCCCGATGGAACAGCCAGGCGCCCAGACAAATGCAAGCGCTGCTGCCGATAACCCAGCTGCAAGTCGGGCTGAATGATCAAGGTCGCCCAGGGCTCAACCCTGATCTCCAGCTGTTCTGCCTGAAGCATTAACACGGCTTCCAGCTCAGGCCGCCAGACCAGCTCACCTTGAATCTGCCCTTCACCCCGACGTCCGGCCTCGAAGCGACCATCAAGCAATGCACGATGACCTTGCAGGCGCAGCTCGCCTTCCAGGTGATTGAGGCTCAGTGGCCATTGCTGATCAGAAGCAGTGACCTGCTGAAGCTGCAGACTTCCCCACAACTCCGGTTCCAGCAGATGCCCCTTGATCTCTCCTTGCCCCTGTAACTGGCCACTGAGCTCATCCAGATCCAGAAAAGGTATCAACAACTGCAGTTGTAAATCACGCAGCAGATACTGCCCCTGCAAGGCACGCTGCCCGGTGGCAGCATCCGCATGCAGCGCCAGAGCCATTTCGGCATCAAAATAACCCAGTTGATCACCGTCCAGGGTTAATCCAGCGGCAAGACGCTGCTCATCCAGAGTAAAACCCAGCACCAGACGGTGATAAGCCAGCTCCACCCACTCACTGGTTTCCAACAGTGGATCACTCACCTGAACCGCCAGCACACCCTCTTCTGCCAGCAGTTCTGCTTCCAGAAACACCACCTGGTCTGTCCAACGCCATTGCCCCTGCAGATAACCGGTCAGTTGCTCCTGCCAGCGCAGATCCTCCGGCCAGAAGTAAGCCAGTTGCTCTACAGCAAAAGGGGCCAGCTGATACATCCACAGCAGCTGCTGCTCCTGCTCCTGAATGCCGCCTGTCAGCTCCAGCTGCAAAGGCTGGCCTTGATGGCTGAGCGCGAGCTGCAGTTGATGCTGCTGCAAATGACCATCCATGATCAGCTGCAGCCGTTCCAGCCGTTGTTCATCCTGCTGTAAACCGGCAGCCCTGAACTGCAACTCCAGCTCAGGGTTAAGTGCATCATCACCCTGATACCTGAACGCAAAATCCGCCTGCTGCAAGGCAAAGTCCTGCCATTTCATGGCCTGGCTTTGCACTCCCAGCTGCAACTCACCCTGACGGATCCGCTGCAGCAATACATTCAGTGCTGGCCAGGACTCCATCAAAGGCGACCAAAGTGTCGGCAATCGTGTTGCCAGTTGGAGTTGCACATCTCCTTGCGGCAGTGATGCATCAGTTGCAGTAACCGTCTGGGGCAAGGTCTGGCTATCCAACTGCAGTTCAGCAGACCATTGATGCTGGTTCAGCGCAGCAACCAGTTGCAGTTGCTGATCTGCAGCATGGAGTTGCAGTTGCTCCACCGATAATTGATAAGTCTGCTGATCAGGTGCCCAGTCACCCTGCAATTGCAGGATAAAATCAGTTAAACCCAGCTCAGGCAGCAGCCACTGACCTTCTGCGCCAAACTCCAGCTGCCATGACTTATTTTGCGCCTGTCCAAGTCGGGCAGCCATTTGCAACTGCTGGTGTTGTCCTGCATAAAGCTGTAAATGTTCGATGCTCAGCTGCTCAAAATCCAGCCCTGCTGAAAGATCCAGTAACAGTGGCTGATGAGCCCATAACACCTGGGACTCCAGCAACAGCTGCCAACCCGACTCCAGATCACCCTGAAGCTGCAGGCGTGTTTGATCCAACTCCAGTTGTTCTGGCCAGAAATCCAGCCAGGCATGGGCATCAGCGGCCGGATAAAAACCAGGCACATCCAACAGCAAGTCCACGGGTAATTCAGCTTGCAGCAGATTAATCCAGCCAACCAGCTGCAACACACGAGCCTGTTCCGGGTCATCCAACTGCAGGTCCAGATGCAACCTGGCCAGACTGCCATCCATTGCCAGGTGCAGTGGGTAACCGCCCAGGCCACCTTGAAGCAGCAACTGCAACGGCCAGTCATTCTGAAAATCAACCTGGCCTGCCAGCTGTACCTGCTGATCCATTCCTTCCGGCAACAAGGGGCTCGTCAGACTCAAATGCTGCAGGGTCAACTGACTGGCTTGCCATTTAAGCTGCAAGTTGATGCCTTGCAGCAGTAACTGTTCATTCAGTTTAAAAGCGCCCAGTTGCAGTGCATCCACCTGCAAGGCAAGCGGCAGTTCAACTTGTGGCAATTGCAATTCAGGCATCCGGAAACCTTGCCAGTCGGTGACCGGCTCAGGCGTTGCCACAGCTTCGCCTTGATCGGCTGGCAATACCAGATGCAACTGACTGGCCTGTACACGACGCAAACACAGGCGCTGCTCCAGCAGGCAGGTCAGGCTCCAGCGCAGACTCAGTTGCTCCAGCTCAACCTGCAATCCATGGTCATCATCTTGCCAACGCAAGTGGTCTGCCTGCCAACGATTCAGCAGCTGGCCGCGGAAGCCCTGAACTTCAAGTCCCGGCACCTGATTCAACAACCACTGACCACCCGGCTGACTCAGCAACAGCCACATCACCAACAGAACCAGCAGCAACATGAACAGACTGAACAGGCCACTGATCAGCAGCACCAGCCAGCGCAATAGCCTGACCAGCCACAGTACAGGTTTCAGCAGTCGGCGCTCAAGCCAGTGACGCAGTAACATCCAGCGATGACGCATCATCATAATTCAGGCCCCATGGAAAAATGCAGGCGCCAGCCACCCAGTTGTTCATCCAGGCCGCGTGCCACATCCAGCCGCAGCGGCCCCACCGGAGACACCCAGCGAATACCGACCCCCACACCCAACAAGGGTTGCTTTAAATCCTTTGGTTCCAACACAGCATCACCAGCATCCACAAAAGTGGCCAGGCGCCAGCGATCAGTCAGGGCATACTGGTATTCCAGCCCGACTGCCAGGAGGTAACGCCCCCCCAGCAACTGGCCGGATTCATCACGTGGCGCCAGTTCCTGATAACCATACCCCCTTACACTCTGGTCACCCCCGGCAAAAAAACGCAGTGACGCAGGTACCTGCTCAAAAGCATCGGTCGCCATTGCTCCGCCCTGAACCCTGGCCAGGAATCGATGGTGATCCTTCAAGGTCATCAAACCACGAGAAAAAAAGGTTAACTGCAGGATATCAACATCAGCCAGCAGATCCCGGCGACTACCGGTTAAATCCACTTGTACCCGATAACCGCGCGACGGATCCACCCGATGATTGCTGCGCAAGCGCCCCAGACCAATACCGGGCAGCGTCAGCCAGGTGGCATCTTCATCAGCACCCACCCGGAACTCTTCATATTCACCGCGTAATGACAAAACCCGGTCCCAGCCATTATCCAGTCGATGATGCCATTGAATACCGGCACTGAAACGCTGACTTTCCTGTTCATCATAACGCTCCTTGCGAACAGCACTGGTCAGGCGCAGGTAATCGGTCATGGGGGGTGTCAGTGGTAATTGATACCAGCCGCCCACTGACTGACGTGGCTGAGACACTTCAGCATCCACACCACGACTGTGCCCCTGATCATTCAGCCAGTGCTGAGTCCAGGCCGTGGTGACACGTGGTCCGATATCGGTGGAAAAGCCCACACCAACACTCAGGGTGCGTGGTGGACGCATGCGCAGCAGCACATCAACAGGTACCTGCAAGTCTTCCGCAAACTCATGGCGGGCATCAACCAGCACTTCATGAAAGTAGCCACTGCCACGCAGGTCGCGACTGAGATCCGTAATCAGGTCTGTGGAGTAGGGGGTGCCCGACGCAAAGGTGACAAAGCGTTGCAGAAAGGCTTCATCCAATACCCCCTCATGATCAAAAGTCACCGCCCCGAGGCGGTAACGTGGTCCTGAATCAAAATGCAGATGAATGTCAGCCCAGCCCTGCTGTGGGTTGATGTCCAGCTGCTGCACCTGGTAGCGGGCAGAAAAATAGCCGTAGCGCAGGCCCTGGTTACGGAAATGGCGTTTGGCAGCCTCATAGGCTGCATGATTCAACGGCTGGCCAGGTTTTAAATCTGTCTGACCCGGCAGGGTGAAGTCACGCTGATATTGCGCTTCACCCGACAGCTCCACAAGAACATGGCGTAAGCGCACGGGTTCACCGGGTGTCACATTCAGGTGCAGACGGGCAGGTTCACCCTCCTCAATATCAATGCGAATCTGATATTGATAATAACCCAGCGCCTGCAAAGCCTGACTGACCTGGTTGCGGGCATGCCTGGCATAACGCCTCATTTCCCGGGTGGTGCGTGGCTCCTGCTCACCCAGGTAGGCTTCAATATTAGCGCGCACCTCTGGCAGTTCGGGTTCCAGCATCAGACGTACACTCGCTTGTACTGGCTGGATCAGCAGACAAGACAGCAGCACGAACAGCCACCATTGCAGCGGCCTGAAGAAGAGGATGTTAATGACAGGAAAACTCCACTTCATAACCGGTATGTTTACGCAGATTGATCACTCCGGTATCCAGCAGCAGGTACTGCCCCTTGATGCCCATCAACTGCCCTTCGATACAGGGTGTCTTTTCCGGATTTAATGAACGCACCTTGTCGGGATAAGCCAGTACCGGATACTCAAAATACAGCGGCTGTTCGACCAGCAACTGATAATCCAGGTCTGGCATCGCCTGTAATACTGGCTCAAAACGAGCCACAACTGCCTGAGCCTCCTGCACCAGATCCAGGGGCTGCACCTGGTTTTTCAGCATTGCCTGCCAGGCCGTGCGATCTTTCAGTTCGGTGGCCAACAGGCTTTCAATGCGACCTGAAGCCAGACGATCCTGTACCCGGAAAAGTGGCAAAGCAGCCACTGCCCCCTGATCCATCCAGCGGGTGGCCAGGCCCGTTTCACGGGTAATGCCCACTTTCAGACCAGTGGTGTTGGCCAGATAAACCAGATGCGAACGAAAACAGTGCTGTTGCCCCCAGCCAGGATCACGGCAGGTGCCCTGCTGATAATGGCAGGTTTCGGGGCGCACCAGACAGGTATCACACTCAGCCAGACGAGTGAAACAGGGATAACAATAACCCTGACTGAAACTCTTGCGAGTGCTGCGGCCACAATGGATACAATTGATGCGGCCGGTAAAGTGCAAACGGATGTGCTGGCCTAACAAAGGATTCAGCGGCAGCTCCGTGAGCGCCTGGGTTGCTGCGGCAGAAGCCAGGCGCAACTGGTAAACCACCGGTTGTTCATGACTGGTGCCCAGTTTACGAAGATGACCGTGCAAATGCATGTTGTTCAGTGCTGATCAAGGATGCGAACCGGTTCAGCTTCACCCGCTGCCGTTTTTTTCTTTTTGGGTGCGATGTAACCGACCCGTTCGGTTTCCGGGATATTATTCTGCACTTCGTAGCGCAGCACTGCCTCCATGCTGATTTCACGCTGTTCAGCGGTCAATGACTGGCCGTTAGGCCACTTGCCCAGCTCCACCCCACGCTTTAGTGCGGCATAAATGTCCGGTGTCATCTTTTCAATCATTGCAGCAAAAGTCATCGTTTGTTCCTCTTTGAAAAGCGGGGCAGCAGGGCAAACGCAAGACCTGCCAACAAACCACCCAGGTGCGCCTCATTAGCCATATTCAGGCCCATGGAGCGGGAAATATCCGTCATACCCAGCAGCATCCAGCCCAGCATGAAAATCACCAGTGCATTGGGCAGTTCCATGGCCTGCTGTGGATGACGCTGATTCCACAGCCAGATATAACCCAGATAAGCATACACAACACCGGACAAACCACCGAACTGGCTGGAACCGTTGAACAGAAACTGGGCTGAGTTGGACACCAGGGCAGCAAACACCACCAGCAAGACCAACCTCAGGCTACCCTGCTGCGTTTCAATGCGTTCACCAAACACCCAGGTCCACAACAGGTTGAACACCAGGTGCATCCAGCCAAAATGAATGAAGATGGGTGTGATCAGACGCCACCACTGTCCGGATGCCAGGGTTTCCGAGATCGGCAGACTGATCACCTGACCGGCCTGAATTTCCATGGGCGTGAAGGATACCCAGAGAAACACCTGTGCGCCCCACAACCACTCAAAGGCCAGGGTGATGGCTACTGCCAGCAGCATCAGCACCAGAGTGACCGGTACCTGTTGCATGCGCAACACTAAAGCCTGGCGGTCTCTGATTACCGGTGCATCCATCTGGCCACTTTGCCATTGCAGCATGGCTTGCTCAAAACGTGGCAGATGCTCAGGGTTCAGCAGCCAGAACACCTGTTGCCCTTGCTCATCCGGCAGGATACGGTGTGCCACACCCGCTCGCCACAAGTGGCGGGACAGCGGCATGGGATCCTGATCGGCCCCCATCACCAAAAGTTTGATCATGTCTGTTTCCACACCCATTACCGTCGTTCGCCTGAAAAAAATGGCGACCCGAAGGTCGCCAGAACAGGATCATCATGAGGAAACTACCTTTGCTTTGAGGCAGTCCAGCCCAAGGAGTTCCCTGCTGCTGTCAGATTTTCTGAATTTTTTCGGCAGTCATTTCAGCACGCAGCTCATCCAGTGGTGGATATTCATCACGCTGCACTTCGACCCACACAAAACGCCCTGCATCAAGGCGGCTTTCACCATCAAAACGGTAAGCCACCAAACGCCCGTATTTGACTGCACTGTAATCCAGGCAAGCCAGATTAGGTCGAATCACCGAAGGGAAACCCTGGCACCAATAATGGCCGAAAAAAAGCGGCTTTTCATTGACACCATAATAACAGAGGTTGCCTGCATCTGCCGCAGACAGGGTACGGCTCTCCAGATCTGGCGCCAGTCGATCTGGTTGAAACAACACATCAGCCCAGGTACGCGGCTGATCAACCCAGAAAGAGGTACGAAAGCGATCCCGTACAAAACCATCACCACTTTTCTGGGTGCGGCCATCCGGCAGATGCAACCAGGTACCTCGTGTACAACGATCCACCACCCGAAACTCAAAACTGCCCGGGCGAGCCGAAGCCTGCAGAAAGTCAGCATCCATACGTGCATCAGGATAACGCTGCAAAAATGCCTGCATCAAGGGTAGATCCCAGCAAGCATGCACTACCCGCAGTGATTCCAGATCCAGCGCCAAGGGCAAGGTCATGAACCAGTCCAGAAAATTGCGCCACTCCCGGGGATAAGCCGCAAACTGGTCCAGGGTTTCCTGAATCACCCGCTGATGACGGGCATTATGTTCACGCAGTGGCTGCCCCTGCTCATTCAGGGTGCAATAGGCCAGTGCATTGTATTCATGATTACCCAACACCAGCAGTGCCGTTCCCGCCTCCACCATTGCATACACATCATGCAAGGCCTGGCGAATACGTGGCCCACGATCCACAATATCACCAACAAACACTGCCATGCGGCCTTCCGGGTGCCGCCAGACATCACCTTGACGACGATAACCCAGCAATTCCAGCAGGCGTCTGAGGGTATTGCCACAACCGTGCACATCCCCTATCAGGTCATAACCAGGCATAAGTCATCCCGTATCGGCCTGACCAGAGGTCAGTAGTTGCTAGGCTGGGAATTCCAGCCCAGCTTGGTGCGACAGATTTCGTAATAATCATGCCCCAGCGGATGGATCAGTTTGAGTTTGTGGGGTTTTTTACGGATGTACAGTACATCTCCCGGCTTGGTCACCAGGTGTGTCTGTCCATCACAGGACACATGGGGGTAGGTTTCGTTATTACCGCTGATCAGGATTTTGATCTCACTGTTGCCATCCACCACGATCGGACGACTGGAGAGGGTATGCGGGAACATCGGCACCAACACCAGGGCATCCAGCTTGGGATGCATGATCGGGCCACCGCCAGACAGGGCATAGGCTGTTGATCCGGTCGGTGTCGAAACAATCAAACCATCCGAACGCTGGTTATAAACAAACTGACCTTCAATATAGAGGTCGAATTCAATCATGCGCGCTGACTTGCCGGGGTGCAAAACCACATCATTCAGGCCATCCGCTGCGCCGATCGGTTCTCCCTCCCGGTAAACCTCGGCATCCAAAAGGAAACGGCGCTCAGCGGTGTACTTGCCTTCCAGAACCTCGCCAACCTTCTCTTCCAGTTGATCCGGGGTGATATCAGTCAGGAATCCCAGACGCCCACGGTTCACACCCAAAACGGGCACACCGGTGCGTGCCATGGCTCTGGCAGCACCCAACAGGGAACCATCACCACCAACAACAATCACCAGATCACAGATTTCAGCCAGCATCTTGCGATTGGCTTCCTGAAAACCATGACCCAGCAGCACGGTAGCAGTCCGGTCTTCCACAATAATCTGGTAGTTACGCTCATCCAGAAAACGCATCAAGCGTTTAAGCGTGTCCACTACCCGAGTACTGCCCAAACGCCCGATCAGTCCAATATTGCGAAAACCGGTGTTCTTTTTCATGGCAGACGATAGCCTATCCCCAGTGTGAAGCCTTCCAGCTCCAGGGTGGCTGTTTCCAGGTAAACCATGTATTCGAGATCAACAAAAAAACGATCGGTGATATTGAATTCAGCGCCTAAACCATAACTCATCTCAAAGTCACTACTGCTTTCACCGGCGGTCGACAGACTGGCAGAGGTGCCACCCAACTTCACATAGGGGCTGAAACTGTCCAGCGGCAGAATGAATTTGGCATAAAGGCCAAACAGACGATCCAGCGAAGTTTCCGTGTCTGGATCCTCACCGCCAATGGCAAAGTGCATTTCCGCACCGACAAATGCATTCAGCTGTTGGCCAAAACGGATTTTCAGGCCTTGTGCACTGGAATCCTCCGAACTCCAGTGGTGCAAACCACCACTGACATAAGAATGGATAGCATCATAATCATCGTAGGCATACAGCGAAGCCAGCGGTACAACCAACCAGCCCAGCAGCACCGCGGGTAACCAGCGCAGCATCTTGACTCTCCTTGCATCACTTATCGGTCAATTCCGAAAAAGCTGATTAAACACTTAAACCACCGGGATTACCAGTGGCGCCTGCCTCATGCCTGCTGCACTTCTACCCTTGGTCGTACCAGTTTTTCATTAATCCACAGTGCCAACAAAATGATCAAACCACCCAACAATAAACGGGTAAGGTCCACCTCACGATTCCAGATCAGCAGATTCACCAACAGGCCAGCAGGCACCAATGCATTGTTCATGATTGCCAACGCACCAGCGTCCACCAGTGTAGCACCCTTGTTCCAGAGGAAATAACCAGCACCGGAAGCCACCAATCCCAGCCACAACAAGACCACCCACTGGGTCGTGGTAACTGGCAGTTTTTCCCAGTTCCCCCAGATCAACATGCCCAGCACAGCCACCAACAAGGCGCCAAGATAGAAGTAACCAAACACCTCACGATGCTCCAGCACCTCACGCCCTGATTGTTTTTCAGTCAGCATCACCTGGCGATAAGCCACCTGCCCGAAGGCAAAACACAGGTTGGCACCCTGCACCAGCAGAAAACCGACCAGAAAACCGGTGGAAATTTCGTTGTAACGTATCACCCCGGCACCAATCACTGCCAGAGATGCGGTGGCCAGATACCAGAAGGTAAAGCGCCGGTTCAGCAAGTCATTCAGCAGCGTGATGTAAACCGGTGTAAAAATGGTGAACAACACCACTTCCGGCACACTCAGAAAACTGAAAGACTGATAAAGGAAGAGGTACATCACCCCCAGCTGAATACCACCAATAAACATCAGCTGCAGCGCCAGCTGCATGGGTATGCGGGCAAAGCGGATCAGTGGCAAAAACACCAGGCTGGCCAGCAGGGTGCGGGTTAACACCGCAAAATAAGCATCCACTGTGCCGGACAAATACACACCAATCAGACTGAATGAAAAGGCCCACAACAGGGTCACACCCCAGAGATACGCCACCTTGTAAACCTCCATCAAATTTTAAGTTAACGAATTATAAGACAAGCTGAATCCAAAACCCATCCACTCTGGTCACCCATGATATATTAGAAGTTACTTTTATAATTGATCAGTGGAGTTTTTATGCAATACCAAACCGACCTGGCCATTATCGGTGCAGGCACTGCAGGCATGAGTGCATACAAGGCTGCACGCAAGGCCGGACTTCAGCCACTACTGATTGAAAACGGCCCCCTGGGAACCACCTGTGCTCGTGTCGGCTGCATGCCGAGCAAGCTACTGATTGCCGCAGCCGATGCCGCGCATCAATTGCAACAAGCACCTGAACTGGGTATCCACCCTGGCACCATCCAGGTGGATGGTACTGCTGTCATGCAACGCCTGCGCAAAGAGCGAGACCGCTTTGTGCAGGGTGTAGTTCGTGAAGTTGAAGGTTGGCCAGACAACAGCCTGTTGCAAGGAAGCGTGCAATTTGTCAGCCCGAACCGATTGAAAACCGACAGAGGAGACCAGATTGAAGCACGCACCATCCTGCTTGCCACTGGTACCCGTCCAAACATTCCATCACAGCTCCTGAATGCCGGGGACCGGCTACTGACCAATGAACAGGTCTTTGAGCTGCCAACCCTGCCCCGCAGTCTGGCGGTATTCGGTGCCGGTGTGATCGGTCTGGAGCTTGGACAGGCGATGCAACGCCTGGGTGTAGAGGTCAGCCTGTTTGCTCGCACCCGTCAACTGGGACCCTTACAAGACCCTGCCCTGCAAGCATCAGCACTGGCCACCTTTGAAGAGACGCTGGATTTACAGTTAGGCAGCGAGGTGAAAACCATCAGCAGAACACCTGCCGGCGTAACCATCAGCTACCTCAATGCCAACGGGCAACCACAAACAAAAACGTTTGACTACCTGCTGGCCGCCACCGGGCGTCAATCAAACCTTGACCGGGTACAACTGGAAGCAGCAAACCTGCTGCTTGATCGTCGTGGCCTGCCCGTTTCCAATCCACTGACCGCCCAGTGCACCAACCTTGACGGCAGCCCTTCTCATATTTTCATTGCCGGTGATGCTGCCGGATATCGTCCTTTATTACACGAAGCCAATGATGAAGGGCACCTGGCAGGAAGGAATGCCGCACTCTGGCCAAAGGTTGAATCCAGGCCACGCCGGACGCCATTGACCCTGGTATTCACTGATCCCCAGATGGCCATTGCTGGCAACAGCTACAACCAGCTACTGAATCAACCTGGCAAACAACAAATTGTCATCGGGGAAGCCGATTTCAGCAATCAGGGGCGCGCTCGTGTAATGCAAGTTAACAAAGGGCGCCTGAGCGTCTATGCTGATAATAACAGCGGCATTTTGCTGGGCGCGGAGATGCTGGGTCCTGCAGCAGAGCATCTGGGCCACCTGCTGGCCTGGAGTATTCAGCAGCAACTGACCCTTGAACAGCTGCTGCAACAACCCTTCTACCACCCAACACTGGAGGAAGGATTACGCACAGCCCTGCGCTCAGCGGCCGCAAGAATCAGACAATGATTCCACTATAAAGAAAGAAGGAGAAACACCATGACCCAGCATATTCGAGTCCGCCAAGCCATGTCTCATGACAGTTTCCGGCTATTGGCCAGCAGCAGTGTTGAAGAGGCAGTCACTGGCCTGTTGCAACACAAACTACCGGGTGCACCCGTAGTTGATGAACGCGGCACACTGGTGGGCTTTGTCTCCGAGCATGACCTGCTGCGTCAGCTGCTGGACTCCAGTTATCACAGCAGCAGCAAATCCACCGTACACGAAGTGATGCGCACCGATGTACTAAGCGTTGACCCGGATGACAGCATCATTGAGCTGGCTCAGACCATGTCTCAGCCTGACAAACCCAAGGTTTATCCGGTGGTGGAAAACGGCAAACTGGTCGGCAGCATCACCCGCGGACTGCTACTCAAAGCCTTGATCAGTAATCGCAGTGAAGCGGCCAGAGTCTGATACCCCTTCAAATATTCCGCGGCTGCCTTCACAGAACAGCCGCGGATGGATAACATGGCCCTTCCGATACCGAATACCAACCAGGGAAGGAAACCATGAGCCTTCTGTTTTACAAAAGCATTCAGCCACTGAATAGCGAAAAACATCGCCAGTTATACCAAGAGCTACTAACCAACGACTTTGGTTTTGCACGCAGCACCCCCGCCGTTCCGCTGGCAGCCACCGAATTTTTTGCTGCCTGTCGCCATTACCCCATCCTCTTTTCTGGTGATGATGCCGGGCTGCTGGCCGTAGCCATCATGGGGTACAGCGAAAAGCAAAACCTGTTTGTGAATGATCAGAACCAATGGCAAGGCAACACTTACATCCCTGCCTTTGTGCGCCGTTATCCCTTTATTCTGGCACAGGATGACGACGCCTCACGCCAGACACTGTGTTTTGATGACAGCTGGAAAGGTTTTAATCAGGAGCAACGAGGAGAGCCGCTGTTTACCGAACAGGGTGAACAAACCGAACAACTGAAAAAGGTGCTGGCTTTTGTTGAAGCCCTGCATCAAGACATGCAGCGCACCCAGCCTTTTATCAATCGGCTTTTAGAGCTAAAACTGCTGGTTCGAAGGGACCTGCAGGTACGGGTGCCGGGTAACAACATCCTGCTAAAGGATTTTCGTGTTATTGATGAAGCTGCTTTTATGCAACTGGATGATGCCACAGTGCTGGAGTTTCATCACAAAGGCTGGCTACCCTGGGTTTATGCCCACTTACTGTCACTCTCCAACCTGGGGCAGTTACCTGGCTAACTGATAGAGCCGGTTTCACTGACTTGTTGGAGGCAGTGAAACTGGCTAAGATGCGCCATGTTTCATCCTAGTATTGCGCTCAACCATTCAAAGGCAACCGCCCAGTGACCCAAGACTTTTCTCAACGCCTGAGCGGCCTTCAAACCGCAGCAGAACAAGGCCTGTTCAACAGCATCCGTCGCGGCCTTGAAAAGGAAACTCTACGGACCACACCTCAGGGCGATATCAGCCAGACAGCGCATCCCAAAGCTCTGGGCTCAACACTGACCCACCCACACATCACCACAGACTATTCTGAAGCCCTGCTGGAATTTATTACCCCTGTCTGCTCCAGCTGTGAAAACACGCTGGACTTTCTGTTGGACCTGCATCGCTTCAGCCTGCAACGACTGGAACAGCAGGAACTGCTCTGGCCTGCCAGCATGCCCTGCCGCCTGAACGGCAATAACAGTGTCAGAATTGCAGAATATGGCAACTCCAATGTCGGGCGCATGAAACACGTTTACCGGCGCGGACTGGACTGGCGTTATGGCCGCATCATGCAGAGCATTGCCGGGTTGCACTACAATGTTTCCTTTCCTGATGCACTCTGGCCACTTCTGGCCGAACTGGATGGACTGCCAGCCACCGCAGCAGATGATGCCTGGCGTTCAGAGCGATATTTTGGCCTGATTCGCAACTTCCGCCGCCACTCCTGGCTGCTGATTTACCTGTTTGGTGCCAGTCCGGCACTGGATGAAAGTTTCCTCAATGGACGCACTGAACACCCGTTGCAACCACTGGCCCCTAACACCTGGGGAGCAGAACAGGCCACCAGCCTGCGCATGTCCGATCTGGGTTATCAGAACAAGGTGCAAGCCAGTTTAAAGGTCTGCTTCAACTCGCTGGATAACTACATAAAAACACTGCATCAGGCGATACACACCCGCCATCCTGATTATGAAAAAATCGGTGTCAAGGTGGATGGTGAATACCGCCAGCTGAATGCCAATATCCTGCAGATCGAAAACGAATATTACAGCGACATACGTCCCAAGCGGGTTGCGCGCAGCGGCCAGAAACCCAGTCAGGCACTGCAGGAAAAAGGAGTGGAGTACATCGAGGTGCGCTGCCTGGACATCAACCCCTTTTTACCCGGTGGAATCGACGTTGCACAAATGCACTTTTTAGATGCCTTTCTGCTCTTCTGTCTGTTACAGGACAGCCCGCCTCTAAGCGATGCTGATTGTCGTGCCATTGATAGTAATCTGCAGTCAGTGGTTAACCATGGGCGCAACACTGGAACCCTGATCAACAACCAACGCCTGCAACAGGCTGCCAGCGAATTGCTGCAACAACTTCACCCTGTTTGCCAGCTGCTGGATCTGGGTACACCGGAAGCCACCCCTTTCTGTGATGCACTGAACCAGCAGCAAACCCGAGTTGATGACCCGGCATTAACCCCCTCAGCCCGCATGCTGCAGCTGGTCAGAGAGTGTGGCGGCCATATTCCCGCTGTACTGGAACTGGCACGTGCCCAGCGTGAACAACTGCTGGCCAACCCGATCAACCCGGCCCGCCAGGCCCAGTTGGAAGCACTCAGCCGAACCTCACTGGAGCAGCAGCAAGCTATCGAGGCTGCAGATCAGGTGGATTTTGACACCTACCTGCAGCAATACTTTGCCACCTGATCACGCTGTTCCAAGGAGCCTCTCAGAGCGACAAGGCCAGACGATACCCTTGCTCAATGGCGCGCCGGGCATCCAGCTCGGCCGCAAGTTCAGCACCACCAATCAGGTGCGCCTTCTTCCCTTGCGCCTGCAGACTGCCATACAGGTCATTCACTGATTCCTGCCCCGTACAAAGCACCACGTGATCCACCGCCAGGCACTGCTCCTCACCGCCCACCCGTAGATGCAGACCAGCATCATCCACCTTCAGGTATTCACAACCTGACAACATCTTCACCTGATACGCCTGCAAAGAAGCACGATGTATCCAGCCAGTGGTTTTACCCAGCCCCTTGCCTGGTTTGCTGGATTTACGTTGCAGCAGATAAACCTCGCGTGCAGCCTGAGGTGCTTCAGGTGGCACCAGACCACCAGGCTCACTGACACTCAGGTCGACTCCCCACTCCTGCATGAAGTGCTCAGAGTCAAGACTGGCTGAATGCCCCGGCTGCTGCACCAGCAACTCAGCAACATCAAAACCGATACCACCGGCCCCCAACAAAGCCACCTTCTTCCCAATGGAGTGAGGATTACGGATGGCTTCCACATAGGTTTTCACCTTCGGATGATCCACACCGGAAAAATCAGGAATCCTTGGAGTCACTCCGGTCGCCACGACCACCTCATCAAAACCCTGCAAGTCCACTGCTTGCACCGGCGTGTTCAACTTCAAATCAACACCCGTCAACGCCAGGCGACGACGGAAATAACGCAGGGTTTCATTAAATTCTTCTTTACCCGGAATCTGGCGCGCCAGATTAAACTGACCACCAATTTCATCACTCGCCTCAAACAGGGTTACCTGATGTCCGCGAGCGGCTGCCTCTGTGGCACAGGACAAACCCGCCATGCCAGCACCCACCACTGCCAGCTTTCTGGGCTGTGTCACAGGACTGGCTTCAAACAGGGTCTCATGACAAGCCCTGGGGTTCACCAGACAGGACGTCAACTTGCCAACAAAAATCTGGTCCAGACAAGCCTGATTACAGGCAATACAGGTATTGATCTCATCACTGCGCCCTGCTGCTGCCTTGCTGACCCACTCAGCATCGGCAAGAAACGGGCGAGCCATCGAGACCATATCGGCATGACCGGCAGCCAGCACCGTTTCAGCCACTTCAGGCATATTAATGCGATTGGTGGTGATCAACGGAATCGTAACCTCACCCTTCATGCGTCGGGTCACTTCCGTGAAAGCTGCGCGCGGTACGCTGGTGGCAATGGTCGGAACGCGGGCCTCATGCCAGCCAATGCCGGTATTAATCAGTGTGGCTCCTGCAGCTTCAATGGCTTTGGCCAGCTGCACAATTTCCTGCCAGGTGCTGCCATCCTCCACCAGATCCAGCATCGACAGGCGGAAAATAATGATGAACTCACGACCCACGGCTTCACGCACGCGCTGCACACACTCCACAGCAAAACGGATGCGGTTTTCGTAACTGCCGCCCCAGTCATCCTGGCGCTGGTTGGTTCGCCGCGAGATAAACTGATTGATCAGATAACCTTCACTGCCCATGATTTCCACACCGTCATAGCCGGCTTCCTTGGCCAGCACCGCGCAACGGGTGTAATCCAGCAGCTGCTGTTCGATGTCTTCAACGGTCAGTTCCCTCGGGGTGAAGGGATTAATGGGTGCCTGCAAGGCTGAGGGGGCAACCAGCTTGCCGGAATAGGCATAACGCCCGGTATGGAGAATCTGCATGCAAATGCGCCCACCGGCACGATGCACCGCATCAGTGACCACTCGATGCTCTGCTGCCTCCTCATTACTTGTCAGTTTTGCAGAGCCCTGAAACACCACACCTGATTCATTGGGCGCTATGCCACCCGTAACAATCAAAGCCACGCCCGCTGCAGCACGTTCAGCATAAAATGCCGCCAGGCGTTCAAAACCACCAGGACTCTCTTCCAGATTGGTATGCATGGAACCCATCAGCACCCGGTTCTTGAGGGTTACAAAACCCAGGTCCAGGGGCTCAAACAAATGAGGGTAATTGGAATGACTCACGGCAGACTCCTGATCTTGTATTCTTGTTGGCCACAAGCGTCAGTCTTGTGAATCCAACAAAAGCTGTCAAGCGTTCGTTTGAAACACTCAAGATAAATAATGACGGGCCGGTCAAATAACATCCAGCAGACACCTGGAAAGTTCAGCAAAAACCACAACAAGCAGGCGGATAGCAACAAAAGAGGAAAAAGCGGGGGAAAAAACAAAAAAACCGCAACACTGTGCGGCTTTTAAATGGTGGGTGGTACAGGGTTCGAACCTGTGACCCCCAGCTTGTAAGGCTGGTGCTCTCCCAACTGAGCTAACCACCCAGGTGTTCTGAAGTGGCGGACCGGACGGGGCTCGAACCCGCGACCTCCGGCGTGACAGGCCGGCATTCTAACCAGCTGAACTACCGGTCCGCATTGATGCTTCAGAAATTGCTTCTGTCTGGCGGACCGGACGGGGCTCGAACCCGCGACCTCCGGCGTGACAGGCCGGCATTCTAACCAGCTGAACTACCGGTCCGCATTACGCAGCAAAACATGAGACAAGGCTCATTTTCAGACTGTGTCACCTAACCTGAAAATGGTGGGTGGTACAGGGTTCGAACCTGTGACCCCCAGCTTGTAAGGCTGGTGCTCTCCCAACTGAGCTAACCACCCGCCTCATGTGGCTGCGCATTCTACATCCTTTTTATCGAGTGTCAAATATTTTTTTACATGCTTTCAAGCGCTTCGGTAACACTCGCCACCACCATAACATCAAAAGGCATAACCGGAATTGAGCAACAAGCATCCCGAGCACATCGCCGAGCAAATTTTGAACACAAGTACCCGAATCATTCAGTGAACTTTATTCGCTCAGATGAGTATAAGAAGGCAGGAATTAAAAAAACTCCTCTTTTTAATTGAAAAAAATGTTCGTCAAGCCGCTTGTCGACTTTCGTCTATGTGGTTTTTTGACGCGCAAACGTAACACCATGTTATAAAAGGAATATCTCGCTCAATCAGGCTTTCTTATCAGAAAAATCCCAAGGAATCAGCCCACTCAGGTTCAGGTCATTCTATCGCTGCGCTAGAATGCACCTGATCCATTGACATGTATCATGGCTGGGGAGACCCGGCTCCCCGAAACTTGGCGCTGGATTCATCCAACTTAACTGCTGTAATGGGAACCTGACATGAGCACAGCAATTGAACACCCTACCTATAACTATAAGGTGGTTCGGCAATTTGCCATCATGACTGTGGTCTGGGGTATCGTCGGCATGCTTGTCGGCGTCTGGATCGCAGCCCAGCTGGCCTGGCCTGCACTGAACTTTGATCTCCCCTGGACCAGCTTCGGACGCCTGCGTCCGCTGCACACCAATGCGGTTATCTTCGCATTTGGTGGTTCTGCCCTGTTTGCAACTTCCTACTATGTGGTCCAGCGCACCTGTCAGGCTCGCCTGATTTCTGATGGTCTGGCTGCCTTCACCTTCTGGGGCTGGCAACTGATCATTGTACTGGCTGCCATCACCCTGCCACTGGGTCTGACCCAGGGTAAAGAATACGCCGAGCTGATCTGGCCGATCGATATTCTGATTGCCGTGGTGTGGGTGAGTTACGCCATCGTATTCCTGGGCACTATTTATGTACGCAAAACCTCCCACATCTATGTGGCCAACTGGTTCTTTGCGGCATTTATTCTGACCGTAGCCATTCTGCACATTGTTAACAGCATGGCCATCCCGGTGACCTGGACTCACTCCTACTCCATTTACTCTGGTGCTACGGATGCCATGGTGCAGTGGTGGTATGGTCACAACGCGGTAGGTTTCTTCCTGACCGCCGGCTTCCTGGGCATGATGTACTACTTTGTACCCAAGCAAGCTGAGCGCCCGGTTTACTCCTATCGCCTGTCCATCGTGCACTTCTGGGCACTGATCTGTGTGTACATGTGGGCTGGTCCTCACCACCTGCACTACACCGCTCTGCCTGACTGGGCTCAATCCCTGGGCATGATCATGTCCCTGATTCTGCTGGCTCCATCCTGGGGTGGCATGATCAACGGTATGATGACCCTGTCTGGTGCCTGGCACAAACTGCGCACCGACCCAGTACTGCGTTTCCTGGTGGTTTCCCTGTCCTTCTACGGTATGTCTACCTTCGAAGGCCCGATGATGTCCATCAAGACTGTAAACGCCCTGTCTCACTACACCGACTGGACCATTGGTCACGTACACGCCGGTGCTCTGGGTTGGGTTGCCATGATTTCCATCGGTGCTGTTTATCACCTGATCCCGAAAGTATTCGACAAGAAAGAAATGTACTCTGTTGACCTGATCAACGTGCACTTCTGGTTGTCCACTGTCGGCACCGTGCTCTACATTGCCTCCATGTGGGTTAACGGCATCATGCAGGGCCTCATGTGGCGTGCAGTAAACGCTGACGGCACCCTGATGTACACCTTCATTGAATCCGTTGAAGCCAGTCATCCAGGCTTTGTGGTTCGCTGGCTGGGTGGCGTTCTGTGGCTGGTCGGCATGCTGCTGATGGCTTACAACGTCTACATGACTGTGTCCAGCAAGGCTTCTGAGAAAGCCGCCGCTCAAACGGCCTGAGGAAGGGGTTAGCTGAATGAAACACGAAATCGTAGAAAAGAATATCGGTCTGATGTCCGTACTGATCCTGGTTGTGATCAGCTTCGGCGGTCTGGCAGAAATTGTTCCGCTGTTCTTCCAGGATGAGACCACCAAACCGGTTGAAGGCCTCAAGCCAGTGAATGCACTGCAACTTGAAGGACGTGACGTATACATCCGTGAAGGCTGCTACACCTGCCACTCCCAGATGATCCGCCCGTTCCGTGCCGAAACCGAACGTTACGGTCACTATTCGGTTGCGGGTGAGTTCGTTTACGACCACCCTTTCCAGTGGGGCTCCAAGCGCACCGGTCCTGATCTGGCTCGTGTGGGCGGCCGCTACAGTGACGACTGGCACTACGCACACATGTATAACCCGCGTGACGTAGTACCTGAGTCCATCATGCCGTCTTACCCCTGGCTGAACTACCGCGTTCTGGATGGCCGCCATACCGCGACCAAAATGGAGCGTCTGAGAATGCTGGGCGTACCTTATACCGATGAAGACATCGCAGGCGCCGCGGACATGGTTCGTGGAAAAACTGAAATGGATGCCCTGGTTGCTTACCTGCAACAGCTGGGCACTGTCCTGAAAGACACACGGTAAGGTTATGGATATTAATGTTTTTCGTGGCTTGATGTCGGTTGTCCTGCTGATTGCGTTCCTGAGCATTGTGTTCTGGGCCTACAGCAAGAACCAGAAAAAGCCGTTCGATGAAGCAGCTAACCTGCCCTTCGCCGACGAACACGAAGACGACCATAACCAGGGTGCAAGCTCATCACTGGAGAAGAAAAAGCATGACTAGCCAAGCCATGAGCGGCTTCTGGAGCCTGTGGATCTCTGTAATCACCCTGGGTGTGATTGCATTCTGCTGGTGGCTCCTCTACGCGAACCGCAAAACTGACAAAGTCCCGGCCGCCAACGGTGAAGTCGAAACCACCGGTCACGCAGCTGACGGCATCGAAGAATATGACAACCCCCTGCCCCGCTGGTGGTTCATCATGTTCGTGATTACCATTGTATTTGGTCTGGTTTATCTG
This sequence comes from Marinospirillum alkaliphilum DSM 21637, assembly GCF_900119735.1. Taxonomy (GTDB): domain Bacteria; phylum Pseudomonadota; class Gammaproteobacteria; order Pseudomonadales; family Halomonadaceae; genus Marinospirillum; species Marinospirillum alkaliphilum. The sequence continues at coordinate 325,779 of NZ_FPJW01000002.1, read as the reverse complement.
GCGCTCTATCCGGGCCTGGGTAACTACAAAGGCCTGCTGGGCTGGACCTCAACAGGTCAATGGCAAGATGAAATGGCGCGCGCTGAAGAGCGCTACGCCCCGATCTTCCAGCAGTATGCCCAGATCGACATTCGCACCCTGGCCAGCGATCCTGCAGCCATGCAGGTTGCTGACCGCCTGTACCAGAACAACTGTGCAGTCTGTCACGGTTCTTCTGCTCGCGGTGCCTATGGCTTCCCGAACCTGACCGATGGCAACTGGCTGTACGGCGGTGACCCGGAGGTGATTCGTGACTCAATCATCTTCGGCCGCAACGGCTTGATGCCTGCCTGGGTTGACATGCTGGGTGAGCGTGGCGTAGACACCATGACCCACTATGTTCTGGGCCTGTCCGGTCTCGAACATGACGCCGCCAAGGCGGAAGAAGCCGCCCCCATGTACCAGGCCATCTGCTCAGCCTGTCACGGTGTTGACGGCCAGGGCAGTGCTGCCATGGGACTGGATTCCATCGGCGCACCCAACCTGACTGCCAACTCCTGGATGTACGTGCAGCCAGGCCAGAGCGTGTATGATTCGGTTGCTTTCACCCTGCGTCACGGCCGTAATGGCCTGATGCCTGCCCAGGCTCGTTACCTGGACTATGGTGTTGAGCTGCCGAACAACCTGCGCAGCCTGAGTGCTCAGGAAAAAGCAGAGCTGCTGCCGAAAGTGCATCTGGTTACAGCCTATATTTATAGCCTGAACCAAGGCAAATAAGCAGTCGCCCCGCGGGAATGCGGCAGTCAGCCGCATTCCCTTTTTCTTTTCACAGGCAGATAGTTATATCATCCCTCCAAGAAAACCTGTCCTGCTGCCTGCAGGCAAAAGGTTTCGACTGACAGACAAGTCCACTCAAGCCTGGTGATGAACGCATGACCGAAAAGATTCCCACAAAAGATGTCACCCCTGTTGATGCAGGACAGCACCGCAAATCACCCACAACGGGCGGCCCACAGGGCGAGCTCTATGCCAAACGACGCCATATTTATGTCAAAAGGGTGCAGGGGCTGTTCCAGAAACTGCGCACCGGCAGCAACTGGGTGCTGATGCTGGCGTTTTTCTTTGGCAGCTTTATTCCCTGGGGTGGCCGTCAAGCCATCTTTTTTGACCTGCCCAACCGCCAGTTCCACATCTTTTCCGTCACTTTTTTCCCACATGATTTCATGCTGCTGGCCTGGCTGCTGATCATTCTGGCCTTTGTACTGTTTTTTGTGACCAACTTTGCCGGGCGCGTCTGGTGTGGCTACACCTGCCCACAGTTTGTCTGGACCTGGCTTTACATCTGGGTGGAAGACAAAACCGAAGGCTCACCCAACCAGCGCAAGAAGCTCGACAAACAACCTTTGAACACCGAGAAGGCTTTGCGCAAAGGTGCCAAACACTTCATCTGGGTATTGATTGCACTGGCCACTGCCATCGCCTTTTTAGGCTACTTCTCTCCTATTCTTGATCTTATTCCTCGTATTTTGAGCTTCGATCTTGGCCCCTGGGAACTGTTCTGGCTGGGGTTTTTTACCTTCTTTACCTATTTATTTGCTGGCTGGATGCGTGAGCAGGTATGCATTTACATGTGCCCCTATGCCCGCTTCCAGGCAGTGATGTTCGACAAGGACACACTGATTGTTTCTTACGATACCGCTCGCGGAGAACCACGCGGTGCCCGCAAGAAATCGGATGACCCTGCAGCCAAGGGACTGGGCTCCTGCATTGACTGTGACCTCTGTGTACAGGTTTGTCCGGTGGGCATCGATATTCGTAATGGACTGCAGTATGAATGTGTCACCTGTGCAGCCTGTATTGATGCCTGTGATCAGGTCATGGACAAGATGGGCTATCCACGCGGACTGATCCGATACACCACAGAAGAGGAACTGGCCGGTCGCACCACCAAGATTCTTCGTCCGCGCTTGATCGGTTATTTTATTGTGCTATTGGCAATGCTGGTTGCCTTTTCAGTTGCACTCAGCAACCGCATCCCGGTAGAGCTTGAAGTCCTCAGGGATCGCAATCAGTTGCTTCGAATGACTTCGGATGGGATGGTGGAAAACAGCTACCTGATCCGCATTGCCAACATGGATCAGCGCGAGCACAGTTACACACTTACTCTTCATGGCGTCGATGGTGTTGAGCTTCAGGGTGCAGCTGTTTACACTCTGGCCGGTGGTGAAGTGCGTCAGTTCCCGATTCAGGTGATCGGCAATCCTGCGCAACTTCCTGGCAGTCCTGCGGTCAACATTGAAATCCGCTTACAGTCTCAGCAAGATCCGCGCATTGCCGCGAGTCGTGAATCCCGCTTTTTTATAAGGTCAGCCCGTTAATATGAGCAACTCAAGCAACACCTCGACCCCCTGGTATAAAAACTCGATGGTCTGGCTGGCATTTTCGCCAGCCCTGGCCGGTGTAGCTGTTGGTTTATCGCTGCTGGTCATCGGCATCATTCACTATGATGGCCCGGTACATGAGGACTATTACAAGGAAGGCCGCACCATCAATCAGTCCTTTGAGCGTGACCGTGTGGCTCGTGAACTGAATCTGCAAGGCAGCTTGCGTTTCACTCACAGCCAGCTGTTCCTTGATCTGTCTGGACAGCTCGAACGCTTCCCGGATCAACTGGTTGTACTGATGGAAAACCCCACCCGCTCCTCTCTGGACTTCTCTGTTCCGGTTCAACACCTTCAGGGTGGTCGTTATGTTGGCAACCTGCCACGTAACCCTGAGCACGACTGGGATGTAAAACTCTATGGCCCAGAGCGTGAATGGCGTCTTTATGGGCGCGGGCATTTCCCGATGCAGCAATCGCTGGAGCTACGCCCCAGCAAACGTTAAAATTCGGTTATTTTCTGTGCACCCATAACAACTGATGAGAGAGTAATGACGCAACAAGCCTGCTTCCATTGTGGTGAACCGGTTCCAACTGACAGCCCCTATGTTGTCAAAATCAAGGATCAAATGGAGCGACTCTGTTGTCCAGGCTGCGAAGCTGTTTCCAATGCCATCGTGCTGGGCGGCCTGGAAAGTTATTATAAATTCCGTACCGAGCTGCCCCCGCGCCCGGAACTGACTGAAGCCGAACTGGCCGAACTGCAGGTTTATGACGCGCCCGAGCTGCTGCAGGAGTTTGTGCACCAGGATGAAGACGGCATGGCTGAAACCACCCTGGCCATTGATGGCATCACCTGTGCAGCCTGCGCCTGGTTGATTGAACACCAGATCAACCATCTTGATGGTGTGGAACGCACAGCCGTCAACCTCAGTGCCCAGCGTGCCACCCTGCGCTGGGATATTCGCAAAACCTCCTTCAGCAAACTGCTGGCAGAATTCAGATCCATCGGCTATACCGCACTTCCCTGGCAAGCTGATGAGCAGCAGAAAAAGCTCCATATTGAAAACAAAAAATACCTGCGCCGCCTGATTGTTGCCGCCATTGGTTCCATGCAGGCGATGATGTTTGGTATTGCTCGTGACGAAGGGCTGTTGGGCGAAGTCGGTTTTGTTTATACCCTGCTGTTTCAATGGGCTGAGTTCCTGTTGGTCACTCCGGTGGTGCTTTATTCCTCCTGGCCATTTTTCATCAGTGCCTGGCGTGAGTTATCACACAAGCGCCTGAACATGGACGTGCCTGTCTCGCTGGCCATACTGCTGGGTTATTTTGGCAGTACATACGCCATGCTGTTTCAGGTCGGCACCCTGCATTTCTACGAAATTGCCATGTTTGCCTTCTTTCTGCTGTTTGGCCGCTACATCGAGATGCGCACCCGCCACCGGATTGGCAGCGGTGGTAATGCCCTGCAGGATTTAATGCCGCAGGCAGCCATACTGCTGAATGAACGGAATGAAGAGCACTACCTGCCCAGCCGCAACCTGAAACCCGGTGATCGCATCCTGATCAAACCGGGCCACACCTTCCCGGTTGATGGCGTCATCCTCAGTGGTCATTCCAGTGTCAATGAAGCCACCATGACCGGTGAATACCTGCCGGTCTCCTGCCACCCGGGACACAAGGTATTGGCTGGCACCCAGAATATTGATAGCCCCTTGATTGTTGAAGTAGAAAAAACCGGACAGGATGTACGACTGGCCAGTATTTCTCGCCTCAGCGAAAGGGCGCTGGCAGAAAAACCACGTATTGCTACCCTGGCGACTCTGGTTTCACGCTACTTTGTAGCGGCCACCTTGCTGGTTTCTGTAACGGTGTTCAGCATCTGGTGGATGATTGATCCGTCACGTGCCTTTTGGGTCACCCTGTCCGTCCTGGTGGTCACCTGTCCCTGTGCTCTGGCACTGGCAACCCCCACTGCGCTGGCAGTAGCCAATGCCACACTGGCACGTATGGGTGTATTAATTACTCGTGGCCATGTACTGGAAGGCCTGGGCAAAGCAGATCACATCATCTTTGATAAAACCGGCACCCTCACCGAAGGCCGTCTTGAACTGAAAGAAGTTCGCTGGCTTGCTGATAATGATGACGCTCGCAAGACACATATCCGTGCACTGGCCGCCGCGCTCGAAGCCCATTCGGAACACCCGATTGCCCGAGCCTTTGCTGAAAGCCGGGATGCCAACCTGACTGCCAGCGATATTCAAGCCCATACCGGGCAAGGCATCAGTGGCAAAATTGCTGACCAGAGTTATCGACTGGGCCGGGCTGACTTTGCCTGCCCAAATCAACCCTTCACTCCGCCAGAAGAGGAAGGTCAGTGGTTGTTGCTGGCTGATGATCAGCAGGCCTTGTGCTGGTTCCGCCTCAGCGATCAGCTGCGCCCGGATACCAAAGAAATGCTGGCAGAGCTCCAGAAGCTGGGTATCACGGTTGAGCTCTTGTCCGGTGACCAGCAAGGGTCAGTAGAAAGCATTGCCCAGGAGCTGGGCATCAGCCATTACACCGCCAGCGCCAGCCCGGAACGCAAACTGGAGCGCTTGCGTGAACTTCAGCAAGCAGGCCGCCAGGTCATCATGGTGGGCGACGGTGTCAATGATGTACCGGTACTGGCAGGAGCCCAGGTGTCCATCGCCATGGGTGATGCCACGGATTTGGCTAAAACCAGTGCAGATACCCTGCTGATGTCCAGCAAGCTGGTACGCATTCCCCAAGCCATTGAAAAGGCACGCATGACGCGTATCAACATCATGCAGAACCTCGCCATATCACTGGGTTACAACCTGATGGCACTGCCTGCCGCAGCCATGGGCATGATTCCTCCGATTCTGGCCTCCATAGGCATGACCACCAGCTCACTGATTGTTGTGTTTAATGCACTACGCCTGCGTGACAAAGCCAGTGAACAGCGCCTGCAGGAACAGAAAACTGAAGTTGCACGACAGCACTCGCCAATCGAGGAGCCCAGCTCATGAACATTCTGTTCCTGTTAATCCCACTCTCGCTCTTACTGCTGGCGCTGGCTATCTGGGCTTTTTTCTGGGCGGTAAAACACGACCAATTTGAAGATCTGGATGGCCCAGCCTACTCCATCCTGTTTGATGAAGATGAAAAAAAACCTGCTTCAGCTGAAAAACCGGATGAAAACCATACCAAGACAACAGCCACTGATGACGCTGCAAGCAAGGATCGGCAGCAGCCACCACAATGACTGAACTGCTTGCCGCAGGTCTGCTGACAGCTTTTATTGCTGGACTCCTGGGTGGAGGGCACTGCATCGGTATGTGTGGTGGTATTGTCAGTGCCCTGAGTTTTGCCCTGCCACCCAGTCAACGCCATCCACTGCGCATTGCATCACTGATGCTCAGTTACAACCTTGGCCGCATTGGCAGCTACATGCTTGCCGGAATGCTCGCCGGTGGACTTGGCCAGTTACTCATCAATCAACTGGTTGGCATACGTCTGGTGTTAAGCTGGTTGGCAGTGATCATGCTGCTGCTGATGGCCAGCTACATTGGTCAGTGGTGGAATGGCCTGACCCGTGTTGAAGCCTTGGGCAAACACCTGTGGCGCTGGCTTGAACCTTTGAGCCGCCGACTGATGCCGGTACAACATGCCGGGCAGGCACTGGTGATTGGTGGCATCTGGGGCTGGCTGCCTTGCGGCCTGGTATATTCAATGCTGCTGCTGGCACTCAGCAGTGGCAGCAGCCTGAATGGTGCCTTGTTGCTGCTGGCTTTTGGGCTTGGCACCTTACCAACACTATTGGTCACCGGCGCCCTCGCCCGGCAGCTTACGGGCTTATTGCGCCAACCCTTATGGCGCCAGCTCTCGGCAATATTGCTGGTGGCATTTGCACTATGGATGGCACTACCCTTGTTTGGGCTAAAATAAGCCAGTAAACCTTTGAACCCATTAATCATGGGGAACACTCCCCTGGAGAGTCATTAGAGATGAGCAAGGTCGACTTCAATACCTTTGAATGGAACCCGGAACTGATTGATCGTTACAATCTGGCCGGTCCACGCTACACCTCCTATCCGACCGCTCCACAATTTCACGACGGGTTTCGCTCTGGTGAATTTGCTGCTGCCTTAACCGAGAGCAATGCCACAGGGGCGCCGCTATCGCTTTATTTCCATATTCCTTTCTGTGCCAAGGTTTGTTTTTACTGTGGCTGCAACAAAATCGCCACCAAAGACACCAGCCGCTGTGAACCCTACCTGCACCGGGTTTATCAAGAGATGGATCTGGCAACCCAACACCTCGATACCTCCCGCGTGGTTAACCAGCTGCACTGGGGCGGTGGCACGCCAACCTTTCTGTCTCACCAGCAGATGCATGAACTGATGCAGGAAACACGCAAGCGCTTTGCCCTGCGTGATGACGACCTGGGTGATTATTCCATCGAAATTGATCCTCGCGAAATTCAGGCAGATACCCTGCCACTACTGCGTGAACTGGGTTTCAATCGCATGAGCTTTGGCCTGCAGGACCTGAACCTGAAGGTGCAGGAAGCAGTCAACCGGGTTCAACCTCGCGAGATGACAGAGCAGGCGCTGCAACAGGCACGCGATCTTGGCTTCCGCTCACTGAATCTGGACCTCATTTACGGCTTGCCCCACCAGACCCCGGAAACCTTTGCCGCCACCCTGGAAGAAGTCATCGAAATGAATCCGGATCGCCTGTCCGTATTCAACTATGCTCACCTGCCAGAGCGGTTTAAACCCCAGCGTCGCATCAATGCTGAAGATCTGCCCAGCCCGGAAGACAAGTTAACCATTCTGGAACAGACCATTCGCCGCCTGGTCGAGGCCGGTTACGTTTACATTGGCATGGACCACTTTGCCCGACCCGAGGACAGCCTGGCCGTGGCCCAGCGGGAAGGTCGTCTGCATCGCAACTTCCAGGGCTACACCACCCACTCGGACTGTGACCTGCTGGCGATGGGAGCCTCGTCCATCAGCCAGGTCGGCCCAACCTATGCCCAGAACCATCACGACACCGAAGGTTATGAGCAGTGCATCAGCAAAGGTGAGTTTGCAACCCTGCGTGGCATGCGGCTGACTGATGATGACCTGATTCGTCGGGCAGCCATCAACCAACTGATCTGTCATTTTGAACTGGATGGCGCAAGTTTTGGTGCCACTCATAACATCGACTTTGATCAGTACTTTGCCAAGGAACTCAAACAGCTGCAGCAGCATCAACAGGATGGACTGCTGCACATCAAGGGCAACCAGCTACTGGTTACACCTGCTGGCCGCCTATTGATCCGCAGCATCTGCATGGTATTTGACGCCTACCTGGATCAGGCCAGCCTTGGCAGAGCGTTTTCACGCATCATTTAACATTATATTTCCTGCGGAAATGAGGTGTTGGCCTGATACTCAACTGACATCTCATTGCCATACCGCAGGCGTCATGGTACAAGTAATTGAGCTGTGTCATGTTTTGTTAACGATGAGGGAGAAACGCGATGCCCAGCAGACAACAAAAAGGAAATTGCCTGAACCTGACCAAGGAAACCCGCTGCATGACCTGCAGCCTGAGTTCACTTTGCCTGCCTTTATCCCTCAATCTTGAAGACATCGATCAACTGGATCGTATCATCAAGCGACGCCAACCCTTGAAAAAGGGTGAACACCTGTTCCGCCAGGGTGACTCTTTTGACTGTGTCTATGCAGTGCGTTCCGGCAGTTTAAAAAACTACATCATGACCAATGATGGTGAAGAGCAAATCACCAACTTTCATCTGCCCAGCGAAATGGTTGGACTGGATGGCATCGACTGCAGTAGTTACCCGGTTTCCTCCAGAGCACTGGAAACCACCACCGTCTGCGAAATTCCTTACTCCCGTCTGCAGGAGTTATCCAACGAGTTGCCAGACCTGCGCAAACAGATGTTCAGCAGCCTCAGCAAGGAAATCCGTGACGACAAACAAATGATGCTGCTGCTTTCCAAAAAGAATGCCGAAGAGCGTGTGGCCACCTTCCTGGCTAACCTCTCTGCTCGCTTCAAGCGACGTGGTTATTCACCTTACACCTTTCGGCTCCCCATGTCGCGCAACGAAATTGGCAACTATCTTGGACTGGCCGTAGAAACAGTCAGCCGCGTTTTCACCCGCTTCCAGACCAGCCAGATCATTGCGGTGAATGGTAAAGAAGTGCATATCACGGATCGTCAGCAATTACTGGAAATTGCCGGTCTAAGTGAATGTGAAGCCGAAACCGGAGCCAAACTGGTCGCATCCTGAGCCACAAGACTGGCAGGAAAAGGATTTCAACCGTTCAAGAGGAGACAAGGCCATGCTTGATGATTTCCCACTCAAACAACTCATCCACGTCCACCGGGATTTTCCTCGCAAGGGTTACAACACCCGCGACTTATCCCGGCTGCTCAGTGAACCGCGAGCACTGCAAACCATCACCGACACCTTTGCACACCGATATGTTGACGCACCTTTAACACACCTTGTAGCACTTAAAGGCCGTGGCACCATGTTTGCAGCTGTATTGGCCTATCGTTTGAACCTGCCACTGATCCTGATTCGCGACCTGGGTGAAGAACCTGGTGAAGTGCTGCATGAGCGGGCACCCAGCTCATCCGGTGATCGCACCCTGGAAATGCGCCAAGGGCTACTGGATGAAAGCAGCTGCGTGTTGTTATTTGATGACTTGCTGTCCAGTGGTGCCAGCTTGATTGCAGCCACCACCCTGATTCGGCGCCAACAAGCCAGAGTGCATGAAGTTGCCACCCTGATCGACTTGCCTGATCACGGTGGCAGCCAGCGATTGCAGGCAATGGATGTGTCCACCTATGCACTGATGGCCTTTGAAGGCGATTAAATCCATTTGGCGTTGGTTATCAAGCCTCGGTAACCAGCGCATCCAGCAGGTTGATGCGGTTCGATAAAGCCTTCTCTCGCTGCGCTTCCAGCCCGGCAAAATCAAAGATGCGGGTATCTGCCAACTGAGAAGGCGCCACGTTTTGCAATGCATTAAACATCGTCTCAATCCGGCCGGGAAAACGCTTTTCCCAGTCCTGCAGCATTTCCTTGATCACCTGACGCTGCAGATTTTCCTGTGAACCACAAAGATTGCAGGGAATGATCGGAAACTCCATCAGGGTTGCAAACTCGGCAATATCCCTCTCGCGGCAATAAGCCAGAGGTCTGATCAGAATATTCTTCAGGTCATCAGACAACAGCTTGGGTGGCATGGCTTTCAGACTGCCCCCGAAAAACAGGTTCAGAAACAGGGTTTCCAGCAAGTCATCACGGTGGTGACCCAAGGCAATCTTGGTGGCTCCGATCTCCTCGGCAAAACCATAAAGGGTGCCACGGCGCAGGCGTGAACAGAGGCCACAGGTGGTTTTACCTTCTGGTATCTTTTCTTTGACGATGCTGTAGGTATCTTTTTCCAGAATGTAATAGGGAACACCCAACTGCTCCAGATAATTGGGCAGCACATGCTCGGGAAAACCGGGTTGCTTCTGGTCCAGATTCACTGCCACCAGATCAAAGTGCACCGGAGCACTTTTTTGCAGCCCCATCAGGATGTGTAACAGTGTATAAGAGTCCTTGCCTCCGGAGAGACACACCATCACCTTGTCGCCATCCTGTATCATGTTGAAATCAGCAATCGCCTGCCCCGTCTCACGGCGCAGCCGCTTCTGCAGCTTGTTGAATTCCTTGCGGGCCTTGGGCAAGAGTTCCTGCATCTGGATATACCGGTTATAAAATGAACAGAGGTGCGCAAGTTAACCAAAGCTGTCTGAAATGTAAATGGTCGGAGACGTTTTCTATCCTGCCAGCGCCTGCTAACATCCCCTTATGAAAAAAGAAAGTGAAGGCCTGAAAAACACATGACAGCGCTACAGGAAACACGACTCTTTGAAGACCTGATCGAGGTGCTGCGCAGTTTTCCTGAAGGAGTCAACGAGCATGCGCTGCTCAAGGCTCTGGATGAGAAGGGCACTGTAACCTTGGAACCCGACACCTTCAGTGACAGCGTCAAGCTGTTTCGCACCCATTTCCTGCTCTACAACGCTCTGTACCAGTTACGTGATGAATTATGGCGTACAGGTAAGGGGCACCTGGAAATCACCGCTGTGCGCCTGCAGTTACAGCCTTATAACCCCGGCAGCCCGGCGTTGCAGCAACATGATCCAATGCGGGACTATTATCTTGATCTGGATATGCTGGAAAAAACCACTCAGCAGGACATCGAAAGCGCCCTGAATAACTTCTGGAAGCGACTGCACGAAGAAACGGTTTTCACCGGCGGCGGTCTCAAAGCCAAGGCGCTACAAACACTGGGTTTAAGAGAAGGCGTCACAGCCAGGGAAATCAAGCTCAGTTATCGACGCCTGGCGATGCAACACCACCCGGACCGAGGTGGCGACCCGGAAAAACTCCAAACCATCAATGAAGCGATGGAAGTACTTCGTCCCTTGCTGAAACAAACCTGAAAATAAAGGACAGCACTATGTCACGACTGTTTTTATTGCTGATATTGCTGACTGGTTTTGTACCACTGAGCAAACTGCAAGCCAATCAACCAGCAGAAGTTGCTGACCGTTTTCATGCCTCCATTCTGATGTATCACCACATCAGCAGTCGCACCCCACCCTCAACCAGCACCTCGCCACAGCGCTTCCGGGAGCATCTGGACCTGCTGGAGCGTGATGGTTTTCAGGTGTGGCCACTGGATCGTGTGGTACAACACCTGCAGCGCCGCCGCCCCATGCCAGACAGGGTAGCCGTCATCACCTTTGACGACGGCTACATCAGCGTGTATGAGAACGCACTGCCACTGCTGAAAGAGCGTGGCTTGCCCTTCACCATCTTTGTGAATGCCCAGCCGATCAATGAGCGGCATCCATTACACATGAGCTGGGCACAGCTGAAAGAAGCAAAAGAAGCCGGTGGCATCATTGCCAACCACACGCTGACCCACCCCCACATGATTCGCAAGGAAGAAGGTGAAACCGATGAACAGTGGCTGGAGCGCCTGACTCACGAAATCGTTGAAAACCAGCGCGAAATTGAAAAGCACCTGGGTGAAACACCTCGTTACCTGGCTTACCCCTACGGGGAATATACACCTGAGATTCAAGAGCTGGTCAGGCGCCTTGGGTACGTGGGTTTTGGGCAACAATCCGGTCCTGCAAGCCCCTTTACCGGCATGACCGCCATACCCCGATATGCTGCCAATGGCATTTTCAGCAACCCAACCACACTGCGCACCAAACTTCATGCAGTGCCTTTTCCACTGCTGTCCGAAGAACCCGTTTCCACTGTACTGGCAGGACGTGAGCGCCGCCCTACCCTGACCCTGACCCTGGCACCCGGTGATTACCGCCTGCGACAACTGGCGTGTTATGGCCCTGATGCGCAGGTGTTGCCGGTCAGAACCCGCACACTGGAAAATGGCAACGTGGTTGTCACAGTCAACAGCGATCGTGACCTTTCTACAGGCCGTCCACGTTATAACTGCACAGCCCCCCATGCAACGGAAAACCGCTTCTTCTGGTTCTCCCGTCAGTGGCTGTTGCCTCACCCTGACGGTACCTGGTATGACTTCTGAGCTGTACCAGACAATAAAAAAACCGGCCTGGAGCCGGTTTTTTTATTGTCTTACAATTACAGATCAGGCGGGTACCGGGCCTTTTAACAAACGTACATACATCAACGCTGTGGTGATGGCATCACCCAGGGCAGTATGCCGCTGACCGACCATTGGCACTCCCAGCTTCCCGGCAATGGTTTCAAATTGCAGGTCCGGTACCAGCTCCGGATTTGCGCGCTGCACCTTGTCCAGGTAACAGTTGGATAATTCAATGGTCCGGTTTGGCAAACTGAAACCAAAGCGTGGACGAATAAAACGATTCAGTACAGTGATGTCATAATTGATGTAATAACCCATGATCGGGCGATTACCAACAAACTCCAGCAGTTGGCGCAAGGCATCACCCAACACCTCACCACCCAGCAGGTCAACACCACGGATACGGTGCACCTTGATGGAGTCACCAGTCAGGCTCTCAGGTTTCTGCAGTTTGATGTCCAGCTTGTCACTGGTCAACACCTGAGTGCCTTTGATCTTTACTGCAGCAATGGATACCAGCTCGGCCTTCTGCGGGTCCAGACTGGTCATTTCACAGTCCAGCGCAACCACTTCATCACCCTCGTAGGGCTCAAACATGTAAGCAAATTCGCCGTCTTTATGGGTCCAGCGATCGGTTGCTGTTCTTATTGTTTTCAGCACCATCTTGTTTACCTCTCGAGATGATAACGGTGGCTCATCCGTGCCTTGAATTCCTTGACCAGATGTAATGCCTCCCTCAGCAAGTCCCGGTCCAGTTTGTTCAGATCCACAGCAGAAACCATATTGGACTCTTCAGCATCGGCCTGCCCCTTGGCAGCTTTTAACTGTTGCTGCAAACGCAGCTGACTGAGTACCGAAAGTGCCTCTGCCAGATCATCAGCAAAATCTTTTTTGATTATGCGCTGTTCTGCCAGCTTTTCCAGCCGGACAAAAGTATTGGTTTCACGAATTTTGTGTTGTAAAGCCATGGTTCGTACACCATGGACCAGCGGAAAAATCCCACCTTTTTTAATATCAATACCATCAGAGCTTTTCAGGCCACCAAAAAAGGTCAGCGGTGTACTGAAACGACGCAAGGGCATGGCAAAGTAGGAATAAAATACTTCATTGCCTGCCAGCTTTTCATAAAGGTGGTCACGCACACGGTTAAACAAATGATGATCACCTGCCACTGCATGGGCATCCACAAAAATAGCCAGATTCATCAGTCCGGTGCCTTCAACCGAACCACTCCATTTCACCACACGTTTTTTCCAGTCGGATTCCTTCATTACCCACTCAGGGTTGGAAACCATGATCTTGCCTTTACACAGTGGGTAACCAAAATCCAGCAGGGTCTGGGTAAACTTTTCCATCACCTTGCTGCACTCGGGCCAGTGCAGATCGTCTGCCAGAATCAGGGCATTATCCTGATCGGTTTTTAATACCTGCTCACCACGGCCTTCACTGCCCATGACCAGCAGGCAAACCTTCTGGCGAATGTCTTCAGGCACCAGATACTCAAATGCCTTTGCAATGATTCGACCATTCAGTGCCGCCAGAAGATCCATGGCAAAACGGATTTTCACCCCCTGGGATACCAGGCCACTGACCAGATGCGTGGTTCCCTTGGCAACCCCCGCCAGTTCCTCCAGGCTGGCAGCCCGCTCAATCTGCAAGCCAATGACGTGTGACTGACTGGAGAAGAAGCTCAGTACATCGGTCAGTTCAACCAGGCCTGCCAGGCGCGGGCCGTCAAAAACCACCACCCGCTGAATCTTGTGGCGTGTCATCAATACCAGAGCATTAAAAAGGAAGTCATCCTTCTGAACGGTCAACAGGTTGTAACTGGCCAGCTCACAAATATCAGCATCCAGCCCCATATTACTGAGTACCACACCTTCCAACAGGTCGGTACGGGTGACCATGCCATACTGGCTGCCTTTGCGCACCAGCAGGCAGTCTGCGTGCCGCTCACGCATGGTACGGGTTGCTTCCAGAATGCTGGTGCCGGAATCCAGCACCACCGGCTCACGCAAGACAGAGCCACCTACCTTGGCCAGCATGAATGCAGACATATCGCCGCCGCCCGATTGACGACTGCGACGGCTTTCCAGCAATCGGGCTTTTTCTGTCAGGGTATTCTGGAAGTAGGCAGCAAAAGCTTCATTGCTTTCCATCAACGACAGGAAAACAGCCTTGGGGATCAACCAGGCAATGGTCTCTTCCAGGGTACGAAAGGTGTAACGGCTACTGCCGTTAATGATACTGATGGCGCCAAACAGGTCTTCGTGGGCATATTCACGGATCACCCCACCATCGGGGTCTGTTTCTGCCAGCCGGGCATCAATTTCCGCCACCGCTCCTTTCATGACTACAAAAACATAGTCACTGGAGTGGCCAGCTTCCATGATGGTCTCATCCTTGCCGAAATAACCAATATCCAGACGTGTTAACAACTGCTGCTGCTGCTCTTCTGTCAGCAGATCAAACGGCGGGTGCGACAGATCAAACTCGTTGCTCATGCCTGTTTTCCTTGTTTTAACATGGGGGCAACCGAGCAGTGGGAGGCTGCCGGGTAACTCTAGCTGTTACCGAATCTAACAAACCGCCAGAACACCCGAAAGCCGTACTTTAGTCTCAGCGCTCAGAGGTCAGGCATACTTCCTGATAAAGCTTACCATCCTGCTGCAATACCGCCCTTTTAACAGGATTGATCGAGCCATCCAGCTCCAGACCCACCATTTCACCAATCGCACAGTTCATCAACCAACCACTGGGATAAACCTGGTCGACATATTCCTTTTCAAATCGATAGAGCATAAAACGCACCAGCGGCTTTTCACCCTGCTGCTCTACCTGCACCAGACTGGTTTTATCCAGAACGGTAAAACTGGTGGTCATCGGCTTGGCAAAGGTCCAGGGACGCCACACCATACTGGTGGCATGAGACTCGATAACAACCGAATCCTCGGGCAACTGCAGTTGCTTGTGTTCAAACCAGCCATATTCAAAGTTGATCTGATAAGCCAACATGGCTACACCAGCAAAACCCGGGATGATCCATTTGGGTAATTTTTTCCGGCTCAGGTGGTAAAGCGCCATTGCTACACCGCCTGCGCCAAGACCCGCTACAACCAATGCAACCAGATGCCAGATCATACAATTCACTTCCTGAAATGAAGGCGGGCTTCCATGAGGAAGCCCGCTAGAGTTCAACCCCCGGTGACAAATGCCACCATCAGGGATGAATTATCACTTAGTGATCAACTGCAGCGCCAGCACCTTTTGGTGAACGCACGCTTTCAACCAGATCCTGAATTTCCTGGGGCGGAGCCTCAGTGGAGTAGGATACAGCGTAAGCTACAGCAAAGTTGATCATTGCACCAACTGCACCGAAGGACAGCGGGGAGATACCAAACAGCCAGTTATCAGCAGTGTTCGGCAGCATGTTGGTGCCAGGGATGAAGAACCAGCCCAGGTAAGTGAAGATGTACAGCAGGGTTGACAGCAGACCAGCCAACATACCGGCAATGGCACCCTTGTCGTTAATGCGCTTGGAGAAGATACCCATCATCAGCACAGGGAACAGGGATGCAGCAGCGATACCGAAGGCCAGCGCTACTACCTGTGCCGCAAATCCGGGGGGATTCAGGCCAAGATAGGTTGCCAGCAGGATTGCACCACCCATGGAGATACGTGCAGCAAGCATCTCGCCTTTTTCTGTGATGTCCGGCTTGATCATCTTCTTGATCAGGTCATGACTGATTGCAGAAGAGATGGCCAGCAGCAGACCAGCAGCAGTGGACAGAGCCGCAGCAATACCACCGGCAGCGATCAGACCGATAACCCACGGCGGCAGGTTGGCAATCTCGGGGTTCGCCAGTACCAGGATGTCGTTGTTGATGGTCAGTTCGTTACCAGCCCAGCCACGATCAGACATGTCGGCAGCGGGGTTGTACATCTGGATGCGGCCGTCGTTGTTGTGATCCTGGAAGCGGATCAGACCAGTGTTTTCCCAGGTTTTGAACCAGTCAGGACGATCTTCATAACGCAGGGCGTTAGCCATGGCTTCTTCATAGTTTTCAACCTGGCCAGCAGCTTCTGGATAAACGGTAGTGATCAGGTTCAGACGCGCCATGGAAGCAACAGCAGGTGCAGTCAGGTACAGCAGGGCAATGAACACCAGCGCCCAGCCGCCGGACCAACGAGCATCAGCTACTTTTGGCACAGTGAAGAAACGAATGATTACGTGCGGCAGACCCGCAGTACCGATCATCAGCGACATGGTGAACAGGAACATGTTCCACTTGTTCGCAACGTCCGCAGTGTAATCACGGAAGCCCAGCTCACGCACCACTTCATCCAGTTTCTGCAGCAATGGCAGGCCAGACTCAGTGTGAGTACTGAACATACCAAACATTGGAATCGGGTTACCAGTCAGCTGCAGGGAGATGAACACAGCAGGAATGGTGTAAGCCACAATCAGAACGATGTACTGAGCCACCTGAGTGTAGGTGATACCTTTCATACCGCCAAATACCGCATAGAAGAATACGATGATGGCAGCAATCCAGATACCGGTAGCGCTGCTCACTTCCAGGAAGCGGGAGAAGGCTACACCAGCACCAGTCATCTGACCGATTACATAAGTAACGGACATGATGATCAGACAGATAACAGCGACCAGACGGGCACCACGGCTGTAGAAACGATCACCGATGAAATCTGGCACAGTAAACTTACCAAACTTGCGCAGGTAAGGAGCCAGCAGCATCGCCAGCAGTACATAACCACCGGTCCAGCCCATCAGGAAGGAAGAGTTTACATAACCGACAGACAACAGACCGGCCATGGAAATAAAGGAAGCTGCAGACATCCAGTCAGCTGCAGTGGCCATACCGTTGGTTACGGGGTTTACACCGCCGCCTGCAACGTAGAACTCTTTGGTTGATCCGGCACGGGCCCAGATCGCAATACCAATATAGAGGGCAAAGGATGCACCCACGAACAACAGGTTAATTGCAAATTGACTCATGCCGATCACTCCCCGCCCAGTTCTTCATCAAGCTTGTTCATGCGCCAAGCGTAATGAAAGATGATACCGATAAAGGTAAGAATGGAACCCTGCTGGGCAAACCAGAAGCCCAGATCTGTACCACCGACAGCAATGCCGGACAGCAAGGGACGCAGGAGGATACCAAAACCAAAGGATACGAGTGCCCAGACGATCAGGCTCCCGACGATCAGACGAAGGTTCGCTGACCAGTAAGCAGCAGCTTTCGCTTTATCATCTGCCATAGTGTTGCTCTCCGCTTATTGTTATTGAGAGTTGGGAATTCCACCAGGTTGAGAAAATTCCGAGGTTGATTCTGCAAAACTAAGCTGGGGAATAAAAGCCCCGACCTTAGTAGTAGGAAAAAGCAGCAAGGCTCAACAATCAAAATTTAATCTTTAAAAACAACAAGATAATCAATAAATCAGTTTCTACTGATGCGCCCTGATGCCGCACCTACAAAACCATAGTCTAAGAAATTTCCTGTCAAAAACACTTGCTGCTCTTTTCAAAACCACCTGGTTTTTAAACCCTGATGAATGGAAGCACTGATTTGGTGAACAAAATTGCGCATAATGCGCGCTGCGAACCTAACACGGGATTATTGGCATGTTTGCTGGCTGGCAACTGATTCTCTTTTCTCTGGCTTATCTGCTGCTGCTGTTTGCCATTGCCTGGCAGGGCGATCGTGCAGCCCGCCGCCGCCAACAGCCTACCAGCCGCCCATGGATATACAGCCTGGCCTTGACCGTTTACTGCACCTCCTGGACCTTTTACGGTGCCGTCGGGCAGGCCGCAGGTGGTGGCTGGCTGTATCTGAGTATTTTTATCGGCCCTATCCTGACCTACTTTTTTGCCTGGCCGCTGCTGCGAAAAATTTTTCGTGTCAGTAAAGCCCAGAACATCACCTCCATTGCCGACTTCATTGCCTCGCGTTACGGAAAATGGCAGCTACTTGCGGTGCTGGTGACCCTGATTGCACTGGTTGGCACCCTCCCCTACATTGCCCTGCAGTTAAAGGCTGTTGCCATGGCCTACGAAGTCCTGACCAGCTTCCCGGAACCCACCCCCAGCAGTGGTGGCATACACTTTCTTTCTGATACAGCATTTCACGTTGCTCTGGCGCTGGCAGTATTTGCGATTCTGTTCGGTACCCGCCACATTGATGCAACCGAGCACCACGAGGGACTGCTGCGCGCCATAGCTTTTGAGTCATTGATCAAACTCTTTGCCTTCCTTGCAGTAGGTATCTTTATCACCTGGGGTGTATTTGGTGGGTTTAATGACCTGATGGCAAAAGCCGAGTTTTTCCGGCCGCTGGAAGCACAGCTCAATGCCACAGCACTGACGCAGGGGTTTTTGGCACAAACCCTGCTAGCTATGGTGGCCATCATCCTGCTGCCACGTATGTTCCATGTCACCGTGGTGGAAAATGCCCACCGTGATGATGCCCGTTATGCGCGCTGGTTTCTGCCGCTTTACCTGACGCTTTTTGCTGTTTTTGTGATGCCGATAGCTGCCGCCGGTCTGATTACCTTCCCGGACGGGCGCGTGGAATCTGATACCTTTGTGTTAACCCTCCCTTTAGCCTTTGATGCTGGCTGGTTAGCCTTGCTGGCTTACATTGGCGGGTTTTCTGCCGCCACCAGCATGGCCATCATGGCAACCGTAGCAGTCAGCATCATGGTTTCCAGCGAAATTGTTATTCCATTCCTGTTAAAAACCCGCTGGACCAGCAACACCTCACACCAGGACTTCGGTCGCTTTGTATTGCGCATCCGCCGTCTGACCATGTTGCTTGTGATGCTGCTGGGTTACCTGACTTACCGCACCATTGCCGAATTTAATTCTCTGGCTGCAACAGGCTTCCTGGCTTTTGCCGCGATTGGTCAATTGGCACCGGCTGCACTGGGTGGCATCCTCTGGAAGCAGGGCAATCGCTGGGGCGCACTGGCAGGCTTGCTGACCGGTGCAGCGCTATGGATCTACACTCTGTTGCTGCCTAGCCTTCAGGTTGCAGGGCTGGCTGACAGCCACTTTTTAAGCCATGGTCCGTTTAATATTGACTGGTTGCGCCCCAGCACCCTGTTCGGCATGACCGGCATGGATTACTTCACCCAGGGTGTTCTGTGGAGCCTGAGTGGCAACCTGCTGGCTTACACCCTGGTATCCCGCCTGACTCGCCAGCGGGTGATTGACCGCATTCAGGCTTCAGCCTTTGTGGACAACCTGGAATCCAAGCCAGTCAAGACTTCACGCCTGTGGAAGGGGTCCACCAATATTGGTGATTTAAGGCTGTTGGCAGAACGTTTTGTGGGTGCAGATGCGGTTTACCGGGCTTTCCGGGATTACGCCATCAAGCGTGCTCAACCCCCGCTGAAAGATGAAGACCCAGCCAGTATTGAACTGATTCAGTTCACTGAACGCTTGCTGGCAGGTGTGCTGGGTGCTTCATCTGCTCGTATTGTGATGAGCTCAGCCCTGCAGGGCAAAGAGATCAAAATCTCTGATGTGATCTCGATTGTGGATGAAGCCTCTCAGGTGCTGGAGTTCAACCGCAGCCTGTTACAGTCCACCATTGAAAACCTGTCACAAGGCATCAGCGTGGTGGATCAACACCTGAGCCTGGTGATCTGGAATCAGCGTTACCTGGAATTATTCCACTTCCCGGACAATTTCATCCGGGTTGGGCGACCGGCCGTTGAAATCTTCCGCTACAACGCCGAGCGAGGCGAGTATGGCCCCGGTGATCCCGAGACCCATGTGCAGCAACTGCTGGACAATATTCGGGATGGTGAACCTCATCGTTATATCCGCTATCGCAAGGATGGTTCCGTGCTGGAAATCCAGGGCAACCCCATGCCCGGAGGTGGTTTTGTTTACAGTTATCAGGACATCACCCAGCAGAAACAGGTGGAAGAAGCGCTGATTCAGTCAGAGAACAACATTCGCATCTACACCGACAACGTACCGGCACTGATTGCTTATTTTGATACTGATCGGCGCTATCTTTTCACCAATCGTGCTTACGAAGAAGCCATGGGCATCGATCGCAACCAGGTGATTGGCCAGCCGGTTTACAAGGTTTTGCCTGCTGCCGAGTATGAGGCACGCAACCCCTTCATGCGTGCTGCACTGGAGGGCCGCCGCCAGACGTTTGAACTGGAATTACCCGGTCGAAACCGCAGCATACGTTATGCCCTGGTGACCTATACTCCCCACCTGGCTGAAACAGGTGAAGTGCTGGGCTTCTTTGCACTCTACCAGGACATCACCGAACGTCGACTGGTCGAAATTGCGCTGCAGGAAACCAATGAACACCTGGAAGAGCGGGTGCGTGAACGCACCCTGGCCTTGTCAGAACTGAACTCGGCACTGTTCAAGGAAAACCAGGTTCGTGCCAGAGCAGAAGAAGACATGCGCCTTGCCAAACAGCAAGCCGAAGATGCCAACGCATCCAAAACACGCTTCCTTGCCGCAGCCAGCCACGACCTGCTGCAACCATTAAATGCCGCCCGCCTGTTTACTTCTGCCTTGTCACAACAGGTGCAAGACCCTGAGCTGCAAAAGACCACCCGTCATATCGACAACTCATTAAAAGCAGCAGAAGAGCTGCTCAGCACCCTTCTGGACATTTCCAAGCTGGATGCCGGTGCACTGCAGCCTAAAATCAGTGACTTCCCGCTCAGTGAGATTCTGGATCCATTAAAAGCCGAGTTCAGTGTGATGGCTGCCGAGCGTGACTTGCAGCTGCATCAAGTGAAAAGCCGTGCCTGGGTGCGCAGTGATGCTCAGATGCTGCGTCGCATCTTGCAGAACTTCCTCTCCAATGCACTGAGATACACCGGCGAGGGCAAGGTGTTAATCGGCTGTCGTCGCCATGGTCAGTCACTGCGCATTGAAGTCTGGGATACCGGTCCGGGTATTCCGGAAATCCGTATGAACGAAATTTTCCAGGAGTTCAGACGCCTGGACACTCCCGACAAGCGCAATGAAAAAGGCCTGGGATTAGGTCTGTCCATCGCGGAGCGCATGTCTCGGGTACTGGATCATCCCATCACCGTGCGCAGCTGGCCAGGCCAAGGCACCCTCTTTGCTGTCACCGTTCCCCAGGCTCCTGCACAACACAGCGCGACCGGCTTCATCCCCGGCAAGCGCAGCTTTAATAAACTGGATGACCTGCCCATCCTGTGCATTGACAATGAGCCCCTGATTCTTGAAGGCATGCAAGCCATGCTGCAAGGGTGGAAGTGTGTGGTTGCAACCGCCGAGAACCTGCCACAGGCCAGTCGATACTTGCAAGAGGCAGACAACCTGCCTGAAATATACCTGGCTGACTACCATCTGAATGATGGCCAGACAGGTGTTATGGCACTGCAGGCATTGGAAGAACAGTTGGGAGAAAAACTGAGCGGCATCATCATTACCGCTGATCGTACCGATGTGATTGCCAACGAAGTGCATGACGCCGGTTTTCAGTTGCTACACAAGCCGGTTAAACCAGCTGCATTGAGAGCAATGATTACCCGCTTGTTACAGACCAGACGCCGCCAGCAGGGACGCTGAGCGGCTTCAATCATCAAATCGCCTGACTTCCGTCATTAAGCCGTTCGGCTTCAGCCAGCAACCTTGGGGGCTTCGACTTCCAAGCGTTTGGCGGCGATGACTGCCTGAGTACGGGAGTGCACACCCAGCTTGCGCAGAATGGCCGTGACATGTGCCTTGATGGTGGCTTCAGAAACCTGCAACTCATAGGCAATCTGCTTGTTCAGCAGACCTTCCGTCAGCATGTTCAATACCCTGAACTGCTGTGGTGTCAAAGAAGCCAGCGCTTCAGCAAAGCGGGCCTCCTCCTCACTGATTTCATCCATATTCCCTGCCACTTCCGGCGGCACCCAGACCTCGCCTTCAATAACCTGACGAATGGCAGATGCAATGGTATCCAGTGAGGCCGATTTGGGAATAAAGCCAGACGAGCCATAATCGATGGCACGGCGGATGACATGGTTTTCTTCACTGCCCGACACCACCACCACCGGAATACCGGGGTTAACACCGCGCAGAAAGACCAGACCAGAAAAACCATGGGCACCGGGCATATGCAGATCCAGCAGAATCAGATCCGCATCGGGGTGATCAGCAACAGCCTGATGCACCGCTTCCAGCGTATCTGCTTCAACAATATCGACATCAGCCAGCGCTTGACGCACTGCCTGCTGGAGGGCCGCCCGAAACAGGGGGTGGTCGTCAGCAACGATGATCTTGTGGCGTAAAGCCATTCATTTTCCTCCGCCTGTCATAAACCAAAGCATTATTATATTCCTGTGATGATTTATCAAGGAGCAATCTGCCCACCTCTTATCAGGGCCATCAATTCGCTGAAAAGCAAGCCTGAACACCTGCAAACCTGGAAAAAGAAAGCCCCGCCGAGGCGGGGCAAGAGCAATGCCAAAGGATTACAACCTGAGGATTACTTGACTGCGCGATTGGCAATCAGATCATCAACCACGGATGGATCTGCCAGAGTACTGGTATCACCCAGACCTTCCGTTTCATTGGCGGCGATCTTGCGCAGAATACGGCGCATGATTTTGCCAGAACGTGTTTTTGGCAGACCTGGAGAGAACTGGATTACATCTGGTGAAGCAATCGGACCAATTTCCTTGCGCACCCACTTGACCAGTTCTTTACGCAGGTCATCGCTGGGCTCGAAGCCTTCAGCCAAAGTCACATACACATAAATGCCCTGACCCTTGATGTCGTGCGGATAACCCACCACCGCTGCTTCAGCAACGGAAGCATGTGCTACCAGTGCAGACTCAACCTCAGCAGTACCCATGCGGTGACCAGATACGTTGATGACATCGTCAACACGACCAGTGATCCAGTAGAAACCATCAGCATCACGGCGGCAGCCATCACCAGTGAAATACATGCCCTTATATGTAGTGAAGTAGGTCTGTACAAAGCGCTCATGGTCACCCCAGATGGAGCGGCCCTGACCCGGCCAGGAATCCAGCAACACCAGATTACCTTCAGTTTCACCTTCCAGAATATTACCTTCAGCATCAACCAGTGCAGGCTGCACACCAAAGAAAGGCAGAGTGGCAGAACCGGGCTTCAGGTCAGTGGCACCGGGCAGCGGGGCAATCAGGATGCCACCGGTTTCGGTTTGCCACCAGGTGTCCACAATCGGGCACTTGCCATTACCAATCTTGTCGTAGTACCACTGCCAGGCTTCCGGGTTGATCGGCTCACCGACCGAACCCAGCAGACGCAGGGAAGTACGCTTGGTATCACCCATCACACCCTCACCCTGAGCCATCAGTGCACGCACAGCGGTGGGAGCGGTGTAGAAAATGGTTACGCCGTGCTTGTCAATGACGTCGCCAAAACGGCTATGGCTTGGGTATGAAGGTACACCTTCAAACATCAGGGTGGTTGCACCATTGGCCAGCGGGCCATAAACAATGTAGCTATGACCAGTAACCCAGCCCACATCAGCGGTACACCAGTAAACATCACCCGGCTTGTAGTCGAAGATGTACTGATGGGTCATGGAGGCATACACCATGTAACCACCGGTGGTGTGCTTCAGACCCTTGGGTGCACCAGTCGAACCGGAGGTGAACAGGATGAACAGCGGATCTTCAGAAGCCATGGCTTCAGCCGGGCATTCATCGGCACAGTCGGCAATCAGGTCATGCCACCACACGTCACGGTGGTCGTGCCAGGCAATGTCACCACCGGTACGTTTCAGAACAATCACATGTTCAACCGTCTTCACCGCAGGGTTGGTCAGACCCTCATCAACGTTTTCTTTCAGCGGTACATGCTTGCCACCACGCAGACCTTCGTCGGCAGTGATGATGACACGGGAATCAGAACCAACAACACGGCTGGCGATTGCGTCTGGGGAGAAACCACCAAACACCACTGAGTGCACAGCACCCAGACGGGCACAAGCCAGCATGGCAACAGCAGCCTCAGGCACCATCGGCATGTAGAGGGTGACTACTTCGCCTTTTTTAACGCCGAGCTTTTTCAGGCCGTTAGCAAAGCGGCAAACATCGTGATACAGCTCACGATAGGTAATTTTTTTATCTTCGGCCGGGTTATCACCTTCCCAGATGATAGCAACCTGATCACCGCGTGTTTCCAGGTGACGATCCAGACAGTTGTAAGAGGCATTCAGGGTGCCATCCTCGAACCAACGGATATCAACATTATGCGGGTCAAAGCTGGTGTTCTTGACCTTGGTGTAAGGCTTGAACCAGTCAATACGCTTACCCTGCTCTCCCCAGAAGGTTTCCGGGCTTTCGACTGACTCCTTGTACATGGCAAGGTATTTTTCCTTGTTGATCCACGCATTTTCTGCCAGTTCGGGGGTTACAGGATAAACTTTCTGTTGTTCGCTCATCAGACTCAGCCTCTGTGCCTGGGTGGATTGTTTTTATGTCAAATTACTGCGGGAAGTTATACATGCCCACCGTGGGGTAACAACATTAGACCTTGGTAGCAGCCAAAAGTATTTATAAATCAATAGCTTAAAATGTAGTGACCCTACAGTCAGGTTTCGGTCACGCTTTCATCAAGTCTGACATAGGTCAATCGCGTCCGACACTGCAGACAGACATAAGCATGCCCACGCAAAATTCGGTTATGCCGCCTGATGGTTAACGCGTGTTCGCGATCGACACAACCACAGGCATAAATCCAGGCTTGTCTGGCAGAGCGGCGCACATCAAAATCATGGGTACGCTCTGCCGCCAGGCCAAACACCTGCCGCATGATCTGCTGCCATTCAGCTCCATGAGGGCGAATGCCTCGGCCATGCAACTGCCAGGCCAAGAGGTGTGCAACTTCGTGGGGTACGACCTCCTGTAGAAAAGCGGCTTCATTCTCTTCCAGCAACACAGGATTGAAGCGCAACCGATTACGCTGCAGCTCAGCCATGCCAGCAGCACGGCCACGCAGGTTGCAAAGCACCTCCGGGCGCGGAAAGGATTTGAGATAATAATGCTCAGCATGGGCATAACAGCTGAGCACTGCGGCCTTCAATCTTAAATATTGCTCATGCCTTGTCAGAGCCACTGCAGAATTCTGCACAAAACCGCCTTTTTCAGGTGCTACAGCCCTTCCGGGCAGGTAAAATCATCCATCCAGCCACATCGTCTTCACAGAGGCATTATGAACCAGGATCAGGAACCTCCACTGATATTACTGAACAGCGACCAACTCGGACAACTGGATGAGTTGCTGACCAGCATCGACCAGGATAGTGATGAAGATGCCAATCTGTTTGTGGCACTGGGTTACATCACTGCAAGGGCCATAGAGCCCAGCCCGATGAACACTGACACCTGGCTACCAGCCTTGCTGGCAACCAATCCTGAGCCAGCCATAACCAGTGCTTTGCTGCCACTGCTGCAGCAGGCTTTTACGACTGCTCGCATGGGGTTTTATCAGGGTAGCGGCATCGAACTCCCTTTTGAAGCAGACTGGCAAGCCGATGAAGAAGGTTTTATCGCAGACTGGTGTGCCGGCTTTCTGCAGGCTGCCTTCGAGCAGGAAGAGCTCTGGTTCGGTGCTGACGAACAAACCATGGCCGAACTACTGTTACCGGTAATGGCACTTTCCGGCCTTTTTGCCGATGAAGAAGACTTTGCCGAAATGGAAGAAGACAGCGGACTGATGCAACAGTTTGCCGGGCAGTTGCAGGAGCTGTTACTGGACATCTATTGCCAGCTTAATGCGCCTGAAGAAAAAACCAAACCCAGCGCACCAACAGCCGGTAAGAAAAAAAATCGTCGTCGCTGATTTACCTTAAACGCTGTACCAATGCGTCGACCATACCCCAGAAATATTCCTTGATCCGCTGCAGCCTGGGTCGCTGCCGCCACAGGCGGCGATCCAGCCACAAACTCTGCTCACGGGCACTTTCAAACCAGGCAACCACCCGCCTGGCTAATGCTTCAGATTCAACCTCCTGGTTAGCCTCCAGATTCCAGTGCATGCCCCAGTGATCAAAGTTGCAGGAACCGATCGAAACCCAATCATCACAAAGGCTGACCTTGGCATGAATAAAACGAGGTTGATACTCATAAATTCGCACCCCAGCCTGCAACAAGGTGTTATAAAACCGCCGCCCGGCATGGCGCACCGGGGGATGATCAGTAATCGGACCCGGTAATAACAGATGCACTTCAACACCACGAAGGGCTGCGCGGCGCAAAGCTTTCCGCAGGGTATAGGTGGGTACAAAATAGGGGGTGGCCAGCCAGATTCGCCGCTGCGCCTGGTTGATACGGCGAATCAACGACCATTTGATGGCGTGCAGATAAAGCCCCTGTCCGTGCACGACCCTGCCTTCAACACCACCGGCCCAGACAGCCTGTTGCTGACAGGCAGGCAAACTTAGCGCTCGCCCACGCGCCTGGTGCCAGGTATGCCAAAACAGGCTTTGCCAATCACCAACACAGGGCCCCATGATTTTCAGCACCACCTCATGCCAGCCGTGATCAGCCCCGTCAAAGGCATTGGTCAGACCAAAACCACCAATCCAGGCCGTATGGCCATCCACCAGCAAGAGTTTGCGATGATCACGCATCAGGTTGCGACTGAGTTTGCGCCAGTGCAACGGATTAAACCAGTTCAGCCGGACGCCCGCCTTCACCAGCTTTTGCCGATCAGCATGGTTCACTGATGCAGCACCAAAACCATCCAGTAACACACACACCCGCACGCCTCGGGCTGCAGCAGTGATCAGCGCATCCACCCAGCAATCCATTAAACGACCACTGGCCGCCAGATAAACCTCCAGCAACACATAGTCCTGAGCTTGCTCTATGGCCTGCAACATATCGGGAAAAAAATGGCGACCATCAATCAGCAGATCAGTATGATGTCCTGACCGCCAGGAAAAGTGCCTCGCCAGAGGTATCATTGTGCATCCATCTTTTTTGTTGCTGCCAACATGTTTAAATCCATCATTCGACCACTGACACTACCTTTCCAGTTATTAGTGCACGGGGCATTGAAGCTGTTGCTGAAGCTGTTGGTGAAACCCCATTTTACTGCACCGGATATCGCATCAAATCCTGCACTGCCGGTTTTTTATGTCATGGATCAGTACAGCCTGACGGAAACCCTACTGTTGAGCAAGCTGATGCAAAAAGCCGGATTACCGGGAATCCAGAGCCTACCGCTTGGCAGTGAAAATTTCAGCATCAACCTGCTTTGCCTGCAGCGCGCTCCGGGACTGGGTAAAGCATTTCTGGGACCACAAACCACCGGGGATCTGGAGCGTTTCTGGCAAGTCCTACAAGCGCAACCAACCAGTGATGTACTGGTGATTCCAGTGAGTTTTTTCTGGGGGCGAGCACCCGGGCGTGAAGAGCCACTGCTCAAATTACTCACCGCCCAGCGCTGGGGATTGATGGGGGGCCTGCACCGCCTGTTGGCGATTCTGTTGCATGGGCGTCAGCTGTGGGTTGAAACCGGTCAACCAATCCAGGTACGCAAGCTGATGGATCAGCAAACACTCATGGCACGTGGTGCCAATCATGCTGCCGAAAAAAGCCGACGACTGCTGCAGCTTTATTTTCGTCGCGTCAGAACACGCGTACTGGGGCCCGATCTGTCCCATCGGCGCACACTGGTGAACAGCCTGATGGCATCACCGGCACTACGTGAAGCCATACGTCAGGCCACTGCCGAAGGCAAAATCCACAAACCGCGTGAACAGGCACTTAAATACATCAATGAAATTGCTTCCAGTGTTTCTTATCCGGTTTTGCTGATTCTGGATCGTTTGCTGTCACGCCTCTGGACACGCCTTTATGATGGTGTCAGGGTCACCGGTCTGGACGCCATCAAGACCCGCGCCGGACACTACACCCTCGTTTACCTACCCTGCCATCGCAGCCACATCGACTATCTGCTGCTGTCTTATGTACTTTTCCGCCATGGCTTGATGCCGCCACACATTGCTGCCGGCATCAACCTGAATATGCCGGTGATCGGTCCCCTGTTACGTCGCGGCGGTGCTTTTTTCATGCGCCGCAGCTTTCGTGACAACCCGCTTTATGCCGCTGTTTTTAATGAATACTTCTGTCATCTGCTGGCCCAGGGGCACCCGGTGGAATATTTTGTGGAAGGCGGCCGGTCACGGACAGGACGCACCTTGCCACCCCGCCCCGGCATGTTATCCATGACATTAAAGGCCGCTCAGCGCGGCACCCGCAAACCACTGTTGTTGGTGCCCGTTTACCTGGGTTATGAAAAGGTACTGGAAGGCAACACTTACCTCAGCGAACTGCGTGGAAAAAGCAAGAAAAAAGAGTCACCGCTGGACCTGCTACGCGTGCTGAACAGCCTTCGCCAGTATTTTGGTCGCGTGGATGTATCCTTTGGTGAACCACTGGCACTCGATAACCTGTCTACTACCAACCAGGCTACACATCAGGATGCAGTCAACCAGCTCAGTCACATGGTGGCCTGCAGCATCAACCAGGCAGCAACCCTGAACCGGGTCAACCTGGTGGCTTTGGCACTGCTGGCCAGCCCACACCGTGCCATGGAAGCCAACAACCTGCTGGCTCAGATGCAAACGCTGCAACAACTTGCCAGCATGCAGGGTGTGCACAAGTTGCCGGAAGATCAACCACAAGACTGGCTGGATGCGACAGAGCGCCTGGGGTTTATTGAGCGCATGGAACATCCATTGGGTGATCTCTATCGCTGCCAGGAGCAACAGGGAATTCTGTTAACCTGGTATCGGAACAACAGCCTGCACCTGTTTGCCCTGCCCGCACTGGTAGCCTTCCTGTTCACTCACCAGAAAAACCTCACCACCGAAACACTGCAACAGCAGGCAGGCATGGTGTATCCACTGCTGGCAGAAGAGCTGTTTTTGCCTTGGCCAGTAGACAAGCTCAACGCACAACTCAACCAGACACTTGAGCAATTGCAGCAAATCGGGTTATTGGAGTTGGGAACCAGCGGTGAGTGGCTGCGCCCTGCCGAGCACCTGCCTGGATGCATGCGCTTACGCCTGCTTGGCAGCCTGGTACAACCGATGCTGGAGCGTTATTACCTGTTGTTAGCCTTGCTCGAGCGCCATGGCAGCGGCCATCTGGATCACAAACAACTGGTAGCGCTGACTCAGCAGATGGCACAACGTCTGGCGGTATTACAAGGACTGAACTCCCCGGAATACTCGGATAGCCGCCTGTTTGAACAAGCCTTGCAGCAATTGATGGCACAAGGCTGGGTGCAGGAAGACGAACAGCAACAGCTGATCTTTACTGACCAGCTACTGGAAATCACCCGACGTGGTAGACAAGTGTTTGATCCACAACTGCGTCATAGCCTGTTAAGCCTGACCCTGCATCACTCCTTGTAATAACCAACAAAGCGTCAGGTTTAATCCAGCGTTTTGTCGAGTTTTCGCAGGGTATAGATATCAAAACGGTTAGCCTTGCCTTCCAGGCTCAAGGATGGCTCTCGGCCAGCCAGGAAGGGAGCTTTACGTGGACGTTTCACTACCACTCGGTGGCTGACAAGATCCAGCGCCTGCTGCAACAACAGGTCAGAGTCGGCATCCGCACCAACCAACTCCCGGAAAAAGCGCATTTCCTTTTTGACCTCAGCAGTTTTTGCACTATGCGGGAACATCGGGTCCAGATACACCACCTGAGGCGCAAAGTCACCAGCAAGTTCAGCCATGCGACTGGTGGCATCACCAACACGCAGTTGTAGCCGCTGTTCCAGCCACGCCAGATCAGGCACTGCAATCGCCCGATGCAAGGCATCCTGCACCAGCGCTGCAACCCAGGGCTGGCGCTCAATACCCAGCACCCTACACCCCAGCGAGGCCAATACAAAAGCATCCCCAGCCAACCCCAGGGTGGCATCCAATACACGCGGGTTAACACCTGGTTTGAGACCACAGGCTTTGGCAATGGCCTGACCACGACCACCACCAAACTGGCGCCGATGAGCCAAAGCACCAGCTGCAAAATCAACGCGAACCGGGTGGATGCGTGGCTGGTCAGCACAAACCAAAGCCAGGCCATCCTTATCTTGCTGCAGATAAAAACCCTGGTCAGGCACTTGATCGGTGAGTTGCAAACTCAACTGCTGGGCAAGGCTTAACAGGGATTCAGAAGGGTGTAGCGAAACAAGGGGAGGAAAGGTGTTCACAGACAAGGCAGAACCTGGCATTCAGACATAAAGATCAACACGACGCCATTCTGCCCAGAGATTCCCTTGATGGGCAACTGACCAATAACCTTGCAGTGCTCGCCGGGCAGCATGAGACAACTGACGCTCGTCCCAGTCCAGGCGCTCATCACCAGGGATATAGTCAACTTCTGGTGCCAGCCGAATGATTTCACCACGCGAAGGCTGAGGCTCTTCAGCAGACTCAGCAACTTCCGGCGCTTTATTCTTACGCCGCAGTTGTTGTGGTAAGGGTGCTTGTAATGTTCCTTGAACCCGCATGGCTGCAACCACTCTACGTTATTTCACGGATGCCGGATGGACACAGGATGAACCTCTATACAGGATAAACCTCTACACAGGGTGAACCTTTACACTATCGACCTGGAACGACAAAACTTTACATGATTTTGCCATCAGCTGCCGTGTGTCACCTTGTCCCGCAGATAAACCGGCAGTGCAGCGGAGGCATCCTGCAGTTCGCCCCTGAGCCAGGCCTGGTGCGCAAGCTGCACCATTGCACCGGCCGAAGGACGAATATCTGGCAACTCCTGCTGGATACAGCCTTTAATGACCGGTGGCAAACGCTCAACAAAGACGGCTCCGGAACCAGCCACAACCCAATCCAGCTCCTGCTGGTTATTTAACAACACCATCTCTGGCGGACTGAGTGTTTCTTCCAGCAAGGCTTCTGGACGATCTTCCTGCCATTGCCAGGCACACCAGTAAACCTCATCCATGCGTGCATCCAGCAAGGTCAGTACCTTATTGGCAAAATACTGCTGATGGGCTGTCCATGCCAGTGACTGCAAAGTGGAGACAGGGATCACCGGGCGATCCAAAGCCAGTGCCAGGCCTTGCACACTGGCAGCAGCAATGCGCAGACCGGTGAAAGAACCCGGGCCCCGCCCAAATGCCAGTGCATCCAGTTGCTGTAACGAAATACCGGCACGCGACAGCAACTGCTCGATCTGTGGCAGCAGTGCCTGTGCCTGCTGCCTTGGCAACAACTGGAAGTCTTCCACCACCTCGCCATCCAGCCACAAGGCAACGGAGCCAGCATCAGTGGAGGTATCCAGCGCCAGAATACAAGTCATAAAGGATCAGGCACCCAATGCCTTCATCACCTGAGCACGGATATCTTCCACGCTGCCCACACCCTTGATATGGGAGTAAACCGGTGCCTGTGCAGCATCCTGTTTAGCCCAGGCCTGGTAGTATTCCACCAGTGGTGCAGTCTGATCGTGGTACACCGCCAGACGATGACGCACGGTCGCTTCGTTGTCGTCTTCACGCTGAATCAGGTCTTCACCGGTTACATCATCCTTACCGGCAACCTTTGGCGGGTTGTACACCAGGTGATAAGTGCGACCGGAAGCCGGGTGAACGCGACGACCAGACATACGCTGCACAATTTCTTCGTCATCAACGGCAATTTCCACCACGTGATCCAGCTTTACACCGGCTTCTTTCATGGCATCAGCCTGGGGAATGGTGCGTGGGAAGCCATCAAACAGGAAGCCTTTGGCGCAATCTGGCTGGCTGATACGGTCTTTAACCAGACCAATGATGATATCGTCAGACACCAGACCACCAGCATTCATGATTTCTTTGGCTTTCATGCCCAGCTCGGTACCGGCTTTAACAGCAGCACGCAGCATGTCACCAGTGGAAATCTGGGGAATACCAAAAGCTTCACAGATAAACTGGGCCTGGGTGCCTTTGCCCGCGCCGGGCGCTCCCAACAGAATCAGACGCATGGGTGTCTCCTTCGTTACTATTTTTTTAAGTGGGTCAAACAGAAAGCCGGATGCTCAGCAAAGGTAGGACAATACAGGGCGCGCCCGGAACTGACAAGTTCCGGGCACTAAGACCAAAGGCGGGAAAGTGCTGCACTGGATAATGATCAAGCCACGCGGAAGGCACTGATGGACAACTGCAAGGCTTCAGTGGTCCGTGTCAACGCCTGACTGGCCTGTTCAGTGGCACTGGCACCCTGCGCACTGGCTTCACTGCCATCACGGATCCGCTCAAGGTTGGCATCAATTTCCGAAGCCACTGCAGACTGCTCTTCCGCTGCCGCCGCGATCTGCTGGCTTTTTGCATCAATTTCTTCCACCGCCAGCAAAATGCGACTTAAAGCCTCACTGACCTGGCGCGACTGCTCAGCGGTCAGTTCTGCACGCTCACGACTTTTCTGAATATGCCCCACCACACCGTCCACCCCGGCATGCAGATCTTCAATAATGGCGGCAATTTCGTGGGTGGAGCTTTGCGTTCGACTGGCCAGCGAGCGCACTTCATCAGCCACCACCGCGAAACCTCGACCGGCATCACCTGCCCGCGCCGCTTCAATCGCAGCATTCAGGGCCAGCAGGTTGGTCTGTTCAGCAATGGCACGAATCACTTCCAGAGCCGCACCAATCCGATCACTCCGCTCCACTAATGCCTGGCCGGCACCGGCAGCATCTTCCAGCGAAGTTGCCAAGCGCTCCATGCGGTCACTCATTTCACCAGCCAGCTGCTGCCCCTGACCGGCCTGCTGACGTGCTTCACCGGCAATCACTGCGGCATCAGCTGCATGCTGGGCCACCTCTGACGAAGTGGCATTCATCTGGTTCATTGAGCTGGCCACCTGGGTGGTTTCTCCTTGCTGTATTTCGCTGGTTTCTCGCGCCTGAGCCGCTGCACCGGAAACATGCCCGGCCTGCTCGGCAACCTGATCAACACTGCAGCGGACCGTTTGCACCAGCTCACGCATGCGGGCTGACATGCTGCCAAATGCCTCTGTCAGCACCCCCATTTCATCCCTGGTGGTCGCTTCCGGAGTCACACGCAAGTCTCCTTCTGCCAGTGTTTTCACACTGCCCAGCAAGGTACGCATGTTGGTGTGCATGGACACATAAAAACAGGTATACAGGTAGGCAACCACCAACAGTTGCAGCAGCTGCAATCCACTCATCAACCACAGCTGAGTCGATTGAGAAGCCTCTGCCGCCTGTAAATAACTGTCTGCTTCACCAATCAGCTGCCTGCCGATATCCAGGAATGCTTGCTGGGCCTGCAAGCCCTGCTGGTAAAACGCCTGCCAGTCAGAATCCAGGCTGACTGCAAAGACCACTTCATCTTCCAGCAACTCCTGAAAGCCCACAATCAGATCACCAACCTGTGAAGCCAGTCGCTGCAGTTCGTCAGCCAGTTCCGGTGCCCGGAAGGCCAGACTATCCATGGTCGACTGCCAGCTCTGACTCTGACGGGTCAACAGATCCACCACATTTTCAAGTTCGGTGCTGCTACGTGAATCCATGAACTGCTGCAGCAATACATGACTACCATAACTGCGGCCATGACTGATGCTGGCCAGCAGCTGTGGCAATTGATCATTCAACAGGAATTGCAGTAACTGCACTTCGGTACGGGAGTCCCGCATCAGGTCACTGCTCTGACGGATACCTTGCAGCAGACCATAGGTGTTCATCACCAGCGGCTCAAAATGTGCCAGTGCCAACGCCTGATTACCCATGGTGCCCTGCGGGCGGAACAGACCATCAACCCGATCAGCCAGTGCCTGCACGGCTGCATCCATATTGGTGTCTTCCAGCTTCAGAGATGCGTCTTGCTGAAAACGATCAAATGCCTGATGCCATTGCTGACGCACCTGTTCCTGCTGCTGCAGAATCAGCGGGTCATCTCTGCCATCATTCAGCGCCGCCAGATCCTGGTAACGCTCGGCCAGCGCGACCAGCTGCAGCACTGAAACCTGCAGCTCAAGCCCCGATCGCTCTCGTTGCAACTGGCGCAAATCATCCCACAGGGATTTGGTTTGCATACTGCTCAGCAGCATCAGTGGCAGCAGAAACAACAGTGCAATCAAAGTGAATTTCTGGAAATAGGCCAGGCGGTTCATCAGCGCCATGCCCGGTTTCAAAAACAACGTCAGCATTGCTCAGCCCTCTTGAAGGCATCCTATTATTGTTATGTGTCTCCCTCCGGGAAACAGGGTTGGATGTTTCTCCAACCTTAACGGAAAAACTGCAACTTTCAAACGATTGTTTTAATACTTTGTGTAAACAAAAGCTCCCAAGACAAATGGGAGCTTTTGTTCATTATTGCAGCATCATGATTTACAACAGCATTTTCCGAATGTCACCCAACTGCTGTGACAGGAAGCTGGTAAAACGGGCAGCATCAGCACCATTAATGGCACGGTGATCATAAGACAGTGACAAGGGCAGCATCAGCCGTGGCTGGAAAGCCTTACCATCCCACACTGGCTTCATATCAGCCTTGGACACACCCAGAATGGCCACTTCCGGTGCATTCACGATGGGTGTGAAAGCAGTGCCGCCGATTGAACCCAGTGAAGAAATGGTGAAACAACTGCCTTTCATGTCTTCACCCTTCAACTGCTTCTTCTGGGCACGGGATGCCAACTCAGAGGATTCACGTGCCAGCTCGTAAATGCTCTTTTTATCAGCATCCTTCACCACCACCACCAGCAGGCCGTCCGGTGTGTCCACCGCAAACCCGATGTTGACGTATTTTTTCCAGATCAACGTGTCACCACCGGCACCCAACGAAACGTTGAACTGCGGATAGGCTTTTAATGCCAGCGCACAGGCCTTGATCAGGAATGGCAGCGGCGTGAGTTTGGTGCCCTGCTTTTCAGCTTCAGCCTTCATCGCCTTGCGGAAGTTTTCCAGCTCAGTGATATCAGCCTCATCAAATTGCGTGACATGGGGTACATTCAGCCAGGAACGGTGCAAATTAACTGCACCAGCTTTCAGCAGTCGACCCATGGGTTTTTCTTCAATCTCACCAAACTGGCTGAAATCCTGTACAGGAACCGGCGGAATACCTGCACCACCACTGACAGCTGCGGCAGTGCTACCACCCGCTTTACTCTGCTGCATCACCTGCTTGACAAAATTCTGCAGGTCTTCCTTCAGAATACGACCACGCGGGCCAGAGCCTTTTACTTCCGTCAGATCAACACCCAGTTCACGCGCCAGCAAACGCACGGCAGGGCCAGCATGTACCTTGGTTGACTTGCCAGCTGCCGCAGGCTGAGCGGCAGCCACTGGAGCCACACTTGCCACAGGTGCTGCAGCAGCAACGGGTGCGGCGGCCTTAGGTGCCTCAACAACTGCTTCTGTTGTTGCAGCCGTTGGTGCAGCCGCCTCGCCTTCAGCTTCAATCCAGGCAATCAGGTCACCTTCGGATACCTTGTCACCCTCTTTAACCAGCAGCTCGACCAGCTTGCCATTAAAAGGACTGGGTACATCCATGGTTGCCTTGTCGGTTTCCAGGGTAATCAGCGCGTCTTCCGCCTGCAGTTGATCACCAACCTTGGCAGCTACCTCGATGATCTCAACTTCAGCATGACCACCCAGGTCTGGCACTCGAACTTCCTGGCGACCTGCAGGGGCTGCAGGCACAACAGGAGCAGCCGGTGCACTGGCCGCTGCAACCGGTGCTGCAGCAGGCGCTGGTTCAGCTTTGGCTGCCGGCGCTTCCGCCTCGGCTGCCGCACTGCCACCTTCAGCTTCCACCTCAACAATGGCAGCACCCTCAGACACCTTGTCACCTTCCTTGACCAGCACCTGCTTCACCACACCCGCAACCGGGCTTGGAATATCCATGCTGGCCTTGTCAGACTCCAATACAATCAGGGTGTCTTCCGGTTCAATGCGATCACCGACCTTAACGTTGACTTCAATGACCTCGACATCCTCGTTACCACCGATGTCCGGTACTTTAATAATTTCGTTGCTCAAGGCTTATCTCCTGAATTCGGTTGCAGTCATCACTCAGCAAAACAGCGGATCACATTTGTTCGGATCAATGCCGTATTTGCTGATGGCTTCACTGACTGTTCTGGCTGGCAGTTCACCGCGATCTGCCAGCGCCTTGAGTGCAGCCACCACCACAAAGTGACGATCCACCTCAAAGAAATAGCGCAGCTTCTCGCGGGTGTCGGAACGACCATAACCGTCCGTGCCCAGCACCTTGTAATCCATGGGTACCCAGGCCCGTACCTGATCAGCATAAAGCTTCATGTAATCAGTGGCAGCAATGGCCGGACCCTGACGCCCTTCCAGCAGACTGGTGATGTAAGCCTTTTTCGGCTCAGCTTCCGGATTGAGGAAGTTATGACGCTCCACGGTCAGCGCATCACGACGCAGCTCATTAAAGCTGGTGGCACTCCAGATATCGGCTTCAACACCAAAGTCAGCTTTCAGTAGTTCCGCAGCAGCTTCCACTTCACGCAGAATCGTGCCTGAGCCCAGCAGTTGAACCTTCAGTTTGCCCTTACCACCTTCCTTCAGCAGGTACATACCCTTGATGATCTGCTCAACCACTTCCGGCCGCTGCGGCATTTCCGGGTGTTCGTAGTTTTCGTTCATCACCGTCAGGTAGTAGAAGCAGTTTTCCTTGTCGTGGTACATGCGCTTCAGGCCATCCTGGATGATCACCGCCAGTTCATAACTGTAAGTGGGATCATAGGTGCGGCAGTTGGGAATGGTGGCTGCCATCAGATGACTGTGACCATCCTGGTGCTGCAGACCTTCACCGTTCAGTGTGGTGCGCCCGGCAGTACCACCCACCAGGAAACCACGCGCCTGCAGATCACCGGCCGCCCAGGCCAGGTCACCGATACGCTGGAAACCGAACATCGAGTAATAGATGTAAAAAGGCACCAACGGGTAGTTGTGGTTACTGTAACTGGTGGCCGCTGCAATCCAGGCCGACATGGCACCAGCTTCGGTGATGCCTTCCTCCAGGATCTGCCCCTTCTTGTCTTCCCGGTAGAACATGATCTGGTTGGAGTCTTCGGGCTTGTACTTCTGGCCTTCAGAGGTATAGATACCGAGTTGACGGAACATGCCTTCCATACCGAAGGTACGGGCTTCATCCGGCACAATCGGCACAATGCGTTCGCCGATTTTTTTATCCTTGGTCAGGCCAGTGAGAATGCGCACAAAGGCCATGGTGGAGGAAATCTCCCGCCCCTTGGAACCCTGCAGCATGGCTTCATAAGCCTTGTCATCCAGCGCCGGGGTCTCCAGTGCCTGATAATCAGCACGACGCGCTGGCAGGTAACCGTTCAGTGCCTCACGGGAGCGGCGCATATAGCGCATTTCCGGGCTGTCTTCGGCTGGCTTGTAAAAAGGCACCTGCTCCAGCTCGGCATCACTCAACGGGATACCAAAACGATCACGGAACTTTTTCAGGGTGTCCAGCTGCAAGGACTTGACCGAGTGGGTGTCATTCTTGGCTTCGCCGTCATCACCGGTGCCGTAACCCTTAACGGTATGTGCCAGCACCACCGTGGGACGGCCATTGGCGTTGTTCACTGCTTCATGGTAAGCCGCATAAACCTTGTA
Organism: Marinospirillum alkaliphilum DSM 21637; assembly: GCF_900119735.1. Lineage (GTDB taxonomy): Bacteria > Pseudomonadota > Gammaproteobacteria > Pseudomonadales > Halomonadaceae > Marinospirillum > Marinospirillum alkaliphilum. The sequence continues at coordinate 288,105 of NZ_FPJW01000002.1, read as the reverse complement.
GGGATCATGGCCGCCACGATTGAGCGCATAAATGTCATCATCGGTCAGATCCTTGACCATCTCCTTCAGCTCAGGATAGGCACCAAAGAAGTTTTCACGGGTGTAGGCACCACCACTGGCCTTGTAGTTCTGATACTCACCATCCACCACCTCATCCATGCGCTTCTGCAGCAGGCCCTTGGTGTCTTTTTCAAACAGCGGATCCCAGTGACGGCCCCAGACCACCTTGATGACGTTCCAGCCGGCACCGCGGAATACACCTTCCAGCTCGTCCATAATGCGGCCGTTACCACGTACCGGACCGTCCAGACGCTGCAGGTTGCAGTTGATCACAAAAATCAGGTTATCCAGCTTTTCACGGCCCGCCAGCGAAATGGCACCCAGCGATTCCGGCTCATCACACTCACCATCCCCCATGAAACACCAGATCTTGCGATCCAGCATCGGTTTCTGCTCACGGGAATCCAGGTATTTCATGACATGCGCCTGGTAAATCGCCTGAATCGGACCCAGACCCATGGATACTGTAGGGAACTGCCAGAAGTCTGGCATCAGCCAGGGGTGTGGATAAGAAGAAACACCCTTGCCATCCACTTCCTGACGGAAGTTATCCAACTGCTCTTCGGTCAGACGACCTTCCAGGAAAGCACGGGCATAAACACCCGGAGCACCATGACCCTGGAAATACACCAGATCACCTTCAAACTCGTCTTTCGGGGCGCGGAAAAAATAGTTGAAACCCACATCATAAAGGGTGGCACTGGACATGAAACTGGAAATATGACCACCAATACCCGGGTTTTTCTTGTTGGCACGCATCACCATGGCCATGGCGTTCCAACGAATCAGCGAACGAACCCGACGCTCCATGAACAGGTCACCGGGCATGCGGGCTTCACGATGAACCGGGATGGTATTACGGTGAGGGGTGGTAATGGAAAAGGGTAACTGGGAACCATCACGACGCATACGGTCAGCCAACTGGGTCAGCAGGAACTTCGCCCGCTCTTCACCTTCGTTGACCAATACAGAATCCAGAGACTCCAACCACTCCTGGGTTTCCACCGGATCCAGGTCTTTAACCTCCTGACTCATATCACATCTCCGCTTCAATTTTTATAAACACAAACAGATGTAGCCCGACTACAGCATTCAGTCGAACCCATGAAAAATTCGGAACATGACTTACCAGTCAAATCACTTGCCCACTAAGAAAAGCAGATAATCAACCGGCTTTCATGTTGCACCGCACCATTATTTCCCTGATTTTACGGTGACTTTCGCACTGCTTTTACTGCACTTCCATTCTTGTAATTTTACTACAAAACCACTCAAAAAAAAGCCCCCATGCTTAACACGAAGGCTTATATCAGGTTTCAGGTCCAGAAAATGACACCCACAGCAGTGACCGCAACCCACACCGCAAGGGAACGCCAGACCCGCTCCCGCAACAGTGAAAGCTCCTGGTCAGCCTCCTCGGTCATCAACTCAGGACGCTCACAGTAAGCCGAAGCACCAGCCAGGTCTTCTCCAGACAGCTGCCCATAACCACTCAGTAACTGACGATTCAAAAAAACCTCACTGGACAACTGCCAGCGCGGCAGATCAGACAGAAACTGGCGCAACCCCAGCAAGGGTCGACCGGTCAAGGCCAGCGTCAACCCCATCAAGCGAGCCGCAGGCCACTCCATCACTCGCTGAAAGCGCTCCACCTGCTCTTCACAGCTACCCGGCCACAAGGGGTCCTGAATCCCCTCTTCTTCCAGCACCCGTCGCCCTCGGCGTGCATTGGCAATGGCCTGCTCTGACAAACGCGCCAGCAAAGCTCCTACCGGCCCCAGCAGCAGATACCAGAAAAGCACCAGAAACAGCCGGTCAAAAGCAAAAAAGACCAGTCTCGATACCACACGACAGTGCAGTTCAGTTGCTGAAGCAGCATCCAGCGGTTCATCCAGTATTTCGGCGGCATAATAAGAAGCCGCCTGATGATCCCCCTGACGCCAGGCAATCATGTAGCGCTCCACCCAGACCAGATCATTACGCCGCCCCAGCGCATAAAAAATCACCACCAGATGCACCAGTAGCACCGGCAAGGACCAGAGCACACCATCCAGCCACCAGAGCAGCAACCACAACAACAATACCGGTGGCAAAACCGTCAGCAGGAATACTGCCGAAGAACCAGCGGCCTGACCCAGCCAACCGGAAAGCCGGTGCTGCCAACTCAAAAGCCAGCGATCCACCGGTCGAGTCAAACCCTGCCCCGGCACACTGCGCAGCAGCAATACCGCTAACATTACAAAAAACTTCATCCGCCCAGCTCCTTCTTGTTGGCTTCCAGTGCCTGCAGATACATCGACCAGTCAAAAGCAGGCCCCGGATCAGTCTTGCGGCCAGGCGCCACCTGCTGATGGCCGCAGATGCGCGCTGACGTAATCTCTGGATAAGTCTGCATCAAGCCACAGGTTACCGCAATCAGCTGTGCGTATTGCTTTTGTGTGTAAGGCTGCAGATCCGAACCCTCCAGCTCGATACCTATCGCAAAATCATTGCAGTTATCACGCCCCTGAAAGGTTGAGCGACCAGCATGCCAGGCACGCTGATCAAAGGGAACAAACTGCACCAACTCACCGGTACGACGGATCAACAGATGAGCCGATACCTGCAAATCTGCAATGGTGGCGAAATAGGGATGGGCATCGGCTGGAAGCTGCCCCAGAAATAAACGCTCAATCCAGTCGCCACCATAGGTTTGAGGCGGCAAGGCAATATTGTGAATCATCAACAAACTCATCTCACCTTGCGGACGCGCATTAAAAAATGGAGAAGGTTGCCGCCTTGCCTGCTGTAGCCAATGATCCTTGATACTTGCACCCAGTTCAGCCATACCTGATACACCACCCTTTCATTCAACCTTTTCCACTGGATTCATTCAGACCGTATAATGCCGCCTATTTAATGACAGGAAAACCTGCGGAGCCCAGATGAAATTGCAGCCCCCACCTTACACCAGTATCGAACAACAAGTCCGGCTGGCCCTGCAGGAAGATGTCGGCAGCGGCGACATCACCGCACAACTGATTCCTGCCGAGCGAAACAGTAAAGCCCGAGTGATCACTCGCCAGTCTGGTGTTTTCTGTGGCACCGCCTGGGTGCAGGAAGTTTTTCGGCAGTTGGATCCAGGTGTGAAAGTGGAATTGCAGGTTGAAGATGGCCAGCGCCTGACACCGGATCAAACCCTGTTCACCCTGGAAGGATCCGCACGCGCCCTGCTGACCGGCGAGCGCACCGCACTCAATTTTGTGCAGACCCTGTCTGCCACTGCCAGCCGCTGCCGTGAATATGTTGATCTGGTGGCCCATACTTCAGTGCAATTACTGGACACCCGCAAAACCTTGCCGGGGTTACGCCTGGCACAAAAATACGCAATCACCTGTGGCGGTGGCCACAACCATCGCATTGGCCTTTATGATGCCTTTCTGATCAAGGAAAATCACATCCTGGCCGCCGGAGGCATCAAGGCTGCCGTGACTGCCGCCCACCGGATTGCACCGGGGCGCCCGGTGGAAGTGGAAGTGGAAAATCTGGACGAACTGCAACAAGCACTGGACGCAGGCGCCGACTGGATCATGCTGGATGAGTTTTCCATGACAGACACGCAGACTGCGGTCCAGATTAATGCCGGCCGCGCCCGACTGGAGGCCAGCGGTGGCATCACTCGTGACAACCTGGTGGCGGTTGCAGAAACCGGAGTGGACTGCATTTCACTGGGCACCCTGACCAAGGACATTCAGAGCCTGGATCTATCCATGCGATTGCTGGGCTGATGAAACCAGAAAGATGAGTGAACAAGAAGGCGTTATCCGTTACCAGTGCAATTTACAACCGGCCGGGTTTGAGTGGCCGGATTGCCTGCTGGCCGGATTAAACCTGTGGCGCAGCCGCATGATGCAAAAAGGCTGGATGGGCCAGGATCCTGCTCGTTATGGCGGACTGGGGTTTGGCAACCTGAGTCTGCGTCATGCCACACCAGCACACCCTCAGGCTTTTATCATCACCGCCAGCCAGACCGGCCACCTGACAACCCTCACCAGTGATGGCTGGCCGCTGGTGATTCAGGCCTCCACCACACAGAACAGCATTGATGCCCTGGGCAGCCACTCCCCTTCATCAGAAGCACTGAGCCATGCAGCGGTTTATCAAAGCAGTCCTCGCATCAAGGCAGTGATACATATTCACTGCCCAGACCTGTGGCACAAAGCACTGGCCTTGAAACTAACCGCCACCGCCAGACAAATAACCTATGGCACCCCGGCCATGGCCAGCGCCATTCATGAGCAAATTCACACCCCACAAGGCCTGCTGGTCATGCAGGGGCATCAGGATGGCTTGCTGGCCTGGGGGCCTGACCTCAGAACCGCTGCCGCCCAGCTGCAACACTTGCAAGATCACTGAAACACCCCTTAACCTATAAGAGCTCCGAAAACCATCCAGGATAACAGGCAATGACACCCGACCGGACTCATGAACTGATCCTGATCGGACGCACCCCTCAGAGTGAGTCCATCAGACAGGCACTGCTTGAGCGTTTTCCACAGACAGACATCTGTCTGGTGGACGCTTGCAACGAAGCCGACATCCAGTTTGAAGTAACCGATATTCACCGGGATGCCAAAGGCATTTACCATCTGCACTCCAGCAACGGACAACGCCTGTCTGCCCAGCGCCTGGTTGTCAGCATTGGCAGCTCAACACTGTTGCTGGCTCATCGCATGGGTTATGGCAGACACCTGTGCCTGTTTCCGGTTACCGGTGAAGCACCGCTTCAGCAATTTACACCCTGCCTGAGTGCAAATCGCACCAGCTCCATCCTCCGTTGGCTGCAGTCACTGGGCACTGGCCCAAACCTGTTTCGCAACCTGGCCGGCCTGCTGGGCAATAAAAACACACGCCAGCTACTGCTGGCAGGGTTAAAACGAAGCTGGAAAAAAGCCGAAGAAAATGAAGAAGCTGTGCATCAATGCGAAGTGTTTAATCGCGAAGAAAAGAGCCTGACCAACACGCCTCAGCTGTTAAGCACCAGTCAGCCTCTGGTATTTGTGCTGACAGCCAGTGCCAGCCAACCGCTGAATCAGGATCTGCTGAAACAACTCCTGACTGAACTGCAGCTCAACTGAGAGGTGCTCCCTCTCAGTTCTGAAAAATGAAATTGGTAAACAACACTTCCCTGATCACCGGCTGTCCCACTTCCCGCTCCATGGCTTCCTGCAACACCTGCAGCATCTGCTGACGAATGCGCTCCTGCCCACTGGCTGTGACGACATTGTTTTCGTTCTGGCGTGCCAGATTCAACACAATGGTATTGCGGATCAGCGGCATTTGCTGCTCAACAGCTGTTGCAGCACGCGCACCTTCCACCATCACCGTCATGTCCACCTTGACGTACTTCAGTCGACCCGGACCACCGTAGTTAGTCACAAATGCTGGTTGCAACGGAATGTAAAACACGTCACTGGAAGCCTGAGCAGGGGGCGTGCCTGCCGGAGCCAGCATCAGACTCAGGGCCAACAATAAATTAATGGCAGCAAAACGCATATTTAACTCCCTGAAATGCCAAAAAAGATCACTGCAGCAAGTGTATTGTTTTAGCTCCTGCAAGGCTAGCCTGTGAATGCAACAAAGCAGGGTAAACACGTAGCGTCAGGGAAGACTTGCATAACAGTCTGAAAATGCGCGACACTGATTCATCCTGAACCACTCGCTGCACCGGGGGTTCAAAAGCCGATTAAAATCGATGCAACAAGTACAAAAAGAGGAGTACTGACCATGCTGGAATCCTGCAAAAGTGCTCAGGAACGCTGGGGTGGTGTGCATCAACTGATTGATCGCTGGCTGGAAGAACGCCGCCAACTGCTGGTCAGTTACAACCGCCTTTGCTCAACATTAAAAGACAAGGGACAGATCAGCAGCGAGCAACTGGAAGCCTTTCGTGAGTGGCTGGTGGACTACCTGAGTGCCGGACACTTTGAGATTTATGAACAGCTGTTGCACGAAGCAGAAGCCTTTGATGATCGTGAAGCGATTGCCCTGCTGGATACCAGCCTGCCGCTCTTGCACGACTCCACCCAGGCACTGATGCAACAGGAAGACCGCCTGACGCCGCTGGCATTGAGCAGTCTGGATGCCACGCTCAGCACCACGGGAGAACTGCTGGCTGAGCGTTTTGAGCACGAAGACCTGCTGATCGAGCGCCTCCATGCAGTCCACGCTCCCCTGGTGACGGATACTGACCCGGAAACTGCAGAAGCCTGATCTCAGGCTTCTTCATCCTCCAGACTGATCCCCAGATTACTGACCCCCTGATTCCGTGCCAGCTCCCGTATCTGGCGAATCAGCTCCGGATGAGGCTGAAACTGGGATGACACCTGCGCCAGCAACTCATCCTGAAAATCATTTTCATCCTGCATCAGGGGCTGGGCATTCAACCAGGCCGCAACCTGCTCTTCTTCCAAGGTTTCTGGCAACTGCATTTCCAGGAACTGACGCACGGTAGAACGGGACAGCTTGCTGGCCCTGACCGCAGTGTCCGGGTCCGGCTGCTGTCTCTGCTCAACTGCCAGCTCCAGCGCCATCACCGCATCCAGTGCCGGATAAACACCATAAAAATCAAACGCCGCCGGATCAGGCTGCAAGGCAGGCAACTTTTCCTGCTGCACCGCCCAGTTGATGCGAGCCTCACGCACCAGCAGACTTTCCCACAGCAGCCCCAGCAACTTGTTCAGCTCCGCACCACCTTCAAAAGCCACAGACTCACTGAACAGCTGATAATTAATGGCACTGCGCTGTGCCAGCGCCGTGGCAAAGGCCAGTTGCTGCCAGTCACTCAAGCGGCGCAAGCGTTGATTGAATGACGGTGGTTTTTTGTTGCCCTGCCCCCCATCCTTCATCTCAAGCCTCCCAGCCTTCGGCCAGATGCTTGTCTTTCAGGCGCACATAGTTACCGGCCGAGTAGCTGAAAAACCGGCGTTCCTTATCGGAAATGGCACGCAACTGGCGTGCCGGGTTACCGGCATAAACATGACCACTGACCAGGGTCTTGCCCGGCGGCACCAGTGCACCGGCGGCAATGATCACCTCATCTTCCACTGTCACACCATCCATCACAATGGCACCCATACCCACCAGAATGCGGTTGCCCAGCGTGCAGCCGTGCAACACGGCTTTATGGCCGATAGTGACCTCTTCACCAATGACCAGCGGATAACCACCCGGATTGAAGTCACTGGCATGAGTGATGTGCAACACGGCGCCATCCTGCACACTGGTGCCCTTGCCAATACGGATGTGATGCATGTCACCCCGCACCACAGCCATTGGCCACACGGACACATCATCACCCAGCTCCACATCCCCCAATACCACTGAGGTGGGATCCACAAACACTCGCTCACCCAGACGGGGGGTGACACCCTGATAACTTCTGATTGTCATGCTGTTTTGCACCTGCGTCATACCCAAGGCGCCAAGCTTAACGCTCCATCAGGCATTTGTCAGTTGAAACCCGGACAGCCACCCCCACCTCCAATGATTGAAAGATCAGACAAATGAACATTTCGGCCTGACCCGCCTCTGTTAAACTGGGTCATCAATCTGTCGATGGAGTCCTGCATGAACGCCAGTAATCCCCTGCTTCACTTTGAAGACCTGCCACCCTTTGACCGCATCAGCCCCGATCAGGTGGAACCCGCACTGGATCAGCTGCTGGCAGCCAATCGTGCAGCGGTGGAAAAGGTACTGCAGCAGACTGACCACAACTGGCAGCAACTGATTGTGCCACTGGACGAAGCCGGTGATCGCCTGTCTCGCAGTTGGTCACCGGTTTCCCACCTGAATGGTGTAAAGAACAATGCCGAGCTGCGCAGCGCTTATGAACAGTGCCTGCCAAAACTCTCCGAATTCTCCACCTGGTTCAGCCAGCATCCCAGCCTGTTCGAGGCCTACCGCGAACTGGCAGAAAAAGCCGGTGAAAGCCTCAACACCGCCCAGCAAAAGATGCTCGACAACACCCTGCGGGATTTTCGCCTCAGTGGGGTGGATCTGCCGGAAGCCAGAAAACAGCGTTTTGCCGACATTCAGAAACGCCTTTCCGAACTGACCAACCGTTTTTCCAACAACGTACTGGATGCCAGCCAGGGTTGGAGCAAACACATCACCGATGCAGCAGAGCTGGTCGGACTGCCCCCATCCGCTCTTGATTCAGCGGCAGCAGCGGCAGCGGCAAAAAATCTGCAAGGCTGGTTGTTCACGCTGGACTTTCCCAGTTTTCAACCGGTGATGACCTACGCTGACAACCGCGCCCTGCGTCAGGAGGTTTACACCGCCTTTGTCACCCGCGCCTCTGATCAGGGACCTCAGGCCGGACAGTGGGACAATGCGCCACTGATGGAAGAAATCCTCGCTCTGCGGGAAGAAAAAGCGGCCCTGCTGGGTTTTGCTTCTTATGCCCACCTGTCCGTGGAACGCAAGATGGCGCGCAGCCCTGAGGAAGTCATTCAATTTCTGGAAGACCTGGCAGCACGCGCTCATCCGCAAGCCCAACAGGAGTTTGCCGAACTCCAGGCCTTTGCTGCAGAACAGGGCGTGGATCACCTGCAGCCCTGGGATGTGGGTTATTACTCTGAAAAACTGCGCCAGGCCCGTTACGCCATCAGCCAGGAAGAGCTGCGCCCCTGGTTCCCGGCACCCAGGGTCATTGAAGGCCTGTTCCAGGTCGCCGGACGGCTGTTTGACCTGAGTTTTGAAATGGATGCCTCGGTACCCACCTGGCACCCGGATGCCCGTTATTATCGGGTGGTGCGCAATGGCCAGCCGCTGGCCGGTTTTTATCTGGATCTTTACGCCCGTGAAGGCAAGCGTGGCGGTGCCTGGATGGATGTCTGCCGCAACCGTCGCCGTACAGCGGATGATCAATTGCAACTGCCGGTCGCTTACCTGACCTGCAACTTCACCGCACCGGTGGGTGGCAAACCCAGCCTGCTGACTCACACCGAGGTCACCACCCTGTTCCACGAGTTCGGTCATGGCCTGCACCACATGCTGACCCAGGTGGATGTGGCTGATGTGGCTGGCATCAACGGTGTCGCCTGGGATGCCGTGGAGCTGCCCAGCCAGTTCATGGAAAACTTCTGCTGGGAAAGGGAAGGGCTGGACTTGATCACCGGGCACATCGACACCGGTGAGCCACTGCCACAAAACCTGTTCGAAAAAATGCTGGCCGCAAAAAACTTCCAGTCGGCGATGCAACTGGTACGTCAGCTGGAGTTTTCACTGTTTGATTTCCGCCTGCACCTGCAACTGAAAAAGCCGGATGCTGCAGCCATTCAAGGCTTGCTGGATCAGGTCCGCCAACAGGTCAGTGTGGTGCCCACGGCAGCCTTCAACCGCTTCCAGAACAGCTTCAGCCACATTTTTGCCGGAGGTTATGCCGCCGGTTATTACAGCTACAAGTGGGCAGAAGTGCTGTCGGCGGATGCCTTCAGTGCCTTTGAAGAAGAAGGGATTTTCAATCCGGAAACGGGTCGGCGCTTCTGCCGGGAAATTCTGGAAAAAGGCGGCTCACAGGATGCCATGGAACTCTTCATCAACTTCCGTGGCCGCGAACCTCAGGTGGATGCCCTGCTCCGACACAGCGGCATCACTGGCTAAGGTAAAAAAACAGCGGGGCTGTTCAGCCCCGTTGTTCCAGATCCAGTGCCATGCCGCGCTGCACGGCGGGTCTGGCCAGCACGCGCGCCAGCCATGCCTTGACCTGTGGGAAATCGTTGATGTTCATCTTCTGGCCTTCCCACAGACTGGCCCAGCCCACCAGTGCCATGTCAGCAATCGAATAATCACCGGCCACATAGTCCCGCCCGGCCAGACGGCGATCCAGTACCCCATACAAGCGACGGGTTTCTTCGGTATAACGCTGGATGGCATAAGGCACCTGTTCCGGTGCGTATTTGTTGAAGTGATGATTCTGCCCCAGCATCGGGCCAAAACCACCCATCTGCCACATCAGCCACTGATCCACTTCCACCCGCTGGCGTTCATCCTGAGGGTAAAAACGCCCGGTCTTGCGACCGAAGTATTGCAGGATGGCACCAGACTCAAAAATACTGATCGGTGCACCACCCGGACCATCCGGATCCACCACCGCCGGAATGCGGTTATTCGGTGAGATCGCCAGAAACGCAGGATCAAACTGCTCGCCCTGGGTGATATCCACCCGTTTCACCACATAGGGCAGCCCCAGCTCTTCCAGCAAAATGGAAATTTTCCAGCCATTGGGGGTAGGAAAATAATACAGCTCGATTAGCTGGTTCATTGACTACCCTCACCACCGGAAGCGGTTGATGCTGGTCGAGGCGGTGTTTGCAGCAGCTTCTGCAGTTGCTCCACACCCAGCAATTGCAGCGGATTGCAGTTGCGCAGACGCACTTCACCTTCCAGTACACTGCCACGGGAATACTCGCGGAAGATGCACTGATTGCTGGCCGGGTCATAATTCTGAATCCACAGATTGTCATCCTTCCAGGTCACACCGATGTGGTACTGACCTTCCGGCACCTGAATCTGCATCGAACCACCCCAGCGCTTAACCAGCATCTGCTCCAGGTAGTAGTAATAAAAAATGTGCCCCATCACCGCCAGTAACAGTGCCACCACCAGTGCCGGCTTGATTTTTCCCAGCCGCATGCCGATCAGGTAAAACGCCCCCAGCACCACTGAAGCCACCAGAATCCAGTAAAGATTAGCCAACATACCGATCTCCTTAAAAGGCTACACACGCCAGATAAATGGCGGTTTTTTCTTCGTGGGATGAATAATAACTGACCCAAAGTTCGCTGCCATGTTCAACCAGTCCTGCATAACTGGTATCCCCTCCCGACGGGAGGGTAAGCTGAGTCTGAACCTTGCCAGTGGCCGGATCAATATAACAGAGCGCTGTGGTGGCCGTTTTTTCTTCAAAATTGATCAGACGCACTGCAGCCACCAGCCGACCATCCGTTAAACATAACAATTTCGGTCCACCAACATGACAACTCAGTGCCTGCCATTGCCAATCCCGATAAGGTGGGCGAGCCTGACCCAACCAACCATGGGCATTACCACCATCACGGCGCAGCAGGCACCAGGCAGTGGCATCGGTATCAAATGCCAGCGAGGCTTCATTGGCATAGGTATCCGGTTCAGGAAAAAGCTGCTCACGCACCTGTTGCCAGTGCAGGCCATCACGGGTGGTATACAAGGCACCTTCCCGATCCTTCCCGGTATAGGCCACGCTGTAACCCTGCCCATCATGCCAGCTGGCACTCCAGCGCCAGGTTCCTAGACCTGTCTGTGGACAACAGAAGGCATCACTCCAATACCTGCCATCAGCTGACAGCCAACTGAGTGAACGATGCTTGAAACCATCAACCGGCTCCAGCAATCTCACCGCGCCCAGCAACAATAGTTGGCCATCAGCGGTCACGGAAAAATCAGCATCCCGCAGATCCCCATCGGGATGGCTCAGCAGGGCCACCGAGCGCCAGTGTTTTCCATCTGAAGACTCAAGTATTCGCAGCTTGCCATCATCACTGATGTGCGTTTCACCTTCACGAAAGGCACAATACCAACGCTCGTTGAATCGGATCAGATCGGTAAAGGCATTATGGGGTGCCTGATCCCAGATCAGACTACAGGAAGCAGCTTCATCAACACCTTGCCTCAACATCAACAGGTTATTCAACGCCTGAGTATAACCCGCTGCTGCTGACCTTGTGTGCCCCGGTTGGCGCAGAAGTCCTGTTGTAACCCGTCGGCATAACTCACCAGCACATTAAAACCGGCAGCCGGTGGATGATTCAAAAACAAGCTGCGCTTTTCACCGGGGGCCAGCCGCAGTGCCAGCAGGCTGGACTGGCCGGAGGCGTGACCAAAATCCAGTTTCAGGCTGGTGATCAGTTGATCAGAGGCGTTTTCAAATTCAACCAGCAAACTGGCCTCTGGCAATCGCACACCGGGGTTCAGCCACCAGCCTGCCAGAAAACCCAGCAACAGGGTGGCCATCAATAAAAGGCGTGGTTTCATAAGCAGTTTGCACCCTGTCCATCATGGTTGTGATCGATGCTCCAGTATGCGATGGATCAAACCACTTTGCCCATTGGGCTCAGGGTCGCACTCGAGGAGCTTCCAGCAAGGGCAACAATTCCTCCACTGGCATCGGACGGCCAAACAGGTAACCCTGATAGGCCATGCAGCCAAAGTCGGCCAGGCGCTGTTTCTGTTCAGGCAACTCCACACCCTCAGCAATCACCGACAGCTTCATGCTCTGGGCCAGTGAAATAATGGTACGGGCAATGTCGCAGTCTTGTGGGTCGGTCAGCAGATCACGTACAAAAGACTGGTCGATCTTGAGCTGATCCAGGGGTAACTTCTTCAGATAGGCCAGTGATGAATAACCGGTACCAAAATCATCCAGTGAAAAACTCACGCCCTGCGCCTGCAAGCGGGTCATCTTGCTGATGGTGTCTTCCATTTCATCATCATCCAGCAGCAGGCTTTCGGTGATCTCCAGCTTCAGGCGAGCCGGATCAGCGCCATGTTGCTTCAAGGCTGCTTCCACCCGTTCAGCAAAGTCCGGCTGGCGGAACTGCATCACACTGATATTAACAGCCAGGGTTAAATGACTGGATCGTGAATCCTGCCCCCAGCGCGCCAGCTCCTGACAAGCGCTTTCCAGCACCCACTGCCCCAGAGGCAAAATCAAACCGGTATCCTCAGCCACAGGGATAAACTCACCCGGTGAAATACCCCCACGCTCCGGGTGCTGCCAGCGCAATAAAGCTTCCGCACCAATCACCAGGTCAGCTGCACTCATCTGCAACTGGTAGTGCAACAGAAATTCACCCCGCTGCAAACCCACACGAATATCCTGCGCCAAAGCAGCATGGGCCAAAACCCGCTGCTGCATTTCCGGACTGAAAAAGCGCCAGGTATTTCGCCCTGCAGCCTTGGATTGATACATCGCCAGATCAGCCTGCTGCATCAACTCGTTAACACCCGTTTGCTCACCACAAAAGAGTGTGATGCCCATACTCAAGGTTGAAAAATGCTGAATGGCATCCATGGCGTAGGGTTTGATCAGGCTGGCCTGTAACCGGGCAGCCAAGGCATCAACCTGCTGGAGCGCACGCTGCAGATCTGTGCCCAGGTGCTCAACCAAAACCACAAACTCATCGCCACCCGGCCGGGCCAGCGTATCGCGAACATTCACCTGCTGCTGCAGACGCTCAGCCACCAGTTTTAACAACCGATCACCCACCTGGTGACCCAAGGTGTCATTCAGGGTTTTAAAATCATCCAGATCCAGATAAAGAATGGCGCCGTACTCACCATGCCGACTGCTGTGACTGAGTGCTGACTGCACCCGCTCCAACAACAGCTGACGATTGGGCAACCCGGTCAATTGGTCATAAAAGGCCAGGTGCCGGATTTTCTGCTCGGCAGCCCGGCGCTGGGTTACATCCAGCAGTGTGACCACATGATTCAGCAGGCGCTGGTCAATATCACTGTATACCGCTGAAATACTCAACCACTGCAGGTACGGCTGACCATTATGCCTTTGGGCACTGATTTCACCCTGCCACCAGCCTTCTGCTTGCAAGGTCTGCAGCATCTCCTGCAACTGATCTGCGGCCTGATCCTGGCTGAAAAACACCTGTTGCAAGGATTGCCCCACGACTGCATCAGAGGCATAACCAGTGATTTCAGTAAAAGCCTGGTTGACCCGGAGAATTTGCTGTCGCTCATCCGTTACCAGCATCCCTTCAGCAGCCTCAAACACCCTGGCCGCCACCTTCAGGCTTTCCACCATCTCCTGCATGGCTTCACCAACCTGATTGAACTCATGCACCCCACCGGGAATAAAGGTGACACCCCGCTGCCCTTGGCGTATGGCACGGATGTAATCCTGCAGTTGCCCAATGGCACGACTGTGAGCAACATGCAACAGAGTGGCTGCCAGCAACAGAAACAACAGAAAACCACCACCCGTTACTGCAAATACTTCCCGAAATTCGCCTTCAACCCCGGGAAAACGTGAACGTGCCACACCCAACTCCAGTTCCAGACCTGCAGGCAGCGCTTCAAATCCTAATGCCTGACGCAAGCGATACATGCCCTGTTGTTGGCTGAATCCTGCCTGTGGCAGCTGCTCCAGTGAGGTATCCGGTTGCCAGTCAAACACCACACCAGCCTCGGTAAAAAGCCTCAGATAATCCAGGCCTGCCTGGTCAATCAACTGTTGTTTAAATTCCCGGTTATCACTCAGTGCCAGACCCACAAACAGGTAACCCCGCAACTGGATACTACCCGGATCAAAAACTGGTGCAGCTCTAAGCAAGGCAGTATGCCCACCATACTCAACCAGCCGCCAACCCCCGGTGTAGTGCAGAGGCGCACGCATTTGCTGCAGCAAGGGTTGCAAGGGGTAAAGGCTGGAGCCAGCATCCAGCAACAATTTGCGTTCAGCATCCAGCAGAAAAAAGATGTCCAGCGACTGACTGGCATAAGAATCCCTGAACAGAAACAGCATGTCTTCCGTCAGGCCGGTAGTGCTGGCGTTTGCAGCCGTAAGGCTACCAATCACATGGTTGGTCAGGGTACTGCGCAAATAGGCATCCAGCAGCTCCAGGCGATTCTGTAACTGACTTTCAATCACTCGATGGCGTTGCTGCAGATTATGTTCTATCTCGGCTTCCAGGTTGCGCTGGCTGACTTGCAGGGAGTAAACCAGTGTCAGGGTCATGGCCAGCAGCCCAATCAAGCCAAAAATCAGTACCATCCGGGTGGTCAGGCGATAGGCGCGCGGCATGATGACTCCTTAGTGAGGTTGCTGTTCAACAAGACTGCGCAAACTACTGCTTTGTTGCTCCAGAAACGCTTGTAACTCAGTACCTGAGTGAAACACCACCGGTAGTTGCATGGTGTCACGCGTCAGTTTGATAAAACGGGGGTTTTGGGTAATGGATGCAAAAGCCTGCACCAGGCGCTCCAGTTGATCGTCCGGTGTGTCTGCAGGCACAGTGATGACCCGGAGTGAGTCCAGCACCAGGTCATAACCCAGCTCCTGAAGTGTTGGTACTTCTGGTGCCAACAGCAGCCGTTCTTCGCCAAAAGCTGCCAGCAACCTCATTTCACCGGTTTCCAGATAACGGCTGTGAGTGCCGCCACTAAAAGCAAAATCGGCATCACCTGCCAGTACCAGGCCAGCCATGCCTGCACCGCCCCCGGTGGGCAAAATACGCAGATTAATGCCTTCCTTGCTTGCAATACGGCTTATCAGGTAACGATCCAGCAGTATCTGGGTGGCATAACTCAACTCGCCCAGCTGCCGCCCTTGCTTCAATAGTTCTGCCCAGTTGCTCCAGGGAGCACGACTGGAAGTCACCAGTGCCAGCTGATCACGACTAATGGCTGCAACATAACGAAAGCTGCCAAGATCATAAGAAGTGGGTGAAACCAGCGGGGTAAAGGTGTAGGTATGAGAAGGGCCGTACTGCAACACATAACCCTGTTCCGAACTGGCTGCCAACATGGCTGCAGCGGCTGCACCACCAGCACCTGGGTAATGCAGCAACTCAACCGGCTGTCCCAGCTCTTGTTGCAGCAGTTCTACCAATAGCTGTGCCTGACGATCAACACTACCGCCTGGATTAAAACCAACCAGCAGTGTCAGTGGGCGCTCAGGGTAAGCGGCCACTGACACTGGCAAACAAAGTAATAACAACAGTAAAACGACCTGTTTCATCAGGGGCTACTCATGTCATCTACCGACTGATTTCAGTCTAGGTAAATGCAGTTTGAGATACCACTGATAAAATGCAAGGCTATGGCATCAAACTGTTTCAGCTCGCTGACGTAAAAGCCCGTTTTACTTCCTCGGCCAAAATCTGCAAACCTTTGGCAACCAGCTCATCGTCTTGTGAATAGGTCACCCGCAGGCATTCGTGGCGATGCCGCCAACGGCCGTCATCCGGCATGCCGGGGAAGAAGTAGTGGCCAGATACCACCAGTACACCCCGTGCCTTCAAACGCAGGTAGAGTTCATGGCTGGTGATGGGCAAACCGGGGAACCACAACCACAGAAACATGGCACCTTCCGGCTGATGCAGCATCCAGGGGCAGTGATCAGCCAGCTCCTGCTGCAATAAAGCCACTGCCTTGTGCATCTTGGCTTGATACCAGGGGCGCACCTGCTCACGACTGAGGCTGAGGATTTCACCACTGCGTACCAGAGGCTCCATCAGTTGCGGGCCAAAACTGCCGGTGGCCAGATTCAGGATGGCATTGGCACCACTGAGCGCCTGAATGATCTCCGGGCGGGCAATCACAATGCCGGTGCGAGCGGCCGGCAAACCCAACTTGGACAGACTGAGGCAAAGCACCACCTGCTCATCCCAGAAGGGATGGATCTCGGTGTAAATCAGCTCAGGAAAGGGGCTGCCATAAGCACCATCCAGAATCAGCGGAATGTCCCACTGACAAGCCAGGCCATGCAGCCGCTGCACTTCTTCATCCGTCAGCACATTGCCGGTCGGATTGGTCGGGCGGGACACACAGATGGCACCGACCTGTTCATCCAGTTGCAGCTGATCAAAATCCACCCGGTATTTGAAGCTGTGATCACCCAGTGTCTCAATCACCGGTTTAACACTGCGGAAGGTGTCCGCATCCAACCCGGCATCCGCATAACCCAGATACTCCGGTGCCAGAGGCAAAAGGATCTGGCGACGACTGCCATCCGGCAACTGACCGGCAAACAAATTAAAAAGAATAAAAAAGGCCGCCTGACTGCCATTGGTCAGGGCAATATTGGCTTCCGTCAGTCCCCAACCATAGGTGGCATTCAACAGATCCTTCAAGGCCGAGATGAAACGCGCTTCCCCCTGTGGGGCATCATAAATGCCAACCAGCCGCTGAAAGGCCTGGGGATCGGCGGCAATGGCTGCCAGTTCTTCCCGCAACCGGGTCTGAACCGGTTCCAGGTGGCCGGGATTACCACCTCCCATCATGATCATCGGCTGATCACCGGACAAGGCCTTGCCCAGATCATCCATCAGGCTGTTGATACCGGCCTGACCGGAAAACTTGTCTGCAAACTGAGTGAATTTCACGGTTAACCTTCTTTATTCCAGAGCCTGCAAAAAGCTTTTGGCCTGTTGCAAGGTCATCACCTCGGTGGTTTCTGTCTCGATATCGTGCAGAATCACCAGTTCACCGCGTTGCAACTGCTGTTTCAGTTGTGCGGTCCAGTTCTGTATGCCTTCTTCACTGCTGGTGTCATAACCCTGACGGGTGACAAACACCTCCAGCAAGGCATCCAGGGTTGCTGCTTCAAGCAGCGAAGGCGGGATTTCCACAAAGCGTTGGTGCATGGGATTATGCCTTTTGAGCGAAGATAAAGCCTGCTGCTTGAGTTTAACAAGTCAGCATAAGGAGGCCAGTCGGTTGAGAAGCGTGGGTAGAGTAACCGTCATTGTCATTGCTTCTTATACTTATCAAACAACGCCTTCAGGGTTTCCTCATCCAGCACAGACACACCCAGCGACTCGGCTTTGGCAAGTTTTGAACCTGCCGCTGCACCGGCCACCACACAGGTGGTTTTTTTTGAAACACTGCCCGATACTTTGGCACCCAGGGCTTCCAACCGCTCTTTGGCTTGATCCCGGGTCAGGTTTTCCAGGCTGCCGGTCAGCACCCAGGTCTGGCCGGTTAATGGCAGGTCTTCGCGGCGACGTTCTGCTTCTGGCCAGGCAATACCCTGATCCAGCAGATCCCTGATGGTTTCCAGGTTATGGGGTTCATCAAAAAAGGCTCGGATGTGCTGGGCTACAATCGGACCGATGTCATCCACATCCAGCAGCTCTTCATTGCTGGCTTTCATCAGGGCATCCAGACTGCCAAAATAACGGGCCAGATTGGCCGCGGTGGCTTCACCCACTTCACGGATACCCAGTGCATAAATAAAACGCGCCAGGGTGGTTTGTTTGCTGGCTTGCAGGGCCTGCAGCAAATTGGATGCTGATTTTTCGGCCATGCGCTCCAGTGCTGCCAACGGCTCCAGCTCCAGGCGATAAAGGTCTGCCGGGCTTTTCACCAGATCTGCATCCACCAACTGTTCAATCAGCTTGTCACCCAGGCCTTCAATGTCCATGGCCTTGCGACTGGCAAAGTGTTTGATGGCCTCTTTACGCTGAGCGGCACAATAAAGGCCACCGGTACAACGATACACCGCCTCACCTTCAGCGCGTTCAACATGTGAACCACACACCGGACAAGCTGCGGGCACCCCAACTTCGCTGGCATCAGCAGGACGCTGCTCAATAATCACCCGGACAATTTGCGGAATCACATCACCTGCTCTGCGGACAACGACTATATCCTTTCTTTTAAGTCCTAAACGGCGCACCTCGTCCATATTGTGCAGGGTGGCGTTGGATACGGTGACACCCGCCACCTGCACTGGCTCCAGCCGAGCAACAGGAGTCACCGCGCCGGTACGACCCACCTGAAACTCCACATCCAGCAGTTGTGTGATCTGCTCCTGTGCCGGGTATTTAAATGCTGTGGCCCAACGTGGCTCACGGGCGCGGAATCCCAGTTCCGCCTGAAGCCGCAGATCATTAAGCTTCAGCACCGCCCCATCAATGTCAAAGGGTAGTTGATCCCGCTGGGCGGCCAGTGCATCACAGAACCCTTTCAGCCCGATATAACCTTCTACACAACGCAGCAGGTGACTGATTTTAAAACCCCAGCCTTTTAACTGCTGCATGGCCTGAAAGTGGGTTGGTGCAGCAAACGCCTCGCTGACCTGAGCCACCTGATAAGCCGTGAACTCCAGCGGGCGGGTGGCGGTGATGCGTGGGTCCAGCTGGCGCAGGCTGCCAGCAGCGGCATTGCGCGGGTTGGCAAAGGTTTTTTCACCGGCCTCACGGGCGCGTTCATTCATGGCCTCAAACGCCGCTCGCGGCATGTACACTTCGCCTCGAACTTCCAGCAGCTCCGGCAAGATCTGGTCAGGCGTTTCACGGCGCAGTTGCAAGGGAATGGAGCGCAGGGTTTTCAGGTTCTCGGTGATGCCTTCGCCGGTCTGCCCATCTCCACGGGTCACCCCCTGCACCAGCAGGCCATGCTGATAAATCAGACTGATCGCCAAGCCATCCAGCTTAGGCTCACAGCAGAACTCCAGATTCGCATCACTCCGCCCCAGATCGTCCAGCTCTCGCTGAATGCGGCTGACAAAAGCCTGCAGGCTTTCATCATCAAAGACATTACCCAGTGACAACATGGGCACTTGATGGGTGATGGATGGAAAGGCTTTCAGTGGCTCAGCACCCACCCGCTGGGTAGGTGAGTCTGGCGTCATCAGTTGTGGATGCTCGCTTTCCAGCTGCTGCAACTCGCGGAACAGGCGGTCATATTCAGCATCAGGCACACTGGGATCATCCAGTACGTAATAGCGATAGTTGTATTCATTCAACTGCTGACGTAACGCAGCAATACGCTGCTCAAAACCAGGTGTGTTCATTTGGAAGCTATCCGCAGGCTCGGCCACTGGATTGATTCGAATCAGACCTTGCCTGCTTTTTTTGCTTTCAGGCGGGTCTTGTGTTCAAAATCCTTGATACGCTGACGATAGTGTTCCACCGTCTGTTGTGTGAGATTACTGCGCTGTTCATCCTGCAGCTCAGCCCCCCAGTTCTTTTCCATCACCCTGGCGGTTGCCAGCATGCGATCAAACACGGGCATGGGTTGACGAACATTGGGTAAAGGCATTACCAACACCAGACCAGGGGTGGTGAAGTCATCCAGGGTTGTTTCATCAAAACAGCCGGGGGCAAACATGTTCACCAACGAATAACCCAGCGTTGAAACACCTTCCCGTTCATCCACGTAATGATAAAAGCCGCTTAAGCTTAAACGCATGCCGATCATTTCCATGAACTTTTTCAAGTGGCGACCATGGAAGGGCTGATCATCAGGCGCTTGGACATTAATGGTAAGAAACTCTTCCGAGCTGCCCCAGGTGCTCTTTTCCAGATTGGTTAATACCGCTGCACGCAGTTGCTGCTCTTCGTCTTCTTCTTCGCGCAGGTAGGTTTCCAGCTCTTCAGCCGTTAAAGCCGGATCTTCATCGTCAGCTTCAGCAACCGGATCAATTTTACCTGGTTTGTTTGATACAGGAGCGGTTGATACAGCCGCCCTTGTGGGTACTGCAGAAGGCAGATCCACCAGATCATCATCATCCGGGGTCAGCAAGGCTTCATCATTGGCAGCCGCAGCGACCAGAATGGGTGGTTCAACGGGTGTTTCTGCAACTTCATCCACACTACCGCCAACTGTTGCTACACGGCGCTGCTGCAGGCGCTGCAGTTCCTGTTGTTGCTCAACCATCGAGCGACGGGATTCGGCCAGAAACTCTGGATCAACTTCAAACTGGCGGCGCATTTTTTCCCAAGCCAGTTCTTCATCTTCTGGCAGGTCTTCTTCCACCATGGCACGGGAGGAAATTGCAGCAGTCCGTTCTGGCTCTGGCTGGTGCTGTTCGGTCTGGTGATCCTTGTCAGCCACTACGGCTGTTGCTTCTGGCAAGCGCTTACGCAGCACTGGAATAGGGTCATCATCAAAAACATCAATATCATCAAATAGTGGATCAAGCGCTCGACGATCCCGATTCAAGCCAGGCAGTTCACGCGCAATACAAGCCTTGCGTTCGGCTTCTTCCGGGTCATCAAAGTCTTCTGCCATGCGGCGGCGAGTAGCGGCCCGCTTGCGGCGCAGTGCATCCAGCAGCACCCCGGCAAAAATCACCACACCCAGCAGTATCAAGACTTGTTGCAAACCCATAATCCGCTCTCTGCGCCTGAAACATCAAACCGGCAATGTTACCAATTCTACCTGCCGGTTACAGTAAAAACCTTCAGCTTGCGACCATGGCAGATGCTTCTTCCAGATCAACACTCACCAGACGGGAGACACCTGGTTCCTGCATGGTGACACCCATCAGTTGCTCAGCACTTTCCATCGCCTGTTTGTTGTGAGTGATGTAGATGAACTGGATACGTTCTGACATTTCCCGCACCAGCTTGGCATAACGCCCGACGTTGGCATCATCCAGTGGCGCATCCACTTCATCCAGCATACAGAAGGGTGCCGGATTCAGCTCAAAGATCGAGAACACCAGTGCCAGGGCAGTCAGTGCTTTTTCACCGCCGGACAGCAGATGAATGGTGGCATTTTTCTTGCCCGGTGGACGGGCCATAATTGCCACTCCGGTTTCCAGCAGGTCATCACCGGTCAATTGCAGCCAGGCGGTACCACCACCAAACACCTTGGGAAAGAGTGCTTGCAGTCCCTGGTTCACCTGCTCAAAGGTTTCCCGAAAGCGAACCTTGGTTTCTCGATCAATGCGTTTAATCGCCTGATCCAGGGTGTTGAGTGCATCCTCCAGCTCAGCATTCTGGGCATCCAGATATGCCTTGCGCTCAGCCTGCTGGTCATACTCTTCTATCGCTGCCAGGTTGATCGCGCCCAGACGACGAATGCGCTCCTGGGTATCTTCCAGGTCAGCCTGCCAGCGTGACTCCAGGGCATCTTCCGGGAGTTGCTCCATCACCGCTCGCAGCGTCAGATCCAGTTCACGCAGCTGCTCCAGATGACTGTCACGTTTCACCATCAGGCCTTGCTGCTGCAAGCGTTGCTGCTCCAGCAGTCCTCTTAGACGGTCCAGCTCACGGTCCTGCAGGCTACGCTGCTGCTCCAGCTCACGCTGCTCCTGCTGGGCTTGCTGCTGTTGCTGACGCAGCTGCTGGACACTGGTTTCCTGTTCACGGTGCAGTTGCAACAGGTCATTCAACTGCTCACCGGGCTCATCAATCGGCTCACGGGCCGCTTCCAGCTCCAGCAATAGATGTTCATGGCGCTCATCCAGACGCTGCAACTGTTCTTCCAGTCGCTGTAAAGCCTGATCTGCAGCCTGTTCACGGGTCACCAGCTGCTGTTGTTTCAGGCGAGCTTCCTGCAACACCTGTTGACGCTGGCGCAGTTGCTGGCGTTGTTGTTCACGTTGTTCACGCAAGGCATCCCGCTGCTGCTGACGACTTTCACGCTGTTCACTGTTGGTTTCCAGCTGTAGCAGCGCTTCTTGCCAGCGCTCCTGATCTTCAGCAAGGGTTTCCAGCAGCAATTGTTGCTCCTGCTGTAATTGCTGCAACTCATCGGCCAGTTGCTGACTGCGCTGGCGACTATGCTGAATGCGGGTTTGCAGGCTGGCTTGCTGGCTGGCCAATTCGGATAACTGCTGCTGCAAGGGCCGACGCAAAGCGGCTTGCTGTTGAATACTGGCTTCACAGGCTTGCAGTCGGGCATGTTGTTGCTCTTCTTCCTGCTCCAGGCTTTCCAGTTGTGCATCCAGCGCCAACTGTTCCTGCTCCAGACGTCGAATTTCCTGCTGTCGAGCCAGCACGCCGGTTGAGCGGGCTGTTTCTGCCTGCAACAACAAACCGTCGCGGAATACCTGCTCACCCCGCGGGGTGATGCAACACTGATCATCGGTCAACGCCTGACGCTGCTGCCAGGCCTGTTCAAGATTGCTGACCGGTCGGCAACGTGCCAGGCGTAACGCCAGGCTGGCGGGTAAACATTCCGGGTTGGACAGATACTGCAGCAGGCCATCACGGCTTGCTGCCTGGCCTTGCTGCTGGTAGAGCAACAGATCACCGGCTGGCAAGTCTGCCAGTTGCTGTGGTAACTGTTGGTCCAGCGGCACTTCACTGAGTAACGCGGCGAGTGCATCACGCAAGGCCACTTCCACAGCCTTTTCCCAGCCATCACTGACCTGCAAAACTTCCCCCAGATGCAACCAGCGATCCAGTTGCTGTGCCTTTAACCAGCTTTCCAGCTCTGCATCCTGGCCATCCAGTTCAGCCTGCTGTAACGCCTGCAATGAAGCCAGGCGCCCTTGCACCTGCTGCAATCGACTGCTGGCTTGCTGTAACTGCTGACGCAAATCGCGCTGGCGCTCCTGCAGGGTTAAACGCTGCTCCTGCTGCTGTTCATCAGCGGTATCCAGCTCCAGCAAGCGATCTTCCAGTCCTTCACGTTCCATCAACAGGTGTTGCAGTTGCTCGTCTTCTTCATCCACCACAGCCAGTTGTTGCTGCTGCTCCTGCAGGCGGGTCATGCGCTCGCGAAGTGATGATAAACTGCGTTCATGTTGCTGGATGCGTGCCTGGGCCAGTGCGGCTTCACGCTGGTCTTTTTCAGCATCAGCCACAAAATCATCCCAGTGGTCCTGCATCACCTGCAACTGCTGCTCCAGCTCATCCATGCGCAGCTGTTCTGTTGCTTCCAGCTCGATCAGCTCTTCCACCAGCGGCAGCAACTCTTCCAGTTCCTGCTGCAACAGCGCCAACTGCTCACGATCCTGTTGCATGGCTTGTTCAGCCTGCTGGCGCTGCTGTTTCTGTTGTTCCAGTTCAGCCTGTAATTGACGCTCCCGCTGCAGACGATGCTGCATGCCTTGTTCCAGGCGGGCAATCTGCAGGCTGGTTTCAGTCAGTTGTTTCTGGGCCACTTCCAGCGCGTCGGTGGCCTGGGCCTGATGCTCTCGACTGGCTTCCAGCCGCGCCTCACCCTGACGCAGAGTCACCAGGCAGGCTTCCTGCTTTAATTCCAGCTCGGCGATTTGTTCAAGAATACCAGCCAGTCGATGATCCGCTTCACGCCAGCGCAGTACCGCCAGTTCGGATTTCAGTCGCCGCTCACCGGCTTTCAGCTGCTGAAAACGCCTTGCCGCTTCTGCCTGACGACCCAGGCGCTCCAACTGGCGCCCCAGTTCTTCTCGCACATCACTGAGACGCTCCAGGTTTTCCTGAGTACGACGCATGCGATTTTCAGTTTCACGCCGCCGTTCCTTGTATTTGGAAATACCTGCTGCTTCTTCCAGATAAACACGCAATTCTTCAGGGCGGGCTTCAATCAGGCGCGAGATCATGCCTTGTTCAATGATGGCATAACTGCGTGCACCCAAACCGGTACCTAAAAACAGGTCGGTGATATCCCGACGGCGGCATTTGCTGCCATTCAGCAGGTAACTGGATTGGGCATCGCGGGTGACCACCCGCTTGACGGAGATTTCAGCATACTGGGCATAAGCGCCACCCAGTTTGCCTTCACGGTTGTCAAACACCAGCTCAATGGAGGCCTGACCCACCGGTTTTCGATTGCGCGAGCCGTTAAAGATGACATCGGTCATCGACTCCCCGCGCAGGTATTTGGCAGAGGACTCACCCATGACCCAGCGCACTGCATCAATGACATTGGATTTGCCGCAGCCATTGGGGCCGACAATCGCGGTCATGTTGCTCTTGAAGCTGACCGTGGTGGGGTCCACAAAGGACTTGAACCCGGCCAGCTTGATGGATTTTAAGCGCATGGGTGGCTGTGTCCGTTACAGCTGCTGATTAATTTCCAGTTCAATGCGTTGCTGACCATCCACTTCCAGCACCTCACTGGTTCCTTGCCAATCACCTTCCTGAGCCTCGGGTGTGCCACGCTGAGCAACACGGGCCTGGATCACCACTCGTTCAGCCGATGACAGGTTGTTATCCGGCATCATCGCTTGTTTGTCACTGAGCAATACAGTGGTTGGTAAGTCAGCAACACGCAAGCGAGTTGCTGCCAGAGGCGCACCACCACCTCCCTCACGATGAGCAAACACAAACACTGTGGCTCGAGGATCAGCCAGCAGACTGGCCGCATTGCTCAAGCTGATGGTAACGGCAAACTCCGGACCACCCACTTGTAATGGTTTCATACCCAGGCGTTCACGTACCTCGGCAATGCCTTCACGCAAGGATTCAATGGCATCCACACTGGAAGCACGCAACAGGGCTGCTTCCCAGTGACGCCGTGCAGCATCCCAATCTTCCTGCTGGTAAGCAGCCATACCCAATAAGCTGAGGGTAGCTGGTTCACCGGCATCAAGCGCTTGGGCCTGATCGATCAGTTGCTGAACACGTGGACTGATACGATTACCATCATGGAAATAAAGCACTTGTGCCTGCTGTGCCAACAGGCGTGCACTGGCTCCCTGGATGCGGATCAGTTCACCAATGGCTTCAGCGCCATCCTCCAGACGCCCCAAATCTATGTAGATACGCGCCAGCAATGACCAGCCCTGAGTGTCATTGGGATTAGCCTGAACCGTTTCTTCCAGACGGCGTAACAAGCCGGCAAAATCCTGACGGCCTTCTTCAATCAGACGCTGCTGGGCAAAGTAACTTTCCAGGCCGGGTTGTGCGCCCAAACGACTGTAAAGCATCCAGGAAGAAGCCATCACTGCAGCAACCAGTACAGCCACGGCGGAAACCATTACCCCACGACCGGGCTGGTGCCAGGGTTTGCGTTGTTGTAACTGGGCATCATCCAGTAGCAGGTCCTCAATTTCTGCCTTCATTTCCGGATAGGCTGCTTCGTCCACCCGTCCTTCCTGCAGGTCCAGCTCCAGTTGAGCCAGTTTCTGGTGGTAAAGCTCAATATTGGCCAGCTGGCGGGCATGTTGCTGACCTTCAAGGTTTTCCATCAGTCGAGTGCGTCGAAATACCGGCCAGATCAGGAAAAGGGCCGTCAGCAGGGCCAGCAGAAACATGCCGATCCACAAAGCGATCATGAGGATTCCTTCGAATTCGTTGTTGAAGATGCAGAGCGTTCAAGCTCCAGAATCTGTTGTAAACGCAATTGACGCTCCGAGGGAGACAAGGGTCGGTCAGCGGTTGTTTCATCCTTGCCCTTGTCACTGCGGCGACGCGCCAGCAGGAACACCAGCAGCAGCCCGGCCACAACCAGCACTGGTGGCAGGAACCACAACAGCCAGGTGTCACTGCGTACAGGCGGGCGGTACATGATGAACTCACCAAAACGAGCCTTCATGAACTCAAACACCTGCTGGTCCGTGTAACCCTCTTCGAGCAAACGAAACAGCTCCTGGCGCATGTCGTAGGCACTGGGTGAGTTGGAGTCCACAATGCTCTGGTTTTCACATTTGGGGCAACGCAGCTCACCGCCCAGGCTTTGAAAACGCAGGCGATTTTCTTCGCTGCTGAAGTCATACACTTCAATTGCAGCCTGTGCCACACCCATCAACAAGAGTGCCAGTAAAAGTATCAGCGTGCGTTTTGCCACTTGCGTACCTCCGGCATGATGACCTGGTCAACCAGCTGAGGGGTAATCACCCCAGCCAGGTGGTAACGAACAATACCCTCACGATCGATCAGAAAGGTTTCCGGTGCACCGTAAACCCCCAGGTCAAAGGCCAGTGCCCGTACACCATCCGGCTCATAAAGGTTCAACACATAAGGGTTACCCAGCTGTGCCAGATAACGGAAGGCCTTGGGGCGTTCATCCTTGTAATTCAGGCCCACCACCGGTACACCCATCTGGGCCATCCGCAGAATTTCATCATGCTCGTCATAACAGCTTGGGCACCAACTGCCCCACACGTTCAGCAGAAACACTTCACCCAGCAGGTCATCACGGGTCACCAACAGTGCTTCATTATCCAGCCGGGGTAGGGTGAACTCAGGCAAGGGCTTGTTCAGCAGCGCAGAATCACGCGCTGCCGGGTCCATACTCAAGCCCTTGTAAAGAAAAACACCCACCAGCACAAACAGGATAAAAGGCAGGAATAACAGAAATCGCTTCATGGCTTACTCCGTTTTTCCAGCATTGACTGGCACACTCGCCACCCGCATGCGGTAACGCCGATCACTGATCGCCAGGATACCGCCCAGCGAGGCAATGAAGGCTCCCAGCCACAACCAGCGTACAAAAGGCTTGTAATGCACCCGCATGGCCCAGGCATCTTCTGACAGTTCTTCACCCATGGCTACGTAGATATCCTTTAACAGGCCCCAATCGATGGCCACCTGGGTCATCGGCATGCCACGCACCACATACAGGCGCTTTTCAGGTGTCAGGGTACTGATCAGGCGCCCCTGGCTGTTACGGACCTCCACAATGGCACGATCAGCAATGAAGTTGGGGCCTTCACGGTGTGTCAGTTCAGTCATGGTGAACTGGTAACCCTTCACCACCACGGTTTCACCCACAGCCATGCGGACATCCCGCTCTTCGCCATAGTTGGAGACCATGGTCACACCCAGCACAATCAGGGCTGCACCCACGTGCCCCCAGAACATGCCCCAGCGGCTACGGGTAATACCTTTCCAGCCTTGTTTGCCACGTGAAGCTTCCCAGATATCGCGCAAGCTGGTGGTCATCACCCAGAAGAACAAGGTCAGGCCCAGCGCCACCCAGATGCTCCACTGGCCATCATAAACCCAGGGCAAGAGTGCAAAACCCAGCACCAGAGTAATGGCTGCTGACAACCAGAGCTTTTTACGCAGCTTTTGCCACTGCATGGCTTTCCAGTCAGTCAGCGGCCCCAGCCCCATAAACACACCCAGTAGCAGCATCTGCGGCACAAACAGGGCATTAAAATAGGGCGGCCCTACCGAAATCTTGCCTTTGCCCAGTGCATCCAGTACCAGTGGGTACAGGGTTCCCAGCAACACCGTAATACAGGCCACCACCAACAGGATATTGTTGGCCAGCAGAAACACATCTTTTGAAATCAGTGAATAACTGACGCGTGCCTTGAAATTGGGTACCCGGATGGCATACACCAGCAACGAAACACCCACAGTGACCGCCAGCAGCACCAGCAGGAAAAAACCACGATCCGGGTCATTGGCAAAAGCATGCACTGAGTTGAGTACACCCGAGCGAACCAGGAAAAAGCCCACCAGGCTCAGTGAGAAGGTGGCGATGGCCAGCAGCAGCGTCCAACTTTTGAACACTCCGCGCTTCTCGGTCACTGCCAGTGAGTGCATCAGCGCAGTACCGGTCAGCCAGGGCATCAGCGAAGCGTTTTCCACTGGGTCCCAGAACCACCAACCGCCCCAACCCAGTTCGTAATAAGCCCACCAGCTCCCCAGCGCAATACCGGAGGTCAGGAAAGCCCAGGCAGTGGTGGTCCAGGGGCGGCTCCAGCGTGCCCAGGCAGAGTCCAGTTGGCCAGTCCAGAGGGCCGCCAGTGCAAAGGCAAAGGTGACGGCAAAACCCACATAACCCATGTACAACAAGGGTGGATGGAAAATCAGGCCAGGGTCCTGTAACAAGGGATTCAGGTCGGCGCCATCCGCCGGAATGCGCGGCAGAAAACGATCAAATGGATTGGACGTAAATACCACAAACAACATCATGCCAATGCTGACAAAACCCAGCACCGACAACACCCGTGCCAGAATTTCCACAGGCAGGCCACGACTCAGGGATACTGCAAAGGTCCAGCCAGCCAGAATCCACAGCCACAGCAGCAACGAACCCTCATGCGCACCCCATACAGCACTCATCTTGTAATACCAGGGCAAGGCTGAGTTGGAGTTGGCAGCCACATACGCAACACTGAAGTCATCCAGCAGGAAACTGGCCGTCAACATCAGGAAGCTGATGGTTAACAGGGTAAACTGGGCCCAGACGGCAGGTTGGGCATAGGCCAGCCATAAAGGCTGGCGAGTGAAGCTGCCAATCATCGGCAACAGGGCCTGAACCACAGCCATCACCAGCGCCAGTATCAGTGCAAACTGCCCCAGCTCCGGTAAAAACAGAACATCCATTCAATACACCTTGTCAGGTCGGGGAATCGGAAATTAATACTGCTGTTCAGCAGCCGGACGTTGGAACGGAGAGTGATCCGGCATCTGACCGGCGGCCTTTAATGCCTCGGCCACTTCCGGCGGCATGTAGTTTTCATCATGGCGAGCCACCACCTGACTGGCTACCAACTCACCAGCAGCGTTCAGACGCCCTACAGCCACCACACCCTGACCTTCACGAAACAGGTCCGGCAGGATCTTGTCGTAAGTGATCCAGACTTCTTCGGCAAAATCAGTCACCGCAAAACGGACTTTCAGGCTGTTCGGATCACGTTCAACACTGCCTTCCACCACCATACCGCCAGCACGGATCTCTCGATCCTGCGGAGCTTCACCCTGGGCAATCTGGGTTGGTGAATAAAACAGGTTGATATTGGCGCTGAGCGCATAAAGTGTCAGGCCAATAGCCAGAGACAAAGCGCCCAACATCAAGCTGATCAACAGCAGTTTCTGTTTGCGTTTTGGTGTCATGGGTTGCTCACCATCAGTTTATTGAAAAATCAGGAGTTACTCAGCTGTCGTGGCACTTGTATTCAAAGCTGCTTCACGACGCAACTGGCGTTGTAACTGGGCGCGGGTGCGCTTCAGGTTCCACCAGGGCAACAAAATATTGGCAGCCATCAACAGCAGGCTGATACCAAAGGAGGTCCACACATACAAGGCGTGCCCCCCCATGTTGAAGAAGTCGGACAAGGAATCAAAATACATGGTTCATTTCCGTTGCAAAATTTCACGAACCCAACCGGCTTTGAACTCGCGCCGTAGAATCTCGGCACGTGCACGTAAAAGCACCGACCAACCCAACAGGGCATAAAAACCCAGCACCATCATCAGTAGCGGCAGCCACATGGATGCAGGCATTGCTGGTTTTTCTGTCAGTTTGAAGGTAGCCGGTTGATGCAGGGTGTACCACCAGTCCACCGAGTATTTGATGATCGGGATGTTGATGACCCCGACAATGGCCAGCAGTGCACAAGCACGCGCGGCCACCTCTTGTGGTTTGAGTGCTTCACGCAGTGCAATCACACCAAGATAAAGGAAAAACAGGATCAACATGGAGGTCAGGCGGGCATCCCACATCCACCAGGTGCCCCAGGTCGGCACACCCCAGATGGCACCTGTCACCAGGGCAATAAAGGTCATTGCTGCACCCACCGGTGCCAGTGCCTGTGCCACCACATCAGCCATTTTCATTTTCCAGACCAGCAGCACCACACCGGCCACAGCCATCATCATGTACACCGACTGCGCCAGAAAAGCCGCTGGCACATGAATGTAAATGATCCGGAAGCTGTTGCCCTGCTGATAATCCATGGGGGCATAGGCCAGTCCCCAGACCAGTCCAACACTCATGAACAGCAGGGTTGCACCAGCAAACCAGGGCAGCCAACTACCAGTGATCTGGTAAAACCACTTGGGTGAACCCAGGCGGTGATAGAGGGTTTTAAGCCAGTTCCACACGTTGTTTTCCTGTCATCATCTTTATTATTCGCCCGACACGGCAATGCGCAGTGCCGCCGCAATGGCCCAGGGAGCCAGCGCCAAAGCCAATAGCGTCAAGGCAGCCAGCAATGCAAGGTGTGCACCGGCTGGGTGTCCACCTATGGCAGCCTGCATGGCTCCCGTACCAAAAATCAAAACCGGCATGTAAAAAGGCAGTACCAGCAAGGTGATCAGTACGCCCGACTTGCCAACACCCGTGGTTAACGCTGCACCAATGGAACCCACCAGCGTCAGTGCCAGGCTGCCCAATAGCAGCGACAGCATCAACACCCCATGCCCCTGCCAGGGCAGGTAAAGCATCACACCCAGAAAGGGGGACAACAAGACCAGTGGTAGGCTGCTGAGCAGCCAATGTACACCCAGCTTGGCCAGCACCAACGGTGCCACCGGGTAACCACTGACTAGCAACTGCTCCAGTGAACCATCCTGCAGATCTGGCCGGAATAAACCATCCAGCGACATCAGTACAGCCAGCAATGCTGCGACCCACAACACACCTGGGGCAACCGGCGCAAGTATCTCCGCGGTGGGTGAAATGCCCAGTGGAAACAACACCACTACCAGTGCAAAAAACACCAGCGGATTGATCAGGTCGCCTTTACGACGAACCTGCAAACGCCACTCCCGTTTTACGGCTGCAGAAAAGACAGCACCCATACCGGGTAAGTTCGATTTTTTTACCGTCAGGCGACAAAAGGCCGCAGCTCTGGCCTGGATCTGGGCAGCAGTTGAACCTGCTTCCGGAGCGTTCATATCTGACTGCTCATAATGACTACTCACAATGACTGTCCAAGACGAAGTTTCTGCAGGCCCGGCAAATTTTCCAGTGCATGATGGCTGGTCAGTATCACTGCACCACCAGCTTTTGCATGCTCAACCAGCAAACCTTCCATGGCCGCCACCGCCTGACGATCCAGGGCGGTGAAGGGTTCATCCAGCAACCACAAGGGGCGTGGTGAAACAGTCAGGCGAGCCAGTGCCACCCGCCGTTTCTGTCCGGCTGACAGCTGGTGACAAGGGTGATCTTCATATCCCTGCAGGCCTACCTGCTGTAAAGCCTGCTCTAACAGCGCCTCATCTTGCAAGCCATCCAGGGCAGCAAACCAGCTTAGGTTTTCCAAGGGTGAGAGTTCGGCTTTGATGCCAGCCAGATGACCAATAAACAATAACGCCTGGCAATATTCATCACGAACCTGATCCAGAGGCTGCCCTTGCCAATACAGCTCACCCGATGAAACCGGTAATAAACCGGCCAACATTCGCATCAAGCTGGTTTTTCCTGCACCATTTGGGCCTTCCAACTGCAACAGGTTGCCAGCTTGCAAGTCCAGGTCCAAACCACTGAACAACAGGCGCTCATCACGTTCACAGGCCAGTTGTCGGCCTGAAAGGAGAGCTGAAGATGAATGGTTGACCAACGGCTTCAAGACGGTTAAACCTTACAAAAATGCGGTTCAAAAGGAAGCCACACTTTACTATGATCCAGCCTGGACCGCCACCGGATGCATCAGCCCGACTGATGACAACAACAGGAGACCGACCCTCATGCAAGGCCTGCCTCAGACCCCTGCAGCACGCAATGATGCCTCGGTCACCAACCCCAGCCAGGCAAACCGAACACTGCAAATAATGGAAGGGCGCCTGTCTTTAACACCCGGTCAAACCGCAACGGCCCAGGTGATCAGTAGTGAGCCACTACGCCAGGGCCAGGGGTATCGTATTGAAGTACAACTGAGTAATGGTGACCAGCTGTCACTGCGCTCAGACCGCCCCTTAACTGCCGGACAGGCTTTACAGCTGCAAATGCGCCCAGATGGCCAGGTTGATGTTCGATTGCTGCTTCCAGCCGCACTGCAACAGCTGGCCAACCAGGCACTGCAACAGTCACCCAGCCAGCAACTCCAGCTTCCAGCAGGCCAGTCACTGCAGCTTTCAGCAAGTCAGGTACTCCGTGGCGAGGTTTTGAGTAGTCAGGCCTCACCTCAGGGTGAAGGCTACCGTGTGCAGGTTCAACTATCCACTGGCCAAACCTTATTTTTGCAGGCTGATCGTCCCTTGCCTGCCGGACAACAACTGGCGCTGACATCAGGCCCCCAAAGCGAACCCCTGGCACGTTTACTTACTGCCGAAACAGCTCGCCTGGTTGATCTTGCCCAGATCACTGCACCGCAACCAGGCAGCACACACAGCCGTAGTGCAGCACCAGCATCCCTGCAAACCTTGTTGGAAGCTGCCAGCGCACAACTCAGGCAAGCACTGCCGCGCCAAGCACCACTGCAACAACCCCTGCAGCAGCTTGCCCAACTGGTTCGTCAATTACCCACTGCACCAGCCAACACTCCAGGCACTAGTGCAAATAATCCTTCCACACCAGCAGCAGCCACTGCCACACCAGGCACAATCCCAAGCATCGGCCCACAACCTGCTGCTTTATTGCCGACCTTAAGAGAGCACTTAACAGCGCTGCTGCAAATGATCCCACGCGGTGAACAACCACCCACGGCTAACCAGTTGCAGCAGTTTATTCCACATAGCGGACTGCTGTTAGAGGCCAATTTAGCGCGCGGCATTCAGACCAACCCAGCGGGTGGCGATTTAAAACTGCAGCTGCAATTGGCCAGTGCACTGATTCGCCAACAAGCCTATTTAGGAAATAGTCTGCCACCCCGCCAGCAGCAACTTTTGCAACAAATTAATCAGCAACTCCAGGCCGCAGAGTCTCGTCTGCAGGTCTTGCAGCAAACCAGCCTGCAAGCCACCCAGGCCACCCATGAGCGTGGACAGCCAGGCCAGCTGCTGCAACTGGACTTACCCTACTCAGTCCGTGGTGACTGGTATCAGGCACAACTGGAAATTCGTCGCTGGATCGAAGAAAAGGATGCTGAAGCGGCCAGGGAAGAACAGGCTCGAAAAACGCGCAGCTGGGAAGTCAGGCTCAGTTTTGACCTGAAGCACTGGGGTAAACTTCATACCATCCTGAGATTACAAGGCAGCGAACTCAAGGCAGACATATGGGTGGAGTCCAGTAGCACCCATGCCGCAATCAGCAAGGAAACTGAAGTGCTGGCCGCACGTTTACGCCGCATTGGTGCCGAAGTTGAGCGAGTGGATTGTCATATTGGCCAGCCGCCAGGCATAACAGCCAGTGCAAGCCATCAACCCATCATCGATACCAGGATCTGAACCATGATGCGCTTAACCCCACTGCAACCCAGAAAACCCAAAAGGGCAGTGGCATTACAATATGATGGAGTTGGTGCTCCCAGGCTAACCGCAAAAGGCTGTGCAGAGACCGCAGAAAGAATTCTGGCGCTGGCTGAAGAGCATGGCGTTCCAATTTATGAAGACCCAGGGCTTGCAGCGGCACTGGCGCACCTGGATTTAGGGGATGAGGTGCCCGAGCTCTTGTACCTGGCAATTGCCGAAGTACTGGCTTTTGTTTATGACCTGGATACCTTGAAGAAAAAAACCGGCGGGGAAGAAAAAAACCAGTAGGGAAGAAAAAAAACAGCGGGGCTAAGCAGCAGGATAAATAAGCAACAGGATAAAAAGGTTTAAGCAGTTAGCCATAAACGGCTCAGTTCAGCGTGTAATGCTCTTCACGCACTGGCTGCTCTTTCTGCTTCTTGAGTTCAGAATGCACCAGTGTAATCAACTCAGCTTCCACTCGCGCCAAACCACAGTTATTGATCAAATCTTCAGTCGTTGCACCCATTTCCACCAGGCGCACGGCATAAGCGTAAGGCAGGCTGCCAGGGTCACGCTGCTCTATTTCCATCTGGCGCTCAACAGTATTGTTAAGGCGCTTTTCGACTTCTACCAACCGCTGACCAACACCTATTGCTCCGCTACCCATGGCATGGGTTTCATTACGCAAGGCTTTAACCAGCAGGTAGGTTTCATTGCGGGCATCAGTCAAACGGCTGCGTAGCTGGCGGATATGTTTAAAGCAGACCAGCGACATCATCAGCCCCAGCAAAGCAACCGCCAGGGCCAACAATTGCAACCACCAAGGCAAGATCATCAGATGGCAGCCAGTTCGGACCACTCTTCATCTGACATCAGCTTGTTCAGCTCGACCAGAATCAGCAGTTCATTGTTCTTATTGCAAACACCCTGAATAAACTTGGCACTTTCTTCGTTACCAACATTCGGAGCAGTTTCAATTTCAGACTGCTTCAGGTAAACCACTTCAGCAACCGAATCAACCATAATGCCGACCACTTGCTGCTCTGCTTCAATGATCATGATACGTGTTGCATCAGACACATCACTGGGTGGCAAGCCAAAGCGCTGGCGGGTATCAATGACCGTAACAACGTTGCCGCGCAGATTGATGATCCCCAACACATAGTCCGGCGCACCCGGAACTGGTGCTATCTCTGTGTAGCGCAGAACTTCCTGCACCATCATCACATTGATACCATAGGTTTCTTCTGCCAGTCGGAAAGTCACATACTGGAGTACCGGATCGGAAGCGCTTTCAGCCTGAATTTTTTGTGGGCTCGACATGGTTCAATCCTTCAGTTCGGTTCGGGGAATACCCATGGGTTGTTATGCTAATACACTGCTGGCCTGATGAACAGTGGCAGTCTGGCCACTGTTCACTCATCCATGTCCTTTAATACACTTAGATTTGCCGGTTCAAGCTCACCATGCCCCTCACGCAACAGGCGGTCAAAGGCTGCAACATCAATCAGCGCACACATGTGATCAATTACTGTACCCGCCAGCCAGGGGCGTTTGCCCAGCGAAGTGCGCCAACGCACCTGATCTGGTTGCAGCGAAATGGAACGATCCACTTCATTGCAGGACAAGCCCCATACACTGTTGTGAATACGGATGATCAGTTTGTAAGGCTCCGGGTTCTTTGCAATCAGCGCCGGTGGCAATACCCATTGCGCAGTATCCACCATGCACACATTCATATTATTGGAACGAAGCATGCCAATAAACCAGCTGGGCTGCCCAAAAAGCGGGGTCGGCTCTTTTTCAATCTTGATAATGCCTCCCAGCTCAACCAGGGGTACCGCCAGAGTCAGTCCCTTCACTTTAAACAACAGGCATTCAAAACGTTCCTGAGCCCAGACTGGCCGACCATTTTTCCAGCCCGGCGGTGTGGGTGGTTGTGCTGGATGCTTATTCTCATCTTGCACAACAGGCGCTACCGGTTCAGGTACTGCTGGTGTTTCAATAGCCTCAGGCACCTTTATCGGTTCAGGCACATCGATCGGTTCAGGTGCCGACACCTCAGGTTCAGGTATCACAACTTCAGTAACTGCTTCTGGCTCAACTGCAGGCATCTGCAAATCAGGCAGAATCACCCGCGGAACCGGTTCAACAGTCTCCAGTGGCATAGCCGGAGCAGCAGGCCGTGCTGCCTGTCGGGCACGCTCCATTGAGTCACTGAGTTGGCGAGCCTGCAGTGATTCCTCGCGTTGCAAGGACATCGGCGCTACATCAGCCGGAGCTGGTGCCTCTTCAAGCAGATCATCATGGAGCAGGGCTTCGAGATAATCCTCAATAGCCTGCTGAGGGGTATCATGCCAGCTCATCAGCCCCCCTCCTTCACTGGTGCAGCTTGTCGCCGCAATTCAGCTTCTTTTTCCTGCAAGAATTTCAATAAAACAGAATAAGCGTGAACACCACGGCTCTGAGGGTCCAGCATTGAAGCTGGCATACCTGCCACACTGGCATCCCTGAACTTGGTGTCCACCGGCACCATCGAGTGCCAGATCACATCACCATAGGTATTACGCAGCAAACGCAGACTCTGAATGGATGCCTGGGTACGCCGATCATAAAGGGTAGGGACCACGGTATAAGGCAAAGCCTGCTTGCGAGCCTTGTTGATCATTTTGAGGGTGCGCATCATGCGCTCCAGACCCTTGATGGCCAGGAATTCAGTTTGCACCGGAATAATCAACTGCTCACAAGCGGCCAGCGCATTAATCATCAATAGCCCCAATACCGGTGGACTATCAATCAGCACATAGTCAAAGCGGTTCCAAAGCTGGGCCAGAGACTTGGCGACCACCAATCCCATACCACTCTTGCCACTCATCTGACGCTCAAGCGTAGCCAGTGCGGTGGAGGCGGCAATAAGTTTCAAGCGGTCATGGCCGGTATCGAGTAGCAGGCTGGCAGGTAGTGATTCAGGCACCTGCTTGTGTTGAAACAGGTCATAAACACTCTTATCTACACTGTCAGGGTCGTACTTGAAGTAGCTGGTCAGTGATCCATGAGGATCGAGGTCCAGCAACAGTACCTGATGGCCACGATCGGCAAGAATTCCGCCGAGGGTCACAGCTGTTGTGGTCTTGCCGACACCACCCTTCTGATTCGCAACTGCCCAGACATGCATACCTGTCTCAACTCCTGTTGATCACCTGTGTTGTCTTTCCGTATCAGGTGACATCGCTGATTAACTTGTCGGCCACATCCGCAAGGTTAATAACTTCATCGGCCAGTCCAGCTTTGGCAACTGCCATGGGCATACCATAAATCACTGAGCTGGCCTCATCCTGCGCCCAGACCACGGACTGGGTTTCCTTCAACAGGCGGCAGCCTTCACGCCCATCAGCCCCCATACCTGTCAGAACCACCGCCAGAATTTTGCCGGGGTAGACCTTGGCAGCCGAACCAAAGGTCACATCCACGCAGGGCTTGTAATTCAAGCGCTCATCACCCGGCAAAATCCGGACACAACCGCCATTGCGTTTGTCGATCATCATTTGCTTGCCACCAGGCGCCAACAATGCCTGACCTGGTCGCAACAAATCACCGTCTTCGGCTTCCTTGACCCGGATCTTGCAGAGGCTGTTCAGCCGTTCTGCAAAAGCACCGGTAAAGGTGGATGGCATGTGCTGAACCAGTACTATAGGGGCAGGAAAGTCTGCTGGCAAACGCGTTAACACTGTCTGCAAGGCCATCGGCCCACCCGTTGAGGTACCAATCATCACCAGCGAAAAATGCCGGGGATTCGCTTTCGGTTTAACTGCCGGGGCCAGCGATGCTTTGGCAGCAGCGCGCTCGGCCTGCTGTCGTTCCTGATTCTTTCTGGCCTCATCCCTTCTTGCCGCAATTCTGTCTGCAAGCGGCTCTCGACGCGGCACAGACTGACGTGATGTCGGCGGAGCCGGTGTTGCTGCCGAAGACTCACTCGACATCGGCCGACGGACTGGCTCAGCAACACCTCCGCGACTTCTGGCAACGGTGATAACACGCTCACAAAGTACGCGTGCCATTTTTTCAGTGTTGCGGGAAATATCCTCAAAGTTCTTTGGCAGATAGTCCACTGCACCCGCTTCAAGGGCGTCCAGGGTTACCCTTGCACCTTCATGCGTCAACGAAGAGAACATCAGAACAGGCGTAGGCTGCCGAGCCATAATTTCTCGCACAGCCGAAATGCCGTCCATTACCGGCATTTCATAATCCATTGTGATGACGTCAGGTTTTAACTCCAGCGTTTTTTCAACAGCTTCTTTGCCGTTTGAGGCGGTTCCTATCGCCTTTAAACGCGGGTCGGTTTCAAGCAGCTCACAAACGCGGCGGCGAAAAAAACCTGAGTCATCAACCACCAGAACGGTGATTGGCATGCTTGTCTCCCAAACCTTTTCTACTTCAGCGACGGCCTGTGTAATGCTTTAACAGCCCCGGAATATCCAGAATCAGGGCAATGCGTCCGTCACCGGTAATCGTGGCACCAGCCAAGCCTGGGGTTCCATGCAGCATGGTGCCCAAGGGTTTGATGACCACTTCTTCTTGTCCAATCAGGTCATCAACCACAAACCCAACCTGCTGATTACCAATGGATACCACCACCACGTGCGCTTCCTTCAGTTCTTCTTTGGAGATCTGACGGCGGGTGATATCCCTGACCAACCAACGACGTAGGTAGAACAGTGGCAGTGTTCTTTCACGGATAATAATTACTTCCTGGCCATCAATCTTGTTGGCACGGGAAATATCCAGCTGGAAAATTTCGTTCACGTTAACCAGAGGCAAGGCAAAGGTCTGATCCTGCAGCTTGATCATCAGGGTTGGCATGATTGCCAGCGTCAGCGGCACCTTGATGATGATTTTGCTGCCTTTACCCAGCTCGGACCAGACATTAATGGTGCCATTAAGCTGAGCAATTTTGGTCTTGACCACATCCATGCCAACACCACGGCCAGACACATCAGAAATTTCATCTTTGGTGGACAGGCCTGCGGCAAAAATCAGGTTAAATGCTTCCTGATCAGTTAAACGATCAGCCGCATCCTGGTCCAACTGACCTTTTTCAACGGCTTTGCGCTTTAACACTTCAGGATCCATACCTGCACCATCATCCGAGATGGTCAGCAGAATATGATCACCCTCCTGCTCTGCAGCCAGGATCACCGTACCAACCCGTGGCTTGCCTCGTTTTTCACGAACCTCTGGGAGCTCAATGCCATGGTCAGCAGAGTTGCGCACCAGATGAACCAGCGGGTCCGCCAGCGCTTCCACCAGGTTTTTATCCAGATCCGTGTCTTCACCGATCATTTCCAGAACAATTTCCTTGTTCATTTTTCTGGATAGATCACGAATAACACGTGGGAAGCGACCAAAAACCTTCTTGATGGGTTGCATGCGTGTTTTCATCACGGAAGTCTGCAAGTCTGCCGTAACCACATCCAGATTTGCTACCGCCTTGGCCAGCTCACCGTCAGAGCTGTCAGCACCCAGGCGCACCAGACGGTTGCGGACCAGAACCAACTCACCGACCATGTTCATGATCTCGTCAAGCCGGGATGTATCGACCCTTACAGTGTTGTCTGCAGCAGCTTCTTTTTTGGCAGGAACCTTGGACTGGGTGGCAGGCAGCTTGTCATCATCATCATCACGTGCGATAGGGGCAGGCGGCTTGGGTGCAGCAGGGCGCGGTGCAGGTTTTGCTGCAGGTGCAGGTGCTGCAGCCTGGATCTCACCAGCACCCGGCCCTTTGCCCTTGCCGTGCAACTGATCCAGCAAGGCTTCAAATTCATCTTCGGTGATCAGGTCATCACCGCCTGCTGCTGCAGGTTTTGCAGCAGCAGGTTCAGAGGCTTTTGTAGCACCTAGTGCAGCTCCAGGCCCTTTGCCTTTGCCATGCAACTGGTCCAGCAGGTTTTCAAACTCGTCTTCAGTGATCAGGTCATCAGATGGTGTTTTTGCTGCCGGAGCCTGTGTCGCTGCAGGGCGCTGCTCTTCCATCGAAGCGCGATCTTCGGGGCTCAAGGCATTGAGTAGACTTTCAAATTCTGCATCGGTGATATCACCATCTGCAGTAACAGGTTCAGAGGTTACAATTGCTGGCTCTGAGGCAGGAGCAGAAGCTGTTGCGGTCGGCGCTTCACCGGCCTCATCCTCTGGCAAGGCATAATAGGCAAGCGCATCAATCAGTGCAGGATCTGCAGCTTCAGGCATTTCATTGGAGCGTACGGTTTCAAACATCTCGTTGACAGCATCCAGCGCGCTCAGCACTGTATCCATCAACTCAGGGGTTACCTGGCGCTGGTTTTTGCGCAGGGTATCAAACACGTTCTCGGCGTTGTGACAGCACTCCACCAGCGGAGTGATCTGTAAAAAGCCGGCACCACCCTTAACTGTATGGAAGCCGCGAAAAATGGCATTAAGCAATTCCGGGTCATCGGGTGATTGCTCAAGGTCAACCAGTTGCTCAGAAAGCTGTTCCAGAATTTCTCCGGCTTCTACCAGGAAATCCTGCAGAATATCCTGATCTGCATCGAGACTCATCCATCGGCTCCTTTAAAACCCGAGGCTGGAGAGAAGGTCATCAACTTCATCTTGTCCGGATACTACGTCAACCCCGCGTTTCTCGGCATTGATCACAGGACCTTCTGGAAGTTGCTTGTTGATGTCCTCTGTTTTTTTCTTGTCGGCATCCGCATGGCGTATGCCTGTTATTCTGTCGACCTGACTGGCCATACGCACCAGATTGACCAGGCTGTCTTCCACTTCGTGCACCAGCGTAATCACCTTTTTCACGACCTGGCCGGTCAGATCCTGGTAATCCTGCGCCAAGGTGATTTCACTGAAGTTATTACCGAGTAAACCAGCGTGGGTTTCTGTTTCAGACAGAAAAGCATCCATACGATGATACAGATTCCTGAACTCGTCTGGCTTCATTTCCCGACGGATCAAGCGCCCCCACTCTTTGCGTAGACTCGCTGCATCACGACCCAGCCGGTCAGCAATCGGCACACACTCTTCAACCTTGTCCATGGTACGGTTGGCGGCATTCTGGGTCAGGCTGATCACATAATTCAGCCGATCTGTAGCATCGGCCATATCAGAGATGGCTTCCTTGTCCCCGATCACGGCCGAAGTATCCAGCTGAAATTCGCGAATCGCATCGTGCAGAGCACGTGTTAATCGACCCACTTCCTGATAGAGGTTGCGGTTGCGTGCATCATTAATCGTCTGCAGCAGGTTGACGGCATCCGCCAGATCACCCTGCTCTATTTTGCTGACCAGTTCACCCGTGGTACTGCGTAGCAGTTCCTCGAAGTTTTCCGGCTGACGACTCGAATCAGACATGCATCCACCCTGGCTCTGGTTTCAACGGAATCAAGCCATTACTTCTGAATGCGCTCAAAAATCTTCTCGATCTTTTCCTTCAACACTGCAGCTGTAAACGGCTTGACAATATAACCGTTCACGCCAGCCTGGGCCGCTGCAACTATCTGCTCACGCTTGGACTCTGCTGTAACCATCAGCACAGGCAAATCCTTGAGATCAGGATCAGCTCGCACATGCTTCAGCAGGTCAAAACCGGTCATACCCGGCATATTCCAGTCGGTGACCAGAAAGTCAAAATTGCCGGTGTTCAGCATAGGTATGGCTGTCAGGCCATCATCCGCTTCATGGGTGTTATTAAAGCCCAGGTCGCGGAGCAGGTTTTTAATGATCCTTCTCATGGTGGCAAAATCATCCACAATGAGAATCTTCATGTCTTTATTCAAGGCAACCTCCGTTAAACCTTGCAAGCAGCGGTAATGATTATAGTACAACCAAGCCTGAAGAAAGGCATGCTATACATTTTTCCAATCAGCAAGCCTTCCGCGCAAACGCGCCGCAGCCTGACTCAGAATCTGACTGATCCGGGACTCACTGACCGATAGTATCGCCCCGATCTCCTTCAGATTAAGCTCTTCGTTATAGTACAGAGAAAGTACCATTTGTTCACGCTCAGGCAAAGCTGAAATTGCTTTCGCCAGCGATTCCTGAAAGCGGCTCTCCTGCACTTCTGCCAGTGGTTCGGAGCCATTATCGTCCGCCACTTCAAAACTTGAATCCTCCTGGCCGCTCAATTCTTCAATGCTGAACAGGCGAGAACCTGCCGTATCGGCCAGGTATTGATTGTATTCATCCAGTGAAACGCCCATTTCCTGAGCGATTTCATGGTCCTGTGCATCACGACCGGTGCGCGCTTCGATATTGCGCACCGCTTCACTCACACGACGACTATTGCGATGCACTGAGCGCGGCACCCAATCCTGTCGGCGCACTTCATCCAGCATGGCCCCGCGAATCCGGATCGATGCAAAGGTTTCAAAGCTGGCACCCTTTTCTGCGTCGAAATTCCGGGAGGCTTCTATCAACCCCATCGAGCCCGATTGCAGCAAATCATCCAACTGCACTGTTGACGGCAGGCGCGCAAGGAGGTGGTGCGCAATCCTGCGCACCAGAGCAGCATACTGCTCCAGCAGACGCGAATCAGCCAGTTGCTGATTGCGGGAATAGAGATTAAGGCCCTTGGCTGCTGTCATGCTTTACATCCATCCAATCCTTTCAGGCTTCTTCACTGCGCTCAACATCTCTGGCAAAACGTGCAATCAGAGAGGTAGGGCTGGCCAGTTGCACATCATCAGGTATTTTCTGACCGTTGGTCACATAACTGACCGGAAGGCGCTTTTCCAATACCAGTCCAAGCACCTCACCTATATTTACAGCCTCATCCAGCTTGGTCAGCACACAACCATTTAACCCGGCGTCACGGTAGGCTTCATAGGTATCCAGCAGCACACGCGCCTGGCTGGTGGCCGGCAATACCATGAATCTGCGAATACGCGCCTGTGTTGATCCAAGCAATCCCATCTGCACCTGCAGGTTGGGGTCACGAACATTCAATCCTGCCGTATCAATCAACACCAGGCTTTTGTTCCGCAAAGATTTGAGTGTCATGTCCAGGGCGTTGTTTTCATCGACCACCCGCACCGTCACACCGAGAATTCGGCCAAAGGTGCGTAATTGTTCATAGGCAGCAATGCGGTAGCAATCCGTGGTGACCAGTGCCAGACCTTCTGCACCATGTTTGAGTACATAACGCGCAGCCAGCTTTCCCAGTGTGGTGGTTTTACCAACGCCGGTGGGACCCAGCAAGGCAACAATCCCCCCCTTGTCGATAAACTCCTCGTCCAGGGTCTGTACTTCACCCTTTAGACGGTCAAGCACCTGACGCCAGGCCGCCTTGCTGTCCATATCCGGATCAAGCACCAGAAGTTTTAACAGACGCCGTACATAAGCATCACTGAAACCAGCACTTAACAAGCGATTGCGCACCAGCGCCTCAGTCGGATTACGCAAGGCATCCTGCTCACGCAACTGTTCGCGAACAAGATCCCTGAGGCTCTGGATTTCAGATTGCATCGCCCGCATGGCAAGCTCTTCAGCAGAGCCACCAGTATGCAAGGGAGGGGGTGAATAGTCTTCGCTGGCCGCTGGGGTATAACCGCCCGGCGAAAGGCCTTCCGATAACGAGCCCAACTGGCGCATGCGTGCCTTCTTCTGGAAGGCATTATCGGACAAGCCTGTATCAAAACGTGCACCTGACAAAATGCGTTGACGCGCCTCATCCAGCTCACGTTGCAATGCATCTCCCTGATCAGCCTGTTTCAGCGCACTGGCAAAAGTAGCGGGGTTGTCTGCTTCATCATAATCCAGCGCACAGACAATCTCGACGCCATTTTCCACTTTGCGATTGGAGACAATGACCGCATCAGCGCCCAACTCTTCCCGAACCAATCGCATTGCCTGCCGGGAGTCTGCCCCGAAAAAGCGCTTAACCCGCATCAAAAATCCTCATCAGCCTGATCTTCCAGCCAGTTTTACTGGCCAATGGTTGCCACGATGGTGATCTGCTTATTATCCGGTATTTCCTGATAGGATAGAACGTGAACATTCTGTATACCATAACGCACAAAGCGCGCCATCACTGGCCGCACAGGGGCCGCCGTGACCAGTACCGCCGGATTGCCTGCCATCTCCTGCTGCTGAGCCACTTCACTCAGGGACTGCTGCAGCTTCTCGGCCATGGCCGGCTCAAGAATGAGCTGATCCGTTTCACCGCCTTGCTGCGCAGCCTGCTGCACACTTTTCAGCAACAACTGCTCCAACTGAGGTTCCAGCGTAATAACGGCCAGATGGTCACTCGGCCCGGTAATGGCTTGAACGATTGAGCGCGATAGGGCAACCCGCACCGCAGTGGTCAACTGGATCGGATCGCGTGTGGTATGCGCTGCCTCCACCAGAGCCTGGGCAATGGAGCGAAAATCACGCACGGGCACCTGTTCGGTCAACAGGTTCTGCAACACCTTCAAGAGTATTGATAATGTCACGCTATCCGGCACCAGTTGCTCCGTCAGTTTCGGTGCACTTTGTGACAGCATGTCGAGCATCTTCTGCACATCATCATGACCGATCAACTCATGAGCATAATCATGCATCACCTGGTTCAACTGAGTGGCAATGACAGTACTGGCATCCACCACGGTATAACCCAACGTCTGAGCTTCTTCCCGCTGACTGGGGTTGATCCAGACTGCTTCCAGACCAAAAGCCGGATCACGGCCCTTGATGCCATTAATCGGTCCATACACCTGACCGGGGTTAATCGCCATTTCCCGCTCTGGGTGCACTTCCGCTTCACCAACCGTGACACCCTTGAGAATAATGCGATAGCTGTTGGGTGTTAAATCCAGATTGTCACGAATATGCACCGAAGGCATCAGGAATCCCAGATCCTGCGATAACTTCTTGCGGATCCCCTTGATTCGCCCAAGCAACTGGCCGCCCTGGGTTTTATCCACCAGCGGAATCAGTCGGTAACCGACTTCCAGTCCCAGCAAATCAACAGGAGCCACGTCCTGCCAGTTCAGCTCCTTCTGGTCCACCACATCAGGATCAGGTGTCATCGGCAGTTGACTGGCCGCCTGTTCAGCAGCAGCCTGATCCTGGCGCTGTTTTTCCATCATCCGGTGAATCAACCA
Organism: Marinospirillum alkaliphilum DSM 21637; assembly: GCF_900119735.1. Classification (GTDB taxonomy): domain Bacteria; phylum Pseudomonadota; class Gammaproteobacteria; order Pseudomonadales; family Halomonadaceae; genus Marinospirillum; species Marinospirillum alkaliphilum. The sequence continues at coordinate 243,500 of NZ_FPJW01000002.1, read as the reverse complement.
GGCACCACCACCAGCAACACTGGCCAACCCCAGGAAAGCCAGGTGTGGCATACCTGGAATAATACCCATCACCACCATCAGTCCAGCAGCAACTGCCAGCGCCTTGGGCGTACCAAACATCTGGTTGGACACCTGACTGGAAATCGTCTGTGAGGAATTGACGCGTGTCACCATGATGGCTGCTGCCACTGACAGCATCAAAGAAGGAATCTGGGCAACCAGACCATCACCGATGGTCAATAGCACATAACGCTCAGCTGCGACACCGAAAGGCAAGCCATGCTGCAACATACCAATCAGCAGGCCACCCACCACGTTAATCACCAGAATCATGATGCCTGCCACGGCATCACCACGCACAAACTTGCTGGCACCATCCATGGAACCGTAAAAATCAGCTTCAGCGGCAATTTCTTCGCGCCGCTCTTTTGCCTCTTTCTGATCAATCAGGCCAGCGTTCAGGTCTGCATCGATGGCCATCTGCTTGCCGGGCATGGCATCAAGAGTGAAGCGGGCACTGACTTCTGAAATGCGTCCAGCACCCTTGGTGATAACCACAAAGTTGATGATCATCAGGATCAGGAACACGATCATGCCAACAACATAGTTACCACCGATCAACACCGAACCAAAGGCTTCAATGACCTTTCCAGCCGCATCACCACCCTCATGGCCATTGAGCAGCACAATACGTGTTGATGCCACGTTCATGGCCAGACGCAACAGTGTGGCCACCAGCAGAATGGTTGGAAATACTGCAAAGTCCAGAGGACGCAAGGCGTAGACGGCAACCAGCAGAATGACGATGGCAAAGGCAATATTGAAGGTGAAGAAGAGGTCCAGCAGGAATACCGGCATCGGCAAGGTCATCATGCCCAGCAAAGCCAGCAGCAGCACCGGAATGGCTAGCTGACTCTGTGCGACTGACCGGAAAGTATTCTGCAGCTGTGTTCGATCCATGTTTCACCTGATAACAAAAGACACCGGCGCCAGGTGGCACCGACGCCGAAGTATGCCAACATCTGCCCATGAAATAAACTCATGGTCTGGAACCTTGCTGCGTAGAATTGTAAATCAGGAGGATTCAGGGTCCAGATCTGGCGGCACTTCAACCTTTTTCGGCGCATCAGGTTTACGAGCCTTGCCTGACTTGTATTGCTTCAACTGGAACACATAAGCCAGCACCTGAGCCACGGCCATAAACAGGGCATGGGGGATTTCATCCCCTATTTCAGTTGAAAAATATATCGCGCGACTTAAAGGAGGCAGTTGCAATACCGGCACTTGATAGTGATCGGCGATTTCCCTGATCTTGGCGGCGATCTGATCCTGACCTTTGGCGACCACTCGCGGCGCACCATTGCCTGACTCATCATATTTCAGTGCTACAGCATAATGGGTTGGGTTGGTAATGACCACATCTGCAGAAGGGACATCGGCCATCATTCGACGCTGTGCCATTTCCATCTGCATGCGACGTATGCGGCTCTTGACCTCCGGTTTACCCTCAGTGTTCTTGTATTCATCCTTGACCTCCTGGCGGGTCATTTTCAGCTTTTCATTGTGCTGATGCAGCTGCCAGGGCACATCAATCAACACCACAATGATCAGTGACAGACTGATGGCCAGAAACGACCAGATGATCAGGTAACTGCCCTTGGCGATCGCAGGCTCAAGCGCCATGGCGCCGAGGGTGGCAAACTCTTCCTTCAGTCCCCAGATGATGATGAACGAGGTCACTCCAACCAGCAGAACCTTGGCTACAGACTTCACAAACTCCACCAGGGAGTTCTTTGAAAAGATGCGTTTTATGCCGGAAATGGGGTTAAGCTTGCTGAACTTCGGAATCAAGGCCTTGGCAGTGAGGTTCCACCCTCCCACCACAATCTGTGACAGGGCACCAACCACAAACAATACGATCAGGAAGGGAAGCACCACACCGATGGCATGCCATACCGATACAGTAAAATGCTTGAACATGGCATCGTGAGTGGTCACATCATGACGGGTTAAATCAAAGTTATAGGCAAAAATATCCAGTGCCTTGTTACCCATCCAGGCACCAAACACCAATAGTGCCATACCCGCTGCCAGCAACAGCACTGTTGTACTCAGCTCTTTGGAGCGTGCCACCTCACCATCACGTCGCGAGTCCTCTTTACGTTTCGACGTGGGTTCTTCTGTTTTTTCCTGGCCGTCCTGATTCTCTGCCATCAGCCCAGCTCCAGCCAAACGCGCAACAGGTCAAACACATCTCGTGACATGCGATCAAAATGAAACAGGTATTCCGTGGTCCAGACCCACAACTCCAAAAGGCCCAGCATCATCATAACCGGAAAACCAATCACAAAAATGTTGAGCTGTGGCGCTGCACGAGTAACCACACCCAGCGCAATGTTCACCACCAGCTTGGCGATAATGATCGGCAAGGCCATTAACAAGGCACCCGCAAACAGCCAGCCACCCTGAGCGGCTATCAGCCAGGCCCGCTCACGGTTTAAACCTTCAAGCCCAACGGGAATAATGGTGAAACTTTCTGCCAGGGTATAAATAATGACCAGATGGCCGCCAGCGGCCAGAAACACCAGATTGGTCATGATCAGTGTGTACTGACTGAGTACGGTAACGTTAATACCGCTGCTCGGATCAGCCATCTGGGCCATGCCCATACCAATCTGCATCGCGACTATCTGACCAAACACCACAAAAACCTGAAACAGCAGCTGTACCATGAAACCCAGACTGATGCCGATAATAATTTGTTGTGCCACCAGCAACCAGGTCTGGGGTGACAGACCATCCATCACCGGCACCGGTGGTAACAGGGGTAAAATCATCAGGGTCAGGAAGAAGGACAGGCCAATGCGCACAGGCGCAGGCACCATATTGGCACCAAAAATTGGTGCAGCCATAAAAAAGGCACCAATACGAAAAAAAGGCCATAAAAAACTACCCACCCAGGCCGTTAATTCCGCATCAGTCAGCTCCAGCATCAGCCACCCCTAACCTATCAGATAGGGAATACTGTCTGCCAGACGCTGAAAAAACTCCATCAGCATACGCAGAATCATGGGCCCGGCAATGATCAGCGCCAGCAGGGTTGCCATCAGGCGTGGCAAAAAACTCAGTGTCTGCTCGTTAATCTGTGTGGCGGCCTGAAAAATGGCAACCGCCAAACCCACCAGCAAGCCAGGCACCACACCAATTGCAACAATGGTGATAACTATGAAAAGTGCTTCCCGCAGCAGGTCAACAGCAACTTCCGGGCTCATTGGCAACCTCCTTGCGCTAAATCAGGCTGAAGCTGGCTAATACCCATAACTGGCCGCCAGGGTACCCATCACCAGTGTCCAGCCATCCACCAGCACAAACAGCATGATTTTAAATGGCAAGGAAATAATGATAGGAGATAGCATCATCATACCCATGGCCATCAGAATACTGGCCACCACCATATCCAGTATCAAAAAAGGTATAAACAGCATAAAGCCTATCTGGAAAGCTGTTTTCAGCTCACTGGTAACAAAAGCCGGCACCAGCACCACAAACGGGACATCCTCCGGTGACTCGATCACATCATAACCGCCAATCCGGGCAAACATATCCAGATCCACTTCTCGAGTCTGGGCCAGCATGAATTCCTGCAGTGGGGCCCTGGCAAGCTGAACAGCCTCCAGTGGAGAGACTTCCTCTGCAATGTAGGGCTGCAGTGCTTCTGCATTAATCCTTTCCCATACAGGCGTCATGATAAAAAAAGTCAGGAATAACGTCAGGCCTATCAGGATCTGGTTGGAAGGCGTTTGCTGCAAACCCAGTGCCTGACGCAGAATGGCCAATACCACAATAATACGTGTAAAGCTGGTCAGCATGATCAACATCGACGGCAAGAGTGTCAGCGCCGTCATGATCGCCAGGATCTGGATGGTCACCGAATAACTTTGGCTACCATCATCCCCGGGAATCATCCGCAAGGCTTCCACACCCGGCAACTGTGCCATTGCCGGTAAAGGCAAAAGCAGCAGCGGCAACAACCAACCGATTGCATATACCCGCTTCATCGTTCCTCGTCTCCTGAATCACCTTTACGGTGTCGGGTTGTTTTCTGCTTCCAGTAATCCAACAGTGAAGCAAAAGCTGCCTGCTGTGAGCCTTCCGTCGATAATGGCTCTTCCAGGCGATGGATCAAGTTAATCTGCTGCTGGGTGACACCCAACAAGAGCTGTTCACTGCCAACCTGCACCAGGATCAATCGCTCGCGGTTACTCAAAGGCAACACTGCCAGAACTTTCATGCCTCCAGCCGCACCCATGGCACCAGGCACCAGGTTAAGCCGCCGCACCAACCAGGCCAGAAAAAACAACAGCAGCAGCACCACAAGCAGACCAAGCCCGATCTGGGTGGCTGCAGCTGCAGTGCTGGGCACAGGGCGATCACTCATCGCCAGCAAGGATGGACTGAAAAAACACAGCAAAAGCAGCGGGCAGGAAATCCCTGCCCGCTGTACCTTGATGTTTTTCAACGCTGCATACAGCATCTTGCTGATCAGCGCAGGCGCTTGATACGTTCGGACGGACTCACTACGTCCGTCAGGCGAATACCGAACTTTTCATTCACCATCACCACTTCACCATGAGCAATCAAGGTGCCATTCACCTTAACGTCCAGTGGTTCACCAGCGAGGCGATCCAGCTCAATCACTGAACCCTGGTTCAGCTGCAGCAGATTACGGATGGCAATCTCCGTGCTGCCAACCTCCATGGCAATGGTCACCGGAATATCCATGATAACTTCAAGATTCGGGTTATCACCATCAAAGCCTACCGAGTCATCCTCAAGGTACTCCAGTGGTGCTGACTGGATATCATCTTCCGTCAGCTCACCATCCGATTTCGCCTGCTCTTCCAGAGCAGCACCCCAGTCATCCATATCATCGGAAGCGGATGCAGACCCACCCTGCTCATTCATTGCAGCAGCCCAGTCATCATCAGTACCTGACTCATCCAGTGCAGATGCCCAGTCTTCGTTGTTTTCTTCTTCGCTCATCTTCCTTTTCCCAACGCGGTTTAAACGGGATCAGTGCTCACTGATCAGCGTACCAATCTGATCTGTTCTTTTATTTTCAGCGCCAGATTTTCACCTGAACGCCCCATTTTACATTTGAATACCGGTACGCCGTTGGCATGCAGGGTGACATGATCCGGCATATCAACCGGGATAATATCACCCGCTTCCAGGTGCACCAGATCCCTTAAGGTCAGCTTTTTATCAACGACCTTCACATTAAGTGGGATTTTGGCTTCCATGATATCGGCTCGCAAGGCTCGTACCCAGCGTTCATCAATATCATCCACATCCGACTGCACACCGGAATCCAGCTCTTCGCGTACCGGTTCAATCATCGAATAAGGAATGGTGATGTGCAGGTCACCACCACCACCATCCAGTTCAATATGGAAGGTGCTGACAACAACAACCTCGCTGGGACTGACAATGTTAGCCATTGCCGGGTTGACTTCAAAACCGATGTACTCAAAATTCAGCGGTAAAACTGTGGCCCAGGCTTCTTTAAGGTCGATAAAAACCTGTTCCAGCACCTTCTGCACAATACGGATTTCTGTCGGGGTGAATTCACGCCCTTCAATTTTGGCGTGACGACCATCACCACCAAAGAAATTATCAACCAGCTTGAACACCAGTTTGGCATCCATGACAAACAGGGACGTTCCCCGTAATGGACGTATTTTTACCAGATTCAGGCTGGTCGGCACGTACAGGGTATGCACATACTCGCCAAACTTCATGATCTGCACACCGCCCGATGCCACATGGGCACTACGGCGCAGCAAATTAAAAAGACTGATACGGGTATAACGGGCAAAACGCTCGTTGATCATCTCCAGGGTTGGCATGCGACCGCGAACAATACGGTCCTGACTGGTGATGTCATAGGTCTGCACATCACCAGCACCCTCGGCCGCTTCTGACGGATCAGGAAGATCGTCATCGTCAACACCGTGGAGAAGAAGGTCTATTTCATCCTGCGATAGCAGATCCTGAACTGCCATAAAAATTCACCCTATCAGTCTGGTGCAGTCTAACTGTTTTTATCTGGTGTCACTGCATGACAAAATCAGTGATCAGCACTTCACTAATTCTCACCCCTTCACGCTCTACCACACCCTGCACCACCTCAGCTGCGGATAGCTGCAGCTGCAACTTGCCTTCTGGTGTTTGCAGTGTTTGATAATCCTGTCGGGTAAAGAGCATATTGAGATTGTTCTTGATCAATGGCATGTGTTTTTCAATGGCATTTGCTGCAGCCTGATTTTCAGCCTTTACTGCCAGCGAAACCTGCAGAAAGCGTTGACGGCGATCCGAAGAGACCAGTGGCGCAACAAAAGGCTGCTCAAAGGTGTAATAAAAGGCGGTATTCAGCTGAATGCGGCCACTGGTCCCGGGCAAAGTGGTGCCTGCAGACTCTTCCGAAGGTGAACGATCCAGAAAAAACAAGGTTCCACCAACTGCAAGGGCGGCCACTATCGCCAGTCCAACCACCAGCCCACCAATCAATACCAGCTTGTTTTTTTTGCCACCTTCATTCACATCTTCAGCCATGACTCATTTCCTCCGGTTTGCACTCAAGCCGGAACAGATTATCCGGCAACCTAGCTTCAGGCATAATAGTCTATCAGACCCAGAGGCTGATCGAGTAACACTACCTGTGCCTGCTGTGAGTCATCATCCGAGCTTTCGAGTGCATAACCAGATCCTGACCGCCCGGAAGCCTTTCCATCTTCTCCCTGACCGTCATGAGACTCCTCGGAAACCTGGGCATCAGCCAACTGCAGCCCCTCTGCCTCCATCATCTCCCTAAGCCTAGGCAAAGACTGTTCCAAAAGCTCGCGGGCATGTGCATTCGGGGCCTGAAACACTACTGATGCCTGTTCACCCTGCATACGTATCTCAACCCTTACACTACCCAGATGCGGGGGATCCAGACGCATTTCGGCAACTTGCAGCCCCTTGCCATTCATCATGCTGATACGACTGGCCAGCGCCTGAGCATTAGCCTGAGCGGCCGCCTGCATCATGATTGAGGCGGGCTGCATACCCACCATGCGCGCCGCACCCTGCCCAACTGCTGCAGCCTGAACACCGGGCAATCCCAGCCCCGCCGCCTGTAATAGCTGTTGCAGTGATTCTCCACTCTGGCGCGGGGAGACCGCCACTGCGGCGCCATCTGCCCGACTCAACCTGGACACCATGTCAGCAAAAGAATCCTGACGCTGCTTGCCAGAACCTGTTTGACGTCCGGAGTTGCCGGACGAGTCAGACATCAACTCAGCCAGCGCATTTTTTGATGGCTCAGCTGCTAAAGGAGCAGCTCCCCTTTGTGCGGCATCGCGAACTTCAAGCGGACGCCCATCTTGCTGCTGAACTGGCTGCAGCTCCAAACCTGTTGCAACCACCCTTGTGCCCGCCAATCTTGCTGGGTCCAGCTCCCTGCTGCTGAGCAATTGCACCAACTGGTTCAAGCCAGCCAACAGTGCATTCTGATCCTCAGCCTGCTGTAAAAGACTGGTCATCTGCTGCTGCAAGTCATCTGGCAACAGCGTGAGTAATGAGCCACCCTCTGCAAGGGTAGCCTGCAAGTTTTCCAAAGCCTCAGGCGATAAATTTGCCAACCAGGAATGCAGTTCATTGAGTAGTTGGTCGCGCACCTCATCATCAAGACCGGCAAGAAAATTCCGCGCCTCATCACTCAGCGGCAAAACTTCGCCACCCTGAACAACGGTTTCTTTTACTGGTTGGGCTGCTTCACCACGAGATGAGTGCAACCGAACCTTTTCCTGAGAAGGGGCTTCGGTGCGTGTTGATGCATTTGTTGGGCGAGTGTGTTGTGGCTGCGTTGGCCCATCACGATCCATACGGCTGGCAAGATGGCTTTGAAAATCCTGCCCGTCTTGTGGTGACCTTGCGCTGGACTGGGAACGACCCACTGCATCAGTGGAAACCGGTGTGACATCAAGCAGAAAATTTAGTGGGGCAGATGAATTCATTGGCAAAATTCCTTAGGTGCCCAAGTTTAAGTACAGGGCATAAGCCTTCTTTGCCATTTACTCAGCACAAAGTGTGCCAGATAAGGAAGGGGTTAACGCATACGCGCAATACGCATGGTATTCAGCTCGTCAAACAGCTTTTGTTCCTGGCGATTAGATTGCACCGCTTCTTCCCTGCGAATCGAATCCATGGCACTGCTGACAGCCTGAGCTCTTGCGCGGGTTTTAATCCAGTGCTCTGTCACCTGCGCTTTCTGCTGCTGCAGTAGATGCAACTGTTCATTCTGCTGAATTTGTGCTGCCTCAAGGCGTTGAATAAACAATTGGTAGCGCATGACTGCCTGCACATCCATTCTGCGACCGGCCTGATCCCCACCACGCATTAATTGCAGGTATTCACCTTCATAATTTTTCAGCAGCGCTCGGGTCGCTTCTTCCTGGGCGATTTTCTGGTTCAGATAACCCAGTGCGCGGGCGGCTTCATCTACCTTGGCTTCCGCCATTTTTAATACAGGTTCCAGGCGTTTTTCACGGCCCATGCATCCTCCTTACCCTGCCAGTGGCTGCTGAGGTGACATGTTTTTTGCCAATAGCTCAAGACGCTGGCGACTGGTCAGCAAATTGATCTGCTCATCCAGTGGCTGACGTAAAAACTGACGCATCGCCGGCATCAGTGCAATTGCCAGATCTATCTCCGGGTCACTGCCACGGGTATAAGCCCCGACGTTGATCAAGTCGCGGTTCTGCTGATAGCGGGCATAAAGCTGCTTGAAGCGGTAAACCCAGGACAAATGCTCGGCAGAAATGATCTGGGGCATGGCACGGCTGATGGATGCTTCGATATCGATAGCGGGATAATGCCCCTCTTCTGCCAAACGCCTGGACAGCACCACATGTCCATCCAGAATCGCACGAGCAGCATCCGCGATAGGATCCTGCTGATCATCACCTTCAGTGAGCACCGTATAAAAAGCAGTGATGGATCCCTTTCCCTGTGCAGCATTACCCGTGCGCTCCACCAATTGCGGAATTCGGGCAAAAACAGAAGGCGGATAACCTTTTGTGGCTGGCGGCTCACCTACTGCCAGCGCTATTTCACGTTGTGCCTGGGCATAACGCGTGAGTGAATCCATCAGCAACAGTACACGCTTTCCCTTATCGCGATAGTATTCCGCAATACTGTGTGTCAACTGAGCTGCGCGCAAACGCATCAGCGGCGCATCATCTGCAGGTGAGGCAACAACAACAGAACGGGCCATGCCTTCAGGACCCAGAATCTGTTCAATAAATTCCTTAACCTCCCTGCCCCGCTCACCGACCAGACCCACCACCGTGATATCAGCCTGGGTAAAGCGAGTCATCATGCCCAGCAATACCGATTTACCCACACCACTGCCGGCAAATAAACCCATACGCTGGCCCTGACCCACCGTCAGCATTGAGTTGATCGCACCAACCCCGACGTCCAGCGGGGTGTCGATCGGGTGTCTGTCCAGTGGATTGATCGGACGACCATTCAGACTGGCCTCACCCTCTGTTGCAAGCGGACCACGGTCATCCAGTGGGCGACCATAACCATCCAGCACACGCCCCAACAGACCAAAACCCACCGGAACATTCAAAGCGCGCATATTGGGTGTCACCCTTGCTCCAGGGCGCAAACCTTCCGCAGTCTTCAATGGCATGAGGTAAACGTGGTCACCCGCAAAACCAACAACTTCGGCCTCTACCGGCTCACCAGTCACGGATTCGATATCACAATAAGAGCCAACCGGCAGGTTACAACCCACCGCTTCAAGTGTCAGACCCACCATCCTGACCAGCCGCCCTTCAACGAGCGGACGATCAACCTTGATCTGCTCCTGAAAAGCTTTTAGCCGATCAGCCAGAGCACTGGTCATCACTGCTGCTCCTGATCGGGTGGAAGCTCCGGTAACTCATCATCCTTTAATGAGGATTCAAGGTCATCCATCCATGCATTTTCAAGGGCATCTTCCAGGTAACGATCATCATGTACCGACTCAGGCGCCCAGGCTTTTTCTTCCATCTCAGACTCAGCCTCACTCACCTCAAGCTGATCCATTGAGGCTGCTTCATCTGAATCCGCCTTCAAAGACGGTGCTGCCAGATTTTCTTCAAAGCCTTCAAGGAAGGCATCCAGTTCAGCTTCAGCATGGTCGCCATCTTCAGCAACATTTTCTTCCGTGTTTCCTGATTGCTGGATCAATGCATCAAATGCCTGCTCAAAAAAAGCGTCTTCATCAGCTTCAGCCGGCTCAACAACATCATCTACAGGCTCATCAACTACACTTGATGCATCAGTAAGTGCAGCATCCATGGCAGGATTATCCTGAGGCACAGCTTCCGGTACATCAGGAACTGCTGCTGCACCAGCGGCACCAGCATCTGCTGGCAGCTTGCGAGGTACACCTCCCCGTTGCAGGCTTACCCGCGTAGGTTCAGTTGCAGCAGGAGTCATCACGGCAGCCTCTTCGCCATCCGACAACAACTCTTCCGCACTTGCATCAATACTTGAAGCCTCAGGATCTGACGGATCTACTGCCGAAGAATGGTCAGGATCCGGTATATCTTGTCTTAGCTGCGTAGTGGATGGCTCAGTGAACGCCAGGCTTTCAAGAGGAGAAGTGTCTTTGGTCGGAAGCACATCGTCTGGCAATGGTTTTAGGCTGGAGTCATCCACTCGGTAACCAGCATTGAGCAGCTGATCGATCACTTTTTTGTAGCGATTTTCCAAAGTTGAGTCCACCAGGCTCTGCAGGGTTTCCACCCGCACGCCACCCGGTGTAATTGCAGGGTCGGAAACCAGCCGGTAGTCCTCCAGCAGATCTCGACAAGCAGCTTCGGCCAAAGCCTGATCATCAGGGTGAATAAAAATTCTCAGGCGTTGATGGCCCACAGGAAGCGCAGCCACCGACTCGCGGAGTACATCAGCCAAAAAGGTACGATCAAGGGATATTTCACGACGCAGAATGGCTCGGGAGACCAGGTCAACCAGCGACAGCAAGGCCTCTTCTACCTCGTGCTCCAGTCTTGCTACAGGACCTTGCAACTGTTCAATCAGCCCTTGCAAACGTGCCAACTGCTGATCCACTTCATGACGTGCCTGTTCAAGGCCTCGCTGATAACCAGCATCAAAACCAGCTTGCTGACCTGTTGCTTCGCCCTCAGCATAACCTTGGGCACGACCATCCTCATAACCTTGCAGCTGGCCTTGTGCCTGACCTTCAGCAAAACCTTCAAGACGTGCGGCTTCACGTTCGGCAAGAATTTCTTCAGGGGTGGGGATATGCGGTTCTTCTAATTCAGCAGCCTCAGAGGCTGAAGCCTCCTCTTCCGCTTTCAGCTCATCCAGGCGCTGGGCAATACGGCGACGCACACCGGTAAGGTCCGGCATTTCCCAGCGTTGGTAAGCAATATTTGCACTGGCCGGTATGCGCTTTTTGTTATGCACTTGTACATCCCCAAAAGGTTTCCTGGCTTATTCAGAGTGGTGGCTGGCCTCAGATCAGACCAGCTCATCACCACCCGATGCAAGGTTGATGGTGCCATCTTCTGCAAGACGCCTTGCAACACCGAGGATTTCTTTCTGCGAAGATTCAACTTCACTGACACGAACAGGACCCTGAGCCTCCAGGTCGTCCCGCAGCAGCTCAGCAGCACGCTTGGACATGTTTTTGAAGATTTTTTCCTGTACCCGTGCTTCCGCACCTTTCAAGGCCAGCGTCAGTGTTTCCGGTTTAACCTCACGCAACAGGGTCTGCAGATCCTTGTCATCCAGATCAGCAAGGTTATCAAAGACAAACATCAGGTCTTCAATTTCCTCTCCCAGCGCTTCATCAATTTCCTTAATGGCATCCATCAGTTCACCTTCAACGGTGCTATCAAGGTTGTTCATGATGTCAGCAACCACCTTGACACCACCCATACTGGTGGTTTGTGTGCCACCCGAACCGGAGAACTGTTTTTCCAGAATGTCGTTCAGTTCTTGCAGTGCCTGAGGTTGCACGGATTCCAGAGCCGCAACGCGCAACATGACATCCAGGCGAACCTTGGGATCAAAGTAGCGCAGAATCTCAGCACCCTGATCAGGATCAAGATAGGACATCACTATGGCCTGAATCTGTGGGTGCTCAAAACGGATGATATCAGCCACAGCGCGCGGCTCCATCCATTTCAAGGTATCCAGACCGGTGGTGTTACCACCCAGCAGTATCCGGTCAATCAGGCCATTGGCCTTGTCTTCACCCAGCGCTTCGCTGAGCATGCGGCGGATGTAACTATCAGCACCCACACCCAGACCAGTTTGCTCACCAACGTCTTCCAGAAAGTCACCCAGCACCTCTTCAACCTGGGCACGACTGACATTCTGCAGCTGTGACATCGCCAGACCGATCTTCTGAACTTCCTTCGGCCCCATGTGTTTGAGCACCTGCGCTGCATCTGTCTCACCCAGAGACATCAGCAGGATTGCAGCTCTTTCCAGCGAGGAAAGGCTCTCATTATAGAGATCGTCGTCACTCATTATTTGCTATCCAGTGGCGCACAACCTGGGCAACGCGCCCGGGATTCTCGGCAATCAACGCTCTGATGGCATTCAACTGGCGCTCATACAGGTCGCTGGGTGGTGCCAACAACGGATCATCTGAAGCGCTAAGTGTAACCTGGTCATCAGAAAGACCACCATCCAAGGGTGCCAGCGCATCCAGCTCGGCATCATCCACATCCTTATCGGAGCGCGTGGCCAGATTGCGGAGAATGGGTCGCAACACACCAAAAATCAGAATCAGGACAAACAGGCCTGCCAGTATCTGTTTGGCAAGATCCCATACCCAAGGCTGCTCCCACAAGGGCAGTGCGGGCAGTTCTTCAACCATGCCCTCAACAAAGGGTGAGTTGATCACGCTGACGCTATCACCACGGGCCGCACTGTAACCTACGGCGTTGCGTACCAGCGTGGTAATCCGCTCAATTTCGTTTTCGTTCCAGGGCAGCCGCTCAGCCACACCAGTTTGTGGGTTACGCTGGATCAGGTCATCAACAACCACTGCAACCGTCATGCGCGCAATGCGTCCAGAGTCATTCCGCGAATAACTCAACGTACGATCCAGCTCAAAGTTGCGAGTCGCCTGTGAACGGCGGTTGGTCGGTGTCTGAGCCCCTCCACCCAGGCCTGCTGCCTCTTCAGGGGCAAAGCCATCCTGGGGCGGCTGGTTGGACAAGGCACCCGGAATTCCCATCGGACCAAAATCACCAGAACGCTGTTCATCTACCGTCTGTTCACTACGAATGGCAGGCATATCGGGATTAAACAGCTCTGCACTCTGTTCGATCTGGGTAAAATCGATATCTACAGATACAGCAGCCTGAAAACGACCTGGTCCTGCCACCGGCTCCAGAATGGAGCGAATACGTTCATTAATGCGCTGTTCAACCAGACGGGTATGTTCCAGTTGGCGTGCCATCGCCTTGTCTGTCTCGTTTTCTTCCCGTTGAGACAAAAGATTGCCGCGCTGATCAACAATCGTGACATCCTTGGCATCCATCTGTGGAATGCTGGATGCAACCAGACGCATGATGGCCTGCGCCTGGGACGGCTCCATGCTGCGGCCAGGCGTCAGATTCAAAAACACGGATGCTGAAGGCTTGCGTTGATCACGCAGAAAAACCGACTGCCGGGGAACCGCCAGGTGAACTCGTGCCTGCCTTACACTTTCGAGACTTGAAATGGTGCGCGACAACTCACCTTCGACACTACGCAGATAGCGGGCATTTTCCATAAACTGGCTGGTACCCAGCCCCTGATCACGCTCCAGCAACTCATAACCCACAGTGTTGGGCTGACGTATGTCTGCACCCGCAACCTGCATGCGAGCACGATGAATATCATCTTCACGCACCAACAAAGCACCAGAGGAAGGATCGATTCGGTACTTGATACGATTTTGCTCAAGAATTTCAACAATGGCTGCTGAATCCACTTCATTCAGGCTGGACATCAGTGGACGGTAACTGTCGGACTGCGACCAGAGCACCACGGCAAAACCCAGTGCAATACTTGCTGCAAACCCAATCAGCAGAGCCATCTGACGCAATACGTCCAACTGATTGAAGTTGGACAGGATGGTCTCGGCCCGGCTGCCGCTTTTCAGAAAGCTGGACTTGCCTTGCCTGTCGCCCTTGTCCGCAGTAACGCCGCCTGCGTCCGCCTGCACAGCTTCCGGCAGGTTAGCTGCAGAATCAGCCGCAACATTGGCAGGTGCATTTTCCATTCAATAACCCCAGTTATTCCATTCTGATCACCAGGGTGATCAGATCGGCATCCGCATGATTTCTTGGTAGGCACCAACCAACCGTGACCTGACCTGTGACATGGCTTCAAAAGCCACTGTTGCCTTTTGTGAGGCAATCATCACGTTCACGATATCAACATCCGGATCTCCCAGTTCATAGCGAGTCCGCAGATCGTTGGCTGTCTGCTGATGACCATTCACATTATCGATGGCCTGTTTGAGCAGACTGGCAAAAGACGGTACTTCCTTGACCGGCAAAGAGTCCTGCACGCCTGCAGGACCAGTAACACCTTCGCGCAAGCCGTGCACGAGTGGCCCCTGCCCTACAGATGAAGAAAAACCCGAATTGATCTGGCCTTGTGCCGAGCGAATTTGCATCAGCACACCTGATATGTCAGCGCGTTCTATCATTCCGGCCTACCCTGGTTACCCATCTGCCTCAGCACGCATTAAAAAAATGTTACATTTATGCATGTGCCAAAGCTGTTTTGAATGTTTTTTTGTTTGCATCCCCTGCATACAGCCACAGACACCCGACTGCAATAAGGGCGCAGCTTGCTTACTCTACCGAAAAGCCTGACGCGTGACTACACCAAGCGCCTACAATTTATCGGTAAATACTGATCTGATATGTTTCGAAATGTAAGCATCCACACCCATGATTACACTTCATCACCCTTCCTGCAAAAAACCCTCTTCCCGCATTCGCGCCAGCTTGTAGCGCAGCGTTCTTGGACTGATTCCCAGCCGCTCAGCAGTCTCTTTTTTCTTACCACCTTCCAGACGCAGTGCATCCAGAATCATGCGATATTCCTGCTCCCTGAGGTCTTCACGCAAATCTTCACCACCACCACCTGAAAGCTCAGGCTTTGGCACACCCGTCACGGGTACTGCCACCTGCTCAATAACCAGACTCCGCGGGGTGATCGGGTCACCACCCGCCAGAATCAACGCTCGCTGCATCACGTTTTCCAGCTCACGCACATTACCTGGCCAGCTATGCTGCTTTAGCATTTTAGCAGCATCAGGATGAATTTCCGGAGCACGAGCCACACCCATACGCTGAGCATGCTTGACCAACAAGGCTCGCGCCAGCGGCAGTATATCTCCCAGCCGCTCCCGCAGCGGGGGCCAGGCCAGCGGAAACACATTCAGGCGGTAGTAGAGGTCCTCACGAAACACCCCATCCGTTACCGCCTGACGCAAATTGCGGTTGCTGGTTGCCAATACCCGCACATCCAGCTTCAGAGTCTTGCGCGAACCCAACCGCTCCACTTCCTGCTCCTGCAACACCCTTAACAGCTTGGACTGCAATTCCAGTGGCATTTCGGTCACTTCATCCAGCAGCAGGGTACCGCCGTCCGCCTGTTCAAACTTGCCCGGTGTGCTGGCATTAGCCCCGGTAAAGGCCCCCTTCTCATAACCAAACAGGGTTGCTTCCAGCAAACTTTCCGGTATGGCCGCACAGTTGATGGCCACAAAGGGCTTATCAGCCCGCTGAGACTGCATATGAATATAGCGCGCCAGCACCTCTTTACCAGTACCCGATTCACCACCAATCATCACCGAGGCGTCACTTTTAGCCACTCGTGCAGCCAGTTGCAGCAGCTCTCGACTGGCCGGGTCATCCACTACTGGCCCATCAGATTCAACACCTGCCGCAGGACGCGACTGCAACAGGGGACGCAATACTTTCACCAGCACATCCGGCTCAAAGGGTTTGACCAGATAGTCCGCTGCGCCCCGGCGCATGGCTTCAACGGCCTGATTAATTGAGCCGAAGGCAGTCATCAGCACCATGGGAATCCCTGGCCAGTGTTCGCGCACCGAATCCAGCAGTTGATGCCCATCCATCACCGGCATGCTGACATCGGAAACAATCAGGCTGACCGGCTGTTTTTTTAACAGCAACAAGGCTTCCTGACCGTTGCCAGCCGAGATGTAAGACCAACCCTCCAGCGCCAGGGTATCTTCCAGCGCTTCCCGCAGGTCCGCATCATCCTCAACGATCAGTATCTGCTGCATCTTCTGCTCCACTATTCAGTAAACCACCTTCCATCGGCAAGGCAATCCAGGCTCGCACACCCTGTCCAGGGCGGGACTGCAACCAAAAACGCCCTTGATGGGCTTCCACCACAGCACGCACGATGGCCAAACCTAATCCGGTACCCTGAGACTTGGTAGTATAAAAAGGCTCCTGGGCTTTTTGAACCTTGTCCTCATCAATGCCGGGGCCATCATCAGCCACACACAATAACAGGTGCGCCCCTTCAAAACCCGGCAGATCGTCCACCACCTCCAGGTGCAGGGTGATGCCCGGTGCCGGACTGACCGCCTCCACGGCATTATTAACCAGATTCAGCAGCGCACCCACCAGTGAATCCAGGCTGGCCACCAGCTCACCATCAACCGATTGCACCTCCCAACTGAACCGCAACTGATGCCGCTCAATCACCGGCTGTACAGCCTCCTGCAAGGCATTCACCAACTCCGTCAGGGAAATACGTCGTGCCATGCGGGTTTCACCCTTGGCAAAAATCAGCATGTCACGAATCTGCTGATCCATGTGTTGCAATCGTCCCTTGAGTTTTGTCGCGAACTTTTTCTGCTGCTCTGCCTCCAGCCCTTCCTTCTGCAGGTGCCCGGCATACAGCAAGGCCGTTGACAAGGGTGTTCGCAATTGATGTGCCAGGGATGCCACCATATGCCCCATCGATGACAGCCGTTCATGGCGCGCCAGCTGTTCTTGCAAACGCCTGGTTTCAGTCAGGTCCTGCAACAGAATCAACTGGCCACCACTGGCTGATAGGGAGTTGATCGACAAACTCACCCGCCGCCCATCCTTCAAGGATACTTCGTGACCATCATCACTGCGCGGCGCAAACACCCGCTGCACCACGTTTAGCCAGCTTTCCTGCAACAGGGGCTCACCCAGCAGCGCCAGTGCAGCAGGATTGGCCTGATTGACTCGCCCACGGGTATCGAGCATCACCAGACCGGCAGGAATGGCAGCCAGCACATCATGCAAGGCCAGCTCCGCAACCTTCCCGGACAGGGTTTCAGCTGCATCGGAAATCATTGTCATGACAAAACTCCCCATCAACGATCAGCCATTTTCGCACAGCCTGTTCCCTTTTGGTTAGAATAGGTCTTTTGATCAACCCGCTGCCGGAATCCCATGCCGACCACCTTTGTCCACCTGCGCCTGCACACCGAGTTCTCCCTGCACGATGGACTGGTGCGACTGAAACCGCTGATCAAACAGACTGAAAAGCTGGGCTATCCAGCCCTGGCCGTCACTGATGACAGCAACCTCTTTGCACTGGTCAAGTTTTACAAGACCGCCCAGGGTGCCGGTATCAAGCCCATCATCGGCAGTGACATCTGGCTGGAGCCACTGGAAGAAAATGCACCCCCGGCGCGCATGACCCTGCTGGCCATGGACAACACCGGCTACCGTAACCTCACTGAACTCCTGTCACGTGCCTGGCTGGAGGGCCAGCACCTGGGGCAGCCCCGCCTGAAAGCCGAATGGATCGCCGCTCAGCCGCAAGGACTGTTAGCCTTATCAGGGGCCAGAGAAGGACAGATCGGTCAGTTACTACTAGCCGGCCACACCGGCCAGGCTGAAGAGTGGTTACGTTACTGGATGCAGGTGTTTCCTGATGCCTTTTACCTGGAGGTGCAGCGCACCGCCCGTGCCGGTGATGAAGAATGCCTGCATGCCAGCCTCGCTCTGGCCCAGCAATACAACTGCCCACTGGTCGCCACCAATGACGTGCGCTTCATGGATCGCAAGGACTACTGGGCGCACGAAACCCGGGTCTGCATCGGCGAAGGCCGTATTCTGGATGATCCGCGCCGGGAAAAACGCTACACCGAAGAACAATACCTGAAAAGCCCGGAAGAAATGGCCGATCTGTTCAGCGACCTGCCGGAAGCCCTGGCCAACAGCGTGGAAATTGCCCGACGCTGCAACGTGGATGTGCAACTGGGTAAATACTTCCTGCCGGAATACCCCATCCCCGAAGGCATGACCCAGGATGAATATTTCCGGCAACTGTCCCACGAAGGCCTGACCCGCCGACTGGACAAACTTTACAACCCCAGGCCGGAAAACTTCACCGAAATCGAAAAAGAGTATCGTGATCGACTGGATTTTGAGCTGGACACCATCCTGCAGATGGGGTTTCCCGGCTACTTCCTGATCGTGATGGACTTTATTCGCTGGGCCAAAAACAACGGCGTGCCCGTCGGACCGGGCCGTGGCTCCGGTGCTGGCTCACTGGTGGCCTATGCACTGGATATCACCGATCTGGACCCGCTGGAATACAGCCTGCTGTTTGAGCGCTTCCTGAACCCGGAACGAGTTTCCATGCCGGACTTTGACATCGACTTCTGCATGGATGGCCGTGATCGAGTCATCGACTATGTTGCAGAAACCTATGGTCGCAACGCTGTTTCCCAGATCGTCACCTTCGGCACCATGGCCGCCAAAGCGGTGGTGCGGGATGTGGCTCGTGCCCAGGGCAAGCCCTACGCGGTTGGTGATCGCCTGTCCAAGCTGATTCCTTTTGAAGTCGGCATGACACTCGAAAAAGCTGCTACCGAAGTCGAGGAACTCAAGGCGCTGGAGCAGGCCTACCAGACCACCCGCGAACGTGATTTGACCGAACAGGAACTGGAAGCCCTGGATCAGGAGGGTTACGAAGTCTGGGCCATGGCTCGCGAGCTGGAAGGCATCACCCGCGGTACCGGTAAACATGCCGGCGGGGTGGTGATTGCCCCCACCAAACTGACTGATTTTTCACCGCTGCTGGCCGACGAAGAAGGCAAGGGACTGGTAGTGCAGTTTGACAAAAATGATGTGGAAGAAGCCGGACTGGTCAAGTTCGACTTCCTGGGCCTGCGCACCCTGACCATCATTGACTGGGCGATCCGCGACGTTGACCGGTTGCGTGCCCGCAAGGGTGAGCCGCCACTGGACATCACCACTATTCCGCTGGATGACAAGCCCACCTACACGCTGCTGCAGAAGGCCGAAACCACCGCAGTGTTCCAGCTGGAATCCCGCGGCATGAAAGAGCTGATCAAAAAGCTCAAACCCGACTGCCTGGAAGACATGATCGCTCTGGTGGCCCTGTTCCGCCCCGGCCCCTTGCAGTCCGGCATGGTGGACGACTTCATCCAGCGTAAACATGGTCAGGCCAGGATTGCCTACCCCCATCCCGATTACCAGCACGAATCCCTGCAGCCGGTACTGGAGCCCACCTATGGCATCATCCTTTACCAGGAACAGGTCATGCAGATTGCCCAGGTACTGGCCGGTTTCACTCTGGGCGGCGCCGACATGCTGCGTCGTGCCATGGGTAAAAAGAAACCGGAAGAAATGGAAAAGATGCGTGGCATCTTTCTTGATGGTTCGGAAAAAAATGGCGTCAATCGTGAACTGGCCGGGCAAATTTTTGATCTGGTGGAAAAATTCGCCGGTTACGGCTTCAACAAATCCCACTCGGCTGCTTATGGTCTGGTTTCCTACCAGACGGCCTGGTTAAAAACCCACTACCCGGCAGCCTTCATGGCAGCAGTACTGTCCACCGAAATGAACAACACCGACAAGGTGGTGATGCTGGTGGAGGAGTGTCGCGCCATGGGGCTCAACATCACCCCGCCGGACGTCAACCAGGGCAGCTGGCGTTTTGCCGTCAGCTCGGAACAGGAAATCATCTACGGTCTGGGTGCCATCAAGGGGGTTGGGGAAGGCCCGGTGGAAGCCATCGTGGAAGCCCGGGATACCGGCGGTCCGTTCATTGACCTGTTTGACTTCTGTCAGCGGGTCGACATGAAACGCCTGAACAAGCGCAGCATTGAAGCACTGATCCGCAGCGGCGCACTGGATCAACTGGCCAAGGGTCGCCACCTGCTGATGGCGGCACTGGAAGATGCCGTCAAGGCTGCTGACCAGGCCAATCGCAACGCCAGCCTGGGCATGATGGATCTGTTTGGTGAATTAACCGCTGAGGCAGATGACAAGACTGGCACCACTGACCCTTATGCCGCTTACCGTCATTTACCCGAATGGACTGAAAAACAACGCCTGGCTGGAGAAAAGGATACTCTCGGCCTGTACCTGACCGGTCATCCCATTGATGAATACGAGCAGGAACTGAAGCGCTTTGTCAGCCGCAAGATCGCCAGCCTGCAAGCATCCCGCGAACCCCAGCGCATTGCCGGGCTGGTGGTGGCGTTTCGCACCATGAAAAACAAGCGGGGAGAAACCCTGGCCTTCCTGACCCTGGATGACCGCTCCGGGCGCATCGAGATTTCCGTATTCGGTGAAGACTATGAACGTTACCGGCAACAATTGCAGAAAGATGCCCTGCTGATCATTGAAGGCGAAGTCCGGGAAGACAGTTTCACCGGTGGCCTGGCCATGCGCTGCAAGGACATCACCCCGATTGCCGAAGCGCGCAGCAAGTTTGCCAAGGCACTGGAAATCCGCTTCCACGAAGCCAGCTTTCAACCGCAACAGGCCGAACTGCTGGCCCAGAGCTTACAAAAATACCACCTGCAAGGTGAAGGACTGCCAGTGCAGATTCACTACACCTGCAGTGATGGCCAGGCCTGGTTACGCCCAGCAGACCACTGGCGTGTGGTACCCAGCGAGCAGTTGCTGGAAGAGCTGATGCAGCAGCTGGGGCGGGATGCCGTACACCTGGTTTACTTGAATGAAGGTGAAAACACCAACCATCAGCAAAAAATTACCGCATAATTTTTGAGTCCGGGGCCGCTTTCGACTATAGTTGCGGCAAATTTTCCTTCCTGATTCCGTTTAAAACACCATGAACCTGAATTTTCTCGATTTTGAACAGCCCATTGCCGACCTGGAAGCCAAGATTGAAGAACTGCGTCTGGTAGGTAACGACTCAGACGTCAATCTCAGCGATGAAATCAGCCGTCTGCAGGAAAAAAGCTACAAGCTGACTGAACAGATTTTTTCCAACCTCAGCTCCTGGCAGGTTTCCCAGTTATCCCGTCATCCGATGCGTCCTTACACCTTGGACTACATCAATCTGATGTTTGATGATTTTGATGAGTTGCACGGTGATCGTCATTTTGCTGACGATGCCGCCATTGTTGGTGGCATGGCTCGCCTGGAAGGTCGCCCGGTGATGGTGATTGGCCACCAGAAAGGCCGTGACGTAAAAGAAAAGGTGCGTCGTAACTTTGGTATGCCGCGTCCAGAAGGTTACCGCAAGGCCCTGCGCCTGATGGAAATGGCTGAACGCTTCAAGATGCCGATCCTGACTTTTATCGACACCCCCGGCGCTTACCCCGGCATTGATGCCGAAGAACGCGGCCAGTCCGAAGCCATTGCCTTT
Organism: Marinospirillum alkaliphilum DSM 21637; assembly: GCF_900119735.1. GTDB lineage: Bacteria > Pseudomonadota > Gammaproteobacteria > Pseudomonadales > Halomonadaceae > Marinospirillum > Marinospirillum alkaliphilum. The sequence goes on along the minus strand of NZ_FPJW01000002.1, from coordinate 221,747 downwards.
AACCTGGCGGTGATGTCCCGCCTGAAAACCCCGATCATTGCCACAGTGATTGGTGAAGGTGGTTCCGGTGGCGCTCTGGCCATTGGTGTCTGTGATGAACTGATGATGCTGCAATACTCCACCTATTCGGTGATTTCACCGGAAGGCTGTGCTTCCATCCTGTGGAAGAGTGCCACCAAGGCTCCCGAAGCGGCAGAAGCCATGGGCCTGACTGCCGGTCGCCTGAAAGAGCTCGGACTGGTTGATACGCTGGTCCCCGAACCCCTGGGTGGTGCTCACCGCAACCCTGAGCAGATGGTGGCCAGCCTGCGCACTGCCCTGCTGCAAGCACTGAACAAGCTTGACAAGAAAGACACTGATGCCCTGCTGGAACGGCGTTACCAGCGCCTGATGAGCTACTCCTCATTGCAGGAGCTGGGCTGAAACAGCTGACAGCAACACCCGAGGCGGCCAGTGCCGCCTCTTTCATTGGCTCTGACATTTGTTCTGACCTGTCCCTGCAGCCATGCATGCACTCCTGAAACACCTGCAGCAATGCCTGCCACCCAATGCCAAACACCTTGGTGTAGCCTTCAGTGGTGGCATGGACTCACGTGTCCTGCTGGAACTCACACATCAACTGGGTCAGATACGCCCTGAACTGCAGATCAGAGCCCTGCACGCCCATCACAACCTTTCACCTCAGGCTGATCACTGGGCCAGTTTCTGCACTGATGTCTGCCAATCACTGAATCTGCCACTGACACTCAGCCGACTTCAGATCAGGGATGAGTCCGGCGCCAGTCTGGAAAACCGCGCACGCAAGGCCCGTTACCGTTTTTTTGAACAAGTCTTGTTACCCGGAGAAATCCTGTTGCAAGCCCACCATCAGAATGATCAGGTGGAAACACTGCTGTTACGCCTGTTGCGTGGTGCCGGTACCCAGGGATTAAGTGGCATGCCACAACAGCGAGCACTGGGAGCAGGTCGTCTGTTACGTCCCTTGCTGGACATTCCGCGTAGAGAATTGCAAGCCTTTGCCCTGAGCCTTCAGTTGCAGTGGATTGAAGATGAAAGCAACCAGCAGACTCACTTTGACCGTAACTTTCTGCGCCTGCAAATCCTGCCACAGCTTCAGGCTCGCTTCCCTGCTACCTCAAACAATCTGCTGCGCGTGACCCAACTGGCACAACAGAGTGAACAACTGCAACAGGAACTGGCTGAGCTGGATCTGCAAACCTGTAAGGCTGATGCACACAGCCTGGATCTGACCGGACTGATGTCCTTTTCCAGACACCGGCGCATCAACCTGCTGCGCCATTGGCTGCAGCAACACAGTCTGCCCCTGCCCGGTCATCAATACTGGGACGAACTCGAACGCCTTTGCTGTGCACGGAACGACGCCAGCCCGTTACTGGGCTGGGGTGAAGGTGATTGCCGTACCGAAGCCCGTCGCTTCCGGCAGAGATTGTTCATTGCGCTGGCCAGCCATTTTCAGCCACTGCCAACCGACTGGCAGGTCGACTGGGATGGTCAGACACCCTTATGGCTGCCTGATGGCAGATGCCTGTCGCTGCAACTGAGGCCAGAAACTTCAAGTCTGCTGCCGGATACCAGCCACCCGATCAAACTGACTGTGCGGTCACGCCAGGGCGGTGAATCCATTAAGCTGGCTCAACGTGGCCAGCGGGATGTCAAACGCCTGCTGCAGGAACTGAACCTGCCACCCTGGCAGCGCCAACAACTGCCTTTCATCTGGCATCAGGATCAATTGGTGGCCGTGAGTGACCTGCTGGTAGCGACGGGTTGGCAACGGCAGTTGTGAGCACTTTCCTGCTTTGGATTTTCAAGTCGTTCTGTTAAACTGCGCTCCCATCTAAAAGCTTTTCCTCCCTGTTTTCTGTTCCGGCCCTGAAGGGGCGGAACCTGATCTATTTTTCGGACGGTTTTCATGACGCGTTACATTTTCGTGACTGGTGGTGTGGTTTCTTCCCTTGGAAAAGGCATCGCCTCCGCCTCCCTTGCGGCCATTCTGGAAGCGCGTGGCCTGAAGGTCACGATCATGAAGCTGGACCCCTACATCAACGTGGATCCCGGCACCATGAGCCCTTTCCAGCATGGTGAAGTGTTTGTCACTGAAGATGGCGCAGAAACCGACCTGGATCTGGGGCACTACGAGCGCTTCATTCGCTCGCGCATGACTCAGAAGAACAACTTCACCACCGGCCGGGTGTATGAGCATGTGCTGCGCAAAGAGCGCCGCGGTGACTACCTGGGTGGTACTGTACAAGTAGTGCCGCACATCACTGATGAAATCCAGCGTCGCGTAGTGGAAGGTGCAGAAGGGTATGACGTGGCACTGGTGGAAGTGGGTGGCACTGTGGGTGACATCGAGTCACTGCCTTTCCTGGAAGCCATTCGCCAGTTGCGCGTCAAAGTGGGCTCTCAACACGCCCTGTTCATGCACCTGACCCTGGTGCCCTACATCAAGACTGCCGGTGAAACCAAAACCAAACCGACCCAGCACTCGGTCAAGGAGCTGCGCTCGATTGGTATCCAGCCCGATATCCTGATCTGCCGTTCCGATGTTGAAATCGAAAGCAACGAGCGCCGTAAAATTGCGCTGTTCACCAATGTGGATGAAAACGCGGTGATCTCCCTGCCTGATGCCGATACCATCTATCGCATTCCCGGCATGTTGCACGAACAGGGGCTGGACGACATCGTGGTGAGCAAGTTTGGCCTGCAATGCCCACCCGCAGACCTGACAGAATGGGTGCAGGTGGTGGATGCCAAGCTCAATCCACAGAAAACCGTGAAAATTGCCATGGTCGGCAAGTACATGGAGCTGCTGGACGCTTACAAATCGCTGATTGAAGCCATCCAGCACGCCGGTATCAAAACCCGCACCAAGGTTGAAATTGATTACATCGACTCGGAAGAAATCGAGCGCAAAGGCACTGATCGTCTGGCCGATAAAGACGCCATCCTGATTCCCGGTGGTTTTGGTGAGCGCGGTGTGGAAGGCAAGATTCTCACGGCAAAATTTGCCCGTGAAAACAAGATTCCTTACCTGGGCATCTGCCTGGGCATGCAGGTGGCGGTGATTGAATTTGCCCGCAATGTAGCGGGTTGGACCGATGCCAACTCCACCGAATTCACACTGGACACCCAGCACCCGGTGGTTGGTCTGATCACTGAATGGCTGACGCCGGAAGGCAAGATTGAAACCCGTGACACCAACTCCGACCTGGGTGGCACCATGCGCCTGGGTGCTCAGGTCTGCCATCTGGAGCCGGGTACCAAAGCGCGTGAAACCTACGCGGCAGAAAACATTGTGGAGCGTCATCGTCACCGTTATGAAGTGAACAACCAGTTCATCGGTGAGCTGGAAAAAACCGGCCTGATCATCTCCGGTCGCAGCGCCGACAAGGCACTGGTGGAAATGATCGAGCTGCCGGATCATCCCTGGTATGTGGCCTGCCAGTTCCACCCGGAATTCACCTCCACACCTCGCGACGGTCACCCACTGTTCACCGGCTTTGTGAATGCGGCACTGGCACACAAGGCTGAGCGCAAACAGACCGGCAGTGCCTCATGAGCCAGCAGCAGATTCAGGTTGCCAACCTGACCCTGGCCAATGATCGCCCCTTTGTACTGCTGGGCGGCATGAATGTACTGGAATCCAGAGATCTGGCGCTGGCCATTGCCGAGCACTATGTCACGGTCACTCAAAAACTGGGCATTCCTTATGTGTTCAAGGCCAGCTTTGACAAGGCCAACCGCTCCTCAATCCACTCCTTTCGTGGCCCGGGTCTGGAAGAAGGTTTAAAAATCCTGCAGGACATCAAAAACACCTTTGATGTTCCTGTCATCAGTGACATCCATGAAATCGATCAGGCTGCTGCTGCAGCCGAGGTGCTGGACATCCTGCAGCTACCGGCTTTTCTGGCGCGCCAGACCGACCTGGTACGCGCCATGGCCGTCACCAACAAACCCATCAATGTCAAAAAGCCTCAGTTCATGTCACCGGCTCAGGTTGGCAACCTGGTCGAAAAGTTTGTTGAGTGCGGCAATGATCAGGTGATGCTCTGTGAGCGTGGCAGTTGTTTTGGTTATGACAACCTGGTGGTCGACATGCTGGGATTCGGCGTGATGAAAAAGGTCAGCGGCAATGCTCCGATCATTTTTGATGTCACCCACGCCCTGCAGATGCGTGATCCCACCGGTACAGCCAGTGGCGGCCGCCGCCAACAGGTGGCCGAACTGGGTCGCGCCGGGCTCAGTCAGGGCATTGCCGGGCTGTTTCTGGAAGCCCATCCCAATCCCGATCAGGCGCGTTGCGATGGTCCCTCCGCCCTGCCGCTGGATAAACTGGAACCCTTTTTACAACAGATGAAAGCAGTGGATGATCTGATCAAATCCCTGCCACCACTGATCATTGACTGACTTTCGATTCATAACGTTAACCTGACAGACAGACAAAAACTGGAGACTTCCATTCATGGCTAAAATCATCGACATCAAAGGGCGTGAAGTACTGGATTCACGCGGCAACCCCACCGTGATGGCAGATGTGCTGCTGGAAGGCGGCTTCAAGGGCTGCGCCTGCGCACCTTCCGGTGCCTCTACCGGTTCCCGTGAAGCGCTGGAACTGCGTGACGGTGACAAGGCTCGCTACCTGGGTAAAGGTGTCCTGAAAGCCGTTGCCAACGTTAATGGACCGATTCGTGAAGCCCTGCTGGGTCAGGATGCCACCAACCAGGCTGCCATCGACGGCATCATGCTGAAACTGGATGGCACCGACAACAAGGCCAAACTGGGTGCCAATGCCATTCTGGCTGTTTCGCTGGCTGCCGCCAAAGCAGCTGCTGCCGCCAAGGGTGTTGAGCTGTTTGAACACATTGCCGACATCAACGGCACCCCCGGTGTTTACTCCATGCCCGTACCGATGATGAACATCATCAATGGTGGTGAACATGCCGACAACAACGTCGACATTCAGGAATTCATGGTACAGCCGGTTTCCGCGCCCACCTTTGCTGAAGCCCTGCGGGCCGGTGCCGAGATTTTCCATGCCCTGAAAAAAGTGCTGCAGAACAAAGGCCTGAGCACCTCTGTGGGCGATGAAGGTGGTTTTGCTCCCAACCTGGCTTCCAATGCCGATGCCCTGGCCGTCATCAAACAGGCGGTGGCTGATGCGGGATACGAGCTGGGTAAAGACATCACCCTGGCACTGGACTGCGCCTCTTCCGAATTCTACAAAAACGGTCAGTATGATCTGGCTGGTGAAGGTCAGGTGTTCACTTCCGAAGGCTTCAGTGACTACCTGGCGAAACTCTGTGCCGACTACCCGATTGTGTCCATCGAAGACGGTCAGGATGAGTCTGACTGGGCGGGCTGGAAAACCCAGACTGAAAAACTGGGCAACAAGGTGCAGCTGGTGGGTGACGACCTGTTTGTCACCAACACCAGAATCCTGAAAGAAGGCATCGACAAAGGCATTGCCAACTCCATCCTGATCAAGTTCAACCAGATCGGCTCACTGACCGAAACCCTGGAAGCCATCAAAATGGCTAAAGATGCCGGTTACACAGCAGTCATCTCTCACCGCTCCGGCGAAACCGAAGATGCCACCATTGCCGACCTGGCAGTGGGCACTGCCGCCGGCCAGATCAAGACAGGCTCCCTGTGCCGCTCGGATCGCGTTTCCAAGTACAACCGCCTGCTGGTGATTGAAGAAATCCTTGGCAGCAAGGCACCCTACCCGGGCCGTAAAGCCATCAAGGGCCAGTAAAAGCCGTTGCCATCAAACTCAAAAGCCACCCTCGCGGTGGCTTTTTTGTGCGCCAGTTCACGCCTGTTCACATCTCAAGACATTTACCCAGCCACTACGACTAAAGTAAAATCGCTGTATTACTTGTGGGATTTTCAACTGCCTGCATCAGGACCAACCCGGTTTTTTAATCATTAAAAGGAACTACCATGAAAAAACTCCTGAGCGCTTTGTGCTTCGCTGTGGCTGTCCTGCTGCCTTTTCATGCTTCAGCGATGACACACACCATCGGCACGGATGTTGTACGTCTGATCGACAACAACATGGATGACGGCATGTTCAACCTCTTCTGGCAAGGCTCACTGAGCCGCAGCTCAGCCGTGCGCGCCTCCTATTCTTCCGGTGACAATCTCAACATTCTGGAAGTGACTTACAAGGGTTATATCGATCGCTACCATCAAGGTGTGTTTTATGAAGTAGGTGGTGCCTGGTGGGATGGACGCAATGATGATGATCTGGGCCTGATGGCTGCCATCGGCTATGAGCGCAGTCTGGCAAAACACGTGGTGGCAGGTGGCTCCGTACAAATGGTGGCCGGTATTGATGATGCCATTGGCATGGGTGAGTCGCCTTTCTTTTTGCCTTCACTCTACTTTGCCTTTGCTTTTTGATCCCTCCGCAGCCCCATCAACCATCACAGCATCAAGCCACCCTTCGGGGTGGTTTTTCTTTATAATCACTGCTTTTGCTGCCAACCGGTTTATGCATGTTCCGACTACTGACTTATACACTGTTGTTATTGCTGCTGATCACCCAGTATCGCCTCTGGTGGGGTGAGAACGGCCTGCTGGAATACCGCGAGATTGGCCGCCTGGTAGCGCATCAGGAGCAGGAAAACCAGCAACTGCGCAAACGCAATGAAAGGCTGAATGCTGAGGTACAGGATCTGAAAAGTGGTCTGGACGCGGTTGAGGAGCGTGCACGCTTTGATCTGGGCATGATTGGTAAACAGGAAACCTTTTTCTGGTTAATTGGCCAACCACCTGCCGAGTTTCGTTTGTTTGCAGATCAGGAAAAAAGCCTCGAGGAAACAGGCAAACCATGACTACTGCTGCCCTCTGGTGTGTGCTGCCTGCGGCAGGCATCGGCCAACGCATGGCTGCTGACCGTCCCAAACAATACCTACCACTACAAGGCCGCACCCTACTGGAAGTCACCTTGCAGCGCCTGCATCAAGCCTTTCCGGCCAGCCCTTTATATATTCCCCTGCACCCACAGGATCACTGGTGGCCTGCTGCTGCAGAACGCCTGCAACAACATTGCCCGAACCTGCAACTGGTGCCCGTACCCGGTGGGCAGGAAAGGGCTGATTCAGTGCTCAGTGCCCTACAGGCTCTGGAAGGTCTGGCTGCTGCCGATGACTGGGTACTGGTGCATGATGTGGCTCGACCATGTGTTACACCGACAGATTTACACAACCTCTGGTCACAATTGCATCACCATCCGGTTGGTGGCCTGCTGGCAGCACCGGTGGCAGACACCATGAAACGCAGTGATGCACAAAACCAGGTGTTAGGCACTGTGGATCGCCAGCAGCTCTGGCATGCCCTGACCCCTCAGATATTTCGTTATGGCCTGCTGAAGGCTGCCCTGCAGCAGGCATTACAACAGGGGCTGACCATCACTGATGAAGCCTCTGCCCTTGAAGCTGCCGGCTACCAGCCATTACTGGTGACAGGTCGGCGCGACAATATAAAAATCACCCACCCCGAAGACCTGCCCCTGGCTGAACTGTTGTTGCAAAGCCAGCAGCAGGGTTAAACGGAGCACCTCATGCGTATTGGACAAGGCTTTGATGTACACAAATTCGGTCCCGGTGACTTCATCACCCTGGGCGGCGTACAAATTCCCTTTAGCCAGGGGCTGGTCGCTCACTCGGATGGGGATGTACTGATCCATGCACTCTGTGACGCGCTGCTGGGCGCTTGCTGCCTGGGTGATATCGGCCATCATTTCCCGGACACCGACCCCGCCTTTGCCGGCGTGGACAGCCGCATCCTGCTGCGCCGGGTGATGGCCTCGGTGCAGGAACAAGGTTATCAACTGGTGAATGCCGACCTGACCCTGATTGCTCAGGCTCCGAAAATGGCACCCCACCTGCCTGCCATGCGCAACAAACTGGCAGCAGACCTCAATACCACCCTGGATCGCATCAATATCAAGGCCACTACCACTGAAAAGCTCGGTTTCACCGGTCGTGGTGAAGGCATTGCCGCCCAGGCAGTGGTACTGCTGGAGCGCACATGACCCTGCTGGAGCAACTGCAACAACCCCTTGCCAAGGCACTGCCTGTTTCATCCCTGCAGGGCAGTTACCGGCTGGCTGCCAGGGACTTTGTGGTGGAGGAAACCCTGGGATTTGAGCCAGAAGGTCAGGGTGAACACCTTTACCTGTGGATTGAAAAAACCGGTACCAACACGGTTTTTGTTGCTCAGGAGCTGGCCCGCAAGGCTGGTTTACACCCGGCAGCAGTCAGTTATTCCGGCCTCAAGGATCGCCATGCGGTGACCCGTCAGTGGTTTTGCCTGCATTTACCCGGCAAGGCCGATCCCGGTTCTGAGCAACTGCAAGGCGATGGCTGGCAGGTACTGCGCAGTGCTCGTCATCCACGCAAACTCAAACGTGGCACGCACCGCAGCAATCACTTCACACTGCGGCTTGAACTGGATGCATACAACACCAGTACCGCAGACTGGCTGCAAGAACGCTGGCAAAGCATCTGCACTCAGGGTGTGCCCAACTATTTTGGCCCGCAGCGCTTTGGTCTGCAGGGCAATAATCTGCAGCGTGGACTGGAGTGGCTGCTGGCCGATCCTCCTCAGAAACCACCCAGACGTCAGGATAAAAGCCTGTGGTTATCTGCTGTGCGCAGCGCCTTGTTCAACCGCTGGCTGAGCCAGTGCATTGAACAGGGGCAATGGCTCAATCCACTGCCTGGCAGTTGTTTTAACCTGCAGGGCACACGCAGCTACTTTGCTGGTGAGTCTGAAAGCCAGCAACAAGCCCAGCAACAAACCCTGCAACAGCGCCTGCAGCAGGGTGACCTGCATCCGGCTGGCCCCTTGGCTGGTCGTGGCAAGCTGCAAAGCTGTGGTGAGGCAGCACTGGCTGAAGCCGCTTTTCAAGAAAACTGGAAGCCGCTCTGGCAGGCACTGGAAGCTCAGGGCCTGCAACTGGAATACCGACCACTGCGCATGCTGCCCACTGAAACACAATTGCAGTGGCAAGCGCCTTGGTTAACACTGGACTTCACCCTGCCAAGTGGCTGTTTTGCCACCAGTCTGTTAAGGGAATTGCTGGAAGCCCGTGATGCCATGCAGGTGGATTATGCTAAAGTGTCCGGCATTTCAGCCCCGGAATCATGACCATGAAACTGCTTCTATCCAACGATGATGGCGTTCATGCCGCAGGCCTTGCCACCCTGGCTGCAGCCCTGGAAGACCTGGGTGAACTGCTGGTGGTGGCACCGGATCGCAATCGCAGTGGTGCCAGCAATTCCCTGTCACTGGATCGCCCGCTTTACCCACAACAGTTAAACAATGGCTTCTGGTCTGTGGATGGCACACCCACAGACTGCGTGCATCTGGCCGTCGGTGGTGTCTTTGGCAGTCTTCCTGATCTGGTGATTTCCGGCATCAATCACGGTGCCAACCTCGGGGATGATGTGCTTTATTCCGGCACCGTGGCAGCAGCCACCGAAGGACGTTTTCTGGGCCTTCCAGCCATTGCCGTTTCCCTGACCGGTGAAACCCATTTTGCCACTGCCGCTGAAGTGGTGCGCAAACTGGTACGCAGCTTCACCGAACAGGCATCAGGCCTGCAACTGCCACCACGCAGCCTGCTGAACGTGAATGTACCGGATGTGCCCCTGTTTGCCCTCAAGGGTTATCAGGTCACTCGCCTGGGGCATCGCCACAGGGGACCGGCCCCTTTGCAGATCACTGATCCACGCGGCAAAAGCCGTTACTGGATTGCCGCCGCCGGAGACGCTGCCGAATCCAGTCCCGGCACGGACTTTCATGCCATCAGTGAAGGCTATGTCTCCATCACGCCGCTGCAGTTTGACATGACCCGTCACGAAAGCCTTGATCAGGTGAGCCGATGGCTGAATTCCTGCAATTAAACCCGCAACTGAAGGGTATCGGTTTCACCTCCCAGCGCACCCGTAATCGCATGGTGGAGCGACTGATACAGCAAGGCATCACGGATGGCCGGGTTCTGGAAGCGCTGCGCCACCTGCCCCGCCATCTGTTCCTGGATGAAGCACTGGCTCACCGCGCCTATGAGGACACAGCCTTGCCGATTGGTCTGGGGCAAACCCTCAGCCAGCCTTATATCGTTGCACGCATGACCGAATTGCTGCTGGAAGTACAACCCCGGAAGGTACTGGAAATTGGTACCGGCTCAGGTTTTCAGTGTGCCCTGCTGGCCTGCCTGGTACCGGAAGTCTGGAGTGTGGAACGTCTTGACCCACTGTTGCAGAAAGCACGCCAACGTCTGAGAAACCTGCAACTGCACAATGCGCGGATCAAACATGCCGATGGCAACTTTGGACTGCCGGATCTGGCACCCTTTGACGCCATCCTGGTCACTGCTGCTCCCCGTGAACTGCCGGAAGGCTTGCTGGAACAACTGGCTGAGGGTGGACGGCTGATACTGCCGGTGGGTGATCGAGAGCAGATGTTAAGCCTGTTTGATAAAAAAGAGGGACGCATCCTGCGACAGGATATTGAACCGGTGCGTTTTGTGCCCCTGCTGCCCGGAGCAGAAAAATGAAGCTGTGGCAGATTTATCTGCGTGGCCTGTTTATGGGGGCCGCAGACGTGGTACCGGGTGTTTCCGGTGGAACCGTTGCCTTCATCACCGGCATTTATGAGCGACTGATCAACAGCCTGCGCAGTTTTGATCAACGCCTATGGGGCGTCTGGAAACAGCAGGGACTGCGAGGCATCTGGCAAGCCGTGGATGGCCTGTTCCTGCTGACCCTGCTGAGTGGCATCCTCAGCAGCATCCTGCTGCTGGCTCACCTGATCAGCTGGTTGCTGGTCACCTGGCCGCACCACCTGAACGGATTCTTTTTTGGATTGGTGGCCGGTTCTGCCATCATCATTTCGCGTCAGGTGCCTCACTGGTCTTTCAGTCGCATCCTGTTCATTGGCCTAGGCGCACTGGTTTCCAGCCTGTTAACCCTGCTTCTGCCTGCCATCGGCACCATCAGCACCACCACCTTTTTCCTGGCAGGTATGATTGCCATCTGCGCCATGATCCTGCCCGGTATTTCCGGCAGTTTTCTGTTGCTGGTGATGGGGCTTTATGCTCCGCTGGTGGAAGCCGTCAAAACCCTGCAGTCCACGCTGCTGCTGGCTTTTGCCATGGGGGCCGGGGTTGGTCTGCTGGCCTTTTCTCACCTGCTGGGCTGGCTGTTTGATCATTATCGCAGCGCCACCTTTGCCACCCTGTTCGGATTTGTGATCAGCTCACTACCCCACATCTGGCCCTGGCAACTGCTGACACGTTACCGCATCAGTGAAGATGGCAAAGTGCTTCCTTTGGACACACAAATGTTACTTCCCTGGCACTTTACCCAGATTACCGGGGAACCCTCTTTTTTTATTTCTGTCACATTACTGGCACTAATCGGCTGGATACTGGTACTGCTGCTGGCACCAAGAAATCATTAATTTTTTTTCAACCTTTTACGGCATATAAATTGCTTGTTTCATGATGTTCATGTTGCACCCTCCACCGTCACAAGGAGTCGGGTTATGGCCAGAAATGAACAACAACAAAAACACCACCCACTGCCAGATGAAGACCTGGCAGAACTGGAAGTCAGTGCCTTTGACGACGAGGACAATCCTGAGCTGATGGAAGCAGCAGAAGACCTTAATGAAGATGAGGCCTTTGAGCTGGCACTGGAAAATGAATCCCTGACCCCCAACACCTCGCTGGACGCTACCCAGCTGTACCTGAATGAAATTGGCATTTCACCCCTGCTGACACCGGAAGAAGAAGTCCACTTCGGTCGTCTGGCACGCAAGGGGGATGCTGCCGGTCGCAAGCGCATGATCGAAAGCAACCTGCGACTGGTGGTGAAAATTGCCCGGCGTTACAACAACCGTGGTTTGTCCCTGCTGGATCTGATTGAAGAAGGCAACCTGGGACTGATACGCGCAGTGGAAAAATTTGATCCCGAACGGGGTTTCCGCTTTTCAACCTATGCCACCTGGTGGATTCGCCAGACCATTGAACGGGCATTAATGAACCAGACGCGCACTGTTCGCCTGCCCATTCACGTGGTTAAAGAACTGAATACCTGCCTGCGCGCAGGGCGTGAACTGTCTCAACAACTGGACCACGAAGCCACCCCGGAAGAAATTGCCGTGCACCTCGACAAGCCGGTGGAAAGTGTCAAAAAATTGCTGGGACTGAATGAACGCAACACCTCCTTTGATTACCCGGCCAGCCAGAATGCCGACAAACCCCTGCTGGAAACCTTGGCCAGTGAAGAAGCCAGTGATCCCATCCATCAGGTGCAGGATGAAGACATCTGCACCAGTGTGGAGCTGTGGCTGGATGAGCTGAGTGAAAAACAACGCGAAGTGGTGGTGCGTCGTTTTGGTCTACGGGGCCACGAAGCCACCACCCTGGAAGAAGTCGGGCAGGAAATCGGCCTGACTCGCGAGCGGGTGCGCCAGATCCAGATGGAAGCCCTGAAACGCCTGAGAAAAATGCTCGACCGTGAAGGCATCGACCTGGAAGCGGTGATCAGCGAATAATTCTCAGACCTTTAACCCCTCATAAAAATGGCCGGGATCACCCGGCCATTTTTTCATCTTGTGTTAACCCGGCACACCCCGGTGACGATACAACGCATAATACAACAGCGGAATCACCACCAGCGTCAGCAGGGTGGAAACCAGCAGACCGAAGATCAATGCAATGGCCAGACCGTTGAAGATCGGATCATCAATGATGAAGAAACCACCGACCATGGCTGCCAAAGCCGTCAGGATGATCGGTTGGGCACGCACGGCACTGGCCTGAATCACTGCATCCTCCCAGTTGCTGCCTTCCGCCAGCTGCTGGTTGATGAAATCCACCAGCAGAATGGAGTTGCGCACGATAATGCCAGCCAGTGCAATCATGCCGATCATGCTGGTGGCGGTGAACTGTGCACCCAGCAAGGCATGCCCCGGCATGATGCCAATCAGCGTCAGCGGAATCGGGGCCATGATCACCAGCGGCACCAGATAAGACTTGAACTGTGCCACCACCAGCATGTAAATCAGGATCATACCCACGGCATAAGCAATGCCCATGTCACGGAAGGTTTCATAGGTGATCTGCCATTCACCATCCCATTTGATGGCGGCTGTGGCAGGCCAGTCCGGCTGACTGATGAAATACTGCTGAGGTGCATTCGGCTGGCCTGCCAGCGTAAACACCGCATCAAACATGCCATACAGCGGCGAATCCAGACGACCGGCCATGTCAGCAGTGACATAGGTCACCGGCAACAGATCCTTGTGATAAATGGCACCCTGCCAATCGGTGGGTGTGACCCTGGCAAACTCAGACAGACTGACCAGTTGCCCGCTGCGGCTGCGCACCGCAAGGGACAGCAAGCGGGATGCCTGAGCCTTGTCGCCTTCGGCCAGTTGCAGACGAATCGGTACCGGATACTTCATGCCTTCATCATGCAGGAAGCTCACTTCCACCTGGCCCAACGCCATCGAGAGTGCCTGCACCACCTGAGCCTGCGCCACACCCAGACGTGCCGCCCGGTCACGATCCACTTCGATCAGCCAGCGGCTGGCCGGTGCTTCCAGGGTGGTGTCCACATCAACAATACCCTCAGTTCCCTGCAGCAAAGCCTCAACCTGACGCGCCACCGCAGCACGCACCTCAGCATCCGGTCCGTAAATTTCAGCAACAATGGGAGCCAGTACCGGCGGGCCCGGTGGCACTTCCACAATTTTGACATTGGCACCAAATTCCGCACCAATACGCTGCAGTGGTTCACGCACCGACAAGGCAATCGGGTGTGACTCCCGCTTGCGATCACGACGATCCACCAGGTTCACCTGCAAGTCACCCATGTGGGGCTCGGCACGCAGGTAATACTGACGCACCAGACCATTGAAGTTGATCGGTGCAGCAGTACCGGCATAAGACTGCCAGTGCATCACTTCCGGCACTGTTTCCAGGTATTCACCCAGTGCCAGCAGCACCCGCTGGGTCTGCTCCACCGGTGTACCTTCCGGCATGTCAACAATCACCTGAAACTCAGACTTGTTATCAAACGGCAGCATTTTCATCACCACCGCCAGAGTTACGGGCAATAGCGCTGCGGCCAGGGTCAGACCCACCACCGAGCCACCCAGCATCCAGCGCCGCTTGCGGTTGTCACCCAGGAAAGGACGCATCAGTTTTTCAAACAGGCGCAGCATCTTGCCTGAGGCCTGCTCACCCTGCGCTTCACCGGCACCATGGCTGTCGTGGTGTTCATGCTTCATCAGCTTAACGGCCAACCAGGGGGTCACCACAAAAGCAATGATCAGCGAAATCAGCATACCGGCGGAGGCATTGATCGGGATCGGACTCATGTAAGGGCCCATCAGGCCGGATACAAAAGCCATGGGCAGCAGGGCTGCAATCACCGTGAAGGTTGCCAGAATGGTTGGGCCACCCACCTCATCCACTGCTTTTGGAATGGCTTCCACCAGGGATTTGGCACCCAGCTGCAGGTGCCGGTGGATATTCTCCACCACCACGATGGCATCATCGACCAGAATGCCGATGGAAAAAATCAATGCAAACAGGGATACCCGGTTCAGGGTGAAACCCCAGGCCCAGGAGAAAAACAAGGTCATGGCCAGGGTGATGATCACCGCAATGCCCACAATCAATGCCTGGCGCCAGCCCAGTGCAGCCAGCACCAGAATCACCACCGATCCGGTGGCAAACAGCAGTTTGGTGATCAGGGTATTGGACTTGTCGGCTGCGGTGTAACCGTAATCACGCGTCACCAGCACTTCAACACCTTCAGGAATCACCCGATCCTGCAGTAATTCCAGACGGTCACCGATGGCACGGGTGATGTCGATGGCATTCTGGCCGGGCTGTTTGGCAATCGCCAGCGTCACAGCCTGTGCAAGATGACCCGCCGAGCGCTCACCGGCAGGACCAAAACCAGTCATCACACCCGCCGATGGCACCTTGCCGCCACGTACCACTTCTGCCACATCTTCCAGAAATACCGGCGCACCGTCATGCATGCCAACCACCAGGCGCTGCACTTCTTCAACCTGAGTCAACAGGGTGCCGGCCTGCACCGGAATCGCCACACCATCCTGTACCACCCAGGCTTGTTGAGAGGTGGCATTGGCGGCCTGCAATGCCATCTGAAGGTCATTCAATTCCAGGCCATAACCCCGCAGACGCGCAGGGTCCAAGATCACCTGCAGTTCATCACGAACACCCCCGAGGGTATAGATGTCACGGGTTCCGGGAATGCGCTTAAGCTCTGTTTCCAGTGTATGTGCCACACGGGTCAGGTCTTCAGCAGTCACCAACGGATCATCACTGAACAGGGTCAGCGCCATGATTGGCACATCATCAATGCCCTTGGCCTTGATCAAGGGTGGCAGGGTGCCCAGATTTTGCGGCAGCCAGTCCTGGTTGGAGTAAATCTGGTTATAAAGGGTGACCAGGGCCTCCTGACGCGGTACACCCACGGCAAACTGCACCGTCACCATGCCCATGCCATGCCGGGACACAGAGTAGACGTGCTCCACACCGGCCATTTCACTCAGCACCTGCTGGGCAGGAATCACCACCAGCTGTTCAACTTCCACGGGGCTGGCACCGGGAAAACCGATGAACACATCGGCCATAGTGACATCAATCTGGGGTTCCTCTTCCTTGGGCGTCACCGTCACGGCAAACAGCCCCATCAGCAGACCGGCCAGTGCCAGCAACGGGGTCAGACGGGAGGTCTGAAAGGCCGCAGCAATACGGCCGGACAGACCCAGACGCGGTGATTCGCTCATCATTCAGCCTCCAGACGTGCCAAAGCGGCCGCTGGGTTCAACACCAACAGCTCGCCCTCTCCCAGACCGGACAACACCTCAATCTGCCCATTGGCACGACTGCCAACACGCACCTGACGCAGGCGTGGCTGGCCTTCAGCATTCAGCACATAAACGGCACGCAGTTCACCGCGCTGCACCAGTGCTGCAGACGGAATCCACAAGGCAGAGCGCTCAGCCACCGGCAGGCTGACTTTCACCAGCATGCCGGGGAACAGATCCCCTTCAGGATTTTTAAGGTTCATGCGCACCCGAAAGGTATGAGTGGCCGGATCAGCATAGGGATAAAAAGTCATGCCGTCCGTTTCCAGCACACGACCATCCATCAACATCACCTGAGCCTCACGCTGCTGCCGGGCTGAAGCCGCATAACGCTGCGGCAGGGCCACCACCACACGCAGCTCCTCCAGCGACAAGCCACTGATCAACGGCTGGCCGGGGTTCACTGAAGCGCCTTCCTCCACATGGCGAGCTGTCACGATGCCACCATAGGGTGCAATCACCCGGGTATAAGCCAGTTGCTGACGCGCTTCGGCCACCGCTGCCTGAGCACGACTCAGGCGCGCTTCCGCCGCATTCAACTGGTTACGGGCCTGATCCAGCTGGGCTCGCGGCGCCAGCTCACGCTGCACCAGTCCTTCCACACGACTGAAATTCTGGCGGGCATCATTCAGCCCGGCTTCTGCCTCACGCAAACCGGCTTCAGCCTGATTCAGGCGGGCACGCTGCTCGGTATCATTCAGCTCCACAATCACCTGACCCGGTGCCACCGCATCATCCACATCAAAGTGAATGCGACGCACCTGACCACTGGTCTGGGCCGATACCGTCGCCTGACGCACAGCCTCAATCACACCATCCAGCTGAATGCTTTCAGTCAGAGGTGCACGCTGCACCGGCTGGCTTTCCAGTGCCTGAGCCTGTAATGAAAAGCCTGACAGCATCACCACTGCCAGACCCAACCAGGATCTTTTCATCTTTAATTTCTCCGGTGTCAGACGTCACTTGTTGCAATAGATGCGGTACAGGCTTTGAATCAACTCACGAGCCTCTTCATTGGCCAGCCGATAAAAGATCAACTGCCCTTCACGCCGCCCCTCAATCAACCCCTGACGGCGCAATACGCCCAACTGCTGGGACAAGCTCGGCTGGTGAATACCCAGTCGCTGCTCCAGCTCACCCACATTCAGTTCCTCCTGGCTCAACTGGCAGAGTAGCACCAGACGAGCAGGATGGGCACAAGCCTGCAGCAACTCGGTTGCTGCCCGGGCCTGACATTGCATGGTTTCAATATCCATCAGTCACAAACTCAGAAAATAGACAATAATCTAATTTATATTATACTAATATAGTAAGTGCAAGTCTTTTTTCAACATTGCTGATAACCGCCACCCCACAACGCACAAGGGCCAACCTGACTCAGGCTGACCCTTGCTCAATCGGTCTCAATGCAACATCCAACCAGGAGATCAGAAACGATACCTGGCCCTCAGGTAAACATTTGAATCCTTTTCAAACTGCCCAAAGAAACTGTAGTCCTCCTTGCCACCAAAAAGGTTGCCTCCGGCACTGACCGTCAATTCATCGGAAACCCGGTAACGCACACTCGGACGCAGGTAAAAGTCATCATCACTGGGCGATACAAAAGCAAACAGCGACCACATCAGATCACCGCGCATCTGGGTGTAGGTCAGACGCGTGGTCAGCAGCTGGCGGTATTCTTCACCGGCCATTTCTTTCATACCCATATCCTGAAAGGCTTTTTCCAGCTCATCATGATCCAGCGTCCATTCCAGATAGTACTGAACACCCACATTCAGGTTGGTGACCAGTTCCCAGTCATATCCCATCAGAATGCGCACTTCTGAGTTGGGTGTCAGCGCCGCGTTGAAGCCAGCGTTGTCGTAGTCCCGTGAGTCGTAATAACCCACTTCGGCATTGAACAGCCCCGGCCCCATACCTCGCCTCAGGCTGGCACCATACACATGCAATACCGGGTGCTCCAGCTTGCCACCTGCAAGGGTCTTGCGTGCATCATTGGGTTGAGGCCAGAAGCCCCGGTAACCATACAAGGCATACTCAACACCGGACTGGCGTGTGGCCAGACGTAAAGCCACCTCACCATCACCGGGGAAGCTGCCGGGTTCCCGGGCATTATCCGAAATGGGTTCGGCTGTTAAGCCGAACTCATTGCCTCCTGTCTGCCCCCAATAAGACAAACGATCCCCGTCCGGGTAGTTGTCTCGATTGAAAACCGGTGTCCAGACCAGATCCAGGGTGACCTCATCACCATAACGAGTGATGCGCAATGCATCCGATGGGCCCTTCAGATAGTCTTCATCCCGACCGATCAGAAAGGACTGCCAGTCCTTGGGGAAGAGATCGTTGATGAATAACAGGTCACCGGTTCCCCAGGTCAGCACCTGGCGACCGGCACGCACATCCGTGCGGTCACCCAGTTCAAAACTGACCAGCGCTTCGCGCAGCTCTGCACGCAGTTCTTCATCAACACCATCAGCAACACCATCAACCTTGAGGCTGTAACCCAGTGCCTGCCAGTCTCCGTCAATATCCAGACGCAAACGGGTTTCACCCAGGTTGTAGTTTTTGCCGATACGATCATCAACCGCCTTGTTGTCATACAGGTGCATGCCACCGGCGGCCTCAATGAAACCACCGACCCGGAATGGAAAGCGAGACTCAGACTCATCCTCCCAGTCACCCCCCCAGTCATCTCCGGAACCAGCCCAGTCATCTGCCGACAAGGGAGAAGCGGCCAGGCCAAGAGCCATCACAGCCGCACCCAGCAACCCCTTGAGTTGTTCAGCACCCATGCTTACCTCCGATCCAGCCACTCGGCGGGGGGATTACGCAAACTGCGCTCGGTGAACACCGCATCAGGAATACCCAGGTCATAACTGACACCTCGGAACTGAACAACCGTATTGCCACCGGATTGCAGATCCTGAACTCGCATCATCATCGGTGTTGGATAACCATCAACCACCTCGATATTGGCGTTTTCCATGATGCGGTAAACCTCGCCGACAGCATTGGTGTATTCGATGCGAACCGGCAGGAAGGTTTCCTTGTCAATCCAGGTCTGGAAGCTGGCAAACTCCACCGACCCCGGTGCCTTTGGAGTGGATTTCAGCACATAATGCTGATCGGTTTCCTCCAGCAACTCATGGCGATCTTCGTTCAGATTCCGGCCGGATATATCCTCGTAGAAGATATGTGCGCCAACAAAACTGGTACGCTTGTCACCGGGTGCAATACGACGAACCAGATCCAGATCAGGCAGATATAACCAGCGATCATCGTCTGCGGCAGGGTTTTTATGAACCAGGAATACGGTGCCACGAAACTCTGATGGACGACTGAACACCACCAGATACTTCTGTTCATCACTGCCTTCAACATTCTTACGCAATACACTGAACTGGCGAGTCTGCGTACGACCACGGTTATCTTCAATCCGCATCCGCGCCTCGGAACGACCATCCCTGCCAGCGTAGTAAGAAGCCTGATTGGCACGTTCGATGATTTCACTGACCGGTGGTGCAGCCAATACCAGGCTGCCACTCATCAGCAGGGCAAAGCCTCCGACCAGACCACTGGTGATTTTTAACAAATTCATGGTTTCTCCTCCTTACGGGGTTATCAGACGCTTTTGACTGCTTTACCCAGTACTGCACGCGGCGCCAGGGCAATGAAAGCAGGCAACACAAACAGACTGACCAGCGCAGAAGTTGCCATGATGCTGGCCAGGAACACACCAACCGTGATGTAGGGCACCAGAGGCGCTGCCAGCAAGGGCAGGAAACCTATGGCAATGACCACCGCATTACGCACAATGGCGCGGGCAGGCTCATCAAAAACCTGATCCATGGCAGCCTTCCAGTCACCTCCGACATCATCAAGCGCCATACGCAAACGCTGAATAAAGTGAATCGCAAAATCGACCGACAGTCCCAGAGACAGAGACGAAAGCACAGCGACCGGCATGTCGTAATCCTTGCCAATCAGACCCATCACCCCGTAAATGGCTGCAATGGTGATGGTCAGCGGCAGCATCGCCAGCACACCCAGCAGCAGGCTGCGGAACAGCGCAATCATCATGATCAGCACCACAATGAATGCTGAACCCAGCGCCCAGAGCATGCCTTCCACCATTTCACCCTGCCAGACCAGGTTGATGTAAGTTCCACCTCCCCATTCCAGTTCAACACCTGCCGGCGGCGGGTTGTCGGCAACAAAACGATCAACCGCATCAACCACCCGGCTCATCACCTGGTTGTCACCACTGGGCAGTTGCAACCAGATGCTGGCCTGAGTGAAATCACGGGTCACAAAGTTCCACAGATCATCCGGACGCTGCGAAGACTGGAAGCTGAGAATCGTTTGTGCCACACCATTGGCACGATCCGGTAACACATAGTCCTGCATGTCACCACTCACCAGTTCACGATTAATGGTCTTCACCAGGTCAGCCAACGAATTGGCCTTGCCGATTACACCGGTTTTTTCCAGGTGGTTTTTCAACTCATCCATCCAGGCCAGATGACCGGGATTCTGAAAGGCACGCGTTGCCGTGCGACCTGCTTCAACCTGATCCAGAATCTCCATCCAGTAATCCTGTGCTTCCGGCTCAGCATCAAACAGATGGTCATCAATCAGCATTGCCAGCGTTTCCAGACGATCACCGGGAGAAGCTGCACCCGCTGAATCCTCCCACATGCCTGACCAGGCTGAACGCAGATCCAATCCTTCTCGAGCTGCCTCATCCAGCGTCAGCTGAATGGAGCGGCGCAGCTCATCAACCTGTTGCTCAATGCCCGTCTGGCGCAAATTGATGTAAGCCTCATAGGTACCGGCAAAGCGCTCATTCAGAACCTTGTCGGCAATCCGAATGCGATGATCTTCCTTGAACCAGAGCGTTGGATTGTCGTTGATCTGGATCTGTTGAATGCCATACACCGACACCACCAGTACGGCCACCACCAGACCAATCACCATACCGGGCTTGCGTGCAGGGAAACGCCCCATACGACCCAGTAAACCACCGTCCTTATTGGCCTGCTGATCAGCCAGTTCTTTCCGGCGGAACTTCTCAGCCATCCGGTCCAGGGTTTCACGCTTCAAGGACACGGTATAGGCGGGAATAAAACCCAGAGTCAGCAACAGCGCCACCACCACACCAAAGGAAATGAAACCACCGAACACCTGCACAGGAGGAATGGGCGTGGTCAATAGCGAAAGGAAACCCACGGCTGTAGTCAACGCAGTGAACAACACCGGCTTGAACAGCTTGTCCATGACATCACCCATCACCTCTCTGGGGTCATCACCGGGACGATAACGGTCCGCAAAGTTCGACAGCACATGCACCGAGGCAACCACGGCAATCGGCATCAGAAAGATGGGAATCATCGAACTCATGATGTGCACGGTGTAACCCATGCCAATCAACAGGCCCATGGTGGAAATCACCGTAGCCATCGCCAGCAGCATCGGTGCAATCACCAGTGGCAGGCTGCGGAAGAAATACAGCATCGCCAGGAAGATCACGAGACCTGCCAGCGGTGCGGAAATGGCCATCTGCTGGAACATTTCCACACCAAAGGTATCCTGAGCCACCGGCTGGCCGGTAATGTGAAACTCGTCAGCCACACCCAGGCCTTCAACCACGGACCGGATTTCCATGGCAATGCGGTGACTGATGTCCTTGCTTTCAAGCGGAACAAACAAGGCAGCAGCCTGGCCATCCTCGGACACCAGCGTACCCTGATACATGGGCAGACGCTCAACAGCCGCACGGATGCGATCTGCCTCTTCCTGTGTCTCGGGGGGTGATGGAATCAGCCAGTCATAAGCGATGGTGCCAACACCGGCCTGCTCAACATTGTCCACAGCCGCCATGGACATCAGATCACGGGCAATCACCCCATCCATCTGTTCGATGGCGCGGGTCAAGGCGTAATGAGCCGCCAGAGACTCCGGATTAAAAACGCCCTGCGCGTGCTGAGTGTTGACCTGACCCACCACAATCATGTCATGCAGGCCAAAACGGTCCCTGATTTCATTATGCTTGACGCGATCCGGCTGCTCGGCAGAAAGCATGTTCTCCGGATCAGTATCGATCATGATTTTCGGAATCATCATCCCCAGCGCCAGAACCATAAGTATCACGGCCGTAAAAACGGCTCGAGATCGATCCATGCACCAGAAGGCCAGCGTCTTGCCCATTTGTAACCCCTTCTCAGCTCAATACAGAACGGTGTGCTGCAGACCATGCAGACTGACCACCATTAAATGAAAACAATCTAATTTATAATATACTAATACAATAGCTCAAGTCTTTCCAGCAAACAGAAGCACAGCGAGGGATGAATGGATCAGTCAAGCCTTCCGTACAACAATCCACGCCGGTAGCTGCCCGGCGTACTGCCGGTCCACTGGCGAAAGGCTCGACTGAAAGAGGGCAGGTCTTCAAAACCCAGTTGTTCCGCCAAACGTGTCAGCGGCAAATCACTGCAGGTCAACTGTTGCACCGCCAGATCACGGCGAACTTCATCCTTGACCGACTGGAAGCGGGTGCCTTCTGCTGCCAGACGGCGCGACAGGGTTCGCACCGACATGTGCAAGGCTTCAGCCACCTGAGCAACACTGGCACCCACCTGCTCAGCATCACTCAGATAGTCGCGTACCCGGTGTGCCACCAGGCGATCACCAAAAGAGACATAAATCCAATCCGCCGGTGCGCGCTGTAAAAAAGACCCCAGCTCCCTGCGGGTCTGACGGATGGGTTTGCGCAACAAGGCGCGATCAAAGCTCAGTGCAGTGAAAGGCTGATCAAACTGAACCTGGCCCGGATAAAAATAAAGGTACTCAGAACTGTGCCCCGGCTGTTCATAGGCGCAACTGATCCCTTGCGGCGGAATCTTTTCAGCAATCAACCAGGAGGCAATGCCATGCACCAGCTTCAACATCAGCTCGTGCACCAGTACACGATGACCACAAGGCTTCCGATGTTCGATCAACTGCAGGGTTGCATGCTTTTCCTCCACCACCAGCCGATAAGCCAGATCATCCAGCAACACCCGGAAAAACTGGCAATAACGGTGCAACGCCACCTGTAGATTGGGTGCATCCAGCAAACCCAGACAAAGAAACTTCAGCGTTCCACCTCGCAAGGGGCGCGAAAAAAAACCGGGGGTTTCATCATCACAATCATTCACCAGCAGTCGATAAAGTCGCGCAAACTGCTCCACCGTCACCCGGCCACCCGGCGCATCCAGCAGAAAAAAGGGAATGCCTGCCTGCAACAGCAAACGTCTGCGCCGGGCATCGCTTAACACCACCCCCTGCAACAGGTTGTGGACAAAGTGGATGGGGACAGTGGCTGAGTAACGCTCCATTGATCACTTCCAGAAAAGCAGAACAGATTGGCATGAAATGCAAATTTTATGTCTCAAAACGCCAAACACTGACTTTGATTTCCACCTAGTATGGACCAGGCCATACAAGATAAAAACAACTATCGGCGGTATAACCCCGAAAAAACCGGAATTCCTACCGGAAAAACAAAAACAACAGCAGAAAATGGAGTTTGCAATGAACCTCAAGAAAAACATCGTATTGGCAGCATTGGCAAGTATTTTCGTAGCCAGTGCACCTGCATCAGCCAACTACAGCAATAATGAAATCCGCATCGGTTATCTGGCTGACATGACAGGTGCTTATCGTGATCCTATCGGTCCAAGGGGGATGGACGCCATCCAGATGGCCATTGATGACATGGGCGGTGAAATCAATGGCGCAAGAATTGTCACCTTCAGTGCTGATGATCGTAACAGCCCGGATGTGGGTTCCAGCGTGGTTCGGAGCTGGATTGATGAGCGCAATGTCGACATGGTTACAGGACTGGTCGCTTCATCAGTAACCCTCGCTGCCATTCGCTTACTGGAAGAAAACGACAAACTGGGACTGGTCAACGGAGCCGTGTCTTCTGCCATCACCAATCAGCATTGCGGACCTAATCACTTCCACTGGGTTTACGACACCTGGGCGATGTCCAACGGTACAGCCCGCGCCATTACCCAGGAAGGTAACAAAGACTGGTTTTTGCTAAGTGCTGACTATTCTTTCGGTCATGCACTCGAAGCTGATGTTGAACGAGTCGTCAAGGAAAGTGGCGGGCGAGTGCTTGGCAAGGTACGCCATCCCTTCCCAACCACTGATTTTGCATCTTTCATGCTGCAGGCTCAGGCATCAGGTGCCAAGGTCATCAGCCTCAACAATGCAGGTCATGACACCATCAATGCCATCCAGACCGCCAGTGAGTTCGGTATCACTCAATCCGGCCAGATCCTGGCAGGCATGGTGCTGTTCAGCAGCGATATCCGCAGCCTGGGACTGGAAACTGCTCAGGGCTTGCAGTTCACCAAAGCCTGGTACTACGACATCAATCCGGAAGCTCGTGCCTGGGCCGAACGCTTCAAGGAACGAACCGGCCAGATGCCGACCATGGTGCATGCCGGCCTTTATTCAAGCACCTTGCACTACCTGCAAGCGGTCAAAGCCGCTGGCACGGATGACACCCAGGCCGTTCGTCAACAGATGATGAAAACCCCTGTGAACGACATCTTTGCTCAGAATGCCTACATTCGTGAGGATGGCCGCATGGTTCATGACATGTACCTGGTGCGTGTGAAATCTCCGGCTGAGTCCAGAAACGCTGATGACCTGTTTGAAATTGTCCGCACCATTCCAGCAGAAGAGGCTTTCCGTCCCCTGTCAGAAAGTGTCTGCAAAATGGTTAACAACTGAGGAGCCAGGCCATGACATCCATTGCTTCTCTTGATCTTCAGCCTCAAGCCCATACCATCAGCAGTGCCCTGAATCGCAGCCTGCGCAAGAATGCACAACGCACGGCAATAAGATTTCTTGACCGTACCTGGACTTATCAACAACTGATCACCGCAGCCGACCGGGTTGCCAACCACCTGTTGCAGCAAGGGCTACAGCAGGGTGACCGACTGGTGGCCTATGGCAAAAACTCTGATGCCTATGTCATCACCTGGCTGGCCTGCCTGCGTGCAGGGTTGGTGCATGTGCCCACCAATTTTGCCCTGAGCGCGGAAGAGTTGCGTTATGTGCTGCGACAGTCCGGCGCCAGGGCACTGGTCAGCGACATCAGCCTTTCGGCAGCAGTTCAACAGGCCTGCGAAGGCCTTTCACTGGCCGTCAGCACTTATTTTCATACGGATTCACAGCAAAGCAGCCTGCTGCAGCTGGCACTGGCCGAAACACCGGCCAGCGCTCCACCGGTCAGCATCAAGGACGATGACCTGGCTCAGCTTTTGTATACCTCGGGTACCACAGCAGCGCCCAAGGCCGCGATGATGACGCACAAGGCGTTGATGGCAGAATATTTTGCCTGCATGGTGGAGCTGGATATCGAACCCGGCGAGCCGGTGCTGGCGGCCCTGCCCCTTTACCATTCGGCTCAGATGCACGTATTTCTGATGCCTGTGCTTTTACGTGGCGCAACAATACGCCTGATGGAAAGCCCTCTGCCTGATCTGTGCCTGCACTGGATCGAACAGGAAAACATTGCTTCCTTTTTTGCCCCGCCCACCTTCTGGATTGCCCTGCTGCGCCATCCGGATTTTGACCAACGCGATCTGCAAAGCCTGAAAAAAGCCTATTACGGTGCTTCCATCATGCCGGTGCCAGTGTTGCAGGAACTCCAGCAAAGACTGCCCGGTGTCGGGCTCTACAACTGTTATGGTCAAAGTGAAATAGCCCCGTTGGCAACGGTATTACGGCCGGAGGAACATGCCGAACGCCCGGCTTCGGCAGGACGCCCGATCC
The DNA here is from genome assembly GCF_900119735.1 of Marinospirillum alkaliphilum DSM 21637. Taxonomy (GTDB): domain Bacteria; phylum Pseudomonadota; class Gammaproteobacteria; order Pseudomonadales; family Halomonadaceae; genus Marinospirillum; species Marinospirillum alkaliphilum. The sequence goes on along the minus strand of NZ_FPJW01000002.1, from coordinate 195,959 downwards.
TCACCGTGGAAACCCGCATTGTGGATCTGGAGATGAACGATTTACCGCCGGGGCAACAAGGAGAAATTGTTCATCGTTCCCCGCAGTTACTCACCGGTTACTGGGACAAACCAGAGATGACAGCAGAAGCCTTTCAGGGTGGCTGGTTCCATTCCGGTGATGTGGGTTACATGGATGAAGCAGGTTATCTCTACATCGTTGATCGCATCAAAGACGTCATTAACACTGGTGGCGTCGTTGTAGCCAGCAGGGAAGTTGAAGAAGCCTTGTTCACCCACCCGGCCGTCTCAGAAGTAGCCGTCATAGGTTTACCTGATGACAAGTGGATTGAAGCCATCACTGCAGTGGTTGTTTTAAAGGAAGGTTCGGAAACAACCGAACAGGCGTTGATTCAACATGCTCGTCAGCATCTGGCACCTTTTAAGCTGCCGAAAAAAATTCTTTTCAGTACCACGCTTCCTAAAAGCACCGCAGGAAAAATTCTTAAACGCAATCTGCGCAAAGAACTCTCTGAAGAAACATCCGAGGAACTCTCTAAGGAAACACAGGAATGACCGCAACAGACGAAAACACCCAGCTTTTTCATGACATGATCTGCCGCTTTCTGGAACAGGAGGCTGATCCACATTATGACAACTGGGAAGCAGCACACCAGGTACCCCGTGATTTCTGGCTGAAGCTGGGTGAAGCCGGCATGCTGGCCATTGATCTGTCCGAAGACTACGGCGGCACAGGCGCTGATTTTGGTATCACCCAGCTGGTGATTGAAGAGATTTCCCGTCGCGGTTTTGGCGGCCTGGCCAGTGGCTACAACATTCACTCCAACATTGTGATTCCCTACCTGGAGCATCTGGCAACAGAAGCTCAGAAACACCAGTGGCTGCCACGCATGGCTACCGGAGAGGTCATGGGTGCCATTGCCATGACCGAACCCGGTGCCGGCAGTGATCTGGCCGCCATGAAAACCCGTGCCCAGAAGGTTGAAGGCGGCTGGCAGCTGGATGGCTCCAAAATCTTCATCACCAACGGCATGATGGCCGACCTGGTGATTGTCTGTGCCAAAACCGATCCGTCTGCCGGTGCCAAAGGCGTTTCGCTGTTTCTGGTGGATACCCACCTGCCCGGTTTTTCCCGCGGCAAGGCCATCAACAAAATCGGCCAGCACGCCAGCGATACTGCCGAACTGTTTTTTGATGCCATGATCCTGCCGGACGATGCCCTGCTGGGTCAGGAAGGCTCGGGGTTTGGCTACCTGATGCAGGAACTTCCCCGTGAGCGCCTGGGGGTTGGCTCCCAGGCACTGGGTGCGATGGAAGGTGCTTTGGCACTCACACTGGATTACGTCAAAGAGCGCAAAGCCTTTGGTCAGCGCATTGCCGATTTCCAGAACACCCGCTTCAAGCTGGCCGAAGTTCGCGCCCAGATCGATATGGCCCGCGCCTATTTTGACCGCTGTGTCAGCAAATACCGTCAGGGGCAGATGACTCCGACCGATGCCGCCATCCTGAAACTGCAACTGAGTGAAATGCAGTGCAAAACCATTGATGAATGCCTGCAATTATTCGGTGGTTATGGTTACACCCTGGAATACCCGATTTCACGTTTTTATGTGGATGCCCGCATTCAGACCATCTATGCCGGCACCTCCGAAATCATGAAAGAAGTGATCGCCCGTTCCCTGCTGGGCAAATAACCCGGTTCATCCACAACAGGATCAACAGATGAAATTCAATTCAGTGGTCATTATTGAAGGTGTACGCACTGCCATCGGTGGTTTTGGTGGCAGCCTGTCAGCACTCAACCCAGCTGAGCTGGGTACTGCAACAGCAAAAGAAGTGATTCAACGCAGCGGCGTGCAGGCATCCGACATTGATCATGCCGTGTATGGCCACATCATCACCACGGCCCCGCAGGATGCCTATTTATCCCGTCACATTGCCCTCAACAGCGGTTTGCCGCAAAGCTCCGCAGCGCTCAACGTCAACCGCCTGTGTGGTTCCGGCTTGCAGGCCATCATTTCTGCTGCTCAGCTGATTGAGGGAGGAGACTCCAGCCTGGCACTGGCCGGTGGCGCTGAATCCATGAGCCAGGGCGCTTACCTGCTGCCCAAAGCCCGTAATGGACTGCGTATGGGTGATGGTTCAGTGGTGGATCTGACACTGGGTGTACTCAGCGATCCCTTCGGCAGCGGTCACATGGGCATCACCGCAGAAAACATCGCCGCGAAATATGGCTACACTCGTGAGCAGGTGGATGCCTTTGCCCTGCAAAGCCACCAGAAGGCGGCGGCGGCCATTGCAGAAGGTCGGTTTACTGACCAGATTGTACCTGTCTCAGTGAAAAAAGGCCGTGAACAGGTGGAGTTCAGCGAGGATGAACATGTCCGCCAGAATGCCAGCGCCGAAGACTTTGCCCGTTTAAAACCCGCCTTCAAACAAGACGGCCTGGTGACCGCCGGTAATGCTTCCGGCATCAATGATGGTGCTGCCACCCTGCTGCTGGCTCATGCCGAAGAAGCCCGCAAACTGGGTCTGAAACCCCGCGCCCGCATTCTGGCCTGTGCCTTTGCCGGTGTAGATCCACAACTGATGGGCATGGGGCCCGTACCGGCTGTGCGTTGCTGCCTGGAGCAGGCTGGCTTGAAAGTCAGTGATCTGGATGTGATTGAATCCAATGAAGCCTTTGCCGCCCAGGCCATGGCCGTGGCACAGGAGTTGGACTTCCCGACAGACAAACTCAATCCCAACGGCGGTGCCGTAGGCATGGGGCATCCTGTGGGAGCCACAGGTGCCATCCTGACAGTGAAAACCCTGTATGAACTGGAGCGGATCAACGGCCGTTACGGCCTGATCACCCTCTGCATCGGTGGTGGCCAGGGCATTGCACTGATCATTGAGCGCTGCAACTGAAGCTGTTTTCCAACAATAATATCAAGGAGTTGAACCATGACAGCACTGACTCACCCGAAGGTATTGCCCGCAACACCTTCCGCCGTTAATCCTCCTTTACTGATTGGCGATATCCTGAAATCCGGTGTGCGGATGGCAGGTGATAATCCCATTGTTTACCGGGACCTCAGTCGCCACAGTTACAAGGAATTCCAGAAGCGTGTACACCAACTGGCACATCTGCTTACCAGCCAGGGCGTTCAGGCTGGCGACGTGGTGGCAGTGCTGGACTGGGATAGCCATCGTTATCTGGAATGTTTTTTTGCCATCCCGATGATTGGTGCCGTACTGCATACGGTTAACGTACGCCTGGCACCTGACCAGATTCTCTACACCATGGATCACGCTGAAGATGTTTTTGTGCTGAGCCATCAGGATTTTTTACCCTTGCTCGAACCACTGGCATCCAGATTACCTCGAATCAAAGGTTATCTCCTGTGCCAGGACACCCCAGAGCCAGTCAACACCCCGCTGGCACTGGCGGGTGAATATGAAGCCCTGTTAGCACAACAACCCACACATTACGACTTTCCCACCTTTGATGAAAATGCTGTTGCCACCTTGTTTTACACCACCGGAACCACAGGCAACCCCAAAGGCGTTTTTTTCACGCATCGGCAACTGGTGCTGCACACCCTCAGTGAGGCCAATGTATTCCAGACCCCCGGCTTTGACCTGCTGAACCGGGACAAGGTGTACATGCCCATCACCCCGATGTTCCATGTTCATGCCTGGGGTGTGCCCTACACAGCCACCCTGATGGGGGCCACTCAGGTGTATCCGGGGCGTTATGAACCGGAAATGCTGGTCAAATTACTGGTCACTGAGAAGGTGGATTTCTCGCACTGCGTTCCAACCCTCTTGAACATGGTCGTTTCTGCTGAAGCCATCCTGTCCGGCAAGGTGAAATTACATGGATGGAAAGTGCTGGTTGGTGGTAGTGCACTACCTCAAGGACTGGCCAGCAAAGCCTGGGAACTTGGTATCGATACCCGTAGCGCCTACGGCATGTCCGAAACCTGCCCACTGCTGACCGCTGACATCCTGCCCAGGGACATCAATGAAGCCGACTTTGCCACCCAGTTGCCCTGGCGCTGCAAGGCTGGTGTCGCCGTACCTTTTGTGGATCTTCAGGTGGTGGACGAATCCGGCCAGCCACTGCCACAGGACGGGGAAAGTGTTGGCGAAGTTCGAGTACGTGCCCCTTGGCTGACCCAGGCTTACTACAAGGAAGAAACTCGCAGCGAAGAACTCTGGCGTGATGGCTGGTTGCATACCGGTGATGTTGCCACCCTCGATGAACGCGGCTTTTTACAGATCCGTGACCGCATCAAGGATGTGATCAAAACAGGCGGCGAGTGGATTTCCTCTCTGGAACTGGAAAACCTGATCAGCCAGTATCCCGGCATCAGTGAAGTCGCAGTGGTGGGTATTGCCGACACCCAATGGGGAGAACGTCCAGCTGCACTCATCGTGGCTGCTGACCCATCAAGACCACCAGAAGCTCCTGCCATACAACAGCATTTGCAGCAGTTTGTGGATCAGGGCAAGATCAACAAATGGGCCATACCGGAGAAGATTCTGCTGGTTGATGAGATTCCAAAAACCAGCGTCGGCAAACTCAATAAAAAAGTGATCCGCCAGGAACTGGCTTAATCACCTTTTCTGGGTACCACCACCACCTGGGTTCCGGACAGGAGGTCCGGCCAGGTGCGCTGCTCACGGTCAAATTTCAGCCACAGATAACCCAGCCCCAGGCAACTCCAGGACAATAGCCCACCAATCAGGCGCAGAAAGGTCTGCGTGGTGCTGATCGGGCCACCCTGCAATGTCTGCACGCGAATACGCCAGGCCAGCATACCCAGTGTCTGACCACTGCGACGCCAGAAAAAACCATAAAACAGGAAAGGGACGGTCCACACCAGCAACTGGAACAGCGGATGTTCGTTGGCTTCGCCACCGGTCAGTGCCACACCGATAAAGCCAGCCAGAATAAACAATGCCGCCAGCAAGAACAGGTCGTACACCATGGCTGCCAGACGCCGGAATAATCCAGCCACATAGATATCGTTAAGATGTGAAAAAGCGCGAGTCATGTTTCCTCGTTAAACCACAAAGATGATAAAGATGGATGAATCAGCCAGTGCGACGTATCTGCCACAAACCCCAGACCGTACAGAAAGCAGCAGGCAAAAGCACCGCCAGTGCCGGAGTGAACCCCCACAACAGCGCACTGGGGCCCAGTAAATCCTGAGCAAACTTCACTGAAAGACCAATGATTATACCGTGAAACACCCGTGTACCTGCAGGCACTGAACGCAGCGGGCCAAAAGTGAAAGAAGCACCCAGCAACACCACCGCAAACACCGTGATCGGCAACAGCACCTTCTGCCAGAAAGCCAGCCAGTAAAACCCGGCGGGCTGGCCTATCTGCTCCAGATAGCGCGCATAACGCCACAAACGACTGGGCGGTATGTCCGAAGGGGACAAAACCTGCAGCGCCACAAACTCCGGTGAAACCGGCAGATGACGCAACACTTCAGTTTCCTGTGCCTGCAACAATCGTTCAGACTCCAGGTGAATGCTGCGCACTTCCTGCAGCAGCCACTGGTCATCCTGATAATCGGCACGGGTAGCAGTCACCAGTTGTTTCAGAGACCAGTCATCACTCAACTCAAACAGCGTCAGGCCACGCAATTGCCCGTCATCACGAGCCAGATTGATGCGATAAAACCACTGCCCCTCTTTCAACCAGAGATCTCGCGCAGTATTCACACCGGATTGCTGCTGGCCGGAACGTTTTTCCCAGCGCCAGGTTTCAGCGGTCTGCGCCCAGCCCTGCATGAAAAATTCACTCACCAGCATTGCCAGCACCAGCAGCACGGCCACCGGGCGTGATGCCTGCAGTATCAGTCGGGGAATGGACACACCCGCAGCACGCATCACGGTCAGCTCACTGGTTGAAGCCAGGCTGCCCAATCCAATCAACACACCAACCAGAATCGCAATCGGCAGAAACATGTAAAAACGTTCAGGCAGGCGCAGTAACATGTAGATCAAGGCATCCAGTGCGCCATAATCACCCGTCAGTGATGTCAGCTCATCCAGAAAGGAAAACACCAGATCCAGCGCCACAATCACCAGCAGTACACTGATAGTGGCCCAAAGCACCGAAGAAGCAATGTAGCGTCCCAACAACCTCATCGGATAAACACTCCCTTGCGCCAGCAGATCAGCAGGCCCAGCAACAAAAACAGCAGGTGCATTGACCAGAGCCCCGGCCACAGCGGCAGCTTACCCTGATTAACCAGATCCTGGAGTGACATCAATCCGCCCAGAAACAGCAGTTGCAACAGCAGCACCGGCAGAATGGTCATGAAGCGCCCCTGCCGTGGATTCACGCGCGTCAGGGGCAAGGCAATGAACACCATAACCACCAGCATCAATGGCAAACCAAGACGCCACTGCAGCTCTACCAATGCCGGTCGACTGGAATACACCAGCAATTCAGCCACCGACATATTGGAGACCTGTTCTCGCACCGAGGGTGGCAGATAAACACCCAGCCGGATGGCATAACGCTCAAATGACAGGTCTGTCATGGACAGGGTTTCACCTGGCAACTCATAACGATGCCCTTGTTCCAGCAGCAAAAAACGACTGCGGGTCAATTCATCCAACTGCTGCTGGCCGGTTTGCGCCAGAGCCAGATTGTTTTCACCTCGCCCGGTCTGAGCAATGAACACCCCCTGCAACTCAGCCTTGTCTTCACTGATTCGATCCACATAAACCGTCTGGCGATTCAGTTGTACAAACTGCCCCGGGGTGATGGATTCAAAACCGGTGCGATCCCGCTGCTCCTGCATCACCAGTGTACTGGCCTGCTGCGCCAGCGGTGTGACATAAAGACTGGCCAGTCCTGTGATGCTCGCCACCAGCAAGGCCAGAACCAGCACCATCTTTAATAACTGGCGCTGCCCGACACCACTGGACTGAATCACCGACATCTCACTTTCCATGTACAAGCGACCAAAAGTCAGCATCAGCGCCAGCACAAAACTGATCGGCAGAATCAACTGGGCCGCATAAGGGAGATAAAGAAAGGTCAGTTGCCCCAGTACATCCAGGGAAACACGGCCCGAGGCAACTCGCCCCAGCAGACGTGCAAAGCGGCTGCCAACAATCACCAGCAGCAGCACACTGCTCACAGCCAGTGTTGTGATCAATACTTCCCGTGCGATGTAGCGGTAGAGAATCAAGCAAAACTCCCACAGACAGACGATGCATTTCTTAATCAAAGCCATTATCCTACAGCGCATCAGGGTTGTCTTGCCGCACAGGACAAATTGCCCTTTTTCTGACTGAATCTGACGGAGCTGACATGAACTTCAAACTGGTTACCCAATCTCCCGCCCTGACGGAAACCGCCTGCGTGGTGCTTCCGGTGCTGCAGGATGGTAGCCTGACCCCTGCCGGTGAAGCCCTCGACAAGGCCACCGAATCCCTGGTGCGCCAGCTGATTGAACGCGGTGATTTCAAGGCCAGACTCGGCAAGACCTTTCTGATGCCTTTTGCACCCGGTGCTGAAGCACAGCGCATCCTGCTGGTTGGCATGGGGGAAGAAAACAAGCTCACCGACAGCAAATTCCGCAAAGCTTGTCAGGCTGCTTATGACCACCTGGCCCAGCTCAGCCTGCATGACTGCCTGATCACACTGGCTGACACACCCCTGAAGCAGCGGGACTCCGCCTGGAAACTGCGGCTGCTGGCAGAAATGGCCGAAACCAGTTTTTATCGTTTCACTGAATTCAAGTCAGTTGCTGCCAACGAAGATTTACCCACCGAAATCAACTTCTGGTGGCCAGACAATCACGAAGGCAAGGATGGGGAAAAAGCACTGGCCATCGGGCAAGCCATTGGCCAGGGTAAAAACCTGGCACGCACCCTCGGCAATCGCCCCGGCAATGTCTGCACTCCGATTCACCTGGCAGACACTGCACTGGAACTGATAACAAAAGACCCGGCGTTCACTGCCACCATTCTGGATGAACAGCAGATGGCAGAGCTGGGCATGAACAGTCTGTTATCCGTTGGCAAGGGCAGTGACCAGCCACCACGACTGATTGTGGTTGAATACAAGGGCTCCAAGGACCCTGAAGCCCGCCCCCATGTACTGCTTGGCAAGGGCATCACCTTTGATACCGGCGGCATCAGCCTGAAGCCGGGTGAAGGCATGGACGAAATGAAATTCGACATGTGTGGTGCTGCCAGTGTTCTGGGTGCCCTGGAAGCCGTGCGCCAGCTCAAGCCAAAACTGAACCTGGTGTTCATGATTGCCGCTGCCGAGAACATGCCCTCCGGACGCGCCAGCAAACCCGGTGACATCTACACCACCCTGTCGGGTAAAACCGTGGAAGTGCTCAACACTGATGCAGAAGGCCGTCTGGTGCTCTGTGATGCCCTGACCTACGCCGAACGCTTCAACCCGGAAACCGTGGTGGACATTGCCACCCTCACGGGTGCCTGCATCATTGCACTGGGCCACCAGGCCACCGGGCTGCTGAGCAACGATGAAGACCTGGCCGCAGAACTGCTGAAAGCCGGTCTGGACGCTGAAGATCGTGCCTGGCAACTGCCACTGTGGGAAGAATATCAGGAACAACTGGACTCCAACTTCGCCGACCTGCAAAACATCGGTGGCCGTCCGGCAGGCACCATCACAGCAGCCTGTTTCCTGTCACGTTTTGCCGAAAACTTCCGCTGGGCACACCTGGATATCGCCGGTACGGCCTGGCATTCCGGTAAACAGAAAGGTGCCACCGGTCGTCCGGTTGGTCTGCTGGTGCAATACCTGCTGATGCAGGAAGCCAGTGCAGAAGTCAGAGAAACGGCTGTCTGATGACCCAGGTGGACTTCTACCTGCTCCCGGAAGGCAACGAGAGTAACCGCATTGATTTTGCCTGCCGCCTGGCTGAGACCATCTGGCGCAAGGGCCACCGACTGTACATCCACACCGGTGATGAACAGCAGGCCCGTGCGTTGGATGAAAAGCTCTGGAGCTTTAAACCCGATGCTTTTATTCCTCACGGGTTAATTGGCAATCAACCGCCATCACCGGTCGAAATCGGCTGGCAGGAAGATCCCGGTGATCACCATGATGTATTGCTGAACCTGGACCTGAAAGTGCCCATGCATTTTTCACGCTTTCAGCGAGTGGCAGAAATCATTGATGACAGCGAAGCAGTGCGAGAGCCCAAGCGGGCCGACTGGAAGTTTTACAAGGAAAGGGGTTATCCGGTTCGCACCAACGACATGCGCCAGAAATAAGCCGAAAGCCCCTGATTTAATGCTATCAGCAGGGTCTTTCTAGTGGCGCTGCGGAGGCATCAATCCCGTATAAATCACATCCAGCAGATCCGGACCATCCTCCTCATCACAGATCACTTTCACATGGCGGTTTAACATCAAGCCGCCACCTACCTGCAACACTGGATTATCCACACCCACCAGGCGCATGTCTTCACGCAATTGCTTGATCAACGCACGAAGCTGCAGCGGATCTGGAAAATCCATTCCAACACCATTCAGATAAAGTTTCAGTTGCTCATTCGGTAAAGCCACCATCGGATCTTCCTTGAGTAAACGCTGCAGGATCACCGCTGTCAGCTGGCTGATTTCCACACGCACCGCGCCCCGGGTGAGAGCAGGCGGATGAATGGTGAGCACTACACTGGCTTCATGCATGGTTGAGTCTTCACCCAGAAGATTGTTTCAAATGGTAAAAAAGGCAACATCTGGTAAGCATAACCTGAATGGCCCTGTTTTGCAGCCAACAGCATTGGGGTTTTTGACGATGCAGCCGCACAAGCAAAAAGCTATAATCCCGCGCAACTCATACTTTTGTCCAGAACAACCGAAAACGCAACGGAAAATCCATGACCAGCAAGCCAGAAGCCTCCCTCGACAAGACTTATCAGCCTGCCGATATTGAACAGCGCTGGGCCACGGAATGGGAAAACAAAGGGTACTTTCGTCCATCCGGTCAGGGTGAAGCCTACAGCATCATGATTCCACCGCCGAATGTCACCGGCAGTCTGCACATGGGCCACGCCTTCCAGGATTCCATCATGGATACCCTCACCCGCTGGCAGCGCATGCAGCAGAAAAATACCCTGTGGCAAGTGGGCACGGATCACGCCGGTATCGCTACCCAGATGGTGGTGGAGCGCAAACTGGCCGCTGAAGAAGGCAAAACCCGCCACGACCTGGGGCGTGACAAGTTTCTGGAAAAAGTCTGGGAATGGAAAGAAGAATCCGGCGGCACCATCACCCGCCAGCTGCGTCGCCTCGGTGCCTCGGTGGACTGGGATCGTGAGCGCTTCACCATGGATGAAGGTTTTTACAAAGCCGTGCAGGAAGTGTTTATTCGCCTGTATGACGAAGGCCTGATTTATCGCGGCAAACGCCTGGTCAACTGGGACCCGAAACTCCATACCGCCATTTCCGATCTGGAAGTCGAAAACAAGGACCAGCAGGGCAACTTCTGGCACTTCCGTTACCCGCTGGCGGATGGCGTCACAACAGCTGACGGCAAGAATTATCTGGTGGTTGCCACCACCCGCCCGGAAACCCTGCTGGGTGATACCTGTGTGGCGGTCAATCCCAAAGACGAGCGTTATGCCTCCATCATCGGCAAGGACGTGATCCTGCCGTTGGTCGGTCGCCGCATTCCAGTGGTAGCCGATGACCATGCCGACATGGAAAAAGGCTCCGGCTGCGTCAAAATCACCCCAGCCCACGACTTTAATGACTATCAGGTCGGCAAACGCCATCACATGCCCTTGATCAACGTGATGACACTGGATGCCGCCATCCGCGATCAGGCTGAAGTCTTTAATCTGGACGGCACCATCAATGAAGCCGTGGACCCCACCCTGCCTGAGTTGTTCCGGGGTCTGGATCGTTACGAAGCACGCAAGCTGCTGGTGGCCGAAATGGACACCCTCGGGCTACTGGAGAAGGTGGAAGCCATCAACAACACCCTGCCCTACGGCGACCGCTCCGGTGTGGTGATTGAGCCACTGCTGACCGATCAATGGTTCGTGAAAATTGCGCCACTGGCCGAACCGGCCATCAAGGCGGTGGAAAACGGTGACATCCAGTTTGTGCCGAAACAGTATGAAAACATGTACTTTGCCTGGATGCGTGACATTCAGGACTGGTGCATTTCACGCCAGCTCTGGTGGGGTCACCGGGTACCGGCCTGGTATGACGAAAGCGGCAACATCTATGTGGCACAAAGTGAAGAAGCCGCCCGCCGCAAATACAATCTGGGACAGGACGTCAGCCTGGAGCAGGACAGCGATGTACTGGACACCTGGTTCAGCTCCGGTCTGTGGACTTTTGGCACCCTGGGCTGGCCGGAACAGACTGACGAACTCAAAACCTTCCACCCCACCAGTGTGCTGGTGACCGGTTTTGACATCATCTTTTTCTGGGTGGCACGCATGATCATGCTGACCCTGAAATTCACCGATCAGGTGCCCTTCAAGACCGTGTATGTCACCGGCCTGATCCGTGATGACAACGGCCAGAAGATGTCCAAATCCAAGGGTAACGTACTCGACCCGCTGGACATGATTGACGGCATTGATCTGGACAGCCTGCTGGAAAAACGCACCAGCGGCATGATGCAGCCCCAGTTGGCAGAAAAAATTGCCAGACAAACCCGCAAAGCCTTCCCGGAAGGCATCGGTGCCCACGGCACGGATGCCCTGCGTTTCACCCTGCTGGCGATGGCCACCACCGGCCGTGACATCAACTGGGATATGAAACGCCTGGAAGGTTACCGGAATTTCTGTAACAAAATCTGGAACGCCGCCCGCTATGTGCTCAGCAACACCGAAGGTGAAGACTGCGGCACCCAGAACGAAGCAGTGGAACTGACCCTGGCCGACCGCTGGATCATCTCCCGTCTGCAGGAAACCGAAGCAGCCATCACCCGGCATCTGGAAAGCTACCGCTTTGACCTGGCTGCCAACACCTATTACGAGTTTGTCTGGAACGACTACTGCGACTGGTATCTGGAACTGTCCAAACCGGTACTGTGGAACGAAGAATCCAGTCCTGAAGCCCTGCGCGGCACTCGCCGTACACTGGTGCGAGTGCTGGAAGTCATCCTGCGCCTCGGCCATCCGATGATGCCGTTCATCACTGAAGAAATCTGGCAGCGTGTGAAAGGGCTGGCCGGTGTGGAAGGGGATACCCTGATGCAGGCCCAGTGGCCGGTGCCGAATGAGTCACGCATGGATGCTGCAGCAGTCAGCGACATCGAATGGGTGAAGGGTGTGATTCTTGCCGTGCGCGAACTGCGTGCCGCCAACAATCTGGCACCGGGCAAACCCCTGCCGATTCTGATCCACAACGCCAGCACCGAAGATCAGCAACGCCTGGAAGCCAACCGCCTGTTCCTGCAGAAACTGGCCAAACTGGAAAGTATTGAACTGGCCGACACCCTGCCAATGAGCGCCATGCAGCTGGTGGGGCAGATGGAAGTGCACCTGCCGCTGGCCGGTTTCATCGACAAGGATGCTGAAATTGCCCGCCTGCAGAAGGAAATCGACCGCCTGCAGCAGGATATTCAGCGCACCGAAGCCAAGCTGGGCAACGAAGCCTTTGTCAGCAAGGCACCGGCTGCCGTGGTGGAAAAGGAAAAAGCCAAAATCGAAGAAAACCGTCTGGCCTGCAACAAACTGCAGGAACAACAGGAACAGCTGAAAGCCCTGTGAGCACACAGCCGTGATTGAAGACAACAAACACCGCCAGCACAGCCTGATTGAAGATGCGCTGGCCCTGATCACTGCCACGCCCCTGGTGGCACTCGGGGTCACCTTCTACAGCCATGCCGAACTGCTGACCGGCAGTACCGCAGGGCTGGCCTTTCTGATCAAGTACCTGACGGAATGGGGCTTCGGCCCGGTGTTTTTTGTACTCAACCTGCCGTTTTACCTGCTGGCGTTTCTGCGCATGGGCTGGAAATTCACCCTGCGCACCTTCTGTGCGGTAGGACTGGTCTCGCTGTTTGCGGAACTCACCCCGCAATGGGTGAGCTTTCACCAACTCAGCCCGGTGTATGCCGCCCTGCTGGGTGGCATGTGCATGGGGCTGGGCATGCTGATGCTGTTCCGCCACCGCGCCAGCTTAGGCGGCGTCAACATCCTGGCACTCTACCTGCAAGATCGCTTCAACATCAGCGCCGGCAAATTCCAGATGAGTGTTGATCTGGTGATTGTACTGGCCGCCCTGCTGGTTCTACCGGTCGACAAAGTACTGCTCTCCATCGCCGGTGCCGCCATCCTCAACCTGATCCTCACCCTCAATCACAAACCGGGACGTTACCAGGGCGTGAGTTGAAGCCTTGCCTTCATACTTACCCAGGCACTATGCTGACAACAGACAGTAGCTATTGAGGGGATTCTGATGGAAGCCGTGCGTTTTTATACCCAGCCCGTAGATGGACAAGTGATCGTTCGTCTGCCAGCGGCACTGGCCAATATCGAACAGCTTGAAGTCATCGTTTTACCCGCCAACGAGACAAAAGTGCATGAGCGGCGCAAACCCAACCCGTTATTAATGGATAGCCTGGAACTGTCAGACGATCTGATTGCACCGGCCGTACCGGAAAGCGACTGGGATGCGCACTGATGCTGCTGGATACCCATATCTGGATTCGCTGGCTGACTGCCTCAAACGGGGAACAAGCCTTACCTGGGCATTTAGTTGAAAAGATTGAGCTGTCGCCAACGCTGGCCATCAGTGCCATTTCCTGCTGGGAGCTGGGTCAACTGGTCAAACGTAACCGTTTAAGATTGCAAATGCCGATGGAGCAATGGCTGAATCTGGCTTGCGAAGGTATCCAGGTGATTCCAGTTGACCGTGGCATCGCTGAACTGGCCGCCCACCTGCCGGAACACCATCGCGACCCCGCCGACCGATTTATCATCGCCACCAGCTTGATCCATAACCTGCCCTTAATCAGCCTTGACCAGGCTTTTAAACAGTATCAGGAACTGGCTGAGCACTTGGTCGGTTGACATTTTGTCAACTCACAGCGAGAATCACGACAAGCAGAAGGGAAACTGCCATGCACATCATTTCCAGAAAGCCTTTTAACGATGCCTGCAAACGCTACCCTGGCGCGTCCACTGCCATAGAGCGTACTTACCGGGTTCTGCGAAACAGTGATTTCAGCTCACCCGATGAAATGCGAAGGGTTTTTCCTTCACTGGATAATTTCAGGTACAGGGATAAATGGTGGGTTATCGATATTCATGGCAATAGTCTGCGGTTGATTGCATTCATTGAGTTTCGGGACAACCGCATGTATGTCAAACACTTGGGCAATCATGCCGAATACGACAAACTCTGCAAACACTACGCACAGGAGCCTGAAACATGAATTTTGATCTGATCAGAAGCAAGGCTCGCGACCTGTTCCAGAGTGCACCCTTTTTTTATGAAATCCAGACCGAGTCCGACTATCTGGAAGCGCTCGCCTTGCTGGATGAATTGATGGTCGATTATGAAAATCAACGCCCCCTGATAGAACTCCTGTCCACTCGCATTGAGCAATGGGAAAACACCGCAAGCGAGTTTACTGCTTTTAATCAGGCCTGCACTCAAGCCGACCCAGCCATCGACCTGCTGAAAACCCTGATGGAGCAGCATCAACTGGATATGAGCCAGCTACCCGAAATTGGCAGCAAGTCACTGGTATCTCGCATCCTGAAGGGAGAGCGCAGCCTGACCCGTAAACACATCGAACAACTCAGCCAGCGTTTTCAGATCAGCCCGGCATTATTTTTTGCTTCCAGCAAGCCCGTCACCAACGCAGCGCACTGAAGGTCAGCACCTCATCCAGTGACTCGGCCTGCAGGGCCAGCATCACCAGCCGATCAAATCCCAGCGCAATACCACTGCATTCTGGTAAGCCCTGTTGCAAGGCTTCAATCAGCTTGGTATCGGGAGAGATTTGCTCTTTGCCCAGTGCCCGGCGCTGGGCATTATCCGCCTGAAAACGTGCTGCCTGCTCATCCGCTGCCGTCAGCTCCTGATAGGCATTGGCCAGCTCCAGCCCATCCACATACAGCTCAAAACGACTGGCCACGGCATGACCATAAGCATCCTGATGCACCTGCGCCAGCGCTGCCTGACTGGCCGGGAACTCATACAACACCACCCGACCCAGTTTTTTGAACCCCGGCTCCACCTGATGACTGATCAAAAGATCCAGACAGGCATCCCGGTCCAACTGCTCGGCATTTATGCCGGAACAAGCCACACAGGCGGCACGCAAGGCATCCAGACTGGCAGCAAAAGGGTCCAGCCCGACCTGCTGCAAAAAGGCTTCCCGATAGGTCAGGCGCGTATAACTCGCAGCACCCAGTAGCTCATCCACCAGCGCACAGCATTCATGCTCCAGTTCAACCAGTGACCAACCGGGGCGATACCACTCCAGCATCAGAAACTCAGGGTTATGCCTGCGGCTCACCTCACCATTACGGAAACACGGCCCCAGCTGATAAATCGGTCCACTGCCTGCCGCCAGCAACCGTTTCATGTAAAACTCGGGAGAGGTCTGCAGGTACAGCGTCTGCGACTGCGCCGAGCCACCTTCCAACTGAGTCACAAAAGAATCCAGCAACGGATCGGTTGATCCACCGGGTCCCAGCACGGGTGTATTCACCTCCAACACCCCACGCCGGGCGAAAAAAAGCCGGGTTACATTCAACAACCCGGCACGCTTGAGCAATAGACTATTCACTTTATCGGTCATCTGTTTACTCAAGTAGCATCTGACTGACTGCAAAAAATCTTGCGAGCTAGTGATATGCGAGGCAGAAACAGGCGAAGAAGCGGAGTTTACAAGTGGTAAATGAGCATTCTGAGCCTGTTTCTAACAAAGCAGATCCGACGCACAGCTGATTTTTCCAGATCAGGCGCGGCTGACGTATTCACCTGTACGCGTATCGATTTTCAGGAGGTCGCCTTCATTCACAAACAAAGGCACCCGCACCACTGCACCGGTCGGCAGGGTTGCCGGCTTGGAACCACCCTGAGCCGTATCACCTTTCACGCCCGGGTCTGTCTCAGTCACTGGCAGTACGATAAAATTCGGCGGAGTCACGCTGATCGGCGCACCGTTGTACAGGGTAACCATGTACACTTCCTGCTCTTTCAGCCACTTGCTGGTTTCACCCAGCGCACGGGCATCAGCACCCACCTGCTCAAACGAACCGTCGGTTTTCATAAAATGCCAGAATTCGCCGTCGGTGTAGAGGTATTCCATGTCGATGTCCATCACATCAGCACCTTCCACCGAGTCACCGGACTTGAAGGTTTTTTCACCGACACGGCCGGTCATCAGGTTGCGGTACTTCACACGAGTGAAGGCCTGGCCTTTACCGGGTTTGATGTGCTCGATGTCCATCATGGAGCAGGGATCACCCTCCAGCATGAACTTGAGGCCGCCTTTGAACTCATTGGTTGCGAAATTCGCCATAACTCGGATCTCTGAATAATTAAAACCATGGAACAGACATTAAAAAGCTGGTCGCCAATCATACCGAAAAGCACGGCAGGCGACCACTGGAGCGAAACACTCCGACACGCCATTCGTGATCCACTGCAACTCTGTGATCGACTGGGACTGGATCCAGATCAACTGCCCGGTGGGCGGCAAGGTTTGCAGCAGGGCCATGGGTTATTTCGTACTCTGGTGCCAGAGCCTTTTTTACAACTGATGGAACCGGGTAACCCGCAAGACCCCTTGTTGTTGCAGGTACTGCCACTGGGCAGTGAAAACCAGCCACAGCCGGGCTTTGTCACCGACCCGCTGCAAGAACAACAGGCCAACCCACTGCCGGGCCTGATCCACAAATACACCTCACGGGTACTGCTCACCACCAGCGGTGCCTGTGCCGTCAACTGCCGCTATTGTTTCCGGCGGCATTTTCCCTATGCCGACAACAGCCTCAGTGAGGCTGCCACCGAACAGATCATCCATTACCTGCAGCAACACCCACAGGTGAATGAAATCATCCTGTCCGGCGGTGATCCACTGGCTACCCCGGATGCCCGGCTGGCAAAACGCATCCGGCAACTGGAACAACTGCCTCAACTCAAGCGCCTGCGCATTCACACCCGCCTGCCGGTGGTGATCCCATCACGCATCAATGACGAGCTGTTAACCTGGTTAAGTGCCACCCGCCTGCAAACCCTGATGGTACTGCATATCAACCACCCACAGGAAATCAGCCCGGAACTCGAAAAAGCCCTGGCACGCCTGCATCAAAGGGGTGTAATTCTTCTGAACCAAAGTGTTTTATTGCGCGGCGTCAACGACAATCCTGTAACTCTTGGCAATCTTTCTGAAAGATTATTTGAACAGAAAGTTATGCCGTATTATCTTCATGCTTTTGATCCCGTAGCAGGTGCCGCCCACTTTGCAATAGATGATCAGCAAGCAAAAAGAATCTACCAACAGCTGTTGGCCAGATTACCCGGCTATCTGGTACCTCGGCTGGTTCGGGAACAACCGGATCAGCCATCCAAAACACCGCTGGGATGGTAACCATTACAAGGATAAAATATGAACCCCTTGCCACTGCATTTTCCAGAACTCACCCGGGATCAGCTGAACTGCTGTGAAACCCGACTGGAAGCAGTAGAACAGTGGCTACAACACCTCCCCCTGGCCCATCCACCTGCCAGCGCTGAAAAGCTCAACACCCTGCTGCAAGAGTTTAATCAACTCAGGTTATTGCCACCGCGCCGACTGGAATGGCTGGATAAAATTGCCCCGGTTGCTGTTCATACTCTGGGAGAACTGGATCAGGGACCACACCTGCACCAGGAAGGTGAGCTCAGCCAGCAGCTACAGGAACAGCTGGCCCAAAGCTACAAACGCTGCATCAACGACCTGCTGGCCCTGCGCGATCAACTCCCTACCCCCATCCTGGCTCGCAGCCTGCTTGCATCCCTGCATGCAGCACTCTTGCATGGTGGTGCGTTGATCCTGCGCGCCTGCAAGCTGAGTGTTGCAGCCCCGGAGTACAGCTGGCCAGAGCTCAACCTGCTGTATCACATTGCCAGCCAAAGCCGCCTGCAGCATAAAAAAATCCAGCAACAACAACCGAATACCTGTGAGGCAGCCTACCTGCAAGTGGTGTTACTTGGGCTGATTCAGGCTGAAACCCTACGACCGGATGAACTGCAGCAACTCTGGCCATTACTCGCCAGTTGGGCTGCATTGGTGCAAATATTGCCTGCTGATGCACCTGAGCGCTTGTTTCAAGTGGTCACCAATAATGGATGGCAACCCCAGCGCAGCCAGCCACTGGAGCAACAACCCACCGAGCGGGACCTGGGCCTGAATACGCTCGCACTAACCAGCCAACTCAGCGAACACCTGCAACAGGGTAATGATCCACTGGGCAATCGTCTGATTCAGCACCTGCTGGCCTGTCTGGGTGAACCCCAGGAGCGCAGCAGCCCAAGAGTGGCATCCAGCGGCGACATCCAGCTGGCACTGGGTTTACGCAGCGTGCACTACCACCTGAACAATCGCCAACCCTTTGAAACCCTGATCGCTGGACAAAACTTCAAAGTCAACACTCAGAACAACCCCTTCATCAAGGAAGATCAGCCCGACCCCTGGGCCTCTGCACCTGATGCAGTAGAGAACAAGAGTATTGGCACACTTGCCATCATAGAACTGGACACCGAAGTCAGCACCAGCGTTGAAAACGCTCTGGATCGCCGCTACCCCATCCACCAACTGCAGCTGGTTAATACCAGCGCCACTGGCTATTGCCTGCTCTGGCCGGGTCAGGCACCACCCCAACTACGCACCGGCGAACTGATTGCCCTGCAGGAGCGCACAGGCACCCCCTGGCAACCGGGCATGATTCGCTGGATCAGGGATGTCAAAGAAGGCCAGCAACTGGGCATAGAACGGCTCGGCGGCCGCCTGCAACCTTGTGCCATCAAACCGGTCATCAAAATTGGCCCTCCTGCAGACTACCTGCCCGGCTTTTTATTGCCTGAACTCAAGGTGCTCGGTGTCCCCGCCAGCGTTATCACACCTTTGCTACCCTTTAAAGAAGGGCAAAAAGTCGAAGTCAGCAGCAAACCCCAGGGCGTACAACGCGCACGTCTGGCCGAACTGCTCAGCAGCCCCGGTGAATTTCAGCAATTCAGCCTGGAAAACATTGGCCATGACGACTTAAGAAGTTTCGGCTTAATATCATGAACCAGCCTCAGGCCTGCACATAGATGATGCCTTTCTCCACCTTCACCGGAAAAGTGGCAATGTCTGTATAAGCCGGAGGTGTCAGCGCCTTTCCGGTGCGCAGACAAAAACGTGCACCATGACGGGGACAAACCAGCAGCCCTGCCTCAATACAACCCCCATCAAAACCCCTGCGGTCATGGGAGCATTCATTCAGCACAGCCAACAACTCACCCTCGGCACGAGCCACCAACACCTCATCACCGTCTTCGTTTTCAACAATACGAAACTGGCCATCCACCAACTCATCATCCTTACACACCTGAATCCACAGCATTTTTTATAACCCCCAATGATTAATGTCGCCTGCTGACTACAACAGGATGAAATTCTGCCGCGCAGTATACTTCACACAACATTCAACAGCCTGTCACTGGTTTGCAAAACACTGTGTAAAACTGGCACGAACGCTGCATTGCACCAGAGGACAGGGGTCGCAAATCCTGATACAGGTCGATGATTTTACTGAATGAAACAGGATTTGCGGCGGTATCAACCACCAAAGCATTGCAATTTGATGGAAGAATTATTAAGGTTGCACTGCGAAAGAGTTCTGGACCGTGTGCAATGACTGCAAACGGACGGATGTTCCAACTGGATTAATCCACGAAATAGGAAGTAAATCGATGAAAAAAACACTGATCGCTGCCTCTGTAGCCGCCCTGACTGCTGGCTTTGTAGCTGCTCCTGCTTTTGCCCAACTGCCGGAAGGCGTTGAAGCCTACGTTGCTGCTGAACTGTACCAGCCGACTGATTCCGACCTGGACACCGCAATGGTTCTCGAAGCTGGTGCTTCCTACCAGCACGAAACCGGTGTTTACGGTGAGTTCATCCTGACCACCATGGATCTGCTGGACTCCGACGCTGATTTCTCTGATAACAGCGCCATTGAACTGAACCTGGGTTATGCCGGTGCTGTTAACGAACAGCTGGGCTACTATGCTGGTATCTCCTACCGTGACAATGTTGGTATGGATTTTGACAGCCAGTGGCTGTTTGTGGGCGTTGATTTTACTGTTGACGCCGACCTGACTCTAGGTGCTTACTTTGAAAAGAACCTGGACTCTGACGCTAAAGACAGCCAGCTGGAACTGCGTGCTGACTACACCGGCGTAGAAGTGGTTGACATCTTTGCTGAACTGGCCCTGGGCCTGGAAGATGCCGAGAACAAATCTCTGGAAATCGGTGTTGGCAAAGAGTTCCTGCCCCAGCAAGTTGCTACCGCTTCTTTTGTAGCTGATCTGGAAGAGTCTGACTTCAGCTACCTGAAGTTCACCTACACCTACAACTTCTAAGTTGAGGGTGTAAGCTGCGAAAACTTCTTTCGCGCTGACTCAAAAACCGGCCTCTTGCAGGCCGGTTTTTTTATGGCTTTTCATCAGCTTAGTCATACCGAAAAAAACCTGTTTTCATCCCCGATTCATCAGACTGACCTTTTTCTGTCATTTTCTGCTGCCAATATCGGCCGGGAGTTGAGGCTGGTGCTGCACTGCAAGATAAAAAAACGTGCAACCCACCCGACCTTTTCACCCGTTTGTAACGGAACCTGAAGAAAGCAAAAGGTAAATCATGATGAAAAAGACGCTGTTAGCTTCTGCCGTAGCTGCCACCCTGGCCACCACTGGTGCACAAGCCGCCAACATTATTGATCAGGATGGCACCAAGGTTGACGTTTATGGTCGCCTGCAGATGGAGCTTTACAACAATGGCACCGTCAACCAGATCCAGGACAATGGCTCACGTATCGGCTTCCGCGCCAGCCATAAAGAAACTGAAAACCTGACCGTTTTTGCCAATCTGGAATTCCGCTTCAAGCCTGACGAAGCTTCCGGCCAGAATATCACTCCACGCAACTCCTTTTTTGGCGCTCAGGGTGACTGGGGTAAATTCTGGGTCGGTAACTTCGACTCCATCTACTTTGACTATGTTTCCGGTCGCATCGAATTACAACAGCGTGATGGCGTAGACTACACCAGTGGTAGCAAGAATGGCCGTGCTGACAGCCTGGCTTATGAATACAAGGCCGGTGATCTGAAATTTGCCGTGATGGCCAAGCACTATGTCGATGTGGCAGCAGAAGAAGAAGCATTTAACCTGCAGGCCGCTGTTTCTTTTAATCTGGGTGATCTGAACCTGGCTGTGGCTTTTGACCAGAACAGCGATGAAGACGCTGTAGGTGGCACTGGCAATGCACGTATCGGTGTAGGCGCTACCTACAAACTGGATGCCCTGACCGCTCACGCCCTGGCTGAAATGGAAGATGGTGAAACCCGCTTTGCACTGGGTGCCAAGTACAACCTGGGTGTATCCGATGTTTACGCTGCTTTCAGTGTAACTTCTGAAGACTTTGAAGCAGAAGGCAAGTACACAGACCTGGAAAGCGCCATTCTTGTGGGTGCCACCTACAAGTTCAGCAAACCCATGTTTGCTTATGCTGAAGTTGCTGCCGGTGACAAGTACGAAGACAGCACCTTCACCGTTGGCGCTCGTTACAGCTGGTAATCGCACCAACAGACTGAGCAAGGACGCCCAGACCCAGGCAGCCGCAAGGCTGCCTTTTTTATTTCAACAAGGCTTCAATACTGGCAGCAGTAAGAATACCCTCTGCCCAGTGTTCCAGTTGTTCGGTGCTGGCAGTGCTGATGATGTCCTCAGCCCAATCAGGCAGCGTGCCGAATTTCAGCTGAATCTGTTTTTTCAGGATGCGGATTTCTCCTTGCTGCATTCCTTGCTGCATTCCTTCACTGCGAAGTCTTTCTGAGAGTCCGGCCATGGCGCGTTCCTCCTGTGGGTAGCGGCGCTGGTAGTCCAGTCGTTCTTGTGGGGTAAGATTGCTGTATATGTCGACAAAGTCAATGTATTTGAGTTGTTTTTCCATGTCGGGTTCCAGAGTGACCAACCCTTCCATGGCTTTGGCGTAAGTTTCAACCTTGTCAGTGTTTCGGTGATTCATGTTCGGCAGGTTGAGCCGCGCCACCAGGTTGCTGCTGTCCAGATAATCACTTGCAGGCAACCCGGCCAACTGGGTTTTGAGGATGTTAAATTGCAGGTAGATATGGCGCTCACTACCGAGTTGCAGTTGGTCAGCCAGGGACTGCTGGCCGTGAAGGATGATCACCACCGGCACCACACGCTCGGTGTTGCATAACTCGCTCAGGTGCAAAACATAATGCGCCATGCGGTGCAGGGAATAACGCCGTGGATCTGTTTCTTGTTCAATCACAAACAGCAGAGCTTCTCGACGCTGATCCGGCCATTCCACCAGCAGCGGAATATCCAGCTCAAAAAAGCGATCACCGAGGCGTTCCTTGAGTTGTTCCTGCCGGACAGGGGTGATACGCACATCGGACAGAATATCCTGGGCTTCTTGAGCAGCAAATAATTCAAGTGCCTGGCGGGGGTAATCAAGAATCAGGTTTTTGAAGTTCTGGTCATGGCTGGCGGTCTGTGTCATGGCATCCCGTCCTGTGGGTGATTACTGAATGGAAGCGACACTGAAAGCCTAACACAAGACCAGAAGTAGAACTGTATTTAATTACAGTTTTTTAAGCGGGAAACTGCTGCTTCTGGTGTAAAACACGCATGACCCGTATATCCAATTCATCCACCCAGTAAGAAACCAGCATTGACACATCCGGGATAATCAGCAACCGACCCGGAATACCCGGACGCTCAACACCCATTAAAGGGTGATCCTGCAGATTTTCGACCCGGGATTGAATGATGTGATTAGCGGTAGATTCGGGCCTTATGCTCAGCCATCCGCTGATTAGCTGCTTGATGTGAAATAAAGCTTGCCTGGTTGGATTCAAGTTTTGAAAAAGCGGCAGCAACCTGCTCACTGAGCCATGCATCGTGCAACATTTTCTTTTTTTGCTCCTCAGCCAACTGCTCAGTCAGCTCTCGGCAGGCATCACTCAGCGTACGCCCCTCGCTTGCTGCCATCATCTGCGCCAGATGCTTTGTTTCCTCATCCACACGAAACTGAATACGTGCCTCCACAAATACCTCCGCCTATGCTAACAAGTGTCATCACAGAGACCAGGATAAAACCCTTACTTTTACAAACGCACACCAGCGTTTGAATTTTGAGCCAACAGCACTTCCGTACCAGGCTTCAAGCCTGGACAGACTTACAGAAACCCTGAACGGCTTTAGCGATAGTCACTGCCTGATGCTTCCATAAGACAAAAAACCCCGGCCATTCCTGACCGGGGTTTTGTTTTTACTGCCTTTACGCTTTGCGAAAGTGTTCGGCTGGATTAAACCAGGAACTTAGAAAGCGTATTTGGCCTGCAGGCTGACACGCATGTCGCTGTCGCCCAGACCGTTGACAGCAACAGCCAAGTCGTCTGCACTGACCATGCGAACTTCACCACCCCATTCCCAGCCAGAGGCTGTTTTCAGGAAGGCGTTAACCCACACAGCGGTGGCATCGCTGTCATCAGCATCCATGATTTGCTGCTGAACAACCAGGTTGGTGCGCAGCTGGTCAGAAACTTTGAACTGGGCAGCAACAGATACCGCAGTGTTATCACCGTTGTAGTTGGTCAGGGCCGCTTTCAGAGACAGCTCATCAGAAATCTTCTGATTCAGACCAAAGGTCAGGTCCAACTGAGCCTCTGTTTTGGTGGTATCATCTTCATCTTCAACTTGCAACATCTGGGCACCTACAAAGACAGAGGTATCACCAAATGCACCCTTGAAGTTGGCAGTCAGGTCTGGAACTGCACGGTAAGTTGTCTCACCACGATCTTCGATGAATACACCAACACTCATACCATCACCAACAGCGATATTGCGGCCCAGCACTGCGTTACGGCCAGCGGGTGCGGAACCACTTGCACCTGCAGTACCAGCAGCATCAATGGTCTCAGCCAGACCAGTCAGGTTGGCAAAACCGTTCCAGGTGAAACCTGCAACCCAGCCATCCCACATGATGGCAGCGTGACGCAGACGGTAGCCGCTTGCAGTGGTAGCAGCACCAGCCCAGTCATTTTCGTACATGATGGTGACATTGCCAGCATCAGTCTTGGCAGTGTGGGTTACGTTCAGACGAGAAGTACCCAGGCTCATGCCGTAATCAACGTCGCTATCATGGTCAGCACCAGCATCGTCATAGATGGTCCAGTTGGCACTGGCAGCTACGAAACCGCCAATGTTCAGACGGTGCTGTTCGTTGTCAACGATGGTGGCAGCTTGGGAAGCAGAAGCGATTGCAAGGGCGAGCGGCAGGGCAACGGTGCCAGCGATTTTTGTACGCAGTTTCATAGCGATAGGTACCTTCTTTTAATTATCGATCGAAATCATTTCGTTCAGGTTCAGGTTTGCGGCTCCGGCTTTCCTTCACCGCTGTGACGCAGACTCGCATGCTTTTTCATGCCTTGTCAATGACCTGAAATAGCTGCGTGCGACCAAAGTATTACACCACTGTAACCTGCATGAAACCTTGATTTGAGTCACTTCCCATATTTTTTTCTGTTGTTTTTGGGATAATTCATGGAACCAACAGCCGCATTCCGGAAATATAACTGTGAACACAAGTTAAACAGCACATTCTTCTGCTGCGCCGCACATAAACCCCATGGATAACTCAGTCAATTTCATTGCGTCCACAAGGCCTGGGCCGTTCTGCCCAGTTGCAACAGCAGGTCTTGCTGCTGCCGCTTCAACTGTTGCTGCAAGCCTTGTGGTAAATCCTTGCGCTGCAACAAATGGCAGTAACCATTGAGGGTCTCAATGCCTTCCCGCAGGGTTTCTGCCCTTGCTGCATCCGTCTGGTTATCGGGCTGAACCTGCTGCAGAAGCAGCTGCAACCGAATCAGTGCCGGGTAACGCTGCAACCAGACCCCGGCATCCATCGGCTGACGCGGAAATCGCAGGTGCTCACAGGCTGCCTGCAAGAGTTTTTCCGGTGCATCTGCTGCGGCACAGGCTTGCAAGTGGTGGTTTTGCCACAGGCTTTCCACCAGTTGCAGGGCCACCTGACCGACCCAGGGTTGATGCCAGCAGTGGCGGTATTGCTGACGGCGTGCAGCATAAGCCAGTTGCTGATAACGCCAGTCTGCTGCCGTTCTGTCCGGCAAATGATCCAGGGGTAACTGCTGCAAGGCCCGGTCTTGCCAACAGCCTTCCACCAGCGGCTGAAAGGCTTGCAACAGGCGTTTCACACCCCTGCGCAAAGGCGTGAGTTTTGCAGCAGGACAAAGCCGCTGCTGCATCACCAACAGGGCATGCAGGCGCAACAGACAACGCTGGGCCTCCTGCAGCTCGGCTTCATCGGCATTAAAGGCCCAGCTTTCATGGCATTCAATCCAGGCATTCAACTGATGTTGTGCCAGTTGATTCAGCTCGGCAAAGGTAACGGCCACCCCAGCCTGTACCAGCTGTGGCATGGGGTATTTTCGTGACGGTTTCCGGTTGGTCGGCTGGCTGCTCAGTAATCGTAAACCCCGCGCCGCCTTGCTGGCCAGGCCGGGATGCAGCACCAGTTCGTTTGCCAACTGATGCGCCAGATCAAACAGGTGTTGTGGATCACCCGCCTTTAACTCCAGCTCCAACTCGCTGATGGAGTCTTTGGCTGCCTCTTTTGCATGACGCTGCGGCAGCGCCACTTCACCGAGGTCTGCCGCTACCTCAATTGCCCAGGGCTGGGATGACCCACCATCAGCTGGTTCATCCTTCCCCTTCAATAGCCAGGTACGGCGGGTGAAATGGGTGGTGAACAGGGGTTGCAGTTGATCTATCCATTCAGGTTTCAGAACCCCCTGCGGCAATAGCTCCGGTTGCAGCTGTGCATCAGCCACCGGCATTTCCCATTCACCTCGCTGACTTAAAGCGCCCAGCTTCTGGCCAGAGGTTTTTAAAGTCTGCAACCAGCCTTGCCCGGTAAAACGCAGTCGCAAAGCAATACGCGCCTGATTCAGCTGCAAATCCGGGGTGTCAAAATAGGTATTCTCCAGCCGCTTGCTGCCTTCAAATGTTGCTGACAGACGATTCATCAGCTGCTCCAGCCGCTGCTGGTCGGCCTCTTGTATCAGCAGTTTAAGTTCCGTTTCACTGGCCACGTCTTGTCTCCTGCTCAGAAATACTGCTGCACCAAAGAAAAACCCCACCTGAAACCAACAGGCGGGGTTTGAGTGAATCATGAGATAAGGTCAGTGAAGCTGCTGTGCCTTGATGGTCTGGACCTGCTGCAAGTCCAGCTCCAGCAGTTCCGCCACTTCAGCATCACTCAGGCCACGCTGCAGCAGTCTTGAAGCCATCTGGGTGCGGGCTGTTGCGATGCCTTTTTCGATGCCCTGCTCGATGCCCTTTTCGACGCCTTCAGCAATGCCTTCTGCCATGCCTTGCTCATAACCTTTCTGTTTCCACTCTTTGACCATTCTTTCCAGATTTTCTGCCAGCATATCCGGTGCCTCCATCAGGCTGGTTAATGGTTCAAGGTTAACCCTGACTTTGCGGTTGTGCAAATGCTGCTTGAACCAGCGCAACAAGAGCTTGTCCAGTCGCTGTTTGTCGGGGTGTTGTTGCAATACTGAGACCAGTCGCTGCACTGATTGTTGCAAAGCTTCCGGGCTGTGGGAGTTTTCAATGGTGAACAGACTGCTCAAAGGCGTATTGCGCTGCTCCAGCTCTTCCGTGGTATAACGACTCTCATCCACAAGGTAATAACGCAACTGCGGCTGATAGGATTTCAGATAAGCAGGCACCGGCTGCAGTAGTGTTTGCATTTCCTCTGCTGCATTCCATGGTCTGCTGCCATTGTAAAGCACGACAGGAAAAACCAGTGGCAAGCCTTCCTTCAAGCTGGCCCTTTTATGTTTTAACAGCTGATGATAAAAGGCTGCAACATAGTGCAGCATCCGCAAGGGCATGGTGCGGTCAATGCTGGATTGAAACTCCAGCAGGATGCACAGGTACAGCGTAGCAGGTGTTTGCTCTCCCACTTCCGGCTTGAATTGCACAGACCAGACCACGTCTTCGAATCTTTCATCCATCAGGGGTGTGATGTAGTTTCCCGGCAGATTTTCCAGTGTCGAAAAATCCAGCCTGCAACTGATTTCCGGCGGCGCAAACCCTTCCATCAACTGCTGTACAAACTCAGGGTAGCTGAACAGTTCTTTGTAAGCCTTATCATGGTAACGCGACATACCTGCCTCCTTGCATTGATCACCCTGAAAAGCCTAACAAGCCATCACTGCCTTGCCATGACTGAACGCAAGTGTCTGCCTGTTAATAGTCCTTTTTTGATGCGCTTGCTTTGGTTAAACTCACTGGTATCAACCACCGGTAAAAGTGAGCGATATCTTGCAGGATTCCAATGCGGAGCCTTTTGTAAACTGGTTTCGCCACACCTCGCCCTACATTAATGCCCATCGCGGCCGCACCTTTGTCATTCATCTGGATGGCGAAGCGTTACGCTGTGATGGTCTGCATGAGTTGATTGCCGATCTGGCATTGCTGAACTCGCTGGGTGTGCGACTGGTGATCACCTTTGGTGCCCGCCCGCAGATGCAGCAGGAGTTGCAGCGTCGCGGGCTGGACTGGCATGAACACCAGGGCCGCTTACTGGTGGATGCAGAGCGCCTGGAGGCACTGACCGCCTGCATTGGCACCTTGCGCATTGAGCTGGAAGCCCGGCTTTCAATGGGGCTGGCCAATTCACCGATGCATGGTGCCGGGCTGCGCGTGATGAGTGGCAATCTGATCACTGCCCGCCCGCTGGGTATCCGCGACGGCGTGGACATGCACTTTTCCGGTGAGGTGCGCCGCATTCAGGTGAAAAGCATTCAGGCACTGCTGGACCAGGGCAGCATGGTACTCTTGCCCCCGCTGGGTTACTCCGCCACCGGAGAAGCCTTTGATCTGGATGCTGAAGAAGTGGCTACCGCCGCTGCCATTCATCTGGGTGCGGAAAAACTGCTGTTGCTGGGTGATGAAGAGGGCCTGAAGGATGAAAGTGGCCGCCTGATTCGTGATCTGACACCCAGGGATGCCGAGCTGCTGCTGCCACAACTGCAGCAGCAACCCACCCTGCAACGTCATCTGCAAGCCGCCTGCCAGGCCTGCCGTCGCGGTGTGGCGCGCGCCCACCTGCTCAGCTATCGGCGCAATGGTGCACTGCTGCAGGACCTGTTCACCCGCGAGGGTG
This sequence comes from Marinospirillum alkaliphilum DSM 21637, assembly GCF_900119735.1. Taxonomy (GTDB): domain Bacteria; phylum Pseudomonadota; class Gammaproteobacteria; order Pseudomonadales; family Halomonadaceae; genus Marinospirillum; species Marinospirillum alkaliphilum. The sequence goes on along the minus strand of NZ_FPJW01000002.1, from coordinate 167,506 downwards.
ATGGCACCATGATCACCCAGCAGCGTTATGAAACCCTGCGGCAGGCACGCATTGAGGATGTTGCAGGGCTGCTGGCTTTATTACGCCCGCTGGAAGAAACCGGGGTGCTGGTACGCCGCTCCCGTGAACTGCTGGAAGCTGAAATCGAACGCTTCACGGTGATTGATCTGGACGGTGCCATCATTGGTTGTGCTGCCCTTTATCCCTACCCGGATCAGCGTCAGGCAGAACTGGCCTGTGTGGTGGTGGACCCTGATTATCGCCACGGTCAGCGCGGCGACCAATTGCTGGACAGCATCCAGAAGCAGGCGCAGGCGGCAGGCATTCATCAGTTATTTGTACTGACCACCCACACCGCCCACTGGTTTCTGGAGCGGGGGTTTGTGCCGGCCAGGGTGGAACACTTACCCGCAGCCCGTCAGGCACTCTACAACTGGCAGCGTAACTCGCGGGTTTTCTGTAAAAACATCTGAGGTTCCCAGTTCATGGCTCTGTTACGAACAGCCAACCTGACCCTGATGCAGTTGGTGCTGCTGGGTTTTGTGCTGGTGATCCTGCCGCTGGGTGTGCTGGTGTTTGAAACCTCCAGCACCTACCGCGAACTGTCCACCCAGGCCAGTCTGACGGCTCGCGAGGCTGTATCCTTCACCCGTCGCTCCCAGTCACTGGCAACCCTGGCACTGGACATGGAGCGCACCAGTCGCCAGTTTCAGGTGGTGGAAAACCCTGATCTGCTGGAACTGCTCAACAGTCAACAGCAGCGCTTCCAACAGCTGCTGGAGCAACCTTTTGTGCTGTTTCCACCACCGGCAGCCCAGCACAGCCTCGAAGAATTGCTGCTGACGGATGCCGGGCAAACCCTGCTCAGCCCCGAACGCCTGGAACAACTGACCCGCCTGACCATGGACATGACCGGCCAGACCCAGCGCATCGTGGATCAGCGCCTGAATGCCCTGCAGCAGGAAATGCACCGCTTGCAGAAAAAACTGGCCTGGCAGTTTTTATTACTGGCAGGCTTGTCACTGCTGCTGGTACTGTTTTTCACCTGGCGTCTGCTGCGTCCGATCGGTGAGCTACAACAACGCATCCGCTCACTGGCCACACCAGGCAAAACACGCCGACAACGCCAGATCACCAGCGGCCCTGCAGAGCTGGTGATGCTGAACCGGCAACTGAACTGGCTGGAGCAGCAGCTGAATGACATCGAACAGCAAAAACAACAATTCCTGCGCCATATCTCGCATGAATTAAAAACCCCCCTGGCCAGTATTCGCGAGGCGGGTGATCTGCTGCATGAAGAGCTGCTGGGCCAGTTGACACCCGCTCAGAAAGAAGTGACCGGCCTGTTGCAACAAAATAGTGAGCGCCTGCAACAACTCATCGAACAACTGCTGGATTACAACCTGCTGCAGGGAAAAAAACAGGCCACCTATACCGAAGTTCCCCTGCGGCCGCTGCTGAACAAACTGCTGGCCCCCTGGCAGCCGCTACTGGCTCAGCGCCAGCAGTCCGTGCAACTGCCGGATGCAGGGCTGATCTTGCAGGGTGATTCATCGCTGTTACGCACCTGCCTGGATAATCTGCTGTCCAATGCACTGCATTATGGTGCGCCTGACCAACCACTGCTCATCCGCGCCGGCCAGGACCATCAACAACAGTGGGTGGAAGTGGAGAATGCCGGCGGGCCTATCCCGAAGGATGAGCAGCAGCGCCTGTTTGAACCCTTTTTTCAGGGCAGCAGTCGCCGCAGCGGTCCGGTCAAGGGGTCTGGTCTGGGGCTTTCCATTGCAGCCGATTGCATGAAAGCACAAAACGGCACATTAAAACTCATCAGCAGCGAAAACAACCGCATCATCTTTCGGCTAGAATGGCCACTGGCAAGTCGCTGATCGACACCACCAGGAATTGACTGTGTCCAGATACCAACATTTTTTTATCCCGCTGATCCTGACTACACTGCTGGCAGGCTGTGCAGTGCTGCAACCGGAAGATCCTCAGGGTGAAGCAACCAGTAACCAGCCTCAAACGGCTGAGCGCATCCTGCATCTGGAGCAGGGCATGGAAACACTGGAAGCGGAACTGAGCCAGGCTGAACAACGCATTCGCCAACTGGAAACGGAAAAAGCGGATCTTGAAGCCAAGCTGGAAGCCCTGACTGCCATTGAACGCAGCCTGCACGAACGCATGCAACGTCAGAGTGACTGAAAATGAAACTGATACCGGAAATCCGACCCAGCGAACATCCCGCCCGCATCCTGCTGGTGGATGATGACCTGAGCCTGTTGAAGCTGTTGTCCCTGCGACTGGAAACCGCCGGTCATGAGGTGGTCACCGCCGAAAGTGGTGCTGAGGCACTGGAGCACCTGAAACACTATCTGCCCGACCTGGTGTTGTCTGACCTGCGCATGGATGGCATGGATGGCCTGACCCTGTTTGACGAAATACAGCAACTGCACCCCGGCTTGCCGGTGATCATTCTGACCGCTCACGGCACCATTCCCGATGCAGTGGAAGCCACCCGTCAGGGGGTTTCCGGCTTTCTCACCAAACCGGTCGACAAACAGCAGCTGTTTGCCTTGATAGAAGAACTGAAAGTCAGCCGCAGTGAAAAAACTGACGAAGGCAGCAATGCTGATCTGCTGGAGCGCAGTCCCCTGCTGGTACAGCTGATGGCACGCCAGTTACTGACCCAGGCCAGTGAAAAGCTGGATAGCAAGGTCACCGGATTTGCACCGGAAGCGCTGGAAGTGCTGGCCGCCACCCCCTGGCCGGGCAGTGTGCGTCAGTTGCAGGGGGTTATTGAACAGTGTGCAGAAATGAGTGATCAACCACTGATCTCCGCTGAACTGGTGCAAAGCATCCTGCAAAATGGTGAACAGGGCCTGCCACCGCTGAACGAAGCCCGTGCAGAATTTGAAAAGGCTTATCTCATTAAAGTGCTGCGACTGGCTGAAGGCAAGGTGACTGAAGCAGCCAAACTGGCCGGACGCAACCGCACCGACTTTTACAAACTGCTCAACAAACACGCGCTGGAACCTGCCCGCTTCAAGGAACAGGCCCGTAAAGAAAAAACAGCCTGATCCTGACAGCACAACCTTAAAGCAACCAACTGCAGGTAGGCAGTTGGCTGGCATCCACTGTAGAATGCCTCATTCAAGATTCCCGCAAGAATAATGATGAGGTCAGCCATGCCCACCTACCGTTCCCGCACCACCACTGCCGGTCGTAACATGGCCGGTGCCCGCGCCTTGTGGCGTGCCACCGGCATGAAGGATGAAGACTTTCAGAAGCCGATCATTGCCGTGGCCAACTCCTTCACCCAGTTTGTACCGGGGCATGTGCACCTGAAGGACATGGGGCAACTGGTGGCGCGTGAAATTGAAAAAGCCGGTGGTGTGGCCAAGGAATTCAACACCATTGCAGTGGATGACGGCATTGCCATGGGCCACGACGGCATGCTCTATTCCCTGCCCAGCCGTGACCTGATTGCCGACTCGGTGGAATACATGGTGAATGCCCACTGCGCCGATGCGCTGGTGTGCATTTCCAACTGTGACAAGATCACCCCCGGCATGCTGATGGCCGCCATGCGCCTGAACATTCCGGTGATTTTTGTTTCCGGTGGCCCGATGGAGGCCGGTAAAACCAAACTCAGTGAACACGGCCTGGACCTGGTGGATGCCATGGTGATTGCCGCTTCGGATGCGGATGACGAAACCGTGGCCGAATACGAACGCTCCGCCTGCCCGACCTGCGGTTCCTGCTCCGGCATGTTCACCGCCAACTCCATGAACTGTCTGACCGAAGCCCTGGGCCTGTCCCTGCCGGGCAACGGCACCACCCTGGCCACCCACTCGGATCGCCGCCGCCTGTTTGAAGAAGCCGGTCAGCGCATCGTCGGGCTGGCCCGCCGTTATTACGAGCAGGATGACGCCTCGGTATTGCCCCGCTCCATTGCCAATAAAGGTGCCTTCTACAACGCCATGGCACTGGACATTGCCATGGGCGGCTCCACCAATACCATTCTGCACCTGCTGGCACTGGCTCAGGAAGCCGAAGTCGACTTCACCCTGGCGGACATCGACCTGCTGTCGAAAAAAGTACCCCAGCTGTGCAAGGTGGCACCCAACACCCAGAAATACCACATTGAAGACGTACACCGTGCCGGTGGCATCTTTGGCCTGCTGGGTGAACTGGATCGTGCCGGTCTGCTGGATACCAGCCTGCCGACCGTGCACAGCAACACCCTGGCTGAAGCACTGGAAACCTGGGACATCCTGCGTAAACCCACGCCGGAAGTGCTGGAGTTCTATCGCGCCGGGCCAGCAGGTATCCCCACTCAGCATGCCTTCAGCCAGTCCACCCGCTGGAACACCCTGGATGGTGATCGCGAAAATGGTTGCATCCGCAATCTGGAACACGCTTTCTCCAAAGAAGGCGGTCTGGCAGTGCTTTATGGCAACCTCGCCGAAGATGGTTGTGTGGTGAAAACCGCCGGGGTTGATGATGAGCTGCTGGTATTCCGTGGCACAGCTCACGTCACTGAATCACAGGATGAAGCTGTAGCCAATGTATTGGAAGGCAAGGTCAAGGCCGGTGATGTGGTGATTGTGCGTTATGAAGGCCCGAAAGGTGGCCCCGGCATGCAGGAAATGCTTTACCCAACCAGTTACATCAAATCCAAGGGGCTGGGCAAGGTCTGCGCCCTGCTGACGGACGGGCGCTTTTCCGGTGGTACATCCGGCCTGTCCATCGGTCATGCTTCACCGGAAGCAGCTGCCGGTGGTGCCATTGGTCTGGTGCAGGATGGCGACTCCATCCTGATTGATATCCCCAACCGCACCATCAAGGTGGACATCAGTGATGAAGTGTTGGCCGCACGCCGTGCCGAGCAGGACAAAAAAGGCTGGAAGCCAGCCAAACCCCGTCCTCGCAAGGTGTCTGCAGCACTGAAAGCCTATGCACTGCTGGCCACCTCAGCAGACAAGGGTGCCGTGCGTGATCTCAGCAAGCTGGAAGGTTAAAGGCCTGGCTGCTGCCGTGTTGCTGCTGGGCCTTGCCGCCTGCAGCAGCAACCCGCAGGCGCAACAACCTGAAGCGGTGCAACAAGCCAGCTTGTGGCTGTGTGATGGCATGGATGTGATGCAGACTCGCAGTGCCGTAAACAAGCTTTGGCTGCAACTGCCGGGCAGTGAAGACTGGCTGGAACTGCCCCAGGCACGTGCGGCCTCTGGCGCCCTGTACAGCAATGGCCAGGGCAGCAGCTTCTGGAATCGGGACGAGCGTGCCCGTGTCACCACCCCGGAAAGGGAGTGGCTGAACTGCCAGTTGCAGGCCACGGGGGAAGTTGGCAGCCTTGAATTGCCCTTTATTCCCGGCAGCAACACCTCTCCGGAAGCTGTCACACTACGCGCCAGTGGCCACAACCCCGGCTGGACGCTGATCATCCGCCAGAATGGCACTGGTGAGCTGCTGCACAACTTCGGCACTCGACGCACCAGCCTGAAAAAAGCCGAACAAGTGCATCAGGATCTGATCCGTCGCCAGTACAGGATCCAGGATGAACAGGGCCAGACCGCTGAATACACTGTGGAAAACATCCTCTGTGTGGAGGTCGGAACCGGTGAACCCTTTCCGCATCGAGTCACCCTTGAATATCAGGGGCATCAATACCGGGGTTGCGGTCAGAGTTTTTAAAGGCTAATCTAACCCGAAATGAGATATTCCCAACACCCCCGCAACCCTGGTTGCGGGGGTGTGTGTTTTTAAGAGGTTCAAACCATGATTGCCAAATTACACCTGCTGATGAACGAACTGGACCATGCACGCCTGGAGCGCCTGCTGGAAAAGCCTGAATACGCCCGCATGCCCGTGGCAGAAGCTCTGATTGAACGCCTGGAAAATGCTGATGTGGTGGAGCCTGAAGCCATTCCGGCAGACCTGGTCAGCATGCACAGTCGGGTGCGTTTTCGCGACCTGAAGGCTGACCTGCAACTGGAAAAGGAGCTGGTTTATCCCCACAACCTTGACCCGAAAGCCACTGACCAGTTATCCGTACTGGCCCCGCTGGGCGCAGCGCTGTTGGGTGCCCGTGTGGGCCAGGAAGTTCACTGGCAACTGCCCAATGGCAAGGATGCAGCGCTGGTGGTTGAAGAAATCCTGCACCAACCGGAAGCAGCTGGTGAGCTATTCCGCTGATACAACAAGAAACCAACATAAAGCTGATTGTTTCATCAACCATTGCTCACCTAAAATACAAAATCCAAAACACAAGGAGATTTTTTTCATGAAGAAATATGCTATCGCACTGGCTTTTGCCGCCCTTCCCTTTGCTACAACCGCCCAGGCCCTGAACTACAACTATGTAGAAGGTGGTCTGGTGATGTACTCCGACATTGATGGTGAGGATCTAACAGGTTTTGGTGTTCGTGCTTCTTATGAATTGGAGCAGGTGGACCCCAAAGCCTTTGTTTATGGTGGTTACACTCTGATGTCAGATAATATAGACGTCACCCAGTTACACTTCGGAGCCGGTTATCGCTTTGAGATCAACAACCAGACCGAAGCCTGGGCTGGTGCTGGCTTTGATTCCACCAAAGTCAAAGTGAAAATTTCCGGCCTCGGTACTTTCAGTGACAGTGATACTGCCCTGGCACTGCGCGGTGGTGTGCGTCATCAACTGACTGAAGACACCGAACTGGCAGCAACCATGCGCATTGTCACCGGCGATTATGATTACACAGGTTTTGCCTTTACTGTGCGTCAGCGCCTGAATGAGCAGCTGTCCTTGCTGGGTGAAATCGACTCGTTTGACGGTGATATCGGCTTTATTGCCGGTGTGCATTACGGTTTCTGATCTGAAACCAATAAAAAAGGCCGGAATTTCCGGCCTTTTTTATCTATAATGATTAAAAGCTCATACCGGCATAAAGTGCAAAGCTTCCAACATCATAAGAAACCGAACTACCAAGATCCATAGATACATAGTTATAATCAAGACCAAGATGGAAGTCACGCGTCACGCGATACTCAAAACCAAACCCCAGATAAAGATCTGTGCCGGATTTACTGAAGGAGGAGTTGCCAAAATACTCATCTTCTTCTAAGTATTTAAAATCCCACATTGCAAAGCCAATTCGGCCTACCAGACCAAACTGCTCGCTCATGGGGTAAACCCCTTTCACACCCAGGTTGATTGAAGTAGCTTCAGCGCTTTCATCAATACGATCACCCGCATCATAATAGGTATCTGTAACCTTACCGTAATCGGTATAACCCAGTTCAACTGCAAAACGATCGTTGGCATGAAAGGCGAGTCTCAACCCCATGGATGTATCACTACCTAACTTATGAGAGAAGCTGGCATAACTTATTTGATGCGTTGCACTGCCTGCCAATACCTCAATAGCGGTCCGACTCTCTGCTGCAGCCATCATTGGCACCAAGGAAAGACCCACAACCATAACTGCTTTTTTCATTCTCAAGTCCTTTTAACTTTCGGAGGGAATCAAATGATGCTTGATATCACTCCTGCTTTCTGTTATTTAATTTTTTACAAATGTAAATTTACTGAAACACTTGATCGGAATCAAGTTTTCCAGCTGGCTGCCCATTCAGATGACCAATACGCGAACCAACGATCACAGCAACAAAAGATGCTTAAACATCAGCCCTGGGCTATTTTTTGCACTGCTGATATTCAGCCACCTCATACCTCAAAACCTATCCGCTCAGATTGTGAGTTACACCCAGGTTGAAACAGCGCTGGTGTATTACCCGGATGTAGATCAACTGGATTTAACCGGGTACCTGGTGCGCGGTTCATTGCAACTCGACATGCTGGATCCCAGCCTGTTTCTCTACGGTGGTCACCAACAGCTGGAAGATGATCAACGGGTAAAATGGCAGTATCTGGGACTGGGATACCATGCTCCAGTCGATATGATGACCGAGGTCTGGATTGGTGTCGGTTATGACCGTTATGATTCAGAGCTGACAAGCTGGATTGATGAGCGCAGCCTGCCAACTTTTCGGGTTGGCATCCGTGATCAGTACACACCCCAGGCCGAGTTTTATGCAACCTTTCGCTACATGCATACGGATGAGGCCATTAAAGGTTACTCCCTTGGCACTCGGCTTTCCGGTGAGAGCCATCGTTTGGCGCTGTTACTGGAGGTGGACTATTTTGCCGGGCAAGCGGGTGTGCTGCTGGGGTTAAGTGCCAGTCTCTGATTTCAGACCCGGATTTCAGACCCGGATTTCAGACCCTGCCACTGGCGGGCAACAAAACCTTCACCCGCAACCCCGGCTGAGCTGTGGTGCGTGACTCCAGCAGTAAACACCCACCCTCCTGCAGCAGCAAATCTCTGGCAATGGCTAATCCCAAACCAGTGCCGCCAGTATGGCGTGAGCGGGATTCTTCCATACGATAAAAAGGCTCAAAAACCTTTTCCCGCTCAGCTTCAGGGATACCCGGCCCTTCATCCTCAATGCAGATACAGGGAACGCCCTGATCAAGCTGCAGGCTGACTTCCGCTTTATTACCATACTTCAGGGCATTATCGATCAGGTTCTGAAGGGCACGACGTAAAGCCTGGCTGCGCCCGTGAAACACACAGCGCGACAAACCGCTGTAATGCACTGGCTGACCCTGATCTTCATAGTCATCACACAGGCTCTGCACCAGTGCGGCCAGATCAAAATCACGGGCGACCTCGCCCTTGCTACCCCGCACAAAATCCAAAGTGGTTTCTGCCAGTGACTGCATTTCCTGCAGGCTGTCGAGCAACCGCTGACGATCTTCACTGTCTGGCAGTAACTCAACCCGCAGGCGCATGTGGGTCAGTGGAGTGCGCAGGTCATGTGACAAGGCCGCCAGCACTCTGGCCCGCTCTTCCAGTTGTTTACCAACCTGCTGCTGCATGCGGTTGAAGGCATGAATCACCTGCTGCAGATCATCCGGGCCACTGGGTTGCAAGGGGCTCGGTCTTCCCTCACCAAAACTGACAGCAGCTGCGGTTAATGCCCTTAAAGGTCGCACCAGCTGACGTACCAACAAGGTCACCGCCAGCGCCACCAGCAAACCGGTGACCAGCAGACTTAGCCAGATGCGACCAGCCCAGGGCGGGTTGGCGTCCGGTGTCACCACTTGCAGGTTCAACCATTGACCATCCCGCAGCTGCAAACTGGCTTCCAGTCGCGGCTGGCACTGCTGCCATAAGCGCCGACGATCTTCACGATCAGGGCGGGTTTGCTCCAGTTCCTTGCATTCCGGGCGACTGGAGGGCAGCAACCTGAAAACAGCAGGGGGGGCAGGGTCTGGAAAGGCATCCAGCAAGCGCCGTTGGAAACGTCCAGTGAGTTGCCCCTCACTGCCTGGCTGCAGCAACGGTTGAGCACTCAGGCGATAATGCTGACCCGGTGAGGACATGGCCCGTAACAGTTGCTGGCGATTGGATTCCGGTAATTCGTTAACCAGCTCCCAGGTGGTAACCAGGCGATGGGTGACTAATCGCAGATTAGCCTCATCCAACCGTTCACGGCGTTCATCCGCCAGAATCCAGAAACTGATCAGCTGTCCTGCCAATAGCGCCAGCAACACCGCCAGGATCAATTGACCGGCCAGGCCTTTTGGCAGCAGCAGCCTCATGACTGACTCACCACACCCGTCTGGCTGACATCAGCATTAAGCTGGTAACCACCACCCCAGACGGTCTTGATCAACGCCGGGTTGCGGGTATCAGCCTCAATCTTGCGCCGCAGGCGACTGACCTGATTGTCGATGGCACGGTCAAAAGGCTGAGCTTCACGGCCGGCGGTCAGATCCAGCAACTGATCACGGCTTAATACCCGGCGCGGATGCCGGAGGAATACCAGTAACAGGCGAAACTCGGCAGTGGACAAGGCCACCTCCACACCATCTGAAGTAAAAAGTGAACGACGATCAGTATCCAGCACCCAGTCTGCAAAGTGGTATTTCAACCCTTCACGCTGCTCACTTTCACCCGGCAGCTGACGGGTCCGTCGCAGCACCGCCTTCACACGCGCCAGCAATTCACGCGGGTTAAAGGGTTTGGTAAGGTAATCATCAGCACCCATCTCCAGGCCAACAATCCGGTCGGTATCTTCACCGAGGGCAGTCAGCAGTATCACTGGCAGTGAGGCATGGTGTTCCCGCAGAAAACGACACAGGGACAAGCCATCTTCACCGGGCATCATGATATCCAGCACCACCAGGTCCGGGCTGGTGGTTTTCATCAGGCGGCGCAGCTCTTCACCGGAAGCCGCCAGGGTCACACGCATGCCCTGCTCACGCAGATAACGAGCCAACAGCTCACGAATGTCGCGGTGGTCATCCACCACCAGCAGATGCGGACTGGATTCCATAACTTGCTCCTTGATGCAATGACACCATTATACGAGCCACAACCAGAACAGGCGTCGCAAAGTGTATCAAACCCCATGAATGGGACACTTTGTGACAATTTTTTCGCTTGCCAGCACACTTGTGAGACATCCGGCGGGTGTAATGGGCCCATGCTTTCGATAAGCGAAAGTAGCTTTTCCAGAATACCTTAAGGGGAGATACACCATGAACCGAATGACACTGAGTGCACTTGCTCTGGCCCTGGCTCTGCCTTTAACTGCTTTGCCACTGACAGCTTTGGCTGAGACCCGGGCTGAAGCTGCCGGAAAAACCTGTGAACGGGGCGAAAAAAGACAGGGTTGGCAGGAACGCCGTGCTGCCCGCCAACAAGAACAGTCACCCCTGAACTTGCAGGAAATCGAAGTAATGGCACAGGCTCGTGCCCTGATGATGCTGGGCAGCGGTGCCACTGCAACCGTAACGCCCCTGAATGAAGGGGGCTATCAGGTGGAGATGAAAAATGCTGCCGGTGAAACGGTGCGGACCCACCAGATCAGTGAGTCCGGACGCCCGGAACCCCGCCGTCAACGTCCGGCAGGGTCCACACCGGCTTCATGAGGATCAGCCGTCAGCGTTGATCTTCTGAACAATCGCCTGCAATGCGGCTTCTGCCTGGTCGTTGTCCACCTGGCAGGTGCCCGCATTCAGGTGGCCACCGCCGCCGTACTGCAGGCAGAGTTCACCAACATTGGTGTTGGAGCTGCGATTGAGGATGGATTTGCCGATGGCAAACACGGTGTTCTGCTGCTTCAGGCCCCACATCACATGGATTGAAATATTGGTGTTGGGATAGAGTGCATACAAGGTAAAGCGGTTGGTGGCGTAAATGGTTTCTTCGTTACGAAGATCCAGCACCACCAGATTACCATGAACTTTTGCACACTTCTGAATCTGCTGACGCGCCTTGCTGTCATGCTCAAAATAAAGATCGGTGCGTTCTTTTACATCCGGCAGTTTCAGAATGTCATCAATGGAGTGATTGCGACAGTAATCAATCAACTGCATCATCAACTGGTAGTTGGAAATACGGAAATCGCGGAAACGACCCAGACCGGTACGGGCATCCATGATGAAGTTCAACAACACCCAGCCTTCCGGATTCAGCACTTCGTCTTCATTGAACTGAGCCGAGTCACCCTTGTCCACCGCTTCCATCATGTCATCCCAGCGCTGCGGAAAGGCATCATAACCACCATAATGCTGCCAGACCACGCGTGCAGCAGAAGGAGCTTCCGGGTCAATGATGTGATTGTCGGCGCGATTTTCATTGCGCAGGGTTTCACTCAGGTGGTGGTCAAAAGCCAGATAACAACCGGGAACATAAGGCAGGTTGGTGGTGATATCGCGTGGCCCGATCTCGATCTTGCCATCCTGCATATCCTTGGGGTGCACAAACTGGATGTCATCAATCAGATCCAGGTGTTTCAACAGAGCGGCACACACCAGACCGTCGAAGTCACTGCGCGTCACCAGACGATATTTTTCCGACATAAATTCACTCCCGGTAATAATCCTGAATCGGTCTAGAAGACTCTGATTAACGTGATGAGCGCAGACCAGGTCAGGCGAAATTGACTGAAAAAGCGGAGTTTACATAAAGTAAATGAGCATTTTGAGGTCGATTTCAACGCCACATGGTCAAGCGGAATAGTTAACCAGAGGTTTCTTAAGTTACACTGAGTAAACATACCACTCTTGTTGCCAATTCAAAAGTTAAGATCAGGGGTTTTTACACCATGAATCAGGCCATCAGCTCACCTTCCCTTCAGGCACCCAAAGCCATTCACCTGAAAGACTACTTACCACCGGCTTTTCTGGTGCAGCAGGTGGATCTGTGTTTTCGTCTGGATGATCATCACACCCGCGTGATCAGCCGCCTGCAATTGCAACGTAACCCGGCGCGCAAGGAACATGATCTGCCGCTGGTGCTGCAAGGCCAGCAACTGCAACTGATTGAGCTGAAGCTGGATGGTCGCACCCTGAGCAGCAGTGATTATGAACTGACCGATGAACAACTCACCCTGACCGGTGTACCGGATTCCCTGGTGCTGGAATCCGAGGTTGAAATTGATCCACTGAGCAATACCGCACTGGAAGGCCTCTACCAGTCCAGCGGCAACTTCTGCACCCAGTGTGAAGCGGAAGGGTTTCGGCGCATCACCTTTTATCCCGATCGCCCGGATGTACTGGCCCGTTTCACCACCCGCATTGAAGCTGATCAGTCACGCTTCCCTGTGCTGCTGTCCAACGGCAACCCGATTGAGCGCGGCGAACTGCCCGATGGGCATCATTTTGTGACCTGGGAGGACCCCTTCCCCAAACCCGCCTATCTGTTTGCACTGGTGGCTGGTCAGTTGCACCCGGTGAAAGACACCTACACCACCCTCAGTGGCCGCCAGGTGGCGCTGGAAGTCTGGGTGGAAAAGGAAAATCTGCACAAGTGTGACCATGCCCTGCGCTCATTAAAAGCTGCCATGCAGTGGGATGAGCAGACCTATGGACGTGAATATGACCTGGACATCTACATGATTGTCGCGGTCAATGACTTCAACATGGGCGCAATGGAAAACAAGGGACTGAACATCTTCAACTCCTCCTGTGTACTGGCCGATCACCGCAGTGAAACCGACATGGCTTTTCACCGGGTAGAAAGTGTGGTCGCCCATGAGTATTTTCATAACTGGTCGGGCAATCGGGTCACCTGCCGCGACTGGTTCCAGTTATCCCTGAAAGAAGGTTTCACCGTGTTTCGTGATCAGCAGTTCAGTGCTGATCAACATTCCCCGGCAGTGGAGCGCATCCAGCAGGTGGCGATGCTGCGCACCGCCCAGTTTGCCGAGGATGCAGGCCCCACAGCTCACCCGGTACGCCCCGAGAGTTACATTGAAATCAATAACTTCTACACCCTGACGGTTTATGAAAAGGGTGCTGAGGTGGTTCGTATGCTCAGTGAGCTGGTCGGGCGCGACACCTTCCGCAAAGGCAGCGACCTGTATTTTGAGCGTTTTGATGGCCAGGCCGTGACGGTGGAAGACTTTGTGGCCTGCATGGCTGAAGTGTCCGGGCTGGACCTGAGCCAGTTCATGCGTTGGTACAGCCAGGCGGGCACCCCGCAATTGACTGCTGAAAGCCATTACAACCCCACGGCCCGCACCTTCACCCTGACCCTGCGCCAACACACACCGGCTACACCAGGCCAGGATCTCAAGGAACCGCTGCTGATTCCAGTCAAGTTGGGGCTGGTGGGGCCTTCCGGGCAAGACCTGCCGATGGAAGTGAATGGTGAGCTGTGGGGGCAGGAACGGGTGGTTCACCTGAAAGAGCAGGAACAAACCTGGACCTTCCACAATCTGGATGCAGAACCGGTCCCTTCGCTGCTGCGTGGTTTCTCGGCACCGGTGCGACTGCTGCTGGATCGTAGTCCGGAGCAACTGGCTTTCCTGATGACCGCTGACTCTGATGGTTTTAATCGCTGGGATGCCGGACAACAACTGGCCCTGCTGGCCATTCGTGAGCTGATCAACCAGCAACAGTGCGGTGCAGCCATGATGCTGAACCCAGCACTGATTCAGGCTTACCGCCAATTACTGGATGCTCAGGTGACTGATCCGGCCATTCTGGCCGAGATGCTGCAACTGCCTTCTGAAGCCTACATTGCAGAACAGTATGATCAGGTGGATGTGGATGCCATCCATCTGGCCAGGGACTATGCCCGCAAAACCCTGGCCACGGCACTTTATCCAGCCTTTCTGAAACTTTATCAGCAGTTTGCCAAAAACCAGGCCTGGTCCGCAGAAGCTGCGGCAGTGGCTGGACGCCGACTGAAAAACACCTGTCTGGGCTGGTTGGTGGCCACTGAATCAGAAGAAGCGCTGCAACTGGCTCAGCGACAGTTTGAGCAGGCCGACAACATGACCGACCAGCTGGCCGCCCTGATTTGCCTGGCTCACGCGGAAGATACCACCAGTGGCGATCCGGCACTCAAAGCCTTTGCCCTGCAATGGGCTCATGATCCACTGGTGATGGACAGCTGGTTCAGTGCTCAGGTCACGCGCCCTCATCCGGATGCACTGGAACGGGTGAAACTACTGATGGCTCACCCGGCCTTTTCACTGAAAAACCCCAACAAGGTACGCGCCTTGATTGGTGCTTTTGTGAACCAGAACCGCCACAACTTCCATCGTCGTGATGGCAGCGGTTATGCCCTGCTGGCCGATACAGTGATTGAACTCAACCGCATCAACCCACAGATTGCTGCACGTCTGGTGATTCCACTGACCCGTTTCCGGCGCATGGATGATTACCGCAAGGGTTTGATGAAGAATGAGCTGGAGCGTATCCGGGCAGAGAAACTCAGCCCGGACCTGTTTGAAGTGATTGAAAAGTCACTGGCCCAGTAACAACCTACGGGTAATGAGCCAGTGGATAACCTTGTCGGTTATTCGCTGGCTTCTGACAGCTTGGCTTCCAGTTCACCCATCAGTTGGGTGATGGACTGGGCTGATTTGCCGGTTTCATCAGCCAGTTCCTTGACCTGATCCGCCACCACTGCAAAACCACGTCCGGCTTCACCGGCACGCGCCGCTTCGATGCTGGCATTCAGGCTGAGCATTTTCAGGGTTTTCAGAACCTGCAGGATTTTCTGGGTCTGACTGATGATCTGGTTACTGGTGCCACCCACACTTTCCATCTTCTGGCGGCGAATGCTTTCCTGAGCCTTGCGATCACCGATATCAGCAATGATGCCTTCCAGATAGGCCAGCTCGCCGGATGCTTCATATACCGGACCACCATGCTCGTTGACCCACTGGATGCTGCCATCAGCCCGCTTGATGCGGTAGTCAACATTCCAGTTGCCCTTGCTCTTGATGGCCTGCTCCACGGCAGCATCCACGGCAGCAGTATCATCCTGATGGATCAAAGACATATAGGACAAACGCTGGTTGCCCAGCAGATCCTTTTCAGAGTAGCCGGTTACCTTTTTCACAGCACCGGCAATATTTACCATGGTGTAACTCTTGTCACTGCGGCAACGATAGAGAAAGCCGTTCATCCGATTGGCAATACTTTCATAGATACGGGCAGTGTCATCAGAGGCAAGCTGATCCGTGTCCTGCAGATATTCTTCTGAACTCATGGTAAAAAACCTATCCGGGTAGAATATAAAGGTAGGGAACGACAAGCGTCTGAATGTACACTCATCCCATGCTGACAGCAATCCCGAAACCACCTGAAAGCCACTGGATTCATCCCGCTCGCTGGCTGGCCATCAGTAGCATGCTGGCTGACCACCTGGCCCGTTACCTGCATCCAGGCAATCTTGATCATTACTGGCTGGCCGCCACCTTTGGTCGCCTGGCCTTCCCACTCTTTGCGGCCATGCTGGCCTGGCACCTGCTGTTTCATACCCGCAGTCCTCTGCTGTACGCCGGACGCATCCTGCTGATCGGGCTGGTGGCACAACCGGTTTATGCCCTGATGATTGGCATTCCGCTGAGTTACCCCTGGCTGAACGTGTGTTTCACCCTGGCCGCTGGCCTGTTGCTGGGCAGTGGTCTGAAACACCTGCTGGCTCTTGCACAACAACCCGGCTGGCGGCCGGACCTGTTGCACTGGCTGGGAATGGCGCTGGCATTGCTGCTGGCCTGGCTGGTTGCTCCCTGGCTGGATTACGGCCTGCCAGGTATCCTTCTGGTACCCTGTCTGGTGCTGGTGTTCTGGCTAATGCAGCAACCGGCAAGCAGCTCGCAGAGCCTGATTGGCAGTGTGGTATTGACCGGATTTGTGGGATTGGGGCTGAACAGTTTTGGATTACCGACCTTCAGTAGCCTGCTGGCTTTGGCTTTCATCCTGCTGGGCGTAAAAAATAGTGGTCGACTGCAGAGAATGAAGGGCTATATGCCACCCCTGCCCCGCTGGTTATGGCTGAGTTTTTATCCCGGCCATCTGTTGTTGGTGGTCATGCTTTCACATGCCGTCCGCCATTAAGCGGCAGAATGGCACCTGTCATGTAAGGCTGTTGCAGCAGAAACAACACCGTCTGGCTTAATACGGCAAAACCCGGTTCGATGCCCAGCGGGGATTTGGCCAGGGTTCTGGCACGGTAAGCGGCATCATCACCGGCATTAAAAGCCAGCAAAGCCGGTGCAATGGCATTCACCTTGATGTGAGGGGCAAAACGGCTGGCAAAAGACAATGTCAGGTTTTGCAGGGCAGCCTTACTGGCCACATAAGCGGCATGCTGGTCAGAACCTCGGCGCACCACATCATCAGTGATGTGAAGGATGTCCGTCATCTGGCCACTGCGTTCAACTTCAGCCAGCAGCAAGGGTTGCAATTCAAGGTTCAGAAGAAACGGCGCCTGCTGGTGCACCTGAAACATCTGCCGGAACACCGCTGCTGCTGCCTGGGCATCCTCTCCATCCAACGCCCAGTCTGATGCGTTGTGAATGACGGCTCGCAAGCCGGAAGCCTGCTGTTTCACTGCAGTGGCCAGTGCCAGAATACCGGCATCCGAGGCAAAGTCCGCCTGGATGCCCACCGCCCCCAGCGCCAGCAATTCATCCACACCCGGTTTGTGAGTGCGATAACTGAAAATCACCGGCTGGCCTTGTGCCAACAGCACCTTGGCCAGGTGCAGACCGCTACGCTGGGCAGCACCAGTGATCAATACCGGGCCTGGCACTGTCACGATAAATAGTCCCGTGGTGCATAAGCATGCACATCACTGTGCAGGGCTTTGGGGGCCATGCCACGACTCATCAGCAGATCCTCCACCGCATACACCATGGCCGGTGAGCCACTGATAAAGCCTTCCAGCCGGGCAGCAACATCACTGCCGATAAAATCAGCCGCCAGCACTTCGGTAATGCGGCCAACACGGCCCTGCCACCTGGCATCGGCCAGCTCCACCATCGGGATCAGGGTAAAGCCCGGGTGCTCCTGTTGCCAGGCCTGCGCCTGGGACAAGGCATACAAACCCGCAGCATTACGCGCAGCCCAGTAGAGGGTAATCGGTGAGCGCCAACCTTGCTGCCAGGCCGCTTCAACAATGGCTTTCATCTGTGCAAAACCGGTGCCCGCAGCCACCAGCAACAATGGGCGATCAGTGCCCGCCAGAAAACAGTCACCGGAAGCCACACGCAGACGCAGGGTCTGGCCTGGCTGTAACAGTGCCGCAATGGCTTCTGAGGTTTCACGGCCTGGCAGGTACTGGATATGCAGCTCCAGCTGCTCTGCACCTGGCGCACAGGCAATCGAAAAAGGTGCCCAGACGGATTCACCCACAGCAATTTCCAGATACTGTCCGGCTTGCCAATCCAGCGGTTGATCCGGTTTCAGTAACACCCGATCCACATCCAGCCCCAGGCGCTGTACGTCGGTGATCTGTGCAGTGCAGATGATCGGTGCCTTGTTACTGCC
This sequence comes from Marinospirillum alkaliphilum DSM 21637, assembly GCF_900119735.1. Taxonomy (GTDB): domain Bacteria; phylum Pseudomonadota; class Gammaproteobacteria; order Pseudomonadales; family Halomonadaceae; genus Marinospirillum; species Marinospirillum alkaliphilum. Next base: position 149,658 of record NZ_FPJW01000002.1, on the reverse strand, counting down.
CATCACTGTTGTTGACAGTGTCATGACTTGTTACTACTCCCTGATCCTTGCTGTTGCAGGCCTGCTTGATCCGGGCTTGCTTGATCCAGACCCAGTTGATCCCAGATGCTGTCAACGCGCTGCTTCACTTCATCACTCATGGTGATGGCAGTACCCCATTCACGGGTGGTTTCACCCGGCCACTTGTTGGTGGCATCCATTCCCATTTTGGAGCCCAGACCGGAAACCGGTGAAGCAAAGTCCAGGTAATCAATGGGAGTGTTTTCAATCAATACCGTATCCCGTGCCGGGTCCATGCGGGTGGTGATGGCCCAGATCACATCCTTCCAGTCTCGGGCATTGATATCATCATCGGTGACGATCACAAACTTGGTGTACATGAACTGGCGCAGGAAGCTCCACACGCCCAGCATCACACGCTTGGCATGGCCGGGGTACTGCTTTTTGATGGTCACGACAGCCATACGATAGGAACAGCCTTCCGGCGGCAGATAAAAATCTGTGATTTCCGGAAACTGCTTTTGCAGGATCGGGACAAACACTTCGTTTAATGCCACACCCAGAATGGCCGGTTCATCCGGTGGACGCCCGGTATAGGTGGAGTGATACAGGGCATCCTTGCGACGGGTGATGCGCTCCACGGTGAACACCGGGAAGTGGTCCACTTCGTTGTAATAACCCGTGTGGTCTCCAAACGGGCCTTCCGGCGCGGTTTCACCCGGCTCGATGTAACCTTCCAGCACAATTTCAGCCGAAGCAGGAACCCGCAGCTCATAACCGATGGATTTGACCAACTCGGTTTTGCTGCCACGTAACAAACCGGCAAAAGCATATTCAGACAGGGTGTCCGGCACCGGCGTAACCGCGCCGAGAATGGTTGCAGGGTCAGCACCCAGCGCTACACACACCGGGAAACGCTGACCGGGATTTTCACGACAGAATTTCTGATAATCCAGCGCACCACCACGATGGGCCAGCCAACGCATGATGAGTTTGTTCTTACCGATCAGTTGCTGGCGATAAATGCCGAGGTTCTCACGCCCTTTTTTCTGGTTCTGGGTGATCACCAGTGGCCAGGTCACCAGCGGTGCCGCATCGCCCGGCCAGCAGTGCATGATCGGCAATTGGTACAGATCAACATCATCCCCTTCCAGCACCACCTCCTGACAGGGTGCCTTGCTCAGCACCCTGGGATTCATGGTCAGGACTTTTTTGAAGATGGGCAGTTTTTCCCAGGCATCACGCATGCCCTTGGGTGGATCAGGCTCTTTCAGAAAGGCCAACAGCTTGCCGATTTCACGCAAGGCAGCAGTGGATTCAGCTCCCATCCCCAGAGCAACCCGTTCCGGTGTGCCAAACAGGTTGGCCAGTACCGGCATCTTATGGCCTCTGGGGTTTTCAAACAGAATCGCCGGACCACCGGCACGCAGGGTACGGTCGGCAATTTCAGTCATTTCCAGATAGGGATCAACTTCCTGCGTCACCCGCTTGAGCAGGCCTCGCTGTTCGAGCTGATCAATAAAGTCACGCAAATCCTTGTAAATCATCGGGATTTCAGACCTCTTGGTGTGCAAAAGGCAAGCCTTTCGGGCTTGCCTGATGGTACTGATTCTGAAGATAGGTGCTGGATACGGGCAAGAGGCCGCTCGTAAAGTATTCCCTGGCTGCTGGGCAGCGGCTTGTCACTGAACAGGACGCGTGAATACATCCCTGTAAGCTCTGCTGCAACATCCTTGTTGCAGACAGCCTGTCAGTGCCAAGCCGCCGTCCTCGTCTGCGGGCACCGCCGTAGCAGACCCGTATTACAACACCGCCTTTATTTGCGTTTCATCGCCTCGAAGAATTCCATATTGGTCTTGGTGTCTTTCAGACGGTCGACCAGGAATTCAGTGGCTGCCACATCTTCCATCGGGTTGAGCAGCTTGCGCAGAATCCACATGCGCTGCAGTTCTTCCTCGGTGGCCAGCAGGTCTTCACGGCGAGTACCGGAGCGACGGATGTTGATGGCCGGGTAAATGCGTTTTTCAGCCACTTTACGATCCAGGTGCACTTCCATGTTGCCGGTGCCCTTGAATTCTTCAAAGATGACTTCGTCCATCTTGGAGCCGGTATCCACCAGTGCGGTAGCAACAATGGTCAGGCTGCCCCCTTCTTCGATGTTACGGGCAGCACCAAAAAACCGCTTGGGTTTTTCCAGTGCGTTGGCATCCACACCACCGGTCAGTACCTTGCCGGAGCTGGGAATCACCGTGTTGTAAGCGCGCGCCAGACGGGTGATGGAGTCCAGCAGGATGATGACATCCAGCTTGTGCTCAACCAGGCGTTTGGCTTTTTCGATAACCATTTCAGCAACCTGAACATGGCGTGCCGGTGGTTCATCAAAGGTGGAAGCCACCACTTCACCACGGACTGTGCGCTGCATCTCGGTCACTTCTTCCGGGCGCTCATCAATCAACAGTACGATCAGGTGGCATTCAGGGTTATTGCGTTTGATGGAGTTGGCAACATTCTGCAGCATCAGTGTCTTACCCGCTTTTGGCGGCGACACGATCAAACCACGCTGACCTTTACCGATCGGTGAAACCAGATCAATCACGCGGGCGGTGAGATCTTCGCTGGAGCCGTTACCGACTTCCATAACCAGACGCTGATTGGGGAACAGCGGCGTCAGGTTTTCAAACAGGATCTTGTGTTTGGCGTTGTCAGGACGATCAAAGTTGATGGAATCAACTTTCAGCAGGGCAAAATAACGCTCACCTTCTTTGGGTGGGCGGATCTTGCCGGAAATGGTGTCACCCTTGCGCAGGTTAAAACGGCGAATCTGGCTTGGAGATACATAAATGTCATCAGGACCGGCCAGATAAGAGGAGTCGGCGGAGCGCAGAAAGCCAAAGCCATCCTGCAGGATTTCCAGAACACCATCACCGTAGATGTCTTCACCGCTTTTGGCGTGGCGTTTGAGAATGCCAAAGATGATGTCTTGTTTGCGGGAGCGGGCGACGTTTTCAATGCCCATCTCGTCAGCGATGGCCATGAGTTCGGAAACGGATTTCTGCTTGAGTTCGGTCAGATTCATGTGTGTAGTTTTGGTGATCTTGCCAGAGGTAATGTCCGTTGAGGCGGAGCGTGGATGCTTTTACCGGGCTTGCACACGGGAAATGTAGACTGAGCGTTTTGCTGTCTGTTCATTCAAGTTGATTGCTGTTGAAGCATTCGGGGCAGGCCGGTATCCGTAACATCTGCTTCATGCAGACTGATGCGGTGATTGTACCGAGAAAAACCGTGTTGATCGTGTCAACACTGCACAAGGCAAAGCTATCTTGCCTGATACTGAACCCACGTGCAAGACTTTAATCCCTGTTTTGCACATGGGTTCGGAATGACAAGAAAGATTACAGATTGGCGTCAACAAAGGCAGTCAACTGAGATTTTGACAGCGCACCAACTTTAGTGGCCTCGGTATTTCCGCCTTTAAAAATCATCAGGGTCGGAATACCACGAATACCAAACTTGGCCGGTGTATCGGTGTTTTCATCAATATTCAGCTTGCACACCCGCAACCGCCCTTCGTATTCGCTGGCCACTTCTTCCAGCACCGGAGCAATCATTTTGCAGGGGCCACACCACTCTGCCCAGTAATCCACCAGTACCGGTATTTCAGACTTGAGAACATCGTCCTCGAAGGTGGCGTCGGTGGTATTGAGGATGTTGGAACTCATTTTCTGCTCTCCATGGGCACTTGCACAACTTAAGGCATGCGCGTTCATCAATTGATTGCAAACTATCATAGCACCCTCTTCTGCTCACCTGAAGCCTGCAAAAATATAAACTTAATGCTTTTGGTGCTATCTTTTCGCTTTCCAGCCAACTCCTACAATTTTCCGGATAATTTATGGCCGACGAACTTCCTCCTGATGGCGCCATGCTGGCAGCCGTAGACCTGGGCTCCAACAGCTTCCACCTGATTCTGGCTCGCAGGCTTAAAGGTGAACTGAGCCTGCTGCGGCGCATGGGTGAAAAAGTGCAGCTGGCTGCCGGACTTGATGAAAACAACTGGCTCAGCGAGGAAGCTCAGCAGCGTGGCCTGGACTGCCTGAAAATGATGGCTCCCTTTCTACAGGGGTTATCGGAAAACCAGGTTCGCATTGTTGGCACCAACGCCTTGCGTGCGGCTCATAACGCCGAAGAATTTATTACGCGTGCCGAAGCCATTCTCGGTTTTCCAATCGAAATCATCGCTGGCCGCGAAGAAGCCCGGCTGATTTTTGCCGGTGCAGTACACACCACACCCCGCGTGGAAGGCCACCGACTGGTGGTGGACATCGGCGGTGGCAGTACCGAATTCATCATCGGTGAAGGTGCCGAACCCCGATTACTGGAAAGCCTGCACATGGGCTGTGTCAGTTACGGTGGACGTTATTTTCCCGGGGGCGAGGTTACCGAACGCGGTTATCAGCGAGCGCGCACTGCTGCGCTGGGGGAACTGCTGCACATCCAGCAACCCTTTCGGAAGATGGGCTGGCAACTGGCTCAGGGCAGCTCTGGCACCCTGAAAGCCCTATCCCAGATTCTTGGCAAGGGTGAATTTGCTCCCCTGACACCGGAAGGCATTCAGGAACTGGAGAAGGATCTGCTGAAAGCCGGTTCGGCACATCACTGGACGGCTTACGGCATGCGTGCGGATCGGGTCAACGTGATTCCTGCCGGCCTGGCCATTACCTCAGCCTTTTTTGAGTCACTCGGCATCACCGAAATGCATTACTCCGATGGTGCCCTGCGTGAAGGGGTGCTGTATGAGTTGCTGGGCAGTGGTACCGACGAAGACATTCGTGAAAGAACCGTGCGAGCGTTGCAGGAGCGCTTTCAAGTTGATCTGAACCAGAGTCACTTTGTCACTACAGCCGCATTACAGGCACTGGAACAAACAGCCTCGCCCTGGGGTTTGATGGCACCCAAATGGCAACACAAGCTGGAGTGGGCCGCCCGCCTGCATGAAATTGGTTTGAGTGTGGCGCATACCCAGTATCACAAACACGGCGCCTATTTGATGCGTTATGCCGATCTGGCTGGTTTCACCCGCCTGCAACAACAAATGCTGGCAGTGCTGATTCGTGCCCATCGACGTAAGTTCCCGGTCACTGAGTTCAAGGTTTTCACCCCTGAGGATCAGTTAAAGCTGCAACGCCTGGCGCGCCTGCTGCGTCTGGCCGTGGTACTACACCACAGCCGCCCGGAAACACCCTTGCTGGATTTTCGCATCAGCATCAACAACAGCACCACCCGCGAGAGCATGCAGGTCACCTTCCCGGAAGGCTGGCTGCAGGATCAACCGCTGCTGCGTGCGGATCTGGAGCAGGAGGCGGCCTGGCAGGCGGCAGCGGGGTTTGAGCTGATTTTCGTCTGACAGACGCCAGCAGAAAGAAAAAAACCTGCCGATCTGAATCAGCAGGTTTTTTTAATTGCACCCAATCAGCAGTGGTTCGTCGCTGGTATCACTCAGCTTCCGGGCGCATGGCCGGGAACAGCAGTACATCACGGATGGATGGGCTGTCGGTGAACAGCATCACCAGCCGGTCGATACCGATGCCTTCACCAGCGGTGGGTGGCAGGCCGTATTCCAGTGCACGTATGTAGTCGGCATCAAAGAACATGGCTTCGTCATCACCGGCTTCCTTCTCGGCCACCTGCTCCAGAAAACGATCACGCTGATCTTCCGGGTCATTCAGCTCGGAGAAGCCGTTGGCAATTTCACGACCACCAATGAAAAACTCGAAGCGATCGGTCACGTCCGGGTTGCTGTCGTTGCGTCTTGCCAGCGGTGACACTTCCGCCGGGTATTCGGTGATGAAGGTCGGCTGACGCAACTGGTGTTCGGCCACCGCTTCAAAAATCTCGGTGATGATGCGCCCCAGACCCCAGATGGGTTTCACTTCAATCTTCAGACGTTGTGCCACGGCAGCTGCCGCTTCACGGGTCTCCAGATCACTGACCTGAATGCCTTCACCGTATTTCAGCACCGCTTCTTTCATGGTCAGGCGCTGGAAGGGCTGACCAAACTCATAAACTTCACCCTGATAAGGCACCTGGGTCTGACCCAGCACGTCTTCTGCCAGGGTTTTCAGCAAGGCTTCGGTGAAGTCCATCAGGTCATTGTAGTCCGCATAAGCCCAGTAGAATTCGATCATGGTGAATTCGGGGTTATGGCGGGTGGACAGACCTTCATTGCGGAAATTACGGTTGATTTCATAAACCTTCTCAAACCCACCAACCACCAGACGCTTGAGGAACAGCTCCGGCGCAATGCGCAGGTACATGTCCTGATCCAGCGCGTTGTGATGAGTAATGAAAGGTCGGGCCGTGGCACCACCGGGAATGGTCTGCAGCATCGGCGTTTCCACTTCCATGAAGTTCTGCTGCTCCATGAAGCGGCGAATGCCGCTGATGATGCGTGAGCGCACTTCAAAGCGACTGCGGGATTCCGGGTTCACAATCAGGTCAACATAACGCTGGCGGTAACGCATTTCTTGGTCAGCCAGACCATGGAATTTATCCGGCAGCGGGCGCAGGCTCTTGGTCAGCAACTGGCACTGTTCGATGTAAACATACAGGTCACCCTTGCCGGACAGGTGCACCACACCTTCGGCTGCCACCAGGTCGCCCAGATCCCAGGTTTTGATGTCATCAGCCAGCTCGGTACTCAGTCCCTTTTTGTCGACATACAGCTGAATCTGGCCGCTGACGTCCTGAATGACAATGAATGGACCGCGCATACGCAGGATGCGACCGGCCACCTTGGCTCGACGCCCCAGTACTTCCAACTCTTCCTTGCTCTTGTCAGCCAGTTCCCGCTGCAGGTCACCGGCATAAGCATCACGACGGAAGGTGTTGGGGAAAGCATTGCCCTTTTCACGACGGGCGGCCAGCTTGGCGCGGCGCTCGGCCATCAGCTTGTTGTCTTCTTCCAGCAGGCGGCTGGTCACTTCACCCTGAGAGGTTGCTTCTGTCATGATTTATAAACCCTGCTTCAAGCTGGCTTCGATGAATTTGTCCAGGTCGCCATCCAGCACAGCCTGGGTATTACGGGTTTCCACACCGGTGCGCAGATCCTTGATGCGGGCATCATCCAGTACATAAGAGCGGATCTGGCTGCCCCAACCGATATCGGCCTTGGAGTCTTCCAACTTCTGCTTTTCAGCATTACGTTTCTGCATTTCCAGCTCCCACAACTTGGCCTTCAACTGCTTCATGGCAAAGTCACGGTTGGCATGCTGAGAGCGCTGGGTCTGACAGGCCACCACGGTATTGGTCGGAAGGTGGGTGATCCGCACTGCGGATTCGGTCCGGTTAACGTGCTGACCACCGGCACCGGAGGCACGATACACATCGGTGCGCAGGTCCGCTGGATTGATGTCGATTTCAAAGCTGTCGTCCACTTCCGGGGATACAAACACCGAACTGAATGAGGTATGGCGGCGACCACCGGAATCAAACGGGCTTTTGCGAACCAGACGATGCACACCGGTTTCGGTTCTCAACCAACCATAGGCATAATCACCTTCCACACGAATGGTGGCTGATTTGATGCCCGCCACCTCGCCATCGGAAAGCTCCACGATCTCGGTTTTGAAGCCATGAGCATCGGCCCAGCGCAGGTACATGCGCAGCAGCATGTTGGCCCAGTCCTGCGCCTCAGTGCCGCCGGAACCGGCCTGAATATCCAGGAACGCGTGGTTTTCATCCATTTCACCGGCAAACATCCGGCGAAACTCCAGACCTTCCAACTGCTTTTGCAGCTCATCCAGATCGGCACTGACCGCATTAAAGGTGTCTTCGTCGTTTTCTGCCGCAGCCAGCTCCAGCAGATCCGCTGCATCACCCAACCCCTGATTCAGGTTATCCAGCGTGGTGACAATGGTGTCCAGTTGAGCGCGCTCTTTGCCGAGTGCCTGCGCCCGCTCCGGCTCGTTCCACACGTCCGGCTGCTCCAGTTCACGGTTTACTTCTTCAAGACGGTCTTTCTTTTCAGCGTAGTCAAAGATACCCCCTAAGAACGTCGGTGCGCTCTTGCAGGTTCTTGATCAGGTTGACCAGCGGGTTGATTTCCAGCATGGGGAAGGCCTTCTCCAGCGTTACCAGGATGTGAATGATGTTCGGAATAAACCGGGCATTTTACCCAAGGTGGCGATGCAACTCCACACTCCGTTCGCTGTCGCACAAAAAACATCGGGGGTTTTGCCAATTCAGGCTGCAACCACCCTGCCCAGCAGCTACACTAGGGCCTGACAATGACGCCAGGCATCATGTAAAAACAGGGGTTTCTGAATACTCATGCAGATCCAGATCACACCAACCGGCGATCAACTACTGCTGCAGCTTGGCCCCTGTCAGGCCAATCTGACACAAGAGCAGGCCGGCTTATTACGCGCCCGTCTGGCAGAAATCCTGTTGCACTCCATGCAACTACCGCGCAGTCACTGGGAAATCCGCCAGAACCGGGTCCGCAATCTGGATTGGCTGGCTGAAGTGCTTGAGTGGCTGAACAAGGATATCCTGGCTGATTTACTGGTTGATTATGATCCGGCGCACCGGGTGGCGTTGTTTAAATATGCACGCAAACAACACCCCAAACTGGCTGCCCGCCTGATGCAACTGCTGCCCAGGCGCACTGCCGAACAACTGGAAGACGAGCTGGCCATGAGTGGTGCCATTCCAGTGCAGCAGGTCGCACTCGCACTGGAAGCATTACACCCCCTGCTTGCCGCACAACTGGGTACAAAGCTGGCAGCACTGCCCGATGCCAACCTTGACCCGGAACAAACCCGGCAAGCGCTCCTGCAGCATCACGAATTGCTGCAAGCACTGCCATCGTTACCTGAAGCCAATAGCCAGCGTACCCTGCAGCAACTTCAGAGCCATGAACAGCTCATTCTGTTATGGCTGGCAAATCATCAAGGCTGGCAACCACTGGAACACTGGTTACTGGCGCGTTTACCCGGGGAAGCAGAACAGCTCACCACCCAAATGCAAAACCTGCCACCCCAGCCCGCCTGGGTGCTGCTGGCGCTTGCTCAACGCATTAAAACCCTGACTGACCTGCGCCAGCCCCAACCCCCGACAGAACCCGCCGCCAGCCCGGCACTGGATGAAAAAGCCCGCAATTTCCTGCAGAGTTTCAGTGAGTTACCTGCACCCTTACTGCAACTGGTGCTGAAACGCCTGGCTCGCGACAACCTGGCACAACTGATCACTGCCTGCCAGCAATTAAAAGCACTGCGCCTGTACCAGCGGCTTGAAAAAATCCTGCCCGAGCGTTTTTTTCACCAGATGCAAAAGCAGCATCCGGCAGCCCTGCAGCCAGCTGAATTACGATCCCTGATGACACAAATGAGTCAGGAGCTGAAGCGCCTGAAATCCTTGCAGCAGGAAGGGGAAACACAAGGAAGGATGACACAGCCATGAGCCTTGAGCCTTATGTACGCAATGGTCAACTGCACCTGGAAGATCAGACACTGACGCTGAAGCTGGGCCTGCATGACGGACTGCAACTGGCAGTGGAACTGGATCGCCAGTTGCAACTGAAAGAATCACTTTCAGAGACACTGATCGAAGGTTTTTACCGCAACCTGCTGGACAGCCTGATGCTGTTATCACCCAGAGAGCGGCAAACGCTCCTGCAAGAAGCCAGTCTTGAAGCCACTGCCTGTTTATTGCGCATCTTCCGCGGTCAGCCGACCGAAGAACAACTGCGCAGCAATCTGTCACAGCGACGCCTGAGCCAGATTGAAGAAGAGCCTTTGTACCTGGCCCGCACCCTGCCACCAGCGGATGAACTGGCCCAAGTACTGGCCCCCTTTTACCGCAAGGTGGAAGAACAGGTGCTGACCGGGCGCATTGAACTGCAGGACCCGCAAGGCTGTTATTACTGAACCTCACAGGCCCTTCTGAAGCGGCCTCGAAGACTGCTTAGTTGATCTGGATGCTCTTGAGCGACTGCTCAAAATCCTGCAGGGACTGGGGGTTTTCACGACTGTAAGTCAAGGTCAGCACCAGGCTACGGTTCTGCTCCAGCTGCAGCATGTACTGCACAATGCGTGTATCCGCCGGATGACCAGGGTAAGCCAGCACAAAAGCCGGGTAACCACCCAACTCCAGACCACGACACTCTTCCAGTTGCACGCTGCGGCCCAGAGTGCGGCTCAGCAGTCCCGGCAAGGCACTGCAGGTGGATTTGATCTGGCTGGCTGCTTCCGGGACCTGATCACGGGTTTCAAACAGGGTGATGTTGTCGTAAAAGCCATTTTTGCTCTCACCGGCATTAAAGATCAGCTCCAGGCCACCACCGCGCACCTGACGCGACAAACGCTCACGCACCTGAGGAGGGAGCTCCAGTTGCTCCCCCGCATCGGCATCATCCACTGCGGCCAGCTCTTCAGCTGTCAGTTGACGCCAGTCAGTCGGCAGGTGCAGCACCACCCCAAAGCGACTTTCCACTGACCGGGTATCGGTTGCCGCCAATACTGGCAAAGACACAAACACCTGGACACAAACCAGCAGCATCAGGCTGCGAAACATCAGACTTTTCAAGGCAGAAATCCATACAGGCTAAACAAAATCAGGTAAGCTTACACGCTTGCAAGCGCAACGCTAAGCCATTTTTAATACACCTTCTCTGATCCTGTGATAAACACCATGAATGCTCCCCTCTCCCCAACGCTTGAACTGGCCTTTCAACTGCTGCAGCGCCCCTCCGTCACACCAGAGGATGCCGGCTGCCTTGAGCTGATTGGCAAACGTCTGGAAGCCATAGGTTTCCGGCTGGAGCGATTGCGTTTTGGTGAGGTGGACAACCTCTGGGCTCGCCGTGGCAATTCCGGCCCACTCTTCTGTTTTGCCGGACATACCGATGTGGTTCCAACCGGACCACTGGAGCGCTGGCAAACCCCTCCTTTTGAACCGGTGATTGATGCAGAAGGTTATCTGCGTGCTCGTGGCGCTGCCGACATGAAAGGCAGTATTGCGGCCATGATCACAGCCATTGAAGCCTTTGTGGCAGAACATCCCGACCACCCCGGCAGTCTGGCCTTCCTGCTGACCAGCGACGAGGAAGGCCCTGCCATCAACGGCACCGTAAAGGTGGTTGAACACCTGCAAGCACGACAGGAAAAAATTGACTGGTGCCTGGTGGGCGAACCCTCCAGCACGACCCAGGTGGGTGATGTGATCAAAAATGGTCGACGTGGCTCACTGGGTGCGCGCCTGGTGGTGAAGGGCAAGCAGGGACACGTGGCTTACCCGCATCTGGCTGATAACCCCATACATCGAGCGGCACCTGCACTGGCCGCCCTGAGTGCAGAAATCTGGGATCAGGGGAATGACTTTTTCCCGGCCACCAGTTTTCAGATCTCCAACATCCATGCTGGTACCGGCGCCACCAATGTAGTGCCCGGTGAACTTGAAGTGTTATTCAACTTCCGTTTTTCCACCGAGGTGACTGCGGAGCAATTGCAACAGCGCACCGAAAACATCCTGCAACAACACGGGCTGATTTACGACCTTGAATGGACACTCAGCGGCCAGCCATTTCTGACGGCGGCCGGATCACTGGTGGAGGCGGCGGTAACGGCAATACGCCAGGTGACGGGACACGATACGGAACTGTCCACTTCCGGTGGCACTTCAGATGGACGCTTTATTGCACCAACCGGTGCACAGGTCGTGGAACTGGGACCGGTGAATGCAACCATCCACCAGATTAATGAAAGAGTGCGGGCTGAAGACCTGAACCAGCTGCAGCAGATTTATCAGGTTCTGCTGCAGCAGCTGTTCAGAAACGCACGCCCAGATTAAGTGCCAGCACATACTGACGGCTACCGGAAATATCATCATCCGGTGCCGCACTCACATCCCAGCGATCATAACTCAGGCGGGTCATCAGTACCCGCCGATTGCTGGTCAGGTAATCAAAACCAGCCCACAGCGCATAACCCCGATCATCCGACTGGGTCGGCTTGCCGCCTTCAGCACCCTGATAGCGCTCGCGCCCCTGAATCAACAAGCGGTATTCGCCACCCACCACCAGGTACAAGGGGCCATCAAGTGGCAGCCCTAACTCAGCGCCAACCGGCAGGTAGGTATAGTGAAAACGACTGCGATCATCATTCTCCCCGGTAATTTGAGTGCCCTGCCAGCCCAAACCGGTCCAGATAGCCAGATCACCGGGAAAAGAGGACACATTCACACCACCCACCCGATAACCAAACCAGGCATGGGTTGCCTCTGCATCCATATCAACAGCACGCACCTGCTCCGTATTATCGACCAGGCTATGCCCCATACTGAGCCGGTGATAAGCAAAAAGATCACCGATGATCTCGATATCAATGCCAAGATTAAACAGATGGCCATCCAGCCGGTAATCATGGCTTTTTGCCTGGTGATTCAGCTGGGCATAGCTGATGGATGGTGTCAGGAACAGCACTGAGTCCGGCACTCGATCTTCCCTGGCCGGTACCTCTGGTTCCCCCTGCGCCAACAGCGGCATGGCGGTTAATAACATCGTTGCCAGTGTCAATGTGTGTTTCAGCATCGGGGGCTCCCTGTTTTCAGTGCTGTTTGGCTCGGTGTCAGCGGCTCAGAATGGATACGTCTTCAGCTTGCAGACCTTTATCACCATCCACAGCAGCAAACTTCACCCGCTGGCCTTCACGCAGCGTGCGATGGCCAGTACCGCGAATGGAGCGAAAATGTACAAACACCTCACCACCGGCATCACGAATGATAAAACCAAAACCCTTGTTCACATTAAACCACTTCACCACACCTTCTTCACGACCGTCATCACCACCAAGGTCTTCTTCATAGGTCGCATCATCTGAAGCATTCACTGCACGCAGACGCAGCATCTCATTCAGGGTGGCGGCCAGCATCAGCAGCACAAAGGTCAGCAGGTACAACTTAACCAAGACAAGTGTTGTAAATTCAAATTCCGCACTCATCGCCAGCAAGGGCAAAATCAAGGGCGCCAGCAGTGCAACAGCAAGACTCACCAGAATATTTCTTATCAGTGTATTATTGAGCATAAAGTTTCTCTGAATCCAGGTATCTGTGAACAAAAGGAAAATGGCCAAATGGATGGGCCGCAGCCATTATAACCACCTCCGCATGGAAATGCTTGGATGGAAACCCGCAAGTAACCGGTTTGAATTGATATGACACAAGAAAATGAACAACGCCTGATACGACTGGAGACCCAGTTGGCCTTTCAGGACGATCTGCTGGAGCAGTTGAATCGACAACTGGTCTTGCAAGCAGAAGACATTCGGCTGTTACAAGACCAGCTGCACCTGTTGTCACAACGCTTTCGTGAATTACAACGCAGCAATGATGCCGGTGAAGCTCAGCCCAGCCTGACCGATGAGCGCCCACCTCACTACTGAAAACCTCTGATTAGCTATTTATTGCGCTTGCCTGGCCTGTGCTCACTTGCCACCGCCCTTGCAGTTCGGTGAGTCGGGGCGCTGTTCACCCCGCGCCAGCCATTCTTGAGGTGTGTACAGGTGCAGTGCCAGGGCGTGCACAGGACCTGCCAGCTCATCCGCCAGCAGTGCATAAATCTTCTGGTGGCGTTTCACCGGCAGCAGACCGGCAAAACCTTCGGACACCAAGGTGATTTTAAAGTGGCTCTCACGCCCCGGTGGACCACTGTGCCGATCACTTTCATTCTCGATCTGCAGCCACTCAGGCTGTAGCGCTGCATTCAGCTTTTTCCTGATGCCTGTTTCTGTCTGAGCCATCTTGTTTACCTGTTCAATCACAATGGGCGCTGATTTTCCCGTTCCGGGTCACTGGCTTCCACAATAAAGCGCTTGATCCTGTGTGTCACCCACCAGACACCGCCAATGACCAAAGGGACAGCAACGGCAGTGGCAATATCCTTGTTCAGCGGCACACCCAAAGGCTCCAGCGCACCGAACAGGTAACGCAACAGGCTGATGCCATAATAACTGATGGCGGCAATCGACAGGCCTTCCACCGTTTCCTGCATGCGCAATTGCAGACGTGAACGGCGATTCATCGAAGCCAGCAGGCGACGATTCTGCTCCTCCAGTTTCAGATCCACTCGGGTGCGGATCAGATCCCCGGCCCGCTCAATACGCCGCGCAAGGTCTTCCAGGCGTTGACTGACCGAATCACAGGTATTGGCCGCTGGTGTCAGGCGTCGACTGAAAAAGGCCGCCAGCGTGAAGTTTGGACCACTTTCCCGCTCTTTGAGTTCTTCCAGTCGCTTCATGACCAGTCGGTAATAAGCCTGGGTCGCAGAAAAGCGTGAAATGGTATCGGCCCGGTGCCGTTCTATCTGGGCTGCCATGGCAGTCAGCTGCTTGAGTAATTCACGCTCTTCTTCCAGACCTTCTGTATCAGACAGGACAGTGATGATTCCTGCCAGCTGCTGATCCAGCTGCCGCAGTACCGGCGCCAATTCCCGTGCCGGGCGCGCGCCCAGCAAGGCCATCAGACGATAGGTTTCCAGTTCCAGCACCCGCAGAATCAAACGACCAGTCTGGTTGTCATTCAAACCATGATTGTGCAGCAGCACCCGGCCACAACCATCACCGTGCAGGCGAAAAGCACTCCACAGGGTGGCAGCGCCCTCCATCAGGCGACCACTGACCAGTCGCTGACCTTCAAAGCAGGAAGCCAGTTGCTCCCGATCCAGCATTGCATCTTCTGGTGAACGCACCTCCAGATGCAAGGCCGCCACCAGCTGTCCGGGAATAGCCTCCAGCCAGTCCTGCGGCAATAATGACAAGGCCTGCTGGGTGAAAGGCTGTTGGTTACAACCAGGGCGCACAAAGGTGTAGGTGACAAACTCCAGGTGCCTTTCCCAACGCACCTCCAGATCACCCAGTCGCTGATAAAAACTATTGTCGCCAGCGGCTGGCGGATTCACGCCATAACGGCTGCACAGAGCACCAAGATGCTCAAAATCCGCGCTGCGCTCGGACTCATCCAGCAGCAAGGCCAGATGTGAAATTCGTACTGGACTGCCAATCACCGGGAAAGGGCGGGCATGCAGCTCGTGATAAAGGCTTTCCCGTGCTGGATGCAGGTTACGGGGCAAGGATGGACGCAAGGCAGCTGCTAGGCCGGTTGGCACGGCTGAGTCAGTCACGGATTCACCTTCAGGCAATTGATTTTTCAGAACATCATGCAATGGCCGAAGGTGAACCGCAAGCCGGTGTGCCCAAGCGTCGCAGTCAGCCCAGTCGCTTCAGTAACTGGTGCGGCGCTGCCTGTAATGAGGGGCGTAATGCCAGATGAGCAAAAGCCGCTAACAACAAGGCACCCGCCAGGGGTGGCAACACCCAGAACAAGGGGGCCGCAGACCAGGGCAGGTTGAATAACTGACCAGCCATCAGTGCATACAAACCTTCACCTAGAACTGCTGCCAAGAGTCCTGACAACCCACCCAGCAACAGAAACTCTGCCAGTTGGCGACCAGCCAGCAGGCCTCGTCTGGCACCCAGCACTTTTAACAGTGCCTGTTCACGCTGACGCGCATCCAGGCTGGCCATCATCAATGCCCAGGTCACCAGCAGTCCGGCCAGCAACACAAAACCCAGCAGGTACTGAATGCCCAGACTCAACTGACGCAGGATGCCTTCCGCCTGAGCCAGAATTGCACGCACATCCAGAAAAGCCACACCGGGGAACTGACGGGTTAATGAGCGGATAAATGTTCCCTCGTCTTCCGGCAGAGTAAAACTGGCCAGAAAGGTATGCGGCTGATTTTCCAGCAACTGCGGCGGGAAAATCACATAAAAGTTGGGATTGAAACTTTCCCAGCGCACTTCGCGCAAACTGATGATGCGGGTTTCAATCGCTGATCCGGCCAGATTGAACGTCATCCGGTCACCCAGCTCCAGCCCCAGGCGACGCGCCATGCCTGACTCTACAGAAACCGGCATCACGGCATCCACTGAATCGACATCACTGTCACCATCCTGCCACCAGCGACCCGCCATCACCCGGTTGCCTTCAGGCAACTCGCTGCTCCAGGTCAGATTCAGTTCACGCCGCAGGGTGTTGTCATTACGGGCAGCTTCCGGCACCTGAGTTTCTGCTTCCTCACCATTAATCAACAGCAATCGGCCGCGCAGAATGGGGTAAAGACGACTGTGTTGTAATCCAGCCTGATCCAGAAACTGCTCAAAATCCTGACGCTCATGCGGCTGAATATCCACCGCAAACTGATTGGGACGCTGTTCCGGCAACTGTTGCTGCCAATCACCCACCAGCTGATCACCACCACGCGCCACCAGTAGTACAGCTGCAAAAGCCAGCGTGAAGGTGCTTAATTGCAACAGGGTTTCCCCGGAGTTACGACCCAACCGTCGCAATCCCTGCCGCCAGCGCCAGGGGAACAGCTCAATACGCCGCATTAACAGGCGCAGCAGCATCCAGCCCAGCAAGGCCACCAGCACCCCGGCCAGCAGCAGCCCCAGCAACGTCCACAAGGTCAACAGCAGATCCCGCGACAACCAGATGCCCAGCCCCAGCGTGGACAAGGCCGCCAGCCCATAGGTCAACCAGGCTGATGAACTCAATTGCCAGGGCCTGGACTGCAATACCGCCAATGGACTGACCCGCGCCAGACTCAGCAGGGGTGCCAATGAAAAACCCAGCAGCAGCCAGATGGCCAGCAGCAAGGCTGCCAGCATTGGCCAGAAGGTGGGAGGCGGCAATGTCAGTGGCAACAGGGGTGCCAGCAGCTGTACCAGTCCCAAATGCGCCAGATAACCGGCAGCACCACCCACAAGACCACCGGCCACACCCAGCCACAACAGCTGCAGCAAGAACAGGCGCTGCACCCTGGCGCGTGACTGCCCCAGACAACGTAACAGCGCCACTTCTCGCGCCTGGCGTCGGGCCTGACGCTGAGAAGCCAAGGCTACAGCCAGGGCTGCCAGCAACACTGCAATCAATCCTGCCATACCCAGATAACGTCGCCCTTCATTCATGGCACGAGCAATTCCGGGCTGACTTTCCTCCATATCCCGCAGGCGCTGGTGATTTTCCAGTCGCGCTGGCAACTCTGCCCTGACTCGCGCCAACGCAGCAGCATCACCCGTCATACCCAGGCGCCAGCGTGCACGGCTCAAGGGTCCCAACAGTGCACTGCCTTCCAGACTATCCAGGTGCACCAGAGCACGGGGAGAAAAGCTGGCAAAACCACCACTCTGATCCGGCGTTTCCAGTAATAACGCGGAAAACAGCAGTTCACGATCACCGATTTCAATCCAGTCGCCGGGCTTGGCATCCAGTCGCAGTGCCAAGCCCGGCTCCAGCCACACTTCACCAACAGGAGGCTGACGACGCACCCGATGTTCCTGACCATCTGGAAAAGCAATTCGCAGCTGACCTATCAAAGGGTAGGTATCATCCACCGCACTCAAGCTGATCAATAAAAAAGTATCATCCAGCCCGGCCATACTGGTCAGCTCCACTCGCTGCGACCAACGCAGTTGCTCCTGGGTTAACCATTGACCAAGTGCGGGATCAGCGGGTTGTCGGCCTGAAATCACCAGGTCACCACCGGAAATTCTGGCCGCCTCATGATCCAGTGCCCCCTGCATGCGCTCACCCACCACACCCAACAGGGTGGCACAGGCCACTGCCAGCATCAGTGCCGCCAGCAATACGCGGTACTCACCCGCCCGAACACCGCGCCATGCCAATCGGAATGACAACAATAGATCATTCATCCGCAGCAACCTCATCCACCAGTTGCCCGGCCTCCAGCTGCAGAATACGCTGACAGCGTGCTGCCAGTTGGCGATCATGGGTGACCAGAATCAGTGTCATGGCCTGCCCGGCACTGTCATTCAGATCAAACAGCAGATCGGCCACCTTGCGGCCATTGGCTTCATCCAGGTTGCCGGTTGGCTCATCTGCAAACAGCACCTGCGGTCGACAGGCAAAAGCGCGGGCAATGGCCACTCGCTGCTGTTCACCACCGGACAACTGGGTCGGGCGATGGCCCGCGCGTTGTGACAAACCAACACGTTCAAGCCACTGCAGGGCTTGCTGGCGCGCATCCCGCTCATTGCGCAACTCCAGCGGCAGCATGACATTTTCCAGTGCCGTCAGCTCCGGTAACAATTGAAAAGACTGAAAAATGAAACCAACTTCCCTGGCCCTGACATCCGCACGGGCATCTTCATCCAGTCGGCTGAAAGGTGCGCCTTTCCACAGCAGCTCGCCTTCGGTAGGTGTGTCCAGGCCTGCCAGCAATGCCAGCAACGTTGACTTTCCGGCACCGGAAGGGCCAAGAATGGCAACCCGCTCTCCATGCTGGATGTTCAGATCCAGATTGCGCAGAATGGTCAGCGGTTTGTCTTGTTGCTGTACCTGGTAACCTAAACCTTTTGCCTGTATCACCGTCTCACTCAGGTCGGATGTTCTGTTCAAGGAGTTTGTTGTCATGTGTTTTCCATGCTCGGGTATAAAAGAATCCAGTCTGAAAAAAATCCGCTGGTGGCCAGTGGTCCTGCTGCTGTTTTTTACTGCTCCCGCACTGGCTGAGCGCAGTCCAGTACTGCTGGTAATGGGTGATAGCCTGAGTGCAGCTTACAATATTCCAGCCGATAGCGGCTGGGTCAGCCTGCTGGAGCAGCGCCTGCAACAACAGGGATTAAACCATCAAGGCCAGCCCTGGCGGGTGGTTAATGCGTCTGTCAGCGGTGAAACCACCAGTGGTGGACTCACCCGTCTACCGGCCCTGCTGAGACAACACCAACCGCAGATTGTTCTACTGGAGCTGGGCGCCAATGATGGGTTGCGTGGCCAGCCAATTCCACGCATCCACAACAATCTAAACCAGATGATCCGTATGAGCCGGGATCAGGGGGCTGAAGTGCTGCTGCTTGGTATCCTGCTGCCACCCAACTACGGCCCACGTTACACCGATCAGTTTGCAGCACTTTATCCAGAGCTGGCAGCTGCAAACCGACTGCCACTGGTGCCCTTCCTGCTGGCAGGTGTTGCAGACCAACCAGGTCTGATGCAACAGGATGGACTCCACCCCACCGCCGAGGCCCAGGCGATCATTCTGGATAACGTCTGGCCAAAGTTATACCCCTTGCTGCGCTGATGTCGGTTGCACACGACACTGGAGGCAAACTGCTGCGCTGTTAATATTGGTGAACAAAAAGGCAAATAGGGGTAAACTTTAGAAATACGCCCCGGCTTCAGCTTTACATGATGTTAAAAGCAGGAACCTTTTCCCTGTAATTACTCACAACGCTGGAGCAGCTGCCTGTTATATGATGGATTTACCAAATTTTGTGATCTGAAATCCTTAAGGATAAGAGGGTTCTGGGTCTGTAATCCACGGAGGAAAAACCATGCAGCTTACCCGTCAAACTGATTATGCCATCCGGGTGATGATGTTTCTGGGAATCCAGCAGGATGACCGTCTGGTCACCATCAGCGACATTGCCTACCACTTCGATATTTCACGCAACCACCTGATGAAAATTGTCCACAAGCTGGGACAGATGGACTACATCCAGACCGTGCGGGGCAAATACGGCGGCTTGCGTCTGGAGCGTGACCCCGCCAGCGTTAACCTTGGCCACCTGGTGCGTGACTTTGAAACCACTCTGGAAGTGGTGGATTGCAAAAAACTGACCTGCCCGATCACTGGTGCCTGCGAACTCAAGCCCATGATGCAGAAAGCTCAGGAAGCCTTTTTGGCTGTACTGGATCAATACACCCTGCAGAACCTGCTCAGTAATCCTGCTGACATGCGCTCACTGCTGGGCATTCAGGATGATGACGCACTTCCCTTGCGAGTCATGGCTGTATCCTGATCCACTGATCCATCAGACCGGGCAGTAGACTGCATTGCAGCCACTGCCCTGTTTTTTTGCGCATTGAAATTTGCGGCAACTGCCTGCATAGTGATGCTGTAACCTCTTGCCAAAAAAGAAGAACACTATGAAAGCCAAGCCCATGATCAGCCCAGACCTGCTCGAACGCATTGTTAACGAGTCGCAGGATGGCATCGTGATTGCCGAGCAGGAAGGCGATGAAAACATCCTTATCTATGTGAATAAGGGCTTTGAGCAACTGACCGGCTACTCAGCAGACGAAATCCTCTATCAAGATTGCCGTTTTCTGCAAGGTGATGACCGTGACCAGCCTGCACTGGAACGGATTCGTGCCGCCATTCGTGAAAATCGCCCTTGCCGGGAGATACTGCGCAACTATCGCAAGGATGGCAGCCTGTTCTGGAATGAGCTTTCCATCACACCAGTGTTTAACGATGAAGATCAACTGACCTATTTTATCGGCGTTCAAAAGGATGTCACCGAACTGATGCAACTGCGCCAGGCCAGCGAAACTTCGCCCTCCAGATAAATTTTGCTTGTCATCCGAGTTAAAAAGTCCTATATAGCAGCTGTGGTCAACAACTGCTGGAGTAGCCTGAGCCATGGGTCGTGAAGACGCCTCTTATGTCGATGAAGATGTCTTTGATGCAGCTGTCAATGATGACGAGTATGAAATTGATCTGGGCGGCAAGGATACCAACCGAGATGGTTCGCCAATTGCCAAACGCCGTATGATCGAGGCCATGCTGGAAGAGCGCAGGCTGCGCCGACAGCTCGAAGATGATTTTGACTTTGATGATGAAGAACTCTGAGTTCTTCTGAAACAAAAAGCCGCCTGATGGGCGGCTTTTTGTTTTTCATGGATGACCACTCAGAAAGGCAGCAGTTGGCCATTCAAGCGGACTTCACCATTTTCCATCACCAATTTCTGCTCCGGTTGAGTAGGGTCCACCATAAAGGGTGGAATACCCACCATCATCAACAAGCCCGGATGAATCTGATCAAAAGTCAGCTCCAGACGGATGCGGTTAAACAAGTCCTCAGGATCCAGCTGACCTTCACCCATCTGCTGCAGATAGCTGACTGGCAGATTACGACCATCAAAAGCCAGCTCACCCACTGCCTTCTGGTCAACCACAAAAGGCGCCTTGATGCTGAAATCCAATCTTTCCAGCAGCAAGGCCGGAGAGCCTGCCAGCAAACGGTCGAGGGCATTCATCGCCTGTTCCAGATCCGCCTCACTGGCTTGTGCCAGATCAGGGTTGCGTCCCATCAGCTCCAACAAATCCGCCATGGCCTGACCGTTTACATCACGCGTTTTCAGCGCCAGCTTGCCACTGGCCAGCGGCTGCCCCAGCGCAGAAATCTCACCCAGATCCAGTTGCAGCGCCAGATCAAATGCACGGGCATCAAAATGCAACTGCTGGCTCCACGAAGGATTATTGATCAACAATTGACCCTGCGGGCCTGCAAACTCCGCCCGCTCCAGTGACATCAACAAATCACCGGAAACCCATGGGTAAGAACCTGACTGGTCCATTTTCAGCGCGAGGTTATGCAAATCCAGGCGTGTCGCTTGATAACCCTTGTCTTCCAGCGTCATATGCGCCACTGAAAAGCTGGCCTGCTGCTGCCCGGAATAGTAATAAACCCCCTGCATCTGCAGTTCAGTAGTCTGGAACACCAGACTGCCATCCTGAAACTCAAAAGGCGCCAGGCTCATCTGCCAGGTGGCTTTACGCCAGTCTGCCCGCCCTTGATAAACTGGCGGCTGAATGCCTAACTCTTCAAATACATTAAAGGTTTCACCAGCACCCTCCATCAACAGCTGAACATCACCCTGGTAAGTCAGCCAGCCGGGGAAATGGCGGGTTTGCCAACGGGTTTCAATCACCAGTTGTGCCATGCCATCCAGATCCATGGCCAGTTGCTGGCTACCGGATGATGAAAAAAGTCCTTTTTCAGTTTGCATGCCCAGCAGCTCAACCCTTGGGTCAAGCAGCAACTCTTCGGTCATCTGGTGTAACTGCTGATCAAAAAGGCGTCCTGTCATGATGCTGGCACCAATCAACAGTACCAACAGCAGAGCGCCAATCAGTCCAATCTTCTTCATTCCTGCACTCCTTTGGATAAAACCCTGGGTTGATGACTATTCAGAACGGAAAGGCTCAACCCCAGAAATACCATACCAGATGTAAGATTGCTCCGGCATAAACCGCCGCCAGCACGTCATCCAGCATAATGCCAAAACCACCACCCACCCGTTGATCAACCCAACGGATTGGCCAGGGTTTGATGATGTCAAAAAAACGGAACAGTACAAAACCAGCCAGCGCCCAACCCAGACTCACAGGCAAGGCCAACATGGTCAGCCAGTAACCCACAAACTCATCCCAGACAATACCGCTGTGATCATGTACACCCAGATCAGCCGAGGTTTTTTCACATAACCAGCAACCAACCACAAAGGTGATCAACAACACCAACAGGTAAAGACTCAACGGCAACTGCACCAGCAGAAAATAAAGTGGGACCGCTGCCACAGTGCCCATGGTGCCCGGTGCCCAGGGTGAAGCCCCGCTGCCCAGACCAAAGGCCAGAAAATGCACTGGGTTACGCCATACACTGGCCGGGGCCTTGTTCATGAATACCCCGCACTGGTCATGGCAAAATGATTGTAACCGCGCGGCTCCAGCACCCGCCCCTGTGGCGTGCGAATACCGGCACCAGGTACACAGCGCCCTATTTGCTGCAAGCCGGGGCAAAGGTTACGTGCCAGATCAAAGTCCTGCTCGTCCAGTGCCAATATCAGTGCATAGTCGTCACCACCCTGCAGCGCTGCCTCAAGGGCTTCCACTTCACCCAACTGAGCAATCAGCTCCGGTGCCAGCACCAGGGATTCAGTATCCAGTTCCGCAGCCAGCGCCGAAGCGGCTAACAGGTGTTGCAGATCAGCCAGCAAGCCATCCGAGACATCTATCGCAGCATGAATGCGGCATCCCTGCATCAATCGCAGGGCTTCCCGGATGAGTGGCCGAGGCAACATGTAAGCCTGTTCAGCAAGGCTCCATTGCTGGCGACTGCTGCCACGCTCCGGCTGTTCCAGCAGGCTTCTCAGACCGGCATTGGCCAATCCGACCGGACCCAGCAAGGCAATCACGTCACCGGCCCGGGCACCGGAGCGTCGCCAGACATGCTGAGCATCCACAGCGCCATGCACCTGTACGGAAAAACTCAGGGGACCACGGGTGGTATCACCCCCAATCAACGGACAACGGGTCTGATCGGCCAGGGCTCTGAGCCCCTGACTGAAGGCATCCAGCCAGGTTTCATCCACCTGCGGCAAGGTCACGGCAAGGGTAAAACCCAGCGGCCGTGCGGCCATTGCAGCCAGGTCCGAGAGGGCGACTGCCAGTGCACGCCAACCAATCGCCCAAGGATCAGCCTGGGCAGGAAAGTGCCGATCAACCACTGAGGTATCCACCGAGATGGCCAACTGTTCACCTGGCTGCAACTGCAGCAGGGCACAGTCATCACCCACTCCAGCCACCACTTCAGGCAGTTTTGGGCCAATACCGGTGAACCAGCGGTTGATCAGGGCAAATTCATCCATTCACTTAGCCTTGTGAACTACGTCGTGCCTGAATTTCGGCAGCACGGGCACGCTGCGCCAGCTTGTCGAGAATGCCGTTGACGTACTTGTGACTGTCGGTGCCACCAAAGCGTTTGGCCAGTTCCACTGCTTCGTTGATCACCACACGGTAGGGGACATCCAGCCGCTGAGTCAGCTCATAACTGCCCAGACGCAGAATGGCCAGCTCGATCGGGTCCAGCTCATTAACCCGGCGATCCAGAAAAGGGGCAAAACTCTCATCCAGCTCTGTCTGCTGACGAGCAACCGCCTGGGCCATTTCATGGAAATAGGCCAGATCAGCGGTTTTTAATACTGCAGCGATGTCTTCATGAGGTTCCAGGCCATCGTCTGGCAGGGCTGCACGGATGTAAGCCTCCACCTGGTGCATGGCATTACCACTGACCTGCCACTGATATAATGCCTGCAAGGTCAGCTGTCGGGCAGCGCTGCGAGCCTGACTGCGAGAAGGTTTACCATTCTTGCCTGAAGCCATGTCAGTTCCCCAGGGTATTCAGCAGATTGACCATTTCCAGCGCCGCATCTGCCGCTTCCACACCCTTGTTACCCATTTTGGTTCCGGAGCGCTCAATCGCCTGCTCAATCGAGTTAACGGTCAAAACACCATTGGCAATCGGCGTTTCAAATTCCATCATCAAACGACCCAGTGCAGAGTTACACTCACCGGCCACATATTCAAAATGCGGTGTACCCCCACGGATCACTGCACCCAGCACAATCACGGCTGCAGGTTGACGCGTCTGCAATACCTTTTTCACTGCCAGTGGCAATTCCCAGGCTCCGGGAGCACGCACAATTTCAATCTGCTCAGCAGCCACACCATGGCGGCGCAGGGTATCCACTGCACCGCTGACCAGGCTTTCCACCACAAAACTGTTAAAGCGACCCACCACCAGTACAAACTGGCCCCTGATACCCTGCAGCTGACCTTCGGTCTGTTTGATCTCTTGCATCTTGGTTATCTCTTCTGTCAGTCGTGTTCAGTAATCGTCTACGCTCAGGGTTTCCACTATTTCCAGATCAAATCCGGACAGGGCACCAAATTTCAGCGGTGAAGACAGCAGGCGCATCTTGCCAACACCAACATCACGCAGGATCTGTGCGCCAGTACCGATGGTCAGGTAGGTGCCTGCGCCATCCTTGGCACTGGTGCGGATTTCACGCTCCAGGCCGAGGAAATGCCGCAACTGCACTTCCAGGCTGGGCTTGGCGCTGGTGTTGTCCAGCAACACCACTACGCCTTCACCGGCTTCCGCAATACGTGCCAGCGACTTGCGCAGGCTCCAGCTGTTTTTATCCTGCAAGCGGGCATCCAGCAAATCACGGAAAGTATCGGCCTGGTGCACACGCACCAGAGTCGGCTGTTCAGGTTTGGGACTACCCATCACCAGCGCCAGATGGGTGCCACCCTGCACATCATCATGGAAGGAGGTGACTCGGAAACAGCCCTGCTCCGTCTGCAGGTCGTAGGATTCACCACGACGCACGGTTGCCTCATTCACCACTCGGTAATGAATCAGGTCGGCAATGGTGCCAATCTTCAGATTGTGTTTTTCAGCAAACTTTTCCAGATCCGGACGACGCGCCATGGTGCCATCATCATTCATGATCTCAACAATCACCGATGCCGATTCAAAACCCGCCAGCCAGGCAAGATCACAACCAGCTTCGGTATGACCGGCACGCTGCAACACCCCACCCGGTTGCGCGCGCAACGGGAAAATGTGGCCCGGCTGCACAATATCAGCGGCCTTGGCATTACGTGCTACGGCCACCTGCACGGTATGGGCGCGATCGGCTGCAGAAATACCGGTGGTCACCCCTTCAGCGGCTTCAATCGACAGGGTGAAATTGGTGGAAAACTGGGCGCCATTGCGATCCACCATCAACGGCAGGTCCAGTTGCTCACAACGCTGTGACGTCAGCGTCAGACAAATCAGACCGCAGGCATGCCGGGCCATGAAGTTGATATCGGCAGCAGTGACCTTTTCGGCAGCAATGATCAGATCACCTTCATTTTCGCGATCTTCATCATCCATCAGGATAACCATCTTGCCCTGGCGGATGTCTTCAATAATTTCTTCAATCGTGTTTAAAGCCATGATGTCCTCGGTTCAGCAACCGCTATCTTAACACTTTGCGGTACAGCTATCAGGATAGCCCCTGCGGCTCAAGAATAAAGCGCCAGTCTTGTCCCAGCGCGCGAATATCCAGCACCTTCAGATGGATGGCATCAGCCAGTCGCTCCAGCCCCGGCAATTGCAACAACCCTCGCGCGGTATCGCCCAGCAGCATCGGCGCCATGTAAATACGTAACTCCTGCACCAGTCCAGCCTGCAGGAAAGCACCAGCCAGGCTGGCTCCCGCCTCCACCAGCACCTCATTGCAACCGCGTTCAGCCAGGTCACTCAGCAGTCGCTGCAAATTCAACGGTGATGCCGCGCCTGGCTGCACCAGTAGCTCTGCTCCCGCCTGGCGCAGTTGCTCAGCCTGCTGTGGCCGGGCACCCACACTGGCCTCGCGTGTTGCCAGCAGGGTGGTGCCGGGCTGGCGGAAGATGGCCGCTGCGGCCGGCACTCTCAGCCTGGAGTCAGTGATCACTCGCAACGGCTGACTGAAACCATACAAACCGGTTAACTGCTTATCCCGCACCGTCAGCCGTGAATCATCCACCAACACCGAATCTGCACCGGTGATGATGGCGCAACTGGCAGCCCGCAAACGCTGTACGTCCTGCCGAGCTTCCGCGCCGGTGATCCACTGGGACTCACCCGAAGCCATGGCAGTACGACCATCCAGACTCATCGCCAGCTTCAGGGTCACACGCGGCAAACCCGTTTCCATGCGTCGGAAGAATCCCGGATTCAGCGCCCTTGCATCCGCTTCCAGCAGACCATGTGCCACTTCAATACCAGCATCCCTTAACTTTTGCACACCACGGCCAGCCACCAATGGATTGCTGTCCAACTGGGCAATGCACACACGCCTCACCCCGGCAGCAATCAGCGCATCAGCACAAGGGGGGGTTCGGCCATGATGGCTGCAGGGTTCCAGCGTGACATAAGCATCGGCCCCCTGCGCCAACGCACCGGCCTGGCGCAGGGCATGAACTTCGGCATGGGCTTCACCCGCCTTCAGATGGGCACCCTGGCCCACCAGTTGGCCATCTCTCACCAGCACACAGCCAACCCGTGGGTTGGGACGGGTGGTATACCAGCCCTGACGCGCCAGACGTATGGCCAGCGCCATGAACTCCGGCTGAAATTGCTGTGCAGATCCGCTGTTCAAGAGAAGCCCCGTTCAACAGGCAGGACACACCTGCCATCCGTTTAATGACCGGTACGTGAGGAAGAAGGGTCGGCAGCCAATTGATCGATCTCTGCACGAAACTCGTCCAGATCCTTGAATTGCCGATACACTGAAGCAAAACGGATATAAGCAACCTGATCCAGTTGTTTGAGCTGTTGCATCACCAGCTCACCAATCAGCATCGAAGGCACCTCACGCTCACCACTGGCCCGCAACTGCTGACGAATGCGCTCCAATGCGGACTCCAGTGCCTCGGTATCCACCGGGCGCTTTTCCAGTGCACGTTGCAGACCAGCACGCAGCTTGGCCTCTTCAAAGGCTTCACGGGTGCCGTCACGCTTGACCACTCGCGGCATCACCAGCTCTGCAGTTTCGTAGGTAGTAAACCTTTCACCACAAGACAGGCACTCACGACGACGACGCACCTGGTCACCATTGGCAACCAGGCGCGAATCATTCACCTTGGTATCCTGCGCACTACAAAAAGGGCAGTGCATTGCTGTGCTCCGCTTGGGTCAGGATCAGCCCTGGTACACCGGGAAACGGGCACAGAGGGCTGCAACCTTCTGTTTCACCGCTTCAATGGTGGCCGTGTTGCTGATGTCATCCAGAATATCGCAGATCCAGCCAGCCAGCTCGGTAC
Organism: Marinospirillum alkaliphilum DSM 21637; assembly: GCF_900119735.1. GTDB lineage: Bacteria > Pseudomonadota > Gammaproteobacteria > Pseudomonadales > Halomonadaceae > Marinospirillum > Marinospirillum alkaliphilum. The sequence goes on along the minus strand of NZ_FPJW01000002.1, from coordinate 122,159 downwards.
ATTCGGCTTCTTTAAAACCACGAGTGGTCACAGCCGGTGTGCCAATGCGCAGACCAGACGTTACAAATGGACTCTGCGGATCTTTAGGTACCGCATTCTTGTTCACAGTGATGTGGGCAGCACCCAGCGCAGCATCAGCATCCTTACCGGTCAGCCCCTTGCTGATCAGGCTCAGCAGGAACAGGTGGTCGTCTGTACCGTTGGACACCACGTCATAACCCCGCTCGATCATCACACCAGCCATGGCACGGGCGTTGTTCACCACCTGCTGCTGGTAAGCCTTGAACTCAGGGCTCATGGCTTCCTTGAAACACACTGCCTTGGCGGCAATCACGTGCATCAACGGGCCACCCTGACCACCGGGGAACACAGCCGAGTTCAGTTTCTTGTAGATGTCTTCATCACCACAGGCAGACAGGATCAAACCACCGCGAGGGCCGCGCAGCGTCTTGTGGGTAGTGGTGGTCACCACATGGGCATGAGGCAGCGGGTTGGGGTAAACACCCGCAGCAACCAGGCCAGCCACGTGGGCCATATCCACAAACAGGTAAGCGCCAACCTTGTCAGCGATTTCACGGAATTTTGCCCAGTCAATGATTTTGGAGTAGGCAGAAAAACCGGCAATGATCATTTTGGGCTGGTGTTCAACCGCCAGACGCTCGACCTCAGCGTAATCAATTTCGCCGGTTTCCGGATTCAGACCATACTGCACAGCATTGTAGAGTTTGCCGGAGAAATTTGGCTTGGCACCATGAGTCAGGTGGCCACCCTCAGCCAGGCTCATGCCCAGCACGGTATCACCGGCTTTAACCAGCGCCAGGAACACGGCTGAGTTGGCCTGAGAACCGGAATGGGGTTGTACGTTGGCATAGGTGGCACCAAACAACTGGCAAGCACGGTCAATGGCCAGTTGCTCGACCACATCAACATGTTCACAACCACCGTAATAACGCTTGCCGGGATAACCTTCTGCGTATTTGTTGGTCAGTTGGCTGCCCTGGGCTTCCATCACCACCGGACTGGTGTAGTTTTCGGAAGCGATCAACTCAATGTGATCTTCCTGACGCTGTACTTCCGCCTGCATGGCGGACCACAGATCAGCATCAAATTCGGCAAGACTGGATTTACGACTGAACATGGCGACCCCGGTGTGATGGGAAAGTGAAAGAGCAAAAATTCAAGGCAGGCATTTTACCCCAGTCTGCGCTGGCGTTCACATGAAAAAATTCAATTTCCATCAGGAAATCACTTCATTCAGCCAGTTTTCAGTCTCTCACAAGCTGTTACGAGACTGGCTTTCCTGTCTGCCTGCTTCTATCATGCCCGCTATCCCATACAGTCAGGTCAATCAGGAGTTGTTTTTCCGCCATGGCTCAATACGTCTACAGCATGCATCGGGTCGGTAAAACCGTACCGCCCAAACGTGAAATCCTCAAGGATATTTCCCTGTCGTTCTTTCCAGGCGCCAAAATTGGTGTGCTGGGTCTGAACGGTTCCGGTAAATCCACCCTGCTGCGGATCATGGCCGGCATTGACACCGAAATTAACGGTGAAGCCCGCCCCATGCCCGGTATTCAGGTTGGCTACCTGCCACAGGAACCCGAGCTGGACCCCGGTAAAACCGTGCGTGAAGTGATTGAAGAATCCCTTTCCGTGGTTAAGGATGCCCAGGCCAAGCTGGAAGAGGTGTACGCTGCCTATGCTGACCCGGAAGCTGACTTTGATGCCCTGGCGGCTGAACAAGCCCGCCTGGAAAACATCATCCAGGCGGCTGATGCCCACAACCTGGAGCGCAAACTGGAAGTCGCTGCAGACGCACTGCGTTTACCCGAATGGGATGCCAGGGTTGCCAATCTATCAGGTGGTGAAAAACGCCGCGTAGCGCTTTGCCGCCTGCTGCTGTCTGGCCCTGACATGCTGCTGCTGGACGAACCCACCAACCACCTGGATGCCGAATCGGTCGCCTGGCTGGAGCGCTTCCTGCATGACTATCCTGGCACCGTGGTGGCCATCACCCACGACCGTTATTTCCTCGACAATGTGGCCGGCTGGATTCTGGAGCTGGACCGCGGCATGGGCATTCCTTTTGAAGGCAACTACTCCAACTGGCTGGAAGCCAAGGAAAAACGCCTGGAGCAGGAAGCCAAACAGGAAACCGCCCACCGCAAGGCCGTCCAGCACGAGCTGGAATGGGTACGCCAGGGCGCCAAGGGCCGTCAGTCCAAATCCAAGGCGCGTCTGAAACAGTTCGAAGAACTGTCCAGCCAGGAATTCCAGAAGCGCAATGAAACCAATGAAATTTACATCCCGCCGGGACCACGCCTGGGTGACAAGGTCATTGAGTTTCACAATGTCAGCAAGCGCTTCGGTGACAAGCTGCTGTTTGAAAACCTGGACTTCAGTATTCCCAAGGGGGCCATTGTGGGTATTGTCGGTGGCAACGGCGCCGGTAAATCCACCCTGTTCAAACTGATCACCGGCAAGGAACAGCCGGATACCGGTGAGGTGGTACTGGGTGACACCGTGCAACTGGCCACCGTGGATCAGTCCCGTGAAGGCCTGCAGGACAACAAGACTGTCTGGGAAGCCGTTTCCGGTGGTGCAGACATCCTGCGTGTCGGCAACGTTGAAATGCCATCCCGCGCTTATGTGGGTCGCTTCAACTTCAAGGGCAATGACCAGCAAAAACGTGTCGGCGACCTCTCCGGTGGTGAGCGTGGCCGCCTGCATCTGGCGCTGACCCTGAAACAGGGTGCCAACGTATTGCTGCTGGACGAACCTTCCAACGATCTGGACGTGGAAACCCTGCGTGCACTGGAAGAAGCCCTGCTGGCCTTCCCCGGCTGTGCACTGGTGATTTCACATGATCGCTGGTTCCTGGACCGGATTGCCACCCACATCCTGGCTTATGAAGGGGACTCCAAAGTGGTGTTCTTTGAAGGCAACTATCAGGAATACGAAGAAGATCACAAAAAACGGGTCGGCAGTGATACACCCAAGCGCATGAAATACAAGCGCATTGACGCCTGATAGAAACCATCTGCACAAGGAGGTGCAGACAACAACAAGTTGTTACCCTCAAGTAGTAGCGTCAACGACTGGTAATTATGGATAATCATTAAGTGACAAACTGACAGACTTGAAGGCATAGGATGCAGGTTTACCGGGTGTACCACCATAAAAGCAAAGGCTACCAGGCTGTACCGGTAGGCTTCAGTATAGCTGCTTTTGTCACCAGTTTTATCTGGGCGGCGGCCAATAGCCTGTGGGGCAAGGCATTCCTGCTGTTTGTCGGTTTCATGATGATGCTTGCAGCAGCAGCAGCCGGTGCACTGCTCGACTTCCCACTACTGGCACTCTGTGCCCTTGCCGGTATCGTGCTCTTGCCACTCTGGGCAGGCGCTCAAGGTCAACAATGGATCTGTGACAAACTCGAAAGCCAGGGCTACCGCCTGGTCAAGCGCATCAATGCGGAATCGGCCAGCAATGCCATTAACGCTGCCAAGCGCAGTGAAAAACAGCAGGAAACGGTCAGCAACAACAAAGCAACCCCGCAAAACAAACCTGCAGCCACCTTTGGTCGGGATTTTCGCGATATTCGTGATAATGCCTCTCCCAATTCCAATCAGCCACCACCCCAGGACTTTAATGCCCGCCCCTGGAAAAAGGGCCGCTGAGCACTTTTCCAGCATCACCTTTTCAACATCAGCACCGCTTGATTTTCCGGGCGCTACTCCCCATATCTGTGGATAGTCACCACCCATATCGACCAGCCATCAGCCACCCCAACAGGATCATCCATGAGCCAATCGCCCTATATCATTGATATTACCCTCGACAACTTCCAGCAGATCATTCTGGAAGGCTCCATGCAGCAGCCCATCCTGATCGATTTCTGGGCGGAATGGTGCGCACCCTGCAAGGCGCTGATGCCCATTCTGACCAAGCTGGCCGGAGAGTTTCAGGGACAGTTCATTCTGGCCAAGGTGAATATTGATGAACAGCGCGAACTGGCCGCCCAGTTTCAGGTGCGCAGCGTACCCACCGTGATGCTGGTCAGTCAGGGGCAACTCGTTGATCAATTCAGTGGTGCCAAACCGGAAAGTGAAATCCGTGCGTTCCTCAAACAACACCTGACCAATCCGGTGGAAGCGTTCAAGGAACAAATCAAGCAACTGATTGGTGAAGGTCAGCTGGATCAGGCTCAGGCCCTTTTGCAACAAGCGATCAGTCAACTGCCCGATGATATTGAGCTACAGATTGAACTGGCGCGCATCCTGCTGCAAAAGAATCAGGCCACAGATGCCCGTGCCGTGCTGGACAACCTGCCGGAATCGGATAAAGCCAGACCGGAAGTGAAAGGCCTGATTGCCGGATTGCAGTTCACCGAAAAAGCACCCTCCCCGGAACAGCTGGCCGCACTGGCTGATCGGGATGACAGTGAAGCCCGTTATTTAAAAGCCATGGCCGCACTGGTGCAGGCAGACTACGAACAGGCTTTGACGCTACTACTGAACCTGTTGCGTGACGAACGGAGTTATCAGGACGGTATTGCCCATAAAACCCTACTGGAGGTTTTTGCCCTGCTGGGAGAAGGCAACCCACTGGTGATTCAGAGCCGGCGCAAGTTATACACCCTGATGTATTGATGCGACAAAAAGCCCAAAAGACCAAGGTCGTAACCTGTCAGGGATGACAGGCCCATGATCTGCCTTTAGAATGCGCAATCTTGATTTAAGTCAATTTTTGTACATTTCTGAAGAGGCAAACATGGCGCATCACGAAGGTGAGTTCAAAGAAACCTGCAGCCCCCTGTGGATTCCTGCTGGTCTGGTGGTACTGCTGGCAATGCCGGCCCTGCCGATGGTGATTGGCCTGAGTAAAATCCTGCTCTGATCACCCATGAAAAAGCCTGCCAGTCAGGCTTTTTCATCAACTCTTGTCAACGCCTGCATCGCCTGATGCTGGGTCAGGAATATTTGACCATTCAAATGCTCCGGCAAGTTGATCAACTTCAATCGATCCAGCACCGGTCCTTTGATTTCTGACAAATGCAGGCCGATACCCTGCTCTTTCAATAGCTGATTCAACTGTTCCAGCACCTCTACACCACTGGCATCGATGTGATTAATGCCAGATCCCATCAGGATCACATGGCGTACTTCCGGATGCTGGCTGACTTCCTGCAACACCCGCTCTTCCACTTCCTGGGCATTGGCAAACATCAGGCTTTCATCAATGCGCAGTGAAAGAATGGAAGGATGCAACTCCACCTGGTAGCGCTGCACATTACGGTAGTGTTCCGTGCCCGGTACCCGCCCAACAATGGCCACATGCGGTTTGCTGTTTTTGGCCAGCCAGCTACCCAGTGAAACCAGTACACCCAGCAGCAGACCTATTTCAATGCCCAGCAGCAACACACCACTGGCTGTCGCCAGCCAGGCCCAGGCATCCCCACGACTGTAACGCCAGAGGTGCAGGGGTTGCTTCCAGTCCACCAGCGACAATACGGCGACCAGAATCACCGAGGCCAGCATGGCTTGTGGCAAGTAATACAACCAGCCAGTGAAAAACAGCAACACCAGCGCCATACCCATGCCGGTCAGGAGACTCGCCATCGGCGTCACCGAACCGGCATCATGATTGACCACCGTACGCGACAGCCCACCGGTTACCGGAAAACTGCCGCTGGCACCTGCTGCCAGATTGGCAATACCCAACCCCAGCAGTTCACGATTGGAGTTCACCTGCTGGCGGCGGCGTGCTGCAAAGGTACGCGCGATTGCGACCGACTCGGCAAAACCGATCAGGCTGATCATTACAGCCATCGGCACCAGGCTCAACAACACACCCGGAGTAATCATCTGCCATTGCAAGGTTGGCAAACCCAGCGACAAGGCTCCCACAATCTTGATTCCCTGCTGATCCAGCCGGGTCATCACCACCAGCAGTGTAGTCAGCACCAGCAGCAGCAAGGGTGCCATACGCCCCATCAAGGTGGCCAAATCCGGTTTCATGCCAAAACGCTGCAACAGCCCGGCCAGGTAATGCCTGGCCCAATAAAGAAACAGGATACAAGCCAAACCCAGCAACAGCGTTTCCAGATGCAGTTGCTGCCAACCCGAATAAAGGCTGTATAACATCTCCGGCAAGGTGCCACTTTGCACCGGAATACCGGTCACACCCTTTAACTGACTCAGCAGAATAATCACTGCTGAGGCACTGACAAACGCCGACATCACCGGGTGACTGAGAAAATTGGTCAGAAAACCCATGCGCAACACACCCATCAACAACAGGCACAAACCCGACATGAGTGCTAGCAGTATGGCCAACAGCACATATTCATCCGAGCCGGGTGTTGCCAGTGGACTCAGTGCACTGAAGGTCAATAACGAGGTGATCGCCACTGGCCCGACTGCCAGCACACCACTGGTGCCAAAAAAGGCATAAGCGATGGCAGGCAGGATGCTGGCATACAGACCGGCTTGCAGCGGCAAGCCTGCCAACAGTGCGTAAGCCAGGCTCTGGGGAATCAGCAACAGGGAGACAATCAGGGCAGCAGTGGCATCCATGCGTAACAACTGCAGATTGTAAATACGATGACGCAGCAGCCCCCACAGCCCCTGCTGCATGGCACGCCCTTGCAATACAGCCAGTTGCGGGGATTGCTGGTGTTTCACAATAACCTCAGACTCCGCTTTAACCTGCCAGACGCTTGAAGAAGTCCGGCATGTCAAACCCGGCGGCCTTCAAGGCGGCAACCAGCTCTGCACCCGGCCGCTGATCCTTCTGACTCAGCGCCCACAGGCAACCACAACGCGCACCGGTACGGCAGAAAGCCACTACCGGCTTGGGGGCTGCCGCATAAAGACGTCCAAATTCAACACCCTGCTCATCCGTTACCTGACCGGAAATCACCGGTTGATGCACCCACTGCATACCCAACTGTTCCGCCAGAGCCTGCAGCTCAGCAGTATCCGGCTGATCGGCTTCTTCCTGATCGGGGCGGTTAAAAATCAGGGTTTTAACACCCTCAGCAGCCAGTTCACGGATCTGATCGGGCAGCAATTGCCCGCAGGTTCTCAGGTTCTCTTCCAGTTTTCGCATTGGAGGCAAAGCCATGTTCAACTCCTGATGTCTTTTAATGGGTTATTTGAATTGGTTCAGTGGCAACTTCAAGTAGCTTACACCATTGGCTTCCGGTGGCGGGAATTGACCTGCCCGCATATTCACCTGCACGGATGGCAGAATCAGCCGTGGCATGTCCAGGGTGGCATCTCGTGCAGTCCGCATCTGTACAAAAGCGTCTTCCGTCTTGCCACTGCCCACATGGATATTGTCAGCTTTTTCTGCAGCCACAGAGGTTTCATAACAATATTCATCCCGGCCTGGAGCTTTATAGTCATGACACATAAACAGGCGGGTCTGGTCTGGCAGGGCAAAAATCTTCTGGATTGAACGATAGAGCGTACGCGCATCACCACCGGGAAAGTCACAACGTGCAGTGCCGTAATCCGGCATGAACAGGGTGTCACCCACAAACCCGGCATCACCAATCAGATAAGTCAGGCAAGCTGGTGTATGACCTGGTGTGTGCAACACCAGCCCTTCCAGTTGCCCAATGCGAAAGGTATCACCATCAGTAAACAGGCGATCAAACTGGCTGCCGTCCCGCGCAAAGTCGGAGCCTGCATTAAACACCTTGCCAAATACCTGCTGCACGGTGCGAATTTCTTCACCAATACCGAGCTGGCCACCCAGCTTCAGCTTCAGGTAGGGTGCAGCCGACAGGTGATCGGCATGCACATGGGTTTCCAGAATCCACTCAACCTTTAACTGCTGCGCTTGAATTCGCTCAATCAGGCGATCTGCACTGGCCGTTGAGGTACTGCCGGATGCCGGATCAAAGTCCAGCACTGAATCAATAATGGCGCAGGCAGGACTTAACGGATCTCGCACCAGATAGGTGTAAGTAAAGGTATCTTCATCAAAAAAAGCTTCTACCAGGGGTTTAAGCATGTTCACCTCCTGCTTGATTTTCAGGACCAGTGTAATCGGTCCACCCAGCCAATTAAATAACCTAAAGGAATAAGATTATTCTATTGCCTGCATCAAAGAAAAAAAACCCTGCCAAAAAGGCAGGGTCGTTCAGTCAGCTCAAAGCACTCAGGCTTTTTTGTTGCGCAGGTAGCACACCGGGTGGAATACCAGCCAGGCATAAATACCCAGACCTACTGATGCACCGATCAGGTTCATCCAGTCCACCCAGGTATTGACATAACTGATGGATGAAGTGGTATGCATGGGCACCAGAAACAGTGCCAGTACAGCCACCACTGGCGGCAGCACCTTGGAACCCAGCCCACCGGTACTGGTGAAGCGGTAACCCTTCATGCGTGCAATCACCTGAGGCACCAGGAAAATGATGGTCATTAATGCCAACAGCCACAGCCACGGCACTACGGAATACCATACAACGGTCAGAACACCGGATAAAGTCATCTCATTGTCTCCTTAGATCTTGCCTTCAAGCATGGCGTAATAAGCAGGACGCAGCATGCGATCTTTCATCACCCACACCGTCCAGGACTCAGCCATCGGATCAATGAAGGAGAAGGATGGAATCATGGCCATGTTATCGGCCCAGCCAAACTCAACCAGCATGGCTTTACCAATACCCGTGATCAGCGGGCAAGAGGTGTAACCGTTATGTTTGGCAGGCAGCGGACGGCCTTGCAAGTGGGCCAGAATATTCTGCTCAAGCACACCCGCCTGCATTTTCACGCTGGCCGCAGTTTTGTTCAGTGCCATACCCATCACATCACCGATACCCCAGACATTGGGATAACGCTCGTTTTGCAGGGTTTCGCGATTCACTTCCATCCAGTCCACAAAGGGGCCTTCCTGGAAACGCAACGGGCTGTCCAGCAGCGCCTGTGGAGCAGTCATCGGTGGCACCACATGAATAAAGTCGTAATCACGGGTGACATCTTCCGAGTCACGCACAGCAAAAGTGGCCTTTTTGGCATCAGCATCAATGGCCTTCAGCGTGTAAAAGTCATTACGCTTCACACCCTGGTCAGTAAAGCGCTGACGCACAAAGGCATGCACCTGCGGCTGACTGAACAGACCACCGGATGGTGTCATGAACTCAACATTAAACTGGTCGCGACGGCCAGTTGCTTCCAGCTTGGAAAGCGTAGTGAAGGTCATTTTCAGCGGAGCACCGGCACATTTGATGGCGGTAGGCGCCAGTGTGAACAGGCCGGTACCGCGACCACTGGCCACCCAGCGATTGATTTCGTCATTGGTGGCAGCAGCGGCATCAATGCTGGCATAAACACTGCCAATACCCTTGCCCTGACCAATCAGACGGGTGTCCATGCCTTCAATGCGCTCATAACGCAGCTGCAGGCCGCTGGCGACAATCAGGTAGTCATAATCAACTGCCTGACCATTATTCAACACGACCCGATTGTTGTCGGGATCAAACTCGGCAACCATTCCCTTGACCCAGTTCACACTGCGCGGCATCCAGTCAGCAGTATCACTGATGGCCTTGCTCTTGTCCCAGGCTCCGGAAGCAACCAGCGTCCAGCCAGGCTGGTAGTGATGCTTTTCACGGGCATCAATCACCGTGATACGGGCACCATTCAGGCTACGAGACAAGCGGTTGGCCATCGCTGTACCACCGGCACCAGCACCGACAATAACAATGTGGGCATTGGTATTTACCGCTTTGGCAGCACCGGCAGTCAGGGCCAGAGGGCCAACCACACCAGCACCAACACCGAGTTTTAAAAGATCGCGTCGGCTGACGCTTTCAAAGGGAAGGGTTTTCTTCGACATGAACCTGGCTCCTGCTGAGATGTATTTTTTATGAGCGCAGGTTAATTTAGCGTTTATGCGACCACCGGTCGCTGCTACTTTAGTGTATATGAATATGTTCTTTGCTTATAAAAATGATGCCGATCAAAAAAACGATCAGTTTTTGTTGACCACTCACCTTTTTATCAAGCGCTCAATCAGTCGCTGTGCTGCAACAAAACCAAAGGTTCCCGTCACAAAACTTGCCGAACCAAAACCACTGGCACAATCAAGTTTTAAAGCCTCACCCGGCTCAGGTTTCTGGCAAGCCACACTGCCATCCGGTTGTGGATAAACCAGTTGTTCGGTGGAATAAACACACTCCACTTCAAAACGTCGCTTAGGATTGCGACTGAAACCATAATCCCGCCGCAACAGATTGCGCACCTTGGCCAGCAGGGGGTCCTGTGTGGTTCGCGCCAGATCGGCAGTGGTCACCAATCGCGGGTCCACCTGCCCACCAGCACCACCCACCACCACCAACTTAAGCTTGTTGCGACGGCACCAGGCAATCATTGCCGCCTTCACAGGCACGGTATCCGTTGCATCCACCACAGCATCAAAACCCTGCCCCAGCTTTTCAGCAAGATTGCCCGGTGTGATAAAACAGCTCTGGGCATCCACCCGCAACTCCGGATTGATCTGCAGCAGGCGCTCAGCCATCACCTCAACCTTGGAACGCCCCACCGTGCCATCCAGTGCATGCAACTGGCGATTGATATTGCTGGTGCAGACATCATCCAGATCAAACAGGGTGATATGACCCACACCTGTACGCGCCAGGGCTTCTGCTGTCCAGCTACCCACCCCGCCGATACCCACCACGGCAACATGCGCTGCTGCCAGACGCTCCAGCCCGGCACGACCATAAAGACGAGCGATGCCACCAAAACGGAACAGATAATCATCAGACAAGGTCATGGCATTCAAAACAATACATCCTGGCAAGACGGATAAGGTGAAGTGGTCATTGGCGGCAAAGTATAATGCCTCCTTTCCAAGTCTCATAACGGATAACCGAACATGAAAACGGGGAGCTCAACATGAAAGGTGTACTGCTGGACGGTAACAGCCTCGGCCCAGGCATGGATTTTTCTTCCATCCGCGCACAGCTGAGTGAACTGGTGATCTGGCCAGCCACGCAACCCGAAGCGGTTGCTGAACGCATCACTGATGCCGAAGTGCTGCTGGTCAACAAGGTATACCTGGGGCGTAATGAACTGCTGGCAGCACAAAAACTTCAGCTGATTTGTGTGCTGGCCACCGGCATGAACAACATCGACCTGAACGCTGCAGCTGAGCTGGGCATACCGGTTCGCAATGTGCAGGCTTATGGCACCGCCAGTGTTGCCCAGCACACCCTGATGCTGATGCTGGCCCTTGCCACACGCCTGCCGCTTTACCAGCGCTCGGTGGCTGCAGGCGAATGGCAGCAATCACCTGCCTTCTGTTTGATGCAGCATCCAGTGACCCAACTGGCAGGTAAAACGCTGCTGCTGGTGGGTCATGGTGAACTGGGCCGTGAAGTGGAACGCCTGGCACAGGCTTTTGGCATGCAGGTTCAGATTGCTGCCCGCCCGGGCAACACACAAGATCACCGCCCGGCACTGGACAGCCTGCTGCCTCTGGCTGATGTCATCAGCTTCCACTGCCCGCTGAATACTGACACTCACAATCTGCTGAATGCCGAGCGCCTGCAACGGGTAAAAAGTGATCTTCTGGTTGTTAATGCAGCGCGCGGCGGCATCGTGAACGAAACCGATGCTCTGAATGCCCTGCGCGAAGGCCGTATCGGTGGACTGGCCGTGGACGTATTGAGTGAAGAACCACCAGTACGGGGCAATCCGCTACTGGACGCGCTGAATGAGCCGCTCAACCTGATCATAACCCCTCACAGCGCCTGGCTGGCACCGGAGGCCCGACAGAAGATTCTGGATCTGACCGCACAGAATATTGCTGCACTGAAACACTGATGCCGTTTTTACACCTGCCATGCGATTCCTGCATCCTGGCGGGTGACAAAGACCAAAGTCTTAAATTTTCAGGTTGTTAAGTTTTGCCTGGCTGCTACCATCAGAATTCATTACAAAAACAAAAGCAGAGGTGAATACCATGAATGATCCTTCACGCAACCAGCACATTGAAGACAATTTCTATACCTTTAACGACAAGTTCATCGAACTTTTTTCTGATATCAAAAAAGGCCTGGAAGCCTGTGGTGGCCATCAGAAAGACATTACCGTGATGGACGGCCTGATCCAGGCCCTGCAACTGGGTGACTATGCCAGCGCCCGCACCCAACTGCTGAACGCAAAGCTTGAGCCACTGCTGGAAGAAACCTTCGACAACCTCAAACTCAACTCGGATCTGACCTCCCTGCGCATTCGGATGGCCAATCTCGGTCTGCTGGAAGCTGACGCTTCCCACTACCTTTGATTTTTTACCCTGAATCCTGATTTCTAATTCAGTGATAAAACCTGACCAGGTTAGGCCCGGTATAAACTGGGCCTGACAGTCTCCAATGCTCAGTTAATCCTTGTTGCCCTAATAGGTCTGATTACAACACAGGAGCAAACAGGTAGGCTGCTCTTGATCTAGCCTTGTGCCAGACAGAGAGCTGACTGACATCATCCAGCTGCATTTTTCTGGAACGAGCAAAATCCTCTTCAAACATGACCTGTACGTCAGCAGCGAATGGACGGTCCAATACCAGGGCGGTCACTTCAAAATTCAAACGAAAAGAGCGGTTATCAAGGTTCACTGTACCTACCGCTGCCATGCTGTCATCAATCAAAAATGCCTTACCATGCAAAAAGCCTCCCTGATAACGATAAATTTTTACACCTGCCTCCAGCATCGGCTGCAAAAAAGCATAAGCAGCCCAATATGTCAGCGTGTTATCTGTTCGCTCAGGAATCACTATTCGGACATCAACACCATTCAGCGCAGCCAGTTTTAGCATGGTCTGCACCCCTTCATCTGGTACAAAGTAGGGGCTGGATATCCAAATGCGATGATGGGCAGAATGAATGGCTTGCTGAACCATCAGGCTTGCAGTTTCGAAACGATCGGCTGGCCCCGAGGGCAGTATCAATACCGGTGCAGCATGGCTGGTATGAATACTGGGAGTCCAGGGTAAATCCAGTATTTCCTCAGTTGCCCAATGCCAATCCTCTGTAAACACTAACTGCAAAGCCAAAGCTGCCGGCCCCTCAACAACCATATGGGTATCACGCCAGCGGCCTAAACGTGGATGCCCATAAAGATACTCCTCGCCCATATTAAATCCGCCCAGCCAGCCTGTCTGACCATCTACCACTACAATTTTTCGGTGGTTACGGAAATTTAGCTGGAAACGATTTCCCACCCCCCGATAAGAGTGAAAGTGATGTACCTGAACACCTGCTTTTCTTAACTCATTCAAGTAACTGAAGCTCAGCGCGTAACTACCGATCTCATCGTACAGCAGGTATACAGAAACACCCTCACGCGCCTTGGTTATCAAGGCGTCCTGCAACTTAAGACCTATCGCATCTGACTGAATGATGTAGCTTTGCACCAAAACATAACGCTGCGCCGCTGCAATACCAGCAAAAATACTTCCGTAAGCCTCTTCACCATCCACCAGCAAAGACACATGATTGCCTGCCAGTACCGGCAATTTAGCCAAACGTTCAATACCAGCGATATGCCGATCAATACTGGAGCCGGAATAACGCTGTGACTGAAGCTCAGCCAGCTTACTGGTTAACTTCTCTGACAAAAGTGAATCTTCATCACGCCGAGATGACACATAACCCTGGAAACGACTGCGGCCAAATACCCAATAAGATGGCACAGCGACATAAGGCACCGTATTTAGAGAAACAATCCAGGCAACTGCGCCAGGCGCAGTTCGGGTTGACATCATGGCATCAAAAGAAGACAGCAACCCCAGCAAATGCGCAAATAACACAAAAACCCACCAGCGCGGACGCCATTTTGCCAAAAGACCAAGTCGAGCTGCCATTCAAGATCCTTGTTCCACAATGATAAAACGACTAGAAAAACCTGCCGCTTCCACTACTGCTACAGCATAAACCTGATTTCCCACATCATCTAAGAAGACTCTTGCAAAGTCAGTGCGGCTAGTCAAATCTGGACTGACAGCTTAGACTCACAGGCACTCAACAAGCTGAAGTGCCTTACAGTTAGTTACAGGACGCTCACCCAGAAAAAACGCATAATTGGCATTTGAATAAAATGCACGAGGCCCTGCATGCGTTTTCCTGTCCGGTTCACCAGTCGTCTTTTTGCCCTCCAACTGATCCTGTTGCTGACTGCCGGTCTGATTCAGGCCAGCGAGCTGCCCAGCCCTAAAGGCCCGATTCTCCTGACCATCACTGGTGAGATACGTCACACCAACCGCCCGGATCAGGCTGTGTTTGACCGGGGGATGCTGGAAAGCCTCGAACAGCGCACCACACAGACCCACACCCCCTGGGCGGAAGGCAGCCATGCCTATTCCGGCCCACTGGGTCGTGCACTATTAGAGGCAGTGGGAGGCGAAGATGCTCGCCTGATGCGTATCACTGCACTGAATGATTTTGTTGCAGAAATGCCGGTCAGTGACTTTCTGGACTATGAAGTGATTCTGGCCACCCACAAAAATGATCGCGTATTGCGTGTCCGTGACCGTGGCCCGCTGTTTGTGATCTATCCCTTTGATGAATACCCGCAGCTGAACACTGAAATGCATTACAACCGTTCCGTCTGGCAGGTACGCTCCATCGAGTTGGTGCGCTGAGCATGCCAACACAGGAATTCTCGGCACTGCACCGCAAGGCTGGCTTCTGGTTGCTGCCGGGTATTGCCGTGCTGTTCCTGCTGGCGGCACTGACCCTGCTGTTTGTGCTGCAGGGGCGTGAACAACAGATTCAGGCTGCAGAACGGGACGATGCGCTCTGGGCGGCTTATCAACTGGATCGGGAAAACCTCAAGTTTGCTGCCCAGCTCAGTCAATACCAACTCAACCCACAAGGGCATGACTGGCATGACGTTGAGCTGCGTTTTGAAATCCTTTACAGCCGCATCACCCTGTTGCAACAGGGACAGTTTGCACGGGTGTTTGGTGCTGCCAATTTAACGGCAGAGCGCAGCTTCTGGGCCATCCAGCTGATAAAAGCCATGGACCAGCTGTTTGAGTCCGACCAGGCCACACAACCGGAAGGCATGGAGCAGTTATTAGCCTTGTCGCTGCAACTGCAACAGACCACCGAACCCTTGATCGCACACATGAAAGGCATCAGTGCTCAGCTTAATACCGAAAGTCGCGAGCAGTTGCGCCAGCTTTATCGTTACCTGATTCTGCTGGTGATCCTGCTGACCCTGACCATGAGCCTGATCATTGGCCTGCTGATCCGCAAGATGCAGGAAGCACGCACCGCACAACAACAAGCCCAGCAAATGGCCGCCGAACTGGAACAAACCGCCCGTCAGGCAGAGGCTGCCAGCCGTGCCAAATCTGACTTTCTGGCCACCCTCAGTCATGAAATCCGCACCCCGATGAACGGCGTGATGGGGCTGGCTGACTTGCTGCGGGAAACCCCACAAACCACAGAACAGCGCCGCTTCACCGATGCCATTTTTAACAGTGCCCGCTCTTTGATGCTGCTGCTCAATGACTTGCTGGATATCTCACGACTGGAGGCTGGAAAACTCCTGCTGGATGATCAGGACGTTCACCTCAGTCCCTTTTTGCAGGAAGTGATGGATTTTTTTGCCGCCGGACTCAATCAAAAGCCGGTTCACCTCAGCTGGTCACTGGCACCCGAAGCAGATGCCTGCTACCACACTGATCCGGTGCGCCTGAGACAGGTGTTGCTGAACCTGATCGGCAATGCATTGAAGTTCACCGAACAGGGGCAGGTTCAACTTGAAGTCACCCAGAACAAGGATGGCCTGCATTTCAGTGTTCAGGACACCGGTCCCGGCATTCCTTTGAAGGTGCAGGAGCAGCTATTTGAAGTGTTCACCCAGGCAGACTCCAGCATCTCCAGACGCTACGGCGGTACCGGGCTGGGGCTGGCCATCAGCAAACAGATCGTTGAACGAATGGGCGGCAGCATTCAGGTTAAAAGCCAGCCGGGGGCAGGCAGCTGTTTCTCCTTCAGCCTGCCCCTGCAGCCCAACGCCTTAACCCAACCCTGAGCAAGCCTACTCTGGCGGTTTTTTATGCTCCGGTCGCCCCTTCCGGTGCAACAGCAAATGAACAACCATACAAGCGGGCATCAGTAACAACAGCCATAAACCACTCCTGTCATCCAGACTCACCCAGAATAAACCTGCACCCAGCATCAGCAGACAAATGAACAGCATTCCCGTGGACTGATGTTTCATCACAGGCCGCCTCCAGCAACAGGCTTGAAGTTGCGTTTCAACAACATGGAATTGCCAATAACAGAAAGAGAGCTGGCCGTCATGGCGATAACACCTATCATCGGATGCAAAAGCGCCAAAGCAGCAATGGGCACTGCTGCCAGATTGTAAATACTGGCCCAAACCAGATTCTGGACAATTTTTCTGAAGGTCGCTTTAGACAACCTCATGGCCTCAACCACTCCAGTCAACTCACCTTTAACCAGGGTGACATCAGCCGCCTCTATCGCTACATCAGCACCAGCACCTATGGCAATTCCAACATTGGCCTGAGACAGGGCTGCAGCATCGTTGATGCCATCACCCACCATTGCCACGACCTGTCCGTACTTTTCCTGCAGTTCACGCACTATCCTGACTTTGTCTTCCGGCAGCACCTCGGCATAAACCTCATCAATGCCAACCTCATCAGCTACAGCCTGCGCTGCTCGCTGGTTGTCACCCGTAAGCATC
Organism: Marinospirillum alkaliphilum DSM 21637; assembly: GCF_900119735.1. GTDB lineage: Bacteria > Pseudomonadota > Gammaproteobacteria > Pseudomonadales > Halomonadaceae > Marinospirillum > Marinospirillum alkaliphilum. Next base: position 105,419 of record NZ_FPJW01000002.1, on the reverse strand, counting down.
ACCACTCTGAGGCCCATCTGGTGCATGCCTTCAATAGCAGCAAAGGACTCTTCCTTCAGGGTGTCAGCAACTGCCAACAAGCCCAGCAACTGACCATCGGCGGCCAATAGAATCACAGTTCGGCCACGTGACTCCAATTGCAGCATGGCCTCTTGCATTGCAGCTAATCCCTGAACATCAGATTCTTCCAGCAAACGATAATTGCCGATCAGAATCTTGCGTCCTTCAACCTCACCGGAAACACCTCTGGCACCCGTGGATTGAAAGGATTGGACGCTGGTCATGGACATCTCTTTTTCTTCAGCAGCATTAACAATTGCTCGTGCAATCGGGTGTTCTGAGGCTTTTTCCACGCTCGCCGCCAAATGCAGGAGCTGATTCTCATCCACTCCTTCAGCAGCTTTCAGTTCGGTCAATCGAGGCTCCCCCCGGGTGATGGTGCCGGTCTTATCCAACACCATCACCTGAATATCCTTGAAGGTCTGAATTGCTTCACCGGATCGAATCAAAATACCCCTTTCAGCCCCTATACCTGAACCCACCATCAGGGCTGTTGGTGTTGCCAGTCCCAACGCACAGGGACAAGCAATCACCAATACAGCAATGGCAGCCAGTAATCCCAGCACCGGTGATGAGGCTTCTGCATTTACCCAGGGTAAAAAGCCTTCCCCCCAGTAGAGTACCGGTCGCATCAGGTCAGCAAACAACCACCAACCGAACATACTGAGCAGTGCAACCAGAATCACCAGGGGTACAAAACGCCCGGTCATGCGGTCCGCAAACTCCTGAATCGGCACTCGTGTCCCTTGCGCCTGATCAATCAACTTCACGACCTGAGATAAAAAAGTATCCTTACCAACACGGGTCGCCCTGACTCTCAGGCGCCCTTCCTTGTTAAGTGTTGCCCCCAGAACGGAGTCGCCCAGCGCTTTATAAACCGGCAAGGACTCGCCTGTCGCCAATGACTCATCAAGATGACTTTCCCCTTCTATCACCTCACCATCGGTAGGCACCTTGTCACCAGGACGCACCACCATAATGTCACCTGGCTGCAGCTCTTTGACAGCCACTTCAACTTCTTTGCCATTACGCTCAACCCAGGCTGTTTTGGCCCCCAAATGAAGCAACTTTTTGATCGCCTGAGAAGCTCGCCCTTTCGCCAGAGCCTCCAGATAACGCCCAAGCAAATGGAAGGTCATGATGGTGGCAGCCATCTCAACAAAAGAAGTCATCGGGAAGAAAAAACCTAATAACCCCAATAAATAGGGAGGCAAACTACCCAGAGAAATCAGCACATCCATATTAAACGTGCCGTTCTTCAATGAACGCCAGGAAGCCCGGTGTGTTGCTGCACCTCCACCCAGAAAAACCACTGGGAAGGCTAACAAAGCAACAATCAGCAAGTATCCGGGCAGCGGTTGCCAGAACATGTGTGGCAACATCAGCAGCATGATCAAAGAAGCAGGTATGCCTGCAATCCAGAGTCGTCTGCGTGCCTGAAGCAAATAGTCGGCTTCTATTTCTTCATCTGACTGCTCAGCCTCGCCATCTTCGGCCCTGACGCTGGCAACGTCATAACCGGCACCCTCAACTGCTGTGCGCAGCAGTGCTTGATCAATATCGCCGGACTTCACCACAACCCTGACCAGGTGACGGGCAATATTTGTATCCAGAACCTCAACACCATCCAAACGCTGCAAGGTTTTTCTGACAATACCGGCACAATGATCCGAGCCCATGCCCGGAACGATCAGCTCAATCACCGGTTCAGTTACGGGTGACTGGTGTTGTTTTTTCATAGGTCTTGCCTCCAACCAGGCCGAGCAAACAGGGTGACCCTCCTGGCAATCAAAGCACCAGGCTTCACTCGACCCGGTTATGTTTGCTCTTATTGGTTGTAGCTTGACCAGACTTCCAGCCGCTCTGTTTTCAGATCAAAACCTATCACGTCATAGGAATCCAATCGTCCGGTTTCCATACCCGGTGAGCCATGCGGCATGCCAGGCACAGCCAGCCCGGTGATGGCAGGTCGCTCCTGCAGCAAGCGCTGGATGTCACTGACCGGCACATGTCCCTCGATCAGATAACCTTCGATCACTGCGGTATGGCAGGAAGCCAATTGTGGCGGCATTCCCAGTTCCTGCTTCTTGCGATTGAGATGAATCAGATCCACTGCTTCCACTTCAATGCCTGCCTCACGAACGTGATCGATCCAGTCATTGCAGCAACCACAGCTTTCCGATTTGTAAACGGTCATGGCCTGCGCCAGCAGGCTGCTGGAAAATCCCAGCAGCACTGCAGAGAGGCCTACCCGACACCAGTATTGACTGATCGACATGCAGCACCCCCTTGTTTCATTTTTTTCCAAACAGGTATTTGATCAGTGCGGCAATACTCAACACCACCAGCAACAACAGACCAAATCCGACCAAGGGCATCATCCAGCCCATCATGGCTCCGCCTTCCTGCATTGAATGCATCATCATATTGGTACCCTCACTTCACCAGGATGCTGGCCATCATGCCCAGCTCTTCATGTTCAATGATGTGGCAGTGGAACATCCACTCCCCCGGCTGCTCAAATACCAGACGAATTTTCTGGCGCTGGTTCGGTTTCAGGTTGATGGTGTCTTGCCAGCTGCGCCATGCCGGTGGCTGCCAGTTACCCCCGGCATCCTGTACTGCCACCACCTGAAACTGGGTGCCATGAACATGGAAGGGGTGGTCCATGTGAGACTCATTAAAGACTTCCCACTCTTCCACCTGCCCGACACGCCCCTCAAACAGGATGCGTCCTGGCTTGAAAGTTTCACCGTTGATCATGAAACGAATAGGCGGACGCTCAGCCAGCATGCCGCCTCCCATCATGCCGTGATCGCCATGACCACCAGCCATCATCCCGTGACCACCATGTCCACCACTCATCATGCCGTGACCACCTGCCATCATGCCATGCCCCCCTTGGCTGCCATGATCAGCGTGGGCATCATGGCCAGGCTGCTGCGTCTGGCCACCATGGGCAACATGATCATCCGTTGCACCACCCATGGCATGACCGGGCATTTCTTCACTCAATACCACTTTGCGCTGCACCGCTGGCTCACCCAATGAAGGAATGGACGTCAACCGGGCAGGCAAAGGGATGACCGACTGCACATCGGCATTGGAGGTATGCAGGGTCAGCAGGGTTTCGGTTCGGGTATAGTGGGCGGGTACGGGTCCCATCCAGTCGCGGTCATAAGGCAGTTTCTGCAGGGCAAAGGTCTGCCCCTTGCGCTCACTGGCACGTACCAGCAAATCACAACGCTGACCAGGCACCAGCAATAGCTCGTTCAGTGCCACTGGCTGCTCCAGATAACCACCATCCGTACCGATCAGTTGCAGCCCATGATCTTCCAACTGCAGGCGCAGATAACGACCGGCGCAGGCATTCACCATCCGCAAACGGAAGGTGCTGCCGGGTACCACATCCAGACGTGGATTACGCTGACCATTCACCAACAGGATGTCACCTTCACGGCCATTCATCCAGTCCACTCCGGTATGGGGAGCAACCCGTGCGTCGGCATCCAATCGCAGGTCAGTGACCATCAACAGGTAAGAAGGAATGGCTGCTGGCATGGGATCCTGCTTCGGACGCACCAACAGGGCACCGGCCAGACTGTGTGCAATCTGTTCAGCCAGGTAATTGTGGGGGTGTGGATGAAACCAGTGCAGGCCTGAATTGCCCTCCGGGACGGTGAACCGATAGGTGCGACTGCCGTGGGATGGAATCAGGTCATGGGGACCACCGTCTTCACTGACAGGCACTTTGACGCCGTGCCAGTGAATGGTGGTGGGTTGCGCCAGATGGTTGTTGGCAACCACTTCCACCTGATCCCCTTCGGTGATTTCAATCAGGGGTGCCACCTTGCCGTTGTATAGCCACAGCTCGGTACTCACATCTGCGGTCAGCGGCACCCGGGTGGGCTGCATGTTCAAAGTGGCACGAAACTGTGGCGCACTGGCCTGATTGGCAATGCGCGGCAAGGCTTGCAGGGGTTGATGCTGGGGCAGTGCTGCAGCCCAGTCCGGTGTATTGGCAGCGGTACCACTCACACCATGTTGATGGCCGGCAGCAGAACCATTGCCATGATCATGACCACCCGGCATACAGGCAGCCAAAGGAGTAACCATAAAACCCAGCGCCGCCAGGCGCAGAAATTCACGACGTTGCATGATAAAAACCTCATTGATGACTGAAAAAACAACAGCATTCAGATCAATGGGTTTTTGGGCGGACGATCCAGGCGGGAGGTGAGTGTGAAGGCCAGGCCAGTTGCAGCCAGCACGGGGGTTTCAACCAGCAGTTGCAAATCACTGGTATTACGACTGATCAACAGGGAGCAATAACTGCACTGGGTGCAACGCATCTCATGGCAGTTGTCCTCTGCTGCATCACCCGTTACAGATGCAGCATGCAGACCATGATGGGATGAGTGACTCATGCCCGGTAAGGAGGCAGCACTGGATTCGACCGATGAATCCATCACCTTTTCATTACAGGGAACGACCTGCATCTGTTGTGATGCAGCTGAAGCATGCAGTGGTACTGCAAGAGCTGACACGGGCAGCAACAAACCCAACACAAACACCAGCAGCAGCAAGCTGCCGGTGATTCTGCGGTGTGCATGAAGCCGTGTCAGGTTTAAAGACATGCGGGCTTTCCCAGTAAGTGTGTTTTTAAGACTAACAGTTAAGCAACAAGTTGCAAACCTTATCCATCTATTTATTAGACCTTTCTTAACTGGAAGCTACGCACCGACTCCTCCAACTGCCCCGCCAGTTCTTCCAACGACTCTGCAGCCGCAGCAGACTCCTCCACCAGCGCTGCATTTTGCTGTGTCACCTCATCCATTTGATTCACAGCCAGACTGACCTGTTCTATGCCCTGGCTTTGTTCATCTGAGGCGGAAGAAATTTCCACCATGATGGCTGTTACATTGCGAATGGCCGCCACCACATCCTTCATGACCACTCCGGCCTCATTAACCAGCTCACTGGTATGCTGTACTACAGCAGCTTCACCACTGATCAATTGCTGAATTTCCTTGGCTGATGCAGCAGAACGCTGCGCCAGGGTGCGAACTTCACTGGCCACCACCGCAAAACCACGACCGTGTTCACCGGCCCGAGCTGCTTCCACTGCAGCATTTAAAGCCAGAATATTGGTCTGGAAGGCAATACCATCAATCACACTGATGATGCTGGTGATCTTGTCGGTACTCTGGGTCAGCTCCTGAATGGTGGCAACAGCACGCGCCACCTTCTGCCCACCTTCATCCGCCTTTTTACTGGCATCCAGCGCCAGCTGGTTGGCTGCTGCGGCATGTTCAGCATTGAGCTTTACGGTGCTGGTCAACTCCTCCATGCTGGAAGCCGTTTCTTCCAGACTGGAAGCCTGTTCCTCGGTGCGCTGTGACAAATCCGCGTTACCAGCAGAAATTTCCCTGGCCGCCACATGAATGGCAGCTGCAGCTTCACGAATGGCCGCAACCCGTTGTGATAGTTGCTGTTGCATACGATGCATGGCAGCCATCAGGCTGGAGTTATCCCCATCACGCAAGGGAATGGGGTGATCCAACCTGTCTTCAGCAATGCTGTGAGCAATGGCCATGGCCAGCACCGGCTCACCGCCCAACTGTTTCAGCAACTGATGAATCAACCGAGTCGCCAACAGCAACGTCAGCACCACCACCAGCAAAGCGACACCCCCAAACAGTAACATGCCCTGGCGTGCACCCACCATCAAGGCCTGAGCAGAGGTCAGCAGGTCGGTCGCCAACCGTTCCTCCACCCGGAACAATTGATTGATACGTGCTGTGGACTGGGCAAACCAGTAAGGTGCTTCAACGGTTAAACGAGCAGTCTGCAAGTGTTCCACCGCATACTGCTTGATGCGTGCCACCTCATCCACTTCACGCCCCTGCAAACTGGTATCAAAAAATGCCTGCTGACCCGCACTGGCATAAAAAGCAAACTGTCGCAGAAAACTCTGCTGCTCAGCGGCATTAGACAGATAACGCACCTGCAGCTCGGGTGTAAAACGCCCCAGGCTAAAGGTATTGGTCAGCAGCGCCCGCTCAATGCCCGCATGCTCCTTGCCATACAACAGGTTGCTGTAAGCCAGGGCCTGACGGGAAATCTGACGATCATCACTCAACGTGACCAGGCTGGCTGGCACAGCTAAAAGTTGGGCAATGGTTTGGGTGTAATAACTGATGGCTTGTGGACCGGCAATATCCTGGCGGGTAATTCGTGTGCGGGTGGCTTCCAGACCATCCAGACCACTACGAGCAGTGCGAATCAACTGAGCCTGGGCAGAACCGAAACGCGTGATGTCCAGCGTTTCCAGGCGCTGCTGTAATGCTGCACGTGCCTGATCTGCGGCCTGGCGCTGACGGGGTAACTCTGCTGCAAAATTCACCCCTCCACTACCCAGAAAGCCAGCGCTCATGCCTCGCTCGATCTGCAGCTCATGAGCCAATGAACCCATCAGTACCGACAGCTCCACACCCTGTTCCAACTGCTGCATGGTGTCAGCCAGAGTGACGCGCTGCATCACCCCCTGGCCAGCAAACATCAGCAGGAAAAAAGCCGGAATGCCGACCATCAGGATGAGCTTTGTTTTTATTCCCAGGCTACGGGTCTGCATGACACCCCCTTATTTGCACCAGAATGGTGCCTATTTCCCCTGAGAGTATAGGCGTATTATTTTCTGGTGCAAAAGAAAGTCTCAGGCTGCCCGAACGGAAGTATCTGCCTCTTTCAACAGGCGGTATAACCAGTAAAACCCTTCTTCCCAGCGATGATGCCCAGATGCCACATTGATATGCCCCACTGCACCGAGAATCTGATGCTCAACCTGCCAGTAACCCGCCAGTTCAGCCACTCGCTCGGCGCTGGCTGCCGGGTCATTCAGTGAACCCAGCACCAGTGCCGGAAATGCCAGCGGTGTTTGTGGAATCGGTGCAAAAGGCAACAGGGCCGATGGGCAGCCGGTGCGCTCCACATCTGCCGGAGCCACCAGCAAGGCTGCTTCCAGCTTTTGTAATTGTGCCGGACTGGCCTGTGCAGCCCAGCGCACCAGGTTGATGCAACCCAGACTGTGGGCAATCAATACCAGTGGTTTTTCCGCCTGGCTGACCTGCTGATCCAATGCCTGCAACCAGTCGGTCGGATCGGGTTGATGCCAGTCGGCCACCTGCAGTCGCTCGGCACCCGGCAAGCAGGCCTGCCAGTGGCTTTGCCAGTGATCCGGCCCTGAACCCTGCCAGCCGGGAAGAATCAGAAACTGCCTGTCTGCCGCCATGATCGGAATCCTGCACTTGCTGCGAATGAGGCAGACTATAAGGCACCCTAAAAACAACAAAAAGGAATATTAAATTCTATTTTTATTCCAAATATAAATATAAAGCACCCATCTGAGCGCTTCATCCCAGACCCTCAAATCCATTAGACTGAGCGTTCACTTCAATGCGGCGGGCTTTTTCATGTCTTTTGCAACACCGGCTCTGGTTTCCAGGTTGCCCAGGGTTGGCACCACTATTTTCACCACCATGTCACAACTGGCACTGGAGCATCAGGCCATTAACCTGTCACAGGGTTTTCCGGATTTTGATGGCCCGCAGGAGTTGCTGGATCGGGTAGGGTTTTACATCCATGAAGGAGCCAACCAGTATGCCCCGATGAGTGGGGTGCCGCTGTTGCGCCGTGCCATTGCTGACAAGCTGAGGCGTTGTTACGGGCGTGAAGCCGACCTGGAGCGGGAAATCACCGTCACGTCCGGTGCCACTGAAGCCCTGTTTGCGGCCATTGCTGCAGTGGTCAGCCCCGGTGATGAAGTGATCGTGTTTGATCCGGCTTATGATTCCTACGAGCCCGCCATTGAGCTCAATGGCGGACGAGCCATCCACCTGCCCCTCTTGCCACCGGAGTTTCGCATCAATTGGGAGGCGGTTGCCGCTGCCATCACCCCGCGTACCCGGATGATCATCCTGAACTCACCCCACAACCCCACCGGCCAAGTGCTGCATGCTGATGACATCACGGCGTTGCAAGCCCTGGTTGAAGGCACTGAGTTATTGATTCTGGCTGACGAGGTGTATGAACACATCGTTTTTGATCAACAGCAGCACCTCAGCCTGAACCGTTTTCCGGATCTGGCAGCTCGCAGTTTCATTGTCTCCTCTTTTGGCAAGACCTATCACGTCACCGGCTGGAAGGTTGGTTATTGTGTGGCACCTGCCAGCCTCACGGCAGAATTCCGTAAAGTGCACCAGTACCTGACCTTCAGCACCAGCACACCGATGCAACTGGCACTGGGTGACTTCCTGCTGGCAAACCCCGAACATGACCAGCAGTTACCGGATTTTTATGCTGAAAAACGTGATCTGTTCAACGGCCTGTTGCAACACAGCAGTTTTATTTTCTCACCCAGTGCAGGCACCTATTTTCAATTGATGGACTATGCTGCCATCAGTGACCTGCCGGACACTGAATTTGTGCAATGGCTGATCCGGGAAGCCGGTGTAGCGGCCATTCCACTGTCGGTGTTTTACCAGCAGCCACCGGAACACCTGCGCTGGGTTCGCTTCTGTTTTGCCAAGGGTGCCAACACCCTGCAACAGGCAGCTGAACGCCTGCGAGCACTGTGATTGTTCGTTCCACCCGCTTCAGGAAAACCGCCATGCATCGCTCATCACCCTCACAGGACCTGCGCATCACCCTGATCCAGACCGAACTCCACTGGCAGCAGCCGGAAACTAATCGGCGCATGCTGACCGACAAGCTGGCACCCCTGGCGGGCAACACCGATCTGATCATCCTGCCGGAGATGTTCAGTACCGGTTTCAGCATGGCACCGGAACAGTTGGCCGAACCGGAACCGGGTGAAACCCTACGGTGGATGCAACAACAGGCACAACAAACCGGTGCGGCCATCACCGGCAGCGTGATGGTGCAGGATGACCAGGGTTTTCGAAACCGACTTTACTGGGTTACCCCGGATGGCCAGGTGCAGCACTACGACAAGCGCCACCTGTTTCGCATGGCCAGTGAGCAGGAGCATTATGTGGCGGGTCAGCAGCGGCTGGTGGTGAACTACCGGGGTTGGCGGATACTGCCACAGGTGTGTTATGACCTGCGTTTCCCGGTATTCAGTCGTAATCGTGGTGATTATGACCTGGCCATTTATGTTGCCAACTGGCCGGAAAGCCGCCGACATGCCTGGCGCATACTACTGCAGGCACGCGCCATTGAAAACCTGAGTTATGTGGCCGGCGTGAACCGTGTTGGCACCGATGGCAAGGGGTTGAGTTATTCCGGTGACAGCCTGCTGGCAGACTTTGCCGGACAACTGCTGCTTGATCACCAGGCCGGTGGTCGTTTTGTGGAAACCCGCACCCTCAGCGCCGAACAGCTGAATGGCTTTCGCAACAGCTTTCCGGCCTGGCAGGATGCGGATGATTTCAGCCTCCTCTCCTGATACAGAATGCGACCTATTCCTGACTGACAGTGCATAAAAATCACGCTAAAGTTGCGCTGTTGATCCATCAAATCCGGAGTCCTGCATTGCGCGAGCGGTTGCTGAAAGTCATTCATTCACCCTGGTGTCTGCTGCTACCGCTGCCTTTCTGGGCGCTGGTGGTTGGTTTTTTATACCTGCAAAACAGCAGCACTCTGCAGGATGCCGGTTATGAAATGGCGCGCCAGCGTGGTGAAGTCGCCTTTCACCTGGTGCAAACCCTGCGCTACTGGAATGCCCAGCACGGCGGTGTATACGCCCCCCTGACCGAAACCACTCCGGAAAACCCCTATCTGGATATACCGGAAAAAACCATTGTTTCCCCTTCTGGCATGGCGCTGACCAAACTCAATCCTGCTTACATGACTCGCCAGGTGGCGGAGCTGATGCGGGGCAGCAGTCTGGAAATCAATCTGACCAGCGACCAACTGATGAACCCGAACAACCAGCCGGATGCGTGGGAAAGTCAGGCCTTAAATCGACTGAAAAATCAGGCCCTCTCAGAGTATGTGGAGGTAGTGGGTGACCGCTTTCGTTACATGGCACCGCTTTATATGGAACAAGGCTGTATGGCCTGCCATGCCCACATGGGATATCAACTGGGTGATTTTCGTGGTGGTTTAAGTGTCAGTTTTCCGGTCAGTTATGTAAAACGCCTGACCAACGACCTGCATCGTGAAAGCCGCCAGACTCACTTGCTGGCCTTCCTTTTGCTCTGCATCACCGGCTCGCTGGCCATTTATGGTCTGCAACGGCTGCTGAAATACCTGCAACTGGAGCGCAGCCAGCGTGAAAGCATCATTGAACAGCGCACTGCCAGTCTGCACCAGGAAATCAACCGCCACCGTGAGTCCCAGGAACGCCTGAGGTTTCTGGCCCATCATGATGAGTTGACCGGAGTGGCCAACCGGCGGCGCATCCTGCAGGAACTGCAACGCCTGATGCTACAACAGGAGCTGCAACCGGAACGCCATCTGGCACTGTTGATGCTGGATATTGATCATTTCAAACGAGTGAATGACACCCATGGTCATGATGTGGGCGACACAGTGCTGAAAGGCTTTGTGAAAACCCTGCAACATGAACTGCGCCGGGATGATCTGCTGGGGCGTTATGGTGGCGAAGAATTTTTGATCCTGCTGCCCGATACACAAATGAATCAGGCCTGGCAGGTAGCCGAGCGCCTGCGCCTGGCGGTGGAGGCAGCCAGTTACCAGCATGATGAGCTGGAACTCAAAATCACCACCAGTCTGGGCATTGCGCTTTATGCAGTTCAGGACAATATCAGTCAGGACGAGCTGATCAATCGTGCCGACACAGCACTCTACCAGGCCAAACGTGAAGGACGTAATTGTTGTGTGATCTGGCAAGCATCAGCCAGTGATTGAATCCGGCGAGCTGCGAAAGGGCAGCAAGCCGGTTGCATCTTCACGATAAGCCGCCACCATCGGGCGCTCCCGCTCCAGAAAGTCGGCCACTGCGGCAGCAAAAGAAGCCTTGGGCAACCAGTGCAATGAGTGAGTGATCACCGGTTCAAACCCCCGTGCAATCTTGTGTTCACCCTGAGTGCCCGGATCAAAACGCTGCAATCCCTGCGCTATGGCATATTCGATGCCCTGGTAATAACAGGCTTCAAAATGCAGGCAGTCTGCCTCCACCAGTGCGCCCCAGTAACGCCCGTAAAGTGTGGTGGCATCCTGAAAGAACAAGGCCGCTGCAACCGTTCGCCCCTGATGCTCGGCCAGCACCAGCATCAACTGCTCCGGCAGGGTCATCAACAGCTGTTCAAAAAAGGCCAGGGTCAGGTAACCCCGCTGCCCTCTCAAGGCATAGGTCATCTGGTAACAGTGATAAAACACCTGCAACTGCGCGGCGGTGATTGCAGCCCCCACAACCCGCTTCAATACCAGTCCCTGTTCAGCCACCTTGCGCCTTTCCCGGCGAATTTCCTTGCGGCGCTTGCTGGTCATACCCGCTAAAAAGTCATCAAAATCGGCATAACCCCGGTTGAACCAGTGAAACTGGCAGGCGTGGCGCTCCAGCAGTTGCGGCCAGTGCTGACGGAGCGGTTTAACCTGAGAGACTTCGGCAAACAACAGATGCCAGCCAGACAGACCGGCATCAAACTCCTGCTGCAAGGCCTCCTGCAATACCTTCAGCACCGCTTCAGTTGAGATGCCATCCGCAAGCAGCAAACGCGGCCCCTGAGCCGGCGTGAAAGGCACCGCACTGAGCAGTTTGGGATAATAATCCTGCCCTGCTGGCCCACTCAGGGGATCATCAGCAATAGAATCAGCAAAATGACGGTAGGCCTCGGCCCATTGAAAATCAAAAACGTACTCCCCCCGGGAATGAAACTTGCGGTAGAGGGGTAAGGCTGCCACCAGCCGCCCCTCCTGCCAGGCCGTCCAGTGTTGTGGTTGCCAGCCGGTGGCGGCACTGACACTGCCACTCTGCTCCAGCGCCAGCAACAGCTCATGACGCAGGAAGGGATAAGCCGAATCAGGCAAGAGTGCATTCCAGTCTGCTGCCGGTACGGCCTGCATGCCATCCAGCCAGCGCCCCTGCAAGGTTTCTGGTTTGAGTGGATTCATACTGAAACCTGCATTTCAACGGGAACATCAGCAACATGACGCGCCGGGCGGCAATCCAGCAGGGTGATTTCTGCCGCAGTCAGCATGCGCCACTGTCCGGGTTGCAGGCTGGCATCCAGCGTCACCGCACCGATGGATTGCCGGTGCAAACTCACCACCTTGTTGCCAACCGCAGCAAACATCCGCTTCACCTGGTGGTAACGCCCTTCATGAATGGTCAGCAGTGCCTGATGACTGGCCAGCAGTTGCAGCTCAGCCGGTCGGGTGGTCAGGTTTTCATACGCAAAATAAACACCCTGCTGAAACACCGCTGCGGTTTCAGGGCTGATCGGATCACGTGTAGTCACCCGATAGGTTTTGGGCAGTTCAGAATCCGGCAAGGACAAATGCCGTGACCAGTGGCCATCATTGGTCAGCAGCAACAGACCGGTGGTATTGAAATCCAGTCGCCCCGGCAGGTGCAGTTGGTCTTTCCAGGGGGCATCAATCCAGTCCAGCACGGTAGGGTGTTGAGGATCACGGGTGGCACTGACACAACCGGCCGGTTTGTTCAGCATCAGGTAACAGCGCGGGACACCCTGCTGCAGGCATTGCCAGTCACCATCCGGCTGCTGAATTTCAATGCTGGAAAATGCATCCACGGCAGCATGAGGATCGCAGGTCAACCGGCCATCCAGCCGTACCCGCCCGTCCTGTAATAACTGACGGGCGGTTTTACGGCTGAGGTGTGGGCGATTGCTTAAAAAGCGGTCAAGGCGCATGACCGTGGATTATAGGCCAAACAACTCCGGGCGGATATGTGTCAGTGGTGCCGCCCGCTGGTAGCTGTGTGCCCCCCGCAACACCAGTGCATCCTGATGCCGACCACCCACCAGTTGAATGCCCACCGGTAGTCCGGCAGCAGTGAAACCACAGGGCACCGAGCAGGCCGGTTGACCGGTCAGGTTGAAGGGGTAGGTGAAGGGTGTCCAACTGGGCCAGCGCGAATCAGCCCAACCATCGGGTACTTCCTGCCCAGTAGTGAAGGCCGGGATCGGCAGACTGGGAGTCAGCAGCAGGTCATAACGGGCATGAAAACGCCCCATCTGCTCGGTCAGGGCTGCCCGCTCATTCATGGCGGCCAGATAATCCAGCATCGACAAACCTTCGGCCCAGTTGACCACTTCGATCAGACCGGGATCCATCAGCTCGCGCTGGCCCGCATCCAGGCTGCGCACGGCATTGGCGGCACCACCATAAAACAGGGCATTAAAACTGTCTCGCGGATCGGCGAATCCCGGATCCACTTCATCCACCTGCGCACCCAGCAATTGCAACAACTCAGCGGCCTGTTTCACCAGTGCTGCCACCTCCGGATCCACCTGCACCCGCCCCAGCCTCGGACTGAAGGCTATCCGCAACCCCTTGATGCCTCCATCCAGTGCATTCAGGTAAGAGGTCGCTTCAGACTGTCGTGGTGGCAGGGTGGTGTCCCGCGCGTCCGGCAACCCCATCACATCCATCATCAAGGCTGTATCGGCCACCGTCCAGGTCATTGGCCCCGGATGAGCCAGAGGTGCAAAAGGAGAAGCAGGCCACATCGGAATCAGTCCATGGGTGGGTTTGTGCCCGACCAACCCACAAAAACCGGCGGGAATGCGAATGGAACCTCCGGCATCCGTGCCCAGTGCCAGCGGTGCCATACCCAGCGGCACCGCGGCACCTGAACCGCCACTGGAACCACCGGCGGTTTTGCTGACATCCCAGGGATTATTGGTGGCACCACACAAAGGGCTGTCGGTGACCCCCTTCCAGCCCAGCTCCGGTGTGGTGGTGCGCCCCAGTGCCACAAAACCGGCACGCCGCAGACTGGCCACCACCGGTGAATCTTCGATATAAGGTTTGCCATCGCTGGTTTTTGAGCCTTTTAGATTCGGCCAGCCAGCCGTCACAAACACATCCTTGATAGCCACCGGCACACCATCCAGCGGCCCGATTTCCAGACCACGCATCCAACGCTCTTCACTGGCGCGCGCCTGTTGCAGGGTGGTCTCTTCATCCAGAAAACACCAGGCATTCACCTGTTCATCCAGACGATGGATCTGCCTTAAAAACGCCTCGGTGGATTCCACCGGAGACAGCTCACCGGCAGCATAAAGATCAATCAGTTCCAGAGCGGTCAGCCCTTCAATCCGGGTGCTTCCGGTCATCAGCAAGCTCCTTGGCACGGGTGGTATATTGTTGATCACAACCTTGACCCTAGACCCAGAAAGCCAGAGGGTCAAATCCACCGCGCCAGCAAAGCACCTGATAAACCCATTCGGCTTGACCCTCTGCCGGATGACTTCTAGCCTGAACGCATGCCCCTGCGGGGATCATCTGGAGGAAGCACCTGACCACCTGGAGTTGCCAATGAGTGTGACGGACACAGACATGTACGACCGTTCCGAAGTTTCCATGTTCGGGCCTTCCATGCACGCGATACCCATGCCGGGCATCCGGCGCATGATCAACATGGCTGCAGGCAAGGAGGATGTGATTCACCTGTCCATCGGCCAGCCGGATTTTCCCACTCCTGAACACATCATCGAAGCACACATTGATGCCCTGCGTGCCGGTCAGACGGGTTACACCATGGATGCCGGTCTGCCGGAACTGCTGACTGCACTGCGCGATTATTATGCTGAGCGTTACAAGGTGGATCGCCTGACCGAAGAGAACTTCCTGATCACCACCGGTGCCACCGAAGCCATGTATCTGGCCCTGTCGGCCACTGCGGCACCTGGGCGTCAGTTCATCTGCACCGATCCGACCTTTCTGCTCTATGCACCCTTGATTCGCATGAACGGTGGTGAGGTGAAACTCATCCCCACCCGTGCCGAACACGGTCATCAGATCGATCCGCAGGAAGTGATTGATGCCATGGGCATGCGCACCTTTGCCATCGTGCTCAACTCACCCAGCAACCCCACCGGCACCGTTTATCCACGGGAAACCGTGGAAGCCATCGTGCAGGAAGCTGCCTATCGAGGCATTTATGTGTTTGCCGATGAAGTGTATGACCACCTGATTCTGGATCACATGGAGTTTCCCAGCGTGATCAGCTGCACCTCGGATCTGGATCACGTGATGTCGATCTCCAGCTTTTCCAAGACCTTCAGCATGGCGGGGTTGCGTATCGGCTGGATCATTTCCAGCCAGGGAGCCATCCGCAAACTGAGGCGTTACCACATGTTCACCACCACGGTGGCCAACACCCCGGCACAATGGGCGGGAGTGGCAGCCTTGCGCGGGGATCGTTCCTGTGTCGACACCATGGTGAGTGAATACCGCCGACGGCGAGACAGAGTAGTGGAGCTGGTTAATGACGCACCCTGGCTGCAGGGTTATGTACCCCAGGGCGCGTTTTACATCTTCCCGTCCCTGCCCAGAGGCACCGACGGCAGCAAACTGGCCTTGCAGCTGCTCGACGAAACCGGGGTCTGTGTGATCCCCGGTGACGCCTTTGGTGAGGAATGCTCCAACTACATCCGCATCAGTTATTCCAACTCCATGGATCAGATCGAAGAAGCCTTCGAACGCATGATCCCCTGGCTGAAAAAACAGAAGCTCGGCAAGGATTACAAATGAAGCGACCTTAACGAGCAGCCAGCTGAGTCAGCACTTTACGGAAGGTGTCCAGCTCCTGCTGGCTGAAATCACCAAACATCTTCTCTTGCTCCTGCCGGGACAAGGCCCACAGGGTTTCAGCCTGGGCTTCACCAGCTGCGGTAATGCTGTAACAGTCGTCACCAAACTGCACCAGGCCCTTGCGCTGAAGGATGGCTGCCGCATTGTCAACTTCGACCTCTGGCATGTTCACTTCACGCAGTAATTCAGCACGACAGAGTTTAGGTGTTTCCTGCAGCACCATCAGCATGCGTGCTTCACTGGTGCGCAAGCCGGTGGAGAGCTGCAGGGGTGCATAATCAGCCTGGTAAGCCCGCACTGCCTGAGTCATCAGGTAATAAAGATTGTCTTTAAAGCGGGATTTTAAACGTTCAATGGCAGCCGGTTCGTTGTCCTTGCGAGCAGGAAAACGTGAGTGAGGCATCACTACCGCATAACTGCCCTGATGATAAACCAGGGGCGCACGACCACTGTCTTCAAACGCCACCACTTTACCGATCAGAATCCAGTGATCTCCACCGTCAACAGTCTGGTAACTTTCACACTGGAAACAAGCCGCTGTATCCGGCAGTAACGGCGCACCACCCAATCCGGTTGTGGCATGAACACCTGCAAACTTGTCTTCACCAGGGCGAGCAAAGTGGTTAGAGGTATCCATCTGATCTGCAGCCAGGATGTTTACAGCAAAATGGCTGGCCTGCTCAAAAACAGCACAGCTGCCAGAGCGTTTATCGATACTCCATAAAATCAACGGTGGTTCCAGCGATACAGAGTTAAAACTATTGGCGGTTACACCGGTTTTCTGTCCATCGGGTGTAGCGGCAGTCACAACCGTAACGCCGGTGGCAAAGTTGCCCAGCGCACGACGGAAAGCTCTGGAGTCGAATTCAGTGACAGTGTGGCTCATGGCGGCACCTGATAACGGGTTCAAAAAAAGAAAGTGCGGACCCGGCGCAACCTTTAGATTGCACCGGGTGAATTGCGGGATTAAAGCAGTGCGGGATCGGGCTCCATGCCCAGCAGCTCACGACCCAGAATCTGGGCACAGACATCATAATCCGTATAAGCATGGGCGGCAGTCATGTTGGACTCATGCCACAAGCGCTGGGCTTCACGGTCTTCATACCAGCAGGATGCACCCATGACGGCCCACAGACGGTTGACCGCCTCCACACACATCTTGACGGCATAAGCCTGATTGGTACGCCAATGAGCCAGCGTATAACGATCTGGATACTGATGACGTTCACCATACTCCTTGTGTTCATTCCAGGTTTTTTCCAGATAGGCACGTGCTGCTGCCACCTGCTGGTAAGACTCGGCAATGCGCAAGAGCGGTGGAATCGACTCACGCACAGCGGCACCGGTGTAGGCCCGCACGCGGTTTTTGGTCAGGTCCTTGTAAACCTCGATCATGCGCTCCGCCACACCCAGACTCATGGAAGCAAAACCACTGGCAAAGTAGGGGCGGTAAGGGGTATGGAAAATCTTGCTGTCTGGATAAAGCGGACGACCGGCATGACGACCTTCCATCATGTCTGCCGCGGCCTGGATGCGATGTTCAGGCACAAACACCTTTTCAATGCGGGCTGTTTTGGTACCACTGCCCTGCATGCCCACAGAATACCAGTCATCAATGATGGTGAACTGGCTGCGTGGAATCACTGCAAAGCTGTAGGCTTTTTCTTCCGGTGTTCTGGAGCGCACAAAACCAACAATGATCCAGTCAGCATGATCCACACCGGAGCTCCACTTCATATCACCGGTAAAAATGATGCCGCCTTCTGCTTCCTCGTATTTACCAAAGGGGGCAATACTGCTGGAAGCCACTGCATCAGGGTTTTCACCCCAGAACTCATCCTGAGCCTGCTTGTTGAACATGGCCATCTGGTGGTTATGGGTACACAACAGGCTGTAAGCCCAGGCAGTGGAACAGCAGGCACCGGCCAGCGCAGCAATACAGTCAGTAAATTCTGGCAGGGAAATCTCCAGGCCACCGTAGGCCTTTGGCAGGAAAGCACGATTCAGACCGATGCCATGCAGCATCTGAATGTTTTCATCCGGAACCCGGCGCAGTTCGATCGCTTTCGGCGCATTGGCACGAATGGCAGGCAGGATTTCCTGAAGCTTGTTGAGCATCGGGTTAACTTGTTTCATGGAAGCGGTGTCCTCTCGTTTTGAGCTGTTGTTGTGTTTTGAGAGCCATGAGGCGGGCAGCGGATGCAACTTGTTTAAATTATGGTCAGACAAATTCGCGAGCAGAAAGGTAAAAAATACTTTATTTATTGCACTTTCCTGTTTTAGCCTGATCCATAAACACCTTCTAGCCCGCTGGAAAGTCCGCCATCACTGGGCTAGAACCTCACCAACCCCGGCTTGAAACGGCCATGAAATGACTTCACCAAAGCAGAAAGGGACGGATTGACAGCTGCAGAAGCTTTGGACTAGCATTGCTTAATACTTAACATGTTAAATAATGCGACCACCAACCACAACAAAGAAGAAGGTGCTTACCATGGGCGAAATCGTACTCGCAGCAAAAATCACTCACGTACCCACCATGTTAATGTCTGAACAGCCAGGCAAACTTCACGGCTGCCGACAGCAAGCCATTGACGGTCACAAGGAAATTGCACGCCGTGCGCGCGCACTGGGTGCTGATACTGTGGTGGTGCTGGATACCCACTGGTTGGTGAATGCCGGTTTCCATGTCAACAGCAACGCTGAATTTAAAGGCGTATACACCAGCCACGAGTTCCCCCATTTCATCCAGAACCTGGCTTATGATTACCGTGGCAATCCAGCACTGGGTGACGCCATTGCTGCCAAGGCGACTGAAAAGGGTGTACACACCCTGTCTCATCAGGTACCAACCCTGGATCTGGAATACGGCACCCTGGTTCCAATGTATTTCATGAATCCGGAAGCCGATCTGAAAGTGGTCTCAGTGGCCGCCTGGTGCACAGTGCACAACCTGCAGGACTCCCGCAAACTGGGTGAAGCCATCCGCGAAGCAATTGAAGCCAGCGACAGCAAGGTGATGCTGCTGGCATCCGGCTCCCTGTCTCACAAGATCTGGGAAAACGAACTTTATGCTGCCAACAACGGCACCTTCACTATCTCGCGTGAGTTCAACCGTCAGGTGGATCTGCGGGTACTGGAGTTGTGGCAGCAAGGTGACATTGCCACCTTCCTGAAAATGCTGCCCGAGTATGCCCAATACTGCTCCGGCGAAGGTGGTATGCACGATACCGCCATGCTGTTTGGTGCGCTGGGCTGGGATCAATACACCGGCAAGGGTGAACTGATCGGCGAATACTTCCCCAGCTCCGGCACCGGCCAGGCCAACGTTGTATTCCCCGTCCTGTAATTGATTGGTGTTGCTGGCAGCCGGCTTCGGGCGGCTGCCTTATTTTTTGGCCTTGATGGCCCAGTGCCGGAGATCTTTTCCCATGTTGCAAGCATCCTACCCCTATTACCTGGCCAACGAAGCCTGTGCACCCAATCAGGATCTGGCGGTATATGATAAATACACCGGTGAAGTAGCCACACGCGTTGCAATGGCGGATGCCACTGCCATTGATGCAGCCATTGCCGCAGCCGAAGCAGCCGCTGAGCCCATGCGCAAAATGCCGGCCTACCAGCGCCAAGCCGTTTTGAATCACTGCGTGAAGCGTTTTGAAGAGCGCGCCGAAGAGCTGGCCCAGGCATTGTGTATTGAAGCGGGCAAGCCCATCAAAGATGCCCGTGGTGAAGTCACTCGCCTGATCGATACCTTCCGCATTGCCGCTGAAGAAGCGGTTCGAATCGGAGGAGAAGTTGTTCCGATGGATATCAGCCCACGCGCCAAGGGTTACACCGGCATGTGGAAGCGTGTACCGATTGGCCCCTGCTCATTTATTTCACCATTCAACTTCCCATTGAATCTGGCAGCCCACAAGGTGGCACCAGCCATAGCTGCTGGCTGCCCGTTTGTACTGAAGCCAGCCAGCCTGACACCCATCGGCGCCATTATCATTGGTGAAGTACTGGCTGAAACCGACCTGCCTAAAGGAGCTTTTTCGGTTTTACCCTGCCATCGGGATGGTGCTGATCTGTTCACCACCGATGATCGCCTGAAACTGCTCAGCTTCACCGGTTCACCTGAAGTAGGCTGGCAATTAAAAGCCAAAGCGGGTAAAAAGCCGGTGGTACTGGAGCTGGGCGGCAACGCTGCCTGTGTTGTTGATGAAGGCACCGATCTGGATGATGCCGTAGCCCGTATTGTATTTGGCGCCTATTACCAGTCTGGCCAGAGCTGTATCAGTGTGCAGCGTATTCTGGTGCACGAAAGCCATTACGATGAAGTGCGCAACAAGCTGACTGCAGCGGTTCAGGCGCTGCGCTCTGGTGACCCGAAAGATGAACAGACCTTTATTGGTCCCATGATTTCCGAGAAAGAAGCCACACGCTTGCACAACTGGGTGCTGGATGCCATTGCCAAGGGCGCAAAACTGCTGGCCGGTGGTGCTCGCGAGGGTGCCATGCTGCAGGCAACCCTGCTGGAGAATGTTGATCCTGCGCTGGATGTCTGCACCCAAGAAGCCTTCGGTCCGGTTGCAATCCTGTCCAGTTTCAGTGATTTTGATGAAGCACTGAAAACAGTCAACGACTCAGCTTTTGGCCTGCAGGCTGGTATTTTTACCCGCGACATCTACAAGATCCAGAAAGCCTGGGACGAACTGGAAGTCGGTGGAGTAGTGATTGGTGACGTACCTTCCTGGCGTGTGGATCACATGCCCTACGGCGGTGTAAAAGATAGCGGCCTGGGACGTGAAGGTGTGCGTTATGCCATCGAAGACATGACGGAACTGCGTTTACTCGTCATTCGCAACCCCCATTAATGACACAATGAAAACCCACCCACCGCTTGCACTGCTGATTTTCATCGCCATGGCCAGCCCGCTGGCCTTGAATGCTTTTGTTCCGGCCATGCCGGATGCAGCGCAAGCGCTGGGAACCGATAACGCCACCATCCAGCTGACGTTCACCCTCTACCTGCTGACCCTGGCACTGGGTCAACTGATCAGTGGTCAGTTGGGTGATTATTTTGGCCGACGCCCAGTGCTCTTGTGCGGTTTTGGCCTGCATGTGCTGGGCAGTCTGGTAGCGGCTCTGGCCGGAACCGTGGAAGTGCTGATTGTTGGCCGCATCCTGCAGGCACTGGGTGGCAGTACCGCGATGGCGCTGGCACGCACCATCCTGCTGGATGTTCATGGGCGTGAAGGCGCTGCCGGGCGCATGGGTTATCTGGTCATGGCCATTGCCCTGGCTCAGGCAATCGCACCAGCGGTGGGTGGTCTGCTGAACCTGTGGACCGGCTGGTACTCCATTTTTTACTTGTCGGTGGTAATGGGCAGCCTGGTGTGGCTGGTGGCCCTGAAGTTCCTGCCAGAAACCTGTCATCAGCGCAGCAGCAGCATCCGCCCCGTGGCGGTACTGCGCAGTTACCTGCTGGTACTGGGCACAGCACGCTATCGTGGTTATGTATTTTCCACCACGGCCCTGGCCTGTGCCTTTTATCTGTTTGTTGGCAGTGCACCTTATCTGGTGGTTGGCCCACTGGAAGGCAACTCGGCCCAGTTCGGTTTCTGGTTCCTGACCATTTCCTTTTCCTTTTTATTGGGCAGTTTTCTTGCCACACGCCTGGCCAACCATTTTTCCATGGATCAGGTCTTGCTGAGCGGCAATCTGCTGGCACTCACCGGTGCTGGGCTGCTGCTGGGGTTTTATCTGGTCAGCGGACTCACCTTTGCCAGCCTGTTTCTTCCCATGGCGCTGCTGGTGCTGGGGCGCGGACTGAGCCAACCCAATGCCCAGACAGCAGCCATCAGCAGTACCCAGGGGGCCGCCGGCACAGCATCCGGCATGATGGGGTTTATCCAGCTACTGACTGGCTCCTTATTGGCTCAGTCCGTGCCCTGGTTTATGGCCATGGACGTCGGCTGGATTTTTGTCGGCATCCTGTTGGCGACCCTGCTGGCCATTGCCACCCATTATTACGGCTGGAAACAACCCCGTCCGGCCATTTGACTCAACCCTGCAGGACCTGAGGAGCAAACCCCCAGATGGTGACCATCACTCAACCCCATCGCCTGATTGTACTGCTGGCAGCACTGGTTGCTTTTGGCCCCTTGTCCATCGACATGTACCTGCCCAGCTTGCCGCTGATCGCAGAAGAACTGAGCGCCAGCCAAGCGGATATCCAACTGACCATCAGCAGCTTTCTGGTTGGTTTGTTTATTGGCATGCTGTTTTACGGCCCGCTATCCGACAAGGTGGGCCGTCGCCCACTGTTACTGGGTGGCATCTGCCTCTATTTATTGGCCAGCATTGGCTGCCTGCTGGCCAGCTCGGCAGAGTGGTTGATTGCTGCACGCTTTTTACAGGCACTGGGGGCTGCTGCCGCATCGGTACTGGCACGCGCCATCGTGCGAGACCTCTTTCCGCTCAATGAAGCGGCACGCGTGTTATCGCTGATGCATCTGGTCACCATGATTGCCACCCTGATGGCCCCCTTGATTGGTGGTTACCTGATACTGCTGACTGGCTGGCGTTCGCTGTTTGTGGTGCTGTTTGTATTTGCTGCGCTGGTTTTGCTGGCTTGCATCTGGAAAATACCGGAAACCCACCACGGCAGCTCAAGAGGCAGCAGCCTTGCTGCGGTATTCAAAGCCTATGGACTCATCCTGCTGCACCCCGTGGCACTGGGTTACATCCTGTGCATGTCGCTGACCTTTGCCGGCATGTTTGCCTACATCACTGCCTCACCCTTTGTGTACATCGATTATTTTGGCATTTCACCACAAACCTACGCCTGGTTATTCAGTCTGAACATCGGCGGCATCATCCTGCTGGTGAGCCTGAATGCTCGTTATGTCGGCCGTTTGGGTACCCAGCGGCTACTGTGGCTGGCTGCCGCCCTGGCAGCCTCATCAGGGCTATTGATGCTCACTGCCGGAATCACTGGCTGGGGTGGCCTGCCACTGATTGTGGTGGCACTGCTGGGCTTTGTGAGTGTTACCGGGGTACTGGGTGCCAACTGCATGGCCAGCCTGCTGTCACACTTTCCCGAACGCGCCGGAGCCGCTGCAGGCATCGCCGTGGCTTGCCAGTTTGGCTTGGGAGCCGTGGCCAGTGGCCTGGTGAGCTGGCTGCATGATGGCAGCCCCCTGGCCATGGCCCTGGTTATTGGTGCAACCGGCCTGGGATCTCTGGTTGCACTGACACTGACTCGACAATCAGCACGTCTTGGCCACTAAAACCGGTCAGTCACGACCGGCTTTTGGTAGCGTTGACAAAACTTAATATGTTAATTAGATTTGACACAAGGGTGGCGCAGGTACTTTTGCTGCAGCCAAATAACCCATCGCACCATTGCTCGGACCATCACCAGGAGTAAGAAGCCTTATGCCGCATTTCATCGTGGAATACTCAGGCAACCTGCACCACCGACTGGAGTTTCAGCCGCTGTTTCAGGAGCTGCATGAATACGTGGTTTCTACCGGCGCCTTTCCAATCGGTGGTGTGCGTAGCCGCGCCATCCGTTGTGATGATTTCCGGGTTGCAGATGGACGGGCTGACTTCGCCTTCATCAATCTGAATCTGAAAATCGGCCACGGTCGGGACATGGCACTCAAACAACAGGTGGCAGAACGGGTGTTTGAGATTCTCTGCAACTGGATGAAACCCATCACTGACCACAGCTACTGCCAGATTTCATTTGAAATGACCGAGCTGGACCCGGTTCTTAAATTCAACAAAAACAACATTCATCCATTGTTTACCCAATAACCCATGCCACCGGCAGAAAACAAACCAGAGGAGGATGCCGCAACTTCAACAATAACAAGGTTTGCCCATCATCCGAGGCACACCGCAACAATCTGACGAAGTGCAGTGCAACTGCCATCCGTTTCCAGAACAGTCATGTTGGTCACCCACTCAAAAAAACAAGGGGACCACATGCAACACAATAAAAATACTACCGGAGACACGCCATGAAACTCTTAGGCAAAAACTTCAAAACCCTGGCTACCGCCTCCCTGCTCACTCTGGGTATGGCCGGATCCAGCCTGGTTGCTGCATCCACTACCCTGGTCGTAGGCACCTGGATGCCACCCAGCAACCCGATGAACGCAACTGCTCTGCCTACCTGGGCCCAGTGGGTCGAAGAGGCCACTGAAGGCCGTGTACGCGTACGCATTGAACAAGGTCTGGGCAACCCAGCTTCCTTCTACCAAATGGTTGAAGACGGCGTAATGAATGCAGGTTGGAGCTTCCATGGCTACCTGCCCGGCCGTTTCAGCTTGCCTATGGCCGTTGAACAGCCCGGTCTGGGTGTTACCGCCGAAGCAGCTTCAGCCGCCTTGTGGCAGGTACATGAAAAACACTTCGCCAAAGCCGACCAGTATGAGGGCTTAGAACTGCTGGGCCTGTTTACTCATGGCCCCGGTCAGATACACACCCGCGAACCCATCAACAGCCTGGCTGATTTGCGTAATAAGCGTATTCGTATTGGTGGTGGTGTGCAGGCTGCGCTGGGTCAACGCATGGGTGTATCCGCCGTTTCTGCTCCCGGCCCACAGGTCTATGAAATGCTGCAGCAGGGCGTCGCTGACGGCGTCTTTATGCCCGCTGGCGAGCAGCGCTCAGCCCGTCTGGCTGAAGTGGCACCCAACCTGACACTGTTACCCGGTGGCATGTACCTGGGCAGCTTTGCTTTCTTTATTGATCCAGAGTTCATGAAGGGACTTGATCCACGTGATGCTGAAGCCATTCGCCGTGTTTCTGGCTACAAGTTCTCTGTGATGGCCGGTAAAGCCTGGGATCAAGATGACGTTGAAGGCATCGCTTTTGCCCGCTCCCAAGGGGTTAATGTCATGGAGCTGAGCGATGATCATCGCATCGTGCGTGAATTCCGTGAGCTGAGCAAAGGAATGGATCAGGCCTGGATTGACAGTGTCAGACGTACCGGTGTTGATGCCGCAGCAGCTCTGGCTGACCTGCGTCGTATCGCTCGCGAGTATGCAGCGAAGAACTAGGAGCCAAACATGTCATTTGTGTCCTGGTTAAAGGCGCATTATGACGAGAAGGGGCCAGTCCGTTGGCTGGCCTTTCTTCTTGAATTGATTGCTGCCGTAGTCCTGATGGCTCTGATGCTGATTACCTGCATCGATGTTGTTGGACGTTATGTCTTTAATAATCCGCTACCGGGGTCTGTTGAGCTGACGCAAATCGGTATGGCACTGATGGTTTTTGCAGCCATGCCCGTTGTGACCTGGCGCGGCGGCCACATCGTGGTGGATTTGCTGGATCGTTACCTGCATCACTACGTTGTTAAAGGGCTGGCATTACTCTCTGCACTGGTGATTACTGCTTCCTTCTATTACCTCGGGAACCGGATTTACCAGTTGGGTGAACGCTCCATCCGTCGCGGTGAAGTAACGGAGTTCCTCGGCATCTCCATCGGTTATTTCGTGCAATACATTGCCATCATGAGCTGGTTTACCGCCTTTGGCATGATCACCTACGGTGTTTATCGCATTTTCTTTCAGGATAAATCCAACTAGTTGTTTTCACAGGTAGCTTTTTATGACCGTGTTGCTGATCGGCTTTGCTGTACTTCTTTTCCTGATCATCGTGGTGCGAATGCCGATCGCTTTCGCCATGGGATTGGTGGGCTTTTTTGGTTTCGCAGCCATGCTGGGGCTTTCCTGGGACAACTGGGATACATTCCGCTGGACGGCCCCCTTGTCCATGGCTGCCAATCGTGTGGTGGATACGGTGCAGAATTACAGCCTGTCGGTGATCCCTCTATTTATACTGATGGGCAACTTTGTGATGCGCTCAGGTTTATCACAAGAGCTCTATCATGCCTCCCACGCTTTTCTTGGGCATCGCAAAGGTGGCCTGGCCATGGCGACCGTTGTGGCCTGTGGTGGCTTCTCTGCAATCAGCGGTTCCAGCCTGGCCACCTCTGCCACCATGTCCAAAGTGGCTATGCCTTCCATGCGCAAATATGGCTACAGTGATTCTTTAGCCACCGCCACCATCGCTGCCGGTGGTTCTCTGGGCATTCTGATTCCACCCAGTGTGATTCTGGTGATTTTTGGTCTGCTGACTGAAACCAGTATTCGAGAACTCTTTGCTGCCGGTTTTATCCCCGGCATGATTGCGGTGCTTTTTTATCTGGGTGCTGTGCGTTATGTCGTCTGGCGCAATCCAGCCGCAGGCCCGGCAGCAGAACCCGTTCCCTGGAAGGAGCGCTTTATTGCCCTGCGCGGTGTATTGGGTGTACTGGGACTGTTTGTTCTGGTGATGGGCGGCATTTACCTGGGTGTTTTTACGCCCACCGAAGCAGCCGGCGTCGGGGCTGGTGGTGCCTTTTTGATTGCGCTGATGCGCCGCTCACTGACCTGGAGCAACCTGTTTGACACCCTGACCGATACCGCCCGCACTTCTGTCATGTTGCTGGCCGTGGTGATCGGCGCGCTGATTTTCAGTGACTTCGTCAACCGTGCCGGCCTTCCGGAAATCCTGCTGGCATTTGTCAACGGGCTGGATGTGGCCCCCATCGTGGTGATTCTGGCAATAGTGGGCATTTACCTGCTGCTGGGCATGGTGTTTGAAAGCCTGTCGATGATGCTGCTGACCATTCCGATTTTTTACCCGCTGGTGGCTGCGCTGGGCTTTGATCTGGTCTGGTTTGGCATCGTGGTGGTGATTGCCATTGAAATCAGTCTGATTACCCCACCGGTTGGCATGAACGTGTTTGTGCTCAGTGCGGTTTTGCGTGATGTAAAAACCAGCACCATTTTTAAAGGGGTAGGCCCCTTCTGGGTGGCTGACATCCTGCGCCTGTTGCTGATCATTTTTGTACCCGTGCTGGCACTGTTCCTGCCGGAGCTGCTGTACCGTTAAGCACCTTGTTGTTGCACCATTCAGGCCAGGAGCCAGGAGGTTTCGATGCTGTCCGATTTTCGCAAAATACTTTATGTGTCCGATCTGGAGCAGGGCGCCCGTCCTGCATTTCGTGCAGCAGTGAGCCTGTGCAATCACTATGACTCACGCATCACCTACCTGCATGTGATTGAGTCAGTGTCGGCTACTGCTCGCAGTGTGCTCAGCAACATGATGGAAAAACAGGATATTGAAGGTTTTCTGCAAGAGGGAGTGGATAAGCTGCGAGCCAAGGTCAAGGGGCGACTGGAGCGCTTCTGTGAACAGGAGTTGAGCGAGCACGAAAAAATGAACCCGGATCAGGTTGAAGTAAGAGTGGAAGAGGGCACTCCCTGGAAGGTGATCCTGAAGGTTGCCGATCAGATGGATGCGGATGTGATTGTTATGGGTACCCGCAAACACTCAACCCTGGGACAGATACTGCTAGGCTCTACTGCGGCCAAGACACTCAGTCACTCCAAGCGCCCAGTGCTGGTGGTGCCTCTGGCCGACTGACACTGCACCGGACACGCTGACACCCTGCCAGTCAATCAGCCCAGCAACTGCTTCAGAAAAGTGGCTGCTTGCCGGGCCAGGGCAGTGTCCTGTACTTCACTGGCACCGGAAACACCCACTGCACCGACAGGTTGCTGATCCACCACCAGCGGTACACCACCCCCAAACAGGGCCAGGCCATCTTGCAACGGCAGGCCCTGACGCACACCTTGAGATGCCTGTTGCAGGCGGGCATCCCAACCATCAGTGGCCATACCAAAAGCCAGGGCTGTAGTGGCTTTGCGTAGCGCAATATCCTGGCTGGGCGCCGGTGCCAGATCCATTTTTATACGCACTAATGGCACGCCAGCACGATCTACCACGGCCAATGCCACCTGCACACCCTGCTGTTCAGCCTGCAACAACAGATGGTCAGCCAGTTGCCGGGCAGCAGACAGACTTAGACTGGACCACTGCTGCAAAAGCACCGTCATGACTGACACTCGGACTTGCCGGGTTTGATCTGGGATAGTTTGTTCAGCAACTGACTTAACTGATCCAGACTTTCCTGTGAAAACTGCTCGGTGATTTCCCGATAACGGTCTTCCAGCAAAGGGGTCACCCGCTCAAACATGTCACTGGCTTTTTCAGTCAGGGTAATCAATACGCGGCGCTGATCTTCCGGTGAACGTCGGCGCTGGATATAACCCTGCTGCTCCAACCGGTTAATGATACCCGTCAGGCTGGGGCTAAGAATGCAGCAGAGATCAGCAAGCTGTTTGGATTCCAGCTCCTGATGCTGAGCCAGTGCACGAATGATGCGCCATTGCTGTTCCGTCAGAGCGATGTCCTGCAGTACTGGACGGAAGAAACTCATTGTCGCTTCGCGAGCTTTCAGCAACTTAAGCGGCAGGGATTCCTCGTATTTACGCATGGGGTCCACATAAAGGTTATGGCGGAGTGCATTGCCGGTTGATACTGACCAGAAAAGCGCTGATTAACCATTACGCGGGGTGATGCTGCATTCAAACAGACCGGCACCAGCATGGTTAGTCAGCGGCTTCTCGAATTAAACTTCAGATGTTAATTTTAACGATTAAGCAGGAATTGATAAAGGTTTTCAATGAGGCTGGCGAGAAGAAATACCGACCTCGAATTAATGTTGTTGCTGACGAAACTGCTGAGCCGTCAAGCCGGTGTGACGCTTGAAAAAACGTGAAAAATAGGCCGGGTCACTGAACCCCAGCTGGTAACAAATATCACTGCTTGCCAGATTACTGAAAGTCAGCAAGCGCTTGGCTTCCTGCACCAGATGGTCATGAATGATTTTTTTCGGTGAACGGTTGGCAATGCGCTGACATATCTGATGCAAGCGGCTTTCTGACAACCCCAGGCTACTGGTGTAATCCCGCAACTGCCAATGATCGCGATAATGCTCCTGGATCAGGCTGCTGAATTGGCGAAAGGCTCTCAGATCATCATTGTTAACGGAAGTACTCACCGCTTCACGAGCAGAAAGACGACTGATCTGAATCAGCAGCAGACGCACCAACGTCTGTAATGCCAGATCCTTGGCTGGATAAACATGACTCCATTCATTTCGTATGGCCTCCAGTGTTTGTACCACTGTTTTCCAATACACGCTTTCTTTTTCACCCAGACCATCAGCGGTGATACACAAAGCCCGATTCAGTTGCTGTTCCAGCTCCTGTTTCAAACCTTCTTTAAGCAATTGCCAGATCAGTGACTGGTGCAGGGTCAATACATGACCACAGGCATCAACACAAGTCAGGAAGGAGTGGGGAACGGAAGGGGGTGTCAGCACCAGGGCAGGACCTTGCGCCTGATAGATCTTGTCATCGATGTGAAAGCGCAGTTCACCACGATCAATGTAGTGAATCTGCAGGTACTGGGCATGGCGATGAACCGGCATGTCTCTCCCGAAAAACACCGCCAGGTTTTCCAGCACATCATAATGGATCGGTGCATCCAGATAGCGCCGATCATAATCCTGTCCCAGGATAATATTGGGTATCCATTCACTGTGGCTCGCGTCACTCATGCCAAGACTATAGCAGAAAATGGATGGCCTGCTGCTGCCAGCAACCAGGCAGCAACAGCAGGTTTTTCATCAGATCAACGCTTGCCGAGTGTTGGTACGCGGTGGGTGCCCTGGGCAATACAGACGTTTTTGGTTTCCATGTAGAAATCAAAACTCCAGTCACCGCCGTCACGACCAATGCCTGACATCTTGATGCCACCAAAGGGGGATGGCAGGTTGCGGTTGTTTTCTGAGTTCACCCACAACATGCCTGCTTCCACCTGCTTGGCCATGCGCAAGGCGCGACCGGTATTTTCAGTCCAGATATAACCGGACAAGCCATACTCGGTATCGTTGGCCAGGCGAACGGCTTCTTCTTCAGTGTCAAAGCTGATGGCCGTCAACACCGGGCCGAAGATTTCTTCCTGGGCAATGCGCATGCTGTTGCTGGCATGGGTAAACAGGGTCGGTTCCAGGTAATTACCAGCTGGATCCAGCGTACTGTTCGCGGTGGTGATGCGCTGACCACCCACAGCGATGGTGGCACCATCCTGGCGAGCAATGTCAAAGTAGCCCAGTACCTTGTTGTAGTGCTCGGTGTGCACCAGCGGCCCCACTTCGGTATCCGGGTCCAGCGAATGGCCCACCCGCAGGTTGCGTACCCGCTGCTCCAGCGCAGTGATAAAACGGTCACGAATGCCGCTCTGAATCAGCAGACGACTGGAAGAGGTGCAACGCTGGCCGTTCAAGCTGTAAATCATGAACACCACCGCATCCAGTGCGCGTTCAAAGTCAGCATCATCAAACACAATCACCGGGTTTTTGCCACCCAGTTCAAAGTGCATGCGTTTCAGGGTTGCAGCGCCCTGACGCATGATGTGCGAACCTGTCGCCGATTCACCAACCAGTGCCACTGCCTTGATGGCAGGGTGTTCAGTCAGGCGTTTGCCGACATCTTCACCAAAACCATTCACCATGTTCCACACACCCTTGGGCAGCACTTCATCAGCAATTTCTGCAAGGATGTAGGCACTGAGCGGCGTCAGTTCGGCCGGTTTGTGAACCACGGTGCAACCTGCCGCCAGCGCCGGAGCAATTTTCCAGGTGGACAACATGAAGGGTGTGTTCCACGGGGTGATGATACCCACCGGACCAATCGCTTTGCGAAGGGTGTAGTTAACGTGTTCATCCTGATGCAGTGCCAAACCATTTTGTGCTTCCGGTGCCTTGTCGGCAAAAAAACGGAAGTTGGCAGCGCCACGCACCGCAGCCTGCTTCATGAAACGGATCGGTTGACCACAGTCCATGGACTCAACCAGCGCAATTTCATCGGCACGCTCAACCAGACGATCTGCAAACTTGTGCAGCAGCTTTTTGCGCTCAGCACCCGGGGTGTTGGCCCAGCTTTCAAAAGCCGCTTCAGCAGCCTCGCAGGCAGCATCCATGTCTGCTACCGAACCAGCCATTACCTTGCCAAGGCTGGTGTTGTTGGTAGGAGTCAGATTTTCGTATTCACGCCCACCACTGCCCAGGGTGAAAGCACCGTTGATGTAGTGGCCAGTGGTGGTGTTTTTAAAGCGCTCCAGGTATTGGTTGGCGCGTTCAAGATTACTGGCGTAGGTATCACTCATCTTTTATCTCCTGACCTTCTTATTAGTATTTGTCGCCGTAGTATTCCTGCTCACTGACCATACGGGTCTCCAGTGAACAGACATTTTCGATACTGCAAACAATGGTGTCGCCCGGCTGGCAGTCAACAATGCCGTGCGGCGTGCCGGTACAGATCATGTCACCGGGGTTCAGGGTCATGATCTTGCTCAGGTATTCGATCACGTAGGGCACGTCAAAGATCATGTCTTTGGTGTTGCCGTCCTGTGTCAGCTTGCCGTTGACGGTGGTGGTCAATTTCAGTGCGTTGGCATCAGGGATGTCGGCGGTATCTACGATCCAGGGCCCCATGGGCAGCAGGGAGTCGCGGCTTTTGACGCGCAGATTGGGGCGGTAGTAGTTTTCCAGATAATCACGGATGGCAAAGTCATTGCACACGGTGTAACCGGCCACATAATCCAGGGCATTCTCACGCTTGATGTTCTTGCCAGTTTTACCAATCACTGCTACCAGCTCACACTCATAGTGCTGGTACTCGATACCGTCAGGGCGGTAACTCACCTGTTTGTGGCCGGTCAGTGTGTTGGCGTGTTTGATGAACACCAGTGGTTCTTTGGGTGGTTCAAAGGCCAGTTCGGTGGCATGGTCGGCATAGTTGATGCCCAGCGCAAAAATAGTACCCGGCTCTTTAACCGGTGGCAGCCAGGTGATCAGATCTGAATCCAGCGCAACATCCAGCTGTTCGCCGTTTTGGGTGGTGATCCGATCCTGGGCATCAATATCAACATCCAGTTCACGACCTTCAAAAATGATGCGTGCGTGTCTCATGGATCAAGCTCCTCCCAGGGTGTTGGTCAGGGTGCCGATACCCTCAATGCTGGCGGCAACCTTATCGCCCTTGGCAACAGGTACACGATTACCGGCAAAACCCACAGCAATCACTTCACCAGGCTGCAAGGTCATGATGGAAGAAATGATACTGATCAGTTCAGCAACACTGCGCTGCATCTGGCTCAGCTTAAAAACACTCTTAACACTGCCATTCACAGTGATGCTGATACTCAGGGCATCTGGGTTGGCAATTTCTGCCGCTGGTATGATTTTTGGACCGACGGGTGCGGAGGTATCCAGGCACTTGCCTTTGATATCCGGGCGGTAGTAGTTCTGTTCAGGCAGTGAGTAGTCAGCAACCACTGTGTAACCGCCGACATGGCTCAGGGCCTCTTGTGGACTGACGCGGCAGGTGGTTTTGCCAATCACCACCCCCAGACTGGCACCCACCACCATTGCAGCGACGGGGTTGCCGTCAAAATCCCTGGCCCATTCAACCTCAGCACCCTCCTGACTCCAGGTGTTGCGGGGTTTGTAATAAAGTACCGGCTGGGTCGGCGGTTTTTTGTAAGGGTCTTGATGAAAGGTTGCATCCAGTGCAGCCAGCTGCGCCTTGTCATTCAGCGCCACACAAACCAGCTTGCTGTGAACCAGTGAGTTTGCAGTCATGGTTAACCTTCTCTTGTTTTTAACAGGTTCAGTAGCCTGCCTGAGGTTTCACTTCTTCAACCGGCGCACCTTGTTTGAAGCGCTGCGCCAATTTGCGGGTTTCCTGTGCCAGAATCAGGGTATCCACCCCAACACCAACAAAATTGGCACCTTCATTGATGTAGGTGTTCGCCAGTGATGGGTCCAGACACAGCAGACCGGCATACTTACCGGCGGCACGGATACGGTTGAGGCCGTTATTGATGGTTTCCACCACCACTGGATGACCGGCATCACCGATATAACCCATGGATGCCGACAGATCCGAGGGGCCGATAAAGACCCCATCCACACCTTCGACGGCAAGGATGGCATCCAGATTGTTCATGGCACTGGCGGTTTCCACCTGAACGATCAGGCAGATTTCATCATTGGCCTTGTGCAGGTAACCGGGGATCTGGTTCCAGCGTGCGGCACGCGCCAGTGAAGTACCCAGCCCACGAATACCCGCAGGTGGGTAACGCACGGCGCGAACCAGCTGCTCCGCCTGCTCAGCGCTTTCCACCATCGGCACCAGCAGGGTTTGTACACCAATATCCAGCAGCTGCTTGATCAGAGCGGTATTACCCTCCACACAGCGCACAATCGGTGCCACATCATAGGGTGCCATGGCTTGCAGATGAGCCATGATGCTGCGCAGATCAAACGGGGCGTGTTCACCGTCAATCAACAACCAGTCAAAACCGGCTCCGGCAGCAATTTCAGCAGCCGTGTTGTCTGGCAGGCCAAGCCACAGGCCGTACTGAGGATGACCACTGGCCAGCTTTTGTTTAAAACGGTTTTTTGGCAGTTCCATGATGGGACTCCGTGATCCGTTGGCTCAGGAAAAATGCAGGGTTACACCACCCAGCGTACCGAAGTCGGCATGCACGGTATCACCAGCCTTGACCGGTACCGGGCGGGTGAAAGAACCGGAAAGAATGATCTGGCCAGGTTCAAGACCAATGCCATGGGGAGCAAAACGCTTGCACACCCAGGAAATACCCTTCAGTGGGTTACCCAATACCCCCCCCGCCAGACCGGTTTCTTCAATCTGGCCGTTCAGGTACAACATGCAGCCAGCCCAGCGCAGATCAATATCCATCGGACGGATGGGGCGGCCACCCAGTACAATGCCTGCATTGGCTGCATTGTCAGCAATGGTGTCAAATACCTTACGGGTATAACCAGTGACGGGGTCGGTCCGCAGACAACGTGCAGCAATCAGCTCCAACGAAGGAATCACATAATCGGTGGCATCAATCACATCAAAAATGGTGACGCTCTCACCAAACAGCGGCTTTTTAAGGATAAAAGCCAGCTCCACTTCGATACGTGGATCAAGAAAATCAGAAGCAGGAATGGTGGCACCATCTTCAAACAACATGTCATCCAGCAAAACGCCATAATCCGGCTCATCAATATTGGATGACATTTGCATGGCACGAGAGGTCAAGCCAATCTTGTAACCGATCACCTTGCGACCGTCATTGATCTTGCGATCAACCCATGCCTTCTGTACGGCATAGGCATCACCCATATCCATGGTGGGGTAGTCGAGGGTCAGGGCGGAAATCTGCTGGCGGCTGACTTCAGCCTGATACAGACGGTCTGCCGCCTGCTGGATCTGCTCTTGCGTTAACATGCTGGAATCACCTATACGGACGTTGGACGCCATTTCTAATTTGTTTCTCAACTCACTTGCAGCAGAGCACCTGTCCACCCAATGCCTGACTACAAAAAAGAAACTGTTTTTAGTCTGTCTGAAGCTGGTATTTTAGTTAATATATTAACTAAGTCAACACACCTATTCAATCAGGAGCTTGAGCCGGTACATCTAAAAAAACGGCTAGCAGGTTACCCGGCTAGCCGTTTTTTTATTACTTGTGGTCAGTTCAATTGCCGCAACTGCCGGGTTGCTTCCACCATGGCAGCCAGTGCCGGGGTGACTTCTTCCCAGCGGCGGGTTTTTAAACCGCAGTCAGGGTTGACCCACAGCCGCTGTGGCGGGATTTTTTCCGCGGCCTTTTTCATCAGCGCTACCATCCAGTCCACTTCGGGGATGTTGGGGCTGTGGATATCATAAACACCCGGCCCGATTTCGTTGGGGTAGTCAAAGTCTTCGAAAGCATCCAGCAGCTCCATATTGGAGCGTGAGGTTTCGATGGTGATGACATCGGCATCCAGATCAGCAATGGCCTGGATGATGTCGTTGAACTCTGAATAACACATGTGGGTGTGAATCTGTGTGGAGTCTGCCGCCACCGCAGCGGTCAACCGGAAGCTGTCCACTGCCCAGCGCAGGTAGGCCGCCCAGTCAGCCTTGCGTAGTGGCAGTCCTTCACGGAACGCTGGCTCATCAATCTGGATCACCCGGATGCCAGCGGCTTCCAGATCCCGCACTTCGTCGCGCAGCGCCAGTGCAATCTGTTTGCAGGTGGTTTCACGCGGCTGATCATCCCGCACAAAAGCCCACTGCAGGCAGGTCAGCGGCCCGGTCAGCATGCCTTTCATCGGGCGATCCGTGAGGGACTGGGCAAAGACGCTCCATTCCACCGTCATGGCCTGGGGACGGGAGACATCACCGTAGATCACCGGTGGTTTCACACAACGAGAACCATAACTCTGCACCCAGCCAAAGCGGGTGAAGGCGTAACCCTGCAGCTGTTCACCGAAATATTCCACCATGTCGTTACGCTCGGCTTCACCATGCACCAGCACATCAATGCCCAGTTGCTCCTGCTGGCGAATGCAGTAGGCAATCTCCTGCTGCATGGCTGCACGATAAGCGGCTTCATCCAGCGTTCCGGCCTTGTAATCCCGCCGCGCCTTGCGAATTTCCGGTGTCTGCGGAAAAGAACCGATGCTGGTGGTCGGGAACAGCGGCAGCTTCAACCAGTCCTGCTGCGCCTTGATGCGCTCGGCATAGGGTGCATCCCGCTCCAGCATGGCCGGATCCACAGCCGCCAGGCGCTGCTGCACGGTCGGCTGATGAATGCGATGTGAGCCATTGCGGCTGATGCGTGCCTGACGGTTGGCTTCCAGCGCCTGACGTTGCTCGGCAGTAACACCGCCACTGAGGCTGGCCACCAGCAGAGTCACTTCATCCAGTTTCTGGCGGGCAAAAGCCATCCAGGATTTCAGCTCGTTATCCAACTGATCTTCCTGCACCAGATCGTGGGGCACATGCAACAGGGAACAGGAAGGCGCCAGCCACAGGCGCTCACCCAGACGTTCCAGCGCTTCACTGAGTTGCTGATTCAGGGATTCCAGATCCGAACGCCAGATGTTGCGACCATCAATCACTCCGGCAGACAGGATTTTGTAGGCAGGCAGACGGTCCAGCACTTGTTGCAGTTCCTGCGGTGCCCGCACCAGATCCAGGTGCAGACCATCCACCGGCAGTTGCACCGCCAGCCCCAGGTTGTCCTCCAGACCACCAAAATACACTGCCAGCAGCTTTTTCACCGGTGCAGACTGCAGCTGGTTGTAGGCCGTTTCAAAAGCCTGTTTCCAGCTCTGTGGCAGATCCAGCGCCAGAATCGGTTCATCCAGTTGCACCCAACTGACACCCTGATTCGCCAGTTTTTGCAGCAGTTGGGCATACACTGGCAGCAGCTCCGGCAACAACGCCAGACGATCAAAATCACCCTGCGCCTTGCCTTGCCATAAAAAGGTCAGGGGGCCGGTTAATACCACCTTGACCTGATGCCCCAGTGCCAGGGCTTCCTGAACTTCCGACAACAGCCGCTGAGGTTGCAGGGAGAAGGTCTGTTGCGATTGAAATTCAGGGACCAGGTAGTGGTAGTTGGTATCAAACCACTTGGTCATTTCGCAGGCTGCTGCCGGTGTACCGGTGGGTGCTCGACCACGTGCCATGCAGAAATAAGTATCCAGATCGGCTTGCTCCGGTGCAGTCTGAAAACGTGGTGGAATCACACCAAACGCCAGGCTGAGATTCAGGATCTGGTCATAAAAGGCAAAATCACCAACGGTGACAAAATCCAGTCCGGCATCCTTTTGTTCCTGCCAGTGGCGGGCGCGCAGTTCCTTGCCGGCCTGCTCCAGTGCCTCACGGGTCAGTTCACCGGCCCAGTAGGCTTCAAGGGCTTTTTTCAATTCACGCTGGGCACCAATGCGGGGGTAGCCAAGGGTATGGGTGGTCAGTTTCATGTTTCTCATTTCCTGAAGATAGTGCCAACGCTCGCTTCTGCAAGGTAGCCTGCGTATCACTGGGCTCGACCTTCCCGGTCTCAACCAGTGCGCTTCGCTGTCTTGTGCCGCACATGGATGTGCCAATGCAGCGATAGCAGGAAGCAATAGCTGCCTCCGCTTTATGCAGGCAAACCTTGCCGCGAGCTAGATATAGTGGAGAAGTAAGGCATCACTGGTTCAGGCTTTCAGCCTTACACCTCATGTCGTTGAGTCTTGTTGATGGCCGTAAGCAATGGATAGCTCACGCTCCACCAGTCAGTGACAAGCTGTGTTTTCCAACTTGCAGTATTCTTCAGGAAGGGGATAATTGAATCAAACTCAAGTTTTTCCCATTAAAGCTGAATGAAATTCAACTGGAAGCAAACATGATCGAATTAAGGCATCTGAAAACCCTAGTGGCGCTGCGCAGTACCGGCAGTCTGGTGGATGCTGCCGACCGCCTGCATCTGACTCAGTCTGCGCTGTCGCATCAGTTGAAGGCGCTGGAGCATCTGCTGGATGCAGAGTTGTTCATCCGCAAGAGCAAACCCCTGCAGTTCACCCCCGCCGGACAGCGGCTGCTGAAGCTGGCGGATGATCTGTTGCCCAGAGTTGAAGCAGCACAACGGGATCTGCAGCGCCTGAGCAGTGGTCAGGCCGGTCGGCTGCATCTGGCGATTGAGTGCCACAGTTGTTATCAGTGGCTGATGCCGACGCTGGATGCCTTTCGGCAGAAATGGCCGGAGGTGGAGGTGGATGTACCCGGTGGCCATCATTTTGCCCCGCTGGGCGCATTAAAGCGTCAGGAGCTGGATCTGGTGATCACCGCTGATCCCCGTCCGATTGAAGGCATCTGTTACACCCCGTTGTTCCGTTATGAAAGCCTGCTGGCGATCCCGAAAGACCATGCCTTTGCCGCAAAGGACTGGATTGAGCCTGCCGATCTGGCCGGGGAAACACTGATCACCTATCCGGTGGAACGCAATCTGCTGGATGTGTTCGGTCATTTTCTGGACCCGGCCGGGGTGGAACCGGCGGCCATCCGCACGGCCGAGCTGACCATACTGATGATGCAGCTGGTGGCCAGTCATCGAGGGGTCTGTGCGCTGCCCAACTGGGCACTGACCGAGTATCTGGAACGCCAGTATGTGATTGCCCGGCGCATGGGGCAGGAAGGCACCTGGGGTACACTTTATGCTGCGCACCGTGAGCAACAGCAGGGGTTGGCCTTTATCAGTGACTTTATTGATACTGCCCGACAGATTTCAGCACAGGTTTTGAGTGGTATTCGTCCTGTCGATTAAACTTGCCGCACCGCATCATCTTGCTGCAAACTGAGCGCAAACAGACGTTCCAGTCTAATTGATCGGACCTGCTCTTATGCTCAAGTCAACCACCCTGTCCCGAAAAACCCTGTCTGCCATCCTGGCTGCGGTACTGTTACTGCTGTTGATCCTCTGGTTATGGAGTGGTGAATCCCGCTCCAGCCAGGTGCAGGCACCCGCCCCTTCAGCCAGCCCGGATACCAGCACCCCCTTTCGAGTGGAAACACGCTGGCTGGAAGCCGAACCTTTTCAGCCAGTACTGACCCTGCAAGGTCAGTTGCAACCCTCTCAGCAAGTCGAAGTGCGTGCGGAAACCGGTGGCCGGGTGCAATCACTGTTAACCCGGGAAGGCCAGCAGATCCAGCAAGGCACTACCCTGCTACAGCTGGCCGAGGACACCCGCCCGGTACGCCTGCAACAATTACAGGCTGAGCGGGATACCCGTGCTGCAGAACTGCGCGCTGCGGAACGCCTGCGAGATGCCAACCTGCTGTCGGAAACCGACCGCATGCGCCTGATCAGCAGCTTGAAGCAGATTGAAACAGATATTGCAGTAACCGAGCTGGACCTGGCTCACACCCGCCCGATTGCACCTTTTGATGGTTTGCTGGAGCAACGCCATGTTGAACTGGGGGAGTTTATACAGCCTGGCCAGCCTCTTTTCACACTGATTCAGATCAACCCGCTCAAGGCCGTGGCACACGTTCCCCAGCAGCGTGTCAAAGGTGTGGTTCCTGGACAGCAGGTTACTCTGGAATTACTGGATGGTCGCCAGTTTCAGGGGCGCGTCAGCCATCTGGGTAGCCTGGCCGATCCTGCGACCCGTACCTTCCGGCTGGAGGCCACCTTTGACAATCCCGAACAACAACGCCTGGCCGGTGCCAGTGCCAGCCTGCACATTCGCCAGGCAGCCACCACTGCTCACTTCATTTCGCTGGCACTGCTGAGCCTGGATGAACGAGGTCAGCCAGGCATCAAGCATGTGGATGAACACCACCGGGTGGTTTTCAGTCCGGTGCAGCTGCTAAGCAGCAATACGCAGGGGGCCTGGGTGGCTGGACTGCCACCTCGTGTACAGCTGATCACTCTGGGAGGTGGTTTTGTTGCAGCCGGCGAAACAGTAACCCCCGTGCTCCAGACCACAAGGGAGCAACACTGACATGCACGCACTGATTCGTGCTGCCATCCAGCGCAGCCGTGCAACACTGCTGGCACTGGTGTTTCTGGTGCTGGGCGGCTGGGGTGCTTACCTGACCATTCCCAAGGAAGCCTTCCCGGACATCACCATTCCTTTTGTGTACATCTCCATGGGCCTGGAGGGCATCAGTCCTGAAGATGCCGAGCGCCTGCTGGTGCGACCGATGGAGCAGGAACTGCGCTCACTGGAAGGCATCAAGAAAATGACCGGCATGGCATCTGAAGGCCATGCCTCAGTGCTACTGGAGTTTGATGCCGGCTTTAATCCTGATCGGGCCCTGCAGAACGTGCGTGAGAAGGTTGATACTGCCCGCAGCAAACTGCCTTCGGAAGCAGACGAACCCAGAGTGCATGAAATCAACACGGCACTGTTTCCCATTCTCTCCATCGGTCTGTCCGGTCCGCTGGATGAAGCCACGCTGGTAGGCATCGGTCGGCGCCTGAAAGAGGAACTGGAAGCCATTCCGGCAGTGCTGGAAGTGGATATCGGTGGTGATCGTGAAGATCTGCTGGAAATCCTGGTTGATCCTCAGGCGATGGAGAGTTACGGACTGGATTACGGCCAGTTGTTCAGTCTGGTATCCCGCAACAACCGGCTGGTCGCTGCCGGAAGCCTGGATACCGGTGCCGGACGCATGGCCATGAAGGTGCCCGGTGTGATCGAAACGCTGGATGACTTGATCCACATGCCGATCAAGGTGGAAGGCAGCCAAGTGGTCACCTTTGGAGATCTGGCCAGCATTCACCGCACCTTCAAGGATCCAGCCGGTTTTGCCCGTATCAACGGTCAACCGGCACTGGTATTGGAAATCACCAAACGCACCGGTGCCAACATCATCGAAACGGTCACCCACATCAAGGCTCTGCTGGATGCTGCCCTGCCCCTGCTGCCGGAAGGGTTGGAAATTGATTACATCATGGACCAGTCGATTGAGGTGGAGGACACCCTTAAAGACCTGCTGAACAACGTTGCCACCGCCGTGGCACTGGTGATGCTGGTGGTGATTGCCGCCATGGGACTGCGTTCAGCGTTGCTGGTGGGCATCACCATCCCCGGTGCCTTCCTGGTCGGTATTCTGCTGATCTGGTCGCTGGGTTACACCCTCAACATGATGGTGCTGTTTTCACTGATTCTGGTGGCCGGCATGCTGGTGGACGGTGCCCTGGTGGTCACCGAGCTGGCGGATCGTTACCTGGAAGAAGGACTGCAACCATCAGAAGCCTGGCGTCAAGCCGCCAGCCGCATGGCCTGGCCGATCACCGCATCCACAGCCACCACCCTGTCAGTGTTTGCGCCACTACTGTTCTGGCCGGGCATGGTCGGGGAGTTCATGAAGTTCCTGCCGATCACGGTGATTCTCTGCCTGCTGGCTTCACTGGCCATGGCTCTGATCTTTCTGCCATCCCTGGGCAGTGTCGCCGGTGGCGGCAAACAATCCACCCCGGACGTCACTGCCGCCCAACCCCAGGGGGAAAACATCGATTTTCATGCCGGACAGAACAACTCCAGCCGTTTCGGTCAGGCCTATCGTCAGCTGTTAAATAACCTGTTGCAGCGACCGGGCTGGACACTGGCAGGTATGCTGGCACTGATCCTGCTGATTTATCTGGCTTATGGCCGTTTTAATCACGGCGTCGACTTTTTCCCGGATGTTGAACCCGAGTCCGCTCAGGTACAAATCCGCGCCCGTGGTGATTTATCTGTTCATGAGCGTGATGCTTTGGTACGCCGGGTTGAACAGCGTCTGCTGGGCATGCCTGAAATCAAGGCACTTTATGCCCGATCCTTTGCCGGACAAGCGGGTGGTGGCTTATGGGGCAGCATGCCGGAAGACACCATTGGTGTGGTGCAGTTCCAGTTCATTGATTGGCATCAACGCCGTCCGGCCAGACAGATCATGCAGGACATGCGCGAACGCACTGCAGATCTGGCTGGTGTGTACCTGGAGTTCCGCCAACAGGAGCAAGGCCCCGGTGGTGGCAAGCCGGTGGTGCTGGAAATCAGCTCCTCCAGTACCCTGATGGCAGAACAAGCATTGGAACAGCTGCTCGAACAAATGCAACAACTGGGAGGATTCACAGACTTTCAGGATGATCGCAACCTGCCGGGCATTGAATGGCGTTTTCTGGTTGATCGAGAAGCCGCAGCTCGTTACGGTGCGGACGTTTCAGCCGTGGGCAATGCCGTGCAACTGGTTACCACCGGGTTGATGCTGGCCAGTTATCGCCCGGAAGATGCCACGGACGAGGTGGATATTCGGGTTAGATTGCCGATGCAGGCCAGAACCCTTGACCAGCTTGAACGCATGACCCTGCAGACCAGTGTTGGACTGATCCCTTTAAGCAATTTTGTTCGCCTTGAACCGGCACCCAAAACGGGAACGTTACGCCGCCTGAATGGCCAGCGCACCCTGACCCTGCAGGCTGATCTGGAAGCAGGTTATCAACTGGATGAGCGCCTGTCCGTGCTGCGCCCTTATTTTGCCGACCTGCCAGAGGGTGTGACGGTGCGTGTTGGCGGTGAGGATGCCGACATGCAGGAAGCCGCTCAATTCCTGGTGGCTGCATTTTTTGTGGCGATTTTCCTGATGCTGCTGATTCTGGTGCTGCAATTCAACAGCCTGTATCAGACACTGCTGGTGATGTCTGCCATTCTGTTTTCCACTGCCGGGGTGCTGCTGGGCCTGATGCTGGCCGGGCAACCCTTTGGCATTGTCATGGTGGGTATGGGCATCATTGCCCTGGCAGGCATAGTGGTGAACAACAACATCGTGTTGATTGACACTTACAACCGCATCCGTCAACAGGGATTAAAAGC
This sequence comes from Marinospirillum alkaliphilum DSM 21637, assembly GCF_900119735.1. GTDB lineage: Bacteria > Pseudomonadota > Gammaproteobacteria > Pseudomonadales > Halomonadaceae > Marinospirillum > Marinospirillum alkaliphilum. Next base: position 63,436 of record NZ_FPJW01000002.1, on the reverse strand, counting down.
GCGTGAGGCAGCACTGGAAACCGGCTGCTTACGTCTGCGCCCGGTGTTGCTCACGGCAGTGACTACTATTCTGGGTTTGATGCCAATGGTGGTGGGTGTGAACGTTAATCTGATGGAACCCAGCCTGGGTTGGGGTGCACCTTCCACCCAGTGGTGGCGACAGCTTTCCAGCGCCATTGCCGGTGGCCTGGCTTTTGCTACCCTGCTGACGCTGATCCTGACACCCTGCATGCTGGTATTGGGGGATCGCCTGTCGCTGACTTATCGGCGTCTGAGTCGTGAACAACAGCAATCCAGCGTATAAAAAAACCCGGCCAGCCTTACGGCTGCCGGGCCATCGAATCCATTGATTCTGCAATCGTCAGGGCTTATTTACCCGCCTTGGCTGCATCTTCATTGATGACTTTTTTAACTTTTCCAACTGCCCATACGCTGGCCACAATCATGACGGCAACCAGCACCAGACTCGCAACAACATATTGATCAAGGTACATAAGCTTTCTCCGTGGTGAAGCAGATTATAAATCGGTTTTATCATCCCTGGCTGATATTTTATCCGGGCAAAGCGCCAGAACCTTAACCCAGATCATGAATTACAATTTTTCACCTGTTGCAAGCAACCAAAAATACTGTCCAGCCATCCAATTTGGTATTCTTGCCAGCCAGTATCAAGGAGTGAAAACACCATGAAAAAGCAGCCAACGCCTCCATCTCACGGCACACCCAGTTATTGGAAAGCCAGGCTGTTAACTGCCACTGGTGGAAAAACCACCAGCACCGCTGGTTACTGGGCTTACACCCAGTCCATCAGCGATACCGAGGTGCGTTTTCACTGTGAAAAACTGTTGCGCCCTGGCAGCCCTGTCATTCTGGATATTCAAGCCATCCACAAAGGACAAAAACATCCCTTGCGAGTCCAGGGCAAGGTGCTGAGCTGCATCCTGTTATCCTGTGGCACCCTGTACGGCATTGATCTGCAGATCGTCAGTGTCAGCAAAGCGGATCGGCAATTCATCAATCAATACATGGAAGACCGCAAATCAATGAAACTGACCTACACCAGTTTCTGAGCCCTGCCTCAGGGTAGCAGCCCGGCTATCCCGTACTCATCATCCAGTAACTGGCCAATGGCATTACCCTGCCCACTGCTGAGGTGGTGGGCATATTGGGTGTGCAAGCAACGCACCTGCTGCCAGTTTTCAATACCACCAACACCCCGTTGACTGAACACTGACTCATAACCCAGCTCTCGAATTCGCTGGCGCATGGCATCACTCATGGCGGCCCAGCGCCGGGCAACATAATCCTCATGACTGCGTTGATAAGCAGCCATCAATTGCGGATCTTCCTGCAAGCGATCTTCCAGTTGCTTGATCAGACCAGCCGCTTCCAGGTGAGATAACTCCTTCACTAAAAAACGACTGGTCAACCAGTAAAAGGTCGGGAAGGGTTTGTCATCCACCAGCGCCGCCACCTGCACCGCCAGCGGATGGCCTTGCCCATCCACAGCAGTGATCTGCTGCATTCCCTTGGGTTCCTTGCCCAGCTCGGTAGCAATGGCAGCGCGTTGTTCAGTAGTTGGAAGCAGGCTGACACGGTGAAACATGTCGGAATTTCCCTCAATCACATCAGGTGCACAACACACCTGCCAAAAAAGAAAACAGCGAGCCTGGCCCGCTGTTTTCCCTTTCTAACTCAGCTTATCAGGATGCCAGATAGGCACTCAGCATCCAGATCGTTTTTTCCTGCTGACCGATGTAGTCACTCATCAGCGAAGCAGTACCTTCATCACCGGCATCACCGGCCAGTTCCAGCAGTTCACGCTGCATCTCGATCAGCTGCTTGTAACCTGTCAGCAGACCTTCCACGCAGGTTTTACCATCACTGGCCTGTTTGTGTTCTTTGATAGCGCTCTGGGCGATGTAGTCACTGAAAGCATGCAGTGGACGATGACCCAGGGTCAGAATGCGCTCAGCCAGCTCATCAACCTTCAACAGCAGGTCGTTGTACTGCTCCTCGAACTTGACGTGGAGTTCAAAGAAGGACGGTCCCTGGATATTCCAGTGATAACCGCGCACATTCATGTAAAAAATCTGGTAGTTGGCCAGCAGGTTATTCAGCTTTTCTGCCAGCTTCTGCGACTTGGCTGTATCCAGACCAATACGGTTGGTGCTCATGGTGTTACCTCCTTGCACTGCTAGAATAAACCGGATGTTTCAACTGGTTTTATCCTAACGCAGTCGCACAAGGCACACCAGCCTATTTTGTTCATACAATTAATAGGTTGTTGCTATTAAAACACTTACTTCACAAAACTGAATACCGGCGCAGGGGCTCCTGGCAAACACTGGCTGGCAGCAGTCACCTGCTGCAACAAACCGGGCAAATCTGCGGCCACCAGGTTTAAATGTCCCAGCTTGCGCCCTTCCCGCTCCTGCTTGCCATAAAGATGCAGATGGGTACCTTCCAACTGCAACAACTGCGCAGCATCACCCTGCTTTCCGATGATGTTCACCATGCAGGTATGCGCCAGCGCGGTGGTTGCACCTAAAGGCAAGCCAGCAACGGCACGCAGATGATTTTCAAACTGACTGGTGACGGCACCATTCTGAGTCCAGTGACCGGAGTTGTGTACACGGGGTGCCATTTCGTTGGCCAGTAAACGGCCATCCGCCTGCTGGAACAGCTCAAGCGTCAGCACACCCACATACTCCAGCTCGTTCAGCAATGCCTGGATGTACTGTTCAGCCTGCTGTTGCACCGCTTCGGACAGATCAGGCAGGGGAGCCAGGGAATAACGCAGGATGCCATCCACATGGTGGTTTTCGGCCATCGGGTAAAACACCGCCCGACCATCCTGACCTCGCACAGCAATAATCGATACTTCACGTACAAAATCAACAAAGGCTTCAACGATCAGTTCGCGGTTGCCGATCCGCTGCCAGGCTGCTTCGGCCTCTTCCACCGAGCGCAAAACGGCCTGACCTTTGCCGTCATAACCTTCAGTGACAGTTTTGGCCACCACGGCCCGCTGACCCTGCTGACCCAGTTCCGCAACAGCCTGCTGCAGGTCTGCCAGGGTATTGACCAGACGATATTCCGGCGTGGGAATGTTCAGCTGCGAGAACAGCGCCTTTTCCAGTCCACGGTTCTGACACACTGCCAGTGCCCGGCTGGAAGGAAACACCGGTTTGTGTTGTTCGATTTTTTTCACCAGCTCAACCGGCAGGTGTTCAAACTCGTAAGTGACACTGTCCACCTGAGCCAGAAAGGCATCCAGCTGTTCACCCTGAACATCCACCAGGGTTGTTCCGATATCAGCACTGGGGCTGCCGGAGGTATCCAGAAAAACAAACCGCTGCCCCAGCGGATAACCAGCCAGCGCCAGCATCTGTCCAAGCTGTCCTGCACCCAGAACACCGATTCGTGTCATCATGGCAACATCTCACTCCGCCCGCGGATCAGGATTGTCCAGCACTGTCTGAGTCTGCTGAGTACGGAACGCCTTTAACGCAGTGGCAACAGCCGGGTCCTGCAGGGCTACAATCTGGGCAGCCAGAATACCGGCATTGGTGGCACCCGCCTTGCCGATCGCCAGTGTGGCGACCGGTACACCACCGGGCATCTGCACAATGGACAGCAGGGAATCCATGCCTTTCAGGGCATGGGACTCCACCGGCACGCCCAGTACCGGCAGACAGGTTTGTGAAGCGGCCATACCCGGCAGGTGAGCTGCTCCACCGGCACCGGCAATGATGACCTGCAGGCCACGGGATTCAGCCGTTTTAGCATAATCAAACAGCAGATCCGGGGTGCGATGTGCAGACACCACCCGAACTTCATGACTGACGCCCAGCTTATCCAGCATGGCCACAGCATGTTCCATGGTGGGCCAGTCAGACTTGGACCCCATGATGACACCAACTTTTGGCTGCATCCGGTTTGCTCCCGATCTTGGTTTGCTTCAGCAGACGGAAAAATGAAAGCGGCAGAGGATACCCTTAAACGCCACGGGGGAAAAGTGCTAATCTTACGCTCCTTGACTGAACATGAGGAGCAGAGATGTTGTTGAAGCTGGGATTGGTATTACTGGTGGCCCCTTTGCTGATCCTGATGGGGACCTGGGGCGTGGAATATGCTGCTGTCAGCAGCTGCATCCATCAGGGTGGCAGTTATGATTATCTGCTAGGTGAGTGCCTGATGGACCAGCGCGGTATTTTTGTACCCTTTGCCGAGCGTTATCCACTGTTGACCAGTACCAGCCTCTGGGCATCCTGCGCAGGACTGGTACTTTGTGTGGTTGGCCTCTACCAAAGCCGCGCCTGATCAGATGTAGTTGAACAGACTCAGGCCGGATACCCGACCCATGACCTGCATACCGGCCTGATAAGACATCATCGAGGTTTCCAGGCGTACAAAGGCTTCTGCGTAATCGAGGTCTTCCAGATCAGAAATGGTCTTCTGGGCAAACAGCTCAAACTCCTGGTTGCTGTCTTTCACAGCCTCTAGCGTGTTCTGCCTGGCACCAATCTGGGCACGGGTCTGGGCCACTTTTTCGAAAGCAATATCAATGTTGCTGATGGCATGACGAATGGCCTCCTTGTCCACATCGCCCGGTGGAGTACCGTTGCCTGTTGCATCCACAAAATACTGGATCGCACCCAGCATATTGTCTTCATACTCATAATGCACACCGGCCTCAAGCGGTCCGGTGATCAGGCCATCATCCAGCGCCTGCTGGGCTTCGGAACGAAAGCCATAGAGTTCCAGAGGTGGGTCAGTAGGTACAGCACCCGGCTCACCGCGATTGGAGCGCAGCCCTTCCAGGTTTTCAAACGCTCTGGCGCCAGAAGTCAGCATCTTGATAAAGGTATCATCAGCGACCTGTGCTTCTCGCTCAATACGGTCACCGATAAAACGATTTCCATCATAAGCCTTCTGATCAGCCTGACTGCCGGCAAAAATATACTCATTGCTTTCATTACGGGTATTGACCAAACCCTGCAAGTGACTAAGGATCTCGCGTACTTCAATGCCCGAAGCACGCACCTGGTCATCACTCCACTGATCACTACCCAGTTGGATGGCCTGCTCTTTCAAGCGAATCAGTGATGACTCGGTCTGATTCAGCACGGACTCGGTAAGACTCAAGTTCTTATCGGCAAAATCAATGTTGCGGTTGTACTGCTGAACCACAGACATCCGTGTTTTAGTATTCAATGTCTGCGCCGCTGCAACGGGATCATCCGCTGGGGTCAGCACCTTCTTACCCGTTGCCATCTGGTTATTCACCTGGCTCAGACGGGCGTGACTTTGCAGCGTGCTGTTAATGCCCAGATTGAACATCTGACTGGTGGACATACGAATCATGGCTTATCTCCCGACTGCGGATAAAAGTGTATCAAACATGCGCTGCGCAGCTGCAATCACCTGAGTGGAGGCTTGATAGGCCTGCTGAAAACGGATCAGGTTTGCTGCTTCTTCATCCATGTTAACGCCTGATGTTGATTCCCTCATGGCGATGCTCTGATTAAGCACTGCCTGGCTGACTTCGGTTGCAGTGCGCGACTCAGAAGTACGAATACCCACCTTTTCAACCAGCATCGAGTAGGTTTCACCCAGCGAAGCACCACCGCGTCCATCCGCTTGACGTTCAATCAGCTTGGCTTGCTGCAACAGGCCTAAAGCAGTGGCATTTTTGCCGCCTGCCCGACCTTCCAGCACCCAGGAGTCTCCAGCACGAGCACCACCACTCACATCCATGCGCAGTTCTTGAGGACCAGCGCCCAGTTGAATGATGAGCTGCCCGTCATTGTCATATCCAGTGACCGTGGAGCCTGCCGGGAAACCGGTCAGAATGAAGTCTCCGGCAACCGGTGGATTGCCGGCAGCAGGATCAACACTGATCTCTGCACCGGTCAGGCCCAGCACATCCAGGTTCAGTGGCTGCTGAATACCGGCAGCACCGGCATCACTGTAGAGGCCATCAAACCGCAGGCGAGCTGTACCGGCATTATTTTCATCCCAGGCAATGCCACTCAGTGCAATCTTGTTGGTGTTACTCAACTCCGGCGAGCGCTCCAGCTGTGAGGCACCAATCCTGACCGGAGAAATCAGTAAACCGCGTTCCAGCTGCTGTGCAAATACGGCTGGGTTCATATCAGCCGGTGGATTGCCTGCCTGACCGTCAGTCACCCGGAAACCATAATTCTGTTCCAGGAAAGTGTTCATCTGGGCCATATCAGTGAAGGTGCCCAGACGGCGACCCTCAGGTGCTTCGGAAAGCACCAGTCCATTAACCGTTTCACGGATCATGAACTCACCGGCTGGCAAGCGGTTCAAAGCATCGGGGTTTAGCCACACGCCCGCTGGTGCGTGGCGTTGCAGGCCTGGAATGCGATCCAGCATGAATTCCGGTGTATTGATATCCCTGAAGAAATCACCGCCCTGATCACCATTCAGGTCAATACCACCACGGTGCTGATTGTTGAATTCTCCGGCAAACACCAGCGCAATACGCCCCATTTCATTCAGAGCAGGGTCCAGGGTGTCAGTGCGATAACGCATCACACCACCCATCGAGCCACCAGTGATACTGGAGTTGATATTAACGCGGTTACCTCGTGCATCCACCAGATTCACGTCATAACGGCTCTTGTCAAACTCCCCGGGCACGGCTTCCAGCTTGTTGACGTTTTCACCGACAATCAGCGGAATGCCACTGCCGATGAACACGTTAATATCCAATGCATCCTGCTCAAATACATCCACTTCCACAATTTCACTGAGCTGACGCAAGAGCTCATCACGACGATCAAACAGATCATTCGGCGGCTGATTCTGGGTGCCCTGATAGATCTTGATTTCGCGGTTGATCTCACCAATGCCCACAGCCAGCTCATTAACACGGGATGAGTAGGTACGTAACTGGGTATTGATATTGTTATTTTGATCGGACAAACGTGCTTGCGCAGACTTAAAACGCTGACTGACACTATCCGCCTGACTGAACACCAGTTCGCGGGCAGGCCGTGACAAGGGGTCATTGGCAGCTGACTGCACCCCTTCAAAAAACCGGTTCAGTGCCGTACCCAATGCCGAGTTTTCGTTAGCCAGCAGGTTGTCCAGCTCACTGGCATTACGCAGATAAGCTTCATTATCCTTCATGCGACTGGTATCAACCCGCACCTGATTAATGGTGAACTGGTCAACAATTCGCTGAATGGTCTGGGTGCGCGCACCAGTACCCAGATAACCCGCACCGGTACCAAAAGGCGGATTGGTGATTTGTACCGCACGCTGACGTGAATACCCGGGAGTATCAATATTGCTGATGTTGTGGCCGGTAACGGTCAGGTTGTTGCGACTGGTGCGCAGTCCTGTCAAGCCGATATTCATTAAATCTGACATCTTGCAATCCTTCTGATGGGTTCAGTCGCCACTTATTCTTTATCGGCAGCCTTGCCGTTTGTTTCAGCCTGCAGCTGTTCTTGCTGCAGGTTTTCAATGGCCTGGTTCAGTGTTGAGCCATCCATGATGTTAATGATCTTGTTGGCGTAACGTGGGTCGGTGGCATAACCCGCCTGTTGCAGACCACGAGCAAAAGCCTGGGGATTATCGACCTTATCCAACGCCTGGCGGTAACGGGGGTTGGCCGTCAAAAAGTCCACGTAGTCATGCATGGCCTGCTCAAACGACTCATAAGCACGAAAGGGCCAGCGTTCCTGCCGGGGTTGTCCATTGCGATACTCCAGCGTCTGAACTTCCGCCGAATCACCATCCCAGCGGCGATCCGCCTTGATACCAAACAGGTTAAAACTGTTGGTGCCATCCTCACGCGGGATCATGAAACGACCCCAGCCTGTCTCAAGTGCAGACTGGGCCAACATCAATCGAGGATCAACACCCAGCCGAGCTGCCGCCTGCTGTGCCAGTGGATAGAGGTGGCGCACAAAATCTTCCGGTGATTCAAAATAGGCACGCTTGTCTTCACGCACCGGCAAACCCTGAATTTCCAGAGGCTTGCGGCCAGCCAGCTCAGCTGCTGCTGCCATCGGTGGACGACGTGCCGCCTGCACCGCTTCGGCTGCTGCACGACGATCCTGTTGCTGCTGAGCATCTGCGGCCACAGGCACCGCATTGGCAGCATCAGCCAGCGGGGCACGGGAAAAACGCAGACGCCGCTCGTTCAGTTGACGCATCACATCTTCAGTCAACAACTGCGCACCGCGACGCACTTCATCCGGCACTTCCGGCTGCGCTTCCGGGCGTGCACGAGACAGCTGGCTGACCAGCACATCCGCCAGACCCATGCCCTTGCCACCATTGGCCTGGGTCATGGCAATGGAAAACTGCTCATCCAGCATGCCTTGAAAAAACGACAACTCTTTGGAGTTCAGCAGTGAATCTTCACCGGCAATCAGCTCATCAGCCTCACGAGCACTTTTCATGATCATCTGGATGAACAAGGCTTCAAACTGACGAGCAACTTCCTTGAGTGCTTCAGGATCATCCTGAATGGCACCCTGCTTCAGCTCACGCAGACCCTGAAAGTCATGGTAAGCATTCTGTGCTCTTGCGTAGTTGCCGCCTTTATCACCGATCATCTGGCCATACTCACATCAGATCACTATCAGTTGGGCATTCAACGCGCCCGCTTGTTTCAAGGCCTCAAGAATGGCCATCAGATCACCCGGCGCTGCACCCACCTGATTCACGGCGCGTACAATTTCATCCAGTGTGACCCCGGCATCAAACTTGAACATCGGGTTGTTTTCCTGGGTGATATCAATTTCAGTATCCTGCTGCACCTGAGCTTCACCATCAGCAAAGGGGCCGGGTTGAATCACCTGAGGGGCTTCAGCAATCGTGACCGTCAGGCTGCCATGGGTTACAGCAGCCGGGGCCACACGCACGTTCTGACCAATCACAATGGTGCCGGTACGCGAGTTGATGATCACCCGTGCTGCTGCTTCGGCAGTGGCCACCTGCAGATTCTCCAGCACGGACAAAAATGCAACCCGCTGACTGGTATCACGCGGTGCCCGCACACGGACAGAAATGGGGTCCATGGCATGAGCCACACCCGGTCCCATCAGATTGTTGATGACCTCTTCAATGCGCTGCGCAGTCGTGAAATCCGGGTGATGCAAGTTGAAGGTCAGGGTGTCACCATCACCAAAGAAATTGGCGACTTCACGCTCGACCATGGCACCGTTGGGAATGCGGCCGACACTGGGCACATTCACGGTTACACGGGAGCCATCTGCTCCCCCAGCACCAAAACCACCCACCACCAGACTACCCTGAGCGACGGCATAAACATTGCCATCCGCCCCCCGCAGTGGTGTCATCAACAAGGTACCGCCACGCAAACTGCTGGCATTACCGATGGATGAAACCGTGATATCGATACTCTGACCGGGTTTGGCAAAGGGTGGCAGCTCGGCATTGACCGTAACCGCAGCCACGTTCTGCGAACGAGGGTTCACTCCGGGCGGCAAGGTGATGCCAAACTGGTTCATCATGTTGGCGAAGGTCTGGTTGGTAAAGGGTGCGTTATCACCCGTGCCATCCAAGCCCACCACCAAGCCGTAACCGATCAGATGGTTACTACGCACCCCTTCCACCGTCGTGATATCTTTCAAGCGGCTCGTGGTCTGCGCCAACAAGGGTGTTGCAGCAAGGCTCAACACCAGCAGCAGAGCTACACTACGTATCAGGGCTACGCCAGGCATCAGGGAAACAGCTTTCATCATTACACCCTCGGCCACTGATTAAAGCGGCCACCAACCACTGTTAAAGAAACGAGCCAACCAGCCCTGACGATTGGCATTGGCCAGATCACCAGTACCGCTGTAGGTCAGACGAGCATCAGCCAACAGGGTAGAACTGACGCTGTTGTCCGGGCGTATGTCTTCCGGGCGCACAATACCTGAAACACGCACATATTCAGAACCCTGATTCAGGGTCAGCCATTTTTCACCACGTACCAGCAGATTACCGTTGGGGTAAACATCATGTACGGTCACGGTGATGCTGCCGAGCAGGCTATTGCTTTGATCTGCGCTGGCATCACCAGAAAAACCGCGCGCGGAATTCATATTCACGCTCAGATCAACCGGCGAGTCACGACCACCAATATTTGGATTAGCCACGTTAATGTTGGTATTACGACTCATATCCGTAGAAGCCGACTTGCTGGAGCGCGTCTGCTCTTCCAGATTAACCGTAATCACGTCACCAATTCGATAGGCTTTACGATCACCAAACAGCGCCTGGCTGTAGCTGGCCTGATAAAGTGAACCCCGGGTTGGCGGTGGTGGTTCCATGCGACTGGGCTGCACCGGCGCAAAATGTGGATCATCCGGTTCAGCCTGAATTTCATTGGAGGCACAACCGCTTAAAACTGCAGCAGCTAAAAGCACCAACAACAAAGCCTGGAATCTTGAAAAGTTCATCAACTTATCTCCCGTCAACCCGGTCAGTCTTTAGAGAGTCTGCGTCAGGTTGCGCAACATATCATCTGCAGAAGACACCACCTTGGTGTTCATCTCATACGCCCGCTGGGTGGTGATCATATCAACCAGCTCTTCCACCGCACTGACGTTGGACAGCTCCAGCATGCTCTGTTCAACAGCACCAAAACCATTTTCACCGCCTACACCATCCAGCGGCGCACCAGAACCGGCTGTCTCAACAAACAGGTTATGTCCAATGGAAAGCAGGCCAGCCGGGTTAACAAAGTCAACCACTTCAATCTGACCAATTTGCTGCGGCTGATTATTCTGGCCTGCCTGGGTCACAGTTACCGTACCATCACGACCAATACTGATGGAGTTGGTGTTTTCCGGAACCACAATTTCAGGCTCAACCGGGAAACCATTGGTATTCACAATGCGACCATCAGCATCCAGGTGAAACTGGCCATTACGGGTATAAGCCAGCTCACCGTCCGGCATCTGGATACGAAAGAAACCACGACCATTGATGGCCATATCCAGCGGCTGATTGGTCACCTCCAGACTGCCTTCGGTAAACTGACGCTGGGTTGCTGTCACACGCACACCAGTACCCAGCTGCAGACCGGTTGGCAGTTGGGTATCGCCACCATTCTGGGCACCCGGCAGTTTTTGTGCCTGGTACAGCAGGTCCTCAAAGATGGCTCGATTGCGCTTGAAACCTACGGTATTAACGTTTGCCAGGTTGTTGGCAATGGTGGACATTTTCACGTCCATGGCGTTCAGGCCGGTTTTACCTGTCCAGAGTGCCGGATGCATAACAAATCACCTCTTCTTGAATTCTGTGTCCAGTGCCCGTGTTATCAGCTCATGCGCAGCAGGGTATTTACCCGCGAGCTGTTTTCATCCACGGACTTCATCATCTTGACGTTCATTTCATACTGGCGCGACAAGGCCAGTATGCTGGTCAGTTCATTGACCGCATTCACGTTACTGGTTTCCAGCGCACCTGACTCAACGCGCACAAACTCGTCAAAAGGCAGCGGCTCATCGAAGTTGCGTGGACGCATCAAACCATCCAGCCCCTTCTCCATGGTCAAGCCCATGGCCTGAGGGCTGACCAGTTTGATCTGATCCACCACAGCAGCATCGGCACCCTGATTGGCAACCGAGATACCGCCATCTCCATTGATGTGAAAGTGCACACCCGGCGGCAATACAATCGGACCACCATTGCCGATCACCGGCAAACCATTGCCGGTGCGCAACACACCATTAGGGTCAATATTCAGATCACCACGACGGGTATAGGCTTCCTCGCCATTGGGTGCCTGCACAGCAATCCAGCCCTCTCCCTGAACAGCGATATCCAGCGGGTTGCCGGTATAGTCATAACTGCCGTTCTGGATATCCGTGGCGGGACGCTCGGTCAGCGCATAAACGCGACTGGGGTGATGCTGGCCAAACACCGGCATGGCACGAGCCTGCTCAAAATCGGCCCGAAAGCCGGTGGTGTTAACGTTGGCCAGGTTATTGGAACGCGCTGTCTGAGCCAGCATATTGTGCTTGGCTCCAGTCATTGCTATGAAAAGCGCTTTATCCATGGGTGTCTCCGAAACTCTGTCATGCCGATGGGTTACCGACCCTTGCTTTACCTTTCTTTTGCAAAGCCTGTGCCAACCAAAGCACTTATAAAAAAAGGGCGCACCTCAGTGCGCCCCTTGACAGGCAAGCAAACCAGAATTAACGCAGATTGATAATCGTCTGGGTAATGGTGTCCTGAGTCTGGATGGTCTTGGCATTGGCCTGATAGTTACGCTGACCAATGATCATTTTCACCAACTCCTCCGCCAGATCCACGTTGGACTCTTCCAGAGCACCACCGGCAATCGAACCTGTGATACCGGCACCCGCTTCATTGATCGCCGGAATACCCGACTCAGTGGTTTCCAGCCAGCCGGTTGAACCATTCGGACGCAAACCGTCAGGATTGGTGAAGGTAGCCAGCGGTACCTGACCTACCGCACGATTCTGACCGTTGGTGTAGCGACCAAAGATGGTACCATCAGGACCCACTTCCAGGCCTGCCAGGCGGCCGGTGGTATAGCCATCCTGTGACTGCGACTGCACGGCAAAACGTGAACCGTACTGAGTCGTACCACGGAAACGGAAATTGACGTCACCATTAAATACCGGTGGCTCACCAGCAATGTTGGAACCAAAGCCGGCACCTGGCACCAGGTTAGCCATGCGCAATGTAAAGGCCGCATCACTGGTGGGATAGGTTGCCAGATCAGCTGGTGAACCATAAGGCTGGGCAGCACCATGCGACTGAATACCTTGCAGATCACCCTGCACATTAAAGAACTTGGTGGCCTGCACCATGGATTCTTTCTGGGCTGGAGTCGCAGAAGCCCAGTTGGCTTCAGTCAGATTCAGGCTGTTGCCGTCACTGTCAAAGAACACACCGTTCAGTGAGGTGATGATGGCCCAGGCATTACCCTGCTGGCCAGAAGCATCATCACGATCCACCTTGATGTAATACTGCCGCAGAATGTGCTCGTTACCCAGACTGTCATAAATGCTGGTGGAGTTGGCACTGGTATAGGTGGAACGATCACGCGGATCAAAATCAGCCACACTCCAGTTACCAGTGACCTCATCCGAACCCTGCACACCGGAAGCGTTGGCACCGACCACATCACCGGCAATTGGATAAGCCGCGTTAAAACCAGCTACAAAGCCCGTGGTATCCGCCGTCAAGGTGATCACACCAGCATTGCCGGTGATGTTGTATAACTGCCCTCCAATGGTGACCGTGGCATCACCCACATAGGCACCACCGGCATCAAAGTCAGCATTGATCGGCACACCGTCAACGGTCACCGCGTTAGCCGCAGTATCGTTAGCTGCAGTAAAGGTAATGGTTGCTGCAGTGGCGGGGGAAGCACCACCTGCTGTCTGCGCCCTTGCATCAAGATTCAACTCCATCTGGATCAGACTGGTGGCTCGCGGCTGGATGTTGGTCTGACTTAACTGGATGTCACCCAACGCACCGGACTGGATGTCACCCAGCAGACTGGCCTGATAACCCTGTAGACGCTTGCCGGTGTTGTTGACGATATAACCGTCTTTATCCAGGTCAAAATAACCGGCACGGGTATATTCAATCTGGCCATTGTTGGACAGGATAAAATAACCATTGCCGTTGATGGCCAGGTCCAGCGCGCGGTCAGTGTAGTTCACGTTACCCTGGGTATGCTGCTGGGAGATCCGCTCAACCAGTACACCGGAACCGATGGAGTTACGACCGGTACCCAGCATGGAGGCGTTATACACATCACCAAATTCAGCACGCGACTGTTTAAAACCCACAGTACTGGCGTTGGCAATGTTGTTACCGGTGACACTCAGATCCATCTGCGCTGCACGCAGACCGGAAAGACCAATATTAAAGCTCATGTTCTAGCACTCCCCTGCCACAGAATTAGTTGATGACCTTGACTTCACGCAGCGGCACCGGTGTATCCGAGCCACTGAGGTTAAGCATGATTTCACCGCGCGCACCAGCATTCAGCGCCACACTGGTCACATTGCGAGACAAGTACATGTCCACAGCCTCATGCTCACCGTTATGCGTTGCATAAGCCCTGAACTGATAAGCACCTGCCGGGAAAGACTCACCGTCGGTATCCAGACCATCCCACTCAAAGCTGATTTCACCGGCACCACGTGATCCCAGACTGATATCACCCAGATACTCACCATTGGGTGCATACACAGCAACAAACACGTCACCGGCCGACTTGGGCAGATCAATGGTTCCCTTGATGGATTTGCCAGGCTCCAGCTCGCTCCAGTTGGTCAGCACCTGCACCTGACGCCCCACCAGCGTAGAAGCCTGCAATGCCTGGGTGGATTGCAGACTGGTGGCAAACTGACCCACCGTGGTATTCAGGTTGGTAATCCCCTCCAGCGAGGAGAACTGCGCCAACTGGGCAATAAACTCTGTGTTGTCCTGCGGGTTCAGTGGATCCTGATTCTCCAGCTGAGTCACCAGCAGGCGCATGAACTCCTGCTTGCCCATTTCATTGCTTTTCTTGGCCTGATCAGCGTTGCGCTGCTGAATCTGAAGGCTCTGGTAAAAATCGGTTTTTTCGATACTCATCGCTTGCTCTCGCATCTGCATTGCCGCTTGCGGCATCAGAGCGGCAAAACCTTGCCGCCCTCAATCAATTCCTCAGGCACCCTGACCCAGGGTCAGCACCCGCTGCATCATCTGTTTAGTGGTATTCATCACTTCCACATTGGTCTGGAAGGAACGTGAAGCCGCCAGCATATCGGTCATTTCTTCCACCACATTCACGTTGGGGTAGAACACATAACCTTCTTCATTGGCCATCGGGTGGTTCGGTTCATAACGCATCTGCAGCTCCTGATTGCTTTCCACAATACCCAGCACCTGCACACCCTCACCGGCCACGTCGCGCGGATTAAAGCTGGTTACCGGATTCTGGAAACCATGCGAATCAGTGATGCCCTGCTTGTAACGCTCCAGCATCGGTGCAAACACCGGCTTGCGAGCGCGGTAGGTTTCCTCGATAGAGGAGCTGACACTCTGGGCGTTGGCCAGGTTGGACGCCGTGGTATTCAGGCGTACACTCTGGGCATTCATGCCGGTTCCGGCGATGTCAAAAATCTTGTTGAGTGACATGCTTCAGCTCCTTAACCTTGCTCTTTCATGGCCTTGACCAGACCGGTGAAGCGACTGTTCAAAAAGGTAAAACTGCTCTGGAAATCCATGGCGTTTTTGGCAAACTCAGCCTGCTCGATATTGGTTTCAACAGTGTTGCCATCAATGGCCGGCTGGTGCGGAATACGAAACTTCAGTGAAGAATCCATCACCACACCTTCGGCAGGAATATGCCGCTGACTGGTCCGGCTCAACTCCATGCGCTGGCGATTTTCATACTCACCCTGCAGGATGCCCTTAAAATCCAGATCACGCGCCTTGAAGCCGGGCGTGTCACTGTTGGCCAGGTTATTGGCCAGAATCTCGGAGCGCTTGCTGCGCACATTCAGCGCATCAGGATGGATTCCCAGAGCATTCTTGAAGTTGATGGACATAGCGACCTCCAGACGTTTTGCCAATATGCATACAAGATTGATGCCACAATAAAAATAACGATTTAATTCAATTGACTACAATCAATCCTCGCTCGCCAGCCAGCAACATAAAGCCTGCATTCAAACCCGGGCGGCAAGACTCTGCCGCTCAATTCTGGCAATGACTCATGTTTTGTTGCATCATTCATACCCAATAAGAAATCAACAAGGAAATCAGGGTTAATGGAATTTGCACTGACACTGCTGCGACAAGCGCGTGACAGCCTCAGGGATCTGGCCCCGGTTGTGCTGGTGATTGGCTTTTTCCAATTGGTGGTGATTCGCCAGCCACTGCCAGATAGCGTGCAGCTTTTTGATCTGGTCAGCGGCCTGATATTTGTGGTTATCGGCCTGACTCTATTCATTAAAGGCCTGCAACTGGGCCTGTTCCCGATTGGTGAAAGCCTCGCTCAGGCCTTTGCCCGCAAGGGCTCTGTTTTCTGGTTGCTACTCTTCTCTTTTGCACTGGGTTTTGGTTCAACCGTAGCCGAACCGGCACTGATTGCTGTGGCCGCCAAGGCCGCCGAAGTGGTCGCCGAAGGTGGCCTGATCCTCAACACACCTGAAGCCCAATCAGCCTTTGCTTTTAATCTGCGCATGGTGGTGGCCGCATCGGTCGGCACTGCCGTTGTTGTGGGTGTATTGCGCATTCTCAAAGGCTGGCCACTGCACCTGATGATCATTGGTGGTTATGTACTGGTGCTGCTGCTGACACTGGTTGCACCCGATGCCATGATCGGTATTGCCTACGACTCCGGCGGGGTCACCACCTCCACCATCACCGTGCCACTGGTCACGGCGCTGGGCGTTGGTCTGGCCACCGCCATCAAAGGCCGTAACCCGATGCTGGATGGTTTTGGACTGATTGCCTTTGCCTCGGTGATGCCCATTATTTTTGTACTCATCTTTGGCCTGCTGGGCGTCTGAAAGGAGCACTCATGAACGATTTCATTCAGATCCTGTTTGACACCCTGCTGGACATTCTGCCCATTGCCGCCATCATTTTTGGCTTCCAGTACCTGGTCATCCGTCGTAAGGTAAAAAACCTACCTGCCGTACTGGCTGGTTTTGTGATGGTGCTGTTTGGCCTGGCTTTTTTTCTGCTGGGCTTGGAAAAAGCCCTGTTCCCGATGGGCACCCTGATGGCCGAACAGCTGTCTTCCCATGACTTTTTGCCCGCCCTCGCAGATGGCATCCAGCGCCATTGGACAGACTACTACTGGGTCTACATTTTTGCCTTCACCATTGGCGCCAGTACCACCATTGCTGAGCCCTCCCTGATTGCTGTATCCATCAAGGCCGGTGAAATTTCCGGCGGCACCATCAACCCGATGATGTTACGCATTGCCGTGGCACTGGGCATGGCTTTTGGCATCACTCTGGGCACGTGGCGCATTGTGATGGGTTATCCGTTGCAATGGTTTGTACTGGGCGCCTATATTCTGGTGATCATTCAGACCCTACGCTCACCCAAGAGCATCATCCCGCTGGCTTTTGACTCTGGCGGTGTCACCACCTCAACCATTACCGTACCCATTATTGCTGCACTGGGATTAGGATTGGCCAGCTCCATCCCTGGGCGCAGCCCGATCATGGACGGCTTTGGCATGATTGCGCTGGCCTGCCTGTTCCCGATCATCACGGTCATGGGTTACGCCCAGATAGCTGAATGGCTGGAAAAACGCAAACAGCCATCAACAACCTCCGTAGAACACCAACATAACGGCTGAACCTGGTTTTAAAGAGGGAACCACTCATGCGATTCAAACTGATCCTGGCTTTTGTGGATGACGACAAAACCGACGCCCTGCTGGATGCAGCCCGTTCAGCTGGAGCCACGGGCGCCACCATCATCAACAATGCGCGTGGTGAAGGACTAAAAAAAACCCGTGGTATCTTCGGCCTGGAGATCACCTCACAACGGGACGTGCTGCTGTTCTTGGTGGAAGAGCATCGCAGCCGTCACATTCTCGAAACCATTGCAGAAATTGGTGAATTTGATGATTCACCCGGCACCGGTATTGCCTTTCAACTGGATGTGGAAGATGCCCTGGGCGTTAAACACCAGATCAAGACCCTGAGCGACCACTTGCAGGATGAACTCTAAAGGAGCAAAACGATGAGTGATAAAAAAATGATCCGTGTACGGGATGTCATGCACAGTGCTCACCTGGAAGTGGATGGTTTGACCACCGTTGCGGATGCATTAAAGCTGATGCGCCAGGAGAGTGCCCATGCACTGATCATCAAAAAACGTGATGACAATGATGAATATGGCCTGGTGCTGGTTTCTGATATTGCCAAGAAGGTACTGGCGGTTAACAAGGCTCCCGAGCGCGTGAATGTTTATGAAATCATGTCCAAACCGGTACTGAGTGTGCGCCCGGATATGCAGGTGCGTTACTGCGCACGCATGTTCAACCAGTTTGGCCTGACGCTGGCCCCGGTGATTGATTCTGCGGGTGAAATCCTTGGGCTGGTCAATTATGATGACCTGGTATTAAGAGGGCTGGCCCTCGAATAAACACCCCCGGAGTGAGTGTGACAGCAGCACCCCAAGCGCAGGCTCGCATCCTGCAACGTCTTTTAGCACTGCTGGAAATGCGCCTGCAGCAGGTTGACGAATGGCAGGTGCCTCTACCCGAGGCCACCGCCTTTGAAAGCATCGAGCCCTTTTGTGTGGATCGCATGAGCCTACAGCAGTGGCTGCGTTATCTGTTTATTCCCCGTTTGCGGGCCATGCTGGACGCCAACGCGCCTCTACCTGGCAGCTGCGCCATCACTCCCCAGGTGGAAATGGTGTTACACAACAATAAAAAAGCCAGGATCACCGAAGTGACCCTGGCCATTGACCTGCTGCTGACAGAAAATCGCATGCCACCTGCAAAACTACTGAAACAGGCTTAATCCACGCCCCGCTCGGGCTTGGCACCCATATATTCAAAACGCGCCACTGGCTCACCCTCCACCAGCACCTGCTCGGTGAACATCAGCAAGGGGCGCACCCACCAACTACCATCCCCGTAACACTGGCGATAAACCACCAGCCATTCTTCGGTTTCACTATGCCGGGCCAGGCGCAGCACTTCATACTCAGCCCCTTTGTAATGGCGATAAACCCCCAGAGGCAAATCAACCGGCGGGGTGAGTTTCAGATCAGCAATCATTGATCAGGGTCCTGAAGTGCCACGTTTACTCCGATCCGGATCAGCGACAGTACGATTAAAGGTATAAGAGGCAACCCGCCCACGCTCATCATAACGCACCACTAAATCACTGGTCTGGGCATCAGCGAACAGGCTGTAGCGGTAGTGACCGTAGGTCCAGGTTTCCTGACCACTTTCCGACCCGGTCCGCCAGGGATTACCAAACATCCGCTGAATCTCGGCCTTGGTGGTCACACCCACCTTAATATCACTGACCTTGTGTTCAGCATAAGGCTGACCCACTGTGGCACAAGCCGTCAGCAATGAAAGCAACAAACCGGCAGTCAGCAGGTATAGTGTCCTTTTCATAAGCACCTCTCTGATTTTTACGGAAAACCCTATCAGCTTAAACCCTCACCGTCAGGCTGCAAGTGTTTCTTGTCGCTGTCATCCGCAGTCGGTAGAATCCCCGACCAAAGACAGGACTTTCAGGGATACAGGACGCGGTGCACTACCTCAAAGACTTTTACCATGCCTTTCTTCACGCGCTGAAGAACCTGCTACCCATCGTGGTGGTTGTGGTGTTTTTTCAACTGCTGATCCTGCGCCAGATTCCTGACGACACCCTCAGCATGGCCATTGGCTTATTGATTGTTGCCTTGGGTGTTGCGCTGTTTCTGCAAGGTCTGGAACTGAGTATTTTTCCGGTTGGCAAAAGCCTGTCCAACCAGTTTGCCAGGCGTGGCTCCATTCCCATTCTGCTTTCATTTGGTTTTGCCATTGGCTTTTCAGCCGTGGTGGCTGAACCGGCACTCATTGCTGTTGCCCAGCAGGCCCAGGACATCAGTGAGGGACGCATTGATGCTCTCACCCTGCGCCTGCTGGTGGCCTTTTCTGTTGGCCTGGTGATTGCTCTGGGCGTATTCCGTACCATTCTGGGTTGGCCGCTGCACTGGTTCATGATCTGTGGTTACATCCTGGTAGTCATTGTTACCTGGTTTGCGCCAGAAGAAATTGTTGGCCTGGCTTATGACTCCGGTGGTGTCACCACCAACATCGTTACGGTGCCTTTGATTGCAGCCCTGGGTATCGGCCTGGCTGCCTCCATTCGTGGCCGCAACCCACTGACCGACGGTTTTGGCCTGGTGGCTCTGGCGGTCATGGTGCCGATGATCAGTGTACAGCTGTACGGCATTTTGGTTTATTCCAGCGAGTCACCGGCTCCGGAACAGCTGCTGGATGCCGCGGCGATGGCAACCGGGCCCACCGGCGCATTAAAAATGCTGCTGGAACTGGCCACCATGATCCGGGATGTATTACCCATCATCCTGACCATTCTGTTTTTCCAGTACATCATCATGCGCCGCCCGCTCAGCAACCCACCCAAGATCCTGTTCGGCTTTGCCCTGGTGATTTTTGGCCTTTATGCCTTTGTGGTTGGCTTGAAAATGGGGCTGTTCCCGATTGGCAGCAGCATGGCTGAACAGCTGATTGGTCTGAACCAGTACGGCTTCATTTACCTGTTTGCCTTCATGATCGGTTTTGCCACCACCATGGCGGAACCCGCGTTGATTGCGGTTGGCAAACAAGCCGAGGAAGCAGCATCCGGCAAACTGAACGGTAATGTCATTCGCATTCTGGTGGCCATAGGTGTTGCAGCCGGCATCACCATTGGCGTGCATCGCATCATTGTCGGTGGCTCCATGCACTACTACATCATGGGTGGCTATCTGCTGGTGATCCTGCTGACCTTCCTGGCTCCCCGCTACATCATTGCACTGGCTTATGATCTGGGTGGTGTGACCACTTCAGAAGTGACCGTGCCGCTGGTCACCGCACTGGGCATTGGCCTGGCCACCCACATTGAAGGGCGTAATATACTGATTGACGGTTTTGGGCTGATTGCCTTTGCCTCCATCTTTCCGATCGTCACTGTTATGCTTTACGCCATCTTCATGCACTACACAACACTACTGAGACAATCGACTGCAAACCGGAAGGTGAACCCATGAAGTTCTCTGCACTTGTTGCCATCGTACCGGAAGAGCTGGAACAGCCCTCCATTGACGCCGCTCGAGACCTTGGGGCTGGTGGCATCACCGTATTGCCTGGCCGAGGCATCAGCAACTCCGTCAAGAAATCCTTTTTTGGCTTGAGTTATGATGGCAGCCAGAGCCTGCTGCTGATGGTGCTGGAAAAAAGCCTGTCGTTACAGGTCCTCAAAGCCATCCAGCACCTGGTGATGCCGGATGGCAAGGATTCCCAGGGGCTGGTGTTCACCGTGCCACTGGAGCATCTTGGCGGCATTGATATCAGCCAGTTCCAGAAGTTTGAACAACATCTGAAAGAAAAACTCTGACTTAAAGGTGCCCTTATGCAAGTCAAAGATGTAATGGTCCGGGATGTGGTCACCATCTCTCCTTTTGCCAAGCTGCGTGAAGCCCTCAGCCTGATGAAACGCCACAAGCTGAAATCCCTGGTAGTGGAAAAACAGAGTGACAGTGATGCCTGGGGATTAATCACCTACACCAACATCCTGAAAACAGTCATTGCAGAAGAAGGCGACATCGACCTTCTGAACGTCTACGACGTCTGCATCAAGCCAGCAATGTCAGTGGGTGAAAGCCTGGCAGTTAAACACGTAGCCAGCCTGATGGCTCAGAACCGCATCAAACGTCTGCTGGTACTGCAAGACAATGAGCTGCTGGGTTTTGTGGCCATGGATGACATCATGGAAGCCCTGCTGGCTAAAGTTGAATAACCAAAAAGGAGAGGGTCATGGATTTCAAGCTGATCATGGTGTTTGTGGACGAAGACAAAACCGACAAGGTTCTGGATGCTTCACGCAAGGCGGGCGCAACGGGCGCCACCATCATCACCAATGCCAGAGGCCAGGGTCTGCAGAAAACCCTGGGCATTTTCGGGCTTGAAATCCTCAACCCTCGGGATGTACTGCTGATTCTCACCGAAAAGCGGCGTGCCGATGAAGTCATGGAAGCAGTACTGGCAGCCGGACAACTGGATGAAAGCCTCGGCACCGGCATCGCCATCCAGATTGATGTGGACAAGGCGCTGGGACTGACTGAGCACATTAAAGCTCTGGAAAAGCAGATTCCTCCACAGCAATCCTGAGAAGAAAACACCTGCCTCACTGCCGCATCAGCAGGATCGGTACTTCACTTCTGCGCAGCAGGTTGGTGGTGGTGCTCCCCACCAGGAACTGGCGGATGCGGGAGTGGCCATAAGCACCCATCACGATCAGATCCAGTTGATGTTCGGCCACATGGTTCAGCAGGGTTTGCTCCACCTCACCACTTTTCAACGCCGTTGTGACCCCGGAATGCCCCCTGGCCTCCAGTTCTTCACGCGCCTCTTCCAACAACAACAGGTTCTTGTCACTTCTTTCTCCCACCATCAGCAGGTGAAAGGGCAGACCCTTGCACAAAGGGCTGCTGGCAATCACCTGTAACACCTTCTTGGCCGTAGGGCTGGCATCATAGGCCAGCAGCACTTTTGATGGGGTTTTGAAATCTGGCGGTGTCACCAGAATGCGGCAGCCCAGTGTACGAATCACTGTTTCCAGATTGCTGCCTATTTCCCGCACACCGGCCTGATGATCTTCACCCTGACGACCCATCACCAGAATCCGGGTGTCCTGCTGCAAATCCGCCAGGGTTTCCACAAAATGTCCATGACGCTGCAGGGTTTCCACTTCGCGAACACCTTGCTGTTCAACACGCTTACGGGCTTCTTCCAGCTGCAGACGCCCCTGTTCCAGCGCCAGCTTGCTGCGCTGGGCATCCAGATCGGCCAGCTCTTCCAGCAGGTGCGTCCGCGCCCCCAGACCCAGATTACCGCTCAGGTCCGTTTTGGCGGGGTAAACACTTTTATCCAGCACGTGCAGCAACAGCAGCGGCCGTTCCACTTGCTTGCTGATCCAGGCACTGGCATCACAAACCGCAGCAGCCACATGGGAATTATCAATACATGCAACAATGTTTTTCATGTTTTGCTTTCCTTCTTGTTATCAATGGCCGCCCATCAGCTTTTCCACACCCTTTGGATCATCATGCACCCCAAAACGATCAACAAGGGTGGCACTGGCTTCATTCAAGCCTAGCAGCTCCACTTCCGCCCCTTCGCGGCGCAACTTGATCACTACACGATCCAGCGACTCCACTGCTGTAATGTCCCAGAAGTGAGCTGCCGTTAGATCAATCACCACCTTGTCGACCACTTCCTTGAAGTCAAAGGAAGCCATGAACTTGGTCGATGAAGTGAAAAACACCTGCCCGGTGACGGTGTAAACACGGGTGCCATCATCACGCTGACTCTTTTTCACCGTCATGTAATGGCCCACCTTGTTGGCAAAAAACAGTGAAGCCAGCAACACACCGACAAACACACCGATGGCCAGATTGTGCGTGGCAACCACCACTGCCACCGTGACGACCATCACGATATTGGTGGAAAGCGGGTGTTTTTTCAGGTTCACCACTGAATCCCAACTGAAGGTACCAATCGACACCATGATCATCACCGCCACCAGTGCAGCCATGGGAATCACCGTTAACCAGTCACTGAGGAATACCACCAGAATCAGCAGAAACACCCCGGCAGTCAGGGTGGAAAGGCGCGTGCGACCGCCGGATTTCACGTTGATGATCGACTGACCAATCATGGCGCAACCGGCCATGCCACCAAAAACACCAGACACCATGTTGGCAATACCCTGACCCTTGCACTCGCGATTCTTATCGCTTTTGGTGTCGGTCAGATCATCCACAATGGTGGCCGTCATCATGGATTCCAGCAGACCCACCACCATCAGCATGATGGAATAGGGCAGGATGATCAGCAGGGTTTCCAGATTCAGCGGCACATCCGGCCATAAAAAGACCGGCAGGGTATCTGGTAACTCCCCCATATCCCCTACCGTGCGGATATCAATACCCCAGATCAGCGCAACAGCAGTCAGCGCCACAATGCACACCAGCGGCGAAGGCAGCAGCCTGCCGATCACCGGCACATAGGGGAAGAGGTAAATGATGCCCAGGCCTGCCAGGGTCATGGCATACACATGCCAGGTCACGTTGGTCAGCTCCGGTAATTGCGCCATGAAAATCAGGATCGCCAGCGCGTTCACAAAGCCCGTCACCACCGAACGGGACACAAAGCGCATCAGATCACCCAGTTTCAGGTAACCGGCAATGATCTGTAATACGCCGGTCAATACCGTGGCCGCCAGCAGGTATTCCAGACCATGCTCCCGTACCAGCGTCACCATCAGCAGTGCCATGGCACCGGTGGCGGCGGAAATCATGCCGGGGCGACCACCAGTGAAGGCAATCACCACGGCAATACAGAAGGAAGCATACAAACCGACTTTGGGATCAACACCGGCAATGATGGAAAAGGCAATGGCTTCCGGCACCAACGCCAGCGCCACCACAATACCGGCGAGCAGGTCACCGCGCACATTGGCAAACCAGTTTTGCTTGATCGACTGGATCATGTTTCTCGTTTCACTTTGTCAGGTATAAAACACATCCTGCCCGCCGCACGAAAGCAAACGGTCATTTTTATTGTTTTACAGCAGGCTCGAAGAACGGCAGCACCTTCTTCAAGGGCTGCAGCAAAAATCACACCGACTGACATCGGCCAGTCTGAACTGGAAATCGGCAAGGTTGCCGAACTTCAAAAAAGGCAGGACTTACACTGGAGGATCTTCCCGGATCTGAAACAATGGGCCAATGAAAGCGGTGCATGCTAACAGAAAGCCCCCTGAGGGTACAGAAAGCCGCCAGCCACTTTATGGGGTAAAATGGGCGCTCGCTCCAGACCCGACAAAGCCGTGGAACCAGTCCTGCTGGCGCTCGCCGCACTGGGACAGGCAAAACAGCAAGAGGGTTATGGATGTTGAACCTGGGATCAGTCAGCTGGCAAGGCATTCAGGTAGTTTAGCCACTGCCTTGCTGCTGCGGCTTCCGAACTGGCCAGCAGATTTTCCAGCAGCTTGCGCGCCTGAGCGTACTCTTGCAGTTCAATCCAGGCATTGGCCATCAATAACTCCAGGCGTGCCTTGTCACGAGCCTCCAACCGCTCCTCCTGCGTTACCAGCTGCCAGGCATCAATGGCCGCTTGCCAGTTGCCCTGGCTGAAATGCCAATCTCCCAGGCGACGCCAGTCTCCCACCTTGCCGGTTGCATGGGCCAGTCGCTGTAGCGCCTGAGCAGTTTCCTGCTGTTGTGTGGTTTGCAGCCAGGCCTGAGCGGTCATCTGCAGCAGGCGCTCGGAAGGCTCCTTGTCTGTTTCAAGCAACTGCTCAAAGACCCTTGCTGCCCGCAGCGGTTGTTGAGCCAACAAGAGGCTCCGCCCCAGCTCAAACTGTTCCCTGTCATTCAGGTGACCCCCCCGTTGCGCCAGCTCCAGCGTCACCAACGCCTGCTGCTCTTGCCGGGCCAGTTGCTGCAGCTGCGCCAATTGTCCCCATAAAGGGCTGCGCTCCGGAGTTTGCAATACCCGCTGATGCTGTAGTGCTGCCGCTTCAGGCCATTGTTGCAGCTGTTGATGAATCACCACTGCCAGCGCCAGCCAGGCATCCGGTTGTTGCTGAGACAGTTCCTTGCGCTGCTGTAATGCCTGCATCACCCAGGGTTCAGCCTGTTTCCAGCGCTCCAGTTGTGCCAGTAGTGCCGCACGCAGGTAATGGGCTTCAGCCTCGGGTGTCGCTTCATCCTGCCACCAGCTTTCCAGCACTTGTAATGCTGCAGCGTAATCACCCTGCGCCACCCGCAGTTGCATCAACTGCCAGCGCAGGGACTGAACACTCTGTTGGTCCAGTTGTTGCTGGTCCTGCAGGGCCAGTTCAATCACATCGACAGCCCGATCCAGCTGCTCTTGCTGCTGATGAATCTGCGCCAGCACCCGGGCAGCAAAGGCACGCACAAAGGCACGCTGCTCAGCCGTTCCACCTGGCTGACGAAACAGTTCATCACCCTTTTGCAAGGCAGCCTGCTGATCAGTCACCAGTAACTCACCCAACTGATTCAACTGTTCATATTGACGTGGCGTCAGCGGTACGGCATCAGCCTGAATCTTTCCAACCACCAGCAGTAATACCAGCCCAGAAATCAGCCCAGCTATCACCTTCATCCTTCACCTTCCAGACGAAACTCCAGTCGCTGCTGCAGTCTGCGACTGCCGCCAGCATTCATTTCATGGGCAGCAAAACGCCAGCGGGCCAGAGCACGGCGTGCCGCACGATCAAACACCTGCTCAGGTTCAGCAGCAATCACCTCAATGCTGTCGGGAATCACCTGACCTCGTGCATCCACTTCAAATGACAGCTCCACCCAGCCCTCCAGACGGTGCACCAGTGCCTGGCGTGGGTATTGGGGGTTTTCACGATACACCGGCATTTCAGATTGCCCCATGCCACCCAACCCTTGCAGACTGGGCAAGCCCGGATCGGCCATGCCCATGTCCAGAGCGGGCAGGTTCATGTCCAGTCGTGAAGGAATGGCTGCGCTGGTGGCAGCCGCAGATGATGTAGACGCCATCTCAGGCATCACACTCGGTGCTTCCGGTGGCGGCGGGGGCGGTGGTGGTCGCAGGACCTCCAGATCCGGTTCGGGCGTTAGTTGTACCCAGTTCATGGCAAAACGCTGCGGCGCCTCCGCAGAGCCACCCACAGGTGACTGGATAATCCAGCCCAGCCCAGCAAACAGGCTAATCGATAGTCCAGCAGCCAGAGGCATCAGCATCAGATTTCTGGCACGTTCCAGCATCATGAATGCCTCACTCAAGGTTGTGCCGCCAGGGCAATACGATCCACACCGGCCTGGCGCAATCGGTCCATGACTTCAACCAGTCGACCGGAGCGTGATGCCTTGTCGGCCTGAATCACCACACCCGACTGGGGTTGTGCTGCCTGCAGACGTGCCACCGCCGGACCGAGAGCTGCCAGAGACACTGGCTGTCGATCCACCCAGATATCACCATCCGGCGTGATGGCGATCAGAATGCTGGCCTGCGCCTGCACCTCAGCTGTGGATGCCTGGGGTGCGTCCACTTCGATACCGCTTTCACGCACAAAGCTGGTGGTGACAATAAAAAAGATCAGCAGGATAAATACCACATCCAGCATGGGCGTCAGATTCACCTCAGTATCGTCTTGCTGCTGACTGAGCAAACTGCTTCTACGCACTAGACTGCTCCAATTTTATTAATGGCCCTGCAGGCTCTTGCGTGCCCGGCGCTGCCAGAAACTGAGAAAAAACATACCCAGCAGCAACACTGCCATGCTGGCAAAGGTCGGCAAAATGGCTCGGGCAATACCGGAAGACAAGCGCCGGGGATCAGCAGCGGTGCCCAGACTCAACCCGTCAAACACCAGCATCATGCCAGTAACCGTACCCAGCAAACCCAATAGCGGTGTAATCACTACCAGGGCTTTGAGTAGTGATAAACCCTGCTCCAGCTGATTGCTGGCCTGCAACTGCTCGGCACGGCGCACCAGCGCAGGACGAGTGGTTTCTGATGCCGATCGCCACTCGAATGCCGGCCAACTGAACCAGCGCTGCAGGAAAAGATACACCTGCAGCACGGCCACCAGAAAAATCAGCCACATGATCAGGCCGCCCTGCTGCATCAGTGCCAGAAAACCGCTCATCACCTGGATCCACCCGCTGAGCCTGATGCACCTGCTGCCGTTTTTGACTGACCCAGCAACTCAGCCAGCCAGGCAGAACTTTCGGCTTCCAGTATACGCGCCAGCTGGCGTGAACGACCCTGTAATAACAGGTGTGCCAACAGCAAGGGCACCGCAGTGATCAACCCCAGTACGGTGGTGACCAGAGCCTGGGAAATACCGGCGGCCATCAGCGAAGGATCACCGGTGCCAAACAGGGTAATCGCCTGAAAAGTGGCAATCATGCCGGTCACGGTACCCAACAGCCCCAGCAGCGGTGCCATGGCAGCCAGGAGTTTGACCAGTGACAGCCCGCGCTCCAGTGCTGCTGATTCACGCACCAGCAGCTCATCCAGCCGCGCTTCCAAGGCTTCTGGCGGCAGATCACTGACCGGGGCTGGCTGCATGCCGGACAATACCCGCCCCAGAGCATTATCCGGCTGCAAATCTTTGGTATCACCCAGTTGTTTTCTAACCCGTTTCTGCTCCAGCAGCAGCCGCACCGATTGCACTGCCGCCACCAGCAGACCAGCCAGACCCAACGCCAGGATCAGATAACCAACGGCGCCCCCCTGCCGAACCCTTTCCACCAGCGTCGGCTGGCGGCTGTGCAGCTCCAGGGTCAAGCCGCGTGCAGGATCCAGCACCACTGAACCCTGGCCTGATGCCAGAAAAGCAGCGTTCTGTCGCACCAGACCACTCGGCTGACGTGGCCAGAGTGACGGCAGGGCACCTTCCGGCAAACGCAGCACACCTTCTTTCACCTGCAACTGCAGATCACCCAGTCGCAAAATGGCTTCCTTACGCACCTGTCCGGCACCATCCACCCAGTGCCCCTGATAACGACTGACCTGAGCCGTTGCCAACCAGGACTGCTGCAGGCTTTCCCACAGCTGGTAAAAATCGGCAATTTCTGGCAGGCGTGCAACCTGTTGGTCGGGCCTCAGAAATGCCAGCAATTCCGGATATTGGTGGGTATAACGCGCATCGGACAGCAGACCATAAAGGGTTGATTTTTCATCCCGATAGACCGCAAAAACTTCACCCAGGGCGGCAGAACGTCGCTGCAGTCGTTCTTGCACATCCTGCAGGCTGGTTTCCAGAGTTTCCTGTTCAGTTTCCAGTTGCTGACGCAGTCGCTGTGCCTGACGCAACGCTTCACGTGCTTCCGCCAGAGCTTTTGCCTGCACATCAGCCTCCGTGCGTGACAATTGCAGACGGGCTTCTTCTTGCAGTCGACGCTCAACACTGGCGTCACGGGTTTGTTGCAATAATTGCTGCCAGTAGTCTTCCGGCAGAGCGGTTTCAGCCTGCAAGGAGGCCATCAGTAGCAGTGGCAAACAGACGGCCAGCAGCCAACGCAGCGCCTTCATTCTGCACCTCCATCAACTGCATCACGCACCGGCACTGACAAGGGCAGATTCAAAAACTCTGGTAAACCCCGCTCTTCGGCCAGTGCCAGTCCGCGCAGTACTTCCTGACGCTCACGGCTACCGAGGTTTTGCCAGCGCCCGGCTTCAGCAGACCAGTAGCCCGCCCGACGTTCATCTTCAGACAAGTAATACAGACCAATCCGGCCCACCCGCAGCAGAATCAAGCGTTCAGTTTCTGCTTCCGGGCTCAGGCGAATGAATTCACGGCTGGAAGCCAACATCCGCCCCTGTTCCACTTCACTACGATAGGCATTCAACAGATGGCGGAGTTTTTCCGCATGACTGACATCCACCCGCCCCAGCAGACTTTTCAGCTCTCGTACCCGATGCAGGCGCTGATCCTGCCGGAATGGCAAATCATGTCGAATGAAATCTTCCAGTCGCTGCGCCATGTCCTGCAACAAAGGCTCCAGGGCTTCACGAGTAGTATCCAGACTGTCCAGTTGTTGCTCCAGGCTCTCTATCTGCTCTCTCAGACGCTGATTCCAGGCCTGCTGACGTTCATTGTGAGCATCCAGCAGCAGGGTTTCACGACGCACCTGACGCCACTGCTGAAAGTCGGCCTGGCGACGGGCATCCAATTGTTCCACCTGGCGCTGAATGGTCACCGCCTGCTGTTGGGTGGCTTGCTCCAACTGGCGCGAGCCAGCGTCCTCTGCCGCATGAAGAAAACCGGCCAGAATCAGGGCTGTTGCCACGGATCCTGCGCCGGTCAGGGATTTCGGGTTCATCACTTTATCCATCAGTAACCCGGACCGGTGTTAAGCACCAGGTCCGGGTGAAAATGCAGATCAGATCAAGCCAGCACGACGCAACAGGTTTAAAGTGCCTTCCAGATCACTCAGTTTGTCCAGGTCAATGGAGGGACTCGCCTTGATGGCCTGGTCGTAGGTTGCACCATGGGGATTGTGAGTGACACCGGGAATCACCGGGTATTCATTCACATCCATGGAGAAGTACTCCTGCGCCGGCGCAGAAATCAGGAAACGCACCAGCTGCGCCGCTTCCTTCTGCTTTCTGCTGGTTTTGACGACCGCAGCACCTGCCACATTCATCAGGTTACCAATATCACCATCAGCAAAAAAGACCTGGCCTACCGGATAATTGGGATTCATGCGGGTCTGGCGCGGCAGGTAGTAGTTATTGGTCAGGCCATAATCAATTTCACCATCCGCAACCCCCTGAATAATGGTGCCATTATTACGGAAAGCCTTCACACCATTGGCCTTCATGGCATTCAGCCACTCCAGGGTTTTTTCATCACCATAGGTCACTCGCATACCAGTCACAAAAGACTGGAAAGAGCCATTGGTGGGCGCCCAGCCAACCCGACCACGATACTGTGCATCAGTCAGATCAAAAACACTCCTGGGATGTTCTGCTACCGGCGCACGCTCCAGTGAATGCACCAGCAGGCGCGCACGACCACTGGTGGCCACCCAATTACCGGTCACACTCTTGTAAATACCCGGCAGGTTTTCATAAACATCTGCAGGCAGGCTGGCCAGCAGTCCGGCCTGGCTCACCGCACCCATGGCACCAGCATCCTGACCCCAGTAAACATCAGCAGGACTGCGACGCCCTTCTTCCTGCAGCAATACTGCCAGCTGCGCTGTATCGCCATACCGCACATTCACCTTGATGCCAGTCTGCTGCTCAAACTGACTCACCAAGGGTTGTACCAACGATTCACCACGACCAGAGTAAAGGGTCAGGGTTGCTGCAGAAACCACTGGAGCGGCCAGCAAGGCACCGACCAGGGCAAGTGGGGCAAAAAACTTGTTGCGCATGAGTTTTTCCTTTTTGCTGGATTGGACGTGATCTGCGAAGGTCACACCTTCAGGTATTGAGAGACATTATCAGATGGTCACCCAGATGTAAATGATAATAACAATCAAATAGAACATTGTTTATTGATCTGCATCAGTCGATACCTGTCATCCCGTTTTCCATACGTCACCTTTACCCCAGGCCACCAACCAGAAACAAAAAACCCGATGATCTTGAGATCATCGGGTTTTTTGATCAGCATTAAAATCTTTTAAAACCAGTGCATTACACCAGATGAGGTTTTAACTGGCTGACCAGTTGACGAAATGCCTTGGGGTTGGTGACCAGCAGACGCCCCTCTGCAGTCAGTGCCGGAGCACCACTCAAATCACCGTACAAGCCACCGGCCTCTTTCAGGACCAGCAGGGCCGGTGCCAGCTCGCTTTCATCAGCGCCCAGGAAAATACCGGCTTCCAGCTGACCCGCCGCCACCGCACAGATATCCAGCGCCACACAACCGCTGGCGTGTAATGCCTGCATGCCCACCTGAGGCAACAGATTCAGATAAACCGGGAAAAGTTGTTGGCGCAGTTCAGCAGCAGGTAGCGGGAAAGCCACAGCGGCTTTTTCAGCCTTCCAGCCAGATAAAACACGAATGCGACGACCGTTCAGTGTGGCACCACGACCACGACTGGCCAGATATTCCTGACCGGTGGCAGGATTAAAAATGATGACGTGTTCCAGCTTGCCACGCAGGAAAATGGCCAGTGACAGGGCAAATGCGGGGTAACCTCGTTCCAGGTTCTCATAACCCAGCAGAGGATTAACCACCCAACTCATGTCACCACTGCCTTTCAGTTGTACACTGCGTCCCTGAAAAGAGGCATCAGGATGGGCGCGCACCAGCTGACGCTCCAGCGCCTGCTCAACACGGCGACCACAGTTTTCCAGCAATTCCGTCAGTGCATTGTCAACACGCGCCAGATCCAGACGCTCGGAAACATACTCATAGTGCTCACCGACACTGCGTACAGCACGCAATGCCAATTGAATTGTCGGGTGCATACTTCACCGGCCATCATTGTTAAGGAACGAAAGGGAAGAGTATGATAATGAGTTTTCGCGCAATAACAAGCCGCAGAACCAGCCTTTTCCGAGAAACCTGATGACCAGCCCCGCTTTACTGAACGCCGTCAAGATTGTACTGGTCGGCACCTCTCACCCCGGCAACATCGGGGGAGTCGCCCGCGCCATGAAAAACATGGGCCTGTCACAGCTATGCCTGGTGGCCCCTCGTGCTCAGTTTCCACACCCGGAAGCAGACCTGCGCAGCTCCGGAGCCACCGACCTGCTGGAGCAAGCCCAGATTTTTGAACGCCTGGAAGACGCCATCAGTGACTGCACCCTGGTCGCCGGCACCAGCGCCCGTTCACGCAATCTGCCCTGGCCGTTGATCAACCCGAATCAGTTGGCAGGGCGCTTGCATGAAGAACTGCGCCATCAGCAACATCGAGTGGCACTGGTGTTCGGACGTGAAGATCGCGGGCTGAGCAATGAAGAGCTGCACCTCTGCCACCTGCACGTGCACATTCCCTGTAATCCTGACTTCAGTTCATTGAATCTGGCTGCTGCAGTACAGGTGCTCAGCTACGAATTACGCATGGCCTGTGTCGGACAAACGACAGACCCGGAACAACCCTTTGGTACTGAATGGGATGTTCCCTTTGCAGATGGCAAGGCGCTGGAACTGTTTTTTGAACATTTAGAGCAGACCCTGATTGAAATTGACTTTCACAACCCCGATAACCCGAGACAGCTGATGAGCCGCCTGCGCCGCCTGTACCTGCGCGCCCGGCCCGATGCCATGGAAATCAACATGCTGCGCGGCATCCTGACCCAGACCCAGAAGGCTGCCCGCACCCCACACGGGAACAACTGATGTTCAGACAGATACGTGATGACATCAACAGCGTGTTCGAGCGCGACCCCGCCGCACGCAATTGGTTTGAAGTGCTGACCACCTACCCCGGCCTGCACGCCCTGTTGTTTCATCGCTGCAACCACTGGTTATGGCAACGCGGTTTAAAATGGCTGGCTCGCTGGATGTCCACCTGGGCACGTTGGCTGACCGGTATCGAAATCCATCCCGGCGCCCGCATCGGCCAGCGTTTTTTCATCGATCACGGCATGGGTGTGGTGATCGGTGAAACCGCTGAAATCGGTGATGACGTCACCCTCTACCACGGTGTCACCCTGGGCGGCACCAGCTGGAACAAGGGCAAGCGCCACCCGACCCTGGAAGACGGGGTGATAGTGGGGGCCGGTGCCAAAATCCTTGGCCCCTTCACGGTTGGCAAGGGTGCCAAGATCGGTTCCAACGCAGTGGTCACCAAGGAAGTACCTGCCGGAGCAACAGTGGTCGGCATTCCCGGTCGTATCGTGCTGCGCCAGCAACCGGATGAACCGGAAGATGACCTGCAGGTGGACCCGGAAAAACGGGCCGCTGCACATCGGCGCTTTGGTTTTGATGCCTATGGCATCAGCGAAGAAATGCCCGATCCGGTGGCCAAATCCATTCGTGGTCTGCTCGATCACATGCATGCCGTGGATGAACGCATGGGCCAGATCTGCCACGCCCTGCATCGTCTGGACAGCAACTTCCGCGAAGAAAAGCTGCCGGACATTGAAGGTGACGACTTCCCGGATGACGGTGATGTCTGTGCCCTGTGTGGACTGGAAGAAATCGGCCGTCGCCGCAAACCGGGCAAAAAATAACCCCTTCAGCATCCTGATCAGCAGCAGAAACGGCGCCGTTATGACATAATGCGCGCCATTTTTCTGCCCGACTCCTGCTTCATCCATCACAACTGAGTAAATTCCCTTGCTGACCACTGCAAACATCACCATGCAGTTTGGCGCCAAGCCACTGTTTGAAAACGTCTCTGTCAAATTCGGCAACGGCAACCGTTATGGCCTGATTGGTGCCAACGGCTGCGGCAAATCCACCTTCATGAAAATCCTCGGTGGCGACCTGGAGCCGACTGCCGGCAACGTATCCAAAGACCCCAACGAGCGACTGGGTAAACTGCGCCAGGATCAGTTTGCTTATGAGCAGTACTCGGTGATCGACACAGTGATCATGGGTCACGAAGAACTCTGGACCGTCAAAGCAGAGCGTGATGCCATTTATGCCAAGGCAGAAATGACCGAAGCCGACGGCATCCGTGCCGGTGAACTGGAAGGCGAGTTTGCCGAAATGGATGGTTACACCGCCGAATCCCGTGCCGGTGAACTGCTGCTGGGTGTCGGCATTCCACTGGAACAGCATGATGGCCCGATGAGCGAAGTGGCACCCGGCTGGAAACTGCGTGTGCTGCTGGCCCAGGCGCTGTTTGCCGAACCGGACATCCTGCTGCTGGATGAACCCACCAACAACCTGGACATCAACACCATCCGCTGGCTGGAAGGTGTACTCAACCAGCGTGACTGCACCATGGTGATCATTTCTCACGACCGCCACTTCCTGAACAGTGTCTGCACCCACATGGCCGACGTGGACTATGGTGAAATCCGCATCTACCCCGGCAACTATGATGAGTACATGCTGGCCTCCACTCAGGCCCGTGAGCGCATGCAGGCCGACAATGCCAAGAAGAAAGCCCAGATTGCTGACCTGAAGGCCTTTGTCAGCCGCTTTTCTGCCAACGCCTCCAAATCAAAACAGGCCACCTCCCGTGCCCGGCAGATCGACAAGATCCAACTGGAAGAAATCAAACCTTCCAGCCGTCAGAACCCCTTCATCCGCTTTGAGCAGGAAAAGAAACTCCACCGCACCGCGCTGGAAATTGAAAAGCTGGGGCATCGTTTTGACACCGAACTCTTCCGCGACTTCAACCTGCAGGTGGCAGTGGGTGAACGCATTGCCATCATCGGCCCCAACGGTATTGGTAAATCCACCCTGCTGAAATGCCTGGTGGGTGATCTGCAAGCCACCAGTGGCAAGGTGAAATGGTCGGAAAATGCCAACATCGGTTATTACGCCCAGGACCACGCTCACGAATTTGAAGAACCACTCAGCCTGTATGACTGGATGGCCCAATGGGGCCAGGAAAAAGATGACGAGCAGGTGATTCGCGGCACCCTGGGTCGCCTGCTGTTCTCCCAGAAGGACATCGACAAGTCCGTCAAGGTGATCTCCGGTGGCGAACAGGGCCGCATGCTGTTCGGTAAACTGATGCTGCAACGCCCCAACATCCTGGTGATGGATGAACCCACCAACCACCTGGATATGGAGTCCATCGAGTCACTGAACCTGGCACTGGAAAACTATCCCGGCACCCTGATTTTTGTCAGTCACGACCGGGAATTTGTTTCCTCTCTGGCCACCCGCATTCTGGAACTGACACCCACCGGCATCGTCGACTTCCACGGCAGTTATGAGGATTACCTGCGCAGCCAGGAAATATCAGACTGAAATAGCCAGTCGCAGATCAATACAGGGATTACTTGACTAAAATACAAGGTCTTTGCATAATCCCTGCACATACCTTATCAGGGGAATTTGTGATGCGACTGACCACCAAAGGCCGTTATGCGGTCACAGCCATGCTGGATCTGGCCCTGAATGCCCGTCAAGGCCCGGTTTCACTGGCCGACATTTCCACACGCCAGGAAATTTCCCTGTCTTATCTGGAGCAGCTGTTTGCCCGCCTGCGCCGCAATGACCTGGTCACCAGTGTGCGCGGCCCCGGTGGCGGCTACCAACTGGCCCGTGACAGTGCAGACATTTTTGTCGCCCAGGTGATTGATGCTGTCAATGAGTCCGTGGATGCCACCCGCTGTCGCGGCAAGGGTGACTGTCGCCAGGGTCACACCTGCCTGACTCATCACCTCTGGTGCCAGTTATCCGATCAGATTCACCAGTTTCTCAGCAACATCAGTCTGGCCGAACTGGTGGCCAGGGAAGAAGGCCTGAAAGCCCCGCTGGAGGCAGGTAACCCGGTTGCAAAGCGTGATAAAATTCAGGTCTCCGTGGTTTGAGGCTCAGCTGCACACCCATGAACAACCCCATTTACCTGGATTACGCCGCCACCACTCCTGCAGCACCGGAAGTGGCCGCACTGATGGCTGCACACCTGACACTGGATGGCTGTTTTGCCAACCCAGCTTCACGTTCACACCTGCTCGGCTGGCAAGCAGAACAGGCGGTTGAAAAAGCCCGCCGCCAGGTGGCCGCACTGATCGGTGCCGACCTGCGGGAAATCGTCTGGACCTCCGGTGCCACCGAAGCCAACAATCTGGCTTTGATTGGTGCTGCACGCGCCAATCCGGACAAGGGTCGCCACATCATCACCTCGGCCATTGAGCACAAGGCCGTGCTGGATACCTGCAGCTGGCTGGAACAACAGGGTTATCGAATCACCCGCCTGCAACCCGATCATCAAGGCCGCATTCAACTCAGCCAGGTCACCGAAGCACTGAGCGATGACACCCTGATGGTTTCACTGATGCTGGTGAACAATGAACTGGGCAGTGTTAATCCAGTGATGGAAGTCGGTGAACTGCTGCGTGACCGCAATACCCTGTTTCATGTTGATGCGGCTCAGGCAGCCGGCAAGTTGCCCATCGATGTTAAACGCATGCAGGTCGACCTGCTGTCATTGAGCGCACACAAGTTTTACGGTCCCAAGGGCGTGGGCGCACTTTATGTCCGCCGCGAACCGGCAGTGCATATTGAGGCGCTGATCCATGGCGGTGGTCATGAACGCGGCATGCGCTCCGGCACCCTACCTACTCATCAACTGGTGGGCATGGGGTTGGCAGCCGAGCTGGCAGTCAGCCAGCTGCAGGCCGACCGGGATCACATCACCCTGTGCCGTGATGCCTTTCTGAAAGGCCTGAACCCTGCCTTTTATCACCAGCATGCCGATAATGACGATAACTGGCCCGGCATCATCAACCTGGCATTCCCGGGGATAGAGGCTGAAACTCTGATCATGGCTCTGCCCGAACTGGCCGTTTCCACCGGCTCGGCATGCAACTCTGCCAGCCTGGATCCGTCTTATGTATTAACAGCGCTGGGGCTGCAGCGTGAACTGGCACTCAGTTCCATCCGCTTCAGCTTCGGGCGCTACCTGACCTGTGAACAAGCGACACAAGCAGGTCAGCGACTGAATCAGGCCCTTGAGCGCCTGCACGCAACCACACAGGGGTGAACACCATGTCCATTTCCATTTCTTCAGCTGCTGCCGAACACATCACCCGCTGCCTGCAAGAACGCGGTCAGGGTGAAGGTTTACGTGTCAAAATCAAACCCAGCGGTTGTTCGGGTTTTTCTTATGTGCTGGACTTCGCCGACCGGGTTGAAGCCAATGATGCCGTGTTTGAAGCGCATGGCGTTAAAATCATTGTTGATCGCGACAGCCTGCCAATGATGGATGGCACCGAGGTGGATTATGTCACCGAAGGCCTGAACCGCTATTTCCGCTTCAATAATCCAAAGGTCAAAGACGAGTGTGGTTGTGGAGAAAGCTTCAGCGTATAATCTGCGCCGAAAGTTTAACCTGAACCCTATTCACAACCTCACACTGGAGATTTTCATGGCTGTTGAGCGCACCCTGTCCATCATCAAGCCCGATGCCGTTGCCAAGAATGTTATTGGCGAAATCCTGTCCCGCTTTGAAAAAGCCGGCCTGCAGATTGTTGCCGCCAAGATGCAACACCTCAGCCGCGAACAGGCCGAAGGCTTTTATGCCGAGCACAAGGAGCGCCCCTTCTTTAAAGACCTGGTTGACTTCATGACCTCTGGTCCAGTAGTGGTGCAGGTTCTGGAAGGCGAAAATGCCGTTCTGAAAAACCGCGAACTGATGGGTGCCACCAACCCGAAAGAAGCAGCTGCCGGCACCATTCGTGCTGACTTTGCCAACTCCATTGATGCCAACGCGGTACACGGCTCTGACTCCACCACCTCTGCAGCTCGCGAAGTAGCTTACTTCTTCAGCGACAACGAAATCTGCCCACGCGGCTGATCCTTCGTCCTGAACGACTGCAAAGAAGCCTCACCGGAAGGGTAGACCTGTGTCTGCCCTTCTGGCGCTTGTAACCACAGGTTTTTTTCGCCAAACTCTGTTTCTGTTTCATCCGGCATCTGTTTCATCCGGAATCACGGGCCAACACCATGACTTGCAGCACCCAAACCGCCAATACCGAAAAAACCAATCTGCTGGGCATGACCCTGCCGCAGCTGGAAGCGTTTTTTGTGGAGCAGCTGGGCGAAAAAAAATTCCGCGCCGCCCAGGTCATGAAGTGGATGCACCACCGTTGCGCCAGCTCTTTTGAACAGATGACCGATCTCAGCAAGGCTTTGCGTGAAAAACTTGAAGCCTGTGCTGAAATCCGCCCACCCAGAGTGGTGCTGGAAGACTTCTCCAGTGACGGCACCCGCAAATGGGTATTGGAAGTGGGTAATGGCAGCCATATCGAAACCGTACTGATTCCTGCCGGCGAAAACCGCCGCACCCTTTGTGTCTCCTCGCAGGTTGGCTGCTCGCTGGACTGCTCTTTTTGTTCAACCGGCAAACAGGGTTTTCAACGCAACCTGACCGTCGCTGAAATCATTGGTCAGGTGTGGGTGGCGCAACACTCCTTCGGCCCCCGCAAGGACACCGGCAACCGCCCCGTCACCAACGTGGTGATGATGGGCATGGGCGAACCACTGATGAACTACCGTGCTGCCGTGGATGCCATGCAGATCATGCTGGACGACAATGGTTATGGCCTGTCCAAGCGCCGCGTCACCCTGTCCACTTCCGGGTTAGTGCCACAGTTGGATCAGCTGGGTGATGAAATTGATGTATCACTGGCGATTTCCCTGCATGCGCCCACCGATGAATTGCGCAACGAGTTAGTACCGGTTAACCGCAAATACCCGATCAGTGAACTGCTGGCCGCCTGCCAGCGTTATCTGAAAAAGTGTGGTGACTCACGGGAAGTGACCATTGAATACACCCTGATTGCCGGTATCAATGATCAGCAGCAGCATGCCCAGCAGTTGGCTGCACTGCTCAAGCAGCTGCCCTGCAAGATCAACCTGATTCCCTTTAACCCCTTTCCGGGATCCGGCTATCAACGCCCATCCCGCAATCAGGTGATGCGTTTTCAGGGTTGGCTGCATGAACTGGGTTACTCGGCACCCATTCGTACCACCCGGGGCGATGACATTGATGCCGCCTGCGGCCAACTGGTGGGTCGGGTACAGGACAAAACCCGGCGCAGTGCCCGTTATGCAGAGCAACAGAAGATTCCCGTAACCCAATTGCCTCCAGCCGTTTAACAAGAATATAAGGTGACAAAGGATGACCCGCATTGCCTTGCTACTCATTTCGCTGTTGTTGCTCAGTGGCTGTGCAACCAAACCACCTTGGGAGCAAACCGACCCCGAGCAGCAGGCCACCGCTTACGCCAACCTGGGCATGGGTTATCTGGATGAAGGACAACCCCAGCGGGCATTACGCGAGTTCCGCCGCGCCCTGGAGGTCAGACCTCGCCACCCACGGGCACTACACGGCATGGCATTGGCACTGCAGCAGCAGGAAGAACATCAACTTGCTGAAGACTACTTTAAAAGAGCTTTACGTGCGGATCCCACAAAAACCGTAGCCAGAAACAATTATGCAGCTTTTTTATTCGAACAAAGCCGTTATGATGAAGCCCGCCGCGAGCTGGAACGGGCTGTTCAGGATGTCAACTACCTGAATCGCTCACAGCTGTTTGTAAATCTTGGGTACGTGATGCTGCGACTGGACAACACCACGGCAGCCACTGATGCCTTCAACCGTGCAGTGATCCTGGCACGCAATGAAGGTCGCTCCAGCCCCAGCGCACACCGCGAACTGCTGAGCATCCACTTTCAACAGGGGCGACTGCGGGAAGCCGAGCAACAATGGCAAATCCTGCGCAATCTGGGCGTTCGTGACGAACCAACCCTGCAGCAGGCACTGTTGCTGGCCGAGCGCACTGGAAACCAGCGTGAGCAGCAATACATTAAAGAATTGCTGAGTACGGCATCCAATAATCCGGACCCTGCCAACTGAGGACTCCAGAGACATGACAGAAGCGCATCAGAATGATCAGCTGCATGACGAAGGGCAGACAGGCCATCAGGTCAACTGCAGCCGCCCCGGCGAGCTGCTGAAAAAGGCGCGAGAAGCCCGCGGACTCTCCCAGGCTGAAGTGGCGCGCAAGCTCAACTTCATGCCGACCTATGTTCCCGCCCTGGAAAACGAAGACTTCAGCCAGTTGCACAGCACCACCTTCATCAAGGGCTACATTCGTGCTTATGCCCGCTTTGTAGGCATAAACCCGGAAGAAGTGCTGAACTGTTTTGCTGCCCACTACCCGGAAATGCACAAGGAAGAAAAAATTCAACCGGTGGAAACCCTCAAACCAGAAAAAAGCAGTCATCTGATTTTCAAGCTTTTTACACTGGTTGTGATTGCAGCCCTGATCACCATCATCATCCTCTGGTGGCAAAGCCGCAGCACTGAAACCCTTCCGGAAGTCACCAGCCAGGAAGTGCAGGTTGAAACCCTGGATGGACAAACCATACTGGCCCCGATCACACTTGCAGAACCGGAGCCTGAACCACCTACTCCTGAAGCGGCAGCCACCGGCAGCCCCGAACTTTCAGTGAGCCAACCAACCGTTGCACCTCCTGCACCTTCAGTGACCACAGCCCCCCGCACCACCATCGGCACGGGCGAAACCAGCACTGGACCAACCCAGCCTGAAGTGGCTCCGGTACGCACCATCACTGGTGATCCAGCGCTTGCAACCCTGGGCAATGGCCGCCTGGTAGCACTCACCTTCACCGGTGACTGCTGGCTGGAAGTACGTGACAACACCGATCGCATTCTGCACGCCAATCTGATGCGCGCTGGTGATGCCATTTTACTGGAAGGGGAGCCCCCCTTCCGCATGGTGTTTGGTTACGGCCATGTGGCAGAAGTGTTTTACCGTGGCACCCAATATGACTTTTCATCCCGCATCCGCAGCAATGGTTATGCGGCCATCCGCGTTGAATAAAACCTGACGGTTAAACCCTGGATCATGCAACACACCTCCCCCATTCAGCGTCGCAAATCCCGCCAGATCCATGTTGGCAAAGTTCCAGTTGGTGGTGATGCCCCCATCAGCGTTCAGAGTATGACCAACACCGAAACCTGTGACGTGGATGCCACCGTGGCTCAGATCCGTCGCATGGAACAGGCCGGTGTTGACCTGGTACGTGTTTCTGTACCCAGCATGGAGGCGGCTGAAGCTTTTGGCAAAATCCGTCAGCAGGTGGAAACACCTCTGATTGCCGACATTCACTTTGATTACAAAATTGCCCTGCGGGTGGCAGAACTGGGCGTGGACTGTTTACGCATCAACCCCGGCAACATCGGCAATGAAAGCCGTATCCGCGAAGTGGTCAGTGCTGCACGTGACCGCGCCATTCCGATCCGCATCGGTGTCAATGCCGGGTCACTGGAAAAAGACCTGCAGAAAAAATACGGCGAACCCACTCCTGAAGCCCTGGTGGAGTCTGCCTTGCGCCATGTTGAGCACCTGGATCGACTGGACTTTCAGGATTTCAAAGTCAGCGTTAAAGCCTCGGATGTATTCATGGCCGTGGCTGCTTACCGCCAACTGGCCAGAGAAATTGAGCAGCCCCTGCACCTGGGCATCACTGAAGCCGGCGGACTGCGCTCCGGCACTGTTAAATCAGCCGTAGGCCTTGGCATTCTGCTGATGGAAGGCATCGGTGATACACTGCGCATCTCGTTAGCCGCAGACCCGGTGGAAGAGGTCAAGGTCGGCTTTGATCTGTTAAAAAGCCTGCGCCTGCGCAACAAGGGTATCAACTTCATTGCCTGCCCCAGTTGCTCCCGCCAGAATTTTGACGTCGTGGCCACCATGAACGCCCTGGAAAGCCGGGTTGAAGATCTGCTGACCCCACTGGATGTGGCGGTGATTGGCTGTGTGGTCAACGGCCCTGGTGAAGCACGCGAAGCAGATCTGGGTTTGACCGGCGGCAGCCCCCAGCACCTGGTGTATGTGGATGGCAAACCAGCCAATAAGCTGACCAGCGACAATCTGGTTGATGAGCTGGAAGCACTGATTCGCAGCAAGGCCGCCGAGAAGCAGGCCAAACTGGATCAACTGATCCATAAAAACTGATCCATAAAAACTGGTCCCTATTTAGTTCAAGACAGGAAAGACAAGCGTGTCCAAAAAGATCCAGGCCATTCGCGGCATGAACGACCTGTTGCCCGATGCCAGCCCGCGCTGGCAATACCTCGAAGGCCGAGTTCGCAACCTGCTGGCCCGTTACGGCTACAGCGAAATCCGTATGCCCATTGTTGAACAGACCGCGCTGTTCAAACGCTCCATCGGCGAAGTTACAGACATCGTTGAAAAGGAAATGTACACCTTTGAAGATCGCAATGGTGACAGCCTGACCCTGCGTCCGGAAGGCACAGCCGGTTGTGTACGCGCCGCGGAAGAACATGGCCTGCTGTTTAACCAACAGCAACGCCTCTGGTACCAGGGTCCGATGTTCCGCCATGAACGCCCGCAAAAGGGCCGCTATCGCCAGTTTCACCAGATCGGCGTGGAAACCTTCGGCCTGAACGGCCCGGACATTGATGCTGAACTGATTCTGCTGTCTGCCCGTTTGTGGCGTGAACTGGGCATTCTGGATCATCTGACGCTGGAACTGAACACCCTTGGCAGTGCTGCCGCGCGTGCTGAATACCGTCAGGCACTGACCA
Organism: Marinospirillum alkaliphilum DSM 21637; assembly: GCF_900119735.1. Classification (GTDB taxonomy): domain Bacteria; phylum Pseudomonadota; class Gammaproteobacteria; order Pseudomonadales; family Halomonadaceae; genus Marinospirillum; species Marinospirillum alkaliphilum. Next base: position 20,956 of record NZ_FPJW01000002.1, on the reverse strand, counting down.
GTTATCTGGAAGGTTTTAAAGCTGAACTGGATGAAGACAGCCAGCGCCGCCTGAGCACCAACCCGCTGCGTATTCTGGATTCCAAGGATCCGCGCACCCGGGAAATCCTGCAGCTGGCCCCCAGCTTTGACAGCTATCTGGATGACGAAAGTCGGCAACATTTTGCCGGTCTTTGCCAGTATCTCGATGCCGCCGGTGTAGCCTACACCCTGAACCCACGACTGGTACGCGGCCTGGACTACTACGGCAAGACCGTATTTGAGTGGACCACCACCGCACTGGGCTCACAAGGCACAGTTTGTGCAGGTGGACGTTATGATGGCCTGGTTGAGCAGTTGGGCGGCAAGGCGACACCGGCCGTTGGTTTTGCCATGGGCGTGGAGCGCCTGATACTGCTGCTGGAAACCTTGAACGCCTTTCCAGCGGAACTGGCGCAACAACTGGATGTCTATCTGGCGGCTTCCGGTGAGGGTGCAGATGCTTATGCCCTGTTATTGGCTGAGCGCCTTCGCAGTGAGCAGCCCGGTTTACGCATCCTGACCCACTGTGGCGGTGGTGCTTTCAAGCAGCAAATCAAACGTGCCGACAAGTCCGGCGCCAGCCTTGCCGTGCTGCTGGGTGAAGATGAAATCTCGCGTGGTGTGGCTTCCGTTAAATACCTGCGGGAAGCGCATCAGCAAAGTGAAGTGGCCATCAGCGACCTGGCTGGTTTCCTGGCTCAGCACTTACGCATTTGCAAACCAGCCGAGCTCAGTTAAGATAGTCCCATTTTTTGCATATTTTACACGTCAGGATAGATACGTTATGCGCAGCGATGAAGAACAACTTGAGTCCTTGAAGGAATGGTGGAGCAAGAATGGCAAGTCACTGATCGCCGGTGTTGTGGTTGCTGTGGCGGGTGTTGGTGGCTGGAAAGCCTGGGAGAGCCATCAGATCAGCAAGGCCGAGTCAGCTTCCCAGCTGTATTCCGAGCTGAGCCAGATTGTCATGAATGGCACCGGTGAAAGCCGTGACCAACAGGCCGATGCACTGATTGCACGTCTGACTGGTGACTTCAGCAAAAGTGTTTACGCGGATTATGCCCGCCTGTTTGCAGCCCGCCTTGCGGTGGAACGTGACGAGCTGGATCAGGCACAGAGCCACCTGCGCGCAGCACTGGACTCTACTCGTGTAGAAGCCATTGAACTGGTTGCTCGCCTGCGTCTGGCACGCATTCTGAACTCTCAGGAGCGCGTTGATGAAGCCCTCAGCCTGCTGAGTGTGCCAAATGCCGGCGGTTTCACTGCTGAGTTTGAAGCCCTGCGTGGTGATCTGCTGATGAGCAAGGGGGATGCCCTGCAAGCTCGCGAAGCCTATCAAAAAGCACTGGAAGCCAGTCGTGCTGCCGGTGAGTCTGCTCCTTTGGTTGAAATGAAGCTGGACAGTCTGGCCATCCACGGGGATGCCTGATGCGCAACACCCTGTCTGGCCTGCGTTACCTGAAATACCCTGTTGCTGCCTGTCTGCTGGCCCTGCTGGCAGCCTGCAGCAGCCTGCCTGAACCGCAATACCCTCCAGCACCACTGCCCGCCCACTCAGGTGAGGACCGCCTGACATCAGTGTGGCGCGACCACTCAGGTTACGGTGAACGCTGGCGTGGTTATCAGTTATTACCTGCTTTACGTGGCAACCTGCTGGTCACCGCTGATGCTCAGGGTCTACTGCAGGCTTTTGACCTGTCACGAACGGGTTTTCTGCAGTCAGACCTGCTGTGGATGAAAGATCTGGAAGTCGGTGTCAGTGCTGGTTTAGCCCTGCATGACAACCACCTTTATGTTGCTACCCAAAACGGTGAATTGCTGTCGCTGGATATCAGCAATGGCAATGAACTCTGGCGTGTCCGCCTGTCCAGTGAAGCACTCAGCCCACCCCAGGCGGATGGCAATCTGCTGGTGGTGCATACTGCAGATGGCAAGTTAGCCGGTTTTGATCGCAGCAATGGCCGCCAGTTGTGGTTGCACGACAGCCTGATTCCACTGCTGACCCTGCGTGGCACTGCAGCGCCTACGGTCACCAGCCTGCAAACCTTTGCCGGTTTTGCCAACGGCAAACTGGTCGCAGTAGATAACCGCACCGGTCAGGCCCGCTGGGAAGCTCGTGTGGCTCAACCACGCGGACGCACCGACATTGAACGTCTGGTGGATATCAACGGCCAGGCACGTCTGGCGCAAGGCATGTTGATTGTGAACTCCTTCCAGGGGCAAACCCAGGCTCTGGACCCTTTCAGCGGCCGTGCCCGCTGGAGCCGTGACCTGTCCAGCTACCACGCAGCGGCCATTCATGATGGCAAGGTATTTGTAGTGGATGAGGCCAGCCGCATTCATGCCCTGGATCTGCTCAGCGGCAGCAGCCTGTGGCAACAAGACAAACTTTATGGTCGCTCGCTGACCGAGCCGGTAATCCTGTCCGGTCGCCTGGTGGTTGCTGACTACCAGGGCTACCTGCACCTGCTGGATCCAGATAGCGGCAAACTGACCGGTCGTCGTAGTTTTGATCTGGATGGCATCCGTGCCACACCGGTGATTGATGATAACCGCCTGCTGGTCCACTCTATTCGCGGCCGTCTCGGGCTGTTTACTCTGAAGAACTGACACCATGATCCCTGTTATTGCGCTGGTTGGTCGCCCCAACGTCGGCAAATCCACCCTATTCAACCGCCTGACCCGCAGCCGTGATGCGCTGGTTGCCGACTTTCCCGGCCTGACCCGCGATCGCCAGTATGGTGAAGGCAAGGTGGGTGGTCGCCCTTACATTGTCATCGACACAGGCGGTATCAGTGGTGATGAAGAGGGCATTGATGCCGAAATGGCGCGCCAGTCGCTGCGCGCGATTGATGAAGCCGATCTGGTGCTGTTCATTGTTGATGCCCGCGCAGGCATGACCGCTGCGGATGAAATGATTGCCCAGTACCTGCGGGTTAATGACAAAAAAGCACACCTGGTGGTCAACAAAACGGACGGCCTGGATGCCCAGAGCTTCAGTGCCGAATTTTATGCCCTGGGCATGAACACCGACCCCTGGATGATTGCGGCGGTTCACAACCGCGGTGTCAGCAGCATGATCACACAACTGCTGGATGAACTGCTGGGCCCGATGCCTGAACCTGAACCTGAGCCGGAATGGGGTGAGGTCTCTGCACTCACTGATGAAGCCCGTGATGAAGCCATGGCTGAGGCATCAAAAGAGCAGTCCGAGCGCCAGTTGAAATTCGGCATCATCGGTCGACCCAATGTTGGCAAGTCCACACTGGTCAACCGCATTCTGGGTGAAGAGCGGGTGATCGTTTATGACCAGCCCGGCACCACCCGCGACGCCATCACCATTCCCTTTGAGCGCAACGGCAAACCTTACACTCTGGTAGATACCGCCGGTATCCGACGGCGCAAGAATGTTACCGAAACCGCCGAGAAGTTCTCGATTGTCAAAACGCTGCAGGCCATCAAGGAATGCAACGTGGCCGTGATGGTGATTGATGCCCGCACCGGCCTGGTGGATCAGGATCTGCACCTGCTGAACTTTGTACTGGAATCCGGCCGCGCCTTGGTTCTGGCAGTCAACAAGTGGGATCACCTGGATCAGGAAACCCGCGACAACATCAAGAAGGACATCAACCGTCGTCTGGAGTTTGTGGATTACGCTGATGTGCATTACATCTCGGCATTACACGGCACCGGCGTGGGTGAACTCTTCCGCTCGGTGGAAAAGGCCTACCGCTCCGCCACCAGCCACTGGTCAACCAATCGCCTGACCACCCTGCTGCAGGATGTGGTCAGTGAACACCAGCCACCCATGATCAACGGTCGCCGCATCAAACTGCGTTATGCCCACCAGGGCGGGCTGAACCCACCCATCATTGTGGTGCACGGCAATCAGACGGATGCCCTGCCGGGCAGTTACAAGCGCTACCTGATGAACACCTTCCGCAAGATCCTGAAGGTCACCGGCACCCCCTTGCGCTTTGAATTCCGCAGCGGTGAAAACCCCTATGCACCCACTGAAAAAAACAGTCGGGAAGCGGCCAAGGCGCGGCAGTTGAAACTCACCAAAGAAGCCCGCACCCAGCGCGAACGCCGCCGCAAACGCTGAAACCAGCAAAAAACCAATATCTGAAGCCTGCCGCCCGGCAGGCTTTTTTGTGCACAGCACACTGCGACAATTTTTCTTCCCGTTGAGACACTTCTGTTACATCTTGCCGCTTTAATAAACGCCATTAAATCTGATAATCACTTGCATTTGTGATTGGGCTTCCGCATGATGACCAGCCAAATGTTATTGATAAGTATTCAATTGGCTATTCATGAAACGCTACAACCTGTCCAGAAGCCAGCGCTGGGTTCGCCCACTGCACGCTTACAGCTCCATGCTGATGCTTTTTATCATGCTGTTTTTCACTGCCACCGGCCTGACACTGAATAACCGTCAGTGGTTACCCACTCCATCTGCTCCCTTTGAAGCAGAGTTGCAACTGCCTGATCACCTGTATTCACAGCTTCAGCAGCAGGACCCACAACAACAGGCTCAGCCCATCTGGCAATGGCTGAAAAAGCAGCAACGCCTGCCGGATGGTGAACTCAGCAGTGACTGGTCTGCCAGTGAGCAATTGTTATCTCTGGATATCAAGCGACCCGGTGGTTACACCCTGGTGGAAGTGCTGCCGGAAGAGCAGAGCATCTGGTACGAACACCAGCATCTGGGCTGGATGGCGGTGCTGAATGACCTGCACATGGGCCGTTACAGCAGTGTGGCATGGAGCTGGTTCATTGACCTGTCCGCCGTGGTGATGCTGATTTTCACCCTGACCGGATTCTGGCTGGTGCTGTTTCACCCCAAGCGGCGCAGCCGCACCCTGGCCCTCAGCGGTTTCGGAACCCTGCTGATGGTCGGCATTTATTTCTGGATGCTGTTTTAAACCCTTTTGATCAGGAGTGAAGGCGATGAAAAGAAAACACCTGGCCGGGCTGGTCTGCGGACTGCTGCTGAGTCCAATGGTGATGGCCCAGCAGGTGGAAATACAGGTCAACCTGCCGGAAATCGGTGGTGCCATGTATTACCGCCCTTATGTTGCTGTATGGATTGAAGATGCCAGTGACAACAGCGTGAAAACCGTCACTGTCTGGCGCAAGGAAGCAGACTGGCTAAAAGACATGCGTCGCTGGTGGCGCAAGGCCGGACGTTATGACCAGGGTGAACTGGATGCAGTGACCGGTGCAACACGTCGTCCGGGCACACACAGCGTCATCTGGGATGGCACCAATCAGCAAGGGCAGAAAGTGCCTGCCGGTCGTTACACCGTCAATATCGAAGCGGCTCGTGAACATGGCAGTCGCAGCCTGGTACGCCAGCCGATTGAGCTGGGCAAGAACCAGACCTTCACCACCGAAGCGGCTGAGGAACTGGGCCGCATGACCATCAAGGTCACCCGCTGAACCTACTGGAGATAAGACCGATGAAAAAACGCAACTGGCTGGTTGCTGCCACCCTGTCCGCCGCACTGCTGGCACCCACTGCCCAGGCTCACCCGATCTGGATGCTGCCCAGTGAATTCAACCTGTCCACCGAAGAAGCCTTCTGGATCACCGTGGATGCCACCGCCTCACACGGTGTATTCAGTTTCGACAAACCCATCGGGCTGGACAATGTCAGCATCTACGGGCCAGAAGGTGAGCGCCGTCGCATTGGGCCTTACTACAAGGGTCAGCGTCGCAGCGTGTTTGACCTGCAACTGGAAACCTCCGGTACTTATAAAGTGGAACTGCGAGGTCAACCACGTTACATGACCAGTTATGTCATCGGTGAGCGCAACACTCCGCGCCGTGCTTTCGGCAGCAAGCTGGAAGTCCAGTTACCGGAAGGCGCCCGTGACGTTCGCACCACTGCCATGCAGACCATCAGTGCCTTTTATGTCACCCACCGCACCCCGAACACCAAAGTACTGGAAACCACCGGTGAAGGTTTTGAGTTCCATGCGCTGACCCATCCCAGTGATGTGATCAAGGGTGAGGAAGCCCGTTTTCGTTTCACCCTTGATGGCAAGCCAGCCGCAGGCATGAAGGTTGAGCTGGTACCTCAGGGTACCGCCTGGCGCGACTCCCGCATGCAGGTTGATCTGGAAGCGGATGCGGATGGCGTGGTGCGTTTCACTCCCACCCAGACAGGTCCACACCTGCTGTCTGCCAACCTGCGCATGGACATTGACAGCCCACTGGCGGATGCCGCCGGGGTCAACTACCTGCTCAGCTTCGAAGTTCTGCCCTGATCCGGAGGAGGCCGCATGATACTCAGACAACTTTTGCTTGCCTCCGTCCTGCTGCTGCCACTGGCAGCGCAGGCCCATTACCCGGTGATGGATTGCAGCCGCATGGGTGATGAAATTGCCTGTCGCATTGGTTTCAGTGACGGCACCCTGGCACATGGCAGTGAGGTGGTGATGTATTCCTACGGTGAAGAAGTCATTCATCGGGTCAGGGCAGACAACAGCTCCACAGCACGCTTCCCCTGGCATGATGGTGAGTTTTTCATTCAGTTTGATGCAGGACATGAAGACCCTGCCGAGTTTGATCATGTCGAATTCTGACGTTGCACCACGGCAGGCGCTTCCAACGGTTGAAACCGTCAGACCAGACAATGGCCGTGATGAAAACCGCTGGGTATTGCTGCTGACCCTGACCGTGCTGCTGCTGGGCGCGCTGGGGGTGTTACTGCGCCAGACACAGGCACCAATGGCCAATCTGCAACCGGAGTTATCACTGCACCAGCAGCAACTGCTGATGGAACTTGCCATAGCGGCTGATGAAATTCGCTTTCTGGCCTTGCCGGAGTTTCAGCAAACCGGCCACTGGCCGGATCGCCAACAACTGCTTGCAGAGGGTTTGCTACCGGTCCTGCCGGGTCAGTCGGTAATGGACTGGCAACAACCGGAAGCAGGCTGCCTGCTGCTGCCGCAGCCCAACTTGTCAGCGGCTTTTCTGATGCGACTGCAGACCGACTCCATACAGCTGTATTTCACTGATCACCTCACCACGCCTGTCAGTTGTGATCAACTTGACCACTGGTTCCCGATGAACAAACTGCCATGAACACAACACGCCTGTTAATGCTTCTGTCGATCCTGCTGCTGCCGGGCAGTCTGCTGGCCCGCCCACTGGTGGTCGGCATCACCCTGCATCCCTATTACAGTTACGTCAGTGAAATTGCCGGTGACAAGGCACGGGTACTGCCACTGATCGAAAGTGGCTTCAACCCGCACAACTATGAGCTGCAACCGGCTGATCTGCGCCGCCTGACCGAAATGGATGCGCTGGTGCTGAACGCCATCGGTCATGATGAGTTTGCCGTGCATGCGCTGGAAAACCTGGAGCTGCCGAACCTGACCCTGATTCATGCCAATCGTGATGTGCCGTTGCTGTCCTACGGTCGCGGCAACAGCAATTACAACCCGCACAGCTTTGTGGCCATTGATGCAGCCATTCGCCAGGTTTATACCATTGCAGCCGAGCTCGGCAGACTGGACCCGGACCATGCCGAATACTTTCAGCAGAATGCCTTGCGTTATGCACGTGAACTACGCCAGTTGAAAAACCGCTACCGCAGTCAGTTGCTGGCACTGGACCTCAGCAATATCCGCATTGCCAGCACCCACAATGCCTATGGTTACCTGCTGCAGGAATTTGGCATCGGTGTTGACACCGTCATTGAGCCGGCTCACGGCGTGGAACCCAGTGCCAGTCAGCTGCAGGACACCATCCGCCGTATCCGTGAAGCCAATATCCAGGTGCTGTTCACCGAGCTGGACATGGACAACCGTTATGTGGACGTCATTGAAAAGGCCACCGGCATCCAGATTCACCACTTTTCGCACATGACCCACGGTGAATACGATCGCACCCTGGTGATGCGTGAAATGGAACACAACCTGCAAACCCTGGTGAAAGCGCTGACTGCCGCAGTGGAGCCGCGTTGATGGGACCGGACATCGAAATGGATCAACTCAGCCTGCAGCTGAATGGTGTCACCATCCTGCCGCCGATCACTGCGCGCCTGAAGGCCGGGCAATTGCACGTCATCACCGGTCCCAATGGGGCCGGCAAATCATCACTGATGAAGGCCCTGCTGGGGCTGTTGCCACACAGCGGTGACATTCGTCGCCACTGGCCAGGCAAACCCGGCAAGGTTGCCTATGTACCGCAACAAACTGCCTTTGAGCCTTCATTGCCGGTGACCGTGCAGGAGTTCCTGTTAAGCAGCCTGAATCGTCGGGCTTTTTTTGGTCGTCGACGGAAACAGGACCTGCAGCGGGTCGCTGAACTGCTGCAGCAGGTGGGCATGGAAGGCAAGGAGCATCTGCGGCTGGGCCAGCTGTCCGGTGGTGAGCGCCAGCGTCTGCTGTTTGCTCAGGCACTGGAGCAACAAGCCCTGTTCTGGTGTCTGGATGAGCCCATGACCGGACTGGACCAGCAGGCACAAGAGATCATCACCGCAGCCATTCAACAGCTGCGTCAGCAGGGAGCTACCCTGCTGGTGATTCAGCATGATCCAGCCTGGACCGAACAACATGCTGACTGCATCTGGAAGGTGGAAGATGGCCTGCGGAGGTCTGCCTGATGGAAGCTCTGCGTCAATTGGTATTCAGCCTGCAACAAGCGGGTTACCTGCCGGAAATGTTCCAGTACGCCTTTCTCACCAATGCACTGGTTGCCGCACTGATCATTGGCCCCTTGCTGGGTGCGCTGGGCCCACTGGTGGTGGTCAAACGTCTGGCATTCTTTTCGGAAGCCGTGGGGCACGGTGCCCTGACCGGTGTGGCACTGGGCATCCTGCTCGGTGAACCGGCCACCCAGCCCTTTGCGGCACTGTTCACCTTCTGTCTGCTGTTTGCCCTGTTGCTGCATTGGATTCGCAGTCGCACCCAGGTGCCTTATGATGCCCTGGTGGGTGTGTTCCTGTCTTTTGCCATTGCGCTGGGCGCCGCACTGCTACTGTACGTTGCCAAAAAGGTGAACGTTCACATTCTGGAAAACGTGCTGTTCGGATCGATACTGACCGTGCGTGATGCCGACCTGCTGGTGATGGCGGTGATTGCCGCCACCTGCGTACTGCTGATGCTGACAGGGGGCAATCGTGCCCTGATCAGCAGTCTGGCACCGGACCTGGCAAAAGTGCGTGGCATCAATGTGCGCCTTTATGACTATGTATTTGTACTGCTGATTGCCCTGGTGACCGTGGCATCCGTGAAAATTGTGGGTGCCATTCTGGTGGGTGCCCTGCTGCTGATTCCAGCCACTGCGGCCCGCCTGATCAGCCGCACCGGTCGTGAGTTCTTCTGGTATTCGGTTGTTTTTGCCACCATCAGCTGCCTGCTTGGCATTCTGTTACCGATGGCCGGTGCCCTGCCGATTCCATCCGGAGCCGCCATTGTCCTGATTGCATCAGCCGGTTTTCTGCTGGCGTTGCTGGTGCGTCGCTGGAGATCCCTTGCATGAAAAAAACACTCTTGTGCTTCAAGCATCTTTTTACTGCTGTTATTCCTGCCCTCGCCTGCCTGCTGCTCAGCACCTCGCTGCAGGCTGCCAGTCTGGGCAGCGCTGCGCCGGTGACTCAACTGCTGGCCAGAGACCTAACTCAGGGCACCGGCATTCAGTTGCATTACCTACCCGCTGAGCGCCTGCCACTGAATCGCATTCCGGCCTGGTTCAACCGTGTCAATCCATCGGAGCTGCCTGCACTGGATGCCGTGCTGACGCTGGAGTCCGTATGGCAGGACATCAACCTTTATCCGGCCTTGCGACAACGGAACATCCGGGTGGTGCCAATTGATCTGGCACAGGAGATTGCACCCGGCGGCGCACGGGTGATCCAACGCCCGGGGCTGCTCACTCCGGATTATTTCTGGCTGGACCTGAACAACCTGACCCTGATGGTCAATATTGCAGCACGTGACCTGAGCCGCATCTGGCCGGAGCAGGCAACAACCCTGGACCACAATCGCCGCCAACTGGTGCAGCAGATTCAGCAGACAGCCATACAACTGGATGACCTGCTACTGGAAGCCGGTATCGAATCACTGGCAGTGGATGATGAACGCCTGGTGCCACTGGCATTGATGATGGCCGTGCCACTGGTTACGGCAGATCAGGCAGACATGCTGCTATCGACTGGCAAACGTGACGGACAACGCACCTGGGTGGTGGATCCACTGCTGCGTACCGGGCAGGAAAGCCTGGCTGACTGGCTGCAACAACTGCTCAGCAGTCTGCAGGTCGCTGCAGAATAATCACATCACCACTCAGATACGCCTGTTGCAGCTGCCAGTGTTCTGCCAGCCAGTCAAAGCAGGTTTCACTGAAAAAGCTGATGTGGGTCGGGTCCATCAGGTAGTGCCACTGTACAAAAGCAGCCCGATCTCGCGGCCGCTGGGTCATGCTGCCCAGCAGGCCACCCGGCTTGAGGCACAACAACAGCTGATCCAGCACCTGTGCCGGTTGCGCCAGATGCTCGAACACTTCCGTGCTGGTGATGAAGTCATACTGCTGCTGCAACAGCGCGGGATGATGAGCAAAGTGGAGGTCGTAATTGCTGCAGGCATAACCCGCTTCGGCAAACATCAGCGACAGGGTCGGGCCGGGACCACAGCCAAAATCCAGTCCGGACAGCTCGGAGGGTGTTTTACCACTGGCCTGCAGCAGGTTTTGCATCGGTTCAGCCATGCGCCCCAGAAAGCGACGATACCCGGCATCCGCCGGATTGTTTTCATGCTGCTGATACACCGCCCGCTCGGAGCTGGCATCCAGATGAAAACAACGGGGAACAAACACCAGATCACACACCTGACAACGATGATATTCCCGACCGATCAGGGGTTTGCGTGTTTCGGTGTGCCATAAGCTGGTTTGAGCTGAGTCACACAAGGGACAGACTGACAAGGATGACAAGAGTGAAACCTGCACGTTGAATCCGGCAGCCAAGCATAACAAGCCAGGCTCAGCTTACAAGCAACAACAGGCTGCAAAGTTTTATTCAATGAGCATTGGCCCTATACAAAGCCTACTGATATGCATTATCATTTGCATAAAGGCAAGCCAGCCAGATTATCCTCCGGTCCCACAAAACAACAGGAGTAGCCAGCCAGCCCTTACCAACAACTGACTGGAGACTTCAGCGTGCACATTACTAACCGTCCGACAAACCTATCTCGTCACCCTCTTGTTTATGCCCTGCTTGCGTTGGGTTTAGGCAGCTCGGGGCCCTTGTTAGCCAACAACCCGCAACACATGGGCACAGTGGTTGTCACTGCCGCTGGTTTTGAGCAGAACGTGACCGAGGCACCGGCCTCCATCACCGTCATCACCCGTGAAGATCTGGAAACCAAACAGTTTCGTGACCTGGCAGAAGCCCTGGCTGATGTGGAGGGTGTGGATGTGCTCAGTGGTACCGGTAAAACCGGTGGTCTGGACATCCGCATTCGTGGTCTGCCCAGTGAATACACCCTGATCCTGATTGATGGTCGCCGCCAGAATGTGGCTGGTGATGTGACTCCCAATGGTTTTGGTGCTGCCATGACCAGCTTTATGCCACCCCTGTCCGCCATTGAACGCATCGAAGTGATTCGCGGCCCCATGTCAACACTCTATGGTTCGGACGCTGTCGGTGGTGTAGTCAACATCATCACCCGCAAGGTGGCTCCTGAGTGGGGCGGCTCTGTGCGCCTGGAAGCAGGCATTCCGCAGGACAGCGACTGGGGTAAAACCCGCAAGGTGGATATTTATGCTGCAGGTCCGCTGATCAACAATCTGCTGGGACTGGCCGTGCGCGCCAGTCGTTATGACCGTGAAGCCACCGAGTGGATTCTGGCACCCGGTGCAGATCGGGCCGGTCGCAACCCCGCACCAGGTGAAAGTGAACAAACCAATATCGGTGCACGTCTGACCTGGACTCCCTCTCAAGAGCATGACCTGTGGCTGGATGTGGATCGTGCTGAAACCTGGTACAACAACCAGGATTGCCGTCTGGGCAATATCGATGGCAAATCCACCGGCACCGGTGGCGGTGCCAACTGCTGGAACACTGCAGCCATCAACCCCAATGCTGCACCGGGTTACAAAGACTACATGGAATTCAACCGCACCCAGCTTGCCATCGGTCACACCAGCCGCCTGAGCACCGGCGTGGTGGATTCCAGCCTCAGCCGCACCACCACCGAAACGATTGGACGCACCATCCCCGGCAACGTGATCGGCAACACCTACACCGTGGATGGTCAAACCTTCACCATCGGTGATGACCGCAAACTGGAAACCACCAACACCATCCTTGATACCAAATACGTGACCTCTTTCATTGACAAGCATGTCACCACACTGGGCGCACAGTACTGGCAAGCGGAACTGGAAGATGGCCTGCTGACCGAAACCCACGACCAGACCATGGTTGCCGTGTTTGCTGAAGATGAGTGGCGTTTCACTGATGACCTGGCGGCCACTCTGGGTGGCCGTTATGACCGGCATGATGCCTTTGGTGGCCACTTCAGCCCGCGTGCTTACCTGGTCTGGAATACCACTGATGAATTGGTGCTCAAGGGCGGTGTAAACAAGGGTTACCGTGCCCCTAACCTGAATCAGTTGATTGATGGCATTAATGGTATCTCTGGCCAGGGCGCCACCATTAACATCGGCAACCCGGACCTGAAACCGGAAGTCAGCACCAACACTGAAATCAGTGCCCTGTATGACAACCGTCAGGGATTCTCCGGCTCCATCACCCTGTTCCAGAACCGAATTGAGGATCGTATCGTTGGCGGCACCGGTGACTGCAGCACCGATCCAATTTCAAGCTGCTCAGCCAACCCGACTGCCACCTATGCCACCAATGTGGATGAAGCCAAAACCTGGGGTGCGGAAATCACTGCCAGAATTGAACTGACCGATAGCTGGACCCTGGCTGCCAACTACACAAGAACCGACAGCGAAGTGATTGCAGACGGTGAGAAAAACGGCAAGCTCGGCAATACCCCGAAACACATGGCCAATGCCACCTTGCGCTGGGCAGCCACTGATCAGTTAAGCCTGTGGTTAAAAGGCACTTACCGCAGTGAGTCACAACGTTTTACCGGCAACTATGAAGATTTGACCGATCAGAACAAGGCATTGATTGATACCGTAGGTGACCTGAAATCCTACCTGCTGTTTGATCTGGGTGGTGCCTACCGGGTCAATCAGCAATTCAATCTGAATGCCACCATCACCAACCTGCTGGACAAGGACATGGCTGGCTTCAAGACCTATGAATATAACGGTGATACCTACTGGGCGAGCGAGTATTTCCACAGCACCCAGAGTGTTGCCGGTGGTGTGTTGCCCGGTCGTACCTTCTGGCTGTCCGGCACCTACAATTTCTGATCAGTCCAGGGTGACACACTTCTGTGACAACCTGATGCTTTAATGGCATCAGCTCAGGTTGCCAGCCCTGCTGCAGCCTGAACTTCTCCACTTTACCGCGCTTCGGCGCGGTTTTTTTGCGACATTCCGCGACACTCCTTTCTGACACCGGGATAATTCTGTTACAGAATGGGTCTTTAATCTGAGACCTGATCCCTGAAGGAACGCCATCGACCATGCAAGCACAACGCCTGTCCCGACGCAGCTTCTGGCTGCTGCTTCTGATTCCACTGACTCTGGCGAGTTACTTTGGCTGGCAGTATTTTAAAAGCCCCAAAGAACAGACCCATTTGCCAACAGCCAGGGTTGAGCGTGGCAACCTGCAGGATCAGGTCACCGCCACCGGCACACTAAAACCTGCCAACTACGTGGATGTTGGTGCACAGATTTCCGGTCAGTTGACCCATCTGCACGTGGAAGTGGGTGATCAGGTGGAAGCCGGACAACTGCTGGCAGAAATTGATGCCCGTGTGCTGGAAGCCAATGTTGCTGCCAGTCGCGCCCAGTTACGCGCTCAGGCTGCCCAGCTACGCGACCGCCAGGCCCAGTTGCAACTGGCCAAACACCATTATCAACGTCAGCAAAACCTGCGCGCTGATGATGCGGTAACCGAAGAGGCGCTGCAGCAGGCAGAGGCCAGCTACCTGTCATCTCAGGCGCAGGTTGAACAGCTGCAAGCCCAGATAGAACAGAACCAGTCTTCCCTGGCTGCCGATGAAGCCAATCTGGAGTATGCCCGTATTCTGGCTCCCATCAGCGGCACGGTGGTATCAATCAGTGCCCGGCAGGGGCAAACCCTGAATGCCAACCAGCAGGCACCAGTGATCCTGCAAGTGGCTGATCTCAGTCAAATGCGGGTGGAAACCCGTGTGTCCGAAGCAGACATCAGCCGCCTGCGCCCCGGCATGCCGGCTTACTTCACAACCCTTGGCAGCCAGAACCAGCGCTGGCAAGGCCAGCTGCTGCGCATTGAACCCACCCCGGTGATTGAAAACAATGTGGTGCTTTACAACGCGCCTTTTGATGTGGAAAACCGTCGTGGTCAGTTATTGCCGCAGATGACCGCTCAGGTGTTTTTTGTTGTGGCCCAGACTGACAATGCCCTGCTGATACCCACAGCCGCACTCCAGCGTGTACAGCGCAACCAGTATCAGGTCCGTGTGCTGGCAGCCGATGGCAGTCAGCAGTTGCGTGAAGTGCAGATCGGTGTCAACAACCGCATTCAGGCAGAGGTTCTGTCAGGTCTTGAGGAGGGTGAGGTGGTGGTGCTGCAAACCGGCGGGCAGCAGAACCGTGCCACTGGTAACAATACCGGCAACATCAACCGTCCGACCGGAATGCCACGTTTATGATCAATGCCGTTGCTCCCCCATTAATTCAGCTGCAGGGACTGACCCGCAGTTTCAGTAATGGTGACCAGACACTGCAGGTGCTGAAAGGGCTGGACCTGACCATTCATGACGGTGAGTTTGTTGCCATCATCGGCAGTTCCGGTTCCGGCAAATCCACCCTGATGAACCTGCTGGGTTGCCTGGACCGTCCCACCTCCGGTGAATACCTGTTTCGTGGCCAACCAGTTTCCACGCTGAGCAAGGATGAACTGGCGCGCCTGCGGCGGGAAGCCTTTGGTTTTGTATTTCAGAGTTACCACCTGCTGCCCGGCACCCCTGCCGTCAACAATGTTGAGTTGCCAGCCATTTATGCCGGTGAACCACCTGCTGAGCGCCGCCAGCGTGCTCTGGAGCTGCTGGCCAGACTGGGACTCAGTGATCGTGCCTGGCACTTGCCGGGTCAGTTGTCCGGTGGTCAACAACAACGGGTGTCCATTGCCCGGGCACTGATGAACGGCGGTCAGGTGATACTGGCCGATGAACCCACCGGTGCACTGGACAGCCACAGTGGTCAGGAGGTGATGAAACTGCTGAGGGAACTGTCCGATCAGGGCCATACCCTGCTATTGATCACCCACGACCCGGAAGTGGCAGCCCATGCAGACCGCATCATTGAAATCCGTGACGGTGAAATCATCCATGATTCCGGCAGCAGCATTCAGACCAGTCAGCAGCATACCCCCGGTGCCAGTCGTGAGCGCCCACTGCTGGATATCTGGGAAGCCACCAAAGCCGCTTTCACTGCCCTGCACCGCAATCTGTTTCGCACGCTGCTGACCCTGCTGGGCATTGTGATCGGTGTGGCTTCGGTGATTGCCATGCTGGCCATCGGGGATGGTGCCCGTCATGAAGTGGTGGAACGCATCAGTGCCATGGGCAGCAACCTGCTGCTGGTGCGCCCCGGCGGCCCCAACCAACGTGGACGCTGGCCTGCCACCCTGGTTCCGGAAGATGTCACCGCCATCAATCAGCAGATTCCCAACCTGCTGGCCGCCATTCCGGAATTAAGCCGCAGCGCCACCCTGCGCTACGGCAACCAGGATGCCAGCACCGAGATCAATGCCACTTCGGCAGATTTCCCCATCGCCCGGCAATGGCCGGTGGCTCAGGGCACCTTTTTCAGCCATGAAGATGACACCCAGTTTGCCACTGTGGCGGTGATTGGTCAGACCGTGGCTCGCAACCTGTTTCCGGGCCGCTCACCCCTGGGTGAGTATGTAATGGCAGACGGCACACTGCTGCAAGTGATTGGCGTGATGTCCGCCCGGGGCGCCTCACCCATGGGGCAGGATCAGGATGATGTGGTGTTGGTGCCGTTCAACACCGGCAGCCTGCGCATTTTCGGTCAACGCCACCTGCGCAATGTCACCGTGGCCGTGGATGATGTCAGCCGCATGGATGAAACCGAAGCAGCCATTCACAGCCTGCTGCTGGCTCGCCATGGCATTGAGGACTTTCAGATTCGCAACATGGCATCCCTGATCGACAATGTCACCGAAACCCAGAACACCTTCACCCTGCTGTTAGGGTCCGTGGCGGCCATTTCCCTACTGGTCGGTGGTGTCGGGGTGATGAACATCATGCTGGTTTCCGTCACCGAGCGCACTCGCGAAATCGGCATTCGACTGGCCACCGGAGCAAGAACCCGCAACATCCTGCAGCAGTTTCTGATAGAAGCCCTGACCATTTCTGCGCTGGGCGGACTGATCGGAGTAGCTATCGGGCTGGGTACTGCCTGGCTGGTGGGTTATCTGGGTACCGCCGTGCACTTCTCTGTTTTCCCGGTGGTACTGGCTTTTTGCTGCGCCTTTGCCACTGGCCTGATATTTGGATACCTACCGGCTCGCAAGGCAGCTCATCTTGACCCGGTGCGCGCACTGTCCACGGAGTGATCATGAAACCACGTCTGCTTTTTATGCTGTTGCCCTTATTGTTACTGGGCGCCTGCAGTCGCAACATCCAGTATCAACAACTGGATGTGGAGCTGGCCGAACAATGGGACCAACCCGTTACACAACTCAGTGATGGCGTCCGTTTCACTGATGCGGACTGGTGGCAGGCATTCAACAGCCCGGCACTTGACCAACTGATTGAACAGGCACTCGCTTCCAGCCCTGATCTGTTGATGGCCGGTTACCGCATAGAACAGGCTGAAGCACAGCTTGGCATCACCCGCGCCTCCTCCCTGCCGGGTGTATCCGCTAATGTGGGTGCCGGTGTTCGGGAAACCACCACACAAGGACAAAGCAGTCGTGGTGATTCCAGCAATGCCAGTGTCAGCACCAGCTATGAAATTGACCTCTGGGGCCGGGTGGCAGCCGAACGCGCTGCCGGGCAAGCCAGCCTTGCGGCCACCGTGCATGACTGGCATGCCGCACGCCTGAGCCTGACCGCTGCCGTGGCCAACAGCTGGTTTCAGTGGCTGAGTCTGGAAGCTCAGGTTCAGACTGCAGCGGGCAACCTGCAGGCCGCAGAACAACAACTGCAACTGATCGAAGCCCGTCAGCAACAGGGAACCGCCACCCGTGCTGATCTGGCCCGGCAGCGCAGCCAGGTCATCAACCAGCGCAGCAGCCTGCAGAGCCTGCAAAGTCAGCAGCAGCAAACCCGCAACGCGCTGGCACTGTTGCTGGGTGTTCCGGCTCAGGGCTTCACCCCTCCTGCCGGTGATCTACTGGCATTATCACTGACTCATCCTGACCCGGGCATGCCCACTGAAATCCTGACCCGTCGACCGGATCTGGCCAGCAGCGAAGCCCGCCTGCGGGCCGCTGATGCCAACATTGCCGCCGCCCGTGCCGCCATTTTTCCCAGCATGCAACTATCGGCCTCCGCAGCCCTGGCCAGCAACACCCTCAGTCTCGGTGATCCGGTGCAAACGCTGGGCATCAGCGCCAGCCTGACACAAAGCATCTTTGACCATGGCCTCAGAAAACGCCAGATTGCCCTGGCACAGGCTCGCCAGCAGGAGCTGCTGGAAAGTTACCGCAAAACCCTGTTAACCGCCCTGATTGAGGTGGAAGATGCACTCAATCGCCTGCAACTGACCCAGCAACTGGAAACGCAGCAACTGGCCTTACTGGATGAACAGCGCCTGCTGGCCACACAGACAGAACGCCTCTACCGTGGCGGCACTGAAAGCCTCAGCAACCTGCTGGACAGCCAGCGCAGCCTGGCACAGGCCGAAGAACAACTGGTGCAGTTACGCCAGGCGCGTCTGAACGCAGGACTGGACCTCTACAAGGCGCTGGGTGGTGGGTGGCAGTAACGCCATCACGTTAACTATACATATTGATTACTCTTTTTAACCTTTTTCATGGCAGCTACCCCTTCCGGGTCGGCTGCTTTTCTTTTTTTTCTGGCTTATAGTGGTTACATAAACCTGCAGTCAGGAAGCAAGGCCATGAATAACAAGTCATCCCCGGAAACAACGGATACAGGACTGCCCCCGGCAGTGGATCTTGGCATCAGTTATGACCTGAGGGACAACAATGAACTCTGGGCTACCTTTGTTCCGGTTGAAAAGGGACGGGAACTGACCCGCGAGCAATTTGCCGAAGTCACCCTGCATACCGGTTATCCACCCGATGACTTTCCACTGATCCCGGCCAATGTGACGGTGCTGCTGGATGCCGTGCGTCGTAAGGAGCCTCGGGACGCCTGCATCAGCATTCCTGAAGATGCCCGGGTCGATGTATTTGTCAGCCCCAGCAAACTTATTGCCGGCATGGTACTGCATGGCTCCAAAGGACGCGGCAAACCGGTGGATCGTGCCGTGCTGGATCAGGCATTAAAAAAAGCCAAGGTTGTCAAAGGCCTGCTGGATGATGCACTGGAAAAACTGACCAGTGCCAAGCTGGCTGCTCGGCTGCACAACACTGAAAATGTTTACTGCACGGTGGTGGCTTACGGTGAGCCTCACGAAAACGGTGAAGATGCTCGGCTGGCAGTGCTGGTCAAGGATGCCTCTGACCGCCGCCCCCGCGAAGATGAATACGGCACCATTCATTACCTGGATCGGGGGGAAACCCCCTACATTGAGCCTGATACACCACTGCTGCGCCGCCACCCCCCCACCAAGGGCAAGGCAGGCTGGAACGTGGCCGGTAAAACCCTGCGCGCCAAGGATGGCAAGGACATCCAGTTCAAACTCAAAGATGCCTCGGTGAAACTGGCCGAGGATGACGAGAATTTATTATTGTCCGCCACTGCCGGCATCCCGGTGCTGTATGACAAGGGTGCCCTGGTGGAGGAGATGCTGAAGGTGAATCAGGTGGATGTGGAAAGTGGCCACATCCGCTACAAGGGCAGTGTTGAAATCAAGGGTGACGTTCGTGATGGCATGCAGGTGGTGGTCACCGGTGATGTGAAAATCAACGGT
This sequence comes from Marinospirillum alkaliphilum DSM 21637, assembly GCF_900119735.1. GTDB lineage: Bacteria > Pseudomonadota > Gammaproteobacteria > Pseudomonadales > Halomonadaceae > Marinospirillum > Marinospirillum alkaliphilum. Next base: position 1,715 of record NZ_FPJW01000002.1, on the reverse strand, counting down.
GGTGTGGATGCTGCTTATGTACAGGCCGGTGGACACATTGAAGTCATCGGTGGCGCCATCGGCCACAAGGATGCCCAGTACCTGTCGGAAAAAGCTGCATTAAAGGCCACCTGCAGTGTCAAGGCACGCTTCGCGCATGAAGCCATGATTGAAGCCGGTCAGGAAGTGTTGATCGGCAACCAGGTGATGCACACCAACATCAAATCAGGTGGTTTTGTGAAGGTTGAAGGCAAGGGCCAGGTGGTGGGTGGGCGTATCGAAGCGGTGGACTACATCGAAATCAACACCAGCGGTGCTGTTGCCTACATCGAAACCGAATTGGTGGTCGGTGAGTGCCAGGAGCTGCAGGAACGCTACACCCTGCTGCTGAGCCAGCTGAATCACCTGGAAAACCAGAAATACCAACTGATTGAACTGGCCCGCAAAACCCGTCAGCAGGGCCGTAAAAAACTGCTGGAAATGAAGGACAAACTGGTTCGCGCCAAAGAAAGCCTGCAAGCACACCAGCTTGAACTGAACACCCGGCTGACCCTGATTGAAGCTGAACTACGCCGCTTTTATGCCGCCAAGGTGATCGTCAATCGCCGTGCTTACCCCGGTACAATGGTCACTATTGCCGGAAAAAGCTACGAAGTCACCCGCGAACTGGACAAGGTGACCTTTTTCCTGCAAGACGATAAGGTACAGATACACCAGTAATCAACTGCTTTGTTTGAAGCGCGAACTTCACTTATTGGCGCGGTTGCTTTTCGGGGATCACCCTGCGCCTTGTTAACTCAAAGCCCTCAAAACAGCCTGAGGCTCTTTTGCAACCACATGCAATAAAGCCAAGGCTGGCCCCATGCAGCGTACGATCACCCCGCTCCCAGTGCCTTAAGGTCGCAACACTAATACAGAACTTTGAAGCAAACTCCATTTGCGTCATAAGCCGGGCGGCCTTCAGCATCATTTTTGTAAGGCTGGTGAAAAGCAGAGAGGCCGAGCTTTTCAGCGATCAGGTAATGCAGGGCAAATTCGAGGGTACCAGGCTGGATCTGTTCCAGGTAGTTGATCACCACCATCGACATCTGGTTGTAGTCGTAGTGTTTACCAGGCCATGCCAAGGCCTCCTGTCAATGGCCATTTATTTTGACCCACCTTTGGCCAATAAAATTGACCCACCTGATGCGTTAGTTGGTTAACTTTTCTTTCAGTCGATAGCTTTCTCCTCCCAGCATGAAGATGTGTGAGTGATGGATGATCCGGTCCACGATCGGGATGGCGACATTGTCGTTATGGAAGAACTCACCCCAGTCGGTAAAGTCCTTGTTGGTGGTCAAGATGATTGATCGATATTCATACAGGCTGTTCACCAACTGGAAGAGGTTGTAGCGGGACTGGCGGCTCATGGGCAGGTAGCCCAGCTCATCAATGATCAGCAGGTCATTTTTGGCCAGTAGGCTGATCCGTTTTTTCAGTTCACCCCGCTTTTCAGCCAGCTCCAGTTCTTCCACCAGGGCCATGGCGGTTCTGAAGGCCACCTTATAACCCGCTTCGATGGCTTTGTAGCCCAGCCCGATGGCCAGATGCGTTTTGCCGACTCCCGGTGGCCCGATGAACACCAGGTTCTGACGTTGATCGATGAAGTTAAAGTCCAGCAGAGCGCTGATCTGGCGCTTAGTGATGGTGGTCTGATGGCGGTAGTCGAAGTCATCCAGACGTTTCTCCATCGGGAA
>NZ_FPJW01000006.1 GCF_900119735.1 Marinospirillum alkaliphilum DSM 21637 | reverse complement strand
TCGCCCTTTGGTGCGTTTTCAGCAGCAACTGGGTCATATCACCGAAACCCTGGATCTGTCCCAGCGGCTGGAAACCCATGATCAGGCTGAACTGGGTGAGCTGGCTCGCCAGACCAACAGCCTGCTGGAGCGCCTGTCCAAGGCCATCCATGAAGTCTTCCGCAGTTCCGGCCGTTTAACCGAATCAGCCAACCGGCTGGCTTATACCGCTGGCCTGGTCAATCGCAACAACAACCTGCAGCAGGAAGTCAGCCAGTCGATGGCGGCTGCAGTGGAGCAGATGTCTTCTTCGGTGGCGGAAATCACCTCCACCATGGAAGAGCTGTCCGCTTCTTCCACCCAGATTGCTGACCACTCCCAGTCCGTGGTGGATGTGGCCAACCTGACGCTGGACAACAGTCGCAAGGGTGCTGATGCCATGCAGCAGTTGCAGCAGCAGATGACGGAAATTCACCGGGATAACGAGCAGAGCCTGCACGAGATCATGGAGCTGGGTGCCAAATCCAGACAGATCAGCAAGGTGATGGACCTGATCAACACCCTGGCGGACCAGACCAAGCTGATCGCCTTTAACGCCGCACTGGAAGCATCCAGTGCCGGTGAATCTGGTAAACGCTTTTCTGTGGTGGCCGGTGAAATCCGCCGTCTGGCCGACAGTGTCACCGACTCCACCCGCGAGATTGAAGACCGGATTCAGGAAATCCAGGACTCGATCAGTCGCTTGGTGATCACTTCGGAGAAGGGATCGTCCTCAATTCAGGCGGGCATGCAGGTCAGTTCAGCAACGGCAGAAGACCTGAGTGCACTGGTGCGTGCCGCCAGTCAGACCAGCAGTGCAGCACAGCAGATTTCGATGTCGACCAAACAGCAGAAAACCGCCAGCAGCCAGGTGGTGATTGCACTGCGGGATATTGCCAATGCCAGTGCCCACAATGCCCAGTCGGTACGGAATATCACGGCGATCAGTGAAGAAATGATCAACATGGCTGCTCGCCTTGATGAGGTGGTTCGTGCTTTCCAACTGGTGGATGGGGTTGATGGAGAGCAGCAATGATGATGACGCGCCAGACGATTCGTGTACTCATCACTGATGATAGCGGTATGGCACGTGGGTTATTGCGTGCCATTCTGGAGGACGAGCCAGGTATTGAGGTGGTTGGTGAAGCGTGTAATGGTAGTGAAGCTGTAACCCTGGCAGCCAGCTTGCGCCCGGATCTGATCACCATGGACCTGAATATGCCCGTCATGACCGGCATGCAGGCAATCGAAGAAATCATGCATACCAAGGCGGTACCCATTCTGGTAGTCAGCAGTGAGTCAGATGCTGAAAAGGCTTATGAAGCCTTGCGTCTGGGGGCACTGGAAGTCATGAGCAAGCCCGATTACAGCCCTGAAGAAGCAGCAGAATTTGTTGCCAAGGTGCGTTTGCTGGCGGGTGTACCGGTGATCACGCATCTGCGCCGTCGTATGGCTGATTTTGTCACCCCGGTGATTCGTCCCGTGGAACCGCTGGCAACCCTGCCCAATTATCGTCAGGTCTTTGCCATTGCCTCATCAACCGGCGGCCCGCAGGCACTGGCCAGCTTGTTACCGGCACTGGGCGCTCATTTTCCTGCTCCGGTGTTGATTGCCCAGCACATGAGTGATGGTTTTGTGGAAGGCATGGCGCACTGGTTGTCCACCTTGTGTCTGATGCCGGTGAAAGTGGCTGAAGAGGGTGAGGTTTTACAGCCGGGGCAGGTGTATGTTTCACCCTCCGAGCAGCATTTGACCATTAGCCGTTCCCACCGGGTGGTGCTGGCAAAACGTACTGAAAAGGACATCTATCGTCCCAGTTGTGATGCCTTGTTAACCTCTGTGGCAGAAGCCTATGGAAAAAACGCCATCGGCATCATCATGACCGGCATGGGGCGTGATGGCAGCAAGGGTATGGCCGCCATTCATCAGCAGGGTGGAATCACCCTGGCGCAGGATGAAGCCAGCTCGGTGATTTATGGCATGAATCAGGAAGCCGTGAATGCAGGTGTGGTTGATAAGGTTTTGCCCCTGGCTGAACTGGCAATGGAGATGCAGCACATCATTGATCTGAAGCCAGAGGGTTGGCGGGCATCTCAGCAGCGAGGCACGCCATGAGTCAGGAACTGGCATCCTTCAAAAAGCTGATTCATGAACACTGTGGCCTGCTGCTGGAAGGGATCGCTGAAGAGCGCCTGCGCAAAGCCCTGCAGAAAAGTGCTCAGCAGGCCGGATGTACCGGGTTGGTTGATTATGAAAAGCTGATTCGACGGGATGCGGAGCAGTTCGATCGGCTGATCAGCCTGCTGACCGTCAACGAAACCTATTTTTTCCGTGAACCGGAACAGATTCAGCTGTGCATTCGGGAATTGGTGCCACGCTTGCTGGCCTTGCCGGGGCGTAATGGCCCCCTGCGCATTCTCAGTGCCGGGTGTTCATCCGGTGAAGAACCCTACAGCCTGGTGATGGCACTGCGAGAAAAGTTTGGGGAGCGGGCCAGTCAGTTATTTCATGTGGATGCCGGTGATCTGGATCGACAGATCCTGGAAAAGGCACGCATGGGCATCTATTCACCCTTTTCCTTTCGGGGTGTGGAAGAAAGCCTGCGCAATCGTTATTTCCAGCCCGTGGAGCGGGGTTATCAGCTTTCGGCTGACATCCGTCGCCTGGTGCACTTCCATGAGCTGAACCTGCTGGCACCGGTTTTTCCGGCAATGTTGCGAAACTATGATCTGATCTTCTTCAGAAATGTATCGATCTATTTTGATCTTGAAACTCGCAAGCTGATTCATCGCAAGTTTTTTGATCTGCTGAAACCTCAGGGCATCCTGTTACTGGGCAGCTCTGAAACCCTGGGTAATGATCTGGGGGTGTTTGAGCTGGTGGAAGAGCAGGGGCAGTATTACTTCATCAAGGGTGATGTGTTACGCCCGGTCAATAGTCAGGCGGTCAGTTGGCGTCCTGCCAGCCGTGAAGTACAGCAGCCTGTTGTTGCTGCTCCGGTGGTCAAGGCACCCACTGTGACTGAAATGCCCGTGACAGCAAAACCTGTTTTTTCACCACCTTTGCCAGACTTGCAGAAGGTGCGACAACTGGTGCTGGATGAGCAGTATGAAAAGGCTTTGCAGCAACTGGATCGTTTACTCAGCGCCAGTTACGAGCGCAGTGCCGCCTTGCTGCTGAAAAGCTGGATCTTACTCAGTCGCAAGGCCTTTCCGGAAGCCGATCAATTGCTGAACCTGGTGCTGGAACAGGATCCCTGGTCGGTGGATGCCTTGTTAATGAAAGGCATGTCCTGTAAATGGCAGCTGCAGCAAGAACAGGCCCTGGAGTGGTTTAAAAAGGCCAGTTACACCTGCCCGGAATGTTGGACTGCTCATTACAATCTGGCGGAAATTTATCGTCAGATGGATAACACTGCTGCAGCCATGCGAGCTTATCAAGCGGTGCGACGTATTCTCTCAAGTGATCGGGCTGCTGGTGATGGTAGCGCCTGGATTCCCCGCTTGCTGCCACCGGGTGACACCTTGTTTCTGGCGGAGCGACAATTGCTGAAACTGAAAGAAACCGGAATGCTTGCTGGCCATTCATCAGCTCCAGGTGGTAAGGACGTATAACCATGGCACTGGATATCCGAAAATTCATACAGCGCTTCATTGAAGAAGCCAGAGACCACCTCAGTAACATGGGGGAAGGCCTGGCAGCGCTGGAGCAGGGCGGTGGTGATGCGGAGCTGATTAATGGTTTGTTCCGCTCGGCGCATACCATCAAGGGATCTTCACGCATGCTGAAGCTGGTGCCGGTGACTGAAACCGCCCATAGCCTTGAAGACCTGCTGAGTGCGCTGCGTGAACAACGAGTCAGTGCCAGCCCAGGGGTATGCAGTCTGTTGTACCAGGGGGTTGATGCGCTGACTGATTTGGTGGAGCAGCTCACCAATAATCCCGATCCTGCGGCCTTGACTCCAGTCAATAGCCAGCTTTGTCAGGCGTTGAAAGCGGCGGCTGAAGAACAGCAGCTGCTTTCAGTTGAACCGGCTGCGTCTGCTTCAGTGCCAGAGGTTATTGTGGCTCCAGAAGTGGTACAGGAAGCAAGCAACCCGGCGCTGCGCACCTCGGATACGGTCCGTATTCGCCTATCCAAACTGGAAGAGTTGATCAAGTTGATGGGTGAAGTGGTATCCAGTCATGCGGGATTCCGTGAACTGGTTGATACTGCTCGACAACTGGATCGCCGTGGACAACTGGAAGGGCGCGGCGAGTTACCGGCTGCCTGGCACCAGTTCACCCGAAATCTGCGGGAAACGGTCATTGCCCAGGAAGACTTGATGCAGGAGCTGCATGACAAGGCGCTGCAAATGCGCATGCTGCCTCTGAATATTGTGTTTGAACCTGCTTCCAGACTGGTCAGGGACCTGGCTCGTTCACTGGGCAAACAGGTGGAATGCCGCATTCGTGGGGCAGAAATTGAGCTGGATCGCCAGATGATTGATCAATTGGCAGACCCGGTGATTCACCTGTTGCGTAATGCCCTGGATCATGGCATTGAAACACCGGAAGCAAGACAGGCCAAAGGCAAGCCTTCTCAGGGACTGGTCAGCCTTTCTGCGCGTCAGGATGGCGGCTGGGTAGAGCTGGAAATCAGTGATGACGGTGCCGGTATCTCCCTGGAAGCGATTCGCAGCAAAGCATTAAAAAAAGAATTGGTCACACCTGAGCAGCTGGAAACCATGAGTGATCAGGAAGTCATGGACCTGATTTTCCTTCCGGGTTTCTCCACCAGCGCCATGATCACCGAGCTGTCTGGCCGCGGTGTGGGCATGGATGTGGTAAAACGCTCCATTGTTGATGGTCTGCAGGGTGTGATCAGCATGCACAGCACACCGGGTGAAGGCAGTCGTTTCGTGCTGCGGTTGCCGCTGTCGCTGGCTATGATGCGAGTCTTGCTGGTGCAGTCTGCCGGGCATCAGGTTGGTTTCACCGCCCAGTATGTGGCTGAGTTGATCAGCATGCCGGAAACGGCACTGATTAACGTGGCAGACCGTAATGCAGTCATCATTCGCAATGAGTTTGTGCCGGTGGTTAATCTGGCAGAACTGATTGGCTTACCGGCTTTGCCCGAGGAACGCCGGTTGCTTCCGCGGACTGAAAAAGATCTGTTATTACTGGTGACACGCGTGCATCACGAAAAGCTGGCACTGGTGGTTGATGAGCTGCTGGATGAACGGGATCTGGTGATTAAACAGCTACCAGAACACCTGCGTGATCGTCCAATGATTGCCGGCATGGTTACAACCGGACACAATAGGCTGGTGAGTCTATTGCACGTTCCCTGCCTGATGGACATGGCACGTCGTTCGCGTCAGCCATCTGCCGTCAGCGCCACAACGGCGAAAACCGAAAAGCAGCGCCGCATTCTCGTGGTTGATGACTCGTTGAATACCCGTGAAATTGAGCGGGATGTGCTGGAAGCCTGGGGTTATCAGGTGACGCTGGCCGAAAACGGCCAGGATGGCCTTGATAAAGCGCTGGCTGATGATTTTGATGCGGTGCTCACTGATGTTGAAATGCCGGTGATGGATGGTTTCACCCTGACTGCACGCCTGCGACAGGATGAGCGTTACAGCAATCGTCCCATCGTGATCATCACCTCGCGTGAAAAAGAGAGTGACCGCAGGCGTGGTATCGAGGTTGGAGCCGATGCCTATATCGTGAAAGGCAGCTTTGACCAGAACAGCCTGGTGGATACCCTCAGGGTACTGCTGGATTAAACACCGAATACTGAAAATCAGGAGATCAAGATGTTGATACTGGTTGTTGATGATGACGCCCTGGCCGGAGAAATGACCGCTGCGGTGCTGGAAGACCAAGGGCATCAAGTGATTCAGGCCGAGGATGCCGTATCAGCGATGGAGCAGTTAAATGAGCATCCAGGTATCGAATTGATTGTCAGTGACATGAACATGCCGTTGGTCAGTGGTGTGGAGTTGTTTCGTGAGTTGCGGGAGCAAGGTAAAAAGCTGCCTTTTATCCTGCTGACCGGCGATGACCCAGCAGTAGCAAGTGCACAGGAGCCGGCACTGGATGCATGCATCATGAAAGACTTCAGCCTGGACGAAACCTTACCTCAAGCCATTGCTCAGGTCCTGGCTGGATATAACTGAAAACCCTTGATCGGGGGAAGCTTTCACCCATGAACGTTAACAAACCTTCGCTGCAAGAAAAAATCGCCCGTTTAAGGGAGAGTTTTATCAGTCAGTTGCCCGGGCGATTGGATGAAGTACAGCAGCAGGTGAAACTGCTTAAATCAGACCCGGAAATGAACCGGGTGCTGGCTGTTGATCTGCACCGGGCTTTTCACAGCTTAAAGGGCACCGGTAATTCATTTGGTTTTGTGGAGTTGGCTGCGATTGCGGGTGAGGCTGAAGATTACGCCCAGCAATTACTGGATCTGCCCGACAATCGCACACCCGGTGGCTGGCCTGAAACCCTGGAAAACCTGCTGCATCAACTGGCATCTCAGGTGCAAATCCTGATTTATACCGATATGCAGAATGATCACCCAGCCGATGCTCCCTTCTTTGAAATGGGCCACGGTGATCGTCCGCGCAGTGGTGTACAAAGTCCGCTGATTTATATCTGTGATGATGAACCGGATCAGGTCGATCATCTGGGTTATCAATTGCGTTGTTTTGGCTACCGAGTCGAACACTTCACGGAAACAGCAGATTTTCACGATGCGGTGTTGCAGCAGCGCCCTGATGCAGTAGTGATGGACGTCCATTTTCCTCATGGTCGTACCGCAGGGACTGAAGCACTGGCCAGGCTGCGAGAGTTGACGGGTAGTGAGCTACCGGCTGTGGTGTTGTCGGGTCGGGATGATTTTGAAGCCCGCCTGAGTGCGGTACAGGCCGGTTGCAAGGCCTACTTCACCAAACCGGCGCGCCCACTGGATCTTGCCTCGGCGCTGGATGAACTGATCGGTGATCAGCACGAAGAGCCTTACCGCATTCTGATTGTTGACGATGAACCTGAAGTGGCGGCATACCACAGCCTGATTCTGGAAGAAGCCGGTATGCTGGTCTATCAGATCCATAATCCGGGATTGATTCTGGAAGCCTTGCGTAACTTCAATCCGGATCTGGTGCTGGCTGATATGTACATGCCGGTTTGCAGTGGTGTCGAACTGGCAGCCATCATTCGCCAGTTACCGGAATACCTGGGCTTACCCATTGTTTACCTCTCCAGTGAAACCAACCGCCAGAAGCAGTTTTCTGCCATGCAGGTCGGGGTGGAAGGCTTTATTACCAAACCGGTCATTCCTGAAGAGTTGGTCGCTGCTGTTGCCTTGCGTGCCGAACGGATGCGTACCCTGCGTAGCCTGATGGCCAAAGACAGCCTGACTGGCTTGTTCAATCACACCACCACCACAGAAATGCTGGATGCATCCCTGGCTCATGCCATCCGCCAGCAGGAAACCCTGGCCGTGGTGATGCTGGACCTGGATCATTTCAAGCAAGTCAATGACACCCATGGCCATATGGCTGGAGACCAGGTGCTGTTGGCGCTTGCCAGGGTGTTAAAACACCGCTTGCGTACCACGGATGTCATTGGTCGTTACGGTGGAGAAGAGTTTGCCCTGTTATTAAAGAATGTTACCCGTGATACGGCTGAAAAACTGGTGAATGACTTGCGGGAAGATTTTTCCCGCATTGTATTCACTGCAGGTTCCGAGCGCTTCAAGTGTACTTTCAGTGCCGGTATCAGCCATTATCCAGGCTATCGTCGCGCTGAAGACCTGCGCATGGCAGCTGACAGGGCGCTTTACCAGGCGAAAAAGGAAGGCCGTAATCGTGTGGTGGTGGATCTAAACCATGACTGATAGCCAGTTGCAGCAATTGCTGGAAGAACGCCAGCAACAGGATCAGGACATCGTTGACGTTGATGAACCGGTGATCAAGCTGGTGATTTTTGACCTGGGGCAGCGTCACTTTGCTTTTGCCGGGCACAGTGTGCAAGAAGTCTTGCCAGGCAGTGAACCGGTGCATCTGGTACCGGGTATGCCTGCTTCTGTGGAAGGGGTCATGAATGTTCGAGGCGATATCGTTTCGGTCATTCGCCTGCATGATCTGCTGCAGCTTTCCACTGCTGCCGGGATGCCAGACAAAAAAGCAACGGCTTCCATCCTGCTGGGGCAGGGTGCAGGCATGCACTCCGGGCTGCGAGTGGATCAATTGCTGGATGTGGTGGATGTGCCGGAAAGCCAGATTCAACCTGCCCCGGAAAGCCTGCCGGATCATCTGCGACCCTATGTGACGGGTTTGCTGGACTTTGACGGTTTAGCCGTGACACTGCTGGATCTGGATGCCATTTTTGCTGCCTGGTTAAGAGGCAAGGGATGATCAGCAGCCTGGCAGTGGTGGTGTTCAGCCATCAGCAGCATTGGTTTGGCCTGGAGTCTTCTTTTGTACGTGCCAGGGGCTTGTGTAGCCTGCATCGCCGTAACCTCCCGCTGGTGCCTTTTTCCGCTTTGTTGCCAGAGGTCGAGTCAGACAAAAAACCGCTTGAACCCAAAGAGTGGTTACAGCTATCTGCTGCCAAGATTGGTACCGGTGCTGGTGGCGACTGGCTGTTGGGACTGGCAGGAGAAGTTGACCTGTTGGAGCTGCCAGCCTCTTGCATTTCCATCCTGCCCCCACTGCTGCATGAGCGACGTCTTTTTTCACCCATTCAGGCGCTGGCCTTATATCAAGGGCGTTTAATTACGCTACTGAATTGTCACGAATTAGCTGCAATGGCCAGCAAAATAGACCTGGATCAATAAAGCTGTATTTATACTGCCTGGTTGTTGCGCTGCAGCGGGACTCCTTGAACCTCAGTCGCTATAAAGCATCAAAGAACGATAAAAACAAAGCAGGAGATGCCAAACATGAGCAGCTTTCATCAGCCCAGTTTTCCCCTGACCCCCACACTGGCCACCTGGCCGGTTGAGTTACAGCAGGCCACCCGCCATGCCTTTGAAAAACAACTCTTCCCGGTGGCTTCCGGTCAACAGATACGCCTGCGACATATCAACGGCATTGAAGCCTATCTGGAGCTGGCTGATGTACAGGATGGGCTGATCCTGCTGAATCGCAGTGATTGCCACGAACCCCCGAAATACTTCGAACACCACGAAACCCTGATCAGTGCCGGTTGGGTACTGGCCTGAGTAAAGGAAGCCTTACCGAGGTGAAAAACGCCGCTCAATACCAGCCTGAGCCATGATTCTGGTGGAAATCTCTTCAATGGAGTAGTGGGTCGAATCGATGAAGTCGATGCGATGACGCCGATAGAGGTTTTCCACTTCTTCCACTTCTTTCTGACACTGTTTCAATGAAGCATAGGTGCTATTGGCGCGGCGTTCATTACGAATGGACGCCAGTCGCTCCGGCTCGATGGTCAAGCCAAAAATCTTGTGACGATAAGGACGCAGCGCCTTGGGCAGCTCGGTGTCCAGCAGGTCGTCTTCGGTGATCGGGTAGTTGGCGGCACGAATGCCAAACTGCAGTGCCATGTAGATGCAGGTCGGCGTTTTGCCGCAGCGGGAGACCCCGATCAGGATGATGTCAGCGGTATCATAATGATGGGTGCGGGCACCGTCATCGTTGTCCAGTGCGTAATGAACCGAATCAATCCTTGCCTTGTAAACGTCTTCCTTGGCCTTGGTCAGTGCATGGGTCTTGCCGACTGAATAGCTGGAATGGGTGTTCAGTTCCTCTTCCAGTGGTGCCAGGAAGGTTGAGAAAACATCAATGTTCATGGCTTCACTGCGGCTGATGATGGCACGAATCGACTGATCCACAATGGTGTCGATCAGCAGCGGGCGGGCACCATCCTTTTCGCCGGTCTGGTTGATGCGCTCCACCAGGGCTTCAGCCTTTTCCGGGGTGTTGATGTAGGGTTTGGTGATCAGCTCGAACTGAATGCCTTCAAACTGGGCCAGCAGGCTGCGGCCAAGGGCTTCCGCTGTAATACCGGTACCGTCGGAGATGAAAAAGGCGGTGCGTTTCATTTGATCCTTCTGTTCGGCTGATTCATGTTATCATCTGTTGAAAAATGAGTGGCTTGCACCCGTTGCAGGCAATTTTGCCTGCTTTTGGTTGCCAGCGCCATGCATGATCGATTCCATGCGTGATCTATTCAGAAGCGGAGGCATGTCTTGAGCAAAGCAGCGGCGGGTGAATACATTGTCTGGTTTGACCAGCTAGGTATGCAGGATGTGGAGCGGGTCGGCGGCAAGAACGCCTCACTGGGTGAAATGATCAGCAACCTGGCATCTGCCGGTGTACAGGTGCCCGGTGGTTTTGCCACCACAGCACAGGCTTACCGCGAGTTCCTCGCTCATGATGGACTGGCCGATCGCATCAACCAGGCGCTGGCAGCCCTGGATGCTGATGATGTGAAGGCTTTGGCCACCACCGGCGCACAGATCCGCAGCTGGATCATTGATACTCCTTTCCCGGCATCCCTTGAAAAAGCCCTGGCAGAAGCCTACCAGCAACTGGAAAAAGCCCACCCGGGACTGAAAGTGGCGGTGCGTTCTTCTGCCACCGCTGAAGACCTGCCGGATGCCTCCTTTGCCGGCCAGCAGGAAACCTTCCTCAATATTCAGGGCTTTGTCCAGGTTAAACAGGCCGTGCATGAGGTGTTTGCCTCGCTGTTCAATGACCGCGCCATTTCTTACCGGGTGCATCAGGGCTTTGATCATGCCCAGGTGGCGTTGTCGGCCGGTATTCAGAAGATGGTTCGCTCCGAAACCGGTGTTGCCGGTGTAATGTTCACCCTGGACACCGAATCCGGCTTCCGTGATGCCGTGTTCATCACCAGTGCTTATGGCCTGGGTGAGACGGTGGTGCAGGGGGCGGTTAACCCGGATGAGTTCTATGTGCACAAACCCACGCTGGAAGCCGGACGTCCCGCTGTTTTGCGTCGCAACCTCGGCAGCAAACTGATCAAGATGGTTTACGGTGATGAAGCGGCAGCCGGTAAATCCGTGCGTACCGTGGAAGTCAGCGCAGCAGATCGTCAGCGTTTCTCGTTGAGTGACGATGAAATCATGAACCTGGCGCGTCAGGCGATGATCATTGAAAAACATTACCAGCGCCCGATGGACATTGAATGGGCCAAAGATGGTGATGACGGCCAGTTGTACATCGTGCAGGCTCGTCCGGAAACCGTGAAAAGTCGTGATGCCAGCAACATCATGGAACGCTTCCTGCTCAAGGAGCAGGGTGAAATCCTGGTGGAAGGCCGTGCCATCGGCCAGCGCATTGGTGCCGGTAAGGTTCGCATCGTGAGCGGCCCGCATGAAATGGACAAGGTGGAAGTGGGTGATGTACTGGTCACCGACATGACCGACCCGGACTGGGAACCGGTGATGAAAAAGGCTTCAGCGATTGTCACCAACCGTGGTGGCCGTACCTGTCACGCCGCCATCATTGCCCGTGAACTGGGTATTCCAGCCGTAGTAGGCTGTGGTGATGCCACCGAATTGCTGGACGACGGTCAGATGGTGACGGTGTCCTGCGCCGAAGGTGACACAGGTTTTATTTATGAAGGGCGTCTGGACTACGAACTGCTGACCAACAGCATTGATGCCATGCCGAAACTGCCGTTCAAGATCATGATGAACATCGGCAACCCGGATCGTGCCTTTGGTTTTGCTGCCCTGCCCAATGAAGGGGTGGGCCTGGCCCGTCTGGAATTCATCATCAATCGCATGATTGGTGTGCACCCCAAGGCCTTGCTGGAATTTGACAGCCTGCCAGCCGACCTGCAGAAGAGCATTCGTACCCGCACCATGGGTTATGCTGATCCGGTTGATTTTTACGTCGAAAAACTGGTGGAAGGCATTGCCAGCCTGGCGGCGGCCTTCTGGCCCAAGCGGGTGATCGTGCGTCTGTCTGACTTCAAGTCCAACGAATACGAAAACCTGATCGGCGGCAAGCTGTATGAACCGGCTGAAGAAAACCCGATGCTGGGTTTCCGGGGTGCATCCCGCTACATTTCCCAGAAATTCCGTGACTGTTTTGAACTGGAATGCCGCGCCCTGAAAAAAGTGCGCGATGTGATGGGACTCAACAACGTTGAAATCATGGTGCCTTTTGTCCGCACCGTGGGTGAAGCCAAGGGCGTTTCCGAACTGCTGGAAGCCAACGGCCTGGTGCGCGGCCAGAACGGCCTGAAACTCATCATGATGTGTGAGTTGCCTGCCAACGCCCTGCTGGCTGAAGAATTCCTGGAATACTTTGATGGTTTCTCCATTGGCTCCAACGACCTGACCCAGCTCACCCTGGGACTGGACCGCGACTCCGGCATTGTGGCGCACCTGTTTGACGAACGGAATCCGGCAATCAAGAAGCTGCTGTTCATGGCGATTCAGGCTTGCAAGAAGCAAGGCAAGTACGTTGGCATCTGTGGTCAGGGACCTTCGGATCACCCGGATCTGGCACGCTGGCTGATGGAGCAGGGCATCGATTCTGTTTCCCTGAACCCGGATGCGGTGCTCGACACCTGGTTTATGCTGGCGAATGAAACACCTGGTGATCAGTGATCATCCGGAGCTGGTGCACAAGGTATCCTTTTCAGGACGCGTGAATACATCCATGTAAGCTCCGTCCGCAACGTCCTGTTGCGGACGGCCTGAAAAGAACCACCTTGTACACCCTCCCGCTTTACTCACTTTCAGCGAAGTTCAACACAACCTGGAGCAAAAGATGCAATACGTTACCCCCGACCTGTGTGATGCCTACCCGGACCTGATCGAAGTGGTTGAGCCGATGTTCAACAACTACGGTGGCCGTGATTCCTTTGGTGGCGAAATCGTCACCATCAAGTGCTTTGAAGACAACTCCCTGGTCAAGGAAGAAGTTGAAAAGCCCGGCGCCGGTAAAGTGATGGTGGTGGATGCCGGTGGTTCTTTCCGTTGTGCCATGCTGGGCGACATGCTGGCTGAAAAAGCGGTCAAAAATGGCTGGGAAGGCGTGATCATGTACGGCTGCATCCGTGATGTGGACGTGATCACCGAGCTGGATCTGGGCGTACAGGCGCTGGGCACCCATCCGAAGAAGTCCGAGAAAAAAGGCATCGGTGAGTATCAGGTGGCCGTGTCCTTCGGTGGCGTGACCTTTGTTCCCGGTGATTACGTGTATGCCGACAACAACGGCATCATTGTGTCGCCTGAACCCCTCAGCATGCCGGAATAAGTCTCATGACTGCTGCCACTCGCCTGATGCTGTTGCCGCTGGCAGCCGCCTTGCTGCTGACTGGTTGCAAGCCTTCGCCAGATGCAGGCAAGGCTGCAGACAAGAACGCTGCGGATGCCCTGCAACCGGAGCTGTCCAGCGGTTTGCAGCAGCGCAGTGGCTGGCAGTTTGAGCGTCAGGCCGTGGCTGCGGCCAATCCACTGGCGGCAGAGGCTGGTCATCAGATACTGCTGGCCGGTGGCAATGCCGTGGATGCTGCCATCGCTGCACAACTGGTGCTGAATCTGGTTGAACCTCAGTCCAGTGGCATCGGTGGTGGCGGTTTTCTGCTGAGCTGGGATGGTGAATTGCTGATTGCCTGGGATGGCCGTGAAACCGCACCGGCAGCAGCAACACCGGCGTTGTTTCTTGATGCAGCCGGTCAACCCCTGCCATTCATGCAGGCGGTGACCAGTGGTCGAGCAGTGGGTGTGCCCGGCTTGCTGAAAATGCTGGAAGCGGCCCATCAGCAACAGGGGCAGTTACTCTGGTCACAGTTGTTTGAACCGGCCATCACCCTGGCTGAAACCGGTTTTGAAGTCAGCCCGCGCCTGCATCACCTGTTGGCGCATGACCCGGTGTTGCGGGAGAATCCTGCGGCACGGGATTATTTTTACCTGCCGGATGGCTCACCCCTGCCGGTGGGGCATGCATTAAAAAATCCAGCCATGGCAGCCATTCTGCGTCAGGTGGCCGAAGTCGGCAGTGATGCTTTTTATACCGGTATTCTGGCGGAGTCCATCAGTCAGGCTGTGCAGCAGCAGGGTGGTCTGCTGACCTCTGAAGACCTGCAGGCTTATCAACCGGTGGCACGTGAAGCCCTGTGTGGTGGCTGGCTGGATTATCTGGTCTGTGGTTTTCCGCCACCGTCTTCCGGCCAGATCACCCTGATGCAGCAACTGGGCATTCTGGAGCAGCTGTCCAGTGACCCGAAAAGCCCGGAAAGCCTGAGCGAAGAAAGTTTTTACACCCCCGAAGGCCTGCACCAGTACATTGAAGCCAGCAAGCTGGCTTTTGCAGATCGGGCGCAGTATCTGGCCGATCCTGATTTTGCAGAGGCTCCGGCAGGCAACTGGATGAGCCTGATTGATCCTGAGTACCTGCATCAGCGTGCCCAACTGATTCAATCCACCAGCCAGGGGGTGGCGGCTCCCGGTCAACCGCATGGTGTGGCATCCGCCTATGCCAGCCAGTGGCCGCAGCCGGAATACGGCACCACCCACATCAGCATCATGGATGCCGAGGGGCGTGGCGTGGCGATGACCACCAGCATTGAACAGGCTTTTGGTGCCCGTATCCTGACGGACGGGGGCACCGGTCTGCCGGGTGGTTTTCTGCTCAATAACCAGTTGACCGATTTTTCCTTCCGTCCTGCGGATGAACAGGGCAAACCCATCGCCAACCGTGTGGAAGCCGGTAAGCGCCCGCGTTCCAGCATGAGCCCGACGCTGGTGTTTGATCCCCAGTCGCGTGAACTGGTGGCAACCCTGGGTTCACCGGGTGGTGCAGCCATCATTCATTACACCACCAAAACGCTGTTAGGCTCACTGGGCTGGCAGTTGTCGCCGCAACAGGCCATTGAGCTGCCAAACCTGGCCAACTTCAATACACCCTTCACACTGCTGGAAACGGACGGCTTTTCCGAGCATGTGAAACGCAGCCTGGAAGCCCGTGGTCATGAATTGCGGGAACAGGACCTGACCAGTGGCATCCAGATGCTGCTGCTGACGCCTCAGGGGCTGCTGGGTGGCGCTGATCCTCGCCGTGAAGGCTGGGTGGCAGGTGACTGAACGGCAGTTGATCGAGTGCACAGCAGCACAACAGGGTCAGGCCATTCAGGCCATTTTTAATCAGGTGATCCTGCATTCCACGGCACTTTATGAATACCAGCCCCGCACCGAGGCTGACATGCAGCGCTGGTTTGCCGGCAAGGCACAGGGCGGGCATCCGGTGCTGGGTTGTGTGGATGCTGCAGGCCAGTTGCTGGGGTTTGCCAGTTATGGGCCATTTCGTGACAAGCCTGCCAATCGTTTCACACTGGAGCACGCCATTTATGTGGCAGAGGCGGCACGCGGGCAGGGCGTCGGGCGGTTGTTGCTGCAGGCGTTGATACAACGGGCCACTGACGCGGGTTACCATACCCTGATTGCCGCCATTGATACCGAAAACCTGGCCAGCATCCATCTGCATGAATCCGCTGGTTTTGAGCTGGCCGGAACCCTGCAACAGGTGGCGCACAAATTTGATCGCTGGCTGGATCTGGCCTTTTACCAGAAGTTGTTAAAACCATGAACCACAATCAACACTATGCAAGTTTGCCAAGACTGGAATCACTGGTGCTGGGCTCGGCATCCCCGCGTCGTCGGGACTTGCTGCTGCAACTGATGCCGGATCTGGCCATTCAGGTGCATCCGGCAGACATCGATGAATCCCTGCTTGGGCAGGAAAGCGGAGAAGCGCTGGTGCTGCGTCTGGCGGCCGCCAAGGCTGCAGCAGTCATCGCCAGCCTGCCACAGAAGCTGCAAGGGTCGTTGGTACTGACCGCTGATACCGAGGTGGTGCAGAACGGTCAGCCGCTGGGTAAACCCCAGTCCCCGGAACACGCGGTGGAGCTGCTGTTGCGCCTGTCCGGCCAGAGCCATCAGGTCAAAACGGCACTGGTGCTGCAGCAAGGTCCGCAGCGGCTGCAACGCCTGGTCACCACCGAAGTGACCTTTCGGCAGCTTTCCGTTGAAGAAGTGCGTGCCTATGTTGCCACCGGAGAATCCGCCGACAAGGCCGGCGGTTATGGCATACAGGGGCGAGGAGCTGCACTGGTGGCCAGCATTCGCGGCAGTTACACCAATGTGGTGGGTCTGCCGTTGGAGGCAGTGGCTGAGCTGCTGCCGCAGATGGGTTACCGGATTTTCTGATATGATCGAATCATGCTGAGTTTTCAAAGGAAACCGTCATGCTGATAGAAAGCCTGCGCATTAAAAACTTTAAAAGCTTTCGAAATGCTGAGATGAAAAATCTGCCACGTTTCTGTGTGGTGGTGGGTGCCAATGGCAGCGGTAAATCAACGCTTTTTGATCTGTTTGGGTTTCTGAAAGACTGCCTGACTTTTAATGTGAAACAAGCACTTCAGGTCAGGGGGGGGTTTCGTGAGGTACTTAGCCGTGGTGTAGAGGACACGGAGTCGATTGAACTGGAAATCAAGTTTCGTATGGATATTGCCGGTGTTGAACGCCTGGTGACCTATTTGATCGAAATTGGCCTGGATAACCGTCAGGTGGTAGTGAATCGTGAAGTTTTACGCTACAAGCGTGGACGCTATGGCTCTCCATACCATTTTCTTGATTTTACCAAAGGAAGTGGTTACGCAATAACCAACGAAGAAGATTTTGACAAGCAGGATGAAGAGCTCGAGCGCGAGCCGCAGAATCTCGGAAAAGATGTGCTGGCCATCAAGGGACTTGGTCAATTTGAACGCTTTAAGGCTGCCAATGCATTTCGACAACTGATCGAGAACTGGCATGTATCCGACTTTCACATCAACCTGGCCAGGGGTAGCAAGGAATCGATTGGTGAGTACGAGCATCTGTCAGTTTCAGGCGATAACCTGCAGCTTGTAGCGCGGAATATATTTGAAAATCACCCGGATATTTTCCAGCAAATTGTCACCGCCATGAAGCATAGGGTTCCGGGTGTAAGCCAGGTTGAGCCGATTCTGACTCAGGATGGTCGATTGATCCTGAACTTTAAGGATGATACGTTCAAAGACCCCTTCATCGATAAGTATGTTTCAGATGGGACAATCAAGATGTTTGCCTATCTGGTGCTGTTATACGACCCTGAACCCCATCCTTTGTTATGTATTGAAGAACCGGAAAACCAGCTTTACCCGACTTTGCTGTGGGAGCTTGCAGAAGAGTTTCGTGCTTATGCTGAGCGAGGTGGCCAGGTGTTTGTGTCCAGTCATTCGCCCGACTTTCTGAATGCGGTTGGATTAAGTGAAGTGTACTGGCTGGTGAAAGAGCAAGGTTATACACAGATTCGTCGGGCTGAGGATGACGCACAATTAAAAGCATTCATCGCAGAAGGTGATCAGATGGGCTACCTCTGGAAGGAAGGTTTTTTTCCCGGGGCTGATCCACGATGACTGAGCTGGTCTTTTTCCTTGAAGAGCCTTCTGCAAAAGCGATGCTGGAAGGGTTATTACCCAGATTACTGGATGACAGCATATCGGTGCGGTATGTGGTGTTTGAAGGAAAACAAGATCTGGAGAAACGTTTGCCTCGCAGATTGCGTGCCTGGCAGAATCCAGGTGCCCGTTTTGTTGTGATGCGCGATCAGGACTCTGGTGATTGTTATGAAATCAAGCGTAGGCTGACGGGAATATGTGAAGCTGCTGGTCGTCCAGACACCTTGGTTCGTATTGCTTGCCATGAGTTGGAGAGTTTTTATCTGGGCGATCTCAATGCTGTTGCTGCAACCATCGGCCCCAAAACGCTTGCAAAGCAACAGCAGAATGCAAAATTTCGTGATCCTGATCGTCTGAATAATGCTGCTCAGGAACTGAAGCGCATTGCCAGAACATATCAAAAACTGGCGGGTTCACGAGCGATAGGTCAGGCACTGTCACTGGATCAAAATCAATCACAGAGCTTTAACTACCTGATTGCCGGTATTAAACGCATCACAGAAAACGCCTCTTACTCATAAAAACCATCTTCAAGACATACAAAGCATCCCTCAAGTTTTCCGCTTTAGTGCCGATCATTTTTTGACCAGACCAAAGCGGAATGCTGCCATGCTTATCCAATCGTCCCAGATCAGTTTTGCTGCTGCCCACAAGCAGGAGCAACGCCTGTCCGTCACTGAACAGCTCAATTACATCGAAAGACGCGGTGATCAGGTCACCCAGTTGTCTGCCCGGCGTGAAATGACCTATGAAAACCGTGAAATCAGCCTGTTTCTGCAACAGCCACGGAGCAACACCGATGAAGCGGCCAATGCGCTGCTGGACCAGGCTCGACGCCCGCGTCTGACACCCTGGACGCGTATGGGTGAAGCGGTGGATGACAATGGCATCAACCGACGCCCGGTTGGAGAAGTGGAAGCCGCCGAGCGGGATGAACTCAAGCCCATGACCCCGGAAGAGTTTCGGGTGGCGGTGCTGAAAGAAACCCTCTATCGCCTGTTTGGCATCAGCCTTGAAGAACAGGATTCCGGTGCTGAGCAGGTCAAAAAAGCCATCGAGCGGGGTGAACAGCAGGCAGCTGCAATCCAGTCAGCCTTTCAAGGAGTGCAGGGTGGCGGTGATGGTTTCCGGCTGGATTACCACTATGAGCAGCAGTATTACGAAGCCGAATTCAGTTATGTGGAAGTGCGCGGTCAGGTACTGACGGCTGATGGTCAGCAACTGGACTTTAATGTGCAGGTGGGGCTGTCCCGTGAGTTTTTCACTTCTGAAAGCCTCAGTTTCAGTGTTGGCAACCTGCAAGACCCGCTGGTGATTGAATTTGGTGGCACTGCGGCACAACTGGGTTCCACCCGTTTTGCCTTTGATCTGACGCTGGACGGTCAGCTGGAATCCCTGCCGACGCTTGGGCAGGGTCGGGGGTTTCTGGCCTGGGATCGCAACGGTGATGGTGTCATCAATGATGGCAGTGAGCTGTTTGGTGCCCAGACCGGTAAGGGTTTTGCCGAGCTGGCTGCACTGGATGAAGACCAGAACGGCTGGATTGACCGTGGTGACAGTGCTTTCAGCCAGCTTTATGTGTGGATGCCGGATGAAAGCGGCAAGGGGCAGTTGCTGGGGCTGGCTGATCTGGGCATAGGTGCCCTGTATCTGGGCAGCATTGAGTCGCCCTTCCGTTACACCGATGCGCAGAACAATACCCTGGGGCAGTTGCGGGAAACCGGCATCTACCTGAAGGAAGACGGCCAGGCCGGTCTGTTGCGGCAGATCGACCTGTCTGTCTGATCGGCTGGATCAGCGCGGCATCAGGTAATCCGCATTGAGCTGTTCAATGCGGGTGCACCCCAGTAACCCCAGAGTGCGATCCATTTCACTGCGCAGAATCGCCAGCGCACGATCAGCTCCGGCAGCACCACCGGCTGCCAGGCCGTAGAGGGTCGCCCGGCCACTCATTGCCAGATCCGCACCCAGGCAACGCGCCTTGATGAAATCACTGCCGCGGCGCAGGCCGCTGTCCACAATCAACAGAAAATCCGGCCCCACTGCCTGACGGATTTCCGGCAGCACGTCGATCGGGCTGGGGCAGGTATCCAGCTGGCGGCCCCCGTGATTGGAAATCACCAGACCATCCACACCGCGCCGCTGGGCTTCACGGGCATCCTCACCGCACAACACCCCCTTCAACAGCAGCTTGCGCGGCCAGAGATCCCGCAGCCAGCTGACATCCTCCCAGTTCAGAGACGGATCCATTTCCTGCGTCAGAAAAGTGGCGGCATTGCGGGCACTGGCTTTTTCCGGGGGTAAAAAATCACCCAGATTGCAGAAGCGCGGTATGCCATGCGGCACCAGCACATCAAAAATCCAGCGCAGTCGGCTGGCCACATGCAGGGTGTTGCGCAGATCCAGCTGCATCGGGGCGAGGTAATTGCGTCGATCCCATTCCCGGTTGCCGAATACCGAGGTATCGGTGGTCAGCACCAGCGCTTCACAACCGGCGGCTTCCGCACGTTCAATGATGCCTTTCAGGTTGTCACGGTTCTTGAACAGATAAAGCTGCAACCAGTGGCGCACCCCGGTGGCCGCAATCCGCTCCATCGAAACCGTGGACACCATGCTCTGGCAGAAGGGCACCCCGGCACGGGCAGCGGCTTCTGCCAGCACCCGATCCCCCTCATGGGTCAGCAGGCCATTAAAACCGGTGGGAGCAATCATCAGCGGCATGCTGATCGATTCACCATAGAGTTCAGTGGCAAGATCCCGCTGTGAAATGTCCACCAGCGTGCGCGGGCGGAAAATGATCTCGTCATACGCACTGCGATTGCGTTGCAAGGTGTACTCATCATCCGAGCCACCTTCGAGGTATTCCATGCAGAAGTTCGGCAGGCGCTGGGCTGCCATGCCGCGGAGTTCATCAATGTTCTGGGCGCGGGTCACATCCCTGCCGGTGTAATGGCGTCTGAGCAAAAGTCTTGTCCTGTCTGAGTCATCTGACTGAATGTTCAATTTTAACAAGATTCACATGCGGATGCGCAGCTGGCTTTATTTGCAATAGCAATAAATTGATCCTAAAATTTCCATGGAAAGGAGGTGAGCCATGACAGTAACAACCAGTGACGCATCCCTGTCGGCTGATGCCGGTGCCGTATTATCCAAGGCCGTCGCCCGTGCCGCCGAGCGGTTGAACATTCCGCGGGGGCAGCTGGCCAGAATTCTGGGGGTCAGTCCGGCCACCATCACTCGGCTTTATGCCGGTCATTATCAGCTTGAATCCCATCGCAAAGAGTGGGAGTTCGCCCTGCTGTTTGTTCGGTTGTTTCGTTCACTCGACTCCCTTGTCGGTGAAGAGCTTACCGCTCGCCAGTGGCTGAACAGCAATAACCAGGGACTCAATGGTCGCCCCATTGAACTCATCAACCAGACAGAAGGACTTGTTCGTGTTGTCCACTACCTGGACGCCTCTCGCGGTCTCGTCTGAAGCACGTGAGTGGTCTGCGCCTGCATGGCGCATGGTTGAAGTTCAGCACCTGGCCTCAACCATGAAAATTGTTGATGATGCAGCGGAGCAGGATCTGCTGGAGATGCTGCTGGAAAGCAGCAAGCCACCTCAACCAGCCGGTGTTGCCGGTCTGGATTATCTGCTGGCGACACCCTTTCGTTATAACCCGCACAGAAGTGGTTCCCGTTTCAGAAGTGTCACCGACCCCGGCGTCTTTTACGGTGCCGAAACGGTACGCACTGTCTGTGCTGAACTGGGCTACTGGCGCTGGAAATTCCTTCAGGATGCCGTGGATCTGGAACGCATTGAACCGGTGGCACACACCGCCTTCAAAGTGAGCCTTGCCACCCGCGTGGTGGATCTGCGCAAGCCACCCTTTAGTGCTGACCTCGGTGCATGGCAACACCCCACGGACTACAGCGCCACCCAGCATTTTGCACGCGTGGCTCGTGAAGCCGGCATGGGTGGCATCATCTATCAGTCGGTGCGCGACCCTGAGTCAGGTTGGTGCGTTGCGGTGCTTGATCCTGCTGCCTTCTCATCACCCAGACCGGACCCGGTGAAACAAACCTGGTGGCTGGCCGTGCAGCAGGATGCCGTGATCTGGCGGCGCGACAGTGAACGCCTGGAATTTGCTGCCGATGCATGGCAGACCGCTCTGAAAGGAAAGGGGAAAACTGATGCGCCAGACCCTGTCGGAACCGGTCACCAGTCTGCTGGAAATCAAGAAGTCGCGTTTCATCGGCTGTGTGGAGCCGGTGACGAGTCTGGAGCAGGGGTTGGAGCGGGTGCATACGCTGCGTAATCAGCACCCGGATGCCGCTCATGTCTGCTGGTGCCTGCTGGTCAACGGTCAGGTGCGCCAGTCGGATGATGGTGAGCCTTCCGGCACTGCCGCAGCCCCCATGCAGAACGTGCTGCAACACAAACACCTGGACCAGGTGCTGGCCACCGTGGTGCGTTATTTCGGCGGTGTGAAACTCGGTGCCGGTGGGCTGGTGCGGGCCTACAGCCAGGCCATCAGTGAACCGCTGCAGCAGGTGAGTTTTGTCACCCTGCGGGTGATGGATCAACTGCAGGTGGAACTGGCTTTTGAACATGAATCCCTGCTGCGGCGACTGGCGCAGGAATGGAATCTGCAACTCACGGTTGAATACCAGCAACAGGTGCAGGCCATGCTGGAAGGTGAAAAGGCAGCACTGGAAGGCTTTTACAAGGCGCTGTCTGATCAGGTGAGGGGCCAGGTGCGGCAAGTGAAATAAGCCTGCTGCAACCGCCCCGCAAATCAAGTTATACCGTTAACTCAGTTAAGCATGGCCTCAATCGCACCCACCAGCTGCGGGGCATCCGGTTCAACACGACTGCCGAAAAAGCCCACCAGCTGGCCCTCTTCGTTGACCAGGTACTTGTGGAAGTTCCAGCGTGGCAGGCTCGCTCCCTGGCGTTGCAGCTCGGCAAACACCGGATTGAGTTCACCACGGCTGACCCGGCTGGGGCTCAGCATGTTGAAGGTGACGCCGTAATTGATAAAGCAGACTTCAGCCGTGCGGCTTTCATCGCGGGCTTCCTGCATGAAATCATTGGATGGAAAACCCAGCACCACCAGCCCCCGATCAGCATACTGCTGGTGCAAGGCCTCCAGACCACCGAACTGACGGGTGTAACCGCAATAACTGGCGGTGTTCACTATCAGCAGGGGTTTACCGGCAAACTGGCAGAGATCAATGGATTCGGTTGAGTGCAGCAGGGGTTGCGTGGTGTTCAGCAGGGTCGGGCACTGGGTTGTTTCCGCCTGGGCCGGCAGGCTGAATGCCAGCGGAATCAAAAACAACAGTAGCAGCTTTTTCATTGTGCGCTCCGTTGGAAGCCTTCAGCTTCATCCTGGTTGTTGTTGGCAAGGGGCTGTTTGGTGAAGGTCAGCGTGATGTTTCCTAGAGTCAGACCCCATTTTCTCATTCGGGTGCGATTAAACACCACCTGATTGTCCTGCAGGTACATCCAGTCATCCATGCTGAACACCCATTCCCGCTCACCAATCGGCACTTTCAGGCGATAAGTCAGATGAAAGGCATCACCGTAATTGCAGGCGCGGCCTTCACCCACCACATCATGCGCGGTGCCGACATAACAGTGCTGATCCACCGGTTTCAGACGCCACACGCGTTTGGATTCCTCGCCGTCACTGAACAGGAAATCCTCATCCAGCACCAGCACATCACCATCCATGTACCCCTGAATATAGACGGTGAACTGGCGGGTGATTCGGCCACGATAGTCCTGCACCATGCCCCAGCCCCAGGTTTCACCCTGGAAATATTCCGCTACAGAAAACTCAGGTTCACGGCCATCAAAGTGCTGTACCCTGACGTGGCCGCAGGCAGTCAACACCAGCATAACAAGAATAAGCAGCAGTAAACGCAAGGGTTTCAAGGGGCTCATCATCCGATCTCCGCAGGAGTTGTACAGATTTGTATATGTAAAGTATAACTCTGGCATCGGAATTGTGCCATCATGCAAATGGAATCCTTGTGGCAAAACTGACATCAAGCTGCTAGAAATGAAGATCAACGATCAGGGAGGCCGGATGAAACCAACCCACTGGATTAGCCTGGTAATACTGCTGACAGCCGCTGCAATGCTGTTTTACACCCTTCCGGCAATCACTGGCAGCCTGGTATTGATCAAGGGTGCCGGTCGCCCGATCCCGGCTTCCGTGCAGGGCGTGGTGGATGGCCAGACGCTGGTGCTGAAACTGCAGAACAACGATCAGGTCTGCCTGGTGCTGAACGGCGTGAACACCCCGCTGAAAGACCAGCCCGGTTACCGACGTTCCGTGCTGGGATTGATTGATCTGGCACAGGGGCGTTTTCGGGGCAAGGTGCTGGTTGAAGTGGATGCGGTGCTGCACAGCCAGCTCTGGGTCGGCAATGTTCGCAGTCAGGACCGGGATGAAGCCGGGCATCTGGCACTGATCCGCTCCGGTTATGCCTGGCCGGACAGCTACCAGCATGAAAGCCGCGAAAAGATGACTGAATTTGCCGCTGCCGCGCGTGAAGCGCATCTGGAAGCCCGCAGTCAGGCCCGTGGCCACTGGTCCGGTGTGCACATCGGTGAAGCACCGAATCGACCGGCGCAATCCTACATTCAACACCTGCTGGACCAGGGACACCCTGATCCGGCCTGTCAGGCTCGTTAACCGGATACACTGCATGCCCGCTCAGGACACTTTTTTCACCGATCTCCCGGCTGTTGAAGCCTTCTCTGACACTCTGCAACTGCACCACTACCAGGAACTGCCCGATGACTGGTGGGTGGTGGTCACCGATCTGGAAGGCTCCACCCAGGCCATTGAAGCAGGGCGTTACCGCGATGTGAACGCGCTGGGCGGTTGCACCGTGGCGGCGGTACTGAACGCCACCCAGCCGCTGCAGTTGCCCTATGTGTTTGGTGGTGATGGTGCCACCTTTTGCATTCCGCCGAGCAAGGTTCAGGCAGTGCGTAATGCCCTGCTGGGTTGCATGGAACTGGCCAGGGATGCTTTTCAGCTGAGCCTGCGTTGCAGCCTGATGCCCTATGCCCGGATCCGCAGCCAGGCACCGGTGCTGGTGGCCCGTTACCGGCACTCGGCCAACCTGCAACAGGCTTTTTTCACCGGTGGTGGCCTGCAGGTGGCGGATCGACTGACCAAAGCGAGCAAGGACTTTCATCTGCTGCCGGAACAAGGCCAGCCAGAAGCCGATTTTTCCGGTTTTGAATGCCGCTGGAAGCGCATCAACAGCCCCAGGGAAGTGACCGTCAGCCTGCTGGTGCAGGCCAGTGGCAGTGTGGACCAGCAGCTTCAGTGTTATGAAGGCGTGATACAGACCATGCAGCAACTGCTGGGCAATGAAGCACAACTTCAGCCCCTGACCGCAGAACGCCTGCAACTGGCCTTTGATGCGGACAAGCTGTCTGCGGAAGCATCGGTGCGCAATTTCAAAGAAAGGCGCAGCCAGTGGCTGCAACTGCTGAAACTGCGCTGCATCAACCTGCTGGGCCTGCTGCTGATGAAGTTTGATATCCGGCTTGGAAAGGCGCACTGGGGGCGTTACCGCAGTGATGCCGTGGCCAGCTCCGACTATCGCAAACTGGACGACACCCTTCGCATGGTATTTGCCGCTGATCGCAACGATCTGGACGCATTCAACCAGTGGCTTGACCAGCAACAACAACAAGGCCAGTTGATCTACGGCCAGCACATCAGTGACGCCGCCCAACTCACCTGCCTGGTCAGCCAGACCGGTGTTGAACACATCCACTTTGTTGACGGCTGTGATGGTGGCTACGCCCTGGCCGCCAGAAGCATGAAACAAAAACGCTGAACACCAAAGCAACACCCAGAGTTGCCAGTCAGACACATCTTTGGTAAAACGAAACAAGAAAGGAAACACCCACCCGCAGGATGCGAAGCGACTCATTTCACACCCTGGGGCGGTAGCGTGCCTGGGCATGCATTGCTTAAGAATATTTAGTCGATCCTGCAAAATAACAAAGGCTATTAATATCAATAGCTTAAGTTGTTTTTCTGGTATCATTTCCTGACCAAATCCAGCCTTTTCTTTCAAAAACCAAGAGAAATCGCCCATGTTTCGTCCAGATTCACGCCAAAAACCTCAAAGGGATCTTCTGGAAACCTATCTGGATGACATCATTGATACTCGGCATGAGCTGGTGATTCTGGGCAAGCGCATCGACTGGTCAGCCTGTGAAGGTTATTTCGGCCCCATGTATGCCTCCAACTCTGGTCGTCCTGCCATGCCGGTCCGCTTGCAGGTCGGCCTTCAACTGCTCAAACACATCTACGGGCTGTCGGACCTGGAAGTGCTCAAGCGTTGGACTGAGAACCCCTACTGGCAACACTTCTGTGGAGAGATCACTTTTCAGCATCGAATACCCATGGATGAAACCACCATGCTGCGGTTTCGTCAGCGAATTGGTGAAGAGGGTGCTCGTGAACTCTTGAAAATGACCATCAAGCTGGCTGAAGAAACCGGTACTGTGGCTCCAGAAAGCTTCGAAGTGGTGGTGGCTGATACAACGGTGATGCCCAAGGCCACTTCGCATCCAACCGATGCCAGGTTGGTTAGCCGCTGCCATCGACAACTGGTGGCCTTAGCCAAGAACGAGGGGGTTCGCTTCAAGCAAACCTTCATCAAAGTGTTGGATAAACTGGTTTGGAATGTCAGCCGTTACGCTCATGCGTGCCAGTTCCAACGGATGCATAAGCACTTGCGAAAAATGCACAGCAACCTGATTCACATCTGTGCAGCGCTCATTGATCAGAAGGCACTGTCAAAACGCAGCCAGCCACTCAGTGATAAATTGCATCAAGCACTGCGACTGCTCGACCAATATGGCGATCACTCCATCAAGCAGCGCCTGTACAGCCTGCATGAACCCCAGGTGGTCTGCATCACCAAAGGCAAGGCACGTCAGCGTCACGAGTTCGGTGCTAAAGTCAGTGTGGTCACCACGGCTGCTGAAGGACTGGTACTGGATTGCCAGTCACTGAACGGCAATCCTTATGACGGTCATACCGTGGAGCCTCTGTTAAGGCGCCTGAAAAGTCATCTGGGACAGTTGCCCGAACATCTGCTGGTGGATCGAGGCTACAAGGGCAGTGATCAAACGTACCTCTGTCAGGTTCACATCACCGGCAGAAAAAAAGGGCGAGGCAAAGCTCATGAGCAGCAGCATCGACGAAACAGTATAGAACCCATCATTGGACACATGAAAAGCGAAGGTTTACTGGATCGCTGCCACTTGCACGGTGCGCTGGGTGACAAAATCCACGCGGTACTCTGTGGTGTGGGTATGAACCTGAGAAAAATCCTGAAGAAGCTGGCCGAGCTTCTTTTGGGCCGAAAAAAGTTAACCCCTTGGAGCTTATGGCAGGCTCTGCTGGGCATCCCTGAAGGAGAGCGACATTCCTTGAGGAACCTGGTTATTGCCATCAGACGGTTGCCAGCTGAGCAGAACGCTCAAGTGGTATAGTAGAAATCAGAGTGCTTCTGAAAAAAGGGCGTTTTGCAGGGGCGACTATTTATGTAGCGTAGGATCAGTAAACATGAACTCTTCATTTAGGAAGTAATATGAAAAAGATAGAAGTATTTACATCTGATCTGGATAAAGTCATAGATAGCTATGTGGCTATGGGACAGGCTACCTATAAGGTGGTATTGGATGAATTGTATCCACTTATAAATAAATTTGAAGCACAGCGTAAACTCCAGGATAAGAAGTTCTACAAGAGATTACAAAGGGATATTGTTGAGGGGTGCATTATGCCACCAATAACAATAGCATTTGTAGATAAGGAAGAAAACGATCTAACTAAAGTGTCAGACTTTGAGAGTTTTGTAAATAAAAATATTACTAGCTGCTATATATTGGATGGCATGCAGCGCTTGAACACATTAAATTCAGCATCAGTTGAAAGCGAGTTTGATGAAGGTCGAATAGCATATATAAATATAATAGTAGCAAGTAGTCAGGATAAACTGTTGTATCGAATGATTACACTAAATAATGGCCAAAAGCCAATGACACCTCGGCACCAAATAGAAATTCTTACTGCTGAGATGTTTGATTTTAGTGGTTTGGAAAACATGTCAGTACAAACAGAGAAAGAAAGAGCTGATAAAGTTGTGAGAGGTGCATTTAATCTTGGTGATATTTCTAGAGGATATTTGGCATTTCTTACAAATAATGTAAATAATGAAAACAATAAAATCATAGATGAAAAGATGGATGAGATTTTAGTAACAAGGGTGCTAGATAGTCGTGATTCATCCAACGATCTAATGTTTCAATCTGTTTTGGCTTTGATTGATAGGCTTAGTGAAGACTCATCAACAAGAAATTGGTTTAAAGTTAATAATAATTTAATTGGTTTTTGCGTGGGAGTTAAAGAGTCATATGTGAAATTAAAAAGTGTAGAGCCTAAAGATTTTGCATTAGGTGTAGAACTTTTTGATGAAGCATTCGATTCGATAAATGCGTCAAAGGTCAATCTCGGGAAATACCGCAGGCAGTTGTCGTGTGAGTTCATTAAAAAATATGCAGAACTATCCATATTAGATGAAGGTGAGCTAACTGAATACTTTGTGGAGTTTACTTCATAAAATGTTCCATAAAACTCCATTTAAGTATTCGGAGTGCCTTACGGATAAGGCCTTATCTAAGCTTCCTGAAAGACTGAAAGTTAGCGGTTCTGATCCAGAGATTCTGCTAATACTTCGTCTGCTTAGTGGGGCACTTAAAGTTGAGCACATCGGATCATCAAAAACTTTTTTTCAAAAAGAAAATTATTTTTCTTCAAGCTTAAAAGGTTATGGTCATCGATGGGGAGAATTGCTTCCTCAGCTAATTGCAGAGAACTATGGCCCTGAGAATCTTGCCGATTATATTGAAGGACACAAGTTAAAAAACAAAACTTTTTACAAAAACATACTGAGCGAACTATCTTATTATTTTTACTATCAAAATAAAAATATTCACTCTAGCTCTTTCGTTTATCTGTACCGGGCACTAGAGCATGTGTCATATGCTTTTCCAATGATATATGCATCAAAGACCGATGATTTTGGTAGGACGTTCAAATTTCTAAAGGAGCTTATGAATGGTGATAAGAATGCAGGTGAGCTTGGCTTTTTTAAAAGTTTCATAAAGACAGTGTATTCGGATGATGCAATATATGAGTCGTCAGTAGATTTTCCAATGCTACTAAACACTGAGAGTGAGCAAAAGGTAGTTTTTAATCTGTTAAAAGATTTGTGTAGTGGCGACATGATTGCTGATTCTACTGACAGCCCAAGGCTACTCTCTATAAAATATATTGAGGTGGGGAGCTTTATAATTACGATTAGAAATCGCTTCTTTCACTACATGAATGGAGGGGCTAAAAATATTGAAACATCAAAAATAAATGATATCGACAATCTATTTTATGTGGTTAACAAAAAGTGTCTTTATTGGCTCGCCACTATATTCCTTGCGGTAATTTCGCATAGCGCTCTTGAGTTTGAAAGTATAAAGCCTAGATCATGATTTTATAATATCAACTCATATAATATGCTTGCCACTGTTCACTCAGCCAGCACTAGAGGTACTGATACAGCAACCAAAAAATAGTCAATATGGCTTTCATCTAAGCACACAGTCTTTGAAATGAGTCTGGAAGCTAGTGTGGTCGGATACGCGATATGGTCCGTTTTGATGCTGCCAGGTAAATAAAAAGGGCTTACGTTTTCACGTAAGCCCTTTTTGATTTGGTCGGAGTGATAGGATTCGAACCTACGACCCCTTGCACCCCATGCAAGTGCGCTACCAGGCTGCGCCACACTCCGTCATCTACTGCAGGTACAATTTTCAGTGCCAAGTGGGGTTTGCCCTGAAAACGAGGCGCATTATAGAGCGCTTTTCGGGTTTTGAAAACCCTTTTTGGAACAAAAGTTTAGAAGTTTTATTCGCCCTTGTAGCTTTCCACGCGGGCCTTGAGTTTCTGGCCTGCCTTGAAGGTCACCACCCGACGTGCGGAGATGGGTATCTCTTCGCCTGTCTTGGGGTTGCGACCGGGGCGTTCGCGCTTGTCACGCAGGTCAAAATTGCCGAAGCCGGATATTTTGACCTGCTCATTGTCTCTGAGGCATTCCCTGATTTCGCCGAAGAAGTGTTCAACCATCTCCTTTGCATCACGTTTGCTCAGTCCGAGTTCACTGATCAGCTTTTCAGCCATTTCTGCTTTGGTTAATGCACCCACGTTTTCCGCTCCTTCCTGATGTTGCATGAAAACTGCTGGATCAAGGCTGATCTGCACCGGGCAGATCAGCCTCGACAGTCAGGGTTAACCGCAGATGAGCCAATCAGCTGCGCAGCTCTGCTGCAAACCCCTGAGAAAATGCCGTAACAACCTGATTAACCTGACTATTAATCTCGTCATCCGTAAGAGTGCGCGAAGGATGCTGCCAGGTCAAGCCCAGCGCGAGACTCTTTTTGCCTTCAGCGATGCCCTGACCCTGATAAACATCAAACAAGGTGACCTTTTGCAGCCATTCTCCGCCCTGATTCCAGGCTTCCTGCAGCAGTTCACCAACCGGCTGGCTGGCGTCCACCAGCAGGGCCAGGTCACGACGCATTTCAGGGAAGCGTGACAGGCTGCCAAAGCGGGGAACACGGCCCTGCATCACGGCTTCCTGCACCACTTCAAACACCAGCGTCTGGCCGCGCAGGTCCAGATCCTTGCAGAGCTGTGGGTGCAGGGCACCGATCCAGCCTACCGACTGCCAGCTGCCATCCTGCTGACGGTGCAGGATTTCAGCGCTCTGGCCGGGGTGCAGGGCAGGGTGGCTGGCGGTACGGAATTGCCAGTTGGCCAGGTCACCGGTGAGGCTCAGCAGGGCTTCAAAATCACCTTTGATGTCAAAGAAGTCAACGGATTCTGTTTTGCCGGTCCAGCTTTCCGGGTGACGGCTGCCACTGATCAGGCCTGCCAGCATCGGCTGTTGTACGGTGGTTTCACCCTCACGGATGAAACGCAGGCCGGTTTCAAACAGGCGCACACGCGGCTGCTGACGCTTCTGATTGTAAGACAGGGCTTTGGCCAGGCCGGGCAGCAGGCTGGTGCGCATCACCGCCAGATCGGCGGAAATGGGGTTGGCCAGGGCAATCGGTTGACGCTCAGGATCAAAGGCCTGGGACCATTTCGGATCAATGAAGCTGTAGGTGATGGCTTCCTGGTAACCGCGGCTGGTCAGCAGGTTGCGGATGCGACGCAGGCTGACTTCGGATTCCGGGCGATTCTGGATCAGCATGGCAGCAGAAGGTGCACGCACCGGCAGGTTGTCGTAACCATACACGCGGGCCACTTCTTCGATCAGATCCACTTCAATGCTGATGTCAAAACGGTAGCTGGGCACGGCGGCCAGCCAGGCATCACCCTGGTCTTCAATCACCATGCCCAGACGGGTGAGGATGTCCACCACTTCGGCATCCGGCAGGCGAATGGCCAGCAGTTGTTCCAGACGGTCCTTGCGCAGTTTCACCGGCTGACGCACTGGCAGGTGTTCATTGGCAACGGCTTCGGTGATCGGGCCGGGCTGACCACCCACCAGTTGCAGCAGCAGCTCGGTGGCGCGCTCCATGGCGCGTTGTTGCAGCTGGAAGTCGACACCCCGCTCAAAGCGGTGAGAGGCGTCGGTGTGCAGGCCGTATTCACGCGCTTTGCCAGCCAGTGACAGCGGATCAAAATAGGCCACTTCCAGCAGGATGTCCCGGGTTTCCGGGCTGCAACCGCTGTGTTCACCCCCCATGATGCCGGCCAGTGCCAGGGCTTTGCTGTTGTCAGCAATCACCAGGGTTTCCGGTTTCAGGGTCAGTTCGCTGCCATCCAGCAGGGTGAGTTTTTCTTCTGGCTGTGCCATGCGCACCCGGATGACGCCATCAATCTCGGCCAGATCAAAGGCGTGCATCGGCTGGCCCAGTTCCAGCATCACGTAGTTGGTGACGTCGACCACCGGGTCAATGCTGCGAATGCCGCTGCGGCGCAGTTTTTCCTGCATCCACAGGGGAGTGGCAGCCTTGATGTTGATGCCGCGAAGGATGCGGCCCAGATAACGCGGGCAGGCCACCGGGGCTTCCAGGGTGATCTGCGGCTGGTCGTCAATCTGCGGGGCAACACGGTTGAGTACCGGCTGGGTGACGGCAATGCGGTTGAGTACACCCACTTCACGGGCCAGACCGGCAATCGACAGGCAGTCGCTGCGGTTGGGGGTCAGGTCCACGTCAAAAATCTGGTCATCCAGTTTCAGGTAGTCACGCAGGTCATGGCCCACTGGTGCATCCGCAGCCAGTTCCATGATGCCGTCGTGGTTGTCGGACAGGCCCAGTTCTTGTTCGGAGCTGAGCATGCCGCAGGATTCCACCTGGCGCAGTTTGGCCTGTTTGATTTTAAAGTCGCCGGGCAGTACGGCACCAACGCGGGCAAAGGCGGTTTTTAAACCGGCGCGGGCGTTGGGTGCACCACAGACCACCTGATGGGTGTCCACACCATCACTGACCTGGCAGACCTGGAGTTTGTCGGCATTGGGGTGGGGTTCGGCACTGATGATTTCACCCACCACCACGCCGCTGAACTGGCCTGCAGCCGGTTCACGGCTGTCCACTTCCAGACCGGCCAGAGAGAGTTGTTCGTCAAGGGCAGCGGCATCCAGAGCCGGGTTGACCCATTCACGCAGCCATTGTTCACTGAATTTCATGGTTTCTGAATCCTGTTGGCAATAAGGGTGTGATCAGCGCAGCTGGCTCAGGAATTTGATGTCGTTGTCAAAAAACAGCCGCAGGTCGTCAACGCCGTAGCGCAGCATGGCAAAACGCTCAATGCCCAGACCAAACGCAAAACCTGTGTATTTTTCCGGGTCGATGCCGGACATTTCCAGTACTTTGGGGTGCACAACACCACAACCCAGTACTTCCAGCCAGCGACCGTCACCACGATCCACGTCCACTTCAATGGAGGGTTCGGTGAAGGGGAAGTAGGAGGGGCGGAAACGCACGCGCAGATCCTGTTCAAAGAAGGCACGCAGGAACTGCTGCAGGATGCCTTTCAGGTCCGCAAAACTGATGTTTTCGTCGATCAGCAGCCCTTCCACCTGGTGGAACATGGGCGAGTGGGTCTGATCTGAGTCGCAACGATACACACGACCGGGGCAGATGATGCGGATCGGTGGTTGCTGGTTTTCCATCACCCGCACCTGGACCGGTGAGGTATGGGTGCGCAGCAGGGTGTGTGCATCAAAATAGAAGGTGTCGTGCATGGCACGCGCCGGGTGGTGCGCCGGAATGTTCAGGGCTTCGAAGTTATGGTAGTCATCTTCGATTTCCGGGCCTTCTGCCACGTTGAAACCGATGGAGGCAAAAAAGTCTTCAATGCGCTGAATGGTACGGGTGACAGGGTGCATGCCGCCGGTATCGCTGTGGCGACCGGGCAGGGTGACATCCACTGATTCGGCAGCCAGGCGAGCATTCAGGGCTTCGCTGTCGATGGCATGCTTGCGGGCATTCAGGGCGTCTTGCACCTGTTGTTTGGCCTGGTTGATGATTTCACCGGCCTTTGGACGATCTTCCGGAGCCAGCTGACCGAGGCTTTTCAGCAGGCTGGTCAGTTCGCCTTTTTTCCCCAGATACTGAACCCGGAGCTGGTCGAGGGTCTGGCTGTCCCCGGTGCGGGTGATCTGTTCCAGTGCCTGATTCACCCGTTCCTGAATGGGCTGGCCATCCAGAGACAGGGGGGAGAGGTTTTCCATCTGCACAACTCCAGAAAAATGCGTGGTTTACGAATTCAGAATAAAAAAGGGGAAGAGCGCAGCCCTTCCCCCATTTCTGAAGCCCCAGAACAGCCGGGGCCTCATCTCTTGCCTGTTGTCAGAAAATCTCAGGCCAGGGCCGCTTTGGATTTCTCGACAATGGCTGCAAAAGTTGCCTGATCATGTACAGCGATATCAGCCAGTACTTTACGGTCGATGGCGATGTCCGCCTTCTTCAGACCGGAAATGAAACGGCTGTAAGACATGCCGTTGATACGGGCTGCAGCGTTGATACGGGCAATCCACAGGGCGCGGAACTGACGCTTGCGTACACGACGGTCGCGGTAAGCGTACTGACCGGCCTTGATGACGGCCTGTTTGGCTACACGGAATACACGGCTGCGGGCACCATAGTAACCCTTGGCCAGCTTCAGAATCTTTTTGTGGCGACGACGCGCCTGAACACCACGTTTTACACGGGCCATGAAAACTTACTCCTGACTTGAATGATGAAAAGGCCTTAAACGGTCGGCAGCATGCGCTTGATCAGCGGCACGTCACATGCAGCAATTTGCTTCATGCCACGCAGTTGACGCTTACGCTTGGGGCTTTTCTTGGTCAGGATGTGGCTGCGGTGAGACTGCTTGTGCTTGAAGCCTTTGGCAGTCGCCTTGAAGCGCTTGCGCGCGCCACTGTTTGATTTGATTTTAGGCATTACATTAACTCCACAAGTGCATCAGTAAAGATGCGTTGCAAGGGATTGGGCATGATCCGGGCCCGAAAACTGAACCTGGCCGCATCACCCGATGCGGCAGGGGATCATTTCTTCTTGGGTGCCAGCATCATCACCATTTGACGTCCCTCTAAACGAGGGCGTGATTCAACAATGATGGTGTCACCCAGATCTTCTTCGATTCGTTGGAAGAGACGCATACCAATGTCCTGGTGTGCCATCTCACGACCGCGGAAACGAAGCGTGACTTTAACCTTGTCACCGTCTTCCAGAAAGCGAACCATGTTGCGCAGTTTGATCTGGTAGTCGCCATCTTCGGTGCCAGGGCGAAATTTGAGTTCTTTGATCTGGATTTGTTTCTGTTTCTTCTTTTGAGCATTTTTTGCTTTTTTCTGCTCAAACTGAAACTTGCCGTAGTCCATGATCTTGCAGACGATTGGATCGGCATCAGAAATCTTGACCAGATCCAGTTCAGCCGCAGCTGCACGTTCCAGAGCGTCCTCAAGAGGAACCACCCCGACCTGTTCACCGTTTTGATCGATCAGGCGGACTTCGGTGGCCTGAATGTTCTCATTGATCGGCGGCAGATTCTTTTTTGCATCCCGCCTGATTGGATTAGCGCGCTTGATTGGTGTATCTCCATTTTGTTTTATCGGGTTGACGCCGCCTTCCATGGCAGGAAGGTCAGTGTCTTTCCAGCAATCTGGCTTTCAGGGTTTCCAGATCCTGCGAGCCGAGATCTTCGCCATGGCGGGTACGGACCGAAACGGTACCGGACTCGACTTCCTTATCACCGACAACCAGCAGATAAGGAATCTTGGCTAAAGTATGCTCGCGGATTTTAAAGCCTATTTTCTCATTTCTCAAGTCGCTTTCCACTCGAATGCCCAGATCATGCAGTTTTCGGGTCAATTCAGTGGCGTAATCGGCTTGTTTATCGGTGATGTTCAGCACCACAGCCTGAATCGGAGCCAGCCAGGTCGGCAGGTCACCGGCATAGTGTTCGATCAGAATGCCGATGAAGCGTTCGAAAGAACCCAGAATGGCACGGTGCAGCATGACCGGAGTCTTGCGGCTGCCATCTTCGGCAACGTAATGGGCATTCAGGCGACCCGGCAATACAAAGTCAAGCTGCAGGGTGCCGCACTGCCAGACACGACCGAGGCAATCGCGCAGCGAGAATTCGATTTTGGGGCCGTAGAAGGCACCTTCACCGGGCTGCAGGTCCCAGGTTTTGCCGATCTTGTTCAGTGCGTGTTCCAGGGCGTGTTCGGCCTTGTCCCACAGGGCATCATCACCGATCCGGCTTTCCGGGCGGGTGGAGAGCTTCAGTTCCACATCTTCAAAACCAAAAGCCTTGTAAACATCCAGGGTCAGCTGAATGAAACGGGCGGACTCTTCTTCCATCTGGTCTTCAGTACAGAAGATGTGGGCATCATCCTGGGTGAAGCCGCGCACACGCATCAGACCGTGCAGGGAACCGGAAGGCTCGTTGCGGTGGCAGGAACCGAATTCGGCCATGCGCAGCGGCAGGTCACGGTAACTTTTCAGGCCCTGATTGAAGATCTGCAGGTGACAGGGGCAGTTCATCGGCTTGATGGCGTAGTCACGGTGTTCAGACACAG
The DNA here is from genome assembly GCF_900119735.1 of Marinospirillum alkaliphilum DSM 21637. Classification (GTDB taxonomy): domain Bacteria; phylum Pseudomonadota; class Gammaproteobacteria; order Pseudomonadales; family Halomonadaceae; genus Marinospirillum; species Marinospirillum alkaliphilum. The sequence continues at coordinate 183,472 of NZ_FPJW01000006.1, read as the reverse complement.
TGGTGAACATGTTGGCCTGGTAGTGTTCCCAGTGGCCGGAACGCTCCCACAGTACCTTGTCGACCACCTGAGGGGTTCTGACTTCCTGGTAGCCGTTGTTGCGCAGTACACCGCGCATGTAGTTTTCCAGGGTCTGGTACAGGGTCCAGCCATTGGGGTGCCAGAACACCATGCCCGGTGCTTCGTCCTGGATGTGGAACAGGTCCATGCGCTTGGCCAGTTTGCGGTGATCGCGCTTTTCGGCCTCTTCCAGGCGGTGCAGGTAGTCTTTCAGGTCTTTTTTGTCATTCCAGCAGGTGCCGTAGATGCGCTGCAGCATCTTGTTTTTGGAGTCGCCGCGCCAGTAGGCGCCGGACACCCGCATCAGCTTGAACGCTTTGATCTTGCCGGTGCTGGGCACGTGAGGGCCGCGGCACAGGTCGGTGAATTCACCCTGGCGATAGAGTGACAGTTCCTCATGCGCAGGAATGTCACGGATGATTTCAGCCTTGTAGATTTCACCCTGCTTTTCGAAGAACTCAACGGCCTCATCACGAGACATCAGGAAACGCTCAACCGCGATGTCCTGTTTCACCAGCTCTTCCATGCGCTTTTCGATGGCGGCCAGGTCTTCGGGCGTGAAGGCGCTTTCCACATCAAAGTCGTAATAAAAGCCGTCTTCAATGGTCGGGCCAATGGTGACCTGGGAATTCGGGAAGAGTTGCTTGACTGCCATGGCCATCAGGTGGGCGCAGGAGTGACGCAGGATTTCCACGCCGTCGGCATCGCGACCGGTGATGATGGAGAGCTGAGCATCCTGTTCAAGGGTGTGGCTGGTATCAACCAGTTTGCCATCCACTTTGCCGGCCAGTGCGGCCTTGGCCAGTCCGGCACCGATGGATTCGGCGACCTGATGAACAGTGACAGCCTGGTCAAACGCGCGTTGGCTGCCGTCGGGGAGGGTGATTACAGGCATGATGTTTTCCTGAGCAGTGGTGTCCCGTACGAGAGGACACTTGGTTCATGAGGCAGACACTTTTCTGTCAGGCGGCGGCCACCGGACGAAGGTGACACTTTCCCGCTGCAGTCCAGTGCTGTTCAGTGTTCGAGTGATTCAAATAAAAACCGACCTGAATACAGGTCGGCGCAAAATCATGACAGGCCGAGGCGGGCCTGTCCAGTGGGAGTCACTGATTTTCAGGGGTTTCCTGGTATAAAACACCCTGTCTGGGCAGTGGCTGGCCATCCAGTACCGGATGATTGCCCAGCAGTTGCAGGCGACCCTGCAGAAACCAGCGCACCACAATCGGGTACAGGAGGTGTTCTTTCACCTGCACGCGCCGCGCCAGGCTGCTTTCATCATCATCAAGCTCCACCGGCACGGTGGCTTGCAGGATCACCGGGCCACCATCCAGTTCTTCAGTGACAAAGTGGATGCTGAGGCCGTGTTCATTATCACCAGCTTCCAGCGCCCGACGGTGGGTGTGCAGCCCTTTGTACTTCGGTAGCAGCGATGGATGAATGTTGATCAGTCGGCCATGGAAACGCAGCACAAACGCCGGTGAAAGGATGCGCATGAAACCGGCCAGTACTATCAGGTCGGGTTCATATTCTTCCACCAGACGAATCAGGTGCAGGTCGTATTCTTCACGGCTGGGGAATTCGCGCGGTGACAATACCCGATCAGGAATGTCTGCCTGACGGGCACGCTCCAGGCCATAAGCATCAGCCTTGTCGCTGATCACCGCCACAATATCACCACCCAGGCCTTCTTCCGTACCGCGTGCATCGATCAGGGCCTGCAGGTTGCTGCCATTACCGGAAATCAGCACCACCACCCGGCGTTCTGCGGGTGCTTCACCGCCATGCATCATGCCTTGAGTCCCTTGATGATGACGGCTTCTTCACTGGCCTGACGGCTGCTGATCTGGCCCAGCTGGAACACGGTTTCACCGGCCGCTTCAAGTTTTTCAGTCAGGCTGGCCGCTTGTGCGGCATCCACAGCCAGTACCATGCCGATACCGCAGTTGAGGGTGCGGTACATTTCTTTTTCCGGCACCTGGCCAACGTCCTGCATCCAGTTGAATACTGCCGGGCGCTGGTAGTGGGTCAGATCCAGTTCTGCTTTGCAGTCTTCCGGCAGTACACGCGGGATGTTTTCATACAGGCCACCACCGGTGATGTGGGACAGGGCATGAATACCGGCATTGGCACGGATCAGCGGCAGCAGGGATTTGATGTAAATGCGGGTGGGTGCCATCAGGGCATCCGCCAGGGTTTTGCCATCAGGCAGTTGCATGTCCAGTGAATCACCGGAGACTTCCAGCAGCTTGCGAATCAGTGAATAACCGTTGGAGTGCGGGCCGGAAGAGGCCAGGCCCAGCAGCAGGTCACCGGCTTTGACCTTGGAGCCATCCAGTACTTCGGATTTTTCCACGATGCCAACACAGAAACCGGCCAGATCGTAATCATCACCTTCGTACATGCCGGGCATTTCGGCGGTTTCACCACCGACCAGTGCACAACCAGCCTGCTCACAACCTTCACCGATACCGGTGACCACCTGAGCAGCGACATCGACATTCAGGTGGCCGGTTGCGTAATAATCAAGGAAGAACAGTGGTTCGGCACCACAGACCAGCAGGTCGTTGACACACATGGCGACCAGGTCGATGCCAATGGTATCGTGGCGCTGGAGGTTCATGGCCAGACGCAGCTTGGTGCCCACACCGTCGGTACCGGAGACCAGTACCGGCTCACGGTAACCGGCCGGAATCTGGCACAGGGCACCAAAACCACCCAGGCCACCCATGACCTCGGGGCGACTGGTACGGCGGGCAACACCCTTGATTCGTTCTACCAGGGCATTGCCTGCATCGATGTCTACACCAGCGTCTTTATAGGTGATGGGGGTTTGGCTACGGCTCATGAGGTGTCCTGCGTCTGAAAATAAAAGGGTAATATTGGGCAAGATGAAAAAACTTGCGTATTCTAGCACCCCGAACAGGCTGGCTCCATTCCACATGAAGTCCGGCGCAAATTTATTTTTGCAAACGCCCCCAGATCAACTCGAATTAGATGGATGAAACGGGTGAAACTGACTCAAATCTTGTTGCTGGCAGGCAAGACCCTGCTGTTGACCCTGCTGCTCCTGCAACCGGCACTGGCCGAGCGGGTAGAGGGACTCTACACCCTGCGTGGACTGGTGCCAGACTCCAGTGATGCCACTCGAGCGAAAGCAGCCAATCAAATGCTGCAGGAACTGCTGGTGCGTGTTTCCGGCACCCGTAAAGTGCTGGAGAAAATGCCACCGGAAGATTTTCTGGTTGAACCCGGTGCTTTTCGTGATCATCCGCAGCGGGCGTTATGGCAGGCTTTAAGCAACGCACAGACACTGGTGAACCAGTTCAGTTATTCCAGCAGCAATGAATTGATCATGCTGGAGAATGGCAATCAGGTGCGTGCCCAGCAACTGGAGCTGGAGTTTGATGCTGCTGGTGTGAACCAGCTGTTACGCCGAATGGAAGCCCCCGTCTGGGACATCAACCGGCCACGCACGCTGTTCTGGATCGCGCTGGAAGGACGTCAGGGGCGTTATCTGGTCAGCCCCCAGTCAAACGAACCCCTGTCTGATGCCTTGAAGGCTCATGCAGTTCGTCGTGGTATTCCGATGGTGTTGCCCGACTCGGAGCAGCACCCTTTTCCACCAACCCTGCTGTCTGATGTCTGGGGCGGTTTTGGGCAACAGATTCTGGAATCCTCCGCGCCTTATCGTCCCGATGCAGTTGTGGTGGCTCGCATTCAACCGGCAGGAAATAACTGGTCCGTGCAATGGCAGTTGTTCACCGGCATGGATAGTGTCTGGCATCGCTCCAGTGCTGCAACCCTGGGTGCTGTATTAAATGACGGGGTTGATTTTGCTGCCGAAGAATTGTCACGGCGTTACGCCAGTCAACCGGGGCAGGGTGCGGGTCGTTATCGTATTCTGGTATCCGATGTCAAACAGGCACGTGATTATGCCGAGCTGATGCGTTACCTGAATGCACTGTCGTTAACCAGTCAGGTGCGGGTGGTTCAGGCGAATGGGCAGCAGCTGTTGCTGGAAGTGACCTTGCGCGGCGGCCTGGATCAGCTGCGTGCCAATTTAGCGCTGGATGGCCGACTGACAGAAGCATCTTTTCTGGGTTTGCAGCAGTTAAGCAGCAGTTTTGATCCTGGCCGTGAAAACCAGCAGCAAGAGCGTGCAACCGGTCAGGTTGATGCTTATCTGCGCTGGCAGACACGTCAGGAGTAACCTGCATGGCAGGACAAAAGGAACAACAGCACATGCAGTTGACTCTGGGTGTCGGGTTGGAAGAGGCATTACGCTTTGAAAACTTTTTGTCCGGGCCCAATGCTGCAGTGGTGCAGCTGCTATTGGAGCAGTTGCAGGCCACAGGTTTTCGTTTTGTTTATCTCTGGGGTGGGGAAGACACCGGCAAGAGCCATTTATTGCAGGCTTGCAAACATCATCCCGGCCCGGAAACGGCTTTTTATGATCTGGCCGCAGTTGATGTTTCGCTTGCAGCCCTGGCTGCTGAAAATGCCGCCAAAATCTGCATTGATAACATCCAGAGTGTGGCCGGTCAGCCGGATTGGGAAGAGGCACTGTTTCATCTGTTTAACCGGGTGCGGGATCAGCAGGGTTTGTTGGTGATGGCCGGGGATGCACCACCAATGCATTTGGCCATTCAACTGGCAGACTTGCGCTCAAGGCTGTCCTGGGGCTTAACCTATCAGCTGCACCGCCTCCAGGATGATGAAAAGCTGGCAGCACTGAAAATGCGTGCCCGCCAGCGTGGCCTGGACATGCCGGACGAAGTGGCGCGTTATATCCTGCACCGCTGCCCCAGACGTTTGAGTGAGCTGTTTGCCACTCTGGAGCGACTGGATGAGGCCAGCCTGACAGCCCAGCGAAAACTGACCATTCCGTTTGTTCGCAAGGCTTTGGGCTGGTAATTTTTGCCCGATGTTACATATATTTGTTGTTTGTGCTTCCGCTTGCAGGTTGGATGGAGTTAATCTATAAAGCATGAGTAATAGGGCGACTTTAGGTGTTCGCACCCCCAGCGTTTAAAGGAAAAAGTCTTGGCGAAAATTTCTGAACAGGAAATTGCACACATCCTCCAGCAGTCACTGGACTTGGTACTGGTTCTGGACCCGGATGATCTGACCCTGCTGTTTGTCAACGAGCATGGTGCCAATTGGTTGGGCTTTTCACCCGATGATCTGATCGGTAAGTCGCCGCTGCAATTCATGCCTGAACTGACTCAAGCTGAGCTTGAGGTGATCATCGAAAATCTGCGATTCCTTGATGAAGGTGACGGCAGTGTGCTGGTCACACCAGTGCATCGTCATCTGGGCATTGACCACGATTTTGAGTTTCGTCTGCAGCTGATTGATGTTAACGGTCGTCATTTTATTCTGGCCAGTGGCCGTGATATTGCCGAGCGGGTTGCTGTAACGGACCAGGTGCATAACCTTCTGGCTGATGCACAGATTGAATCCCGCCAGGACAAAACCACCCAGCTTTACCAGCGTGATGCCTTTTTACAGGTGTTCCGTGAACTGCTGGAACAGGTCGGGCCGAACGGTTTGCGCCTTGGTCTGGTGGCCATCGACATGAAAAACCTGCATGAAATCAATGACCAGTTTGGTCAGAGTGTGGGGGATCGGGTGCTGCGCAACATGGGTAGCCTGTTGAATCACTGTGTTGGGCGTGATGATATCTGTGCTCGTTTCAGTGGTCGTAAACTCTGCATTCTGATGCCTGGCAAAGGCCAGCATGATGGTCTGCAGCTGGCTGAAAAAATCAGCCGTGCACTGGGCAAGGTGAAGTATGCCGAATTCCCGACCCTGCGGATTCATTCCTGCATTGGTGTGGCAGAGCTGCCGGAACCCGGTGAGCCTGAGCTGCTGCTGGAAAAGGTCATCAGCCGTATGCGTGACCTGAAATCTGCTGATGTGGCACATGAGGTACACCGTCTGGGCCTGGTGAGTTTGCAGCTACCCTGATTGATCCAAGCGCCGCGCTCTGCGGCGTTTTTGTTTTTTGCTGCACTGCGACAAAATGCCCATCCTGTTTTTCCTTGCTGAGCTCACTCCCGTCTTGGATTCCGCTGCGGAGTCTTTAGAATGAACTGAAGATTACTCAGGGAGTTGCCATGTTTCACAGTCAGGTCGTCCGCCAACGGACACCCCCCAGTCTCGCCACAGCCGTTCAGGAAGAATTTCTGCTGGTGGATCTGCAGTCCCTGGATGTTATTGTTGAGCAGCCTGCGGAGTTGATTTCCCAGTTGCGCCGTGAGCTGGGTGAAAAAATCCGCCCGGAGTTTTTAGGAGCGCAGATTCGCACTGCCACAGCGTTTCACGACGATATGGCAAGCCTGAGGGAAGAAACCGCCGAGCTGCGTCATCACCTGGCTCGCATTGCCGGGCGTTTTGATCTGGCCCCCATGGCAGCAGGAACCCACCCCTTTGCTGACTGGCATCGCCAGCGCCAGACCCGTGACGGGCGACAGCATGCCATGGCACTGGAGCTGCGCGACCTTTCTCGCCGTCTGCTGACCTGTGGCATGCAGGTCAAGGTGATGGTGGAAGAACCGGACCTTCGCATCGACCTGATGAACCAGGTGTCCTACTTTGTGCCTCACATTCTGGCACTGTCCACCAGCTCACCCTTCTGGTTATCGGCCAATACCGGCCTGAAAAGTTATCGCATCAGTGCTTTTTCAGAGTTGCCGCGTACCGGATTACCCGATCTTTTTGATTCCTGGGCTGATTTTGAAGCGCATACTGCGGTTCTGATTCAGGCCGGGTTGATTGAGGATATTTCCAGCCTGTGGTGGGATTTAAGACCTTCCAGCCGTGATGATGCGCTGGAAATGCGTGTGGCGGATGCCTGTACGCGCATTGAGGACTCCATTGCGATTGCGGCGCTGTATCGTTGCCTGCTGCGCTACCTCTATCGCTTGCGGCAGAAAAATCAGCGTTGGCGCAGTTATGCCCGCATGCTGATCAACGAAAACCGCTGGCGGGCCCAGTGTTACGGTACTGATGCCGGGCTGGTGGATCTGGGAACCGGTGAGATACGCCCCTACAAGCAGTTATTGCCGGAAATGCTTGCCATGCTGGCAGAAGATGCGGAAGCCCTGGGCTGTGAGATGGAGCTGGACACCTGTGCCAAGATTCTGAATCGTGGCACCAGTGCCCATCTGCAGATCGGTGCGTTCACTGCGGCGACCCGCTCAGGGCGCAGTGAGCAGGACGCCTGGCTGGAGGTGGTGCGTTTATTGCTGGATATGACCCTGTCCGGTTAGGAGTTTCTAAAATCAGTTGGTCCAGGCACCACGCAACTCCATCCCCCGCCAGCGACCATACATCATTGCAGCGCTGAACAGCACCACGGTGATCAGTGCCTGCAATGCACCAATCCCCGCCTTGCCAGGCACAATAAACGTTGTGACTCCCTGCATGAAATACACCAGGCACACAAAACACAGCCAGGCGTGGGTGCGTGGGTTGCGTTTCAGGATTCCCGGTAAAAAGACCAGCAAGGGTAACCACAGCACGGGCAGGATGATCCATAAACGGGCACCTTCCGGCAGCGGATAAATCACAATACCGGCCAGCAGAATGGCCAGCAGTGCAAAATAACTGCCCAGCGTTAACCAGCGGCTGATCAGCAGTTTTTGATTGAGTTCCTTCAGGGGAAGGGGAGCGGCAGCTTTCAAGGTCGTTTCTCGGTTGATTAAAGGGATGTCAGAGCAGTTTCAGTGCCAGTTGTGCAATGCGAGCACCCTGAGCACGGCAAAGGGTTATTTCATCAGGCGTTAAATCCGAATTTCCACGCATGCCCGCCACGTGTGTTGCACCATAAGGGGTGCCACCTTCACGTGTGGTGTTGAGTGCTGCATTGGAATAAGGAATACCGGCCCAGATCATGCCGTGGTGCAGGAGTGGCAGTGCCATGGTCATTAAAGTGGTTTCCTGACCGCCATGCTGGCTGGAGGTGGAGGTGAAGGTGCCCGCAGGTTTGTCAATCAGGGCACCGGATAGCCACAGGCTGCTGGTGGAATCCAGAAAATACTTCATCGGGGCTGCCATGTTGCCAAAACGGGTGGGGCTGCCCAGCAACAGGCCGGCACAAGCGCGCAGATCCTCTTCGGTGCAGTAAACCGCACCGGTTTCCGGCACGGCAGGCGCGGTGGTTTCACAAACGGTGGAAACAGGCGGTACGGTGCGCAACCGGGCTTCAATACCGGCGACCTGCTCAACACCGCGGGCCAGTTCACGCGCCATTCCGGCAATGCTGCCATGACGCGAATAGTAAAGAATGAGTACATAGGGCAGGGACATGATGTTTCCTTGTGAGTCTGCAAAGGGGTTTACAGCAGTTCCAGTACCCGCTCGGGTGGGCGACCCACCACAGCTTTTGAGCCATCAGAAAGAATCGGGCGCTCCATCAGGCGCGGATGATCCAGCATGGCCTGAATCAGGGTGGCATCATCCAGCGCAGGGTTGGCCAGCTCAAGCTCCTTGTAGGCATCCTCACCGGTACGCAGCAACTGTCTGGGTGTCATGCCCAGCGCAGCCAGCAAGGCTGTCAGTTCCTGGTGATCCAGTGGTTCGTCCAGATAACGCCTCACCGTGATGGACACATCGCGCGTTTCCAGCAGTTCCAGAGCCTGGCGGGATTTTGAACAGCGCGGGTTGTGGTACAGGGTAAAAGCCATTGGCAAACCTCTTCTGTGCAACAGATCAGTGTTAGAATCATGGAACATTCTACCAGCCTGGCCAGTGGAAGGAACCTTGAACATGCAACAACCACTTCAGCAGCTCCGCAGCTTGGCAAAGCTTCGTGGCATCGCCTTTGCACTGCGGGTGATTCGTCGCTTCATCAGTGATGAGAGCCCGCGCAATGCCGCTGCACTGACCTACACCTCACTGTTTGCCGTAGTGCCGCTACTCACCGTCACCTACTCCATGCTGGCGGCACTGCCTGCTTTCCGGGATGTCGGTGAGCAGTTGCAGGGTATGGTTTTTGATCACATGGTGCCAGCCACTGGTGTGGTGATTCAGGATTATATGGGCAGCTTTGCCCAGCAGGCCCGCCAGTTGACCCTGGTGGGTGTGGCTTTTCTGATCATCACTGCCGGCATGATGATTGTGAACATCGAAAAAGCCTTTAATGCCATCTGGCGGGTGGAAAAACCTCGCCGTGGCCTGCAGGCCTTTTTAATTTATTGGACGGTATTGACCCTGGGGCCATTGCTGCTGGGAGCAGGCATGGTGCTCAGCTCTTATCTGGCATCCTTGCCGTTGCTGGAGCAGATCACCGGTTTTGCCGGTGGTACGGCTACCCTGCTGGGTTACATGCCTTTTGTGCTGAGTATTCTGGCGTTCACGCTGCTTTACTGGGCAGTGCCTCACTGCAAGGTCCGGCTGCGCGATGCTGCGATGGGTGGCACCGCCATGGCACTGCTGTTTGAGACCGCCAAAAAGGGATTCACCTGGTTTGTCAGCAGTTTTCCCAGTTATGAACTGGTGTATGGTGCTTTTGCTGCCTTCCCGCTGTTTCTGTTATGGATTTATGTTTCCTGGCTGCTGATCCTGCTATGTGCTGAGTGGGTGGCAGTACGCGGTTTACCGGAAGAGCAGGTGGGCGAGGAGAATCTGGAGCCAGCCGTACAAATGCTGGTGGTACTGGTGGAGCTGTGGCAAGCCTTTGCTCGGGGTGAAGGGGTGGAAGAAAACCGCTTGCGGAGCCTGTCCTGCAGTCAGAACCCGGTACTGTGGCAGCAGCGCATGGAGTGGCTGCAAAGTCATCAGTGGATTGCCTTTGACGCGGATCGACAGGTCTGGTTGCCCGGCCGGGATTACAGCCGCATTCGCTTTGCTGACTGGTTGCAGTCCTTGCCGTGGAAACTGCCCCCGGTAGCCAGTTGGCCTGAAAATCTGCAGCAGCTGCAACACCTCAGCGCCTGCCATCAGGCGCTGGAGCAGCAAGAACGTAGTCTGTTTGATAAACCGGTCAGCCATTACCTGGATACGGATAAAAAAGATCTGGAGCGTACATCATGAAGCGAGCCATCAGCCTGATATTAATCCTGATGGGGGTGTTGTTGCTTTATTGGGGTTATGACCTGCAGCAGCAACTGGACATGCAGCTGATTCGTCAGATTACCGGCGAAACCCCGGAACAGGTTTGGCAGTATTATGTCACCGGCGGCATTGCACTGGCCGTAGGTGCTTATGGCGTATGGAAATATCGGTGATTTTCGCAAAAGGGCTTGACGCTGAAAATGGAATCCCTATAATGCGCCCTGTCCAGTTCGTGGGGGTATAGCTCAGCTGGGAGAGCGCTTGCATGGCATGCAAGAGGTCAGCGGTTCGATCCCGCTTATCTCCACCACTTATTCAAGAAAAAACCGGCCTTGTGCCGGTTTTTTCGTTTCTGCAGTTTATTGCCTTAATCACCAAAGGAAATCTGCACCGTCTCTTCTTCGGGTGCGTTTTCCACCTTGTCGCGCACCTGCTGTGCAATGGCAGCGAATACAGCAGCCACCTGGCCTTGCGGTTCACTGAGCACTACCGGATGCCCCTGATCCATCTGCTGACGGATGTGCAGTGACAAGGGCAGCTGACCCAGCAGTTCGGTCTGGTATTCCTGCGCAATGCGCTCACCACCGCCTTCGCCGAAAATCGGTTCACTGTGGCCACACTGGGAACAGGTGTGCAGACTCATGTTCTCAACCACGCCCAGCACCGGAATTTTCACCTGACGGAACATTTCAATGCCGCGTTTGGCATCCAGCAGGGCAATGTCCTGCGGGGTGGTGACAATCACTGCGCCACTGACCTTGACCTTCTGTGCCATGGTCAGCTGGATGTCACCGGTGCCCGGCGGCATATCAATGAACAGGTAATCCAGATTGTCCCAGCGGGTCTGGTTCAGTAATTGCTGAAAGGCACCGGATGCCATCGGACCCCGCCAGATCATCGGTGTTTTCTGGTCGACCAGAAAAGCCATCGACATCAGCTGAATGCCGTGTGCTTGCAAGGGATCAAAAGTCTGACCATCGTCTGAACGGGGTTTGCTGGTTTCCGGAACGGCGAACATCTGTGCCTGACTGGGCCCATAAATATCAGCATCCAGCACACCTACCCGCTGACCGAGGGCAGCCATGGCCAGTGCCAGATTGGCAGTCACCGTGGATTTTCCGACACCACCTTTACCCGATGAAACTGCAATAATATGCTTAACGCCGTTTGTCACCTTGGTTTCTCCTCAACGAGTTTGCAGCACCATATTAGTCCTGTTTGCGCTTGCAGGCAAAAAACCTTCATCAGGGAAGCAGCATGATCACCAAGAAAAAACACTTTGAATTGCAAGGGTTTAGGACTTTTAATGGGCAAGAGATACCGCTGTTGCAAGTCGGCTGGGAAAGCTGGGGCACACTGAATGAACGGGCAGACAATGCCATTCTTGTCACCCATTATTTTTCCGGCAACAGCCATGCTGCCGGGCGTTATCACCCGGATGATGCGCTGCCCGGTTACTGGGATGACCTGATCGGACCGGGCAAACCACTGGACACCAATCGCTGGTTTGTCATCAGCAGTGACACTCTGGTGAACCAGGAGCCCTTTAATCCGCAGGTGGTGACCACTGGCCCGGCCAGCATCAATCCGGAAACAGGTCGGCACTGGGGGCTGGATTTTCCGGTGGTGACCATTCGTGACTTTGTGAATGTGCAAAAAGCATTGCTGGCATCGCTGGGTATTCATCACCTGCATGCTGTGGTGGGACCATCCATGGGGTCGTTGCAGGCACTGGAATGGGCGGTCGCCTGGCCGGAGCAGGTGGAACGGATGATCTCAGTGATTGGCATGGGTGAAAGTGATGCCTGGACCTGCCTGGGCTTGCAACAGTGGGCCTGGCCGATACGTCATGACCCGCGCTGGCGGGACGGCGATTATTACCTGAGTGAACCGCCCCTCGATGGTGTGTTGCATACCCTGCTGCAGATTGGCCAGACGGCCATGTCACCGGAGATCATCAATCGCACCTTTCACATGCACCATCCACTGGAGCAGGGGCCTTTGCAGGATATCCGCGAAGATTACCGGATGGTGCGACGCTTTCACCAGGATACCCTGGCCCGGGCACGCCAGGCCGATGCCAACCATCTGCTGTACCTGATTCGCGCCAATCAGTTATTTCTGGCTGGGCATGGGGGTTCACTGGAAGAGGGACTGCAACGGGTGCAGGCACGCTGCCTGTTTCTTCCGGCCAGTGGTGATCTGCTGCTGCGTCCCGGACTGGCGCGGCGGGTGCATGACACCTTGCAGTCGCTGGGTAAATCCAGTCATTATGCTGAAATCAAAGGCTCATGGGGGCATCTGGATGGTATTTATACCCTGCACACCCAGCATGAGCTGATTCGACAACATCTGGAAGAGTGAGGCAGGTCATGTATGCATCTGGTATTGATTGGCACGAAGCAAAAGGTGCTGTCTGGCGTACCCATGCCCAGTGCCTGAAACCCGTGATCGAGTTTTCAGCCCTGCCTCTGGAACGCCTGCTGGGCATGGATCGACAGAAAGCGGCGCTGGTTGAGAATACCGAACGCTTTCTGAAAGGAGAGCCTTCCAACCATGTGTTGTTGTGGGGCAGTCGTGGTACTGGTAAAAGCAGCCTGATCCGAGCTTTGTTATACCGTTATTATAAAGCGGGATTGCGGGTGGTTGAGTTTCCTCGCGAAAGCCTGAGCTGGCTGCCGGAAGTGTCGGATGAGCTACGCCTGCAGCCCTTTCGGTTCATCATTTTCTGTGATGATCTGAGCTTTGAAGCCGGTGAAAGTGGTTACAAGGGTTTAAAAAGCATCATGGAAGGTTCACTGGAAACACCGCCGGAAAACATCTGTGTGTATGCCACCAGTAACCGCCGCCATCTGGTGCCGGAGTACATGAGTGACAATCAGCAGTCAACGGTGGGGGAGCGGGGAGAACTGCACCTGAGTGACAGTGTGGAAGAGCGGATTTCGCTGGCAGATCGTTTTGGCCTGAGCCTGTCGTTTTATCAGGGCAATCTGGATGATTATCTGGAGCTGGTGCGCAGTTATTTTGAGGGTTACACCGGTGACTGGGAAGCCTTGTTGCAGGAAGCCCGGCGTTTTGCCAGAGCGCGGGCTTCCTACAGCGGTCGAACTGCGCAGCAGTTTTTTAATACCAGAGGGTCCATACCCCCAGCAGGATGAACAGCAGTGCCGTGACGCCGTGAATGGCCTTGATCGGCAGGCGATCCATCACCAGATGACCGGCCAGAATCACCGGTACATTGGCCAGCAGCATACCCAGCGTGGTGCCCAGAATGACGCCAACCAGGCTGTCAAAATGGGCGCCCAGCGCCACGGTTGCCACCTGAGTCTTGTCACCCATTTCAGCCATGAAGAACAGCACCAGCGTGGCAATGAATGCCCCTTTTTTCATCCAGCGTGGGTCAGTATCTTCGTCATCCAGCTTATCTGGAATCAACACCCAGATACCCATCAGAATGAATGAAATGCCCAGTATCCAGGGTAGCCAGTCACTGGCCAGCCATTGTGCCGCCAGAGCGCCCAGCCAGGCAGCCAGGGCATGGTTGAGCAGGGTGGCCAGCAGGATGCCCCAGATGATCGGCCAGGGTTGGCGATAGCGGGCAATCAACACCAACGCCAGCAACTGGGTTTTATCCCCGATTTCTGCCAGGGTCACAATCAGTGTGGAGATGAGGAACGCACCGGCACCTGTGGCTTCGGCGGCAACAATGAGGTTCTGAAGAAATTCCATGAAATCCCCTGAAACGGGGCTGGCCGACAAGATCAAAAACTGAACACAAAGCACCGCCAGCCCCGGCTGGTGTCTTGTGTTCAGGTCTCGTCAGGCCTTGAGAAAGGCTATTGGTGCCATGATCATTGAGGATCAAATATGTTGACACCAATCTTTGCGGAATCAGGGATTTACAAAGCAACTACTCCCCCGAACGAAGGGCATTCTAGGTCAGTCTCAGGGGCGATGCAAGACCCAGGTCACCACACCCCAGAACAGGCTGTCGGTTTCATGGCGACTGACATCCATCGGTGGCGGGGATTGTTGTACAGACTCAGCCACCAGCCAGCGTTTATGGCCTTGCACTTGCAGGCGACGCACCACAAACTCACCAAAGAGTATCGCCACCACCACCTGATCATGAGTTGGTGTCAACGAGGCATCCACCACCAGCAAATCACCGTCATGAATACCGGCTGCAGTCATGGCATCACCGGCAACCCTGCAAAAATAGGTTGCAGACGGGCGAGGCACCAGATGCTGATCGAGGGATAAAACAGCCCCCTCGTAACCTGCTGCAGGGCTGGGAAAGCCGCTGGCTACCGGGCTTTCTTCATAACCCCTGGGTTGCCGTTGCTGAGCTTTGAATGTTTGATCAATGGTCATATGCAAACCCTTGTGATTTTATACAGCTCATTGTAGCTGTATGGATATCAGGGTTCCAGTGTGCCGTGCCATGGATATCCATTTTTCATGGATTTTTCTGCACGGCAGCTTGTTGCTATACTACTTTTCACTACCTTTCATTTACTCGTGAGGTCAACGATGGGCGTCCAGGCACTGAAACCGACCACAATCAAGCTTGATACTGAGCTTAAAGAGCGCCTCAGTCGTCTCTCCAGCGTCAAAGATCGCTCTGCGCACAAATTGATTATTCAGGCTGTTACCGAGTTTGTTGAGCGTGAAGAGCAGCGCCAGGCATTTCTTGCTGAAGCTGTTGCAGCCTGGGAGGACTATGAACTAACGGGTATCCACCTTACTTCTGAAGAAGCAGATGACTGGCTGGAGCAGCTGGAACAAGGCAGGGATGTGGAGCCACCTGCATGCCACGTCTGATCTGGACACCAACGGCTTTAAAGACATTGAAGGAAGCTCGAGACTTCATGCATCAAAAAAGCCCCGAAGTAGCCATCATGGTGATTCGCACAATTCGGAGTCATATTAAAACTCTGGAAAGCCACCCGAAAGTTGGTCGGCCTGTCACAGAGCTTGCAGGAGATTTCAGGGAGTACGTTGTGCCCTTTGGTTCATCTGGTTATGTCGTGCTCTATCGTTTGCATCAAGAGACTGTCTTGCTGCTTTCCATACGCCACCAGAGGCAGGCAGGCTATAGTTTGCAGCAACGCTGATCACCAATTATTTTTAAATGACGTTGACGCTTTATTGACACAGGAGAAAAGAAGAGGGGATAACAGCAATGGTGAGCTTTTCAACGCTTTGATTTTTTTGACTTTACTGGTGCCCGGAGCGGGACTCGAACCCGCACAGCCAAAAGGCCGAGGGATTTTAAATCCCTTGTGTCTACCAATTTCACCATCCGGGCTGGATCGGGTCTTTGAGGGATGTATCTGATAAATCAGGAAATGGAGGCTGGGGTCGGAATCGAACCGGCGTCCACGGATTTGCAATCCGCTGCATAACCACTCTGCCACCCAGCCATTTCAGATATTCCAGTTGCTGGAGCGGGAAACGAGATTCGAACTCGCGACCCCAACCTTGGCAAGGTTGTGCTCTACCACTGAGCTATTCCCGCGCAACTGGGGGCACATTATAGGGGGATAAATTTACCTGTCAATGTTTTTTATTGCCTCAGCTAAAGATTTTTTCCTGATCAGCCAAAGACTTAGAGACTGCTATGGGTTTTTTGCCGGATTTGGCAGCAAGTGCGGCAAGGCAGCCCGCAGGTAGCTGATCATCGACCAGAGTGTTAACAGTGCAGCCAGGTAAAGCAGTGCCAGACCACCCCAGGCCAGCAGGGTGCCCGGTGGAGTTAACAGCAACAGGAAAATGGCCAGCATCTGGAAGGTGGTCTTGATCTTGCCAATCCAGCTCACAGCAACACTGCCTCGTTCACCAATTTCTGCCATCCATTCACGCAAGGCTGAAATCACAATTTCCCGGCCGATAATGACCAGTGCCGGAAAGGTCATGATCCAGCTGGCATGAGCTTCGATCAATACACCCAGGGCCACCGCAACCATTAGTTTGTCTGCAACGGGGTCCAAAAAGGCGCCAAAGGGTGTCATCTGGTCCCAGCGACGGGCCAGATAACCATCCAGCCAATCCGTTAGCGCTGCGGCACCAAACAGCAGCGCACAGATCAGGTATTTATTGGGTATTGGCAGGTAGTAGATGACAACCAGCAGTGGAATGACCAGGATGCGCAGCAGTGTCAGAAAGGTCGGAAAGTTCATGGTTCAGCCAGATCAGGGATACATGTTTTAACGGTTGTGAAGAGTAGCATGAATTTCTTCTGCCAGCGCACGATTAATGCCTTCAACCTGGCATAGTGCTTCAATACTGGCCTCTGCAACAGCGGCACGGCCACCAAAATGACGCAACAAGGCTTGACGCCGTTTGGGGCCCACACCGGCAATGCCTTCGAGAAAAGAGGTTTGCCGTGCTTTGTCACGCCTCTGGCGGTGCCCGGTGATGGCAAAGCGATGGGCTTCGTCACGGATTTGCTGAATCAGATGCAGTGCCGGGGAGTGGCCCGGCAGACTTAACTGCTGATCCACGGTTTCGATGAACAGGGTTTCCAGCCCGGGTTTGCGGGTAGTGCCTTTGGCAACACCCAGCAACCGGATGGTGTTTAACCCCAGATTTTCGAGGATTTCTCGGGCTGCATTGAGCTGACCCTTGCCGCCATCCACCAGCAACAGATCCGGTGTCTGAACTTCTCCGGCTTTAACCCGCCGATAACGCCGTTCCAGTGCCTGAGCCATGGCAGCGTAATCATCACCACCGGTGATGCCTTCAATGTTAAAACGGCGATAGTCCTGTTTACGCGGACCATCCGCATCAAACACCACACAAGAGGCGACTGTGGCTTCCCCCTGGCTGTGGCTGATATCAAAGCACTCCATGCGTTGGATGGGTTGCTCCAGCTCAAGTGCCTGCTGTAATGCCTGCATGCGTTGCTGCTGCTGGTTTTGTTTGTCGCGGCTGCCGGTCAGTTGCTGGCCGGCATTGGTCAGAGCCAGTTCCAGCCAGCGCGCACGTTGGCTTCTGACACGATGAGCCAGGCGTGACTTGATGCCAAAGCGTTCAGCCAGTGCCTGCTGCAGGGTGTCCTGATCCTCAAGTTCATGGCTGAGCAGGATTTCCGGTGCCGGGGGCAATGCAGTGCGAGTCAGGTAAAACTGGGCCACAAAAGCCGTCAGGGTATTGCTGTCATCAGCATCCAGCGGGTTGGTGAAGTTAAAATGCCGGGTGGCAATCAGGCGGCCCTGACGAATCTGAAGCAGACTGATGCTGCTCTGTCCTTCGGAGGACACCAGGGCAAAAACATCGGCATCACCAATGCCGGTGTCGACATCCTGTTGCACTTGCAGTTGGCGCAACTGCTGAATCTGGTCCCGGTAATGGGCTGCCTGTTCAAAATCCAGGGCTGCCGCTGCGGCATCCATGCGCTCAGCAAGCTGCTGGGTGACCTGCTGACTTTTGCCTTCCAGCAGCAATCGGGCGTGGTGCAGGTCTTCGGCATAGGCTTCGGCGGTGATTTCACCGGTACAAGGTGCTGAGCAGCGTTTGATTTGATACTGCAGACAGGGACGACTGCGATTGCTGAAGGTGGTGTCATCACACTGACGAATCTGGAACACCCGATAAAGCAACTGCAGGGTTTCCCTGACCATGCTGGCACTGGGGTAGGGACCAAACCACTGACCGGGGCCACGCTGATGCCGCGTGCGGCGTACACCCAGTGCGGGCCAGGCATGATCGGAAAAGTGCAGAAAAGGATAAGACTTGTCGTCACGCAGCAGAATGTTAAAAGGCGGTTTCAGCGCCTTGATCAGATTCTGCTCCAGCAGCAGGGCTTCGGTTTCGGTACGGGTGATGGTGACTTCAATGCTGGCAATACGGCTGACCAGTGCGCGGGTTTTCGGCGGCTGATTGTTGCTGCGAAAATAACTGGCCAGGCGGTTACGCAGGTTGCGGGCTTTACCGACATAAAGAATTTTGCCATCTTCGGCAAACATCTGATAAATGCCAGGGTCCTGAGGGGCCTGTTTCAGGAAGCTACGGTGATCAAAACCTTCGATGTCAGACACAGCTGCCTCGGTGCTCAGTCGGTCACATCAACCAGTTTATGGCGCATGGCCAGATGGGTCAGTTCAACATCATTGCGAACAGCCAGTTTTTCAAAAATGCGGTAGCGGTAGGTGTTTACCGTGCGTGGGCTGACAAACAGGCTGTCTGCAATTTCCTGTACTTTCTGACAGTTAACGATCATCAACGTGACTTGCATTTCCCTTTCAGAGAGCTGATCAAAAGGGTTGGCGCTGCTCTTCTGGCCTCTGCTCAGCAATCCGCTGGCAAGGGTGGGATCGATGTAATGCTGTCCTGATGCAACAATGCGAATGGCACGGATTACCTCATCAAAACTGCAGCCCTTGGTCAGATAACCCTTGGCACCAGCCTGCAACAGGCGCTGCAAAAAGGTTTCATCACCACTGGCAGTGAGTCCTATGACGTGTGTATCCGGGTGGCTGCGGGTGATTTTACGGGTTGCTTCCACACCACCGATGCCAGGCATTTTGACGTCCATCAGCACCACATCAGGACTGGCTTCACGAACCTTGTTGACTGCGCCTTCGCCATCACAAGCCTCGCCAACCACTTCAATGCCATCGGTATCTGCCAGCACTCGCACAATGCCTGTTCTGACAAGGTCGTGGTCATCAACGATCAATACCCGTATCACCTGCTTCACCCTCCGACCTGCTTCTGAAGCTGGCCTCTACTCTAGCGATGGTTCTTAAAGCAGCAGAATAACAGAAATGCCTTGGGCGCGGGGAGGGGACTTATCAGGCATTTATCAGGCTTTTCGACCAGGACAGCTCAGCAGGATGGTAAAACAGCTGCCTTTGCCAGGGCTGGATTCCAGTTCCAGTGCTGCTTTCAGTTGGCGTGCCAGGCGCTGGCAGATCGCCAACCCCAGACCCAGACTGTCATCCGGTTTGCGGCCGGGGTAGATGATTTTATGGAAGGGTTGGAAAATCCGCTGTTGTTCCTGTAGAGGAATACCTTGCCCGGTATCACGGACACGAATGATGATGTCCTGTTGTTGATCTTGCCCTTGTCTGATCTGCAGTTCCAGGGTTACACCACCTTTTTCGGTGAACTTGAATGCATTTTCAAGCAAATTCCCCAGCAGTTGAATTAACAGGGTATCGGCCAGATAAACCAGCTGATCACTGGCTTCATCCGCCTGGAAACGCAGAAACAGTCCTTTCTGGCGGGCTTTCCAATGATAACTTTCAGTGAGCAGTGACAGGCGCTCTTGCAGGTTGATCCAGTGTTTTTCAACCGACTGATGATCTTCTTTTTCATCCTGGGTCATTACCATCATCTGTGTCATCAGGTTATACAGCTGTTGCGCTGAGGTATCTGCAACACGTATCTGGTGGCGCTGCTCTTCGGTTAAGCGGCCTTCCTGCAACAAGGAGAGCATGCCAATGATGCCATTCAACGGGGTGCGTATTTCATGTCCAAGAAGACGCAAGAAATTTCGATCAGGTTCGGCTGGCCTGCAGTCAGGTTCATGATGAGCGGTGTCATTACTGACCGGGCGATATAACCATCCGACCGCCAGCACCAGCAGTGTTGCAGCCAGTAGCGATACAAACAGCCACAATAAAAAGGGGGATCTGAATTCTAGCCCGGCAGCAGGTTGCTCGGCCATTAAACAAAGCTGATGGCGCGGCAGCCAGAGCCCTGTGCCTATAACCGCTTGTTGATCATGATTCAAATACCGGCCTTGTAACGGCTGCCCTTTAAGGCAGGCTTCAATGCCTTCAGATACAGCGGTTCGAGGGTAGGGGGCTAGTGAGCCGGAAAAGGATTCTGGTGGCGTGATGAAAAAGCCGTAACGATTGACTAAATAAGTACGAGGCAGTTGTGATGCAGGTTGATTTGCAGTCTGCATCAACTGTTGCAGATGTGTTAAGTCGGCACGTGCCGCCAATACGCCGGCCCAGTAGGTTTGATGACCAGGAACCTCAATGAGTGTCAGTGGCCGAGCCAGGGTAATGGCAACCGTGCCAAGGCTGATGGAGTGGTGTGCCGGTTGTATATAAGCAGTGTGCCTGCCTTGTAAAAAATAACGTCGACTGTGTTTGTAACGCCCCTGAGCATCAGGATCAGTGGAAAGGATGACCTGGCCGCGCTCATCCATAACAAACACTTCCAGGAAGTGACCAAAGGGGGCCAGATAACTTTCGGTCAACTCATCAAAGTGAAGTCTTAACCAACTGGAACCTTCCTGCAACCTGGGGCCAGGGATAGGAAAGCGTGACAGTCGCAGCAGATCAACTTCCATGGCGGTGATCCACTGGTCCAGCAGGATTTCCTTTTGTTCCGCCAGACGTGTCAGTTCGTCCAGTAATTCAGCCTGCTGTTGACGGCTCGTCAGCAACGGATGCAGCAGCATGGCTAACAAACCCGTCAACCAGGCTGCAATCAGCAGGTGTTTGACACTGGGTGGTAGGTGGTAATAACGATTCAATTGTCGAGATCCAGAAAACTGTTGGTAAACAGCTGTCGAACATCCACTGCCTGCTGAATCAGTTGATGGCGTAACAAGAGTTCGTGCAGCGCTTGCCAATGACCAGTTTCCATCCAGCCCAGTGGCCCCAGCCCGGTATTGATCAAGGGTGCCGAGTGGGCCAGCAAATGTTGCTGATAGTCGGCATCGACATAAATTTCATGCATTCTGGCTTCAATCAGTTGCCTTGCCTTTTCCGGATGCTTCAGCACATAACGCCAACCCTGCAAACTGGCTCGAATAAAGCGCCGGGTCACTTCCGGGTGCTGTTCAGCAAAGCGGCGAGTGGTGATGAGTGTGTCACCATAACTATCGATGCCAAAATCCTGTGGGCGCAACAGGTTAAATGGTATATCCAGACGCTGCAGCTTAAATGGTTCATCTTGAACATAAACTGGAATAACATCCAGATCACCCTGGATAAACCCTTGCAGATCATACCCCATGGGTAATGCCTGATAGGCATTTGGCATGATGCCGTGACGCGCAAGCATGGCCTGCATCAAGGTTTGAGTGCCATCAGGTAATACACCAATCCTGAGCCCTGCAAAATCAACGGGGTGGCGTATATTCAAGGCCGAATGACTGGCAAAAGCCAGCGGATTGATACGGTAAATGGCAGCCACCGCCAACAGATCTGATCCTGCGCCACTACCTAAAATAACCTGATCCGGAGAGTCGATGCCAAAGTCAGCCAGGCCAGCCTCCAGTTGTTCGACCACTGAAAGTTCACTGTGATAAGGCAAAAACTCAATATCAAGACCTTCGCGTTGATAGAGCCCTAACGCATCGGCTGCATAAAAGCCGGCAAACTGCGGATTGGCCACCCAGACCAATGCCAGGCGAATGGGCTGGGCGGCGTTATCTGCAAGGTGATGTTTATTTTGCTGATGAATGAACAGCAGTGCAGCTGCTACTGGCAGAACAAGCAGAAAACCGGTTATCAGCAGATTTTTTTTGGACATCCGGCCTGTTGTCTCCGAAGTTCAGGCGCTAAAATAGCGGGTTTGATCAACCTGCACAGTGTAATCTTTCATGCCCAGTCCTTCCAGCCACACCATCACTCTCAACAGCACTTCACCTCGCGTCGGATTTGTCAGCCTTGGCTGTCCGAAAGCACTGGTGGATTCCGAGCGAATTCTAACCCAGTTGCGTGGCGAAGGTTACGAGCTGGTGCCCAGTTATGAAGATGCTGATCTGGTGGTGGTGAATACCTGCGGCTTTATTGATGCCGCCAAAGCCGAGTCGCTGGAAGCCATCGGTGAAGCCATTCATGAAAATGGCCGGGTGATTGTCACCGGTTGTATGGGGGTGGATGAGCAGCATATCCGTGAATTACATCCGCAGGTGTTGGCCGTAACTGGTCCCCAGCAGTATGAGCAGGTGGTTGGTGCGGTGCACCAGTATTTGCCGCCACCCAAAAACCACGATCCCTTTGTGGACCTGCTGCCACCGCAGGGCATCAAGCTGACCCCGCGCCATTACGCGTATCTGAAAATTTCCGAAGGCTGCAACCATCGCTGCAGTTTCTGCATCATTCCATCACTGCGTGGTGACCTGGTATCCCGTCCCATCGGTGAGGTGCTGAGTGAGGCTGAGCGCCTGGTGAATGCCGGCGTGCAGGAGCTGCTGGTGGTTTCTCAGGACACCAGTGCTTACGGACTGGATCTGAAGTACCGCACCGGTTTCTGGCAGGGGCGTCCGGTGAAAACCCGCATGAAGGAGCTGTGCCAGGAGTTGGGGCAGATGGGTAGCTGGGTGCGTCTGCATTATGTTTATCCCTATCCTCACGTGGATGACATCACCCCATTGATGGCAGAAGGCCTGATCCTGCCGTATCTGGACATTCCTTTTCAGCATGCTCACCCGGATGTGCTGCGCGCCATGAAGCGTCCGGCGGCCAGTGAAAAAACACTGGAGCGAATTCGCGGCTGGCGGGATGTCTGCCCGGACATCACCCTGCGCTCCACTTTCATTGTTGGTTTCCCCGGTGAAACTGAAGCTCAGTTTGAATACCTGCTGGACTTCCTGGATGAAGCGCAACTGGATCGGGTTGGCTGTTTCACCTATTCACCAGTAGATGGCGCCAGTGCCAATGCCCTGCCCGGTGCGGTGCCGGAAGAAGTGAAAGAAGAGCGCCTGGCTCGTTTTATGGAAAAACAGGCTGAAATCAGTGCTCGTAAGCTGCAGCAGAAAATTGGCAAAACCCTGGAAGTGCTGGTTGATGAGGTAGGGGATGACGGTGCAGCAGCGCGTACCATGGCTGATGCTCCCGAGATTGATGGACAGATCTTCCTGCTCAATGCAACCCACCTGCAACCGGGTCAGCGCTTGCAGGTTCGGGTTACCGATGCAGATGAGCACGACCTATGGGGTGAGCCGGTATAACTGCAGGAACTTGGCGATACAGTAGTCGATGTGCTGCTGGATCGCCGCTTCACTGGGAGCTTCCCCCGTCATAATGAATTTGGGGCGGAAATAAGCGTTCAGTGCCCCTTGAAAGAAAAGGGCAGCCTGCTCTGGATCATCCACCTGCAGGTTGCCTGCTTCGTGTTGACGAGTTAGAAAATCAACCAATAGCTGCCGGTCTTTTTCCATCCCGGCTTGAAAAAAGAACTGCCCAAGATTGGGAAAACGTATCGCTTCAGACACCATCATGCGGAACATGGCGGTGTTTTCCGCCGAAGTCAGATCCGCCAGTTTACGCCGGGCATACTGCTGCAAAACGGCCTCAACATTCTTGCTGGTGATTTCATTGGAACGCAGGTGGTCATCTTCCACTGCACACATCTGATTCACCACCGCAAAAAACAACGCATCCTTGTTACCAAAGTGGTTATAAAGCGTTTGTTTGGCTACACCGGCCTGGGCGGCAATGGCTTCCATGCTTGAATTCTGGTAGCCCTTCTGCAGAAAGGCTTCCGAGGCAGCCAGGATAATCTGCTGTCGTTTATCCTGACAGGATGCAGAGACAGCAAGGGAAGAATCGCTTTTCACTGAGTAATACCGCTTTGATTGGAATTGAACATCAGCAAAGTGTAACAAATTACTGAACCCTGCTGCATTGATCTGCACCGACCTGAGTCGGTCGTTTGGTCTAAAATACCAGTCTTGCGACGGCAGCATGTCCTCTGAGAGATAACCAAGGAGTTAACCGGTGTCCGAAACCCTTTATGAAGCATTCAGCTGGCTGGACTGGGCTGCCTTTGGCTTGTTTGTGCTTTGCTGGGGCTGGTATTACGAATACAGCCGTCGCCGTCAGCGCAATCGCCGCTGTCTGGCCGGTGTCATGCATGGTTACCGTTATGACTGGATGAAACGTCTGCTGGACAGGGAGGCCCGCATTGCCGATGCCACCATCATGACTCACCTGGAGCGTAATGGCGCCTTTTTTGCTTCCAGCACACTGCTGATCCTTGCAGCCATGTTTGGTCTGCTGGGTGCCATGGATCGAGCACTGGCAGTGATTACAGACCTGCCTTTTGCCAGCAGCACCACCAATCGTCTCGGGCTTGAGCTGAAGTTACTGCTGCTGGTAGCCATTTTTATCTATGCTTTTTTCACTTTTACCTGGTCGATGCGTCAGTACAACTTCTGCGCCATTCTGATTGGCAGTGCGCCGTTACCCAATGAAAAGGGCATTACACCGGGGATTCGCAAGGCTTTTGCGATTCAGGCGGCCAATGTCATTGATCTGGCTGCCAACCAGTTCAACTATGGCCTGCGGGCTTATTATTTTGGTCTGGCATTGCTGGGGTGGTTTTTGCATCCACTGATTTTCATGGTATCTACCCTGGCGGTGGTTGGAGTGCTTTATCGCCGTGAATTTCATTCAAAAACACTAAAAGCTTTAACGGCTGGACGCGACCTGAAAGTGAATTTTCGTGGCATTTTGCAGGACGATGATGTACATCCTGTGGAGCAACTGCCTGCTGCGCGCGAAGATCAGGAGCCTCGCACCCGGTAATATCCAACTCAGTCTGCCAACACCAGTGACAAAGAAGCCACTCATTAACGTGATGGCAATCAGTGGTTTTTTGCCTGTCGCAGTGAAAAGACATGCCAGTTGAGAGCACTGATGACTTATCATGCGGCCTGATCATAAAAACTCAAACAAGGCACAGGCATGTTTCAGTACCTTCAGAACAGGCACAGCCAACCGAAACTCTTGCGGTTATCCATTTCAGGCTTTTTGCTGTTGTTTTTAAGTGGATGCCAGCAGTTAGGACAACCATCAACTCATCACTCCTTGCTTGAACAGCGCCAGGAGCAGCAGCATCAACTGACCCGTCAGCAATTAGGTAGCCAGCTCAATGCGTTTCAGGGCAGTCAGGTGGCTGGACTGACGGAGCTGCAGCAACAACTGCAAGCCGTTCAGATACAGCTTGATAACCTGCGAGAAGAGAACCAGCGCTTTCAACGCCAGCACACCTTCCAGATTGAAGAGTTGGGTCGTGAATTACCCGGCAGAGGGCGCCCGGAACCCGGTTTCAGCAATAGTCGCGTGACTGAAGTGGTACAGGATGATGGCAAACTGCTGCTGGGGCGTTATGAGTGGGTTGCATTACCCGCTCAGCAGCTGGTACTTCCGGCAAGGGTGGATTCAGGTGCCAACACATCCTCCTTGCATGCGGTGAACCTGCGTGAGTTTGAGCGCGATGGCCGCAGTTGGGTCCGTTTTGAAACCCACTATCAACCTGAAAACAGCAATAGAGAACCGCAAAAGGCTGAAATTGAAGCCCCGTTGGTTCGCAATGTCAGAATTCTGCAGGCCAGCGGTTCTGAATCTCGCCCGGTCATCAGTCTACCGATGCAACTGGGCCCGTTGGTTCAGGAAGTTGAGTTCACGCTCAGTGATCGTGGTGACATGACCTACCCGGTGTTGCTGGGCCGCCGATTCATGATGGATATTGCGGTGATTGATGTGGCACGTACTTATGTGCAGGGTAAACCTGAGCTGCAACAACCCGGTGAAGCTGAAACGTCGGCGTCAGGTGAGGTTGAAACACCATGAACCTGCGTCGTTCAACCCTCTTCTGGACTGCAATCACTCTGGTGATTCTTGGCAGTCTCCATACCGGCTGGCGACATCTGGTGCATCAAGTGCCGCTGCTGCCTGGCAGCCAGCAAACCTTCTGGGATATCGAAGCACGTGTTGAAATGGAAGCGCAGGGTGATCCGGTTCGGGTCGTACTGGCCTTGCCTCAGAGCCAACCTGGTTTTTTACTGCAATCCGAGCACACCGCATCCCCCGGATTTGGCATCAGCTTCATGGAAGGCGACCAGCGCCGGGTGGAATGGACCATTCGCAGCGCTCAGGGCACGCAGTGGCTGTACTACCGCACCCAGTTTCGGGTCGACCCTGACCGCCATATCCCAGCCGTTGACCACCCACCCACCTTGCTGCAAGTCACCTGGTCTCCCTCACTGGAAACCGCTGCTGCGCAGATTCTGCGCCGTTCATGGCAGGAATCGGCAGATGCTTTCAGCCTGGCACGGGCCATCAGCCAGCGACTGAGTGACAGCACCAACCAGAATGCCGGGTTGTTGCTGAATGAAATGACAGCGGCAGAAGCCATGGTGCGCCTGCTGAATGAAGCCCGTGTACCGGCTCGGGTGTTGTATGGCCTGAAACTGGAAGACGCTCGCCGTCGCCAGACCCTGCAACCACTGGTACAGGTTTTTAATGGCCAGCGTTGGCAGATTTTTGATCCGCTTGCGGCAGACTCCAGCAGCCTGGATACCCGAAATGACTACCTGCTGTGGCAACTGGCTGCAGGCCCGATACTGGAAGTGGAAGGAGCGAGGGAATCCCGGGTAACCTTTTCAATGCTGTCCACTCGTGAACCGGCCAGTGGCAGCATTCATGCCATGGTGATGCGTGATGCATTGCTGAACCTGTCGATTCACAGTCTGCCGATCTCCGAACAGGCCATTTTCAAGACCCTGTTGCTGTTGCCACTGGGAGCACTGGTGGTGGTCATTCTCAGGGTACTGGTTGGTTTAAAAACCTCCGGTACCTTCATGCCAGTGCTGATAGCCCTGGCCTTTCTGGAAATGTCCCTGTTGCCTGGCCTGATCACTTTTTTACTGCTGGTCGGCACCGGGCTGGTATTACGCCAGTTACTGGCACACCTGAACTTGCTGCTGGTTGCTCGTGTTGCGGCGGTGATTGTCTGTGTCATCGGTCTGATCGCCCTGATGGCGGTGGTGTCCTTCCATGCCGGTATTACCACCGGCATGCAGGTCACCCTGTTCCCGATGATCATTCTGGCCTGGACCATTGAGCGCATGTCGATTCTGTGGGAAGAAGAAGGCCCGAAAGAAGTCATGATGCAGGGGATGGGCAGCCTGATTACTGCAACTGCCGCCTTTGTGGTGATGGATCTGGCATTGATACGCTACTGGATGTTCAACTTTCCTGGCCTGCAGCTGGTTGTGCTGGCGTTGATCCTGTTGTTTGGCAGTTACACCGGTTATCGCCTGCTGGAGCTCTGGCGTTTCAGCCCACTGGTGCAAACAGCTTCCCGGTCAGGCACTGTTTCCCAGCCGGGTAAGGAGTAGCCGGATGCTTGGCTGGCTGAGACGTAACTTTGCCACACCGGCTGAACTGAAGGCAGCGGGGGTGTTGGGGCTGAATGAGCGCAACAGGGCTTGTATCAGCGCCCTGAATCCTCGTTCACGCTTTCCGTTGGTGGATGACAAGCTGCAGACCAAATTGCTGGCTCAGGACTACCAGTTGGCCACGCCGGCACTTCTGGGTGTGATACGTCAGCAGGCAGAAATTGCCCACTTTGAACGCTTTTTGCCGCAGCAGGGTGGTTTTGCCATCAAACCGGCCAAGGGGAGTGGTGGCAAGGGCATCCTGGTGATCCAGCATCGCAGCGGAGATCGCTATTTAAAAGCCTCTGGTGAATGGGTCTCCCGGCAACAAATTGAACACCATCTGTCGAACCTGATTTCCGGTCTTTACAGCCTCGGCGGCCACCCGGATGTGGCCATTATTGAAACACTGATTCGCAGCCACCAGGCCTTTGAAGACTTTACCTTTGAAGGCGTGCCGGATATCCGGGTGATTGTTTATCGCGGTTATCCGGTGATGGCCATGATGCGCCTTTCCACTCACGCCTCGGATGGCAAGGCCAATCTGCATCAGGGGGCGTTAGGGGTGGGTATTGATCTGGGCAGTGGTTGTGCCTTGCAGGCTGTTCAACACGATCGTCCGGTGCATTTACACCCAGACACCGGCAAACCCCTGTCACAACTGCGCATCAGCAACTGGCAATACCTGTTGGAATTGGCATCTCGCTGCTATGACATGACGCGCTTAGGCTATCTGGGCGCTGATCTGGTGGTAGATGCTGAACATGGTCCACTGTTGCTGGAGTTGAATGCCCGTCCTGGCCTGGCCATTCAGATGGCCAATGGCACCGGCCTGAAACCGCGACTGCTCAAGATCAATCGGCACTGCGAGGGTGTGCGTGGACCGGAGGAGCCTTTTCAGCTGCGTGTTGAAGTGGCACGCCGATTGTTTTCCGGCACAGTAACGGCATCCTCGGTGCCAGAGGTTTGTTCTGGTGACTGAGTCCACGTAGAATAAGAGGCATAATCCATCATTTGAAAGCATGCCCTGATGAGCCTTGAACACGAAAAACTCATGGCCGAAGCCGATACCCTATGCCTGCGCAAGGGGTTACGGCTGACACCAACGCGCCGCCGGGTACTTGAGCTGATTGTACACAGCCCAGGCGGCGCCAAGGCTTATGACCTGCTGGATGCGCTCACGGCAGAAAACCCTTCGGCGCGCCCGCCCACCATCTATCGTGCCATCGACTTTTTACTCAGCAATGGTCTGATTCATCGTATTGAATCCTTAAATGCTTATGTCAGTTGTGCCTGCCCGGAACATGCTCAGGCTTATCAGCTGCTAATCTGTAAAGA
This sequence comes from Marinospirillum alkaliphilum DSM 21637, assembly GCF_900119735.1. Lineage (GTDB taxonomy): Bacteria > Pseudomonadota > Gammaproteobacteria > Pseudomonadales > Halomonadaceae > Marinospirillum > Marinospirillum alkaliphilum. Next base: position 154,872 of record NZ_FPJW01000006.1, on the reverse strand, counting down.
TTGCGGCAAGGTACAGGAGCTGCACGAGGAGTCACTGGACCATCAACTGGATGCAGCCGCTGCACGCCAGGGATTTTATGTCGAGAAAAAAACCATTGAGGTGCATGGTCTGTGTCAGCAATGCCATGTAACCCAGCACCCTACTTCCCACTGATCCGGAGTTAAACCATGTACGATCTGCTGCTTTTAAATGCCACACTGGTCAATGAGGGCCGGGTATTCCAGGCGGATGTGGGTATCCGCGATCAACGCATTGCAACCATTGCCAGCGACCTGTCTTCTGCACCGGCCACCCAGGTCATGGATGTGCGCGGCCTGCATCTGCTGCCGGGCATGATTGATGATCAGGTGCATTTCCGGGAGCCGGGCCTGACCCACAAGGGTGATATTGCCACTGAGTCGGCTGCGGCAGTGGCGGGTGGCATCACCACCTACATGGAAATGCCCAACGTTAACCCGCTGACCATCAATGCCCAGGCACTGGAAGACAAATACCAGCGCGCCACTGGTCGTTCGCGTGCCAACTTTGCTTTTTATCTGGGTGCCAGCAACGACAACCTGGAAGACATCAAGACGCTGGATCCTCAGGCCGCTTGCGGCATCAAGGTGTTCATGGGCGCATCCACCGGCAACATGCTGGTGGATGACCCGCAGGTGCTGGACAGCATTTTTGAGCATGCTCCGATCATTATTGTCACTCACTGTGAAGACAGCCCGACCATTCAACGTAACGAGCAGGCGGCCCGGGAAAAATACGGGGAAGAAGTACCCTTCGCCGAGCATCCACTGATTCGTTCTGAAGAAGCCTGCTGGAAATCGTCTTCCTTTGCTGTTGAACTGGCAAAAAAACACGATGCCCGCCTGCACATCCTGCACATCACCACCGCCCGTGAGTTGGCGCATTTTCAGCCTGGCCCGATGAAAGGCAAGCGCATCACCGGTGAGGCTTGTGTGCATCACCTGTGGTTCAGCCAGGAGGACTATCCACGCCTGGGTGCTCAGATCAAGTGCAACCCGGCAGTCAAACGTGCCGAAGACCGTGATGCCATTCTGCAAGCCGTAAAAGACGGGCGCATCGACATCGTTGCCACTGACCATGCCCCCCATACATGGGAAGAAAAACAGGGCACCTATTTCAAGGCTCCAGCCGGTTTACCTCTGGTGCAGCATGCGCTGCCCAGCCTGCTGGATCATTACCATGCCGGCCGCCTGTCGCTGGAAACCATTGTTGAAAAGGTCTGCCACAATCCGGCGGAGGCTTTTGAAGTGAAGGATCGCGGTTACCTGCGTGAAGGTTATTTTGCCGACCTGGTACTGGTTGATCTGCAGGCTGAAACCACCGTGACCCGTGAATCCCTGCTCTACAAATGCGGCTGGTCACCCTTTGAAGGCCATACCTTCAAGAGCCGTATTGTCACTACCCTGGTGAATGGTGGTATTGCCTGGCATGAAGGCCAGTTAGGGCAGGGCATTCATGGTCAGCGCCTGACGTTTAACCGCTGAAACCAACAAGAGATGAATTGTGGCTTCCAATAATCAATTCTGGCTCGATCTGGAGCAGGCAACACCCGGCACCCAGCGCAGCCTTGAAGAAGTGCTGGATCAACTGGCCTTTAATGAGCAGGGCCTGATCACTGCAGTGGCCCAGCAAGTCGACACAGGGGAAGTGTTGATGCTGGCCTGGATGAACCGTGAATCACTGCTGGTGACGCTGCAGGAAGGCCGGGCCTGTTACTGGTCACGTTCCCGCAACCGTTTATGGCGCAAGGGAGAAAGTTCCGGTCAGGTGCAGTGGTTAAAGGGCATTCGTGTGGATTGTGACGGGGATGCCTTGTTGCTGCTGGTGGATCAACAAGGCCCGGCTTGCCATACCGGACGGCGCAGCTGCTTCTATTTTGATCTGAATGGCGAACGGCTGGAGGTGCTGAATGCACCGGATGTAGATCCCGCCAGCCTCTATGGTCAGTCCTGATGTGGCTGCAACGCCCCTCCACCCTGCGTGACTGGCTGATGCTGCCGATCAGGTTGGTCAGTGGCTTGCTGAAGCGGCTGCTGATCGGTCTGGTGCGTTTTTATCAGCTGTTCATCAGCCCCCTTAAACCACCCAGTTGCCGCTTTTATCCCACCTGCTCCAGTTATGCCATTGAAGCCCTGAAGGTCCACGGGCCCATCAAGGGACTGTGGCTGACGGTTAAACGAGTCGGTAAATGCCATCCGCTGCATCCGGGTGGTGTGGATCTGGTGCCACCGGGAAAACACCAGTCGCCGTCATCGCCATCCTGCAGCTCGACCGACTGCAAACATTGAATCAGTGCTCCGTGCTGTTCACAGCAGCTCAAAAGCACCCAGCGGGTAAGTCTGTCCATTGATCAGTAATTCCACCCGGTGTGTGCCCGGGTAATGGCGTCGGGTGGTCATTTCCGCCAGTGAAATGCGTTTGCTCAGTGGCAGGCTGGCTCCAGCATCCAGTGTCAGGGTTTTCAACTTGAATACCTTGGGTGCAGTGCTGCCATTGGCCTTGACATAGTGCACACAGAAATCGACCAGCAGTTCCTGAGCCTGCGGGGTTGGATTGTGCAGCACCAGACTCAGGTTGACACACGGGGGAGGCACCTTGTCACCCATCTGAACCTGCTCCGGTGTCAGACGTGCCGCTTCTACTTTAATGCTTGGTGCTTCGCCGTAACCCAATAATGCCAGGGCTTGTGGATGCCCCTGCTTCACCAGTGAGCGCAAGGCATGACGAATGATCCAGCGACGCGCTTCGGAAGCCCTTGCAGACCAGCGCGCCACACAGTCCAGCAACACATCCGGGTGGTCCTTGCCGATATCATTGAGGTTGTTGGCCACTGAACGACGCACATATAGCTCAGGGTCATCTTTCAGTTTTTCCAGCAAAGCCAGCACCGGCTGAGGGTCTTTCTGAAAGGATTTCAGGCGTGGGGCCCAGGGCAGACGAGGGCGAGTGCCTTCAGAGACCAGTCGCCGAACGTGATGGTCGTTATCTTCAGCCCACTGGTGTAAGCGTTCCAGGGTTGCTTCGGGATAACGCTCCAGGAAGGGACGAATGCTGAACTCAGCAGTGAAACGCTGAGTCAGCTGGTATTGGGCCTGCATGGAAGCTTCAAAATGATCCAGCCCGTAATGAGCCAGATAAAAACTGTGTGGCAGGTATAAAAAGGGCGCCATGCTGTTACCCTGATCCCTTTCCAGACGCGGCCCCATGGAAGCCACCAGCCACTGAATGGCCTGTTCCTGATCGGATGGCAGAAAACGATGCAGCACTTTCGCCAGATGGCGGCCACGATCCATCAAGGCCAGCTGGTCATAACCTTCCAACGCAGCTTCAATAAAACCCTCACAGTCAAACTGCGAGTCCACACCAGACAACTGAGCAGCAATCTGGCGAGGGATTTCAGCACCATAACGGTTGATCAGCGGTTCAGCCATCAGGGGTGTTCCTATTGCGCCGCTTGTGCAACGGCAAAAATCCGCTCCAGCATGGCATGCAGGCCATTGCTGCGGGTTGGGCTCAGGTGTTTGTCCAGTCCCAGCGCCTTCAGAAATTCCGGTGGAGTGGCCAGAATTTCCTCAGCAGTGCGATTACTGTAAATACGCAGCAGCAAGGCAATCAGACCGGAAACAATGGCGGCATCACTGATGGCGTCAAAGTGAATCACCCCCTGATCTTTCACCTCAGGGCGAATCCACACCTGGGATTGGCAACCTTCAATTTTGTATTCAGCGGTTTTCCACTCATCAGGATAAGCAGGCAGGGCTTTCCCCAGATCAATGATGTACTGATAACGATCCATCCAGTTATCAAAAAATTCAAACTCTTCCAGCAGGTTTTGTTGGGCTTCTTGTGCTGACACGCCATTTTCTCCGGCTTGTTTAACAGGATTTAATTCCGGGGGGCACGCTGAACCTCCAGTCGCTCGCTGGATGCAATGCGTATGCGTTGACCGTCACGGGTGACAAAAGCATTTTCCTGCAGGTCTTTTTTCAGCACCTGATAAGCCGTTTCACTACCGGTCATCGGATTGATCACCCGAACCTCCAGCAGCGTATGACGCTCACGCCAATCGAGCAGCATCCAGACACCACTGCCCAGTGACATGACCAACAAGACACCCATTGTCAGGCGTTTGATGGGGGGGCGAGGTGAGCGACTGATCCGGGGGTTTTGGGTTGCTGTGCCTGAGGCGGGTTTACCTTGTTCCAGCAGTTGACTTTTCTGGTGGCGCCAAACCAGATAAACAAGGCCACACACCAGTGCCGTCAGTAAGATTTTTCCGAGCATGCCATCTCCGGCTGTGTATTACCGTTTCACAGTCGAGTTTAACAGATAATCGCCTGCTCTCCACGGATCTTGCCCAACCGCTCCAGTGCAGCAGCACCCCGTATCCGCTCTCCTGCCACCTCACGGCCTGGGATCTCCAGGTGTTTCAACAGCATCACCTCTTCAATTTCACCATGGTGGTCCACCGCAGTGACCTGAACCAATAAACCAGAGCTGTACACCAGTTGGCAGCCAACGGGGCGCAGGCCAAAATAACGGATAAACACCTTGAGCTGTTCCAGATCGAACCATTCTGTGTGGCGATAAATCCATTTAAAGGCCTCTCGCCAGCTCATGGGCGGATCGTTGTAACCCTGAACCAGGCAATCCAGCACCTTCACCAGGCTCATCAAGCGAGCCAAAGCATCCAGGCGGTCGGCTTTTAAACCCCGCGGATAACCTGAACCATCCAGGCGCTCACTGGCATTAACCATCAGTGACTCACCAATTCGGGGAGGAATCCATTTCAGCGCCGAAGCAGCCCGGAATAGCTGAATCTGATTCTGCTTTAACAGCCTCAAGGCTTCTGTTGATTGTTTAAGCGGGTTAAAACAAGGCTGGTTACTGATGAAAAGTTTGCCCAGATCATGCAACAGCAGACAAACCATCACCGGCAACTCCATGCCACGGGAAATACCAATTCGGGGAACCAGCGGGAACATCAGGCAAGCCACACGCAGGCTATGTAAAAGAATCGGGTTAATGCCGCCATGACAGGCTTGCAGGGCCAGCAGCATTTTAGCCGGACGATTTTCCAGCTCATCAATCAACTCCAGCGCCAACTCGCGTAAGCGCGCAGCATCCAGCTTGCCGTTCATCACCAACAACAATACCTGTAAGGCCAGACGATCAGCCATGGATCGGACACGCAGCTCATAACCTTCATCAATCGCAGGGTACAGACTTTTGCGAGCCCCCTGAGCGGTTTTGCGTGGGCCTTTGCGGTCACTCGTTTCCGGACGCTGAAACAGGTTGGATGGATAACGAGACATCCGACCGACGTTGCTTAAGCGTGCCACTTCACGTTCAGTTTCCAGCGTATAGTGGAACATGCGTTTCTGCTCATCCTGGTCCGCATGCACAAAGTGACAACCCAGCAGTGCATGTTGAAAGGCCTCTTGTGGCTGCAGATAGGACATTTCAATCTGGCGTAGAACCTTCTCACCACTGGGGAATTCAAGCGTCACTTGCAAAGGGGCTTTAGCTGGCTGCAAAAGTTTCAAGGCCAACTGAGGATTCAGAGCGATACGGCAACCGCCGGCAGACAAGTCTTCCAGATGACCCCGCAAGGTTAAATCATCTGCCTTGATGCGGGCAGCAATATGCACCCGATTTTCCAGATAAACACGAAAAAACTCACGGTGAAAAACCTTGCTCAGCACTTTTGGCATCGCCAACAGCAGATTGATCTGCTCACTGCCGGGTTCGGTGCGGATGACCTCCAGTGGGTCACTTTCGTACAGCAGGTTGCGATGCTTTAAAAACAGACGAAACTGATGCCAGCGAGCCAGAAAGCTCATCTGTTGTTCGTCACCCCGTAACTGCACATGCAGGCAGTTCTGCTCTCGATCCAGTTGCAGGTGAGTGATGGGCCAGGGTTCATCGGCAACACTGCGGTCATCCTGCATCAAGGGTTGCAGCTTTAAACCACTCTGATGGCTGGCTGCTTCCAGCACACGACGCAGGTGGGTGCCACTGAGTTTGTCGTGATCCATTTGATTCCCTCGGCTGGCCAGGTTTCTTTTTATAAGGCTTCTGCTGAGCAGTTTAATGCAAAATTCATTCTTCCGCCTGATCCGCCCAGGGAGCCTGCCAGTCTTGCTTGCTGTTCTGTTCCTGCCACGCCTGATCTTCTTCGTGCAGATAAATGCGCGTGGTGCTGAGGCTGGCATGGCGGGCATTACGAGCCAGAAAACGCAGTTCGACACCGGCATCTGCCTGATGGGTGATGGAGGTATGACGAAACCAGTGGGTACTGGTTTTTTCCAGTCGCCGGGCAATCTCGGGGTTGCTGGTTGCAAAGGCACGACTGGCCTCATCCGTCAGGTCTTTCATGGTGCGATAGATCATGTTGGCCGAGATGCCACGCTGTCCGGACAAATCCCTGATCAGCGGGCTGAAATCCTCAGGGTCGGGCAGGGGCTCAAGCTGCAGAAAGCTGCGGTAGCGTTTTAAAGCAGCAATCAGGGCTTCACTGACGGGAATTTCCGCATATTTTTTGCCCTTGCCTTCCACCGCCCACCACCAGTGGCCACGCCGCTGAAAAAAATCATTCATGCGCGCCTGCGCCACTTCGTGGACCCGGGGGGCCAGCAGGTATAAAAAGGCCAGCAGCAACCGCCAGCGCTCCAGTTGTTTCAGTCGTTTGGGGTCATCGGCCTGTTGATGTTGCAGATAGTCCACCAACGCATCCCAGGTTTCCTGATCCAGATGCCTTTCGCGGACTCGTCGTCCATCCTGCCGGTTATCTTTCTGACGCACCAGTGCCAGTGGGTTACCTGCCAGGTAACCGGCGGCATGCAGGTATTGAAACAACCCCTTGAGAATGCGCAGTGCATGCTGCTGACTGGCTTGGCTCAATCTACCCTGAAAAGGCCGCCATTCTGCACTGTGGCGCGGCGCCCGACCATGCCCACACCAGCGTACGGCCGGTTGCGGGTCGGCCAGAAAAGCCTGATAGGCGGCCAGATCCTGACGATTCAGACTGGAAAAAGCCTTGCCTTGTTCCAGCCAGCACCACAGCAGCAAACGCTCTGCTTCCTTGCGATAAGTCCGAAAGGTCTGAGGTTGCAACTGGTATTCCAATAACCAGGACTGTACGGCTTCCAGGTCGTTGGCAGCATCTATCTGGCAGATCTGGGTGGCAGGAGGACGGTTTTCCCCAAAACGGCCACTCAGCTCATCCGGCAGCTCACCAATACGCTCCAGCGGGGCCATTGCCAGCGCAAAGCCACCCTGGGCAAGAGTGCGACGATCCCTGCGGCTTACTGATATGGGTGATGGCTGTTTCACAGTGCTGAGTCCTGGTTAGGCTGGGAGAGTTGCGCTGGCTGATGGAGATTCTATACCTGTCTGTACCTGAAAGCGGTCAGCCTGATTTTGATCTTATCTGTAATCTGAGGCCTTTTCCAGTATTCATGATAATTATGGTTATCATGAATATACGCTCTATTTCGTATCATATTTTACATTTAACGTAATACGTAATATTATCCTCAAAAACACGCTGACCTGCCCCAGAGTATTCATGGCGGCAAAAATCAGCAAAAAGGCAGCAAAACGATCACTCAAGCATTACGCCTAACACACAAGCAAAACGCAGCCGAATCCGTAAAGAGGACTGCCCCATGGCCAGAAACGGTGTTCAATATCAGGAAGTGGTTCAGGTCATTCAGACGCTACTGCGCCAGGGCGAGAATCCAACGGTGCAACGCATTCGGGAAATGCTGGGAACCGGCAGTTTCACCACCCTCAGTGAACACCTGCGCCAGTGGCGGGATGAACAGCGCAACGCCAGCCCCATGCAACAGGAAGCAGCCAGCATTCCACCAGTCTTGCAACAACTGGTGCAGGAACTCTGGCAAGCTGCCTGTACGGAGGCCGATCAACGCTTACAGCAGCATCGCGAGCAGGTTGATCATGAAATCCATCAGGCGCTGACGGAAAAACATGCCGCGATGGAGTTGGTGCAACGCCATGAGGAGGCTCGACTGTTACTGGATCGGCAAAATATGGAGCTGATGCAGGAAATCAAACGCCAGACGGCCGAAGTCAGCCGCCATAAGGCACTGCTGGAACAGCGTGAATCACAGCTGCAAACACTGGAAACCAGAACTGCTGAACAACTCCTGCAGCTTGAAACCAGGCTACAGGCAGCGGAAAGCCAACTGGTTGAACAACAACTTCAGGCGAAACAGCAACAACAAAAGCTGGCTGATCAATTGCTGGCTCAGGAACAGCATCACCGTCAGGCGATGGAGCACGAACAACAGCGTAATGAAGAGAATCAACTGCGCTGGATCAGAGAGGTGGATCTGGCCCGGCAGGAAGCACGTACCAGCCGTGAGCATCTGGAGCAGGCACAACAGCAGCAACAGCAGGAAAAACAACGCCTGCAGTCAGAGCTGGATGCTACACACAAATCCATGCAACAGTTGCAACTGGAATTACAGGGGCATCAGGTACGGCAACAGGAACAGCAACGGCAGCTGGAGCGCATGGAGCAACAACAGCAGCAGCTCAGAGAACAGGCGCAGACAACCGAAGCTCAACTGCGCCTGGAGATTGAACAGAAACAACAGCAACTGGAAGCGTTGCAGGACGCCATTCGACAGAAAGATCAGCAACAGCGCCCTGCCCCTTTGATTTTATTGTAATCCTTTTTATTGTGGTCCAGCGGCTACATCAGTCAACGATCCGGGCGAATCACCATCACTGAAACGTGTGCCCGTTCCACCACTCGGGCCGCCACAGAGCCCAGAAAGAAGCGCTCCACGGCCTTGGGGTCGTGACTGGGAATCACGATCAGATCAGCCTTGATGCGCTTGGCTTCCTTCAGGATCTCCTTGTGTGGCGTACCTTCCACCGCACGCAGTTTCACCTCAAGTGCATCGGGAATGAAGGGCTCCACCAGTTCCTGCAGTTTCTGATAAATGCTTTCCAGCAGTTTTTTCAGGTCCTGTTTCGGGAAGTAGCTGGCAACAATGGGTGAACCAAACCCCGGCAATACCGTCAGCACATGAAGCTGGGCCTGATGCATCTGAGCCAGCTCCACCGCAGCACGTATGGCTTTTTCTGACTGCTTGCCGTCAGATATGTCAACTGGCAGCAGAATGTGCTTAAACATGCTTCACCTCACTTGCATCAGCTGCTCTGGCCGCAGCCAGCCGACGCCTTTGTAACCAGGCAATCAATGCCAGCAGGAATAAGGGTGGAATCATCATCCACTCCTTGGCTGGCCGATCCAGCGCCAGTTCTGCTCCACTGATGCGCCAACCAAAATCGATACCCAGGGCTTCAGCCGGGGAGCCAAAGGCCACCATATCCACCTCCACCTCATCACCCTCGATGAGCAGCATCAAACCGGCATCCTCCAGGCGCGACAGGCCATCACCCGCCGTTTTGAGTGGCAACATCACCAGCTTGCTGACATCCCGCCCATCCAGGCTTTCACCTTCAACCCAGATACGCAGGGATTCACCCCTGGGTGTCTGTTCTGCCGCTTCAACCAACTGGGCTGCCGGTAGATGTTCGTAGGGCGGATAAATCATGTCCCACCAGTAGCCGGGCCGGAACAGCGTAAAGGCAATCAGCAGCAGCGCCAGGGTTTCCCATAAACGGTTTTTGGTCAGCCACCAGTGCTGGGTCGCTGCAGCAAACACCAGCATGGCCACCACAGCACCAAACACCACGGTGAAAAAGTGGAACAGGTTATTGATGTCGATTAACAACAGGTTGGTGTTGAAAATAAACATGAACGGCAGAATGGCGGTGCGTATGTCGTAGGTGAAACCCTGTACACCGGTACGAATCGGATCCGCCTTGGCGACCGCAGCCGCGGCAAAAGCGGCCAGACCCACCGGTGGCGTGTCATCCGCCAGAATGCCGAAATAGAACACAAACAGATGCACGGCAATCAAAGGCACCAGCAGACCGTTCTGGGCGCCCAGCTCAACAATCACCGGTGCCATCAAGGTGGATACCACGATGTAATTGGCGGTGGTCGGTAGCCCCATTCCCAGAATCAGGCTGATCATGGCTGTGAAAATCAGGATCAGCATCAGGTTGCCACCAGAGATGAACTCCACAAAATCAGTCATCACCAGCCCGATGCCGGTCAGGGTCACGGTGCCAACCACTATGCCTGCAGCAGCAGTCGCCACACCAATGCCAATCATGTTGCGGGCACCATTGATCAGGCCGTGATACAGGTCGGCAAAACCTTCCCTGGCACTGTTCAGGTAATCATGCTGCTGACGGAAAAAGCTTTTCAGCGGGCGCTGGGTCACCACAATAAAAATCATGAAGATGGTGGCCCAGAAGGCAGCCACACCGGGTGAAAAACGCTCCACCGCCAGACACCAGACCAGCACCACCACTGGCAACAGGAAATACAGCCCGGACTTGATGGTCGGACCGACTTCGGGCAGCTCCACCACTGGCGCATTGGGGTCATCCATATGCAACTCTGGAAAGCGGCAACCATAGGCCACCAGCGCAATATAGGCCAAGGTGGTCAACAGCAGCACCAGCGGCATGGCCCATTCACCAAACACCAGCTTCATCCAGCCAATGCCGTAATAAACCAGCAGGGTAAGAATGCACAGCCCCAGAATGGTGCCGACAAAGCTGGTCAGTGATTGCGCCAGCGTGGGTGTATAACGGCGCGGCAGGCCCAGCATATTGGCCTTGCAGGCCTCCAGATGCACGATGTAAATCAGCGCAATGTAGGAAATCAGTGCGGGCAGAATGGCGTGTTTGATGACATCCAGATAAGGAATACCCACGTATTCCACCATCAGAAAGGCTGCTGCACCCATGATCGGGGGTGTCAGTTGCCCGTTGGTGGAAGAAGCCACCTCCACTGCCCCGGCCTTGCTGGCCGGAAAACCAACCCGCTTCATCAGCGGAATGGTAAACGTACCCGTAGTGACCACGTTGGCGATGGATGAACCGGAAATGATACCGGACATGCCGGATGCCACTACAGCGGCCTTGGCAGGACCACCACGCATGTGACCCAGCAGTGAAAAGGCCACTTTGATGAAATAGTTACCCGCGCCCGCCCGCTCCAGCAAAGCACCAAACAGCACAAACAGGAAAACAAAACTGGCCGAAACACCGATGGCGACACCAAACACCCCTTCCGAGGTCAGCCACTGATGCGACAGCAATCGCTCCAGGCTGGCTCCGCGGTGTGAGATAACCTCCGGGAAATAAGGCCCGAAGTAGGTGTAGGTTAAAAATACTGCGGCCACAATCATCAGTGGTGGCCCTAACGCCCTGCGCGTGGCTTCCAGCAACAACACCATACCCATGCCAGCAAACACCAGATCGGTGGTATTCGGAATGCCGGGGCGTGTTGCCAGGGCTTCATAGGCATAAACCAGATACATGGCGGAGGCGGCACCAGCAATGGCAAACAGCCAGTCATGCCAGGGAATGCGCTGCTGAGGAGATCGCTTGAATGCCGGATAAACCAGGAACGCCAGAAAAATTGCAAAAGCCAGGTGGGTTGGCCGGGCGAAAGATGAACTGATCAGGGAAAAAGGAGAGGCATACCAGAGCTGATACAGCGACCAGCAAAGTGCAACCATCAAAATAATTTTACCGCCCAGCCCCGCTGGCAGCCGGGAGCCACTTTCTGATTGCACCAGTTTTGCTGCCTCGTCATCTTTTGCCGAGTCATCAATACTGATGCGTTTGCCCGGATTTTTTTCGGTCATACACCTTTCCCCTTATTAAAACTGAAGTCGTCGGGCTTGGTACCGACAGATTTTCAGCCTTGCTTGTCTGGCCTGATGTAACTCAAACAAGCCGAACGCCCGAAAAGGATCGCCCTTCGGCCATTCTTTTTTTGTTGGAATAAAAAAGCCAGCTAATCAGAATTGAGTAGCTGGCATGCTTCACCTTGCTGCGGGGTTCAGGCTGCCCTTATTTCAGCAGACCTGCCTCACGATAGTACCTTTCAGCGCCTGGGTGGAGGGGTGCAGAAAGGCCTGATCCCACCATGTCTTCCTTGGTTAAACCTGCAAATGCGGGGTGCAGGCGGGTGAAGGTGTCAAAGTTTTCAAAGACTGCGCGAACCAGCTGGTAAACCTGCTCATCTGGCGTTTTGGCAGTGGTGACCAGCGTGGCAGCAACACCGAAGGTATGGGTATCGTTGGGATTGCCGGTGTATTCACCACCCGGGATCACCGCACGACGGTAGTAGGGATACTTTTTCAGCAGCTCATCAACATAGTCGCCACGCACATTCACAAAACGACTGTCACAGCTGCTGGTGGCTTCTTTAATGGCACCACTGGGGTGACCCACCACGTAAATCATGGCGTCAATGCGATTATCACACAGGGCGCTGGACATCTCTGCAGCGCGCAGATCGGCCGCCAGCGAGAAAATGCCCATGTTCTGGCCACGAATTTCCAGCAATTGCTCTACGGTAGCACGCTGACCTGAACCAGGGTTGCCCACGTTGACCCGCTTGCCACGCAACTGGTCAAACTCGGTGGCACGGGCATCAGCACGAGCAACAACGGTGAAGGCCTCAGGGTGCAGCGAAAATACAGCTCGAAGATCCGTGTAAGCACCGGCATCAGCAAACTGGGCTACACCATTAAAGGCGTTGTACTGCACATCGGATTGCACCACACCAAAATCCAGCTCACCAGCTCGAATGGTGTTGACGTTGTAGGCAGAACCACCAGTGCTTTCAACCGAGCAGCGAATGCCATGCTGGCTACGATCACGGTTAACCAAACGGCAGATGGCACCACCGGTCGGATAATAAACACCTGTCACACCACCGGTGCCGATGGTGATGAAGCTCTGGTTCGGATTCGCCAGAGCGCCAGTGCTAAATGCGGTCAGACTCAGTCCTGCGGTGACAACAGCTGTTGCCAGTGTTTTTTTCAGCATTGACATGCCTTTATTCTCCCAAGCAGTTTCTTGTTTGTCTGGTCAGACTTTTTTAAATCTAGCAGTTGTGACGCTTCTGTCAAACCTTTATGTACCCTTCGTGCAGCCAACAACTTGATTCGCTGTTACTTGTAGAAGGCGTTTTCCTTAACACTGTGGTCGGTCACATCACGTATACCTTTCAGCTGCGGCAGGCGTTCCAACAGGGTCTTTTCAACACCATCCTTCAGTGTCAGGTCAACGGCTGAACAGCCCTGACAGCCACCACCAAACTGCAGAATGGCAATCTGATCTTCAGTGATTTCAATCAGTTTGATCTCACCACCATGGGCAGCCAGACCAGGGTTGATGTCGCTGTACAGGATGTAGTTGATCTGGTCAGCCAGAGGGCTGTCTTTGCTGACTTTGGGCATCTTGGCATTGGGTGCCTTGATGGTCAGCTGACCACCCATGCGGTCCGGATTGAAGTCCACTACGGCTTCTTCCAGGAATGGCAGGCTGTTTTTTTCCAGATACACACGAATTTTTTCCAGCTCTACCAGCTCGTCGGTGGCTTCTTCTTCACCGGGACGGCTGTAGGCCAGACAGGTTTCAGCGTAAGGCGTACCGGGTTGGGTGATAAACACCCGCACCGACATGCCCTCAACATTCTGTTTGGCCAGCAGTTCGGCCAGGTAGTTTTCGGCTGATTCGGTAATCTGAAGTGGTTTGCTGATCACTTCAGCTTCACTGGCTTCACTCATTGCTTTTTCTTCCCCAGAGGAAAACGTTTAGGTATGGCAACATCTTATGCTAAATCAGTAAACAAGGACAATACCCTAGCTTTTTGATCAGTCTTTTTATCTGACCAGCTCCACGGCTTTTTGTTACAATGCGCCGAACTTTGCAACCAGATTCGGAAACCCCAGATGAAAGCCCCTGCTGCTGCCACTCAGGCGCGCCTTGAAGCCCTGAAAAATGCCCTGAAACAACGCCTTGTCATTCTTGATGGTGGTATGGGCACCCTGATCCAGAAAGAGAAACTTCAGGAAGCCGATTATCGGGGAGAGCGTTTTGCTGACTGGCCCAGTGATGTCAAGGGCAACAACGACCTGCTGGTATTAAGCCAGCCGGATCTGATTCGCCGCCTGCACGGTGAATACCTGGCCGCCGGTGCGGACATCATTGAAACCAATACCTTTAACTCCACCCAGCTGTCCCAGGCCGACTATGACATGCAGGCACTGGCGGCAGAGCTGAATGAAGCGGGTGCCCGAGTGGCCCGTGAAGCGGCTGATCAGTATTCCACACCGGAACGCCCCCGTTATGTTGCCGGGGTACTGGGTCCAACCAGTCGCACTGCCTCCATTTCACCCGATGTGAATGATCCAGGTTACCGGAATGTCACCTTTGATCTGCTGGTGGAAAACTACATTGAAGCCACCGAAGCACTGATTCGGGGTGGCTGTGACCTGATTCTGATCGAAACCATTTTTGATACCCTGAATGCCAAGGCTGCGGTGTTTGCTGTACAGGAAGTGTTTGAACGTCAGGGTTATGAGCTGCCGATCATGATTTCCGGCACCATCACCGATGCTTCCGGGCGCACCCTGTCCGGCCAGACCACGGAAGCCTTCTGGAACAGTCTGCGTCATGCCCGCCCCCTCTCCATCGGCCTGAACTGTGCCCTGGGTGCTGAAGACCTGCGTCCTTATGTTGAGGAGCTGTCACGCATTGCGGACACCTATGTATCAGCCCACCCCAATGCGGGTCTGCCCAATGCCTTTGGTGAGTACGATCAGACGCCGGAAGAAATGGCCGCCATTCTGGTGGAATTTGCCCAGTCTGGCCTGATGAACATCATTGGTGGCTGTTGTGGCTCCACTCCGGCCCACATCAAGGCCATTGCTGAAGCGGTGGCCCGTATCCCACCGCGACAGATCCCTGAAATTGCGCCTGCCTGTCGTTTATCGGGTCTGGAACCCTTCAACATCACCGCTGACTCACTGTTTGTGAACGTCGGCGAGCGCACCAATGTCACCGGTTCCGCACGCTTCAAAAAGCTGATTGTGGCCGAGGATTACACCACCGCGCTGGAAGTGGCACTGGAACAGGTGGAAAACGGTGCGCAGGTGATCGACATCAACATGGATGAAGGCATGCTGGATTCTCAAGCCGCCATGGTGCGTTTCCTGAACCTGATTGCCGGTGAACCGGACATTGCCCGGGTGCCGATCATGCTGGACTCGTCCAAATGGCCGATTCTGGAAGCCGGTCTGAAGTGTGTGCAGGGCAAACCGATTGTTAACTCCATTTCGATGAAAGAAGGCGAGGAAGCCTTCCGTCAGCAGGCTCGCCTGTGCAAGCGTTATGGCGCCGCCATCATTGTGATGGCTTTTGATGAAAGTGGGCAGGCCGACACCTTTGAGCGCAAGATTGAAATCTGTGAACGTGCTTACCGGCTGCTGGTGGATGAAATCGGCTTCCCTGCGGAAGACATCATTTTTGACCCGAACATTTTTGCCGTGGCCACCGGTATAGAAGAACACAACAACTATGGCGTGGACTTCATTCAGGCCACCGAATGGATTCACAAGAACCTGCCTCACGCGCTGATCTCCGGCGGTGTATCCAACGTATCCTTCTCCTTCCGGGGTAACAATCCGGTGCGTGAAGCCATTCACTCAGTGTTCCTCTACCATGCCATCAAGGTGGGCATGAGCATGGGCATCGTGAATGCCGGCCAGCTGGCACTTTATGATGACCTGCCTGCCGAGTTGCGTGATGCCGTGGAAGACGTGGTGCTGAACCGGCGCCCGGATGCTACCGAGCGGTTGCTGGATATTGCTGAAAAATACCGCGGTGATGGTGCCAGTGCCGAGAAAAAAGAAGATCTGGAATGGCGCAAACTGCCGGTCAATGAGCGCATTGCCCACGCGCTGGTGAAAGGCATCACCGCCTACATTGATGTGGATATTGAAGAAGCCCGCCAGGCGGCCGAGCGCCCGATTCATGTGATTGAAGGGCCGCTGATGGATGGCATGAACATCGTCGGCGACCTGTTTGGCGAAGGCAAGATGTTCTTGCCACAGGTGGTGAAATCTGCTCGCGTCATGAAACAGGCGGTGGCCATCCTGATCCCTTATATCGAGGCGGAAAAATCCGGCGAGGTACAAACCAAGGGCAAAATCCTGATGGCCACCGTCAAGGGTGATGTTCACGACATCGGCAAAAACATTGTCGGTGTGGTGCTGCAGTGTAACAACTATGAAGTGGTGGATCTGGGAGTGATGGTGCCTGCAGACAAGATTCTGCAAAAGGCACGTGAGGAAAGGGTCGACATCATTGGCCTGTCCGGTTTGATCACCCCGTCACTGGATGAAATGGTGCATGTTGCCAAAGAAATGCAGCGTCAGGGCTTTAAAATCCCGCTGATGATTGGTGGTGCCACCACTTCCAAAGCCCACACGGCTGTGAAAATTGATCCCCACTATGATGAAGCGGTGGTTTATGTCAGTGATGCCTCCCGCGCCGTGGGTGTTGCCAGTAACCTCTTGTCTGAAACCTTAAAAGCCCCCTTCATGGAAAAAATCCGTGAAGAATATGACGCGGTACGCGATCGCCAGAGTAAACGCACCCTGAAGGCTGCTGAATGTGATTATGCCGAGGCTCGCCGTCGTAAACTGCAGCTGGACTTCAGCGCACAACCCCCGGTACCACCTCGGATCACCGGTGTTCAGGCTTTTGATGATTATTCACTGGAAGAACTGGTCGAGCGCATTGACTGGACCCCTTTTTTCATCAGCTGGAATTTGGTGGGCAAATACCCGGCCATTTTTGAAGATCAGGTGGTGGGTGAAGAAGCCAAAAAGCTGTTTGCTGATGCTCAGCAAATGCTGAGCGAACTGATCGAAGGCAAAAAAATCAAGGCACGTGGCGTGATTGGCCTGTGGCCTGCCAACTCGCTGGATGATGTCATCGAAGTTTACAGCGATGAAACCCGTCAGCAGGTGGTGCAACGCCTGACCCATTTACGCCAGCAAACACCGGACAAGGACGGTCATTGCAAGTCCCTGGCCGACTTTGTGGCGCCCAAAGACTCAGGCATTGCCGACTGGATCGGCGGTTTTGCCGTCACCGCAGGCATAGGTGCAGAAGAGCTGGCCAAGGAATACGAGGCTCAGCACGATGATTATCGCGCCATCATGGTCAAGGCGCTGGCGGATCGTCTGGCAGAAGCCTTTGCTGAACGCATGCATGAGCGGGTGCGTAAGGAGTTCTGGGGGTATGCTGCTGACGAACAACTGGATAACAATGCCTTGATCAAGGAAGCCTATCAGGGTATTCGCCCTGCCCCGGGTTATCCGTCCTGCCCGGACCATACCGAAAAAGGCCTGTTGTTCAAATTGCTGAATGCCACAGAACACACCGGGCTGATCCTGACCGAAAGTTATGCCATGTACCCCACCGCAGCAGTATCCGGCTGGTATTTTGCGCATCCGGCCAGCAAGTATTTTAATCTGGGCAAAATCACCCGAGACCAGGTGATCAGTGCAGCAAACCACAAGGGCATGTCACTCGAGGAGCTGGAACGCTGGCTGATGCCGGTTCTGGGTTACGATCCGGATCAGGATCAGTAATCCTTCATGGATCAGGCACCCTCGATGCAAAAAGAGCGCACCCGCCGTATTCTGGCACTGGCTTTGCCGATCATGGGCGGCATGTTAAGCCAGAGCCTGTTGAATCTGGTGGATGCGGCGCTGGTCGGCAGTCTGGGGGAAACGGTGCTGGCCGGGGTGGGCGTGGGTGGTTACGCGATATTTATGCTGACCGCCCTGATCATGGGTCTATCTTCCGGGGTGCAAGCTCAGGTTGCACGCCGTCATGGTGCCAGAGAGTACTCGGTACGTGCCTTGCCACTGAATGCTGCCATTCTGCTGGCATTGCTGGTGACACTGCCACTGACATTGATTGGCTGGCTGGAAGCCGGCTGGATTGTTGCCTGGATCAATCAGACGCCTGAAGTACAGGCCGTTGCCAGTGATTATTTCCAGTGGCGGGTATTGGCACTGCTGCCCGTTGCCCTGACCCTGTGTTTCAGGGGTTATTGGCACGGCATTCATGAATCAGGCATTTACCTGCGCATCATCTTGTTCACCCATGGGTTGAATATTCTGTTGAGCATCTGGCTGATCCACGGTGGCCTGGGTGTTCCACCGCTGGGCGCTGTTGGTGCCGCACTGGGCACCAGCCTTTCCGTTACTGCCGGCGCACTGGTGTGGGGCTGGCTGACCTGGCAGCGTGCCTGTCCGAGTGGTTTTCTGTTCAAGGTTCCAACCTTTAATCTGTTATGGCGCACCCTGCGCCTTGCCATTCCCAATTCGGTTCAGCAGTTTTTATTTGCCGTCAGCTACGCCATCCTTTTCTGGTTTCTGGGACAAATCAGCACCTCCAGTGTGGCGGTAGGCCATGTGCTGGTGCACCTGTCCCTGCTACTGATTCTGCCAGGCGTAGGCCTGGGTATGGCAGCCATGACACTGGTCGGTCACAGCCTCGGGGAAGAGCAAAAGGAAGAAGCCCATCGCTGGGGCTGGGAAGTGATGCGGCTGGCCTCATTGCTACTGGCAGTTCTGGGCTTGCCGATGCTGCTGTTCCCTGAAGCCATTCTGGGTATTTTCCTGCATGATACCCACTTGATCGAATTAGGCAGAATTCCTTTGATGCTCACGGGCATCATGATCACCCTGGATGCTGCTGCTATCGTGTTTAATCAGGCATTACAGGGCGCCGGTGCGCAGCGACTGGTGATGCAACTGAGCCTGTCCATGCAGTGGCTGTTTTTCTTGCCCATGGCCTGGCTTGCGGGCATTCATTTAGGTTATGGCCTACTGGGCATCTGGTGCGCACAACTGGCTTACCGGGTGATCAACTCAGGTTTGTTTATCTGGATCTGGCAGCAACGTCGCTGGCAGCGATTACAAGTTTAAAAAGGCAATTACCTAAAGGAGACCTCCGGATCATGCCGGATTCAAGAAACACTGCCGAAAGTGCTAACGAGGCATTGGATAAAATCATTCAGGGCTTTCGACGCTTTCGAAACGATGTTTTCCCTCAGCAGCAGGCTTTTTTTGAAGAATTGGCGCAGGAACAAAATCCTCGCGCCATGTTTATTACCTGCTCCGACTCTCGTGTTGTTCCCGAACTGATTACTCAGAGTGAACCCGGCGACCTGTTTGTTACCCGTAATGTCGGTAACATCGTACCGCCTTACGGCCAGATGCTGGGTGGTGTATCCACTGCCATCGAATACGCTGTGATGGCCCTGGGTGTGAAACACATCATTGTGTGCGGACACTCTGACTGTGGCGCCATGAAGGCCGTCATGAACCCTGAAAAAGTTGAGCACATGCCAACCGTCAAGGCCTGGTTACGCCATGCTGAAGTAGCCAGAACGGTGGTGGAGCACAATTGTTGTGGTGGCCATGATGCACTGAGCGTACTGACCGAAGAAAATGTGGTGGCACAACTGGATCACCTGCGCACCCACCCTTCCGTGGCATCCAGACTGGCCAGTGGCCAACTGTTTATTCACGGCTGGATCTACAATGTGGGTACCAGCCAAATCCTTGCGTATGACGCTGCTCAGGGTAAATTTCGTCCGGTGGATGAAGAACCCTGGCCGATGGCCACACCTCGCGCACGTTATACGCCAGAGCAGCCTTGAAATGCTTATGATCAACCCTTGCGCTTGCTGATACCGCCCTGAAATTGATCTCACAATACTCATTTACTCGATAATAAAAAAACCTGCCCATTGGCAGGTTTTTTTAGCGCTATAAGCAAGGGTTTCTGGGTCAGCGATAGGTAGGAATCTGCTGAATACCCTGAAAAACCTCGCGCTCTTCGGTGAGGTCACGCTCCATCAGTAGAATTTCCACACGGCGGTTACGTGCACGTCCCTCGGGCGTGGCATTGGTAGCCAGCGGACGGGCATCCCCATTACCCACCACATAGAGGTACTCTTCATTCAAGTCACTCATCCAGGTCAACTCATGTGCCACCGAAATGGCGCGAGCGGTGGAAAGCTCCCAGTTGGACCGAAAACGCTCAGTATGAATGGGAATGTTATCGGTATGACCACCAACAATCACATACATCTCAAACTCGGAGATCAGGTCGCCTACCCGCTGAATGATCGGAACCATTTGTGGTTCCAGCCAATCACTGGCTGATCCAAAGGCTGAATCATCTGGAAAGCGGATAATGATGTGATCTTCATCTTGCTCAACAATGATCAGTCCGCGCTCGATCTCATCCACAAAGTTGGTCTGCAGTCGATTGCCCAGGGCATCCAACTGGTTTTCCATCCCAGTGTTTTCAGTGGTCGGCGGTTCAGGCTTGATTGGAGCAATGATGTTTTCAGTTCGAGGTGGATTGTCCACGGGTATCAGATTCAGCGGGTTCATCATCTGAAAGCCGAAAGAGTTCTGCAATGCCATGGAAATAGCACGGAAACGCTCCACTTCCATGGTTGAAAAAGAAAGGATCAACACAAAGAACACCAGCAGCAGTGTCATCATGTCGGCAAAAGTGATCATGTATGTAGGAACCGGGGTTCCCTTGATCTCTTTTTTCTTCTTTTGCGGCAAGGCATTTTTGGTCATGACAGCAGTGTTTCTCCTTCAGCCAGACAACCTCTCAGGTTGGTCTGCTTTACTCGATTTCTTCCGTCATGTTTACGGCACCACGCTGGTATTCCGGCAAATAGGTTTCCAGCAGCTCATCCAGTACCTGCGGGTTCATACCGTTATAAATACCCATGACCGAATCAACGATCAGTGCCATGTTGTTTCGCAGCTCATCCCCTTTCATTTCCAGCTTGTCAGCCAGAGGGATAAAAACCAGCTGCGCCATCAGTGAACCATAAAAAGTGGTCAGCAGTGCAATCGCCATACCCGGACCCAATTTAGTCGGGTCATCCAGGTTATTCAGCATCGCGACCAGACCCACCAGTGTACCGATCATGCCAAAAGCGGGTGACAAATCACCAAAGGCACGGAATACCCTTTCACCAATCGATTTACGCTCAATGGTCAGAAGCATTTCCTTTTGCAGTACTTCCTGAATAAATTCGGGGGCGCTACCGTCTACACACATCTGTACGCCCTTCTGGAAAAACGGGTTATCGATGGGTTCATCTTCCAGACCCAGCAGGCCGTTACGACGGGCAATGCGAGAGAGGCGGTTGGCCAAGGCAATAATTTCGCGCGGGTTGTCATTACGTTCAAAAAAGGCTGTGGCAAATCCTTCTTTTATTCCAACCAGATAGCTCTGCACCCGAAACTTGATCAAGGCTGCAGAAAAGGTTCCGCCCATGACCAGTAGAATACCGGGGAGGTTGAAGAACAGTCCAAGATCCGCACTGGTGATAATTGCCAGTATGATCAGGGTGAACCCCAGCACCAGGCCCAGCAGCGTAGCAAGATCCATATTGCGATCCTTAAGTGAAAACGGCAGTTAAACGCGCATACCCCTGACAACCCGTCAGGCGCAGATAGTGACTATGATAGCAGCCCTGAAGCGTTTGAACAGTATTGCACGCCAGGCTTTTGTAGCCAGACCACTATTTAAACGGTAAAAAAAACGCTCCACCGTGAATTTTTGTAACATCATGCACATTTTATGGCTTGTTCGTAAGGCAATCACTTTTGCGACCCGCACAGAATTGATGTAGAGTCAGGTCTTTATAAGCATCTGATAATGAAAACAGTGACTTTCTGTTTTTATAAGAAGCTGCAGTTAAAACCACTGCCACTTTGCTTTGACAAGGAGAGAACCCATGCTGAAAAAGACCCTAGCTGTTGCAACCCTGGCCCTGCTGGGTACCACAAGCGTCCAGGCCGATCTGTTCAAGCCTGAAGATGCCATTAAATATCGTCAAGCCATTTACCAGGTATTCAGTGCACAAAGCAGTGTATTAGGCGGCATGGTACGTGGTGATATTCCCTTTGATGCGGAAGAAGTACACAAACGCGCTACCAATATTGCCAAGGTTGCCCCCATGCTGGGTGAAACCTACTTCCCGGCAACCCGTGGTGTGACGGGTAGCAGATTACAAGATCGCGCCTGGAACAACATGAGTGACTTCCAGGCCAAAGGGCAAGCCTTTGGTAAAGCCCTGGGAGAACTGGTAGAAGCCTCTGGCCAGCCTGACTTTGATCAAGCCAAGGCACGCCAGACCATTGGTGCCCTGGTACAAAGCTGCCGCAGCTGCCACGATGATTACCGTGCACGCTGATTTACAAATCTAGCAGCCAGTAAAAGGCCGCCCCTTCAACAAGGGCGGCCTTTTTTATCACTCAAGAATCTGCACTTCTCACACCCAGTGAAAAATCACCAGCACTACCAGTAAAGCTGCCACAACAGCCAGAGCAAAACGCAGCCAGGGAAATGCCTGCATCGTATCAACACTCAACTCATCTTCCGGCTGACGAGTCGTTTTTTTGCTGCCGGTGAACATGGCCTTGACCAACCCTTCGCCTCTCAACCGATAAACCAAAATTGCGACCAGATGCAAGCCAATCAGCACCAGTAACCAGTCAAAAAAGTTGTGGTGCCAACGCGACATCCAAGCCGATGTTGAGCGGGAAACAGTGTCATAAAGCGGCCCTGAGAAAAAAATATCATCTGTAGTAAACAGGCCGGTGACCAACTGAAAGCTGACAGCACCCAACAACACCAGCACCATCAGACCACCCAGAGGGTTATGGCTCAGGTAAAGCGGTTTATCGGATGAGAAAAAATTTTGCACATAAACCAGCAGGCGTTCTGGTCCCCGCAGAAAATGGCTGAAGCGTGCATAAGGGGTACCGATAAAACCCCAGATCACACGATAAACCAACAACCCTGTTAACACCTGTCCAAACAGAAAGTGATGCTCAAGATTACCGTTGCGCTGAGAAAACCAGAGCAAAAAAATGAGCAAAGGCAAGGACCAGTGAAATACCCTTATCGACCAGTCCCAGACTTTGATATTCTGGGCAGGTACCTGCGCTGTCATGGAATCAATCCTCCTGATTCAGTTGCAAAAAGTCTTATAAACCACTTTACACCAGGAGATCAGCAAGATGAACCGTGATCTTGCCGCAATGCGAAGAAATTACGCTCAAGACGGCCTTACAGAAGACAAGGCCGGCAGCTGTCCTTTTGCACTTTTCACTCACTGGCTGGCTGAAGCCGTGCAAACTGAAAATCTGGACCCCAATGCCATGACATTGGCAACTCAAGGAAAAGATGGCCAACCACGTGCACGTATTCTGTTATTAAAGGGGTTTTCAAAAGAAAAGGGCTGGGTGTTTTATACCAACTACGAAAGTGACAAGGGCCAGGAACTGGCTGAAAATCCGCGCTGCAGCCTGTTATTCTGGTGGGAAATGCTGGAGCGCCAGGTTCGGATTGAAGGCCGTGTTGAAAAGCTGTCAGATGATGAGTCTGATGCCTATTACACCAGTCGTCCGCGTGACAGCCAACTGGGTGCCTGGGTATCAGAACAGAGTCAGATCATCAGTGGCCGCGAAGTGTTAAGTGAACGCCAGGCCATTCTGGAAGAACAATATCGTGAGTTTGATACCCTGCCTCGCCCACCCCACTGGGGTGGATACAGGGTCATCCCTACCCTGGTCGAGTTCTGGCAGGGCCAGCCCAGCCGCTTGCATGACCGCATTCGTTTCCGACTGGAAGGTGGCGAGTGGATCAGGGAGCGCCTGTCGCCCTGATCCAATACCCAGGAAACCAAACTAAAAGAACCTCTGATTAACGTGATGAGCGCAGGCAAGGCAAGGCGAAATTGATTGAAAAAGCGCAGTTTACACGGAGTAAATGAGCAGTTTGAGATCAATTTCAACGCAGCATGGTCAAGCGTAATAGTTAATCAGAGGGTTCTTAATCCACCGGGTTGGCCAGACGATGCCGCTGCCACTCGGTGGTGGGTTCATTCAGCGGCAGCACCGCATCGATCACCTGCTCATCCAGGTTGTAGGTGCACTGAAAACCCAGATGCTTCATCAGGCCTCGCATCGGGTGGTTCTCCACCATGATTTTTCCGACCATTTCCAGTGTTCCAACACTGCGTGAATAGCTGATCAGTTTATTCATCAGCAACGAACCCAGCCCCAGCCCCTGCAGATCATCACGGATGATCACCGAAAATTCGGTGCGAATATTATCCGGATCAGTCCAGACACGTGACACACCCAGAATCTCCTTGCTGCCATCCTCCAGTGTCTGTTCAGCAATAAACGCCATCTGGCGGTCATAATTGATCTGGGTCAGCAGTGACAGGTCACGCTTGGTCAGGTCTGCCTTGTTATGAAAATAACGGAAACGTATGCTTTCTTCCGACAAACGACTATGGAAGCGCAGCAGTGCCACAGCATCCTCACCCCGAATAGGGCGCACCTCCACTTCCCGACCATCCTTGAGTGCCACCTTTTTCCGCAGATCTTCCGGGTAAGGCATGATGGCATGATAAGCCGGATCACCCAGATCACACTGCACATCAATGGCAAACATTTCACGTCGATTCAGTAACAGTGGATTGATTTCCAGGCCGCGAATCAAAGGGATGTCTGAACAAAGCTGGGAGAGTTTCACCAGCAGCACACCAATACGCTCCAGATCCTGCTCAGGATGATTGCTGTGCTCCTGGATCAAACGACCGGCATGACTGCGTTTCACCAGATCCTGCGCCAGGGTCATGTTCAGTGGTGGCAGGGCAATCTGCCGATCCAGCAGGATATTGACCTTGTAACCACCAATACCGAACAAAATCACCGGGCCGAATACCGGATCACGGGTAATGCCAAGGTTCAGCTGCATGGAGTGTTTGCCGCGCTGCATGGGCTGCAGCACAAAAGAATGCACCGGGCTGTGCGGAAACTTTTCCTGCACTTTTGCCAGCAGTTTTTCTGCACCCAGACGCACATCCTCCGGTGTTTCCAGGTCATGTAACAACCCGGCAGAGACCTTGTGCGGGTGCTTGCGGTACACAAACGGACAGGAGTTGGTGGCATGATTGATTTTTAAAGCCTTGCTGCCTTCAATCTGTTTTGCCAGCAAACCGGCCTGTTCCGGTGTTTTCGGGTAAAAGGTCGGTGCCATGTCAATGGCATAGGCTTTCAGCAACTGCGCTGTTTCTTCATGACTCAGATGCAGACGCCCTTCCGCCACCACTGATTCAACCAACTGCCTCACCTGGTTGCGTGCTTCCTGAGAGGTTTCAAACGGCAGCGTGGGTGGCGTTTCCTGCAGCAACAACTGGTTGCGCTGATAATTCACCAGGTGCATAAAGGCTTGCACTGCTTTTTCCGGTGACAGGTAGGTGGGTATTCCAGCCAGATTGAACTCATGACGGGCTGGAAAGGCATGATCCAGCCCCATCCAACTGGTCAGCAGATTACGTTTGTAGCTTTTTTTATTGGCAATCACCGCCAGTGCGGTGGCTTCACTGGGTGCCAGTCGAGTGGGTGCATGCACCACCAATACTGCATCCACTTCCGGGTCTTCAGAAACGATCTGGATGGCATCAACAAACTGCTGGGGTGTCGCACCACCACCGATATCCAGCGGATTGATGCGATGCTCATCACTGGGCAACCAGGCGCGCAACCGCTCGCGGGTTGCTTCCGTCAGGGGGGCCAACTGCCCGCCCTGGTGTATCAACCTATCCACGGCCAGCATGCTCGGACCAAGCCCATTGCTGACAATGGCCAGCTTGTCCCCTCTTACCGGACGCATGCGGGTCAGGGTTTCCAAGGCATCAAACAACTCTTCACTGTTATGCACCCTGACCATACCCGCACGGGAGAAGGCTGCATCATACACAGGGTCGCGGTTGATCAAACCGGGGGTATAAAGATCCGGGTCGCCCTGAGCTTCCGCGGTGCGACCTGATTTAATCGCCAGCACCAACTTGTTGCGCGAAGCTTCACGCACTGCGGTCATGAAGTGACGGGAATCCGGCACATTTTCCAGGTGCAACAAAATCGCCTGGGCATTGGAAAAACGGTTGATGTAATCAATGACATCCGCCAGGCGCACGTCAACACTGTCGCCCAGGGTAATCAGATGGGAAAAACCTATGCCGCGCCCGTTGGCCCAGTCAATGATGGCATTGCCCAGCATGCCGGATTGACCGATATAAGCCACCTTGCCAGGCTTGATGTTCTGTGGTGCATAACTGGCATTCAGCTTGCGGGAGGGTACCAGAATCCCCATGCACTCAGGCCCCATGACCCGTATGCCCGAGCTCTGGGCGGCTTCCAGCAGTCGCACCTTGTAATTGGTTCTGCGGTGCCCCTGGCCGGAAGTCAGCACCAATGCTGCCTTGACACCAAAGCGGCCCAGCTCGGCCACCACATCGGGAGCAACATCGGCCGGTGTACAGACCACGGCCAGATCAGGTACCTCCGGTAAATCACGTACATGAGCATAACATTCACAGCCATGCACACGGATGTAACCCTTAGGGTTCACGACCCATACGCGGCCCGGAAAAGCAGCGTCCAACAGGTTAACCACCACCTGCCCACCCAGGCTGAAGTTTTTTTCCGAGGCACCAATCACTGCCAGGGTACGTGGCTCAAAAAAATAACGCAGAAACCTTGTGCTCACCTTGTTTCTCCAGCCCATCCAGATTCTTCGACCATTGCCCAGTATCCCCCAAAGCGAAACAAGATTAAACTGAATAACAAAAAGTAACGAATAGCAGGCGGAGCCATGATCACATCTTTCATCACTCATCAGGACTGCGCCCTTCATGACATGGGGCCCTGGCATCCGGAAAGCCCTCTGCGCCTGAATGCCATCATTGATCAGCTTAAACTCAGCGGTTTGATGAATCAGCTGATGCAGTACTCTGCCCGACCGGTCACTGAAGAACAGCTACATCGTGCTCACCCCAGAGCACACATCCGCTCATTACAACTGAGTCTGCCACAGGAAGGTTTCACCGCCATTGAAGATGAAACCCTACTGGGTCCGCGCTCACTGGATGCCGCTGGCATGGCTGCCGGTGCTGTCGTGCGCGGTGTTGAACAGATCTTCAAGAACCAGGCTGACAATGTGTTCTGTGCCGTGCGCCCACCGGGGCACCATGCTGAACGCGTGGAAAGCATGGGCTTTTGTTTTTACAACAATGTAGCCGTTGGTGCGCTTCATGCACTGGAACATTACAAGCTGGATCGTGTAGCCATTGTTGATTTCGACGTACACCACGGTAACGGTACGGTTGATGTATTCCGTAATGATCCGCGTGTGCTGGTCTGCTCCAGCTTCCAGCACCCCTTTTATCCCTGGCGTTACACAGATCACCAGGGCGATCACATCATCAATACACCCCTGGACGCCCATACCGGTAGCCTGGCTTTCCGTAAAGCCATTGAAGCCAGTTGGCTGCCTGCCCTGCAGGCATTCAAACCCCAACTGATTCTGGTATCTGCCGGTTTTGATGCACATCGTGAAGATCCCATGGGTGAACTGAATCTGGAAGATGACGATTATCACTGGATCACCACTCTATTGATGGATCAGGCCCGCATCCATGCACAAGGGCGACTGGTATCCGTGCTGGAAGGGGGTTATGACCTTAACTCCCTGGCGCGATCAGTTCACCGGCACATAGAGGCGCTGCAGGGCCTCTGACGCACCGGATGACTTTTGGATTTGCCTGCACTGGAGTATAGTGGAACCCATCGCGACTAACGTCGATCAAGGATACCCATGCATGCAACAGGTCAGTGACTCTCAATTGCCGCCGACCCTGATCAAGAAACTTCAGGATTGCAGAACCCTGCCCTCCCTGCCAGCCATTGTGGTGAGCATTCTTGAGCTGGCGCGCACACCCACAGCCGGAACCCTGGAGCTGGCCAATCTGGTTGCCAAGGATCCATCCCTCAGCGCCAAACTGCTGGCCGCAGCCAACTCTGCCTTTTATGCAGGCAGCGAATTAAAAACGCTGCAACAGGCGGTTAATCGTATTGGCATGGAAGGTGCCCTGTCCTTGTCGCTCAGCTTCGGGCTGGCCTTTCGTGGCACCCGTGACAGCAACGGCATGGATCTGGACAACTTCTGGAAGCGAGCCCTGATCAGCGGCATGGTGGTGCGTGAACTGCAACGCCTGATGAACCTGCGCTTTGATGTTGAAACCACCTATCTGGCGGCAGTGCTGCAAGACATTGGCATGCTGGCATTAAACGAGATGGACCCTGATATTTACGGTGTGATTTATCACAGTGCCCGCTCCCACCGCCAACTGGCTTCTTTTGAAGAGCGTGAATACGGTACCAACCACACCCAGGTAGGCCACTGGTTATGCAGCCGCTGGGGCTTACCGGAAAAGTACACTCTGCCGCTGCTGAACAGCCATCAACTGCCTAAAGAAATAGACAAGACCAATGCAGCCCAACGTGTATTGGCTTTATCCGGCTTGATGGCTGACCCCTGGTTGTCTTCCAATCAGGAGATGGCGATGACACTGGCCTACCAGGCCAGCCAGGATTATCTGCAGATGGATGAGCGCCAGTTCTCTCATCTGTTGCTGCACTTGCAAGACAAATTACCTGATATTGCCCGCCTGTTTGAAATCAAGGCACCGGCACAGATCGACACCTTTAACCTGCTGCAGGAAGCCAAACACCTACTGGTGGAGCGCAACCTGCGCATGATGCAGAAACTGGCGCAGCAGCAGCAGGAAATTGACGAACTGCGCCGTAATTCTGAAAAACTCCAGGAACAGCTCAAAAAAGATCCGCTGACAGGTATTTTTAACCGCCAGTACACCGAAAAAGAATTGCAACAGCACTTTATGGCGATTCAGCAATCCGGTGGTTCTCTGGCGGTTGTTTTCATTGACCTGGATTATTTCAAAACCCTGAATGATCAATATGGTCATGCTCTGGGTGACTCAGCGTTAAAAGCCTTTGCTACGGCACTGGAGCAGGAATTGGAAAGCGGCTGCATTGCTGGCCGTTATGGTGGCGAAGAGTTTGTTGCCTTGTTGCCCGGTTTTAACCAGGATGAGGCACTGGCTTTTGCAAGGCGCCTGCAAGAGCACCTGGCCAGTACCCCCCTGCTAAGCCACAACAAGGAAGATATCTATGTGTCCGCATCCATGGGCATTGCTGTTCAGCAATTAAGGGATAATGCCCAACCCGTTTTTGCTGACGCTGATGAGCTGGTCAGTGCTGCAGATCAGGCCATGTACAATGCCAAACGCACAGGGCGTAATCGCATCCTGTTGTTTACCTCTGGCGGACAAAGCCAGGATCTCAGTGAAAACAGCTGAGAGTTCTCAGTGAAAACAGCCAGGAAGCTTACATAAGAACCCTATATAAAAAAGAGGCCCTACATGGCCTCTTTTTTATTTCACAGCTTTTATCACACCATTTTTATCACTTGGCGGCAGGATTAGCCTTCATCTGCCGGCGCGTAAGAACCATCCTCACGGTGCTTTTCCGTACCGGTGATTGCCGGATAAAAAACACAAGCCACCGTCATGGTTTTACTGGCACGCAGCAGGTGTTGATCGTGTTTATCCAGCACATACACATCACCGGGCCGAATCGGCCAGATTTTACCATCAGCCACGGTTTCCACTTCGCCCTCACCTTCAATGCAATAAACCGTTTCCAGGTGGTGCTTGTAATGGATGGGAGTCTCGGTTCCAGCGTAAATTCGGGTGATGTGGAATGAGTGGTTCATGCCATCATCCGCCAGCACCAGCCGGGTGCTGTCCCAGTTACCGTTTTCAGCCACCACAAACCGATCTGTCTTGCGGGCTTCTTCCAGGTTTCTGACTATCATGCCACCACTCCTCAGGCTGACTTACGGGTCTGATTGCTGTTCAGCCTGTCCAACTGGCGTTTTACAGCCTGCTCAAGAATATCCAGTCCCTTGTTCAGCTCATCATCACTGATCAGCAGCGGACACAGGCATTTGACCACCTGCCCTTCTGGCCCGCTGGTTTCGATGACGAGGCCATTTTCAAAGCAGTCAGCCACAATCTCGTCGGCCAGATCACCCTGCAAGATATCCAGTCCACGCATCAGGCCACGCCCCCGTTCGGAGGCCTCAATACCGGCTGCCTGATAAGCACGAGCCAGCTGTTTGAAGCGGTGCTCGACAATCTTGCCCTTGCGAGTGACATCACGCGCCAGGTCATCATTACGCCAGTATTCACGCATCGCAGTGGTGGCCGTGACAAAGGCCAGGTTATTGCCTCTGAAAGTACCGTTGTATTCACCTGGCTTCCACTGATCCAGTTCCGGCTTCATGAACACTGCTGCAAAGGGCAATCCATAACCGGACAGCGATTTGGAGCTGGTGACAATATCCGGCTTCAACCCGGCATGTTCAAAACTGAAGAACTTGCCGGTACGGCCACAGCCCGCCTGAATGTCGTCGACAATCAGCAGAATGCCATGCTTGCGACAGATTTTTTCGATGCCCTGCAACCATTCAATGGAAGCCACATTAATGCCGCCTTCACCCTGTACGGTTTCCAGCAGGATCGCTGCAGGATAATCCACTCCACTGGAGTTATCAGTCAGAGTCTTTTCCAGAAAGGCCAGACTGGATGAGTCGCCATCCATGTAACCGCAGTAAGGCATGAAGGAAACGCCGGCAGTGGGCATTGCTGCTGCATGGCGGAACTTGCTGTTGGCCGTGGTGGCCAGAGCACCCAGAGTCACACCATGAAATGCATTGGTGAAGGAAACTATATTGGTGCGACCGGTAGTGTTGCGGGCAATCCGCAGGGCAGCCTCAATGGCATTGGTTCCGGTCGGGCCACAGAACTGTACCTTGTAATCCAGCCCTCTGGGCTTAAAGATCACCTGCTCCAGGGTTTCCAGAAAATCACGTTTGGCACTCGTCCACATATCCAGACCATGGGTGATACCGTCATCCATGATGTAATCCAGCAGGGCTTTTTTCAGCTTTGGATTGTTGTGGCCATAATTCAACGTGCCGGCACCCGCCAGAAAATCAATGTAATCCTTGTCGTTTTCATCCGTCAGGGTGGCACCACGTGCACGCTTGAAAACGGTTGGAAAGGAACGGCTGTAGGTGCGAACTTCAGATTCCAGGCGTTCCAGGGATTCAGAGTTAACGTTTACGTCAGTCATGGTGTTTTACCTGTCTGTTTTTTAATCGGTGAAGTGGGTCATCAATGAGCTTACCGGGCACTAAGCAAAGGGCTTATTCTGGAAGGGCCCGATCCTGACCAGTACTTCCGGTTCATGCTGACCACCCAACTCAGCGGTACTGAACAGCACTTGATCGGTCAGTTCAGCCTGGCGATCCCGCGCAAAACTGCGAAATAACGCCCAGGAGGCCTGATTGTCCGGAGTAATGGTCGTTTCAAGAAAACACACGTCATGGCATGCCTCCCGCTCCAGCACTGCATCCAGCAAGCGCCTGGCCATACCCTTGCCTCGCAGTGACTCACCCACTGCTACCTGCCAGAGAAAAAATGTCGAACTGTTACCCGGCTTGATGTAGCCGGATAAAAAAGCAGCAACCTTGCCGTTCAGCTCGGCAACAACGCAGGTTTCAGCAAAATGAGTGCACTGCAGCAAATAAAGGTAGGTCGAATTGACATCCAGCGGAGGGCAGCTCTGAATCAGCTGATGAATAACAACACCATCATCAGCTACAGGCTTTCTGATACGTAGATTTTCAGTATCCATATAAGTTGTGGTCTCTATCCAGGATGCATACAGGATAACAGAAACCACCCAAAAATCAAATTTTGGATTATGAAGAAATGGTTAAATCATAATTTTTAATTATCATTCTCCGAATCAGCCCAACCCGGTAGCTGCCATAAAACAAAAAACCCCGCCAGGGCGGGGTCACTTCACTTTCTGCAGTTCGTGCCTGGACAGCCAGTGATTAACGTCGTGTCAGGCTACGCAGGGTCACCAACTCTTCAGCAGAGGTGGGGTGAATGCCAAGGGTGGCATCAAAATCAGCCTTGGTCAGCCCAGCTTTCACTGCAATGCCCATTCCCTGTACGATTTCACCGGCTTCCGGACCCACAACATGGCAACCAACCACCTTGTCACTGGCATCATCCACCACCAGTTTCATCAGGCAACGACCAGGATTACCAGACAGGGTATTACGCATGGGTCTGAAGCTGGTGGAATAAACCCGGATTTCGCCATAAACCTGACGTGCTTTTTCTTCACTCAGCCCCACTGTACTAATATTGGGGTGGCAAAACACTGCAGTGGGAATGTTGTCATAATTCATCACCCGTGCAGCTTCACCGCTGTAGAGGTTATGCACCAGGACCATGGCTTCAGCCAGTGCCACAGGTGTCAATTGCGGGCCACCGGTGACATCACCCAGCGCATAAATGCTCGGCACCTCGGTACAAAAATGTTCATCAACGGGGATTTCACCCTGTGCATTGGCCTTCAAGCCAACATTCTCAAGACCCAGGCCCGCCAGGTTGCCGCGTCGACCTGTGGCACAAAGCACCGCGTCCACGGTTAACTGTGAACCATCAGCCAATGTCACCAGCAGTTTGTCCGCCTTGCGTTCAAGGCTTTGAATCTCCTGCTCCAGCAACAGCTTAACGCCATGAGCACCGATTTCTTCCTGAACAAAGTCACGTACTTCTTCATCAAAACCACGCAACAACTTGTTACCCCGGTACACCAGTGTGGTTTCAGCACCCAGACCTTTAAAGATCGAAGCAAATTCCACCGCAATGTACCCACCGCCGTACACCAGGAAGCGCTTCGGAAACACCGGCAGGTCAAACACTTCATTGGAAGTGATGCAGTGCTCTGAACCGGGAAAATCCGGAATGTAAGGCCAGGAGCCAGTGGTAATCAGCAGGCGTTCCGCGCTATAGGTCTTTTCACCCACCTGAACGGAATGAGCAGAAAGGATCTTGCCCCGCCCTTCGATACGGGTCACACCACTGTTGTCCAGCAGGCGGTTATACACCCCATTCAATCGGAGGATTTCCCTGGCACGGTTATCACGCAATACCGGCCAGTCAAACTGCGGTGTACCGATGTTCCAGCCATAACCGGCTGCATCAGCAAAATCTTCCCCGAAGTGGGCGGCGTAGGAGTAGAGTTTTTTGGGTACACAGCCAACATTAACGCAGGTTCCGCCCCAGTAACGGTCTTCAATGATGCCAACCCTTACACCCCGACCTGCTGCCATACGCGCAGCACGCACACCACCGGATCCGGCACCAATCACCAGCAGGTCAAAATC
The DNA here is from genome assembly GCF_900119735.1 of Marinospirillum alkaliphilum DSM 21637. GTDB lineage: Bacteria > Pseudomonadota > Gammaproteobacteria > Pseudomonadales > Halomonadaceae > Marinospirillum > Marinospirillum alkaliphilum. The sequence continues at coordinate 121,616 of NZ_FPJW01000006.1, read as the reverse complement.
ATGTTCACTCATCAGGTCTTCCCGTTATGAAAAATGGCAGCAGCCATTATCTGTAACGGAAAGTGTTATGACAACGTCTGCAGCCCTGAGCAGTACGATCAATCAACTGACCCGCCTGACTCATGCGGCCGGCACTCAGGTCTTCATGGATTTTTTCAAGATTGTCCAGAAACTCATCCATCAGGAAGTCATAACGGTCTTTACGATTCCAGATTTCCGGACGAGCACGGCTCTGAGGAAACATTTCACGGGGAGAAGGATGATCAAACAAATCCGGGAGGCGGTAACCCAGGCGCACCAGTTCACTGGAGTAAACCATGGCACCCTGACGATCAGTACTGCGCTGATTCACAACCTTGAAACGCAGTGCTTTGAATAAGCGATCGATTTCATCAAAGGTATCGATGCGAAGATCCACATCTCTTGCAGACATTTCAGCTTGAGCCTGTATCGGCAACCAACCCAGCAGAAACACTAACAACAGTGATAAGCCACTGCGGGACAAGTGGTGCATCAGTATCCTCCGTCTATTTTTTTCAGTATATCAGCCGATCCTCTTGAGTTTGATTCCCCACAACAGGGTTGGGTTCAATTTTGGCAAATGCTGAGGATGCACAGAGGCCATGACATTATAGTCAAACTCACTGGTATCCCGCTCCTGCAAACGCATGAACAGCTGTCCACGGTCATCCATCACGCTGGTGACCATCGGTGCACGGCTATCGGAAGTACGACGCACAACCACCCCAACTTCCCCATTACGCAGACGCACGCAGGCACCCGGTGGATACAGACCCAGTTCATTCAGAAACACCATACTGAGCTTGGGATCAAACTGCTGTCCCCGCTCAAGAAAAATTGAGCGCAGGCTTTGCTGGGCACTCAGTCCGGGACGATGGGGACGCCCACTGACCAGCGCCGAGTAAACATCACCCAGCGCAACAATACGCGCTTCCGGCCGGATTTGATTGCCTTTAAGCCCCTTGGGATAACCCTTGCCATTGGCTTTTTCATGATGCTGAAACACAATTTGCAGCCAGAGGTTGTCATGCACTCCGGCCGCATTGAGCATTTTCACCCCTTCCAGAGGATGCTGATCAACCTGCGCCCTTTGTTTGTCATCCAGTGGGGCTGCCTGGGCATGCAATCGCATCTGGTAGGCATTCATGCCCACATTCTGGGTCAAGGCTGCAGCCAGCATGGAAAGCTGGGTACGCTGGGGAACATTGAGTGTGCGGGCAATCAGCGCCGCCATAACAGTGACGTGCAAGGGGTGCTGGATGATGTAGGCATGTTCACGGTTCAAGTGCACCGCACCCAGCACTGCATCACTGTTAAGCTGCACCAGACCTTGAATCTGAGCAGCCATTTCATAGGTTTTGCGCTCAACTTCACCGGGTTTGGCAGATTGTTCTTCAATGCGTTCAAAGAGTTTTTTGAGCTGATAACCCAGCTCATCCAACTCCGCAAAAGGATTGGTGTTTTCTGCAAAACGCACCGGTTGGGGTTCATCCGGTGGCGGGCCGGCTTCCTCGGCACCCGGTACCGGACCGGATTTGTAACGAAACCCCTTGCCCAGCAGGTTATCCAGCTTACGCTGGTTGTCGATAAGGGCACCCTCTTTCATCAATAGCTGGCCGGATGCCGTATAAATGGTCCAGGGTAGCTTCATGCCCAGCTCGATTTCCTTCTCATCAAGCGGATGAAGCTCCTGATCTTTTTCCTTCGCCATGGTGTTTCAACGTCCTGCGGGTCGATGTTTCATTCGATTCTAACCGAGAGGAGACGCAGGCGCATGGACAGAAGATTGCATATTTACAGGGTTTAACAAATCCATCCTATCTTCATGCCTTCCGGTAAAGCTAAGGAACAAATGCAACACGCTGTTACGTGTATATCAAGGCTGGCGTTGTGTTTCTCGTTGGGCATCCCGCCAGGCTTCAATGCCTGGATAACCTGCTTCCAGGGCGCGAGCCTCCAGCTCAGCTGAATAACGTCCAATAAAAGCAAACAGCGCCACCACCAGCAAACAAAGGGTTAAAGCAGCATGCAATACCGGCATTCGCGGCAGTCCCAGGCGCTGAATGATCCAGCTGCGACTGGGTGGCCACCAGAGAAAACCCAGCAGGGCCAGCGCAGCCCCTGTGAGAAAATAAAAACCTGTCAGCCAGAAACCGACCAGTATCAAAGAGCACCCAAAAAACCAGCCCAGACTGGTTGCAAGCCGTCCATCCATTATGATCACGCCTTTTGTCGGAAATGCTGGAATGCTACCCTTGATGCCATCAAAGTCAACCTGAGTCCATGAGTTACTTATGTCCAGCAGCCCCCTGTCTCACGAAGCCCTGCAACATCGCCTGCGTTTTGCTGAAAAAATTGCCCTGCAGGCTGGTCAGATGATGAAACAAGCCCGAGTAGATGGTGGCTTTGAACGCAATTACAAAAACCACCAGGAACTGGTGACCAGCACTGACAAGGAAATAGATAACTTCCTCTGCAGTCAGTTACAGGCAGCCTTCCCGGATGACCGCATCCTGAGTGAAGAAAACATCACCGACACTCAAGGGGCTGCAGAGGCTCCTGCCCTGTGGATTCTGGACCCGATCGACGGCACCGTGAACTTTGCGCATGGCCAGCCTCATGTGGCAGTTTCCATTGGTTTTTATAGCCATGGTGTACCTCAGATTGGTGTTGTGCATGCACCCTTTCTGGAGGAAAGCTTCAGTGCCATTCGCGGGCAGGGTGCTTATCGCAATAATCAGCCGATTCATGTCAGCGGACTGACCCATTTGCGCCCGGCACTCATTGCTTCAGGTTTCCCTTACGACAAAACCCAGTTGGCACCCCTGATCAACCGGTTGGCGGTGCTTTTGCCTCAGTGTCAGGATCTGCGCCGCTGCGGTTCCGCGGCACTGGACATTTGCCACGTTGCGGATGGTTCGCTGGATGGTTATTACGAAAGCCTGAGCCTGTGGGATTTTGCTGCAGCCGTACTGATCGCTGAAGAAGCCGGTGCCCAGCTCAGCCACCTCTACCCCAGTGATTTTGTTGGCCTGTATCTGGATACCCGTGACTGGATCATCACCACTCCGGGCATCCATCATGAATTAAAACAATGCTTACTGGATGCTGATGGTGACTGAGTCTTAAAGTGGCTCACCATAAGCACGTACCTGTCGAGTGGTCCATTCCGGCTGGCTGAGAAATGCAGCCGGATGATCGGTAAAGACCCCGTTGACACCCCAGCTTTTCAGTTGCTTGCCTCGCTTAATGGAGTTAACGGTATAAACATACACTTCAAAACCACTGGCACGAATTTCTGCCACCTGCCAGCGCCGCAAGGCAAACTCTGCCAGATGAATGGCACGGACCTCCAGCTTCAGCGCAGTCTGCTTCCAGTCATGCGGCAAGCGCTCCCACAAGAGTGCCCGTGGAATGCCGGGAGCCAGCTGCAGGGCTTCAGCAATGGCTTTATGACGAAAGCTGGATAACACCAACGGTAAGGGTGCTGACTGTTGAATCACCGCCAGACTGGCTTGCAGGGTTTCCCGCCATAACGATCTTGTTGAGGGTTTGATTTCCAGGTTCAGCCCCAACCCCAGTGCATGCAGCCGCTGCAAAGCTTCAGCAAGGGTGGGAATGGGTTGTGCCTGGTCATCACTGCCGATGGGGGCGTGTACACGCAAGCGCTGTAACTGCTCGAAGCGATAGGACGCCAGCTCACCATAACCATTGGTCAACTGATCCAGATAACGATCATGAAACACAACAGGAATGCCATCTGCCGTCAGCATCACATCCAGTTCAACCCAGCGTGCTCCCTGCTCAGCAGCCAGTGTCATGGCTCTCAAGGTATTTTCAGCAGCCTGCTGCCGTGCACCTCTGTGTGCAATAACAGATGACATCAACATAGCCAGCCATCCACAATATTCGCTAACATCCAACCCCCTGATTCCAAACTGTCGGAGCTGAGGCATGGCCCGCCCCCTGATTGCAGCAATCAACCTTGCTGCCTTGCGTCACAATTATCAGCTGGCCCTCGGCCAGTCCGCAACTGGCACAGCAGTGGCCGTGGTCAAGGCTGATGCCTATGGTCATGGTGCCATTCCTGTTGCCAGAACCTTGTCTGATCTGGCTCCTGCCTTTGGTGTGGCCTGCATTGAAGAAGCTGAGCAACTGCGTACAGCCGGCATCCAGCAACCCATTCTGTTGCTGGAAGGTTTTTTTGAAGCGGAGGAAATCCCGCAGCTACTGCAACAGCAGTATCAACCAGTGTTACACAGCCAGTGGCAGATCGATCAACTGACAAGCCACCTTCAGCAGCATCCCGTAAAACCTGGCAGCCTGAATGTCTGGCTGAAAGTGGATACCGGTATGCATCGGCTGGGGCTGGCTCCGGAAGCGGTTACTGCTGCCTGGCAAACCCTGCGGCAGCTACCGGCCATCGGTGAAATGACTCTGGTGACCCATTTTGCCCGTGCGGATGAAACCAACTGCCCTGTCACTGAACAGCAGATCACCCGCTTTCAGGCCTTGCAACAACAGCTCCAGTGCCCGGCCAGCCTGGCCAACTCGGCGGCAACCCTGCACTGGCAGGCCGCACAACAGGGCTGGTTGCGCCCCGGTATCATGCTGTACGGTGCTTCTCCTCTGGTGACAGGTCATCCCCTTGGTGAGCAACTGCAGCCGGTGATGACACTGGAATCCCGTCTGATCAGTGTGCGGGACTTGCCGGCCGGCGAAGCCGTGGGATATGGCGGGCGTTTTGTCACCTCACAAGCAACACGCATTGGTGTCATTGCCTGTGGTTATGGTGATGGTTATCCGCGTCAGGCACGTGATGGCACCCCCATTCTGGTCAATGGCCGCCGCTGCAGCCTTGCCGGTCGTGTTTCAATGGACATGATGACGGTTGATCTTGGGCCTGGTTCCAGCGACCAACCCGGTGATCCTGTTGAACTCTGGGGCAACAACCTTTCCGTCAATGAAGTCGCCGACTGGTGTGACACCATCAGTTATACCCTGCTGACTGGTTTATTACCGCGCGTCAGACGTATTTATTCTGGAGAGTAAAATGATCACCGCTGTTTCTCCGATCAAAAACGTGGGTTTTGTTGGCATCGGTCTGATGGGAACACCAATGAGCAGACGCCTGCTGCAGGCTGGCTTTAATCTGTTTCTCTGGAACCGCACCCGGAACAAAGCCGAAGCCCTGGTCAGTGAGGGAGCCCATCTGGTTACAGACCTTCAGCAACTGCCCAAGCAATGTGATGTCATCTGCCTGTGCCTGGCAGATACTCAAACCGTTGAGCAACTGCTGCTGGATGAAAATCATGGCCTGCTGCCCCATTTGCAAGCCGGCCAGTTGATCATCGACTTCTCCAGCATTGCACCGGAAGCAACCCGCAAACTTGCAGCCGCCGTTCAGGAGCGAGGTTGTGACTGGATTGATGCACCTGTTTCCGGTGGTGTGGGCGGTGCTGAACAAGGGCAACTGGCCATCATGTGTGGTGGCAGCGACGCAGCCCTGGTTCGTGTTAAAGCACTCTTTGAACCACTGGCCCGGCAGGTGACCGTTATGGGTCCGGCAGGCAGCGGCCAGGTCGCCAAGGTTTGCAACCAGATGCTGGTCAGCTGCAATGCCATGGTGATTGCCGAAGTCATGGCCCTGGCAGAAGCTGCTGGTATTCATGCAGAACGCCTGCCGCAGGCATTTGCCGGTGGTTTTGCTGACTCCCTGCCCTTGCAGTTATTGGCACCCCGCATGGCAAAAGCAGACTATTCCGAACCCAGATGGAAAGTCCGCACCCTGCTCAAAGACCTGGACCTGGCCGGTGACCTGGCCAGGGACACCGGGCGCAGTGTGCCAATGAGCGGACTGGCAGCCCAGTTGATGCGCAATCACGCGATTCAGGGCATGCAGGATGCGGATCCAGCGACCCTGGTGGAGTGCTACCGCATCCATCAGCAGGGAGAAAATTGATGAAACTGGCCGCCAATATCAGCCTGCTGTTCCGTGATCTGCCATTACTTCAACGCATCACTCAAGCCAGACAACTGGGCTTCAGCGGTGTGGAAGTGCAATTTCCTTATGAGCTGGCTGTCAGTGATTGGCAGTCTGCACTGCAAGCAGCTGACATGCCTTTGGTGCTGATCAATCTACCCGCCGGTGATTTTATGCAGGGTGGTGATGGTCTGGCCTGCCACCCACAACGCAAGCATGCGTTTCGTCAGGCTCTGGAGCAGGCATTACCCTATCTGGACACCCTGCAACCAGAGGTTTTTAATATTTTAGCCGGGCGCCAACCGCTGGAGTATGAAACACAGGCCTGCCTTGACTGCCTGCTGGACAACCTGCAATTTGCTTGTGAACGCCTGGCGGATTACCCCTTACGCATCACCTGCGAACCCATCAACAACCTGGATCAACCCCGTTATTTAACGCCCAGAGTTGCCGACTGGACCAGGCTGGCGGAGGCATTGCAACAACCGGCTTTTGGACTGCAGCTGGATATCTATCATGCAGCCCGGATGCAGGAAGACCTTACAGCCTTGATCAAAGAATATGCTGCTCAACTAGCCCACATTCAGTTTGCAGACTCACCTGGCCGTAGCCATCCTGGTACAGGTAACTTGAATCTGGACGACCTGTTTCAACAACTGGCTGAGGTTGGTTATTCCCACTGGTTGGCAGCCGAGTTTCCCGCTGACAGTCATGAGGACTTTACCTGGCTCTCACATATTCATGGTATTTTATGAGACTGAAGTGCATCTTTGTACGCAATCTCCTACAAGCGCCGCTGCAATTACCTGCTATTCAGGCACAAGGGTGATCTCTAATATTGAACTTGAGCTTTCTGGAAAGGGATCTCCGGCTCAACAGGCAAGAATCTCAACTCAGGTTGAGAAGACTCCAGGTTCAAAAGACCAGTCTGCGCCCCGCTTCGGCGGGGCGTTTCGTTTTCTGGCGAAATAATAAATTCAAGATTTATAGCAGGTATCAATCGGGGCCTTAGGTTTTTCAGATTGGTTTTCACTGGTATAGTGTCGCAGGCTTTTGTTACCCCCGAATCCCTTGAGGTACTGCAATGCACATCGTAATTTTTGGTCGCCCTGGTTGCCCTTATTGCGTCAGAGCCAAGGACCTGGCAGAACGCCTGGAAACCTCACAAGGCGCAACCTACCGCTATGTTGACATGTACGAGGAAGGTGTCACCAAGGCGGATCTTGAAAAAACTGTAGGCAAGCCTGTACAGACGGTTCCTCAGGTCTTTATCGACAAGCAACATATTGGTGGTTACACCGAAATGGAAGCACACGCCAGGGCACAAGGCTGGGTCTGATCAATCGGTTGGTTGATACCCTGACAAACAGCCGCTGAACAGCGGCTGTTCTGCTGATAAGCCAGGGATTTTCTGAAATCTGCAGCCCAACACAACGAAACCGCCCATGCTCAGCTATCGCCACAGTTTTCATGCCGGCAATTTTGCCGACCTGCTCAAACACCTGACACTGCATTATCTGCTGGACTACCTGAACCGCAAGGACAAACCCTGGTTCTATCTGGACACTCATGCCGGTGCCGGCCTCTACTCTTTGAAATCAGCTAGCGCAGAAAAAACAGGTGAATATCAGGATGGTATCCAACGTCTGCTCGGTGCTGAGCCGAAACACCCGCTACTGCAAGCATTTCGGCAACAGGTTCTAAGCTTGAATACCAAGCCCTCCGAACTCTATTACCCTGGCTCACCACTACTGGCCAGCCTGATGATGAGACCTCAGGATCGCATGCAACTGCATGAGCTTCATCCGCAGGATCACCGCTTGCTCAGTTCACACCTGCAAAACAAGGCACGTGTACGCATTCAGCAAAGTGACGGTTTTGCTGCGCTGAAAGCAAGCTTGCCACCACCCGAGCGCCGAGGTCTGATCCTGATGGACCCACCCTATGAACTCAAGGAAGACTACCAACGGGTGATTCAAGCGGTACAAGAGGGCGTCAAGCGTTTTGCCACCGGCACCTATGCCATCTGGTACCCGGTACTGCAACGCCAGCAAACAGAAAGCTGGATTCGTCAGTTCAGCAATGCCGGTTTGCCCTCATTACTGCGTTTGGAACACTGCCCTCTGCCTGACAGCAGTGGTTTTGGCATGACCGGAAGCGGCATGTTAATCATCAACCCTCCCTGGTCACTGGCTCAGGATTTTAAGACCTTGATGCCAGAGCTTAATCAGCTGCTGCAACAGGGTAAGCCTGGTACGTTTTGTATAGAGCAGTCAGGAAACATCTGATTAACCATTGCGCCAGGTGATGCTTCCCTGGCGATTTTTTAGACTTTGGTCAACTGAAACTGGACAGGGCATTAGACTTTTTGTGCAATGCACAAAAAAATGCTTTCTTTCAACATAAATTCTGGTTAAGGTCTTCTCAGTTTTGATGTAAACCACTTGTGGTATTCGTTACCGCGCTCCATTGAACTGATCAAGAGCAGGAGACCGATATGTCCAGAAGATGTTATGTCGCTACAGCCGGTGGTTTCTGTATGGCTGTCAGCAGCAAGCCCTCTGAAGAACAAACGTCATCCCGTGTCAGCCAGGACGCTGCCGTTAAACCGGAAACACTTTTAGCCAAACCTGGCCAGAACTCCGGTCCTTCATCGATTGCAACACTGAAAAAAACAGCCTGATCCCGTCTCACCGTGCAGCCACCCGTGGTAGTTCACGCCACGCGGTGGTATAAGCCGGTGAGCGGTTTTCTTGCTTGGTATGCCAGGGTGCCTGGGGCCGATTTAACCCCATCACCAGGGTATCACGCCCCTGAGTACGATTAATTTCATCCATCACCTGCATCAATCGTTCACTTCTGATGCGTCTTGCCAAATGCTCTGGCTGCTCCAGCAAGGTCAGCTGTTCAGCGGACTGATCTGCCAGATCCATCAGTAACACTCCTGCTTTGTGGTAACGGTATCCAGGACGCCATAAGCGCCGCAACAACTTGTTAGCCGCATGCAGCATTTCAGCCGTATCAGCAGTTGGTTGCTCAAATACCCATACCAGTGCATCACTGTGTTGTGGTTGATCGTGATTAAAAGGATTGGTTCGTAAAAAAACGGTCATGGCCCGTGCACAGGATTTTTGGCGTCTGAGCTTTTCGGCGGCCCGGTTAACATGTGTACGCAAGGCCTCTGCCAGATCTTGCTGATCCGCTGTTGCCTGGCCGAAAGAACGAGAAACCCGGAGTTGTTTGCGTGAGGTGTCATCGGAATGGACATGACGACACGCCTGCCCTTTCAGCTCCCACTGGATTCTGGCCAGGGTAACTGAAAAACGGCGACGAATGAGTGCTTCCGGTGCTTCACGTAACTGCCAGGCAGTAGTAATTCCCAGATCATGGAGACGCTCAGCCAGGCGGCCACCGACGCCCCAGACCTCACCAACAGGGGTTTTCATTAACAGGTTACGCGTTTCCTCTGAGTCAGCCTCCAGCAAATAAACACGATCTCCCTGAGTTTTTTTCTTGGCCTGGCGATTGGCCAGCTTTGCCAGTGTTGCACTGGGTGCAATTCCAACCCCTACAGGCAGATGCGTTTCTTTCAACACCGCTTGCTCCATGGCTTGCCCTAGCTCTTTCAGGGTGTCGGTGAAAAAACCAGGCAGATGCACAAAGGACTCATCAATTGAATAAGGTTCCACCCACTCGGAAAAGCGACTCAGTACATCATTAACCCGACGACTCATATCGGCATAAAGTGGATAGTTGGAACTGAGCAACACAGCACGATAACGACGAACCAGGTGCTTGAGCTTGAAAGTGGGCGTGCCCATCTCAACACCCAGGGCTTTAATTTCTTCACTGCGCGCAATCACACAGCCATCATTGTTGGATAACACCGCAACAGGTCGGCCTCTAAGGCGAGGAGCAAAAGCCCTTTCGCAGCTGACATAGAAGTTATTGACATCGACCAGGGCTACCCACTTTTGATCTGCTGTTCCCCGCTCCATTGAAAGGCGGGTGACATAAGCTGTTGATGCCTGCATGGCTCACCTCGAACATGATTTTTATACAGTATATGTTTTTATACAGCACTCATGTCAAGCTACCCAGAGGAATTTTTTTGAAAAGCTCTGCACCAGGCAGTTAAGATGGCTGTTGAACAGACCGTTAAAAAGGCTTTTTTGTGATACAACCCTCCCAGGAACAATTGCACCAGGCCATCGGCCCCTTTTTTATGCCCCTTGGTGGTGCCGGTGAAATTGGCGCGAATTTTTATCTCTATGGCAGTGCTGGTTACTGGATTGCAATAGATTGTGGTATGGGCTTTTTAAAAAATGGCCTCGCTGATACCACCATCCTTCTGCCGGATGTAAACCTGCTTGAAGATAACGGTATAACAATCCAGGCTCTGCTGATTACACATAGCCATGAAGATCATATTGGTGCTTTGCCCTGGTTATGGCGACAGCTCGCCTGCCCGGTTTATGCATCACCCTTTGCCGCTGAAATGATTCTGAGTCGAGTCAAACCTGAACAGCAGGGCGGAAAGCTTCACCGCATTCGCCCTTTACGTTGTTATGAGTTTGGCCCCTTCACTGTAGAATGGATTCCCGTCACCCACTCCATCCCTGAGTCACATGGCATCCACCTGCAGGTTGCCGGACGCAGCCTCTATCATACTGGTGACTGGAAGCTGGACCCCGCACCGGTTATTGGTGAAAGAACGGCGGTGTCACGCCTGCAAGCGCTGGGGCAGGAAGGTATAGACCTGGTCATTGGTGACTCCACCAATGCAACACGTGACGGCCACAGCCGCTCTGAACTGGCTGTACAGCTGGGTTTAATGGAGCAGATACGCAAACACCCCGGCCGGGTGCTGGTGACCTGTTTTGCCAGTAATCTGGCACGCATGGCCAGCCTGGGCATCATTGCACGCCATACCGGGCGTCATCTGACCCTGCTGGGGCGCAGTATGCAAAGAGTACGTAGCATCGGAGCTCGACTGGGTTACCTGGAAGACTTCCCACCCTTGATACCCTCCGTTGATCTGGGCTACCTACCCAGCCATGAACAGTTACTGATTTGTACTGGTAGTCAGGGAGAGCCTGGAGCAGCCTTATTCCGTCTGGCTAATGCCAGCCACCCGGATCTGGAACTGGAAGCCGGTGATCTGGTGATCTTTTCTTCAAAAACCATTCCCGGCAATGAAGCAGCTGTTGAAGGCCTGGTGCAAAAGTTGCGCGAGCGAGGCATATTGCTGGTGACTGATGGGGATGCTTGTGTTCACGCATCAGGACACCCATCACAGGATGAGTTACGCCAGCTTTATTCCTGGTTGAAACCCACTTGCCTACTGGCCATGCATGGTGAGCCTCATCACGAAGAAGCACACGTGCAACTGGCCCGTGAGCTGGGCATGCAAGCGCGAGCGGCCTGGAATGGCGAGCTTTATGATCTGTCATCCATACCGCGCAAGGTGGCGGCCCTACCGGCAGCGTTACAACCTGCTCCGCAGCCAGAAAAAAGCCGAGGGATCACCGCTTCCTAGCGTTTTAGGTTGTGGGTAGTGGGTAGTGGGTAGTGGGTAGTGGGTAGTGGGTAGTGGGTAGTGGGTATAAACAAAAAAAGCACCCCGTAGGGTGCTTAAATCTGAATTCTTGGTGGAGGGCCAGGGATTCGAACCCTGGGAGGGCGCAAACCCTCGACGGTTTTCAAGACCGTTGCTTTCGACCACTCAGCCAGCCCTCCAACACGGCGCGTATCTTATCAGCTGGTTTTCAGCTGTCAACTAATTTCTCTTGGCAGGCTTTTGAAACCACTGCTAACTCAGACACTTAGAAAGGCTCTTGGATCGACTGCGACAAAGCTCTTAATCACTCGTCAGCATGAAACTGCAGCGCCAGTGAGTTCAGGCAATACCTCAAACCCGTTGGCTGTGGACCGTCATCAAACACATGCCCCAGATGCCCATCACAGCGTACACAGCGGATTTCCGTGCGAAGCATGCCATGCGAGGTGTCTTCAATATAACGAATATGTCTGGCATCCACTGGCTGATAAAAACTCGGCCAGCCAGTACCTGACTCAAATTTTGCCGTGGCGCTGAATAACGGCAGGTCACAGAGACCGCAGTGGTATACCCCTGGCCCCTTCTGATCCAGATAACCACCACAAAAAGGAGGTTCCGTGCCCTGATTCAACAGTACATGCTGTGCCTCCCGGCTCAGCTTACTGGCCAACTGGTGTTTCTGCGCTGCTGTCAGGGGGGTGAGATCAGGCTTGTTCATGATGCAGACCAGCGGCGTAATTGCAGGCGTCCGAGACGCTGCCCTTTCTCATCATAAGCTTCCGCCTGCAACACCAGTCCAGGCACATCCAGCGAAAAATGAACCCTTGCAGTCTGCTCCGGCTCATCTTCAAACCAGACATCAATGACTGCAGCATTCATACCCTGGAAACGGGTGATCTCCACCACCCTGTATTCAATGTCGTTATTACGTCCACGTGGATTCAGTACATTCAGGTACCCACTGCTGCCCGCACCATCTCGTGTTGCCAATGCCGGCAGAAGGAACACCACCGTCTGACGATCATAAGTGGTGGCCTCACGCTCGGCAAAAGACAGACTACGATCAGTCTGGTTGCGAATAACTCGGGAACGAGAGCGAAAATCCATTGAAACCGGCAACAGACCATCGAGGCTGAAAGTGGCTTGTTCACGCCAACTGGCCAATTGCACACTAGCCTCCATCCTACTCCGGAATCCGGTACGGTTCTGTGTCACTTCATGCGTGATACTGATGCTTGGTGCAAGAGCATAACGTGAGTCGAGCTGATAGACGGCTGTAAAAGGAATCACTGCCTGTTCCATCGCCAGGATTAATTGGCTCGAGAACAACAAAACCAGCGCCGCAACCCCTTTGCCAAAAAAGCTTTTCATCCTGAACACCTCACCCCTGAAGTCTGACCTTGATTGTGTTCAGCATACCAGCGAAGCATAAAGCCGGGTAGCCTCTCCTCTGGACCACTGACCATCAGTAGAGTTCATTGAACCCACTGCCTTTAACCACCAGCGGCATGCCTGCAACAGTAAAGATCACTCGCTCACAGACGCTTGCCAATCGCTGATGCAAAAGCCCTGCACGGTCACCGTAAGCGCGCGTCAGGGCATCCAGTGGCATGATGCCCAGTCCGGTTTCATTACTCACCAGAATCAGGTCGGCCACGCCGCCTGCACTGACCACTGCCACCAGCTCATCCAATAACTGATCCACTCGCTGCAGGGCAGCTTCACTCAGAGCTTCTTCATCAGCTAAATCTTCACACAAAACCTGGGTCAGCCACAGGGTCAGGCAATCCAACAGGATCACACCCGGTTGCTGCAGCAGCTGTTGCAGCTGTGCTGGCAAGCGGGCATCGGGAATTTCCAGCGTTAACCAGTCATCCGGACGGTGTTGACGATGCTGTTCAATGCGCCGGGCCATTTCACCATCCCCGGCTCGCGCCGTGGCCAGATAGGTCACCGGATAGCCGGTTTGCAGGGATCTTTCTCTTGCCTGCTGCTCAGCCAGGCGACTTTTACCGGAGCGTACCCCACCCAGAATCAGTTGCCGCATGATGCTTGCTCCTCTTGCCCTACCATCTTTTATCCTGTCATTGACCAAGCAGTGCCAGCAAACGCTGCATGTCCAGGTGTTCATCGACCAGATCCGCCAGGCGCTCAAAGGTCTGTTCTCGCAGACTGTTCAGATCCGGCATCACTGCTAACCCTGCCTGCTCCCCGACAGCCCAGTGCAGCAGGGCGCTCAGCGCTTCCGGATGATCCAGCAGGCCATGCCAGTAGCTGGCAATCACCTGACCATCTTCACTGACGGCGCCATCCGCCAAACCCTGATCCGATAGCAGCAGTGGTTTCTCAAGTGCCTTGCCACTGCTGCGTCCGGCATGAATCTCATAACCTCGCGCCGGAATTCGTTGCTCACCGAGGCCAACCATCCAACCGGCTGTGTTACGCAGCACTTTTTCCGGCTCCAGCCAGGTTTCCAGATCCAGCAGGCCCAGCCCGCGGCTGGAACCAGCCTCTCCCTCCAGTCCCAGCGGATCATGGATCATCTGCCCCAGCATCTGCAGACCACCACAAATCCCCAGCAGTTTACCGCCATACCGCAGGTGACGCAGAATGGCCTGCTCCCAACCCTGCTCACGCAGCCATTGCAGATCAGCTCTGACCGCCTTGGAGCCGGGCAGGATGATCAGGTCGGCAGCAGGAATGGCTTCACCGGCACGAACAAAGCGCAGATCCACCTGTGGATGCTGGATCAGGGCATCAAAATCCGTGTGATTGGAGATGCGCGGCAACACCGGTACCACCACCGTCAGACTGGTCTGGCTTTTAACCGGTTGCTGCTGCGGCAGGGCATCTTCGGCATCCAGCTGCAAATCCATCAGGTAGGGCAAGACGCCCAGCACAGGTTTGCCGGTATGGGCTTCCAACCAGTCCAGACCCGGTTGCAACAAGGCCAGATCACCCCGAAAACGATTAATGACAAAACCGACCACCCGCGCCTGCTCACTGGCTGACAGCAGCGCCAGTGTACCCACCAGATGGGCAAACACTCCGCCGCGGTCGATATCCGCAATCAGGATCACCGGGCAGTCCACTGCCTCGGCATACCCCATGTTGGCAATGTCACCTGCCCGCAGATTGATTTCTGCCGGAGATCCGGCCCCCTCCACCAACACCACATCGAAGGCATTCACCAGTCTCTGATGGCTCTGCAACACGGCCTGCATGGCGGTTTTTTTGTAATCATGATAAGCCACTGCATCCTGGGTGTTGATGGCCTGGCCGTGGATGATGACCTGCGCCTTGCTATCTGTGGTGGGTTTCAGCAATACCGGATTCATGTCCACCGTGGGTAACAATCCACAGGCTGCCGCCTGCACGGCCTGGGCACGACCGATTTCACCACCCGCTGCGGTCACCGCACTGTTCAGCGCCATGTTCTGGGGTTTGAAGGGTGCCACACGTATGCCCCGTCGATACAGGGCACGCCCCAGCGCAGTGACCAACAGGCTTTTACCTGCGTCCGAGGTGGTGCCCTGAACCATCAATACATTGGTCATCATCGCCCCTGTAAAGCCTGTTCAAGCCGCTGCCATTCAGCGTCTGTATGCGGCAGTCCAAACCTCAGACTGGGTGGGTGTTCAAACGAGCGCACCAGTATGCCCTGCTGCGCCAGCAGATCGGCCAGTGCTGTTGCCTGAGGGGTCAATATCCACTGAAACAGTGGTGTGCCGCCAACAGGTGGCAGATGGACTGACTGCAGCAGTTCAGCCAGACGTTGACTGTCCTGCTGCAATCGCAGACGGGCTGTTTGCTGCCATTGATGATCCAGCAGCGCCAGTCGTCCGAGATAACGGGCAGGATGAGACACCGCCCAGGGACCCAGACGACGTTGCAGTTGCTGTAGCAGGCTGGTTTCTGCAAACACAAATCCCAGACGCAGCCCGGCCAGACCAAAAAACTTGCCCAGCGAACGCAACACCACCAGTCCCGGCGGCATGCGGGGCTGGATCATGCTGTTTGCCTGCGGCAGAGCATCCAGAAAGGCTTCATCCACCACCAGCCAACCCTTACGCGCCAGCAACAGATGATGCCAGCGCTGCAAATCCGCATGAACAAACAGCACTCCCGTGGGATTGTTCGGCTGGACCAGCACCAGCGCACGGATCTGCGGATCATCCTGCAGGCATTGTTCAAGGTTTTCAGCCGTCACCGCCACACCATCAAAACCGGCTGACTGCCAGGCCCTGGCATGTTCGGTATAAGCGGGAGTCAGCAGTGCCACACGCACAGCAGCAGGCGTCTCGTCTGCAAACAGCAGCTGCGGCAAACACTGAATGGCAGCCTGGCTGCCGGGCACCGCCAGGCCATCCGGGCTGGCATAATAAGCTGCCATTGCCTGCTGCAAACCATCCTCTGCTTCCGGCAGGCGTTGCCAGACCTCAGCAGGCACCGAGGGTACCGGCCAGCCTTGCGGATTGATGCCGGTTGAAAGATCCAGCCACTGCTCCAGGGCTATGCCATAAGTCTGCGCAGCCTGCCGCAGACGGCCACCGTGCATTAAAGAAGCAGCCGACATAAACCACCCAGCCAGATCAGTGCACACCAGAGTAAAACGGCTCGATACAACAGAAGACTGGCAGCCTGCAAATCAGTCGCCACGGGGTCAGGGGCAGTCACCTCTCCCAGGATCGGGCGCTGCTGTTCTTCTCCATGGTACATGGCTGCACCACCCAGCCGGACATTCAGCGCCACCGCCCCAGCGGCCATCGCCGCTCCGGCATTACTGCTTTTCCATTCATGGCTGCTGTGCCTTGCTGCAGCCAGCACTCGCAAAAAACGCCCGCTGAACAAAACAACCAGCGCATAAGACAAGGCCGTCAGGCGTGCCGGAAACCAGTTCAGCAGATCATCCAGCCTTGCTGCTGCCCAGCCGAAATACAGATAACGCTCGGTGCGATAACCCCACAAGGCATCCAGGGTGTTCACCAGCCGGAACAACACCACACCCGGCAACCCCAGCAGCAGATACCAGAAGAGCACACCAAACACTGCGTCATTGCCGTTTTCCAGCAGGGATTCAACACCCGCCCGGCTGATGCCGGTTTCATCCAGCGCCTGGGTATCACGACTGACAATCCAGCCCACCCGCTCCCGGGCCAGCGGCAACTGACCCGACTGCAAAGCCTGAAACACCTGCATCAGATGATGATCCAGACTTTTCCAGCCCACCGCCAGATAAATCACCAGCACATCCAGCAACCATTCCAGCAACCATAGCAGCGGCAAAAACTGCAAATGATCAGCCAACAGGCTGCGTAAACCCCACACCAGCAACACCCAGGGCAACACGGCCAGCAATAGTGCCAGCACCCCTGCCCAGCGCTGATCAGCATGGCAATACTGCTCAATACGGGCAGCCAGCCAACCGAACCCCACCAGCGGATGCCAGCGGCGCGGCTCTCCCAGCCAGCGATCCAGCAGCAGTGCCAGAGACAGTATCAGGGCAGGCTGCAAGACCGCAGGAATCAAGCCATCAAACGCAATCAGAGTTCAACCCCCTTCTGCGCCATCACTCCGGCATGGAAAGCGTGTTTTATCTCGCGGTGCTCGGAAACCGTATCGGCAACCGCAATCAACTCATCCCGTGCACCCCGCCCGGTGATCACCACATGCTGCATGGCAGGGCGCTGTGCCAGAGCATCCAGCACGGCCTGCATGTCGATGTACTGATACTTCAGGGCAATGTTCAGCTCATCCAGCACCACCAGATCCACTGAAGGGTCTTCCAGAAAGGCTTTAGCCTGTGCCCATCCCCTGGCAGCGGTGGCCTTGTCCTGCTCCAGATTCTGGGTTTCCCAGGTGTAACCCTGCCCCATCACATGGTAGCTGACATCTGGAAAACGCCGGAAAAACGCCTCTTCACCGGTGCTGAAACTGCCTTTGATGAACTGCACGATGCCCACCTTCATGCCATGTCCAAGGGCACGGGCTGCCATGCCAAAAGCAGCGGTACTCTTGCCCTTGCCATTACCGGTGTGCACCACCACCACACCTCGCTCACTGGTGGCACTGGCAATTTTTTCATCCACCACCGCCTTGTGGCGCTCCATACGCTGTTTATGGCGCTGGCTTTTGTCAGTATCAGTCATGACAACCTCAGTTGGTCATTAAAAATCAGCACGTACACCCACACGCCAGGTGCGAGTGAAGTTAACGGGATAAATCACATCATCACGAATCCAGATGCCATTGGCCTGATCAAAAAGATTATCAACCTGAGCAAACAGCTCCATCTGATCCAGACGATGACGGTAGCCCAGATTGATCATGCGATAAGCCTGCTGTTTCTGATCAAACTCATTGGCAAAGTCATTGGCTGCCCAGGTTTCACTGCGCCAGACCTGTGTCAGGGTCAGGCTTGACTGATCAGTGATTGCATAGTCCAGCGCCAGGGAAATGCTGTGCTCAGACACACCAGGCAGATCTTTCCCGTTATAGGCACCATCACCTTCATTTTCATTGAGAATGACGGCGCGTACCCAGGCATAGTTCAAGCTGCCACGAAGCTGCTCTGTCATCTGCAACTGGTTCTGCAGTTCAAGGCCATACTTGATGGACTCATCGATATTTGTGTTGGCAAAAGTGATGGGCTCTAGATAAATCTCGTTCTCCAGATCCATATGGAAGACTGTGACTTTCAGTTTGTTGTATGCCGTCACATGTGAAAAACCGAGATTTACACTGCGCACCCGTGCAGGCTCAATAAACTCGTTAAAGGTTCCACCCCAATTAAAAAACCGATCAATATCAGGAGCCTGAAAGCTCTGACTCAGGTTTCCGAAAACAGTGACTTCTTGAGACAAACGATGATTGACGCCCAGGTCCCAGGCCGTCAGCTTGTGATCATCCTTCAAGGATGGCCCAGTCTCGGGACGGTACTCATAAGCAACCTTTTCCTTTCGGACACCCGCAGCAAACAAGGTATCCAACCAGCGATACTGCCCCTGAAGATAAACACCGGTGTTGTCCTTGGAGGTTTCATTATCACTACCTTCACGAACACCCTCAAACCCTTGCCAACCCAGCATCAATAAAAGTTCATTTTTTTGATGCTTTATGGCGACATCGGTTGAACGATAGTCGTAGTCACTCCCACCAAAACCGGTATAGACGGATGATTTATCCTCAATGAAGTGATCAGCAATCAAAGACAAACCATATCCAAGATCTACAGTGCTTCCAAATGAAGTGACATGGGATTCAAATTGCTGACCAGTATAGGTACCACCAGCACGATTCTGTGAAGGATCATCGCGAAACTCTTTCAGAGTCAGACTGTTGCCATAAGTGGTATCGATCCAGGAGCGTGTTTTACCAGCCCGCAACTCAACTTCTTCCACAGGAAACAGCCTGAGCTGGACTTGCAGGTTATCAGCACTAGACTGATCCTTGCTGCCACTAATATCTTTTTCACGAAATCCATCATGCCGATGAACCTCACCAGATACTGAAAGCGCAAAGTACTCTCTGACTAAGCCAGCACTGAGATTCGCTAACTTTAGTCCATGGCTTCCTGCTGCTACAGACAAACTGGCACCATCTCGCTGGCGGGTCACAATATTAATAACACCAGCCATGGCTCCATCACCCTGGGCAACCGAACCACTTCCCTTGACAATTTCAATGCGCTCGATGCTTGACAGCGGCACACTGCCAAGCAGCTGTGGTGCCATATCCACATTATTCATGCGCCTGCCATCCAGGGTTACCACAATATTCTGGTGACCATCACCGATGCCAAACCCACGCATATCCAAGAGCTGGGAAAAAGGATTGCCGTAAGATGGCATTACCGTAACTGAGGTATGACGGTCGAGATAATCATAAAGGGTGGTTGCACCTGATCGCTGAATATCCTGCCAGGTATGAATTTCCGTGGCAAAAGGAGCCTCGGTATCCAGTAGTTCGGAACGACTGGCCGTCACAACAATCGGTTCAAGACTGAACGCCTGCGCAACCGCCTGAGTCAGTGGAGCCAGTGCAAAAACACCCAGCGCAGCAGAAGCCAGCCAGGAGGAAGAAGAAAAGGGTTTCATGATGATCTAGTCCTGCGTGCCGCCCGCACGCAAAGGGCCGGAGTATTCCGGTCATGTTTTTAAAGGCGGCAGGCAGGCAAAAGCAGATGAAACAAGCTGAAGGCATCAGCTTGCCGAGGTTGCCTGGCCCACCGCCATTCCTCATCTTCAAGGCCGGTCTCCGGGCTTGTTTGTGCTGGTCATGACCAGTTTTTTCCCACCTTCCCATGCGCTGTTTGTTACTGAAGCGGCACAGTGGTTACAGGGAAAAAACCCTTCATTGCTGAAGGCACAGAACTTACCGTTGCGGGGGCAGCGCCGGACTTGCAAACAGCAGTTTGCGCACCGGCTTCCCGATTATCCCGAAGCAGCAGAAGCTGGACGGGCACCTCGAAGGGCGACAAGAATACACGTATACTCCCGTCGTTTCCAATGCTGATTGAACCGATTATTTCATGAAAAAACACTCGAACCAGTTGATGTGCCTGGTGTTTCTCGCCTTGCTGCTGATGCCGCTGAGCAGTTTCGCTCAATCCATCCAGGTCACCGATGATACCGGCCGCACCCTGCAACTGGCACAACCGGCACAACGCCTGATCAGTCTGGCACCCCACATCACCGAAAATGTGTTTGCTGCCGGTGCCGGTGATTTGCTGATTGCAGCAGTGAAATTCAGTGACTATCCGGAAGCCGCCACCCATCTTCCACGGGTCGGCAGTCATACCCAGATGGATCTGGAAGGCATTGTGGCACTGCAACCGGATCTGATCCTGGCCTGGCACAGCGGCAATCCACGTGCACAACTGGAGCAACTGGAACGCCTTGGCATCCCGATTTACTACTCGGAACCCCGAAGTTTTGCCGAAGTTGCTGAAAATCTGCGGCGAATCGGCACCCTGACCGGGCATCAGGCCACCGCCGAGCTGGCAGCAACCGAGCTGGAACAGGGCGTTGCCGCCGTTAAAACAGCTCATCAGGGGTTACGCCCGGTACGGGTGTTTTACCAGGTCTGGGAACAGCCGCTGATGACCATCAACCGGGAGCACATCATCCATGAAGCCATCAGCCTGTGTGGTGGTGAAAATATCTTTGCCGATGTTGATGCATTGATCCCACGCATCAGCCAGGAAGCGGTGATCCAGCAGAACCCGGAAGCCATTCTCGGTGGCGGCATGGGTGAGGCCAACCGTGCCTGGCTGGACAACTGGCAGCGTTTTGAATCCCTGCAGGCAGTGCAGGACAATAAACTCTATTTCATTCCACCATCCCTGTTGCAACGCGCAACACCCCGCATGCTGGAAGGTACCCGCCTGGTGTGTGAAAAACTCCAGCAGGCACGGGGCCACTGATGCCGAATCAACTTTACCGGCGTTTGCCGCTGTTGCTGCTGGCTGCCTTGCTGGCGCTGATCGGCGGTCTGCTGCTGGGTAGTGTGCCTTTATCACCACTGACCATCTGGGCGGTACTGATCGGTGAAGGCAATCCGCTGGAACGCATGCTGATACTGGAACTGCGCCTGCCACGGGTGCTGGCAGCCTTTGCCACCGGTGGTTTGCTGGCCGTGGCCGGTGCACTGATGCAGGTGTTACTGCGCAACCCACTGGCTGATCCTTATGTACTGGGTCTGTCCGGAGGCGCGGCAGTGGCCGCTTTGCTGGCGATGCTGGCCGGACTGGGAATTCTGTGGGTGTCTTCTGCAGCCTTTGTTGGTGCTCTTTTTTCAACCCTGTTGGTGTTCGGACTGGCTCATGGCAGCGGCAGCTGGACACCCACCCGTTTGCTGCTGACCGGGGTGGTGATTGCTGCCGGCTGGGGAGCCCTGATCAGCTTCCTGCTGGCAGTGGCCCCCTCCAGCGAACTGCCCGGCATGCTTTACTGGCTGATGGGTGACCTGGCCCATGCCCGCACGGCACTGCTGCCGTGGCTGGCCCTGCTGGCAGTTTTACTGATTCTGCTGCCACTGGGTCGCCACCTGAACGTACTGGCTCGTGGCAGCCTGCAAGCCGCAGCGCTGGGTGTTCCGGTACGGCGCATGGAGTGGCTGATCTATGGTCTGGCGGCCCTGCTGACTGCCGTGGCAGTCACCGTGGCCGGCAGCATCGGTTTTGTTGGTCTGATTGTGCCCCACCTGATGCGTCTGCTACTGGGTCATGATCATCGCCTGCTGCTGCCTGCCAGTGCACTGGGCGGCGGCACGCTGCTGGTAGTGGCCGACACCCTGGCACGCATCCTGATTGCCCCTCAGCAACTGCCGGTGGGTGTCATCACTGCCCTGCTGGGGGTGCCGGTGTTTCTGCTGCTGTTGCATCGGAGCCGAACATTATGAATGCACTGCTGCAAACCCATCAGTTGCAACTGGCACTTCCGGCCCATACCGCAACAAACACCCTGGACTGGTCCATTCAACGCGGTGAGTGCTGGGGAATCCTGGGGCCCAACGGTGCCGGTAAAACCACACTGTTGCACTGCCTGGCAGGTCTCAGGCCACCCCGGCAAGGCGAGCTGCTGTTGCAGGGCCAGCCCTTGCAGCGCCTTTCGGTGCGCCAGCGGGCGTTACAACTGGGCTTGCTGTTTCAACAGCAGCAGGATGAATTTCCGGCCACGGTGCTGGAAACAGCCCTGATCGGCCGTCACCCTCATCTCAGCCTGTGGCAAAATGAAAGCCCGACAGACCTGGCACTGGCGCAACAGGCCCTGCAGCGTCTGGATCTGCTGCCACTGGCCGAACGTCGCATTCAGACCCTGTCCGGCGGTGAACGTCAGCGCCTGGCCCTGGCAACCCTGCTGACTCAGGACCCACAGCTGTTATTGCTGGATGAACCCACCAATCACCTGGACCTGCATCATCAGATCAGTGTGCTGGAACTGATCCAAAGTGAAGTGCAGCAGGGCAAGGCTGCAGTGATGGCACTGCATGACCTGAATCTTGCTGCCCGTTACTGCAGCCACCTGTTGCTGCTTTACCCGGATGGTCAGGCCTGCTGGGGTGAAAAAGACATCATGCTGCACCTGCCAGCCCTGGAAACCCTTTACCAACAGCCCCTGCTGCTTTTTCAGGCAGAGGGCCAGAGCATTTTCATTCCCCGCTCCACCAACGGATAAAGCCATGTTCACTGCCCGTCACCGCCTCGAACTGCCGAACCTGCCCCGTCTGCACAACCCGACCCTGCAACAGCAGCTGCAGCAGCGCATCGACCAGAAAACCAAGCCGCCCGGCTCGCTGGGTCAGCTTGAAGCCCTGGCCCTGCAGCTGGGCCTGATACTGAACACGGCCACTCCCGCCATCCAGCAGCCGCAGATCCGGGTGTTTGCAGCCGATCACGGCCTGACCGATGAAGGCATTTCCGCCTTTCCAAAAGCCGTCACCCAGCAGATGGTGCTCAACTTCCTGGCTGGTGGCGCGGCCATCAATGTCTTTGCCCGTCAGCATGGCCTGACCCTGAAAGTGGTGGATGCCGGCGTGGATGCGGACTTTGCCCCTCACCCGGACCTGCTGCAGAAAAAAGTCATGCGTGGCACCCGCAACAGCCTGCAGACCGCAGCCATGAATGCTGAAGAGTGCCTGCAAGCGGTGTTCTGCGGCATGGCACTGGTGCGTGAGGCACCGGGCAACCTGCTGGTGGTGGGTGAAATGGGCATCGGCAACACCTCCGCGGCCAGCCTGCTGCTGAGCAAACTCGGCAAGCTGCCGCTGGATCAGTGCATCGGGCGTGGTACCGGACTGGATGATGCCGGACTGGCACACAAACAGGCCATTCTGGAGCAGGTCCTGCATAAACATCGTCAGGTTAAAAATCCGCTGGAAATTCTGGCCACACTGGGTGGACTGGAAATTGCCATGATGACCGGTGCTCTGCTGCAAGCCGCCAGTGAGCGTCGCATCCTGCTGATGGATGGTTTTATTGCCTGCAGCGCCTTACTGGTGGCTGAACACCTGCAACCGGGCATCAAGGACTTTGCCGTGTTCAGCCATGCCTCAGCGGAACCGGGCCATCGCCACCTGCTGCAGCTGTTGAATGCCAGCCCCCTGCTGGATCTGGATCTGAGACTGGGAGAAGGCACCGGTGCCGTGCTGGCTTATCCGCTGCTGCAGTCGGCACTGGCCTTTCTGAACGATATGGCCAGCTTTACAGATGCCGGTGTCAGTGAAAAAATGCCATGAAATACATCCAACGGCTGCGACATGAACTGAAACTGCTGCTGGTGGCCATCCAGTTTCTGACACGCCTGCCGGTTCCGGCACTGCCCGACTATCAGCCACAATGGCTGCATCAGTCTGCCCGCTGGTTTCCTTTCACCGGTCTGCTGGTGGGTAGCCTGACAGCCGGTGTTTTTGCACTGCTGTTCTGGTTGTTCAACCCCTGGGTGGCAGCCATCGGCAGCACCGCTTTCAGTATCCGGCTCACCGGTGCCTTTCACGAAGATGGCCTGGCTGATACCTGTGATGGGCTGGGTGGCGGTTTCACCCGTGAGCGCGCGCTGGAGATCATGAAAGATTCACGGCTGGGCACCTATGGCACCCTGGGCCTGGTGCTGGCACTGGCATTAAAAGTTGCGCTGCTGGCCAGCCTGCCGCTGCTCTGGGCCGTGGTGGCACTGGTGCTGGCACACGGCTTTTCCCGCTGGTTCAGCATCCTGCTGATTCACCGACTGGACTATGCCGGTGACCTGGATCACGCCAAGGCCAAACCGCTGGCGCAACACCTCAGCCTGCAACAAGCCCTGTTTGCCCTGGCGACCCTTTCACCGGCCCTGCTGCTGAGCCATCTGCTACTACCGGATACCCAGTGGTATGGTTGGTTATTACCCCTGCTGCTGATGTTGCTGACAGGCTGGTACATGGCCCGCCTGCTGCACAGACGCCTGGGAGGCTACACCGGTGATGGCCTCGGAGCCACCCAGCAACTGACGGAACTGGCCGCTTACGCCGGACTGGTGCTGTTATGCCCGTGATCATCTGGCGTCATCCTCGGCCTCAGCAGGTCGCAGGCATCTGCCTGGGGCAAACAGATGTTACAGTGGACCCGCGTCGCATTCGCCGCCTGGCTGATCATATCCGCCGCACCGCACGACGCCTGCAAGCTGAGCCGGTGATTCACGTCAGCCCCTTGCAGCGCAGTCGGCTGGTTGGTGAACAACTGGCGCAACTGGGCTGGCAGCTGCAGGTGGATCCGGCATTGATCGAGTTTGATTTCGGTGACTGGGATGGCCGCCCCTGGTCAACCATCAACCGGGAAGAAATGGATCACTGGTGCCAACACTTTGCCGACCATGCCCCCGGCGGTGGAGAAACCCTGACGCAGCTGTTTGCACGGGTGAACAACTGGCTGCAAAACAAACCTCAGCTGCAGTTGCATCTGGCCGTAGGCCATGCCGGATGGATGACCGCAGCAGACATGATCTGTCAGGGTCTGCCAATTCCGACAAATCCCGCCGACTGGTCAGTCAAGGCAAAATATGGTAAAAAAGCAAGGCTGATTTATACCCATCAGTCCACACTTTCCGATTGAGGTTTTCATGTCACAGAACTCTTCCCTGCGCGTCCTGGTTGTTGATGATGAACCGCTGGTGCGTGACATGCTGAAAGAGTTGCTGAAAGACCTGGGTTATGATGTGGTGGCACTGGCCAGTGGTGGCCACAGTGCGATTGAAAAAACCAATATCTACAAACCCGATGTAGTCTGCCTTGATATCAATATGCCAGACATCAGTGGCCTGGATGCCCTGGCCAGCATCAAGACCATCAGTGCCAACATTGTGGTGATCATGGTGACTGCCAACAATGATGTCGGCACCGTGCAGCAGGCCATTCGCACCGGTGCGGATGGTTACATCATCAAGCCCTTCAAGAGCCAGGACATTGACAACGCCATCCGTAAGGCGCTCTCTAAACGTCAAAAAAGCTGACGAAACAAGCCGCAGGCGCCCTAAACGTCAAAAAAGCTGACAAACAAGCTGCAGGCGCTCTAAACACAGCAAGAGCTGACAACCAGACCGTAACCAGCAAACAGCTCAGCCTGAAGCCCGAGCCTGCATCAGGAACAGTGGGTAATCCCGACCATTGCGGTGTTGCAGGTGCAGGATTTCGGTGAAGGTCACTGCCTGGAAGCCAGCCTGCTCAGCCAGTGCCTGCAGCTCTGCCGGTTCAAACCCCAGGTGTTTGACACCCTTACCCTCATTGTCGCCATGAAAGCTGCCGTCTTCAGCATAAAGGTCCACCAGTGCCAGCTGTCCTGCGGGTTGCAGGTGCTGATGAAAGATCCGCAGCAACCCCAGCGTGTCTTCAACATGGTGTAATGCCATGCAACTGACCACACCGGCATAAACTGCTGGCAGCCCGGCAAACACGTCCTGCTGCAGGGTCTGGATGTTGGTCTGTCCTTTTTCCGCCAGCACGGCCAGCATCGCAGCGGAAGTATCCAGTGCCGTGACCTGTGCCACCTGCTGCGCCAGCGGCAGGCTCAGCAGTCCGGTTCCGGCACCGAAGTCCAGCCAGTGCTGGTCGCTGTTCAGGGTCAACCGCGACAGCAGTCGCTCGGCCACCACCGCCAGTTGTTGTGACATGGGGCGCTGGTCCCAGTCTCGGGCAGAACGGTCAAAATGGCTGGTTGTGGGTGTTGGATTCTTCATTTTCTGTTTCTCTGGTCCGTGTAAGAGGCTTCCTGGCTTAGCCATCACATGCTGATGCGTTGATTCTGCAGTTCCTGCAAACGATCACGGATACCCGCAGCCTTTTCAAACTCCAGGTTTTTGGCTGCGCTGAACATTTCGTCTTCCAGTCGGGCCATGAGTTTATCCAGTTCTGCTGGCGTCTGAGGTGTTTCAGTGCCATACCCGGCAGCCGGTTCAGCCACCTTGCGGCGATCCTGCTTGCGATCCCGTTTACCGGGGGCCTGAGCACCTTCAAGAATGTCCTGCACCGATTTGTGTACGGTTTGTGGCACAATGCCCCGCTCGGCGTTGTAGGCCATCTGTTTGTGGCGACGTCGCTCGGTTTCTTCCATCGCTCGCTGCATCGAGCCGGTGATGCGATCAGCATAAAAAATCGCCCGCCCCTTGGCATTACGGGCAGCCCGCCCCAGCGTCTGAATCAGTGAACGCTCGGAGCGCAGGAAGCCTTCCTTATCGGCATCCAGAATGGCCACCAGCGAGACCTCTGGCATGTCCAGACCTTCGCGCAGCAGGTTGATGCCCACCAGCACATCAAACTCACCCAGGCGCAGATCGCGGATGATTTCTACCCGCTCCACGGTGTCGATGTCGGAATGCAGATAACGCACCTTCACCCCATGTTCCGCCAGATACTCGGTCAGGTCTTCTGCCATGCGTTTGGTCAGGGTAGTGACCAGCACCCGCTCACCTTCTGCCACCACCTTGCTGATTTCACCGAGCAAATCATCCACCTGCTGCTGCGCCGGGCGAACCTCAACAACAGGGTCCAGCAGACCGGTGGGACGCACCACCTGCTCCACCACTTGCCCGGCATGCTCTGCCTCATAGGTGGAGGGCGTGGCGGATACAAAAATCATCTGTGGCGCCAGCGCTTCCCATTCCTCAAAGCGCAGCGGTCGGTTGTCCAGCGCGGAAGGCAGGCGAAAACCATACTCCACCAGGGTTTCCTTGCGTGAACGATCCCCTTTGTACATGGCCCCGATCTGCGGCACAGTCACGTGAGATTCATCAATCATCAGCAGGGCATGGGCCGGCAGGTAATCAAAAAAGGTCGGTGGTGCCAGCCCCGGCTCACGGCCAGACAGGTAGCGCGAGTAGTTTTCAATGCCGTTGCAGTAACCCAGCTCCACCATCATTTCAATGTCATACAGGCAGCGCTGCTCCAGCCGCTGCGCTTCCACCAGCCGATCATTCTTGCGCAGATAATCCAGCCGCTGACGCAGCTCATCCTTGATGTGGTCAACGGCCTGCAAAATGGTTTCCCTTGGCGTCACGTAATGGCTTTTCGGGTAGATGGTGTAACGCGGCACTTTGCGCAGCACCTCACCGGTCAAGGGGTCAAACAGGCTGATCTGTTCGATTTCATCATCAAACAGTTCCACCCGCACCGCTTCATACTCGGATTCAGCAGGAAAGATATCGATCACATCACCACGCACCCGGAAGGTGGCACGCCGGAAATCCAGATCGTTGCGGGTATACTGCAGTTCGGCCATGCGACGCAGCAACTGGCGCTGGTTCATGGGTTCACCACGATCCAGATGCACCACCATTTTCAGGTAGGCCGAAGGATCACCCAGACCATAGATGGAAGACACCGTAGCCACAATGATGGTGTCGTCCCGCTCCAGCAGCGCCTTGGTGGCTGACAGGCGCATCTGCTCGATGTGTTCGTTGATCGAGGCATCCTTCTCAATGAAGGTGTCACTCGAAGGCACATAGGCTTCCGGCTGGTAATAGTCGTAATAAGAAACAAAATACTCCACCGCATTGTTCGGGAAAAACTGTTTGAACTCCCCGTAAAGCTGGGCGGCCAGCGTTTTGTTATGTGCCAGAATCAGGGTTGGACGCTGCACCGCTTCAATCACCTTGGCCATGGTGAAGGTTTTGCCTGAACCCGTCACACCCAACAGGGTCTGGTGTGCCAGGCCCTGCTCCAGTCCGTCCACCAGTTGAGCAATGGCGGTGGGCTGATCACCGGCGGGCTGAAAACGGGAATGAACAACAAAAGGCGAACTCATGACAACTCCGGGCTGAAAGGTGCGACTGAACTGAGGGCAAAACACAGGGTTCAGCTTTTGCCGACATGGATTATGATAACATCGGTCGGGAGGACAGGATGCACTGATTGAACCGGTCAAAATAACACTATTCATGTCACTGGAAACGCAAGGGAGACTCCGGGCTATGCGGCCATCCGATCATCTTTTCAGCTTGCCAATGGTTTTGGGGCTGATCTTGCCATTGTTCCTGTCCACTCCCGCTACCGCCCAGTCGACCAGCAGCCGTCCAGCCCTGGTGACAGCGGATGATACTGTAGCAGCCAGTGAACGCCAGGCCGTTCTGGCCTTGTCACGTCTGGGGCTGGAAACACAACGCATGCAATTCCCGGTCACCTTTTGCAACCTGAAAGGCCTCTGTCTACCGGTGGGCAGCTGGACCGTGAATCTGAGCCAGGCGGATGCTGACCGTGTACTGGCCAGCAACATGAGCTTTCTGGTGCCATCCCGTTATGACCAGATGATCTTTGAGGGTGATACTGCCAGCTTCATCACCGCCACCCGCACTTTCAATAAGCTGCCACTGAACGAACGCATCCCAGCCTTGCCAGAAAGCAGCGACAGTTACCGGGAGTTTGACCGCCGACTGCTGAATCATTTGAACACCCACATCGCACCACAGATGCAGCAGGTTATGGGTGTCGCTGCAGAAGCCCGTTATCAGGAAATGAATGCACAGGAGCGAGGCACCTTTCTGCGGGAGCAGGCCCGAGCCACCGGCATGCCAGCCGAAGTGCTGGAAGCGCTGGTATCGTCTGGTTATGCCTTCGGTTTTTACCTGCCACGCTTGCAGGGCAGCATCACCATCCGGCAGGTGGAACGCACCACCTTTGGCGGTGTGAAATACATTGCTTACGAAACCTCCATTAATGCCCCGGCACGCACCCGCATGCTGATTTACCGTTTTGATGGTCAGACCTTTCGCAAGGCACTTGAAGTGGATGCACAGGCTTCCGTTTTCAGCCTTGATGGTATCGCTCAACGGGCTTCAGCCGGAGCTTCGGTGGAAACCCTGTTCCTGCCAGGCAACAGTGATGCCCAGCAGATTTTTGATGATGCCTTCAAATCCTCCTTCAAGGACTCCACGCTTGCCCTCAGTGCCCGTCTGAGAGAGCACCGGATGTTTGCCGTCAGCACTCCTGTGCTGAGTGCCCGGCCAGCGGCCATTCAACTGGCCATTGGCAATCAGGAAGACATTCGGGTGGATCATCCGGTTACCTTTCGGCGTGTGATCAACAATCGTGAACGGGAAATCGGCTGGGGACAGGTGTATCAACCTGGCAATACCTGCCTGGCACAACCAGCCGAACAACGCACACCCAGTTATGCACGGCTGGTCAACGGCCGGGTGGATGAAGCGGATCTGGCAGTGGAGCACCCCTGGACAGGAGTATTTGCCACACTGGGCATCAGCAACCATGCCACAGCCCTGGACATTAACGAGCAGTTCACTGGTGCCGGTGACACCACCTTTTTTGACCTGGGTTTCAGTGGCAATCTGGGTTACCTGCGAAACAACCCCTCATTGTCCGGCCTGTGGCTCAATTTCGGGCTGGGACTCGGTGCCAGTGATGATGGCAGTGATGTATTTTCCCATCTGGAATCCAGTGGCGCCATTCGCTTCAATCTGGGCCTGGAAAAACAAACCCACCTAAGTTCGGGGCTTTATGCCTCGCTGGGTGCTGATCTGGGCGTCGAGGCTTACCAGTATGATGATGTCCTGGCATTTGATGAGCTGCAGGTGGTGACTTGGGGCATCACGCCCAAAGCCGGTCTGGGGTATTATTTCAGTCCCAATACCCGCATCCTTGCCAGTGCAGGTTACCACTACCCCCTCAGTACCCGGGCAGAATACAAGGCTGGAGGGCGTGTGGATGCCGACATGCAGCCTGGATTGACACTGGGCATCAGTCTGGCCATCCATCTGGACTTTGCTGGTCCCTATGCCGGGCTGATGACACGCCCCTCGGACCAGTGCAATCAACTGCGTGACAGAAACAACAGGAGCTTCTGATCCATGACCCGAACCACCGCCTGCCGCCTGAGGTTTCACCTACTGCTGATGTGCCTTCTGGCAACCCTGCTGTTACTGATTGGCTGCAGCAGTTCCAGCAGCAAAAAAGCACCTGCTGCACCTGCTGCAGGTGATCCACCCATCTCTCGCCAGGCCGTTCTGATTGAGTCCTATTCCGCATCCGAAGTGCTGGTCCGTGCCACGGGGCTGGGCCATTCAATGAGTGAGGCCCGTCAGGATGCCCGCAAGGCAGCCCTGTGGTTTGTATTAATGGGTGGCAATACACCGTTACTGAATGATCAGACACAGCGCCAGGCCTTTGCCCGCCATGAGCAGCACTTCTACAGCCGCGTGATGGACTACATCACCCATGAAGGTGAAATTCTCAGTCGTCGTACAGATGGCAAACAGGATCGCATTGAAAGGGCTTTCCGTATCAATCTGGACACCCTGCGCAACGATCTGATTGCTCGCAATATCATCAGCAGCACCAGCAGCCTTGCGGCTCAGGTCAGCAATCCACAGATTTCAGTGATTACCGCCGACCGTTCAACCCATTCCATACAAGCAGCCACTGTGTTTTCTGAATACCTGCAACGCCGTGGCTTCCGCGTGGTGGTGACCGATGCCTCCGAGCGCATCAACCAGGTGGTGCAACAGGCCACCGCACTGAGCGGCACTCTGGATCCAACCTATCTGCTGGCATTACAGACCGGTAGTGACATTTACATCGCCATCACCGCCGAAACCGCCAGCCGCACCCTGGCTGGCAACACCCTGTCACAGGCAACAGTCACTGCCACCGCTTATTACACCGCCACAGGCAACCAGCTAGGTGCCGCCACCGGCTATTCCACCGAACGCGTTGTTTCCGGCAGCGGCGCCATTCTCGGTGAAGCTGCCAATGACTCAGCGGACAAGCTGTTAAACCAGTTAACCGCTTCCTGGCAACGTGAATCAGCTCAGGGTCGCAGTTACAAGGTGGTGGCATCCGCTGAACCTGGTGTTGGTGACATCAGCCGCCCAATCCACCAGCTTTTCAGTCAGGTCTGCAGCCAGGCCAGACGTAACGCTGCCGGCAGCAGCAGCTTTGATTACATTCTGACCTGTGAAAGCCGCGATGTGATGGATCTGCTGTTTAAACTGGAGGATCACTGGCGCGGGCCAGGTCGAATTTTCCGTGTGATGGACAGTGGCGCCTTTCTGGTCATTCGCATTGGTTTCACTGATTCTGACGACATCATCATCGAATAAGGAACAAGTGTCATGAGGCCTCTACTGACCACACTGCTCACAGCACTGCTACTGGCTTGTCTTCCACTACAGCTGCATGCTCAGCAACTGAGCGCCGAAGGTTACGGCCAGAGCATCACCGAAGCCAGAGAGAGCGCATTGCAAGAGCTGTCGCAGATGGTGATTGCTGCGGTGGCCTCTGATATGGAAAGCATTACCCGCCTGGATGGCGGCGAAGTGACCGATACCATCGAAAATCGCCTGCGCATTCAATCCAGCAGCTATTTTCAAGGCGTGAGTTATTCCGAACCTCAGCGCGTGGATGGCAGCTATCGTGTCAGAGCCACTTTAAGCACGGATGCCGCTCGAAGAACCGCTGAACATCTGCTACGTGAAATCCGTGTTGATCTGAACACCCTCAGTCGCCACGAACTGCTATCCCTGCAGGACCAAGCGGTATTCCTGATGGCATTTGCTGCTTATGTGCCTGAAAGTACCACCCTGAGCCGCAACAGCTTGATCAACGAAGCAGGCAGCATCCGTCAGAACATTTTTCGTTACCTGAACTTTGCTCGTATCACCTTTGAGCTGGAACCGCGCACAGCAGTGGTTCGCCTCGGTGATGAACAACTGCAATCAGGTGAAATGCGACTGGTGGCACCTGGCAACTACCAATACCAGGTCACCGCAGCGGATCACCATACCTTGAGAAATCAGTTGTTCCTGTCTGCCGGTGAGCAGCGCCGCATCAATCTGGCTCTGGTTCCCCTGCGCACTGGCAGCGTTGCATTGCAACTGATCAACTCCAGCGATCAAGCCCTGCTGGATGAAGCGCGCAGGGTGTTTGGCAGCTATAACATCCAGTATGCCACGACCTCTCCCCAGGTCATTCGGTTGGAAGTACAACAACAGCTGGTCACCGAAATATCCGGCATCAAGGTTTACAACCTGCGCATGGTCGCTGAAGCCCGCAAGGGCAATGATGTGGTGCTGGTCCGTCGAGCCTCACAGAATAATGTGGTGGAGGCTCAGGTGGACAGCCGCCTGCGTGCCATTACCCGAGCCTTGGTGCAAGCCATTCTGAGTTCACCGGAAGCTGAAAACCTCTGGTAACTCCTTTTCTTCAGCTCCAACTCAAATACTTAGGTTCAAGTTTCATTCATCTGGTCAGAGCGCATCTCTGGCCTTTAACTTGCATAATCCGTTTCATCCCTGTCGCCCTGTGTTAAAATATAATTCAAATCCTACTTAACACTTAGCAAAAGCAACTCTCAGGGTATAAATACCAGGATGGGCGACAAGCCAAATTATCAAAAAATTCCGGTTCATCAGCTCGTACCGGGCATGTGGATCTGCAGACTGGATCAAGATGCCCCCGACAGTGCATTTGAAAGCCAGAGCTTTTATTTCACCAGCGAAGCGGCCTTACTGCTACTCTGCCCTGACTGCAAATACGTCTATATTGATGTCAATCGCTCGCTGCAGGCTCCTTCGGAGCGACAAGATGGTACACAGGAAGCTCGTAAACTCTATCTGAATCTACGCACTCAGATGGATCGGGTGATGGGTGATATCCGCCTGGGTAACGCACTGCAGCACAAGCGCATGCGTAACGTACTGGAAGACCTGATGGAAGCTGTGCTGCATGACAGCAAAAGTATGGTGTATCTGGCCATGCTTCGTAACCATCAGGACGAGCTGGTATCCAAGGCGGTCAGTGTTGCAGTGCTCAGTCTGGTTTTTGCCAAACACATCGGCCTGAGACAGGATCAATTATTGCCCCTGGGTATGGGTGCCCTGCTGCACCCTGTTGGTTTGCTGCAGGTTCCGAATGAGATACTGACCAAAACCGATCCTCTGACAGAAACAGAAAAAGAGCTGATTCGCCAGTACCCCCGACGGGGACATGATTACTTGCTGGCTCAGGGTGGATTTGATGATGAAACCCTCGATGTGGTCCTCCATCATCAGGAGCGGCTGAATGGTGAGGGTTATCCAGATCGCCTGAAAGGCAGGGACATCAGCTTTCTGGCACGTATGGTTGCGATCACTAGCGTGTATGAGGCATTAACACGTGATCGCTCTTATCGACAGGCCCTGTCGCCCACCAAGGCACTCAGCCAGCTGTATCGCTGGCGTTTTCATGACTTTGATTCAAGGCTGGTGGAGAAATTCATCCAGAGCCTGGGAGTCTATCCGCCCGGCTGCCTGGTTGAACTGAGCAATGGCGCTCTGGCGGTAGTACATGCCACGCATACTGAACAGCGTACACAACCACAGGTACTACTGCTGACCTGCCCTGAGCTGAAACCCCTGGAGCAACAAGAGCTGGTGGATTTGGCTCAGACACCACGACTGGACATTCGTAAAGCGCTGGATCCTAGTGATCCGCGCCTCGAGAAGTTACTGAAGAGCGTGATGTCCGGCCATCCAGGCTTTCCAATCTGATCAGCGATCCGGCTGGGCGTTAAACTGCTGGCCGGTCACGCCCTTGCTGTCAGCACCCATCAGGTACAGATAGGTTCCCATAATGTCTTCGGGAGCACGCAGGGTTGCGGGGTTTTCAGCAGGATAAGCGTTGGAACGCATCTGAGTGCGGGTAGCACCTGGGTTCAGGGTATTCACACGAATAGCACTGGTATTTTCCAACTCCTGAGACAGCACCTGGGCAAAATTCTCTGTAGCTGCCTTGGATGCAGCATAAGCCCCCCAGAAGGCCCGCCCCTGACGCCCAACACCAGAGGATGTAAAGATCACTGAGGCGTCTGCAGACTGATCCAGCAATGACAAGACAGCCTGCTGCAGCATCACTGGACCATTAAAGTTGATCTGCATGACCTGCTGCCACAATTCCGGGTTGTATGATTGTACCGGTGTAATACGACCCAGGATACCGGCATTGTGCAGCACACCATCCAGGCGTCCGAAAGCTTCATACAACTTATCAGCCATGGTCATGTAATCTGGCCAGGCTGCACCTTCCAGATTTAACGGGTAAATAGCCGGTTCAGGTGCGCCCAAGGCTTCAATTTCATCATAAACAGCCTCTAGCTTGCTGATGGTACGACCCAGTAATATCACTGTTGCGCCATGAGCCGCGTAGGTTCTTGCAGCCACGCGACCGATACCATCACCGGCACCCGTCACAAGGATGACACGGCCAGCCAGTAGATCGACCGGGGCTTGATAATCAAATTGACATAACATGGTTTGAATCCGGCAGAGGTTGAATCAACTATCAGCGTTGCAGATAAGCACGAGCCAGATCGGCAGCGGGTTCACGGGGGTGGTCACGAACAATGGCTTCCATGGTTTCGCGCGCCTTGCGCTCATCACCATAACGGGCATAAATCAGGCCCAACTTGTATTTTGAGTCAGCAATTTTGAAACTGTCTGGATAACGGCGCACCACCGCATCAAACATCTTCTCGGCATCCTGGGTGCGATTCTGAGCCATGTAGATCTCGCCGATCCAATAATAGGCATTACCCACCAGACGAGACTCAGGATGCTGGCGGATGAAATTCTGGAAAGCGGTTACTGCTTCATCAAAGCGGCGGGCAGGAACCAGCTCATAAGCTCGTGCATAAGCATCACGATCACTGCCAGCATCACCCTGACCCAATACAGCAGCGGGAGGCTGAGAGGCTGGAGCAGGATTATTGGTTGTAGCAGGTTGGGCAGGTGTACGAGGTGTTGCAGGTTGTGCAGCAGGCCGTGCTTGTTCCAATTGGTTCAGGCGGCGAGAATGTTCCTGAGCACGCTCATCCAGGTCCACATAACGATTACGCTGCTCTTCTTGCATACGTGATAATGCACGTTCTTGCTGTTCAACACGATTACGCAGGGTTGCCAACTCCTGTTGCAACTGCTCCATCTGCATAATCAACTCTGCAGTAATCACAGCGGGGTTACGCGTTTCAGCAAGGCTTGCAGTAGTACCAAAGAAAAACAGAAGGCCTGTCAACAGCACCAAAAGAAAACGGGGGGCTACTGGAGCCCCCTCAGTTTCTCTGACCTGGCAAGAAAGTTTCTTGTCCTTCACGTCAGATTACCCCGGTTATCAACGGTATACGAAGACAACGCGACGGTTCTGGGCATGGTCTTCACGGCTCTGGGCGGCACGTACTGCGGGACGCTCTTCACCATAGCTGACCACTTCCATCTGGCTGCTGGATACACCCTGCAGAGACAGGTAGCGCTGTACGGAGTTACCGCGACGCTCACCCAGGGCCATGTTGTACTCACGAGTACCGCGCTCGTCAGTGTGGCCTTCCAACACTACGCGTGCACGTGGGTTAGCCATCAGGTAAGCAGCGTGCAGGTTCAGAACATCATAGAACTCGCTGCGAATGTTGGACTTGTCAAAATCAAAATAGATGACACGAACATTTGGCAGGGTAGCATCACCAATGGCACGAGCTGCTGCATCAGATGCACCGTCAATGCCTTCGGACAGGGCTGCATCTGCACGCTCAATTTCAGACTGAGAAACAATATCTTCGCTCACGTCATCCATGGTTGCGCCACCACAACCGGCAACCAGTGCAAAAAAGGCTGCCAGTGCAAATGCCTTGCTGTATTTCATCAGATCCATAAGTCTTCTCCCGTTACCATTTGAGATAGTTCTTTTTTAAATACCCTCTGCATTTCCTGCTTCAGGCGTTACTTTTAACCAGGCAGTTAAAAATTCGTTCAGTTCAGAAAAGGTGACCAGGCTGGTTCCCGAACATCGCCCCTTTCCGCTGGAAGTTCATATTGTATCCTTCCATCGGTTGAAACAACACCCAGAACACCCCGGGTACCTCTCATTAACGCATAAATGACCATTGATCCATTGGGGGCCACACTCGGCGACTCATCCAAAGGTGAGGTGGTCAGTGTACGCAACCGTCCTGACTGCATATTAAGCGCTGCAATACTGAATAGTCCACCTCCTGCATCCCTGTGAACCATAAAAATTTCTTTACCATCCGGCGAGTAGCGGGCACGGGCATTGTAATTGCCCTCAAAGCTGATCCGCTCCTCATTACCGTTACTCAGATCGATTCGATAGATCTGTGGCCCACCACTGCGACTTGAAGTAAAAATAAGGCTTTTACCATCCGGCGACCATGAAGGTTCCGTATCTATCGCGTAATGATGCGTGACCCTTGTAAGGCGCCGGTTATCAAGATGGTAAATATAAATTTCCGGACTGCCATCCCGCGATAGGGTCATGGCAATACGCTTACCATCCGGTGACCAGGCAGGCGAACCATTTAGTCCGCGAAAATTGGTCAGTTGGTAACGCTGCCCGGTAGCCACTTCCTGCACAAAAATCGCTGGTCTGCCGCGTTCAAAAGACACATAAGCCAGTTGCTTGCCATCTGGCGACCAGTCCGGTGAAAGGATCGGCTCGCGGGAAGTCAAAATAGTTCTGGAACGCTGGCCATCCGCATCTGCGACATGCAGGCGATAGGTGTAACTGGCATTACCCGTTTGTTCTGCTGTCACATAAGCAATGCGGGTTGAGAAAATTCCTCTTTGCCCAGTCAGTTTTTCATACACCCGATCACTGACAAAATGCGACCTTGAACGCAATTCCTGTATTCTGCCGGAAACCGTTTCACCCAGCATCCGTTCCTGATTGATGACATCAAACAGCTCATAACGGATTTCAATACGATCCCCGCCCTGCGATTCAATGCTGCCCACCAGCAGGTAATTCACCTGCAATAGCCGCCAGTCACGATAGACCACCTCTGATGCACGAGTGGGCAGGCTGATCAGGTCCTCACGGGGAACCGCACGAAACAGGCCGGTTCGCTCAAGGTTGTCACTGACTATTCGAGCGATATCTTCTGGCAGACCACCCGTGCCCTTCCAGGCAAAAGGTACTATGGCCACCGGTGTGGTTTGATCACTGCCTTTGGTGATCCGGATGGTGAGATTGGCCTGTACCAGTGAACTCCAAAGCAGCAGGCTGACCAGTAGCAACAGCAGGGGAAATGTACGACGAACAGCAATCACAGTGCTAAATCCTCGGGTGTAAAAATCAGATCAATAACTCTGAACCTGTCTCGTTGCCTTGGTTCCAACCGCAACAGTGGAAAAGGTGCTGCTCGCTCCACCGCTTGCACCGCTGAACGATCAAAAGCAGCATTACCACTGGCCCGGGTAATCTGAATGTCGTTCAACTCACCAGTCCCCAGCAAGCGGATTCGAATGCGTGTTTCCAGCTCTGGAGTAACACCCGGCGGGCGGGTCCAGTAGCGTGAAATCATGTCAAAAATAATGCCTTCCATATTGGCAATGGCTTCTGCATCCCGGGCTGCCTGAGCAGCCCGCGCCTCTTCCCTTGCACGCTCCGATTCAGCACGTATGCGTGCTTCTTCGGCGCGCACTGCTTCCGCTTCCTGCCGACGCTGCTCTTCAACCCTTCGACGAATAGCCTCTTCTTCCGCCCGCTGACGCTCTGCTGCAGTACGAGCCCGCTGCTCTTCCTCACGCTGACGTTGCAACTGCAACTGGCGCTGCCGCTCGGCTTCAGCCTGCTGTTGTTCCTGACGCTGACGCTCAGCTTGTTGACGTTGGCGTTCCGCCTCCTGTCGCTGGCGCTCTGCCTCAGCCTGACGCCGAGCCTCTTCTTCACGCTGGCGCTGAGCTGCGGCCTGACGCTCAGCTTCCTGCTGACGCCTTCTAGCCTCCGCTTCACGCTGACGCTGGGCTGCAGCCTGACGCTGACGCTCAGCCTCTGCAGCAGCACGCCGGGCCACTGCCGGATCATCCTGCACAATCTGTGCACGAATGATTTCGGGTGGGCGCTCCACACTGCGCTCACGGGTGATGCTGCCCTGCCAGAACAACAGCAAAAAGACCACTAGGTGAATGATCAGTGTCAGAATAACCGACAGCGGCAGGTTGGTTGCTCTCACCGACTACCCCTAGCGGTTTTCCGGTGGTCTGGAAATCAGACCCACCTGAGTGACACCGGCACCTTGCAGCGCACTCATCAACACCACCACCTCACCATAGGCCACTCGGCGATCGCCCCGAACCAATACCGGCAGATCCGGGTTCTGGCGTTTCAACTGCGCCACACGGGTGATCACTGTATCCAGATCCAGCGGCTCTCGTGAATCAGCACCCAGTTCCATGTAATAACGGCCATCCGCATCCAGTGAAACCACCAGCGGCTCACGATCCTGCTCAACCTTGATGGGTTCAGAGGTGACTTCCGGCAACTCAACATCCACGCCCTGGGTCAGGATCGGTGCAGTGACCATGAAAATGACCAGCAACACCAGCATCACGTCAATGTATGGCAAGACGTTGACTTCAGAAATGGGTGGTTTGGGATGGCTGCGGCGAAACCTTTGTTTTGGCATGACCTGGCCTCAATCCACTTTCTTGGCAATCAGGCTACGATGCAGGATGCCGGAAAACTCATCGGCAAAGTTTTCATAGTGGTTCAGCAGGCTTTCGCTGGAAGCCACATAACGGTTGTAGGCAATCACCGCAGGAATCGCCACAAACAGACCCATGGCAGTAGTCATCAAAGCCTCCGCCATACCAGGTGCCACGACGGCAAAGGTGGCCTGCTGCACACCGGCCAGGCTTTTGAAAGCTTCCATGATGCCCCATACGGTACCGAACAGGCCAATGTGTGGGCTGACCGAACCGATGGTGGCCAGCAACGGCAGGCTGGAGTGCAGGCGGTCCTGCTCTTCGGCAATGGCAATGCGCATGGAGCGCTCAACACCTTCCAGAATTGGCTGGGCATCAGTGGTTTTCTGACGAATGCGATTGAAGGTTTTAAAACCGGAAAAAACAATACGCTCTGCACCGGTCACTTCATGAGGGTCCGTGTTACGGAACAACTCATTCAGTTCGATACCGGACCAGAAACGTTCACGGAACTCTTCATGAGCTTGCTGTGCCTGACGAAACACCTGCCAGCGCTGAAAGATACTCACCCAGGAAATGACCGAACCGGCCAACAGACACAACATCAGAAACTGGATAAAGAAACTGGCTTCAAACACCATTTTCCAGAAGGTAAGCTCTTGCACCGGAACTCCTTGAACGTCTTATCATGATCAAACCACTCGCAAGCCCTGCCCTGCATCCATCAGCTCAGCAAAGGAAGGCGCTGCACCAGTGTGTCAGGCAAACGGCAGGGCCGCAAGCTGTCGCGATCCACACAGGCCACTTCCACCTGCGCCTGACACAATAACAAACCATCTTCTCGCACTACCTGCTGCGCAAACATCAGGCGAGCACCCCGGCGCTCTTTTAACGCCACCTGCACCTGCAACAGGTCATCCAGACGTGCTGGCGCTTCGTAACGGACTTCCGTGCCCCGCACCACAAACAGCACCGGTAACAGCGACTGATCAAAGCCCAGTGAACGCAGCCATTCGGTACGACCACGCTCCATGAACTTCAGGTAATTGACGTAATAAACGATACCACCGGCATCGGTATCCTCGTAATACACCCTCACCGGCAAGGTGAACTCACTCATCACATCACCTCTCTACTCATTCCGGCTGTCTAAGACCAAAATGTTGCCATGCAAGTTCCGTAACCTGACGCCCACGTGCAGTACGCATCATAAAACCCTGCTGAATCAGGTAGGGTTCCAGCACTTCCTCAATGGTGTCACGGGCCTCTGAAATGGCTGCTGACAGGCTGTCCACCCCCACCGGTCCACCAGCAAATTTTTCCATCATGGCCAGTAATAAACGGCGATCCATATGATCCAGGCCATGGGTATCCACATTCAGCAGGTTCAGCGCCATATCCGCCAGCTCACGGGTAATGCAACCATCGGATTTCACTTCAGCAAAGTCTCGCACCCGACGCAGCAGGCGATTGGCAATGCGGGGAGTGCCGCGTGAACGCCGGGCAATTTCTTCAGCACCACCCGGCTCCATCGGAATATCCAACAACCCGGCAGAACGGGATACGATCCAGGTCAGATCAGCAATGGAATAAAACTCCAGGCGCTGCACAATACCAAAACGATCCCGCAGCGGTGCAGTCAACATCCCGGCGCGGGTGGTGGCACCCACCAGGGTGAAGGGTGGCAGATCCAGTTTGATGGACCGCGCCGCCGGGCCTTCACCAATCATGATGTCCAGTTGGTAATCTTCCATGGCGGGATAAAGCACTTCTTCCACGGCAGGGTTCAGGCGATGGATTTCATCAATGAACAACACATCACCTTCATCCAGATTGGTCAGCATGGCTGCCAGATCACCGGCTTTCTCCAGTACCGGGCCGGAGGTGCTTTTGATCGAAACGCCCATCTCACTGGCAATGATATTGGCCAGCGTGGTTTTACCCAGTCCAGGTGGACCAAAAATCAATGTATGATCCAGTGCTTCCTTACGGCCGCGAGCAGCCTCGATGAAAATCTCCATCTGCTCACGAACCTGCGGCTGCCCTCGGTAATCAGCCAGACGCTTGGGACGGATGGCATGATCCTGGCTGGAGTCCTGTGACTGCTCACTGGCGGCGATTAACCGGTCATTTTCGATCACTGCACACTTCCTGTTTAACGGAGAGTTTTACCTTTTTAACTGAGCGCTTTACCTTGCCAACCCCTTGAGTGCAGCACGAATCAGCCCCTGGGTATCCAGATCCGTGGACTCCACCGCACTGATTGCACGGGTTGCCTCCACCGGCTTGTAACCCAGTGCCACCAACGCGGCTTCAGCTTCGGCTCGTGGATCAGCATCCGGCAGTAATGCACCAGTGGGCAACTCCAGACGTGCCATCTGTTGCGGCTGCCAGCTTTTCAGGCGATCTTTCAGATCCACCAGCAGGCGCTCAGCGGTTTTTTTGCCAATGCCGGGAATCCGCGTCAAGGCCTGCAAGTCTTCATGCTGAATCGCCCGCAACAACTGGCGACTGTCCATCGCCGACATGATCGCCAACCCCACCTTGGGACCGATGCCACTGACCTTGATCAGCTCGCGGAACAACTGACGATCTTCCAGGCGCGTAAAACCATACAACAGATTGGCATCCTCACGGATCACCTGATGAATCCACAGTGTCACCGGTGCATCCAGAACTGGCAATCCGGCAAACACCGACAGCGGCAAATCCACTTCATAACCCACTCCCTGCACATCAACTATCACCCAGGAGGGTTGTTTTTCTGCCACCTTGCCTTGTAAACGTCCAATCATGACTTATCCTTTTTATTCTGCTGGTCTTCAATGGCAAGAAACACCGGCAGATGCAACCCCCAGCGAATCGCTGCCAGGCGCAGACCCAGCACCACCGCCATGGACACCAGGGTGTTGAAGGTTTCCCAGCTGGAGGGTAAAAACCAGTTGAGATTCACATACACAAAAGCACCCGCCATCACTGCCGTGGCATAAATTTCCTTTTCAAAAATCATTGGTTTCACGGCGGTCAAT
This sequence comes from Marinospirillum alkaliphilum DSM 21637, assembly GCF_900119735.1. Lineage (GTDB taxonomy): Bacteria > Pseudomonadota > Gammaproteobacteria > Pseudomonadales > Halomonadaceae > Marinospirillum > Marinospirillum alkaliphilum. The sequence goes on along the minus strand of NZ_FPJW01000006.1, from coordinate 79,580 downwards.
ACATCCCGCACAATACCACCAAACACACCCGTCATAACCCCTGTGACCACGGCAATCAGCGGTGGATGCCCCAGGTTGAGCGCCACATTGGCGCCTATGATGGTGAACACCGACAGCCCGATGGCATCCGCCACCTGCAGAGCCATGTGCGGAAAGCGGATCTTGCGGGCCAAGGCAAACACCACCACCGAGGTGGTCACGGTAATCCAGATGTAGAGGTTGTCCTGCACCCAGAACACCGGCAAGCGGCCCAGAATCAGATCACGCAGGGTACCGCCACCTATGGCCGTGACCGTGCCAACCACAATGACACCAAACAAATCCAGGCGCCGCTCAGCTGCAGCCAGCACACCGGCCATGGCAAACACCACGGTACCGAACAGGTCCAGGGTCAGAATAAACAGGGGTAAGTCAAAATGCATGATCAGGAGCGCCGGGAAAGGGTTTTGGGATCAAAATTGCGCCAACTGCTGCCACGTTTGCGACTTAATTGGCCGGAAAGTGCCAGCAAGCCACTGGCGGTATAGGCATGACACAAGGCAATCGCCAATGCATCCGCGGCATCAGCCTGGGGGGTGGCTGAAAGCTTCAACAAGGACTTCACCATGTGCTGCACCTGGATCTTGTCAGCACTGCCAGTGCCGGTCACAGCCAGCTTCACTTCCTTGGCTGAATATTCACTCAGTTGCAATCCATGGTTGGCCACACAAACCACGGCGGTGCCACGCGCCTGACCCAGTTTGAGCGCTGAATCAGCATTTTTAGCCATGAACACCTGTTCAATGGCCACCTGATCAGGTCGATGCTGACCAATCAACTCCGCCAGACCGGCATAAATCTGCGCCAGTTTCTGAGGCAAATCATCGGCCTGTACCCGGATGCAACCACTCGCGTGGTAACTCATCTGACCCGCTTCTGCATGAATCAGGCCGTAACCGGTGATCCGTGAGCCTGGGTCTATCCCCAGAATCAGTGGCATTTCAGCCTCCGTCGCCACACCAGCGGGCTGTTTCCGTTACTGGAAGCAACCCGCTGAAAGGCATCAGTCTTCTGCCTGAGCCTTAACCCGCAGACGCAGGTTCAGCTCTTTTAACTGCGCCTGACTGACTTCGCCGGGCGCATCGGTCATCACACAGGCAGCCGACTGGGTTTTCGGGAAGGCAATCACTTCACGAATGGATTTGGCACCGGTCATCAGCATCATCAGACGATCCAGACCAAAAGCCAGACCACCATGAGGTGGCGCGCCAAACTTCAGAGCATCCAGCAGGAAGCCGAACTTCTCACGCTGCTCTTCAGCACTGATGCCCAGTACACGGAACACCGCTTGCTGCATGGCCTGATTGTGAATACGAATGGAACCACCACCCAACTCAGTACCATTCAGCACCATGTCATAAGCACGGGACAATTTATCGGCCGGGCTGGCCTCCAGCTCGTCCGGGGTGCATTTGGGCGAGGTGAAGGGGTGATGCAGGGCGCTCAGGCTGCCATCGCTGTTTTCTTCAAACATCGGGAAGTCCACCACCCACAGGGGTGCCCATTCACAGGTGTAGAGATTGAGGTCTTCACCCAGTTTGCAGCGCAGTGCACCCAGGGCTTCATTAACAATTTTGGCCTTGTCAGCACCAAAGAAGATGATATCGCCATCTTCAGCACCCACACGATCCAGCAGTTGATCAATGATGCCTTCCATGAACTTGACGATCGGTGATTGCAGACCATCCAGACCATCCGCACGCTTGTTGATCTTGATCCAGGCCAGACCACGGGCACCATAGATGCCGACAAACTTGGTGTAGTCATCAATCTGCTTACGAGACAACTCCGCACCACCCTTGACTTTCAGGGCAGCAACACGGCCTTTGGGATCTGTGGCCGGACCAGAGAAGACTTTAAAGTCCACATTGGCCATCAGATCACCCACATCCACCAACTCCAGCGGAATGCGCAGATCCGGCTTGTCAGAACCATAACGGTTCATGGCTTCGGAATAAGGCATGTGCGGGAAAACTCCCAGATCCACACCCAGGGATTCCTGAAACACCTTGCGAATCATGCCTTCAGCAGCGCCCATGATGTCAGCTTCTTCAACAAAAGAAGCTTCCATATCAATCTGGGTGAATTCCGGCTGGCGATCGGCACGCAGGTCTTCGTCACGGAAACACTTGGCGATCTGGTAATAACGATCAAAACCGGCCACCATCAACAGCTGTTTGAACAGCTGTGGGGACTGTGGCAGGGCAAAAAAGTGGCCTTCGTGGGTACGGCTGGGCACCAGGTAATCGCGTGCACCTTCCGGCGTGGCGCGGGTCAGAATCGGGGTTTCAATATCCAGAAAACCTTGCTCTTCCAAGCAGTTGCGAATCTGGTGCGTCACACGTGAACGAAAACGCAGTTTTTCTGCCATTTCCGGGCGACGCAGATCCACATAACGGTATTTCAGGCGGACTTCCTCACCCACCTTGCCGAATTCATCCAGCATGAAGGGTGGGGTTTCAGAGGTATTCAGTACTTCAACATCCTTGGCCAGTACTTCGATCTCGCCAGTGGACATATTGGCATTCACCGTACCTTCCGGGCGACGACGCACCAGGCCACGGATTTTTAATACGTATTCACTGCGCGAACGGTCAGCACGGGCAAAAGCTTCTTCCGTATCCGGGTCCACCACCACCTGAGCGATGCCATTACGATCTCGCAGATCAAGAAAAATGACGCCCCCGTGATCGCGACGGCGGTGAACCCAGCCGCACAATACGACTTCCTGATCCAGGTGACTTGTGTTCAAGTCGCCACAGTAATGGCTACGCATAAATATTTCCCGTTAACGTGTTGTATTCAATGAAAAGGCAGGGACTTGCCCTGCCAGGTAAAAAGTCTGTATCGCTCAGGCACACGAGCCAGTTGCACCGGACGGACAGGATGCACAAGCAGCGGCACCACTCCCTGAACCGCCGGAATCGGCGAGGTTCTTTTTGCCGCCGCTCTTGAAATCGGTTTCATACCAGCCACCACCGGCCAGACGGAATCCAGCAGCCGAAATACGGCGAGTCAAAGCCGACTCATTACAGGCCGGGCAATCTTTGGGTGGTGTATCACTCATCTTGTGCATCACTTCCAGCTCGTGGCCACAGGATTGACACTGATATTCATAAATGGGCATGGCGTTTGCCTCTGGGTTCAACAATCGTCAAAATCGGTCATTTTGTTCAGGGTTCGGATACACATCCGGCCCCGAAACCTAAATAAGGGATTTTTGTTTAATTTCAAGAGGCGGCATTATAGCCTAGACAGGCGTCAGAACGCCAAGCACTCAATGGAACCCAGGAGCTGTATCCATGACTTTTGAACTTCACCCTCGCCTTGCTGCTGACAGCCTGCACCTGGGCGACCTGCCGCTGTGTCAATTACGCCTGATGAATGACCAACGCTTTTACTGGCTGTTACTCATTCCCAGACTGGCTGACGCCATTGAGGTTACTGACCTGAATGAACAGCAATATGTACAGATGTGGCAAGAAGTACGGCAACTGGCTGAGGTCATCAAACCGCTCACCAGTGCGGACAAGCTGAATGTTGCCACCCTGGGCAATATGGTGCCGCAACTCCACCTGCACCTGATCGCCCGCTTCAAAAGTGATGCTGCCTGGCCCGGTCCAATCTGGGGTGTTGGCAGCGCTGAGCACTACACGGACGCCGACATCAGCCAGTTGAAAAGTGCCTTGCAACAAGCTTGTGATCACCTGCCTATTCACTGGGTCTGAATACTGGTCTCTAAGCTCTGATCACTGCGCCTGAACCTTGGTCACTGAGCCTGAGCCTTGCTTACCGAACCTGGGTGCTCGGTAGCAAACGGCTATCGGCTCAGGTTTTTACTTCCACCTGAGCCGCATCACTAACCAAGCGCTGCCACAAACGCTCCACCGGCGGCTTGTGTACCAGGGTACAACGGTACAGGCGAATCTCTAACGGAATCACCCAGTGCTCACTGCCACACACCACCAGCTTGCCTTCAGCCAGCTCACGCTCAATACTCAGGCGCGGAATCCAGGCGACACCCTGCCCTTCCAGCGCCATGCCTTTTAAACCTTCCGCCATGGCGGTTTCATACACCGTGCGAAACTGCATGCCAACCGGTTTCTGACGCAGCAGTATTTTCAGTGAGCGCTCAAGAAATGCCCCCTGGGTATAAGCCAGTAACGGAATCACCTGTTCATCAGAAGCATCCAGATCAAACAATGCCTGCCCTTGCTCATCCACACTGCACACCGGCAGCATTTCTGTGGCCCCCATACGCAAGGAAGGAAAATGCTCCTGATCCAACTGCAGGGAACCATGCGGGTCATGGTAGGCCAGCATCAGGTCACAACGCCCTTCACGCAGCGCGTGCATAGCCTCACCGACATTCATGGCCGTCATGCGTGAACCCACTTCACCCACCACAGCCTGCAGACGCTTCAACCAGCGCGGAAAGAAGTTAAACGCCAGCGAATGCGCCACGGTGAATTCCAGCAACTGTCCCGCTGCGGCATCCAGACCGCGTAGATGCCGCAAGGCCTCACCCAACTGCTCAACAACATTGCGTGCAGTGATCAGAAACAACTGCCCATCGGCCGTCAACTCCAACGGTGACTTACTGCGATCCACCAAAGTTGAACCCACAGCACGCTCCAGTGACTGAATTCTGCGACTGAAAGCCGGCTGGGTGACAAAACGCCGCTTTGCCGCCTGGGAAAAACTGCGCGTGGCTGCCAGCGCCACAAAATCCTCCAGCCATTTTACTTCAAGGTTCACTCTGCCCTTCCTTTACAGGCGTTCCAGCCCGATTGACCCACCACTGAAAAAGCCGATTCTAACCGAGAATGCACTAAATTGGTGCCTGGCTCACAGATATATTTACTGCGAATATCACAAATGTTATAGTATAACACTTGCACCCTTGCTTATTATCTGCGGCTAAAATCACCCGTGGAACACTTCAGGACTGTCATGCTGAACCGTTTTACCGCCCGCCCCAGACACTGGGCCCTGTTGTTCATCACCAGCTTTAGCCTGGTACTGGGCATTGCAGTTTATCTGGTCAGCACCCCGCCAGCAGTTGACGAATCCGCACCAAACATGAGTGAAGTACTGGAGGCGCTTGAAGCCACCGACTTCCATAACGCCCTGATTCCACCATTGCAGCCACCGCCCGACTGGGAGCAGTACACCCTGCAGGCGGGTGATCGCCTGTCACACCTGTGGCATGAAAAATGGCACTTGCCGCTGGCTACCCTTTATACACTGCTGGAAAACCGTGAAGGAGCACAACACCTGAACCGGGTTCGTCCCGGCCAGCACATTGAGTGGCTCGCCAGCCGTGATGGCCAGTTGCTGGCCTTACGCATCTGGCAGAGCCGGGCACAAGGCAGTGAATGGCTGCGCGAATCCAGCGGATTCAGCTTTCGTGAACTCACTTCCCAGCGAGAAGTACGCCTGCTACGCCTGGAAGGCACACTTAACGGCATTCTGGTCAACAGCCTGCAAGACATGCCTGAAATTGCTGGGCAACAAGGTGCCATTGCCGCGGCACTGGATCGTCATCTACCGCTGCGCCGTGATGCCCGTGATGGTGATCAATTCAGCCTGCTGATTGAACAGGAATGGCTGAGCAATGACCCAACCCCCTATTCAACCCGCCTGCTGGCCTTTGATTACAAGGGTGATCGCATGCAGGTTCGGGCAGCCCGCCACCAGGACGGTCGTTTTTACACTCCGGAAGGGGTCAGCCTGATTCCACCCTTTGACCGTATCCCGCTGGCTCAGCGTTTTCGCATCAGTTCCGGATTCAACCTGAATCGCCGTCACCCCATCACCGGCAGGGTACAGCCGCACTACGGCACCGATTTTGCCACCCCTGTCGGCACCCCGGTGGTCGCTCCTGCCGATGGTCGAATCATTCGGCGCGGCTGGCACCCTTATGGTGGCAACTACCTGGTCATCGATCACGGTCAAGGCTTTGAAACCCGCTACCTGCACCTGCATCGCATGTATGTGAATCGCGGCCAGGATGTGCGCCGCGGCCAGCAAATTGGGCAAACAGGCAATACCGGTCGCAGTACAGGTCCCCACCTGCATTATGAACTGCACATCAATGGCCGCCCGGTGGATGCCATGCGTGCTGAACTCCCCAGTGTTGAAAAACTGGAAGGCAATGACCTGCGCGAATTCAAAGAGCAGAGCCAACGCCTGTTTGCCGGGCTGGATAACCGCATGAACCTGAAAGAAGTGGCACAACTGCTGCCGCAATCCCGCTGAAACCAAGTGTTTTTCAAATACAGGAACTCCGCATGACTGCTGCACTGCCTGACGTTGCTCGCCAAACCCACCAGAGCCTGCATCTGGACCAGGTAGGTATGGCCAACATCCCCCTGCGCCTGCGCTTTCAGGACCAGGACATCAGTGCCAGCGCCACCGTCACCGTTGACCTGAGTGCTGAGCAGCGCGGTATCCACATGTCACGCCTGTATCTGACACTGGAACAACTGGCCAGCCAACAGCCACTGGACACCAGTTGCCTGATCACCCTGCTGAACAGTCTACTGGAAACCCAGCAACCCGGCAGCCAACAACTGCGCCTGGCGCTCAGGTTCGATTGGTTAAAAAAGGTTCCGGCACTGCTGAGTGACAACAGTGGTTGGCAGCGTTACCCCATTGAGCTGGTCGCCTGGCAGAATGATCAGGGCATGCAACTGCTGCAGCGTGTGGAAGTACTCTATTCTTCCACCTGCCCCTGTTCGGCAGCGCTGTCGAGAGAAGCCCTGGCCGAAGTATTCAGGGAGGAGTTTGCTGATCATCAGGCACTACGACCGGAAGATGTAGCTCGCTGGTTACAGCAACACGCCAGTCTGGCAACTCCACACAGCCAGCGTAGCATGGCCCGAGTGGAACTCCACTCTTCGTTGCAGGCAGAGCAACCCCTGCAACTGGACACCCTGATCCTGCAGATGGAAAAATCCCTTGCCACACCGGTACAAACTGCCGTGAAGCGCACCGATGAACAGGCCTTCGCCCTACGAAACGGTGCCAACCAGATGTTCTGTGAGGATGCTGCTCGTCGTCTGGCGCTGGGTGTTGAAAAACTGCCTCACTGGCAACAGGCTCATATCGAAGTTCACCACTACGAAAGCCTGCACGGCCATGATGCAGTAGCGGGCAAGTGGCTGACGCGTAACGGTCAAAGCACTGCCCAACCTCGCTGGTTTCGGTAAACACCCGCAGCACAGGGCAGACACCGGGTCTTGCCTTATGCTGCAGTGACACAGGCAGCGAAATCCTGTAAATTTCCCGTCATTTACGTAATCGCACACATACCCATTCGCACACCCATTTTGACTTCAAGGTAAGCTGACCCCATGCGCGCTTCACAGATCCTGATTGCCACCCTCAAGGAAACCCCCAACGATGCCCAGGTCATCAGCCACCAGTTGATGCTGCGCGCCGGTTTCATTCGCAGCCATGGTTCTGGCCTCTACACCTGGTTGCCGCTGGGCCTGCGTACCCTGCGCAAGGTGGAACGCATTGTGCGTGAAGAAATGGACAAGGCAGGTGCGCAGGAAGTATTGATGCCCGCCATCCAGCCTGCTGAACTGTGGCAGGAGTCCGGTCGCTGGGAACAATACGGCAAGGAGCTGCTGCGCGTTAAAGACCGCCACGACCGTGATTTCTGCGTTGGTCCGACCCACGAAGAAGTGATCACCGATCTGATTCGCCGTGAACTGCGCTCCTACAAACAGCTCCCCGGCAACTTCTACCAGATTCAGACCAAATTCCGTGATGAAATCCGCCCCCGTTTTGGTGTGATGCGTGCCCGTGAATTCATCATGAAGGATGCCTACTCCTTCCACCTGACGCAGGAATCCCTGCAGCAGACCTATGATGTGATGCACAGTACCTACTGCAACATCTTCACCCGTCTGGGCCTGGATTTCCGTCCGGTGATTGCAGACAACGGTTCCATTGGTGGCACCGGCTCCCACGAGTTTCACGTACTGGCTGACTCGGGTGAAGACGACATCGTGTTCTCCAACAGCTCTGATTACGCTGCCAACATCGAAAAAGCTGAAGCCCTGCCGCGTGAAACCTCACGCCCTGCAGCAACGGAAGCACTGCGCCTGATTGACACCCCGGAAGCCAGGACCATTGCGCAACTGGTTGAACAATTCGGCCTGCCGATTGAAAAAACCATCAAAACCCTGGTGGTGAAAGCGGCTGAAGGTGGCCTGATTGCCCTGCTGGTGCGTGGTGATCACGAACTGAACGAAGTGAAGGCCGCCAACCTGCCTCAGGTGGCCAGCCCATTACAGATGGCCAGTGATGAAGAGATCAAGGCTGCCATTGGTGCTGCTCCCGGCTCTCTGGGCCCGATCAGGCTGCCGATCCCCTGCATTGCTGATCGTTCTGTTGCCATGATGAGTGACTTTGGTGCCGGTGCCAATGAAGATGGCAAACACTATTTTGGTATCAACTGGGAGCGCGACCTGCCGCTGCCTGAAACCGCCGACATCCGCAATGTAGTGGAAGGTGATCCCAGCCCTGATGGCAAGGGCACCCTGCTGATCAAGCGCGGCATTGAAGTGGGCCACATCTTCCAGTTGGGCATCAAATACTCCGAAGCCATGAACGCCACAGTACTGGATGAAAATGGCAAACACGCCACCCTGATCATGGGTTGTTACGGCATCGGTGTCACCCGCGTGGTGGCCTCAGCGATTGAACAGAACAACGATGCTTCCGGCATCATCTGGCCAAACGCCATTGCCCCCTTTGAAGTGGCTATTGTGCCGATGAACGCCCACAAATCCGAACTGGTGCGGGCAACCACCGAAAAACTCTATCAGGACCTGAAGGCAGCCGGTGTGGATGTGCTGCTGGATGACCGGGATGAGCGCCCCGGCTCCAAGTTTGCCGACCTGGAATTGATCGGCATTCCGCACCGCATCGTGGTGGGTGAGCGAGGTCTGAACAACGGTGAACTGGAATACAAGGGCCGCCGTGATGCCGAAGCCAGTATGGTTGCGGCTGACACCATCCTTGACTTCATCCGTGAGAAGTTGGCTTGAGACCGGCCGACTGAATACTGAAGAAAATAAAACCCGCCAGGTGCGGGTTTTATTTTCAGAACACAAATCGAATCAAATAATGCAACACACCCAATAAGGACAGCGTAAACACCACGACCAGGTTAATGCGAATCGAATCCGTTTTACGGCGGTTCCGCAAAGAATTAAGCAGCAAACCAAAACCAGCCAGTAGCAACACCGCCAACATCAAGAAAAAAGCATAATAATAAGCTGTTTCATCCCAGCTCGGGCGTACTTTCAAACCCAGCATGCGATCAAAAAAGGTCTCCATTTCCGGGCGAGCCTGCTCCACCAGAAACAGGATTGGCAACATCAGCACCCAGGATACCGCGCCAAAAATACTGATCAGATTCAGTAGCGGGTCACGACGGCGGCGGCGTTCCGGAATTTTCTTGTGACGGTCTTCCGGTTTCTGCGCCAACTTTCTCCAGTCATCATCCATCTCTTGCAGCCCCTTACATCAATTGTACTGATCCTCAGCATAATCCAGATGCCTACAAAAAAAACAGTCCCTTCAACAAATTACATAATATTTGCCGTAGGACAATACATTCATGCGGTATAAAGCGACAAAATGTCCCATAAGAAAAAATTTTTGTTAATACCGAGTCAAGGACCGCTGCAAATGCTCAAACTCCAGACCAAAACCCTCCTGGCCCTGGCTTCTGTCATGTTAACCCTCACGCTGGTGATCACCCTGGCCAGCCTGGCTTCGTTTCGTGATTTTTCCATCCGGGCCGCGACTGAGCACACGCGCACCGCGGCAGAAATGATTCGTGTAGCACTGACAGAATCCATGATCAACGGCACCATGCACGAACGGGACTCCCTGCTAAAACGCATTGCCCAGGTGGATGGTCTGGATGAAGCCCGTGTCATTCGTGGTAAATTAGTTGCCCAGCAGTTTGGTGATGGCCTGGCGCTGGAAAGCCATGCAGACACCATCGACCTCCAGGTACTGGCCAGTGGCCAGCCGGTTTATACCCTGGTGGGTGGTCATCTCACCCCGGAGTTTCGTGCCACCATTCCTTACATTGCCACCAGTCGTGGTGATGTGAACTGCCTGAGCTGCCATGCTGTTCCTGAAGGCTCGGTACTGGGTGCCGTAACCCTGACCGCTTCCATTGAACACATGCGTACTGCCGCCATACTCACGGTTATTGTTCTGGTTGGTGCCACTGCCCTCTTTTCCATCATTTCCCTGCTGTTCCTGCGCCGCCTGCTGCAGCCGCTGGTCACTACAGCCAGTGAAATTGAACATGCCGTGCGCCAGGCCAAAACCGGTGATTTCAGTGTTCGTGTACAACAGCGCAGTAATGATGAAATCGGTGCCATTGCCCGCCACTTCAATAGTCTATCCGAAGGCATCACCAGCAAACTCAGTGAAATTCGTCAGAATGTGGCTCATCTGGTGCAATCCCAGCCACTTGAAAACGGGGATTTGCTTGCCGATACGGCCAACACCGTGTCCGGGTTAGTCAAGGTGGCCCAGTTCAAGCAAGCCATCGAAGAAGACGAATCCAGTGAAGAAGTGTTCCAGCGCATTGGTGAAGTGCTGCAGGATGAGTTTCATTTTGAAACCTTTTCCATTTACGAAGTGGATCAACTCAAAAAACAGATTCATACCGTTTGTGTTGATGGCATTGCCCAGGCCCCGATTCACTGGTGCAATGCCGACATCTCCGACAAGTGCACCGCTTGCAGGGCGGTACGCACCGGGCACTTTATTGATGGCACTGAAAATAACCTGATCTGCCGCTCCTTCTCCACTGAGGCCCGCCAGCAGCATAAAACCTACCTCTGTCTGCCTGTGATTCAGTCCGGTGGCGTTGGCAGTGTCATTCAACTGGTGCTGGATCACACTGATGTTCAACGTGCCGAACGTGTCCGCCCGCTGGTTGAGTCCTACCTGCGGGAGGCTGCCCCGGTTCTGCAGGCCAAACGCCTGATGGCCAGCCTGCGGGAGTCGACACTGAATGATGCCATGACCGGCCTGCGCAATCGTCGCTTTCTGGAGGAGTATTCCGATACCCTGGTCAATCAGTGCAAGCGCCGTGAAACAGCCATGACACTGATCATGCTGGACCTGGACTACTTCAAGAAGGTCAATGACACCTACGGGCATGATGTCGGTGACAGCATTCTGGTGGATCTGGCCAATATCTTTCGCGCCAACGTGCGTGAATCCGACCTGGTCATCCGTTATGGCGGTGAAGAATTCCTGATTATCCTGCCAGATACCGATTCAGCCAGCGGCATGCTGGTGGCTGAAAAAATACGCAAGGCAGTGGAAAATCATCAGTTCAAGGCGGGCGGTGTACTGTTGAACAAAACCATCTCGGCCGGTCTGGCAGATTATCCCAATGATGGCCAGGCCTTCTGGCAGGTGCTTAAATTTGCGGACGTTTCCCTGTATGCTGCCAAGGAAAGAGGTCGCAACCAGGTGGTGCGCTTTACGCCGGATCTGTGGGTTTCAGAAGAAAAATACTGATCCGTACAAGCACTGCCAGGGCACCGGAATCCATACGAACAGACTGGAAAACCCATGCTGAACTGGCTGGAGCGCCGGGCACAACACCTGGCCTTCCTGAGAGTACCGGCCCTGCTGCTGGCTGCAGCAGGGTTGATCGCCTTCATCCTGACCCTGCAGTTGCCAGCAATCCTGCTGCTGATCTGGTCACTGCTGCTGTACGCTTTCCTGACACTGTTTCAACACCTGCCACAGCCTGAACCGACTGCTGGCTGGTGGCGGCGCACCAAACTGCGCCTGCTGCGATTGGCCTACCAACTGCTGGCCTTGCTGCTGTTGCTGCTGTCGCTGGCGCTGCTGGCCCTGTCGGCGCGTGGGATGTTTGTTTTTTTCAGTCACTGAGAGCACTCAAGAAGCTTCTTAACTGCTGAGCCGTTCAAAATGCCGCGTATTCTTATAGGGCATCTTCATGAAACCCGACACTCCCAAGCCATTAATCTGCGGAATTGCCGCCCGAATGCGCTGCAGGCAGGCTGCAAACTCTTCCTCTCGTGAAACATCCAGCAGCACATAATAACTGTGTACCTTCAGATGCCTGGGCAGGGCTTCAAAAATGATCAGACCGGTATGGCGGATGGCATTCAAGCGCACAATTTCATCCAGAATCGCTTGCGGCAAATGCAAGAGCTCATCCGGATCATCCCCGTCCTCAAAATAGGAGTGGCTGAGACTGCTGTCTTCCACTGCCGGGGTTGGCAAGACCTCATAGGGCAAATGCCAGTCATCCGGCGGTACAAAAGGCTGGTTTTCATCATCCCGTTCCAGGTGGCGGGTGGCACGAGCATCAAACATGCAGCACTTGAATACCCCTTCCTGCCGATTGATGGCTCGTGCCAGGGTCATCAGATTATTGACGGAGTCGACAAAGGATCTGCGCAACTGCGGGTCATGCAGTTTCAGATTGGAATCCACCAGCAACTGATCCCCTTGCCAGTGAATCGCCAGACCGCCCAGCAAGGGATATTTGCCCAGGCGGCTGACCGCTGCCAGAAAAGCCTTCTCGGTATCACCCATGCCCTGCAGGAAGTTCTTGTAGTATTTCTCCAGCTCCACATCCCGGATACCGGCCAGCAGGCTTAAATCCGGCTGTTCAGCACGCAGAAAGCTGCGACGCGAGCTGTACACTACTGTTTCCAGTGCCTCACGCTGTTCGGTCACCCACACCGGCAAGGCCGGGCGCACCTCAAGGTCCGATGCATCCGGCAATACCCAGCGCTTCAAGTGATGTGCCTGCTGCATCATCCGGTCTCCAGCTTCCCGTCGCTGCTGAGGATCACCGGCCAGTAATTGCTGCAGATTCTCACCAAAAGCGGTTGGCAAACCCAGCGAAGTGGCCGGAATGGCATGAATACCGTGGCGACAGGACTGCGCCGATGCCAGCGCATAAAGGGTGGCTGCCAGCCCCTGCTCATCAAAACGCGGGGAACTCAGCCCGCCGTTCAACTGCTCATCGCCGATAAAAAACACATCCCCCAGCCGGGCATTACTGCTGCCGACATCACCCAGACCCAGTGCGGCACTGTGGCCCACCGGCTGGCCTCGGACATCCAACTGGGCAAATACACTGGAACCCCAGTCAATCAGCTTGATGTTTTCCGTCTGCGGATCAAACACGATATTGGAAGGTTTGATGTCACCATGCACCAGCGGCGCCTCGCCCTGTTCATTGTGATGACTGCGCAGGGCATTCAGCACTTCCACCAGTTGCCAGGCCAGCCGCAGAATCAGTCGGGCTGGCAAACGCCCCTGCTGCAAGGACCAGGCTTCCAGATCCATGCCCCTGGCCCTTTCCATCACCAGCACCGACTGACGCGCCAGGCGGGTGTACTCATACAGACGGGGAATGAAGGCATGCTGCACCTGCCCCTGCATCCAGGCTTCTTCCTCCAACCGGTCCTGCACCGCCTGAGGCAGATTGATACGGGAAAACTTGAATACATACTCGCGGCCATCTCTGCCCCGGCCGCCAAACACAAAACCAAAGGCTCCCTTACCGACCAGCTCGATGTCACTGAATCCCGCCTGCTGCAACTGCTGCTGGCACAGGCTGATCCAATCACGTACCTTCTGGGCATCCTCATGGCTCATCAGGTAAAGCGACTGCTCTTCATTGATGTAAAACTGCTGCAACAGCGGTGTTTCGGTAGCCATGGATGTCCTTGGACAGGGAATCTTTTATTATCAAAGGGTTCTATACAGAAACTTATTCGTTGACCGCAGCTTTGGCAAGCTGCCCAGGCAGATGATTAAAAACCAATGATCAAACGCTCACTGAGCTGGCTGCTGCGCAGCCTGTTGCTTCTTGTTGCCCTGCTGGCAATACCGGCCATGATGACCGCCTGCAGCCTGTTGAAACCCCAGGTGCACTGGTCAGAGGCCGATCGTTCCAGTGCCGGGCTGGCACCACCGGCTGAGGCCGTTTCCGAAGCCGTGGTACTGGTGTACGCAGCGCGTACCTTCGGTTGGCGTGGCAACTTTGCCGTGCACACCTGGGTTTCCACCAAGGAAGCCGATGCTGATCACTGGCAGGTGCATGAAGTGATGGGCTGGCGTCGCCCGATTGTCCGCTCCGGCCCGGACCTGCCGGATCGTCGTTGGTACGGTGCTGAGCCGCGATTGCTGGCCGAACTGCGTGGCGCTGAAGCCGAAGCGGCGATTCCGAATCTTCTGGCAGCCGTAAAGAGCTACCCCTACCCGGACACCTACGAAGCCTGGCCGGGACCGAACAGCAACACCTTTGTGGCCTGGTTGATCCGGGAAACGCCGCAACTGCAAGTGGTGCTGCCAAACATCGCCATTGGCAAGGACTACCCGGCTCCCGGTGCGTTCAACCGCACCCCCAGCAACAGCGGCTACCAGGCATCCCTGTTCGGTTATGCCGGGGTTGCCACCAGTGTGCAGGAGGGGTTGGAAGTCAATCTGCTGGGGCTGAACTTTGGGATCGACCCCTGGCATCTGGGTGTGAAGCTGCCCGGTTTCGGGCAGCTGAGTTTCAGGAGTCCGTGGCCTGCTGGGCATCGTGACGGAACATCGCCTTGATGCCCCGTACCGCCTGACGGATGCGGTTTTCGTTTTCGATCAGGGCAAAACGCACATAATCATCACCGTAATCACCAAAACCCACGCCCGGCGACACACAAACCCGGGCTTCGGCCAACAACCTCTTGGCGAACTCCAGTGATCCCATGGCACGGTATTGATCAGGGATTCTGGCCCAGATGTACATGGAGGCCTTGGGTTTATCAACCATCCAGCCAGCTTCGTACAGCCCTTTCACCAGCGTGTCACGGCGTTTACGGTATTGTTCGGCAATATCACGCACACACTGCTGATCCCCTTCCAGCGCAGCAATGGCCGCCACCTGCAAGGGCGTGAAGGTGCCATAGTCGTGATAACTCTTGATGCGTGCCAGTGCCTGCACCAGTTCAGCATTACCGACCATAAAGCCGATGCGCCAGCCAGCCATGTTGTAACTCTTGGACAGGGTGAAAAACTCCACCGCCACATCCCGCGCCCCTTCCACCTGCATGATGGACGGTGCTTTCCAGCCATCAAACACAATGTCGGCATAAGCCAGGTCATGCACCACAATGATGTTGTGCTCCCGTGCCAGCGCCACCACCCGCTCAAAAAAGTCCAGTTCCACACATTGTGCGGTCGGGTTGGACGGGAAACCCAGAATCATCATCTTGGGTTTGGGAATGCTTTCGCGGATCGCCCGTTCCAGCTCCACAAAAAAATCCACGCCCGGAATCAGCGGCACCGAACGCACCTGGGCACCGGCAATCACCGCACCGTAAATATGAATCGGATAACTGGGATTGGGCACCAGCACCATGTCGCCATGATCCAGGGTGGCCAGCATCAGGTGCGCCAGCCCTTCCTTGGAACCGATGGTGACAATGGCTTCGGTTTCCGGGTCGATCTGCACATCAAAACGCTGTTGATACCAGTTGGCAATGGCCCGGCGCAGGCGCGGAATGCCGCGAGAAGTGGAATAACCGTGGGTGTTTTCACGCTGAGCCACGGCACAGAGTTTTTCAACAATGTGTGGCGGTGTGGCGCCATCCGGGTTGCCCATGCTGAAATCAATGATGTCCTCACCACGACGGCGAGCCGCCATCTTCAGCTCGGCAGTGATGTTGAATACATAAGGAGGCAGGCGATCAATACGGGAAAAACGGCGTGCAGAAGGCACACCAGAGGTGTCTTTGCTCATAATACACTCGATAGCGTCAGCGCCGGGAACCGTCCCAGCGACGTGGACCGATCATTCGATCCGCACCAGAGCATATAATGCCGATTGAGAAAAAACCAGATGCAGGTTACTAAATCCTGCCAAACCAGTACTTGAAAGCCATCAGGTTAGCTTGTCTGAAGCTCAGTTGCTGTTTGATAAAGCGAAGCAGACCAGCTTGGCAACTGATCTTGACCAATCATCAGTTTCATCCGGTACTCGGGACCGAATTTGAACAGACGCAGCCAGACACCCTCACCTTCCTGGCTGTTATCAAAAACATCCAAGCGATCAACATAAGGAATTGCATCCGCCGCTTGCTGGATGGATTTGTAATAACGCTCAACGATCTTGGAAATAGGCACTTCATGGCCACCCAGCAAATACCTTTTGGTGATACGGGCAGCATTGATTGAAGGGCAACTGGTGGAGACAAAAAATAGCCTAGTAAAATAACCTGCCTGTTTCGCCCGCTTCAGGTAATCCAGCTTATCAGGTGCAGAAAACACCGTTTCAAACGCTATGGATTTTTGCTCTTTCAGCAGCTTTTCACGTAACTCAGCGGCCTGATTTGCAGCCTGCAGGGATAGTTTCGGGTCGTTCCAGTCTCCCAGATCCCGAGCAAGGTTATCCGGGTTGATATACACACATTCTTTCAGCCATTGATGCTGTAAAAGAACCTCAGTAATCGTGGTTTTTCCTGATCCATTAGGGCCAGCAATGATTGCCAATACTGGTTTTCTCATGGCTAGATGGTGGCCGCATGAATCTTCTGTAGACGCTGCTTATGGATCAGGTCTGCCCTGGCTACAGATTCAGCTACACGAATAGAAACCGTCTGAAGTATCTGATACATATCGGCATCATCAGAGTTATATAATTTACAATCATCTAGAGATCCGGCCTTCTGCTCATGCGAAGATTCGGTTTTACCATAATGCAAGGGTTTGGTCTCGCGTATCATAGATACCTCCTAGAACACTTGGACATGCTCTGTTCATTATTGCGTAAAGCCCAACAATAAGCCAACACCCATTCCCAACGGCACATTTCCATGCTCCCTGCTCAAACCCGCCCTTTGTTTCGTCTGGCCTGGCCGATTTTGTTGTCCAATTGCACCATTCCACTGCTGGGGTTGGTGGATACGGCAGTGCTGGGGCATTTGCCGGATGGTCGTTACCTCGCGGCAGTGGCGCTGGGTGCGGTGGTGTTCAGCTTTTTGTACTGGGGTTTTGGTTTTCTGCGCATGGGCACCACTGGCTTGGTGGCTCAGGCCTGGGGCAGGCAGGATCAGGCTGCACTGGGCCGATTGATTTTACAGGCACTGGGGCTGGCGTTTTTGCTGGGATTGACACTGCAACTGCTGCGGCCGTTGGTGCCGTGGCTGCTGACACTGCTGGATGGTGAACCGGAAACCCGTCTGCTGGCGGCAGAGTACATCAGCATTCGTCTGTGGAGTGCTCCTGCGGTTTTGATGCAATACGTGGTGCTGGGTGTTGCCATCGGCCTGGGGCGCAGTCGAGTGGTGTTGGCCCTGCTGATATTAGCTAACGGTATAAATATCCTGCTGGATCTGTGGTTTGTACTGGAGTTGGGCATGACCAGCAACGGTGTGGCACTGGCCAGTCTGTTGGCGGAATGGGCCGCTGCTGTGGCTGGACTATTCTGGTTGTTGCGCACCTGCCGTCAGTTGGGCATTCCCCTGCAACGCCCCACTGCTGACGCAGCCGCTCTCAAAAGGTTGATTCAGGTGAACAGTGACCTGTTTGTGCGTACCCTGGCGCTGCTGCTGGCACTGGCCTTTTTCACCCGTCAGGGTGCCCAGCAGGGTAACGAAGTGCTGGCTGCTAATGCGGTGTTGATGCAGCTGGTGATGTTATCCAGTTATTTGCTGGATGGTTTTGCTCAGGCGGTGGAAGCACGTTTTGGTGCTGCTTTTGCCCGCAGCCATCAGGAAGCAGTGCAGGTTTTTCGTGCCGGGCTGTTTTTATCAGTCGTCACCGCTTTGCTGCTGACACTGTTGGTCTGGCTGGGTGGTGCATGGCTGATCCACCGGCTTACCGATCTGCCGGAGGTGCGTCAGGTGGCGGAAAACCACCTGCCTTGGTTGTGGCTGATTCTGCCGGTATCACTCTGGTGTTATCTGTTTGATGGAGTGTTCATCGGGGCCACCTGGACGGATGCCATGCGCAATACCCTGCTGCTTTCACTGGCCGGTTACCTGCTGGCCTGGTGGTTATTGCAGGATTGGGGCAATCATGGCTTGTGGGCGGCCTTGCTGGTGTTTAATGCCCTGCGCGGGCTGACACTGGCCTGGGTATTCAGAAAACGCTTTCACGCGACCACACCCGATACTCCACCCCCTCACCATAACTGCTGAGTTTATGTTGCAGCTCGGCATCCGGCTGTTGCACCACAAATCCCCAGCGCTGCCAGTAATCACCGGAACCCTGCACCGCCACCAGACAGGCCACATCCAGCCCGGCACGGGTCAATGCGGTGAAAAAGGCCTGAATCAATGCCCGCCCGGCACCCAGCTTGCGTCCCTGTGGGACCACCGCCAGATCATGCAGGTAAAAACAATCCGGCTGATGCGGCAACTGGCATTCCTGACTGTTCAGAGCGGGCAAGCGGTGCAACAGCCAGGGCAGGGACAGCAGATAAGCCACCACCCGGCCCTGATGCTCAGCCACAAAACAACTGTTCGGCGCTGCAGCCAACTTGGCACCCATCGACCGGGCCGACTCCGGCTCCAACTCGGTGTAACACAGTGCCTGAATGGTCAGTATGGCATCCAGATCACTGCTCCGGGCGTTTCTGATCTGCAATGCGGTCATGCTTAATCCTCCGCCAGAAAACCACCAGACTGGCGCGCCCACAACTGGGCATACAAACCACCGCTGGCTATCAGTTGTTCATGAGTGCCGGTTTCCACGATCTGGCCCTGATCCATCACCACCAGCCGATCCATCTGGGCAATGGTGGACAGGCGGTGGGCAATGGCAATCACCGTTTTGCCTTCCATCAGGCGATTGAGATTGTCCTGAATGGCGGCTTCCACTTCCGAATCCAGTGCCGAGGTGGCTTCATCCAGTATCAGGATCGGGGCATCCTTCAGCATCACCCGGGCAATGGCCACCCGCTGACGCTGACCACCGGAGAGTTTCACCCCCCGTTCACCCACGTGGGCATCCAACCCCTTGCGGCCTTTGATATCTTCCAGCGCTGGGATAAAGGTGTCAGCCTGTGCCTGGACTGCTGCATGCCATACGTCTTCTTCTGTGGCATCGGGTTTGCCATAACGGATGTTGTCGCGCACCGAGCGGTGTAGCAGCGAGGTATCCTGACTGACCATGCCGATGGCAGCACGCAGGCTGTCTTGCTGAACGCCGGCAATGTCCTGCCCGTCAATCACGATGCGGCCGCCTTCCAGATCATAAAAACGCAGCAGCAGGTTCACCAGGGTGGACTTTCCGGCACCCGAACGCCCCACCAGCCCCACCTTTTCACCGGGCTGGATATCCAGCGACAGGTTTTCAATCACTCCGGAACCCTTGCCGTAATGAAAACGTAGGGCATCAAACTGAATTCGGCCTTTTTCCACCTGCAAAGGTGGCGCATTCGGCACATCCTCAACCACCTGGGGTTTTGAAATGGTGCCAATGCCATCCTTCACCGTACCGATGTTTTCAAACAGCGAGGCCACCTCCCACATGATCCACTGGGACATGCCAGACAGGCGCAGCACCAGACCCAGCGCCACAGCCACTGCACCCACACTGATCAGATCTCCCAGCCACAGCCAGATGGCCAGACTGGCCACCGACAGCAGCAGCAGCGAATTCAGCAGGTAAAGGCTGGTGTTGAAACCCGTCACCAGCCGCATCTGCCGGTGCACCGTGACCAGAAAGTTGTCCATGCCTTCACGGGCATAATCCGATTCACGCCGGGCATGAGAAAACAGCTTCACCGTCTGGATATTGGTATAAGCGTCCACCACCCGCCCGGTCATGATGGAACGGGCATCCGCCTGTTCCTGCGCCACCCGACCCATCACCGGAATAAAAAACCGCATCAGCAGGATGTAACCCGCCAGCCAGAGCACCAGTGGTGCCATCAGGCGCGGGTCGGCAAAAGCCACAATCACCAGGGTGCCAATGAAGTAGACCGACACGTAATTCAGCACATCCACCAGCTTGATGACACACTCCCGCACCGCCAGAGAGGTCTGCATCAGTTTGGTGGCAATGCGCCCGGCAAACTCATCCTGATAAAAAGCCATCGACTGCTTCAGCAGGTAACGGTGCACCATCCAGCGAATGCGCATCGGGTAGTTGCCCATCAGCACCTGAAAACTCAGCAGCGAATGCATCAGCACCATCAAGGGCAGCCCCAGAATCACCAGCGCCATGCCAGCCAACTTCCAGCCCTCGGTGGCCAGAAAGGTTTCCCGGTTCTGTACCGACAACCAGTTCACCACCTCACCCAGAAAACTGAACAGCCAGACTTCCACCAGCGCAATACACGCCATCAGCACGGCTGTGACACTAATCCAGGGCCAGGAGCCCTTGGTGAAATACAGGCAGAAAGCCAGCAGTGTCCGTGGCGGCTCCTGCGGTTCTTCAGGCGGGAAAGGATTCAGGCGGGACTCAAACCAGCGCAACATGTCAGGCATCCTGCAAATAAGTAGAAAAGAAACGGAAGTTTAACACGAAATTTTGACTCGTCAGTCTAGCTGTGGCAAATCAGTAAAAAGCACCTGCTGCTCTGTCACAAATACAACATCGCTGATCTACAACCACTGAATAAATGCGACTTTCCGGCCCGGCACAAGCCTTGCATCTGCCAGTGCTGAATCCAGGTGCACTTGTTGAAGGATAATCGCAGATGAAACATTTTCTGGACTGGCGTGAATACAAGGATGCCGGTATGGGTGATGCCTATGCTGACATCCCCAGGCGAGGCGGTGATTTTGCCAAGGCTGTAGCCGTCTGCATCAACAGCCGTCAGTGTGAAACCCGTGACCGTGGTGTGATGTGCCCCAGCTATCGAGTCACGGGGGATCCCGCTTTCACGCCTGGTGGCCGGGTGAAGCTGCTGAAACGCGCATTAAACAGTGAATCACCGGAAACCCTGCTGCTGGATCAGGAACTGGCAAAAGCCATGGCCCTGTGTGTGGGCTGTAAAGGCTGCAAGCGTGAATGTGAAAACAGCGTGGATCTGGCACAAATCAAGCTGGAATACCTGGCTCAGCGCCACAGTTATCATGGCGCAGGCCTGCGCACCAGGCTGCTTGGCAAACTGCCACAATGGATGCACCGCTGGCCGTTGCTGGGGCGTTTGCCGAAGCTGCACAACCGTTTTGCACTGCTGCGCCAGTTAAACAAGCTGCTATTGGGACTGGCACCTCGTACCCTGCCGGTCGCCTGCCAGCAACCCTTTCGTGAACCACTGCAGAACAACCAGGATGCCTGTCTGCCACCAGTATCAGAACTGCGCCTGGTGCTGTTTGTTGATAGCTGGACGCGTCATTACCAGCCGGAGCTGGCCGAAGCAGCCCTGGAGCTGTTGCAGGCCGGTGGCTGTGAAGTGCAATTGGTGCAGGCTGCGGCAGAAGATGCAGAGCCTGATCGCCCGCTTTGTTGTGGACGCAGTCTGCTGGCACAGGGACTCATCAAGGAAGCCCGTCACGAAGCCCAGAGAGTCTTGCATGCATTACTGCCCTGGGTGGAACAGGGTTATCCGATTGTTGGCCTGGAGCCTTCTTGCCTGCTGGCCCTGCGTGATGATTATCGGGCACTGGGGCTGGGTGATGCAGCAGAAAAAATCAGCCGCCAGTCCTGGTTACTGGAAGAGTTTCTGGCCCGCGAGCTGCGTACCGGCAAATTAAAGCTCAACTTCACTGCTGACCCACTCAATGGTGAAGGCGAACCACTGCTGGTGCACGGTCATTGCCATCAAAAGGCTGTAGGAGCCATGAAATCCATGCGCAAGGTACTCAGTTACCTGCCAGGCACCCAGGTGGAGTTTATTGAAGCCAGTTGTTGTGGCATGGGTGGTAGCTTTGGTTATGAAAAGGAACATCACGCCTTGTCTCAGGCAATGGCTGCTGACGCCCTGCTGCCCGCTCTGGAGCAGCAACCCCAGGCTGCGGTTCTAGCCAATGGTTTTTCCTGCCGCCAGCAGATCATCAGCCACACTGGCCGGCAACCCAGGCATCTGGTGCAACTGCTACGCGACCGATTACAGCAATAAAACCGAGGGACTCAAGATGGCACGCATTGTTTTTTATGAAAAGCCCGGCTGCATGAACAATACCCGCCAGAAACAGTTACTTCAGGCCTCCGGCCATGAAGTGATCGCCTGCAACCTGCTGACCGAACCCTGGACCACAGAGCGTCTGCAGGCCTTTTTTGAGGGCCTGCCACTGCAACAGTGGTTTAACCCAGCGGCCCCGCGAATCAAACAAGGTGAAGTGACACCGGATCACCTGACTGAAGCTCAGGCTCTGGCACTGATGCTGGAAGACCCTCTGCTGATCAGGCGCCCGCTGATGATCAGTGAAGAACGCCGCATGGTGGGTTTTGATCTGGCAGAGGTCAAGGCCTGGGTGGGGCTGGATCAACAGGATACAGCGATGGATGTGCAGACCTGCACCAGATCCCATTCAGGCAGCCAGTGTAAAGCGCCGGAAACACATCATTAATGCTTGCTTCTACTGCTTTTTGGGGGTTTGCATTCGCCCGGTGATTGCCGTAACTTGATCTTTGCACAACTGAAAGACTCAGGATAAAGACAACAACAAACCGGGCTTCATTCATGCAAAATATTTCCGCAACAACCCTACGCGGCGACCTGTTTGGTGGCCTGACCGCAGGAGTGGTGGCGCTGCCACTGGCGCTGGCCTTCGGGGTCGCATCCGGTGCCGGTGCTGCAGCAGGACTTTACGGCGCCATTGCACTGGGCCTGATGGCAACCCTGTTTGGTGGCACCCGCGTACAGATTTCTGGCCCCACCGGCCCAATGACGGTGGTGTTTGCTTCAGCCATTGCAGCCTTTGGTGGCAGTTTTGAAATGGCGCTGGCCGTGGTATTGGTTGGTGGTCTGCTGCAGGTTGCATTGGGTCTGATGAAAACCGGTGGATTGGTGCGTTACATCCCCTACCCGGTGATCTCCGGTTTTATGAGTGGCATCGGTATCATCATCATTCTGTTGCAGTTTGGGCCCTTACTGGGCGCACCGCCTTCATCATCCCCTTTAAAAGCCCTGGCCAATATTCCGGCCACCCTGGGTGCCTTTAATCATCAAGCCCTACTGCTAGGTGCCATCACCCTGGCCATCGTGTTTCTGACCCCCATTCGCATCAGCCGCTTCATGCCATCACCGCTGCTGGCACTGATAGCCTGTACCCTGCTGTCCGTGATCCTGGGCTTTGATGTACCAACCATCGGCCACATTCCCACCGGCCTGCCAGACCTGCACTTACCCCACTTCAGTCTGGAGCAGTGGACGCTGATCTTCACCCTGGGCCTAACACTGGCCCTGCTGGGCAGCATCGACAGCCTGCTGACCTCCCTGGTGGCAGACTCCATCACCCAGACCCGCCATCGCCCCAACAAGGAGCTGATCGGTCAGGGCCTTGGCAATGTATTGTGTTCTTTCATCGGTGGCCTGCCCGGTGCCGGTGCCACCATGCGAACCGTGGTCAATGTCAACTCCGGCGGCCAGACTCGTCTGAGCGGCGTGGTGCACTCAGTGTTCCTGCTGTTGTTGCTGCTGGGCCTGGCACCACTGGCTTCCGGCATTCCGCTGGCCGTGCTGGCCGGCATCCTGATCAAGGTTGGCATCGATATTCTGGACTACCGCCTGCTGAAACTGATCAAGCGCATCCCGAAACAGGAAAGCCTGATCATGGTGGTGGTGTTTGCCCTGACGGTGTTGGTGGATCTGGTGATCGCCGTGGGTGCCGGCGTGGTACTGGCCATGGGCCTGCTGACCTGGCGTGTGGCAAAAGAAGCACACATTTCCTTTCACGATGACAGCGGCACAGTGCCCGGCATGCCGGTACTGCAACACGGAGTGCGAGTAGTCAATGTGAGGGGGGCACTGTTTTTCGGGACCACCAGCCAGATGCTGGATCGAATCGAAAGGGTGGACCAGGTGCTGGATACCCGTGAGATCATCTTCAACTGCAGCCAGGTGCACTTTATGGATCTGACCGCCATTTTTGCACTAGATGAGATGGCGGCACGACTGCAGAAAAAAGGCATCAAGGCCACAGTGATTGCCAGTCCGGAAGTGAAGGAGCAACTGCTGCAGCTTCATGCACCACATCTACCCCCGGAGATCATTCACGACAGTCTGGAAAAGGCCACCGCTTCACCCTGATGCCAGCACTTTCTTCTGATGACAGACAGCAACCCCAACCGGGCAAGGATGCCCGGTGATTTCATTCACTGTCACCAAACAGCAGGTCATCAATTTCCCGCATGATGAAACCGTGATCAGTGATGTTATGCACCAGATCGCGAGCTTCATCTTCAGAATAGTTGTGCAGGTTAAAACTGATCTCTCCGGCTGCTTCACCGGCATAAATCAACTTCACCATCAAACGCCAATGCTGCATCTGTTCCTGGGGCTGCAACTCCATCACCGCCTGCAAGCTGCCTTCCAGATGACGGATCAGATGGTAACTGCTCATGATGAACCTCCTGCATCACCCAGACCTGATTTTTGCAGATGGGCCACCAGCGAAGAGTCCACCGAACTGACATGCAGCTTCAACCATTGCGGCAGACGGTCCTGCACATAACCCCGACCCAGCATCTGCTTGCCTTCAGCGACACGCTGGCCGATCTGGCGCATTTCCGACAATAAGCGGGCGTGTTCTGACTTGTGTTCGGCTGTGGCCGGAAAACCTGATTGATCCATCAGCAGTTCCTCTTCGGCAAAATGCCTCGCAGTCAGCTCGATCAGCTCGGCAAAACCACTTTTGAAAGCCGCCTTATCGGCCTGCTGCAAGGCGTCCAGCAGCTGATGCAAGGCCAGATGATCCTGGTCCATGGCTTCATGGCTTCATGGCCCAGATGCTGAAAGGATAAAAAAGAGTCTGACATGCCACCTCCGCTTTAAAATTAGCCGAGGTGATGCAAAAAATGCGCCTGAGTTGATGTCAGGCCAGCGGATCAGTGGCGAACAAAAAGCGCCATGCTTTCCACGTGTGCGGTCTGTGGGAACATATCCATCATGCCCAGCCGTTTCAGTTGATACCCCTGCCGCTCCAGACTGGCCTTGTCCCGCGCCAGGGTGGCCGGATTGCAGGATACATACAGAATGCGACTGGCACCCAGCATGCCCAGTTGTTCACAGATGCCTTCCGCACCGGCACGCGGCGGGTCCAGCAGAATCACATCCCAGTGCGCCGAGCCCTGATTCCAGGGCTGCTGTTGCAAGGGTAGGCTCAGATCGGCTGTGGCAAAACGCACATTGTCACAGTGATTGTGAGCAGCATTCAGGCGAGCACGCTGCACCTGGGATTCAAGCCCCTCCACACCCAGCACCTCCGCAGCCTGTTGTGCCAGCGGCAGGGTGAAGTTGCCAAAACCACAGAACAACTCCAGCACCCGCTCATGGCCCTGCAAAGCCAGCCAATCCAGCGCCTGGGCCACCATCTGCTGATTCACCGTAGGATTCACCTGCACAAAATCAGCGGCACTGAACTGCAACTGCTGCCCGATCAGAGCATAACTGAACAAAGGCGGCTCAGCGGCATTTGCCTCGGTGGCAGCATGCAATCCCTGCTCATCCTGCCAGATCAACTGCACACCCTGCTGCTGCGCCCAGGCACGCCAGAGCTGCTGATCCCGATGGCTCATTCGCTGCACCACTCGCAACAGGCGCACCAGCACCCCAGGCTGGTTTTCACCCTGGATCAGCTCAATGTGACCCAGCTGCTTTTTACCTTCCAGTTGTGGCAACAGCTCATGCAGGGCAGGCAACAAGGGCTGCAACTGCGGCAACAACACCGGGCAGCCCTGGATATCAGTGATGAAAGCAGAACTTTTTTCCCGAAAACCCAACAGCAAACGGCCATCCTTGCGCCACTTCACACCCAATCGCGCCTTGCGTCGATAACCCAGGGCATCCGCCGTGATGGCCGCCTGCATTTGCTGCTGCGGGTAATCCAGCAGCTCGGCCACCAGTGCCTGCTTAAACGCCAACTGACCGGACATATCCAGATGCTGCAGGTTACAACCACCACAAGCCTCATAGTGCGGGCACACCGGTTTTATCCGTTGTGGTGAGGGTGCCAGCACCTGATCCACCACCGCTTCGTCATAACGGCTGCGCGTGAAACGCACCTTGCAGGTCACCCGTTCACCGGGCAGGGCACCTTCCACAAACACCGTCTTGCCTGCGGCATTACGTGCCACGCCACGCCCCTCATGACTCAGGCGCAGAATCTGCAAATGTTGTTCAAGAGAATCCGGAGCGGTATCCGACAGTCCATCTGCATCATCGGCAGCCATACCTGTGGCCACACCCGCAACCAACGGATGCGAGCCCTTCTCCCGGCGAGACGGGGATTTATTTTCAGCCTTGGCGGCTGCATTTTTACGGGGTTTGGTGAACAAACGGCTCATGGCACTTCACTGGCTGAAAACAGGAGTCGCATACTAGGGGAAGCATCAGCCCGGAGCAACAACAAACAAAGTGGAGGCAACTACTGGTCTAGCACAGTGATCAGCCGCTGAGGTAATAACTCCAACTGGCGACTGGGTAACAGATGGTGCCACCAGGGCGGCATGCGATTTGTCAGCACCACAACCGCAGCAGAAAGCTCCAGTGACCAGGCGACCATGCTGTGTTGCCCGAAGGTGCCGCCACCATGCCAGGCCGCGATTCCTTCAGGTTTGACCGGGCTCAACATCCATCCCAGCCCGACCTGAGTATCCCGACTGAACCGTGCACGCGGTTGAGTCGTCATGCGCGCCAGCGCATCCCAGGGTGCACCTTGCTCACCCAGTTGTGCTCGCAGAAAACGCATCATGTCATCCGTTGTTGAACGCCACACACCGGCTGCCTCCATGCCTCGCCAGACAAAAGGTGGCACCGGTCGGCCGGCAGTATCATGGCCCTGCATCAAGCGGGAAGCATCATAATATGAAGGTTCCAGATGGGTATCTTGCATGCCCAGCGGTTGCAGGATCAGTTGTTGTACAGCATCAGCGTAGGAGCCACCCGACACCTCACCCAGAATCCTGCCCAGCAACGCCATGCCAACATTGGAGTAATGGGCTTTAGTGCCTGGTTGCAATCTCGCAGGCAACTGCTGCAGGAAAGCCAGCAGATCCTCAGCTTTAAAGGCCTCAGCCAGTTGACGCCCACGGCGCATCAATTGCCAGCGGCTGAAAGGATTTGTCGGAAGCCCGGAAGTGTGGCTGGCCAATTGCTCAAGTGTAACCCGATGCCCCCAGGGCAAATTCGGATAAAACCGGCTGACCGGATCAGTCAGGGCAAGCTGCCCACGCTGAACCAGCAGCGCCAGCAAGCTGGTGGTCAGCGTTTTACCCACCGAACCGATTTCAAACACCGGGGATGCCACCTGTTCCGCTGTGCCGGAACGCCAGCGCCAGTGCTGATCTCGCAGCACCAACTGCACATCAAGCCCACTGCGTGGAGAGTGAGCCAGAAAATCCTGCATCAGCAAAACAGCAGCATCGGTATTCACACATCACATCCTGTTGATGATAAACAGCAGAAAAGCCTGTTATTTCTTGAAACCCCAGATCTTTGCAACCGCACCATTGGAGCCCAGAGTACCCAACACCAAGGCCACAAAACCAACCGAGAAAAAGACCAGTATCGGAATCAACGAACCCACTTCACCGCTGGTGTAACCCGCCCAGGCGGATACCATCGACAGGAACAGAAACAACACCCCCACCACGTTCAGGAACAGTCGGTGTGATTCCTTGTAATTGCTCGGTTCTTCTTCCGTTTCAAAAAAACTCAGAATCGGCCAGAAAATCTTGATTAACATCTGCTTCATTATCAACAACCTTTATCCATTAGCCCAGGCAAACCAACCACGATGAAAGCTCAGAATGGAACACAGGCAAGCCGCCACTGCAAGTCTTTCATCCGGTTTTCACTCGGGCCTGCTGAGTGAACTCAGAATTCAACAGTCAACGCCACTGCCACACACGGCAAGCGCTTCCATCTTCCCTGCCAGTTCCATATCCAGCCGGGTGATACCGCCGGATGCATGGGTAATCAGGTCGATCCTCACGCGGTTGTAGCTATTGCTCCAGTCCGGGTGGTGATTCATGGCTTCGGCCAGCAGTGCCGCCCGGGTCATGAACCCAAAGGCCTGCACAAAGCCGGAAAACTGGTATTCCCGGTGCAGGCGCCCATCCTGAACAAACCATTGTGGGTACTGGTGCAGAAAGTCCTGCAATTCTCGCTGGCTGGCCAGTGGTGTTCGGCTCATGGCAAACTCCTGTTCAGTCTCTGGTTTTCTGCATCAGCAAACAAGCATAACCAAACTGGTGTCCAAAACGACGGTAGATGTCAATTTCCTGTTTCAGCGAGATCAGCACCGGATGATCCTTACCAACGACCGGTTCCAGCCGTTTGATCTGCTGTTCCATATCGCCATAAAAATCCAGCCAGTCCTGCTGTGGCAAGATAAAGTGCTCCAGCACCTGGTAACCCAGCGCCTGAGCCTGCCGGATGCGATCATCCACATGTTGAAACTCAACACCTTCCTGCTCCAGATAAATGCGGGCCTCGGCTGCCAGCTCATCCGTCAGTTGCACCATATCACTGATATACACCAGCCCGTTTTCACTCAGCAAAGGCCGCCAGATCGCCAGTGCCCGTTCAAAACCAATGTTGTAGGCACTGCCTTCGGACCAGATCAGATCAAAAACACCGGGAAGCAACTCTGGCTGGTCCATACTGCCAACCCGAGCGGCAAGCTGGCTCAGGCCTTCAGCTGCGGCTCGCTGTTGCAGGCTTTTGATAAAAGGCTGATGCAAATCCAGCGCCAGCACTTCAGCCTGGGTTTCACGCGCCAGCAGGCAGGTTGCATGACCCTTGCCACAACCCATATCCACAATGCGCTGTGGCAGATGAATACGCTTCACCTGTTGCAGCACCCGATGAATTGTGGAGTCACTGCCCGGCCCCTGGCGTTGCATGGCATCAAAAACATTAAAAAACACCTGCATGTCCTGCTGTTCGTCACTCATGGTTCAGGTCCACTGTCATTCTGGCTGTTTTCATTCGCTTCCGGATGGCAACAGGCATAAAATGCCCTCCCTGACCTGCTGGCCTTCCGGATCTTTTCTTTCATGCAAACCGAGCAACCTTCCGACCGTCAAGCCTGGCTTGCTGTGGTCAGCCTTGCCTTTTCTGCTTTTGTGTTCAACACCTCGGAGTTTGCGCCCATCGGGTTGTTGTCCGGTATTGCTGATTCTTTTGACATGCACATCGCCGAAACCGGGCTGATGATGACCTATTACGCCTGGGTGGTGGCGCTGACATCTTTACCGGCCATTATTCTGCTGAGTGATGTTGAGCGGCGGCGCTTGCTGATTGTGGTGTTTGCTTTGTTTATTGTCAGTCATCTGTTGTCGGCTGTGGCCTGGAGTTTTGCCGTGTTGATGGTGTCCCGTATTGGCATTGCACTGGCTCATGCGGTGTTCTGGGCGATTACAGCGGCAATTGCCATGCGAATTGCGCCGGAGGGCAAAAAGACTCAGGCCGTAAGTCTGTTGATTACCGGTGCCACACTGGCGAGTATTCTGGGTTTGCCGGTGGGTCGGCTGGTGAGTGAATGGTTTAACTGGCGCATCACGTTTTTGCTGATTGGTGGTTGTGCAGCTTTGGTATTGCTGGTGATTTTGCGGGTAATGCCCACCCTGCCGAGCCGTAATGCCGGTTCCATCCGCAGCTTGCCGCTGTTGTTAAGACGACCGGCATTAATCGGATTGTATGGGCTGGTACTGTTGATTGTTACTGCTCATTTTACGGTTTATTCCTACATCGAACCTCTGGTGCAGCAGGTGCTGGGGTTCAGTGGCAGCCTGACCACACTGGTGTTGCTGGTGTATGGGCTGGCCGGTTTTACAGCGGCGCTGTTGTTCAGTCGTCTTTACCGGCATCTAAAGGCAGGAGTGCTGTTGCTGGCGGTCGGCCTGATTGTATTGTCGATGCTGGTACTGGTGCCATTAACCACCACCAGCACTCATCTGATGCTGATCGCCGCCTGCTGGGGTATGGGCATTACATTAATGACACTGGCCGCACAGGTGTTGGTACTGGAGCTGGCCGCCGATGCTACCGATGTGGCAACAGCCATTTTTTCGGGTATTTATAACGTTGGTATTGGCGGCGGTGCACTGGTCGGCAGCCAAATAATTCTCAGCCGTGGGTTGGATCAAACTGGCTATATTGGTGGCTTAATCGGACTGGCAGCACTGGCTTGGCTGGTGTTCTTCTGCTTTGCACACCTACGCAAACACACCCAAGCTTGATGTTATAGCTACAGCGAATTACCTGCGGCTGATGTGGCTGATTTCCTTTAACTGCGCACCATGCAGTTCAAAGGCTTTACCAAAGCCGGTCACAAAGGTGGCTTTGCGAGGTTTGAGTTCCAGCAGATGAAAGTCTTTTAACCCCCGGATCACACTCACGGTATTGCCCAGTTTTGTTTCCATCGCTGACAACACAACCAGCCACTGCTGAGACTCCCGCTCGATGTTGCGAGCACTGATCTCCAGCGTGGCGCGTTTGCGGGCAAAGAGGTTACGGGCTTCTGTTTCAGGTTCGATAAACAGCAGGCTGGCCTGTGGGCGATCCAGCAGGTTGCGGGTATGGCTGGCCAGCTCCGAGACGTAGACATAAAAACATCCATCCTGCTGGATGCAGGGGGCATAACTGGCTTCCGGCAGGCCATCGGCATTAACAGTGGACAGAATCACGCTATTAAACGATGCCACAAAAACAGAAAAATCCGCTGCCGCGGCATTCAGATCCACGGATTCAGCCTTCATGATGGCTGCACCTGACCTGCATCACAGATATCTTGGAATGCCTGAATCAGTGTTGCTGGCTCCTGCGCACCGGAGATCAGGTAACGATCATTGATGATAAAAGCCGGTACAGAAGAGATGCCTGCCTGTTGCCAGTGGGCTTCATCATCACGCACCATCTGCACGTATTGATCCGATACCAGTAACTGCCGTGCGGCCTCACCATCCAGCCCGATGCTCTCTACCAGGCGTACCAGTACGTTGGGGTCGGTGATGATGGCATCTTCGCCGAAATAGGCCTCAAACAGCGCTTTTTTCATGGCAGTTTGTTTACCCTGTTCAGCTGCCCATTTCACCAACCGATGCCCATCAAAAGTATTACGAGTATGGCGCTGCTGCAGTGCTGAGAAATTTAGTCCCAAGCTTTGGGCAATGGCCTGCATCTGGCTCTGGATCTGTTCCATCTCTTCGGCACTGCGACCGTACTTGCGACTTAATGCCTGCAGGATGGGTTCACCATCCCCGTTCGGATCAGGATTCAACTCAAAGGCGTGCCATTGCACATCAAAGCTCATTTCATCCTTCAGTTGTTGCATGGCTTGCTCCAGCCGTGCATAACCTATGGCACACCAAGGGCAGGCAATATCAGAAACAATGTCGATTTTTACAGTTTGCATATGGATTCTCGTGATTGGAACAATGCTGCTTCAGACTCCTCACAACCTTACGCCTGCCGAGCCAGCTTGCGCAGTACAAAGTGCAGTATGCCGCCGTGCTGATAGTACTGGAACTCATTGGGTGTATCGATACGTACCCGAGCCTCAAAACTCAATATTTCGCCGCTGTGTCTTCTGGCTGTGACCGTCACTCGCCGGGTGTCCTGCCCCACAGCAGGCACAGAGAAATATTCACGGCCATCAAGACCTAAGGAATCGGCACTTTGCCCATCAACAAACTCCAGCGGCAGAATGCCCATGCCCACCAGATTGGAGCGGTGAATGCGCTCATAGCTTTGTGCAATCACCAGTTTTACACCCAGCAAGGCCGGACCTTTGGCGGCCCAGTCCCTGGAGGAACCAGTACCATACTCCCTACCCGCCAGTACAATCAGGGGCGTGCCCTGCGCCCTGTACTTCATCGCCGCTGCGTAGATCGACATGGGCTTGTCATCCGGGAAGTAATGGGTGGCGCTACCTTCGGTTCCCGGTGCCAGCAGGTTTTTCAGTCTGACATTGGCAAAGGTGCCACGCATCATCACCTCATGATTACCACGCCTGGAGCCATAGGAATTAAAGTCTTTCGGCGCCACTCCCTGCTGTTGCAGGTACTCACCCGCCGGGCTGTCGGGTTTGATCGCCCCTGCTGGCGAAATATGGTCGGTGGTAATACTGTCACCTACCTTGACCAGGCAGCGGGCATCTTTTATCTCGGATAACTTGTCAGGTTCGGCCTTAAGCCCGTCAAAAAAAGGCGGTTTGCGAACATAACTGGAATCCGGCCATTGGTAACGGTCTGAGTCGTCTACATCCAGGTTGCGCCAATTGGCATCACCTTTGAACACATCAGCATAACGCTCGGTAAAGTCCCTGGCATGTACATGGGCGTGAATACTCTGCTGGATGGCTTTGCTGCTGGGCCAGATGTCTTTAAGGTACACATCCTTGCCCTGGGTATCCTGTCCCAGCGGATCCTTGTATAAATCGATATTCATGCTGCCAGCCAGAGCATAGGCAACCACTAGGGGTGGTGAGGCCAGATAGTTGGTGCGTACATCCTGATGAATGCGCCCTTCAAAGTTGCGATTTCCGGACAGTACCGAAGAAACCAGCAGGTTGGCCTGTTTGATTGCGGCACTGATGGGTTCGGGCAACGGGCCCGCATTACCGATACAGGTGGTACAACCATAACCCACCAGATAAAAGCCCAGTGCTTCAAGGTCCGCCATCAGGCCAGCCTGCTTGAGATAACCAGTAACAACCTGTGAACCGGGAGCCAGGCTGGTCTTCACCCAGGGTTTGGTTTTCAGTCCCAGTTTACGGGCATTTTGTGCCAGTAGACCAGCAGCCATCAGCACCGCTGGGTTGGAAGTATTGGTGCAACTGGTGATAGCCGCAATGACTACATCTCCATGGGTCAGGGAGAAGGTTTCACCCCGATAACTCACCTCGACCTTATCCATCTCGCCAACATCGTCATGACCTATGGCGGTACTGCCACCCTCACCCTCAAACCGGGCAATCAGTTGCTGCTGTGCTTCCTGATGTTCAGTGACAAGTTTGACAAACTCGGCTTTGCTATCGGTCAAACTGATGCGGTCCTGCGGGCGTTTTGGCCCAGCGATGGAAGGCACCAGTGCTGACAAATCCAGCTCCAGCAGGTCGGAATAGTCAGCCTCGGGGGTGTTGTCATCGTGCCACAAACCCATCTTTTGCATATAGCAGCGTACCAGCTCGACCTGTGCATCGCTGCGGCCTGTCAGACGCATATAATTCAAGGTTTCTGCATCAACCGGGAAAATACCGCAGGTGGCGCCGTATTCCGGTGCCATATTGGCGATGGTGGCACGGTCAGCCAGACTGAGCTGACTCAGGCTCGGGCCGAAGAACTCCACAAACTTGCCCACCACACCCAGCTTGCGCAGTTGTTCGGTAACGGTCAGCACCAGATCCGTCGCGGTGATTCCCTCAGGCATTGAGCCACTGAGTTTCACACCGACTACCTGTGGAATCAGCATGCTGATGGGCTGGCCCAACATGGCTGCTTCAGCTTCGATACCACCGACTCCCCAGCCGAGAATACCGAGACCATTGATCATGGTGGTATGGGAATCCGTACCCACCAGCGTATCAGGATACAGCACACCGTCACGTTCGAAGGTCACCCGAGCCAGGTATTCCAGATTGACCTGATGAACGATGCCGGTGCCTGGTGGCACTACCTTGAAGTTATCAAAGGCCTGCTGACCCCAGCGCAGGAACTGATAACGCTCCTTGTTGCGCTGCATCTCCATGTCGGTATTTTTGCTGAAGGAATCGGCCGCACCGTATTCATCCACCATCACCGAGTGGTCAATCACCAGTTCCACTGGAGTCAGCGGGTTAATCTTGTCCGCCGGTTTACCAAGCTGTTGCATGGCATCACGCATGACAGCAAGATCCACAATCACCGGAACCCCGGTAAAGTCTTGCAACAATACACGCGCAGGCACAAAGGCAATTTCCTTGTCTGGCTCCGCTTCTGGCTGCCAGTTCACCAAGGCTTCGATGTCCTTGTCACTGACAAAGTCCTGATCAGCATGGCGAAGCATGTTTTCCAGCAGGATTTTTAAACTGTAAGGCAGGCGTTCCAGACTGAATTTTTCAGCCAAGGCATTAAATGGGTAATACTGGTATGAGCGCCCCTGATGCTGCAGCGTGGCGGGTTTTGCGTAAACTGATGACATATTGCCTCCCTTGTTGCAAAGTTGGCCGACCGTATCAGTATAGCGGAGCATCTGTACTTCATGACTTGCAGCCGGTTTCCAGGCGTTACTTTGCTTCAAGCATGTCTTTGATGACACGTCCCAGCGCGGCAATGGCTGCATTTCTATCGTCAAAAGAAGCCGTTGTTTCGGTAATGTAGAATGCAACAACTACAGGCAAACGCTCGGGGGGCCAGATGACTGCTGTAATTGACCTTGATCCGAAACCGCCCGCCCCGGTTCGATCAGCGATAACCCAGTCGGCAGGCATGCTTGATCTGAATAAGCCATCAGCCACTTTATTTCCAACCAGCCACTCTCGCAGTTGACCTCTGGAGCTCGGTGACAAGACATTCCCCAACAGCAATGCTTCAAGGTTGGCAACCATGGCATTGGGTGTTGTGGTGTCCCGCTCATCGTCAGGAGTTGCCTGGTTCAATTCTGTCTCCCAGCGATCCAGCCGTGTAACATCATCACCGATGCCCCTGACAAATTCAGTCACCGCCTCGGGTCCACCAATGGCCTGTAAAATGAGATTTGCTGCCGTGTTATCACTGGTTGTCATCGTCGCTTCACATAACTCAAACAGCGACATTTCCCGTTGGCCGGCATGTTGTTCAGTAACCGGTGAATAGGTAACCAGGTCAGCTTCTGAAAAACTGATTTTTCTTTCAATCTGCACTTCATTCTCATCAACCTGCTGGAGCAGTGCTGCACACGCCAGGGTTTTGAATGTACTGGACATGGCAAAACGCTGATCCGCATGGTGCTCCCAGCGTAAACCTGTCTCCAGGTCATGTGCAGAAAAACCAATACGCGCCTTCAGGTCGCTTTCGATGCGCTGAAGCTCAGTCACCAGTGCATCACCCTGTGCAAGGACCGGAACCGAAACGAACAGCACATACGCATAGAGAAGGCCGCTCAAAAAAATCACTCCACGACTCTGCTTCACAAGAGAACTCCTTCAACACTCAGGAAAAGCCTCAGGCCTGCAGGTATTGCTTCAGACCATCGACCAGGGCATCAGCCACGAGTTTGCAGACAGTATTGTCGCGCAGATCCTCATGAAAAGTCACATAGGTATCCATACCCAGCGAAAAGTGATCAGGAAACAGACGATCCAGTCGCTCATCGGCCACCGCCAGAGGCACCTGACAAAAACCAATTCCAGCGCCGCTTCGCAGCAGGGCCAGTTGCGTCAGATCACTGTCCGTACTGAAAGCAAATTCACTCCGCTCAAAGCTGAAAGGAAGCTTTTTTAATGCCTGCCGAATAAATTCATTCGGCTGATCAAAGCCAATCAGGGCATGCTGTGCAAGATCTGCCGTTGTTGATGGTCGCCCCTGGCGCTGCAGGTAATTCCGGTTGGCATACAACCCCAGCTCAATCACCCCGACCCGCCTGATGACCAGCTGTTGCTGACCTGGACGAAACATTCGCACCGCCAGATCAGCTTCACGATGCAACAAATCCTGAGCCTGGTTTGATGGCAGAATCTCCAGCTTCAAACCAGGGTATTGCTGATGCATGGATGCCAGGATCGCAGGCAGTACTTCCACTGCCATGACTTCACTGGCAGTAATGCGCACCCTGCCACTGACACGCTCAAACTGCTGGCTCGCCATGCGCTCCAGTACAGCGGCCATATTGGCCATTTGCTCGGCATGGGGCAGCAAATCCAGTGCCAGGCGAGTTGGCAAGAGGCCATCGGTGGATCGGGTGAAAAGCTTCACACCCAGTGCCTGCTCCAGAGCAGCAATATGCCTTCCCACTGTAGGTTGGGCAATACCCAGCCATCGCGCTGCAGCTGACAGGGAGCCCTGCTGCATCACAACCAGAAAAGAACGATAGAGTTGCCAGTCAAGATTTTTAGTCATTCATAAATGTATGGCCAATATACAAATCAAGTCAATATTGTTTATCAATAAATGCCTGTAAGCTCCCAACTGATCACACAGGAGCAAAAACATGAATCAACAACCTTCCATTCTGGTACTGGGTGCCACTGGTGGCATAGGTGGTGAAACAACACGTCAGCTGCGTGATGCAGGCTGGCAGGTCAAAGCCATGAAGCGCGATTTGAAACATCAGGAGGTACAGCAGGACGGCATCACCTGGATCAGGGGTGACGCCATGAACCCGGCTGACACCGATGTGGCAGCTGCCGGCTGCAGTGTCTTGCTGCATGCGGTGAACCCACCCGGTTACCGTAACTGGAGTGGTCTGGTGCTGCCGATGCTGGAAAGCACCTTGACTGCCGCTCGCAACCACCATGCCTGCATTCTCATGCCGGGTACTGTCTACAACTATGGACCGGATGTTTTTCCTCTGATCACAGAAGATGCACCTCAGCAACCTTTGACCCGTAAAGGCAGAATTCGGGTTGAACTGGAGCAGCGCCTGCAGAATCACGCAGATCAGGGTGGACAGGTGATTCTGTTGCGTAGCGGAGATTTTTTTGGTCCAGGTGCGGCCAACAACTGGCTGGCTCAAGGCATGATCCAGCCGGGGAAAGCGACCCGTTTCATTGTTGATCCCAATACCCCCGGGGCAGGCCACCAATGGGCTTACCTGCCAGACGTGGCAGCAACCCTGATCAAACTGCTGGAGCGACGTGAACAACTGCCTGGCTTCAGCCACTTTCACTTCCGAGGGCATTGGGATGAGGATGGCCGACAGATGGTTGCAGCCTTGCAGCGGGTTGTTACGGCACACAGGGGTAAAGTTCCGAAGGTCTGGCGCTTTCCCTGGTGGCTGGTGCAACTGGCCTCACCCTTCAACGAAACCTTTGCTGAACTTCTGGAAATGCGTTATCTCTGGCAACAGACACTGCAGCTGGATAACACAAGATTGATTTCATTGCTTGGACAGGAGCCTCACACCCCGCTGGATCAGGCGCTGGAAAAAACCCTGAAAAGCCTGGGATGCCTGACTGACCCCTGATCAGTAACGCCCTTAAAAGCTTTGCGTCATGATGGAAAGATCGATTTCAAACAACATCCAGCGCCAGCGCTACAGCCTTTCTTGCATGAATGGCTGTTGTATCAAACAGGGGAACATCAGTATCCTTCTGATGAACCAGCATGGCAATTTCTGTACACCCCAGAATCACCGCCTCCGCACCCTGCTGTGCCAACTGACTGATGATGCGCAGATACTCTTTACGGGATGTTTCGTGAAGCTGTCCCAGACACAGCTCCTGATAAATCACCTGATGCACCAATGCTCGGTCATCAGCATCAGGAACCAGTACATCCAGGCCAAACTTCTGCTGCAGGCGACCTTTGTAAAAATCCTGCTCCATGGTGAATGCTGTACCCAGTAAACCGACCTTCTTGATACCAGATGCCAGCAGGCTTTCAGCAGTGGCATCGGCCAGATGCACCAATGGAATCTGAATTGCTGCCTCTATTTCCGGTGCGACCTTGTGCATGGTGTTGGTACAAATCAACAGAAAATCAGCACCTGCCGCTTCAATATTACGCGCTGCCTGACAAAGAATCGCCGCTGTGCCAGCCCAGTCACCCTGATGCTGCAGTTTTTCAATGGGATCAAAATCAACACTGTAGAGCACCAGTTGAGCCGAATGCAGACCTCCAAGGCGTTCTTTGACGCCCTGGTTGATGGAGGTGTAATAATCCCGGGTGCTTTCCCAGCTCATACCACCGAGCAGACCAATTGTTTTCATCCTGAAGCTCCTTTTGATCAACAAGTCACTTTTTATCCGTTGACTGTAATTCAATTTCAAAGATTTTTGGCCATAACTTACCGGTAACAAACAGTCGCTGGCTTTCTGCATCCCAGGCGATGCCATTCAACACCCCTTCACGGTCTTCCGGCTTGAGGTGTTCCGGCAGCAGGCCGGTGAGATCAATCCAACCGAGCACCTGACCGGATTGCGGATCAATCCGGGCGATTTGATCGGTATGCCAGACATTGGCAAGGATTTCACCATTCACGTATTCCAGCTCATTCAGCTGAGTGACTGGAACACCACCATCCAGCACTTGCACACGGCGGATTTCCTCGAAGGTTTCCGGGTTCAGAAAACGCAGGGTTGCCGTGCCATCACTGAGAATCAGCCATTGATCATCATGTGTTAACCCCCAGCCCTGGCCCTCGTAACGGAAAGCATCCAGCAATGCCAGACTGTGCAGGTCATAAACCAGTGCCACACCGGCCAACCAGGTGAGCTGAATCAGACGATCCTGCCACAGCGCCAGCCCTTCACCGAACAAGGCTGCATCCAGGGGTACCGACTGCTTCACCTCACCCGTTTTCAGCTTCACCCGGCGCAGCGTGGACTGACCATACAAGCCGGTGCTTTCATAAAGGTAACCCTGATGAAACAACAAACCCTGGGTGAAGGCTTCAGCATCATGAGGATAGTGTTGTATGACCCGGTAACTGGCAACAGGCGTGGTATCAGGGGCTTGATAAGTATCAGCATCGGGCTGGCGGCAGGCCAGCAGGGAAAGGCCAAGAAGCAAGAGAAGAAAAAGACGCCAGATCCAGCCGGTTTCAGATCGATGCATGATGATTCAAGATCACTGATGACGTCTCAATAATGACAAGGGCGTGTACAGGGGCGTTTTGCACCAGAATCTGATTGATCCTATCACAAATGGACTTGCAAGGGAGTTCAGGGCAGTCTGCACCTGATTAGATTTAGTGCCAGACAGGGTGTGCTGAGTTGCTCAGCCACACCCTGATAGTTTTCAGGTTCTCCTCTAACCCCCGTTAATCACCTCAAATCCACCAGCATTCTGGCGGGTTGTTCGAGGTAGCTTTTCCAGAGGTTGCAGAAGCGGGCCATGGTGGCTCCATCAATCACCCGGTGGTCACCGGACCAGCTGACGTTCAGGATCTGGCGGGCTTCCACCTCTCCCTTGCTGTTAAAGCGTGGTAGCTGCTGGATGCGTCCCAGCGCCACAATCGCCACTTCCGGTTTGTTGATGATGGGAGTCGCCACGGTGCCACCGATCACACCGATGTTGGAAATGCTGATGCTGCCACCTTTCATGCTGTCCGGTGGCAGTTTGCCCTGACGGGCGGCATCGGTGAGGCGGTTGATTTCCGCTGCCAGCTCTTTCAGTGACTTGTGCTGCACCTGTTTGACATTGGGCACCAGCAAGCCCATCGGGGTATCCGCAGCCATGCCGATGTTCACATCTGCCAGATAAGTGATTTCGGTGCATTCTGCATTCACGCGACTGTTCAGCAGTGGGTATTGCTGCACGGCCAGCGCAATGGCTTTCATCATGAAAGGCATCAGGCTCAGACGCAGCCCGTCCTTCTCGAATTCCGGCCGCAATTGCAAACGCAGGGCTTCCAGCTCGGTGACATCCAGCTCTTCGGCATAGGTGAAATGCGGAATGCTGGAATAGGCATCCTGCATCTGCCGGGCCATCGCCGCCTGCACGCCCTTGATGGATACAGTGCGATTCACCGCTGCAGGCCTGCTGACCGAATCGTCTGATGCAACTGCGGGGCGGGATTCATCCCCTTGCAGTGCCAGCAGATCTTCTTTTAACACCCGGCCATCCCTGCCACTGCCCTGCACCTGGCTCAGGTCCAGTTCCAGCTCACGCGCCATGCGCCGCACGGCCGGGCTGGCCAGTGCCTTGCCGGGGCGAGTCCGGGGTTGATCAGAGCAGGTCGGCGCAGTCACTGCTTCGGTTGCTGCTGCCGGTGCGGCATCCTCAGCCACCTGAGTGACTTCCGGGTGTCTGGCGGCTTCTTCAGCACTGACTTCGATCTGGAACAAGGGTTTGCCGACCTTGGCCACATCACCCTTGTTCCAATAGTGCCGGGTGATGGTGCCAGTGTGCATGGCGGTGATTTCCACCAGCGCCTTGTCGGTCATCACATCCGCCACAGGCTGGTCTTCTGCGACCGCTTCACCTTCCTGAATGTGCCATTCGACCAGCTCACATTCCACAATGCCTTCCCCGATGTCGGGCAGGATAAAGTCAATTTTCATGGCAATCTCCTCAGTAACCGACACTGGCCTTGATGGCATCCAGGGTACGTAATTCGTTGGGGAAGTATTCCTTCTCCAGCGCCAGCGGGAAGGGGGTATCCCAGCCGGTGACCCGCAGGATGGGAGATTCCAGGTACAGGAAACAGCTTTCCTGCAGACTGGCTGCCAATTCGGCACCAAAACCACTGGTGCGCGGGGCTTCGTGATTGATGATCAGTCGCCCGGTTTTTTTCAGTGAAGTTGCCAGGGTGTCATGATCCCAGGGCAGCAGCGTGCGCAGGTCAATCACCTCGCAGGAAATACCCGCCTCTGCCGCCAGCTCAGCGGCCTTTTCGATGGCCTGCACCTGTGCCCCCCAGGCCACCAGAGTCACATCGGTGCCTTCACGCAGCACTTCGGCCTGCCCCAGCGGCAGGGTGTAGTCTTCATCCGGTACCTCACCCACAGCCGCGCGATAGAGTTTTTTCGGCTCAAAAAACAACACCGGGTTGTCATCACGGATGGATGCCAGCAGCAGTCCCTTGGCCTGCTCAGGATTACGAGGCACCACCACTTTCAGGCCGGGGGTATGGGTGAAATAGGCTTCCGGTGACTGGGAGTGATACAAACCGCCATGAATGCCGCCACCGTAGGGCGTACGAATGGTGAGGCTACCCACATTAAATTCATTGCCGGAGCGATACCGGTATTTGGCCGTTTCGTTCACGATCTGGTCAAAAGCCGGGAAGATGTAATCCGCAAACTGGATCTCGGCCACCGGCACCTGCCCCTGGGTCGCCAGACCATTGGCAAAACCGATGATGCCCTGTTCCGTCAGCGGTGTATTAAAACAGCGGTGTTTACCGTATTTTTCCTGCAGATGACTGGTCGCACGGAATACGCCCCCGAATGCTCCCACGTCCTCACCAAAACACAACACCCGCTCATCCTGCTTCATGGCCGTATCCAGCGCTGAATTGATGGCTTGCAGCAGATTCATCTGGCTCATGCTTTGCCCTCCCCAGCGGCTTTCAGGCGCGGCGCAGTGGCCGGATAAGCCTGCGGATGCCGCAGGATGTGTTCTCTGGCCTGCTGCTGCTGCTGTTGCAGGTGCCAGGGCAGCAGGTCATACACATCACTGAACAGGTCTTCCAACGGCGGGCTGTCGAGTTTTTCTGCCCGTTTCATGGCATCCGCCACCGCCTTGCGATGTTCAGCCTGTCGCGCCTGATCCTGCGCATCAGTCCACCAGCCTTGCTTGATCAGCCAGTTGCGGAAACGCGCCACCGGGTCTTTATCACGCCATTGGTCTTCTTCCTTGCGGCTGCGGTAAC
Organism: Marinospirillum alkaliphilum DSM 21637; assembly: GCF_900119735.1. Classification (GTDB taxonomy): domain Bacteria; phylum Pseudomonadota; class Gammaproteobacteria; order Pseudomonadales; family Halomonadaceae; genus Marinospirillum; species Marinospirillum alkaliphilum. The sequence goes on along the minus strand of NZ_FPJW01000006.1, from coordinate 37,891 downwards.
CACTGGGGTCATCCGAGCTGGAATGAGCGCCCAGGCGATAGGTCATGGATTCAATCAACACCGGCTGGTGTTCTTCCACCGCCATCTGACGTGCCAGGCGAGTGGCTTCATAAACCGCCAGTGCATCATTGCCATCCACCCGCAGGGTTTTCAGGCCATAACCGGGACCGCGCCCGGCCACACCATCACCGGCCAGTTGCTCATGCACCGGTGTGGAAATGGCATAACCATTGTTGCGGCAGAAAAAGATCACCGGCACTTTCAGCACACCGGCCATGTTCAGGCCGGCATGAAAATCACCTTCCGAGGCTGCACCCTCACCGAAATAACAAATCACACACTGCTTCTGCTGCGACTGTCTGAAGCCAAAGGCATAACCTGTGGCCTGAGGAATCTGGGTGCCCAGCGGTGAGGAGATGGTGACGTAATTCAATTCACGGGAGCCGTAATGAATCGGCATCTGACGCCCTTTACCGAGATCCTTGTGATTGGAAAAGATCTGGTTCATGAACTGATCCACACTGAAACCACGAAAAGCCAGTGCGCCCTGTTCACGATACTGGGCAAAAATCACATCCCCGGCATCCAGTGCCGCAGCACTGCAGGTATCCGAGGCCTCTTCACCGGTCTGGGTCATGTAAAAGCTGATCCGCCCCTGCCGCTGGGAAGCCAGCATGCGTTCGTCCAGGGCACGGATGAACAGAAAGGTATCGTGGATTTTGAGTGCCAGTTCCTGACTCATGTCAGGTGCCTGGGCACCGGGGTAAAGCGTGCCGTCCTGTTGCAGCAGACGGAAGGTGGGAATCACCGAAGTCACGGGATCCAGAAACGCAGGCTGATGAACCAGCTCCACGTCCAGATTACGCAGGTCGCTCATGGCTAGTACCTTCTGAGTTACTTATAGTTGTTATTGCCACTTGTCCCTGGCCGATTGTGTCAGCCGGGATGTTTACGGGCGGGCAGAAAGATCATTCCTGCCACGCACCTGTAACCTGTTGCTGTCTCTCAGATTAGCAGCAGGTTTTGTGGCAAGGCAAGACTGAGATGAAGCAACGCCCTTGAGCAGATGCACTGCAGCCTGAAAATCGCTAAGATAGCGGGATTCATTATTTTCTTGCATTCACCGTTTCAAGATTCAGGATCTCCATGCCCACTCAACGCAAAATTCTGGTCACCAGCGCCCTGCCCTATGCCAACGGTCCGATTCACCTTGGCCACCTGCTGGAATACATTCAGACCGACATCTGGACCCGTTTCCAGAACAGCATCGGCAACCAGTGCACCTACGTCTGCGCCGATGATGCCCACGGCACCGCCATCATGCTGCGCGCCGAGCAGGAAGGCATCACTGCCCAGCAACTGATTGACCGGGTTCGGGTGGAGCATCATGAAGACTTCAAAGGCTTCCAGATCCATTTTGACAACTACCACTCCACCCATTCGGATGAAAACCGCTATTTCTCCGAACTGATCTACACCCGCCTGCGCGACAAGGGCCACATTGCCACGCGCGAAATTGAGCAGATGTATGACCCCGAGAAAGGCCTGTTTCTGGCGGATCGTTTCATCAAGGGCACCTGCCCCAAGTGTGGTGCTGAAGACCAGTACGGTGATAACTGCGAAAAATGCTCAGCCACCTACACACCTGCCGAGCTGATCAATCCCCGTTCAGCCATTTCCGGTGCCACCCCGGTGATGAAAAGCTCTCAGCATTTCTTCTTCAAGTTGCCGGATTTTGCTGATTTTCTGCAAAGCTGGACGCAGGATGGCCGTTTGCAGGAGCAGATTGCCAACAAGCTGAAGGAATGGTTTGAATCCGGCCTGCAAGAATGGGATATCTCCCGTGATGCACCCTATTTCGGTTTTGAAATCCCTGATGCACCCGGCAAGTATTTTTATGTCTGGCTGGATGCCCCCATCGGTTACCTGGCCAGCTTCAAGAACCTCTGTGACCAGCGCGAAGACCTGAACTTTGATGACTACTGGGCACCGGGCTCGGATGCCGAGGTGTATCACTTCATCGGCAAGGACATTGTTTATTTCCATGCCCTGTTCTGGCCTGCCATGCTGGAAGGTGCCGGTTTCCGCACCCCCAACAGCATCAACTGCCACGGCTTTGTCACCGTCAACGGTGCCAAGATGTCCAAGTCTCGCGGCACCTTCATCAAAGCGCGCACCTACCTGGATCACCTGAACCCGGAATACCTGCGTTATTACTTTGCCGCCAAACTGACCAGCCGCGTGGATGATCTGGATTTAAATCTGGAAGACTTTGTGTTCCGGGTGAACTCCGATCTGGTCGGCAAGCTGGTCAACATCGCCAGCCGCTGTGCCGGTTTTGTCAAAAAAGGCGGTGGTGTACTGGCACCCATGAGTGATGCAGCGCTTTATCAGCGGTTTGTTGATGCCGGTGATGCCATTGCTGCCGACTATGACCGCCGCGAGTTCGGTCGCGCCCTGCGTCAGATCATGGAGCTGGCGGATGAAGCCAACACCTGGATCAACGATCAGGCCCCCTGGGTGCTGGCCAAACAGGAAGGTAAGGACGCTGAAGTGCAGGCTGTCTGCTCCACCGGCATCAACCTGTTCCGTGTGCTGATGGTTTACCTGGCCCCGGTGTTGCCAGGTATGGCCGGACAAACCGCTGAATTCCTGAAAATTGCCACACTGGACTGGAACAGCCGTAGCCAGCCGCTGGAAAACCATGCGATTGAAGCCTTCAAGCCGATGATGACCCGCGTAGAAAGCAGCCAGATTGAAGCCCTGCTGGAAGCCAGCCGCGAAGATGCTGAAAAGGAAATGGCCTTAAAACAAGGTGCTGTGGCACCGGTTGCTGATGGCCCGCTGCAAAAAGAGCCGCTTGCCGCAGAAATCTCCTTTGATGATTTCATCAAGGTGGATCTGCGCATCGCCCGTATTGTGAAGTGTGAAGCTGTACCCAAGGCCAACAAGCTGCTGAAACTGACCCTGGATCTGGGCGGTGAAACCCGTACTGTGTTCTCCGGTATCAAAAGTGCCTACCAGCCGGAAGACCTGGAAGGCAAACTGACAGTGATGGTGGCCAACCTGGCACCGCGCCAGATGAAGTTTGGCCTGTCCGAAGGCATGGTACTGGCTGCCGGTGATGGTGAAGGCATTTACCTGCTGGAACCCCACTCAGGTGCCCAGCCCGGCATGCGCGTGGTTTAAATCAGGCAGATAGCCAGAATTGATTCAGGCCCCTGCTGCGCTTTTTGTTAAGCTGAAATCAGCCAACAAGGAGCGCAGCAACCATGAACATCCGCATTGAAAAAGACAGTCTCGGTGAACTGCAAGTCCCTGCTGATGCCCTCTACTCAGCCCAGACTCAACGCGCCATCAACAACTTTCCGATCAGTGGCCAGCCACTGCCGGAAGCTTTCATCCGCTCACTGTTGCTGATAAAAATCACTGCAGCACACACCAATGCCGAGCTGGGCCTGCTGTCACAGGAAATGGCTGATGCCATTGAAGCTGCTGCCGATGAGCTGCTGGGCAACAACTCATTCATGCAACACTTCCCGGTAGACGTCTTCCAGACCGGCTCCGGTACCAGCAGCAACATGAACGCCAACGAAGTGCTGGCCACCCTGGCCAGCCGCATCCTTGGCCAACCCGTCAGCGCCAATGATCACATCAACTGCAGCCAGAGCAGTAATGACGTGATTCCCACCTGCATTCACGTCAGCGCAGTACTGGCATTACAGGGCAACCTGCTGCCTGCACTCCGGCATCTGCAACAGGCCTGCCTGAACAAAGCAGATCAAGTGGGTCATCTGGTGAAAACCGGTCGGACTCATCTGATGGACGCCATGCCTGTCACCTTTGGCCAGATGCTGGAAGGCTGGGCAACTCAAATCAACCACAACATTCAACGCCTGGAAACCCTGCAACCCCAATTGCAGCAACTGGCGCAAGGAGGCACCGCCGTGGGTACCGGCATCAATGCCCATCCGGCATTTACGACCCGCTTCTGTCAGCTGCTGAGTGAACAGACCGGGCTGGACTTTCGCCCGGCGGATCATTTCTTTGCACTGATCGGTTCCCAGGATACGGCTGTGGCGTTATCTGGCCAGTTAAAAACCACTGCCGTCAGCCTGATGAAAATTGCCAATGACCTGCGCTGGATGAACTCCGGCCCGCTGGCCGGATTGGCAGAAATTGAGCTGGAAGCATTGCAACCCGGCTCATCCATCATGCCTGGCAAGGTCAATCCGGTGATTCCGGAGGCAGTGGCCATGGTTGCAGCACAGGTGATTGGCAAGGATGCTGCAATCACTGTTGCCGGGCAGTCCGGTAACTTTGAATTAAACGTGATGTTGCCACTGGTGGCCGCCAATCTGCTGGAGAGCCTGCAATTGCTGAGCAATGCCAGCCACTTGCTGGCGGATCGAGCCATAACCACCTTCAAGGTGAAGGAAAGCAATCTGCAAAAAGCACTGGACCGTAACCCGATACTGGTGACAGCCTTGAATCCGCTGATCGGTTATGCCAAAGCAGCAGAAATTGCCAAGCAGGCTTACAAGGAGGGACGCCCGATTCTGGATGTGGCAGCAGAACAGACGGATCTTTCCCGTACCGAACTGGAGCAGTTACTCAACCCGGAAAAGCTGACACGCGGTGGGCTCTGACGCTGGAGAAAAAGCAAAAGCTGAAAAGAAAGCATAAAAAAACCCACCTTACGGTGGGTTTTTCTTCAAGCCAGCTTCAGATTACAGAACTTGAATCTTGGAAGCTTGCTTGCCTTTGGGACCAGTGGTCACTTCAAAGGAAACTTTCTGGTTTTCAGCCAGGGACTTGAAGCCCGAGGATTGAATTTCAGAGAAGTGAGCAAACAGGTCTTCACCACCGTTATCAGGAGTGATGAAACCGAAACCTTTGGTGTCGTTGAACCATTTTACTGTGCCGTTAGCCATTTTGCATTACCTTTCAATGTATTAAATATCAGAACTTTCAGAAATGATTTCCCAAGCTCATTGGTGCGGGAATCAAGATAGATACAATGAAGAACTGATGTTACCGAAAGGTTAAAGCCAACTTCGATCACAGTACCGTCACAACACTTTTTACTACCTTGCAACCTACGAAGCACACAATGCGCCTGTTTTCAGGACAAGTCAAACAATTATTTTTTTATTTTCACGCACCTGCAGGCTTGGGTGTGGCCCAGGCCGGTGGACGATGATAACGTTTGACCACCGAGCTGAGCGCCAGAAATGCCAGCAGTGACCAGATCACCTGAGCCGGGTCCAGCAACAGCAAAGCCAGCAGCAGAATAGCCAGATCACCGATCAGCAGGGTCAGACTGGCATGCCAGTCAAAACGCCGTTCCAGATACACAGCCAGAATATTCAGACCACCCAGCGAAGCATTGTGTCGGAACAGCAGAATCAATCCGAAACCCACCAGCAAGCCCCCCAGAGGAGCCGCCAGCAAAGGATGAATGCTCAGTTCCACAAAACGTGCCATCAGCTCTGAAAGCAGCGACAAGAGTGAAATACTGAAAAAGGTGCGCAGGGTGAAATCCCGACCCAGACTGCGCCAGGCCAGAATATAAAACGGCAGATTCAGCAGAAAAAACACCTGCCCGAAAGACAGGTCAGTGACCTGAATCAGTACCAGACCCAGCCCGGCCGTGCCGCTGATCAAAAGCTGGGAGGTCTGCAACAGATGGATGCCCAGGGCAACCAGCAGGCAGCCTTCCACGATGGAAAGCCAGCGATGTGTTGTATTCATCGGTTTCACTTCTTGCAATGTTAACTTGTGGTGAACAGCAAAGCATTTGTCCGCCACCTCTTTTGAAGGCCGGACAATCATCTTCAATGCAACAAGTATACCAGCTTATTTACTGCAAAATAGCCATCAGGCAGGCTATTTCTGCACTGACATCACGCAAGATTCATTGACCTGCACGCTGCTGACGCAGATAACGCGTTAAAATCCGATCCAGTTGATTGGAAAACTCGCGTCGATCCTGCTGGTTCAATGCCGACGGGCCACCGGTATGCACACCGCTGGAGCGCATGGTTTCCATGAAATCTCGTATGTTCAGCCGCGCCTTCACGGTATCCACGGTATACAACTCACCCCGTGCGTTCAGCGCCAGCCCACCCTTATCGATCACCTCGGAAGCCAGCGGAATGTCACTGGTGATCACCAGATCACCCGCTTCCACCCGCTGCACAATTTCATTGTCTGCCACATCAAAGCCGGACAACACCTGAATGGCACTGATCCACTCGGATTTCGGTACACGAATCGGCTGATTGGCCACCAGAATCAACGGCACCTTGACCCGCTCGGCCGCTTTAAAAAGAATCTCCCGCAGGACGACGGGACAGGCGTCGGCATCGACCCAGATCTTCATTCTGGAAGCCCCCGATGAACTACTGCGTTTGACCCTACGGCGTTGAAATTTGCCTCCAAATACTCATTTACTGCGTGTAAACTCCGTTTTATCGGCCAATTTCGCCTGGTCTGGCCTGCACTCGTAACATACATCCGGGGTTCCTCATCTCTCTTTAATTCTAAAAAAAGGATTGTAACCCGGATGCAGCCTGTCTACAGCTTCCCGCCGATTGAACCAACTCACTGCCGCCTGCTGATTCTCGGATCGATGCCCGGCAAGGCATCACTGGCAGCTCAGCAGTATTACGCTCATCCGCGCAATGCATTCTGGCCGATCATGGCCGAACTGCTGGGTTTTGATGCTGAAGCAGACTACCCGCAACGCACTCAGGCATTACAACAGGCCGGGATTGGTCTCTGGGATGTGATGCAATCCTGCATCCGCCCCTCCAGCCTGGACAGCGATATAGAAGAAACCAGCATTCTTCCCAATGATTTTCCTGCGTGGTTCAGACGCCACCCACACACCCAGGCCATCTTCTGCAATGGCGGCAAGGCCTTTCAGAGTTATCGACGTCATGTATTACCCCTGCTGGATGAACACTTCCAACAGTTGCCGCTGCACCAACTGCCATCCACCAGCCCGGCCCACGCCAGCCGAACACTGCAGCAAAAACAACTGGAGTGGTATAAAGTCATGACATCACTGCTGAATCAGAATCAGGGAACTGAACATGACTGACCCATGTATCCAGGCGCTGCTTCAGGATTGGCAACAAACCAGTCCTGAATTGCATGCGCTGGCTGTAGCCATCAGGGAAAGTGTGCATGCCATTGCACCGGAAGCCAGTGAACAGGTGAAGTACGGTGGCCTGCTGTTCAGCCACCCAAATGGCAAGGATGAAGGCTTCTGTGGCATTTTTGTCTATACCAGCCACTGCTCCGTGGAGTTCGGGCGCGGTGCCGAGCTGCCGAACCCTCATCAGCAATTGCAGGGCAAGGGCAAATACCGGCGTCATATCAAACTCAACAGCCTTGCTGACATCCAGACCAGTCATCTGACCGAAACCCTTCAGGCAGCCTGGTTACTGGTCAATCAATAGAGATAAACACCATGAAAGCCGAGCTGACACGCAATGTACTGGGAACCCTGCTGCAACCCTGCAGTTTTGACACCATGACTGGTTTTTTTCGGGATGGTCACTGTCATACCTGTCAGGAAGATGTTGGCCTGCACACCGTCTGTGCACAGGTCACCGATGAGTTTCTGGTGTTCAGTAAAAAACAGGGCAATGATCTGAGCACACCGCGCCCGGAGTGGGGTTTTCCGGGGTTAAAGGCCGGGGATCGCTGGTGCCTGTGTGCCCTGCGCTGGGAAGAAGCCCGGCGAGCCGGAATGGCACCGCCGGTGGTGTTGCAGAGCACCCATGAACGCACCCTGGATGTCATTCCGCTGCAACACCTGCAGGCTCATGCGTTAACAAGCTAATTAATCAAAGCCGAGTCGCTTCAACTCCACCTGCACACTGGTGTCACCATCCGACAGCCACACCTGGCCTTCGTTGATGGTGCACTGGAGTTGCATGGAGCGGCCATATAAGCCAGCCAGCGCCTGGGCATCCTGCTCCGGGACTTCCCAGAGTTCCAGGTTGTCAAACCGCTTTAATTCCTTGGCATTCTGCTGTAACCAGATGGGTACAGCCCGACCGCCATAGGCATACAGCCGAACCCGTGCTGACCGCTGGCAGGCTTTACGCAGCCATTTTTCATCCGGTTGTCCGAAGGCCACCCACAGCTCAATATCCCCATGCAGGTTCTTCTCACTCAGTTCCGGCTCACCTTCATCACTCAGGTTGCTGGAAAACTGCAGCTGCTCAGAAGCATTCAGCGCAAACGCCAGCAGGCGCACCATCAGGCGCAGATCGGTTTCAGAAGGGTGTTGTGCCAGGGTCAGGTTGTGATCCTGGTAATAATGCCGATCCATGTCGGCAATCTGCAGCTGGGCTTTCACCACGCTGGAACGTAGAGCCATTCGGGGTTTTCCTGAATCAAAAATTCCATTGTAACGAAGTTGCCAGCAAACTGCCTGCCTGCCGCAAGGCGGAATCACCGCCAGCCAGATGAAACTGCGCCTGACTGTGCCAGTCCAGGTCCGGCAGCAGTGAAAAACGCACAGCCGGTGCCAGAAACACGGCCTCTTCATCCAGATACAGCAGTCCGGTCAGGCTCAGATCCAGCAAGGGGTTAACGGTATAAGTCAACTGGCTGGCCAATTGCCGACGCGTGAGCGAGGGATTGTCTGCTGTCGGCTGAAACACTAAGGGCTGCTGCTGGCCACCCTGCTCATTCCAGAGTGCTTCCAGCACGGCAAACAGCCCGTTACTGAACATGTAATCCAGCGATATTGCCACCACGCCTGAATGGGGATATTCACCCTCGGCATCGGCTGCCCGATCCCGGAACCACATGACTTCACCCTTAAAACCGGCCTCCCCCAGATTACTGGCCCAGCCAGCGCCCAGGGCAAAACGCTCACGATAACGGCCGGCAACCCCTTGCAGATCCACCATCTGCCAGTTGAACGCCAACAAGCCCGCCACCACTGAATCCTCGGCGGAGGCACCACGACTGGCAGCCAGCTCCCAGTGCCCGGCCATGCCCAGAGAGTGCTGTAGGCGCAAAGCATCAGCACCGGGACGCTCGGGATAATCAAAAGCATAAAGGGAATCGATATTAAACAGGTCACTGGGGTTGGTGAGCAGATTAACGCCCCAGTTGATGCGTTGCCGCCCGGCCCGCAGGTTCCAGTCGGGTTGCTGCCACTCCACAAACAAGCGGTCGGTGTTGTAATGCAGCAATTGCTGCCGGTCGTCCACCAGCGTGGCGGACAGATTAAAATAACCGGCGTCCTGCGCCACTGACTGCTTATAACCGGGCAGTTCCTGCACCAGGTCACCGGCAAAATAACGGGTTCGCATCTGCCAGGTGACATTCACGCTGTCACTGGCAAACCAGCGCAGGTTCAGGCGGTTCTGTGCCCGGTAATCCCACCAGCCCTGCTGTTCACCGGTCTGCGGATCGTCCAGCTCCAGATACACCGGCATCACTTGCCAGTAACCGCTGATCTCCAGGTTGTCGGCCTGAATCAAGGCACTCTGCCAGCACAACAGCAGCACAGCCAGACAAAGCCGCAGTTTCATGCCTGGTGTGGCTCCGGCTGCTGGACCTGATCACTTTCAATGGCACCATCCACCATACGAATGACCCGTCTGGCCCGCTCAATCACCCGCTGGTCATGAGTGGAAAAAATGAAGGTCATGCGATGCTCCCGATTCATCTTTTCCATGATGTCCAAAAGCTTCATCGCCGATTGGCTGTCGAGATTGGCGGTGGGCTCATCCGCCAGAATGAAACGTGGGCGTGATGCCAGTGCCCTGGCCACGGCAACCCGTTGCTGCTGACCACCGGACAGCTCTCGGGGGCGGGCATCCATGCGATCACCCAGCCCCACTTCCGTCAGCAGTTCACTGACCCGCTGGCGAATCCGGTCTTTCTTCTCACCCTGCAACAGCAGAATGAACGCCACATTTTCAGCCGCCGTGAACACCGGCAGCAGGTTATAGGACTGAAAGATAAAACCGATGTGGCGCAGGCGGTAGTCAATCAACTGGCTGTCTTTCAGCGCGCTGATGTTGCATCCATCCACCCAGACCTCACCACTGCTGGGCCGATCCAGCCCACCCAACTGGTTCAGCAGCGTGGTTTTGCCCGAACCGGAAGGCCCGACAATGCTGGTGAATTCCCCTTCCTCAATACTCAGATCAACATCCCGCAAGGCATGCACCGGCACCTTGCCAGCCTGATACACCTTGCTCAATCCGTGGGTGGTGATGATGGCCATGATTTGTCCTGTCAGTTGCGTACGGCTTGTGCCGGATTCAGTTGCAGTGCCTTCCAAGCCGGATAAAGGGCTGCCAGCAGCGCCGTCAGCACCACCAACAGTGCCACAGCCAGCAGCTCATCACTGCCCAGCACTGGAACAATCAGTGTGTCATAACCAAACTCTGCCAGCGCAGCACCGCCAAAACGACTCAGATCCAGGCCTTCACGTGCCAGCCAGTTGATGTTCAATAGCGCCAGCAGCACACCCAGCAAGGCACCGCTGGCGGTGATCAACAAGGACTCAAGAGTGATCAGACCAAACACCCGTCGCTTGTTCATGCCGATGGCCAGCAGCATGCCCAGTTCATGGGTACGCTCAAATGTGGCCATCAGCAGGGTGTTGAGCAATCCAAACGCCAGCGCCAGCAGAATCACACCGATCAATATCCAGGTCAGCAGATCACCCATTTCCGTCAGAAAACGCAGTTCTGGCGACAATTCCAGCCAGGCCAATGCCTGCACCTGCGGAAAAGCCTGCTGCAGGCGGGCTGCCACGGCACTGCCCTGATCAGGATGTTGCAACAACACCGCCAGTTGATGCCAGATTGCCTGATCAGCCAGGTAAGCGGACAACACCTCCGCCGGCACATACACCCGACTTTCCTCTTCAGCCCGCGACAGGCTGGTGAAAGTGCCACTCAAGGTGAAGGAGGCCGAAACCAGCTCCTGACGCGTATCCTGAAACGTCAGCACCACTCGCTGACCGGGCCGGACACGCAGTTTTTCCGCCAGCCTTGCGCCCATCAATATCGGATTGCGCAGCGCTGCATCCAGATACTTCCCCTGATTCAAGGTGGTATCCAGCTGCGAAACACGCCGCTCCCGCTGCGGATCCACCCCCCGGATTTCCACCCCGGCCGTCAGTGCCGGTGATTGAATCATGCCATCCACCAGCACCCGCAGGGTGTGTTCACGCAGCTCGGGCTGTTGTTGCAACCAGTGTTGCAAGGCTGCAACGTCCGGCAGATGATCCTGCACCTCCCGCTCGGTCAGAAACTGCGGGTGATGCACCTGCAGGTGTGAGAACTCCTGTTCGATCAGGCGCTCAAAACGCTGCACCAGCATGCCCTGACTGACCGCCACCATCAGCAATCCAGCCCACAGACCCAGCGCAATGGCCAGCAGCAGCACTGCACTTCGGGCGGGGTTACGCCAGACATTACGCCAGGCCAGCAGCATCAAGGTTGTCATGCCTTAACTCCTTGCCGCCGTCATCAGATCCAGCCGCAGCACCCGCAACACGGGATAAAGGCAGATCAGAAAAGACAGCACAAACAACACCAACCCCTGAGTGATGAACAGGTCGGCATCCAGTGCAAACGGCAGTATGGGCTCCAGCCCCATGCCCATGTCCTCGAAGACCTGTGCCATGTCACCCCCCAACTGGATGGGGTTATGATGAAAATGCCGCAGCAGCAGCCAGCCGGGCAGGCAACCGGCCAGCACACCCAGCAGCGTGAGCATCAGGGTTTCCAGCAGCAGCACCAGACTCAGCCGGTAACGCTGCATGCCCAGTGAAATCAGCACACCAAACTCACGGGTGCGCTCCAGTGTCATCATCAGAATGGTGCCGAACAGACCAAAACCAATCACCATATACAGGGTGCCCAGTACAAAATTCTGCTGGGCCAGATCAAACTGTATGGCACCCAGCACTTCCGGCATCAACTCCTGCCAGGGCACCACCCGATGGCGTTGTGCATCCAGTGACTGCCGCAGACTGCTCACCAGTGCATCGGTCTGCTGCAACTGGTGGGGGGTCAGCAACAGGGTGGACACCTGCTGCTCTGCAGACAATAACCATTGGGCATCCGGCAGGGACAGGTACACCAGTTGGTTATCCAGCTCCCGCAGCGGATGGCGCACTACCCCGGCCACTTCAAACAAACCGGCAGCAGAACTGGCAAAGCGTCCCTGCCCCAGCAACACCAGTTCATCCCCCACCGTCAGTTGCAGGCGTCGCGCCAGGCCTTCTGTCAGCACGGCCCGCCCATCACCGGGCTGAAAAAACTCACCGGCAATCAGCCGTTCCTGCAAACCATTCAACTGCTGCTCAGCAGCCGCATCCACGCCCAGCACCATTGCACCACGCACCTGCTCGGCACCCCCGGCCAGCATGAAGGTTTCCAGCCGAGGCACCAGATAGTCCAGCCGGGTATCAGCCAGCAACTGCTGTTGCAGGGCAGGGTCATAAGTCAGGGTATGATCCAGTGAAGGCTCATCCAGCCAGGCCGGTTCCTGCAGCTGGATAAACCCGGTGTGAAAGCGCGACAGGTTGTCCACCATCAGTTGATGGGACCCCCGGTTCATGGAACTGACCCAGAGCGCCAGCACCACCGCAAACGCAATGGATGCCAGAGTGATCAAGGTACGCCGGGCATTACGCCAGAGGTTGCGCCAGGCCAGTGACAGATACAGCATCTCAGCGCACCCGCTGCATGTTCTGGCGCGTGAAAAAACGCTCATCCAGCTCAGGATTGAAGTCCGCCGCCTGATATTCCAGCAAGGTGTGCTGATCCGGTCGATCCGCCGGCGTCATCTGCATGCGACGAGGCAGCAGCCGCCCGCCCAGCTCACCGATATCTGAAAACACCAGGGTACTGGCCAGCTGACCATCCTGATCATGGTTTTCAATGCGCAGCTGAACATGGGTTTGCTGATCAATCCACATCAGCACCCGGCCCCAGACAATCGCCGTATCCGGCTTTGGAATCAACTCCACCACCCAGGCAATGCGTCCATCCACCGGTTCTTCCCTCAACAAACGATGGTGATAATCATCAATCACCGAGGCATCCCGCACCAGGTCATCATTGCTGAAATCCGAGCCCATCCAGGCCTGGGACATCATCGAAGGTGGCATTTTGATGGTGCGATCAATGGTGGGTACATAATTCCAGATATCGCGCTGACGCTTTAGAAACACCGTTCCGGCATCACGGGCCGGTGCGGTGATCAGGATCAGCGAATAGTCCTGCCCCATTTCCCAGCCTTTCAGCGCATATTCACGGGTGTAACGCGGGCGCTGCAGTGTCATGGTCATTTCAAAATAACTGGCGTCACCGCGCATCACTGCCTCCATCTGACGCAGCAACTCACGTGGGTTCGGCTGACTCGCCTGAATCTGCGTTAAACCAGTCCACAGTAGAACACCGACCAGTCCTTGCAGGAGCAATTTGAATACCATGACGGCCTCGCTTATCCGTATGAGGGTTTTTACCCTAATGCAGACACCCAACCATGGCAAGTTGCTGTCTGCCATAAAATTTCACCGAATGGTCAAATGAACAGGCTATAATCCGCCGCAGCCTGATCGATGAGTATTTTATCTTGAACCTGCGTATTTCCAATCTGCAAGCCCACCTTGCCCTGTTGCTGGCCATGCTCATCTGGGGCAGCTCCTTCACACTGCTGAAAATCACCATTGATGTGATGCCTGCCATGCAGGTGATGTTCTTCCGCATGCTGGTCGGCAGTGTGGTGTTACTGCTGTTTGTCCGCTGGTGGCTGCGCGGTGTGAAATACCAGAAGGGTGACTGGAAATGGCTGCTGGCGATGGCAGCGTTTGAACCTTGCCTGTATTTCCTGTTTGAAGGCCTGGCCCTGAAATACACCAGTGCCAGCCAGGCCGGACTGATCACCAGCATTCTGCCCCTGATGATTGCTGCCGGGGCCTGGTTGTTCCTGAAGGAACAGATCAAAAAACGCCAGTGGTTCGGTTTTACCCTGGCCGTTGCCGGGGTGGTCTGGATGTCAGCACACAGTGAAGTATCCAGCAGTGCCCCCAACCCCCTGCTCGGCAATTTTCTGGAGGTGCTGGCAATGGTTTCTGCAGTGGGTTACACCCTGCTGGTTAAAAAGCTGACCAGTCGCTACAACCCGGTGTTTCTGACCGCCTTTCAGACCTTTGTCGGCGCAGTGTTCTTCCTGCCACTGGCGCTCAGTCAACCACTACCGACTCATGTAGAGCCTCAGGTGATCTGGGGCATCATCTACATGGGCGCAGTGGTTAGCCTGGGTGCCTATGGTCTGTACAACATCGCCCTCAGTCGCCTGCCTGCCACCATCACCGGTGCCTACATCAATCTGATTCCTGTCTTTGCCCTGGTATTTGCTCTGGTGGTATTAAAAGACAACATCAACCTGCAGCAGTGGCTGGCAGTGCTGGTGATCTTCACCGGCATTGGCATCAGCCAGTATCAGCAGCGTCTTCGTGGTGCCGAAACGCCCCTGCCTCCAGCACCTCATGCTTGAGTGACTTCCAACAACCAAGACTAATGTATCGCTACGTTAATTCGTTTTAATTCTGTAAGCTCATAAGCCATACTTGCCATGCGGCTTTATTGATGGCAACAAAATTGAAAGGAGTCTCCAGTGCAAGGGCATCGCTTTCAGCTGGGCTTCAACTACAAGCTGTTGTTGATCTACCTCTCAGTGGTGGTTGCCAGCCTGCTGCTGGTTTCACACGCCCTCTACACCTTGCATCGCAGCCTGCTGGATGATCGACGCGACCATGTTCGCCATCTGGTGGAAAACAACCTGACCCTGTTGGAACACTTCCACCAACTGGCAGTCACTGGCCAGATCAGTGAAGAAAAAGCCCGCACCAACGCAAAAAATGCCATCCGCAGCCTGAGATACGAAAAATCAGGGTATTTCTGGATCAACGATCTGGAAACCCGCATTCTGGTACATCCCATTTTTCCCGGCCTTGAAGGTGAACTGCAGCTTGAATACCGCGATAGCCACGGCCAGCCCATCTTTCAGATCTTTGTACAAATCGCACGGGAATCCGGCGCGGGTTATGTGCACTACCACTGGCCCAAACCCGGCGGCATAGAGCCGGTCGAAAAACTTTCTTACATCGAACTCTACGAACCCTGGGGCTGGGTGATTGGCAGCGGCATCTATCTGGATGACATCCAGACCATCTTCCGCCGTGAAGCCTGGGGTTATGCTGCCACCCTCACCTTTCTGCTGGTGATGATCAGCGGCCTGGTATGGAGCATCCTCAGGGTTGACTCACGAGCCTTCCACTCCAACAAACTCATGGCCACCGCACTGGAGGCCTGTGCCGAAGCCATTATCATCACCGACCGGAATACCCGCATCATCTGGTCAAATTCTGCTTATGAACGCCTGACGGGTTATGCACTGAAAGACATCAAAGGCAAAACACCGTCTGAAACCACCCGCTCGGGCAAGCAGTCCAGCGCGTTTTACCAGCAAATGTGGCGACGACTGAACCGAGGTGAACACTGGACCGGCGAACTGATCAACCGCCACCGCAAAGGGCACCTTTATTATGAGCAGATGACCATCACACCGGTACTGGATAAATCGGGCCGCACTGCCAATTACATTGCGGTGAAACACGACATCTCTGACCGCAAACAAGCGCAACTGGAACTCGAAGAACGCGCCTCACGCGATAGCCTGACCGGCTTGCCCAACCGCCGTACGTTTATGGAGCACCTGAGCGCCACCCTGGAAACGCGTGAAAAACACAAGGGTGTGATGATGATGATGGATCTGGATCACTTTAAATCCATCAATGATGAACACGGCCACCTGTGCGGCGACCGGGTGCTGATGGATTTTGCTGAATTATTACAGCACAACCTCTTACCTGGTGAACAAATGGGTCGCTTAGGTGGCGAAGAGTTTGCCCTGTTATCACCCGGATTAACCCTGCGTGAAGGCCTGGAGCGGGGTGAAACCATCTGCAAACTGCTGCAAAGCCACACCATCCATCATGAAGGTAAAACCCTGCAGATCACCGTCAGCATTGGCCTGACCAGCATCACACCGGCAGACACTGAACCAGCCAGTGTGATCGACCGGGCAGACCGCGCCCTGTATGAAGCCAAGTGTGCCGGACGCAACTGCGCTCGCACCCTGTAAGGTCCGTACACAACCGGTGAGATCCGCACACAACTAGTCAGCCAGTGCAAATCCGGCTAGTCTGTAAGACATGATCATTCGGATGAACTGTCTTATGAAACTGCTGCTTCTGCTCGTCCTGCTGCTGACCTGGCTGGCAACCCCCTTGCAGGCCCGTGAGCTGCGACTGGATGAGCAGCAACTGGTGCCAGTGGAAGTCTCCGGTATTTTACTGGCCCACCATGGCACTCCTGTGGTGCTGCTGGCCCCACCCGGCAGCCAGCAGATGGTTCCCATCTTCATTGGCCATAGCGAGGCCCGCGCCATTCATGCCGCCCTGCAGGATGAAATCACCCCCCGCCCAATGACACACGACCTGGCCAGCGAACTGATCCCCCTGTTAAAAGGTCAGCTGGAACGCATCATCATTGATGATCTGGTGAATGGCTCTTACATGGGGTTTCTGCACCTGCAGCAGGATGGCATCAACCATTATGTGGATAGCCGCCCGAGTGATGCCCTGGCTTTAGGTCTGCGCTCCGGTGCGCGCATTTTAGTTGCACCGGAAGTGCTGGCCAGCGCCGTACAGGTAAATCCGGAAGACCTGGATGACCTCGGTGTTTCTGCCCGCAGCATCAGTGTTGGCCTTGCCACCAGCGATCTACGTGCAGCACTGGGCCTGCCGGATCAGGCCGGGGTATTGGTGACGGATGTACGTGGCAGCCTGCAATCCAGTGGTCTTAAAGCAGGCGACCTGCTGACCCGCATCAACGATCAGCCTGCTGCCACCCCGATGGAGTTTTTAAGGCTGATTCGCCGCCATGAACGAGATGAACAAACACGCATCACCTACTGGCAGAACAATCGGGAAAGGCAACTGACACTGCCACGACTGGAAAGGGAACGTCCTGCCCTGCCAGACCGAAGCGCTTCAGGATCAGCTCATGACATCTAAGCAGTTGTTACTGGTCGCCCATGCACCCTCACCCAACACCCAGAAACTGGTGGATGCCCTGCTGCAGGGTGCCAGCCACCCGGATATTGAACAGGTGCATACCCGCTGGCTTCCGCCACTGCGAACCCAACCCGAAGACGTACTGACTGCCGATGCCATCATTCTTGGCACCACTGAAAACCTGGGCTACATGAGTGGCGCACTCAAGGATTTTTTTGACCGGTGTTATTACCCGGTATTAGAAAAAAAGCAGGGGCTGCCCTGCGCATTGTTTATTCGGGCAGGGCTGGATGGCACCGGCACCCGTCGCGCGGTGGAAAGCATCGTGACCGGGTTACGCTGGAAGTGGATACAAGAACCCCTGACTTTGCGGGGCAAATGGCAGGACGAGTTTCTGAAACAGGTGGAAGAACTGGGCCTTTCCGTGGCCGCCGGACTGGAAGCAGGGATCTACTGACCCAGTCAGCCGCTACCGATCACATGAAGTCCATGATCTTGATTTGCACATCCAGACGTGAAGGCTCCAGAGCACGCACAATCGCATAATCTTCACCGGCATGTGCAAGGTCAATATCTTCAACGGGTAAAAAGCTGCGGTGTTTCAAGTGATAAATCACCCGCACCCTGGGCTTGGCCTGCTGCACTCGGTTGGGCTCCACCACTATACCCAGGTGGCCATTATTCAGCTCCACCAGTGTACCCACCGGATAAATACTCATCGCCCGAATGAACTGATACACCAGCTTGCGATCCAGGTGGTCATCACTCCACTCCACCAGGCGCTTCATGGCAACTGACGGTGCCATCCCCTGGTGATAACAACGATCAGCGGTTATGGCGTCATACACATCACACACCGCCGACATGCGCCCAAACAGACTGATGGCATCAGCAGCCAGACCACGCGGATAACCGCTGCTATCCAACCGCTCATGATGCTGGGCACATATGGCACGCACGGTGCTGTCAACGGCGATCTGTTCCAGATAAGCCTCACCATACATGACATGGCGCTTCATCTCTTCCCATTCTTCGGCTTCGAGCTTGCCGGGTTTGTGCAACACTTCATCCGGCACCTGCACCTTACCCACATCATGCAGCATACCGCCAACCGCCAGCTTGCGGATGGTGCCAATATCAAAGCCCATGGATTTGGCAAGAATACTCAGTAACACCCCCACATTCAGGGAGTGCTCCATCAGGTAGGCATCCTTGTTACGAATGCGAGACAGGCAAGCCAGTGCATTTTCGTTGCGAAATACCGAATCCACCAGGTTTTCCGCGACTGACTCCACTTCGGCAACGTCAATGCTGACACCACCGCGCACCCGGTCCATCACGTTATCCAGCAGCTGCAACGCCTCGGTGTGAATGCGTTGGGCTTTGGTACGTTCGTCTTCAAGGGAAACGGAGGGAGAGGCGACACCCGACTGTTCCTGCTGCAACAGATTACGCTGTCCTGCAGCCTCGCGATTGCGAATGGAAGGCTCCATTGGTCGGTCTTCCGAGTCTATGCCCCGGTCAGTGTCAATGGTGACAAACTCGATGCCACGCTGACGAATTTTGGTGATCGTCTCAGGTTTCATGATCAAACCGGACTTGGTACGGTTTTGTTCGGGAATCCACTCCGCATTCTGCTCGGAAATGAACATCCCCACCTGAATCTGATCGACCGGAATCACTTTAAGCATGGAACAGTCCAATTGTCCTGACATTGGGCCTATTGTCGCAGGGAAACCAGCAATCCGGAATGACTAATTTATGTACCCGACAATAATAGAATATTCCATTAACCGGCTTGCCACACACTCCAGACCACCGCACCCCAGATCAGCGCTGCCAGCAACAGACTCAGCATCACTGCCGCCGAACCCAGATCCTTGGCGCGGCCAGATAATTCGTGCGGTTCTTCACCAACACGATCCACCACCGCTTCAATCGCAGAGTTCAGCAGCTCCACCAGCAACACCAACACCAGAGAGCCCAGCAGCAATGCAATTTCCACCGGTGTGCGCCCCAGCCACAAGGCTACCGGCGTCAGCAGCACCAGAAGCAACAACTCCTGACGAAAGGCCGACTCATGACACCAGGCCGCCCGCAACCCCTTCAGGGAATAACCTGCAGCACAGGCCAGATGACGCAACCCCGTTTGTTTTTTCATCAGCAACTCACTCAACGAATGGACCAGCAACACCTCACTGGCGGCCGCCATGTTAAAGGGTGCTACAATCTGCGGCAATCAACCCGGAGCCACCGCATGAACCACCAGCCCATACCCTGCCCCTGTGGCAGCGGCAAAAACCTGGCAAACTGCTGCCAACCCCTGCACCAGGGCGAAGCCGCCCGCACCCCCGAACAACTCATGCGCTCACGCTACTCAGCCTACGTACTGCAACTGGCCGACTATCTGCTGGACACCTGGCACCCGGAAACCCGCCCCAAAGGCATGAACTTCATCGACAACCCCGACTGGCAAAAGCTCGAAGTGCTCTCATCCGGGCAACAAGGCACCCGGGGGCAAGTCCACTTCAAAGCCTGGTACACCACCCCCAAAGGCCTACGCTGCCTGGAAGAAAAATCCGGCTTCATCAAACAAAAAGGCCGCTGGTATTACCACAGCGGCCTGATCCTTGAACCATGAACAAATGTTTCTCTGTCATAGGCAGCCCTTTTCGGATAACCACCGGGCTGTGCTTGCCTGAACCGACTTGTACCGCACCCTTGCCTCCTCTTTCTTGCCCTGCACCTTGCTTCGATACATGGCAGCATCTGCCAGCTTCAACAATGCCTCCTGTGTATGACCATCGTCTGGATAAATGCTGATGCCAATGCTTAGATTAACCGTAACCACCTCGCCGCCCGGCAACAACAGACTGGAAGCCAGCACTTGTGTTTTCCCGGCAACCAAATAAGCGTGAGCCGGTTGCTCAATTTCACTTAACAGCACCACAAACTCATCCCCACCGTAACGGCAGACAACATCGGCAGTTCGCAGGCAAGTCTGCAACGCCTTTGCCAAGGCTTTCAGAATTTCATCTCCACCACCATGCCCCAGAGTGTCATTAATGACCTTGAAATTATCCAGATCAATAAACAACAAACCCATTCGTTTCTTATGTCTGCGTGCCAATGCCAGCGACTGATGAAAACGTTCATCAAAGGCATGACGGTTCAACAAACCTGTTAAAGAGTCCTGCAGTGCGAGATCAGCCATTCTGGCCGTCAGCTCGGAGGAATAACGGCTGTCGTGAAACACTATCGCGACACCAATCACCTTGCCATCCGGGTCATGCAGGGGGATGGCAGAATCTTCGATATTAATCTCGCCCTTGACAGGATTGATCAGCAAGCCATTATTCTCCAGTGGAATAAAGGCATCTGCACGCATGGCTTTTCTGGCGAGAGCCTCTATCCGCGACTGACGTGTATCTGCATTGATGACCTGGAGCACTTGCTGCAGGGGAAAGCCAACAGCCTTTTCCCTGCAGATACCAGTCAAAATCTCCGCCATGCGGTTAATGTAGGTGACCTCAAGTTCAAGATTGGTGGTCAACACCGCATCACCGACACAATCCAGTATTTCGAGGCTGCGAATCTTCTCTGCATTTAATGACACTTGAACCCCTCCTGGTGTGATGCAAAAAAAACCGGTCTTGCGACCGGCCTGGTTTAACTAGCTTCCTCTCGAGTTTTCAATAATCACCTCAACCCGCCGATTCTGCTGACGCCCCAATGCTGATGCATTACTGGCAACCGGCCGCTCTTCTCCAACCCCGCGAGTGGACAAGCGGTCAGCAGCAATGCCGCGCCGAACCAGGTAGCGACTCACCGAGTCTGCCCGCCGCTGTGACAACTGCTGATTAGATGCCTTATTACCGGTACTGTCGGTATGCCCTTCAATCAATACCTGACGCTCCGGGTGCTGCCTCAGAAAGTTTGCCAGGCGGTCAAGATTGCCATCAGCGGCAGGCTGCAGCTCCGCACTACCGGAAGCAAACAGAACATCACCCAGCGTCAGCACAATACCCCGGTCGGTGGTTTCCGCCTGCAAAGCCGTCAACTGACGCTGCAGATCCGCTTCTCGCCGCTGTGCACGGTCCACTTCTGCGGTACGGGACTGCAAGCGCGCATCATCCCTTGCCTGTCCCAGATGCCTACGTTGATCTTCGTCATAACTGGCCATGGCTCGAGCCCGTGCTATCCCGATTTTCTGATTCGCCATATATACCCGGTGCTCATTCAGCCGTGCGCTGTCTTTTGGCAGTGGCTCCTCGGCCAACTTTACCGCCTGCTCTGCTTCCGACATTTCACGACGTACCCGCTCCCCCAGGTTTGGATCCTTCTGCAGGGCCGTCAGATCGCTGCGGGCCTTCACTGCACCATCAGAACTCACGGGAGCAGACCCACAGCCGACAAGCAGAAGCAGCGATATGACCAGAGCCATTGCTGTTGTGCTGCCACCCATCAGCTTGTTGCATGCAGTGTGTTTCATTTTTTATCTCCTGAACGACCCATTTCTTCAGTCAGTGCCTTGGCAGCACGCTCCATTTCCTGATTGATTTCAGCGGCTTTTGCGGCTTCAGTTTTTGCCGCTGCCAACAACGCCAAAACCTCGGCTTCCCTGGCCAGATACCCAGCTTCAACCATGTCCTCCTGGTGAATGGCACGCTCCGCCATTTCCAGTTTTCTTCGTGCCTCATTCAACTCACCACCGGCATACTGTCGACTGTCAGCTTGCTCAGCCTGGGCAATGGCATCACGAGCATCAGACATGGATGCATTCGGTGCATCCGGAGTCGAAGCACAGGCACTCAGCAACAACAGACTCAAAAGCAGCGACAAGGGCAAAAGAGTCATCCGCTTCGTACGTTCTTCAGACAAGCATTTCATAATCCAACTCCTTCAACAGTGAAACCGACTCACAGGATTGATCGGCTACCCGCGGAATCTAATCTCGGCAACAAACAGCGTCTGTACGGTGTCGAACACTTTGTCAACCATGGCAGTTGCTACAGGATTCGACCCTGAACCAGTCGAACCATGATCAATAATGCTGCAATGATCATAAGTACATAAATGAAACCACCCAGGGTATGCGAGCTGAGAAACCCCAGAATCCACAACGCCAGAAGTACAAAAATCACTATTTCAAGCATGACCTTTCCCCCTTCCCGGTTGATCCGTCTTTTTTATTGTGAAGTAAGGTAGCAACTATCGGCTGATGAGCAGAACCAAACCACTAATCAGTGCTGTTACACCACCGATCAGATACCAGGTCGTCGAATCCGTGAAACGTCCAGCAAAACTCTGGTAAATCTGCTCTCCCACTCTCCGGGATGCCTGATAACCGAAATAAAGCAAAGCTCCGCCGGCAATCAGCAAAAGAATACCGATAATATGGTGAAGGCTCATGGTGATGGACTCCGATTGTTGACTGTGACCCTACGTATCGGGATGACACGCTCAGGTCATCAGGGCCAAGTAAAACCGGAGGGACTCGAACCCGTCTGTGCGATAGCGAACAACCAAATCAGTAGACTAACCTGCAAGTCTTGTGTGCGGTTTCGTACATACAGACGCCCGGCTCAAGCTCACAATAAGCATCGCACAGCCAAAAGGACCACCCTGATGTCCAGAACAATCCAACAAACCACAGATGATCCGGAAATACCCTGCCAACAGGACAACCGGCTACTCAAGGCTATTTCTGCAGAGATCCGTGGTCGCATTTATCCGTATCTCAAACTGACTGAACTGCCACTTGGTATGGTGCTCTATGAGTCTGGTGACGTGATGGAAAACGTCTACTTTCCGACCAACAGCATCGTTTCCTTGCTGTATGTAATGGAGGACGGTCGCTCAGCAGAAATTTCAGTGGTAGGAAATGAAGGGATCGTTGGTATTGCTCTGTTCATGGGTGGTCTGAGCACACCAAGCCGGGCAATAGTACAAAGCGCAGGACATGCCTATCGTCTCGACAGCAAACAATTGAAAGCCGAGTTTGACCGGCATGGTGAAATGCATCACCTGCTGTTGCGCTACACCCAGGCACTGATCACCCAGATGGCTCAAACTGCAGCCTGCAATCGACATCACACAATAGACCAGCAACTCTGCCGCTGGCTACTGCTGTCCATGGACCGGCTCAAGGGGAACAAGCTTGACATGACTCAGGAACTGATTGCCAATATGCTGGGTGTACGACGCGAAGGTGTCACTGAAGCAGCCAGTAAACTACAAAGCGCCGGTATCATTCAATATCACCGGGGGCACATCAGGGTGCTCGATCGCCCTGAGCTGGAGCACCGCTGCTGCGAGTGTTATGCAGTGGTGAAAAAGGAGTCTGATCGGCTGTTCGAAGAATTCAGCTATCCACCCCGCCAGCAACGCCCCTATCGCTGAAAACCGACAATCATCAGATTATTACTGAATGCACATCCGCTGACTACCTTGCGCTGCCTATTCAATTGCAGCACCCCAGCGTACCGGCACCACAATACCAACTTGTCAGACAGCCCCCCTGATTAAAACATTTGCGGGAACATAAACCTTGATACCCATACCCAGACTGCCAGCAGCGAACCAGTTGATTGCTGACCTGCCGGATACAGTATACAAAAGCCTGATGAAGCACTGCGAGCTGGTTGATCTGGTTGATCTGGTTGATGGTGAAAAACTTTGTACGCAGCATGAACGCTATAGTCATGCCTGGTTTCCTGTGACTGCCTGCATCTCGGTGACTGCTTCCGTGGCGAAACACCCTGCCATGGAAATCGGCATGATCGGTCATGAAGGCATGCTCGGTGCCACACTGCTGCTGGCCACTGAACAGGCACCCCATGATGCCATTGTGACAGGGCCAGGCAGTGCACTCCGAATCCACAGGGATGCACTTCATCAACTGCTCTCAAACAACCCGACACTCGTACGTTGCCTGCAACGATACTGCTATCAGCTCATGGTACAGCTGGGACAAAATACCGTCTGCAGTCGCATACACCAGGTTGAAGCCCGCCTGGCACGCTGGCTTCTCATGGCAAACGACCGTGGACAAAAGGGCCACTTTTATCTGACACACCTGCAACTTGCCGAAATACTTGGTGTACGCCGCAGTGCAGTAACCCTTGCCTCAGGAACACTGAAACAGGCTGGCCTCATAAAGTACACAAGGGGAAATATCAGCATTGTGAACCAGACCGGACTGGAAGCAAAAGCTTGCGAGTGCTACATACCTGGTCAGGTACACCAGGAGCACTGACTGGTGTTGCAAGCTCCAGGCACCCTGAATGAGGCTTGCGAACAGGTGGCCAGCAACCGAAAGAGTAGATATTGATAAATAGTGCAAACATTTACCATCACTCTTGTTGCAAATCCTCTCGTAAAGACCGCTCCAGCTTCTTGGTTTCGGTAATATCCAGCAAGGTAATTACCACCCCATCAATGACGTTATCCAACCGGCAATAAGGCATGATTCGCACGGTAAACCAGCGATTGTCAGTGGTGGCGATCTGCTTCTCAGAAAACGCCAAAGTATTCAGGGTATTGCGAGCATCATCGTTCAGTTCAGGATACTGCAGGGTGGTGGTGAGGTCGCTCAAAGGCCGACCGATATCACCCTCTCGGATGCTGATAATCTTTGAAGCCCGGTCGGTGAAGCGCCGCAGATTCAAGCTCTGATCGAGAAACAGAATGGCAATGTCGATGCTGTTAAGCAGGTTTCTCATATCACTTTGAGCAAGGGCAAGATCGTCCAGCTTGGTCTGCATTTCCGAATTGATGGTTTGCAGCTCCTCGTTCATCGACTGCATTTCTTCCTTGGAAGTGGTCAGCTCTTCGTTGGTTGACTGCAACTCTTCATTGGTTGATTGCAGCTCCTCGTTGGCTGATTGCAGCTCCTCTCGGGAGGCGCGGTTTTCCTCTCGCAAAGCCTGGATTTCATCCTGACACTGTTGCAGCTCGGCGGTATGAATCTGCTGCGTGGTTGTTTTTGATTGGTTCTTGTTTTTCGGGTCGGCCTGAGGCGGTGCAATGTCGCGGAAGACAATCATCTTCATGCCGCGCAGCGCGGCTGGCTCTCGCAGCGCTTGTACCGTGACATCTATACTCTGTGTGCCCCCACCGGGCAATTGCACCTGCAGGGTTTGCAGTTGTAACGGTTCACTTTGATTCCCGATCTGACGCAGGGCGCTGCCGATGGGCGTTCGCAGACCTTCCCGCACCATGGCATGAAAATTCCAGTTGGCTTTGCCAGCAGCAGGTTCCAGGTATTTTCCTGTGCGCCCGCTGATATAAACAATATCGCCCTCGTCATTAACCACCACGGCGGCGGGTGCATACACCTGCAACAATACCTGGTCAGCTGCCGTTTGCAGATTATCCGTTGTTGTAGGAGGGGAATAACTTGGGGGCACAGGAAGCTCCTTGGATATCCAGGACAAGGGTGGAAAAGATTTGACCGGTAACCGGGCAGTATCACTCTGAACCTTGTTCTGGCGTCGATAAAGTCGCAGCTTTGATTCAATCGGGCTAAACAACTGAGTATAACGCCCAATCGTTTCTGAACTCCCCAGTAGCAGCACTCCTCCATCACGCAGGCTGTAATGAAACAGTGGAATGAGTTTGCGCTGCAAGCTGGGATCAAAATAGATCAGCAGATTACGACAGGAGATCAGATCCAGGCGGGTAAAGGGTGGATCAAGCACCACATCCTGCTGAGCGAATAACACCAGCTCGCGGATATCGCTGTTAATCTGGTAGCCCTTGTTGCGGGGGCTGAAAAAACGCGCCAGGCGCTCCGCCGAAACACTGCTGCTGATTTCTGCAGGGTAATAACCGCGCCGGGCAGTGGCGATGGCATCCGGGCTCAGGTCAGAGGCAAAAATCTGCAGGGTAAAACCATGCGGCTGTGGCAGTTTCTCCAGCACCTCAGTAAAAATCATGGCAAGGGAATAAGCCTCTTCACCCGTTGAACAACCCACCACCCAGGCACGCAGATGAGACGCTCCAGAATCTCGCGCCAGCAGTTCTGCCAGAGTGGTTTCCGCCAGATGCTGCCAGACCGCAGTATCACGGAAAAAACGGGTTACCCCAATCAGCACCTCTTTAAACAGCAGGTCGATCTCCTGGGGATTATGCTCCAGAAAATCCGCGTAGTGGGATAAAGTGGCAATTTCGTGGATTCCCATGCGCCGCTCAATGCGACGGTGCAGTGTGCTGGGTTTGTAGAGCGAAAAATCATGACGGGTTCGCTCTTGCAACAAGCGCAAAATCCGCTGCAAGGGTGTTGACCTTGCATCAGGCTCCACCGAATGCACGTCCGGGGTGTTTTGATCCGGCTCCTGGGCAAGGCAGGACAGGATGCGGGCAGGCAAATCACCGGGAGGGGCAAGGATATCAACACAGTCAGCAGCGATGGCACTTTGTGGCATGGCATCGTACTGTGCCGTATCGGGCTGCTGCACAGCCGTTAAACCACCAACACTCTTGATTGCCTGCAGACCCAGTGTGCCGTCAGATCCCATGCCAGACAAAACAACCCCGATGGCACGCTCCCCCAGAGCACTGGCCAGGGATGAAAACAGCACATTAATGGGTAAACGCAAACCTCTGGGCTCCACCGGCCTGGCCAGGTGCAGTGAACCATCAACCACACTCAGCTCGGTATTCGGTGGAATCACATACACGCAGTTGGGCTTGATGGACATGCCCTGAGTTGCTTCACGCACGGGCATATGGGTGACACGCTGCAGCAGTTCTGTCAGCAACGCTTTATGGTTGGGATCAAGATGCTGCACCACCACATAGGCCATATTACTTTCAGGCGGGATTCCGGCAAGAAAGGCTTCCAGCGGAGCCAGACCACCAGCAGATGCGCCAAGCCCTACAATACGCGTGGATTCAGCACTCACAGCAGGCTAACAACAGGTGTTCATGTCTTGAACAGGTTGATGCCATAAGCCGCAGGCCACGAGACCCTTTTTTGTCCTTAGCCTGCTCTACGATGCAAAAGTCTTTGTTACCACTCTGTGCCACCCGTTTTAACAAATCGAGCAGCAGGGGTCGGTTTTGAGGGATCAGAAAAGTGCCAAAATCCTGCCCGGGTAACTCATTAAACCCAATACCAAGCAGCTCGGCAGCAGCAGCATTTCCCTGTATGGCCTTACCCGTGAGATCAACAACAAAAAAGCTGATCGGGGCGGAATCATACAGTTCCCGATAAAGGGATAAATCCTCGGCCAGATCGCGCTCATTGGTCGCCATTTCTTCACTTTGCAGGTCAAGCTCAACCTGGTGAACCTGCAATTCATGGAGCAGTTTTAACGCGTCTTCCGCTCTGCCGGGATCACTGGACATGCGATATAACATCTGCAGGGCATCAACCCCCAGCGACCACTGCTGACCAGCCCGGGTGGTGCCTGTCTGCAACTGTTGCTCTGCTTTGTTTCGCAGCTCGGTCAGGATATTGGACTCATCAGCGCTAACAGACATAAAGACCTCGTGTGTATTCCCTGAAAATGGTTGCCATAGCATAGTAGCTTATCGCCACGGAAATAGTTTGTTGGTTTCCAGCAACCGAATCACCAAATCTTTCACCGCTCAGCCATTGGCTCCTTACCATCAGTAGTTAGTACTGTCATGGCTGCATCATGCCACCCAAAGACTGCTACAATCCCTGGTATGCAAATCTCAAAACCCTTTTCCCAAGCCTGTGAAAACAACAAGGCTCCCATATTGGCAGTCCTGCAAGAGGTACTGCAAGAGGCCTCACACCCCAATGCCCAGGTCTTGGAAATAGGCTCTGGCACCGGTCAGCATGCTGCTTACTTTGCACCCCGCCTACCCTGGCTAAACTGGCAGCCAACAGATCAAGCCCATTACCTACCTGGATGCCGACTCTGGATAGAAGAAGCCCGAGCAGCCGGAGCTAATAACTTGCAGCTACCCAAGGTTCTGGATGTACTACAGCCCAAGTGGCCAGAACTTGAAATGGAAGCAGCCTATTCTGCCAATACAGCTCATATCATGCATTGGCCCGCCGTTGAAGCCATGTTCCATGGACTGGGTCAACGCCTTCCAGCGCAGGGATACTTCTGCCTCTACGGCCCCTTTTGCTACTCTGGCCAGCACACCAGTGAAAGCAATGAAAGTTTTGATCGCCACCTGCGCCAACAAGACCCAGGCATGGGCATTAGAGACCTGGACATCCTTGAGCCCCTTGCCAAGGCCGCCGGTTTCAAACTAACGGCAGATCACCCCCTACCCGCCAACAACCGACTGCTTATCTGGCAGAAGAAGTGAGTTGATGTAAAAGTTTCTCTCATTCGGCCATGCAAGATGCACCAGGCAAGTCGCTGTCTTCAGCTTACCAACTATCGTCTCGGCACAAAACGCAGAACGAAGTCGTCCACCACTTCGTAGAGTACGGGGATTACCAGCAGGCTCAGGAAAGTGGAAGTGATGAGGCCACCAATCACAACAATGGCCATCGGTGCACGAAAACCTGGATCGACGCCGAGGCCCAGAGCAATGGGCAGCATTCCGGCACCCATGGCCAGCGAAGTCATCAAAATGGGGCGTGCGCGCTTGCGACAGGCGTCGAGCAATGCATCGAGTCTGGATAAGCCGTGATCACGCTGCGCCACAATGGCATACTCCACCAGCAGGATGGAATTTTTGGTTGCGATGCCCATCAACATGATCATCCCGATCATGGCGGGCATACTCAGGTGAGTACCAGTCAGGAACAGCGCCAGAATCATACCCGGAAGAGATAACAACAGTGCCCCGAAGATGGTCACCGGCTGCATCCAGGTACGGAACAGCAACACCAGCACGATGTAGATAAAGGCCACACCCGTACCCATTGCCAGCAGAAAACTCTGACCCAGCTCATTGGATGTTTCTGCCTGGCCGATGTCGTGCTTTGCCAAGCCTGGCGGCAGTTGGGACAAGCTGGGCAAGACGCTGGCACGCTGCTGAACATCACCCAGCGCCTGACCGTCAAGCTCAATCTCAAAATTCACATTACGTACACGATTCAGCCGGTTGATCTGCGACAGGCCGCTGGTGATTTCGATCTCTGCCACGTCACGCAACGGCACTGGCCCCCGTGTACCCGGTACCATGAGCTGGCGCAACAGCTGAAGATCCTGAATGGCCTCATCAGGCAATCGCACAAGGATCGGTACCTGGCGCTGGTCAAGGTTCAGCCTGGGCAGGAACTGCTCATAGTCACCTTGTGTGGCCACCCGCACGGTTTCTGCGATGGCGTCAGTGCTTACACC
The DNA here is from genome assembly GCF_900119735.1 of Marinospirillum alkaliphilum DSM 21637. Classification (GTDB taxonomy): domain Bacteria; phylum Pseudomonadota; class Gammaproteobacteria; order Pseudomonadales; family Halomonadaceae; genus Marinospirillum; species Marinospirillum alkaliphilum. The sequence continues at coordinate 8,461 of NZ_FPJW01000006.1, read as the reverse complement.
AAGGTCTGCTGCACGCGCAGCATTCGGTCGCACAATCAGCTCAGGCCGCTGCAGGCCTGCACTGCTGGTTACCTGACCGATTCCTGCCAGTCCGCGTAACTCCCGCTCCACCTGGGAGGCATGCTGGGCGAGCAGTTTACTGTCTTCGCCGGAAAGCACCAGGACATAGTTTTCACTGGCAGCCACCTTGATGCGCGCACCGGCCACGGCTTGCAAGCGCATGCGCAGCTCGCGTTCGATGTCCTGCTGACTTATGCCCTGACGCTCCTTGCGTGGTGTCAGGTTCAGTGTAAGTTGGGCCGTGCGGGACTCGGCAACTCCACCCATGGCGTTGTCTCCTCCACTGCCGTCGCCGATGGCGGTATAAACCTGCTTCACATGCGGATGTGCTGCCACGATGGTGCGAGCCTCATCAGCGATCATTAGTGTTTGTACGTAGGTGCTGCCTGGCGGCAACTCGATACTGATTCGGGTCTGACTCAGGTCACCCGGCGGAATAAAATCACCCTTGATCGTACCCATGAGCAAGGGAATGCCACTGGCAAGACAGAAGGCCAGCGTGATTGCCAGCGTGACTCCCTTGTGTGTGAAGGTCCAGCGGGCAACCTTCAGGTACGAGGCCATCCAGAAAGGCTCAGCCTGGGGCCGAGATGGTTTTTTCAACAGGTAGGCCGCCATCATCGGTGTGAGCAAGCGTGCCACAGCCAGCGCGATAAGCACGGCGATGGAGGCCGTCCAGCCAAACTGCACAAAAAACTTACCGGCCAGTCCTTGCATGAAAGCAGTTGGCAGGAAAACGGCTATCAAGGTAACAGTCGTGGCGATTACTGCCAGTCCAATCTCGTCGGACGCTTCGTGTGCCGCCACAATAGGTTCCTTGCCTTGCCCCATATGGCGCATGATGTTCTCAATTTCTACGATGGCATCATCCACCAGAAGCCCGATCACCAGCGATAGAGCCAGCAGGGTGATGATATTCAGCGTGAACCCCATCCATTGCATGAACAGGAAAGTAGGAATGATAGACAACGGAAAAGCCACTGCACAGATGAGAGTGGCACGCAGGTCACGCAGAAAGAGCCCCACCACCAGTACAGCGAGCAGAATACCCTCAATAAGCAGGAACAAACTGCCTCGAAAGTTCTCTACAACCTGATCAATAGCATTGACGGCCTCGGTGAGCTCAAGGTCAGGGCGCTCCCTCTGCAACTCGGCAAGAGCCTGGCGCACACCCCGGGCCACATCCAGATCACTGGCACCTGTGGCACGAAAGACCTCAAAACCGACCACTGGCTTGCCGTCAAGAAAAGCGCCACTGCGGCGCTCGGCCAGCGTATCAGTCACCGTGGCCACCTGATCCAGGCGCACGCTACGGCCATTGGGCAGAGGGATATCCATCGCTGCCAGTGCTTCAGCCGAATGCACCGTGCCAACAGTACGCACGGCCTGCTCGCCACCCCCCAACCGGACATGGCCGCCTGGAGCCTCGCGCTGCACCTGAGCGAGTCGGCGCGAGATATCGGCGGCATTCAGGCGCAGTGCCAACAACCTGTCCGGGATCAGTTCCACGCGCACTTCCCGGCTCGCGCCACCCACACGGATGATTGAACCAACACCTGGCACAGCAAGCAGACGCCGAGTGATCTGGTCTTCCACGAACCATGACAAGGCCTCTTCGTCCATGCGCGCTGATGCCACCGTGTAGGTCAGAATCGCCTCATTTTTGAATTCAATCCGTCTGATGATGGGATCACGCAGGGCAGCAGGCAGATCGGCTCGTACCCGAGCCACTGCAGCACGAGTATCATCCAGAGCTTCCTGAGGTGGTTTCTCCAGGCGAAATTCAGCCGATACCGTGGCCACACCATCCTGCACTACGGTGTGCAGGTGTCGCAGCCCATTCATGGTGGCCATCGCATTTTCCAGCTTGCGTGCCACCTCGGTTTCCATCTGTGCCGGGGCTGCACCAGGTAAACTGGCCACAACGGTCACCATCGGCAGATCTACATCCGGGAAGTTCTGGACTCTGGCACCATGGAATGCAAAGAGACCTGCCACCGTGAGTATGGTGAACAGCAGGATGACTGGAACCGGGTTGCGGATCGACCAGGCAGAAAAATTCATGATCGCTCCTTCAGTGCGAGGTTTGGGAGAGGGTTTTCTGATCTACAGCCGCAAGACGTATCGTTACGCCATCCGACAGAAAACCCACACCGGACTCAACCACCGGTGTCTCGTTTTCGATCCCTTCACGGATCTCCACACGATCACCGCGCCTTGCACCAACCCTCACCTTCTGCTGCCGCACCTGGTTGCCATCCAGAACGAAGACATAGCTGAATCCATCACGCAGCAGAACGGCAGTTTCTGGCAAGGTCAGCACCCTGTGTTCTGCCAGCAGCAATTCACCGCGTGCAAACAGCCCCGCACGCACCTGTGCTGAAGACTCAAGATCCACATAAACAATACCGGTGCGAGTATGCGGATCAACCTGCGGCGAGACCCTGCGCACACGACCTTCAACAATCTGCGAATCACCAAGAGCAAGGTGAACGACCTGACCGGGCACCACCTGCACCAGCTCCGACCCGGGCAACTCAGCACGCCACTCCAAACGACTCTGGCGTTGCAGCCGCATGAGTTCCTCTCCGGTTTGCAGCAGCGCGCCTTCAACAGCAGAAATGGAGCTGATCAGTCCTTCGTCAGGAGCACGCACTTCGGTATATGTCAGACGCAGCAAGTCCGCCTGTACCCGTGCGCGAGCCGCAACCAGACGTGCATGTGCCGTATCAGCCACCGCCAGGGCCTGATCAAGGGATTGCTCCGAGAGTGCCTCAGTGCCCTGCAACATGCGAGCACGATCAGCGGCACGCCTTGCCTGAGCAGCATCAACTTCGGCTTCCTGAAGCACTGCACGACTAGCCATCAAATCTGCTTCAAGTGTACCGGTGCTGAGTTGTGCCAGCAGTTGCCCCTTTTCCACTCGATCACCAACATTGACCAGCAGACGTGACAACCGCTTTCCGCCGATTTCAGCACCAATGATGACCTCCTGCCAGGCAGCAATGCTGCCAACGGCATGCAATATTTCTGGCCACTGCTGTATGCTGGCAAAAGTGTGCCGGACCGTCAGCACCGGTGTGGTTGTGGTGGGCAGAGGAGCAGAAGGAATGCTGCTGCGCAGAGTGATGAACAGGGCAGCACAGGCAATGAAAAGGACAACAGTAAAGATAAAGACAAGGCGCCACCTCATGACCAATGCCCATTGATCGATGAAACTGGCATGACAGGGATACATTCGCAGCTCTCTGCAGCATTCACAGGCTTCTCCTTCAATGGACACACGACCATATAGTTCGCATTACGAACCTATTATTGATTCGTAATACGAACCATGTCAATATCAACCGTAATGAGTAAGGAGAAATCCATGAAGCAAGCCCCTCCATCCAGCGAGGAGCTGGCCGATGCTCTTGTAGTAAGCGCCTTTGTCACGATGGCCGTCATTAACAAGATCGGTGCCGAAAAAGACCTATCCCTCTCTCTGATTCGTGTCCTGGGGATACTGTGGGATCGGCGCCCACGCATGACTGAGCTTGCCGCCTACCTTGGTCTGGAGAAACAGACGATGTCGGGGCTGATTGCGCGAGCAGAAAAGCGGGGGTTAGTGGCACGTGCGCCGAATAAAGAAGACAAGAGAGCAACAGATGTGTTTTTGACAAGCAACGGCATCGAACTTGTCAGGCAGGTGCGTGCTCAAGGCCAACAGGCACTGGCACCGCTCATCGCGGGGCTCAACACACAGGATCAGCACCAGCTTCAGCAGTTACTTGTACGCATGTTAGAAAACCGCAAAGGCTGATGGAAGATCAGGCATTACTCACAGAGCGCTCTCATTTGCCACGCTCATTCAAGACACGGTGTCACCATGGAGATCAAGTACATGAGTCAGCCGATCCGCCGCCTTGTTGCCATGTTCATCTTTGCAGTCATTGGGCTGCCGGTAACGGGGCACTCTGCACAAGTGGATGTTTCGGCCTTTCAGGCTTATACAGAAACAACACGGCAATTACTTGAAGCACAGCGCAGTTTTCAGACTGAAAATCCGCTCCATGAAATCAAGTGGAATGCTCCCTTTGAGCTCCAGCCACCCGCGCCAACCACCAAGGCCATCCTGCTGGTGCATGGCCTGGGCGATTCACCCTGGTCATTCACCGATGTCGCGAATAGTCTTGCTGAGCAAGGCTATGTGGTGCGAACACTGCTGCTGCCGGGACACGGCACCCAGCCCGCCGACCTGATTGGCATTCGGCTGGAAGACTGGCAGCAACTGGTACACGAACAGATCAGCTTGTTACAACAGGAATTCCCGGATGTCTGGCTGGGTGGCTTTTCAACCGGTGCCAACCTGGTGCTCGAATACGCCCTGGACGACCCTCGGATTCATGGCCTGGTATTATTCTCCCCGGCATTGCGTTCGAACGAGCTGTTTGACTGGGCAACACCCTGGCTCACACATATCAGGCCCTGGCTGCTTTCTCCCGAGCGAAACCCGTTACAATCACCGCTTCGTTACCACATCGTACCCACCAATGGCCTGGCTCAGTTCTACCGCAGCAGCGTGGCGGTGCGCAAAAACCTGAAAAGTCGGACCTTCGATCGCCCAGCCGTCATTGTGCTGGCCCAGCATGATTCAGTCGTTGATGTGCGTTATGTTCGGCACATCTTTGAGCGTCATTTCACCCATGCCTCCAGCCGCTTGATCTGGTATGGAAACCCTCTGCCCAGATCAGCCTCCTCGGAACGCGTGCTGGTGCGTACCGATGCATTGCCTCAGGAACGCATCAGCCAGTTTTCACACATGGGCATCCTGTTTTCACCTCAGAATCCGCTGTATGGGCGGAATGGCAGTGAACGCATCTGCTTCAATGGACAAACGGACGAGGATACCGCCCGCTGCCAAGCGGGTGAGCCGGTCTGGTACTCCGACTGGGACTATCGTGAGCGAGGAAAAATTCATGCACGCCTCACCTTTAACCCCTATTTCGACTGGCAATCACAGGTCATTCAGGAAGTACTGGAAAGTGTCAGCGATTGAGAGATACCAAACAACTGCTGCAGAAGTCCGATGATTACGGAGCACAAGGCAACCCCTACCAAACCTGAGCATCTGGCACCCAAGGGCCCACGCTGCCTGGAAGAAAAATCCGGCTTCATCAAACAAAAAGGCCGCTGGTATTACCACAGCGGCCTGATAATGGAAGATTAAGTGACCGGCGTCAGCCTTGAGGATAACAACTCAGCAGATACCGGAGGTGGGCCTGCACCTCCGGCCACTCACCCCGATGCAGACTGTACATCACCGTATCGCGAATTGTGCCATCCCGACGCAGGGCATGACCACGGATCACACCATCCTTTCTGGCACCCAATCGCTCAATTGCACGCTGACTTGCAAAGTTGAAATTATCCGTGCGCCAACCGACCACATGACACCCCAGCACATCAAAGGCATGCTCCAGAAGCAACAGCTTGCAAGTGGTGTTGACATGCGTTCGCTGCACAGAACGGGCGTACCAGGTGTAACCGATTTCCACACGTTTAACGGCAGGCAACACATCATGGTAACTGGTTGAACCCAGCACCTTGCCACTGGCATCATCCAGAACAGCAAAAGCAAACCGATGGCCTTCATCACGCCCCTTCAAGGCCGCCTCGATATAAGCACGCGTTTCATCCGGTTCAGGCACCGAAGTGACACGCAGCCTCCACAGCTCACCATCTGCCGCAGCAGCACCAAGCCCCGCCTCGTGCTCCAGATCAAGCGGGACCAATCTGATGCCCCTGTCAGCCAGCGTAACCGGTTGGATAAAAGTCATCGTTCATTACTCATCGAGTTTCATTGAACCACTACACTCGCACACCACCACTTTTTCCCTTGCTCCCCCTACCCTAACGAAGTTTACGAATTCCACCTGTACCCTCCATCACATCACCAGCTATCGGTTAAATATTTGCATGCGCATAACTATGCGCATAAAATCAGACTTTGTATTCTATATCTTCTGGGAGGCCCTCATGGCCCAACTGTATAACTCAGCCGCCCCCAAAAAAGCAGCAAATCTCTCAATCAATAGCGATCTTCTGCGTAAAACCAGGGAACTGAAAATTAACTTGTCTGCCACCCTGGAACGAGCTCTGAAAGAAGAGCTCTCAAAACGCGAAGCCGCCCAGTGGGTTGAAGAAAATTGCGCTGCGATAAGAAGCTACAACGACTTCGTCGAACAACATGGATGCTTCGGCGACGAATTCAGGGAGTTCTGATGGCACAGTTCGATGTGTACCCCAACCCAAGTAAAACCAGCAAAGCGCACTACCCTTATCTTGTCGATATTCAGAGCAGCCTCCTGAACGATCTGGCAACTCGAATCGTTATTCCCTTGGGCAAACGCTCTGCCTTTGGCGGCGAAGCCATGCAAGGACTCACTCCTGAAATCAGCTTTGCCGATCAGGAGTTGTTGCTATTAACTCCGCAAATTTCCTCCGTGCCCGAAAAACACCTCAAGAGCCCCATCGGTTCCCTCTCTCATTTCAGAGACCAGATTGTTGCGGCTCTGGACCTGGCGATCACCGGCATTTAACGCCCGCCATCACCGGTGACAAAACCTCAGCGAAGCGGAGGATTTGGCATCCGGTGCATGGTTTGGTTATGTTTCGTTTGCTGGTAATTCGAGCTGCCTCTCACTACGCCAGATTCGTATGAGCACAACCTCTTTAGCTTGCCTGAGATAGACAACTCGAAACGGCGCGTGAATCAATTCGCGAATATGATCCATGTTGAACTCAGGAACAACTCGGCCAGCATCAGGGTGAATTTGAAGCAATTCACAGTGCTCCAGGATAGCAGTCACGAAATCATCACCGATGTGTGGTACATCCTGCTCTTTGTAATAGCCCTGAATAGCCTGTAAGTCCTCAAGAGCAGACTGTGCGATGCGTAATTCCATTTACTTGATACCCAACGATTTCCTGGCGTCCTCCAACGATACGGTGTTGCCCTCGCGAACATCCATAAGCCCCAGCGCCACCGCCTTTACAAACCGTAATTCCTCGGCAGTTCTCTCATAATCCTCGAGCCCCTGCACAACAGCTACACCACGGCCACGACTGGTAAGCAGGATCGGGCGATGCGTATCCTGCGCTCGACCAACCACCTTGCCGGGATTGATCTTCAGGTCTGATAGAGGAATGACATCCTCGGAAAATTTCACTTGCATATTGATTACCCAGCTAACGACTTGGTCCTACCAATAGCACCGGTTAACAGGTTCCGTCAAGAAACATAACATTTTGTTAAGCCATCTGCCGCCAATGAGTAACATCTTGAATCTCGGCTAAATCGTCCTGCTCTGCTTGTTGTGTCTTGTAAAGATTCCATCTGATTTGCAGGTTAAGCCAGAAGTCGGCTGAAACACCAAAGAACAAGCCCAAACGAAGTGCAGTACTGGGCGTGATACCACGCTTCTGATTAACCTGCTCATTCACCCTTTGGTAAGGAACATGAATAGCATCCGCCAGCTCGCGCTGCGTAATCTGCATCGGATGCAAAAACTGAAATGCGTAGTTAGGCGCGACTTCAGCTTCCTGAAGCATAGGAATGCACGCGCTTGAATGTGCGAAAAGTGGTTTTTGTAAACTCGAAGGTGTGGTTGAACCCATGCTCTGTGCCGCCAAAGTGAGACGTTCCCGAAACGCTGCCGAACTTGCCGTGTGTTACGACAGCATCTATCTGCAGAGCAGAGGGTTTCTTAAGCTTGCCAAGGTAATCAGTAATTTCCTTCCCCTTCACAATTTCACGTGTAGTGGTGATCCACTCGGTGGCCTCGTCGATCACGCTGCATAACGCATCAGTGTCTCTCGTCTCCAGTGCGATTGCTAAATCTTCCACGAGCGCAGCCTTCGGTGAGTTACCGCAGGAACCGGATTTCGTTACTTTGATCATCGGAGTCTCCAGGCCTAACGCCGCGCTCTGCGGAAATTTAGGAGCGTCAGCGAGTAAATTTTGAGCGAAATAGGCTTCCGACTCAGCAACACCGCGAGATCTAGCAATTTTCTGCTTGAGTTTTGTCAATGGCCATTTATTTTGACCCACCTTTGGCCAATAAAATTGACCCACCTGATGCGTTAGTTGGTTAACTTTTCTTTCAGTCGATAGCTTTCTCCTCCCAGCATGAAGATGTGTGAATGATGGATGATCCGGTCCACAATCGGGATGGCCACATTGTCGTTGTGGAAGAACTCTCCCCAGTCGGTAAAGTCCTTGTTGGTGGTCAGGATGATGGAGCGGTATTCATACAGGCTGTTCACCAACTGGAAGAGGTTGTAGCGAGACTGGCGGCTCATGGGCAGGTAGCCCAGCTCATCAATGATCAGCAGGTCATTTTTGGCCAGTAGGCTGATC
>NZ_FPJW01000005.1 GCF_900119735.1 Marinospirillum alkaliphilum DSM 21637 | reverse complement strand
TGCAGCTCCGGCAGGTTGGCAAACAGCTGCAGGGTTTCGGGGTTGGCCAGGGCATCCTGGTTTTTCACCGGGCGGCCGTGCACCACTTCACGCACGGCCAGTTCCACGATCTTGCCGGACAGGGTGCGGGGAATGTCCGCCACCTGAATGATTTTGCTGGGCACATGGCGCGGCGTGGTTTCGGCCTTGATGGTTTCTCGGATGCGTTTTTTCAGGCCTTCATCCAGCGTGAAGCCTTCTTTCATGCGCACAAACAACACCACCCGCACATCGTCTTTCCAGTCCTGACCAATGCACAGGGCTTCCAGCACCGCTTCCACCTTTTCCACCTGACGGTAGATTTCGGCAGTGCCAATACGCACGCCACCGGGATTCAGCACCGCATCGGAACGACCATGGATGATCATGCCGTCTTCCGGGGTGATTTCGGCGTAATCACCATGTGCCCAGATGTTGTCAAAACGCTCGAAGTAGGCGGCGCGGTAACGGCTGCCATCCGGGTCGTTCCAGAAACCAATCGGCATGGAGGGGAAGGGTTGAACACACACCAGTTCACCCTTTTCACCCACCACCGGCTGGCCCTGCTCGTTGTACACCTGCACATCCATGCCCAGTCCCCGGCACTGCAACTGACCGCGATACACCGGGCGGGTCGGGCAACCCAGTGCAAAACAGGAGATGATGTCGGTGCCACCGGAGATGGAAGCCAGCAGCAGATCGGGTTTGATGTCCCGATAAACATAATCAAAGGATTCATGTGACAGGGGTGAACCGGTGGAGAGGATGGCTCGGAGTTTGGGCAGGTGATGGGTCTGGCCCGGCTTTAAACCGGCTTTTTCACAAGCGGCGATGTACTTGGCGCTGGTGCCAAAGACTGTCACACCTTCACGTTCGGCCATGTCCCACAGGGTTTTGGGTTCTGGAGCAAAAGGAGAGCCATCAAACAACACCAGTGTGGCACCCACCGCCAGCCCAGACACCAGCCAATTCCACATCATCCAGCCACATGTCGTGTAATAAAACAGCGTGTCGTCGCGTGTCAGGCTGGTGTGTAACTGGTGTTCTTTTAAATGCTGTAACAGCGTGCCACCGGCAGAATGCACAATACACTTGGGGACTCCGGTGGTGCCGGAGGAATACATGATGTACAGCGGGTGATCAAAAGGCAGTTCGGCAAAATCAATTTCTCTGGCATCAGGGATACGAAAGTCATCCCACAACACGGCCTTTTGGATGCTGCTGATATCCGGATGAGTCTCCAGAAATGGAAACACCACTACTTGTTCCAGTCCATCCAGTGCGTCAGCGATTTCCGCCACTCGCGGCAGGCTGTTGATGCGTTTGCCGTTGTAAAGATAACCATCGGTGGCAAACAACACTTTGGGCTGGATCTGACCAAAACGATCCAGCACACCGTTAAAACCAAAATCCGGTGAGCAGGATGACCAGATGGCACCCAGACTGGCTGTGGCCAGCATCGCCATCAGGGCATAGTGGCAGTTGGGCACAAACCCCGCCACCCGATCACCCGGAACCACCCCGGCCTGTTCCAGTGCCAGCGCGATCTGGGCCACCTGGTCATGCAGCTGGGCAAAGGTCAGTGACACCCGCTGGCCATCTTCACGCAGGGAAACCACCGCAGTGCGATCATCCCGGAAACGCAGCAGGTTTTCCGCAAAGTTCAGCCGGGCTTCCGGAAACCAGCGGGCACCGGGCATCCGGTCAGCATTTTCCAGCACACGACTGCCCTGTTCAGCGGCCACCACTTCACCGAATTCCCACATCATTTCCCAGAATTCCTCCGGGTTGACTACACTCCACTGGTGCAGGTCTTCGTAGTGGCTCAGGGATTGCTGATAACGCTCATTCACCCGCTGCATGAAGGCACGCAAGGGGCTGGATTCGATGGCGGCGGCAGTGGGCTGCCAGAGGGGCTGGGTCATGGTGCCTCCATAGACTTCTGGTTTGTTATAGGTTTTGTTATGGGCTTTGTTGGTGCCTGATTCCCGGCAGTTCATCAGTTATAAAATAGCACCAGAGGAAGTTAACGTAAACGTAAACTTTGAGTCGTCTTTCTAAAGCCTGGAAGGCTTTTTTTCAAGATGACTCCCTTTTGTTTTTTCTTTGCGGTAAGCTTCCATTTTTAACACTGGATTTCAAAGGCAGGTTTTATGCGGGCGGACTTCATCAATCCCTTTCTTCATGCCATGATGAACGTACTGCGGACCATGTGTCAGATGCAGCCACAGGTCGGCAAGCCGGTATTGAAAGAAGACAATATTGCCCGTGGCGCGGTGACCGGGTTTATTGATCTGATGGGGGAACAGACAGCTGGTTCTCTGGCCATCAGCTTTTCAGAGCCGGTGGCACTGGATCTGGTGGAGCGCATGCTGGGTGAACGCCCGACAAAAATTGATGATACCGTGCGCGATCTGGTGGGTGAAATCACCAACATGGTATCGGGTGGTGCCAAGAAAATCCTGTCGGAGAAGGGTTTTGACTTTTACCTGTCTCAGCCAGTGACCTTTGTTGGTGAAGGGCACAAGATCCTGCACAGTGTTTATGGCCCGAAGATCTTGTTACCCTTTCATGTGGAAAGCGGCGACTTTGTGGTTGAGGTCTGCTTTCGCGAGTAATGCCTCAGATGCCAAACATGGCCTGAACTTCTGCGACCTGGTCGGCGGCATCTTCGATCAGTGTCAGGCTGAACTCGGGAGTCAGGCCCTGGTCAGCAAGTTTCCTGAAAGCTGGTACTTCATCCAGTCTGGGGAAACGGTATTGGTCCGGTGTGCCGATCATGCTGTGCAACCGTCCAACTTTCAATAAATCCCCCAGACCGACTTTTTCCTCTGAAGCTTCTGCTTGCCAGTCATTCTGCTGACGAATGATGTTGATCACTTCCGGATCAAAATTCCAGCTGCTCAGCAGCAAGACGCCCGCATCAGTCATCAATTCTTCAAGCAGTCCATCCATTTTGTTTTCATCAAACTCCTTTTCCTGATCGATGTACTTCAGGATTGCCAACTCACCCAGGTTGTGGATGAGTCCGATCAGCAGTGCCTGATCGGCAGACAGGTGAGCATGATGCAGGGTTAATAACTGTGTTATGGCTGCAACCCTGACGCCCTGAGACCAGGTTCGGATCATGCGTTGTTTCACCCAGGGGTGATTGGCTTTAAACAGCTGACGCAGTGAAAACAGCATCACCAGTTGTGAAGTGGTGTCCAGTCCCAGCCGTTTGATGGCTTCACCACAGGTCTTGCAGTTGATGCCTCGATGGTACATGGGGCTGTTGGCGGCAGCCACCAGTTTGGCGGTGATGGACGGATCCTTGCTGATGATGTTTTCCAGATCACGGATTTCCGGTTCTTCCTGCTGCAGGATTTCGCGGACTTTCAAGGCTACGCTGGGCAAGCTGGGTAGCTGAAAGCTGCGATCTGCCACCGCTGCCTGGAGGCGCTGGTAGAAGCTTTTAGCCAGTGAAGAAGTGTGGCTGCTGACTGCAAAGGTTTGCCCGGAAGTTTGTACTGCCTCACTGAGCAGACTGCCGGAAATGACAACCAGCAATGCTGGTGAAGCGCTGACCACTTCATACATGCTGGGGCGCAAACGAGCAATGCTCAGGCGTGCTTCTGGTGAGCCTGCGCGAATTTCTTTCTGTTTACCATCTTCTGCCCGCAGTAACAGGCTGCCTTCCAGCAAGAAAAACTCCACATCTGAAGCAAAGCCCAATGGCATGATCTGTTCGCCGGCTTGCTGGCAACGGCGTGATTTCAACTGGGGTTTCAACAGGATCAGTTGTTCATCGGTCAGTTGCGAGAATTGTTCAAACTGGCGTAGATCCTTGAGTTTCATGTGATGGGGTCGCTCTGCAGGAATTTTTAACTGAAGTTAACATAATGTAGCCATAAAGTTAACCGGTGGGGTGGAGTCGGCTGGAATTTGGATTTTTTTGCCAGGATCCGCTAGGGTGCCAGTGAAGATGTAAATTCACTGGCTGGAGAAACTGATGCTTTACCTGCACCTGGATAATGACTTGCCGCGTTGGTTGGAGGCATTTCAGCAGCAGCGTCCTGATCTACGGGTGGTGACTGCAAATGATGAGTTTGATCATGCCGAGGTACGCTGGGTGGCGGCCTGGAATCCACCAGAAGGTTTGTTTGCTCGTTTTCCGAAACTGGAGGCTGTTTTTGCGCTGGGTGCAGGTGTTGATGCTTTCATGCGTCGTAGTGATTTGCCTGAAACTGTGCCCTTGATGCGTTTGTTGGATGCTGGCATGGCACAACAAATGGTGGAGTACATCCTCTGGGCCGTCTTGACGGTGCAGCGGGATTTTGATCGTTATCAGCAGCAGCAGCTGCAGCAACAATGGCAAGAACAGACGGCTCGCTCAGTCACTGAAATGCGATTGGGAGTGCTGGGGCTGGGCGCACTGGGGCAGCAGGTGGCCAGGCAACTGGCTGGTCTGGGTTATCCGGTGACTGGTTGGAAGCGCAGTTCACTGGATTTACCTGGCGTCAGGGTGTTAACCGGTGATGAGGGGTTTAAACAGCTGCTGCAAACCTCTGATGTGTTGATCAGTCTGCTGCCCAATACTCCTGCCACTCAGGGCATGTTGAATGCGGATTGCCTGGGTTTATTGCCGCAAGGTGCTGTACTGGTGAATGTTGCACGCGGTGTGCAGGTGGTGGATGAAGATCTGCTGCAGCTATTGGATAACGGCCATTTGCGCCTTGCAGTGCTGGATGTGTTTCATCAGGAGCCTTTGCCTGCTGATCATCCCTTCTGGGGGCATCCCAAAGTGGTGTTAACCCCTCATGTGGCAGCAGCAACCCTGCCGGAGCCAGCCATTACCCAGGTGCTGGATAATTTACACCGCTTGCAGCGAGGCGAAACACCTCGGGGTCTGGTGACCGGTTCTGCTGGTTACTGATCCTTTGGGGTAGAGCGGGTGCGCAGCAGGATATAAACAGCACCTGTGCCCCCATCGGTGGGCAGTGCAGAGCAGAAGGCTAAAACATCCGGCATCTGCCGAAGCCAGGCATTAACATGGGATTTGATGCTGGGTACCTCGTCTTCGCGGTTCCAGGATTTGCCGTGCACCAGTAACAGACAGCGATAACCCCGTGCTCGACCATCCCTGATGAAGTCACTCAGTGCTGCTCTGGCGGCTTCGATGGTGTAACCATGCAAATCCAGCCCTTCCTGCCATTCCAACTGACCCTTTTTTAATTGTTGCAGGGTGCGCAGCGGTAAGTCTGGCAAGTGAAACTCCAATGAGTCAGAAGGGTTCACGGGTTGCACCTTGCCGTCAGAAAGCCCGACACCAGTTAGACCCACGGGCTCATTACCAGCAGCCTCACGCCGTAGCTGCAGGCTCGCATCTGACTTTTTGCGAGGTTTGCCTGGGTCGGCGCGGTTTTGTTGAACAGGGCGCACACCTTTCATTAATGCCCTGAACATCTCCAGGTCATCGGGCTGATCACTCTCGGAACTCACTGACTGCTCCTTATGCTAAACTCCACCAGATGTTAACACGCTGAATCAGGAAAATGCGCCGCCATGAGTCCCTCCAGTCAACAGTCCACCACTTCGTTGGTACAGGAGTTGCAAACCCTGCGTGATTTTGTACGCTGGGCTTTAAGCAACTTTAATCGTCACCACCTTTATTATGGTCATGGCACCGATAATGCCTGGGATGAAGCCCTGCATCTGGTGTTAGGAAGCCTGCACCTGCCCTGGGATACCGATGAGCGTTTGCTGGATGCTCGATTGACCCAGTTGGAGCGGGAAAAACTGCTGGAATTGATTCGTCGCCGCTGTGAGCAGCGCACGCCTCTGCCTTACCTGTTGGGTGAGAGTTGGTTTGCCGGTCTGTGTTTTAAAGTGGATGCACGGGTGCTGATTCCTCGTTCCCCAATTGCCGAACTGATTCAGGACTGCTTTTCCCCCTGGTTTGATGAAGACCATCCACCGGCCCGCATTCTGGATCTGTGTACGGGCAGTGGCTGTATTGGTATTGCCTGCGCTTATGCCTTCCCAACGGCACATGTGGTGCTCAGTGATGTGTCAGAAGATGCCCTGGATGTAGCTCGTGAAAACATCAGCCGCCATCATCTGGCAGACCGGGTTGCTGCAGTACCCTCGGACCTGTTTGCCAACTTGAAAGGTGAGCAGTTCGATCTGATTGTCAGTAATCCACCCTATGTTGATGTGGATGATCTGGCCAACATGCCTGAAGAGTACCATCAGGAGCCTGAACTGGCGCTGGCGGCTGGTGATGATGGGCTGGAGCTGGTGCGAGTGATCCTGTCGCAGGCACGTCGCCATCTGACGGATGGTGGTCTGTTGGTGGTTGAGGTCGGGAATAGCCAGACGCATTTGGAAGCCCAGTTCCCACAGGTGCCTTTTTTATGGGTTGAGTTTGAATCTGATGCCCGTGGTGTATTTGTGTTGACGGCTGATCAGCTGGATGAGTTTCAATCGGATTTTGATGCAGCTTGCAACTAAGCGAGCAATGTTTTTTTAAGTGGGTAACCCTGCATGTCTGGAAATACTTTTGGAAAACTTTTTACAGTCACCACCTTTGGTGAAAGTCATGGTCTGGCACTGGGTGCCATTGTTGATGGTTGCCCACCGGGAATGGCCTTGAGTGAGGCTGATCTGCAGCTGGATCTGGATCGTCGC
Source organism: Marinospirillum alkaliphilum DSM 21637 (assembly GCF_900119735.1). GTDB lineage: Bacteria > Pseudomonadota > Gammaproteobacteria > Pseudomonadales > Halomonadaceae > Marinospirillum > Marinospirillum alkaliphilum. The sequence continues at coordinate 213,379 of NZ_FPJW01000005.1, read as the reverse complement.
AAACCGGGCACCAGCCGCCACACCACTCAGCGTCGTGAGCCGGATCAAGTGCGTATTCTGTCTGGTGTTTTTGAAGGTCGCACCACCGGTACACCCATCGGTCTGCTGATCGAAAACACTGATCAGCGTTCAAAAGACTACGGCAAGATCAGTGAACAGTTCCGGCCGGCTCACGCTGACTACACCTACCAGCAGAAATACGGTATTCGTGATTATCGTGGCGGTGGTCGCAGCTCGGCCCGTGAAACAGCCATGCGTGTAGCCGCTGGTGCCATTGCCAAAAAATACCTGCAAGAAACCCACGGTATTCTGATTCGTGGTTACCTGTCTCAACTGGGCCCGATCAAGGCAGAAAAGCTGATCTGGGAGAGTGTGGAGCAGAATCCTTTTTTCTGTCCTGATCCAGACAAGGTACCGGAAATGGAAGCCTACATGGATGCACTGCGCAAGGAGGGCGACTCCATTGGTGCCCGCATCGAAGTGGTTGCGGAAGGTGTGCCGCCAGGTCTGGGTGAGCCGATTTTTGATCGGTTGGATGCAGATATCGCCCACGCTATGATGTCTATCAACGCTGTTAAAGGTGTCGAAATTGGTGCTGGTTTTGCCTGTATCGAACAGAAGGGCAGTGAGCACCGGGATGAAATCACGCCGGAAGGTTTTCTCAGCAATCATGCCGGTGGTGTGCTGGGGGGGATCTCCAGTGGTCAGGCGATTCGCGTCAGCATGGCACTTAAACCCACTTCCAGTCTGAGGTTGCCGGGAAAAAGCGTGAACCTGCAAGGGGAGGCCTGTGAGGTGATCACCACCGGACGCCATGATCCCTGTGTCGGCATTCGTGCAACACCAATTGCAGAAGCGATGTTGGCGATTGTGTTGATGGATCACCTGTTGCGGCATCGTGGACAGAATGCGGGTGTTGATCCTGGAACACCGGTCATACCGGCTAGTGCATTTTAATTTTTTTTAAACAAAGACCAGACTTTCCATTAAAGCTGGCCTTTGTGTTTAGGTTATTTTGCTGGTAATTGATGTCGTAAGGTGTTTTTTACTGAATCGATCATTTGCAGGAAAGTGTTGCTCTTTTCGCAGTTGCGTTATGAATGACATACTGGTTAAATGATCTCAAGACAATTCACGGAATTACGCCGGAGGCCGCACGTGAAAGTCAATATCGAGCTGGACATGACCCCGGAAGAGTTCCGCCAGGCCATGGGACTGCCGGATGTGCAGCCCTTTCAGGAAGAGCTGATGAACAAAATCAAGGAACAGATGGAGGCCGGGGTTGAAGGCTATGATGCCCTTTCCCTGTTTAAACCTTTTATTTCCCAGAGCTTTGAGTCCGTGAACAGTTATCAGAAACTGATGATGGATATTCTGGCCGGTTACGGTCAGAGTGGTGGCTCGAATCGATGAGTGGAAATCTTCTGTTGATCATCTAAAATTTTTGGATGCGCCACCGAATTGAAACAACAACAAGACAAGCTTCAGGAAAGAAGCAGGAATTAAAAAGTTTTTTTACCGGTTTCGGGCATCAGATGACTGGTGCTCAATTCAATATAGGGTTAATCCCCTAAAACGACCCAGCAACTGGAATTGGAGAGACACCATGATTCAAGATAAAGCCATGCAAGACAAAATGATGAACGCTTTTGCCGAGCAAACCAAAAACATGGTTAACCCGCTGCGCAAAATCAACGCGCTGCTGGTTGAAAACATGGAAAAAATGACTGACTTCCAACTGGAAGCCCTGAAGGCTTACAGCCACATGGGTCTGTCCCAGATGAAGCAGGCCACTGAAGTTAAAGACGCTGACACCGTGCGTGACTACAGCGCTTCTCAGGCTGAGCTGATGAGCACTCTGAGCAAGAAGATTCTGGAAGATGCCAAAACCATGGCTGACATGAGCATGGAATTTAAAGCCGAAGTTGAGAAGATTCTGGAAGAGTCTCGCGCTCAGGCTTTTAACAAGGCTTCTGAAGAAACCAAAGCAGCTGCCAAACCGGCTGCCAAGCCTGCTGCTGGCGCTGCTGCCAAGTAATAAAGCCAGGTAAAAGCCCCGGGCTTGATCAAGGCAGTAAAATGGAAAGAAGGGGCTTAACAGCCCCTTCTTTGTTTGTGCGTTCAGGGGAGATGGTGCATGACTGACCAGACCAGTGAAAAACAGCAGGAACAGGTATTGTTTGATCCAGCTGAAATGTTTGATTGGATGACCAAGGCAAATGAGCGTTATCAAGCGGTCATTGAACAGCTGATCAGCCGTAATGAAGGTGGGGTGAGTGACTCCTCTACGTCCATTTTTGCGGACATGGGTGATAACTTTCAGAAGCTGGGTGAGCAACTGGCTGCCAACCCGATGGTGTTGTTTGATGAGCAGATGAGCCTGATGCAGGGGCAGATTCAGCTCTGGCAAAATACGGCGCGCGAACTCCTGGGTGAGCAGGACGTAGAAGCTGTCATTGAGCCTGCTCGTGATGATCGTCGTTTCAGCGATCCGGAGTGGACTGATAATCTGGTTTATAACTTCATCAAGCAGTCCTACCTGCTTTATGCGCGTTGTTTGCTTAATATCGTGCATGGTGTTGAAGGATTGAGTGAGCATACTCGTCAACAGGTGGATTTTTATACCCGCCAGTTGGTGAATGCCATGTCACCCTCCAACTCCATCTTCACCAACCCGGAAGTCATGCGCCGTACTTTGGCCACCCGTGGTCAGAACCTGTTGAAGGGTATGGAGCAACTGGCACGTGACCTGAAAGAAAGTGCTGAAGGCCTCAATGTCACCATGACCGACGTGTCAGCCTTCAAGCTGGGTGAAAACGTTGCCACCACACCGGGTGAAGTGGTTTTCCAGAACAAGCTGATTCAGCTGATCCAGTATAAACCGACCACTGAAAAGCAGTTCAAGACACCGCTGTTGGTTGTACCGCCGTGGATCAACAAGTACTACATCCTGGATCTGCGTGAAAGCAATTCGCTGGTGAAGTGGCTGACGGATCAGGGTCACACCGTATTCATCATTTCCTGGGCTAACCCAGGCCCTTCCATGCGTGATTATGGTTGGGGTGAGTACATGAAAGAAGGCCCGATTGCGGCCATGGATGCCATCAAGGAACAAACCGGTGAGCCGGATGTGAATATCATCTCTTACTGCATTGGTGGCACACTGACTTCCTCAACCCTGGCGTACCTGACGGCCAAAAAGCAGGAAAAACGGGTCAAGTCGGTAACCTACATGGCTACCCTGCAGGACTTCTCCGAGCCGGGTGAGATCAGTGTCTTCATCAATGAAGCAAGCTTGCGTGGCATTGAAAAGCAATTGGATCGTACCGGTTACCTGGATGGTCGCGCGATGGCCTTCAGCTTTAACCTGCTGCGTGAAAATGACCTGTTCTGGTCCTTCTTCATCAACAACTATCTGAAGGGTGAGCGTCCGGCCGCTTTTGACCTGCTCTACTGGAACACTGACGGTACCAACATGCCGGCAGCCATGCACAAGTTCTACCTGCGCAACATGTACCAGCAGAACAAACTGATTCAGCCGGGTGGCATTGAGGTTGACGGTGTGAAAATCGATCTGAGCAAGATCAAGACACCGGCATATTTTGTGTCCACCATTCAGGATCACATTGCCCAGTGGAAATCCACCTACAAGGGTGCACAGGTGCATTCTGGTTCGGTGAAGTTTGTATTGTCCGGTTCTGGCCATATTGCCGGGGTGGTGAATCCGCCCAATAAGGTCAAGTATGGTTACTGGACCAATGACAAGCTGGCTGATACCCCTGATGCCTGGTTTGCTGGTGCAGAGAAACATGAAGGTTCCTGGTGGCCCCACTGGCAGCAGTGGGTGACTGAGAGCAAGCATGCTGATCCGGCATCAATGGTTGCTGCTCGTGATCCTCAGCAGGGTAAATTGCCGGTGATTGAAGCCGCACCAGGTAGTTATGTGAAGCTGAAAATCACTGATGTACTCAAGGCAGAACTGTTACCCAGGTGATGGCTTGAAGCTACACAAAAAACCCGCCTTTTGAGCGGGTTTTTTGTTGCCGGAGGCAGGAGGATTCTCCTGGTGGGAGAATCAGTTGTTTTCAGGGGACGCCTGGCCCTTGTCAGCTTCAGTTTTGGCCAGTTCCTCTTCCATCTTTTTACGGCGACGCACTTCGCGTGGATCATTGGGGGCGCGGCCGGGCAGTGGCTGATAACCAGGCAGGTGTGGGAAGAGGTTGCTGGCTTCCTGGGCTGCTGGTTGTTCAGTTTCAGTGGTCTGTGGCTGCTGTTCAGCTTGAGCTTCGCTGGATGCAGGTGCTGCCACTGTTTCCTGAGTCGACTCAGTCGGAGTCGCAACAGCTTCAACCACTGCAGCAGCAGCTTCCGGAGTTGCGTCTTCTGTGAGTGTAGCTTCTGCAGCTATTGAAGCTGTTTCAGCAAAGGGCTGCACTTCTGTGTTGGTGCTTTCAGCCTGCGATTCAACTGGTTGCGCTGTTGCAGCTTCTTCAGTGGTTAGTGTTGCTTCTGAAGACTCAGTTGTATCGGCAGTATTGTCCTGGTTGCTGGCTTCAGACTTGCGGCTGCGCTCGCCCTGACGTCCACGACCACGGCCACGACGCTGTGCGCGCTCACCAGCATCTTCTGCTGGAGTTTCCTGCGTGGTGCTTGTTTCAGCGGCAGTGTCATCGGCCACCACTTGAGCTTGTGGCTGTTCAGCAGGCTCAACGGCAGGGGTGGCTTCCGGTGCTTGCTCTACACTATTGGCAGTGCTGGCAGCTGCTTCTTGCGTTGCTGCTGCTTCCACACTGCTTGCTTCAGTCACTGCTATTTCTGCAGTATCAGCAGGCAGCAGCTTGTCTTTCAGCTGTTCAAAATCCGGCGGTGTTGCTGCGTCGCCCGTCATGGCCTTGTTGCGGCGACGATTGCGAGGATTGGTGCGTGCCGGTTTTGGTGGAGTGTTGTCAGCCACTGTTTCAACAGCAGGATTTACACTGGCCTGCTTTTCAGGGCGTGAAACATCGCTGGTCGCTGTTTCATCACGGCGATTATTACGGCGGTTGTTGCCACGGCTTTCGCTGGAGCCATCGCTACGGTTTTCATTGCGGTCGCGGCTGTTTTCGTTGCGATCACGGCGGTTGTTGCGCTCGCGTCCGCTGCTGTCACGATCACGGCGGTTGCGATTGCGGTTGTTACGGTCGCGATTGCCTTCATTGCGATTGTTATTACGTTCAGGTTTGGTCAGTGTTTCGTTGGCTGATGTTTCGTTGCCACCCAACAGTTTGCCCAGTGCTTTAAAAAAGCGACTGACCAGGCCTGGCTGGCTATTGCTGGCTTCTGGTGCGGCTGTTTTGCTTGCAGCGGGTTCAGAACGGGGTTTTTCAACGTCAGCCGGTGCTGGAGCGTTGGGGATGATGTTCTGTACTGCAGCTTCCGCAAAGCCGGTGACTTTTTCTGCACTGCCGGTAGGCTCTTTGTCGTTGGTGGCAGAAATGTCCAGTTCATAACTGGCAGGGGTGTCTTCTTCGTCCAGGTCATCCACGCGCACACGCGTGACATCATAGTGGGGTGTGTGCATTTCCGGGTTGGGGATGACCAGCACTTCAACCTGCTGGCGTTTTTCGATTTCGTGCAGGGCGGAACGTTTTTCGTTCAGCAGGAAGGTGGATACGCTGACCGGCAGAATGGCACGGATCTGAGCGGTATTGTCCTTCATGGCCTCTTCTTCGATCAGACGCAGGATCGACAGGCCCAGGGATTTAACGTCACGAATGGTGCCCTGGCCTTCACAGCGAGGGCAAACCACACCGCTGGTTTCGCCCAGGGAGGGACGCAGGCGCTGACGGGACATTTCCAGCAGGCCGAAGCGGGAGATGCGACCGATCTGTACGCGTGCACGATCCACCTTGAGGGCATCACGCATGCGATTTTCAACTTCGCGCTGGTTTTTCACCGGGCTCATGTCGATGAAATCAATCACCACCAGGCCGCCGATATCACGCAGGCGCAGCTGGCGGGCAACTTCATCAGCTGCTTCCAGGTTGGTTTGTAATGCGGTTTCTTCGATGTCACCGCCACGAGTGGCACGCGCCGAGTTGATATCAATGGATACCAGGGCTTCTGTGTGGTCGATCACTATCGAGCCGCCGGAAGGCAGTTTCACTTCGCGCTGGAAGGCGGTCTCAATCTGGCTTTCAATCTGGAAGCGAGAGAAGAGGGGTACATCATCCTTGTAGAGCTTGATGCGGTTCTGGTAAGAAGGCATCACCTGCTGGATAAACCCTTGTGCCTGCTCAAAAACTTCCTGATTGTCAATCAGTACTTCGCCGATGTCCTGACGCAGGTAGTCGCGCATGGCGCGAATGATGACGTTGGATTCGCGGTAAATCAGGAAGGGGGCAGGCTTCTGGGTAGCTGCGGTGTTGATGGATTCCCAGATCTTGACCAGGTAATCCATGTCCCACTGCAGTTCTTCGCTGGAGCGGCCAATGCCTGCGGTGCGAACAATCACACCCATCTGGCTGGGTACATTCAGGCCGTTCATGGCGTCTTTCAGAGCGGCACGCTCATCACCTTCAATGCGGCGGGAAATGCCACCGGCACGGGCGTTGTTTGGCATCAGTACCAGATAGCGCCCGGCAAGGCTGATGTAGGTGGTCAGAGCGGCACCCTTGTTGCCACGCTCTTCTTTATCCACCTGAACAATCACTTCCGTGCCTTCCTTGATCAGGTCGCGGATGTTGCCACGGCCTTCACCAGAGTTTTTGGCATGGTATTCACGACCGATTTCTTTCAGCGGCAGAAAGCCATGGCGCTCAGCACCATAATCAACAAAGGCGGCTTCAAGGCTGGGTTCAACGCGGGTGATGCGTCCACGGTAAATGTTGGCTTTTTTGGATTCTCTGGAACCGGATTCGATATCAAGATCGTAGAGGCGTTGACCATCAACAAGTGCGACCCGACGCTCTTCTGGCTGGGTGGCATTGATAAGCATGCGTTTCATGGGGCTTCCGTATGTTCTGGCAGCCCAGACATGGCGGGTTGTCTACGTTATGTTTCTTTGTGCCGACACAACAAAAACAGGCAGGGGCAAAGGGGCACCTGACCTGATGTTATGCCTGGCTTTCCGGTTGACTGAAACGCTCAGGATGGTTTGAGCCGGTAAATGGATTTTTCAGTGGCAGGCCGGAAGGGCCGGGTTGTCTTGCACAAGGTAAAAATAAAAGTTCACAACTCGCGTGCCTGGGCCGCGGTTTTTTATTTGCCTGATGTAAGCCATCAGACGTCGTTTGCGTAAATTCTTTGTTTCAATTCTGTTTGCGCTGGCCTGCGTGTTGCCCACCAATGACTACTATGGGTGCAGGCGCTTCATGAGGGGACGACCCTTTTCCGCGCCACGACATGATAGCAGCAGGCCTTCCTGTGAGCAATGCCACAAAAAGTGTGTATGCCTTGTTATACTCTGCACACTTTGTGCTGCATCTTCCTGTCTTGCCGGGTCAATGTTTATGTCAACTGCTGCTGCCACGGATGCTCTGTCTGTGCGTTATCTGGATGTCACTGCCGGTGCTGATGGGCAGCGGCTCGATAACTTTTTGATCACCCAGTTAAAGGGCGCACCGAAAACCCTGGTTTATCGCATCATTCGCAAGGGTGAGGTGCGAGTGAATAAAAAGCGCGCCAAGGCGGATACCCGCTTGCAGGCCGGTGATCAGGTTCGGGTTCCTCCGATCCGCTTAACCGAAAAGGCTGCAGATACACCTGTAGGTAATAGTTTGCGGGAGCTGCTGCTGGGCGAAGCCGTCTGTTTTGAGAATGATGCAGTGCTGGTGCTGAATAAACCGGCTGGATTGGCGGTGCATGGTGGCAGTGGTGTACGGGTTGGGTTGATTGAAGCCTTGCGGCAGGTGCGCCCGGAACTGGATTTTCTGGAGCTGGTGCACCGGCTGGACAAGGATACCTCTGGCTGCATTTTGCTGGCCAAATCCCGTAAGGCACTGAACATTCTGCAGGACCAGTTGCGTGGCAAGAAAATGGGCAAGTTCTACCAGGCCTGGGTTATAGGCCAGTGGCCGGTGGAGCTGCGTGAGGTGAATGCCCCGATTGACCGCGCTTCATCACCTTCCGGTGAACGTTTGATGCGGATAGCCGCAGAGGGTGAGGGGAAGCGTTCACTGACTCGTTTTCGGGTGTTGAAGCGAGCGGGTAATCTGACTCTGATTGAAGCTGAGCCGGTGACCGGACGCACTCATCAGATTCGTGTGCATGCCCGTTTTGCCGGTTTTCCGTTATTGGGCGACCCTAAATATGGTGATGAAGCCACCAATGAACGTTTTCGCAAAACAGGCATCTCACGCATGTTTTTGCATGCCCGTCGATTGGTTTTTAATGATCCGATGACTGGTGAACCGGTGCAGGTTGAAGCAAATGCAGATACCAGTTGGAAACAGGTTGAGCAGCAGGCAGGTTGAACGTAAGGCAGATTGAGCAGCAGGCAGGTAGATAGAACCTATTTTAATTAAGGTAGCGCTTACATGAGTGATAAAGACCCCTGGACCAGCAAGGCTGAGCCGCTTTCTGAAGAGGCCGGAGTGGTTGCTGATAAAGCGATCACAAACAAGGACAAGACAGGTGCACCTGAGCAGTGGATGCAAGCCTGGGCAAAAGAGGTATTGCTGGAACAGCGACGTGCCCGGCGTGGTCGCATGATTGGTGGTGTGCTGCGCGGCCTGATCACCCTGGTGATTGTATTGGTGGTGTTTGGCTCCGGTCGTGAACTGATGTCTTTAAGCAAGGATGAGGCGCCTGGTGCTCCTCATCTGGCTGTAGTGGATGTTCGCGGTGCGCTGGATAGTGAAGGGCGCGCCAGTGCTGAGCGGGTATTGCAGGGTGCTCGTCGTGCTTTTAATGCCGATGGTGCCAGGGCGGTGGTATTGCGTATCAACAGTCCTGGTGGCAGTCCGGTGCAGGCCGGGCAGATTTATGAGGGCATTCGTGAGCTGCGTGAACGGCATCCACAATTGCCGGTTTATGCAGTGATTGAGGAGCTGGGTGCGTCTGGTGGTTATTATGTGGCGGTGGCTGCAGATACCATTGTGGCTGATCGCTCCAGTCTGGTGGGTTCAATCGGTGTGGTTTCCGGTGGTTTTGGGTTCAAAGAGGCCATTGAGCGGCTGGGTATTGAGCGCCGTGTGTTCACTGCCGGTGACAACAAGGCATTCATGGATCCTTTTTCTGATATGGATGCCCAGCAGCGTGCTTTCTGGCAGCAGGTGCTGGACTCCACGCATCAGCAGTTCATTGCACGGGTAAAAGAGGGGCGGGGAGAGCGCCTGGCCAACAATCCGCAGATTTTTTCCGGGCTGGTCTGGAATGGCGAGCTGGCGCTGGAACAGGGGTTGGTGGATGAGCTTGGCTCACTGTTTACCCTGCAAGCCCGACTGGGTGTGGAGCGCAGTATCAACTACACTCCTGAACCCAGCCCCTGGGAGCGATTGGAGCGCCGACTGGGCACAGCCATCAAGGCTGCAGCAATGGAGCTGGCCGCGCCGCGTTTCTGATCACCGGCCGCGCCTTATACTGATCAGCTGTGCTGTTGCGGGGCCAGAACGTCCAGGCCTTCTGCCCGCAACAGTTCGCTCAAGCGAATCAATGGCAGGCCAATCAGGCTGTTGGGGTCATCACCTTCCAGTTTTTTGAACAGGGTGATCCCCAGTCCTTCTGATTTAAAGCTGCCTGCGCAGTCAAAAGGTTGTTCAGTATCCACATAGTAGTGGATCTGATCTGGAGTCAGTTCGCGAAAATGCACCCGGAAGCGATCAACCAGAATCTGTGCCTGACCACTGCGGGTGTTCAGCAGGCAAAGGCCGGTCATGAAATCAACCTGATGACCGTTCAGCAGGGTCAGTTGTTTAATCGCCATCTCCCGGTTGCCGCTTTTGCCAAGAATCTGGTTGTTATAACAACAAACCTGGTCTGAGCCGATGATCAGGCTGTCTGGAAAGGCTGCTGTCAGTGCCCGGGCCTTGCTTTCGGCCAAGCGTGCGGCCAGGGCTTCCGGTTGCTCACCGGCTAACGGGGTTTCATCCACGTCAGGGCTGGCGGTGACAAATGCCAGACCCAGTTTTTGTAGTAGTTCACGACGGTATTTTGAGCCTGAGGCCAGTACCAGGGTCTGCATGCACACTCCTTTTTTGCTGTTTTGTGGTGCCTGTGGATGATGCTGTGGATGACTTGTGTAGGATGAAGGCATAGAATACCCACCTTTGCTGACTTTTTATTGTGCATTTTGCATGGAAACCGCATTGTGCCTTTGACAGTCAGCGCTTGTCCCTCTATTATTGCGCGCTTGAATTTTATGGCAAACGAATACCTGCGTTACCCTCTGGACCCCTACAAGTTTTGTGCAGCTGAACGGGAAGCGGTTTTTGATCTCTCCCTGCAGGACATGAAACGGGCACAGGAAATGCTGGTCGATGCGGAAGGCAGCATTCATTTTGAACTGCGTTTCAGCTACGGTCCCCAGCGCCTGTTGCAGGTCGAGGGACGCCTGAAGGGTGACGTCACCCTGGAATGCCAGCGTTGTCTGGGGCCGGTTCAGGAAAGTCTGGACAGTGAATTCATGTGGGGACTGGTCACCACTGAAGAAGCTGCCAGCAACCTGCCGCGTACCCATGAACCGGTGTTCATAGAAAACGAGGCGCTTGATCTTCTGCCTGCCATAGAAGATGAACTGATCCTGGCTTTGCCGCTGGTGGCCTACCATCCACCCGAAGCATGCAGCATGCCGGAGCAGATCACCGGGCAGGCACCTGAAGAGACACAGGCGCCGGTCGAGAAACACAACCCGTTCAGTGCTCTGGCTGATTTGAAGAAATCGCTGAAATCCGGGCAGTGAATGTTTTAAGTTTGGCTTTGTAAACCTGGGAGTAAATCATGGCTGTTCAACAGAATCGTAAAACCCGCTCCAAGCGTGACATGCGTCGTTCCCACGATGCCCTGAGCGCGCCGGCACTGTCCGTTGATGCCACCACTGGTGAAGTGCATCGTCGTCACCACGTGACCGCGGAAGGTTTTTACCGTGGCCGCAAAGTGATCGACAAAGGCGAAGAATAACAGCTGATCTGCACCGGGTATCACTGTGCAGATCAACCTGGCCATTGACGCCATGGGCGGGGACTCCGGTCCCCGCACTAATGTGGCTGGAACCCTTCTGGCCCTGACGCAGGACCCTCTCCTGACCGTCACTCTGGTTGGCGACAAATCCCTGCTTCAAACCCTTCTTTCCCAGCATCATCTCAGCAGTGTTTTTGCCTCTCGTATTGCCTTGCTGGGCAGTGACGAGGTGATTGGTATGGATGAGTCACCGGCTTCAGCATTACGCAATCGCAAACATTCCTCCATGCATCGCACTGTGCAACTGGTTGCTGATGGCCAGTGTCAGGCAGGTGTCAGCGGGGGTAATACCGGTGCCTTGATGCTGATTGGTCGCCACTATTTAGGCATGTTGCCGGGCATTGAGCGCCCTGCAATTTGTACTGCCATCCCTACCCGCAAGGGACGCAGTTACCTGATGGATCTGGGTGCCAATGTTGAATGCAACGCTGAACACCTGTTGCAGTTTGCCCTGATGGGCTCGGAAATGATCCGGGTGGTGGAAGGTCAGGCCAGCCCCAGAGTGGGTTTGCTGAATGTGGGGCATGAAGCGATCAAGGGTAATACCCTGGTCAAACTGGCTGCACACCTGATCGATGAACATCCGGCAGTGAACTATGCCGGTTATGTGGAAGGCGACGAGATTTTTGCCGGTGATCTGGATCTGGTGGTGTGTGACGGATTTGTTGGCAACATTGCCCTGAAAACCAGTGAAGGCCTGGCGCGTTTTTTATCCGGCCAGATTCAGGGGTTGTTTGAAAAAAGCATTTACAGTCGCCTGGTGGGCTTGATGGCTCGCCCGGTGCTGAAGCAGTTAAAACAGCAGATGGACCCGGTGCGTTATAATGGCGGCAGTTTTCTCGGGTTACGGGGCTGCCTGGTGAAAAGTCATGGCAATGCGGATGCAGCAGGCTTTTCCTTTGCCATCATGCGTGCTGCCACTGAAGCCCGTCAGGGTTTGTCTGCTCACCTGCTCAGGCAATTGCAGCAGCAGGAGCTGCCATCAGGCTAAGAGGCTGCTGAACCAGAGCCTTTCAATGGAGCCGCATTGTGTCCGGCACTTCAATACAGATCAAGGTGGTACTGTTATCAGCCAGCAGCATGACGGTGATGGCTGGTGCCTTGATCACTCCTGTGTTACCCGATATCGGTCGTCACTTTTCGGACTGGCCGGATGTCTGGGTCAAACTCATCATCACGCTGCCAGCCCTGTTCATTGCACTCTTCTCTCCTTTGATGGGTTGGCTGGCGGATCGTTACGGGCGTTTGCCGGTATTAAAAACCTGCCTGCTGATTTATGCCCTGGCCGGTGCTGCCGGTGGTCTGGTGGATACGCTGGGCTGGATGTTGCTGACTCGTGCACTGCTGGGTATTGGTGTGGCTGGCATCATGGGGATTGCCACTACGCTGATCGGTGATTATTTCACCGGTCAGGCACGGCAACGTTTTATGGGCTTGCAAGGCAGCTTCATGGCGCTGGGTGGCGTGATTTACATCAATCTGGGCGGTGGCCTGGCACTGATCAGCTGGCGAGCAGCTTTTATGGTTTATCTGGCTGGGCTGCTGGTGTGGTTGCTGGCCTGGCTCTATTTGCGTGAACCGGCGCGCAAGACCTTGTCTGACCCTTTGACTGACTCAATGAATCCTCCCGCTTTTCCCTGGCGGCAGGTGTTGCCGGTTTATGCCCTGGGTTTTGCGGCCATGAGCCTGTTTTACATGCTGCCGGCACAAATGCCTTTTTTATTGGTGCAACGATTTGATGCCAGTAGCCTGCAGACCGCCTGGGTGATTTCATCCAGCACCCTGGCCGGGGCTCTGGCCGGTTACCTGTTTGGTGGCTTCAAGAATCACCTTTCTCATGCCCGTATTTATGCCCTGGCATTTTTGTTATTTGCGACAGGTTACCTGTTGGCGTCACTGGTGCCCTGGTACAGCCTGATGCTCTTGGCAGTGATGGTCAGTGGTTTTGGTGCGGGCATGACGTTTCCGGCTGGTAATCACTGGTTATTGCAACTGGCACCGGAAGCATTTCGGGGTCGGGTGATGGGTGGTTTTGCTTCGGTGTTTTTCACCGGACAGTTTCTTTCTCCCCTGCTGGTGGCACCGGTGGAGCTGCGTGTTGGATTAACCGGTGCATTTCAGGTGGCTGCTTTGTTGGCGCTGGTGTTAAGTGTGCTGCTGTTGTGGCGTCCACCTGCAAGGGCATCCTCGGCAGGTGATGGCCAGTCATGAAACCTGCTGATCGGCTGACGGGTTACAGCCTGCTGTTGATGGTCATCCTGGCGCTGACAGCCAGTTTTGGTTTGACGGCCCTGGCCGCACTTGCCGGTTGTTTTGCCTGGCTGGCAGCAACACGTTTGTTCTGGCGTCTGACGCGGCTGCAAAAGATTCAGGTGCTGGTGATGTTGCTGATCGGGCTGGCGGGTTTGCTCTGGGGGCAGTGGCATGCCACCGGTGTGCGTTGGTGGTGGCAGGCTCTGGAGGCTAATCAGGGGCTGTTGAGCATGCTGGTGTCGGTCAGTTTTCTGCGCCTGGTGGCAGTGACTGATCTGGCGGCAAAAGAAGCCTTGCCGGTGGGACGTAAGGCGCTGTGGAAAACCCTGCTGGGTGTGCATGCTTTTGGTGCGGTGATTAACTTCTCGGCGATGATCATCATGGCTGATCGTCTGTCCGCTCGCCAGCAACTGACACCCTTGCAGGCGTTGGTGATTTCCCGTGGTTTTACTTTGGCTGCCCACTGGTCACCCTTTTTTGCAGCCATGGGGGTGGTGTTGATCAGCGCGCCCGGAGCCAGTCTCTGGACCTTGATGCCTGTGGGCCTGGCATTGGCTGCTGTAGGTCTGCTGCTGGCGGGCTGGTGGTTATTGCAGCAGCCTGAAGCCGCACAGACACCGGCCTACCCGATGCACTGGAAAGCCCTGCTGTTACCACTGTTACTGGCGATCAGTGTACTGACAGCTCACAGCCTCTGGGAGGCAGTACCGGTTTTAACGCTGGTCTCGCTGTTATCTCTGGTATTCACCCTGGTGTTACTTGCCTGGCGTTATCGGCGTAAGGGTTGGCTGCGTTTACAGCAGCACATTGAACACACCTTGCCGACCATGTCTGGTGAAACGCTGCTGTTTCTGGCAGCCGGGGTGCTGGCTGCCGGAGTGGGATCAGCACTTCAGGCTGCTGACTTTTCGCTGCAGCTGGCGCATTTTGGTCCCTGGCAAGCCTGGTTGTTGTTACTGGTGCTGGTGGGGGTTTCCGGGCTGGGTGTGCATCCGGTCATCAGTATTGCCATTGCCGGTGGCTTGTTTGCGCCCTGGGTGAGTGATCCCAACCTTCTGGCCCTGGTATTTTTAATGACCTGGGCGCTGGGGGTTACCCTGTCACCCTTGTCAGGTACTCATCTGGCCATGCAAGGGCGATATGGTTTGCCCTCTTATGCCTTCACCCGCTGGAATGCAGGTTATGTGTTGTTGCTGCTGCTGGTGCAGTTCATGGCATTGCAACTTTATGGTTTTTTTACATAGCGCCAACATTTATTACAGTAAGCGATGGCCTGATGGAGTAACTTCTGCCCATTAACCACAGCAGGGAGGCCGCTTCCTTGAAAGATAATTATCTGCGCATGCTGCAATTGCTGGAAGGCATTCGCCAGCCAGTTGCTGTTCCCACCGGCAGTGCCGGGCTTTATACCGAAATTGTCAGAGATCAACTGCATCTGGTATTTGCGGCCAAGGTGGAGGGTCAGGTGCACCGTGCTCGTTTAAGCACCCGTTTGAGTGGCGATGAGCAGATACGTATAGAAGATCTGACCGGTACTCAGCCATTACTGGATAGCCAGACTCCCAATCCTTTTTCCGGGCAGGGTGTTTCAACCTTTCTGGTTAATACCCTGCTGGAAACGCTGGGCAATGTATTACCTGAATACGCCGTTTTATCCGGTCGCCTGAAGGCACCTCAATCCGTGACTTTTGAGCCTCTGGCGGCGCGTCGTAACTTCTGGCGGCGGTTCGGCTTTGAAATTGAAAGCTGGGGTGAAGGCAAGGAGCGGGTGGTGGGTACACTCGGTACATTAAACGCTTATCCTGAGCAGTTGCTGGGTGGTCCAGCACAAGAAGGAGTGGACCTGCTGCATTTGCATCTGGTCAGTTGATGCCTGAATAACCTTTGATTTTCGACAGGCTTTATTGAAACAGTCTCTTGCGGGCTGTTTTTTTTTGTCCTTTTCCTGTTAGTCTTGAGTGAAAAACAGCAGGGAGAAGAATGATGTTTGAAGCAGCAGAACTGGGCAGAACACTCGATAAAGACATTTACAAGAAAGAGTTGCCAGACTTGCGTGCTGAGTTACTGCAGATTCAGCAGGAGCTGCTGGGGTGCAATTTCCCGGTACTGGTGCTGATTTCTGGCGTGGATGGGGCTGGCAAGGGTGAAATGGTCAACCAGTTGCATGAATGGATGGACCCTCGCCACTTGGAAACCACCGCTTTTGATGCACCCACTGATGAAGAAAAAGAGCGTCCACACTTCTGGCGCTACTGGCGGGCACTGCCACCCAAAGGCAAGATTGGTATCCATTTCAGTTCCTGGTACAGCGACCCCATTACTCAAAAGGTGGAAGGCAAGATTGCTGACCACGATCTGGAAGCCTATTTATCTCGCATCAATATCCTCGAAAAAATGCTGGTGGATGATGGTGTGCTGCTGATCAAGTTGTGGCTGCATCTGGGCAAAAAACACTACAAAGAGCGCATTAAATCCCTGGCAGCCGATCCCAAAACAGCCTGGCGAGTCACGCAGAAAAACATTGATAACATCAAGGTCTATGACAGCTTCCGAGAAGTGGCTGAAATCACCCTGACCCAGACCAGTACCGGCCAGGCTCCCTGGATCATTGTTGAAGGTTATGACGCCAACTACCGCAGCCTGACCGTCGGGCGCCTGTTGCGTGACATGATCCGCAAGCGCATGGACACAGACCCCAGGGTACTGGTATCACCGGGAATGGACTGGAGCAGCAAGGCAGTCGACAAAACCACCCTGCTGGACTTTGTTGATCTGGAAAAGTCCCTGGGGAAAAAAGAATACCTGGAGCAACTGACTCATTATCAGGCCCACCTGAGTGAACTGGCCCGCAAGGCCCACAAGAACAAAATCAGCACCGTGATGGCGCTGGAAGGTTGGGATGCGGCCGGTAAAGGCGGCATGATTCGCCGGATTATCCATGCCCTGGATGCACGCCATTACCGGGTCATTCCGGTGGCGGCACCCACCGATGAAGAAAAAGCCCGTCATTACCTCTGGCGCTTCTGGCGTCATTTGCAGCGGGGTGGGCATTTCACCATCTTTGACAGGACCTGGTATGGCCGGGTGCTGGTGGAGCGCATTGAAGGTTATGCCCGCGAGGATGAGTGGATTCGTGCTTATCAGGAAATCAATGAGTTTGAGGAAGAGCTCACCGAGCATGGCATTGTGTTGATGAAATACTGGCTGCACATCGACAAGGATGAACAGCTGGCCCGTTTCAAGGCCAGGGAGCAGATCAGCTACAAGCAACACAAGATCACCGATGAGGATTACCGCAACCGTGAGCGCTGGGATGACTATGCCATGGCCATTGCAGACATGGTGGAGCGCACCAGCACCCGGCATGCCCCCTGGGACATCATTGAGGGCAATGACAAGCGTTATGCCCGGGTGCGAGCACTGCAACTCCTGTGTGAACGTCTGGAAAAAGTGCTGTAATCAAATTTGCTGCCGGACAAACTGCTGCAACTGCGGGTAAAAGGTCCGAAAGTCCTGCAGCAGTTCACCATAATGCTGTTGTAACTGGGGCCAGAAAACGGCCTCCAGTTGCGGACAGCGCATCCGCCGGGACATGCCATGCAACACCTGGCGCAGTACGGCAAACTCCCGGTAACTGCCCAGCCAGTCATCTTCAATCAGATAAGGGGCCATCTGCTGCAACCGCCCCGGCAGGTCTGCCTGATCCTGCAACACCTGATAAACCCGTTGCGTGAACTGCATCAGAGGCTCGTCGGCATAATCCTGCCAGTGCGCCGCCAGGCAGTGATCAAAAAACACATCCAGCACGATGCCTGAATAACGGCGCAGCTCCGGCTGAAAGCGACCGCGTGCCTTGCCGGGTTGAGGGTGTTGATCCGTCCAGGCATCAATCCTGCGGTGCAGTTGGATGGCTGCTTCCAGCTCCGCCGGATAATCTCCTTTCAGCGGACCCTTCACAAAATCCCCGTACAGACTGCCGAGCAGTTGTTGTGGACGCGAACCGCCCAGATGCAGGTGTGCCAGATAATTCATTGATCAGTTTCCTGAGGTCTTGCAATGCCTGATAACGCTTGCCGGTGCAGGGTTGAGTGAAGCTCAGGCGCAGTGCCTGCCCAAATTGGCCGCTGGCAGAAAACAGTGGTCCCGGTGTAATCACCAAGCTTGCTTGCAAGGCCTGGTGATAGAGCTGCAAGCTATCCAGTGGTTGCTGCCATTCTGCCCAGAGGCATAAGCCACCCTGTGGCCTACTGAAATGAAGGCCTTGTGGCCATAGTGTTTCCAGCTCCTGCATCAGTTGTTCGCTTTGCTGTTGCAGAGTAATGCAGCGTTGGCGCAGGTGTCGGTCATAGTGGCCATCTTCCAGATAAGCCGCCAGGCCTTGCTGAACAAAACGGCTGCTGGCCAGTTGTGTCACCAGTTTGAGCCGAACCACCTGGGATTGCCAGCGCCCGGCATGAATCCAGCCCAGTCGCAGGTCTCTGGACAGGGTTTTTGAGAAGGAACCACAGAGAATGACTCGACCCTGCTGATCCAGTGCTTTCAGTGGGGAAGGTCGGCTGTAAAACCCCAGCTCCCGGTAGATGTCATCCTCTATCAGTGTGAAATCCATCTGTTCTGCCAGTTGCAGCAGTTTTTTCTGCTGTTCAACCGGCATCAGCGAACCGGTCGGGGTGGCAAAAGCAGGTGTCACCACACAGGCACGAATTGGCCATTGCCTGGCTGCTTTTTCCAACCACTCCAGATCCATGCCAGTGACGGGTGAAGCCGGAATTTCCAGTACGCGCAGCTCCAGCTGTTCCAGCAGCTGCAGCACACCATAAAAGCCGGGTGACTCCACCGCCACCAGATCACCCTTGTTGCAACAGGCTTTCAGGGCCAGAAACAAGGCATGCTGGCAGCCGGAGGTGATGCAGAGGTCTTCGGCGGTCAGTGCACATCCGTCATTCTGATACCTCAGTGCCAGTTGCTGGCGCAGTGGCCAGTAACCGGCGGGTTCATCATAGTGCAGGTGAGTCACACCCTGTTGCTGGCGCAGTGCGCGACCAATGGAACGATTCAGGATCTGGATGCCGGGGATTGATTGTTGCTGTTGAAGTTCACGGGGCAGCAGGTCAAAGGCTGCTCCCCGCTGCATGATATCGGCCAGCAGTTCGCTGACATTAACCGGTGCCGGAGTGGGTGGCTGAGCCTGACGCAGTGGCAGAGGGGTGAGCTCTGCCGGAGTGTTTTGGCGAACAAAATAACCGGAGCGTGATCTGGCCTCGATTCTGCCGCTGGCTTCAAGACGCTGCAGGGCATGGAGTACGGTGGCCTTTGACAGGCCGTGCTGCTGGCACAACTGGCGGATGGAAGGCAGACGTTGCCCCGGCTTCCAGCGTTGCTGATCCAGTTCTTGCAGTAGCAGGTATTGTAAACGCTGATAGGCATGATCAGTTGACATGGTTAAGCCTTATGGTCTCATCTGTGCCTATTGTTATTTATTTTTTTGTGCCTGTCTCTATCGAGGGCCAGTCTCTAAGCTGCCTGTAAGTTCATTGTTACAGGTGTTCAGCATGAGAAATAAGGCGCAAAGCGGAGCCACAAAAATCCACGTCCGTCTGACTGAAGGGCATTTCCAGAACTTGCGGCGACTGATCAGCTGGCCTTTGTTGCTGGCTTTTTTCGGGATGGTGTGGGTGCAGGTGGATGGTTTGCCCTGGTTGCTGTTCGATTTCGAGCAACGGCGACTGATACTGTTCGGCAGCCACTTTGCCTGGCAGGATTTCCACATCATGACGGCGCTGATGATTGCCGGGGCAGCTTTGCTATTCACCCTGGCAATGGCCTGGGGACGGGTCTGGTGTGGTTTTGCCTGTCCGCAGAGTATCTGGACCTGGCTGTTTCTGCGCATTGAACACTGGACTGAAGGGCGGGCCGCCCAGCGTGCCAGAAGTGAAGGGCAGCCATTGCAGGGTTCACGTTTATTCCGCAGGGTCAGCAAACACCTGTTGTGGTTGTTGCTGGCTGCTGTCACCGGGCTGACCTTCACCGGTTATTTCATTCCCATCCGTGAAATGTTGCCACAACTGATCAGCATGCAGGCGACGCCGGCACTGTTGATCTGGCTGCTTTGCATGACTCTGTTGACCTATCTGAATGCCGGTCTGGTGCGTGAGCAGATCTGTCTGCATGCTTGTCCTTACTCCCGTTTTCAGGGGGTGATGATGGATGATGCCACCCGCAAGGTCAGTTATGACCGGTTTCGTGGCGAACCACGGCGCAGCAGTGAACATCCAAACCCTGCGGCTGATGCCTGCATTGATTGCACGCTGTGTGTGCAGGTCTGTCCGACAGGCATTGATATTCGCAACGGCATGCAGGCCGCCTGCATTGACTGTGGTGCCTGCATTGATGCCTGTGATCAGGTGATGCACAAAACTGGACAGCCCACTGGCCTGATCCGTTTTGCTTCGGAGCTGCAATTGCAAGGTGAAGCTGATCATTTCTGGCGTCCCCGCCTGATGGGTTACCTGCTGATCTGCCTGGTGGCTGTTTCAGCGGCCAGTTATGGTTTTTACGGCAAGAAAGAACTGACGGCTGAGATCAGGCGGGACCGGGGTGAGTTGTTCCGTGTTCTGTCAGATGGCCGGTTGTGCAACTTTTACCACATCAAGGTTGAAAGTTTTAATCCGGCACAGCAGCAAGTGGCTGTTGTGTTGTTGGAGCCATCTGAGTTGTCTTTGTATGGCCCGCAGCAGTTGCAACTGGACAATCGCGGGGATTGGGTGGCCTACCGGATCTGTGGTGAGGATTCAGCCGCAGCCCCACGTTCATTGCTGGTACAATTCACCACTGATTCCAGTGTGTTGATCAAGCGGACAACCTTTATATCACGCTTGTCATCCCCATCTGCCTGAACAGGAAAAGTAATGCTCGGACTTTTGATACTGGTGGTGTTCCAGTTACTGGGAACACTGATTGCCGTTGCCGGGGTCAAGTTGCCCGGCCCGGTGATAGGTATGCTGTTGTTATTGATGACCCTGTTGCTGCTGCGCCGTGTGCCGGAGCCTTTGAAGGTGACCAGCACCCAGTTGCTGAAATACCTGCCGCTGATGCTGATTCCGCCGGCGGTGGGTATTCTGTCGCAGTGGCAAGTGGTGACCTCTCATCTGTTGGCGATCAGTGTGTCACTGATTGGTGCACTGCTGATCAGCATTCCGCTGACAGCCTGGGTGCTGCAAGGGCTGGTGCGTCGCAGGAGGGTCAGTGAATGATCAGCACGATGATTCAGACCAGTATCCAGCACCCATTGTTCGGTCTGCTGGTGACACTGGCCAGTTATCAACTGGCCATGGAGTTGAACCGGCGTACCCGCTCAATGCTGGCTCAGCCGGTATTGATTGGCACACTGCTGGTGGTGGGGGTGTTGCTGCTGCTGGAAGTGGACTATGCCACCTACAATGAATCAGCCGCACTGGTCTGGTTGTTTCTGGGACCGGCCACCGTGGCTTTGGCGGTGCCGCTGTATACCCACTTGCGCCGCATCCGCGACTATTTCTGGCCGTTGCTGGCAGCCTTGTTGATAGGTGGTTTCACCACCGTTCTGCTGACACTGGGTCTGGCCTGGTTGCTGGGGGCGGATGAAGCCCTGCTGGCATCCCTGGCACCCAAGTCGGTCACTTCGCCGATTGCCATTCTGCTGGCTGAAGATCTGGGTGGTTCACCGGCGCTGGCAGCCGTGTTTGTAATGATCACGGGTGTGGCTGGTGCGGTGATGGCTCCCGGCCTGCTGAAACTGGCAGGCATTGACCTGCCAGCGGCACGCGGTTTCACCCTGGGGTTAAATGCCCATGCCGCCGGAACGGCCGTGGCGCTGGAAGAAGGTGAAGAAACCGCTGCTTTTGCAGCACTGGCCATGAGTCTGACCGGAGCAGTGACGGCCATCCTGCTGCCCTTGTTTTACAGTCTGGCGGGTTGATGGGGGCAAGGTGTTTGTTGCCGCAAGGGGTGCCGGAGACTGGGCTATAATGTTTTATTCAACGAATAGATAAACAGAGGGGCCTGATCACCATGCCTGAACCCCTGCTGGAATTCATCGGTCAGTTCTCCATTTCATCAGAACTGATTCGCCTGTTGCTCAGTACCCTGGTGTTGCTGGTGGCGATGCTGGTATTGCGAGCAATTGGCGCTCGCCTGATCCGGCGCAGTGTGGAGTCCACGGAGCTGCGGCGCAAATGGCTGGTGCAGTCCCGCAATGGTTTGCTGTTGCTGACCCTGCTGGGGCTGTTCATGATCTGGGGTGAAGAGCTGCGCACCCTGGCCTTGTCAGTGGTGGCTATTGCAGTAGCTTTTGTGGTGGCCACCAAGGAGCTGATCCTGTGTGTCACCGGTGGCCTGCTGAAAACCGGTGCCCGCTCTTTTGACATTGGTGACCGCATCCAGATCAAGGATTTTCGGGGTGATGTGATTGACCAGAATTTGTTGGTCACCACCATTCTGGAGGTTGGGCCGGGCAAACTCACTCATCAGCGTACCGGGCGCATGATTGTGTTGCCCAACGCACTGTTTGTTTCCGAACCGGTCATCAATGAAAGTTTCACTCATGACTATGTGCTGCACGTGTTCACCGTGCCCTTCATGCGCAAGGACCATTGGCGGGAAGCCCAGCAGCAGCTGCTGGAATCGGCACAGAAACACTGTGCCCCCTACCTGGAAAACGTGCGTCGTCACATGAACCGGGTTGCCAGCCAGCGCGGGTTGGAAGTTCCTACGGTGGAACCTCGCGTCAGCCTGCAGTTTCCGGAGCCGGATGAAGTGCATCTGGTGGTCAGGGTGCCGGCAAAAGCGGCCCAGCGCAGCTACATCGAACAGTCAATCCTGGCCGAGGTTTTTGAAGCACAGGATTATCTGGCTGCTGCCAAACCTTCCAACTGATCTGCGATCTCTTTTTTTCTTCTCTTCTCTGTTCTTTTTTTTCTTCTCTGGTGCATGCAAGCACTTGTTGTGCCTTGTTGGTGCACTCTGTCAGGCTTTTGTCCAGATTGAAACACCCTATTTTATCTTATCCAGTTGAATTAAAACAACTAATGTCTGGATGGCATCGCTTGTGCTCTTTCTTGTATACAAGTTAGCGCACAAGGTGATGACCGATGCAGATCAAACCCGAAACAACTGGCTGGACACTGGCCGACTGGCAGCTTGCCCAGCAGCAGGGGCAGGGACTGGAGCGTTTGCTGGCGCTGCTGGCTGCACTGGATGCAGCAGCAAGTCAGTCGGCTGATGTGGCCTGGATTTTTCGTGTTGATGCGGCTGGCCTGAAAAGCCAGTGGCAGGCGCTTGAAGCGCGCAAGGCGGCTGGTGAAAACCTGCCTTTGCTGGGTGTGCCCTTTGCCATCAAGGACAATATTGATGCCGCAGGCTGGCCAACTACCGCAGCCTGTCCGGCGTTCAGCTATACCGCTGCCGAGGATGCCAGGGTGGTGGCTTGCCTGAAGGCTGCCGGTGCGGTGTTGATCGGCAAGACCAACCTGGATCAGTTTGCCACCGGTCTGGTGGGCACTCGTTCACCCTATGGCGCCGTGCCCAACTCCTTTGATTCGAGTTATGTCTCCGGTGGCTCCAGTTCGGGTTCTGCTTCAGTGGTGGCGCGAGGATTGGTGCCTTTTGCACTGGGTACCGATACTGCCGGTTCCGGTCGGGTACCTGCCGGTTTTAATAACCTTGTTGGATTAAAGCCCACGCGGGGCTGGTTTTCCAACAAGGGTGTGGTGCCTGCCTGCCGCTCGCTGGACTGTGTTTCGGTGTTTGCCCTGACGGTGGATGATGCCGTGCAGGTATCGCAAATCCTTGGTGCCGAGCAGGATCTGGATGACGCCTTTTCCCGCCGCAGCCCTCAGTCTGCCGCCGTGGGCATGCCGGAGCGTCCGCGTCTGGCGATTCCGGCGCAACTGGAGTTTTTTGGTGATACCGCCATGCAGGCCGCTTTTGAGCAGGCACGCAGTGAACTGGCACAACTGGCCGAGCTGGTGGAAATCGATTTTACGCCTTTCAGTGAATTGGCAGCCTTGTTGTATCAGGGGCCCTGGGTGGCCGAGCGAACTCACGCAGTTGGGGCGTTGGTGCAGCAGCCAGAAGCCATGGACCCGACAGTTCATGCCATTGTCAGCAAGGGTGGTGAATACACGGCACTGGATGCCTTTGCCGCTGAATACCGCAGGCAGGAGCTGGCCCGCTGCATTCAGCAGCAATTGCAGCAGGTGGATGCGTTGGTGGTGCCGACCTCACCGACCATTCGCACCCTGGCGGAAATGCAGCAGGAGCCGATTCTTTACAACTCTCAGTTTGGCACCTACACCAACTTCACCAATCTGGCCGATCTTTCCGCGCTGGCGCTGCCAGCACCTTTTCGCAGTGATGGTCTGCCATCCGGCATCACCTTGATTGCCAATGCCTGGCAGGATTTTGCGTTGGCTGATTTCGGTCGTCGCTGGCAGCAGCATCTGGCGCTGCCGCTGGGTGCCACCGATCAGGCCTTCAAGCCTTCAGACGTGACCAGCAAACCTGTGGCTCCCGGTGCTGTCAGGGTTGCCGTGGTGGGTGCCCACCTGCGTGGCATGCCATTGAATTTTCAGCTCACCACCCGCCATGCCGCCTTTGTGGAAGCCACCGAGACCGCGCCTGAATACCGCCTTTATGCCCTGGCCAACACCACACCGCCGAAACCGGGATTGGCGCGGGTGGCTGAGAAGGGGGCATCCATTCTGGTGGAACTCTGGGATGTGCCGCTGGCGAACTTTGGTGCCTTTGTGGCGGAAATTCCTGAACCCCTGGGCATTGGCAATCTGTTGCTGCAAGACGGACGCAGCGTCAAGGGATTCATCTGTGAGCCCCTGGCACTGGGCAGTGCAAAAGACATCACTCACTTCGGCGGCTGGCGCGCTTACATCGCCGATCTGAAAAAATCTCAGGAGACTCCCGCATGAATGCAACAAGCCACCGCTATTTCTCCACCGTGCTGATTGCCAATCGTGGCGAAATTGCCTGCCGCGCGATCCGTACCCTCAAGCGTCTGGGTATTCGCAGTGTGGCTGTGTATGCCGAGGATGATCGCAATGCCGTGCATGTGCGGGAAGCCGATGTGGCGGTTTCACTGGCCGGTCATCGGGCCGATGAAACCTATCTGGACATGGACAAGATTCTGGCGGCAGCAAAAAACACCGGTGCCGAGGCCATTTACCCCGGTTATGGTTTTCTGTCGGAAAGTGCCGAGTTTGCCGAGCGCTGTGACATCGAAGGCATCACCTTCATTGGTCCCACAGCCAGCCAGATCCGGGACTTTGGCCTGAAGCACCGTGCACGTGCCCTGGCTGAAGCCGCTGGTGTGCCGCTGACACCGGGCAGTGACCTGCTGCAGAGCCTGGAGCAGGCACTGGAAGAGGCCGAGCGCATCAGTTACCCGGTGATGTTAAAAAGCACTGCAGGCGGTGGTGGCATCGGCATGACCCGCTGCAACACGGCCGATGAACTGCGTGAAGCCTATGACCGGGTGGTTCGCCTTGGGCAGCAGTATTTTAATGATGGCAGTGTGTTTCTGGAGCACTGCATTGACCATGCCCGCCATGTGGAAGTGCAACTGCTGGGGGATGGCCTGGGTGAAGTGGTGGCGCTGGGTGAACGGGACTGCTCCCTGCAGCGCCGTCATCAGAAGGTGGTGGAAGAAACCCCGGCACCGCATCTGCCTGCAGCCACCCGCAAGGCGCTGATTGAAGCTGCCGAAAGCCTGGGTCGCAGCGTGAATTATCGCAGTGCCGGTACCGTGGAGTTCATCTACGATGCCGACAAGGATGCTTTTTATTTTCTGGAAGTGAACACCCGTCTGCAGGTGGAACACCCGGTCACTGAATGTGTCACCGGGCTGGATCTGATCGAACAGATGTTGGCGGTGGCAGCCGGTCAGGCAGACCTGGCGCCGTTGCGCAACATCACCCCGCAGGGTGCTGCCATGGAAGTGCGGGTGTATGCCGAAAACCCCTTGAAAAACTTTCAGCCCAGCCCCGGTAGCCTGAGTGAAGTCATTTTACCTGATGACTTGCCGGGCATCCGGGTGGATGGTTGTGTTGAAAACGGCAGTGAAGTCTCCTCCGGTTTTGACCCGATGATTGCCAAGATCATTGCTTATGGTGAGGATCGTGCGGAAGCCCTCAGTCGCCTGCGGGCTGCACTGGCAGCAACCCGCTTTTATGGTATTCCCACCAATCTGGAATATCTGCGGGCGGTGCTGGCGGATCAGGGCTTTGCAGCAGGGCAGGTGTCTACCCGAGCGCTGGATCATTTCAGTTACACCAGTCGCAGTGTGGAAGTGCTGGTGCCCGGCACCTACACCAGTGTGCAGGATCTGCCGGGTCGTCTGGGTTACTGGGACATCGGTGTGCCACCGTCCGGTCCGATGGATGACAAGGCATTTGCACTGGCCAACCGCCTGGTGGGTAACCTCGCAGATGCAGCTGGCATTGAAGCCACCCTGATCGGCCCGACCCTGAAATTCAATATTGATACGGTGATCGCTGTCACCGGTGCCTGTGAGTCCGCCACCCTGGATGATCAGCCCTTGCCGGGCTGGCAGGCGGTGGCCGTGAAAGCCGGTCAGGTGCTGAATCTGGGGCAGGCTAAAAGCGGCTGCCGGGCCTATCTGGCGATTCGGGGTGGTCTGGATGTACCGGTGTATCTGGGCAGTCGTTCCACCTTTGCACTGGGTCAGTTCGGTGGTTTCTGCGGCCGCACCTTGCGTGCCGGTGACCTGCTGGAACTGCTGCCGGAAACCACCGATCTTGCCGCCCCGGCACAGGCACCGGCAGAGTTGGTTCCTGCTTACGGTCAGCAGTGGCAGATTGGTGTGCTGGTCGGCCCGCACGGTGCACCGGACTTTTTCACTCAGGCCTCTTTTGAAACCTTTTTTGCCACCGACTGGGAAGTGCATTACAACGCCAACCGACTGGGTGTGCGTCTGGTGGGTCCGGTGCTGGAATGGGCCAGAACCGATGGCGGGGAAGCCGGTCTGCACCCTTCCAATGTCCACGATTGTGAATACGCCATCGGTGCGGTGAACTTCACCGGCGACAGCCCGGTGATTCTGATGAAGGATGGCCCCAGTCTGGGTGGTTTTGTCTGTCCGGTCACCATTGCCCGTGCCGAACTCTGGAAGGTGGGGCAGGTGAAACCCGGTGACACCATCCGTTTTGTGCCGATGACCTTTGATGCGGCAGTGGCGCTGGAACAAGCCTGGGATCAGGCCATCAACATCCTGCAACCCCTGCCATCCGCCTTGCGTGCATTACCGCCTCTGGATGCCAGCCTGATTGCCGAAAAAACGGATGCAGCCACTTTTAATGCCAGTGCTGCTGCGGCTTCACCCTGTGTGCTGGCCACGCTGCCCGCCACTGACGAGCGTCCGCAGGTGGTTTATCGTCAGGCCGGTGATGGTTACATCCTGATGGAATACGGCGAGAACCTGCTGGATCTGACCACGCGCATTCGTGTGCACCTGCTGATGAATGCCCTGAAAGACCGTGCCATTCCCGGTGTGCTGGAACTGGCACCGGGTGTGCGTTCCCTGCAGATTCGTTATGACGGCCAGCAACTGCACCAGCAAGAACTGCTGCAGCGCTTGCTGCAACTGGAAGACACCCTGGTCGACCCGTCCCAAGTGAAAATGCCCACCCGTGTTTTGCACCTGCCGATGGCCTTTGAAGACTCAGCCACCCTGGATGCCGTGCAGCGCTACCGTGAAACCGTGCGGGATCAGGCACCCTGGTTGCCGAACAACGTGGATTTCATCAGCCGCATCAATGGTGTCAGCCGTGAGCAGGTGCAGGAAACCCTCTACAGCGCCCGTTATCTGGTGCTGGGGCTGGGGGATGTATATCTGGGTGCGCCCTGTGCAGTGCCGGTGGACCCGCGCCATCGCCTGCTCAGCTCCAAGTACAACCCGGCCCGTACCCATACCGCTGAAGGTACCGTGGGCATCGGTGGCATGTACATGTGCATCTACGGCATGGACTCCCCCGGTGGTTATCAGCTGGTGGGGCGCACCCTGCCGATCTGGAATACCTGGTTGAAAAACCGTCAGTTTGCGCCTGATGCTCCCTGGCTGTTGCGCTTCTTTGATCAGGTGTGTTTTTACCCGGTCACCGAGGAGGAGCTGGACGTCCTGCGGGAAGATTTTCGCCACGGACGTTTCCAGTGCCGCATTGAGCAGGAAGTGTTTGATGTCGAGCAGTACCAGCAATTCCTCGAAGATCAGGCCGACAGCATCAGTGCCTTCCAGAGCCGACAGCAGCAGGCTTTCAGTGAAGAAATCAGCCGCTGGAGTGCCGAGGACATAGCACCTCCGGCCATCACTCAGGCGGAAACACCGGATACAGGTGAAGGGCTGGATGCCAGTAAAACCCCGGTGACGGCGGAAATTGCCGGTAACGTCTGGAAGCTGCTGGTGGAACCCGGCACTGAAGTGGAAGCCGGTGACACCCTGCTGGTGCTGGAAGCCATGAAAATGGAAGTGGCGATCAAGGCACCGGTGGCGGGTCTGCTGGAAGGCTTCAGCTGCACACCCGGCAAGGCAGTGCGAGCCGGTGAGCTGCTGGCGATCATTGCGAAGGAAGATGCCACCGAAGAGGTCAGCGCATGAGTCCGGCCAACTTCCTGAACAAGAACCCGAAAAACCAGCGACGTGAAAATCTGGCTGATCGCATCTATGGCCAGATCAAGGAAATGATTTTCAACTTTCAGTTGCTGCCGGGGGATTATTTCAGTGAAGCGGAGATTGCCGAGCGCTTTGAGGCCAGTCGCACACCGGTGCGTGAAGCCCTATACCGCTTGCGGCGGGAACACTATGTGGAGGTGCATTTTCGCAGTGGCTGGCAGATCAAACCCTTTGATTTCAAAGTGTTTGAGGAACTTTACGATGTTCGTATCCTGCTGGAAACCGCTGCCATTGAACGCCTTTGCAACATGACGGAAACACCGCCGCTGTTGCAGGAGCTGCGGGATTTCTGGTTGGTGCCGGAAGCACAGCGGGTTGGTGACATCACCCTCAGCGAGCAGGACCGGGAGTTTCATTCCTGCATTGTGGAGGCCGCAGGCAACCGCGAGATGGCACGTATCCATCGTGACATCAGTGAACGCATCCACATCATCCGGCGGCTGGATTTCACCAAGGGATACCGCATTGCCGCCACCTACGAAGAACACGGTGCGATTCTCGAAGCCATCGAGCATCGCCGTATCGATCATGCCCAGAGGTTGATGACAGCTCACATTGCCGTCAGCCGGGATGAAGTCAGAAAAATAACAATACACATGTTGCAGGAAGCAAGAGCCAGGCACCAGGAAGCCAGTGACAGTGAATCGCCGGAACCTCTCAAAAACAGCTGAATTTGGAGTTAAAACGATGCAGATTCTTAAAAAAATCAAGTCAGGCAGCAAAAGCTTCGCCCTGGCCGCCGGTGTCGGTGTGCTGCTGGGCATGACCAGTCTCAGTGCCACCGCCCAGCAACCGATCAAGGTAGGTGTACTGCATTCCCTGTCTGGCACCATGGCCATCAGTGAATCCGTTTTAAAAGACACCATTGAAATGCTGGTGGCCGAACAGAACGCCAAAGGTGGCCTGCTGGGTCGTCCGCTGGAAGCTGTGGTGGTTGACCCTGCTTCCAACTGGCCGTTATTTGCCGAGCGCGCTCGTGAGCTGCTGGCGCAACACCGTGTGGATGTGGTGTTCGGCAACTGGACTTCAGTGTCCCGCAAGGCGGTGTTGCCGGTGTTTGAAGAGCTGAACGGCCTGCTGTTTTACCCGGTGCAGTACGAAGGTGAAGAGTCCTCTAAAAACGTCTTCTACACCGGTGCAGCGCCGAACCAGCAAGCCATTCCCGCGGTGGATTACCTGAAGAATGAACTGGGTGTGGAGCGCTGGGTACTGGCCGGAACCGACTATGTGTATCCGCGTACCACCAACCGCATTCTGGAAGCCTACCTGAAGGACGTACACGGTGTGGCCGCCAGCGACATCATGATCAACTACACCCCCTTTGGTCATTCCGACTGGCAGAACATTGTGGCTGAAATCCGTCGCTTCGGCAGCCAGGGCAAGAAGACTGCAGTGGTTTCCACCATCAACGGTGATGCCAACGTACCCTTCTACCGTGAACTGGGTAACCAGGGCATTGATGCCGGTGACATCCCGGTCATCGCCTTCTCCGTGGGTGAGCAGGAGCTCTCCGGTCTGGATACTGCCCCCCTGGTCGGCCACCTGGCGGCATGGAACTACTTCATGAGCGTGGATAACGATGCCAACCATGCCTTCATTGATGCCTGGCAGGCGTTTAAAGGTGATGCCAATGCGGTTACCAACGACCCGATGGAAGCCCACTTCATTGGCTTCAACCTCTGGGTGAAAGCCGTTGAAAAAGCCGGTACCACCAACGTTGATGCGGTGCGCACTGCCATTCATGGCCTGCAGGTGCCCAACTTGACCGGTGGTGTGGCGGAAATGCTGCCCAATCACCACATCACCAAACCGGTACTGATCGGTGAAATTCAGGCTGATGGTCAGTTTGAAGTGGTCTGGCAGACGCCCAGTACTGTACCGGGTGATGCCTGGTCCGACTACCTGCCGGGTTCCCGTGACCTGATTTCTGACTGGCGTGCCCCGGTCAACTGCGGCAACTTCAACACCAAAACCAAGCGTTGTGGTGGCAGTAATGCTGCGGCTGAAGCCCGCGCGGCACTGGGTCAGTAATCAATCAACACAGCAGGAGTGGTGGTCCGCGCAGCTTGCGGACTGACCGCTCCGGCCTGAACCGTCATATCCATGACAAAGGAATAACCATGCCCCTGCTGCTCATGCTGCTGTTGCTGCTCTGGCTACCGCTGGCCCAGGCCGAAGACCTGCCATCAGCCACTGCTGAATCAGATGACACCGGCCTGTACCTGTTGCAGACACTGGATGTGGCCTCTTTTCAGGACAAGGCTGAAGCCATTCGCCTGATCGTGACCAGTGACGATCCGCGTGCCCGCAACTGGCTGTCGGCCTTGCTGGAAGGTAACCTGCAGCGTGAGCGCAGCGGCCGTTTTGTACTGGTGGAAGGCACCAGTGGACGCGATCTGCTGGTCAGTGATGCCCTGAGTGGTGAAGCACTTGGAGCCATCAATCGTCGTGATCTGAGCCGCATCAGCATCAACAACCCGCTGCGCAATCAACTGCGCAGCGCACTGGCATTGATTGACCTCTATTCATCCGATCTCAACCTGCGCCGTGCTTCTGCCGAGCGCCTGATTGGTGAGGTGGATGCCACCCTGGCGGCAGTGCTGCCGGATTTTCTGGACGAAGAAACTGATCGCCGGGTTCACCAGCGCCTGTCATTGGCACTGGCCATTTATCGTGTTGAGCAGGGTGAACTGGCAGCAGTGGAACAGCTGTCTGGCAGCCTGCACAGTCGTGCCCGCGTGGCATTAACACGAGCGCAGAGCAGTGACGATGCCCAACTGAGTGAAGCGGCTCGTCAGGCACTGCTGGGCATTGAACAGAAACTCAAACTCAACCGCGCAGCGGAAACCCTGTATTTCGGGTTGTCGATGGGCAGTGTGCTGGTACTGGCTGCCATCGGCCTGGCCATCACCTTCGGGGTGATGGGGGTGATCAACATGGCACATGGTGAACTGATCATGCTGGGTGCCTACACCACCTGGGCCATGCAACAACTGCTGCCGGGACAACCGGGGCTGGCGCTGCTGCTGTCGATTCCGGCTGGATTCATGGTGGCCGGACTCACCGGCATTGCCATCGAACGTGGTGTGATCCAGTTCCTGAAAGGCCGCCCGCTGGAAACCCTGCTGGCAACCTTTGGTATCAGCCTGATTCTGCAACAACTGGTGCGCACGGTGATTTCTCCCCTCAACCGCACCGTGGTGACACCGGAATGGATGAGTGGCTCCATTGCCATCAATGATGCTCTGTCATTGACCCTCAACCGTCTTTACATCATGGCCTTTGCACTGCTGGTGTTTGCTGCACTGATCTATATTCTGCGCCGCACCCGGCTGGGGCTGGAAGTGCGTGCAGTCACCCAGAACCGCAACATGGCGCGCTCCATGGGCATTCGTGCCACTCGTGTCGACATGCTCACCTTCGGTCTGGGTTCCGGTGTGGCCGGACTGGCCGGTGTGGCGCTGTCACAACTGACCAACGTGGGCCCCAACCTGGGCCAGGCCTACATCATTGATTCCTTCATGGTGGTGGTGTTTGGTGGTGTCGGTAACCTCTGGGGCACCCTGGTGGCCGGCATGTCGCTGGGCGTCATCAACCAGATTCTGGAACCCTGGGCCGGGGCTGTGCTGGCCAAGATCCTGGTGCTGGTATTCATCATCCTGTTCATCCAGAAACGCCCGCGTGGACTCTTCCCGCAGAAGGGCCGTGCTGCCGGAGACTGATTTATGTGGCTGACCCAACCTCTGTATGAACGTTCAACACGCATCTTTCTGGGTGTGCTGCTGCTGGCCATGAGCCTGGTCACCCTGCTGCACCTGGTGGTGCCTGCCGATCATCCGCTGCATGTTTCGGCCTATACCGTTAACCTGCTGGGCAAATACCTCAGTTACGCCCTGTTGGCGGTGGCAGTGGATTTGGTCTGGGGGTATCTCGGTATCCTCAGCCTCGGGCACGGTGCCTTTTTTGCGCTGGGTGGTTATGCCATGGGTATGTACCTGATGCGTCAGATCGGTGATCGGGGGGTGTATGGACACCCGGAATTGCCGGATTTTATGGTGTTCCTGAACTGGGATGCCTTGCCCTGGTACTGGCTGGGTTTTGACTCCTTCTGGTTTGCGGCACTGATGGTGTTGCTGGTGCCTGGCCTGCTGGCTTTTGCCTTCGGTTACCTGGCCTTTCGTTCACGGGTCACCGGGGTGTACCTGTCGATCATGACCCAGGCGCTGACCTTTGCCCTGATGCTGGCCTTCTTCCGCAATGAAATGGGTTTTGGTGGCAACAACGGCCTGACCGATTTCCGCGATATGCTGGGTTTTGATCTGCGCACCGACACCACGCGTCTGGTGTTGTTCCTGGTCACCGGGCTGGCGCTGGCCATCGGCTATCTGATCTGTCGCGCCATTGTCACCAGCAAGCTGGGGCGGGTGTGTGTGGCCTGCCGTGACGCCGAAGCCCGTACCCGCTTTCTGGGTTATCGGGTTGAGCGGGTGCAGTTATCGGTGTTTGTGGTTTCCGCCATGCTGGCCGGTGTGGCCGGTGCCCTGTATGTGCCGCAGGTGGGCATCATCAATCCCGGCGAGTTCTCACCACTGTTTTCCATCGAAATCGTGATCTGGGTAGCCCTGGGTGGACGTGCCACCCTCTACGGTGCGGTGATCGGCGCGCTGCTGGTCAACTATGCCAAGACCTGGTTCACCGGGGTGATGCCCGATGCCTGGCTGTTTGCACTGGGTGCGATGTTTGTTCTGGTCACCGTGCTGCTGCCCAGAGGCATTGCCGGACTGATGCACAACTTGAATGAGCGCCGCCGCAGGGTGAAGGACAAACCGCAGGATGATCAACAGGAGCTGCCGGTATGAACTTCTTCAAACAACTGGTAGACCGGGAGCGGGTGTTTGATTTCATGGTGCCGCAGCAGTCCCCGGTGGACGTGCGCCACGGCCCGATCCTGTATCTGGAAGATGTGAGTGTCAGCTTTGATGGCTTCCGGGCCATCAACAAGCTGAACCTGACCATTGATGACGGTGAACTGCGCTGCATCATCGGCCCCAACGGAGCAGGCAAAACCAC
Source organism: Marinospirillum alkaliphilum DSM 21637 (assembly GCF_900119735.1). Taxonomy (GTDB): domain Bacteria; phylum Pseudomonadota; class Gammaproteobacteria; order Pseudomonadales; family Halomonadaceae; genus Marinospirillum; species Marinospirillum alkaliphilum. The sequence continues at coordinate 180,162 of NZ_FPJW01000005.1, read as the reverse complement.
CATGATGGACATCATCACCGGCAAGACCCGCCCGGATGAAGGCTCGGTCTGGTTCGGCAGCCGCCACAACCTGTTGCAGATGAATGAACCGGACATTGCCAGTCTGGGCATCGGACGCAAGTTCCAGAAACCCACGGTGTTTGAAGCCCTGACGGTGTTTCAGAACCTGGAACTGGCGCGTGCCACCAACAAAAGCATCCTGCCGACCCTGACTGAACGCATGACCGGTGAGATTCAGGATCGCATTGATGAAGTGCTGCTACTGATCGGTCTGAAAAACCTGCACCGGCAACCGGCTGGCATTCTGTCTCACGGGCAGAAACAGTGGCTGGAAATCGGCATGCTGCTGATGCAGAAACCACGCCTGCTGCTGGTGGATGAACCGGTGGCCGGCATGACAGAACAGGAAATGGAACGCACTGCCGAACTGCTCACCGGATTGGCCGGTCAGCAATCAGTGGTGGTGGTGGAACACGACATGGGGTTTGTACGCTCGATTGCCCGCAAGGTGACGGTCTTGCATCAGGGCAGTGTACTGGCCGAAGGCAGCATGGATCAGGTGTCGTCTGATCCGCGAGTGATTGAAGTTTATCTTGGAGAAGAAGCCTGATGTTGACCATCAACGGACTCAACCAGTATTACGGCCAGAGCCACACCCTGCGCAACCTGTCACTGACTGCACCCAAAGGCCAGTGCACCTGCGTGATGGGGCGCAATGGTGTCGGAAAAACCACCCTGATGAAAACCATCATGGGTGAAGTGCCGATCCGTGATGGCAGCCTGAGTTATGATGATGGCATCGACCTGACCCGCAAACGCCTGGAAGATCGCTCCCGTCTGGGGATTGGATTTGTGCCCCAGGGCCGCCAGATCTTTCCGCTTTTGACCGTGGAAGAAAACCTGCGCACCGGCCTGGCTGCCCGTGGTGATGGCCTGAAAAAGATCCCTGAAAAAATCTACGAACTCTTTCCGGTGCTCAAGGACATGCGTCACCGCCGCGGTGGTGACCTCTCCGGTGGTCAGCAACAACAGCTGGCCATTGGCCGTGCGCTGGTGCTGGAACCGCGTTTGCTGATCCTTGATGAACCCGGTGAAGGCATCCAGCCCAACATCGTGCAACAGATCGGAGAAGTTATCCGCAAACTCATCAGCGAAGAACAACTCACCGTCCTGCTGGTGGAACAGAAACTCCCCTTCGCCCGGAAATTTGCAGACCGCTTTGTCATCATGGACCGCGGCCAGAACCTGGCAGAAGGGGAAATTGCAGAGCTGAGTGATGGCTTGATCAAACAGCATCTGACGGTGTGAGTGACAGAGAAAAGCACTGAGGTTCACAGGCTGGCCAGGTATGGTAAGCTTCCTTGCAGTAAAGATGCATATTCAGGATGCAAGGAACAGAACAAGGAATCAGGCCAGTGACCTCAGAAGCTGATACCCGCGCTAATTACATAGATCCAGCTCTTAAAGCAGCTTATTGGCAATCATGCAACATCATTCGCGAGCATTACTTTACTGATGGTCGAAAAATGGCGGCAGGTGTTCGCGGTCGCCGCTGTTTTGTTGATTACCTGCTCCATAAAGACAACCGCTATCTGGCGGTTGTTGAAGCCAAAAAAGAATCAGAGCACCCCACCAAAGGTCTGCAACAAGCCATCGACTATGCGAAGAAACTTCGCGTGCGATTTGTTTATTCCAGCAACGGCAAACAAACCTATGAGTTTGATCTGGAAACAGGCAAGGGCGATTACATTGAGTTCTACCCAACACCTGCTGAGCTGGAAAAACGCTATGCCGGTGAGATCACAGATCTTAGTCAGGAGCTAAGAAACATCCCCTTCCATCTGGAAGGGGCGATGCAACCGCGTTATTACCAGGAATTGGCAGTCCATGCTGCCACCGATGCCATTGGTCAAGGCAAATCCAGAATTCTGCTGACACTGGCGACCGGCACCGGTAAAACCTTTATCGCATTTCAGATCGTCCACAAAGTCTTTCAGGCTCGCTGGAACCTCGATAAACCCGGATCACGCAGGCCGCGTATTCTATTTCTGGCCGACCGTAACATTCTGGCGGATCAGGCCATCAATACCTTCAATCCCTATGAAAAAGATCTGATCAAAATCAATGGTAAAGAAGTCCGTAAGCGCAACGGCCTAGTGCCCACTAATGCCCATATTTTCTTCGCCATCTACCAGGCCATTGCCGAGCGGGAAAATATCGATGGTTATTACAAAGCCTACCCCAGCGATTTTTTTGATCTGGTTTTGATTGATGAATGTCATCGGGGCGCAGCCAATGAAGCAGGCTCCTGGCGTGCCATTCTCGATCACTTCAGCAATGCAGTGCATCTGGGTTTAACCGCCACACCCAAGCGCACGGATAACGTGGATACCTATGAGTATTTTGGTCAGCCTGCCTATGAGTATTCACTGAAGGACGGCATTAACGATGGTTTCTTAACCCCTTACAGGGTGAAGCGAGTACGTACCAATCTGGATGAACTGGTGCTGACCAGTGATGATCTGGTGATCGAAGGGGAGTCAGCACAGGACATCTACAAGGTTGAAGATTACGACAAAAAAATCATTGTGGATCAGCGCACGGAGCTGGTTGCCAGAACCCTGCTTGATCATATCAACCCGCTGGATAAAACCATCGTCTTCTGTGAAAACCAGAATCACGCCCTGACCATGCGCGACATGATTAACAAGCACAAAAAAGTGCAAGATCCTCACTATTGTGTGCGTGTTACCAGTGATGAAGGCAAGGTGGGGCGTGAACTGCTTGAAAAATTTCAGGATAACGATAAGGACATTCCGACCATCATCACTTCTTCCCAGATGCTGACGACAGGTGTTGATGCTCGCAACGTGCGTAACGTGGTACTGGATCGAACCGTTGGCTCCATGGTGGAGTTCAAACAAATTGTGGGGCGCGGTACACGGGTTTTTGATGGTAAGGACTACTTCACAATCATTGATTTTCGTGGTGCCACTAACAAATTTTATGACAAAGACTGGGATGGCGAGCCGGAAGCGCCTGAACCTGTCACAGATAACCTCGGCGAACTGGGTGAACCGGGCAACACAGGTGAACCTGAACCTCCAGCTTTTGAATCGGAAGAATCATCACCACTCACAGATCCATCTGTAGAACCACCAAAACCTCGGTTAAGAGTCAGGCTGGGTAAAAACCGTGAGCTAAAAGTCATTGATGTAGAAACCCGTTACATTGATGAGAAGGGCAGACCCCTGACCGTACAAGAGTTTATTGAACGCTTGATCACGCAGTTACCCGGCTTGTTTAAGTCAGTTGATGAGCTGCGCCAGATCTGGTCAGACCCTGACGAGCGCGAAGCCTTGCTGAACAAATTGATGCAAGCAGGTTTTGACAAAGAGCAGCTTGCCGCATTGCGCCACATGTTTGAGGCGGAAGACTGTGATCTGTTTGACCTGCTGGCGTTTCTGGCGTTTGAACAGCCCATGGCAACCCGCAAAAGCCGTGCGGATCAGGTACGCGCAAATGCTGCCTTTTTCGATCAGTACCAGCAGGAAAAAGCCCAGCAATTCCTGCACTTTGTACTCAAGCGATATGAGCAAACCGGTGTGACTGAGCTGGCGCGTGAGCGCCTGCCAGCGTTGATTGAGCTATCCGGTCTTGGCACTACCAAAGATGCCTCCATGGCCTTCGGTGGTAAGCCAGTTCACCTGCTGACTGCCTTCAAACAACTTCAGCAGCAGCTGTATTGCTGAATCCAAGGAAGCCGTGCTTATGATCAAACTGCAAATCTATATGATTCGTAACGCGTTGCGTTCCGAATTAAGCTGGCCTTAAGTTGAAAGTACCGTTGATCAACCAGTTAAAAAACGAAAACTAATTATGTCATTACAGCAAAAAATTGACCGCATTACCGATATTCTGCGCCGCGACGATGGCATCAGTGGTGCCATGCACTACACCGAGCAAACCTCCTGGATGTTGTTTCTGAAGTTTCTGGATGACTACGAATCTGAAAAAGAAGATGAAGCGGAGTTGTCCGGTAAAAGTTATCAGCCGGTACTGGATGATGAACACCGCTGGGTAAATTGGGCTTGCCCGAAAACGGCTGATGGCAAGCTGGATCTTGCCCGTGCCAGAACAGGCGATGATTTAACCGACTATGTGAACAACCAGCTTTTCCCTTATCTGAAAAGCTTTGCCAATGCGGCTGCCACGGGTGCAGATCCTAAATCTTTCACCTACAAGATTGGGGCAATTTTCCAGTATCTGGATAACAAGGTTGCTTCTGGTCATACCCTGCGCGAAGTGCTGGATATTATCGACACCCTGAACTTCCAATCCAGTGATGAAATGTTTGAACTCTCGCTGGTTTATGAAGGCTTATTGCAGAGCATGGGCGATGCCGGTGGTTATGCCGGTGAATTTTACACTCCGCGCCCAGTAGTGCGTGCCATGATCAAAGCCATCGACCCGCAGGCAGGACAGACCATTTATGATGCCGCAGCGGGTTCCTGTGGTTTTCTGGTGGAAGCCTTTGAACACCTGAAATCGAAAAAAAGCGAACTGACCACCGAACAGTGGAATTTTATTCAGCGTGATACCTTTTTTGGCTTTGAGAAAACCTCGCTGGCCTATGTGATGGGAATGATGAACCTGATCCTGCATGGCATCGAATCGCCCAACTTGTTCCGTGGTAATACTCTGACCCAGAATATCCGTGATATTCAGGAAAAAGACCGTTACGACATTATTCTGGCGAATCCACCCTTTGGCGGGAAAGAGAAGGATCAGATTCAGCAGAATTTTCCGATTAAAGCCAACGCTACCGAGTTGCTGTTTTTACAGCATTTTATGAAAACCCTGAAAACGGGTGGCAAAGCAGCCATCGTTGTGCCAGAAGGTGTGCTGTTCCAAACCAACAGCGCCTTTAAACAGGTGAAACAGGAGCTGCTGGAAAACTTGAACCTGCACACCATCTTAAGCCTGCCAGCCGGGGTGTTCTTGCCCTATTCCGGCGTTAAAACCAACGTACTGTTTTTTGAACGCAGCGGCGGCACCAGTGATGTGTGGTACTACGAGTGTGAACCAGAACAAAAACTCACCAAAAACAAACCCATTACCGATGACCACCTGAAAGAGTTTGTGGAGTTGTACAGCAGCCGGGCAACCACAGACCGCTCCTGGACAGTAGCAGCCAGCAAGCTGACAGAAGACTATGATCTTTCCGCCAAAAACCCAGCCAAGCAGAAAGATGCAGAGCATTTAGCGCCCAGCGATATCCTTAAGCAGATCCGCACTAAAGAAAAACTGGTATCAGGTCTATTAGATGAAATTGAAGACCTGCTGGCGGAGAAATAAGCATGGGGCAGATTGAATTTAGTGCTCCAAAGGGGTGGAGCTGGAAAAAATTTAAAGATGTTTGTGTACTCAAGAGGGGGTATGACCTTCCAACACATGCGAGGTCAGCAGGTAATATCCCTTTATATAGTGCCAATGGTATAACCGATTACATTGATCAATATAAAGTTGATGGACCGGGCGTTGTAACCGGCCGAAGTGGCACAATAGGGAAAGTTCATTTCGTTGAGGGTGTTTACTGGCCGCTCAATACGGCACTTTATGTGCAGAAATTCAATGGAAATTACCCCCGTTTTATAAAGTATTTTCTTGAGAGCTTTGATTTAACTCGATTTGCATCTGGTGCTGCTGTACCAACTCTAAACAGAAACTCTCTTAGCGCGGAGTTGGTCTGTACGCCAGACAGCATAGAAGAACAAAAGCGCATCGTCGAAAAACTCGATGCATTGCTCACCCGCATCGACACCGCCATCGAGCATTTGCAAGGAAGCGTCATATTGAAGAGTAGCCTTCTTCAATCAGCGCTTGATGGCCTGTTTACAGCTGTCACTGACCGAGTGACTATCGAATCGCTAGCTGAGGTAAAAGGCGGCAAGCGCTTACCAAAAGGTGAAAAGCTAAGTGATGAAGAGACTGAGCACCCATATATCCGAGTGGCAGATTTTACCGATAGAGGAACGATATATTTATCTGGCATCAAGTACATATCGAAAGAAATCCATGAGCAAATCAAACGCTATGTGATTTCCAAGGACGACCTTTATATCAGTATTGCCGGAACTATCGGCAAAACAGGTTTTGTTCCCCCTGAATTGGATGGTGCAAACTTGACAGAAAACGCAGCTAAATTGGTTATCAAAGATAAACAACAACTAGATTTAAGCTACCTGTATCTGTTTACATTAACCTCTGATTTCTCTGCACAGGCAGGGTTAGCGACCAAGACAGTTGCACAGCCTAAGTTGGCGCTTACTCGTTTAAGCAAAATTGAAATCCCAATGTGTTCATTGGAAGAGCAGAAGTCATTGGTATCAACGATTGAAGCGCTGAAAAGTAAAATTCACGATGCAGAAGAAGTCCTTCTAGAGAAAATAGAAGACTTGAAAAGATTAAAAGCATCAATTCTTGATTCTGCCTTTAAAGGCGAGCTATAAGGAGTGAGTATGGCATTCGATACTACGGTTTTTGAACAAAAGGAGTTCAGAGAATCAATAAATAAACTCGAAGAATTGCTCTCACACTCAAAAGCGGTTCTGTTAGGTGCAGGGGCGAGTTTTTGTGCTGGCCTTCCATTAACAAACCAGCTAACAGAAAGAGCACTAAAAAGTGACAAGCTTTCCGTTGATTCCAAGCAGATATTGACAGCCATACAAACTTCTTTTACTGGCGCAAAACCAGCTTCACACATTGAAGACTACCTAAGCGAGCTAGTCGATTGGCTTGCTATTACAGCTCGTCGAGAAAATCGCAGTGTAACCGCTAGCAGTGTATTGATTGGCGATACTGAATACAGCAACGATCAACTATTGCAAGCGATAAACGAGATAAAACTCGCTATTTTTGACGTAATTAATGTTGAAGTAGATTCTGCTGTGCATGAGCGTTTTGTTCAGGCTATTCATCGACCAATGCGACCAGGCAAAGACAACATTCCGAGCACTATCGATTATCTAGTGATGAACTACGACACGTTAATTGAAGACTCACTCGCACTATCTCAATTGAGATATGCCGATGGTTTAGAAGGTGGTGTATCAGGATGGTGGAACCCTTCGACGTTTGAACAGAACAATCTAGATGCCCGAGTATTTAAGCTACATGGTTCCATCAATTGGGCTGAACATGCTTCTTCATCAACACCATTACGTATTGCTCCGCATTTGAAGTGCAGTAAAGAGCAAGCTGCAAAGATTATGATTTGGCCTGCATCAACTAAATACCGTGAAACACAACTCGATCCCTATGCAAACTTAATGCACAGAGCAAGGACGGTATTAAACCCGCGAGGTGGTAGTCAACGGGTTTTGTTGATTGCCGGTTATAGTTTTGGTGATGCACATATCAACCTAGAAATCGAACGCGGTTTAAGGTCTTCAAATGGTAATTTAACCGTGATTGCGTTTACCAGTGACTCCGAGCCTAGCGGCACGCTAAAAACTTGGTATGAAGACAGCGCAATTAACGAACAAGTACTTATTTTCGCCGACAAAGGTTTTTATCACGCCGATCACAAGGCAACCTCAGAAAATAGCATTGAATGGTGGAAGTTTGAAAACCTAACGCAGATCCTTGAAGGAGGTATTTGATATGGATAACAAATACATAAAACCCATTGAGAATCTCTCTATCGGTAAAATTATTGAGGTAGATGGTTCGCGTATTATCGCTGAGCTCGACCCTTCTATTTCAGACTTGTCCCGAGTATTTGCTGGTGAAAACTATCCGATTGGGCAGTTTGGCTCAATCATCAAAGTTCATTTTGGCCGCCGCTCTATTTATGGGTTAGTCAGTCGATTACGTATGAAGGCTGACTACCAGCTAGAAAAGGGCTTGCCTGTCGCATCTTCAGATGAGCGCATTATTGAAGCTGATTTGTTTGGTGAGGGGGAGTGGCGCAGGAAAGGTGAAGATGAGTTTACCCTTGAGTTCGAACGCGGAGTTGCTACTTATCCACTACCACAGCAAACCATTTATCTGACACCCAAATCCGAGCTTAGGTTTATTTACGGTGACGCCAAAGGTGCTGTTATTCAACTTGGCGAGCATGTTGGCTCTGGCGGCGCCCCTTGTTACGCTGAGTTGAATGAATTGCTAGGTAAGCACACTGCCATCCTTGGCTCCACCGGTGCCGGTAAATCAGGCACTGTTGCAGCAGTTATTCACAGTATACTCGAACGTGGCCAGATAGCCGGTCATATGCACTGGCACCCACAAGTTATTATCCTTGACCCACATAATGAGTACGGCAAAGCGTTCCCCGTGCACCAACGTTTATCGACCGATGAAGGTTCACTGAAACTACCGTATTGGTTACTCGATTTAGAAGAGTCCCTGAGTTTGTTTATCGGTAAGACCGAGTTTGCAGCAACCTCGCAATCAAACATTGTTAAAAATGCACTAATTGCTGTTCGTGAGCGGGCAGCTAAACAGCTTCAGCTTGATAAGAATCAATTAACTGTTGACTCGCCGATTCCTTACATTATTGGCAGTGCAGCAGGCTTAGATCATTTTGGATTCAAAGATGGAGCACGCTATGAGGAAGGATTGATTGGTGCAATTAACGCACAACGACCGGATAACAAAGATAAAAAAGCCCATGAGGATTACAGCAAAGTCATTCGCAAGATTGACTCGTTGCTAAAGGATGGCCGCCTCAAATTTATGATGGAAAGTTGGGATGGTGTTGAAGATCCATTACCAACAATCGTCAATCAATTCTTAACGCAGCAAACCACAGTGCAGATTGTTGACTTGTCTGGTGTGCCGAATGAAGTGGCTGGGGTAGCTAGCGCTGCAATCGCGAGAATCGTGTTTCAACTTAAAGTCTGGCAAACCGAGGCCGAGCGGCAAAACAGCCCTGTACTTTTGGTATGTGAAGAGGCTCACCGATATGTACCTAATCGAGGTGAGGCGCAGTATGAAGCGGCACAATCTGCAATTCGCAGAATAGCAAAGGAAGGTCGCAAATATGGTGTTGGTCTGTTATTAGTTTCGCAGAGACCTAGTGAAGTTGAGGCAACGGTGTTGTCCCAATGTAACTCATGGATTGTGCTTCGAATAACCAATGATGCAGACCGCGAACATGTTCGTAGTGTGTTACCTGATTCTATGTCTGGCTTAACCAAGATGCTTTCTGGTTTAAGGCGTCAGGAAGCAATCTTTGTTGGTCAAGCTGCAACGCTACCTACTAGAGTGATGATTCGAAGTTTATCTGATGACCAACTGCCACGTTCAAGTGATGTCGATTTTGATAAAGGTTGGCAGCAACAGGCGATGACCATAGAGCAGATTGGTATTGTGGTTACGAAATGGCGCTATCAGAGCAAATGATTTTATTGAGTATGCATAATGACAATTTACAACATCTATTGCGATGAAAGCCGCCATACATCAGATCCATCACAGCCCTACATCGTTATCGGTGCGCTTCAATGTCCTCGGGAAGAAAAGCGCCGCATTGTTAGCCGTCTGCATGGTCTGATGACCAAGCATGGCATTAAAACAGAATTTGGCTGGAAAAAAGCATCACCCAATAAGGCAGAATTTTATCTTAGCCTGATCCAGTTGTTTGCTGAAGAGCAATGTCTTTCTTTTCGTTGTGTTGTGGTTGACCGAAGGCAACTGGATCATGAGCAGTGGAATAATGGTGATAAAGAGCTTGGCTTTTACAAGCTTTATTACCAATTACTGGTACATTGGCTTCAGCCAGGTGATACCTACCATATTTATCTGGATTGGCAACAGAATGCTGCCAGTGGTCGTTTTGAAGAGCTGCGGCAGATTCTGGCACACAAGCTAATGGGTAGAGCCAAAATAGCTTGTCTTGAGCCGGTAGAGTCGCATAACCAGCCGCTGATACAGCTTGCAGACTTGTTGATGGGAGCGGTGGGGTATGATTGGAATGACATGCAGAGTCGCTCTAACGCCAGCGTTTTTAAAGTGCAGTATGCTGGTCATCTGGCTAAAGCCGTAGGTAAAAGCGGCTTGCGGTTTACTACTCCCAGGACTGAACGAAAATTCAATATCTTCAACTGGCAAGGACGATAGTTTGACTGATAGCTTGTGGCCGAAACTGCGACTGAAAGCCGATACGGAAGAAAATCTGATCGAGGCATATCGTCAGGTATATCTGGATACCTACGTCTACGATGAGCAGGGTAATCGACGAGTTTTTACTGACTGGACAGGTGCTTCGATTATCTTTGCAGCCGGTGCTTTTGATCATGCCTTCAGTAAAGCCAAAAACTATTGCTTGGGCACCTGTGTTCACGATGGTGGTTTTGATCATGAAAGAGCGCGTCGGATTTTATGGATCGCCGAGGTGCTTGCAGCTTCAGCCGGTACGATTCATCGTTATACCCAGTCAAAAAAGGACAGTCGTGGCCGTGATAGAAAACGACGGACATACGTTGTTGTTGATGAAAGTTATGTTGTGGTTCTGGATGATCCAAGAAAGCCCGATAAGCCTTTCACTTTTGTAACGGCTATAGCCGCTAATCCTAGCTATGTGCAGACTGAAATCAAGCAAAAAGCATTTCTGGCAGAGGTGAAGAAGGGAGGGTGATATGCCCCAGTCTTATCGGCGACTGAGGCGCAGCCAGGAACCAAAACAACTAGGTAAAGGTTCAACCAGCTCCGAAGAGCTTGGATGCATTATGGTGGTGAACCAGTGAAATATCAAGCTCAAACCTTTATCTGCCAGGTGGAGTGCGTCCGGATTCAGGAAAGTTTTCCAGTCGCTCTGTTTTTTTAAAAACCTTCTGAACCAGATTGCGTGCTGCGTCGCTGTTGTCCAGTGCGATGTACTCGGCAAGAGCATTAAGTTCCTGCAAGGCTGGTTCCGTCCAGATTATTTCAGCCATTTGCTCATTTTCTCTCTGGCTTCACTTTGGCAGTATGTTTGGCCTTCAAGAACATTCTGCTCACCCCTTGCAATACCTTCAAGGATTGCTGCTGATGGTATGGTTGTGTCTTCAAACCCACTCAACAACACATCAGCTGCACTTTCCCTCAAGGGTACCAGTGCCTGATAGGCTTCGGAGTCATGCCAGGCTTTGGCTGTGGTGATGTCTGGAAAACGGATCACCACGATATTGGTGTAGGGTGTTTCACCGGCAAAGGTGGTGTCCTTTGTACCGCGAAACATCAGTTCAGCATGCCAGGGTTCCAGTGTGGCGGGCACCTGGCTGCAATAATCTGCCCAGCGGTCTGCGTCTTTGATGCGGATTTGTCCAACGATGTAGGCATGCGGCATCAGTAGCTGTCTTCCTGATCAAAGAGTTCTTCCAGCTGGCGCTGGTAGGGGCGAACAGCGGCCTTGCTGGCTGAGCTCATGCGTTGTGCCTGGCGCATCATGTTGATGGATTCATTCAGCATGGCTTCATACATGGCTTTTTCTTCTGCCGGGATGTCTCTGGCAGATCGTAATTCTCGTAACTGGGCTTCAAACATACCCAGTGCCTGGGGGTTCTCTTCCAGACCGATGGCCATGTAGGTCAGTGAAATCTGCTGACCCAGTTTTGCCCAGTGCTCCACGTTGCTGAAGCCTGCACGCTGCACCCGTCGGTTGAACTCGTTATACAAACCGGCAGTTCTGAGTTGCTGGATGCCTTTGGCCATCAGCTCTTCCATGCTGAGGTTGGTGTTGGCGAAGTCTTCATCCGGCAGTTGCTCCTGATGCTGATCCAGCCAGGATTGCAGTTCACCATGGGTTTTGATCCAGCGCTCAACATCAGCACGGGTCAGATCAGAGGCATAAAGATTAAAAGCCAGGAGGCTGAACAGCAGGGCAGAGAGAAAACGCATGGCTGGTTTCCTGAATGCGTGGGAGAGGGCTTGCAGTCTTGTCCTACACTAGATCAGAAGCACATTTCGGGCAATAGCTCCGGTAAGGTTTGGTTCAAAAAACCATCAATCTTTTTGACCGGTGGCAGCCTTCGCGGATGAGTTTGCGCATCCTGACGGTGCTTGTTGTAAGCTGTAATCACTCATGAAGCCCTCGGAGGTGTGTGATGCGTGTAAAAGGTAAAAAGATTCTGGTGACCGGTGGTGCCAGTGGTATCGGTCTGGCGGCCGTGGAGCGTTGCCTGCAGGAAGGTGCTGATGTGGTGATGTCTGATCTTGCTAGCAGTGAAGGTGTCAGTCGAGCTAAGGCGCTGGATGCCAAATACCAGGGACGCTGCTTGTTTATGCCTTGCAACGTGGCATCCACCGTCGAGGTGAATGCCTTGATTGATGGCATGGTGGCTGAGCTGGGTCGGGTGGATGGTGTGTTCAACAATGCCGGGATCGGTGGTATTTGTCCGGCCGAAGACTATCCGGATGAAGATTTCACCCACATTCTGGATGTGAACCTGACCGGGGTGTTTCGTGTGGCTCGTGCCGCATTAAAGCCCATGTATGCTCAGGGCAGTGGCTGCATTGTGAATTGTGCCTCGATTCTCGGGGTGTTCGGTCAGTCCGGCACGGCTGCTTATACTGCCGCCAAGGGTGGGGTGGTGAACATGACTCGCACCCTGGCGCTGGAAGGTGCCAGCAAAGGTGTCAGGGTCAACTCCATCGGACCAGGGTACATTGATACACCCTTGCTGGCCGGGCTGGATGAACAGCTGATGCAGGGATTGATCAGTCTGCATCCGATTGGTCGTCTGGGTCGCCCGGAAGAAGTGGCCAATGCCTTTTTGTTCCTGGTCAGTGATGAAGCCAGTTTCATCACCGGTGCCAATCTGCTGGTGGATGGCGGGTTCACTGCTGGCAAGTCCTGAGCCTTCTGTTTTAAAAAAGCCGCTGCCGGTGATTGCCGACAGCGGCTTTTTTGTTGTCAGGATCAAGTTGCCATTAAATCAGACCGTCTGGTCAAAAAACTTCTTCTGATGTGCAATTTTTCCGTGAAAAACTTCCGTTAAAGGTTTATTTTCTGAAATTCAGCAAATAAACAAACAGGGAGACTGAAATGGAAACGATTGAATCACTGGTCAGCAGCATCAACGGCATTGTCTGGGGGCCGTTGATGCTGGTGCTGATTTTAGGGGTGGGCCTGTTCCTTTCGATCGGCCTCAAACTCATGCCCATTATGAAAATTGGCATGGGTTTCCGGCTGATGGTCAGTGGCACCAAAGCGCGTGAAGGTGAAGAGGACAAGGGAGAGATTCCCCCTTTTCAGGCACTGATGACCGCGCTGTCTGCGACGGTTGGCACCGGTAACATTGCCGGTGTGGCAACAGCGATTTTTCTGGGCGGCCCCGGTGCACTGTTCTGGATGTGGATCACCGCACTGGTGGGTATGGCCACCAAGTTTTCTGAAGCCGTGCTGGCGGTGAAATACCGTGAGGTGGATGAAAAGGGCAATCATGTGGGTGGCCCGATGTATTACATCAAAAACGGCCTGGGTCCGAAGTGGGCGTGGCTGGGTACGGCATTTGCCATCTTCGGTGCAGTGGCAGCGTTTGGCATTGGTAATACCGTGCAGGCCAACTCGGTGGCGGATGTGCTGCAGGCCAATTTCAGTTTACCGGTGTATGTGACGGGTCTGATCATCATGGCACTGGTGGGGTTGGTGCTGATTGGTGGTATTCGTCGTATCGGTCGGGTGGCGGCTGCGCTGGTGCCTTTCATGGCGCTTTCATACCTGTTGGCGGGTCTGGTGGTGCTGGCCATCAATGCCGCGGCAATTCCTTCAGCAATCGCCATGATTGTTGAGTATGCCTTTTCACCGGTGGCTGCCCAGGGTGGTTTTGCCGGTGCGGCGGTGTGGGCTGCGATTCGTTTTGGTGTGGCGCGGGGTATTTTTTCCAACGAGGCCGGTCTGGGTTCTGCACCGATAGCGCATGCTGCAGCACAAACCAAAAACCCGGTGCGTCAGGGTTTGATTGCCATGCTGGGTACCTTCATTGACACCCTGATCATCTGTTCGGTAACCGGTCTGGTGATCATCACCAGTGGTGTGTGGACCAGCGGTGTGTCCGGTGCAGCATTGACCAGCGCAGCCTTTGGCCATGCCTTGCCCACAGTGGGTAATTACATTGTGGCCATTTCACTGGCTATTTTTGCCTTCACCACCATCATTGGCTGGTCGTTTTATGGCGAACGCTGTGCCGAGTACCTGTTTGGTGTGAAGGTGATCAAGCCGTACCGGGTGCTGTGGATTCTGGCGATTCCGCTGGGTGCCATGGTGAATCTGGAGTTCATCTGGCTGCTGGCGGATACCCTGAATGCCATGATGGCGCTGCCCAACCTGATTGCACTGGCCTTGTTGAGTCCGGTGGTGTTCAAGTTGTCCAGAGAATATTTTGCCACGCATAAAGTCTGAAGCGGTTTTTTCCAGTCGGGGAAGCAGGCACAATAGCGGCCTGTTTCTCCAACCGCATCAGGCACTTTCATGACCACAGAAACCCAGGGCATCCGGCTTAACAAGTTCATCAGTGAAACCGGGCTGTGCTCCCGCCGTGAAGCCGACCAGTTGATTGAAGATGGGCTGGTGAAGGTGAATGGCCGAGTTGCTGACATGGGTGTGCGAGTCACCAGCGAAGATCATGTGCAGGTGCGCGGTAAACCTTTAAAAGCCAGACCGGCACCGGTTTATCTGGCTTATAACAAACCGGTTGGCATTACCTGCACCACTGATCCGGAAGTGCCGGAAAACATTGTTCGTGCGGTGAACTACAAAAAGGGCCGGATTTTCCCCATCGGGCGGCTGGATAAACCCTCCGAAGGCCTGATCCTGCTGACCAATGATGGTGATATCGTTAATCGCATCCTGCGTGCGGGCAATGCCCATGAAAAGGAGTATGTGGTTGCGGTGGATCGTCCTTTTGGTCCCGATTTTGTCCAGCGCATGAGTTCGGGTATCCCGATCCTCGGCACCGTGACCCTGCCTTGCAAGGTGCGTCAGCTTTCTGCCAACAGCTTTAACATCATCCTGACCCAGGGACTGAATCGCCAGATTCGCCGCATGACCGAATACCTGGGTTATGAAGTCACCCGTCTGAAACGCACCCGCATCATGAACATCAGCCTGGGCGACCTGAAACCCGGTCAGTGGCGTTTGTTGAATCAGAAGGAAATGGCACAGATTCAGGCCATGATTGCTGATTCCAGCGGCACCGAAGAAGCCAGCCAGGTGCTGGCCCGACCCGCCCGCAAACTTCGCCCGCGCCCGGAAGCCGGCGCAACAGCAACACCGGCCAATCGACGTGGCAGCAGTCGAGCAGGCCAGTCTGACGGACGACGCGCAGACACTGCCCACAATGACAGCCGCAAACCTGCTGGTAAAAGCCCTGTTGGTAAAAAACCAGTTGGCAAAAAATCGGGCAAGAAAAAAGGCGCGGGCGGTAAAAGCATCAAGCGGCCTTGAACTTGTTATTTGTAAAAGCTGTAAACCACGCGCCCCAACCACTCATGCAGTGCCTGGGTGCTTTTGTTCAGATGGTAACTTCTGGGAATCCAACGGATCAGCCCGTGGCTGGGCGGACTGGAAAACTGCAGCGGTGCCGGAATAACCTTCAGCCCCTGGGCTTCAAAAATGGCGGCGGCCCGGGCCAGATGCCAGGCATGGCTGATCAGCACAACTTCATTGATGCCTTGTTGTTTCAAAATCTCGGCACTGAACAGGGCATTTTCGTACGTTGTGCGGCTTTGCTCTTCCAGCCAGGTGGCGTGAATGCCAAAACTGCTTTGTAACAGCCGTGCCATGAGTTCTGCTTCGCTTTCCGCTTCATCATGCACACGTCCACCGGTGACCAGTAGCGGCAACCCTGAAATGCGATGCAGGTAAGCAGCATAATTCAGGCGACTGATGCTCGACTCACTGGGTGCGTCATCCCAGCCATATTCCGCACCCGTGTATTCACGGCCACCGCCCAGAATCACCAGTGCCTGATTGGGCTGCAGCTGCGCAAACTGTAGCGGCGGGTGGATTTCCAGCGGCTTCATCAAGGCATGACTGACCAGTGGCAAGGACAACACCAGCAACAGCAGACTACTGCAGCCAATCAACCCGATGGCCAGCCTGCGTTTCTGCAGCCACAACAACAGCAAACCTGCCAGCAATAGCAGAATATTCAAAAGCGGAGGTAACAGCAGGTATTTCAAAAGATTGAGCATGACTATAAACGAAGTTTTGTGGGTGTGGAGTGCATGAGAGTTTAACGCTATGCTGTTGGTGATACAGTAGATTGCTGCAAGCTGATTGATAAAGGTATCAATATGGGTAGTAAAGAATTGCTGGCAGAAGCGTTAAAACTGAAACTCCCGGAGCGCTTTGCACTGGTGGAAGGATTGCTGGAAAGTCTCGATAAACCAGATGCAGCACTTGATGAAATCTGGGCGGAGGAAGCTGAAAAGCGACTCCAGGCCTATCGTCAGGGACGAATCACTGGTGTTGATATGGAGACTCCATTCAGGGAGTGAAGATGACAAGGATTACCCATCAGCATCAGCAGCCGGACTACTGGGTAGACCGGTGCTGATGTAACACTCAGGATGATGCTTTCCCGGCCATGAAGGCAACACCGACTTTGGAGCGGTTGGGTCGGTTGATGCTGCGGGTGATCCAGTCACCGGTTTCAGCCAGCAATTGCAGGTTAATGTTGGTTTTGATGCCCAGTCCGTGCAGCAGGTAAACCACATCTTCACTGGCAACATTGCCGGAAGCTCCCTTGGCGTAGGGGCAGCCACCCAGCCCTGCCACTGAACTGTCCACCACACTGATGCCTTCTTCCAACACCGCATAAAGATTGGCCAGCGCCTGACCGTAGGTGTCATGAAAGTGCGCCGCCAGTTTTTCCATCGGGATATGACGGTTCACCGCTTCCAGCATACGCTTGGCTTTCAGGGGTGTACCAACACCAATGGTGTCTCCCAGCGAGATTTCATAACAACCCATCTCGAACAGGGTTTTACTAACCTCAGCGACCTTTTGTGGTGCTATCTCACCTTCGTAAGGGCAACCCAGCACGGTGGAAACATAACCGCGTACCGGTACACCGGCTTTTTGCGCCATTTCGATCACTGGTGCAAAACGCTCCAGCGATTCGGCAATGCTGCAATTGATGTTCTTTTGGGTGAAACTTTCAGACGCAGCACCAAACACCGCCACTTCCTGTACACCGGTTTCCAGTGCACCTTCCAGCCCCTTGATGTTGGGCGTCAGTGCGGCATAGGTGATGCCGGGGCGACGCTGAATACCGGTCATCACCTCACGGGCATCCCCCATCTGCGGCACCCATTTGGGTGATACAAAACTGGCTGCTTCGATGTAACTGATACCGGCGGCACCCAGTCGATCAATCAACTCCAGCTTGGTTTCCGTGCTGACCGGATTGGGTTCATTCTGCAAACCATCACGGGCACCCACTTCCACCAATCGGACGTATTCTGGAAAAGCCATTTTCTCTCTCCTGAAATCGTTATTCCTCAGCTGCTTCGAATTTCAGCAGCTCAGCCCCCTGGCTGACCAGATCCCCGGCGGCATAAAAGAACTCGGCCACCAGGCCATCCGAGGGGGCACTCAGGGTGTGCTCCATCTTCATGGCCTCGATCACAATCAGTGGATCACCCTTGCTGACACGGGCGCCGGCCTCGGCCAGTAGTGTCACCACCGAGCCATTCATCGGTGCGGTCAGGCTAGCTGTGGCTTCCTCAAATTCATGACTGTCCAGATCCGGGCGCAGCCACTGGCAACTGAACTGCTCATCCGCCGTGAACAGCGTCAGCTGGTTATGCAGATCAGCCACATGAATGCTGCGATGATGGCCATTCACCACTGCATCCAGCCGATCATCATTCAACTGGCCTTCCACCAGCAGTTTGTGTTCACCCACCCGCACCGTCCAGAGGTTCTTGTTACCGGTGGCATTGCTGGCTTCCACCGCAACCTCAACCGGATTTTCCTGCTCTGGCAGCGCAAAGCGCAGGTTCAGGGTCGGGTTGGTGTTCAATCGCCAGCCACCAAAACCATGCCAGGGTGACCATGGATCACGGGAGCGAGTGGCTTCCTGCTGGCGCTCATGGTTCAGCTTCAGCAGTGCATACAGGGCGGCCAGTGCCAGCAGGTTGGGGCTGTAACTGCCGCCTTTTTCATCAAACAGCAGGGCTTGATGGCGCTCGATGAAGCCGGTGTCCAGATCAGCCTGCTGGAAAGGGGCTGCTTCTGCCAGTCGCTTGAGGAAGCGGGTGTTGGTGGTGACACCGGCAATGCGGTATTGCGCCAGTGCCTGTGCCATGCGACTGAGAGCCGCTTCGCGGCTGGTGTCCCAGACAATCAGCTTGGCAATCATCGGGTCGTAATAAATGCTGACTTCATCACCTTCCAGTACCCCGGTATCCACCCGCACGTGGCGGTTTTCTTCCGGTGTGCGCAGGTAGCTGAGGGTGCCGGTGGCGGGCAGGAAGTCATGATCCGGGTCTTCGGCATAAATGCGGGCTTCAAAGGCATGACCACGGATCTGCAGTTCACTCTGCTGTTTCGGCAGCGGTTGACCGGCAGCCACTTTGAGCTGCCATTCCACCAGGTCTTCACCGGTGATCATTTCAGTGACCGGGTGTTCCACCTGCAGGCGGGTGTTCATTTCCATGAAGAAGAAGCTGTCATCCGCGTCGAGCAGGAACTCAACGGTACCGGCACCAACATAACCAATAGCCTGAGCGGCTTTCAGGGCAGCATCACCCATCTGGGCGCGCAAAGAATCCGTCATGCCTGGGGCCGGGGCTTCTTCAATGACCTTCTGGTGACGCCGCTGCACCGAGCAGTCGCGCTCGAACAGGTAAACGCCCTGACCTTTGGAGTCACAGAACACCTGCAGCTCGACGTGGCGGGGTTTGACCAGGTATTTTTCCACCAGCATGGTGTCGTCGCCGAAACCGTTGATGGCTTCGCGTTTGGCAGAGGCCAGTGCCTGGTCGAAGTCGGCAGCCTTTTCGACAATGCGCATGCCCTTGCCGCCGCCGCCTGCTGTGGCTTTCAGCAGCACCGGGTAGCCGATTTTTTCGGCTTCGGCTTTCAGCAGTTCGGGGTTCTGGTCTTTGCCGTGGTATCCGGGCACCAGGGGAACACCGGCTTTTTCCATGATGGATTTGGCGGCGGACTTGGAACCCATGGCTTCGATGGCACCCACCGGTGGGCCGATGAAGACAATGCCAGCGGCATCACAGGCTTGTACAAAACGACTGTTTTCAGACAGGAAGCCATAACCGGGGTGGATGGCTTCGGCACCGGTTTGTTTTGCTGCTTCGATGACTTTTTCAATCACCAGGTAGCTGTCACGGGCCGGGGCTGCGCCCAGGTAAACGGCTTCATCGGCCATTTTGACGTGCAGGGCATGGCGGTCGGCATCGGAGTAAACGGCCACGCAGCGGATGCCGAGGCGGTGGGCGGTTCTTATCACGCGGCAGGCAATTTCACCGCGGTTGGCGATCAGTATCTTACGGAACATGGGGCGTTCCTCTTCTCGTTATCATCAGAATGATTCAGTTGGCTGTTCAAAGTTACTGGCCACTGTTGCAGGCACTTTTGTTTCTTCTGAGCCACCTTGCTTCAGCAGTCAGTTGGCTGTTCAAAGTTACTGGTCACTGTTGCAGGCACTTCTGTTTTCGGCGCATTCGGCTTTCCTGCCTCAAGCGCCGCGCTGCGCAATCCCTGCTTCGCTTGTCACAGAAGTATCCTGCCGTGACCTTTGCATCTGACATCCACTCTTACCCTTGCCAGCCGGGTGCGCGTTTTTCAAAGAAGGCGCTGAGTCCTTCCTGGCCTTCTTCAGACACGCGGATTTCGGCGATCAGGTCAGTGGTGTAGTCCTGGGTGGTGGCGTCTGCCGGTCGGTCGGCGACGTAGTGCACCAGTTGTTTGGTGCGGGCCACGGCCTGCGGGCTGTTGGCGAGCAGGGTTTCGACCAGGATTTCGATCTGTCCGTCAAGAGCATCTTCGCTGACCACTTCGTGCACCAGTCCCAGTTGGTGGGCAAGGTGCACGGTGATGACTTCCGTCGTCAGGGCATAACGGCGCATGGCACGCACACCGATGGCTCGCACCACGTAAGGGCTGATCACGGCAGGGGAGAGGCCGATTTTGACTTCGGACAGGCAGAAACGGGCTTTTTCGGTGGCAACCACGATGTCACAGCAGGCGGCCAGCCCAACAGCACCACCGTAGGCGGCTCCCTGCACCCGGCAGATGGTCGGGCAGGGCAGGGTGTCGAGTTCGTGCATCAGGCGTGCCAGTTCCTGGGCATCTTTTTTGTTTTCGGCCTTGCTGTAGCTGGCCATGCGTTTCATCCAGCCCAGATCAGCACCGGCAGAAAAGCTTTTGCCCAGTGAACGGAACACCAGCACCCGGGCACTGGCTTCACGCACCTGACGGAGTTTGTCGAGCAGTTCGGCAATCAGGTGGTCGTCAAAGGCATTGTGGACTTCCGGACGGTTCAGGGTCAGGTAGGCCACGCCGCGCGGGTCGATGTCCAACTGGGCGTGTTGCAGGTCAGTGGTTTGAGTCATGGCAATCCCCTTACATGCGGAACACGCCGAAACGTGTCGGTTTGATGGCCGCGTTCAGGGAGGCGGAAATGGCCAGCCCCAGGGTGTCACGGGTCTGAACCGGATCGAGGATGCCGTCATCCCACAAACGCGCACTGGCATAATAAGGATGGCCCTGATGCTCATACATTTCACGTACGGGTTTCTTGAAAGCGTCCTCATCGGCTTTTGGCCATTCGGTGCCGTTGCGTTCATGTTGTTCCCGCTTGACCTGTGCCAGTACGTTGGCCGCCTGTTCACCACCCATCACCGAGATGCGAGCGTTGGGCCACATCCACATGAAGTTGGGGTCGTAAGCCCGACCGCACATGCCGTAGTTACCGGCACCAAAGCTGCCGCCGATCAATACGGTGAACTTGGGCACCTGGGCGCAGGCCACCGCAGTCACCATCTTGGCACCGTGCTTGGCAATGCCTTCATGCTCGTAACGTGAACCCACCATAAAACCGGTGATGTTTTGCAGGAATACCAGTGGAATGCCACGCTGGGCGCAGAGCTCAACAAAGTGGGCACCCTTCTGGGCGGACTCGGAGAAGAGCACGCCGTTGTTGGCGACAATGCCGACCGGATAGCCATGGATGCGGGCAAAGCCGGTGACCAGGGTTTCACCGTACCAGCGTTTGAATTCATCAAACTCGGAGGCATCCACAATGCGGGCAATCACTTCACGCACATCAAAGGGTTTGCGCAGGTCAGTACCCACAATGCCGTAGATTTCCTCGGGATCATAAATCGGTGGGCGGGACGGTTGGATGTCCAGTTCACCCAGCTTGCGCCAGTTCAGACGGGCCACGGCACGGCGTACCAGCTGCAGGGCGTGTTCGTCGTTCAGGGCATAGTGATCAGCCACACCGGAAACCTTGGCGTGCACATCGGCACCACCCAGGTCTTCAGCGGTCACCACTTCACCGGTGGCTGCTTTCACCAGTGGCGGTCCGGCCAGAAAGATGGTGCCCTGTTCCTTGACGATGATGGATTCATCCGCCATCGCCGGTACATAAGCGCCACCCGCCGTGCAGGAGCCCATCACGGAAGCGATCTGTGGGATGCCTTCACCGGACATGTTGGCCTGGTTGTAAAAGATGCGACCAAAGTGATCCCGGTCCGGGAAAACCTCATCCTGGTTGGGCAGGTTGGCACCGCCGGAATCCACCAGATAGATACAGGGCAGGCGATTCTTGCGGGCTATTTCCTGGGCACGCAGGTGTTTTTTCACTGTCAGCGGGTAGTAGGTGCCGCCTTTGGTGGTGGCATCGTTGGCAACAATGATGCATTCAACACCGGATACCCGGCCAATACCGGTGATGATGCCAGCGCTGGGTACAAAGTCGTCATACACCTCCCAGGCGGCAAGCTGGGAGAACTCCAGAAAGGGGGCACCCTGATCCAGCAGGCGTTCGATGCGCTCACGGGGCAGCAGTTTGCCACGCGAAAGGTGACGTTCCTGTGCCTTGGCACCGCCGCCCTGTTTGACCTGTTCGAGCTTCTGGTGCAGGTCATCAATCAGGTGACGCATGGCCGCATCGTTCTCAGCGAACTGCGGTGTGCGGGTGTTGATCTGCGATTTAATCACACTCATGCTGGTGATCCTTGCAATCTGTTGTTAGATTCGCCTGTGTGTTCAGGGCCGGAGCAAGGTACGGCTGGTCAGGACGCGTGAATACATCCCTGTAAGCGCTGCTGCAACATCCTGTTGCAGACAGCCTGACATAGCCGATCCTTGCTCCTTGCCATTCAAGCTGGCCGCTGCATTGAAGGAAGGCCTGGTTGGGTTAATCGGGACCGTCTGCTGCCATGGATGGCAGCAGCCGAGCCCTACAGGGATGTATTCACGGGCGTGTCCCGATTGACCCTGTCAGCCGACCGATCCTCACTGATTAACGGGATTCAGTGAAAATCTCGCGGCCAATCAGCATGCGGCGGATTTCGCTGGTGCCGGCACCGATTTCATACAGCTTGGCATCACGCAACAGTCGGCCCGTCGGGTATTCGTTGGTGTAGCCGTTGCCGCCCAGTAACTGAATGGCATCCAGTGCCACCTGGGTGGCTTTTTCCGCGCAATAGAGGATGACACCAGCAGCGTCTTTACGGCTGGTTTCACCACGGTCGCAGCAGCGGGCCACCGCATAGAGGTAGGCACGGCAGGCTGTCATGGTGGTGTACATGTCGGCAATCTTGCCCTGCACCAACTGAAATTCACCGATGGACTGGTCAAACTGTTTGCGCTCGTGGATGTAAGGCACCACCACGTCCATGGCTGCCTGCATGATGCCGATGGGACCGGCAGCCAGTACGGTGCGCTCGTAATCCAGGCCGCTCATCAGCACTCGAACACCCTTGCCCACTTCACCCAGCACGTTTTCCTCCGGCACGGCACAATCTTCAAACACCAGTTCACAGGTGTTGGAGCCACGCATGCCCAGTTTGTCGAGTTTCTGGTGGCGGGAGAAACCGGGGAAGTCACGCTCTACAATAAAGGCAGTGATGCCTTTGGAACCGGCGTTGACATCGGTCTTGGCGTAGATGACATAGGTGTGGGCATCAGGACCGTTGGTGATCCACATCTTGTTGCCGTTGAGGATGTACTGGTCACCCTTCTTTTCTGCACGCAGTTTCATGCTGACCACGTCAGAACCGGCATTGGGCTCGGACATGGCCAGTGCGCCGATGTGCTCACCGGAGCAGAGTTTTGGCAGGTATTTTTCTTTCTGAGCCTGGTTGCCGTTCAGTTTGATCTGGTTCACACACAGGTTGGAGTGGGCACCGTAGGACAGACCAACAGAGGCAGAGGCACGGGAAATTTCTTCCATGGCAATGGAGTGGGCCAGGTAACCCATGCCGGAACCGCCAAACGCTTCCGGTACGGTGATGCCCAGCAGGCCCATGTCACCGAACTTTTTCCACAGGTCCATGGGGAATTCATTGTTTTTGTCGATTTCGGCAGCGCGGGGTGCAATTTCTGCGGCGGCAAAGGCGTTCACCTGTTCGCGCAGCATGTTCAGTTCATCATCCAGGCCGAAGTTCATGTCTTTGAAGATGGATTGCATGGTTGTTGTTCCCTCTGCTGATTGAATCAAAAAAATGGTGTTTTTCTTATGGGGTGTAACACCTGTTTTGGTTAGGTTGAACTCTAGGGCAAGTTGACGTTAACGTAAAGGGAAATTTTCTGACCGGTCCGTCATCTCGGCGGCATGGGGGTTGATAGCGTTTTCTAGTGGCCGGCAGGTGTTTTTATGACAAAAAATCCATCTGTTACGTATTGTTATTTTGCTGCGGTCGCAATAACCTTGAGAGAATTTCCCGTTAAGGTTCTTTCAGCATTGTACAGAGCTGAAAGCCTGCCTCGGATATTCTGAAAACTCGCTACCCTGAGAAAAGAGATCCCTGATTTGAATCTGCAGACCCTCAGTCGCCAGGAAGCCATTCTCGAAGCATCGACGGAGATGATCGCAACGGTTTCGCTGGACCAGCAGTTGCTTTATCTCAATCTGGCAGGTCGGCGCATGCTGGGGATTCCTGCTACAGCAAATCTGGAGCAGCAGGTTTTCCGTATTCGTGATTTTCACGCTGATGAAGCTTATCGCTATTTGAATGAAGAGGTGTTTCCCCGTCTTGCGGCGGGTGAGGCTCGCTGGGAAGGTGAAGTGGAGTTCACCAGTCTGGAGGGTGAGGTTTTTCCCGGACACCTGATAGTGATTGCTCATCGTGGTCAGGAAGGCGAGCTGCAGTGGATCACCGGCATTATGCGTGATCTGCGGCGTCGCAAGGAATTTGAAGCCCAGCAACGGCTGGCCATGCGGGTGTTTGATAACACCATCGAAGGCATTATGGTCACCGATGGTCATGCTCGTATTCAGCAGATTAATGCTGCTTTTACTGAAATCACTGGTTATACCGCTGAAGAAATGATCGGTAAAACGCCGCGAGTGTTGCGTTCAGAGCACCATGATCAGGCGTTTTATGATGCCATGTGGCAAAGCATTGCTGACACGGACCGCTGGCAGGGAGAGATCTGGAATCGTCGCAAGGATGGTGGCGTTTATCTGCAGTGGTTGTCGATCAACTGTGTGCGGAATGCACGCGGATTCATTGAACACTACATTTCCATTTTCCATGATCTGACTGAAATGCGTGCCAAGGAAGCCGAGATTCAGCATCTTGCTCACCATGACCCTTTAACCGGTTTGGGTAATCGCCATCAGTTGGGTGAGCGTTTGCGTCATGCCGTGCGCCAGGCGCGTAGCCAGAAAGGAAATCTGGCGCTGCTGGTGATGGATCTGGGCAATATTCAACTGATCAATGAAAGCCTTGGGCATACCTGGTGTGATCGGTTGATTCGTCATCAGAGCGCCCGGCTGCGGGAAGTCGTTAGTGAAGCAGATACTCTGGTTCGTATTGGAGCGGATGAATTTGCGTTGTTGGTAGAGGATTACGAATCTCTGCATGACATCAGTCAGTTGGCACACCAGCTCAAGCTGGTACTGCAGGAAGAGGTATCGCTGGGTGAGCATCGTGTCATCCTGAGCCCTTCCATTGGTGTGGCCTTTTTCCCCGAGGATGCGGACTCCGCTGACCAGTTGCTGACCAATGCCCAGGCTGCCTTGGCTGAAGCCAAGCATTCCGGTCGAGATACCTTCCGTTTTTTTGATCAGGACATGAGTCGCGAAGCGCGTGACCGGCTGAAGTTGGAGCAAGCGCTGCGCAGTGCCATCAAGGGGGGCGGTTTAAGCCTTCATTATCAGCCCAAGGTACGTTTGGAAACGGCTGGTGTTTATGGCGCAGAAGCCTTGTTACGCTGGACACACCCGGAGCTGGGCCCCTTGTCCCCAGCAGTTTTCATTCCTCTGGCTGAAGAGTCCGGGTTGATCGTTGAAATTGGTGCCTGGGTGTTGCAGGAAGCTTGTAATGCACTGGTGCGCTGGCGTGCTTCAGGTCAGCAGTTACCCCGTATTGCGGTCAATATTTCTGTGCAGCAACTGGAGCGGGAGGACTTCCCTGGTTGGTTGGAGCGGTTGTTGATCAGTCATCAGCTGGAGCGTGATCTGCTGGAGCTGGAAATCACCGAAACAGGTCTGATGCAAAATGAGCAGCGAGCACTGCGTTCTCTGGTGCGGCTGCAGCAAAAAGGCTTTCGTATCGCGCTGGATGACTTTGGTACCGGTTATTCAAGCCTGTCCTACCTGCGCAAGCTGCCGCTTTCAACTTTAAAAATTGATCGCTCCTTTGTGATGGACATGAGTGCTGACAAGGTCAGTCTGAGTATTGTGCGCACCATTATTCAACTGGCGCACAATCTGGACCTGGATCTGGTGGCAGAAGGTGTGGAGGACGAAATCCAGGCTCAATTGCTGCTGGATATGGGTTGTGAGCAGGCGCAGGGCTTTCATTATCACCGCCCCATGCCGGAGGCAGATTTTGTCGCCTTGTTGACGGGCTGAATTCATCAGCTGCGATTGCGTTCTGCTTCCAGCAGCTGAATCATCTGACGCGCTGCATTCGACAGGGTGCGTTCACGGTGGTACAGAAAACCCAGCGGTCGGGTGATCGGTGGGTGATCCAGATCCAGCACCTGCAGGCTTTCATCAATCAGCGTTTCCGGCAGCAGACTCCAGCCCAGTCCGATGGACACCATCATTTTCAGTGTTTCCATGTAGTTGGTGGACAGGGTGACATTCAACTCCAGATCCTGTTCCCGGAACACCCGTTCAACGATGCCGCGGGTGAAGGTCTGCTGACCCGGCAGCACCGCATCATGGTGGGTCAGATCATCCAGTTGCAGGCTGTGCAAGCGGCTTAAGGGATGACCTTTGGCCACCACAAAACGCAATTGATCCACCCAAACCGGCACCACCACCAGTGATGGATCGGGCACCGGTGCCAGGGTCACAATACCCAGCTCAAGGTCACCGGCCACCACCCCGGCGTAAGCCTGCTCGGAATCCTGAAAGCGCATGTCCAGCTTCACTTGTGGAAAGGTTTGAGTGAAACTTTTCAGCAGGGGTGGCAGGCGATGCAGGCCGATGTGATGGCTGGTGGCCAGAATCAGCGAACCCTGAATTTCGCCGCTGAGGTTGGCCAGCATTCGGCGGGTGTCTTCCAGATCCACCAGCAGTCGACGAGCGCGAGGCAGCAGAGCGGCACCGGCCTGAGTCAGGGTGATGCTGCGACCTATGCGATCAAACAGCCGCTGATTCAGCTGATCTTCCAGGCTGGCAATGCGTTTGCTGACAGCGGGCTGGGTGATGTGCAACTCATCGGCGGCGCGAGAAAAGGAACCTTTTTCGGCCACCTGGATAAAGGCTTGCAGGGATTGAATGTCCATTCGTTTCTCTATTTGCCCCTCTAATTGCTCTATTCCATGCTGTTATGCTGATTATGATAATGATGAATTGGTTTTATTGAATCACAGGCGTTAAGATGCTTGCAAGAGTCGCCAAAGGCTCAGTCTTGAGGAGAACAAAACATGGCTCAAACCCTGTATGACAAACTCTGGGATGCTCACCTGGTCAAGCAGCGTGATGATGGCACCGCGTTGATTTACATTGATCGCCACCTGCTGCACGAAGTGACTTCCCCTCAGGCTTTTGAAGGCCTGCGTCTGGCCAATCGCAAACCCTGGCGGCTGAATGCCAACCTGGCGACCCCGGATCATAACGTACCCACCACCCTGAAAGAACGTGCGCAGGGTGTCAGTGGTATCGAAGACGAAACCTCGCGCATTCAGGTGCAGACCCTGGATGACAACTGCGACGAATTTGGCATCACCGAATTCAAGATCAACGACCTGCGTCAGGGCATCGTGCATGTGGTCGGCCCGGAGCAGGGCGCAACCCTGCCGGGCATGACGCTGGTGTGCGGTGACTCCCACACCGCCACTCATGGTGCTTTTGCAGCGCTGGCGCATGGTGTCGGCACTTCTGAAGTGGAACACGTACTGGCGACCCAGTGCCTGATTCAGCGCAAAATGAAAAACCTGCTGATCCAGGTGGATGGTGAGCTGCAACCCGGTGTCACCGCCAAGGACATCATCCTGGCCGTGATTGGTGAAATCGGCACCGCCGGTGGCACGGGTTATGCGATGGAATTTGCCGGTTCTGCCATCAGCAGCCTGTCGATGGAAGGCCGCATGACCATCTGCAACATGGCGATTGAAGCCGGTGCCCGTGTGGGGCTGGTCGGTTGTGACCAGATCACCCTGGATTATGTCAAAGGCCGTCCTTTTGCGCCGAAAGGTGAGCAGTGGGATCAGGCGGTGGCCTACTGGAATACCCTGCACTCTGATGCCGACGCAGTATTCGACAAGGTGGTGAAACTGGATGCCGCCAGTATTGAACCTCAGGTCAGTTGGGGCACTTCGCCGGAAATGGTGGTGGCGGTGAATGGCCGGGTGCCTGATCCTGCCAAAGCAGCGGATGAAAACCTGCGCAAGAGCTGGGAAGCTGCACTGAAATACATGGGATTAAAACCCAATCAGGCGATTACCGACATTCAACTGGATCGGGTGTTCATCGGCTCCTGCACCAACTCACGCATTGAAGACCTGCGTGCCGCTGCTGAAGTGGCCAAAGGCCGTAAAGTGGCCGCCACCCTGAAACAGGCATTAGTCGTACCGGGTTCCGGTCTGGTGAAGCAGCAGGCAGAAGAAGAAGGACTGGACAAGATCTTCATTGAAGCCGGTTTTGAATGGCGCGAACCCGGTTGCTCCATGTGCCTGGCGATGAATGCTGACAAGCTGGGGCAGGGTGAACACTGTGCGTCCACCTCCAACCGCAACTTTGAAGGGCGGCAGGGTTATGGCGGACGTACCCACCTGGTCAGCCCCGCCATGGCCGCTGCGGCTGCCATTGCCGGTCATTTTGTGGATGTGCGGGAATTCTGAGACTGATCCCGGTGCAGGTCGCTTTGCAAGGAATCTGTTTCTCAGCAGCGACTTGAGCTGGTTCCACAGGTCTTGATTAGGCTGATGTAGACCGAATAGTGCGGCAAGCGCAGCAGGGACTGCGCAGCGCGGCGCTTGAGGCAGGAAAGTCGAACGCGCCGAAAAGCATATTCGGTTGAAAGTCAGCCGCTACTTCATTCTCTCAGGAGAAAGCAATGCAAAAATTTACCCAGTTAAATGGTTTGGTTGCGCCGCTGGATCGCGCCAATGTTGATACCGACCTGATCATTCCCAAGCAGTTTCTGAAGTCCATCAAGCGTACCGGCTTTGGCCCCAACCTGTTTGATGAGTTGCGTTACCTGGACGAAGGTTTCCCCGGACAGGATTGCAGTCAGCGTCCGTTGAACCCTGACTTTGTGCTGAACCAGCCGCGTTTTCAGCAGAGTGAAGTGCTCCTGTCGCGCCAGAACTTCGGTTGTGGCTCTTCACGGGAACATGCGCCCTGGGCGCTGGTGGACTATGGTTTTCGTGCCGTGATTGCACCCAGCTTTGCGGATATTTTCTTCAACAATGCGCCCAAGAATGGCCTGTTGTTGATTCAGCTGGATGAAAACACCGTGGATCGCCTGTTTAATGAGGTGAATGCCAGCGAGGGTTATCGCCTGCTGATAGACCTGCCTGCACAAACGGTGACAACACCTTCCGGTGAGGTGCTGCGCTTTGAGATGGATCCGTTCCGCAAGCATTGCCTGATCGAGGGGCTGGATGACATCGGTATTACCTTGCAGGATGCGGATGCCATCAAGGCTTATGAAGCCAAACAGGCTGCACACACGCCCTGGATTTTTAACTGATATTCAAGAGATAAGCACATGAGCAAAAAAATTCTGGTTTTACCCGGTGATGGTATCGGTCCTGAGATTACTGCCGAAGCAGTGAAGGTACTGGAAGTCTGCCGTGACCAGTTCGGTCTGGGTGTCAGCTGGGAAGAAGGTCTGGTGGGTGGTGCCGGTTATGATGCCACCGGTGAGCCGCTGCCACCGGAAACGCTGGAAAAAGCCAAAGCCGCTGATGCGATTCTGCTGGGTGCGGTGGGTGGTCCCAAGTGGGATAAGCTGCCGGATATCTCCAAGCGTCCGGAGCGGGGTCTGCTGGGCATTCGCAAGCAGTTGGGTCTTTTTGGCAACCTGCGCCCGGCGATTCTTTATCCGCAGCTGGCCGATGCGTCCAGCCTGAAGCCGGAAGTGGTGTCCGGTCTGGATATCATGATTGTGCGTGAACTGACCGGTGGCATTTATTTTGGCCAGCCGCGCGGCATTCGTGAGCTGGAGAATGGCGAAAAGGAAGGTTTCAACACCTACGTTTATTCCGAGAGTGAAATCCGTCGCATCGGTAAGGTGGCTTTTGAGCTGGCACGCAAGCGCAACAAGCGAGTGTGTTCGGTGGACAAGGCCAACGTGCTGGAAGTCACCATGCTGTGGCGTGATGTGATGGAAGAAGTGGGTCGGGATTATCCCGATGTGGAGTTGTCCCACATGTATGTGGACAATGCGGCCATGCAGCTGGTGCGTGCACCCAAGCAGTTTGACGTGCTTGTGACCGGCAACATGTTCGGTGACATCCTGTCGGACGAAGCGGCCATGCTGACCGGTTCCATCGGTATGCTGCCCTCTGCTTCACTGGATGCCAACGCCAAGGGCATGTACGAGCCCTGCCACGGTTCAGCACCGGATATCGCCGGACTGGGTGTCGCCAATCCGCTGGCCACCATTCTGTCGGTGTCGATGATGCTGCGTTATTCCTTCGGTGAAGGTGAGGTGGCAGGAAAAATTGAACAGGCTGTCAGTGATGTGCTGGATCAGGGGTTGCGTACCGCTGATATACTGTCCGCAGGCATGACCAAGGTCGGCACCGCCCAGATGGGTGATGCAGTGGTCAAAGCGTTGAAAGCACTCTGACAGCAACAGGAGGAACAGAAGATTTCCATGAAAAAATTAACCGTAGGTCTGGTGGGCTGGCGCGGAATGGTCGGCTCGGTACTGATGCAGCGGATGCAGGAAGAAAAAGACTTTGATCTGATCGAAGCGGTGTATTTCACCACTTCTCAGGCTGGCAAACCCGGTCCTGACGGTCAGCCGCTGCAAAGTGCCAGCGATCTGGATGCGTTGAAAAAACTGGATGTGGTGATCACCTGTCAGGGTGGTGACTACACCAACGAAGTTTACGGTCCACTGCGTGCGGCCGGTTGGCAGGGTTATTGGATTGATGCTGCATCCAGCCTGCGCATGGCGGATGAAAGCATCATTGTGCTGGATCCGGTCAACCGCAAGGTGATTGATGCCGGTCTGACTTCCGGTGTGAAAACCTTTGTGGGTGGCAACTGCACCGTCAGCCTGATGTTGATGGCACTGGGTGGCCTGTATGAAAAAGGTCTGGTGGAGTGGATGACTTCCATGACTTACCAGGCTGCTTCTGGTGCCGGTGCCCAGAACATGCGTGAGCTGCTGAACCAGATGGGTGCGCTGCGGGATGCCGTGGCTCCTGAGCTGGCTGATCCGGCCTCCGCCATTCTGGACATTGATCGCAAGGTGGCAGCAGCGATGCGCTCGGCTGACTTCCCGACCGACAACTTCGGTGTGCCGCTGGCAGGCAGTCTGATTCCTTACATCGACAAGCAACTCGACAGTCGTCAGAGCAAGGAAGAATGGAAGGGGCACGTGGAGACCAACAAGATCCTTGGCCTGTCTGCCAATCCGGTGCCGATTGATGGCCTGTGTGTACGGATCGGCGCCATGCGCTGTCACAGTCAGGCGTTGACCATCAAGCTGAAACAGGATGTACCGCTGGATGAAATTCACGGCCTGCTGGCAGCGCACAACGACTGGGTGAAAGTGGTGCCCAATGAGCGTGATGCCTCCATCCGTGAGCTGGGTCCAACTGCGGTGACGGGTACCCTGACCGTGCCCGTGGGTCGTCTGCGCAAGATGAACATGGGTCCGCAGTACCTGTCTGCATTCACTGTAGGTGATCAGCTGTTGTGGGGGGCTGCAGAACCCCTGCGTCGTATGCTGCGTATCCTGCTTGAGCGTTAAGCCTGGATGCAGATCATGAAAGCGGCAGCCTCGGCTGCCGTTTTTGTAAATGAACGATGACAAATCACAGAAAAACTGTTAAAAACTCCATAGCTATGAAATCGTGGGAAAAATGGTTTTTTCCGCAGGCAGAATGATAAATCATGGGGCAGGGTATGCAGAGGAAGGTAACCGGAATGCGTTCTTGGATGGTGGCTGGTTTGGCTGCAGGTGTTCTGGCAGTACCACTCAGTCTTGTCGTTTATAGCTCACAGGCTGCTGACTTCCCTGAAATGTCGGCTCTGACTGCAGAGGAGTTGCGTACGGCTCTGGCCTCTTCTACAGCTACACCCCAGGCACAGCGTCGTGTTCGTGTGGGTCCACGGGATACCCTGTGGAGCATTGCCCGCACCAATCGACCAGATAACAATATCACCATCAAGCAGGCCATGCTGGCCATTCGTGATGCCAACCCCCAGGCTTTCCCAGGCGGCAATATCAATGAAATGGAAGCTGGGGCAACGTTGGTCATTCCAACCGCAGCAGCCATGATGCGTCGTACTGCCTCTCAGGCTGAAGAAGAAGTACGCCGACAGAATCAGGCCTGGGTTGCCAGCAAGGCCCCGCCGCTTCCAACAGCACAGGAACGACAGCAGCCTGCTCCGCAAGTGGCGCCTGCTCCGGTCACTCGTCAGCCAGCACCTGCCGCAGCATCGGCACCACAACCAGCGCCCGAGCGCGCTGATACGCGTCCACGTGATCTGCAACTGGTGACACCTCCTGCTACTGATACCCAGCAGCAGCGCATTCGTGAATTGGAAAGCCGCCTGGCTTCCAGTGAAGAAGGTCTGCAAGCCGTTGAGCGTGAAAAGGATGAGCTGGCTGAGCGTATTACGGAAATGCAGCAGCAGATCAATACCCTGCAGCAGTTGATTCGCCTGAAGGATGAGCAGCTGGCTGATATGGAGCGCCAACTGACTCAGCGTCCTGCTCAGCACGTTGTGACACCTTCCGGTGCGGTTGCTCCTGCAACTGCCGAACCTCAGGATTTGATGGCGCAGATTCAACAGCAGCCCGGCCTGTATGGCGCTCTGGGTGGCTTGGCAGTACTGGTGTTACTGATGCTTGCTGCGCTCCTGTCAACCCGTGGCAAGCTGAGCAAGGCGCGTGCCGAAGCGGCTGAAGCTGTTCGGGCTTCCGGTAATCTCGAGGCTGATATTCTGGCTGCACACAATGCCACCTCCTCGGATTTTGATCTGGATCTCAATGCCCGCCCTCTGGAAGATCTGGAGTCACTGGGTCTGGGTAATGATCTTTCCACTGACCTTGAAGAATCTGATCTTGCACTGGATGAGGCAGTTGAAACGACCGCACCTGCTGCTGTCCGCCCTGCTGCGCGTGAAGAAAAACAGCGTGATCCTTTGCAGGAAGCAGAAATGTTCATTGCCTATGGCCGTTTGGAGCAGGCTGCCGGTTTCCTGCAGAAAGCCATTGCTGAACAGCCCGAGCGTGAAGATCTGCGGGTCAAGTTGCTGGAAGTGCTGGTTGAGCTCAATGATGAAGAAACCTTCCGTCAGCAGCAGGCTGAGCTGGAAGTGCGTCAGCCATCTTCAGCCAGTCGGGATCGTGCCGCAGAACTGGCCGGATTTTTTGCAACAGCCGCCGCAGCCACATCATTGGCGGCTGCTTCTGTTCAGGAAACGGAACAGCTGCAGGATGAAGACCTGGGTGACCTGGATCTGGGTGATGTGAGTTTTGATGAAGATCTGGACCTGAGTGAGCAGGAGCTGGATGATATTTTTGCCGAAGAAGACACCTTGAACGATCAGGATGCCTTTGGCGGCGTGGAAATGGATCTTCAAGTTGATCAGGACCAGAGTGATCTGGAAGATCTGCCAGACCTGAATGACCTGGTTGGTCAGGATGATATTGATGACTTGAGTGATCTGGATAGCCTGGAAGCCGATCTGGACGAAGTGATTTCTGCGCGTGACCCACTGGAGCCAGTTGATGATGTGGGTGAGGATCTGCCGGAGCTTGACGTGCTGGATGAAGCAGCAGCAGAAGAGCTGGATCTGGATCTGGAGCTGGATCTGGAAAAGCCGCTGGCTGATGATGAACTTGCCGATGAGCTGCATCCTGAAAATGACTTTGAGCCGGTGGATTACAAATCCGATGCGGAAGAGTTTATGTCTGCGCTGGATAGCCTCAGCCTGGACGATGCACTGGATGAGAACATGGAGATTCCGGGAGCCCGCACACGTCCGGCACCCGGTGTTGAGGAAGATCTGGCCGCGCTGAGTTCTGATCTTTCCGAGCTGGAATCACTGGCATCAGACGAGGAGCCTGCAGTGGATGAGGTGGACTTGTCGGGTTTGGATGATCTTGGTGGGTTTGATGATCTGGATCTGGGTGTGAATGATGACATGACCACCCAGTTGGATCTGGCCACTGCTTACATTGAAATGGGTGACAAGGAAGGGGCGCGTGAGATCCTCGAAAAGGTGGTGCGGGAAGCAGACGCTGACCTGAGTGCTACTGCGCAACAGATGCTGGAGGCATTAAAGGGCTGAGATGCCGCTGTTGACTGATCCTTTTGATTTATTCCCGTCTGATGACGCAACGCCCGGTCGCATCGCGCTGGGCGTTGAGTATTTGGGCAGTGGCTTTCGCGGTTGGCAAACCCAGCAAACGGGTGTGCCCAGTATTCAGCCTTGGCTGGAGTCTGCCCTCAGCAAGGTAGCTGGGGAGACGATCAGTGTCATGTGTGCGGGTCGTACTGATGCCGGGGTACACGCCACGGGACAGGTGGTGCACTTTGATACCAGCGCAGCACGCCCCAGTCGTGCCTGGGTGTTTGGTTGCAATGGTGAGTTGCCGCCGGATATCCGCATCCGCTGGGCCAAACCCATGCCACATGATTTCCATGCCCGTTATTCGGCGATTGCACGCCGCTACCGTTATGTCATTATCAATCACCGCATGCGCCCGGCACAGATGCACGACCAGCTCACCTGGTGGAACAAACCACTGGATGTTGAAAAAATGCATGAGGCGGCACAGTATCTGATTGGTGAGAAGGACTTTTCCGCTTTTCGCTCTGCCAAGTGTGAATCCTCCACGCCCTGGCGCCACATGCACTTTATCCGGGTGTATCGTCGAGGTCAGTTGCTGGTGGTGGATATCCAGGCCAATGCCTTTTTGCACCACATGGTGCGTAACATCGTCGGAACCCTGTTGGCCGTAGGGCAGGGTGATCGTCCGGTGAGCTGGGTAAAAGAACTGCTGGACCTGAAAAAGCGCCAGATAGCAGGGATTACTGCGCCGGCTCAGGGCTTGTATCTGGTGGCGGCACTTTATCCGGAACGTTTTGGGCTGCCTTGTGAATCCCTGGGGCCTCATTTCATGCAGTTACTGGCTGATGAGCACCCGGATGATCCTTATCCTGAATTTCTGCCAGAATGGCACCGCACCCATCTGACACGCATGCCGGGAGCAGCAAATAATGAGTGAGGTTGTGTGCCCTTGAGAACCCGAGCCAAAATATGTGGGTTAACACGCCTGGAGGATGTTCAGGCCGTTGCGGAAGCGGGAGCGGATGCCATCGGTCTGGTGTTTTATCCACCGAGTCCTCGTAATGTATCGCTGGAACTGGCTACTTTACTGGCCAGTCAGCTGCCGCCATTCATCACCTGTGTGGGACTGTTTGTCGATCCTGAGCCTGAATGGGTGGAGGCCGTGCTGGCTGCCGTGCCGCTGGATCTGTTGCAGTTTCATGGCAACGAACCTGATGCTTTCTGCCGCTCATTTGCACGCCCCTACATCAAGGCGCTGCGCATGAAACCGGGTTTTGATCCAACAGCCGTTGTCGATCAGTGGCCAGCGGCTCGCGGTTTTCTGCTGGATGCCTATACGCCCGGTGTGCCGGGAGGCACGGGTGAGTCTTTTGACTGGCAGCGCTTTCCGCAGGATCAGCAGCGTCACTGGATTCTGGCCGGTGGTCTGGATGCCGGCAATGTGGCGGAAGCCATACGTATTGCGCGACCTTATGCGGTGGATGTTTCCGGTGGAGTTGAAAGCAGTCGGGGTATAAAATGCCCAACAGAAATTCATGCCTTCATGAAGGCTGTCAGAAGCCAAGGGGTTAATGCGTGACCAAATATGCTGATTTGTTGAACCTGCCGGATACCCGGGGTCATTTTGGGCCTTACGGCGGTCGTTTTGTTTCTGAAACCCTGAGCTTTGCACTTGAGCAACTGGATGAGCAGTACACCCGCCTGAGTGCTGATCCTGCTTTCCAGGCGGAGTTCGATCGTGACCTGGCCCATTATGTCGGCCGCCCTTCTCCACTTTATCATGCCGAGCGCTGGTCAAAACATCTGGGCGGTGCACAAATCTGGTTAAAGCGTGAAGACCTGAATCACACCGGTGCGCACAAGGTCAACAACACCATCGGTCAGGCGCTGCTGGCTAAATATTCTGGCAAGCCCCGTGTGATTGCTGAAACCGGTGCCGGTCAGCATGGTGTAGCCACCGCCACTGTGGCGGCTCGCCTGGGCCTGAAATGCCAGGTTTACATGGGGGCTGAAGACGTACAGCGTCAGGCTCCCAATGTGTATCGCATGAAGCTGCTCGGTGCCGAGGTGATTCCGGTCACTTCCGGTTCAAAAACCCTCAAGGACGCCATGAACGAAGCCCTGCGGGACTGGGTGACCAATGTTGATGATACCTTCTACATCATTGGTACCGTGGCGGGTCCACATCCTTATCCGAAGCTGGTGCGTGATTTCAACTCGGTGGCCGGACGTGAAGCACGTGAGCAGTCACTCAAACAAATCGGTCGCTTGCCGGATGCGCTGATTGCCTGCGTGGGTGGTGGTTCCAATGCGATGGGGCTGTTTTATCCCTTCCTGACCGATGATGATGTCGCCATGTATGGTGTTGAAGCCGGTGGTGATGGCCTGGAAACCGGGCGCCATGCCGCACCGCTGAATGCTGGTCGCCCCGGCGTGCTGCATGGTAACCGCACCTATCTGATGGAAGATGATGCCGGCCAGATCATCGAAACCCACTCGATTTCCGCTGGTCTGGATTATCCAGGTGTGGGACCGGAGCACGCTTACCTGAAAGACATCGGTCGGGTGAAATATGAAGTGGCCACTGATGTTCAGGTGATGGATGCCTTTAATGACCTGTGTGCTTATGAAGGCATCATTCCAGCGCTGGAGTCCAGCCATGCTTTGGCTTTTGCCAAGCGTCTTGCTCCCACTCTGAAGCCTGATCAGCATCTGGTGGTTAATCTGTCCGGTCGTGGTGACAAGGACATCATGACGGTGGCCCGCCTGCAGGGCATCACCCTTTGACACCCGTTGACCGGAGAATTCCATGAGCCGTATTCAAACAACCTTTGCCACCCTTAAACAACAGGGACGCAAGGCGCTGATTCCTTATATCACTGCTGGTGATCCGCATCCCGACTACACTGTCAGCCTGATGCATGCACTGGTGGAAGCCGGTGCTGACATTCTTGAGCTGGGCGTACCCTTTTCCGATCCCATGGCTGATGGCCCGGTGATTCAGAAGGCCTGTGAGCGGGCACTGAAACACAACACCCGCACTGTGGATGTGTTGGCAATGGTGGCTGAATTCCGTAAAACCAACAGTGAAACCCCGGTGGTATTGATGGGGTATCTGAACCCGATTGAAGCCCTGGGTTACGAGACCTTTGTTAAAGCTGCCGCGCTGGCCGGTGTGGATGGTGTACTGGTGGTGGACCTGCCACCGGAAGAAGCTGAAGAGTTTTCTGCGCTGCTGAAAGCCCACGAAATGGATGCAATTTTCCTGTTGGCACCCACCACCACCCGTGAGCGGGCAGCCAGGATTTGCGCTGCTGGCAGTGGTTACCTCTATTATGTTTCCCTGAAAGGGGTGACGGGTTCTGCCACGCTGGATGTGCCGGGTGTGGCTGCCAAGCTTGAAGCGTTTGCCGGTCTGACGGATCTGCCCATTGCTGTTGGTTTTGGTATCCGCGATGGCGCGACTGCGGCAGCCCTGGGCAGTGTGTCGGATGGTGTGATTGTGGGCAGTGCACTGGTCAGTCGCATTGCTGAGCTGGAAGCAAGTCCTGAAAAGATTGCTCCGGTGTTAAAAGCGATCCTGGGTGAGATGCGCCAGGCACTGGATGCTTCAGTCGCCTGAAGCCTGGCCTCAAAAAGTTACAACCCCGACGGCTGACTGGGTTAAAATGTACCTTTAGATTATTCCGTTCCTGAAAAGATCACTGAGTGAATTATGAGCTGGTTAAACCGAATTGTTCCCTCGATTATCCGCCCTGAAGGGGCTGAGCGTAAAGCCAATGTGCCGGAAGGCCTGTGGCGTAAATGCCCCAAGTGTGATGCTGCCCTGTATCGCCCAGAGCTGGAAAAAAACCAGCATGTTTGTCCCAAGTGTGATCACCACATGCGCATTACTGCCCGTAAGCGTCTGGAAGCCTTTCTGGATCGTGGTACTGCCAGTGAGCTGTTTGCAGAGCTGGAGCCAGTGGATCGCCTGAAGTTTAAAGACTCCAAGAAATACAAGGAGCGTCTGGCAGCTGCTCAGCGTGATACCGGAGAGAAGGATGCCCTGATTGCCATGCGTGGCAATCTGACCGGTGTTGCGGTGGTTGCCGTGGCTTTTGAGTTCAACTTCATGGGTGGCTCAATGGGTTCGGTGGTCGGTGAAAAGTTTGCCCGTGCTGCGGAACTGGCACTGCGTGAGCGCATGCCTCTGATCTGCTTTTCTGCATCCGGTGGTGCCCGCATGCAGGAAGCACTCTTCTCGCTGATGCAGATGGCGAAAACCTCGGCAGCGCTGGAGCGCCTGAAGCAGGCTGGCATCCCTTATATTTCGGTATTGACTGATCCGGTTTATGGTGGTGTGTCTGCGTCATTGGCCATGCTGGGTGACCTGAATGTCTCCGAGCCCTTTGCCCTGTGTGGTTTTGCCGGTCCACGTGTGATTGAGCAGACGGTGCGTGAGAAGTTACCGGAAGGTTTCCAGCGTGCTGAGTTCCTGCTTGCTCATGGCACCGTTGACATGATCATCCATCGCCATGAAATGGCGGAAAAACTGGGTGGCCTGTTGCGCAAGATGACGCATCAACCTGCGGCCTGAAAACGTCCGTGACCCCAGAACAGCAGCCAGGTTTGCCAGCCACACTGGACGCCTGGCTTCACCACCTTGAAACCCTGCATTCCCGCGAAATTGATCTGGGGCTGGATAGGGTTCGTCAGGTTGCCCAGCGTTTACAACTGCCCTTGCAGTCAGCAGCGAATCGACCACGGGTGATGACCTTTGCCGGCACCAATGGCAAGGGCTCTACCCTGGCCATGACCGAAGCCATGGCGCTGGCTGCCGGATTAAAAGTCGGCAGTTACACTTCACCTCACTTCCTGCATTTTAATGAGCGCATTCGTATTCAGGGCCAACCGGTCAGTGATGCGTCCATCATGCATGCCTTTGAGCGCATTGAGGCTGCACGCACAACACCAGATGAAGCAAGCATTTCACTGAGTTATTTTGAGTTTGCCACCCTGGCGGGTTTGTTGCTGTTTCAGGATGCCGGACTGGATCTGTGGTTGCTTGAGGTGGGGTTGGGTGGTCGACTGGACGCGGTGAATATTGTCGATACCGATGTGGCGGTGCTGGTGACTGTCGCCCTGGACCATCAGGCCTGGCTGGGTGATACCCTGGATGCCATCGGCCATGAAAAGGCCGGTATTTTTCGTGCCGGTAAACCGGTGGTACTGGGCAGTCGACAGTTGCCGAACAGTGTTTTTGCAGCGGCCTCTTTGCTGGGTGTGAAGCCCTTGCAGCTGGGTGTTGATTTTGATCGCCAAGATGATGCATCGGCCAGGATCTGGCATTGGCAAGGGAAGCAGCTGGATACCCGAACCTCGGGACTGGAGTCCTTGCAACTGGATGCCCTGCCTTTGAACAACCTGCCACCGGATAATGCTGCCACAGCCATTCAGGCCTTGTTGCTGGCTTATCCTGATCTGTCGAAGGCAGCCATACATCAGGGGTTGGCACAGGTGCAGATGACCGGTCGTATGCAGCGTATTGGCCAATGGCTGCTGGATGTGGCCCATAATCCGGAAGCAGCGGAATACCTGGCGCGTCGTTTGGCTGAAAACAACAGCAAAAAACGTGTGGCGCTGGTGGGCATGATGGCTGACAAGGACATCACGGCCACATTAAAACCGCTGATCCCCCTGGTGGATGGCTGGATTGTCACTGCCTTGCCCTTGCCTCGGGCAGAGCATCCACAAAAACTGGCAGAACGGGTGCGGCAGTTGGGTGGCAGAATCCTGGCCGTGGATGATGACGCTGCCGGTCATCAGGCTTATGCTGTAGCCTGTCAGCAGTTGGCAGGTGATTGTGATGAGCTGTTGGTGATGGGTTCATTTTTCACTCTGTCTCAGGTACTGCAGCATTTGCAAAATGATGAGGCTTGGTCATGCGTTACGGTGTAAAGGAGCGCCTGGTTGGTGCCATTGCCCTGATTGCCCTGGCAGTGATTTTTTTGCCTTTTTTGCTGGAGGAGGAGCGTCCGCCGGCACCGGTATCTGATAAGATCATCACCCCGGCACCGCCACCTCCCGTTGAGGTTGCCGTGCAAGAAGCCACACCACCAGTCTTGCCGCCACCCTGGCGTCCTGCAGAGCAGCAGCAGATCCAGACCGATCAGCGGGATCATGCGGTGCGCCTGAACCCTGAAGGTGGTGTGGAAGCCTGGGCGATACAGGTGGCCAGCTTTGGTGAACCCGCCAATGCCCGGCGTCTGGTGGAGCGTTTACAGCAACAGGGGTATCACCCCTATTGGCGCAGAATCAATAATATGGCGGTGGTGTTTGTGGGTCCCTATGTGAGTCAGCAGCAGGGGCGCGAACATCAGGATCGCCTTTTGCAGGAACAGGGATTAAAAACCTTACTGACTCGTTATGTACCTGAACATGAAGCCAGGGCGCAGGGCAGTTTGCCTGCGGGTAATGAGTAAGATTCATCGAAGGGGTGTTTATGAACGCTGTTGATATCGTCATTCTGGTGATTCTGGCGGCTTCAGTGCTGCTGGCCTTCTGGAAGGGATTTGTTCATCAGGTGCTTTCCTTGATGGGCTGGGTGCTCGCGCTGCTGGCTGCGCGTCTGCTGGGCCAGGAAGTGGCACCGGTGTTTGGCAGCTTTTTGTCTGATCCGGGTTTGCAGCTGGCGGCTGCTTACATCGCGATTGTGATCGTGGTGTTATTGGCCAGCAAGGTGGTCTCCAGTGCTTTTGGTACGCTGGTGCAGAAAATTGGCCTGGGTTCTCTGGACCGAATTTTAGGTGTCGTATTTGGTGTGTTACGCGGTGTACTGATTGTGGTGGTGATGGTGGCCATTGCCAGCCTGACCGATCTGCGGCATCACAAACTCTGGCAGGAATCCCTGCTGCTGCCTTATATGGAAAGCATCCGTGACTGGAGTGCTGGCCATCTGGACGATTACATCAGTAAATAGGTGAAAGTTGCATGTGTGGAATAGCGGGTATTATGGCTCACGAGCCGGTTAATCAGTTGCTGTTTGACAGTCTGACCGTTTTACAGCATCGCGGTCAGGATGCTGCCGGTATCATGACCTGTGACCGGGGGCGCTTCTTCCTGCGCAAGAGCAACGGACTGGTGCGGGACGTGTTCCGCACCCGCCATATGAAGCGGCTGATCGGCAGCATGGGGATCGGCCATGTGCGTTATCCCACTGCCGGATCATCCAGTGAAGCCGAGTCCCAGCCGTTTTATGTCAACTCACCCTACGGCATTGCACTGGCCCACAACGGCAACCTGACCAATGCTGAAGCCCTGAGTGAAGCGCTGTTTCGTACCGACCTGCGTCATATCAACACCAACTCGGATTCCGAGGTGCTGTTGAATATCTTTGCCCATGAGCTGGGCAAGCAGGGCATGACCCTCACCGCAGAGGATATTTTTTCTGCCATCAGCCGGGTGTATGAACGCTGTGAGGGTGGTTACGCTGCAGTGGCCATGATCAGCGGTTATGGCATGGTTGGTTTCCGTGACCCCTTTGCCATTCGTCCGATCGTGATTGGCAAGCGTGAAACCTCGCAAGGCACCGAGTACATGATTGCCTCGGAAAGTGTGGCGCTGGATGTGGTTGGTTTTCAGTTGATTCGTGATCTGGAGCCGGGCGAGGCGGCTTATGTGGACATGAATGGGCAGTTACACACGCGCGTGTGTGCTGAAAAGCGTCAGTTCTCTCCCTGCATTTTTGAGCACGTTTACCTGGCGCGTCCAGACTCCATCATGGATGGCATCAACATCTATCATGCCCGCATGCGCATGGGTGAAAAACTGGCTGAGAAGATCACCCGAGTACGCCCGAATCATGACATCGATGTAGTGATCCCGATTCCTGATACCAGCCGTACCTCGGCTCTGGAACTGGCTCAGCATCTGGGTGTGACCTACCGCGAAGGTTTCATCAAGAACCGTTACATCGGTCGCACCTTCATCATGCCGGGTCAGACCCTGCGTAAAAAATCCGTGCGCCAGAAGCTGAATGCCATTGGCATGGAGTTCAAGGACAAGAACGTGCTGCTGGTGGATGACTCCATTGTGCGTGGCACCACCTGTAATGAAATCATTCAGATGGCGCGTGATGCCGGTGCCCGCAAGGTTTATTTTGCGTCTGCTGCTCCTGCCGTGCGTTATCCCAACGTTTATGGCATCGACATGCCCGCTGCACATGAGCTGATTGCGCATGGCCGGACTGAAGACGAAGTGGGTGAGCTGATTGGTGCTGACTGGCTGATCTATCAGGATCTGGATGATCTGATTGATGCCTGTAAAGAATTGAATCCCACGGTGGAAGGTTTTGACTGTTCGGTGTTTGATGGTCGTTACATCACCGGTGGCATCGATGCGGCTTACCTGCAGCGCCTGGAAGACCAGCGCAATGATGCAGCCAAAAACGGCGCTGATGCTGAAAATGGTGCCATTGAACTGCACAATGACAGTGCCGAAGCGGAGTGATCCTGATGACTGATGCCTCCTGGGGGCTGGATACACTGGCCCTGCGTACCGGCCAGCGTCGGACTGCCGAACGTGAGCATGCCGAGCCCATCTTCACCACGTCCAGCTATGTGTTTGAATCGGCAGCTCATGCTGCCGAGTGTTTTGCCAACGAAACCGGTGAACACAACATCTATTCACGTTTCACCAATCCCACGGTGCGCTGTTTTGAAGAGCGACTGGCGGCACTGGAAGGTGGTGATCGCGCTGTGGCAACCAGCTCCGGCATGGCGGCTATCCTGTCGGTGTGTCTGGCCTTCCTGCAGCAGGGTGATGAAGTGGTCTGCTCACGCAGTGTGTTTGGTTCCACTGTAGGGCTGTTCAACCGCCTGATCGGCAAGTTTGGCATCACCACCCGTTTTGTGGAACTGGCCGACCTGAATGCCTGGGAAGCCGCTTGTAATGAGCGCACCCGATTGTTCTTTGTGGAAACCCCGTCCAATCCCCTGTGTGAACTGGCTGATCTGGCTGCCCTGTCGACACTGGCGCGCAGCAAGGGTGTACGACTGGTGGTGGATAACTGCTTCTGTACACCGGCATTA
Organism: Marinospirillum alkaliphilum DSM 21637; assembly: GCF_900119735.1. GTDB lineage: Bacteria > Pseudomonadota > Gammaproteobacteria > Pseudomonadales > Halomonadaceae > Marinospirillum > Marinospirillum alkaliphilum. The sequence continues at coordinate 136,961 of NZ_FPJW01000005.1, read as the reverse complement.
CAAAAGCCGCTGGCACTGGGTGCGGATATTGTGGTGCATTCAGCAACCAAATACCTGGACGGTCAGGGCCGTATGGTGGGTGGTGCGGTGGTGGGCAATCACAAGGACATGGCGGAAGTTTTTGGTGTGGTGCGTACTGCCGGCCCCTGCATGAGTCCGTTTAATGCCTGGGTATTTCTGAAAGGTCTGGAAACCCTGCGCCTGCGTATGGATGCCCATTCCGCCAATGCCCTGCAACTGGCCACCTGGCTGCAACAGCAACCGGGTGTGGCGCGGGTGCATTATGCCGGACTGCCGGATCATCCGCAGTATGAACTGGCCAAACGTCAGATGCGTGCCTTTGGTGGCGTCTTGTCGTTTGAAATGGCCGGTGGCCGTGATGCAGCATGGAAGGTGATTGATGCCACACGCATGCTGTCCATCACTGCCAACCTGGGTGATGCCAAAACCACCATTACGCATCCTGCAACCACCACCCATGCCCGTGTGGCGCCTGAAGCCAGATTGGCTGCCGGTATCACAGATGGCCTGGTGCGGGTGGCGGTTGGTCTGGAAGACATTCAGGACATTCAGGCCGATCTGGCGCGTGGTTTAGCCCTGTGAGTAAAAATGTATCAGGATTGTTTCAATTTCGTCCAAATTGAAGCGTGGTTTGTATAACTCCTGAGGGTTTTTAATTTCACTTTCAATCATCATTGCATCTGACTTGAACGCCAGGCAGAGGGCAGGCGATGCAATTGATGACAGCGGCAGGGCGTAAATCACCCGGATTGATTTGTCTGGTTGAGGACGATCCGGAGCAAGCGGCACTGCTTGACTTTAACCTGCACCAAGCCGGTTTTGATGTGGCCGTCTTTGCTGGTCTTGAGGCTTTCCGGGCGCAGGTGGAAAGCCGCGCCTTGCAGCCTGCCGCCGTGATCATGGATCTGATGTTTCCGGAAGGGGCATTGGCCGGTGCCCACCTGATCCAGGAATTACAGCTGGATGCAGGGTTGGATTTTCCTGTTGTATTTATTTCTTCCCGTAATGACATTCATGCCCGACTTGCTGCTCAACGTGCGGGTGCTGTCGCCTATCTGAATAAACCCCTTGATCCCGGCCAGCTGATTTTCCGGCTGAATAGCCTGCTGCATTGCCATGATCCCTGGCGGGTATTGCTGCTGGCAGATAACAACACCGCATTACGCTTGCTGGCCGGGCAACTGGAGTCGGAAGGCATGGTGCTGCAGCTGCTCGATGACCCGATGTTGTTACTCCAGGCTTATCAGGCGTTTCAACCAGATGTATTACTCATGGATGCCAGTCTGCCACTGGTAAAGCGGCTGGAATTGCCCCGCTTATTGCGGGAATACCAGGGACTGGAGCAGCGTCCCGTGTTCCTGATGGTTGATGACCTGGACGATGTGAGTCGATTGCAGGGATTGACAAGGGATACTGATGACTTTCTGGTTTTTGCCATCGAATCCGATCAACTGGTCAGCACCCTGATTGCCAAGGCGCGTCGTTCCCGTCTGGACCAATTGATGCAGTCAAGAACACGGCAATCCATGGATGCTCTGGTGCGCCATCGCCAGGCATTGAATTACCACGCCATCGTCAGTGTTGCCGACCCTGCAGGGCGTATCACCTATGCCAATGACCAGTTCTGCCGGGTTTCAGGTTATACCCGAGAGCAACTGCTGGGTCAGAACCATCGCATTCTCAAGTCGGATCAACACCCACCGGCATTTTATCAGCAGCTCTGGAAAACCATCAGTGCCGGTTTGATCTGGCAGGGTGAGGTTTGTAATCGTGCCAGGGATGGCAGTTATTACTGGGTGCATTCCACTATCACGCCATTTTTTGATGAGGCTGGAAATATCCGCGAGTACATCTCCATTCGCACCGATATCACCCGTCTGAAACAGACTGAACTGGCATTATCCAAAGCACGTGATGAGGCAGAGCAGGCCAATCAGGCCAAGTCACGTTTCCTTTCCAATATGAGTCATGAGTTGCGCACTCCCCTGAATGCGGTGATCGGTTTTGCGCAACTGATGGAGTGTGATGACAGCCTCAGTGAAGACAATCGTGACAACGTGCTCGAAATCAGTCGTGCTGGCAAACACCTGTTGGAACTGATCAATGATGTGCTGGATCTGGCACGCGTTGAATCCGGCCAGCTCAGGCTGAGTATGGAGTCCGTACAACTGGCTGATCTGGCCCAGGAGTGTTGCCCATTGATCAATCCCATGGTGGCAACCCATCAGTTACGACTGGCGGTTGATTTTCCACCGGGGATTTATGTCTGGGCTGATCGCCTGCGTCTGAAGCAGGTGCTGATGAACCTGGTCACCAATGCCATCAAATATAACCGGCATCAGGGGCTTGTACGGGTCTGGGTCGAAAGTGCCGGGCAGCCGGGCTGGGCCAGAATTCTGGTGCAGGATACGGGACAGGGTATTCCAGTCGACAAGCTGGCAGAGCTCTGGCAGCCATTCAATCGTCTGGGTGCAGAACACTCGGGTGTAGAAGGTACAGGCATCGGGCTGGTGATCTGTCGGCAGCTGATTCAGCAGATGGGTGGGCGGATTGGTGTTGAGAGTGAAGTTGGCAAGGGTTCAACCTTCTGGCTGGAATTACCACATGACATGGCTGAGGGCGCAGAAGATGCCTGACAATGTTGATCTCTCGGTCAGTCGTATCCTGCTGGTTGACGATGAGCCGGCCAATCTGAAACTGCTGCGAAAGATGTTATCCAGTCAGGGCTATGGTGATCTGGTGGAAATTCAGGACCCGCGCCAGGTTCTGCCCCGTTATCAACAGCAACGGCCTGATTTGATCCTGCTGGACATCAATATGCCCCATCTGGATGGTTTTGCCGTGATGGAGCAACTGAAAGCACTGCAGGATCCCTTGTTGCCACCGATTCTGATCCTGACTGCCCAGCATCAGCGCGACTACCTGTTAAAAGGGCTTGGCAGTGGTGCGCGGGATTTTCTCGGTAAACCCTTTGATCGCACTGAGCTGTTGATGCGTGTGAAAAACCTGCTGGAAGTCCATCTGGCGCACAGGTTATTGCACGACCAGAAAGCCCTGCTTGAAGAAAAGGTTGCTGAGCGTACAGCGGAGTTGAATGCTACCCGTTTACAAGTCATACGACGCCTGGGGCGCGCGGCAGAATTTCGTGACAACGAAACCGGACTTCATGTGGTACGCATGAGCCAGTATGCGGTGATCCTGGCTCGCAGCCTGGGTTGGAATGCTGCCGAGTGTGAGCTGTTGCTGCATGCCAGCCCCATGCATGATATCGGAAAAATCGGTATTCCTGACCACATCCTGCTTAAACCCGGCAAGCTGACCGAAGATGAATACCGGATCATGCAGGAACATGCACGCATCGGTGCTGAATTGCTGGAGGGTGACGATTCATCCTTGTTGCAATTGGCGCGGGAAATTGCCCTGACCCACCATGAAAAATGGGATGGCAGTGGTTATCCCGCTGGCTTGAAAGGGGCGGCCATTCCGCTTTCTGGTCGTATCACTGCGCTGGCGGATGTGTTTGATGCCCTGACATCCCCAAGACCCTATAAAAAAGCCTGGAGTCTGCAAGCAACGCTGAATTTTGTTCGTGAGCAGTCCGGGCGGCATTTTGATCCGCAACTGGTGGCGCATTTTGAGCAATGTTTGCCGGAATTTCTGGCAGTTCGTCAACGTTATGAAGAAGGAGAGCAATAATGCCTTCACGTGATATTCAGCTTCCTGATTTTCAGGAGATGGTCAGGTTATATCAGCAGGGGCAGTTGGATGCGCTGCTGGATGAAAAAAATCGTGAGTTCATGGCGGCTGTGCCTGAAGGATCAAAACGCAGGCAGGAGCTGGAGCGTCTACAATTTCAGATACGCGGCCTGCGAGCGCGGCATCAGGGGCTGGGGCGCGTGATGGCGCTGTCCCGCCTGATGCACGCCAGTTTTGAGCAACTGAATGATTCCTTGCATTTTCCCAGCCGTTTAGTGAAACAGCCAGAGGCTGTACCGCACCTGCAATTGGTTCGGGGTGATGTGTCTTGCACGGCTCAGGAGGCTGGTGAGCGTGAGAACAGATAACCCTTGCCATAATGGCTGCTGATCTGGCCGGGACTGGGATCCAGTTGATCGAGTTTTTTGCGCAATCGACTGATGACCACGTCCAGCGCTCGTCCTCCAGTGGCTTTGGACTCATCACCCCAGAGGCTGTCGGCAAGTTCAGGGCGGGTTAATAACTGATCTTCAGACTGTAGCAATAACTGCAGTAACTGGAATTCAGTACTGGTTAGCTGTACTCGTTGCCCCTGATAAGTGAGTTCTGAGCGAAGTGCATCCATGATCAGGCGGGTGCTGGGGTTGATGTTGTGGGTTTCCTTGCCTCGCCTGCGCATGACGGCGTGGATGCGGGCAATCAGTACCGTTCGTTTGAGAGGTTTGGTGATAAAGTCATCAGCTCCGGAGTGCAGGGCTTCAGCCAGATCGTCATCCTGGCTCTTGCCGGTGATGAAAATGATGGGTGGTGGTTGGTTTTCGCTGGTCAGTTGTTTCACCAGTTGTAATCCACTCATGCCGGGCAGCAACCAATCGACCAGCAACAGATCAAAGGTTCGGCTGGTGGCCGCTTCCAGAAAGAGTTCAGCGGATAGGTAGAGGGATGAGCTGTAACCATAGCTGGAAAGCCAGCTGGCCAGAAGTTTTGCCTGGTCAGGATCGTCTTCGATGATGGCAACTTGTTGTGTCATTTTTTTAATAATTCTTATAAAATATATTTTATATATCTTCCCTTATGGATCAAGGGGTTCTCCTCATAGGTTAAAAGGTTTTTGGTATAGAAAAAAGGGTTTTGGTGGTGTTTTCAAAGCAGCAGAGCAGGTCACGGCAAAGGCTTGGACCCGATTTGCATTCTGGAAGTCTAACCTGGCAGGGAGGTTGATATGCACGATCAGGTAAGAGTAGTAGATGAATTTGAGTTATTGCAGCAGGGATTTATCGGGCGCCTTCCTGCGCGTCTGGCCTGTCTGCAGGATCTGTTGAAGCAATGGCTGGAGCTGAGCGAGGAAAGCACTTTAAACCAGCTGCACCGTGAAGCCCACAATCTTACCGGTGCTGCGGGCAGTTATCAGCTGGAAGCGCTCAGCCTGGTGGCGCGTCAACTGGAGCAGGGGTTACGGGCTGCCTGTGCCGGTGAAGCACTGAATGTTGCTCAGGTGCATCTGCAGTTGCAGGCTGTTGCTGAAGAAATAGCGCGATTGAATGCCAGATGATGAGTGTGGCCTACTGGCGTAAAACTGGCATGACCCAGCGCTTGTTGTTGCTTTTGATTATCAGCTTCACACTGGTGTTGCTGGTGGCAGCCCTGATGAGTAGCTTCTACCTGCAGCGGGAACAGCGGGCGATTTATCTTGATCAGCAGCAAGCCCAGGTGGAACAGTTGGTGGGTCGTATCAGCAAACATTATGAGCAGCGCATGGTCTTACTTGAAAACCAGGCGATCCTGCTGGCGTCCTCACTTGATGATCTGTCCCGGGTCGAGGTGTTGCTGCAGGCTTTTTTGAGTGGCCAACACTTTACCGATTACCTGCTGCTGGATGCCGAGGGGGTTGCTCTGCTGGATGTGCCGCAGGTTTCAGGGCGCAGGGGAACAGACTACAGTTATCGTGAGTTTATCCGTGAAGTGATGCAGACCCGGCAAGCGGTCAGCAGTGGTCCCGTTTTTGGAACTGTTTCCGGCTTGCCATCCATCTTTTTTATTCAACCCGTTAAAAATCCTCAGGGTGAACTGGTGGCTATGCTGGTTGGCCGTAACGGGCTGGAGCAGGAGCCGTTGTTTGAATCGATTCGCCGCGAGTTTGATGTGTATGGAGGTCGCCTGGTGATTCTGGATCGCCAGCATCAGTTGTTCATTACCGCCACAGAACCGGACCTGATCCTGCAGCCCTTGTCGCGGCGTCAGGGTTCCCTGCTGCTGGAAGCTGTATTGCGGGGAGAAACCAGTGGTCAGGTGCGGGCGCAGGATGGGCGTAACTGGCTTTATGCACACGGTGACATGTCAGCATTGCAGTGGAGCCTGATCAAGATGGCTCCCGAGGCGGCTGTGCTGGGGCCGTTCAGGGTCCTGCAGCAGCATTTTTTGCAAATGCTGCTGTTGATGTTTGTGGTGATTGCCTTGTTGACGGGTTGGATCATGCAGCAGATGTTGCGTCCGGTGCGTCGTGCCATCAATCAGCTGCATGCCGTGCTGGTGATGGACAAGCAGGATTATGAACCTCTGGATGCAGGGTTGCAGGATGAAATCGGGCAGTTGCTCCATGCTTTTGATGAGGTGGAAGCCCTGCGCAGGCAGCAGGTGAAAACCAAGGATGAACTGATTTCAGTGGTCAGTCATGAGTTGCGTACCCCCCTGACGTCCATTCATGGTGCACTGGCCCTGATGCGCCCTGCGCTTGCTCAGCAGCACTACAGCCAGGTTGCCGAGTTGCTGGAAATTGCGCAGCGCAATACCGGCCGATTGACCCATCGGGTGAATGATTTGCTGGATATGGCTGCCCTGGACTCCGGGCAACTCAGCATGGCGATCAAGCATCAGCCACTGCAACCCTTGATTCAACGTGCCTGCAGTGAGGTGCAGTGTACTGCGGCCATGCGTCAGATCAACCTGGTGCAAGACGTTGAGTTGGAGCCTCCGGTGCTGGTGTCAGTGGATGCTGAGCGTTTTCTGCAAGTGTTGACTAATCTTTTATCCAATGCCATCAAGTTTTCACCCGAGCAGACCAGGGTTGTCATATCAGTGGCAAGTCAGTCAGAATGTGTGCAAGTGCGAGTATGTGATCAGGGGCCAGGTATTCCTGAGCATTTCAGGAATCAGCTGTTCAAGCGTTTCAGCCAGTTGGACCCTTCTGATCGCCGCATGCATGCCGGTACAGGGTTAGGCCTGGCAATCAGTCGGCAGTTGGCTCTGGCGATGCATGGGGATCTGGGCTTTTATCCCAATGAGCACGGAGGCAGTTGCTTTTATGTGGAGTTACCGGTGATGCAGGACAACAACAGCCAGAAAGGGAGTCACAAGGCTGATGCCAGATGTGCATAAACGGACTGAGCCAGTCGGCTGGAGTCTCAGAAACAAGTTACTGCTGTTGCTGCTGGCGCTTTTTGTTCTGGCGGGTGGCGGCAACGCCTTGTTGCTGAAGTATTTTATTGAGCGGGATTCGATGGTCTTGCTGCTGCAGACCGGACAGGAAGAAGTGGAAATGCTGGTGCAGCGTATTGATCGGGTTTTTGATCGCCGCCAGCAGGTTCTGGAGTCCCTGGCTGCATCATTGCTGGAGCAGAATGAACTTGCGGCAGCTGAAACCCTTGAACAACGCATTACGGCTCCTGGCCTGTCACAGGTATTTTTTGGTTATGTCGTGATGGATGCGGAGGGCCAGATTCTGGCTGATAGTCCGGTAGTGCCTGGGCGTCGTGGATCAAGTGTCTGGGACAGAGCCTACATTCAAGAGAATATACGCACTGGGCAAACGGTTCGTTATCCACCAACCATGGGGCGTTTTTCGTCCATCCCCATCTCGATTTTCAGTGTGCCGATTTTTGTTGATAACCTTGCGACCCCCAAAGGTTTTCTGGTGGGTTACCAGCCGCTGGATTCAGAGCCCTTGTTTGAGCAGATTCGCAGTGAATATGACCGGGTCAGCAGTGATTTGCTGATCATGGATCTGACGGCCCAGCGTTATGTCTCTGCATCCAACCCTGCCTTGACCCTGCAACCCATTGCTTCAAAGGATCCACTGTTCAGGCAGTTGCAACAGGGTATTCCCTCAGGCCGGTTTGTGGATGCTGCAGGTCAGGATTGGTTGTATGTTGCGACCACCCAGGACTCCACCGGCTGGACACTGGTCAAGCTGCGCCAGATGCAACCCATCACTGAGCTGCTTAACAGTTGGGTCAGGCATAACCTGCTGGTATTAGGGCTGGCGCTGCTGTTGGGTGGCCTGTTTGCCGGTTGGTTATTGCATCGGTTACTGGGCCCAGTGCATCGCTCCTTGCAGCAAATGCGTGAAGTGTTGCAGCTTAAAAAGGGTTATCAGCATTTGCAGGTGGACCGACAGGATGAGATAGGTCAGCTGTTGCAGGCTTTTAATGAGCTGCAAGAGCAGCGAGACCGTCAGGAGCAGTTAAAAGATGAGCTGGTTTCTGTTGTCAGTCACGAATTGCGTACGCCACTGACCTCTGCCCGGGGTGCTCTGGCGCTGCTGCGCAGTAAAGACCTGGCCCAGCAACCGGAGCAGCAGGCAAGACTGATGGATATGGCCGACCGCAATGTGAACCGCTTGATTGTGTTGGTCAATGACCTGCTGGATCTTGCCAGTCTGACCAAGGGAAGCCTGAAGCTGGATCTGCAGTGTGTAGCGCTGCAGCCCATTTTGTATCAGACCGTGGAAGACTTTACTCCTTATGCTCAAGAGCAGGGGGTTCGTGTGTCCTTAAAGCAGCCTACAGGCCCTTTGTTGGTGATGGTTGATCCGGGGCGTCTCAATCAGGTGCTGACCAATCTGTTATCCAATGCTGTCAAGTTTTCACCCAAAAACACCGAAGTGGAAGTGGTGGTGACCCGCCGTCAGGATACGGTTCGCATCATGGTGACCGATCAGGGTGAAGGCATTCCGCTGGCATTTCAATCGCGTGTTTTTGAGCGTTTTGCGCAGGCTGACAAATCGGATCGCCGCCGTAATACCGGCACGGGTCTGGGCCTGGCGATTACCCGTGAACTGACCACTGCCATGAATGGCCGCATTGGGTTCAGTTCACTGCCGGGAAGTGGCAGTTGTTTTTTCCTCGACTTGCCCCGGCTGGACAACAAAAACGGATCGGATCATCCGGAGGAGAACAAAGATGACCACTGAGATTCTGCGGGTACTCTGTGTTGAGGATGATCCAGACATACGTTTGTTGTTGGAAATGGTGTTAACGCCCAGCCAGGGTTTTGAGCTTTGCCTTGCGGAAGATGCCGAGCAGGCATTAAGAGATGTGGTCAGCTTTAACCCTGATCTGCTGCTGCTGGACTATATGCTGCCGGGTATGACGGGGCTGGAGTTTTTTCGCCAACTGCGCAGTCAACCTCACTGGGCAGCCTTGCCAGGCATCCTGTTGACGGCCAAAGTCAGCAACTCGACACCGGCAGAATGGTTGCAAAGTGGTTTGCTGGGGGTGATCGCCAAACCCTTTGATCCGCTGAGCCTGGCGGGGCAGTTGCGTTCGCTTTATCAGGGTCGTGAAACCTGATCTTCATTTATTCTTGTACAAGATAATTTCCTGCTCCATTTTCTGCTGTCACGGCCTTTCCGGTTTGTGGTTCCTGCGGCTGTTTCCAGCCTGATCCGACTGTTTCCGGAACATCCTGGCCAGAATGTATCTTGATTGTTTCAGCTTGTGCGTAAAACCCCGGTCTTGACCCGGAATTTCGTTTTCTTTTGTCTGGTGAGTTGTTACTCTCTTTGTACGCCTGTTATACAGCTTTTGTATAATTATTTTGAGAGGGTTTTATGCGTAACAATCAACCCGTCACACAAAAAGAATTTGCTGTCCGTCCTGACTGCGCCATTATTTCCCATACGGATGCCAAGGGACGTATTACCTACGTCAACGATGAGTTTGTTGAATATGCCGGTTTCACCCGGGAAGAGCTGATCGGTCAGGCTCATAACATCGTCCGCCACCCGGATATGCCATCAGAAGCCTTCCGCGACATGTGGGCCACGTTAAAAGCGGGTCGTGCCTGGCAGGGCATGGTCAAGAACCGCCGTAAAAATGGTGACCACTACTGGGTCAAGGCCACTGCCACCCCACGCCCTGATGGGGGATACATGAGTGTGCGCCTGCAACCCACGCGTGATGAGGTGGCAAGTGCCGAAGCCTTGTACCGTGAAATGCGGGAAGGCAAGCGCATTCGCCTTTCCGGTGGTTATGTGTTATCCGGTTTTGGCTCGCGCGTGAAGGATGCTTATATCAACCTCAGCCTGACCACCACGGCCATGCTGCCGATGTTTTTAATGGTGATGACTCTGGGGCTGTTGGCTGGCTGGCAATACCTGCAGGTGACCGATCCTGCCATTGAGGCGGTGATCACCCTGTTGCTGATCAAGTTGGGTGCAGTGGGTGGTGTGGCACTGACCTGGTTGTATCTGGTGCTGAAAAGCAATGCTGCACGTCTGGAAGCACTGAGGCAAGTGGCGCTGGAAATAGGCTCAGGCAATCTGGTGGGTGAAGCACCGATTGGCAAAAAAGACGAAATTGGCAGCCTGTTTAATGCTGTCATGATCATGCGTAACCGGTTATTTGAAATTGCCTTCCAGATGACTCAATCCACCCGGGCACTCAATCTGGCGGCCAAAGAAATGCTGGAAGCCAGTGAAGAAACTTCGCGGGGTGCTGTTGAGCAGTCCAATGCTTCGGCCAGTATGGCGGCAGCACTGGAGGAACTGAGTGCCTCAGTGGACCAGATTGGTCATAATGCCCAGTCAGCGCATGGTGCCTCAACATCGGCTGGTGACATCGCACGTACCGGTGCTGAAGCAGTTTATGCCAGTAGTCGTGAAATCGGTTTGATTGCGGATACCGTCAGGCAGTCGGCTGGCCGCTTGAAAGAGCTGGAAAAACTGTCTGACAACATTGGCAAGATTGTATCTACCATCAGGGAGATTGCCGATCAGACCAACCTGTTGGCACTGAATGCTGCCATTGAGGCTGCCCGCGCCGGTGAACATGGTCGGGGTTTTGCGGTGGTGGCCGATGAAGTGCGTAATCTGGCTGAAAGAACGGCCCATTCAACGGTGGAAATTTCTGATATGGTCAGCCAGATCCAGAAACAGACGGATGCTGCGGTGGAAGAAATGCAGACCAGTGTTGCCAAGGTTGAGCAGGGGGTGGAAAAGGCCCAGCGTGCAGGCCAGTCGGTGGCAGACATTGAGCAGGGCACCCTGCAGGTGATTCGTGCAACACAAGATATTCAGCATGTATTACAGGAACAGGCCATGGCTGCCCGGGAAGTGGCTGAAACGGTGGAAGGCATCGCCCGTCTGGCCGATAGCAATGCGGCTCAGGCCGAGCAGGCACTGATTGCCAGTCGTCATGTACAGGAAACCACGCAGGTGCTGGATGAGTTGCGTCAACAGTTCAAGGTGTACAAGCACTAATCATCGTCAAAGGTTGCAAGTCGGCTGGTTAATCTTGCTGCTGCTGTTGCCCTTGGGCAGCCTGGCAGCAGAAAAGCGGCAATTACACCTGGGTGTTTTTGCCTACCGGCCTGCTGAGCAGATGCAGGAGCGCTTTCAACCTTTGGTCGACTACCTGAATGAACACCTGCAGCAGGCAGAAATCCGGCTGCAGGTGCTGGATCAGGCCGCTTTAACGGAAGCTGTGCATCAACGCAAGATTGATCTGGTGATGACCAATCCCAGTCACTACAACCTGCTGCGCCACCATTATGCGCTGCAAGGGCCCCTGGTCACCTTGGTCAATCTGGAACAGGGTATTCCAACCCGTTCTCTGGGTGGCGTGATTCTGGCCAGGGCCAACAACGGCATCTCTGATATTAAACACCTGCGTCAGCAGCAGATTGCCATACCAGGCACCTGGTTTCTGGGAGGGTATCAGACCCAGGTTTATGAATTGATGCAGCATGGCCTGTTACCCCATCAGGATTACACCCCTGTTGAACTGGGCAGCCATGATGCAGTGATCAAGGCACTGTTGGCGGGGCATTATGCTGTTGGTTTTGTGCGTACAGGCATTCTGGAGTCGATGCTGCACCAAGGGGTGTTGGCATCTGACCAGCTACAGGTGCTCAACCCCATGCCTCAGCCAGACTTTCCCTTCCAGGTATCGACTCGCCTTTACCCCGAGTGGCCACTGGCTGCTGTCGGTGAATGCAGTTGTACCCGTGAGCTGGTGCGAGCCTTGTTGAATCTGTCACCGGATCACCCGGCGGTGTTATCCCTCGGCATTGATGGCTTTTCCCCACCGGCTGATTATTCGGTGATGGACCGCCTGGCTTATGCACTCAAATTACCGCCCTATGATCAGGCTGAACAGCTGAGTATGCAGCAGCTGTGGCGTCAATACCCGCTGTGGATGTTATCCATCAGCAGTTTTCTGGCCTTTGCGCTGGCTTTTGCCCTGGCCTTGTTGATGTTTAACCGGCGTTTGCGGCTGGCCAATCATCGTTTTAACTCCTTGTATCAGCACTTGCCCTTGCCGGTGATCATGCTTGATCCCCTCAAGGGTGTGTTTGTTGACTGCAATCCGGCGATGCCCCGCTTGCTGGGGTTAAGCAATGCCCAGCAGCTGATAGGAAAACGCCCGGAAGAGGTGTCACCAGTTTTTCAACCGGATGGTAGCCGCAGTGCTGTTCTGGCGGCGGCCATTTTCAGAAAACTCCAGGATCAGGAGTCAGCCAGTTTTGAGTGGGTACACCTAAAGCAGGATGGTCATGTTTTACTGGTGGAAGTGACCCTGATACCCGTCGAAATCCACTCAAGGAAATTGGTGCTGGGTGTGATCCATGATGTCACCCGCCGCCGCGAAGCAGAGCAGGCACTGGAACAGAAAAATCAGGCACTGGAGGCGTCCAATGCCGAGCTGGAACAGTTTGCCTACATTACCAGCCATGATTTGCGGCAGCCGCTGCGGATGATCAGCAGTTATTTACAGTTGCTGGAGCGTAAACTGGCTGATGGTCTGGCCGCGGACACCCGTGAAATGCTGCACTACGCCCTGGATGGATCCCGTCGCCTGGATCAGATGCTGGTATCCTTGCTGGAGTACTCCAGGGTGGGCCGCAAGGGGCAGCCTAAAGCACTGTTATCTGCACAAACGGCAATCAATGAAGCGCTGCAGTTTCTGGAGCCGCTGATACAGGAGCAACAGGCCCGTATTCAGCTGCTGGCAAAACACTGGCCAACCCTGTATGTGAGCCCGGATGAGTTGACGCGTCTGTTTCAGAACCTGATCGGGAACGCCCTGAAATACCATCAACCGGGTCAATCCCCTGAGGTAAGACTGGATGTTGAGCCATTAACCCCGGATGGTGCTGCAGGCTTCTGGTGTTTTACTGTTGAAGATCAGGGCATCGGCATAGCACCGGATCAGATTGAGCGTTTGTTCCGTGTATTCCAGCGCTTGCACACACGCACTGAATATGAAGGCACAGGCATCGGCCTGGCGGTTTGTCGCAAGATCGTTGAGCGTTATGGGGGTCGCATCTGGGTGGAGTCACCGGGTGAAGGCAAGGGATGCCGTTTCTGTTTTACCCTGCCGGTGGCAAGGGAGGGGTTATGAAACACCTGCTACTGCTGTTTGTGCTGAGCTTTAATGCCTCACTGGTGGCAGCGCCCCTCCGGGCACTCATCATGGAAACGGAACCCTGGGGATTCCATGATGAAACCACTGGCCAGGCCATGGGAATCTGGCTGGAGATTGCCGCTTTGATTGAGGCAGAATCGGGTTTGCAGCAGCAAAAACGCCTGGTTCCCTATGCGCGGGTGCTGGAAAGCCTGCATTATGGTGATGCGGATCTGAGTTACCTGATTCGTGCTCCTGCGCGGGATGGCGAGGTGCAGCATGCCGGTTATTTATTCAGTTTCGGTTCTGTGGTGCTGGCGCGTGAAGGCATCAAACTGGAGCGTTATGAAGATCTGGCCGGATTACGCATTGGTGTATTGCGTGGCATTCGTTTGTCACCGCGTTTTGATGCGGATACCAGCCTGAACAAGGTTTATCTGCGTAACTATGAAACCCTGATTGGCATGCTGGCAGCAGGACGACTGGATGCCATCAGCGGTAACAGCCTGTCCTTGATGTACCTCAGTGAGCAATTGCAGGTAAGTGAGTTACTGGGTGACCGGTTGGTGTTACAGGCAACACCCGTGACGGTGCAGTTTTCCCTCCATTATGAAGACACCCAGCGCATGGAAAGGATTCAGCAGGCCGTTGAGCGATTACAACAGAGTGGCGCCATTGAGCAGGTGCTGGACCGCTGGGCTGGCCCTGACTGGCGAGTGACAAGGGAGAGTGAGTCATGAAGGATCTGACCGATAGCCTGGCCTGGCGTCAGACACGGTTGACACTGGTGGCTGCCATCACGCTGGGTGTTTTACTGAGTCTGGTGATGATTGCCGTGGATTACCGTCAGACCCGGTACCACATCAAACAATCCGGCCAGGAGTTGCTGTTGACTGCCACCAACACTGCCACCCAGGCTGCCTGGACGCTGGACGCCAATCTTGCTGAAGAGGTGCTGGATGGTTTGTTTGCAGTACAGGCTGTGGTGTATGGCGAGCTGGTCACTGAGCGGGGACGATTACTGGCTACCAAGGACCGGCGTGGCGAGCAGCAAGCCCCTTTTTTGGCGCGTGTGCTCGGTGATGAGCTGACTTTCACCCAACCATTGATCTGGCAACAGGCGTTTACAGCAGAAACCCAGTCTGTTGGTCACTTGCAGATTCGAATCAATGGTGGTCTGGCAGGTACGGATTTTCAGCGCAGGATACTCTGGGAGCTGATTTTAGGTGTGGTCAGGAACATCCTGCTGGCCTTTGTGATCCTGTATATTTCCAGCCGACTGATGACCCGTCCGCTGGCTTATTTGACGCGTCAGTTGCAGCAGCGCCATGACCGCCGGTTTGAGCCACTGCAACTGCAGGCAGGGCATGAACGGGATGAGTTGGGTAAGGTGGTGCAGGCATTCAACGAACTGGCAGATTACCTGCAGCAGGCACGCGCAGAACAGTTACGACTCAGTGAAATCATGGCGCATCACTTGCAGGAACCGGCAAGGCGGCTGGTGAGTTTTTCCCAGCGCCTGGAGCACAGCCTGGTGTTGAGGCATCAGCAGGATGTGGATCTGTCCATCGAATTTATCAAGACCCAGTCCCTGCGTCTCAGTGAGCTGGTGCGTGATGTGCAGCATTATCTGGCGCTGGAGCAATTACAGCCTGAAGCGGCGGTGCTGCATCTGGAGCGTTTTGTTCAGGATCAACTGGCTTCACCTGCTTATGTGCAGCGTTTGCAACCAGCCAGAGTGGAAGTGGATATTGCTTCAGACATCAGGGTGTTGATACCGACGGTACACCTGCGTGAAGTGATGGAGGTGTTGCTGAATAACGCCCTGTTATACAAAAAGGATGGCCAGCCACTGCACTTGCAAATCAGCGCAGAAGTCGGCACTGGATACAAGACCCCCGGCACTGCAGGTGAACCTGTGCTGATGCGGATTGCTGATAATGGCATGGGCCTTGAAGCAGCCTACCGGGAGCAGGTGTTCCAGTTGTTCGCCCGTTTGGTGCCGGGAACCAGCCGTTATCCGGGTACCGGCATGGGGCTGGCAGTGGTAAAAAAAGTTCTGGCAATGCATCATTGCTCGATCTGGATGGAAGACTCACCGCTGGGCGGTGTTTGTGTGGTATTTGAGCTTCCCCGATTTACGGATAGCCGACTGGTGGCAGGAAGATTGGTGGATGCTGCCCGGTCAGAAAAACAACGAGGTGACGATGCCCCAGCATAAGCCACTACTGGTGTTGTTGGAAGATGACCCGGATGAGGCGCATCTGTTGCAGTGGCAACTGCAGCAACATCCTGAACCGGGCTTTCAGGTTCTGGTGGCTGAAACACTGGCGGCTTTTTTCCAGTTATTAAAAAACCTGCCGGAACAGCCAGCCTTGCTGTTGGTGGATTTAAACCTGCCGGACAGCAGTGGATTAAATACCGTTACAGCCTGCCGCAGTTGTTTGCCGGATGTGCCACTGGTGGTTCACAGCGGCTGGTTCGATGTTGCGGAACAAAAAGACTTGCTGGCAGCAGGCGCACAAGCCTGTTTGACCAAAGGACAGCCCCCTGCTGTGTTGATCAACCAATTGCTGAAGCTGCTGGAGAGATAAATGAAACGTCTGCTGTTGCTGTTGTGCCTTCTGCTCTGGTTGCCTCTGCAAGCGGCAGAGACCTGGCTGGTCGGTTTTGCCCAGGATACCCTGGCCAATGACTGGCGCAAGGCTCAGGTTCGAGACGTACAGGAGGCTTTGGCAAAACACCCCAATATCCGTTTTGTGGTGACCGACGCGCAGGGAGAAACAGCGCTGCAGGCGCGCCATATTGAAGACCTGCTGCTGCAAGGGGTGGATGTGTTGATCACCAGTCCACGGGATCAGGTGGCCCTGGCACCGGTGATTCGCCGGGTGCACGAAGCGGGTGTGCCGGTGATCCTGTTATCTCGTGGAATTGAAGGCGACAGTTTTACCAGTTTTGTTTATCACGATAACCAGGCACTGGCCCGTCAGGCAGCAGAATATCTGGTAGAGCAGTTGCAAGGGCAGGGGCATATCCTGATGCTGGAGGGAATACCTGGTGCATCAACGACCGTGGATCGACGCGAAGGGTTTCTGGCCGTCACCCGTGAGCATCCCGGTATTCGTGTGACTCAGCGCACGGCAAACTTCCTGCGGGCTGATGCCATTATGGCAGTGGATCAACTGCTGCTGGATGGCCAGCGTTTTGATGCCATTTATGCCCAGAGTGACAGCATGGCAGCTGGTGCACGCCTGGCCCTGCAGCGTCATGGTATTGATTTGGGCAGTGTACCGCTGGTTGGCATCGACTTTATTCGTGAAGCCCAGGCAGCCATCCGTGCCGGGCATCAGTCCATGAGTTTCACTTTTCCAACCGGCGGTCGTGAAGGGGCTGCATTGGTTTTACAACTGCTGGCCGGTGAGCCGGTGCCAAGGTATGTACTGATTCCTTCCGAAGCAGTCACTATCAACAATGTGGAGCTGATGGAGCCAATATTCTGATGCGATCCCTGACGATCAGAACCCGGCTGCTGCTGCTCACGCTGGGTGTGTCTTTTGGCACCCTGCTGGTTGCCGCACTGCTGATTGACCGGCATTTGCTGGGTTATCACCGGGATCTGGCACAACAGGAAATAACGGAAGGTTTTGCCCGGCTGGAATCACAGTTGCAGCAGTTTCAGGCAAGGCTGGAGCTGGAGGCGGGAGTGCTGGCCAGTAACGAGCGACTGGTGGCATCGGTGGATCTGATCAATGCCTACCAGAACCCCGAGCAATACCAGGCCATCCTGTTTGATGAAGAAAAGCGCAGCATCAGTCAGCGGTTGTTAACGGCTTTACTCAGTGGTCAGGCGCAGCAGGCGTTTGTTTACAGCCTGCAGCAGGAGTTGGTCAGTCTGGTTGCAGTGGGGGATCAACACAATCTGCAAGTGATTACCAGTTATGTGGATGCCCAGCCGTTACTGCTTGTGTTGCAGGGGGATCCGCAAGACTTTTTCTGGCCGGAGCAGTCACTGGAAACCAGCCTGCAACAGCGGGCACAGTCCCATGATGTCCTGGATCAACAGTCAGCGCTTTCACCCATGCAGGGAGGCCTGTTGCTGGAGCATGGTCGTACACTCTGGCGCTCCTTGCCCGATGGTCGTCGCTTGCCGGTAGGTCAATTGGTACTGTCCCGTTGGCTGGATGATGACTATTTATCCCGTTTGTTGCCAGACCACCTGACCTTCCACCTGTTGGAGGCCAGGGCTGCAGGGGTTAAACCGGGTGTTATTCAGCAGGACAGTGAAGGGTTTTATGCGTTACAGCAATTAATGTCCAGCCACAATCAGCCAATATTCCTGCAATTGCGTTATCCCCTGCATTTGTATGAAGCATCACGCAAAACCACTCGCAGGGCCATTTGGCTGGCTGTACCCTTGACGTTTCTGTTGGTGTTGCCACTGGCGTTATGGTTGCTGTTCCGCTTGATCACTCACCCGCTGGGCAATCTGATGCAGGGGGTTGAACGCCTGCGGGCAGGTAACTATGAACAGCTGGTGCCGATCAGGTCTGGTGATGAGTTGGGGCAACTGGCACAGGCCATGAATCAGATGGCGGTTGAAATCAGGCAGCGTGAACAGGATTTGCACCAGGTGAACCAGGATTTGCGTCGCCTGAGTGAAGTGATGGCACATCACTTTCAGGAGCCGGTGCGGCGACTGCAGGTGTTTTCCGAGCAGTTACAGCAGTCGGAAGCGTTAACGGGTGATGAAAAAAACCGCCTGGCGCTCACGTTTATCCAGCAACAATCACGGCGTTTAAGTCAGTTGGTGCGGGATGTTCAGCAATATCTGGCGCTGGAGCAGGTACAACCGGAATTTGAGTGGCTGGATAGCCGCGTTGAGCTAACCCGGTTATTAACAAGCTCACCGCTGCGATCACGTCTGGATGCTGCAGGTGCCCGTGTGCTCCTGGGTGAGAACCTGCCGCAGGTGTGGTTTTCGACAAAACGTTTTCAACAGTTGTTTGCAATCCTGTTGGATAACGCACTGAATTATGCTTCACCCCAGCGGCCACTTGAAGTACACATTGACGCACACAAGGAGGCGCAGAGCTGGGTATTTTCGGTGGCCGATAATGGCAGCGGGATTGATCCGGTTTACCTGCAGCAGGTGTTTGACTTGTTTGTGCGTCTGGTGCCTTCTGATTACCCGGTGGCAGGCAGTGGCATGGGGTTGGCGCTGGCGCGGCGTATGCTGCAACTGAGCGGTGGTGACCTGCGGGTTCGCACCAACAATAAGCAGGTTAAAGGTACACAGGAACAGGGCTGTGTGTTTGAAGTATTGATTGCTGACAGGAACCGGATAGATGGCTGAGCTTCACAATTTTTGTGTGCTGCTGGTGGAAGATGATGCTGCTGATGCACATTTAACCCGCATGGCTTTTGAAGAAGGGCGTCTGCTGGTGGATCTGCAGCATGCACTGGATGGCGTTGATGCATTTGATTATTTGCATCAGCAGGGGCGGCACTCGCAAGCCCCGCGGCCTGACTTGATCCTGCTGGACCTGAACATGCCGCGTATGGATGGTCGCAGTTTTCTGGAGCGGATCAAACAGGATGAGGATTTTCGCCAGATACCGGTGGTGGTATTGACCACCTCCGAGGCAGAGAGCGACATTCTGGCCTCTTACAATCTGGGTGCAGCCGGGTTTATTGTAAAACCAGTTGAAATTGATCTGTTTATTCGTCAGGTACAGCAGTTGAAAGACTACTGGATCAGCCTGGTGCGTTTACCCGCTAATCGCTGAGGCAAGGAACAAGGTTATGTCCAGACATGAGCAAGACGCCGTTCCAGTGGTGCTGCTGATCGAAGATGAACCCGGTGATGCCCGGTTAATTCGTTACCAGCTGCAGGAACGCTCGGGTGAAACCTTCCAGGTGTTGGAAGCATCAAGCCTGGGCGCAGCAGTCAGCTTGTTGCGGGAGCAGCAGGTACAGCCGGATGTGATACTGCTGGACTTGAACCTGCCAGACTCCACGGGTACTCAGACGGTCCTGCGTTGCCGAGAGCTGATTCCTGATGTCCCGATTGTGGTATTGACCGGTCTGGATGATCTGGATGCAACTCGCCTGGCCATAGAGGCTGGTGCCGAGGATTACCTCAGTAAAGGTGCGGATGGCTCGGTGCTGCGCAAGGCGGTACATTATGCGCTGTTGCGCCATCAGCGTGATGCCAGTGAACGTCTGGCGCTGACGGTATTCAATCATGCCCGTGAGGGCATCATGATCACTGATGCTGAATCTCGGATCATTGAAGTCAACCCGTCCTTTACCCAGATTACCGGATACAGCCGTGAAGAAGCCCTGGGGCGTAACCCTTCGCTGTTAAGTTCTGGCCACCACGATGCCGGGTTTTACCAGCAGTTGTGGCAGGCGCTTAACGATAAAGGGGAGTGGCAGGGTGAAATTCGCAACCGCCGCAAAAACGGTGAGCTGTTTGTAGAAAGCATGACCATTCGCGCAGTGCGCGATGTAACCGGTCAGGTGCGGCAGTATGTGGCACTGTTCACGGATGTCACTGAACAAAAAGCCCTGCAGTCAGAGCTGGAGCATCTGGCTCATTTTGATGCCTTGACCGGTTTGCCGAATCGCGTGCTGTTCAATTATCGCCTGAAACAATCCACTGCTTTTGCTGATCGTCACCACAGTAGAATTGCTGTGGGCTATCTGGATCTGGATGGTTTTAAACCGGTGAATGATACCCATGGTCATGCTGCCGGTGATCGGGTGCTGGAGGTACTGGCCAAACGTATGGCTGCCTGTCTGCGGGAAGAAGACACCCTGGCGCGCCTGGGCGGTGATGAGTTTGCCCTGGTGCTGGAGTCAGTGACCCTTCCTGAGCAACTGAATGGTTTATTGAATCGACTGTTGGCTGTGGTCCGTGAGCCGGTTGAGTGGCAGGACCAGCAACTGCGGGTATCTGCCAGCATTGGCATTACCTTTTATCCGCAAAACTCGGATGTAACCGTCACCGAGTTGCTGGATCAGGCTGATCAGGCCATGTATGAAGCCAAGCAGGCTGGTAGAAACCGCTACGTGGTCTTCAAATGATGAATTGTATCTAAAATGTATCGTCAGGCATCACCAAAGTAACAAAATGACAGTTTAATGGTGTATGATAATCGCCTGTTAATGGCGGAGCGGTTATGAAAATACATTTTATTGCTGAACCTGATATCCAGGCCTTTCAGGCCGGTCTGGAGCAGTTGGCCAATGATCCAACCCTGCAGTCAGTACTGGTGTTTGCAGCTGATGCCAATCAGTGGACTGCCGATCAGCTGGACCCCTTGCTTCAGCAAACGCGCCTGCAGGTGGTAGGTGGTATTTTCCCGCAAATCATCCATGAGCAGCAGAACTACACCGAAGGTGCTGTGCTGGTAGCTCTACCTTGGTCAGTGCAATGGCAAGTGATTCCCCGGCTCAGTGATACTCAGGCTGATTTTGATACCCCCTTGTCCGCGCTTGCTGATGCATGGGAAGCACTGGAAGGCCCATCCACCCATCTGGTGTTGGTGGATGGCCTGGCCACCTGCATTGCCACACTGGTTGAATCCTTGTTTATCAACTTCGGGTTGGAGCGCAACTATTTAGGTGGCGGTGCCGGCTCACTGAGTTTTGTGCAGAAACCCTGCCTGCTGACCCCTCAAGGCTTGTGCATGGACGCTGCGTTGTTGATCCGTTTACCACTGGCCAGTGGTATTGGAGTTGCACATGGATGGCAAGCCATCAGCGAGCCGATGAAAGTAACCGCAGCCCATAAAAATCTGGTGCAGCAACTGGACTGGAAACCTGCATTTGAGACCTACCGCAGTCTGGTTGAACCCCATGCCGGTCAAGCCTTCACTGACAGCAATTTTTTTGATATTGCCAAGGCTTATCCTTTTGGCATCAGCAAGCTGGACTCCGAGATGGTGGTGCGTGACCCACTGATGCTAAAGGACCAGCAATCCATGGTTTGTGTGGGAGAGGTGCCGGAAGGAGCTTTTGTACGGGTACTGAATGGCACTCCGGAAACCTTGATTGCTGCTGCCGGGCAGGCTGCAAGTCTGGCACGTCAGGCCTGGGATGCTGAACAGACCAGCGCACCGCAACTGGCCTGTTTCATTGATTGCATTTCACGCGTGCTGTTTATGGAACAACAAATTGTTGAAGAGTTTGCTCAGGTTGCCGGTGATTATCCGCTGGTGGGTGCACTGACACTGGGTGAGATAGCCAATAGTGGTCGGGACTATCTTGAGTTTTATAACAAAACCGCTGTGCTGGGTTTGCTGGGCAAAGCCTGAGCCCTGTTGCGGTTAGCTTATGAAGCCAGGACCAGGCGTTAAACGCTGTGCATTGATGAACCGGACGGGTTGATGCTGAATCCATCACAAGAAACCGAACTGCTTTTTGAAATCTCGCTGGCGATTGGCAACAGCCTGGATACCGGCAAAATGTTGCGTGAGTCGCTGAGCACCCTGATGCGTGTGCTGAATTGCAGTGGTTGCGCGGTGCTTGAGTATCAGTCCCAGCCTCAAACACAGCCCCAATCACAGCTTCAGATGAGTGCTGATGCAGTGCTGCCGACAAGGCTGCAATGGCAAATGCTGCAAAGCCTGCCACGTCATTTTTTGCGTCAGCCAGAAGATGCACTCAGCCATTTTCCCGGTTTGTTTTTGCCTGACTCAGAAGGCTGCTTACCTGCTTTTGAAGCCAGTTTGCCGTTAACAGTTGAGTCTGCAGCAGGGGCGGCCTGCCACGCATTTGCCTTGCCCGGTGTGGGTGTATTGCTGCTGAAAAAAAATGCCAGTGCCTTACGTCCCGAGTTGCAGGCATCACTGCAAAAGCTGATGAACAAACTGGCCAATGCATTGCTGGCTTGTCGTTATGAAGCCCGGTTGCAGGAAAAAATCCGTGCGGCAGAGGCAGCCAGTCTGGCAAAAAGCCAGTTTCTGGCCAATATGAGTCATGAAATCCGCACCCCCATGAATGGGGTGATCGGCATGCTGGATCTGGTGATGGATAGCTCACTGGAAAGGGAGCAGCGTGAACACCTGAGCCTGGCGCGCCTGTCGGCCAGTCAGTTGCTGGAAATCATCAATCACCTGCTGGATCTCTCCAAAATTGAAGCCGGCAAGTTTGACCTGCAGCCGGAAACCACCGACCTGATCGAGTTGGTGGGTGCAACGGTAAAGTCCATGGCACCCCGTGCCTGGTCCAGAAACCTGCAGATCCACTATGACCTGCCGGAAGATCTACCCCGTTATGTCAGTGTGGATGCCACCCGCTTACGGCAGATTTTGATCAACCTCCTGGGTAATGCCATCAAGTTTACCGAGTGGGGGCAGGTCACCTTGACACTGGAGTACCTGACCGCTGTCGAGCCAGCCAGCTTCCGTTTTTGCATTCAGGACACCGGCATCGGAATTCCTGCTGATCGCTTGCAACAGGTTTTTAATCCCTTTGAGCAGGTGGACGCAGCCACCAACCGTAAATATGAAGGCACCGGCCTGGGGTTGGCGATTACGCGTCAACTGGTGGAAATGCAAGGTGGTCAGATCGCTGTCACCAGCGAACTGGGCAAGGGCAGCTGTTTCTGTTTTGAATTGCCCCTGTTGTTGGCAGAGGCACCAGAATCCCTGGATCGGATACCGGTGGATTTAAGCCAGCAACGTGTGCTGCTGGTGGATGATGAGCCGATGAATCGGCGAGTGATTACCGCCATGCTGCACAATGTTGGTGTGCAGGCGGAATGCTGCAGTTCTGCACCGGAAGCCATATTTCTGATCCGTCAGGCAGCACGTGCAAGCCAGCCATTTGCTCTGGTGTTGATGGATGCCTGGATGCCGGGCATGGATGGTTACCTGGCTACCGAAAAACTTCAGCAGGAGCAGTTACTGGATAGCACCCGGCTACTGATCCTGACCTCCTCGGCGGTAGCGGGTGATGCACGGCGGTGCCGGGAACTGGGCATTGCAGGCTACCTGACCAAACCCCTGACACTGAGTGAGTTGCGGCGGGCTTTGCAGGAACAGCTCAGCCATTGTGAAACTCCGTTGCATGAAACCACTGCTGATGGTGTGCTGAAAGGAATTAAAGTGCTGCTGGCGGAAGACAACCCCATCAACCAGCGGCTGGCGATTAAATTGCTGGAGAAAAAAGGCATTCATCCGGTGATTGCAGATAATGGTGCCAAGGCGGTCAGTCTCTGGCAGCAGCAGGATTTTGATCTGATCCTGATGGACGTGATGATGCCTGAAATGGACGGTCTGGAGGCCACCCGCTCGATTCGTGAGCAGGAGCAGAAAATGCCTGGCTGTCTGCCTACCCCTATTGTGGCAATGACGGCCAATGCCATGCAGGGCGATCGTGAGCGTTGCCTGGATGCAGGCATGGATGGTTATGTTTCCAAACCGGTACAACCCCAGGCCTTGTTTGATGAGATGAACCGGGTACTGGTATTGCAGGAAGATCTGCGTCCGGCAGGCAATACCCAGTCTCTCTTGTCTCTGGATGCGATGGTGGAAGCCCTTTCCGACTCAACCCTTGAAACCCTCATGAGTGCCCCGCTGCCGGGCAAAACTGAACAGAAGAATAGTGTGATGACTGATACCAACCTTTACGACTGGGCGCTGGCAGTGGACCACATCGGTGGTGATGAAGAGTTGCTGCTGGAAGTGTTAGCCATGTTTATGGGTGGTTTGCCGGAACACCTGGCACAGCTGGAAGCCGCTGTGGCTGAGTCACGTCTGCAACAGGTGGCTGAGGTTGCTCATACCCTCAAGGGTTTGCTGGGAACCTTCTGTGCAACAGAGGCAGTGGAAGCAGTGCTGGCACTGGAGCTGGCGGCTAAGCAGGGGCAGAACCCAGAAGCCCTGCTGACACAAGTACAAGAGCAGCTGGCAAGATTACAGCCAGTCTTGCAACAACGTCTGGATGCTTGAGTGATGAGTCAGAGCGCCTTGCCCAGTGATGAGGCACGTTATTGCATTGCTTTGCAGCCCATTTGTGATGCCCAACTGCATCATGTGGCGGATGAACTCTTGTACCGCGCCCATGGGGGTGCCTTGCAGGCTGATATCACTGACCCCCTGATTGCCACGGCCCGAGCTTGCAGTGCAGCGTTTTATGAAATTGGTCTGGATGCGCTGGTCGGCTCGCGTCAGTTGTACCTGAATGTTTCACCCGACTGGTTGGCCCGCCCCGAACTCTTGCCTTTACCCGTAGAACAAGTGGTGATTGAGTTACCCGAAGTGGTGCCAGACTTTGATCTGGTCTGCAATCTGCGTGCTGCACACCAGCAGGGGTATCGCATGGCAGCAACCCTGGGTTGGTTGCAAGGGCCGGGACAGTCACTGCTGGAGCTGGTGGACATCGTGAAGGTGGATGTACGCCAACCACAGGCTATGGCGGTTGTGCCCAGCCTTAAAGCAGCAGGTAAAACCCTGCTGGCTGCTTTTATTGAGCAGGCAGAAGCACTGCAGGCAGCGCGGGATGCAGGTTTTGATCTGTTTCAGGGTTACTTTTATGCCTTGCCTCAGGCCATCCAGTCGCTGGGCAGTGGTCCACGGCGGGGTAATCGGGCGGCAGACATGAAGCTGCTGCGTACCCTCTATGACCCAGAAGTGGATATCCGTCAGTTGGAACGGCTGATTGTACAGGATCCTCATTTATGTCATTTGCTGTTCAAGCGGGTTAACTCGGCTTCGGAGCGGCGTTTACACCAGATCAGCAGTGTCAGTCAGGCCATTACCCTGCTGGGACTGGATAAAATTCGTGCGCTGACGGCCACCCTGCTGCTGGCCGCCAATGAGCCGGTCAAGCGTTTGCTGGTGTTTCAGATGCTGGTACGGGCCAGCATGGCACGCCAATTGGCAAGCCACCTGGAGGGTGTGGATGCAGACATGGCCTTCACCACTGGCTTGTTTTCAATGATGGAACAGTTGGAAGGTGTGGCGCTGGAAGTGCTACTCAAGGAAGCCTTCATGGACCCCCAGGTGGTGGCGGCACTGCTGCAGCATCAGGGTGAACTTGGCAAAATCCTGCAGGTGATTGAATCCTTTGAACAGGCCAGCCTTGAAAAGCGCTCACAGAAACAGGTGGAAATCCTGAATCGTAAGTACCTGAGCAGTGTGGCCTGGGCGCAGGATATGATGGCCATGACTGAAGAAAATTAAGAAATATCTGAATTACAGACTGCTGCTCCTCTGCTGCTTTATCACCTTAACTCAAGTCCTCCCCGGGCTTGGGTGGTGGTGATTTTTAAAAGTTGGCATTAGTTATACAAATGCTATACATTAACTGAATGAAGCCTATGCTTGAAATGTTTCAGGATTGTAACAGTGACACGGAGTGGAATTTTTTTCGCTCCGTTTTTTTATTGCTGCAAGCAAATTGAAACATTAGAGTGCCGCCAACTTGTTTTAGTCATTTCTGGAGTAGAAGCATGACCATAGCGCAACGTCTGTATCTGGGGTTTGGATTGGTAATCGCCCTGATTCTGGTAATTGCCCTGGTGGGATGGGTAAAAATCGGTGCGGTGGATGCAGTCCTCACCCAGGTGAATGATGTGGATTCCAGAAAACAGCGTTTTGCCATCAACTTCCGTGGCAGTGTGCACGACCGGGCCATTTCCATTCGCGATGCCGTGCTGGTGGATTCCAGTGCAGAGCGTCAGCCATTTTTGCGTGAAATCACCGAGTTGGATGCTTTTTATCAGCAGTCGGCACGTGAAATGGATCAGCTGTTTGCCAGTCATCAGGCGAGTAGTGAGGAACGTCAGTTGCTGGGTAATATTCAGGCGATAGAAAAGCGAACCGTCCGCCTGACCGAAAACACCCTGAACCTGCTGGCCCAGAGCGATTCGGAGGCAGCACGTCAGTTGTTGATGACCCAGGTCTCACCGGCTTACAGCGAATGGCTGGCAGCCATCAACGCCTTTATTGATTACCAGGAGCGTGACATTCAGCGGCAGGTGGCGTTTGTGCGTGCTGAAACCAGCGGCTTCCAGACCCTGATTCTGGTCATTGCCGGGGTGTCTCTGGTGCTGGCGGTGGTGATCAGTGTGCGTCTGGTGAATAACCTCAGCCGTACCATTGGTGGTGAACCGGAAGTGGCTGCACGTCTGATTCGTCAGGTGGCATCCGGTGACTTGACGCTGGATATTCCGACCCGTCACCCAGACAGTATCATGGGTGCAGTGGCCAGCATGACACGCCAGTTGGCTGGCATTATCAAGGAAGTGGCTCAAAGCTCTGAAACCTTGTCCAGTGCTGCGCAGCAGATGAGTGAGCGAGCCCGTCGTAACCAGCAACTGGTGAGCATGCAGCGTGAACAGACCGAGCAGGGTGCTGCGGCCATCAGTCAGATGTCTGCAACTGTGCAAGGGGTGGTTGGTCACACACTGATGGCTTCAAACCTGGCCAATAGCGCCCACGAAGAAACCCTGGCCGGTGGAGCAGAAGTGAAGCGCACCCTGACCAGCATTGATGAGCTGGCTTATCAGGTGCAGGAAGCCGGTCGTGTGATCGACCAGTTGTCAGAAGACAGCAATGCCATTGGCACCGTGCTGGAAGTGATTGAAACCATTGCAGAGCAAACCAACCTGCTGGCACTGAATGCGGCCATCGAAGCTGCACGTGCCGGTGAGCATGGTCGAGGTTTTGCAGTGGTGGCCGATGAGGTGCGTGCATTAGCCAGTCGTACCCAGGAGTCCACCCGTGACATACAGCAGCGCATTGAAAAGATGCAAAGTGGCGCCCGTGGTGCTGTTGAAGTGATGGAGCGCGGGCGTAACAAGGCTGCCCAGAGTGTGGAGCAGGCTCGACGTGCGGGTGACTCTCTGGAGGCTATTCAGCGCTCGGTGAATGACATCAATGACATGAATACCCAGATTGCCAGTGCAGCGGAAGAACAGTCAGCGGTGGCAGATGAAATCAATCGAAATTTCAGCAGCATCACCGAAGCTTCTGAAGAAGCGGCTCAGGGCATGCAGGAAAACGTGGAAGCCAGTCGTGCTCTGGCTGAGCTGGCTCGAAACTTACAGTCGAGTGTTGGCAAGTTCAGGGTTTAGCAGGTAAGCGCTTAATCCGGTAATAACTGAATCCAGTAATAACCTGGCAGGGGGCACACCCTGCCAGTGTTTTTGGCTCAGAATCAGCCAGCAGAAACCCAGGCCTGGCACCAGCCTTTGGGCTCAAAGGAGAAGTTGGGGATCAGTGTGCAGCCATTGGTGGCGGCGACCCAGAAGCGGCAGTTGTCACAATAGGCATCGGCTTTAAAGCTGGGATGGCCGGAGGCGCTGGCAGCAACATGCACATAGTTCAGTGCTCTGGCCTGAGGGTGGTCTTCACTGATCAGCGGCAGGCTGGATGCAAACACCTGGGGTGTCATCACGCCCATACCCAACGGCAGGGCTGCCAGACTAAATAATCCCTTTTTCAACAGGTTGCGGCGAGTCATGGTGCAGCTTGTTTTTTTCATGATTTTTCCCGTCATCAGTTTATTGGAAACGGTGGTTCCACCACCCTTACAAACTATACCTGGTGTGACTGGCTTGTCTTTTAAATCCCGCTATTGTTGTTTGATTTTTAAAATGAAATTGACATGCATCAGGATTTCTACAAACATCAGGACTTCTATAAAAGGTGTGTGGCTGTCACGCAGCGCCCACCCTGGCTGTATTGAAGGTGGTCAAAACTGATCTTGCTGGCCACCATGATGCCGCGACCATGGTTGTCCAGTGCCCGATCCAGGGAAAATTCCAGATACTGCTCAAAATCAAATCCTGCTCCTTGATCTTCAATGGTGAACACCAGACTTTCAGGGTTGCGCATCAGAGTGACGCGAGCCAGCCGATCCTTGAACTGCGGTTGTTCCAGTCTCCGGTTGATTTCTTCCTTTAATTGCTGTGTTTCAATCAATCGGGTTTTTTCATCGTAACTGATGCCCAGGTTGCCATGTTCCACGGCATTGATTAACAGCTCATACAGCCCAATGCTGACCTTGTCCGGGTTGTTGCCCAGGCGAGCCAGGAAAGCCGATAACAGGGTGGCATCACGCGGTGTTCGAAATTGAAAACAGGCCTGATGCAGCAGCTCCAGCGACTGGTCAATCTGGCTCATTTCCGCACGCACTGCACGGTGGTTTTCCAGATCACTGATGGCTGCTTCAACCACTGACAGTAATAACTGGCGGTCCAGGGGCTTGGTCAGGTAGTAAAAGGCTCCGGCAGCAATGCACTGATGCACTTCATCGGGGCTGTTACTGCCTGTTTGCATGATCACAGGCAGGTGGGTGTGTGGCCCTTGTTTGATGTCCTGCAGCAGTTCCAGACCGGTTTTTCCCGGCATCTGGTTGTCCAGCAATATGGCGCTGAAATGCTCCACGGGGTAGGCATCCAGCTGTGCAGCGGCCTGATGGGCATCTTCCGCAGTGACACAAGAGAAACCAGCCTGGGTCAGCAGGCTGTGCATGATTTTCAGGCTGATGGGATCATCATCCACCAGCAGTAGCTGATGGTTTGTTGCAGTGTTCATCAGGTTTTTTCCAGCCATTTCCTTAAAATGTCAATCAGGCTTTCCATGCGATAGGGCTTGGCTAAAAAATCATCCATACCGGCAGCATGGCAAAGGTCCCGGTCCTCTGTGCTGGCATTGGCCGTCAGGGCAATGATGGGATGGTAATAACCGCTGGCCCGCAGGCTGCGAGTAGCAGTGTAGCCATCCATGACCGGCATCTGACAGTCCATCAGAATCAGGTCATAGGCTTGTTTACCAGCCAGTTTTACTGCTTCTTCACCGTTCACGGCAAGATCCGGTTTGATGCCAAACTTGCTCAGCAGTTTGACGGCCAGCAGCTGGTTGACGGTGTTGTCCTCAACCAGCAGCAGTTTTTTATCGGGCCAGTGAGGTGTCTGCAATGCCTGATCCTGAGAGCGCTGAGGGGGTTGGCAGGGGTGATAAGGAATCTCAAGCCAGAAGGTTGATCCCTGTCCTGGCTGGCTGCTGAAATCCATCTGCCCATGCATCAGTTCGACCAGCTCTTTGGAGATTTTCAGGCCCAGTCCGGTGCCACCATATTTGCGGCTGGTGGTGCTGTCCGCCTGAGTGAAACTCTGGAATAGCTGCTGCGCGGCTTCGGGTGCAATGCCGATGCCGGTGTCGGTAACACTGATGCGCAATCTGCCAGTATTGGCCAGCGCCAGTGCCAGGGTGATCTGGCCTTGTTCGGTGAACTTGAAGGCATTGGAGAGCAGGTTGTTGAGGATCTGTTGCAACCGCAGTGCATCACCACTGACCCACTGACTGAGTGCCGGATCGACCTGAGTGACCAGTAGCAGCCCCTTGCGTGCTGCTTCATTACGGAAGGTTGCCTGCAACTGCAGTGTCAGCCGATTCAAATCCAGTGGCAGGTTTTCCAGCGTCATTTTACCGGCTTCAATCTTGGAAAAGTCGAGGATGTCGTTCACCAGTCCCAGCAGCAGTTCAGCCGAACTGCGGGCCAGTGCAACCTGCTCGGCCTGTTCAGCATCCAGCCGGGTGTGTTCCAGCAGGGTCAACATGCCCAGCACACCATTGATGGGGGTGCGGATTTCATGGCTCATATTGGCCAGAAACTGGCTTTTGGCATTGCTGGCTTCCTGCAGCCGCAGTTGGGTATCCTGGAGTTTGATGGCAGCCGCATTAAAACCGGTTTTGAATTCTTCCATATCACCCTGAAAGGGTGCGGTGATGCGTCGATCCAGATCACCCTGGGCCAGTTCAGTGATGGCGTTACTGGCTTCGTGAATGGCTTGCTCCAGGCTGCCAAACAGGCGATTCAGACTGGAGGAGAGTTCTCCCAGCTCATCATGGCTGAGGCTGTGAAAGCGGGCAGAAAAACGGTTGGAAGCCACCGCATCATTGATGGTGTGAACCAGGTCTTCCACTGGGCGAATGATGCGTTGATTCACCAGCCCCATCAGTAATGCCACCACGGCTATGACCACCACCAGTACGGCAATGACTGACAGGTAGATGGAAGTATGGCCTTGCTGGATGCGTGCCGTGAGAATTTCATCATCGGTGATCAGCAGGCTACGGCCGATGTATTCACCAGTGGAGTCCTGCATTGGCAGGTCAAACACCAGACGGTTATCCAGCAGGTGCAACTGACCACTCCCAGCGGTGAGGTTGGGTAAACGCTCACGAATACTGCGTGCCAGTTGGGGATCAAACCAGCTGCTGTGCGCCAGCAGGTAGTTCTCATCAAAAAACGGGCTGCTGCTATAGGCTGTCGGCATCTGGCCGTCAAAGCGCCGCAGAATGGTTTGCTGGTCAAGCAACAATAACCAGTCCATGTTTTCGGCAGCCAGTGCCCGAACCACTGAACCCAAGCCTTG
This sequence comes from Marinospirillum alkaliphilum DSM 21637, assembly GCF_900119735.1. GTDB lineage: Bacteria > Pseudomonadota > Gammaproteobacteria > Pseudomonadales > Halomonadaceae > Marinospirillum > Marinospirillum alkaliphilum. Next base: position 106,223 of record NZ_FPJW01000005.1, on the reverse strand, counting down.
TGTGACAGAGATGGCACCGATGATCTGGCCTTCATGAAACACGGGTGCAAAGCCCAGTACACCGGGGCCGGCATTACCAACACTGAAACTGGCGGCGGCAATGCCGCTGGTCAGCACCTGGTTCACCAGCGGATGGGGTGCAACACCACCGGTAAAGTCCGGCTGCCAGGAGCGAGCCAGAATGCGTCGCTCAGGGCTGATCACCTGAGCAAACACACTCTTGTATTCGGTGCTGGCAGCAAAATCCTGCTGCAAATGATGCAGTGCTGTAAAAGCCAGCGGGTGATCCTGTTGCAACAAACCCTGGATAACCCGTGGGTCACGGGCCAGGCTGGTGGCAATGGAGATGACCGCTTCCTGCTTGGCTGCCAGGCGCAGGCTGATTTCTTTTTCAGCCAGTACCGAGGCTTCCTGTCGCGCCAGGTGTTCCAGGGGTTTTACAATGCCCATCAGCATCACGGTGACCAGCAGTATCAGTACAGCGGAGGTGGTCAACAGGGCGCTCAGTAATAACGAGCGAAACAGAGACGTTCTTTTCATCCATCAATCCTGCTGGCGCTGACTCATAAAAGCCAATAACTCGTCACTGGGCAGGGGGCGTGAAATCAGGTAACCCTGGATTTCTGTTGCCCCCAGTGCATCCACATAATCGCGCTGGCGCTGGTCTTCCACGCCTTCAGCGATGGTGGAAATACCCAAGCTTTGACACATGGAGGTGAGGGCCTTGATGATCGCTCGATCACTGCGGCCACGGGTGATGTCTTTTACAAAGGCGCGGTCTATCTTCAGTGAGTCGAGCGGAAACTTCAGCAGGTATTCCAGTGATGAAAAACCGATGCCAAAGTCATCAATGGCGATCTTGAAGCCACGATCACGCAGATCATGCAGCAGACGGATGCTGGCAGCTGGATCACGCATGGCCAGACTTTCGGTGATTTCCAGTTTGATGCCGGATGTCTGCACACCGGCCTTGATTGCTGCCGCTTCAATTTGTTGCAGCAGATCTGACTGGGCAAACTGGGCTGGTGACAGATTGATGCCCATGCGTAGCGAGTAGCCCTGTTGTTGCCATTGCTGTTGCTGCCAGCAGGCGTGATGCAGAATCCATTCTCCCAGTGGCTGGATCAGTGATAACTCTTCCAGCAGTGGAATGAAGACGGCAGGCGACACCTGTCCCTTTTCCGGGTGATTCCAGCGCAGTAAGGACTCGACACCAACCACCCGATCACTGGCCAGATCCAGTTGCGGCTGATACACCAGGGTAAATTCCTGACGCTCCACGGCACGGCGCAATTCATTTTCCAGCGACAGGCGATGGGCCAATTGATCCACTTCACCGGGTTGGTAAAGATTCAGCGTTAACTGACCATCGCGACGCCGGTTGCGCAGTGCACGTTGCGCATAACGCAAGAGGTCCGCCGGCTTGTCAGCTTGTTCAGGGGCGTGGCTGATGCCCACGGTGAGATTCAGCAGCAGCTCGTGTTCATCAATCACCCACTGGCGCAGCAGGGGTTGCAGCAGCTCGGTCAGTTGTGAGCGCAGTTGATCCGGATCGATGGGAGTTGAGGTGTTCAACCACAAGGCAAAGGCAGCGCCTTCCAGCCTGGCAACACTGCCGTTCTGGTTGCGTGCCAGGTGTTGCAGTTGGCTGGATAACAGGGTTAACAACTGGTCAGCAGTATCTGCACCCAGGGCATCACTGATCTGGTGCAGGCGAGAGACTTCAATCACCAGCACCAGCGTGTTGCGGTGGGTGGTGGCTTGCAGTTGTTCCTCCAGGCTGCGCAGGAAGAGTTTACGGTTGGGCAAGCCAGTCAGTGCATCGTGGTGGCTGAGGTATTCAGCCTGATGCTCCAGTGAACGCAAGGCGGTGATGTCTTGTACTGCACCAATAATGCGGCGGGTATCGGGATCCTGCTGGCCCAGCATTTTCAGCAGGTAGGTCTGCTCTTTACCCAGTGAACGCAGCTCCAGGTCAAATTTGCTGCCGTGCTGAATGGTATCACGGAGCAAGGTTTGCAAACGGGCATGGTCTTCCGGGTGAACACTTTGCAGGGCTTCATGCAGGCTGGTCGGTGGATGGCTCAGCCAGTGGAGTAGTCGGGATGCATCATCCAGCCAGTGCAGGCGGTCGGTTCTGGGATCGTACTCCCAGAAGGCCAGGCCAGCCAGAGCCCTTGCGCTGTCTTGCAGGTTACGGGCGTGACGCAGCTCTTTTTCCCGCCGTGCATCGCGCAGCGCATAACGAATGCGCTGCTGCAATAAAGGCAGGTTGATGGGTTTGGTGATAAAGTCGGAAGCACCCACTTCAAAGGCACGGTTAATGGAGGCCATATCATCCGAGCCAGTCAGCATCAGAATTGGTGTCACCTGATGTACTTCCTGCTCCCGGATCAAGCGGCAGGCTTCAAAGCCGTCCATGACAGGCATGGTCACGTCCATCAAGACCAGATCAGGGTGATGTTCGACCCAGGCATCCAGACCTTCCTGGCCATTTTTTGCCTGCACCACCTTGTAACCGGCCTTGCCAAGACCGACAGATAGCAGTAGACGGATTTCAGCAGCATCCTCTACCAGAAGCAGGGTGGCCTGATCGGATTGAGCCATGTGGGCATCCTTAGTGTTACTGGTTTGTTAGCATTTGATGATGTAAAATTAACATAGATTTACAATAACAAACACCCAAAAAAACGAGCATCCTGAAAAAACCTGCTTCTTGATTCCTTCGCAGAAGCAAAGTGTGTCAGGCTTGAAAAGCACGGCAAAATCACAAGTCGAGGACATCCAGTTTATGGTGGAAGCACAGCAGCCAACCAACTATTGCATCGCCTTGCAACCCATCTGTGATCGCAACATGCGCCACGTTGCCGATGAACTTCTGTATCGGGCCAGTGTGGTGGATCACAGCGCTCAGGTTGAAGACCAGATGATGGCAACCGCGCGTGTCAGTAATGCCGCCTTTTATGAAACGGGTCTGGACAAGCTGGTTGGCAAGCGGCCGCTGTTTTTTATTGCACCACATGAATGGCTGCAAAAACCGGAGCTTCTCCCTCCTTATCCTGAGCAGGTGGTGGTGGAGGTACTGGGCAATGTGTTGCAGCAACCAGGTATGCTGGAGCGGTTAAAGGGCGTCAAGGCAGCAGGCTTTCGGCTTGCATTGGATGCATTTGACATCAATGAGCAGAGCAGAGAGCTGTTGAAGCTGGTTGATGTGATTAAAATGGATGCCTTGAGTGAGCTGGACGAAGCCCGCATCAAGCTGTTCCGAGATCAGGGTATTGCCCTGCTGGCACGGCGGGTGGAAGACATGGACGCTTATCGTCGTTGCCAGGCGCTGGGGTTTGAGTATTTTCAGGGTTATTTTTATGCACGCCCGGAAGTGCAGCAACACACCTCCACCCAGCGCGGCAGTAATCGTGGGGCACAGATTCGCATCCTGTCTGAATTGCAGAAAGCAGAACCGGATTACAAGGTGCTGGAGCCGCTGATTGCCCAGGACCCGCAACTGACCTTGATGCTGCTGAAACTGACCAACTCACCGATGTTCCGCCGTCGTACCGAAGTGACCAGCATCAGTCAGGCATTAAGTACGCTGGGACTGGATCGGGTGCGCAGCATGGTCACCACGGTGATGCTGGCCAACAACGGTGCTGCCAGCCGCTTGTTGTTGCCCCAGGCACTGACGCGTGCAGCCATGTGTGAACGCATGGCGGCCAGCATGAGTGGCGTCAATCCGCGAGAAGCCTTTATGGCTGGCCTGATGTCGATGATGGACCTGCTGATGGGGCTGGAGCTGGAAGCCCTGTTGAAGGAATTACCCCTGGCGCAGGAATTAAAAGCTGCACTCCTTTTTGGTGATGGCAAACTGGGCCGGGTGCTGAAACTGGTGAAAGCCTTTGAACAGGCCCGCATGCTGGATTCCAGCCATGAAATGGTACAGCGATTGAATGGCATCTGGATGGATAGTCAGGTCTGGACCAATCAGGTGCTGATGGGTGTGGATTGAATGAGAAGCCCCTGATTAACTATTGCGCTTGGCCATGCTGTGTTGAAATTGATCTCAAAATGCTCATTTACTCCGTGTAAACTCCGCTTTTTCAATCAATTTCGTCTGGCCTTGCCTGCGCTCATCACGTTAATCAGGGGCTTCTTGAGCTTCTTGCGCCATAAAAAAAGCCTGCCGCTTGGCAGGCTTTTTGGTTTGAGGTATTTCCGGATCAGTTCAATCAGCGCAGTCCGAGTTCTTCAATACTCTGGTCGCGCATTTTGAACTTCTGGATCTTGCCGGTGACGGTCATCGGGAAGTCCTGGGTGAACTTGAAGTAACGCGGCACCTTGTAGTGGGCAATTTTGCCTTTGCAGAAGTCGCGCAGTTCCTGTTCGTTGAGGGTCTTGCCTTCGTGGGTTTTCACCCAGGCCATCACTTCTTCGCCGTATTTCTGATCCGGTACACCAATCACCTGCACATCGGAGATGTCCGGGTGGGTGTAGAAGAATTCTTCCAGTTCACGCGGGTAGATGTTTTCACCGCCACGGATGATCATGTCCTTGATGCGACCGGTGATGGCGACATAACCTTCTTCATCCATTTCGGCCAGGTCACCGGTGTGCATCCAGCCGTTGACGATGGATTTGGTGGTGGCTTCTTCGTTGTTCCAGTAGCCCAGCATCACGCTGTAACCCCGGGTGCAGAGTTCGCCTTTTTCACCACGCTCCACCACGCGGCCGGATTCCGGATCGACCAGTTTCACTTCCAGGTGCGGGTGGATGGTGCCCACGGTGGAGACGCGTTTTTCCAGCGGGGCATCCATGCGGGTCTGGAAGCTCACCGGGCTGGTTTCGGTCATGCCGTAACAGATGGTGACGTCTTTCATGTGCATCTTGTCGATGACTTTTTTCATCACTTCAATCGGGCAGTTGGAACCCGCCATGATGCCGGTGCGCAGGTGGCGCAGGTCAAACTTGTCAAAGTCCGGGTGTTCCAGTTCAGCAATGAACATGGTCGGCACGCCGTAAAGGGTGGTGGCCTTTTCTTCTTCCACGGCTTTCAGGGTCAGTTCTGGGTCAAAACCGTCGGATGGGTAAATCATGGTGGCGCCATGAGTGACACAACCAAGGTTGCCCATCACCATGCCAAAGCAGTGGTAAAGCGGCACCGGAATCACCATGCGATCTTTATGGGTGAGGTTCATGCCTTCACCGACAAAATAACCGTTGTTGAGGATATTGTGGTGCGACAGGGTGGCGCCCTTGGGTGCACCGGTGGTGCCGGAGGTGTACTGGATGTTGATGGGATCATCAAACTGCAGGGTTTTCTGCAGGTCATGCAGTTCCGCTTCGGTGACCTGATCGTACATGGACATCAGATCGGACCAGGTGAACATGCCTTCACTGGCCAGCTCGTCGCTGAGGCAGATCACCCGCTTGAGTTCCGGCAGGCGTTCACTGCGGAAGGTCTGGGTGGTACTGTTTTTTAATTCGGGTGCCAGCTCACAGATCATGTCGGCGTAGCGGGAGCTTTTGAATTCACCCTGCAGGATCAGGGTGCTGGTGCCGGATTGTTTGAGGGCGTATTCCAACTCGTGGGTGCGGTAGCTGGGATTGATGTTCACCAGAATGGCACCGATCTTGGCGGTGGCAAACTGGGTGATGCACCACTCGGCACAGTTGGGAGACCAGATGCCGACTCGTTCGCCACGCTGGACGCCCATTTTCATCAGACCACGGGCACAGCGGTTCACTTCCTGCTGCAACTCTTTATAGGTGTAGCGCAGCTTCTGGTGACGGGAGATCAGGGCATCATTGTCCGGGAATTGGGCAACGGTTCTGTCGAACAGGTCGCCGATGGTCATGCCCAGCAGGGGCTGGTCACTGATGCCGCTGACGTAGCTCGGTTGTTTGCTCATAAACCCACCTTTTATCTTTGTTGTGTGTTGGTTCAGAACGGCAGAATGAAGTAAGGGGCTTATCCTGCCTTTTGTTGTTTTTCCAGTTTGCGGTGTTCCCGTTCACGCACCTTGTCCAGGGCTTCACGGCACCGGGCTTCTGCAGTGTTGAGTTCTTCCTGCAGGCGCTGGATGTCACGCAGTTGTTGCTGCATGTCGGCCTGTTTCTTGGCCAGAATGTCCAGCATGTAGAGCAACTGTTTTTCATCACCTTCAGTGGTGGAGTCGTACATGTCGTACAGCTCCTTGCTTTCGGCCAGGCTGAATCCCAGTCGCTTGCCGCGCAGGGTCAGCATCAGTCGCACCCGGTCTTTTGGACTGTAAATGCGGGTCTGCCCTTGGCGCGCAGGGTTAAGAATGCCCTGCTGCTCATAAAAGCGGATGGTGCGCGTGGTGACATCAAATTCCTTCGCCAGGTCACTGATGCTGTAGGTGCGCAATTTTGCTGCTTTGTTCATGCCGAAGCCTTCCAGGAGGTGTTGTGAATCAACTTTAATCAAGGTTGACGTTTACGTAAAGGAAAATGTGGCGATTTTTTTGTCAGTAGCGGTTCACTCGCCGGTAATTGCTGGGGCTGACACCCATTACCTTCTTGAACAGGCGGGAAAAATAATAGCTGTCTTCATAACCCAGTTGCTCGGCAATCTGCGGCAGACTGGCGTCACTGGTGTCCAGCAGGTGGCAGGCACGTTCGATTTTCATCTGCAGGTAATGCTGGATCGGGGTTTCACCGGTCAACTGCTTGTAACGAGCGATGAAATGATAGCGTGATAAACCCGCTTTTGCAGCCAGACTGTCCAGATCCAGACGGTCATGCAGGTGATCACGCATTAACTGGTGCAGTTGCTCCAGATCCAGCTCTGCCTGTTGACGCAGCTGCGGGCGCTTGTGGGACAGCGGCAGGGCAGTCAGCAACTGGCGCAGGCGGTTGCAGGCGTGAATCAGGGGTTGTTCCTGAAAACCTGAGTCCTGCACCGATAACAGACCGTTGAAATCCACCAGCAGGCGTGGCTGTCGGCCCAGGTTAATGCGTCGGTTGTTGCCCTGGAAGCCCAGATACTGGCGCAGGTAGGTGGTCAGTGGACCGGTGTAGTGTACCCAGTGAATGGTCCAGGGGTTGTGATCCGGGGTGGTGTAGTGGTGAGGCTCACCCGCTGGCAGATACAGCAGATCACCGGCCTGAATGTGCAGCTTTTGCTGACCGGTGACCACTTCTGCTTCCCCTTCGGTGCAATAAATCAGCAGCTCATCATCATGGCGGCTGCGATACATCGAGTGCCCGCGTGCACGCTGATAGTGACCAAAGGACAACGGATAAAGCTCCCGTGTCAGCGGGTGTTTTTCCAGCAGCTTACGCAGGCGCTGCGGAATGATGTAACGCACACTGCCCGGCGGCAGGGGCCAGTCGGAGGTCTGGGACATGAGGTCTGAATGCTTGTTCGGCTGGTGACTTATTTCGCAATATAGTCCATCACGCACACAATTTAGTCAATTTACGCAGGCGTCAACTGCTGCTACTTTTCTTTCAACCTAGCGGGTGCTTGGTTTTTTTGATCAGGCGACCTGACAAGAATAAAAAAGCAGTAAAAGAGGATTTGTTATGGATTTTAACCTGACCGAAGACCAGCAGGCCTTCCGGGATGCCGCCAGGGCGTTTGCTGAAAAAGCCATGGCTCCCCACGCAGCTCAGTGGGATGCTGAGCATATTTTCCCGCTGGATGTGATCCGTGAAGCCGGTGACATGGGCTTCTGTGGCATGTACACCCCGGAAGCATTTGGTGGCATGGCGCTGTCGCGTCTGGATACCAGTGTGATTGTTGAAGAGCTGGCGGCGGCCTGTCCTTCCACTGCGGCCTACATCACCATTCACAATATGGTGAGCTGGATGGTGGCCAGTTTTGCCCAGGCCGATGTGGCGGCTGAAATTGCCCCGAAACTGGCTGCTGGTGAGTGGCTGGGCTCTTATTGCCTGACGGAGCCCGGTGCCGGTTCGGATGCCGGTAGCCTGCGAACCCGCGCCACCCGCGACGGTGACGAGTATGTACTGGAAGGCTCCAAGATGTTCATTTCCGGGGCGGGCAGCACCCAGATTCTGGTGGTGATGGCGCGTACCGGCAGCCTGGAAGACGGCCCGAAGGGTATTTCTGCATTTATTGTTCCTGCTGATGCGGCCGGTATTGAATACGGCAAGTGTGAAGACAAGCTGGGCTGGAACAGCCAGCCAACACGCCTGGTCACCTTCGACAAGGTGCGCATTCCAGCCTGCAACCTGCTGGGTAAAGAGGGTGAAGGCTTCAAATTTGCCATGAAAGGGCTGGATGGTGGCCGTGTCAATATTGCCACCTGTTCAGTGGGTGCGGCTCAGGCTGCGCTGACGCTGGCGCGTAATTACGTGCATGAACGTAAACAGTTTGGCCGTGAACTGGCTGATTTTCAGTCCGTGCAGTTCAAGCTGGCTGACATGGCCACTGATCTGACAGCGGCGCGCCAGATGGTGCGTCTGGCGGCATTCAAAATGGACCAGCAAGATCCGGAAACCCCGATGTTCTGTGCCATGGCCAAGCGTTTTGCCACCGATGTGTGTTTTCAGGTGATTGACGAAGCCCTGCAATTGCACGGCGGTTATGGTTACATCAGGGAGTATCCGCTGGAGCGTTACCTGCGGGATGCCCGGGTGCACCGCATCCTGGAAGGCACCAATGAAATCATGCGCTTGATTGTGGCGCGACGTGTATTGGAAGAAGGCGTACTGGAGGCGATTTACTGATGACTGACCTGCTGAAATATGAAAAACGTGGCCACATTGCGCTGATCACCATCAACAACCCGCCGGCCAACACCTGGAATGAAGAGTCACTTTCCGGCCTGAAAACACTGGTGGAAAGCCTGAATGCAGACCGTGAGATTTATGCGCTGGTGATCACCGGTCAGGGCGAGAAGTTCTTCTCGGCCGGGGCTGACCTGAACAAGTTTGCCGAGGGTGACAAGGCGGTAGCGCGTGACATGGCGCGGTATTTTGGTCTGGCGTTTGAGGCACTGACCAACTTCCGGGGTGTGTCCATTGCGGCCATCAACGGCTATGCCATGGGTGGTGGTCTGGAGTGTGCGCTGTCCTGCGACCTGCGCGTGGCGGAAGAGCAGGCGCAGATGGCCTTGCCGGAAGCCCGAGTTGGCCTGCTGCCCTGTGCCGGTGGCACCCAGAACCTGCCCTGGCTGGTTGGTGAAGGCTGGGCCAAGCGGCTGATCCTGTGTGGTGAGCGCATCAAGGCTGACAAAGCCCTGGAAATTGGCCTGGTGGAAGAAGTGGTCCCCACCGGCAAGGCGCTGGAGCGGGCACTGGAACTGGCCGAAATGGCCTGCCAGCAGTCACCGTCTTCGATTGCCTCTTGCAAGCAGTTGGTGATGCACGCCCGTGAAGCCAGCAGCCATGAACAGGGCTGGCGTCTGGAGCGGGAGCTGTTTGTGGATCTGTTTGACACCGAAGACCAGAAAGAAGGTGTGCAGGCGTTTTTGCAGAAACGCACACCGGATTGGAAAAATCGCTGAAGGCAGCTGCTGAAGCCTGGTATGTATCGTCGATGCAATAGCAATAGCTAAAGCGGGGATTACCCACGATGCTGGCAGTGAAGGGATATCGCTGAGGCGGGGGATTACCCACGAGCTGGCAATGAGGACTGGTGTACCACTGGTCAGGCTGTCCGCAACAGGGATGTTGCGGCAGAGCTTACAGGGAAGTATTCACGCGTCCTGACCAGTCGGTACCCGGTACTCAGATTTCGGTGACACCTGATACTGGATATAAAAACGAGAACAAGAGGTCCGCCATGAGTGATTTACCGGTGATTTTCAGCGAACTGCCGCTGAACAACGGCCAGAAACTGGGGGTGGCTACCCTCAACGCGCCGCGTGCCCTGAATGCTCTGTCGCTGGAGATGATCGAACAACTGCTGCCGAAGTTCCGCAGTTGGGCAAATGATGCCCACATCGCAGCGGTATGGCTGGAAGGCATGGGTGACAAGGCTTTCTGTGCCGGTGGAGACATCGTGGCGCTCTACCGTTCGATGACCGAATACACCGGTGGCAGTGATCCGGCAAAAGAAAACCCCTACGCTGAAACCTTTTTTACCACTGAATACAAGCTGGATTACCTGATCCATACCTACCCCAAACCCCTGATTGTCTGGGGCAATGGCATTGTCATGGGTGGTGGTATGGGACTGTTTGCCGGTGCGGCTTTCCGGGTGGTGACCGAATCCTCCCGTCTGGCAATGCCGGAAATCACCATTGGTCTGTACCCCGATGTGGGCGGCAGCTGGTTTCTGAACCGCATGCCCGGTCGGACCGGCCTGTTTCTGGGGTTGACGGGTGCCAACATCAACGCTGCTGATGCCCTGTTTGTGGGGCTGGCGGATCGTTTCATTGCCCACGAACAACGCAATGCCGTGTTGGGTGCGTTGGAAGAAGCGCCCTGGGGTGAAGATGCCTTCCGTACTGTTAGCCAGGTGCTGCGGGAGTTTGAGGCGCGTTCACTGGATCAGTTACCGGAATCTCAGGTGCAGCAGCATTACGAAGAAATTCAGTACCTGACCGATGCCGATTCGGCACTGGAGCGGGTCAAGAAGATCACTGCTTATGCCGGTGAGGACAAATGGCTGCAGCGTGCCGCTCATACCCTGGCGGCGGGTTCACCCACCTCGATGCTGCTGATTCAGGCGCAGCTGCAACGCACCCGTCATGCTTCGCTGAAAGAAGTGTTTCAGCAGGAACTGAAGCTGTCGGTGCATGCGGCTTTAAAAGGCGAATTTGCTGAAGGTATTCGTGCGCTGCTGATCGACAAGGACAAGAAGCCCCGCTGGCATTACCCCACCGTGGGTGCGGTGGAGCAGCAGTGGATTGACAGCTTTTTTGAGCCGCTGTGGGCCAGCAGCCCCTTGCAGGATCTCTGATTTTTTTTGAAACCATCAAGCTTCCGAACATAAAAACAACAGGAGTCACAAGATGAGCAAGATTGCATTTATCGGTCTGGGCAACATGGGTGGTCCGATGGCACAGAACCTGGTCAAGGCCGGGCATGATGTCAGCGGTTTTGACCTGAGTGCGGATGCCCTCAAGGCGCTGGAAGCGGCGGGTGGCAAGGCCGCTGCATCTGCTTCTGCGGCCGCTCAGGGTGCCGAGGTGGTGGTTTCCATGCTCCCCGCCGGTCAGCATGTTGAAAGCCTGTACCTGGGTGATGCCGGGCTGTTTAGCCAACTGGCTGCCGGTACGCTGGTGATTGACTCCTCCACCATTGCCGCGGAAACCTCCCGAAAGGTCGGCAAGGTTGCTGCTGAAAAAGGCATTCGCTTCATTGATGCGCCGGTATCCGGCGGTGTGGGTGGTGCCAAGGCGGGCACACTGAGCTTCATCGTGGGTGGCGCCCAGGCTGATTTTGAAGCCGCCACACCCATCCTGCAGAACATGGGCAAGAACATTTTTCACGCCGGAGATACCGGTGCCGGTCAGATTGCCAAAATCTGCAACAACATGCTGCTGGCAATCCTGATGGCTGGCACCACCGAAGCGCTGGCGATGGGTGTGAAAAATGGCCTCGATCCGGCAGTGTTGTCCGAGATCATGAAACAAAGCTCCGGCGGCAACTGGGCGCTGAATGTCTACAACCCCTGGCCGGGTGTGATGGAAGGTGTGCCGGCTTCCAATAACTACCAAGGTGGTTTCCAGGTGGACCTGATGGCCAAAGACCTGGGGCTGGCCTGGGAAACGGCATTAAGCAGCAAAACCTCCATCCCGATGGGCTCGCTGGCGCGCAACCTGTTTGCCCTCCATGCCCAGAAAGGCAATGGCGGCCTGGACTTCTCCAGCATCCAGAAGATGTTTGCTGAGTAACTGTTTTGGCTAGAGGTTTGGGTTGGATTGTGCCATTAGCCCGGGCAGCTTCTGTCAGGCAGTCTGCTCCTCGGCGCATCGGCTTTCCCTGCCTCAAGCGCCGCGCTGCGCAGTCCCTGCTCCGCTTGTTGCAGACAACCTGACCGCAGCCCTGATTGGTAGTCTTAGCCAGGCAGGGGAGGCCAAAAGTCTAGCTGAAGGGGCAGGGTGTTTCCGGGTCAGGCCGTCCGCAACATGGATGTTGCGGCCGGAGCTTACAGGGACGTATTCACGCGTCCTGACCGGGAATGCCCTGTACCCGAAGCGGGCCGAAAGCTCTATGCCATTTGAAGCCCGAAGCGGGCCGAAAGCACGGCGCTGATAGGTGCTGGTGCCCGAAGCGGGCCGAAAGCACGGCACTGATAGGTGCCAGCAAGCAGTACTGAACAAAAATAAGAAAAAGGTATTTCACCATGCAAGCACAGAACGCAAGACAGAATGCACTTCAGAATCCAGAAGTTTTCTGGGCCGAGCAGGCTGCCCAGATTGACTGGTACAAAAAACCGACACAGATCCTGCAGGAAAACAGTGATGGCACACACCGCTGGTTTGCAGATGGCGAGCTGAACTCCTGTTTTCTGGCGCTGGATCGCCATGTGGCGGCCGGTAAAGGCAACCGCATTGCACTGATCTACGATTCCCCCGTCACCGATACCCGTAAAACCTACACCTATCAGGAACTGCTGGATGCCGTGGCACTGTTTGCCGGGGCATTAAAAGCCCAGGGTGTTGGCAAGGGTGATGGTGTCATCATCTACATGCCCATGGTGCCGGAAGCCGGTATTGCCATGCTCGCCTGCGCCCGTCTGGGTGCCGTGCATTCGGTGGTCTTTGGTGGTTTTGCACCCCACGAGCTGGCAGTGCGGATTGATGACTCCAAACCCAAGCTGGTGCTGACGGCCTCCTGCGGCATCGAGTTCACCAAGGTGATTGAGTACAAGCCCCTGGTGGACGCAGCGATTGAAGAGGCCAGCCACAAACCGGAAAAGGTCATCCTGCTGCAACGCCCTCAGGCTAGGGCTCAGATGCAGGCCGGGCGTGATCTGGACTGGTATGACATTCAGCAGGATGTGCAGCCGGCTGACTGTGTGCCGGTGGCAGCGACTGATCCCTTGTACATCATGTACACCTCCGGTACCACCGGCAAACCCAAAGGGGTGCTGCGTGAAAATGGTAGTCATGCCGTGGCGCTGAACTTTGCCCTGCGCAATGTTTATAACATGCAGGATGGGGATGTCTGGTGGGGCATTTCCGATATCGGTTGGGTGGTGGGGCATTCCTTCATCATGTACGGCCCGCTGATGGGTGGTTGCACCACGGTGTTTTATGAAGGCAAGCCGGTGCGCACCCCGGATGCCGGTGCCTTCTGGCGCGTGATTCAGGATTACGGTGTCAACGGCATCTTCTGTGCCCCCACTGCTTTCCGCGCCATTCGCAAGGAAGACCCTGAAGGGGCGTTGTTCCGCCAGTATGACGTGTCTTCCCTGAAACATATTTTTGTGGCCGGTGAAAAACTGGATTCACCGACCTACCACTGGTTGCGTGAAATGTCACAGAAGCCGGTGTTTGACCACTGGTGGCAGACGGAAACCGGCTGGCCGGTGACGGCACCGCTGACGGGTATGGGCGAGGATGAACTGCGAGTCGGTTCCACCAATCGGGGTGTGCCGGGTTATGACGTGCAGGTGTTGCGTCCGGATGGCTCACAGGCTGACCCGGGTGAGATGGGCTCGATTGCCATCAAGCTGCCCTTGCCGCCTGGTGTGGCGCAGACCCTCTGGGGTGACCATGAGCGTTACCTGAAATCCTATCTGGGCACCTTCCCCGGTTATTACCACACCGGTGATGGGGGTTACATCGACCAGGACGGCTTTGTTTACATCATGGGGCGTACCGATGATGTGATCAACGTCTCCGGGCATCGCCTCTCCACCGGCGAGATGGAGGAAGTGGTGGCCACCCATCCGGCGGTGGCTGAGTGTGCGGTGATTGGTGTGTCGGATGAGTTGAAGGGCCAGCTACCGGTAGGGTTGATCCTGCTGAAGGATGGTGCGGATATCAGCCCGGCGCAGTTGGAGAAGGAGCTGGTGGCCCTGGTGCGCGAAAAGATCGGTGCACTGGCCTGCTTCCAGAAGGCGCTGGTGGTGAAGCGTTTGCCCAAGACCCGTTCCGGCAAGATCCTGCGAGCCATTTTGCGCAAGATAGCTGAAGGCGAGGACTATGCGCCGCCGTCCACCATTGATGATTTGTCCATTCTTCCGGAGATTGGTGAATCTCTGAAAGCAGCGGGCATCCTCAAAAACTGACGCGGATTAAAAAATCGCAAAAAAATCCAAATGAGTACTTGTCGAAGCGGTTGGTATGGTTTACGTTTACGTCAAGGTCATAGATGACTGGTTCGACAAGCTCAGTAAAACCAGGCTGGAATAAAAACAACAGGGCAATGCCCACAGCAAGAGGATTAACCATGAGCCAGGAGTTCGTGCTGGAAACGCGAGGTCTGACCAAAGAATTTCGCGGTTTCACTGCTGTTGACTCAGTGGATCTGCAGGTCACCGAAGGGCACATTCATGCCCTGATCGGCCCCAACGGTGCCGGCAAGACCACCGTGTTCAACCTGCTGACCAAATACCTTCCCGTAACCCGCGGTGACATCCTTTATCGCGGTAAATCCATTGTCTCCATGAAATCCAACGAGATTGCTCGTCTGGGTCTGGTGCGTTCCTTTCAGATTTCGGCGGTGTTCCCACACATGACCGTGCTGGAAAATGTACGTGTGGCGCTGCAGCGTCCGATGGGCAACTCCTTTCATTTCTGGAAGCACGAAAAGGTGCTCAACCAGCTGAATGATCGTGCCATGGAGCTGCTGGAGTCTGTGGGCCTGGGTGAGTATGCCGACAACGTGACCGTAGAGCTGCCTTATGGCCGCAAGCGTGCACTGGAGCTGGCCACCACCCTGGCGATGGAGCCGACGGTGATGCTGCTGGATGAACCCACACAGGGTATGGGTCATGAAGATGTGGATCGGGTGGTAGAGCTGATTCGCAAGGCCGCCAAAGGCCGTACCGTACTGATGGTTGAACACAACCTGAGTGTGGTCAGCAAGCTGTGTGACAAGATCACCGTGCTGGCGCGTGGTGCAGTGCTGGCCGAAGGCGACTATGCCACGGTTTCTGCCAATCCGAAGGTGCGTGAAGCCTATATGGGCAGTGAACATGCTGAAGTACAGGGGGCTCACTGATGAGCGCAGACAAGCCGAACTATGAACAGTTGCGGATCATTGATCTGCACTCTTTTTACGGTGAATCCCACATCCTGCACGGGATTGACCTGCACGTAAACCGGGGTGAGCTGGTGACCCTGCTGGGCCGTAATGGTTCTGGTCGCAGCACCACCCTGAAATCGATCATGAACATGGTGGGGCGCCGTACCGGTTCCATCATGATCAATGGTAATGAAACCATCCATACACCGGCGCACCAGATTGCGCGTCTGGGTGTGGGTTATTGCCCGGAAGAGCGAGGCATCTTTGCCAGCCTTAACGTGGAAGAAAACCTGCTGTTGCCACCGACTGTTCGCAGCGGTGGCATGAGTCTGGACGAAATCT
Organism: Marinospirillum alkaliphilum DSM 21637; assembly: GCF_900119735.1. GTDB lineage: Bacteria > Pseudomonadota > Gammaproteobacteria > Pseudomonadales > Halomonadaceae > Marinospirillum > Marinospirillum alkaliphilum. The sequence goes on along the minus strand of NZ_FPJW01000005.1, from coordinate 90,749 downwards.
ACGAGATGTTCCCCAACCTTTATGAGCGCCGCAAGAGCCAGGGTACACGGCTGTCGGGTGGTGAGCAGCAGATGTTGGCGATGGCCCGCATCCTGCGCACTGGTGCCAACATGCTGCTGCTGGATGAAATCACTGAAGGTCTGGCACCCGTTATTGTGCAGAAACTCGCCGAGGTGCTGCTGAAACTCAAGGACAAAGGCCTGACCATTCTGCTGGTGGAGCAGAACTTCCGTTTTGCTGCCCCCATCGCAGACCGTCATTACCTGATGGAACATGGTCAGATCGTGGAAGAAATCCGCAAGGATGAGCTGGAAAGCAAAAAAGACATCCTCAACACCTATCTCGGCGTGTAATGAGGCGGGTGTGCAACCGAACATGGATTTAAACGTTTAGCGTTTGGCTAATCATGGATGAGAAAACAAAACAACAACAAAAGCCGGCAAGGCAACGGAGAATAACAATGAAAATGATGAAAACTGCATTAACAGCCGCAATTGCAACTGCCATGGGCATCAGCGCTGCCCAGGCCAACATTTCCGACAACGAAGTGCGTATTGGTTACCTGGCCGATATGTCCGGTATCTACCGTGACTTGGCGGGTCCCAATGGTCTGGCTGCACTGCGTATGGCGGTAGAAGATTTTGGTGGTAGTGTGAATGGCAAGCCAATCCGCATTCTCAGTGCTGATGACCGTAACAGCCCAGACGTTGCTTCCAGTACTGTGCGTCAGTGGGTTGAGCGTGATCGTGTGGACATGGTGCAGGGTCTGATTGCTTCTTCAGTAACCATTGCTGCCACCCGCGTCATGAACGGCACCAACACCCTGGGGTCTGGTGAACGGTTCTGCTGCTTCCAGCATCACCAACGAACACTGCACCCCGAACCACATCCACTGGGCTTATGACACCTATCCGCTGGCTCACGGTACTGCTGCTGCGGTAGTGGCTGAGGGTGGCAAGAACTGGTTCATCCTGACAGCTGACTATGCTTTCGGTCATGCGCTGGAGGGTGATGTACGTTCAGTGGTAGAGGCCAACGGTGGCCGTATTGTGAATACCGTGCGTCACCCGCTGGCCACCAACGACTTCTCCTCCTACATGCTGCAGGCTCAGGCTTCTGGTGCTCAGGTAGTAGGTCTGGCCAACGCTGGTGCCGATACCGTTAACTCCATCATCACTGCCGGTGAGTTTGGTCTGACCCAGTCTGGTCAGAACATTGCTGCACTGCTGCTGTTCCTCAACGACGTGCATGCACTGGGTGTACAAACTGCCCAGGGCATCCAGCTGACCACTGGCTGGTACTGGGATATGGATGAAGATGCCCGTGCCTGGTCTGATCGCTTCTACCAGCGCACCAATGCCCGTCCTTCCATGGTTCAGGCCGGTATCTACTCCAGCACCATGCACTACCTGAAAGGTGTGCAGGCGACAGGCAGCGACAAGGCTGCTGATGTACGCAAGTGGATGATGGATAACCAGATCAACGACATGTTCGCCAAGGGTGGTTATGTTCGTGAAGACGGCCGCATGGTTCACGATATGTACCTGGCTCAGGTGAAAACCCCTGCCGAATCCAAAAACGAATGGGATCTGTACAAAATCATCCGCACCATCCCCGGTGACGAGGCTTTCCGTCCTCTGAGCCAGAGTGTGTGCCCGATGGTGAAGAAGTAATCGCAACAGATCCGCGGGGCCGATTCAGGCCCCGCATTTAGCCTGAAAGAAGGTTTCATACAAGGTTTCGTGAGAGGATGGTACGCAGATGACCATGATATTCGGAGTGCCTGCAGCCGCTTTTTTCGGTCAGCTGCTGCTAGGACTGATTAACGGTGCGTTTTATGCACTTCTGAGCCTGGGGCTGGCGGTCATTTTCGGCCTGCTCAAGATCATCAACTTTGCCCATGGTGCGCAGTACATGCTGGGAGCCTTTGCTGCTTGGCTGATGCTCAACATGCTGGGTATCAACTACTGGGCTGCGCTGTTTCTGGCTCCCCTTATCGTCGGTATCATCGGGGTACTGATCGAACGTTTTCTGCTGCGTCGCATTGCGCATGTGGACCATATCTACGGCCTGCTGCTGACCTTTGGTCTGGCGCTGATCATCCAGGGTGTGTTCACCAACTGGTTTGGTGTATCCGGTAGCCGTTATCCAGTTCCTGAAGCCTTGCGGGGCGGCGTTAATCTCGGCTTCATGTTCCTGCCCTATTACCGTGCCTGGGTGGTGGTGATTGCACTGCTGGTGTGTTTTGGTGTGTGGTTCATGATCGAAAAAACCAAACTGGGTGGTTATCTGCGTGCAGGTACCGAAAACCCGGCACTGATGCAGGCCTTTGGTATCAACGTGCCCCTGCTGGTGACTCTGACCTACGGCTTCGGTGTGGCACTGGCTGCCTTTGCCGGTGTACTGGCAGCTCCCATTTATTCAGTTGCTCCGGGTATGGGTGCCAATCTCTTGATTGTGGTGTTTGCGGTGGTGGTCATTGGTGGCATGGGCTCCATTATGGGCGCCATCATCACCGGTCTGGCCATGGGTATTATTGAAGGTCTGACCAAGGTTTATTACCCCGAAGCATCCAATACCGTCATCTTTCTGGTGATGATCCTTGTACTGCTGCTGCGTCCGTCCGGACTCTTCGGTAAGGAGGCTTGATCATGTCAACAACTCAAACTGTCAAACCGAGTGTTGCGCTGGAAGCTCGCCAGGCTGCAGACCGTCGTCGCTGGATGTTGTATGGCGTAATGCTGGCTGTAGCACTGGTGGCTCCCTTTGTAGCCTACCCCGTGTTCTTGATGAAAATTCTTTGTTTTGCCCTGTTTGCCTGTGCCTTTAACCTGCTGCTGGGTTATGCCGGTCTGTTGTCTTTCGGTCATGCTGCCTTCCTGGCTACCGGAGGCTATTACACCGGTTACATGCTCAGTCAGCATTCACTGACACCTGAGCTGGGTATCCTGGTCGGCACTGCCGCTGCCACCGTGCTGGGTGTGCTGTTTGGTGTACTGTCCATTCGTCGTCAGGGCATCTATTTTGCCATGATCACACTGGCACTGGCGCAGATGGTGTTCTTCTTTTATCTGCAGGCGGATTTCACTGGTGGTGAAGATGGCATGCACGGCATTCCACGCGGACACCTGTTCGGGCTGATTGATATGACCAACAACCTGAACATGTACTACTTCGTGCTGGCGGTGTTCCTGTTTGGTTTCCTGCTGATCCAGCGTACCATACATTCACCCTTTGGTCAGGTGCTGAAAGCCATTCGTGAAAACGAGCCGCGTGCCATTTCACTGGGTTACAACACGGATGCCTACAAGCTGGTGGCCTTTGTATTGTCTGCTGCTCTGGCCGGTCTGGCCGGTTCCACCAAAACGGTAGTGTTCCAGCTGGCCTCCCTGACTGATGCCCACTGGCATATGTCTGGTGAAGTGGTGCTGATGACTCTGGTGGGTGGTGTAGGCACCTTGTTTGGTCCGCTGATTGGTGCTGCCTTTGTGATCGGCATTGAACATCAGCTGGCACAAAGTGCGCTGGGTGACTGGGTCAACGTGGTACTGGGTGTGATCTTTGTGGTCTGCGTACTGACCTTCCGGGCCGGTATTGTGGGCGAAATCCAGAAGTTCATGAAAAAGAACTTCCGCTAAGATTTTTCGCCAAGGTTTAGCTGTAACTGTAAGACCTCGTCATCATCTTTGCTCTGTGGGTCACGTCTCTGTGCCCTTGCTTGACCCGCCAGGTAACTGGTGGGTCTTTTTTGTTTTGACTTTGTAATAGTGTAACGAAACCACCCGGTTTACAATGTGTCAAAGCGGCATCTTTCCCAACAGCAGAGCCCGGCAAGCATGAGTGAAAAAACCACTGGTAAATCCAGAAAAATTCTTTTTATGGGGATAACTGCCCTGGCTTTGATTCTGGTGGTGGTGCTGGCGATTTTCGGGACATTGAAGGTCAAGGATCGCTTACCGGGAACAGGGAGTGATTTTATCGGTGCCGGTGGGCCACTGGGTGATCCGCGCATCAGGTTGAACACATCCTTTTACTACAGTTTTGAAGAGCCTTTTGTGGTGCCTATGGGAGGCTCATCACGGCGGCAGAGTTTTTTGCGGGTCAGTCTGGCTGTGAAGGTTGAGGATCAGCGCACTGCACAGGCCATCGAAAGGCACAGCCCGCTTATCCGCAGTCGCATCAATCTGATGTTGAGGGAGATGACGCGTGCAGAGCTGCAAACACCAGAAGGTAAGCAACAACTTCAGGTTGCCGCAGCCCGGGTTATTCGTGATGTCATGGGGCCTGATCCGCTGGCCATTGATGGCGTGTTGATCACGGACTTTGTGTTGCAGTGAAGTGGCTAAACGAATCTCTTAGGTAGTCTGTGTCACGAGTTTATCTGCAGTGACAGGGCGCCCAAAGTAGTAACCTTGAAAATGGTTGCAACCCATTGTTCGGAGCAAGGCGACCTGCTCGGAGGTTTCGACACCTTCCGCAATCACATCCAGATTAAATGCCTGCCCCAGTGTGACGACACTTTTCACTATTGCTGCATCAGAAGAGTCAGCTTGTAGATTCTGAACGAAGGATCGATCGATCTTAACCTGATTAAGCGGAAGGTGCCGCAGGTAGCTGAGGGAAGAAAAACCGGTTCCAAAATCGTCAAGTGATATGCTAAGGCCCATCGCCTGTAATTGTGTCATTTTTGCAATGATTTTTTCCTGATCAGCAATCATCACTGCTTCAGTCAATTCCAGTTTCAGCCTTTGAGATCTGGCTCCGGTTTCAGCCAGGCAGTGTGCAACCTGATTCACAAAATCATCTTGCTGAAATTGTACGGCACTTACATTGATTGCAAGCTGCCAGGCTTCGCTTGTCGGGTGCTTTTGCCATAGAGACAACTGACGGCAAGCTTCCTGTAGTACCCAGTGCCCGATTGGAAGAATCAGGCGGGAGCGTTCTGCAATCGGAATAAATTGATCCGGCGGTATCAAACCCTTGACCGGGTCTCGCCAACGCAACAGGGCTTCAGCTCCTGTGGTCTGACCTTTTTCATTGCATTGAATCTGATAGTGCAACTCAAATGCCTGGCTGCTCAATGCTTTTTCCAAGGCTAGCTGAGTTTCAAAATATTGCTGCACCAACCGTTCTGCTTCCGGGTCAAAAAAACAGATCTTCTGGTTTTGCTGCTTAGCCTGGTGCAGTGCCACTTCTGCCTGTTTGACAAGCTCACCAGGGGAGGGGTGTGAGGCTGTAAACAGGGTGATGCCAACGCTTGCCGGACAGCGTAGCGTTTTTCCGGCAACCTCATGGGGTTGATCAAGAAAATCCAGCAGGTGTTTGGCTTTTTCTTCTGCCTGCAGGGTGGCCTGCTGCAGGCGAGAATCCAGTTTTTCATCAAGAACCAGAAAAACATCGCCGCTCAGTCGTGCAAACTGTGCACTCTCCCCCCAGTAGGATCGCAAGCGTTTTGCAATATTGACCAATATCCGATCACCTGCATCATGTCCGTAGCTGTCATTAATGAGCTTGAAGTTGTCCAGGTCGAAGCAAAAAAGGGCCGCATGGTTTTCTGTGCTGGCTTTGATCTTGAGTGTCTGCAAGGTTTCTTCAAGGCGGTGCAGCAGCAGCTGACGATTTGCAAGGCCAGTCAAAGGGTCATACAGGCCAAGGTATTCAGCTTTGGCTTCAGCCTTTTTCAGTTCTGACAAATCCAGAAAGGCCCCGACATAATAGGCCACCTGTTGATCTGAATGCTTCACGGCCTGAATAGTCAGGCGTTCAGGGTATACCTCGCCGGATTTATGGCGATTCCAGATTTCGCCTTCCCAGCGTTGATGCCTTGACAGGCTTTGCCACATATCCTGATAAAAGCTGGGATGATGGCGACCGGATTGCAGCAGCGTGGGGGTTTTTCCGATGACTTCCTGGGGTGAATATCCAGTTATGCTGGTAAATGCCTGATTCACTTGCAGGATTTTCTGATTTGCATCAGTAATGACCATGCCGGTGGGTATTTCGAAAGCTGCAGCAGCTATTTTTTGTGCTTCGTGCGCGCTCTGAATGCGATCCAGCATCTTGTTGACTTCATCATAGACACGGCCGAACTCATTGTTCTCCCGCCACTGAGGACGTGTTTGAATATCTGCCAGTTGCTGGGCCTGTTCAAAGAAGCGAACCAGTTGCAAAATCGGAGTGGTGAAGTAGCTGGCCAGTGCGCTTGCCAGTGCATAAGAAAACACCAGCATGCTCACAGCAATGACGAATAGGGCAGGTGCATCCTGTTCAAGTCGTTGAGCAAGGCTTTGTGTCTTAAAGCTCAGCCATGCAGTCCCCAGCGGCGCTTCACCAAAGTACAGGTCCTGATACAGATTCAGATGGTTGCTGCCGCGCTGTATGTGACGCTGATCCGGTGGTGGCAGGGGTGCGACCTCAAGGTTGCTGGTGCTGGCCTGATACAGAAAAACGGGCACAGCATTTTTGTCATGAATGACAGCCGCTTGAAGTAATTCAAAGGAGCCTAGCTTGGCATTGATATCTGCAGCCACCCGAATATCATCCAGAAGGATCAGCTCCGCAAAATCCTTGCTGAGTATCTGAGCCAGTATGGAGGCATACTCCTGAGTTTGCTGCTGTTGCTTCAGCAGATTCCAGCTTACAAATGCAGTGTAACCCATGAGTCCAGTGATCATGGCAACGGCAAGAATGATCAGGCTGAGTCGCTTTTTAATCGATCTGCGCCACACAGCAGTCATGGATTCTGTTCACCGGCCTGTTTTGAAAGATTCACCTTGGGAAGCGACAGGTTGTTGCCCCATTCTGTCCAGGAGCCTTCGTAAACAGCAACCCGATAACCCAGGGCTTGCATGACCACATAGTTCATGGCTGACTGCGCCGAACCGGTGCAGTACAAGATGATTTCCTGATCCTTGGGTAGCTCTTTGTAGACTTCACGTAAATCATCGAGGCTTCTCAAGCGATAAGTCCCCTCCACCTGTTCACGATTTTGTGTCCAGGGGTAGTGCAGTGCGGTGGGGATGTGTCCAGCACGCAGTGCTCCACCTGAAGTCTCGCCCATGTAATGTGCCTTGCTGCGGCCATCCAGAATGGGCTGGTGGCCAATGGCAGCCAGGGTGCCGAGCTGGGTTTTCAGGCGTTGCGGGTCTATTCGGGGTATAAACTGACGGGTTACGGGAGTAACCGCTTGCTGGCTGATTGGCAAAAGCCCCTCTTGCCAGTGGCCCCAGGCAGTGTCGAGGAAAAAGACTTCCTGGTGCCCCATGAACTCCAGTATCCAGTAAAGACGGGCTGCCCAGATGAACTCATGGTTTCCCACCACCACAACCTGTTGCTGGTGATTGATGCCCAGATCACTGAACAATGACTGCAGCTGGCTGATGGGTGGCAATAAAAAACTGTCAGCAAACAGGGTCATGGGAGGCAGATTGACTGATCCTGAAACATGGCCATTCAGGAATTCCTCTGACTCCCGAACATCAACAATCAACAGGTTTTCGTGTTCCAGCCTGTTTTTTAACCAGTGCGGATCCACGATTGTGGCCTGAATGGAGGGAGTGAGCAGGCAGAGGATGATGACTGAAAAGTAGTTTCTGAATTGCATTGCACGATGCCCTCTGCCGATTTTTGTAACATTGTTGAGTGTTTGCTGGGGGGCTCGCAACTGGATTGACGCTGTTTTTATGGCTGTTTTATTGCGCTTGATACATTCTTGATACATTCATCAGGAAAAACAACTAAAAAACGATAACTGTTTGGTTGTATGATCTGTGTCAATGTTTGATTTTGGTTGTGTGTTTTTTGTTGTCCGGGCGTTGGTTTTTTGCGGCTAATCACTGGTGCAACATGAAATGTATCATCAATGTATCATCCTGCATGGCTGTATCGCTCCCCGTTGACTTTTCCAATTGAGTGGCAAGCTTGTTTCTGGCTGAATTGCTGTGCCCGTATTGATGGTGGGGTTTTCTTTATTCAGGAGCAGCCAGTTTGAAATCTAAACTGATTCAGCCAACCCAGGTTGAACGAAAGATGCGGCAGGATGACTTTATTGTCTCGAAAACAGATGCCAGAGGCATCATCACCTATTGCAATCCGATTTTCATCGAATTTGCTGGCTATACGGAGCAGGAGCTTCTAGGTAAGCAGCATAATATAGTCAGGCATCCACACATGCCCCGGGCTGCCTTCAAACTGGCCTGGGATACCATAAAGTCAGGCAGAGAGTTTTTTGCTTATGTTAAAAACATGAGCAAGGATGGTAGCTATTACTGGGTTTTTGCCCATATCACCCCAGACCTTGACCCAGTCGGACAGCTGATCGGGTATACCTCTGTTCGCCGCTGTCCTGATCAGCGTGTACTTGATGTCATCACTCCCCTTTACCAGAAAATGCTGAATGCAGAGCAGTCTGTTGCTACAACAGATGCGGTTGCTGCCGGTACCCGGGTATTGGTTGATTATCTGGCTCATAAAGGAAAGCCCTATGAAGAATGGGTTCTTACAGTTTAGTTCGTTGATATGGCCGGCCCTTGTTTCTGTTGCCGGTGCGATCTGTGCATTCTGGTTTCCCTGGTTAACCCTGTTGACAGGGGGGCTGGTTGCTATCTGGTTACTTTGGTTTTCGTTCAGGTTGAGTGCGCGGCATCATGAAACCCTTCTGGTGACAGGAATCTGCCAGCGCATTCATGAGGGACACCTTGATCAACGTTTGCCAAGGCGGCTGCAGGACCCTGATCTGGAGTTTATTCGGGTCGGACTGAACTCTGCTCTGGACCAGACAGAAACCACTTTCCGAGAGATTCTGGGTGCGCTGGAAGCCTCCAGTCGTGGTGATCACTATCGTTCCATCCAGGTAGGCGGACTACACGGCACTTTCAAAAGAGTCACTGAAGCGACACAAAGCATTCTCGATCAGGTACAGCAAGCGCAGGAGTTGGTGAATCGTGAATCACTGTTATCGCGGATTTTTCTGCGATCCGAGAAAGGCATGTCTTCGGCACTAAGTGCGTCTGATGCTTCGCTGGTTCAGGTCAATGCAGAGGCTGAAGCCATCGCCGGTTTCTCTGATGAATTCATCGAAACAGCTAATGCCATGACCGGAACGGCAAAAGAGATGTACTCGGCAATGGATGATGCAAAAGGAGCGGTTGAGTCGAGTTCGTTGGCGCTTGAGGCTTTGACTGACGCTGCAACACTTATCAGTGAGCGCAGTAGCCAGATTGATGGTCTTGCCGGACAAACCAATTTGCTGGCGCTGAATGCGGCCATTGAGGCGGCGCGAGCTGGAGAACATGGTCGAGGCTTTGCTGTGGTGGCCGATGAAGTCAGATCCCTGGCTGAGCAATCAAGACGAACTGCCGTCGAGATTACCGGTTCCATTGAAAACATGATGACAACCCTTGGATCAATGACCCAGCGCTTCACTGATCTTAACCAGGCTGTTGGTAACGCCAGAGTACTTTCGGAGTCTTTTGCAACCACGCTCAGTGAATCGGCCAGGGCTGCTGAGGAAGTCCAGCAAAAAACACGCCTGATAACCGAGCATACTCATGATATGGGGGCTTCGATGCGCTTGTTGAGCTCAGCCCAGCAGGCCCGTGCGGATGTGAATGCCATTTTGAACGGCATGCCGATAAAAATTGATGATTTGCATAATATTTCGCAGCAGGCTGCGAACTTTGCGGAAGTTGGGCGCTGGTCGGGTAACAGTGATGATCGGGCCGCACTGCTGGATATTTATGATCAGTATTTTGCTGATATTGAAAGTCAGCTGGAAGCGTTGGGACGCTGAAAATCATCCGCAGTTGTTCCATTTGTTGCACAGGGTTCCAACAGGAGATTTTGAATGGGCATTACCAGTCGCACCGAAAATCAGGGGCGAACAATATTCATCAATGTTACCGAGCGCTTTGATTTCAACCAGCATGCAGTGTTTCGCAAACTGCTGAATGATGCAAAGGATGGTTGTGAGTTTGTGGTTGACCTGACTGCTGCTGAATACATGGACAGCTCTGCCCTTGGGCTACTTTTATTGCTGAGAAAGAAGGCAGGAAACAACCGTGTTGAGCTGAGGTATGTCAAACCCTCTGCCATCGAAAAGGTGGTTTCAGCATCAAACTTTTCTCGTTTGTTTGATTGCAAAGCCGTATCGCCTTTATGAGTGATCAGTGCAATACGGATGGGAGTTTGAATCTGGTATTCAAGCCTGTCAGCCGCAGGCTTGCCCTGGTTGTTGATGATGAACCCATCAATTGTGTGATCATGCAGTCCATCCTTGAAAAGATGGGTTTTGAAACAGCAATTGCTCATGATGGTTATGAAGCGATTGAGGCATTTGAACTGCTGGCTCCGGATTTTGTTTTCATGGATGTCATCATGCCACATATGGATGGTCGAGAAGCTGCGCGCTGCATCAAGTCCATGACCAGCGGTCGTTTTACGCCGATAGTTTTTCTCACTGCATTGGATGATCCAGAAGAAGTGCATGCTTGTATTGAGGCAGGTGGTGACGACTACTTAAGCAAACCGGTCGACCCCAGGTTACTCAGGACAAGAATCTACTCGCTGGAACGCATCCGAAGTCTTTATCAAAAATTGAGCCGCCAGCACGATGAGTTATTATTTAAGATTGCTGAAGAACAAGAAAATGAGGCGCTGGCAAATCGTGTTTTCCTGCATGCGGTTTCAGCACATAATGAACCAATCAGTGGGCTGGATTCATACAGTCGCCCTGCATCATGTTTCAGTGGTGATCTTGTATTGAGCTGTCGTTTGGGTCAAGGCGGCATAAGGGTTATGCTGGGCGACTTCACCGGACACGGTCTGGCTGCTGCCATAGGTGCTTTGCCAACCAGCGAGTTGTTTCATGCCATGACTCGCCAGGGCAGATCGATCCCTGAATTATTGACTGAATTAAATCATAAATTATGTCGAATTCTGCCAGATGATCGATTCATGGCAGCTGTTTTAATTGATATTGATCCTGTGAAAGGCGAGTTTTGTTATTGGTCTGGCGGGATGCCACCTTTTGTTTACAAGTCAAAAGATCAACTGATTTATCATTCATCTTCTGGTCTTCCTTTGGGGATCCTGGAAAATTATGACTTTGTATCAGAAGTGGGGAGCGGGCGGCTTACTGATATCGAACGCATACTGCTGATGAGTGATGGCCTGCTTGATGTACGAAATCAAGAGGGTGCGACGTTTTCATCATGTGGGTTTAAAGACCTTATGGATAGCTGGGCAAGTAACGATGGTTTTTTTTCTGCTCTGGATGAACGTCTGGATCAGCACTGCCAGAATCGATTGCCTGACGATGATGTTACTTTGGTTAGTATTGATTTAGAAAAAGCGCTTGCAGTACTGAATGTGTCCAGCGATCAGTCTGCGGACCTGTCACCGGAACCTGAAGGTTGGGAGTGGGCTTTGGCAAGCGGGGGTGGGTATTTACTGGATCATTCGGAAGTGATCACAGCGCTGACCGATACAAAATACCTGCAAGACTGGCCGGCTGAACAGGCTGAGCGACTTCAGACCCTCTTTGGTGAGCTATACAATAATGCCATTGAGCACGGTTTGTTTGGGCTGGACTCCTCGCTGAAAAGTACCCCTGATGGGTTTCACCTTTATTATGAAAAGCGACAAGCCCTGTTTGATGATCCACCCCCGGGCCAGATACGGATTCAGATGACTTTTCTTCCCCGGCAGCAAGGTGGTTGCCTCAGGTTGGTGGTTCAGGACCCGGGCAAGGGTTACGACCTGACCCGGTTATCCGAGCTGGAGCAGCATGATGACCCTTCGCGCTTCTGGGGGCGTGGCATGCAGCTTGTCAGAAGTCTTGCGGACAACCTCATCATTCATCCACCGGGTAACAGGGTTGAAGCCGAGCTACGCTGGTGACATAGCCCGGTTTGAGAAGGGTCAGTCAGTCATCAGACTTGCCCTGCCGACAATCAGTGGGTCAATACCGCCGATGGTTTCCAGATCGCGGCCGGTATCAGTTGTGTCGTCGGTGGCAAGGGTTATTCTGCTCCGATCACCTTTGATCGTAAATCTTCTCCGTTGTTAAAAAAAAGCCTGCCATGGGGCAGGCTAAAGTCAAGCAGGAGGGGGTTAAGGTTGGTGCTTGAATACCTTGAATTGTTTACGTAACTCATCGATGACTTGTGTTGTGTCCTGTACATGACGGCTGGCAATCAGTGCCTGTTCAGCCTGAGCGGCATTGCTATCGGCAAGGTTGGCGATACCCTCAACGGTTTCGGCCACTTCACGGGCAGCCATGGCCTGCTCCTGTAACACCTGCTGGATATCCTGGGTGGCTTGAATGACCCGCTGTGTTCCCTGCTCAATTTCAGCGACAGACTGGCCGGCCTGGCGAGCTTTGGCAACACCTTCTTCAACCTGACTGACACTGGCCTGCATTTCTCTGGCGGCTGCATCGGTCTGTTGCTGGATCTGACTCACCATTTCCGAGATTTCAACCGTGGATTGAGCGGTGCGTTCTGCCAGATTACGCACCTCATCAGCAACCACAGCAAAACCGCGCCCATGTTCACCGGCCCTTGCAGCTTCAATCGCGGCATTCAGTGCCAGCAGGTTGGTCTGATCGGCAATATCACGAATGGTTGACACGATCTTGCCGATGTTGTCGGACAAGGCTTCAAGCTCACCAAGGCGCTTGGAGGAGTTTTGCACTGCAACAGCGATATGACGGATCTCTTCACTGCTGGCATATACGGCTTTGGAGCCGGCACTGGCAATCTTGCCGGCTGCTTCTGATGCAGCAAAGGCTTCGCTGGCGTTATGCCCAATCTGCTCAACAGATGCAGTAAGCTCCTCCAGTGCTGCAGCCATGCTGGCTGAGGCGTTGGACTGCTCCACGGCACCCCGTGAAGTCTCTTCGCTGGCCCCCAGCATTTCCACAGCGGCAACATTCAGCTCACGTGCCGACTGAGTCATCTGAAAAGCAATTTCATAAAGACGGTTGCGCATGATCATCACGGCATTAAAGACATTGCCTATTTCATCATGTTTGCCAACCGGAGCCTCCCCTACAAGGTTACCTGAACCAATTTCCAGAGCCACCCTTCTCAGTTTGTCCAGCCGATGGGAATTGCTTCTCAGCACCATGAATAGCCATAGCAGCGCTACACCGCTCACAAGGCCCAGCTTGATCAGCAGGGTGGTGATGACTGCCTCAATGGCAGGATCTGTCACCTGCAGGTATTGCCAGCTGGCCAGTATGGCCAGAATGATGACCATCAGGAACATGGGCAGCATGGCTGTGGTGGTCAGACTGAGGTTGATGTATGCATCTCTCAAGCGCGACCCGAAACCGGATAACACATAACCACCGGACAGACGAATGCGTTTGCCCTCGCGCATTTCACGGTAGAGTTGCTCTGCTGCAGTCACCTCCTCACGGGTGGGTTGCAGTCGAACACTCATGTAGCCACCATCCGGCCTTGGGCTGGCAGTGGCCTTGACCCAGTAATGATCACCATTCTTGCGGCGATTCTTGACCATGCCTTGCCAGGCACGGCCAGCTTTCAGAGTGGTCCACATGTCGCGAAAGGCTTCCGGTGGCATGTCCGGGTGGCGAATGATGTTATGAGGCTGCCCAATCAGTTCTTCACGCGTGAACCCGGCGTATTCAACAAACTCATCGTTGACGTAGGTGATTCGGCCCTTGGCGTCGGTGTGGGAGATGATGGCGCAGTCCGGGCGTACAGGAAAATCCTTTTGGGTAACAGGTTGGTTATTCTTCATGGCCGGGTCACTCCAGGTCATTTTATGTAATGAAAGTAACCTATCATTACATATTGCCTGTATAAAGCTGGTAAAAGGCCAGTGTCGGTAAAACTACCTGTGTGGTGATACATTGTTGATACATTCTGCTAAAAATCTGGTGAGCCTCGTCAAATGTATCAACAATCTATCATTTGTTTGGTTCGGGTCCTTGGTTTAGCCCAGTTTTAAAACTTGCGGTGTGTGCAAGTACCTATAATCTTACAATTCTTTCACATCTTTTTCTCAGGAAGGCCAGCAGGTGGAATCTCCCGAATACTACCTTAAGCAATTGCATCAACAGTTTTTATCTGGCTTGCCTGGTCGGCAGGCGCAGATCTTGCTGTTATCCGATTGCCTGGAAAACCCTTGCTTGCAAGCAGGTGAGATTGGACAGCTGCATCTGCAGGTGCATGGTCTGGCGGGAACGGCAGCCACCTTTGGCTTGGTCGAGTTGGCAGCTTTTGCCGGAAGGGCAGATGTACTGATGAGCCAGTTGGTCGAGCAGCTAAAGGCTGATCAGGCCGCTGACCGAAGCCTTCTTGAGCAGTTGTCGGCTGCATTGGTGGACCTGGATCTGGCGTTGCAGGATGCATCCAGACCTGTTGCAAAGCCGCTTCTTCCTGTGCCTGAAGAGAATGACGATTTCAAGCCGGTGACGGCCCGGCCACCTGTTGTCTTGCTGGTGGATGATGATCCGGATCAGGTCGCCCTGCTCAAGCTGAATCTGGAGGCTGGAGGGTACTGCGTGGAGGTGGCTGCGGATTACCCGGCCATTTTGCAGGTTGTTGCCAGAAGGGGTAACCCGGATGCCATCATCATGGACATGGTGTTTCCGGAGGATCCACTGGCGGGGGCTGGTTTCATTCAGCAGCTTGCTGTGGACCTGGAGCAACCCGTGCCGCCGATGGTTGGCCTTTCCAGTCGTCAGGATCTGGATGCACGTCTGGCTGCTTATCGTGCCGGTGCTCGCCATTATCTCACCAAACCGGTGAACACAGAGCACCTGATAACCTTGCTGGACAAGGCAATTGGGCGCGTTGCCCAGTCGCCCTATCGTGTCATGGTGGTGGACGATGATCCTTTAGTGCTGGAGGTTCAGGCATCCGTGTTGCGCTCTGCAGGCATGCGGGTGACAGCACTCCAGAACCCGGGTGAAACCCTGATGCAGTTGCATGTGACCCAGCCGGATGTGTTGCTGCTGGACATGCACATGCCAGGCATCCAGGGTTATGAATTGGCGGCAATGGTGCGTGATGATCCACGTTATTGCCAGTTGCCGATCATTTTTCTGTCTGCCGAGTCAGACCGGGATCGGCAGTTGTTCGCTCTGCAGCAGGGGGGCGATGATTTTCTGGTTAAGCCCACACTGCCACAGCACTTGATTGAACTGGTCAGCATGCGTGCTGCACGTGCCCGGCAGCTTACTGATGCCCAGGCCCGCTTGCAGAAAACGCTGTATGAGCGTGAACGAGAGCATCTGGCATTGAACCAGCATGCAATTGTCAGCATCGCTGATCGGGCAGGCAATATCACTTACGTGAATGACCTGTTCTGTGATGTCAGTGGTTACAAGCGTGGTGAACTGTTGGGCCAGAACCATCGGTTGCTCAAATCCGGCCAGCACCCGGAAAGCCTGTACAAGGAACTCTGGGCCACCATCAGCTCTGGTCAGGTGTGGTTCGGTGAGATCTGCAATCGCCGCAAGGATGGCAGTTTCTACTGGGTGGAATCCACCATCACACCTTTTATGGATGCCGAGGGAAAACCTTATCAATATGTTTCCATCCGCACGGACATTACCCATGTCAAGGCGGTTCAGGAGGAGCTGAAAGCTTCACATGACGAGATAAATCATGCCAGGGAGCGGTTACGCCGTGGACAGTTGTTTGCCAATATAGGTACCTGGGAGTGGAACATATCCGATGGAGCACTCTTCTGGAGTGAGCGCATTGCGCCGCTGTTTGGTTACCCGGATGGTGAACTGGAAACCAGTTACGACAACTTCCTGGCGGCGATTCATCCTGAAGATCGTGCCAAGGTGGTGGCAGCAGTGGATGCCTGCCTGAAAGGTGAAGCGCCTTATGACCTGGAGCATCGGGTGGTGTGGCCAGATGGCACTGTGCGCTGGGTCTCCGAGCGCGGGGCGGTGGAGCGGGATGACAGTGGCAACCCGCTGCGCATGACCGGGGTGGTGCAGGATGTGACGCATCGTGTGCTGGCGGAGGAAAGGTTGCGCGAATCAGAAGAGGAGTTGCAAGTCTTTCGCCGCATGGTGGAAGTGGCTGATCAGGCCATTCGGGTATCCGGCAGTGATGGTCGCATCCAGTACGTCAATCCGGCTTACCGGGCCTTGCTCGGCTACAAGGAGGATGAGCTGATCGGTCAGGATTTTGCCCAGGTCGCTGCCGCACCGGACGAGCATCCCCTGGTGGCCAGCATTCTGGACGAATTGAAAAAAGGTAAGGGTTGGCAAGGATTGATCCGGCTGCGGCGCAAGGATGGCAGTGAGTTTTACAGCCAGAGCAACATTGGTGGCATCCTCGATCCTGCAACAGGAAAGCTGCTGCACAGCTTCAACATTTTTACCGATCACAGTGAGGAGCTGACACGTCAGCAGGCGCTTCAGGCGGCCGTGCAGGAATCCGAGCGGGCCAATCAGGCCAAGTCCGAGTTTTTATCCAGCATGAGCCATGAGCTGCGCACGCCGATGAATGCCATTCTCGGTTTTGCCCAGATGCTGGAGTATGACGAAGCCCTGGATGCTGATCAGCAGGAAAACGTGCATGAAATCCTCAAGGCGGGTCATCATCTGCTGGAGCTGATCAATGAAGTGCTGGATCTGGCCCGGATTGAATCCGGGCGCATGACCCTGTCCCTGGAGCCAGTGGAAGTGCAGGCCGTGATGGATGAGTGTTGTTCATTGATCGGCCCGCTGGCAGTTAAAGCGGGCATTCAGCTGCTCCCGGTGGAGACCACCGAGGCAGTGGTGGTGGCCGATCGAACCCGCTTCAAGCAGGTGCTGCTCAACCTCTTGTCCAATGCAGTGAAATACAATCGCCCCGGTGGCACTGTGCAGCTGCTTTGGCAGCAAAGTGCTTCCCGGCAGTGCTTTGAACTGCAGGTCAAAGACACTGGGCGCGGCATTGCAGCAGAGGATCTGGAAGTATTGTTTGAACCTTTTCATCGCCTGGGAGCTGAAACTTCCGAGGTGGAGGGGACCGGCATCGGGTTGACCATCACGCGGCGCATCATGGATTTGATGGGGGGGAGCATCCGGGTGGAAAGTCAGCTGGGCATCGGTAGCAGTTTCATGCTGCAGTTGCCATTGCTGCCTGCTCAGGATGCTGCCCTGGATGATTCGCTGGCCCCGAAAGCCTTGCCGGATACCCATGGCTCCTGCTCAGGGCAGCGCGTGCTTTATATTGAAGACAATGCCACCAACCTGCGACTGGTTCGCAGCATTCTGGCGCGGATCCCCAACCTGCAACTGCTGGAAGCCCATCAGGCAGAACTGGGCCTGGAGTTGGCACTGGCTCATCACCCGGATCTGATCCTGCTGGACATCAACATGCCCGGCATGGATGGCTACGAGCTGTTGCGTGTCATCCGCCAACACCCTGAACTGAAACACCTGCCGGTGATTGCCGTCAGTGCCAATGCCATGCCTAAAGACATTGAGCGTGGTAAACAAGCCGGTTTTGTTGAATACATCACCAAACCCATTCAGGTGCAGTCATTCATTGCATCGGTGCAACACTGGTTGCAGCCGTAGCGATTGCATCTGATTTCACTGACTTTACAGGACGTTTTGCAAGGAGAAACAAAATGGGGACATTAGCTGCCGAACGGCATCAATCCAATATCCTGATAGTGGATGATGAGCCTGCCAATCTGAGGTTGCTCGACAAGATGCTCGGCGGTCAGGGTTATGTGAATCGCATTCTGGTGCAAGATCCGCGCGAGGTACTGTCGAAATTTGAGCAGCAGCGTATCGATCTGGTGCTGCTGGACATCAACATGCCTCATCTGGACGGTTATCAGGTCATGGAGCAACTGATGGCGCTGGAACTGCCGCTGTTGCCGCCGATTGTGATTCTGACTGCCCAGAACAGCAAGGATTACCTGCTGCGGGCACTGGCCGGTGGCGCACGTGACTTCATCAGCAAACCCTTTGATCGTAATGAGTTGCTGATGCGTGTTCGCAACCTGCTGGATGCCCATCTGGCTCATCGCATGGTGCAGGATCAAAAGGCTGTACTGGAAGAAATGGTGGCCTTGCGTACGCGTGAATTACATCACACGCGTTTACAAGTCGTACAAAGGCTTGGTCGTGCTGCCGAGTATCGGGATGAAGAAACTGGTAGTCATATTCTGCGTATGAGTTATATCTGTGCGCTGTTGGCGCGTTCAATCGGTTGGAGCGATGACAAGTGCGACCTGATTCTGAACGCTAGCCCGATGCATGATGTTGGCAAAATCGCCATTCCTGACGCCATCCTGAAAAAGCCCGGACGCTTTGAACCTCATGAATGGGAAATCATGAAAACTCATGCTCATATAGGCGCTGAAATGCTGGGGGGGGATGATTCCGAGTTGATGGTGATGGCCAGGCAAATTGCCATCAGCCACCATGAAAAGTGGGACGGCACGGGTTATCCGCTGGGGCTGGCAGGTGAAGCCATTCCACTGGCTGCCCGGATTGCGGCACTGGCCGACGTGTTTGATGCCCTGACTTCAGTTCGACCCTATAAAAAGGCCTGGACGGTGGAGGCAGCCGTGGATTTGATCAGGCAAAACAGCGGCAAACATTTTGATCCGGCACTGGTTGAGGTGTTCTTGCAGCAGCTGCCGAAAATATTGGTGATCCGTGATACTTATCAGGATTGAGTCATGCCAGGACCCTAACATTGTTTGCTGGATCAACTGGCCGACGCATCAATAAGTAAAACCTGCCCCTTGCCAGCTTTTTTGGCTGCATACATGGCATGATCAGCTCGTGATAGCAGGGCATCATTGGTCTGTTCTCCGGGATTAAACAGCAAGGCACCAATGCTGGCTCCCATCTGAATGGTCTGGTTCATCAACGCCATGGGTTGGCTGATGGCATTCAGTAGGGTATCGGCCAGGTGTCTGGCCTGTTCCGCATTTGCTGGCTCATGCAGCAGAATGGTGAACTCATCACCACCCAGCCGGGCAGCAAAGTCCTTTTTCCCCAGCTGTTTGTTGATCCGCTGTGCCACCTGTTTCAGTGCCTCATCGCCTGCTTCGTGGCCCAGGGTGTCATTGATCGGTTTGAAACCGTCCAGGTCAATGAACATCAGCAGATGGGGGCGCTCGGCAGGCACCTGCTGGAGCTGATCCAGGGTTTGCTGGAAGGCGGCCCGGTTGGGTAGTCCGGTCAGTGGGTCATGCAGTGCCAGGTACTCGATCTGTTTGCGGGTTGCTTCCTCATCAGAAATGTCCTGTACCAGACCAATGAACAGGCTGTCTTGTGCCCGTTTGACTTCGGTGACAGACAGGCGCATCGGAAACAGTTCGCCATTCTTGCGTCTGCCCTGAACCTTGCGGCCCTGCCCGATGATGCGCGGTTGTCCGGTTTTAAGGTAGTTCAGCAGGTAATCATCATGTTTTTCAGCATGGTAGCTGGGCATCAGCTGGTTGACCTTCTGGCCGAGCATTTCTTTGGCACGGTAACCGAAAATGCGCTCGGCGGCCTTGTTGAACTTGTGGATGTGACCGGTCTGGCTGATAGTGATGATGGCTTCATAAACATTGTCCAGAATGCCCACCAGACTCTGTTGCAGTGTGGCGATGCGTTCAAAGGCTTTGATGCGGGCATCGAGTATTTCAAAGTCAATCGGTTTGAACAGGTAATCATCAGCACCGGCGGCCAGCCCCTCCAGCATCTGCTGCTTGGAGTCCATGGCTGTCATGATGATGATGGGCACCCATTGTTCGGGATTCAGGGCACGAATCTGACGGGTGGCTTCCAGACCATCCATTTCCGGCATGATGCCATCCATCAGCACCAGATCCGGTTGCTGTTCCTGATAGGCGGCCACTGCTGCGCGTCCGTCCATCACATGACGAACCTGATGCCCCAGTCTGTTCATCAAGGCAAGGATCGGGGCAGCGGTGGTTCTTGAATCATCGGCCAGGAGTATATTCATTGTTTTTGACTTTTTTATTCGGGCATTAAAGAAAGAGAGGCTCCAGCAACACCACCTGGTTACGTCCACTGTGCTTGGCCTGATACAAGGCTGTGTCGGCCTGGTTCAACAGGCTGTCCGCTGTTTCCTCGGCCATCGGCAGGGAGACAGCCCCCACACTGATGGTGACGTGGTCGGCCACTTCAGAGTGGGCATGGGGGTAGTTCATGGCTTCCACCGCCGCACTCAGGGCTTCGGCCACCCGTGCGACACCTTCGGCATCGGTTTCCGGCAGCAGTACGGCAAACTCTTCACCCCCATAACGGGCCAGCAGGTCACCGGGGCGCTGGATCACCTGTTGCAGGGCAGCCGCCACCCGGATCAGGCACTCATCACCCTTGCCATGGCCGTAGTGGTCGTTGAAGGCTTTGAAGTAGTCGATGTCCAGCATCACCAGCCCAAGGGGTTTGCCATTGCGCTTCAGGCGCTTCATTTCACGTTGCAATGCCTGATCCAGATGGCGGCGGTTGGCGATCTGGGTCAGGCCATCGAGGTGTGACATGTCCTCGAGCAGGTCGGTTTTGACCTTCAGGCTCATGTGGTTGCGAATGCGTGATTTCACGATGTCCGGGTGGAAGGGTTTGCTGATGTAATCCACCGCGCCCAGATCCAGCCCTTTGGTTTCATCACTGGCATCATCCAGTGCCGTGATGAAAATCACCGGAATGCGGCTGGTGCCAGGGTTGTTTTTCAGTTTTCGGCAGACACTGTAGCCGTCCATGTCCGGCATCAGGATATCCAGCAGGATCAGGTCGGGTTGATTCTTGCCACGGGCAATGTCCAGTGCCCTGGCACCGCTGTTGGCCACCAGGATGGTGTAATCGGCTTTCAGCAGATTGGCCAGAACCTTGATGTTGGCCGATTGGTCATCCACGATCAGCAGGGTACGTTTCTGAATGGAGGGAGCTGCCACCGAGTTGGCCGGCTGGTGTTCATGAACCTGTGGTTCATCCCTGGCGGCCGGTGTCGGATCTGAGTGTGCAGTGGCCGAAGCGGCAGGCTGCGTCTTCAGCCAGACTTTCAGGTGATCAAACAATTGCTGGCCGGTGAAGGGTTTGCCGAGGTGATCGTTCATTCCGGCGGCCAGTGCCTTGTGGCGATCCTCGACCAGGGCCGCAGCGGTTAATGCAATGATCGGGATGTCGGAATTGAACTGACGCATGGCACGGGTGGCCTCATAACCATCCATCACCGGCATCTGGATGTCCATCAACACCAGATCAAAAGCCTCAGCCCGCACTTTTTCAACGCCCTGCGCACCGTCATCGGCCAGCGTGACGTGTAACCCCATCTGTTCCAGTTGGGATTGCACCACCTGCTGGTTGATGGGGTGGTCCTCAACCACCAGCACCCGCTGGCCGCAGAAGCACTCCAGCCGATCAGCGGATCGCGTCTGTTCTTCATGCAGGTGGCTGAGTGCGTTATACAGGCTGGAGCGATGCACGGGTTTGGGCAGGTACTCGATCGCTTCTTCAGTATAAAGCTGGATCTCGGACTGCTCATGGGCGGAGACCATCAGCATGGCCGGTAGCTGATGAATCAGTTCAGCCTCCTGCATCATCTTGCGAATGCTGCGCAGGGCACTCAGGCCATTGAGTCTTGGCATTTCCCAGTCCATCAGGACCACATCGTACACCTCACCCTGCTGCATCTGCTGACGGAACAGCTCAACGGCCTGCTGACCGTCTTCGGCTTCCTCAACCCGATAGTGCCAACCCTCCAGGATCTCCCGCAAAATCTGCCGGGCAATCGGTTGATCATCCACAATCAGGGCGCGACAGGAGCGCCCCTGGCAGGTCAGGGGTGGTTGACGGACGGCGTCGGCTTCTGCAGCAGATACTGAAGCCAGTGGCAGCAGCAGCTCAAACTCAAAACAACTGCCCACACCGGACTCACTGTCCAGGCGAATGCCTTCACTGCCCATCAGCTGCACCAGTCGCTGACTGATGATCAGCCCCAGACCGGTGCCGCCATGACGGCGGGTAATGGAGGTATCAGCCTGGCTGAAGGCCTGAAACAGCCTTTGTTGCTGTGCCGGTGTCATGCCAATGCCGGTATCACGGATGCTGAAGCACAGGCGAGCCACCAGCCCCTGCTGTTCCAGCAAGCGTATGTCCAGGGTCACGGCACCCTGCTCGGTGAACTTGATGGCATTGGCCATCAGGTTGGTCAACACCTGCGTCAGGCGCAGCATGTCACCCCGATACCATTCAGGAATGTCCTGCTGCAGGTGCAGGGCCAACTCCAGTCCCTTCTGGCTGCTGGGCAGGGCAAACAGGGTGGCCAGGTGCTTGACCACTTCATCGAGCTGAAAAGGAACGGCTTCTGTTTCCATCTTGCCGGCTTCAATCTTGGAAAAGTCGAGCAGGTCGTTGACGATGCCAAGCAACAGGGTACCGGAGCGGTGAATCTGTTCGTTGCGCTGCTGGATGTGCAATGGTAGTGATTCTTCAAGCTGCAGTTCACTCAATCCGATGACAGCATTCAGGGGCGTGCGGATTTCGTGGCTCATGTTGGCCAGAAACTCGGATTTGGCCTGGTTGGCCGCTTCTGCGGCTTCCTTGGCTTGCACCAGTGAAGCCTGATGGCTTTCCCTTTCCCTGTAGAACTCGGTCAGATCCAGAGCTGCAGTCGCTAAATAAGCCGGTTCACCTTTCTCGTTGTGCATCAACATGCCACTCATCAGCATGGGAAAGGCTTGTCCTGTGCGGTCACAGTGCCAGACTTCGGTGGGAGAAAACTGCCCTTGCTGTTGCAGGGTATTCAGTAATGCATGCACTGCATCCATCTGTTCGGGCGCATGAAAGATGGATAGATGCTGCCCGGTCAGCTCGGTCGGGGTATAACCATGAGCACGGGCAAAAAAAGGGTTGACGTAGATAACCTTGCCATCCAGATCAGCAATGGCGTTGCCATACAGTGCATGCTCGGAGATGGCTTTGAAACGGGTGGCTTCCAGCTCCGCTTTGCGGCGTTTTTTCATCAGCCAGATCAGTGCCAGCAGGATGCTACCCATTGCAGCCAGCGATGCGGACAAAAGCAGGATGATACGGCGACTCAGCCGCTGTGCCTGCTCGGTTCGTGTTTCAACCAGCGCCTCCAGTCGCTGCTGGTAATGCCATAAACCATGCTCCAGATTGCGGCCGGGAGTGATGTCATGGATCACTGACAGCAGCAGGGTGCGGCCCTGATGCTCATAAGGGTGGCTGTAAACCTCTACGGTGCGTATGTCACCGTTGGCCAGTCGGTGACGGAAGATAAAATAGTTGCGCCCTTCATCTGCTGCCAGGCGACGCTCCTCAGCCAGCTGCTCCGCACTCAGGGTGTTGATGTCCGCAATGTTCATGCCCTGCAGAACATTGGCAGGGTGGCCATAAAACTGCACGGCAGCAGGATTAGCTTCCGTGATGCGCCCGTTGGCCGGGTCGATCCACAGCATGGGCAGGGAGTGGTTCTGAAAAAAGCTGTCCAGGTTCGGCGAGGAGGCGTTTGCCGGTGCTGGCACCCAAGCCAGCAGCAGACTGGCAATCAGGGTGGCGCAGAAACCCTGGGTCAAACGATCAATGACAGCACTCATGGCTGTTTACTCATGACAGTGGTATTGGCCGGTGGGTGTTCAAGTTGTTGCATGATGCTGATGAGCAGTTGTTCGGCTTGTGCATAGTGAAAGCCATCCAGTGCCCGAATCAGTTGTTGCCAGGGGTGTTGCTGGGATTCGGGAAATTGTTTTCCCATGGCTTCCAGTAATTGGTCATCCAGATACATGTTGTTGTGAATGGCTTTTTGCAGGGCCAGCAGGGTTTCAGCAAGGGTGGGTTGCTGGGTTTCTGTGGCCTGGGGGTCTGATGATTCGACCGTTACTGCAGTGGTTTCCATGGCTGGCGAAGCGGAGCCGTTGTGCAGCCGGTGCGTATTGATGGCATCTCGCGTCTGCTTCAGGCTGGTGGCAAATGCCAGAATCATGGACTCAGGCGGTTGCTGGGCTTGTTTCAGGCGAAGGTCCAGCTCGGTGGCGCAGTGTGCCAAGTGTTTGAGCGCCAGATAACCGGCGACACCTTTCAGGGTATGGGCTTTTTTCTGAGCCGTTGCATAGGCTTCAGGCGGGCTGTCTGGCTGAAGCTGCTGCAGTTGCAGCACCAGTGGCAGGTAGTCCGCTTCAAGCTGCTCCAGGAATTGCCCCAGGAGTTTGTTGTAAAGCGTGTTGTTGCCGCCCAGCATCACCAGTCCGGCAGTGGTATCCAGGAACGCTGGTTGTGTTGTGGACTCTGCTGGCACAACCGGTGTCGGTGATGGCCTGTCTGAAGCTGTATCCGCTGTCAGCCAGCGTGCCAGCACCTGTTGCAGGGCATGGGTGTCGATGGGTTTGGCCAGATGGTCGTTCATGCCACTGGCCAGTGCCTTTTGCTGATCCTCGATCATGGCCGCTGCGGTGAGGGCAATCACTGGCAGGGTGTGGCCTGCTTGACGCAGTTGGCGAGTGGCTTCATAACCGTCCATCACCGGCATCTGGATGTCCATCAATACCAGATCAAAGGTTTGCTGGCTTAATCTTGTCAGTGCTTCAGCACCATTTTCAGCCAACACCACCTCCATGCCCATTTGTTGCAGCTGCGCCTGGGCAACCTCCTGGTTGATGGGGTTATCCTCAACCAGCAGCAAGCGTCCTTTCAATTGCAGCAGGGTGTCATGCAGTTGATGGTGTTGGTTGCTGAGTAACTGTTCTTCCGCGCTGGAGCAGGGTTGCAGTGGCAGGGTGAAGCTGAAGCTGGAGCCGACACCCAGATGACTGACCAGTTGAATGCCCTGGCCACCCATGGCATTGACCAGACGCTGACTGATCACCAGCCCCAGCCCCGAGCCACCGTGCTGACGCGTGATGCTGCTGTCGGCCTGGCTGAATGCCTTGAAGAGTTTTTGTTGTTGGTCTGGGGTGATGCCGATGCCGGTATCCTGAATCTGAAACAGCAGTGTTTGTTTACCGTCTTTGTCGAACTGCTGACTGACCAGTAGATCGACCTGTCCTTGATCTGTGAATTTGATGGCATTGCCCAACAGGTTGGTAAGCACCTGACGCAAGCGCAGCTCATCTCCGATCCAGGCGTTATGTGAAAGGGATCGTGCGCTGATCTTTAGAATCAGGCCTTTTTCGCTGGCCATCTGTGTAAACAGGCTGTTCAGGTTGTCCAGCAGGCTGGGCAGGAAAAAAGGTTGCAGGTCAATGCTCAGCTTGCCCGCTTCAATTTTCGAAAAGTCCAGGATGTCATTGATGATGCCGAGAAGTGTACGACCAGACTGGTTGATTTTGTACAGACGGTCTTGTAAAACATCATGACTGTGTTCGTTGACACTGAGCTGACTGAGACCAATGATTCCGTTCATCGGCGTGCGGATTTCATGGCTCATGTTGGCCAGAAACTCGGACTTGGCACGATTGGCTGCATCAGCTGCTGCCTTGGCTTCCAGGATGGCTGTTTCAGCCCGTTTGCGTTCAGTGATATCGGTAAAGCTGGTGACGGACACCTTGCTGCCATTGCTTTCGAACAGTGGGGCACTCACGACCTGAACAACAATGATGCGACCATCCTTGCACTGAAAGGTTTCCTCACCATTGAACACCTGGCCCTTGCGGATGGTGCTGAAGATCGGGCACTGCTGCAGTGGGAGGTGTTGATTACCGACATGGGCGTGAAAGATGTCATGCCCGATCTTGCCAATCAGC
Organism: Marinospirillum alkaliphilum DSM 21637; assembly: GCF_900119735.1. Classification (GTDB taxonomy): domain Bacteria; phylum Pseudomonadota; class Gammaproteobacteria; order Pseudomonadales; family Halomonadaceae; genus Marinospirillum; species Marinospirillum alkaliphilum. Next base: position 65,033 of record NZ_FPJW01000005.1, on the reverse strand, counting down.
TCGTCCTTTTGGTATCCCAGCATGCGGCAGGCTGCCGGGTTGATGTCAGTGATTAAACCTTGTTCATTAAGGGTATAAAAACCTTCCCCCATGACGTCATAAACAAACTGGATGCGTTTTTGCTGGGTCTGGCTTGCTTCCAGCATCTGGATTTTGCCCAGCGCCAGTTCAACCATTCGGGCAATGGACCCTAAAAAAGCCTGTTCTTCAGCTGCAAGTGCTATGGGTTCGGCCACCCAGTTAAATACCAGTAGCTGGTAACCCTGATCGGTGAAGCGGAATGGAAGCCAGCAGAGGGTTTTGATAGCCATTTGCTGGTGCAGGACTTCCGCTGAGCCATCTTGCATCAGCACGGGATGAGGTTGGCTCTGATGGCTGACCAGCCATTGTTGTTGATGACGCATCAGAGTCACACCGGCTTCAAAAACAGCTAGCGGGTAGGTGCCGATAGAGGATGTCAGCTTGGGTAAATCAGGGTTCAGCCATTCTTGCAGGCCATGAATCAGCTGTTTTTCAAAGTTGACGTCATAAACCAGTGCCCGATCAGCTTGCAAGGCCTGTCCCATGTGCTGGCAGACTGCATCAAGAATGCCATCCACGTCCTGGTGCTTGGCAATCGCCAGTGCTATCTGATCCAGGGCATGGCGCTGTCGGCTGATTTTTGCTTCCAGTTGCCGGGTGCCCAGTTCAGCATTTTTTTGCTGGGTAATGTCGCGGTCACTGCCCTGATAGCCGATCAGGAGACCATTTGTATCCAGGATTGGAAAGCCGTTGGTGGTGACCCAAAGCAGATGACCATCCTTGTGCAGAACTGGGTTTTCAAAATCATTGATGGATTGGCCTGCTGCAATGATGGTGAAAGCTTGTTCAATAAAGTGTTCACGATCTTCGATCGGGTGAAGTTCGTAAAAGTGTTTCTGACCGATCAGCTCATCCGGATCATAACCCCAGACATCTCTGCACACCGGGCTGACGTAGGTATAGAGCCCCTTGGCATCCATTTCCCAGGTGACGGTTCGACTATAAGCAGCCAGTTGACTCAGGCGCTGTTCACTTTCACGCAGCTCCGCCTCTTTTTGTTTCAGGCTGCTGATATTGATGTGGGTGCCCATCATGAAAATGGGCTTACCCTCAACACTCAATTCGGTAACCTTGCCACGGCCTTGGATCCAGACCCAGTGGCCTGCTGCGTGCTTCAGACGGAATTGGACTTCAAACCCTTTGACCTGCTCAAGACAATGCATCACTTCAGACATCATTGGGCGAGTGTCATCCGGGTGCATCAGTTGCTGGAATTTATCCAGAGACACGGGAAACGCATCCGGTTCATAACCCAGTTGACGAAAAGCTTGAGAAGACCAGCTTACTTCGTTGGTCGTGAGATCCCAGCTCCACAGACCGGTATCCGTGGCTTCCATGGTGAGTTGAAAGCGGGTGCTGAGGTCTTGCAGGTGCAGTTCCTGCAACTTGCGATCAGTGATGTCATAAATGTAGCCGTTCCAGATGATGCTGCCATCATCGAGTCTGGCTGGTGTGGCTCGACCCTCCATCCAGCGCTCACCTTTTTTAGGATGCAGATATCGATAATCCGCTTCCCAGACCTGGAGTGTTGCAGCAGAAAGTATGATGCTCTGGTTGACTTGTTCCAAGTCATCCGGGTGCAGGCGCTCCAGCACTGGGCGGGCATCCTCGGCCACCTGCTCTGGTGTGAAACCGTAAACATCCAGCATGCCCTGGGTTGCATAGGAAAAACAGCTGCGACCGTCGCTAAACAGACGGTATTGGTAAAGAACGCCCGGTGTGTTTTCAGCCAGTTGATTGAGCAGTTCCTGTTGTTTGCCCAGGTCGTAATGCCGATGGATCACAGGTTGATTTTTCATGGCGCTGCCCTATCCTTAACTTTTATTGTTTGAAACCTGAAGCGCCCGGATCAAATTGAGTAGTTCCTGCTGTTTGATGGGTTTGCTCAGGTAGTCATTCATGCCTGCTTCCATGCAGGCTTCCCGGTCACCCTGCATGGCATTGGCCGTCATGGCGATGATCGGAATGCTTGGCAAGTCATTGGACTGTTCGTGTAAGCGGATCTTTCGCGTGGCTTCCAGCCCACCCATGACCGGCATCTGCATGTCCATGAACACCAGGTCAAAGTGCTCTGTCGCTTGTTGTCCGTCAGGGAACAGGCGGTTGAAGGCTTCCAGTCCATTGACGGCAATTTCAACCTGGCAACCCATTTTTTTGAGCAGCAGGGTGGCCAGCTTCTGGTTGACCGGGTTGTCCTCGACAAGCAATACGCAGGAACCTGAGGCGATTTGTTCTACTGGTGCAGCCGGTTTTGGGTCATCCAGGAGGGTGCCGTGTTGCTGTGGCTCCATGGCAGCACCCAAGGCGCGTTTGATCGCCTTGAGCAGGTCATTGGGCAGCACCGGTTTGGTCAGAAAGCCTTGAATGGCCAAGGGGCGGGCTCGCTCTGCATCAGATTTCAGCGGCCCTGAGGAGAGTATCAGCAAGGGTGTGGATTGCCATGCCTGCTGATTGCGCAACCACAGGGTCAGATCCAGACCATCCATTCCCGGCATGTGTTGATCCAGCAGGAACAGGTCTGGCTTCAGAGTGCCAGCTTCCAGCAACTGCTGCGCGGTTGCAGCGGAGTCAGCCTGGTGTACCTGCATCTGCCATTGCTGTAACTGGCGTGACAATATGGTGCGGTTCACGGGGTGATCATCGACCAACAAAACGCATTTTCCAATCAGGAACTCAGTGTTGACTGGTACTTTGGGCATGGGATCCAGCGCCAGTACCAGGGTGAACTGGAAGGTGCTGCCCTTGCCTGGCTCACTGACTACGGACATGCGCCCCCCCATCAGCTCCACCAGCTGACTGGAAATGGATAGTCCCAGTCCGGTGCCACCGTATTGCCGAGTGGTGGAAGTGTCTGCCTGGGAGAAGGCTTCAAAGATGTGGTCCAGCTTATCTGCCGGAATGCCAATGCCTGAATCCTTGACTGAGAACATCAGGGTGGCATGTTGCTGGTGTTTCTGTTCCACATCCAGGGTGATGGTGATGTCTCCCTTTTCAGTGAACTTGATGGCATTGCCAACCAGATTGATCAGCACCTGTCTCAGTCGGGTTGGGTCTCCAAGCACCTGCTCTGGAACCTCTGGGGATAGGTCGCAAATGACCTCCAGACCTTTTTCATGTGCCTTGCTGCTCAGGGTTTTCAGGGTTTCTGCAACGGTTTGCGGCAGGTTGAAGCTGACCGTTTCGAGCAGCAGTTTGTTAGCTTCGATTTTTGAGAAATCAAGGATGTCATTGAGAATACCCAGCAGTGATTCTGCTGAGTTGCGGACAATTTGCAGGTACTCCTGCCGCTCAACTTCGCTGTCGGTATCCATCGCCAGGCCTGTCATGCCGATGATACCGTTCATGGGCGTTCTGATTTCATGGCTCATGTTGGCCAGAAAATCGGATTTGGCCTGATTGGCGGCTTCAGCCGCAGCCTTGGCTTGCAGGGCTTGTTCTTCAATGGCCTTGCGCTCGGTGATGTCCGTGCGAATGCCGATATAGCGCTCGGGGCGGCCTTTGCTGTCGAGAAAGGGCACGATGGTGGCAGCCACCCAGTAGAAATCACCATTTTTGCAGCGGTTGCGGATTTCACCGGACCAGACCTTGCCGGATGCAATGGTTTGCCACATGTCCTGAAAAAATTCACGTGGGTGAAGTCCCGAATTAAGCAGCCGGTGATTCTGTCCGATCAGTTCGTTGCGAGTGTAACCGCTGATGTTGCAGAAGCGCTCATTGGCTTCGAGGATGTCGCCCCTGGCATCGGCAATACTGACAATGGCATGCTGATCCAGGGCAAAAATCTGGTTTTCAAGATCCTTGCGTGCTTCCTGCATCTGATTGAAAGAGCGCTTTGAGTGCATCAAGGCACGGCGTACACCCAGCATGCTCAGCCAGGCAATGACCAGTAGTAAAACAATCAGCAGACCGGAAGCATAGGCTGCATTTCTCAGGCCTGCATTCAAACCGGCAGTGGTTTTTTCCAGTGAGCGCTGTACCTCAAGAACACCTCTTACGTCACCTTCTTTCCAGTCCGTTTTTGGGGAGCCGGGGTAGGCGTTATGGCAAGCCACACAGTTTTCCTGCATGCGATCGGACTGGGCATAACGCAGGTAGGCCTGGCCTTTGATTGTTTCGATGCGAACAAAGGGTGTTTGCGGATCCTGCTCCAGTGCTTTCAGGGCTTGCTGCTGGAAGTCGTCCAGAACCAGTGCTTCCCGGAAGGGGAAGGGATGAGCGCTGAATAGCCGAATGTTGAAGCCTTCCTCCTGCTGGCCGACAAATTCACTGAAGTTGAGGGTGAAGGTGGCTGGCAGGGGGAGTGCTCCGGGGATATCCCGGTAGGCATGGGTGATGATCATGCCACTTTCACTGGCACGTGGCACAATTTCGGTGGTGTAGAAGTTTCTGAACTGAGTTACTGAAGCCGCAAACAAGCGGGCGTCTTCGATCAGATCCTGTGTCTGATTTTTTTGCATTTGCTGAGAAATGAACCAGAGCATACCGCCTGCACCAAGTGTCAGGGCCAGGGCGAGCGCAGGTAACAGTACCTTGGGGAGCCACCGGTACAAAAAAGTGGTCAAGGTCCTGATTTCAGTTTTGCTCTTGACGGGCGAAGCCTGCATATGGCGATAATCCCTGTTGCGAAAACGGGTTTGTCCTTGTGTGTCAAACCTGATTTTTCAGTCACTTGGCAACCCTAACACAAGCCATGCCGTGCAGGTGTTGATCCCGCCAAAGGACAAGTATTATTTTGACATCTAGTGATACATTCTTGATACATTCTGTTTCTTTTTCGGGTCCGGGGTGAATTTTTCGCATGACTTTCCAGGGAGTCAGATGGTTTTTTAACCGCTGTTTCGCTTTGCCTCAGCGGGTTGGTCTGTTACCTAACCTGACAGGGCTTTTAATCGGCACGGTTTTTTTTGCCTTTTCCCTGACGCCTTCACTGTTACCCAGGCCCATCCTGATTCAGGGGGTGTTGTCCGGACTTTCCTTTTCAGCCGGTTATGGTCTGGGGAGCTTGCTGGTGTGGCTCTGGTCCTACTTGCAGCTGCCGAGCCTTCATCTGCGCTGGGCGCGGGTCATTCAGGCCGTGGCCAGTGTGTTGTGCCTGTTGTTTGTGCTGCGTTTTGCCTGGCAGGCCGCTGAGTGGCAAAACGCCCTGCGCAGCATGATGGGGTTGGAGCTGTTGACCGCCAGTCAGCCGTTTTACCTGGGCCTGATCGTGACGCTGGTGTTTCTGCTGGTGCTGGCGCTGGCGCGGTTGTTCAACTGGATCATGCATGCACTGGCGGCTCGCTGGCAGCGTTATGTGCCGCTTCGCATCTCATATCTCACCAGCTTTCTGGTGGTGGTGCTGCTGTTCTGGTCTGTGATCGACGGGGTATTGATCAACAGCCTGATGCGTACCGCCAACAACTCTTTTAAACAACTGGATGCACTGATTGACGATCATTTGCCACGCCCGACGGCGGCACGGCAGACCGGCAGCCATGCCTCATTGATCAACTGGGAAGAGCTGGGTCGGCAGGGGCGGCGTTTTGTGGCTGGTGGGCCGGGCGATGCAGGGTTGCGGGATTTTTTTGGTCAGGAAACAGCCGTACCGGTTCGGGTGTATGTGGGGCTGGCTTCAGCGGATACTCCGCAACAGCGCGCCGAGCTGGCCTTGCAGGAACTGAAACGCACCGGTGGTTTTGAACGTTCGCTGTTGCTGCTGATCACCCCGACCGGAACCGGCTGGATCGATGCCTCATCCATCGACACCCTGGAATACCTGCATCGGGGGGATGTGGCCAGCGTGGCAGTGCAGTATTCCTACCTGAACAGTCCGCTGACCATGATGACCAATCAGGCTTATGGTGAAGAAACGGCCAGATCAGTGTTTTCACGCATTTATGGGTACTGGCGTGAACTGCCGAAGGAAACCCGTCCACGCCTTTATCTGTCCGGGATCAGTCTGGGATCATTGAACTCGGACCGTTCGTTTGACCTGTTCGACATCATTGATGACCCGTTTCATGGTGCGCTGTGGGCCGGGCCACCCTTTCGCAGCAACACCTGGCGGCGGGTCACCGCCCAGCGGGATGAGGATTCACCGGCCTGGCTGCCCACCTTTCGGGGTGGATCGGTGATCCGTTTCATGAACCAGACCCGGGGCCTGGACCAGGCCACGGAAGCCTGGGGCAGTTTCCGCCTGGTGTACCTGCAATATGCCAGTGATCCGGTAACTTTTTTCAGCCCCGGCATTGCCTGGACTGAACCCGACTGGATGAAAGCACCCAGAGGCCCGGACGTATCACCGGACCTGCGCTGGTTTCCGCTGGTCACCATGTTGCAACTGGGTGCAGATACCATGTTTGGCATTGCACCCAAAGGCTTTGGTCATGAATATGCCCCGGCGCATTACATTGATGCCTGGCTCGGCCTGACCGAACCGGAAGGCTGGACTGAGCAGGATATCCAGCGACTGAAACAACACTTCCAGCCTGAAGGGCGTGAATAACCAGGGCGGGTCCTTACAGGCATCTGGCTGCACGCCTCAAGCGGTCATTCACGCCCAGCCATTCGGCTTGTTGTGGTGGTTGCTGGATCAGGATGCAGGACAGTCCGGCCTGATCCAGTGTGCGCAGGGCCGCATAAAGATTTCTGGCATAACCGGCAGCATCATCCGGCAGGCTTAACCATTGGCGATAAAAGGGTTGAGCCGGTTGGTTGATGGCCAGCACTCCGGTGCTGCCAGGCTCCCGGTTGATGAAGTCAGGTTGTTGCAGCTGCTGTTTTGTCACCAGGTAAGTGGCTGTGCGGGGGGCATAATGACTGTCCAGATTACCGGGTGCCCGAGGACTGCTGGCTGATGGGTGTGCAGCCAGTGGTCCGGTGATTGTTTCCAGCATGGCGGCGGTGATGCTGCCTGGGCGTAATACCTGGGGTGTTGGCCCGGTCAGATTGATGATGGTTGACTCAATGCCCAGATCGCAGGGGCCACCATCCAGCAGGTAATTGATTTGTCCCGACAGTTCATCCCGGGCATGTTGGGCGGTGGTCGGACTGATTCTGCCAAAACGGTTGGCAGAAGGCGCAGCCACACCGCGTCCAAAGCTTTGCAACAGGGCCTGAGCGACCGGGTGTGCCGGTACTCGCACGGCCAGGGTATCCTGGCCGCCGGTGACCAGTGGGTTGATCTGCGGATGACGTTTCAGAATCAGGGTGAGCGGGCCGGGCCAGAAGTCTTGTGCCAGCTGTTCGGCAATGGCTGGAATGTCCACCGCGTAATCATGCAATTGCTCGGCACTGGCCAGATGAATGATCAGGGGATGGTCGGCAGGTCGCCCTTTGGTACTGAAGATGCGTTGGACTGCTGCAGGATTGTGGCAGTCAGCGCCCAGCCCGTAAACCGTTTCGGTGGGGAAGACCACCAGCCCCCCCTGATGCAGGATTTCAGCGGCACGTTCAATTTTTTCCTGGCTGGGCAGGTTTTTTTCTTCCATTTCACGAACAAGTTGGATCATTTTGATTTTATTGTGGGTTTGTTGAAATTCAGGCAAAAAAAACGCCAGCAAGGTGCTGGCGAAGAGTGAGGCGAGCCTGTCAGAGCCTCGTTGATAGGGTCAGGCAACCTGACCCATCACAAGGTCCTGCGCCTCCAGCGAATAAATATGGTAAGCCTCCGGTCCAAACCCATCCACGGCAGAAGACAGGTAGCTGAAGTTGCGGGGAATGGCTTCGCCGGTGCGGAACACCCGCAGCTTCAACTGGACTTCGGGTAGAGACAGATCCAGAGGCACTTCAATCCAGACAAATACGGCCTTTTCAGTCACCAGGTATTCGCTGTGAACCAAACGGAAGCCTTTGCGAAGCTTCAGTGAGTTAAGGGCACCACCACATTCAAGACGGAATTTGTGAACAGTTTTCATACCCACCTCCGATTGCTCTAGTCGTGGGAGAAAAGTAGCGCAAGAAAACCATGGAATAAACAGATTTTATAGACAATAAGATCAGTTTTTTTCGATGCTTTTGTGGGCAAGGATACTGCGTATGGCCAGATGCTGGGGTGATGCGGTTCGGGTGACTGCAAAAATGGCATCCATGACGCCATCTATGCGAGCCAGTTCACTGACACCATACTGACGGCAGACTTCATCGCGGATGGCATGGGGGGCCGCAAAAATGCCCATGCCACGACTGCCAAACACCTTGATCAAGGCGCTGTCATCAATTTCTGCCACAAACTCCGGCGTGATCTGGCGTTGTTGTAACCACAGCAGCAACTGCTGGAAGTAGGGTGTACTGAACGAAGTCGCCAGCAAGCGTTCACCATGCAGGCTGTTCGGAAAATCAGCCTGCAGGCGTTGGGTGGTGTCCGGGGTGGCAAACAGGCTGATGGGGGTGCGCATCAACTCAGTGGCGACCAGGCCGGACTGGGAAAAATCTTCCGGTAGCTGATCCGTCAATACCAGGTCAAAAGCCTGTTTTTTCAGACTGCGAATCAGGTCGGGTGTTTGCCCGGTATGGCAGCGCAGATTCAGTGATCGTTCAAGCTGTGTGGCAGGCTCCAGCAGTTGCCATGCAATCAGTTTATGGATGGAGGCTGCAATGCCAACCCTGAGTTTCAGAGGCGCCTGTTTTTCAAAGTGCTTCAGCCCGGATTCCATTTCTTCAGTCAGGGCAAAAATCTGTTCGGCATACTGATACACCCACTGGCCTTTTTCCGTCAGTTTCAGGCTGCGGTTTTCACGCCGGAACAAGGCATGTCCCAGGGACTCTTCCAGCGAAGCCAGTTGCCCACTCAGGGTCTGCGGTGCCAGATCCAGCACCTCGGAGGCACGGGCGATGGAGCCTTCCCGTGCAATCAGCCAGAAGTAATGCAGGTGTTTCAGATTCACCTTGGGCAGCATGGCCATGTCCTTGAAGGCAAGTGTTGGTTGTTGACTCTAAACAGCGGCTTTCATTCGATCAAGCAAGAAAAAACTGAAATCATGCAACCTTTTTGCGCTGTTGCTGGTCTCTAGGTTCGGCTCGCGCTAACTGGCACAGGGTTATCTGTTCAGCCGCCCTCTGGAGGTTGAAGATTATCTGCAGCGTTTGCAGCAGCAATCAGCACCAGTGATGGGTTAAGTAAGTGGACCACTGACTTTTGGATCTGGGGTAGGAGTACAGGATGTTGATGTTCAGCTGGATCAAGCAGTTCAGAATGCAGTTGTTGGCCACCTTGTCGATAACCCTGATCGGTTTTACGCTGGTTTTAAGCCTGGTGATCTGGTTTAAAACCAGTGAATACCTGAAACAGGAAATCGGTTACGAGCTGGTGGAAACAACCCGGTTAATGGCTGACAAGCTGGATCGTTATGTCTGGTCGCGTTCGGCTGAGCTGGCATTGATCAATGGCCTGGAAACCCTGCGTCACCCCGAGGATGTTGAAGGCATTCAACAGGTGTTGAATCAGTTGCATCAGTTTATCCCGGTTTTTTCATGGGTTGGTTTCATTGATCCGCAAGGCCGCGTGGTTGCAGCCACCTCCGGAATGCGAGTGGGTGAAGACCTTTCCCGCCACCGTATTTTCCTGAATGCACGGCATCAGCGTTTTTTTGGTGGTGTGCAGGATCTGGTCAGCTCACCGGAAAATAGCAGCTTCTCTAGTGTTGCACCGACCCATTTGATAGGCATCAGTTACCCGGTACTGGATCATGACCAGAAGTTTTCCGGGGTGCTGGCTGCTTACCTGAGCCTGGACTGGGTCAGGGAAATCATTGACGGTCTGACCATTCCGCTGGCCACCCACAAAAACATCGAAATGTATGTCATCAGCGGGCCGGATAACCGGGTTCTGATCGGGCCTGAAACTGAGGTGGGTCAGCCGCTGCATCTGCAAAGCATTGTTCTGGCACGGGGCGGTGATATTGGTTTTCGAACCGAAACCTGGCCCGATGGACGAATTTATTTAACCAGCTATGTCCAGTCTTCCGGCCACCAGAACTATCCGGGGTTGGAGTGGGTGATCCTGCTGCGCCAGGACCTGGAAAAAGCCTACAAACCGACCCGGCACATGCTGGGAATCATCTGGCTGATTGGGTCAGTGTTTGGTGGTTTGGTGCTGATTCTATCCTGGATGCTGGCGGGCCGGATGGCCAGGCCGCTGGAGCAGATCACGCTGGCGGCCAGAAGCATGCTGGATGGCAGCCAGCGGACATTGCCCAGATTAAAGGGTTATGAAGAGGTTGAGGTGTTATCCAATACCCTCAGCACGCTGGTCGGGCAGTTGATCAAGGCAGAAAGCAGCAGGGATCATCTGCATCGCATTGCTCATCATGATGCCCTGACCGGTCTGCCTAACCGTAATGCCATGAATGAGTTTCTTGCCAGAGCCAGACAGCAATCACCCGGTACATCCGGAAACCTGACGCTGATGTTCATGGATCTGGACCGTTTCAAGCAGGTGAACGACACCTATGGACATGAAGTGGGTGACAAGCTGTTGCAGCAGGTTGCGGGACGCCTGTTGCCGTTGCTTGCCGACAATGAGCGGCAGCTGTTGGTGCGTCTGGGCGGTGATGAGTTTGTATTCCTGCTGGAGTCAGAACTGGCTGATCCCCGAGCGGTGTTCAGTCGGATTGCAGAGCAGGCCATTCATCAGCTGAATCAGGAATTTATCATTGACGGCAAGTCAGTGCATATCGGTTGCAGCCTGGGTGGCGCCGTCTGGCCTGCTGATGATCCAGACCTGCAACACGTGATGGTTCTGGCTGATCAGGCCTTGTATCGAGCCAAACAACAGGGACGAAATCAGCTGGTGTTCCATCGGACTCGTTAGGTGTCAAAGACCAGGCTTCTGGGGTGCCGGTATTTGACAGTGCTGCCCCCTGCGAATACGCCAGTTTGCCCAGCGATTGTAAATGAAATCGCCGCAATGAAAGAGCAGTGGCAGCCTCAGGATGGCCGAGGTTCTTTTCAGGCTTGCTGCATTCCAGTAACTCAGTGTCGCCCGGTAACCCTGCAGCATTTGCTGTCCATCAAAAAAATGAATGCGTGCCATCAGCTGTTCCAGGGTGTATCCCGCAGGAGGCTCAAAGTCAGCAGCGCTGATATTGATCAGCTGAACCCCGGGTTCCAGTCTTGCTCGCAGGTGCTCTATTTCCCGACGACAAAGACCGCAGGAAGCATCGTAATACAGGCGTGGCATGTCAGGCATGGGTAATCAACCTTTTTTGTATCATTTAAGCATAACATATGCATCGTATTTTTACGTGTCATTGCTGGTTCTTATTAGCATTTTGTTTCCATCAGGTAATCTTATTTTCATTTTGTTACATATGTTAGCAGTATGTGATATTGAAGCACCTGTTTGGTGCACCTGAATGGAAGGTGAAAATGTTCCGAAATCTGAGTCTGAAGAAAAAGCTGCTGCTGACCACCTTGTTGTCAGGTTTCTTTTTTCTGGTGTTCGGGCTTGCTTATGTGCAGTACATCAAATCGGTACTGGCTGAGGAAGTGATGGATAGCCGCAGCGAGGCTTTGCAGCTGATACTGGCAGAGCGACTTAAAGCCAAGGAAGAGTTTGGTCTTGGTCTGGCTGTGATGCTCGCCGATAGCCCACGTTTACGCAATGCCTACTTTTCCGGTGTGCGTGAACCTGCATTGCTTGAGCTGGAGCGTGTCATTCGCACTTTTCGCGATACAACCAATTACCGGGGGTTGCGCGTTCAGATTCACAATGCGGAGGGGTATTCCTGGTTACGCAGCTGGAATCCTGAGCATTTTGGTGATGATGTGCGTTTTCGCCCGAGTATCCAGCGCATGTTGTCTGAGAAACGGCCTTTTGGTGTTGCTGATGAAGCCGGTCGAGCAGGCTTTGCCGTGAGGGGGCTAGCACCCATCGTGGATGCCGGTGATTATCTTGGCAGCATCTTCAGCACAGATGGCAGAGCATGCTGAAGCCACTCTGGCTGCTGCAGAAGAGGCACGTCAGCAAACGAATGATGGCCAGAAGGTGGTTGGCTCGACCGTTGAATCAATCAACCGGCTGGCAGAAAAGATGGATGCCATGCTGGCAGTGATTGCCCGACTGGATCAGGGTAGCCGTAATATCGGGCAGGTTATTGAAACCATTGCAGATGTTGCTGACCAGACCAACTTGCTGGCACTGAATGCGGCGATTGAGGCGGCCCGTGCCGGTGAGCATGGTCGAGGGTTTGCTGTAGTGGCTGATGAGGTTCGTCAGCTGGCCAGCCGCACCCAGCAGGCTACCCACGAAATCAACGGCATCATTCAGGAAGTTCAGAATGCGGCCACTGATGTGTCTGATGCCATTTCAGCGGGCACCCGGGATGCTGCCACTTGCGTGAGCTGGGCTGCACAAACAGGCGAGGCTCTGGATGCCATTCAGCAAAGTGTTGAGCGAATGAATCAGCGCGGCCAGCAGATTGCCGAAGCAGCACGCGAGCAAAGTCTGGTCGCGGAAGAAATCAGTGAAAGCATGCAGCGCATTCATGCGCAGGCAGAAATGAACAGCCAATCGATGCAGGAAGCGCAGGGGATCAATCAGCTGTTAACGGATCGTTCTGAGGCGTTGAAAAGCCTGGTTCAGCGATTTCGTTTTTAATCAGGAACACGCAGCCGCTCTATCTGGGGCGGCTGCGTTTCTGCCAGACCATGCCATTACAGTCAGGGCAAATGGTGTGGATCACCGGGGTGGAGCCACTGCCGGTCTGGTAGTGTTCCGGGGCTGACCAGTGGTCGCCCTGTATCGGACGCACCTTGTTGCACATGCTGCAACGCAGTAGCTGAGGCAGGGCATGAGCATCATGGCTGATGTCTTCAAAGTGCAAGGGCGTTTCAAAGGGTTCTTGTTTCAGTAAAAAATGCTTCATTTCCACCACCTGGTTGTCCAGTGGGGTCAGCTGTAATTCCATGAAGCGTTTATGGGTGGTGCTGTCACAGCGATAGGGCCGAAACAGTGTGGCTTTTTTCAACCGGCAGAGTTTCAGGCAGGTTTCGACATACATGCGAGTGGTGTCACTGCTGATGAATTCATGCAGCGGTTTGCCGATCACCTTTTGACAGGCCAGGCTGTCTGCGGCATTGCCTGCTGCTGCAACCGCTTCCCAGTTGCTCGACAGGCTGAGGATGTAGTTGTCTGCATCAACGGTAAGCGTGACTGTTTCCAGCGCTTGCTCAAGGCTCTGATTTTCAGTGACCGGCTGACTCATCGGCTTGCTCCTTGAATGCCAGGTGTGGCGGCAGGGGCTTGCTGAACAAATAACCTTGCAGCAGATCGGCCTGGTGATTTTGCAACCAGTTCAGCTGCCAGGTGGTTTCAATGCCTTCAATGACCGTTTTTAAACCCAGAGCCTGTGCCATGGCAAGCATGGCGCGGACCAGTGAACGGGTTTCTTCGGAGTGCTCCAGCTCATGGATGAAACTGCGGTCCACTTTGAGGGCATCAACGGGCAGGCTTTTCAATATTGAAAGTGACGCAAAGCCGGTTCCAAAATCATCCAGAAAAATCTGGCAACCCAGGTCTCTGAGTCTATCCAGTGTTTCAGAGATTTGTGAAAGCCCCTGCATCATTGCGGTTTCAGTCACTTCAAAATTAAATCGACTCAGCGGCAGCTGATACCTGGCCGCAATCTGGCTGAGTTTTTCCAGCAATTCACCGGAACGAAACTGAACCGGTGACAGGTTGATGCAAATGCGCTGGTCTTTTTCAATCCGGTAGTGGGTCAGGTCCATGCAGCACTTTTCAAACAGTGCCAGGCCCAGGGCGCTGATCACTCCCTTCTGTTCGGCAATTTCGATGAATTGATCCGGATAAATCAGTGCTTGCTGTTCGCCACGCAAACGGACAAGTGCTTCAAACTCCTGGGTTTTGTCAGGGTGTCGGGCATTTCGAATGGGCTGGTAATGCAGTTCAATCAGTTCGGCAGGGTTCTGGCAGGCTTGCCACATCAAGGCGACCATCTCATTACTGCTGACCAGTTGGGCTTCCTGGTCGGGGTTGAATAGTTCCCAGGTATTACGGCCCTTGTGTTTGGCCTGGTACATGGCTGCATCGGCCCGGCGCAGCAAGTCTTCGGAGTTGTCACCGTGAACGGGATAAAGTGCTATACCAACGGAAGCACTCAATCGGTGGGTGGCCTTGCGCGTTTCATAAGAGCGAGACAGGGCTTTAACCAGCTCTTCGGCTTTGTTATGGGCCAGCGCTTCATCCTGTAAACCGGAAAGGATCACGACAAACTCATCACCACCAATGCGACAGGCCATGTCTGACTCACGCACCAGTGCAACAATGCGCTGTGTGGCTTCACGCAGGATATGGTCCCCTTCAGCATGTCCATAATGGTCGTTGACTTCCTTGAACTTATCCAGATCCAGGAAAAATACTGCAAGCTTGCCTTGCCTGTGACGTGCATGGCTGATTTGAACATCCAGAAACTGATGCATCAGGGTCCGGTTGGGCAAACCGGTCAGGCTGTCATAAAAAGCCAGACGGTCAAGCTGCTCCTGATGTTCTTTGCGGTCAGTGATATCTGAGAAAATGCCGGCATAAAAAGTCTGTCCGGACATTTCATCATGGATGCGGCTGATCATCAGCCACTCGGGATAAACCTCACCATTTTTGCGACGATTCCAGATTTCACCGGCCCACCAGCCGTGGTGATGGATCTGCTCCCATAAGTCACGGTAGAAATCCAGTGTATGCCGTCCGGAATTAAGCATCCTCGGGTTTTGACCGATCACTTCCTGAGAGCTGTAGCCAGTGATTTCGCAGAAGGCTTGATTGACGCGAACAATTTTGCCTCGAGCATCAGTGATGCAAACGGCTTCACGCATCTGCTCAATGACAGTGTTGGCGAGGAATAGGGACTGGCTGGATAATTCTGCCGGGGTGATGTTTCTGACTGCCAGTAAATAAGTGGTTCGAGGTCCGAAGTAACCTGCTGCCTCATGGGGTGCAAGATGTTGTTCAAGCAGCTGGCCATTGTTCAGCATCAGAAT
Source organism: Marinospirillum alkaliphilum DSM 21637 (assembly GCF_900119735.1). Classification (GTDB taxonomy): domain Bacteria; phylum Pseudomonadota; class Gammaproteobacteria; order Pseudomonadales; family Halomonadaceae; genus Marinospirillum; species Marinospirillum alkaliphilum. Next base: position 49,979 of record NZ_FPJW01000005.1, on the reverse strand, counting down.
ACTGGTTTGCTGTTCAGGATTGCTGTTACGACTGAGTTGCTGAAGAAGAGCCAAACCACTTTCTTTTTTCAGATATTTGCGCAGGTTCTGACGAACCCCCGTGTCATGATTGATTTTCAGGAGCTGTCTTGCAAACGCATTGACAGCAAGAATATCCAGGTGGGAATCCAGCACCACAAGGCCAACAGGGGCTTGCTGAAACAAGGCTTCAAGTGCAGCAGATTGCTGGAGGTCCTGTCCTGTCAATTGTTCCTGAATCAGCGCATCTGCTTCCAGCTCACAGACCTGTAGCTCAAGTACATTCAACTGACCTTGAAGTTTTTCAACCAGATCCTTCAGGCGGGCGTTTTCTTCACGAAAAGCCGTCACGTCCTGCAGCAGCTGGTCTGCATCCATTGGGGGCAGGTGATGGTTATTGGCACTCATCGTCAGCATCCAGCAGTTTCATGAAACCGAGAAAATGAGGTTCACCCTTCAGCTGAATGGCCTCCACCTTGATTTTCAGCAGACGCCTTTCTCCTTCTGCTGTCAGGGCAGTGATATCACGCCATTTACCGACCAGACCCTTGGTTTTTTCAGTCAGGTAAGCCTGGATATAACTGTCGTGGTGGCGATTGTAGGGTTCAGGCATCAGGGTTTTGATATTGCGGTACAGCATGGCGTCAACCGGGTAACCAAAGAGGTTTTCCAGGGCGTGATCGGCATAAATGATCACACCGGTCTGATCAATCAGCATTTTTGCTGTTTCGCCTGGCTGCGCACTCAGCATCTTGAGCAGGGCCAGTGATTCACATTCACTGGCGTTAAGTTGTTCTCTGTGCTGCTCAAAAAACAGCATCACGCCCACCACCTTGTTGGAGTCTGCGGTATAGGGGACCATGCGAACCTGATATACCTGATCCTGATGCCTTACGCGCTGCTGACCAGGCTGACCGGACTCGATGATATTAAGAAGCTCTTGGCGCAGATTGGGCAGCTCAAGGCGAAGTGCCAGGGTGGTGATGACCTGGCCGATATCGCCGTTATCCAACCCCAGGAGTTGCCCGGCAATCTGGGTGAAACGCTGTACCCTCAAACGGTTATCCACCAGCAGAATGAACTCATTCATCTGTGCCAGCATGTTTTCCAGGTCGTTGTTGACCTGTTCCAGCTCGTAGGTTTTAACTTCCAGTTCCTGGTTGACGGTTGATAACTCTTCATTGGTGGACTGCAGTTCTTCATTGGCTGTTTGCAGCTCTTCATTGGCAGACTGGAGTTCCTCGTTGGCAGACTGCAACTCCTCATTGGTGGATTGCAGTTCCTCGTTGGTGGTTTCCAGGTCTTCAATCGAGTTTTGCAGCCGTTCCTTGAAGATGGCAATTTCCTTGCGCAGCTTGTCATTGATCAGTTGATCACCATCGGTCATCACTCCCTGGCTGGTGATGAAACTTTCTGACAGGTCCAATTCCTGAAAGGTCAGGCAGTAGAGTTCTTCCGCTTCCTCCAGTTGCATGCGCTTCAGATTCAGGAACAGGGCTTTTTCAGGCTGGCTGTTTTCATAAAAAAGTGACTGGCAGCTGGCTTTGCCATCCCTGCGTGCTTTTTGCAGCAGTGCCCGAACATCCACCTTCAAATCATCGCGGATCAGGTTTAAAAGGTTGGTGTCGATGCGGCCTTGCGGAAAGGACAGGTAAAGGCTGACATCACCACGCAGATGCAGTACCTGCCCGGAGCTGTCAATCACCACGGCAGTGGGCAAGAGTTGTTCCACCAGTATCTGGTCAATGCGTGCTGCAATGTTGTGTTTTTCCTGCAGCAGTGGTCGTTCACGCTGTTCTTGTTTGTGGCGGCTACTGGCCATTGAAACAGCACTGCTGATGTGATCCAGACGTGTGGAGAGGTTGGTTTTTTTACGCACAAAAATCTGGCTTTTACTGATCAGAGGATCAAACAGCTCCGGCACGGCACTGCTGGCAGACTCTGATTTGCCAAGGAACAGGTAATGTCCCGGTTTCAGGGCAAAGTGGAAGGTTTGCAGGACTTGTTTTTGCAATTCCAGCGAAAAGTAGATCAGCAGGTTGCGACAACTGATCAGATCCAGTCTTGAGAAGGGTGGGTCCATGATCACATTCTGACGAGCAAACACCACCTGATCACGAATCACCTTGCGAACATGGTACTGGCCATCCTTGTTGATGAAATAGAGTTCCAGCAAGTCAGCAGGCACATCACGGACTTGTGCGGTGGTGTAAATACCCTTGCGGGCCAGTGACATGGCATGCTCGTCAATGTCGGTGGCAAAAATCTGGTAGCTGACTTCCTTGCGCAGCAGTAAAGAAGCCTGATGGAACAGGATGGCAATGGAAAAGGCCTCCTCACCATTGGCGCAGCCTGGAACCCACACACGGATCTGGTGGTTGTCCGCATTCTGCTCAATCAGTTGATTGATCAGTCCAGCGAGATCAGCAAAGGCTTCAGTGTCACGGAAAAAGGAAGTGACCGAAATCAGCAGATCTTTAAACAGGCTTTCCACTTCCTGGTGGGATGATGCAATCAGGGTTACATAATCATCCAGGGTGACCAGGCGGTGCACTGCCATGCGACGGGCAATGCGGCGCTGAATGGTTTTTAACTTGTAACCACTGAAGTCGTAACCGGTTTGATCCAGGATGCGTTGGTAGATTTTTTCCAGGCTGGAGCGAATGCGTGGGGCGGAGACTTTGCTGAGGGTTTTGCCCGCTGACGCAATAAAGTTGGTGATTTCTGCGGCAATTGCAGCGGGCGGCAGAGTCAGATCGACAAATCCTGTATCAATGGCTGCCTTGGGCATGCCAGAGTATTTGGCGGTGGTTTCATCCTGTGCCAGCACCAGGCCATTGGCTGACTTGATGGCCATGATGCCTTGTGAGCCATCGGTGCCCGTGCCGGATAAAATCACTGCAATGGCTTGCTCACCGATGTCTTCGGCAAGGCTGGAAAGCAACAGGTTGATGGAGGGTTTGGGGCCTGTTGCTGCCGCTGGTTGTAAAAGAATGCGGCCTTTTTCGATCAGGGCATTATGCCCCGGAGCAACGATGTAAACATGGCCTGGCCGTGGGGTCAGTTCCTGATCAACCAGTTCCACTGGCAAGGGAGTTGCGCGAGCCAGCAAATCCTTGAGGATGGTTGGGTGCCTGGGGTCCAGATGCTGGGCAATGATGATAATGGTGTCATCGGCTTTATCCAGAGCACCAAGGAATTCCTTTAAAGCTTCGAGTCCGCCGGCAGAAGCGCCAACAGCTATCCAATAGGGCTGCTGGGTATTGCGGCGCTGACTTTTGCGTTCGGGCATGTACATAATTCCCTAGTTTTTTTCTAATGTATCAATAGGTAAGCATTGGGTAAAGAAATGTCTTGATTTATTCTGTGTTGAGGTATTGTGTAAGTGTATTTCAATTGCATTTTTTTGGTATAGTGATTTTCGTTTTCCAGTCGTTCCACCTCCGTTGGTTTTCAAAAACGCATCAGGTGCTTTTGACTACACTCATGACAGAAACGTTTCCTGGAGTCAGGCATGCTGATTCAACTTTATAAAATGATGCGTTCTCCGTTGGGTGTGGGATTGCTGGTGGGAGTATTGGCTTTATTGCTGGGCGGTTTGTTTGTCAGGCAGTTGCATCTGCATCATGACCAGGCCGAGCAGCATGAGTTGCAGTCTTTGCTGGCGCGCCATGCCTTGCAGCTGGAATATCAGTTGAATCAGGCCATGGCAGTGAATGAGTTGCTGGCGGTGTTATTGAAGAGTGAAGGTGGTGTGCTGGATGCTTTTGAAGCCAAGGCATCAGGGTTGCTGGCGGTTTCTTCCAGCTTGTCGCATCTCAGTCTGGCTCCGGGCGGGGTGATACAGCAGGCGTTTCCCCTGGCTGGCAATGAGACTTCCATCGGTTTTGATTTATTGGCTGATCCGCTGCAGGGGCCTGATGCAAGGTTGGCCATGCAACAGCAGCGTCAACTGGTCAGTGGTCCGCTGGATTTGGTGCAGGGTGGTCAGGCTTTTATTTTACGCCTGCCGGTTTTTCTTGATAACGCTGCTGGCGCTGCTGAGTTCTGGGGTTTTACCAGCATCGTGTTACGAATGGAGGCGTTGCTGGCTGCGGCTGGATTTGATGCACTGACAGAACAGGGTTTGGTGTATCGTTTTTATCATCACCCTGCAGATCAGGCACGTCAGCTGGTGTATGCCTCATCTCAGGCGTTGCTGCCTGCCAGAGTCGTGCATGAAGTTCAGCTGCCCAATGGCTATTGGTTACTGGAGGCATCTGCGCTGGAGTCCTGGCAGGACTCACTGCATCATTTGCTGGAGTTGTTACCGGTGGTGCTGGTCAGCCTGTTAATGGGCTTGCTGGCGGCCCAGATGCAGCATATTGAGCAGATGAACCGGCACCTGGAAAGGAAAGTGGCACAACGGACATCAGAGCTGCAGATAGCCGCCATGGCGTTTCAGTCACAAAACGGCATTCTGGTCACTGATGCTGAGCAGCGTATTCTTAAGGTGAATCAGGCTTTTCAGGCAATTACTGGTTACAGTGAGGCAGATGTGCTGGGGCAAACACCGGCACTGCTGAACTCAGGGCGTCATGGACCGGTTTTTTATCAGCAGATGTATGCCAGCCTATTGCGGGAAGGGCGCTGGCAGGGAGAAATATGGAATCGCCGCAAGAATGGTGAAATCTATCCGGAACACCTCACCATCACCGCCATTCATAACCCGGCCGGGCAGGTCACTCATTATGTTGCCAGCCTGGTGGATCAAACCGAACAAAAGGCCAGCCAGGATCGAATTTATCGGCTGAAATACTTTGATACGCTGACTTGTTTACCAAATCGGGCACTACTGCTGGAAACCTTGCGTGAAGCGATAGCGGAGGCGGTTGTTGGTCACGAACACATGAGTGGCAGTCTGTTGTTTCTGGATCTGGATCATTTTAAACAGTTTAACGATGCACTGGGGCATGCTGCCGGCGATGAGCTGCTGCAGTTGTTGTCAGAGCGACTGGGTGCAGTGTTGCCGCCAGAAGCATCGTTATCCCGCCTGGGCAGTGATGAGTTTGTGGTGTTGTTGCAGCAATCTGATCAGGACCAGGCTCAGACAGCCACAGCCGCTGAGAAGCTGGCAGAAAAGCTGATTGCAGTCATCAAACAACCTTTTGTACTGGGAGGGCAGGCGCACCACATCACGGCATCCATTGGTGTCACCTTGATTCATGCCGATGATCAGCCGGAAGAGCTGTTGAAACAAGCGGAGCTGGCCATGTTTCGTGCCAAGGCGCGGGGCCGCAATGCCATTCATTTTTATGAACAGGCCATGCAGCAACAGGCCATCGACCGCCTGGCACTGCAGGCGGCCATGTATGAAGCCTTGCAGCAGCAGGACTTTGAGCTGCATTACCAGCCTCAGGTGAATGCCAGCGGATACATCTGTGGTGTGGAGGCGTTGATACGCTGGAATCATCCACAGCGTGGTGCGGTTTCACCTGCTGAGTTCATTCCGTTGGCAGAAGAAACCGAGCTGATTCTCAAAATTGGTGATTGGGTGTTGTGGCAGGCTTTCAGTCAGGCAGAACGCTGGTCCCATTCCGCCAGCACCAGTCATCTGGTGATTTCTGTCAACGTCAGTGCCAGGCAATTTGCTCAGGCAGATTTTGTGGCCAGGATGGAGCAGGTGTTGCGTCAGACAGGGGCCAATCCGCGTCGTCTGCAACTGGAGTTGACAGAAAGCATGCTGGCGGATGACACCCGCGATATTATTGCCAAGATGCAGCAACTCAAAGCCCTGGGGCTGTTGATCTCTCTGGATGATTTTGGTACAGGGTATTCATCCCTGAGCTACCTGCAACAATTGCCACTGGACCAGCTCAAGGTTGATCAATCCTTTGTGCGGGACATCAATCCGCAAGAGCCGCAGCGTGCCCTTGCTGCCAGTATCATTGCGCTGGGATTAAGCCTGGAGCTGGAGGTGATTGCTGAAGGCATAGAAACACCAGAACAACTTGCCTTTTTACAGCAGCAAGGCTGCCAGCTGTTTCAGGGATACCTGTTGGGGCGACCGATGCCGGTGGCCAGCCTGGAGGAAAGGTTGCATTGCCGGGAATGATGATCTGCTATGCTTCATTTTTTCGATGCAAGGGAAGGAAACATCATGAAAAAAACAGTGGCTGTGCTGGTGTCGGGCTTGTTGTTCCTTGCTTCCCTGCAGTTGCAGGCCGCTTCAGTTTCCTGTGAGTCTCATGCCGCGCTGGTGCAACTGGAAGGGCTGGTGCGGGTTCAGCCTGCCGGGTCTGCTTTTCCACTGCGTGATCTTCAGCTTCCTCATGCGCTCTGCACTGATGATCGGGTCATCACCCAGACCAATGCTCGTGCCCTGATTCGCCATTCCGGTGGCGAGTTGGTGCTGGATGGCGGCAGCCGACTGCTGGTGCTGGATGCTTCCGGCATTCGGCTGGAAGAGGGTGCCGGTCTGTTTGAAGTCAGTCAGCGAGGAGCAACCCCATTTGTGGTGCATACACCGCTGGTGGTGATCGGGGTCAAGGGTACCCGGTTCCTGGTCAGCAGCAGTGATCAACGTGATGACGTGGCGCTGTTTCGAGGTTTGGTGGGTGTAGAACGGCAGGATGGTCGTGAAATGGCCTATTATCGTGCCAAACCCGTGTCCGAAATGACCTTCAGCGAGTATCGGGCTTACCAGCAGCGGGCATTTCAGGAGTACCGGAATGCCTTGCAACAGGCGTTTGAAGACTACAAGAAGGAGCAGATGGCCCAGTTTCAGGCCTTTGTCAGTGGTGTGGACCTGCAGCCAGGTCGTCAGCTGACACTGGGTGGCAGTGAAGATGCCCCCGAGGTGATTGATGCACCGGTCAATCCTGCACTGGAGCGGTTGCAGCGTGATCTTGAGCGCTGGTTGCGCTGATGCGGAGCTTTGTGGACCAGTTGCGGCGCTTTGTGAACCTGATGCGGTACTTTGGGAAGTTGAAGCAGGGTTCTGGAAAATGGAAAGGGCCCATCAGCCTCTATCCGGTGGCACTGCTGCTGGTGTTGCCGGTGCTGTTGCTGTCTCTGTACCCACCTCCATTGATTCAGTCGCTGGCCAGCGCCATTTCAGACGGCCAGTATCGATTGAACCCCCGTGTACCACCACAGCAACTGGTGTTTCTGGAAATTGAAAACACCAGTGTGCAGGCTTTTGGTCGTTGGCCCTGGCCTCGCAGTGTGCTGGCAGAAGGGCTGGCCCGCCTGCATCTTGCCGAGGTGGTGGCACTGGACATGGTGTTCTCCGAAGCCACCCGGCCGGAAGAAGACCGGCAACTGGCAGAAGCCCTGGCCGACCTGCCGGTTGTGGGAGGCGTGTTCCTGAATGGTCCACTGGCAGCAACACTGCAGCCCCATGAATGGGAGTTGCTGCTGGATTCGGCACTGCTGGATGTCACGGATGTGACACTACTGACCAGTGACCGCCTTGAATTACCTACTCCACAACTTCGTGATGCCTTGCCATTGCTGGCCGCGCTGAACATTCAGCCGGATGCTGATCAGCAATTGCGTCATTATCCACTGGCGTTTGCCCTGCAGGATATGGCCTTGCCGAACCTGGGTGTTCAGTTATTGCGTCTGGGCCGACAGCAGGACTTCACCCTGCAGGGGAGCAGTGCAATGACTGCGGGGCAGTCTGTTCCGGTGGATGCACAGCAACGCACCCGGCTGAATTTTTATCCACCAGACACCTGGCAACGCATCCGTTTTGCCGAGCTGATGCAGGATGACTGGGACCCAGAACGGCTTGCCGGTCGATGGGTTATGGTGGGAGTCAGTGAGGCAGGGGTCACCGATCTGCGTGCCACCCCCTTGGGTTATCAGCCAGGCCCACTGGTGCATCTCACCTTTGTCGCAAATCTGCTGGATGCCAGCCTGTTGCAGGAAGTTCAGGGTACCCACCTGGCAGGGGTGCTGCTGTTGACCTTGTTGGCGGTGTTTCTGATCTGGCAGCTGGCTTCTCCCTGGCTGCGCCTGCTGTGTTATGGCGCCATTGCGCTGTTGCTGGTGGCTGCCGGGGCAGGCTTGTATCTGTGGTTGCACCTCTGGCTGGAAGCTTTTTATCCATTGTTATTGCTGTTGCTATTGGTGTTGCTGGGTGAAGTCTGGCTGTTTGTACAGAATCGAGCGGAAACCGCCTGGCTGCGAAGTGCCTTCAGCAGTTATGTGGCTCCTGCCCTGGTGGAGCGACTGGTGAATCAGCCGCAACTGATCAGTCTGGGTGGCCAGCGTCAGCAACTGACGGTGGTGTTCACTGATCTGCGAGATTTCACACCCACCACGGAGGCGCTGGAAACGGAAGAGCTGGTGCGTCACCTGAATGCTTATTTCGGCCAGATGATTGAACCCCTGCACCGTTATCAGGGCACCCTCGACAAGCTGATTGGTGACGCCATCATGGCGCTTTTTAATGCCCCCCTGCCTGATGAAAATCATGCCTTGCATGCCTGTCTTTCAGCAGCGGCAATGCTGCAGGCACTGGAACGATTTAATGCCAACTTCCCTGATGACCCGGTGCGTCAGCTGCGTATGGGCATTGGTATCAATACCGGCGAAGGGGTGGTGGGTAATATCGGTGCTGCCGGACGTTTCAATTACACCGCCATCGGGGATGTGGTGAATGTGGCTGCCCGGCTGGAAAGTGCCACCAAGGCCGTGAATGAAGCCTGGCAGCAGGCCCGTGCTGCCGGAGAGCCTAAACCCTGCGAAACGGTGGATATCCTGATGGGTGAAGCCACCTGGCTGGCGGTTCGTGATCAGTTGCCCTGTTATCCGGCGGGTGCCTTGCAACTGAAGGGCAAGTCAATGGCCTTGCAGGCCTGGGTGCTGGACTGGCGAGCCATGCAGAAAATGGGGCTCTTGTCATGATCTCGGATTCTGTATATTCTCTTGGGTAATTTGAAATCTTTTCGTTATTACCTTTTTGCCATTGTTGGCGGCAGGAGAAGCCCCATGAAATTGCAGCAGCTGCGTTATATCTGGGAAGTGGCCCACCATGACCTGAATGTGTCGGCCACCGCGCAGAGCCTTTACACCTCTCAGCCGGGCATCAGCAAACAGATTCGCCTGCTGGAAGACGAGCTGGGCATTGAGGTGTTTGCACGCAGTGGTAAACACCTGACACGCATCACGCCGGCCGGGCAGGTGGTGATCAATCTGGCGGGTGAAATGCTGCGCACGGCTGAAAACATCAAACGGGTGGCACAGGAATTCAGCAATGAACGGCGCGGCAGTCTGGTACTGGCCACCACGCACACTCAGGCGCGCTACATCCTGCCGGCGGTGATCAGTCAATTCATGGCAAAATACCCGGATGTCACCCTCAGCCTGAAGCAGGGCACACCCCCGCAGATTGCCCAGATGGTGGCCGATGGTGAGGCTGATCTGGCGATTGCCACTGAATCCATTGCCAGCACCAATGACTTGGTGACCTTCCCCTGTTATCAATGGAACCGTTGTGTGCTGGTGCCGAAGGATCATCCGCTGGCTCAGCAGAAAAAACTGACGCTGGAAGTGCTGGCCGAATACCCGCTGGTGACCTACATCAGTGGCTTCACCGGTCGGGCCAAGGTGGATGAAGCCTTTGCTGCGGCTGGTCTGGAGCCAAAAATTGTGTTTACTGCAGCTGACTCGGACGTGATCAAGACCTATGTTCGTCTGGGTGTGGGTGTGGGCATTGTGGCGCACATGGCGGCCGATTTGCGTGACGATGATCTGGTGGTACTGGATGCCAGCCACTTGTTTGAACCCAGTATCACCCGCCTGGGCATTCGTCGGGGCACCTTCATGCGTGGTTATCTCTACCACTTCATTGAAAAACTGGCGGCCCATCTGGATCGGGATACCGTTGATCAGGCTCTGGCTGCGGCCACCCGACAGGAAGTGGAGCAGATGTTTGAAGGGCTGGAGCTGCCGAACCGCTGATAAACCTTTATAATGTGAGCTTTCACCCAAGCCACTGTTGAAGGATAGTCATGGAACTTGCCTGCCTGGATCTTGAAGGGGTACTGATCCCCGAAATCTGGATTGCCTTTGCCGAAAAAACCGGTATTAAAGAACTGCGCGCCACCACCCGTGATGTGCCGGACTATGACGTATTGATGCGTCAGCGTCTGCGCATTCTGGATGAGCATGGCCTGAAACTGCCGGATATCCAGGCGGTGATTGCCACCCTGGAACCCCTGCCGGGCGCCATCGAATTCACCAACTGGCTGCGTGAGCGTTTCCAGTTGGTGATTCTGTCGGACACCTTCTATGAATTTGCCATGCCACTGATGAAACAGCTGGGTTATCCAACCCTGCTGTGCCACAAGCTGGAAGTGGACGCGGATGGCCGGGTGGTGGATTACAAACTGCGTCAGCGTGATCCCAAGCGCCAGAGTGTACGCGCTTTCCAACTGCTGAATTATCGCGTGATTGCTGCCGGTGACTCCTACAACGACACCACCATGCTGGCCCAGGCTGAGCAGGGCATCCTGTTCCATGCGCCGCAGAATGTCATTGAAGAGTTCCCGCAGTTCCCTGCTGTACACACCTACGATGACCTGAAAAAAGCCTTCATCAACGCCAGCAACCGCGAGCTGTCACTCTGATGACGCCGCTGTTGCAGGGTAAGCGTGTCTGGATCACCGGTGCCAGTTCCGGCATCGGTGCCGCTACGGCGCGCACCCTGGCCGCTGCCGGTGCTTCACTGGTGCTTTCTGCCCGGCGGGTGGAGCGCCTGGAGGCACTGGCCGCAGAGCTGCAAGCCCAGGGGGCAGATATTCAGCTGGAACCGGTGGATGTATCAGACCGAAACGCCATGGCAGCAGTGGGTGAGCGTCTGGCGGCACTGCCCGGTGGTGTGGATATCCTGATCAACAATGCCGGAACCATGCCGATCAGCCCGATCATCTCCGGCCGGGTGGATGAATGGGAACGCATGATTGATGTCAACATCAAGGGTGTGCTCTACGCCATTCATGCCGTTTATCCCGGTATGGCCGAACGCAAGTCCGGCCATATTGTGAACATCAGCTCAGTTGCCTCACGGGTGACCTTCCAGAGCGCCGGGGTGTATGCCGGAACCAAACACGCAGTGCGGGCCATTTCCGATACCCTGCGCAAGGAAGCCATCCGCTTTGGTGTGCGGGTCACCGATGTGCAGCCCGGCTCGGTAGCCACTGAGTTACCGGATTCCATCGGCCATGAAAAAATCCGCAAGGCGGTCAAGGACAACATGTATGCAGAGGGCAGTCCGATTCTGCAACCGGAAGACATTGCTGCAGCGATATTCTATGCGGTGACCCAGCCTGCCCATGTGGATGTCAGTGAACTGCTGATCCGCCCATTGATTCAGGAAGAATAAGCTGGAGGATTCACATGCTGTTGTTCATCCATGGATTCGGTTCCAGTGGTCATGGCAGTAAGGCTGAGCAGCTGCGAAGTTTCTGTGCTGAACAGGACATCGCCTTTGCTGCGCCCTCCTTGCCGGATATTCCGGTGCTGGCACTGGATACCCTCGAAGAACTGTTGGTGGTGCTGTTGCGCCATGAACCGGTGACACTGATCGGTTCTTCACTGGGTGGTTATTACGCCACCTGGCTGGCCCATCGTTTCAAGCTGCCTTATGTGCTGATCAATCCGGCGGTGGAGCCTTATATCACCCTGCATCGTGCGGTCGGGCGTGCGGTGCATTTTCATGATCAGACTGCCTATGAGTGGACTGCAGCACACACCGAAAGCCTGCGTGCTTATTGTGTGGAGCAGCCTGTAACCGAACGCTGCCTGCTGATGCTGCAAACCGGTGATGAACTGCTGGATTACCGTCAGGCACTGGCAGCTTACCCCGGAGCAGAGCTGATTCTGGAGGAAGGTGGCAACCACGGATTTGAAGGTTTTGAACGCCATCTGACTTATATCCAGCAGTGGCATCAGCAACACCAGCCCGGTTGATCCCCCTCTGATCAGCGGCTACCTGAAACCAGGAGGTTGTCATGTCGAGGATCAGACGCGAACCTGCAGACAGGCGTCTGCACCGTTATTTTGTGCGCCTGATGTTGTTGCTGATGCTGGCGGAATGGCTGCTGCTGGCACTGGAGCGCAGTTGGTTGCCGCTGTTTCTGGTCACTTTGATCATTCTTACACTGCTGGCTCCGATCATTTTCTGGCGTCGCTTGCAGGTGGATCTGCCAGCAGAATTTCATCTGCTGGCGGTGGTGTTCATTTTTGCATCCTTTTATCTGGGTGAAATCCACGACTTTTATGCGCGCTTCTGGTGGTGGGATATTGCCCTGCACGCCAGTGCCGGTTTTCTGATGGGTATTCTGGGTTTTCTGCTGGTTTATCTGCTGAATGAAAGTCGTCGTGTAGAGCTGCACATGACACCTGGATTTCTGGCTTTTTTTGCCTTTATTTTTGCGGTGGCCATCGGCTCCCTGTGGGAGATCTTTGAATTTGCCATGGATCAGCTGGTTGGCACCCGGATGCAAAAACCCATGCTGGGTGATCCCTCTGGCCTGACCGATACCATGTGGGACATGATTGTGAATGCCCTGGGTGCTTTGCTGATCAGCATGGCAGGCTATGCTTACCTGAAGCGTGGCAGAAACTTTTTTGTGAAACGCTGGATACGTGCATTCATTGAACGCAACCCCGGTATGTTCACGCGCTGAATCAGCCTGATGATCCGGGCAAACAGAATGAGGTGGTGTCATGAGCTGGCAAGCGGAAACGGTACTGAACTTCTGGTTTGAGGAGCTGCAACCGGCAGACTGGTTTGTTAAAAGTGAAGCGATGGATCAAGCCCTGCGTGATCGTTTTTCAGAACTGCACCAGGCGGCGGCAGCCTGTGAACTCTTTGACTGGCGAACCACCCCTCGGGGGTGTCTGGCTGAAATCCTGGTGCTGGATCAGTTTTCCCGCAATATGTTCAGAGACACACCGGCAGCTTTTGCCAGTGACGCCCTGGCTCTGGCACTGGCACAGCAAGCGGTTCAACAAGGCATGGATCAGGAGCTTTCAGTCACCGAGCGGGCATTCCTTTATATGCCTTACATGCACAGTGAATCCAGATTGATTCACCGGCAGGCGGTCAAACTGTTCAGCCAGCCGGGGCTGGAAAACAATCTGGATTTTGAAATCCGACACAAGCACATCATTGATCGCTTCGGGCGCTATCCACACCGCAATGTCATACTGGGACGTACCTCAACTACCGAAGAGCTTGAGTTCCTGCAGCAGCCGGGTTCATCTTTTTGATGTGATGGAGAAAAAAGGAATGCAAGTCAATCGCAGGCAACTGGACCAGGCCCGTGAGGCAGGGATCATCAATGAATCACAGGTTGATGCGCTGTGGCAGTTTCTTCAGACGCAGACTCAGGGGCAGTCTTCCTTTCAACTGGCCCACACCCTTTATTATCTTGGTGGACTGCTGGCCATTGGTGCCATGAGCCTGTTTATGACACTGGGCTGGGAGCGTTTTGGTGGTGCCGGTTTATTACTGATAGCACTGTTGTATGCCCTTGGCGGACTGTGGCTGACACAAGTGTTCCGGCGCCGTAACCTGCCGGTTCCTGCCGGTGTCACGGCAACCTTTGTGGTGGTACTGACACCCCTGGCGGTTTATGGCTTGCAGCAGATGCTGGGTTTCTGGCCGGAAGGTGCAGTTTATCGCCAGTATCATCAACTGGTGGATTGGCGCTGGCTGTTCATGGAGCTGGCAACCCTGATGGTTGCAGCCATACTCTTGTGGCACTACCGCCTGGCATTTCTGGTGATGCCACTGGCAGTGACCCTCTGGTACCTGAGCATGGATCTGGCACCCATGTTGTTTGGTGAAGAACTGACCTTTGCCTTGCGGCGTTGGGTTTCCCTCTGGTTTGGATTGTTGATGCTGCTGTTGGCGGTGATGGTGGATCTGCGTAATCGCAGTCAGCAGGATTTTGCCGGGTGGCTTTATCTGTTTGGTGTGGTGGCCTTCTGGGGGGGCTTGACCCTGATGAACACCGACAGTGAGCTGGGGCGCTTTTTATACTGCTGCATCAATCTGCTGCTGATTCTGGTGGGTGTGCTGTTGCGCCGTCGGGTGTTTGTGGTGTTTGGTGGTATGGGGGTGGCCATGTATCTGGGGCGTCTGGCCTGGCAGGTGTTTGCCGACAGCCTGCTGTTTCCCTTTGTGCTCACCGCCATAGGTCTGGCGGTGATCGGGTTGGGCATTCTCTGGCAGAAACATGAAGCCAGTATCACTGCAGCCATGCGCTCACGCCTGCCCGCCGCCATGCAGCCATGGCTACAGCGGCTGAGGCATTAAAGCTTTCCGGGAAAAGTTGTTTTGTTGCGATATACTCAGGACAGCCGCCTGAAGGCAGGCAATAAGAACAACCTATCCTGAACGGATGGCACCATGTCAATCGCGGCTCAATTTCGTGCAAATCATCTGCCCTGGCTGATTCTTCTGGTGGGTGGACTGTTATCTTTATGGCTGGCATCAGAGGTTCGCAATAAGCAGGAAAAGGATGCGGTGGAGCGCTTTTCCTTTGCTGCTGATCAGGTGACACAACGGCTGGAAGAGCGGCTGGATGCCTATGCCTTGGTGTTACGTGGTGGTGCCGGGTTGTTTGACGCCTCCATGGAGGTCACGCGCGATGAGTGGCAGATTTATGCCGACAAGATGCGTGTCTCGAAAACCGTGGCCAACATCCATGGCATCGGTTTTGCGGAAAGGATCCCCGCTGTGGCACTGGATGAGCACCTGCAGCGCATCCGGGAGGAGGGGTTTGCCGATTACCACATCTGGCCAGCCGGTGAACGTCCCTTTTACACCACCACCCTGTTCATTGAGCCTTTTGAAAGGCGTAATCGCCGTTCCATGGGGTATGACATGTGGACAGACTCGGTCCGTCGTGAAGCCATGATCCGAGCCAGGGATACTGGCATGGCAGCCCTGAGTGGCAAGGTGCAATTAGTAGCGGAAGAGGGTGATCAAGTGCAAACGGCAACCCTGATGTTTGTTCCTGTTTATCAGCAGGAAGTCCCTGTTGCCACCCCGGAACAGCGTCAGCAGGCCCTGATCGGTTGGACTTTCAGCCCTTATCGCATGGATGAGTTGATGCAGGGGATTCTCAGCGGCTGGGAGCGCCTTGATGTGCAGGCGCTTGGACTGCACCTGTATGATGGTGACCAGCCACTGGAGCATCAACGCCTGTTCAGCAGTCATCAGGCCAATGGCAGCCTGTTTTATCAGCAGCGGTTGCTAGAATTCAACGGCCGACAGTGGTTACTGGTGTTTGATCATTTCAATCCAGCATCCGGTGTGAGTTACCTTTCTGCCTGGGTGACACTGACTGGCGGATTGATTCTGACAGGGTTGGTTTTCTGGTTATTGCGACTGCTGCAGAACATTCAGGTGAATGCCCGCAAGCTTGCTGATCAGCTGACGCGTGAAATTCGCCAGCATTACGAGGAGTCCAGACGTTTTCGCAAGGCGTTGGACTATGTGTCTTCTTATATCTATATGAAAGACACCAAAGGCGGTTACACCTATGCCAATCAGATCACGCTGGATTTATTCGGTGTCACTCAGGAAAGCCTGAAGGGTACCGCTGATACTGATTATTTCCCACCGGCCACAGTGCGCCATCTGCAACAGATTGATCGGCGGGTGCTGCAGGGCGAACAAAGCAGTGAAGAAGTTGAAATCCCTTTTGCTGATGGTCGGGTTCGTCATTACCTGGAAATTAAGACTCCCATTCATGATGATTCAGATCCGGATAAGGTGATCGGACTGCTGGGAATTTCCACCGATATCACTGAAATGAAAGAGCATGAGCGGCAGCTTGAGCATGTGGCCCACTATGATGCACTGACCAACCTGCCTAACCGGGTGCTGCTGGCGGATCGACTCAGTCAAGCCATGGTGCAGGCACAACGTAGAGGACAGCGAGTGGCAGTGGTGTATCTGGATTTGGATGGTTTTAAAGCCATCAATGACTGCCATGGCCATGCGGTGGGCGATGAGATCCTGATGACGTTGGCTGGCCGCATGAAAGATGCTTTGCGTGAAGGTGATACCCTGTCACGCTTGGGTGGTGACGAGTTTGTGGCGGTGTTACTGGATCTGCCTGATACCGAGACGGCCACGCCCTTGCTGCAGCGTCTGCTGGCAGCGGCATCACGGCCGGTGATGCTGGGTTCAGAAGCGCTGGCGGTGACTGCAAGCCTTGGTGTGACCTTTTACCCTCAGAGTGAAACGCTGGAAGCCGAACAGTTATTACGTCAGGCCGATCAGGCCATGTATCAGGCCAAACTGGCGGGCAAGGGGCGTTACCATTTGTTTGATGCGGAAGAGGATCGCAGTGTCCGCAGCCACCATGAAAGCCTTGAGCGGATTCAGGTGGCACTGAGGTGTCAGGAATTTGTGCTGCATTACCAGCCTAAGGTCAACATGCGTACCGGCGCAGTAATTGGTGTGGAGGCTCTGGTGCGCTGGCAGCATCCGCAGCGAGGCTTGTTGCCTCCTTCGGCTTTTCTGCCGGTGATTGAAGAACACCCCCTGGCTTTGCAACTGGGTGAGTGGGTAATTGGTGCCGCACTGTTCCAAATGACTGAATGGCAGAGTCATGGACTGACACTGCCGGTCAGCATCAATGTTGGTGCACGCCAGTTGCGCCAAGGGGAGCTGCCGCTGCGTTTACAGGGTATGCTGGCCCGGTATCCGGCCATTAATCCATCCCAGTTGGAGCTGGAGATATTGGAAACCAGTGCACTGGGTGATTTGGCCCAGGTAGCAGAAATACTGGAAGCTTGTCGTAAGCTGGGGGTTGGGATTTCACTGGACGATTTCGGTACCGGTTACTCTTCACTGACCTATCTTAAACGCTTGCCGGCAGGAATGGTGAAGGTGGATCAGAGTTTCATTCGTGACGTACTGGACAACCCCGAGGACCTGGCGATTCTGAATGGTGTGATGAGTCTGGCTGCTGCCTTTGGGCGTCAGGTGATTGCCGAGGGTGTAGAGACAGAAGCCCATGGCGACATGCTGTTGCGGATTGGTTGTGAACTAGCTCAGGGTTATGGCATTGCCCGGCCGATGGCGGCGGATCTAATACCCGCTTGGGTCAGTAATTGGCAGCCCAGCCCGCATTGGCGCAGTCTGAAGCGGGTCAGCCAGCCAGACTTGCCACTGGTTTATGCTGCACTGGAACATCGTGCCTGGGTGCAGAATCTGCTGGATAGCTTGGAGACAGGGCGTTTGCAGGATCGACCGCCGCTGGATGAAAATGAGTGCCGCTTCGGACGCTGGTTGCAGGAGTCAGGCTGGGGGCAGCGCAGTGATCTGCAGTCGGTGAATGAACTGCATCAGCAAATCCATCAACTGGCACATGCCATTTATCGGTTACAGGATGCCGGCCACTTTTCTGATGTGCCCTCGTTGGTGGAAGAGCTGTTGCAATTGCGTGATCGGTTGCTGGAGCAACTGGAGTTATTGCAACAGCATTAAATCAGCCAGCTGTGATAAAGCGGAATGCCGATCAGTACGTTGAAGGGGAAGGTGATGCCCAGTGAGGCCAGCATCGCCAGCCCGATATCGGCTTTGGGAATGGCAGTTCGCACCGCCACTGGTGCTGCAATGTAAGAGGCGCTGGCGGTCAGGCTGGCCAGTATCAGTACCGAGCCATCCGGCAGCCCCAGCATTTTGCCGGTGAACAGACCCGCTAATCCCAGCAGGGATGGGGCCACCATGGCAAAAATCACCACCCGGATCTTGTCCAGCCGTACCTTCGACAGCGCATCGGCAGCAACCAGTCCCATTTCCAGCAGGAAGAGTGCCAGCACACCTTTAAATGCAGTCATGTAAAGGTCGGTGACTACAGCCCCTTCCAACGGGCCATACATCCAGCCAATCACCACCCCACCCACCAGCAGGATCACACCACGGTTGGTCAGGGCTTCATGGATCAGTGCGGTAGTGGTGCCGCTGCCGCCGCTTTCACGGCTGAAATGACGGAACAGCAACAGGCCGATCAGAATCGCCGGCAGTTCCAGCAGCACCAGATAAAGTGTGACCTGGCCACCAATGGTCATTTGCTGGGATTCAGCGTAGGCAAAGGCTACCGCAAAAGTACCGGCACTGACCGAGCCGTAGTGAGCGGTGAAACTGGCACTGTCAGCCAGGCTCAGACGCACGACTTTCAGCAGCAGCGGGAAAAGAATCAGCGGGATGGCGATACCCAGCAGGGTGACAGCACCCATCTCCAGCAGCAGATGCCAGCCGACGTTGCCATGCAGGGCCATGCCACCCTTCAGACCGATGGTGAGCATCAGCAGCAGGCTGAGCACGTCATAGGCGGCCTTGGGAATGGTCAGGTCGGATTTCACCAGCCCGGACAGCAAACCGAGCAGGAAAAACATCACCACGATGTCAGGCATGAAAACCTCTGTAAAAAATCAGAAACCGGCAGCTTCAAGCAGGCGACGAGTGTAACTGCTTGCCGGGTTGGAAAAAAGGGTTTCAGTGCTGGCCGTTTCCACTTCAGCACCGTCTTTCATCACCAGAATGCGGTGGCTGAGTGCGCGGACCACCCGCAAGTCGTGGCTGATGAACAGGTAGCTGAGGCGGTATTTCTGTTGCAGGTTACGCAGCAGTTCAATCACCTGAGCCTGCACACTGCGATCCAGCGCTGAGGTGGGTTCATCCAGCACCAGTAACCGGGGTTTCAGGATCAGCGCGCGGGCAATGGCAATGCGCTGACGCTGACCACCGGAAAATTCATGGGGGTAGCGGAAGCGTGAGTCGGTTTCCAGGCCCACTTCCTGTAATGCCTGGCAGACCGCTGCATCCACTGCCTCAGCAGACAGGTCAGGCTGATGTAGTTTTAGTCCCTCTGCAACAATATCCGCCACACTCATGCGTGGACTGAGGCTGCCGTAGGGGTCCTGAAACACCATCTGCATGCGCCGCCGCCAGGGTAACAATTGTTTCTGGTTCAGGGATTGCAGTTCATTGCCATCAAAATGGATGTGCCCCGCCTGAATGCCTTGCAGGCGTAACAGAGCCAGTGCCAGGGTGGTTTTGCCGGAGCCACTTTCACCGACTATGCCCAGGGTTTCACCTTCCTGCAGGGTCAGTGACTGGTTTGCCACGGCCACAAAGGGCAGGGGTTTTTTCCAGGGCAACAGACTCTGGCGGGGGCGTGCAAACGCCACCCGCAGGTCTTTGACTGCCAGTAACTGCGGTGCATTGATGGGCAGTGCCGGAGCCTGCCCGGAGGGTTCACTGTTCAGTAGTTGGCGGGTGTAGTCAGCCTGAGGGTCGGCAAACAAATCGGGGGTGCTGCGGGTTTCCACCAGCTGGCCGCGATGCATCACCGCTACTCGGTCACTGTACTGGCGCACCAGATTCAGATCGTGGGTGATCAGCAGAATGGCCATGCCCAGTTGTTGCTGCAGCTCTCGCAGCAGATCCAGAATCTGTTTCTGTACCGTCACATCCAGCGCGGTGGTGGGTTCATCAGCCAGCAGAATGTCCGGATTGTTGGCTAATGCCATGGCAATCATCACCCGCTGGCGCTGTCCGCCGGACAACTGATGGGGCCAGGCACTGGCCAGGCGCTCCGGTTCCGGCAGCTTCACTGCTGTCAGCAGCTCCAGGCAGCGTTTGCGGGCCGCTTCACCAGTCAGACCCTGATGCAGCCGCAGGCTTTCACTGATCTGTTTTTCCACCCGATGCAGCGGATTCAGGGAAGTCATCGGTTCCTGGAAAATCATCGCCAGGCGCTGGCCGCGCAAGCGACGTAAACCTTTTTCATCCAGTCCGACCAGCTCCTGAGTCGTCTCACCTTCTGCCAGCCGGATGCTGCCGGAAATACTGGCGTTGGCGGGCAGTAATCCCAGTGTGGCCAGTGCGGTGACGGATTTACCGGAACCACTTTCACCCACCAGTGCCAGGGTTTCTCCGCGCTGCAGGGTCAGGTTGATGCCCTTCAGGGCCGCTTCATTCTGGTCAAAACGGACATTCAGATCACTGATCTGCAGTAAAGGTGAGTCAGTCATGACACCTGTCCTTTGGGAGCCAGGGTTTTGCGCGGATCAAAAGCATCACGGATGCCTTCACCAATGAACACCAGCAGGGTCAGCAGGATGGCCAGGGTCATGAATGCCGTCAGACCCAGCCAGGGTGCCCGGAGATTGGCCTTGCCCTGGGCCACCAGCTCACCCAGTGACGGAGTGCCCGGTGGCATGCCAAAACCCAGAAAATCCAGTGCGGTCAGGGTGGTGACGGCACCGGTGAACAGAAAGGGCAGAAAAGTCAGGGTAGCCACCATGGCATTGGGCAGCACATGCCGCAGCAGTATCTGGTGGTTCGGTAAGCCCAGGGCACGGGCGGCCCGTACGTATTCCAGATTACGGGCGCGCAGGCACTCCGCGCGTACCAGATCGACCAGTGCGGTCCAACTGAACAGCAGTAGAATCAGCAGCAGCCACCAGAAGCCCGGCGTGATCATGCTGGCCAGAATGATCAACACAAACAGCGTGGGCAGTCCTGACCAGATTTCGATGAAACGCTGCCCCCACAGGTCCAGGCGACCACCGAAATACCCCTGCAAGGCACCCACAGCAATGCCGACCAGGCTGCTGCCCAGCGTCAGCACCAGTGCAAACAGGATTGACAGACGCAGGCTGTAAATCACCCGTGCCAGCACATCCCGTCCCTGATCATCGGTGCCCAGCCAGTTTTCCCGGCTGGGTGGTGTGGGTGCCGGTTGGGTCAGGTTGAAATTGATGGTGGCATGGCTGAAAGGAATCAATGGCCACACCAGCCAACCCTGCTCCTGAATCTGCTCCAGCAGAAAGGCATCACGGTAATCGGCAGGAATCGGCAGGTCACCACCGAATTCTGTTTCTTCATAATCCTTTAACAGCGGCACAAAAAAACGGCCGTCATACTGAATCAGCAGGGGTTTGTCATTGGCCACCAGCTCGGCCATCAGGCTGATACCAAACACCCCCAGGAACAGCCACAAGGACCACCAGGCTCGGCGATTGGACTTGAACACCTGCCAGCGACGCTGATTCAGCGGTGAAAGCGACAGCAACGGCATCAGTGTTCCCTCGAGGAAAAATCAATGCGTGGGTCCACCAGCATGTAGGTGATGTCACTGATGAGTTTCAGCAGCAACCCGATCAGGGTAAAGAGGTAAAGGGTGCCGAACACCACCGGGTAATCGCGCTGCACCACCGCCTCAAACCCCAGCAGGCCCAGGCCATCCAGCGAGAAGATCACCTCAATCAGCAGTGAGCCGGTGAAAAAGATGCTGACCAGTGCCGCCGGCATACCGGCAATGATGATCAGCATGGCATTGCGGAATACATGGCCGTACAACACCTGTTGTTCACTGACGCCCTTGGCGCGTGCTGTCAGCACATATTGTTTGTGAATCTCATCCAGAAAGGAGTTTTTGGTCAACAGCGTCAGGGTGGCAAAACCGGAAATGGTCATTGCCAGCACCGGCAGGGTCAGGTGCCAGAAGTAATCCAGAATCTTGCCGAAGCTGCTGAGTTCATGGAAGTTTTCCGAAGTCAGCCCACGCAGTGGAAACCAGTCCAGATAACTGCCACCGGCAAACAGCACGATCAGCAGGATGGCAAACAGAAAACCGGGGATGGCATAACCGATCCGATGATCACCACCGAAGAGGTCCACACATCAAAGCGGCTGCCGTGTCGAATGGCCTTGTGGATGCCCAGCGGAATGGAAATCAGGTAAATCAGCAGGGTGGACCAGAGGCCCAGTGAGATGGATACCGGCATCTTTTCCAGAATCAGCTCGGTGACACTGCGGCCTCGGAAAAAGCTTTCACCCAGATCAAAACGCAGGTAATTGCCGACCATCAGGAAAAAGCGTTCATGGGCCGGTTTGTCAAAACCGAACTGCTGCTCCAGCTCGGCAATAAAACGGGCATCAACTCCGCGTGAACCGCGATAGGCAGAGCCGCCTTCGTCGGCACCACTGACACGTTCACCACCACCGGAAGTATCCAGACGGGTGCTGCCCATGCTGTCCAGACCGCCCATCTGAGCCATGATCTGTTCCACCGGGCCGCCGGGTGCGGCCTGGATGATGACAAAGTTGAGTAACAGGATGCCCAGCAGGGTGGGCGGAATCAGCAGCAGGCGGCGCAGCAGGTAAGGACCCATGTTCAGTCTCTGCTCAGCTTCACTCGATCCACCAGGCATCCACCGGCAGGCCGTAAGGCGGCCTTACTTCCGGGATCTGAACATTGCTGCGACGGGCAATGCGGTATTCATTCAGGTGCCAGTGGGGAATCACATAGTGGCCCCACAAGAGCACACGATCCAGTGCGCGGGTGGTCAGCACCAGGGTTTCGCGGTCACGGGCAGCAATCAACTGCTCAACTAAAGCATCCACCACCGGGTCACTGATGCCGGAAAGGTTGCGGCCATCAGCAGACTGGGCAAACTCGGAATGGAAGTATTCACGTTGCTCATTGCCCGGTGACAGGCTTTGTCCGAGTGTCGAAACCACCATGTCATAGTCAAACTGGCGCAGGCGGTTCAGGTACTGGGTGACATCCACCACCCGTACATCCATGCGAATGCCGATGCGTTCCAGGTTTTGTCGCCAGGGCAGCACCACGCGCTCAAAGGAGGAGTCATGCAGCAGGATTTCAAAACGCAATTGCTGACCCTGGACATTCACCAGTCGACGACCATCCATCTGCCAGCCGGCTTCGCGCAGCAGGCGCAAGGCTTCACGGGTCTGGGGGCGCAGGTTGCCGCTGCCATCAGTGACCGGCAAGCTGTATTCCTGTTCAAAAACTTCTGCGGGTAGCTGATCGCGGAAGGGCTCAAGCTTGGCCAGTTCACGCCCTTGCGGCAGCCCGGAGCTGGCCAGTTCCGAGTTGCTGAAATAACTCAGGGTGCGGGTGTAGGCATTGTGAAATAACTGCTGGTTGGACCATTCATAATCAAACATCTGGGTCAGTGCCAGGCGCACCCGAGGATCACTGAACACTTCGCGGCGGGTGTTGAAGAAAAAGCCCTGCATGCCGGAAGAGTTCTGGTGTGGGATGCTTTCCAGCAGGATATCGCCCGCTGACAGTGCCGGGCCGGTATAACCTGTGGCCCAGTTGCGGGCAATATTTTCCAGCCGGAAATCCAGGCGTCCGGCCTTGAAGGCTTCCAGTGCCACGGTGGCATCCCGGTAATAATCAAACACCAGTCGGTCGATGTTGTTGCGACCCCGGTTCACTGGCAGGTCAGCACCCCAGTAGTCCGTTACCCGCTGATAAACAATGCGCCGCCCGGAATCCACTTCTGCCACTCGGTAGGGGCCACTGCCAATCGAGTGTTCGAGGGTCGGGCGGGTGAAATCACGACCTTGCCAGAAGTGTCTGGGAAGAATGGGTACCTGGCCAATGATGAGTGGCAGCTCACGGTTTTCATTGCTGGCCAGCTCAAAGCGAATCCGATGAGGGCTGAGCACCTGAATATCACTGATGTCAGCATAGTAGGCCCGATAGAAGGGGCGGCCTTTTTCGCGCAGCAGTTCAAAGGTGTAGGCAACATCAGCAGCAGTGACCGGCTGGCCATCATGGAAACGGGCTTCCGGGCGCAGTTCAAACTCGATCCAGCGACCTTGTGGGTCCAGGCGCATGCAGCGAGCCAGCAGGACATATTCGGTGAAGGGTTCGTCTGATGAATGGTAGGTCAGGGTGTCGTAAATATTGCCCAGGCCAGTGGCCGGGGTACCCTGAATGATAAAAGGATTCAGGCTGTCAAACGTGCCCAGTGCGGCCTGTCTCAGGCTGCCGCCTTTGGGGGCATTGGGATTGACGTATTCCAGATGGCTGAAATCAGCCGGGTATTTCGGTTCGCCATGCAGCGTCAGCGCATGTTTGCAGGCGGGTGTGGCATCCGCCTTGGCGGTGAGGGGCAGAAGCAACAGGCCGGTTAAAAGGGGTAAAAACATCAACTTGCTGAAGGTTTTAAACAAGGTGACTGGTCCCGGCATTGATTGCTGCTCCTAAAAGTCGGTTAGGAAGCCTCTGATCAACCATGAGTTTCCCTGGCTGTTTCAGAGCTTCCCGGAGTAGAGGCTTTTTTCAGTTGCGTGTGACATCAACATGTAGCGTCAAGTTCTGTCCCGGCTGCAAATAACGGTTGGGGTTGATGTTGTTCCAGCGTGCGATATCACTGACACTAACCCGGAAACGACTGGCAATGCTAGCCAGATTATCACCGTTACGCACGGTGTAATTGACTCGACGTATCACACTGCGGTTATTGGCACTGGCGACAGTACGTGCATTGTCAGCCCGCGACCAGATCACCAGGCGCTGGCCTGGCATCAGGGGGTCGCCGGGTGCCATGTTATTCCAACTGGCCAGTTCACGCACGGAAACCCCGTGGCGACGTGCCAGCAGCCAGAAGCTGTCACCGGAGCGCACCACATGTTCAACCCGCTGGCCGTTACGTGCCACATTCTGACGGCGTTGCAGACGCTGGTCTTCGCTCAGCGCATAACTGCGGGCATCCTGGCTGGGAATGGGGATCAGTAATTCGTGACCGGCACGGATGATGTCTCCGCGTAACTGGTTGGCATCACGGATCATGCTGGGGGTGGTGTTAAAACGTCGTGAAACCGTCAGCAGGCTGTCGCCTTGTTGTACGCGGTAACGCTGCCAGCTCATGCGCTGACGCGGCGGCAGATCTGCCAGATTTGCAGCCAGCAGTTCGGCACTCTCCACCGGAACCAGCAAGCGATGCGGGCCTTCCGGGCTGGTTGCCCACTGACTGAAACCGGGGTTCAGCAAGTACAGCTCATTCATGCTGATGTCAGCCAGCTCTGCTGCCAGCGCCAGGTCAATCTGCCCGTTGGTGTCTACGGCAACAAAATAGGGGCGGTTGGGTATCGAAGTCAGGTTGATGCCATTGGCTTCAGGGTCGGCTATCAGTCGAGCCAGCGCCACCATTTTGGGAACATAGGCGCGGGTTTCAGCTGGCAGGGTGTTTAATTCCCAGAAGGTGCCGTTGCCACCGGCATTACGATTATGGCGCAGGGCGCGGTTTACATTACCGCCACCGGCATTGTAGGAAGCAAGAGCCAGATGCCAGTCATCAAAACGACGATTCAGCTGGGTCAGATAAGTCAAGGCAGCATCGGTGGAAGCAAGGATGTCTCGGCGACCGTCATACCACCAGTTGTTTTCCAGCCCGAAGTGGCGGGCGGTACCGGGAATGAACTGCCACATGCCGGAAGCACGACCATGGGAGTAGGCAAAGGGATCATAGGCACTTTCCACGATCGGCAGCAAGGCCAGTTCGCCCGGTAAACCACGTCGTTCAATCTCTTCTATGACGTGAAACATATAACGGCTGGCACGCTGGGCAACCCGATCCATGTAACCCGGGTGACGGCGATACCAGGCCATTTCAGCCAGTACACGAGGGTCGTTGCTGCTGATGTCCATGGCAAAGTTGGCCCGCAGTCGATCCCAGAGGTCGTATTCAGGGAGCACCGGGTCTTGCCAGTGGCGCCAGTCGGCTACTGTGCTTGAGTGGAGTAGGCTGGATAAACCACTGGTGTCATCATGGTGACGGGCACTGGCTAATTTCTGACCAGACTCTAAACGGTTCCAGGTTTCCAGTGCCGGTGTATCAGGGTGGGCTCTTTTACCAAACAGTGAAGCGGAGGGCAGGCTTTGGCAGCCTTGCAGCATCAGGCTTCCCAGGGTAATCAGGGTCAGGGCCCTGAATCTGCGAGTGAGCTTGATGTTTCCGGTAAAAAAGGGCTGTGCCAGTGTCGATAGTAAGGGCAGCAGCGGTCGAAATACCTTTCGGTCTTGTCTAAACATAAAAAAAGTAACCAGATAAATAGGTTGGCCGGTGCGCCCCATTCTATGCATCCGGCCGGAATGTAACAAGTAAACACTGGTAACTGACCTGTATCAGGCCTTGTCTTTCCATCCGCGCAGTAGTGCAAAGCCTTCTGCTGGTGCAGTGGCTGGTTGGTC
This sequence comes from Marinospirillum alkaliphilum DSM 21637, assembly GCF_900119735.1. Taxonomy (GTDB): domain Bacteria; phylum Pseudomonadota; class Gammaproteobacteria; order Pseudomonadales; family Halomonadaceae; genus Marinospirillum; species Marinospirillum alkaliphilum. The sequence goes on along the minus strand of NZ_FPJW01000005.1, from coordinate 23,919 downwards.
CGGAAAACGCCTGGCCAGGCAGCGCACTACCGTGGGTTGACTGATGCGTAAAAAGGGATTGGTTGCCTTTTCGTCAGCCAGTGTGGAGGGCAGTGTGGGCTGGCCCTTGTCCCGCAGTTGCTGACACTCTGTCATGCGTTGCTGAAGCTGCAGATTGTCTGGCTCAACCTGCAAGGCAAACTTGAGGTTGCTGAGGGTGTATTCATGCGCCGGATAAACCCGGGTGGTGTCCGGCAGGCGTGCCAGGGCTTGCAGTGAGGCATGCATCTGTTCCGGGGTGCCTTCAAACAGGCGTCCACAACCACCGGCAAACAGGGTGTCACCACAAAACAATAAAGGGGGATGCTGATCTTCTATGAAATAGGCGATGTGTCCCAGGGTATGGCCAGGTACTTCCAGAACCTGAACGGTATGGCCCAGCAGTTGAAAACGATCTCCCTGGGTGACCTGTAGATTTAAGGGGGGGAGGCGGTAAACATCCTGAACTGAACCCACCACGGTGACACCTGCTTTCATCAGTGCAGCAACACCACCAATATGATCGGCATGATGATGGGTCAGCAGGATGCCTTCCAGAGTCAGTTCATGGGTTTTAAGGTAATGTTGAACTGGTTCGGCTTCGCCGGGGTCTACCACCCAGCAGCGTTTGTCGCCACGGGATTTCAACAGCCATATATAATTGTCATTAAAAGCTGGCAGGGTAATCACATCAAGCATGGTTTAGGTTCCGCTGGTCATCTGCAGGTGTGTTAGTCTGTGTCTGGTTCTGATATCACTTTACGGCAGAAGTCATGCATGTGCAAAAAGCTGAAACAGAAATGACACCAGGTTGCTGGCAGAGCTGGCAAAAGTTCTGGCAGAGTACCCTCGGCCAGGCTGTGCTTGAAGCTGAAACCGCTTTGCTGAAACCCTTGCTGCAAGAACTGCATGGTTATCATCTGCTGACGCTTGGCAGCTGCCCGGTGCATGATCTGGTCAAGGATTGTGGCATTCGTCATCAGATTGAATGGCGGCCGTCCGTTGAGCTGGCTGATACTCCCTCCTGTTTGATTGCCGATCCTTGTCTGTTGCCTCTGCCTGATGACTCCATGGATCTGGTGTTGCTGCATCACTCTCTGGAGCTTTTCACCAGTCCTCATGCGCTGTTAAAAGAAGCGGCACGCATCACCCTGCCCAAGGGTGAAATGATGATCCTGAGTTTTAATCCAAACAGCTTATGGGGTTTGTCACGCCTGTTACCGGCCGGTTTACAGGCTGAACCGGTGCGTGAGTTGCAAGGCATGCAACTGCTCAGCCAGACGCGTTTAACCGACTGGCTGGAATTCCTCGACATGTACCCTGATGAAGCACGACATATTTTTCATCGTCCGCCTTGTAATCGTGAGAAGTTACAGCAAAAGCTGAAACAGCTGGATCAGAAGCTGGATCGGCGTGACTGGCCTTTTGCCGGCATTTATCTGCTCAGGGTTCGTAAACGCATTGGCAGTCCGCTGCGGCGTGTTGTCGGTCAGAAAAACACTGGCTGGTTGCCGGTGCAGCCGGTAAGCTCTCCGACCCGAAGCAGCCTGAAAACAGAGAAGTGATTTTGACAGATACAAAACAGAATAACCCGGCACGAGTGGTGATTTACACGGATGGTGCCTGCAAGGGCAATCCGGGTCCCGGCGGTTGGGGCGCACTGCTGCGTTACGGTTCCCGCGAAAGGGAGCTGTGGGGTGGTGAAGCAGAAACCACCAATAATCGCATGGAGTTGCTGGCAGCCATTCGTGCGCTGGAAACCCTGAAACGTTCCTGTGAAGTGGACCTGCACACGGATTCCCAGTATGTGCGTCAGGGCATTACCCAATGGCTGGTGAACTGGAAAAAAAAGGGCTGGAAAACCGCGTCAGGCTCACCGGTCAAGAATCAGGACCTGTGGCAGCGCCTGGATGAACAAGCCAGACGCCATCGTGTTGTCTGGCATTGGGTGAAAGGGCATGCCGGTGATCCGGGCAACGAAGCAGCGGATGCTTTGGCCAATCGTGGTGTAACCGATCCTGAACCAGAATTAAATGGCTGAAAAAGATGCGACAGATTGTACTGGATACTGAAACCACCGGCATGGACCCCAAAGAGGGGCATCGGCTGATTGAAATCGGTTGTGTGGAATTGATCAGCCGTCGTTTTACCGGCAACAACTTTCACGTCTACCTGAACCCGGAACGGGAAGTGGATGTGGAGGCTACCCAGGTGCATGGTTTCACCTGGGACGACCTGAAAGACAAACCCTTGTTTATTCAGGTCGCTGATGACTTTCTGCGCTATATCGAAGGCAGTGAACTGCTGATCCACAACGCACCCTTCGACGTCGGCTTCCTGAATGCCGAGCTGCAATGGCTGAATGAACAGCTTGGCCAGCAGCGTTATGGCCGCATTGAAGACTATTGCAAGGTTTTTGACACCCTGGCGTTTGCCCGCCGCCGCCATCCGGGGCAGCGCAACAGTCTGGATGCCCTGTGCAAACGCTACGAGGTGGACAACTCCGGTCGTACCCTGCACGGCGCTTTGCTGGACTCGGAAATCCTTGCTGACGTTTATCTGACCATGACCGGTGGGCAGACCAACCTGCTGCTGGGTGATGAAGATGATGAGCTGAACCAGAGCGGGCGGGATTTACTGTCCAGCATCCGTCGTGTGGACAGTAATCGACCGGCTTTAAAAGTGCTGCAGGCCTCTGCCGCTGAGCTGGATGCACATCGGGCCAAGCTGGAGCTGATTCAGGGCAAGGCCGGACGTTGCTTCTGGTTGGAACTGGAAGCCGCTGCGGCCAATCCACAGGAAGGCGTTGATGTGGCACCCACTGCAGGCTGATTTTCCTCAGCAATCACCGCTGAATGATTTTGAGCGTGGCCCGCTGTCAGTGCAGGCCGGTGAACTCATCGGGCTGGTCTGCTGTGGCTCAGGCTGTGTGCGCCCGGCTTTAAATCCGCGTTCTGATTGGCCCGGCTGGCTGGAGCCGGACGTGTTTGATCCGCAGCGACATCAGCGTCTGGTGGTGATTGGGCGTTGGCAGGGTTTGCCACTGCTGCTGCAGCTGGCGCACCGGGGGCAGGCCAGAAAAGAAGGCTGGCCGGATTTGCGCAGTTGGTTGCTGCAAAGTGATGCTGCTGGTTTTGATCTGCTGGCCACTGCTGCCGGGCTGGCCAACTGGGAAGAGCAGCATCGTTTTTGTGGTCGCTGTGGCACGCGAACCCAGCCGCGCCAGGATGAATACGCCCGGGAATGCCCGCGGTGCCATCTGCGCCAGTATCCGCGAGTATCACCCTGCATCATCACCCTGGTCTGGAAAGAAGATGCCTTGTTGCTGGCGCGCAGCCCCCGTTTTGCACCGGGGGTGTACAGCACACTGGCAGGGTTTATTGAAACCGGTGAATCGGCTGAACAGGCATTGCACCGGGAAGTGATGGAAGAAGTGGGGGTGGCGGTAGGCAACTTTCGTTACCTGGGCAGCCAGTCCTGGCCGTTTCCCCATTCACTGATGCTGGGTTACTGGGCGGAGTATCAGGGGGGAGACATCCACTTTGATGGGGTGGAGATCGAAGATGCGCGCTGGTATGCACTTGATGACCTGCCACCCTTGCCACCACCGACCTCCATTTCCCGTTATCTGATAGACAGCTTCCTGCAATGGCGTGGTTTTAACGTCTGACGCAGCGAGTACTGAAGTCTTCTTCCAGGTGTCGCAACTCCATCGCCTGCTGGGTGATGCTGACCATTTCAAAAGTATCATCACTTTCCAGATCACGCAGCTGGTTGACATCAAGTATGCCGGCATCGTGTAACTGCTGTGCCAGTGCATTGGTTGGCTGGGCGTTGCTGTTACGCGTTTTGATGGTCAGGCGACCAGGGCCGGTGGACCAGTCACCACTGCCTTCAAACTTGTAACTGAGCTGCTGCCCTGCAAAACTCATTTCCATGTTGCCATCCAGAGTGAAGTGTCGCTGCCCGGTAAATAGTTGAATGTAATCTATTTTTATCGTCATGCTGGGATCGGGCTGGATCTGCTGGCTGCACTGCCATTCACCAATCAGTTGATTGGCCAGTCGCGCATCACTGGCTTGCAGGGAAAGAGAGCAGGCCAGAAGGCTGATGACGCAGATCAGGGACAGGGTCTTTTTCATGGTTTATTCCTTAAGCTGTATCCTTGAATACCCGGGTTTTAACATTGATGGCAGGACTTGGCCAGCCCCCATGTCTGAAACTTTCATTGTCTGATGTTATCAAACCGGCAAGCCCTGTGTTATTGAAGGAGTTTCCATGCGTCTGATTCTATTCTTGTTGCTGGCTGGACTGCTGACGGGTTGTGCCAGCAAGGCGCAACTGGACAGTACCACAGATCCTGGTGTTACACCTGCACCGCTACAACAACTGACAGTGGTGGCGAGCGAAGGTTTTGACCCGGTGCATCGACCGGGTGTTGAGCAGGATATCTGCAAGGCACTGAGTGCACGCCTGGATTCCTGCAGCAGTTTTGCCACAGCACACCTGCCACCCAGTCGCATGGCTGACCTGAGCCAGGCTGAGTTGATGGCAAAAATTGATCCATCCCTTTATCCAGTGTTGCTGGTGCAGCTGGACCGGGATCGTACCCAGAGTGCAGAGCGTGGCAGTGGTGGTGGAAGCTTTGTGATCGGTGGTGGTTACCGTTCCGGTGGCGCCATAGGTTTTGGTACTCAGGTTGGCAGTTCAGGCCCACCCATGCTTTATTTCACCTATCACCTGCGCCTGCTGGAACAGCCTGGTGATACACCCTTGTGGCTGGCCACAGCACGTTCACGTAGTCAGGAACAGCCGGATCGGTCCGGTAGCAGCCCACTGAAACAACTGGTTCGTAGTCTGGAAGAAGACCTGGTCACACATGGTTGGTTGAAGCGCTGATCACCACCACTGAAGCCCTGTTGAAGCTTGTTTGCGGGGCATTTGGTCTTGCAGGCTGGAATCCTGATCGACTGTGAGTTACTGTATGGAGCCTTGAAACGGGCACTTTTAGCTTTTCCATATAAGTCAACAGGATATACAGCGGCATGGGAAAATCACTGGTCATTGTCGAGTCACCGGCCAAAGCCAAGACCATTAATAAATATCTGGGTAGTGACTTTATCGTCAAATCCAGTGTTGGTCATATCCGGGACTTGCCCGTCAGTGGCAGTGGCAAAACCACCACCGCTGCCAAGGGGGCACGAAAAACGGCCGCCAGCGATAAAAAGAAGAAGGCTGAAGATGCACTGATCACCCGCATGGGTGTGGATCCGGAACACGGCTGGTCAGCCCGTTACGAGATACTGCCGGGTAAGGAAAAAGTGGTGGCCGAGCTGAAAAAGCTGGCCCGCGAAGCTGACATGATCTACCTCGCAACGGACTTGGATCGCGAAGGGGAAGCCATTGCCTGGCACCTGCGCGAAACCCTGGGCGGTGACGATTCCCGCTACCGTCGCGTGGTGTTTAACGAAATCACCAAAAAAGCCATCACTGAAGCCTTTAAATCCCCCGGCATGCTGGACATGAACCGGGTGAATGCACAGCAGGCCAGACGTTTTCTGGATCGGGTGGTGGGATACATGGTTTCACCCCTGCTCTGGTCCAAGGTGGCACGTGGCCTTTCTGCCGGTCGTGTCCAATCCGTGGCAGTGCGCCTGATCGTTGAGCGCGAACGTGAAATTCGTGCTTTTGTGCCGGAAGAATACTGGGATGTCACTGCCCATCTGCTGAATCAGAATGCCATTGAACTGGCGTGTATGGTGGCTAAAAAAGCCGGTGAAAACTTCCGTCCCGGCAGCAAGGCAGAAACCGATGAGGCTCTTGCTGAGCTGCAACCGGCCAGTTACCGGGTGGCTGATCGGGAAGACAAACCCACCAGCAGTCGCCCTTCTGCGCCTTTTATTACATCCACCTTGCAGCAGGCTGCCAGCACCCGCCTGGGTTTTTCAGTCAAGAAAACCATGACCCTGGCACAGCGCCTGTATGAAGCCGGTCACATCACCTACATGCGTACCGACTCCACCAACCTGTCTCAGGATGCCGTGGCGGCCTGCCGTGACTGGATCGGCAGTGAGCTGGGCCCGCAATACCTGCCTGACAGCCCGAATGTCTATAGCAGCAAGGAAGGTGCTCAGGAAGCGCACGAAGCGATCCGTCCTTCCAACGTGCAGGTGCAGGGCAAGGATCTGGGCAGTGTTGAGCGTGATGCCCAGCGGCTGTATGAGCTGATCTGGCGTCAGTTTGTCGCCTGTCAGATGCCGCCGGCACGTTACCTGTCCACCACGCTGACGGTGCAGGCCGGTGATTACGAATTAAAAGCAAAAGGCCGGGTGTTGCAGTTTGATGGTTTCACCCGCATTCAGCCGGTGGCTGGCAAACAGGGTGAGGACCAGGTGTTGCCGGATCTGAAAGTCGGTGAAGTACTGGATCTGAAACAGCTGGACCCACGCCAGCACTTCACCAAACCACCGGCGCGTTTCACTGAAGCGGCCCTGGTTAAAGAGCTGGAAAAGCGTGGTATCGGTCGTCCATCGACCTATGCAGCGATCATTTCCACCATTCAGGAACGGGGTTACGTCAAACTGGAAAACCGCCGTTTTTATGCCGAGAAGATGGGTGACATCGTCACTGACCGGCTGGTGGAGTCTTTCCGTGATCTGCTGGATTACAGCTTCACCGCACGCATGGAAGACTCGCTGGATAATGTTGCGGAAGGCAAGGAGCAGTGGCAGACCCTGCTGGACCGTTTTTACGGTGAGTTCCGTGGCCAGCTGGATCAGGCTCAGGACAAGGATGGTATGCGCCCCAATCAGCCGGTGGACACGGATATTCCCTGTCCAACCTGTGGGCGTCACATGCAGATCCGCATTGCTTCCACCGGAACCTTTTTAGGCTGTTCCGGTTATGCGCTGCCACCTAAAGAGCGTTGCAAAACCACCATCAACCTGGTGCCAGGTGATGAGTTTGTGGCTGACGATGCTGATGAAGAAGCTGAAGTGGATGCCCTGCGTGCCAAGCGCCGTTGCCACAAATGCGGCACCGCGATGGAAAGTTTTATCGTTGATGAAAAGCGCAAACTGCACGTTTGTGGTAACAGCCCGGATTGTGATGGTTATCAGCTGGAAGAGGGCAGTTTCCGCCTGAAGGGTTATGAAGGCCCGACCATTGAGTGTGACAAGTGCGGCAGTGAGATGCAGCTGAAAACCGGACGTTTCGGCAAGTATTTTGGCTGCACCAATACTGAGTGCAAAAACACCCGTAAACTGCTGCGAAGCGGTGAGGCCGCGCCACCGAAAATGGACCCGGTGCAGATGCCGGAGCTCAAATGCCTGAAGGTGGATGATCACTATGTGCTGCGGGATGGGGCCAGTGGCCTGTTCCTGGCTGCCAGCCAGTTCCCGAAAAATCGTGAAACCCGTCCGCCGATGGTGGCCGAGTTGCAACCGCATCGTGATGAAATAGATCCCAAATACCACTACCTGCTGGATGCTCCGCTGGCCGATGGTGATGGCAATCCCACCGTGGTGCGTTATTCGCGCAAAACTAAAGAGCAGTATGTGCAGGCCGAACAGGACGGCAAACCCACCGGCTTCCGGGCTTTCTGGAATGGTTCCGCCTGGGTGGTGGAAGATAAAACCAAGGCAGCCAGCAAGAAAAAATGATCCAGGCTCAACGTTTACGTGTGAATCAGAAGCTGCATCAGGCGCGCCTGATGCAGCAGGCTGCTGCACAACCGGTAACGGATGAACTGAATCAACTGGCCTGGCAACAAGCCTGCATCGAAGCGGCGGTACTGGCGCTGGAAGCTGCCCGGCTGGCTTTTCTGCGAGAGCTGGCGGCCATTCACCGCCTGGACGTACGAGCGGTACAGCAGGCGGCTGATTTACGCACCTTGGCTGCTGCCCGTGAGCAGGCGCTGCCGGAGCTGGATCAGTTAGAAGCGGCCTTTAATAACCCGCAACACCCCCTGTGGCAACTCAAAGCCCTGCTGGCTGAGGTCAACCGCATTCCTGCACCCACTGCAGCACCAGCTGCCGGGGAGTGGATGCCGGAAGCACCAGCCACCCCTGCAGCTTCTCCTGCGACCCCCGTCAAATCCTTGATTCCACTGGCACAGCTGGAAGAGACTGATGCAAGCAAGGCCTCTGGTCCGAGCCGTGAAATGCAGCAGCTGGAAAGCATAAAAAACTGCCTGAATGCCATGCAGGCATTAATCAGGCAGCTTAGAGAACAGCTTTACGAAGATTAAGGTTATCAGTGAAGTTTACCGCTGAAGTCATCCCGGATCAGGCCCACAGCAAAGCCCTCAATCTCCAGGTTTTCTTCGCGCAGGTCGACTTTAATGGGGGCGAAGTCTTCATTTTCCGGCAGTAACCACACCAGATGGCCTTCCTTGCGGAAGCGTTTAACCGTGACTTCATCCTGAATGCGTGCCACCACCAGATCACCATCCTTCGGGGTATCCTTGCTGCGGTGAACCACCAGCAGATCACCTTCCATGATGCCGATGTTTTTCATGCTCAGGCCTTTAACCCGCAGCAGGTAGTCGGCTTTTCTGCGGAACGCATTGGGGTCGATTTTCAGGTGGAAGTCGATGTTTTCGGTGGCCAGCACCGGGCTACCGGCAGCCACCTGGCCCAGTACCGGCAGGCCTTCTTCTTCACTTTCAACAGCGCTACTGATTTCATCTTCATTGGCGGCTGACTGCAGCAGGCGCAGGCCACGGGAAGTGCCGGGCATGATTTCCAGCACACCCTTTTTGGCCAGAGCCTTCAGGTGTTCTTCAGCCGCATTGGCGGATTTGAAGCCCAGTCGATCGGCAATTTCAGCGCGGGTGGGTGGCATGCCCTTGTCGCGCATGGATTCCTTCACGATCTCCAGCACCTGCTGCTGACGTTTGGTGAGTTTCTGCATGACATGTCCGCCTTGTTGATCTGTACAGCTGGCTAACTGACCAGCACTAGTTTTCTGTACAGTATTCTAGCTGCGACAACCCCAAACGTAAACCCCTGAATTTCCGGTACTTGCAGCGCTCAGTTCAGCAGTTCAAAAATCACCCTGACACGGGCAGAGGTTTCCACCAGACCGGGTTCCAGTTCTGGTGTGACCGACTCCATCCGCACGCTGTCTGCGGCCATCATGGCCATGCGTGGTTGTACACCAGGGCTGCTGATTTCCTGAACTTGCAGGGCGCGTCCCAGATTCTGGCCCAGACTGCTGGCCATCAGTTCAGCCTTGTCACGGGCATCCTGCAGGGCTGCTTCCAGCGCCGGGTTGCGATTATCGGCTGCCTGGCTGCTGTGATAATGCAGAGGGCCAAACTGCGTTGGTTTGCCATCAGTGATGCGCTCCACCCACTGTCCTGCCTCTGTCACCGGCAGATTGACCAGTTTCAGCTCACGGCTGGCGGTATAACCGGTGATCTGCCAGGTGTCATTACGACGGGTCTGACGCGGATGAATGCGAATCTGGCCAGCTTCCAGGCGGGCACCTTCAGGCACCTGGCGGCGCAGGGTACGCAACAGGTTGCCGAAGTTTTGCTCCAGCTCCTGCATGGCCAGTCGTGAATCCCGGTGTTCCACTGAAAAAGTGGCGTGAATATCCACCCGGTCGGCTTCCAGTGTCAGGCGTGATTCACCGTGTACTTCCAGATGCGGGGTGGGTGCCCAGCCGTTGGCAGATGCCAGGCCCGTGACCAGCAACAGTCCGGTCATGGCAAACAGGACGAATAAACGGCGAAAAGTGATGTGCATCATCAACAGCTCCTTGTGTTTTTAAAAACGACGACTGGTGTGATGCAGTCGCCACAGCAGCAGTACAGCTGCAAAAGTAAGTCCCATGATCAGGCCGTACCAGAAACCATGGACACCCAAAGGCCCCCAGGGGTTCGATCCCATCGCTAACCACCAGCCGCCACCCAGACCAATCAACCAGTAGGAGAAAAGGGTGATCAGCATGATGATGCGGGTATCCTTGTAGCCACGCAGGGCTCCGGCAGCATTCACCTGCAGTGCATCCGAGATCTGATACAGCACTGCCAACTGGATCAGTGCAGCGGCCAGCAGTTGCACTTCGGTGTTTTCCGAATACAGACGCACCACACCCGGCGCTGAAAACCACATGAAAGCCGCAGCCAGCATTGATACCAGCAAAGAAAAACCAACGCCATAAAAGGCAATGCGACGGGCTTCTTCCGCTTGTCCGGCGCCCACCGCATGGCCAACCTTCACCGTCAGCGCCATGCCCAGGCTCAGTGGCACCATGAACAGCAGGGTGGTGAAGTTGATGGCCACCTGATGCCCGGCCACGGTGATTTCACCCAGACCACCAATAAACAGCGTAATGGTGGTGAACAGTGAGGCTTCAACAAAAATCGACAGGCCGATCGGCAAGCCAACCCAGAGAATATGCGCAATATCCGGCCATTTCGGGGTTTGCAGTCGGGCAAAAATGCCAAAAGCGCGGTAGCGATGATGCCAGTGAACATACACACTCAGCAGCAGCGCCATGAACCAGAAACTCAGTGCAGTGGCGTAACCACAGCCGATGGCACCCAGTTGCGGGAAGCCCAGCTTGCCGTATATCAATACATAGTTGGCAGGAATGTTCAGCAGCAGCCCAGCCAGACTGATCAGCAATACCGGACGGGCATGATTCAGGCCTTCACACATGCAACGCAGCACCTGAAAAAAGGCCAGTGCAGGCAAGCCCCAGATCAGCGCATGCAGGTAACCGGCAGCCAGGCTGGCAACTTCATCACTGACCCCCATGAAATCAAAAACCAGGCGGCTGTAAAACAGGATCAAGGCACCGGGCACCAGCATCACCAGTGCCACCCAGCTGGCCTGATGCACCGTACCGGACAGGTTGTCGGTACGACCGGCACCGGCAGCCTGGGCAACCAGCGGTGTGGTGGCCAGCAGGGTGCCAAAAATCAGCAGCATCAGTGGCATGAATACACTGGAGCCGACAGCGACTGCAGCCAGATCGGTGGCACTGAGGCGTCCGGCCATCAGGGTGTCGACCACGCTCATGCCAGTCTGTGCCAGATGAGCGCCCAGCAGGGGTAAGGCCAGCATCAGCAGGGGGTAGTTGTACTGCCGAAAACGCGCAAAAAACATGAACTGCCTCAGATCAATTAAACAGCCTATCTTACCGCTTTTTAAGAAAAATAGACTGGTTGGTCGAAAAGAAACGCGTAAAATGCCATGCCATCTTTTCAAGCCTTATGTCAGAGCCTCATGAGCGACCACGAATACCAGCAGTGTGAACAACTCATCCAACTGTTCGAGCAGGTTTTTTACCCGGATTATCAGACCCGACTGGTGCGTGGTGGTGATGAACCCCTGTACTTGCCGGCATCCATCACCGGTCATGACCATCAGATCATTTTTGCACGGGGTTTTTTCACCAGTGCACTGCATGAAATTGCTCACTGGTGTGTGGCCGGGCCGGAACGACGCCTGCTGGAAGACTTCGGCTACTGGTATGAACCGGATGGTCGCAGCGCTGAAGTGCAGCGCAGTTTTGAAAAGGTTGAGGTGCGCCCGCAAGCTTATGAGCAGTGTTTCACGCTGGCCAGTGGTCGCCGCTTTAATATCAGTGCTGACAACCTGTCGGGTGATCCGGGTGATACCTCGGATTTTGAACTCAGTGTGCATCGCCTGACGCTAACCATGCTTTATGAAGGGGCGTTGCAAGGGCGGGCGCGTCAGTTGTTTGATGCCATCTGCCAGGCATGGAACAACCCGTTTGAGTGCTGGCAGGCCGAAGCCCGTCAGACACTGGAACAACGCATTCAGTGGTTGCTGGAAGGTAATACCGAAGCCTGACGCAGGCTTTGAATGGCCACGTGGCTGCCGATTTCAAAATAGTTGTGGCTGGGGGTGATGGCGCAGTATTGCAGGCCATCCTGTTCCAGCACATAGAGGTAATCGTGGCCACGGAACTCACGATCCACCACCCGGGCAGCCGCAGGATCATCACTGGCGCTCAGGGTCAGGTCTTCCGGGCGCAATGACAGGTGTACTTCACCTTCCACGCTGGAGCTGAGATTAATGGCTCCCAGCGGGGTTTGGGCTTGATTGCCCTGGGCCAGACCTTGCAGCAGGTTGGTGTGCCCCAGAAACTTGGCCACAAAGGCTGTAGCCGGATGCTGGTAAACCTGTTGCGGTGTATCCAGTTGAATCAGTTTGCCCTGCTGCATCACTCCCACCTTGTCGGCAAAAGTCATGGCTTCCGCCTGGTCATGGGTGACCAGAATCACTGAAGTGCCGGCTTTTTTGAACAGCGCACGCATCTCTTTGCGGGTGCTTTCACGCAGGGCTGCATCCAGGTTCGAAAAGGGTTCATCCAGTAGTACCAGTTCCGGTTCAGCAGCCAGGGTACGGGCCAATGCCACCCGCTGCTGTTGCCCACCGGACAATTCATGCGGATGGCGCTTGGCATAAGCAGCCAAACCAACCAGCTCCAGCCACTCCATGGCCTTTTGTTCCTGCTGATGTGTGGGAACATGGCGCATGGCAAAAGTAACGTTGCGCAGCAGGCTCATGTGCGGGAACAGGGCGTAGTCCTGAAACACAATACCGATGTGGCGCTTTTGTGGCGGCAGCTCAGTAACATCCTGACCATGCAGAAAAATACGCCCTGACTCAGGATGCTCAAAACCAGCCAGCATGCGCAGGGTGGTGGTTTTACCGCAGCCGCTGGGGCCGAGTAAGGCCAGAATTTCGCCGGGCTGGAGTGTGAAACTAACCTGATTCACCGCCAGGGCTTCCCCTTGTTGATAACGTTTACACAGGCCTTCCACTCGCATCAGGGGATTGATGCCGGATGTTGATTTGTGGCTGAGATCGGAGGCGCTGGCTAGATGCGGCATGGAGTTCATTGCTTGCCCTCACGGTTGAGAACCATCCCGACGGAAAGGCTCGAGAAAATGACAATGGCGGCTGCAAAGGGTGCAGCTTCAGCCATAAAACCTTCGGATGTGCGGCTGAATACGGTAACGGCCAGTGTGGTGTAACCGGTGGGAGCCAGCAGGAAGGTGATCGGGAGCTCCTTCATGCAGAACAGAAACACCAGCGCCAGAGAGGCCAGAATACCGCGTTTCAGGCGCGGAAAAACCACATACCAGAAGGTGCTGATCGGACCATGGCCCAGTGAAAAGGCTGCTTCTTCCTGGTTGGCGCGTGTTTGCAGCAGTGCACTGCGAATGGGGCCCATGGCCAGTGCCAGGGTGGCAATTGCCCAGGTGAAAATCAGCAGCGCTAGTGTCTGATAAAGGAAAAAGGCGGTGTGCAGGGAGAAAAACACCATCGCCAGTGCCAGCGTCAGTGGTGGCAAGGCATAACCGATGTAGGTGGAGCGTTCAATTGCAGTGGAAATGCGTGACGGATAACGCACCAGCAGGTAACAGATGGGCAGGGCAAAGGCTGCGGCCACCAGTGCTGCCGGGAAGGCGGCTGCGGCAGAGCGCAGGAAGGTTGCCGGTACCTGCAGGAAGAAACTGATGTCTGGCGGTGCCAGTAATAACCAGTAGGCCAGAATCATCACCGGCAGGCCGATTGAAACCAGAAACACCACTCCCAGGAACAGCCAGGCTGGTGCGGCCAACCAACCCAGTCGCGCCGGTGCACGGGGACGAGCAATACCACTGCCCACACTGGCTAGGCGCTTGCGCTTCAACACCAGGGTTTCCATCAGCACAAAGCTGGCCGCAAGTGCCAGCAACATCAATGACAACCAGGCAGCATAGACCCGGTCAAAGGCACCGGAATACTGGGTGTAAATGGCATAACTGAAAGCTTCATAACGCATCAGCGCCACGGCACCAAAGTCTCCCATCACGTACAGGCCGATCACCAGCCAGCCCGCCATCAGTGAAGGCGCCAGGTGTGGCAGCAGGATGCGGAAAAAAATCTCGCGTGGCGAATAACCCAGTGACTGGGCACTTTCTTCCAGACTGCGATCCAGCCCCAGCAGCGCTGCCCGCAAATTCAGAAACAGGTAAGAAAAGGTGTAGAAGGACAGTGCCAGCACGGCACCGGTGTAACCCTGAATGCGCGGCAGTTGCCAACCAAACAGCTGTGCAAAGATGCCGAAGTGCCCCCCCAGACCCATCAGGGCATAAGCCATGACATAACCGGGAACAGCCAGAGGCACCACCGCCAGCAGGGTGATGGCTTTTTTAAAACGGATATCGGTGCGTGTCACCAGCCAGGCGGTGGGCAAGGCCATCAGAGTGGTTAAAACCAGTACGCCGAGGGTCAGTTTCAGCGTGTTGAGCAGCAAGTCCAGATTGCGCTGACGGAACACCAGTTCCACCAGCATGGCCGGATCAGCCTGAAAGGCGCGCAGTCCCAGATAAAACAGTGGCAGCACCATGGCCAGTGCTGCAATCACCGAGGGAATGAGGATATAAAAAGGTGGCCTCTGGCCCCAGACACGATAGAGGTATGAAACAGCACTTGCAGTCATGGGCAACAGCCAACCGAGTCAAATAGAAAACACCTTTAACCTAGCATATTCAATTGCCATCAGTAAATGAAAATCAGACTCAGGAGCGTTGACTATTATTGATCTAAATCAAGATTTTTCAGGTGTTCATAAAGCAGCTCACTGACTTCTGCTGCCCAGCCCTGTAACCAGCGGTGACTGGCACGTGCCATGCCTTCGGCAGACATGTCACGGACCGACTGCTCAGCAGACCATTGCTGCTGCAACAGGTTATTGCCTGCTGCATCCAGCAGATTCAGTTGCAGGCTGATCTGCAGCTTGCGGCTGCGAGTGTCCAGATACCATTGGTTGATCAACAAGCGCAGCCGATAATCGGCCCGGTAACCCGGTTGGTCAGGCAGTGCTGCCTGAATCCATAACTCCTGGCCCAGGTACTCGGTCAGCAGTTGTTGTAACTGGTTGTCCAGGCTATCAGCCCAGATATGTCGGCTGAAGGGTGCCAGACGATGATCCGCATCGCGATACCAGATTTCCCGGCTGCGCAGTGGTGATGAGGCGATGGGGCGCTCAATGGCCAGATGCAGGCGGTAATCTCCCGGCAGGGTATTCAGGCCATTACGTCCCTCAAGGCTGTTCAGCAGTAACTGCTCAGGGGCTGGGCTGGGTTTGGGTGGCGCAGCACAGGCAGTGAGGAGTAGCAGCATCAAGGGTACAAGCAGGTACTTCATGGGTGATCATTCTCCAGGGCCGGGGGGTTGGCTGCGGTTACCACGCAGCCAGCTGTTGCTTTCCAGTCGCAGTTGTTCCAGCAGTTGTTCGGTCTGACGCATCAGTGGTGTCAACTGGCGAGCACTGCTGCGGGTGTCATCACTGAGACTGTTGAGCTGTTCACCAAGCAGTTCGAGCTGGCGGCTTAAACTGGTTTCAGCCCGCTCCAGAATCTCCGGGAAGCGCCCGGCCAGCTGGCGGTAGTAGTCCGGATCAATGCCCTGCAAGCGGCGTTCAGCGGTATTACTTAACTGTTCAATGGCCGACAGGGTGTTGATCAGCTGATGTTTCATGTCATCATCCACCAGATTGTTCAGCTGACGGCTGAGCTGATTCACCGACTGGGCCAACTGATTAAATTCCAGAATCGCCTGATCCAGGTTTTCAGTCAGCTCAACCAGGCGAGAGGTCTGGCTGGGAATGATCACCGGTTCACTTTCAGTGGACAACAGGCGCGCACCGCTATTACCCAGGCTTTGCAGCTCAACAAATAACAGCCCGGTGATGCCCTGATATTGCAGGGTGGCGTAGGTATCAGTCCGCACCGGGGTGTCGGCGTCGAGCCTTAAATCCAGCCGCACCCTTTCTTCCGGTTCCGTCACCAGACTGATGCGCTCAACATAACCTACCGGTACCCCACGGTATTTCACCGGAGCACGTTCATTCAGGCCGGATACCGAATCATAAAAATAGGTGACATAAGGCAGGCGGTTGGAGTTACGGGAGTCCTGCGTCATCCAACTGATGAACATCAGCCCGGCAGCCAGCAGCAACAGCACAAAGGCACCCACCAGGGTGTAGTTGATGCGCGGATTCATACCGGCAGACCTCCTTGTCGACGACCCTGAGCACCAGCGGCTCGGGTGTTGGCAAAATAGTGGCGTATGTCCGGGTGATCCTGCATGACCAGCTCCTCAATCGGTGCCTTACAGAGTACCTGTTTCTGCCCCAGAAATGCCACCTGATCCGTCACTCGCCAGAGTGAATCCAGGTCATGGGTCACCAGTATCAGCGTCAGATCCATGGTGGCATGAAGTTCCAGCAGCATGTCATCAAAGGCACTGGCACTGGCAGGATCAAGTCCGGCGGTGGGTTCATCCAGCAATAACAAGGATGGGTCCAGCGCCAGAGCGCGAGCCACTGCAGCCCGCTTTAACATGCCGCCACTGATTTCCTGTGGCAGTCTGGCCGCAGCACTGGTGGGTAATCCCACCAGTTTCAACTTCAGCATCGCCAGTTCCTTTAACAGCGGCAAGGGCAGCGGCTGATACTCCCGCAATGGCAGCATCACGTTTTCCAGCAGGGTCAGGCTGCTGAACAGTGCTCCCTGCTGAAACATCATGCCCATGCGGTGCCTGAGTTGCAGCAAACCCCTGCCATCCATGCGGGCGGTGTTCTGCCCGAACAGCAGTATCTGGCCTTGCTGAGGCTGAGTCAGCAGGGCAATTTCATTCAAAAGCACCGACTTGCCGCAACCACTGGCGCCCACCAGTGCCAGACGCTCACCCTTGTAGACACTCAGGTTCAGGGATTCGTGCACCGACTGACCCGCAAAGCGGGTTGTGATATTGCGCAGGCGCACCAGGGGGCGTGGTCGCAGTTCTGTCATGCGTCACCAGCCTGCATTGCTGAAAAGGATGGAAAACAGGGCATCAGTGATGATCACCAGAAAAATGGCCTGCACCACACTGCGGGTGGTGCGCAGCCCCACGGCTTCCGCGCCACCACGGGCCAGCATGCCCTGCATGCAGCCGACATTCACAATGATCAGTGCAAACACCGGGGCTTTGATCATGCCCACCACAAAATGAATGATGCTGATTTCATCACCCAGGCGCTGCCAGAAGAGTGAAGGGGAAATATCCAGCTGAGCCTGAGCCACCAGCATGCCACCCACCAGGCCGCTGAGATCTGCCAGCAGCGTCAGCAGCGGCAACACCACCAGTAACCCCAGCAGTTTCGGCAGAATCAGCCAGTCAAAGGGGTTCTGACCCAGGCTGCGCAGTGCCTGAATTTCCTGGTTCATGTTCATGGTGGCCAGCTGTGCGGCATAGGCCGAGCCGGAACGACCGGCCACCAGAATCGCGGTGATCAGTGGGCCGAGTTCACGCAGGTGGGTTAACGCCACCAGCTCAACAATGAAAATATTGGCGCCATAGGCTTTTAACTGCAGGGCTCCCTGCCAGGCCACCACGGCCCCCAGCAGAAAAGACAGCAGAGCCACAATCGGCACGGCATGCAGGCCATCCTTCTGAATCACATCCAGAAACAGGCGCAGGCGAAAACGGTGGGGGTGGCGCAGCAGTGACAACAAAGCCATTACCAACTGACCCAGAAATTCCAGAAACTGACGGGTATAAAGGCCCAGGCGACTGACGCGATAACCGATATCCGCCACCCAGTTCAGCATCACCGGTTCAGGGATATGGGATTCGCGGTGTTTTAAGACCAGTTGCAGGAGTTGCTGCTGGGAAGGTGTCAGCCCGGCGGGCCAGTAAGCGGGGTTGTTGCCAAACAGGTGCAGAAAGGTCAGCGCACCGTTGCTGTCCATGGCATCAGCCTGAATGATCAGCTGTGCAGGGTCTTGAGTAACAAGCACCGGTTGCAGTTGCAACCAGTGCTTCAGCCAGGCCGTGGTCCAGTTGCCACGCACCTGCTGCTGTTCACCTGCCGGGATGATTTCCGGTGCTGATCCCTGATTCTGCATGGACACTCCAAAGATCCTTGATCTGATGGATTATCCATGATCAGTCGTCTGGTGTCAGCTATGTGCCATCTGCGGTTTCTGGCTGGCATTGGACGGACGGCGACGTCTCGGGCGTGAGCGCTTTTTAGCTGCACCCTCGTTATCACCGGCAGCAGCCTGTTGCGGGCGGCGGGCCGGTGGACGATTGGCACGACCACCATCACCCGGTGCACGCGGTGCATTGGTCACATCAGCACCCTGCGCCACCGGTTTGAAGTCCTGCGCCTGCTCCATGGGCAGACGTACCCTGGTCAGGCGCTCAATGGCCTTCAGCAGTTTGACTTCCTCATCACAGACCAGTGATACCGCGTGGCCGGAAGCACCGGCACGACCGGTACGACCGATGCGGTGTACATAGTCCTCGGCCACATTCGGCAGCTCATAGTTCACCACCTGCGGCAACTGATCAATGTCCAGTCCGCGTGCAGCGATGTCTGTTGCCACCAGAATCTGCACACTGCCATCTTTAAAACCCGCCAGTGCCTTGGTGCGGGCACCCTGGCTCTTGTTGCCGTGAATGGCCGCGGCCTGAAAACCGGCGTTCTCCAGATACTGAGTCAGCTTATTGGCACCATGCTTGGTTTTGGTGAACACCAGCACCTGATACCACTGGTGCTTTTTCAGCAGGTGCACCAGCAGGGCAGCCTTCTGTTTCTTGTCGACACTGAACACCTGTTGCTCCACCCGTTCAGCGGTGGAGTTGGGTGGCGTGACGGACACTTCCACCGGATTGTTCACCAGACCACGCGCCAGATGGCGGATTTCATCGGAAAAAGTGGCGGAAAACAGCAGGTTCTGACGTTTCGGCGGCAGCAGCTTCAGAATCTTCTTGATGTCATGGATAAAACCCATGTCCAGCATGCGGTCGGCTTCATCCAGCACCAGCACTTCCAGCTGCTTGAAGTTGATGGCGTTCTGGTTGAACAGATCCAGCAGGCGGCCCGGTGTGGCCACCAGGATGTCCACGCCTTTGCGCAGCTTCATCATCTGCGGATTGATACTGACACCACCAAACACCACGGCAGAAGACAGGCGCATGCCCTTGCCATAGGTGGCCACACTTTCTGCCACCTGAGCGGCCAGCTCACGGGTCGGGGTCAGAATCAGTGCACGGGTCTGATTGGCTTTAGCCGGTTCACCCCTGGCCAGGCGTTCCAGAATCGGCAGGGTGAAACCTGCAGTTTTGCCGGTGCCGGTCTGGGCAGCGGCCATAATGTCTTTGCCGGCCATGATGGCAGGAATGGCCTGGGCCTGAATCGGGGTGGGGCTGGTGTAGCCCTGGGCATCCAGTGCAGCAAGGATCGGGGCACTCAGGCCCAAAGAGGAAAAACTCATGGATCGAAAATATCTCGGTATTAAAAAAAGAAAAAACTGATAAACCGCTCAAGGCAACCGCTGAAAAGTGCGGTAACAACAGGCAGGATGCACAAGCTTACAGCAAAGCAGCCAGCAGCGATATCAGAATAAACCGGCGTTATGGCTTCGACCTTTGCACGGCTGGTGTGGCAGGGCGGCAATGCTATACTGGCGCGCGATAACATCCAGATGATAAAGAGGACCTCCTTCATGACCGTCATCCGCCAGGAAGACCTGATCCAGAGCGTTGCTGATGCCCTGCAGTTCATTTCCTACTACCACCCCAAGGACTTCATTGACTCCCTGAACAAGGCCTACGAGCGTGAGCAGTCACCGGCAGCCAAGGATGCCATGGCGCAGATCCTGATCAACTCCCGCATGTGTGCCCAGGGGCATCGTCCGATCTGTCAGGACACTGGCATTGTCACCGTGTTCCTGGACATCGGTATGGACGTGCGCTGGGATGGTGCCACCATGAGCGTGGAAGACATGGTCAACGAAGGGGTGCGTCGTGCCTACCTGCACCCGGACAACGTACTGCGTGCCTCGGTACTGGCTGATCCGGACGGCAAGCGTGCCAACACCAAAGACAACACCCCGGCCATCATCCACACCAAACTGGTGCCCGGCAACACCGTTGATGTTCACGTGGCAGCCAAGGGTGGCGGCTCCGAAGCCAAATCCAAATTTGCCATGCTCAACCCGTCTGATGACGTGGTGGAATGGGTGCTGGAACAACTGCCGAAAATGGGTGCTGGCTGGTGTCCGCCCGGCATGCTCGGCATCGGCATTGGTGGCACCGCTGAAAAAGCCATGCTGCTGGCCAAAGAAGCCCTGCTGGAGCCGATCGACATTCAGGAGCTGCAAGCCCGTGGTGCCAGCAACCGTGCCGAAGAACTGCGCCTGGAGCTGTACGACAAGGTCAACAAACTGGGCATTGGTGCCCAGGGCCTGGGCGGTCTGACCACCGTGCTGGACGTGAAGGTGAAAGACTACCCGACCCACGCCGCCAACAAACCGGTTGCCATCATCCCCAACTGTGCCGCCACCCGCCACACCCACTTTGTACTGGATGGCAGTGGCCCGGCCGCACTGGAAGCCCCGAAACTGGAAGACTGGCCGGAAATCACCCGTGAAGTGGGTGCCGGTGTCAAACGCATCAACCTGAACAGCGTCACCCGCGAAGAAGTGAAAGACCTCAAACCCGGTGATGTGGTGCTGCTGTCTGGCAAAATGCTGACCGGTCGTGATGCCGCCCACAAGCGCATGGTCGACATGATCAACAAGGGTGAAGAACTGCCGGTGGACCTGAAAGGCAAGTTCATCTACTACGTTGGCCCGGTTGATCCGGTGCGTGACGAAGTGGTGGGACCGGCTGGCCCGACCACCGCCACCCGCATGGACAAATTCACCCGCACCGTACTGGAAAAAACCGGTCTGCTGGGCATGATCGGTAAATCCGAACGCGGCCCGATTGCCATCGACGCCATTCGTGACAACGAAGCCGTCTACCTGATGGCCGTGGGTGGTGCTGCCTACCTGGTGGCCCAGGCCATCAAACACGCCAAAGTGCTGGCCTTTGAAGACCTGGGAATGGAAGCCATCTACGAGTTCGACGTGGAAGACATGCCCGTCACCGTCGCCGTTGACGTTCGTGGTGACTCCATCCACAACATCGGCCCGGCCCAGTGGAAAGACATCATCGCCAAAGACGCTGCCGCTGTTTGAATGGCTGAATAAAGCGATGTAAAACCGGTAACCTCAAGGACGAGGTTACCCTGATTGATTCAATGGAAACCGCTTCAGAACGGCTTAAAGGAATAAGCTGCAAACACCTCAGGGATGCGGCCACTCACCAACGCCATCCCTCGGCGGTAGCGTGCCTGAAAATCAGAAACTCCCCAGCGTATCCAGTGGACTGGCCGTACCCGCAAAATGCTGCCCGATCACATGCGTATAAATCTGCGTCGTTTTTACATCTGAATGGCCCAACAACTCCTGTACCGTACGAATATCCCTGCCGGCCTGCAATAAATGCGTGGCAAACGAATGGCGAAAGGTATGGCAGGAAACCCGCTTGTTGAAAATGCCAGCACGTTGCACGGCAGCTTTTAATGCCTTGCGTGGCACCGAATCGTGCAAATGATGACGGCACACCTTGCCGGTGATTGGGTGGTTGCACCAGGTCACAGAAGGAAAAACATACATCCAGGCGGGTTGCCGATAGGCCGAAGGGTATTTGCGATCCAGCGCATAAGGCAATGAAGGACCAATCCCCTGAGCATTATCTGATACCTGCAGAGCCACTGCTTCCTCAATCAACTGCTGGATGGCGGGCTTTAAACTCATGGGCAGCAAGGTATTGCGGCTTTTACCACCCTTGCCATCATGAACAGAAATACAGCCGTGATCAAAATCAAAATCCTTGACTCGTAACCTCAGGCACTCGTTGATGCGCAGTCCACCGCCATACAACAATGAAAACAGCGTGCGATTACGAGTGTCAAACTGCTGCAAGATACGCTGAACCTCAGTGATTGACAGCACTACAGGCAAACGTCGTGGTTTTTTTGCTGGATTAAAATCCAGATCACCCAAAGGTTTATCCAGAAACTGGTTATATAGAAAAGCCAGTGCATTCAAAGCAGTCTTCTGCGTATTCACTGCTACATGGCGGTCATTGGCAAGACTGGAAAGAAACAGCCGGACCTCCTCACTGCCCATGGTTTCAGGATGACGTTTCTGATGAAACAAAATGAACCGCTTGATCCAGTGCACATAGGTTTTTTCAGTTTTCAGTGCATAACCTTTCTGGCGCAGATCCTGCTGAATGGCGTTAAGAAAAGGACTTCCTGTCATGTTGATGCCTCGCAATATCCGGCCTGTGTTTTTATACAGTCTACTTTTATCTTGGAAGCTGAAAATGCTCAAATGAAAATCGAGCTTGCTCGTTTTCACACCAGGATCAATGTTGTGCCATAACAAAAACAGATGGTTACGAATATGAACAGCAGAAAAAGTGACAGAACCCAGGTGCAAAACACGCATGCGGGTTTACATCCCAACCCTTGGGGTGGATCAATGGACTTTAATCAGGAAAATCGGTAAGTTGGATCAAAAAGCAAACAGTAGGCAGCAGAAGCGTTTTGAGCATGCCTACTAACAAAATGTTATTGCCGGGGCTTGGTTGCATCGGTTGAGGCTGGTGACTTCGGTACAGTTTTCAGGTCGCCGCCGCAGTATCGGGCTTTGTTTTAGGTCGTTGCCAACATCAAGCGGTTGAGCTGTTGCGGGTAACGCAGTCAGAAAATCAGGTGCTGTTGTCCAGGCTGGTGCATCTATCGGTCAGTGGTTCAGCCAGTGTGGCGGCAGTGGTTATTTTAGGTGGTTTTGGCAATAACAAAGTGCAGCAGTTCGCCGCCTTTGGCGGCCGGATGTCCTTTCCGCTTGCGCTCCAAGGCCACCGCTGTCCACGGCGTTAGAAGAATTTCAGTTCAGTAACTGTGGGTTACACAAGGAGAGAACTATATGGCTACCACCATGTATTTCGAGGAAACGATAAAAGATCAGGGTGGAAGGACGGAAATGGAGCTGGAAGTTGGCCGTTCCTCTTATTATCCAGAAGACAGCATCTATATCACTGTTGACGGAAAGACAGTAATAATGGATCGAAAAACAGCTAAGAGATTTGTTGAAGCGGTCAACTCTGTCGGTTTCTACCACGGCTTCGTAGAGTGAAGCTCTTCTAACAAATCGCTGCTACGGAAAATTTACTCGCTGGCGCTCCTAAATTTCCGCAGAGCGCGGCGTTAGGCGGTCACGTAGCACATGCAAATCCTTGAGTTCCTAGAAAAGACAATTTCCGAGCTCTCTGCAAAACGAGTGGCGGTAATTTGTGCCACGCTTGCGGTAGGAATTATTGGCATCGTTTCCTACGAATTGGCGACTTCTACATTCCGACTGGATAAGTATCAAAAAGCCGCAGATTTGCTTTCCTCATTGGAGCCACTTCTCGAGTCCAGAAATGAGACCGTAAGATCCTCCGCCCAAGAAATGGCGGCAAACGTGAAGAGCATTATGCTCAACGAGCCTGGAGAGAGCTTTGGCCTCACTTCCGACCAGCATAGGATAGCGTTAGTAATTTTGATGAGTGTTCCTTGGATAATCCTGTCCTTCGTTGGAATTATCGAGAAGTTCAAGGGCGATCCGGATTGGGCGTACGGACTAGTTGGCTGTTTGTTCCTTGCTTTTCTTTTCGGTTTTGCGAGTTACTACGTTCCTTCTGATTTACATTGGTTTTATCGGTATGTGGCGATTCCTTTTGTCACCTATGCGGTCGCTCTAAGTCTCTTTTATGCGGTTTCGGACGATGATGAGAAAAACAACGCCTAACAAACCGTTCCTGAGCGATAAAAGTATGTCGTCATGCCTTTTGCAAAGAACGCAAAAGCCACGCCAACATACTTTCGCGCCAGAACAGGAGCGTTAGAAGAATTTCAGTTCAGTAACTGTGGGTTACACAAGGAGAGAACTATATGGCTACCACCATGTATTTCGAGGAAACGATAAAAGATCAG
>NZ_FPJW01000004.1 GCF_900119735.1 Marinospirillum alkaliphilum DSM 21637 | reverse complement strand
ATAACGGCCCGGAATACGTCAGTGGCAAGCTAGCAGCCTGGGCAGGAGAGCAGGGTATTGCTTTAACCTTTATCCAGCCTGGCAAACCACAACAGAATGCCTACATTGAGCGCTATAACCGAACCGTACGTTATGACTGGTTGGCACAACACCTGTTCGATAGCATTGAAGAAGTTCAGAACTACGCCACAGGCTGGCTCTGGCATTACAATAATGAACGGCCCAATATGGGGCTTGGAGGGATCACCCCTCAACAAAAACTGGCCATGGTGGCCTGACTCTACTTTTGAACCCCGTTAAAAATGGGGGGATTACCCTTCTTGTCCACGGCTCTGACATTATTTTTTCAGAACGAGGAAACGCTGGGTGGGTAATCAAACTAAATGTAGGACGACCTGCATCACTCTTGAATTCCTCGGCAAAGCTCAGCACATTTCTACCGCCTTGAAAGCCAGCCAAATAGCCAACCAGCCTTTCGTGCAATCTCAACTTGAGTACATTTATCTCGTCGACTTGGGCTTCGCTCATGATTCATCCCCCAGTAAATCCTGCCATGGATCATCTGAAAGACTTATCTTTGCATCTTCTTTTGCGGTTTTTTTCGCCTGGGACACATACGCTTTATCTGGCTCGGAACTCTCCTGCTCAAGCAGCGCCATAACAGCGCCAAGCTTTTCCTTTGGTATGAGCATTAGTTCACTATTCAGGCCCTTCGCGATCAACTCCAAGGTGTCGAGCCTAGGGTTTCCTTTGGACTCCAGGCGCTGATATTGCTGACGAGATACGCCTACACGCAACATCATGTCGTTCTGTTTGAGGCCAAGTGTCAGACGCCGCTGCTTTATTTGGTGGAGTATCGAATTCATCACTGTAAATACATATGTTGCTTTTATAGTCGATAGCAACATATTAGTTGCCCAAAACCCAAAAAGCAACTTATTCGTTGCATTTGCGTGGCTTACTACAGCAAAAACAGAAAAAGCAACACAAGTGTTGCTTTTTGTTGTTTGGCTCTCTTTGTCAGTCCGCAATTGCACCTGTGATGCTTAGCCGTGGTACGCTCCTAAGTCATTGATTTGCTGTTGTCTGCGACAAATTGTCAAAATGAGGAGTTGTCAAAGTTTCCTCACCTATTCTGTATATAGGGAAGGATACTCCATGCCATGTCGCCTGATTGAGGCTATACAAACCCAAGGCTATTCCATTCAGCTGTGATGGCAACTACCAAGGCATTCTCAGTGGTTCGCTGAAGTAGTGACCTCAAGGTCAAACGATAGATTATGCACCTCAGGCTGATTACCAATTGTCCCAGTGTGAGACCGCGCAAGCTCCGGTCGGCACACAACGTCGATAATGGGTGCCCACCTTACAGCAGCATCTTGCTCCGAGCCATAGACTGAAGCGGCAGCTTTTATCGGAACGAAGGAAACGGCTGCAATACCTTGGCAGTGCGGGCGCTTTAGAGTGCGGAAAACCAACCAATTCCAAGGAGCCTATGATCCGCCCAGCTGATACAGGACAGCCTCACTAATCCGAAGGAGTTCTCAACAGATTCACCCAGTAATCCCCCAGTCCGCGAATGACACGAATGAACTGGTCGATGTCCATGGGTTTGGTAATGAAACCTGCAGCACCAGCTTCATAACAGCTTTTGATATCTGTTTCAGCATCGGATGTTGTGAGCACTACCACCGGTATGCTTTTCAACAGCACATCAGACTTCAGCCGCACCAGAAGATCACGCCCATGCATGCCGGGCATATTCAGATCCAACAGGATCAGGCTGGGTTTAATGCTCTGCTGCCAGGGGGGTTCATGTCGCAGATAAGAAAGTGCCTGGTTGGCATTTTCAACATGATGTAAAGCTGCGTTCAGGCCGCTTTCTTCCAGTGCCACACGCACCAGATACGCATCCGCCGGCTCATCTTCAACCAGCAGCAGGTTGAAGGGCTCCCTGTTTTCCTTGCCAGTGACCATGATTCATTCCTGCTCCGTTCAGAATGCCGTTGCCATTACAGGCTCTGTTATACTTGCCAGCTTAATACAAAAACAGTCCACTCGCTGCATTAACAGAATATTATTTTTTACGGGTTTAGTCATGCGCATCTTGCTGCTTTCAGACTACAAGGCACTCTATGAGGCTCTGCAACAGGAGGCCCTGCGTTATTCCGGGCTGGAAATCCTGCAGGTCAGTCCAGACACAGAGTTGCTGACCCTGCCTGACTTTCAGTTTCTGCTATTGGCTCCTCTGGGTGAAAGCGGAGAGGTTGGTTTGCAACCAGACCTTCAACGACTGGCATTCTGGGACCAGCGGCTGGCTGCACTGACCGAGCTTTGTGAGCTACGTCAGGCACACCTGTTGCTCTTGTCGTCTGATCTGGTATTTACTCCTGATCAACAGGCCGTCAGTGAGTTGGACCCTGCCAACGGCACCAGTGATGCAGCAAAAAAACTGCTGAGTATTGAAAGCCAGGCTGCAAGCCTTAACAACGCCATTATCCTGCGCACACCTCCCAGCCTGAGTAACAGTCAAAGCGGCGGACTGAGCTGTATGGTGGAGCGCTGCCACAAGCATAAAACACCTGAAAACGTCGATTATCGTGGCTTGCAGCCACTGGATGATATCGCCAGAGTCATGCTGGGTATCCTGCTGCAAATTGACGCAGGCGCTCAGGCGTGGGGACTGTATCATTATGCTGGCAGTGAGCCCGTCAGCCAGATGGAATTGATGCACACCCTGGCGCGCTATCTTAAAGTAACGCCCTATCCAGCAGATCCTTCGGGTACTACTCGACAGGGGATGAACACCTCGCACCTACTGGAAACCTTTGGCGTCCACCCCAGAGCCTGGCGCGCGCGTCTGCCCGAATTACTGGAACAGCTACAAACCCATGAAACAGTTCAGACCTGAAAGCGATCAACCACCAATGAACAAAGCGTCACGCACTCCACGCCCACTGGGCAGCCTGATGTTCTACCTGGGTTATTTTTCAGCCTTGCTGCTGCTGGGCGCCCCTCTGGCATTGCTGTCCATCCCCTTTCCACTGCGCCAGCGTTTTGCCATTCTGAATCTCTACAACCGCTTCATCATTTTCTGGCTAGGCATCACCTGTGGTATTCGTTACCAGTTTGAAGGTGTTGAGAAGCTGCCCGATGGGGCTTATGTGATGGTTGCCAACCACCAGAGCGAATGGGAAACCATTGTGCTGCAAACCTTACGGCCACCACTTTGCACTGTGTTAAAACAGGAACTGCTGCAGATCCCGATTTTTGGCTGGGGATTACGTCTGATCAAACCCATTCCTCTGGATCGTAGCCAGCCTGCAAAAATGTTACGCAAGGTGTTGAAAGTTGGTGGCGAACGGCTGCAAGAAGGGCTTTCGGTATTAATTTTCCCGGAAGGCACTCGTGTTCCTCCGGGACGGCGCAAGCCTTTCAGTAAGAGTGCCGCAATGATTGCCTGCAAGGCAGGTGTGCCGCTTATTCCGGTTGCCCATAACGCCGGTGAACACTGGGACCCGAAAAACTGGATCAAACAATCCGGCACTTTGAGCCTGCGCATTGGCGAGCCAATTCCAACCGCCGGTCGCAAGCCGGACGAAGTAATGGCAGAAGCTGAAGCCTGGGTAGAGCGTCAACTGACCGACATCTCGGCTGTACCACGTCCGCTGCCAGCTCCAGGCAAGGATGAGTCTGAATCAGCTGAAGTGGAAAAAATGACTCAAGATTAATCAAGGCTTCCAATAAAGTTGATGGCAACAAAAAAGCCCGGTCACTGGACAGTGCCGGGCTTTTGCATCACTGGCTCTGATTAGCCTTGATAACGCTGGAACACCAGGCAGGCGTTGGTGCCACCAAAACCGAAGCTATTGGACAGCACACGATTCAGCGTTACACCTTCGCGCGCCTTGCCGGTGACAATATCCAGACCTGCTGCAGCTTCATCCAGCTCCTCCACGTTGGCAGACGCAGAAATGAAGTTGTTTTCCATCATCAGCAGCGAGTAAATGGCTTCTTGTACACCGGTAGCACCCAGGGAGTGACCCGTCAGCGACTTGGTGGAGCTCAGCGCCGGGCAATCATCACCAAACACCGCACGAATGGCTTTCAGTTCAGCCACATCACCGACCGGGGTGGAAGTACCGTGGGTGTTGATGTAGTCAATTTTGCCATCCAGGCCAGCCATCGCTTGCTGCATGCAGCGGATAGCGCCTTCACCGGAAGGGGCAACCATGTCATAACCATCAGACGTGGCACCGTAACCCACCAGCTCACCATAAATCCTGGCACCACGCGCCTTGGCGTGCTCCAACTCTTCCAGCACCAGCATGCCGCCGCCACCAGCGATAACAAAACCATCACGCTTGGCATCATAAGCACGGGAAGCTTTATCTGGCGTTTCGTTGTAGCTGGTAGACAGTGCACCCATGGCATCAAACAGGCAGGACAGCGTCCAGTGTTCTTCTTCACCGCCACCGGCAAATACCACATCCTGCTTGCCCAATTGGATCATCTCCATCGCATTACCAATACAATGGGCTGAAGTGGCACAGGCTGAGGAGATCGAGTAGTTAACACCCTTGATCTTGAAGGGTGTGGCCAGGCAGGCAGAAACGGTACTACCCATGGTGCGGGTGACGCGATAAGGACCTACACGGCGCAGCCCCTTGTCACGCATGATGTCGGCTGCTTCCACCTGATTGGCAGAGGAGGCACCACCAGAACCTGCAATCAGGCCAGTACGCACATTGGAGACCTGATCTTCAGTCAGGCCTGAATCTTCGATGGCCTGCTGCATGGACAGGTAGGCATAGGCTGCCGCATCACCCATAAAACGCTTGAGCTTACGGTCAACCAGTTCATCAAGATCCAGGTCAACACTGCCGGCAACATGGCTGCGGAAGCCCAGGTCTGCATATTCCTGCTTGAACTTGATGCCGGAGCGCCCCTGGCGCAGGGCATCCAGCACACTGGCCTTGTCAGTGCCCAGACAGGATACAATGCCCATACCGGTAACAACGACTCGTCTCATCAGCTTGTCCTCTCTCAGAAGCCACTGGTGCTGGTGAACAGCCCCACACGCAGATCCTTCGCTTCATAGATTTTGCGGCCATCCACTTCCATGATGCCGTCGGCAATACCAAGAACCAGTTTGCGGTTCATGGTTCGCTTGATATCAATACGGTAGGTGACCAGTTTCGCTTCCGGCAACACCTGACCGGTGAACTTCACTTCGCCACTACCCAGCGCACGACCACGCCCAGGGTTACCTTGCCAGCCCAGATAAAAGCCGACCATCTGCCACATGGCATCCAGACCCAGACAGCCAGGCATCACCGGGTCACCGGGAAAATGACAGGCAAAAAACCACAGATCAGGATTGATATCCAGTTCGGCAATGATCTGGCCCTTGCCATAAGCACCACCGTCGGCATTGATTTCGATGATGCGATCCATCATCAGCATGTTGGGAACTGGCAACTGGGCATTGCCCGGGCCAAAAAGTTCACCGCGGCCACAGGCCAGCAGTTCTTCACGGGTATAGGAGTTTTGTTGGGTCACTGGGTCTTTCCGTTGTTGTGAGTCTTTGGATCAAGAGCAGTTATTGTTGGTTTGCTGCTGCCTAGTTTACTGCCAAAGGGCCAAGTTTGCATCTGTGGCCCAAATCATCCGTCAGTAACCATTTCAGTTGCAAGACTTAACCGACAAAGCTGTCACCAAGCTGCTACAATATGCCATTGACAAAAACTGCAGACCCTGCCGACCATCAACGATACTCATGAAAACCAATCTGCCTGTAACGGATCAAGAAGTTGTGCTTTCAGCCGGAGATCGCCTGGTATCCACGACGGACCTGAAAGGCATTACTCTCTACGCCAATGACGACTTCCAGCGTATCAGCGGTTTTGCAGCTGAAGAGCTGGTTGGCAGAAATCATAATGTGGTGCGTCACCCGGATATGCCGCCACTGGCGTTTGCTGATCTCTGGCAACGCATCCAACGTGGTGAGTCCTGGATGGGGGTGGTCAAGAATCGCTGTAAAAACGGTGATGCCTACTGGGTGGATGCCTACGTCACTCCCATTTTTGAAGGCAACGAGCGTATTGGCTACCAGTCCGTTCGTGTCAAACCGGAAAAAAGTCTGGTGGAGCGTGCTGCGGCCACCTATCAAGCCATTAATACCGGCAAACAAAAAGCCCCCTTGCGCCGCTGGTCCGTCTATGGCCTGCTGGTTGGCCTGGTGTTGCTGCAGGTGCTTTCCACCCTGACTGTGCTGTATCTGGTGGATGATCGCAGCTGGGCCGGGGTATGGGTCGGCAGCCTCGGTTTACTGATCCTGGGGGCCGCGTCTTTCTTTTTAAGTCCACTGAAATACGTTTATCGTCGGGCACTCAGTATTGTTGAAAACCCGGTTGCACAACAGGTTTACAGCGGTAACATGAGTGAATTTGGTGCCATCGACCTGGCCTTGCGCATGCAGCAGGCACAATTGCGCACCGTGATCGGTCGGGTGGAAGATGCCACCCGCACCCTGGGTGAAGTGGCTGAAACCACCGATCAGGCCATGCATCAAGCCGAGTCTGGTGTCCGCGAGCAGGAATCTCATCTGGATTCACTGGCCAGCATGGCAGAACAACTGGCCAGTAGCATTCACGAAATTCAGCACAGCATGCAGGGTATCAACCATGCCAGCGAACAGATGGACGAAGAAACCCGTCGCGGCCAGGATAGCGTAGCGTTGAGCGTCTCCAGCGTGAAGCGTATGGCTCAGCGCTTTGAAGTTGCTGCTGAACGCATCGACAACCTGCGCGAAGATGCCGAAGCCATCAGCGACAGCATCCGCGCCATCACTGACATTGCTGATCAAACCAATCTGCTGGCCCTCAACGCCGCCATTGAAGCAGCCCGCGCCGGTGAGTCGGGCCGTGGTTTTGCTGTGGTGGCCGATGCGGTCAGACAGCTTGCTGGTAGCACCCAGGAAGTCACCGAAACCATCACCCAGCGCATTCAGGCCATTCGCCAGAATATCGGTACAGCGGTTGAGCAGATGATGGCCAGCCGAGAAGACAGCCAGCAAACGGTGGAGCAGATCGAAACTGCAGGCAGGGTGCTTCAGGAACTCACCGATGCGGCAGCCAGTGTGCTGACTGCCAGCCATCGGGCAGCCTCAGCCGTTGAGCAACAGGGCAGTGCAAGTGATAGTGTTGTGGCCAGCCTGCAGCAACTGCGCGAGCTGGCACAAGGTACACGTGGACAAGCGGAAGAAACCTCCCGCAGTGCAGATCACCTGACGGATCAGGTACGGCAGATGCATTCGCTCGCCAAAGCCTTTTCCATCAGGTAATCCTTCATGCCGGAAAACTTAGCTCAACTTTTTCCACTACTGTCACTTCTCCCTGTTGTCCTGGCCGTGGGGTTTATGCTGGGCCAGTGGTACTTGCGCTACCGCAACCGGGAGCAGCGCACTGCTTTCCGGCTGATGAAACAGGTATTTGACCACACCCATGACGGCGTCACCATCACTGATCCCAAGGGCAACATCATTGCAGTTAACCGAACCTTTACCCAGGTCACCGGTTACCGGGAAGATGAAGTGATCGGAAAAAATCCTCGCATTCTCAGCTCCGGCTATCATGACGCCGCGTTTTACGAAAACTACTGGCAAACCCTGATGCGCGATGGCATCTGGCAGGGTGAAATCTGGAACCGCCGTAAAGATGGTGAGGTTTTCCTTGAGTGGCTGACCTGCAAAGTGGTCAAGGATGCACGCGGTGAGGTCAGTCATTATGTTGCTGTATTCACGGACATCACTGAACACCGTCGACAGGAAGCCCGCCTCGAGCATGCCACTGAACATGACCGCCTCACCGGCCTGCCCAACACCGCCACCACACTACGCGAGCTTTCCCGCCAGATTCCCAATCTGCAACAACGCTGGTGTCTGGCACTGATTGATTTTGATAATTTCCGACTGGTGAATGCCAGTTACGGCTTTGCGGTGGGTGATCAACTGTTAACCAGCCTGGCACGACGACTCAGGGAATGTGGACAAAGCCTGGTCGCCCGCCATGCTGCGGATGTTTTTATCGTTGCTTTCCCGCTCACTGGTGGCAATGATGATGGTGAGCGTCTGGCACACATCAACCGGGCGCGCGAGTGCTTAAGCAAACCCTTTTCTGTGATGGGTCGGCTGATGGAGTTCAGCTTCTCGATTGGCGCCACGGTCTGGGACAATGCCTCGGTTCCGGTTGCCGATGTGCTGCAACAGGCAGAACTGGCCTTGCATGCAGCCAAATCCCGCAGCGCCGGACAAACACGCTTTTATACCGAGGACCTGCGGAGCGAAAACAATCCGCTGGCTCGCCTGCAGGGTTTGCGTGATGCCCTGAGCAATCACGAACTCAGCCTGCACTTTCAGCCTCTGGTCACCGCCGAAAGTGAGCAGATTCACGCGCTGGAAGTCTTGTTGCGCTGGGATCATCCCGTCATGGGGCGCATTCCACCGGATCAGTTCATTCCCCTGGCAGAACGCCATGGCCTGATGGAGCTGCTGGGTCAGTGGGTACTGGAGCAGGCATTAAAACACTATGCAACCTGGCAACAGCAGGGCATTGCTCCACACCACATTGCAGTCAATGTCTCACCCCTGGAGTTCCAGAGTGAAAACTTCGTTGACAATGTACGCTCAGCCCTGAAAAAACATCAGGTTGCCGCGCAATGCCTGGAGCTGGAACTGACGGAAGGTGTGTTTGTACAGCAGGATGTGGAAACTCTGGAAAAACTGGATGCCTTATCCCATCAAGGCATCCAACTGGCCATAGATGACTTTGGCACCGGTTATTCTTCACTGGCTTACCTGAAGCACCTGCCGGTGCATAAACTGAAACTGGATCGCGCCTTTGTTAAAGGTTTGCCGGTTAATGAGGCTGATCGCGCCATTGTTGAATCCACGCTGGCACTTTGCCGCGGTTTGAAAATGAGCGTGGTTGCCGAAGGTGTGGAAAACCAGGCGCAGGCTGACTACCTGCGCCGCAAGGGCTGCGACCTTTTGCAGGGATACTATTATGGCCGTCCGAATGATGCACAGGCCACCACCCAGCTACTCATTCAGCAGAAAGTCAGGGCTGCACGGGCATCCTGAGACGGGGATGGCGACCCAGCCATAACAACAAGGGAAAGATGACAGCCCAGGCCAGGGCAAACACCACAAAAGTCAGCAAGCGCCCGTGGGGTAACACAGCAGCGCCCAGCTCTGCACCCGCCAGATAACTGAAACTGCCGCCCAGGCCCCCCAGCAAAACCGCCCAGCCCCATCGACCATACAGCCAACCCAAAGCATGGCGCAGGGTAGTGGCAAACAACAGCCACAACAACATCAACCAGGGTGGAATCCATTGGGCCGACCAGCCAGGAAAGGTCATCCAGCCAGCTTGCATCCACAGACTGTCCATCAAACTACCCAGTGCAGCAACGGCCAGTAAAAAGCGTGCTTCCCCCTGCTCAGCCACAAACAGCAGATGCACAGCAATCAGGCCCATCACAAATACCAGCCAAGGCGTGGTACCACCCAGTACACAGGCAAACCAGCCCACCTGAAATACCACTGCATTGAATACCAGCCTGCGAAAAGATCCGGCAGACGCTTTGGCTACCTCATTCATGCTTGTTTCACTCCAGTCGACCAGCCAGATTGGCGCGGCGATTGGCCGGACGTGCCAGCAACAGCTGACTGGTGCCTATGGCACGCTCGGCAAAACCACCCTCGCAATAGCACAGATAATACTCCCACATGCGAATGAAGCGCTCATCGTAACCCTGTTGCCGCACCTCATCCAGGCGGGTTAAAAACCGCAGCCGCCAGTCATTCAGGGTACGGGCATAATGAAAGCCGATTTCATCCAGATGCAGCAGATTCAGATCCGTGTGACGAGTCAGCTTTTCCAGCAGCTTGGTGTTGCTGGGCAAAAAACCACCGGGAAAAATGTACTTCTTGATGAAGTCCACTTTTTTAACCGACTCCTGATAACGCTGATCACGCACGGTAATGGCCTGAATCAGTGCCAATCCATCCGGCTTTAAATGCTTTTGCAAGGTCTGCAGATAGGTCGGCAGAAAATCGTGGCCAACCGCCTCAATCATTTCAATCGACACCAGCTTGTCATATTCACCCTGCAGATCCCGGTAGTCTTCAAACAACAGCGTGATGCGACCCTCAAGCCCCTCTTCAGCAATCCGGCGACGGGCATGATCATGCTGTTCACGTGAGATGGTAGTGGTGGTCACCCGGCAGCCATAGTGTTTTGCGGCATAAATCGCCATGCCGCCCCAGCCGGTACCAATTTCCAGCAGATGATCGGTGGGTTTAAGATCCAGCTTGTCACAGATGGTTTTTAACTTGTAGGTGGATGCTTCTTCCAGACTCGCTTCTGGAAAGGGATAAATCGCACTGGAGTACATCTTGTGCTCGGTATCCAGAAACAGCCGGAAGAAATCATTACCCAGATCATAGTGGGCACTGATGTTGCGCCGTGAACCTTCACGGGTATTGCGATTAAAAAAGTGCAGCAGCCGATTGACCGGTGCACCAAGGCGCTTGAGCGGATTATCCACACCCTGACGCAGCACTTCCAGGTTGCGCCCCATGATGCGGGTCAAAGCGGTCAGGTCACTGCAGTTCCAGCGCCCTGCCATGTAAGCTTCTGCTCCAGCCAGAGTGCCGCCCAACGCCAGTTCCTGCCACATGCCACGATCCAGAAAACGCACCTTGACCGACAACTCAGCGCCAGGTGTTCCAATCATCCAGCTACCATCCGGGTCCTGAATCTCCAGAAAGGCATCATCAATGCGTGATAACCAGCTTATGGCCAGCTTGCGAAACAGCCGGGTACTCCAGTTGGACTGATCTTTTATGGGTGACAGGTGTTCAGCTTTCATGGGTCAACTCCTTGCTCACCGCTTGGCCATTTTGGCCGGGTGGGCATACACAGGGTTTTTCTTCAACCACAGGCGCAAGGCTTCAAAATGAATCCCGGCCACTGCTTTTAAAGTCATCCAGGGGTGGCGCAACAACATGCGCAACATCGACAACCCCAGATCATCACGGCGCTGCAACACCAGTGTTGAGTCAAAAGGCACTCGTCCATCCGGGTCGATGTTGTCCATGTGCATCACCAGTTGCTCACCAGGTGTGGTGAACTTCCAGAGATACTGCTGCTGCATCGGGTTAAACGGGGAAACGTGCATGCGTTTGTCAAAACTGGCCTGATGCCGGCTTTGATCGGTTTCACAAAGTGCCACATAGGGGGTACGTTCCAGCCAGGGCATGTTGGACACATCACCCAGCACTGCCTGCAGCTGACCCTTGGGATCAAAGCAGTAATAAAGGCTGATCGGGTTAAAACAGATCCCGCCATAACGCAGGTTGGTCAGCAAAAAGATTTCACCTTGTGGGCGAGTCCCCGTCTGACGTTCCACCTCATTGAGTACCGCTTGTTTTAATGGCAGCGAAGCAGGAGCCAGATAATCACTGCGGCGAAACTGCGCCCAGCGCCAGCGTGAACCTTCACGGGTAAAAGGCAGCAGTTCCAGCTCGTCCAGATTCAGCCAGCTCATGAACACCTTGTAGGTGAACGCATGAGGCACCGGGTAATAACGACGGTGCCGCAGGGTGCCAGTGTAAAACCGACTGGTTAATGCCTGCGTGGCGGACAAGCCGGAGCGGTTCATCAGAGGGTCACTCCAAGCTTTTCTGTGACTGCCAGCGCACTGACCACGCCATCTTCATGAAAACCATTGCGACACCAGGCACCACAGAACCAGGTATGACGACTGCCGTTGAGCTTCTGAATGCCTGCCTGAGCCGCCATACCCTCCAGCGTGAACACCGGGTGGGCATATTGATAACGCCCAAGGACTTTATCCGGATCAATGGCCGGGCTGTCATTCAGGGTGACACAGAAGGTGGTGTTGCTGGCTTGCAGCTGCGGATCATCTTCCAGGCGCTGCAGACGATTCATGTTATAGGTCAGGCTCACCAGTGACTGATCATCCTGACCCGGCTGCAGGCGCGCCGGATCGCGACGGCGATAGTTCCAGCTGGCCCAGGCGCGACGCTCGTCCGGCAGCAGGCGGGTGTCGGTGTGCAGCACCACATCATTCATCTGGTAGGGCAACTGCCCCAGCAGCTTCTTTTCTTCATCACTGGGATCTTTCAGTAACGCCAGTGCCTGATCACTGTGGCAGGCCAGCACCACCTCATCAAACACTTCCTCGCCCTGATGGGACACCACGCGGACCTTGTCATCTTCCCGGTAAATGCCCTGCACGGGTGTGCTCAGGCGAATGCCTTCAGCAAAGGGTTTGGACAAAGGCTCAATATAACGGCGTGAACCACCCTGAATCACCCGCCACTGCGGACGATTTTTGATGCTGACCAGCCCATGGTTTTTGAAAAAGCGCACAAAAAACACCAGCGGAAAGTCACGCATGGCTGTCAGGCCGGATGACCAGATGGCAGCCCCCATCGGAATCAGGTAATCCATCATGAAGGCCTGGCTGTAGCCCTTGCGATCCAGATAAGCCCCCAGGGTTTCTCCATCCTTCAACAGCCCCGCATCCAGTTCAGCTGGTGCTTCCTTGTTGAACCGCAGGATGTCGCGGATCATGCCGATAAAGCGCGGACTGAACAGATTGCGCCGCTGGGCAAACAAGGTGTTCAGGTTATGGCCGTTGTACTCCAGTCCTGATTTTTCACAGCTCACCGAAAAACTCATTTCGGTTGGCAAGGAAGCCACCCCCAACTGATCGAGCAGCTTGATGAAATTGGGGTAGGTCCAGTCGTTAAATACAATGAAACCAGTATCGATGGCCCAGTTGCGACCATTCAGCTGCACATCCATGGTTGCTGTGTGTCCACCCAGTCGGCTTTCGGCCTCGAACAGAGTGACCTGATACTTGCGGCTGAGCAGATGGGCTGCCGTCATACCGGCAATGCCCGAACCGATGACAGCAATGCGACCTTGTTTATCCATGAGATGCACCATCCTTCTGACGAACCATTTTTAAACCCAGACGGGTCCTGATGAAAAAAGGCAGGCGACCCAGACAGCGAACCAACCCGACAAACAGTTTTGGATAACGGATTTCCGGCTTGCCCTTCACCAACCCCTGATGAATCGCCGCCGCCATCGCCTCTGCAGTGACCCGCATCGGCATAGGGAAATCATTACGATCCGTCAGCGGCGTTTTGACAAAACCCGGGTAAACCACCGTGACTGCGACCCCCTGCTGAGCCAGATCCAGCCGCAAGGTTTCCATGAAATAACTCACTGCTGCCTTGGATGCACCATAGGCTTCCGCACGGGGCAGAGGTGCATAGGCAGCAGCGCTGGAAATGGCCACCAGCCTTGCTGAATGGCTGTTGGCCAGCAAGGGTTGTGCAACATCGATACAATGCACCAGGCCCATGAAATTGGTTTCCATCACCCGCCGCACCAGCGCTGAATCAACACGCCCGTCATTCAGGTATTCACAGGTACCGGCATTCAGAATCACGCAGTCCAGACCGCCCAGACGCGCCTGAATCAAAGTGGCCACCTCACTTAATGCCTGAGGATCAGTAACATCGGCTGCAGCAGCAATAAAACGCTCAGATTGTCTGGCCAAAGCCTGCAGGGATGCTTCGGAGCGAGCCGTGATCACCACCGAGTGACCGGCTTTTGCCAGCTGCAACGCCAGCGCTTCACCGATTCCGGAGCCGGCACCGGTCAGCCAGATACGGCTGTAGGGTTGCAAACCTTTCATAGAGGTCACTCCTGTTGGTGTTCATCAAACCGCCATGCGCCGCTGCAGCAACCGAATCACGCCGCCCAACAAGGGCAGGTGCTCGTACAACATCTGTCCGGCATCAAAAAAGTCCCGGTGCGCCATCACCTTGCTATCTTGCCAATCCAGCCGACTGACACCCTCCACCCGCACCGGCTTGCCGCCATTAATCCGTGGATGACTGTAAGTCATCACCCAACTGGCCCACACACGCTCACCCAGCAGTTGCGGTTCATCAAACTCAAAACTGATTGCAGTGACTCGTGCATAAAGCTTGTCAAAATAAGCCACCAGTGCATCCAGTCCCTGCACCTGATGAAAAGGATCGGTGAAGGTGATCTGCTTGGCATAAAACTGATGCAGGTCTTTCGTACAATTCTTGTCTAGCTTTTGATAAAAGTCAAAGAATTCTTGTACTCTTGTTGGACAGAGCATAAACACACCTCGCGGGAAAGATTCGGAAATCTGGCAAATGCACAGCCAGGGATTAAGGGAAAAGATGAAAAAGATTAGTTGAACACGGCACCAAAGCCAAACCCGATCAATTAGACAAAGCTGTTATAATGTTTTTTTGGTCAGTCATTGGAGCTGTTCATGGACACAATTAAAACCGTAAAAGTTGAAGCTGAAATGCAGGAAGGTTTTGCCATTCGCAGCAATATCAACGGTCATACACTGATCATTGATCAGCCCGAAGCGGCCAGAGGCAGTAACCTTGGAGCAACCCCACTGGAGACTTTTTTATTTGCCATTGCCGGGTGTGTCGGCACCATCGGCCGCATCATCGCCATGCAGCGTAAACTGGAACTCCGGGGCATGCAGGTACAGGTGGAAGGCGATTACAATCCAGCCGGCCTGCTGGGCAAGCCCACCGATGATCGCATTGGCTTCCAGCAGATCCGTATCAGCGCAGCCATTGATGCCGACTGGAGTGAAGAAGAGAAAAAATCCTTCCTGGATGAAGTCTGCCACCGCTGCCCGATTCACGACAATATCAGCCTGGAAACACTTGTAACCCATCAATCAAGTTAAACCAAAACCTTCCTCCTGCATGCAAAGAGTGCCCATTCAGGCACTCTTTTTTTTAAGTCTTGTCTATGCTGAAAGAAAGCCATGCGAGACAAACAGTTGTGACAGGGGGTGAGCCATGAGCATTTTTGACCGGGTGCAGAGCCGCTACGAGCGGGTGCAGCAGGAAAGCATGAGCCTGCAGGACTACCTGCAACTCTGCCGCAAGGACGCCAGTGCTTATGCCACTGCGGCTGAACGCATGCTGCTGGCGATTGGTGAACCGGAGGTGATCGACACCGCTAAAGACCCCCGCCTGTCACGTATTTTTATGAACAAGGTGATCCGGCGTTATCCTGCCTTTCCGGAATTTTTTGGCATGGAGGATGCGATTGAACAGATCGTGTCCTACTTCCGCCATGCAGCTCAGGGACTGGAAGAGCGCAAACAGATCCTCTACCTGCTCGGCCCGGTGGGTGGTGGGAAGTCATCACTGGCAGAGCGCCTGAAACTCCTGATGGAGCATCAGCCTTTTTATGCCATCAAAGGTTCACCGGTGTACGAGTCCCCGCTGGGGCTGTTTGATGCTGAAGAAGATGGCGAACTGCTGGAACAGGAATACGGCATCCCCCGCCGTTATCTGAAATCCATCCCTTCCCCCTGGGCTGCCAAGCGCCTGAAGGAGTTTGGTGGCGACATCAGCAAATTTGAGGTGGTGCGCCTGTATCCATCCCGTTTGAATCAGCTGGCGATTGCCAAGACCGAACCGGGGGATGAAAACAACCAGGACATCTCCTCCCTGGTCGGCAAGGTGGACATCCGCAAACTGGAGCACTATGCCCAGGACGACCCGGATGCCTACAGCTTTTCCGGTGGTCTGTGCCATGCCAATCAGGGGCTGCTGGAATTTGTGGAAATGTTCAAGGCACCCATCAAGGTGCTGCATCCACTGCTGACCGCCACCCAGGAAGGCAACTACAACCCCACCGAAGGCATGGGGGCGATTCCCTTTGAAGGCATCGTGCTGGCTCACTCCAATGAGTCGGAATGGCAGACCTTCCGCAACAACCGCAACAATGAGGCGTTCCTGGACCGCATCTACATCGTTAAGGTGCCCTATTGCCTGCGGGTTTCCGAAGAAATCAAAATCTACAAAAAGCTGCTGGAAAACTCCTCGCTGGCGCAGGCGCCCTGTGCACCGGACACCCTCAAGCTGCTGGCACAGTTCTCAGTGCTGTCACGCCTGAAAGAGCCGGAAAACTCCAATGTTTTCTCGAAGATGCGAGTGTATGACGGTGAAAACCTGAAGGATACCGACCCCAAGGCCAAGTCGATTCAGGAATACCGCGATGATGCCGGAGTCAACGAAGGCATGGATGGCCTGTCCACCCGCTTTGCCTTCAAGATCCTGTCGCGGGTGTTCAACTTCGACTCCACCGAAACCGCTGCCAACCCGGTACACCTGATGTATGTGCTGGAACAGCAGATTGAGCAGCAGCAGTTTGCGGATGAGGTGCACGACCGCTACCTGCGCTTCATCAAGGAATGGCTGGCACCGCGTTATGTTGAGTTCATCGGCAAGGAAATCCAGACCGCTTACCTGGAATCCTACAGTGAATACGGCCAGAACATCTTTGACCGTTATGTCACCTATGCTGACTTCTGGATTCAGGATCAGGAATACCGTGATCCGGAAACCGGTGAGCTGCTGGATCGCCAGGCACTGAACGAAGAGCTGGAAAAAATCGAGAAACCGGCGGGCATTTCCAATCCCAAGGACTTCCGGCATGAAGTGGTCAACTTTGTGCTGCGTGCCCGCGCCCAGAACAACGGCAACAACCCCGGCTGGCAGAGTTATGAAAAACTACGCAGCGTGATTGAGCACAAGATGTTCGCCAACACCGAGGAGCTGCTGCCAGTCATTTCCTTCAACGCCAAGGCTTCGGTTGCGGATCAGAAAAAACACGAGGATTTTGTCGCCCGGATGACCGACCGGGGTTACACCGAAAAACAGGTACGA
Organism: Marinospirillum alkaliphilum DSM 21637; assembly: GCF_900119735.1. GTDB lineage: Bacteria > Pseudomonadota > Gammaproteobacteria > Pseudomonadales > Halomonadaceae > Marinospirillum > Marinospirillum alkaliphilum. Next base: position 207,158 of record NZ_FPJW01000004.1, on the reverse strand, counting down.
CTCCTGTCCGAATGGTACCTGCGTGTTCGCAAGTCCCAATGATGGATGGCCTGACACCGAGGTGAAGCATGGGTTACTTCATTGACCGCCGTCCCAACGGCAAGAACAAGAGTGCGGTGAACCGGCAGCGCTTCCTCAGGCGCTACCGCAACCACATTCGTCGTGCGGTCAGTGAAGCCGTTCGCAAACGCTCCATCACCGACATGGAGCGGGGTGAAGAAATCAGCATTCCCGGCAAGGACATCAGTGAACCGGTGTTTCATCACGGCAAGGCCGGGCGGCGTGGGCTGGTGCATCCCGGTAACAAACAGTTCCAGCGCGGGGACCGGGTGTCACGGCCACCGGCAGGCGGGGGCGGCAGTGGCAGTGGTTCCGGCAAGGCCAGTCGGGATGGCGAAGGTGAAGACGAATTTGCTTTCACCCTGTCGCGTGACGAGTTCATGAACTTCCTGTTTGATGATCTGGAACTGCCCAATCTGGTGCGCAAGGAACTGACCGAAACCGACGAAACCCGTCCGGTTCATGGCGGCATTGTGCGCCAGGGCACACCCTCGCGGCTGCATGTGGTGCGCTCCATGCGCTCAGCTTATGCCCGTCGCATCGGCATGGGTTCATCATTGAGGCGTGAACTGCATGAATGTGAACAGGCACTGGCCGCAGAAGAGCAGAAGGATCTGGCCCTACGCCACCCCTTGCGCATCCAGGAGCTGCAGGCCAGCATCGAACAACTGAAAAAACGCCTGGCCGCCATTCCCTGGCTGGATGATGAAGACCTGCGTTACCGTCACATGAAGCAGCAGCCGGTACCGGCCACCCAGGCCGTGATGCTCTGCATCATGGATGTCTCCGGCTCGATGACTGAAAAGCACAAGGAACTGGCCAAACGCTTTTTCCTGCTGTTGTACCTGTTCCTTGAGCGCAACTACAAAAAGGTTGAGCTGGTGTTCATCCGCCATCACACCAGTGCCAGAGAAGTCACTGAAGAAGAGTTTTTTTACTCACGCGAAACCGGCGGCACCATTGTTTCCAGTGCCCTGAAACTGGCCAGCAGCATTCTCGAAGCCCGTTATCCGTCCAGCCGCTGGAATGCCTATATTGCCCAGGCCTCGGACGGTGACAACTGGGATGATGATTCCGACCAGTGCGCAGAATGGATGGCACGTCGACTGATGCCGCTGGTGCGTTATTTTGCCTATGTCGAAATCACCCCTCACGCCCATCAGGCACTGTGGGAAGCCTATGAAGGCATTCAGACCCGCTTCCCGAACAGCTTTGCCATGCGCCAGTTTTTTGAGCCGGGGGAAATCTACCCGGTGTTCCGCGAACTCTTTCACAAGGAGGCGCGCCCATGAACCAGCGTCAGCCCCTGGCCCGTGGCAGTGAGTGGACCTTTGACCTGCTGCAGGCATTTGAAAAGAACATCGCCCGGCTGGCGGAAAAATACCGGCTGGACACCTACCCCAACCAGATTGAAGTCATCACCAGTGAACAGATGATGGATGCCTATGCCGCCACCGGCATGCCGGTGGGTTATCACCACTGGTCTTATGGCAAACACTTCCTCAAGGTGCAGCAGGCCTACAAACGCGGCCAGATGGGACTGGCCTACGAACTGGTGATCAATTCCAACCCCTGCATTGCCTACCTGATGGAAGAAAACACCCTGATGATGCAGGTGCTGGTGATGGCCCATGCCTGTTACGGGCACAACTCGTTTTTCAAGAACAACTACCTGTTCCGCACCTGGACCGATGCCGAAAGCATCATTGATTACCTGGTGTTTGCCCGCCAGTACGTCAGTGAATGCGAAGAGCGTTATGGCATTGATGCAGTGGAAAACCTGCTGGATGCCTGCCATGCCCTGCAAAGCCACGGTGTTGATCGTTACAAGCGGCCACGCCCCCTGTCGGCCCGGGAAGAGCGTGAGCGCCAGCAGGAGCGGGAAGCCATCCTGCAACAGCAGGTCAACGACCTGTGGCGAACCCTGCCCAACCTGAACCCGGAAAAAGAAGCAAAAAATGGCAAAAAGCTGCGTTTTCCGGCGGAACCTCAGGAAAACCTGCTTTATTTCATCGAAAAACATGCCCCACTGCTGGAGCCTTGGCAGCGTGAGCTGGTACGCATTGTGCGCAAGATCGCCCAGTATTTTTATCCACAGCGTCAGACCCAGGTGATGAACGAAGGCTGGGCCACCTTCTGGCACTACACCCTGATGCATGACCTCTATGATGAAGGACTGGTGGATGAAGGCTTCATGCTGGAATTCCTGCAATCCCACACCAGTGTGGTGATGCAGCCGGATTTTGACAGCCCTTGGTATTCTGGCATCAACCCCTATGCCCTGGGGTTTGCCATCTACACCGACCTGAAACGCATCTGTGAACAGCCCACCGATGAAGACCGCCACTGGTTCCCTGACCTGGCCGGGGCCGACTGGCTGGATACCCTGCACTGGGCCATGCGTGACTTCAAGGATGAATCCTTCATCCAGCAATTCCTGTCGCCCAAGGTGATGCGGGACTTTCACCTGTTTGCACTGGTGGATGACGATCAGGACAGCCAGATCGAAATCACCGCCATCCATGATGATGCCGGTTACCGTGCCGTGCGCTCAGCGCTGGCCGAACAGTACAACCTCAGCTTTCGGGAACCGGACATCCAGATCTGGGAAGCCCACCTGCGCGGTGACCGCAGCCTCACCCTGCGCCACAACCGCAGCAACCGCCGCAACCTGGGTGAATCCACTCAGGATGTGCTGCAACACCTGCACACCCTCTGGGGCTTCCCGGTCAAACTGGAAAGCTGGGAAGGTCAGGAAAAGGTCAGTGAACTGGTTTGGCCCGTAACGGAAGACCCGGCCTGTCCGGTGAATTAGCAACATCAACAATGATCAATAAAAGGGATACGATAATATCCAAAACTCCTTACAGAGAATTTGGTTAACATGAACAACTGCTCATAACAGAGGAAAGTGGTGCCATGGATCGTGTTTTATGGACAAAAGACCAGGTAAAACTAGCATTCCATCTTTACTGTCAGCTGCAATTTGGAAAGCTGCATCGCGGTAACCCGGAGATTATCCAACTAGCAAAACTACTGGGCCGAACCCCATCATCACTGGCTCTGAGACTGGTTAATATGTCGAGCCTTGATCCTGCAATTAGGGCAAGTGGACGATCAGGCATGAAAAATGCGTCCAAGCTGGATCATGAAGTTTGGGAGGAGTTTCATGAAGACTGGGAAAGGCTGGCTGAAGATTGTGATCGCTTGCGGCAAGCGTTAGAGCAGTCTCAGCCACTAGAGCCTCTCGTAACAACTGCTGATGAGCTTGGGATACTGGATGACTTCACTGGCGAAACACGCTCAGTCATAACCCAGCAGCGAATGAAGCAGAACTTTTTTAGGCGAGCCGTATTAGCCAGCTATCAGGGGCGCTGCTGCATGAGCGGTTTATCTGAGCCGAGATTGCTCATTGCCAGCCACATAGTACCTTGGAGCAAAGATCATGCAAATCGGCTGAATCCGAGTAATGGCCTGTGTTTGTCAGCCATCCATGACAGGGCTTTTGATCTTGGTTTTTTAACCCTTGATGATGATTACCGAGTCCTTCTCTCCGAGAAGCTACAATCTTCATCTGATGCGTTTGTAGTACAAACTTTCCACGCAATTGCTGGTCGGCCGATCGAAATGCCTTATCGCTTCTTGCCAGAACCAGCATTTATCAAAAGGCACCGGCAAGAAGTGTTTAATGGCTAATCAAAACCTCAGCCCAGCTACCGCTGCCTGGCCTCAACAATCTGATCAATGCTTCCAAGCAACTGCCCGCTACTGGCTTCAGCCTGCTGCATCAACGCAACAATTTGTTCGCGGCTGGCCACACTGGATTGCTGGTAGAGGCTCAAAGCCTGCTGAAGCTGATCCTGCAGGTTGTGATAACTCTGCTGAAGCTGCTGAAAAACAGGCATGCGCCCCAATTCAGTGGTGGCGTTTTTTTCCAACCACAATTCCAGCTGTTCACTGGCGGTCTGTGAACATTCATCACCAGTTGAATTCAACCCATCATAAGCCTGCTGCTTGCTGATCACATGATCCACTTTCAGCAGCGAAGCAAAGCTGATGTCTTTCACCAGCTCAACCTGCTTTAAAGTCTGATGAGCATCTTCTGCCACTTCGGCAAAACGCTGTTGAAAGCCTTTGATTTCCTGCTGGATTTGTTCTGCCAACTGCTGGCTTTCCTGTGCCCCATCCAGCGACTGGCCCACCTGTCGGCTAAATCCCAGCAGGGTGGTGTTGATGCTTTGTGCCGCCTCTTTGGTTTTGTGGGACAGCTGTTTCACTTCATCGGCAACCACCGCAAAGCCCCGGCCCTGCTCTCCTGCACGGGCTGCTTCGATGGATGCATTCAGTGCCAGCAGACTGGTCTGATCAGAAATATCCGTTATCGCCTGCAGCGTGCCGGAAACGGCCTGGCTTTGCCGGTTCAGTGCGGCCACTGTTTCACCCACCAAAGTGACACTGGCTGAAATTTTTTGCAGCAAACCAGCCATCGCTTCTGCAGATTTCTGGCTCTGAGTCGCATTTTCAGCATTCTGCTCAGCTGCATGAGCAATGCCATTCATGGTGTGGCTGATGTTTTTCAGATCCTTCTGTGTCAGCTGTAAGTTGTCTTTGAGATTATCGGTATTCAGTTCATGCAACTGGGAAGAGAGTCGATTCTGTTCGGTGAACGCCTTGTTCGCCTGCATGGCATCAATCGATTGATTGATACTCCCCAGAGAACGGGCAAACTCACCCGGCATGCCCTTGGATAGGGCTTTACGAGAAAAATCACCTCTGCCTACAGCAGCAAAAGCCGAGTTAACCTCTTTAAAATAACTTTCGATCAGGTCTAAAAAGTCATTTAAGTCCCAGCTCACCCGCCCCACTTCACCCAACCCCTGGGTATGAGTAATGCGATGATGCATTTCTCCAATGCGGGCACGGCGCAAAGCATCATCAATCAATGACAGGGTGATCAGCGGTTTGCGTGAATAACGCCAGGCATAAAGGGTAAAAACCAGCGCCATCACAGGCGGCAGCACTACCCACAACCAATGGTGAGTGAGCAGTGCAACCAATGCGGTCACTATCACCAGCAGATTAAAAATCACACAAGTGATCAGGAATTTGCCACTCAGAAAAGGTGAGCCCTTGGAGGTGTGACTTTTTAACATTGCACGATACATGGCATCACTCCGGCAAGGATTCCAACTGGCGAACCAGCTCGTTGTAGGTGCAGCCTTGTGCAGCCACCTGATCCAATAGCCACTGCATGGAGGCTTCCGGTGCCTTGCTGGCAGACTGCTGTGACTCGATGGCCCGCATTTGCCGGTACCAGTGACTGACCTGCTGGATTGCTGCACGATTAGGGCGACGACGCACAGAAAAATATCCCGCCAATTGTGAATTGGCCGTGTAGTCTGGCGTGACATTGGCAAAAACCCAGTAGTACCCACCGTCAGAAGTTCGGTTTTTTACATAACCAAAAAACTCCTGACCAGCCTGTAAGGTGGCCCACATAAAACGAAAAACACCCCGGGGCATCTCAGGGTGTCGTATCAGATTGTGAGGTTTTCCCAGCAGCTGTGGTTCAGAATAGCCGGCAATTTCCATAAACCGGCGGTTGGCATAGGTGATGCGCCCTTTGGGATCTGTTTTGCTGACGATCAGGTCATCCTCATCCAGCCGGATTTCTTCTGCTCCGGTCATAGTGAGTGCTCCTTGTGGGGTGGAAAGGCCATGGAAAACTATCGTTTAAATATATAAACAAATAGTTTAGCCAGGCTGCCCCACAGGCGTTTGTAAATTTGTACAAAAGGTTAATCCAGGTCAAAAAACACCCGTCTGCAACAATCAGCCAACAGGATTTATCCCCATACTTCCACAGACTTATCCACAGAAAGGACCTAGCTTGGCAGTCTCTTAGAATAACCCCAGCGGATGGTCAGTTGCCAGGCTGCCAAGCAGCAGGCTGCTACCCAGCAGCAGAATAAACAAGCCACCCAGTACCGCCAAGAGTGCAGTAAACACGAACAATCGTCGTCCCTGCAGGCGTGACAGGCGCTGAGCCAGGTTACGAGCCTGCACAGCCAGTGTGGCCAGCAGGCCAACGGTCAACGCAGTACCCAGAGCCATGGCCATGGCAGACAACACACCTATCCACCAGAGCCCCAACAGGTTAGCCACCACCAGAACCAGTACCGCACCAGAGCAGGGCCGTAAGCCAATGGATAACAGCAGACCACCTTGCTCCCACCAGCTTTTGCCTTCAACCTGTTCAGGGGCAACATGGTGTACCTTGCCACAACTGGGACAGGGGGTAGCGCTGGCAGCAGGAGCCATTAATGATGAGCCACCTTGTACCGGTGTAAATGCCGTGATGTGCATGCTGCCTTGCTGCACCGGCGTAAAGCCGGTTTGAGCAACCAGCGGAGTATCCACCCTGGTGACCGGCTGCTGTCTGAGATGGTTCAGCAGTTGCCTGGCACCGCGCCAGATCAACCAGCAGCCCATCAGCGCCACCAGCGCAAAGCTGGCCATTTCAACATAGAGCACACTGGAAAAGGCTTCTCGGGCTAAACGCCCCAGGCCATGAACCAGCACAGTGACCAGCAATATGGCTGTCAGCCCTTGCAGCATGGCAGCAAGAAAAGACAACAATAATCCACGACGGAGCTTTTCCGGCTGAGTCAGCAGGTAGGTGGTTAATACTGCCTTGCCATGCCCGGGTCCGGCAGCATGGAACACACCATAAAAGAAGCTCAGCACCAGTAATGCCCAACCATGCTGCCAGCTACCCTGCTCACTGAGTTTTTCAATGCCATCAGCCAGGGCGCGATGATACTCGCGCTGTTTTTGCAGTATCCAGAAGGTTAACTGCTGCCATTGATTACGAAGGCTTGCAGCTTCCTGAGATGGTGCCACTCGCTCCACGGCTGCAGTGCTTGTTCGCTCTGCTGCAGGCAACCCCGGCAAGGGGGCAGCCAACAAGCTGCTGCTCAACAACAGCATCCATAGCAGTAGTAGAGGTTTTGTCATGCGCGCTCCTTTACCGCCAACCTGACCAGATGCACAAGCCCTGTGGCATCAAGGTCGGCAATCCAATACTACCCGCTCAGCAAAGTACTGACCTAACTGCGGGTCATCAGAGATGTCATCAACATCCAACGCCATAGCTTTTTCTATCTGTTCACTGCTTGGGTTGGGTGCTTCAAGCCGTACCCTACAGGCTGCATCCAGACTCTGTGTATCTACGCCTTGTTCGGGAATATGCAGGATTTCAATAAAATAACTGGGGTCATACACCTGATAGCTTACGCGCGCCTCGTTGAGAGACACGGGGTGTTGCAGCGGAAGCACAAAGCTGAACTCCACGCGCTGACCGATACGCATCAGGTTATAGTGTTGCACCTGCCCCACAGGCAATCTTCGGCCCTCACTGTGCAAGCGGGAAAAAAAATCAAAGCGCTGCAGATTGGCCACTACCTCACTGGCCAGCTCATCGTAACGTTTTTCCAGTTCACTGGATGGACCGCCACGTTGCAGCTCTTCAATCAGAATCAGGCTATAAAAGGGGTCAAATCGCCAGGCCTGCTGCAAACCGGTGAGCTGGCCCTGTTCATTCAGCAAGGGACGGACTCGCAGCTCCACCCAGACATGTGGGTGGGCAAAAGCCGTTGCTGAAATCAGCAAACAAAACAGCAGGAACACAACAGCCAACAAGGGCCGAGTCCGACAAGACATGGCAACAGATCACTCCACAAAAACAAAGCGGATAACTTGCCAGACTCGGACCTGCTTTACCAGCGATTGTTCCTGCCCACTTAAGGCTCGAGGGCGCTGAGCAGGGTTTCCAGATTATGTTCCATCATTTTCAGATAGGTGGCTGCCGGGCCGCTGGCATCCGAGAGGGCATCCGAGTAAAGGGTGCCGCCCAGTACTGCTCCGGTTTCACGCTTGAGCTGCTCCACCAGACGGGTATCCCCGATGTTTTCCATGAAGATGGCGCTTACCTTCTGCTGACGGATCTGACGCACCAGTGCTGCCATTTCAGCGGCAGATGGCTCGGATGCTGTGCTCACCCCCTGAGGTGCCACGAACTTGATGCCGTAGGTTTTTCCCAGATAACCGAAAGCATCGTGAGGTGTCAGTACAGTACGGCGCTCGGCTGGCAGGGCATCAAAACGTGCCTTCATGCGCTGATGCAAGGCCTGCATTTCTGCGACATAGGCTTCAGCCCGCTCGGTGTACCCGGCTTCACCGGCAGGATCCACGGCAATCAGACCTTTCTGGATGTTGCGCACATACTGCTGGGCCTGCTCCAGGCTCTGCCAGGCATGCGGGTCGTATTCACCGTGGTGGTGGCCTTCATGACCATGCGAATGACCATGTCCGTGTGAATGGCCGTGGCTGTGACCATGAGAATGGCCATGTGAATGATTGTGACCCCGCTCTTTTCCATGGTTATGGCTGTGAGCATGGCCAGTATCTGCTTTACGGTCATGCGAGTGACCATGACTGTGGCCATGCGAGTGGCCGTGGCTATGACCATGTGATTCCTGATGGTCATCCATACGCAAGCGGGTGATGCCCTCAGTGGCAATCACGCGTGTACCACGGTAACCACTGGCCTCCACCAGGCGGTTCATCCACCCCTTGAAGTCCAGGCCGTTTTCCACCACCAGACTGGCCTGAGCCAGCGTACGCGAATCGGAAGGGCGCGGCTGATAGGCATGAGCATCTTCATCAGCACCCACGAGGGTGATCACTTCAGCCCTCTCTCCAGCTACCTGACGGACCATATCCTGCAGGATACTGAAGGTAGTGACCACTTTCAGGGGTTGCTGTTGTGCAGTTGCCACCAGGGGAAGAGTAATCAGTGTTGCAGCCAGCAGGCCATGCAACCATTTTGAGTAACGCATATTTAACCTCGCTCAGGATTTCAGATGCTTGCCAGGATGTAACCAGCGTTTCAGCAGACCATCCCGACCCATAAAGAGTGAAAAGACATGCAGCAGACCCAACATCAAAATAATGGCCGGACCGGTTGGTAAATCCAGATGCCAGGACATCAGAAGCCCCAACCAGCAGCCCAGCATGGCCAGTGCAACCGCCGTAAACAGCAGTTGGTCCAGTTGTCTGGCCCAGAAACGTGCAGCCGTTGCCGGTAAAATCATGATGCCAACCGCCATCAAGGTGCCCAGTGCCTGAAAACCAGCCACCAGGTTTAATACCACCAACGCCAGAAAAACCAGGTGGGTGGGTGTGCCAATGTTGCTATGGCGCCGCAGAAAGTCAGGATCCAGGCACTCCAGCACCAGCGGACGCAAAAAAATGGCCAGCAAAATCAGCGTGATGGTGGCTATCCCGGCCAGCAGGATCAAGGCTTCATTGTTCAACGCCAGTACACTGCCAAATAACAGATGCAACAGATCTATATTGCGACTCTGGGTGGAAACCAGCAGCACCCCCAGCGCCAGTGACACCAGATAAAACACCGCCAGATTGGCGTCTTCCTTCAGCACCGTGATGCGCGCCAGACCACCGGCCAGTAACGCAACAATCCAGCCTGCAATCAGTCCGCCCAGCGTCATGGCTCCCAACGACAGTCCAGCCACCATATAACCCAACGCTGCACCGGGCAGAATGGCATGCGCCACCGCATCACCGGTCAGACTCATGCGTCGCAGCATCAGAAACACACCGACCGGCGTAGCACTGATCGCCAGCGCCAGACAGCCAATCAAAGCACGGCGCATGAAACCAAAATCAACAAAAGGCGCAAAAAGTGCCTGATAAACCGTCTCAATCATGCCGGTGTGCCTCCGGCATGGCAGACTCAACATCCAGGTCACAAACCGGTGCCAGAGGATCAAAAGGCGCTTGCATACGCCTTGCGCGCTCCAGATTTTGTGGCACCAGCACCTCTGCGGTTGGGCCAAAACCCAACACATCCCGAGCCAGCAACAGGCATAAGGGAAAATGCTCTCGTACCTGATTCAGGTCGTGCAGCACGGCTATTACCGTGCGCCCTTGCTGTTGCCACTGATGCACCAGCGCCAGCAGATCCTGAGTGGTCGACTCATCCACTGCGGCAAAAGGTTCGTCCAGCAGAATCAGTCCCGCATCTTCCAGTAATAACCGGGCAAACAGCACACGCTGTAATTGACCACCAGACAAGGAATCCAGGGAGCGCTGCTCAAAACCATCCATACCAACCTGATGCAGGGCATCGTGCACCGCACGGCGATTGGCACCACTGATGGCTGCAAAAGCACCCTGCCGTGGCCAGTGACCCAGACTGACAAAGTCCGCCACGCGCAGTGGAAAGTCCAGATCAAGTCGCGCCCGCTGCGGTAAATAAGCCATTTGCTGACGACCTGTGGGCCATATAAAACGGCCACCCAGTGGACGCAATTCACCCATCAGGCCTTTCAACAAAGTGGACTTGCCGCCACCATTGGGGCCAACCACCGCCAGCAGGTCACCCTGATGAATATGGCCGCTCAGGTGATGCACTGCCGGGTGGCGCTCATAACCCAGGGTCAGGTTTTCAAACTCGATAACCGGATTTTGTTGTCTGCTTTTCTGCATAAGGCTTGTTCCTAAGCTGTGGCCCATCTTGTCAACAACCACAACAAGCCCAGTACAGGGATCAATGCCAGCAGACGAGTGATCACTCCTTGCTGCAACAATGAAAAACGAACACGGCTCATGACTGCCTCAAATGTTATAACGTAACAATACTGGAATGCAAATTGAATGCACGAACCAGTACCAATTTATTCTTCTTTTTCTACCGGCTGCTCCAGCCCATTACCCAACATCACCGCCAGCCATTGTGTGGAAGGTGCCTGCTCCAGAGCAATCTTGACGATCATGGTCAGGGGAATCGAGAGGAACATACCTACCGCACCAAACAGCCAACCCCATAAGATCAAGGATAAAAACACCACCAGCGGTGACAAACCCAGTCCTTTACCCATAAAACGCGGCTCGACCAGATTACCCATCACCACATTAACAGCCAGGTAACCACTAGCCACCAGCAGCGCATCAGGAATACCCAACTGAACAACTGCCAGTAATACCGCCGGAATGGCAGCCAGTATTGAGCCGACATTGGGGATAAAGTTCATCAGCAACGCAATCAATCCCCATAATACGGGGAAGTCCAACCCTAACCACCAAACCCACAGGGTGATCAGCACACCGGTGATCAGACTGATGGTGGATTTGATCACCAGATACTTGTTGACCTGGCGCACAAAGTCACTGGCATGGCGCAGCTGTTTTTCCACACTGGGCACCGCCTGGCGCAGCTTCTGCCCAAAGGTGGCTTCTTCCAGCAGCAAAAACACCACAATAAACAGGATCAGAAACAGGTTGGTTAACAAGGAGCCCAGATTGCTCAATGCCTTGCCGACCCAATCCATCGCCTGGGAAGGATTCAGGTGTTCCAGCAACTGATCTCGTGTTACCGGCATACCAACTCGTTCCAGCAAGGGCAGCAGGCTGACCATTTCTGCTTCCAGGCGACGCTGATAATCCGGCAGACGGTTGATAAAACTGTCGATGGCGCTACCCACCACCAGGCCCAGCAAACCTCCAAACACCACCAGAAAGGCCACAATAATCAAAATCGCAGCAACTGGCGGCACCTTGTGGCGGGTCATAAAATGCAGAGGCGGCGTGCAGATGATGCCGATAAACAACGCCAGCATGATGGGTATTACAATGGTTTCAGCAGCCTTCAGGCCAGCCAGTATCACGACCAATGCCGCGATACCAACCAGCCAGGTCAGTCCTGAACTGCGGAATTTAAATGCCTGTGACATGAGTGCCTGCCCCGATGAATTGCAGGGCCAAGCTTACACCAGCAGCCCCCTGTAAACCATGGCACAAAACCCTACCGGGTGGATAAAGGGGTACAGGGAAAATCAAGCGGTCGGTGGTTCGTTTTTTTCAACCGGTGTTTTCAGCTGTTGTTTGAGTGCTTTGACGCGATCAACACCCTTGCGACGCTGAGCATAAATTACATCCAGCTTGATCTGAAGCTCATCAGCATCATCCCGCTTTGGCTTTTTTTCCAGCTTTTCACGCAACTTACGCTCTTTTTCCTTAAGCTCTTTCAACACCTTGCGAATGGCCTTGATTTCTTCCAACTGGGTTTTGGAGTCTGCATCCAGAAACCGGGTCAGCCGCTCCAATAATTTGTTTGCTTTCATCCGCTTGCTCCAGACATTCATCATTTCACCCCGTTGTCAGTGCCGATGCCGACAGCTGACAACAGGACAATTATCGGGAAGACTCCGAATCCTGCTCCATCAGCTGCTGCAGCTCTTTTTCATCAAGGCTCAGCGGCTCAGCTTGAGCTGCTACGGCAGGGCGAATCAGTGTATGCACTGCATCCAGTAAACTGCGACTGATCTCAGTGGCATAGTTCTCGTCATTCATGATGGATGTGGCAATGCTTGGAGCAATACGCCGATTCCGGATCATTTCATCCAGATCATCAATCATCTTGCGGCTGGCCTTTTCCAAAGACAGTTTTAGTGAATCCAATGACAGGGATGTGACATCTGAGGGCTCTTCCTTTAACAGTTCGCGCAATTCGCGCAGCAACTTGGCCAGTTGCAGGCGAATCTGGTCATAACGCTCACGCACCGCCAGATTGGATGACAGGCCGTGACGTGACAGGTTGTTATGCAGATGTTTCATGCCTTTCACCGCTTCCACAATGTCACGACTGGCCTGACGCAAGACATAAAGCTCTTCCGTGGCCGTTCGGGTCGACTCACGAGTCTGTGCCTCACCGATAAAGGCCACAATATCGCTGTGCAGGCTCTTGATTTTGGCTTCATACAGGTCTTCCACATCCAGTGGAATGATGCGACGGGTGTATTTGACTGCATCCGCCAGTGACTCATCGGATTCAATGGTGGCACGCTTCAGACTCAAACCATGTGCCAGCAATCCAAAAGCATTGTCGAACAGATGCTGCACTTCCTTGCGCACCGCATTCACCACGGTGGCAGGGGTTTCCAATGCTTCGGGAAAAAGATACAGGGGCTTTTCCGTGGTTTTGGCTTCAAAGCGGATGTGGCGGATCAAGGCGGCTTCCAGCTTGCCGACAAAGGGCGTTAACATCACCACACCCAGCAGGTTGAACAGGGTGTGGAAAAGCGCCAGCTTGAGCAGGTAATCCTGCTCCCTGATCCCCAGTAGTTCAGCCAGTACATCAACCAACTGACCCAACTGGGTAATAAAACTGATCGCCACAACTGCGGTAAGCACGTTAAACAGTACGTGGGAAGCTGCCAGGCGTTTGCCACCCAGGTTGGAGGCAATACTGCCCAGCACGATGGTGATGGTACTGCCCAGATTGGCGCCGATGGCCAGTGCCAGGGCATTTTCATAATTCACCTGGCCCGCTGACAAGGCAGTGATGATGATCAGCAGGCTGGCATGGCTAGATTGCATGATTACAGTAATCAACATCCCGATCAGGGTGAATACCAGTACACCGGCCAGCCCAGTCATGGCATATTCTGTAAGGTCAAATGTTTGCTGGAAGGCTTCAAAACCTTCCTTCATGAAATGAATCCCCAGAAACAGAAAGGCAAATCCCAGCATCAAAGAGCCAATGCCTTTGCGTACCTTGCTTTTCTGCATCATGAACACCATGCCAAACACCAGCACCGGCATGGCATAAGCGGCAATATCCACCTTCAGACCCAGACCGGCAATCAACCAGGCTCCGGTGGTGGTACCGATATTGGCACCCATGATGATGCCGATACCGGCAGCCAGGGTGATCATTTCGGCACTGACAAAAGAGACAGTAATCAGCGAGACCAGTGAGCTGGATTGCATCACCGTGGTGCTGGTCATGCCAAATGCCAGACTTTTCCACAGTCGGTCGGTGGATTTACGCAGGATGGTTTCCAGCGTACCGCCGGTGAATGCCTTGAAACCTTCCTCAAGACACAACATGCCAAACATGAACAGTGCCACACCGGCAGCAATTTCCATAAAGTCGGCATTGGCCCACAGGGCATAAGCCAAAAACAGCAGTACTGCAGGGAAGGTGAATTTTTTCAGCATGATCGAGCAGGTTTCCTTGCTGGCTCTCTGGGATAGTTGTTATGGCGCTGGCAGAAACAGGTCTGGATCCACCCTGGCTCCATTCAGGCTCATGGTCCAGTGTAGATGAGGCCCGGTGGAACGGCCAGTGGTGCCGATCTGACCGATCACCTGGCCAGCTTCAACCCGGTCACCCACCTTCAGATCAGCAAAGGCATGCATGTGGCAGTACATGCTGGTCATGCCCTGACCATGATCGATCACCACGGTTTTACCGTTAAAAAAGTAATGGTTCTGCGCCACAATGCGCCCCGGCAAAGCCGCTACTATCGGGGTGCCCTGCGGGGCAGCAATATCCAGTCCGTTGTGTGGATTGCGAGGCTGATCATTAAAAACCCGACGAAATCCGAAAGGACTGGTCCGTCGCCCTTCCAGCGGCAATGTCACCTCAGACGGCAGCTGTTCCTGCGCGGGCCTGAAAATATCCATGGCACCACGCAGCTCGGGTGTTTCACGCCGTACCCGAGCCAGGTCTTCCGGCGACAGGTCAACATGGCGTGGCTCCACATTCAGGCGCTGCTCAGGGTAGTCCTTGTGATTCACCTCAAAAGCCAGCGGCACATCACCATCACGGGTACGCCACAAGGCCGCCACCAGCCCGGGGGACTGGCTCAGCGGAATACCCACCCAGGCATACCAGCGCCCATCGTGCCGCGCGGTGTACACCCGACGATCATTAAAAAACACATGGGGTGCTGATTCGCTGCGCTGAGGAATCTCGATAATGGCAATACCGCCCGGCACACGATCTTCACGGGGCCAGAAGGCCGCCTGCACAGCACCTGGAAGCCATAACAAAAGTGCCAACAACAGGATCACCAGTGGATTTAATTTTGCCTGACCCGTGTTTTGGCGGGCTTGCTGACTTTGCATCGGTTTCTCCACTGACTTCATGACTCAATCCTTACCTTTTCCACTCGACAGTCCAGGCTGCCTTCTGCCAGTCGCACTTTCACCGGATCACCGGGTTTGATCTGCTTGCTGCTGCGCAGAACCTCACCGGTTTCACTGCTGGCCAGTGCATAACCTCGATTCAGGGTATTTAATGGACTGATGGCATGCAGGCGTGCAGCCAGAGACTGCAGACGCTCCCGATCCAGCCGCTGATGCGATGCCAGCCCTTGCTGCAGACTTTTTTGCCACTGCTGCAAGCGCTGTTGTTGGCGCAGAATTTCCCTTCGGGGTGATGCCGCACCCAGGCGTTCGTTCAGACGCTGCCATTGCTGCCCCATCAACGCCAGTCTGCGACAGGGCTGTTGCGCCTGCAAACGCAATACCAGCTGCTGCAATCGCTGTTGCTGCTGCTTGAGCAGCCGGTTCGGACTGGCGGCACGCAGACTGAGGCTGTCCAGGTGCTGCTGGGCACCTCGCAGCCGGCTGAAAAAAGCCTGTATCAAGCGGCCTTGCTGAACATCCAGCTGTTGTTGCAGGTGCTGGCGATCCGGGCTGACGGCTTCGGCTGCCGCTGAGGGAGTGGGCGCGCGCAGATCAGCAACAAAATCCACCAGGGTAAAATCGGTTTCATGTCCCACCCCGGTAACAACCGGCATGGCTGAAGCTGCCACCATACGGGCCAGGGTTTCATCATTAAATGCCTGCAAATCCTCCAGACTGCCACCACCACGTGCCAGCAACAAAACCTGCGGCTGGCCATGATACTGCGCCAGCGCCATGGCTCGACGTAAGCTGGCGGGGGCTTCCTGACCCTGCACCAGCGCCGGATAAACCAGCACTTCTGCCAGTGGCCAACGGCGTTTCAACACCTGCAGTACATCACGCAGGGCGGCTCCCTGCAGCGAGGTGATCACGCCAATGCGCTGTACCAGGGGTGGGAGGGGGCGTTTGCGCTCGCTGGCAAAAAGACCTTCAGCCGCCAGCTTCTGTTTCAGGGCTTCCAGCCTGGCCAGTAAATCACCTTCACCGCTGAAACGCAGTTGTTCGGCCAGAAGCTGATACTGTCCGCGCCCTTCATAAAGGCTGACGGTACCGCACAGCAGCAGCCGGTCACCATTGCGCGGCTGACGCACCAGCAATTGATTGCGCCCGGCAAACATGACACAGGAAACCTGGGCACGCTCATCCTTTAATGAGAAATACCAGTGCCCGGCAGCAGAAGCCATGAAGTTGGAGACCTCACCCTCGACCCAGACCTGCGCCAACCCCTGCTCCAGCAACTGCCGGGCACGGGCATTAAGCTGGCTGACCGTAAGGCTTGCCACCAACCCTGAAGGGGTGCCCGAAACCAGCGGTGCGTGCACTGAAGGAACTCAGAAGCCGATAAAACGGGCTACCGGCAGTCCCGCCATTTGTGCCAGCAAACCCACAGCCACATTGCTGACCAGGTTGATGCCGAGGAACACAAAAATGGGTGACAGATCCAGCCCACCCAAGCTGGGAATGAACTTGCGCACAGGTGCCAGCAAGGGCTCAATCAACTGATGCACCAGCAGCGCACCGGGGTGTGCTGCCTGGGGAGCAACCCAGCTGAGGATGATGGAAATGATCAGTGCAAAGAAATAAAGATCCAGGATGGTTTTGACCACACCAGCCACACCACCGACAAAAATACTGCCGATACCTGCCAGCTGTCCGGTCATCTGCAGCGCCAGAAAGATGCCCAGCGACTTCAGCAGCACTGCCAGCAGCAGGCTTGCCGGATCTATCCGGCCCACCGGACGCAACAGGGTCTGCAATGGCAGGATCACAGGGTTGGTTGCCTTCACGATGCCCTGAGTGATGGGGTTGAAATAATCCGCTTTACTCAGGTGCAGCAGAAAACGCAGCACAACAATAAAAGTGGCGAGATGAAACAACAGCTGAATGAATGATGCCATGCCTGCACCCATGCCCATAAATATCTCCGCTTGATTCGCTGTGTAAAGGTTTGCCGCTATTCTACGTCAGCCACTGTCCGGCTTCAGCCTTTTGCTGCATCAATTCAACCTTTCAGGGTTTCTGCCAGCTCTGCAGCCCGTTTTGCCGCTGCTGCCGTGGCCGCTTCCACCATGCCTCGCAGGTCAGCCGCCTCAAAGGTCAGCACCGCGCGCTCGGTAGTGCCACCCGGCGAAGTCACCTTGCGACGCAGCTCTGCCGGTTCATCAGTACCTGCCACCAGCATCTGCCCGGCACCGGCAGCTGTCTGCAACGCCAGTTGCCTTGCCAGATCGGTCGGCAACCCCAGTTTTTCACCGGCAGTGACCAGAGCTTCCGTGAACAGGAAATAATAAGCAGGGCCGGAACCGGAAATGGCGGTCACGGCATCCAGCTGGACCTCAGATTCCACCCACAAGGCCTGACCCACAGCCTTGAACAGGGTTTCCACCCAGCCACGCTGTTCTGCCGTGACATCCGGCAGGGCATAAAGTCCGGCGACACCAGCACCCAGCAGGGAGGGTGTATTGGGCATCGAACGTACCAGTGGCAGCGATCCACCCAGCCACTGCAGCAGGATTTCGGTGGTTAATCCGGCGGCAATGCTCAGCACCAACGGGCGGCGCGCCTGTACACCACTAGCCAGCTCGGTACAAACCGCTTTCATGGCTTGAGGTTTTACACCCAACACCACCAGATCTGCAGTTGCCACTGCCTGCAGGTTATCTGTTGAGGTTTGAATACCGGTTTCAGCAGCCAACCCTTGCAAGGACTCCGGATCACGGCTGGTAGCCAGAATAAGTTCAGCAGGGTAACCCTGACGGATCAGGCCACGAATAATGGCACCGCCCATGTTGCCAGCACCAATAAAAGCCAGCTTTGGAAGTTTTGTGTTGGTTGTACTCATGGTTTACCTTGTATTCGGTTCAGAGTTTTCCCGGGATCCGGGGTGGTTTCCAAGGCTTTGGGATTGCGGGCACCAAAAATGGCGGTACCAATACGCACCAGACTGCTGCCTTCTGCAATGGCGGCCTCAAGGTCACCACTCATACCCATCGACAGGCAATCCAGTGGCTGTTCCGGTAAAACCTGCTGCAGGTTTTCCAGCAACCGGCGCATTTGTGCAAAAGCCCTGCGCTGCACCGTCACATCTTCAGTGGCTTCAGGAATACACATCAAGCCACGCAACTGTAAATGGGGTAGCTGGGTCACCGTGCTTGCCAGTGCCTGAACGGCATCCGGTGCAACACCTGACTTGGTTGCTTCACCACTGACATTCACCTGAATCAACACCTGCAAGGGTGCTTTTCCAGGCGGACGCTGATCATTCAGCCGTTGCGCCACCTTTTCCCGGTCCAGGGTGTGCAGCCAGTCAAAGTGGCTGGCGATATCCCGCGTTTTATTGGATTGCACCGGGCCAATAAAATGCCATTCCAGACCGGGCAGATGTGCCAATGCCTGTTGTTTCTGCAGGGCTTCCTGCAGATAGTTTTCACCAAAGGCGGTTTGTCCGGCAGCAACAGCCTCAGCCACAACTTCAGCAGGCTGGGTTTTGCTGACAGCCAAAATTTTGACTTCAGCGGGGTTGCGACCAAATTTATGACAGGCTTGCCCTACCTGTTCGCGCACCTTTGCGATATGCTCAGCAATTACAGAATGCAACATCTTTTCACTTTGTTGTTTGAATAGCCCGGAACTGCGATTTCTTTCACCTGCCAGAGGATTGTGGATGGATATTACAGAATTGCTGGCCTTCTGCGCAAAACAGAAGGCATCGGACCTGCACCTGTCATCAGACTTACCACCGATGATCCGAGTGGATGGCGACATCAAGCGTGTTAATGTCCCAGCCATGGATCACAAGGAAGTGCATGCTCTGGTGTACGACATCATGAACGACAAGCAGCGCCGGGATTTTGAAGAGTTCCTTGAAGTGGACTTTTCCTTTGAACTGCCCGGCCTGGCGCGTTTTCGTGTTAACGCCTTTAACCACAACCGGGGGGCAGGCGCCGTATTTCGCCTGATTCCCTCCACTGTGTTAACGCTGGATCAGCTTGGCATGGGTGATATTTTTCGTAATCTGGCACAGGTCCCTCGGGGCCTTGTGCTGGTTACCGGGCCCACCGGTTCGGGTAAGTCCACGACCCTGGCCGCCATGGTTGATTATGTTAATGAGCGCAAGAATGGTCACATCCTGACCATTGAGGATCCGATTGAATTTGTGCACGAATCCAAAAAATGCCTGATTAACCAGCGGGAAGTACATCGCGACACCCTGGGCTTCTCGGAAGCATTACGCTCTGCACTGCGTGAAGACCCGGATATCATCATGGTGGGTGAAATGCGCGACCTGGAAACCATCCGCCTGGCACTGACAGCTGCCGAAACCGGCCACACCGTATTCGGTACCCTGCACACCACCAGCGCCGCCAAGACCATTGACCGGATCGTGGACGTGTTCCCGGCGGAAGAAAAGTCGATGGTACGCTCGATGCTGTCCGAGTCACTGCAGGGCGTTATTTCACAGATGCTGCTGAAGAAGGAAGGCGGCGGTCGTGTGGCTTGTCATGAAATCATGATCGGCACCCCGGCCATCCGCAACCTGATCCGGGAAGACAAGATTGCCCAGATGTATTCTGCCATTCAGACAGGCTCCGCTCACGGCATGATGACCATGGACCAGGCATTGAAACAACTTCTCTCCAAGGGACTGATCTCAAAAGAGATTGCCCGTGAAAAAGCCAAACAGCCGGAAACATTTTAAGCCATGAAATTCACCGACTTCCTCAAGGAAATGGCTGATCGCAAGGGCTCGGACCTGTTTATCACCACTGGCATGATGCCGAGCATGAAGGTAGATGGACAGCTGGCACCCCTCACCGATCAGAAACTCAGCCCGGATCAGGCTCGTGACCTGGTTCTGGGCGTGATGAACCAGGAGCAGCGCGAAGAGTTTCGCAAGAACAAGGAGTGCAACTTTGCCATCAGTGCACCGGGTATTGGACGCTTCCGGGTCAGCGCCTTTTTCCAGCGCAACCAGGTGGGCATGGTGCTGCGCCGTATTGAGTTCAACATTCCCCAACTGGATGACCTGCGCCTGCCAAAAATCATCAAGGATCTGGCCATGACCAAACGGGGGTTGATCCTGTTTGTTGGTGCCACCGGCACCGGTAAGTCCACCTCGCTGGCCTCGATGATTCAGTATCGTAATGAAAATGCCCGTGGGCACATCATCAGCATTGAAGACCCCATCGAGTTCATCCACCCTCACAAACAAAGCATCGTGACCCAACGTGAAGTGGGCATTGATACTGAAAGCTTTGAAGTGGCGCTGAAAAACACCCTGCGCCAGGCCCCGGATGTGATCATGATCGGTGAAGTGCGTACCCGTGAAACCATGGAGTATGCACTGGCCTTTGCTGAAACCGGACACCTGTGTCTGGCCACCCTGCACGCCAACAATGCTGACCAGGCACTGGAACGGGTGATCAACTTCTTCCCGCAGGAAAGGCATAACCAGATTTTCATGGACCTGTCGCTGAACCTGCGTGGCATCGTTGCCCAGCAACTGCTGCCGATGAAAGATGGTAAGGGTCGTCGTGCAGCCATTGAAGTGCTGCTGAACACGCCGCTGGTATCAGACATCATCCGCAAGGGTGAAGTACACCAGTTGAAAGGCCTGATGAAAAAATCCCGTGAAGCCGGCATGCAGACCTTTGACCAAGCCCTGTTTGACCTGTTTTCAGCAGGTGAAATCACTGAGCAGGACGCTTTACAACATGCTGACTCACCCAACGATTTGCGCCTGATGATCAAACTCGGCACTGCAGATGCAGATAACAACTCGTCTGCTTTTGACAAGGCTGGCAGCAAGTTCACCCTGCAAGACTAGTACGTTGAGTTAAAAAAGCCGCCCGGGGGAGGGCGGCAAAAGACTCGCTTGATGATGAGGAGAACCTGAAAGGCGGGAACCAAGCCACAGAATGCTGACATGAAACCTGTTCAGGTGGAGGGATCTCGCGACCCGTAAATCAATGATAAGCATTCTCATTGAAGCTTGCAAGCACTTTTTTGAGAAAAATTCTCATTGGATCCCTGTCGGTGTATTTTTCATGCCTGACCATTTATTTTCTTGGCGGCAATGGAAGATCCGGCAACTGACGATAAACCGCCTGCATCGCCAGTTGATCAAAATAACGGCTCTGGCGCTCTTCACCCAGTGCCGCATACAAACGGCTCATTTCTGCACACAACTGATTGCTGGCTTCCTGACGATAACTGGCCTGATAGTACTCCAGTGCCTTGCCCCACAATTCCAGTTGCTGGCTGATGCGTGCCAGCGCATGCAACAAAGCCGCATCATTGGGACGTTCCTGCAGCCATTTTTCGGCTTCCAGCAGTCGACGGCGCGCCTCGGCTTCCACCGGCAACAAACCATAGGCTTCAATCAATCGGGCTGACCAGTGATCCCTGAGACTGCGCTTCAACAGCTGCTCAGCTTTTGAATAGTCCTGATGCTTCAACAACACCCGTAACCAGGCCAGCACCAGATCATCCTCGTGTTTAAGCCGTGATGGCAGGCTTTCCCATAGCTCGCTGACCGCTGCCAGCTGGTTTTGCTGCTGATCACGCAGCAACTCATCAAAACGTCGCAGGTAAACCTGACGCTCCAGCTGGGTCAACTCTTCAGGTGAACAGATATGGTGACGCTGCAACTCTGGCAGCAACTGCATCAGGGGTTTCCAGTCAGCCAGCGCCAGATGTACATCCTTCAAGTGACGTAACACCAGTGGGTGATTGGGTACTTTCTGATGTAACCGCACCAGGGTGGCCAATGCCTGCTCATAGTGTCCCTGATCCAGCTGAATACGAGCCTGAGTGAAATCCACTGCCAACCCGGCATCGGGTGTGCTGGCTTCGGCAGCACGCAGCAGGCGCTCGGTTTCTTCTTCCTTACCTTCATAGTGTGCAGCCTGAGCCGCAGCCAGATAGTTGATCAGTGGTGCACCGCTATCTGTCGCCGAGCGGGACAAGAGCTTGCGGGCCTTGCGCCAGCGGCCCTGGGATAACTCCAGCAAACCACGAACGGTGGCGCGCAGGGCGCGCTGGCTCTTAAAGCGCTGATGACGGTTTTTCAGGCCACGCAAGGGGTGGGACAACCAGCCCAGAAGGTGCAGCAGCCAGGCAGCCACTAGCCAGCTGATGATTAACAGAAGCAGGCCAGTCCAGAAGGACATTTCGATACTGGTCTGACCATCCGGCAGCACCACCAACAGGTAACCCGTACCTTTCATCAGTTGCTGACCGGCCAATGCAGCCAATGCCAGAACACCCAATAACAGCAAGATACGCCGGATCATGGAGCATCTCCCTGCTGCGCTTCTTCACCCGATACCGGCAAGGGCACACCATAACGCTGTGCAATGAAGGTTTGCAGTGCATCCAGACTGGACTGGATATTCGGTAAAACCCGGCTGACAGATTGCTCCCTGAGTCCTGTTAATTGCTGCTGCATCAACCGGGTGGATTCCAGTTCTGGATCAAAACCTTCCAGACGCTGCCAGGCCCTTTCAAGGCTGGCCTGATAAAGTGGCTCCTCGCCCCGTAGTGCAGCCCAGGCCGCCTGTTGCAACAGCGCACTTAACTGGTGCCGCAAAGCCAGCTCATCTTCAGTGAAAGGCAAGGATTGAATCGGCAGCTCACGCTTGCGAACCACCACCAGGCTACGAATTTCCAGCCACAAAGCCTCGTACCAGCGCAGGTTTTCTGCTTCCACCACACGATCCAGACTCAGTGCCGGCATCACAGGTAACGAATAGACTTTCAATGCCAAAGCCTGATCCGCCATCTCCTGCAACTCCAGCGCCAGCGAAACCCTGTCAATCTTGTGAATATTCCGTAAAGCTTCGATGTCTTCCAGTAGTCGAGCCCTGACCGCCAGGGTTCCAGGTACATCAGCCTGCTTTAAGCGCTGGTCTGCGGTTTTAAACAGTGTCAGAGCCCCCTGAACATCCTCCTCCAGCTGCAAACGCTGGTTGGCCAGTCGCAACAGGTACTCCACCTCTGCCAACAGCCAGTCACGCGGCCTGGGCTCAGCAGCCTTCAACAAGGCTTGCTGCATCTGTTCCAGTTGCAGGTGATACTGATGCAGACTTGCCGCGACCTGCTGTTGTTGCTGCTGTTGCTGAGTTTCCAGCAGCTGCAGGGGTTGCAGTGCGGCATCCAGTTGCTGGTGGGTGGGTTGAGACTCCACCTGTTGCTGCAGCGCCAGGAGTTGTTGACTGGTTTGTTCTGCCTGTTGATGCGCCAGCCAGGCGACACCACCGGAAACAACCAGCGCCAGCAGAGCGAGCAGACTGACCAGCAGGTGCAACCCCCGTCTTGCGGTGGGGCTGTTTACCGCTGGGCTATTTGCGGCAGGATCACTTGCAGCAGCACTATCGGATGATCCGGCACTACGGCTGTCCGATGATTCCGGCTCCTGCGCCTGGTTCACCGCTCCACTTTCCTGTGGTACTTCCTGTTGGGGCTCGTCCTTTGCTGTGGCTTCATCGGCAGTTTTTTTGTCGGACATGCCGTTTCCTCATGATGGGTCAATCGGTAGCCAGCCGCTGCAGCTGCTGCAAGCTGTCCAGAATAGCTTCTGCACCTGCACCTTCGGTGCAGATCAGTTGCTGGAATCCCAGGGTCTCAGCCTGGCGCACAAGGCGATGACTCGGCAAGAGCAACCAGCGCTGCTGCTGCAGTTGTTTCACCTGTTCCGCACTGGGTAAGTACTGTTGCGCAAACTCCAGGTACTGCTCCAGTCCTTCGCCACTGGTGACCACCATCACCGGGTAATCGCCGGTCAGCAGGTCCTGGAGCTGCTCCAGTTTCAAGCGGGGTTTAACGCGCTGGTAAAGAGGTAACACATCCACTCGGGCACCCCGCTCGACCAGTGCCTGCTCCAGCAATGGACGGCCACCTTCCCCTTTAACCAGCAGTACTCGCTGCCCACTCAGATCCTGCAAAGCATCCAACGCCAGCAGGTCTTCACTGCGATCACCGGTTAATGGGCATTCAGCCACTATGCCTGCCTGCTCCAGTCGCTGGCGGGTGCCTGCACCCACGGTGTACCACTGAACACCCACGGGCCATTGTGGCCAGAAGTCATCCAGCACCTCCAGCAACTGTTCGGCGGCGCTGGGACTGATCACCACCACTCGGTGATAACAATCCAGATCCAGCAGCCATTGCTTTTGTTGGGGTGACACGGGCAAAGGCTCAATCGCCAACAATGGAATATTCACCGCAGTATAACCAGCCGCAGCCAGTGGCTGTAATAAACGATCAGCCTGTGCCAGCGGCCGGGTGGTTAAAACACGAGGCAAATGGGCCAAGGTCAGTCCACCTTAAACCCATAGACCTGGGTCAGAATCTCACCAGCACCCTGCTCAAGCAACAATTCAGCTACCTTTACACCCAACGCCTGTGGATTACTGGCGGGGCCACGCGCTTCGGCTCGCAGGATGCGACTGCCTTCCGGTTCTCCGACCAGTGCCCGCAGCCACAGCTGATCATCTTCCAGCAGGGCATAACCCCCGATCGGCACTTGGCAACCCCCTTTCAGGCGGGTATTCATGGATCGCTCGGCAGCAACACACAGTGCTGATTCAGGGTGATTCAGGGGAGCCACCAGTGCCGCCGAGCGCTCGTCTCCGGTGCGCAATTCAATGCCCAGCGCGCCCTGACCACAGGCAGGCAGGGAAACATCCGCCGGAATTTCCTGACGGATGCGATCGCCCAGCCCCATGCGCTGCAGCCCGGAAGTGGCCAACAGGATGGCGTCATACTCTCCGGCATCCAGCTTGCCGATGCGGGTTTGCAGGTTACCCCGCAACCACTGCACTTTCAGATCCGGCCGACTGGCCAGCAACTGGCAACTGCGACGCAGGCTGGAGGTGCCGATCACCTTGCCAGCGGGAATGGCGTCCAGACTGGTGTAGTTGTTGGATACCAGTGCATCTGTCGGTGCGTGGCGCTCGAGAATTGGCCCCAGCTCCAGCCCTTCCGGGAACTCCATCGGCACATCTTTCATGGAGTGCACCGCTATGTCAGCCTCACCATTCAGCATGCAGGCCTCCAGCTCTTTCACAAACAAACCCTTGCCACCAATTTTGGACAGGGGAGTGTTGAGAATAATGTCGCCCTGGGTCTTGATTGGCACCAGCACCACCTCCAGACCAGGGTGCAGGGCTTCAAGCCTTGCCTTGACGTGTTCTGCCTGCCAGAGGGCAAGCGGGCTGCGGCGGGTGGCAATTCTCAGTTGGGACACAGGGACTCCAGAGTTCAGTTCAGATTATTCAACAGTAACGGATTTTGCCAGGTTGCGGGGTTGATCCACATCGGTGCCTTTTAGCACGGCCACATGGTAGGACAACAACTGCAAGGGCAGGGTGTAAAGGATCGGGGCCAGAATGTCATGCACCTTGGGCAGGTGCAGCACCTTCATACCAGGCTCAGGTTCCAGCAGGGTTTCCGGGTCAGCAAACACATACAACTCACCCCCGCGGGCACGCACTTCCTGCAGGTTGGACTTGAGTTTATCCACCAGATCATCCCGCGGAGCCACTGCAATCACCGGCATGTCCTTGTCGACCAGTGCCAGCGGGCCGTGTTTCAGTTCACCGGCCGGATAGGCTTCGGCATGAATGTAGGAGATTTCTTTCAGTTTCAGCGCGCCTTCCATGGCAATCGGATACTGGCTGCCACGCCCCAGGAACAGGGCATGGTGTTTTTCGGCAAAGTCTTCGGCCAGTTGTTCGATGGCCGCATCCAGCTGCAGGGTCTGTTCGCTCAGGCGTGGCAACTCACGCAGTGCCTGCACCAGCTCAGCTTCCAGCGCATCCTCTTCCGTCTTGTGATGCGCCCGACGCAAGGCCAGTGTCAGCAACAGCAGGGCGGTCAGCTGGGTGGTGAAAGCCTTGGTGGAGGCCACACCAATTTCCGGGCCCGCCTGAGTCATCAGGCTCAGATCGGACTCACGCACCAGTGAAGAACCCGGCACGTTGCAGACCGCCAGCGAGCCCAGATAGCCCGCCGTTCTGGCAAAACGCAGGGCCGCCAGGGTATCTGCTGTTTCACCGGACTGGGAAATGGTCACAAACAGGGTGTCCGGTGTCACCACCACATCGCGGTAGCGGTATTCACTGGCCACCTCAACCTGGCAGGGCAGCCCTGCCAGACGCTCAATCCAGTAACGCGCCACCATGCCGGCATGAAAGCTGGTGCCACAGGCAATGATTTGCACCTGCCTGACCTTCGGCAACAGTTCCATTGCCGCACTGCCCAGTGCCTGGGGCAATACCCGACGGTCAGACAGCCGACCCTCCAGGGTGGCCGCAATCACCGCTGGCTGCTCGTGAATTTCCTTCAGCATGAAATGCCGATAACTGCCTTTTTCAGCAGCCTGATTGCCATGTTCCCACTGGCTGACCGGGCGCTCCACTGCGGCTCCGGCAGCATTGATGACATGATGTTCATTCAGGGTCAGAGTGGCCAGATCACCCTCTTCCAGATACACAAAACGATCGGTGACCTGCAGCAGCGCCAGTGGGTCAGAAGCACAGAAGTGTTCACCAATGCCCACACCAATCACCAGCGGGCTGCCCTTGCGGGCACAAACCAGTCGATCCGGATGCTGCTGATGGATCACCGCCAGCGCATAGGCACCTTCCAGCTGTTGTAATGCCTGCTGCACAGCCAGCGTCAGATCACCGGCCTGTTGATAAAGCTGATGCACCAGATGTGCCACCACTTCGGTATCGGTTTCGGAAGTAAAGGCATAACCAGCCGCCTGCAGCTGGCGCCGCAGGGGTTCATGATTTTCGATGATGCCATTGTGCACCAGCGCCAGTTCATCACTGGAAAAATGCGGATGAGCGTTGGCTTCACTGGGTTTGCCATGCGTGGCCCAGCGAGTATGGGCAACGCCCAGCCCCCCTTTCAGGGGTTGTTCATCAAGGCGCTTTTCAACCTCCGCCACCTTGCCCTGAGCACGGCGGCGCTGCAGCTGCCCCTGATCATCAATGATGGCCAGACCCGCCGAGTCATAACCCCGGTATTCCAGCCGTTTCAGGCCTTCCAGCAGGATGCCGGTGACATTGCGTTCGGCAACCGCGCCGACAATTCCACACATGATTCAGTCTTCCTTCAATTTGGCCGGACGCGGCCAGTTGGCTTTTTGCAGCTGTTTGGCACGGGTGACTGCCAGCGCCTGATCTTCCACATCACGGGTGATGGTTGAACCGGCACCGATGGTGGCCCCACAACCGATCTCTACCGGTGCCACCAGACTGGTGTTGGAGCCAATGAATGCACCCGCACCGATCAGGGTTCGATGTTTGTTCACGCCATCGTAGTTGCAGGTGATGGTTCCGGCACCGATATTGGCGCGTGCCCCTACTTCAGCATCACCGATGTAACTCAGGTGATTGACCTTGGCACCCTGATGAATCAGCGCTTTTTTGGTTTCAACAAAGTTGCCGATGCGGGCACCTGACTCCAGCCTTGTACCGGGGCGCAGACGGGCAAAAGGTCCAACCTGGTTATCTCCCATCAGCTCAGCATCTTCAATCACACTGTGGGAAGCCAGTTTCACACCAGGGCCAAGGCGGGCATTTTTCAGCACACAATAAGGCCCAACCTCAACGCCTTCCGCCAGCTCCACATTGCCTTCAAACACACAACCAACATCAATGAATACGTCCCGTGCAGTGGACAGATGACCGCGTATATCGATGCGAGCCGGATCAGCCAGCGTCACACCAACCGTCATCAGCTGCTCAGCCTGTTCACGCTGGTACACCCGCTCTAGTGCGGCCAGTTGTAGGCGGTTATTCACACCTTCCACTTCCGCACTGGACTGTGGATGCACAGTGTGAATTCTGGTGTTTTCCCGGTGGGCCATACCAATGATGTCGGTCAGATAATACTCACCCTGGGCATTGTCATTGCCAAGTCTTGGTAACCAGCGCTGCAACTGGGCAGCGGTCACCGCCAGAATACCGGTATTCACTTCCTGAATGGCCAACTGCTCAGGAGTGGCATCCTTCTGTTCAACAATGGCCACCACCTGCTGTTGCTCATTACGCAGAATGCGGCCATAACCGGTGGGATTGTCCAGATGCACGGTTAGCAACCCGATGCTGCTGTCACTGACCTGATCCAGCAGTTGTTGCAGGGTTTCAGTACGAATCAGCGGCACATCGCCATAAAGAATCAAAACCCGATTAGCTGGGTTGAGCCGTGGCAACGCCTGCAATACGGCATGACCGGTACCCAGTTGCTGCAGCTGCTCAACAAAGTCCACATCGACCGCCGCCAGCTGTTCTCGCACCTGTTCAGCACCATGGCCCACCACCAGATGGATGCGTTCCGCCTGCAGGCTGCGGGCCGTATCCACCACATGACCCGCCAGCGGTTTACCGGCCAGCTTGTGCAGCACTTTGGGCAGCGCAGAACGCATCCGCGTACCTTGCCCGGCAGCCAGAATCACAACATCCAGAGACATAAACACTCCATCAACAACAGCCTGAAAAGTTAAAGGGGCAGCAGAATCAAACATTCTACTGCCCCTTAGGGGGACTAGCCAGTCAGTAAAGGTTGCAGGCAGTGTCTGACAACTCGTTGCTCAACCCAGATCCAATATTGAAGTGGCAATGGCAAAATAAATCAGCACACCCACAATATCAGCAATGGATGTTACCAGCGGCGCCGAAGCAGTGGCCGGGTCCCAGCCGAGTTTATTGAGCATGAACGGCAGGCTCATGCCAATCAGGCTTCCCACCACCACGATGGCAAACATGCTGTAGGCCACCACCTGAGCGATGTCCATGCCACCCCGCCAGAAACCAATACCAGCAATGGTAGCCGCCATGGTCAGGCCCAGCGATGCAGAGACCACCAGTTCACGGCTCAGCAGCTTACCCCAGTCGCGGGCGCCTACATCTCCGGTGGCCAGACCCCGAATCATCAGTGTTGAGGCCTGGGATCCGGCATTACCACCACTGGCAACCAACAGCGGCAGGAAAAACACTAACACCACATAGGCTTCGATGGTTTCTTCATAAAAAGCGATACCGGCACCAGACAGGATGTTGGCAAACACCAGCAACACCAGCCAGTTGACCCTGCGACGATAAAGGCTGGTGATGCGTGCCTTGCCGAAACCTTCATCCAAGGGGCCAACCGAGGCGCTTTTGTGAATGTCTTCCGTGGCTTCTTCTTCTGCCACGTCCATCGCATCATCGTAGGTCACAATACCCACCAACCGCTGCTGGTCATCCACCACCGGCAAGGCCAACAGGTCATAACGACTGATCAGGCGCGATGCCTCTTCCTGCTCTTCATGCACATTAATGCTGACCAGGTCGGTGGTCATCAAGCCATCCACCACCGCTTCCGGTTTAGCCAGGATCAGCTGACGCAGGGATAGGGTGCCCAGCAATTGCTGAGCCTGATCCAGAATGTAAATCTGATAGATGGTTTCAGCATTGGGTGCCGTCTGGCGCACGATATCCAGCGCACGACCAACCGTAACGCCGGCAGGAACAGTGACATAATCACTGGTCATTACGGCACCCGCTGTGCCCTCTTCATAACTGGCCAGACGCCGGATATCTTCCCGTTCGTCCTGAGCCATGCGGCGCAGGATACCTTCCTGGCGCTCTTCCGGCAGTTCGTTGAACAGGTCAGCCCGCTCATCCGAGTTCATGTGCACAAACAGCTGCGACAGACCTTCTTCGGTCATCTTCAGTGCCAGTTCACACTGCTTTTCCAGTTCCAGATAACCAAAGGCTTCTGCCCGTTCTTCCAAAGGCAGGTGGGTGAGCAGTTTCAGCGAGACTTCCGGCGACTCATGGCGAACAAATTCAGCCAGGTCCGGTGGCTGCATTTCTGCCACCAGCCTTTCGATGGCCAGGGTATCTTCCTGGTCCATGGCTTCATTGAGTGCCTGCGTCAGCTCTTCAAAGGTCATACCCACCTCCTGAAATCATCAGCGACTGAGAATCTTGTTGCTCAACTCACTACCCAAAAGGGTTCGCATACTTTCCGAAAGATCGGTTTTCCAGCCGTCACCCTCCCGGCTGATCAACAGGATATCCAGCTTTTCCCGGTTGGCCAGCTCCAGTGCGGCATTGGTTCCCAGCACCATAAACGCCGTAGCCCAGGCATCTGCCACAGCATTGCTGGGGTGTAAAACAGTAACTGAGGCCAGTTGGTGATTAACCGGCCAGCCGGTACGTGGATCTATGGTGTGCGACATCCGCCGACCGTCCACTTCATAGTAGTTGCGATAGTCGCCCGAGGTGGCCACTGACATGTCACTGACCGGCAAGATGTGATGTGCAACCTGAATGCGCCCATCCGGCACTTCAACACCGATCCGCCAGGGCTGCCCTGGATTGCGCTCTCCAGCCACAATCAGGTCACCACCAATGTTCACCAGAAAGTTATCCACACCCTGTTGCTTCAACCAGTCAGCAACCCGGTCTACCGCATATCCTTTGGCCACACCGGAAAGATCCACATAACTGCTTCGCAGTCGACGAGCTTGCTGGTTTCCATAATCCAGCTCCAGATAACGATAACCTGTTTCTGCTTTGCGCTGCTGGAGCAGCTCCCTTCCCGGAATGGCTTCCGGACGGGCCTCAGGTCCGAAACTCCAAAGGTTGACCAAACCACCCACGGTGACATCAAAAGCACCCCGACTGGCTTCGGATACTGCCTGACTCAGGCTTAACACTTCAAACAGGGGGGTTGAAACGGCCACCCACTCGCCGGGTTCAGCAGCATTAAAGCGGTTCAGCTCTGAATCCTTCAGGTAGGTGGACATGGATTGATTCACCTTGTCCAACTCAGCCTTGATGCCGGTTTCCAGGCGTTTCACCTGGTCAGTTGACCATTGGTCCGGGAAAGTTGCCAGCCAGAAGGTGCCAAAAATCTGTCCTTGCAGACGGACAGGCTGAGGCTCAGGTTCTTTGCCACAACCTGCCAGCAACAACATCAGTAAAACCAGCAGCAGACCCGCACTGAATTTATGTAGTTTTGAAATCAACATACTTCCATCCTGTCACCAGAAAAAGTACAAGAGCAAACCACCCAGCAGCAGGCGATACACCACAAAGGGTTGCATGCCAATACGCTTGATGAAGGCTAAAAAATAATGAATGCACAGATAAGCACTGACGCCTGATAGTAGCGCGCCCCAGAAGATGGCAGACCAGTCTACTGCCTGTGCTTCTTGCAGCAATCCCCTGGTTTCCAGTAATCCCGCCAGGGTTATCACCGGAATCGACAACAGGAAGGAAAAGCGGGCTGCACCTTCCCGACTTAATCCCATCAACAGGGCAGCGGTAATGGTAATGCCAGAACGTGATGTGCCGGGAATTAATGCCAGCGCCTGAGCAAAAGCGATCACCGCCACATCCTTCCAGTTCATCTGGTGCTCTGACCGGTTGCCACGCCGCTGCCAATCGGCGTAGCCCAGCAGCAGACCAAAACCGATCAGTGTCCAGGCCATCACCAAGGGACCGCGCAACTCGGTTGCAATCCAGTCTTTTAACAACAATCCAGCCAACCCCACCGGAATGGTGCCCAGTATTACCGCCCAGGCCAATCGGGCATCCTCGTCCAGTCTGCGCGTCACCAGAGAACGGGTCCAGCTACGAGTCATGCCCAGCAGATCCTGCCGAAAGTAGAGCACCACAGCTGCCAGACTACCGATGTGTAGTGCCACATCAAAAGCCAGCCCCTGGTCTTCCCAAGAGGTCAGTACCGGCACCAGAATCAGGTGGGCGGAACTGGAAATGGGTAAAAATTCTGTCAGTCCCTGCAGTAAGGACAAAACCACCAGCTGCATCCAGTCCATCAACAACTCCAGTAATACTAATACAGACCCAGCAACCAGGTGGCCAGGGCAAAATAGGTCACCACACCAATCACATCAGCCAGAGTGGTAACCAGCGGTGCTGAAGCAGTGGCCGGATCCCAGTTCAGACGTTGCAGGATAAATGGCAGGCTCATACCTATCATGCTGCCCATCAGTACAATAAAAATCATGCTGATGCCGACGACCATCGCCAGATCCATACCACCACGAAAAATACCAATGGGAGAAACGGCCAGCGCCATGGTTAAACCCAGGGCTCCGGCAACCAACAGCTCACGGCCTAACAAACGTGCCCAGTCACTGAGGCTGACATCACCCACTGCCAAACCACGCACCATCAAGGTGGATGCCTGAGAGCCGGCATTACCGCCACTGCCAATCAGCAGTGGCAGGAAAAATACCAGGGCGACATGCGCAGCAATGGTGTCTTCAAAAAAGGAGATACCCAGCCCCGAAACCAGGTTGGCAAAAATCAGCAGGATCAACCAGGTGATACGACTGCGGAACAGATCCAGCATGCTGGAGCGCAACAGGCCTTCTTCCAGGGGCGCAATACTGGCACTTTTGTGAATGTCTTCAGTGGCCTCTTCTTCAGCCACGTCCATGGCATCGTCGTAGGTAACAATGCCCAGCAAGCGCTGGTGTTCATCCACCACCGGCAAGGCCAGCAGATCATAACGACTGATCAGGCGAGTCACTTCTTCCTGGTGTTCATCGGCTGACACACTGATTAACTCTGTGGTCATCAGTTGGTCCAGTGTGGTGCGTGGACTGGCCAGGATCAACTGACGCAAGGAAACCACACCCACCAGTCGATGGCGGGGATCCACCACATAGGTCTGATAAATGGTTTCTGAGCCGGGTGCTGTACGACGCAGGATTTCCAGTGCCCTCTGGACATTAATGCCTGTTGGCAGCAAGGACATTTCCGTGGTCATCAAGGCACCGGCGGTGCCTTCTTCATAACGTGACAGGTGTTCAAGGGCTGCACGATTGCGTGAGGGCAGGGCTTTCAGCAGGCTGGCCTGCTGTTCAGGGCTTAACAGACTGTATAAGTCAGCAGCACTATCCGCCGGTAACTCTTCCAGCAGCTCCATCAAGGAATCAAGCGAGAGAACTTCTGCCAGCTCTTCCTGAACCGGGTCGGGCAGATAGTCAAAGATTTCTGTGCGGCGTGCCAGTGGTAGCAGATCCAGGCAGCTGGCAATGGCCTCCGGCTGTTTTAACTGGCTCAGTTGATCAGCGACATCCACGGCTTGCAAACTGGCCTGGGCATGACGCCAGCCATTTTCACCCGGCAAAGGCAGCTCAGGTGCTGACACCACTTCAGTTTCCGTATTGAGATGGTCTTCGCTCATGCGGCACTCCTGCTGCGGATGTTATGAACGAAACAGAAAAGGCGGCTGATGGCCGCCTTTTCCTTTAGGTAGTATCCGATTGGAACCACCTCTGGGTTTAAACAATCCTGGTGGATTATTTGCCCAGTTTCTTGCGCAGTTGCTGAATGGTTTGAAGCTGAGCGGCTGCCTGGGCCAGCATTGCTGCGGCCTGAGCATACTCCAGCTCGGCAGACTGGTCTGCCATCGCACGCTGAGCGGCTTCAATGGCTTCCTTGGCGGCAGCCTCATCCAGATTCGCAGCCCGTTCGGCCGAGTCGGCCAGTACAGTTACGGTATCCGGCTGGACTTCCAGAAAACCACTGGAAACGTAGATCAGCTCTTCTTCGCCATTCTGTTTAACCACCTTGATGCTGCCGGGTTTCAGCTCAGTCAACAGTGGGGTGTGGCCGGGCAGAATGCCCAGCTCACCCATGATGCCTGATGCCACAACCAGCTCGGCACGGCCGTCAAACAGTTTCTTTTCAGCACTGACAACATTGCAATGCATTGTCATCGCCATGGGTACTCCCCCCGGGTTGTCCCGTCAGCCTTACTTCATGCCCTTGGCTTTTTCGACAGCTTCGTCGATGGAGCCAACCATGTAGAAAGCCTGCTCTGGCAGGTGATCATAATCACCATTCAGGATGCCCTGGAAACCACGAATGGTGTCCTTCAGGGAAACGTACTTACCGGGAGAACCGGTGAATACTTCCGCCACGAAGAAGGGCTGAGACAGGAAGCGCTGAATTTTACGAGCGCGAGATACTGTCTGTTTGTCTTCTTCGGACAGTTCGTCCATACCCAGAATGGCAATGATGTCCTTCAGCTCTTTGTAGCGCTGCAGAACGGTCTGTACACCACGGGCTGCTTCATAGTGCTCAACACCAACAACCAGCGGGTCCAGCTGACGTGAGGTGGAATCCAGTGGATCAACCGCTGGGTAGATACCCAGAGAAGCGATGTCACGGGACAGTACCACGGTCGCGTCAAGGTGCGAGAAGGTGGTCGCAGGAGACGGGTCAGTCAAGTCATCCGCAGGCACGTAAACGGCCTGTACGGAAGTGATGGAACCAGTCTTGGTAGAGGTAATACGCTCCTGCAGTACACCCATCTCTTCAGCCAGAGTCGGCTGGTAACCTACCGCTGAAGGCATACGTCCCAGCAGTGCAGATACCTCGGTACCGGCCAGCGTGTAACGATAGATGTTGTCTACGAAGAACAGTACGTCACGACCTTCGTCACGGAACTTCTCGGCCATGGTCAGACCGGTCAGAGCCACGCGCAGACGGTTACCCGGCGGCTCGTTCATCTGACCGTAAACCAGGGATACCTTGTCCAGTACGTTGGAGTCCTTCATCTCGTGGTAGAAGTCGTTACCTTCACGAGTACGCTCACCGACACCGGCAAATACGGAGAAACCGCTGTGCTCGATGGCGATGTTACGGATCAGCTCCATCATGTTTACGGTTTTACCAACACCGGCACCACCGAACAGACCCACTTTACCACCCTTGGCGAAAGGACATACCAGGTCGATAACCTTGATGCCCGTTTCCAGCAGCTCAATGGCGCTGGACTGTTCATCATAGGTTGGCGCCTTGCGGTGGATAGCCCAACGCTCGTCTTCACCGATCGGACCTGCTTCGTCGATCGGGCGACCCAGCACATCCATGATACGGCCCAACGTCTTGGTACCTACGGGTACCGAGATTGGAGCCTTGGTATTGTTTGCCACCAGGCCGCGCTTCAGACCTTCGGTGGAGCCCATTGCAATGCAACGCACGATGCCATCACCGAGCTGTTGCTGTACTTCAAGAATCATTTCAGTGCCATCAACGGTCAGGGCGTCATACACGTTGGGTACGTCTGCCCGATCAAATTCCACGTCGATAACGGCACCGATGATCTGTACGATACGTCCGCTACTCATCTTGGTTCCTCTCAAACCTGCAAATGAAACCTGCTACCCTCTTCACTTCCACAAAGTGCGTGGAAGCACTCATCAGATCGCTGCAGCACCGCCGACAATCTCGGCGATTTCCTGGGTAATTGCTGCCTGACGCGCTTTGTTGTAAACAAGCTGCAACTCACTGATGAAGTTGCCAGCGTTGTCGGTTGCGCTTTTCATTGCAACCATACGCGCAGACTGCTCACAGGCGATGTTTTCAACAACAGCCTGATAGACCTGGGACTCGATGTACCGGATCAGCAGGCTGTCGAGCAGACTGCGTGGATCGGGTTCATAGAGGTAATCCCAACCGGCTACCTTACGACTGTTACTGTCTTCTTCGACTGCTCCAGCTTCCAGGGGTAACAGCTGCTGGACGAGCGGCTTTTGACTCATGGTGTTGATAAACTCGTTATACACCACATAAAGCCGATCTATTCTGCCTTCTTCATAGGCATCCAGCATGACCTTGACACTTCCCACCAGCTCACTGGCCTTGGGAGCATCACCCAGCCCGCTCTTGGCAGCCACCAGACTACCGCCGTAACGGCGGAAGAAGCCGCCAGCCTTGTTGCCGATAGCACAGATATCAATTTCTGCGCCCTTGTTTTTCCACTCCAGGATGTCTTTTACTGCGGCCTTGAACAGGTTGATGTTCAGACCACCGCACAGACCCCGGTCGGTGGAAACAACAATGTATCCAACCCGCTTGACGTCCCGCTCCTGCATATAGCTGTGGCGGTACTCAGGGGTGGATTCAGCAATGTGGCTGACCACTTTTCTGATCTGGGTGGCATAAGGGTGGCTGGCGGCCATGCGATCCTGTGCTTTACGCATTTTAGACGCCGCGACCATTTGCATGGCCTTGGTGATCTTTTGCGTATTCTTGATACTCCCGATCTGGGAGCGGATCTCTTTTCCGACTGCCATACGCTTTCGCCTTCTTAGCCAACAAGTACCTGAACCGGTTGATTATGCATCAGCCGGTTCATGGGCACTTACCAGGACTGGGTGGCCTTAAACTGCTCAACAGCAGATTTGAGGGCCGCTTCGATTTCCTTGCTGAAATCACCAGAGTCATTGATCTGCTTCATCAGGCCAGCGTGCTCAGCGTGCATGTAAGCGTGCAGGGCCTTTTCGAAGGGCAGAATCTTGCTGACTTCGATGTCATCCAGGAAATGGTTTTCCGCTGCAAACAGCGATACACCCATCTCAGCGATGGACATAGGCGCATACTGGTTCTGCTTCATCAGCTCGGTAACGCGCTGACCATGCTCCAGCTGTTTGCGGGTGGCTTCGTCCAGATCGGAAGCAAACTGGGAGAAGGCTGCCAGCTCACGGTACTGAGCCAGAGCCAGACGGATACCACCGCCCAGTTTCTTGATGATCTTGGTCTGTGCTGCACCACCTACGCGGGATACAGAAATACCGGCGTTCATCGCAGGACGGATGCCTGAGTTGAACAGGTTGGTTTCCACGAAGATCTGACCATCTGTAATGGAGATTACGTTGGTCGGTACAAACGCGGATACGTCACCACCCTGGGTTTCGATGATCGGCAGAGCCGTCAGCGAGCCGGTTTGACCTTTCACTTCACCGTTGGTGAACTTTTCCACGTACTCAGCGCTGACGCGGGAGGCACGCTCCAGCAGGCGAGAGTGCAGGTAGAATACGTCACCTGGGTAAGCTTCACGTCCGGGTGGACGCTTCAGCAGCAGGGAGATCTGGCGGTAAGCCCAGGCCTGCTTGGTCAGGTCATCATAAACAATCAGGGAATCCTGGCCGCGATCGCGGAAGTATTCACCCATGGTGCAACCGGAGTAAGGAGCAATGAACTGCAGGGCAGCTGCTTCAGATGCAGAGGCGACCACCACAATGGTGTGAGCCAGAGCACCATGCTCTTCCAGTTTACGTACCACGTTGGCAATGGTGGACTGCTTCTGGCCCACGGCAACGTAGATACACTTAACACCAGTACCTTTCTGGTTGATGATGGCATCAACTGCAATGGCAGTTTTACCAATCTGGCGGTCACCGATGATCAGCTCACGCTGACCACGACCAATCGGCACCATCGCGTCAACGGCCTTGTAGCCGGTCTGCAGGGGCTGATCAACACTCTTACGCCAGATTACACCCGGAGCTACCTTTTCGACCGCATCGGTCTGCTTGGCATCAATCGGGCCTTTACCATCAATCGGATTACCCAGAGCGTCGACAACACGACCCAGCAGTTCATCACCGACGGGTACTTCCAGGATGCGACCAGTACAACGGGCAGACTGGCCTTCAGCCAGACCGAGGTAATCGCCCAGTACTACCACACCTACGGAGTCACGCTCCAGGTTCAGGGCCATACCATAAGAGCCCTGTTCAAACTCAATCATTTCGCCATACATGACGTCGCCGAGACCGTGAATTTTCACGATACCATCAGCAACACTCACGATGGTGCCCTCGTTCTGGGCTTTCGAAGTGACATCCAAGCTACCGATGCGCTTCTTGATGATGTCACTGATCTCGGATGGATTCAGTTGCTGCATGCCTTGTCCCTCAAAATCAGGATTTCAATGACTCGGCCAGTTTCGCGAGTTTGCCGCGAAGCGAGCCATCGATCACCAGGTCACCGGTGCGAATAACAACACCGCCAATGAGACGCTTGTCAATTTCAACCTTGAGGCTAACCTCACGGTTTAAACGCTTGCGCAGTGCATCTACCAGCAGTTGTTGCTGCTCGGCACTCAGTTCAAAAGCTGAGATCACCTGGGCTTCAACAGATTTTTCCTGCTCGGCTTTAAAAGCCTCATAGATTTCGGCAATCACCGGAATCAGGGGTAAACGGCTTTTTTCACTCAACAGCTTGATGAAGTTGCGGCCCTGGTCATCGATTTTTGCGGCGCAAATTTCGAGCAGGATTTCCGCTTTGGCATCACTGTTCAGCGACGGGTTCAGCAACAGCGCAGCAACTTCTTTATTGGAAGCTGCTTCGGCTACCAGACTGAGCATTGCGGACCAGTCTGCCAGCTTGCCTTCACTTAACGCGTACTCAAAGGCGGCCTTCGCATAAGGCCTGGCGAGTGTGTTCTTGTCAGCCATCAGACACCTCGCTTACAGTTGTTTGGCGAGTTTGTCGACCAGCTCGCTATGTGCTTTTGCATCCACAGAGCTTTCAAGGATTTTTTCAGCACCTTCTAC
Source organism: Marinospirillum alkaliphilum DSM 21637 (assembly GCF_900119735.1). Lineage (GTDB taxonomy): Bacteria > Pseudomonadota > Gammaproteobacteria > Pseudomonadales > Halomonadaceae > Marinospirillum > Marinospirillum alkaliphilum. The sequence goes on along the minus strand of NZ_FPJW01000004.1, from coordinate 168,649 downwards.
AATCAGGGCAGAAATCTGAGCACGAAGCTCATCCTTGGCACGGTTGATTTCCTGGGTGATCTCGGCCTTGGCTGCTTCAATCAGACGCTCGCCTTCGGCGCGGGCCTGCTCTTTGGCTTCTTCGATCATCAGGGTCGCGCGCTTGTTAGTCTGCTCAAGAATCTGGGCAGACTGCTCTTTGGCTTCACGCAGGGTCTGGGACGCCTTTTCCTGAGCCAGTTCCAGGTCGCGCTGGGCGCGGCTGGCTGAATCCAGGCCATCGGCAATCTTCTTCTGGCGCTCGCGCATGGCCTCGGCAATCGGGGGCCATACAAACTTCATGCAGAACCAGACAAAGAGTGCGAAGGCAATTGACTGACCCAGAATGGTCATATTCATATTCATTGCGATACACCTTTTGCCATTGTTGAAGGTCCGTAGAAAGAGTTTTGCAGGGTCAGACGTTGCTGACCCTCATCAACTCAGTCTTAACCGGCAACAACGAAAATCAGGTACATCGCGATACCAACACCGATCATCGGCACGGCGTCGAGCAGACCAGCCATCAGGAAGGTCTTGGTTTGCAGCTGTGCGCCCAGTTCAGGCTGACGAGCGGTGGACTCCAGCAGCTTGCCACCCAGCAGAGCGAAACCAATGCCGGTGCCCAGAGCACCCAGACCGATCATGATAGCGGCGGCAATGTATACGAGTTCCATGAGTTACTCCTAAGTTACTAAGGTTGGTTGAAGTTGAGTTGAGGTTAAGTTACTGCTAAAACTCGCCTGCCTGCCTCACGGCAGACAGGCTGGTTACTGCTTTGCTCAGTGATGATCTTCGTGAGCAGCACTCAGGTACACAATGGTTAGTACCATGAAGATAAACGCTTGCAGCGGGATGACCAGCAGGTGGAACACTGCCCAGATCCACTGCATGCCCAGACCCAGAAGACCCATGAACAGGCCCGCACCAAAGGTCAGTGCAATCAGGATAAAGACGACTTCACCAGCGTACATGTTACCGAACAAACGCAGTGCCAGACTGATTGGCTTGGTCAACAGGCCAATGATTTCCAGTACCAGGTTGACCGGGATGAACAGCCAATGATTAAACGGAGTGAAAGACAGTTCCTTGGCAAAACCACCCGCACCCTTGACCTTGATGCTGTAGAAAATGATCAGCAAGAATACACCCAGTGACATACCAAAGGTGGCGTTCGGGTCGGTGGTGGGAACAATCTTGAAGTAGTCAGCGCCCAACAGGTGGGCCAGACCTGGAATCCAGTCAACTGGCAACCACTTCAGGCTGTTCATCAGGAAAATCCACACAAAAATGGTCAGTGCCAGTGGGGCAATCAGTGGATTGCGGCCATGGAAGGTTTCCTTGACCAGGTTATCCACAAATTCAAAGCACATTTCTACAAAGTTTTGCAGACCACCTGGAACACCGCTGGTGACCGCATTGGCAGCTTTTTTAAACAGAAACAGGAACAGCAGACCCATGGCAATGGACCAACCCAGGGTATCCACGTGGAATGCCATGAATCCCATTTCAGCCGCTTCAGCACTGCTTTCGGCCATTTTCCACCCCAGCTCGGGGTGCTTGCCGTAAGTCATGTTCTGCAAGTGATGCTGTATATATTCTACAGGTGTATCTGCCATGATCAGCCTCGAAACGTTGCGTGGTTATCGTCTGGACTGCATTAGCCATGGTGCCAGCCAGTGCGCCATCAGAACCACTGAGTAAGCAATTAAAAGTGAAATTGGGTTTGAGGGTTGCACTGCAACAAACACCAGTACAAAAAGAACAACCGTCAAACCAAACTTCAGCAACTCAGCCATAAACATCTGCTGAACAGCCTTCCCTATACGCCTTGCACCACGATGCCGAAACATCACGTAAGCAAATACTGCCTGCGGCAGCAGCGCTATCATGCCACCCCATAGCGCAGACAGACCGGAACCTTTCCATGACACTTCCAGCAAAAGCGCTAACACCAGCGCAGTCAGCAGCTGCAGTAACAGCAGTTTTTTATAGGGCGGAAGGGGTAAATCTGCCATCTTCCGTTATGTCCTGCTGCGCATTCTGTGATTACCTTGTTACCGCTTTTTTACAAAGCCCAAGGATTATAGAGATTAAGCCATTGGGCTTCAACAATGACCGGACAGTCTAACCGGGTCTTTCGACCAAGGTGCAAGAGCCCGGTTTAACGCAGGTGGCGCAGGATGCCATCCAGTTCAGCCAGGCTGGAATAACGTATTTCCAGCTTTCCTTTACCTTTGCTGGAATGCTGAATGCTGACCGGTGCACCCAAACTGGCCTGCAACTGCTGTTCCAGACGACTGATATCCGGGTCTTTTGGTGCCTTGTCATTTGTTTTTTCAGGCTTTTCCAGCAAATGACGCACCAACGCCTCGGTTTGACGCACCGACATACCCTTGGCAACCACCTGACGGGCTGCATCCAGTTGCTGATTTTCTTCAAGCCCCAGCAGTGCGCGTGCATGACCCATTTCCAGGTCACCATGCTCCAGCATGCGGCGTACATCCCGTTGCAATTGTAATAACCGCAACAGGTTGGTGATGCCACTGCGTGATTTACCAACCGCGTCGGCAACCTGCTGTTGTGTCAGTTCAAACTCTTTTTGCAAACGCTGCAGCGCGAGGGCTTCTTCCACTGGATTCAAGTCTTCACGCTGCAGGTTTTCAATCAAGGCCAGTGCAATCACATCGCGGTCTTCTGCTTCACGCACCAGTGCCGGAATTGCATCCAGACCAGCCAGTTGGGCGGCCCGCCAGCGCCGTTCACCAGCAATGATTTCATACTGACCAGAACCCAGTGGCCGCACCACTACCGGCTGCATGATACCTTGCTGTCGAATGGATGCAGCCAACTCTTCCAGTGCTTCCGGATGCATGTCACGTCGAGGTTGGTATTTGCCTGGTCGCAACTGTTCAATCGGCAGCTTTTTCAGTTCACCTTCCGGCAAGCGCTGTTCAGCCGTCTGCACAGCTTCCAGTTGGGTTGGTTCGGGATTAACGGCACCCAGCAGGGCATCCAATCCGCGTCCTAGTCCTCGTTTTTTTGCTGGTGTCATAAGCCTTCTGTGGTATCCAAGGGTTTACAGGGAGTTACGACGCAGAATTTCACCCGCTAAAGCCAGATAGGCCAGACTGCCTTTGGACTTCGGATCATAACTTAATACCGGCATGCCGTGACTGGGTGCTTCTGCCAGACGGATATTACGCGGAATCACGGTACCCAGCACCTGACGTTCAAAATACTGAATCAATTGATTGGAAACATCCTGCGTCAGGCTGTTGCGGGGATCATACATGGTACGCAGGATACCGGTGATTTCAAGACCGGGATTCACTGAGCTGGCAACCCGTTTGAGGGTATCCAGTAAAGATGTCAGACCTTCCAGGGCATAGTATTCACACTGCACCGGGACCAGTACTCCCCGTGCGGCAGTCAGTGCATTGATGGTCAATAGATTCAGTGATGGCGGGCAATCAATCAGAACAAAATCATAATCCTTTTTGACGCTTTCCAGGGCTTCGGCCAGTCTCCGCTCACGACGCGGCTCATTGATCAGCCCAACTTCAGCCCCGGCCAGATCAACATTGGCTGGCAGCAGATCGTAACCACCTGCCTCAGCAGTTATTCGAACTGCCTCGATACCGGCTTCACCCATCAACAGGTCATATACTGAAGCTTGTAATTGTTTTTTATCGATGCCACTGCCCAATGTGGCATGGCCCTGTGGGTCCATATCCACCAATAACACCTTACGTTTGGTAGCAACCAAAGAGGCCGCAAGGTTAACGCAGGTCGTTGTTTTACCAACACCACCCTTCTGATTGGTCACAGCAAAAATCTTGGTCACAGCCTTATCCTTTCGCTTGCAGAACCCTGATCAATCAGTGCAACCCGCACTCACCAGTGGAAGTCCATGGATGACAAAGTTTGATCAGCAGTTTTCTTGTCTGACTAAAACCAACAGATGACGCTGTCCATCTTCTCCGGGAACCTGCAATGGATGCGTCTCCTTTAAAACAAAACCTTGTGGCAAAGCCGCAAGTTCATCTTCCGGGTACAGGCCTTTCATTGCCAGCCAGCGGGCATTCGGAGCCGCCAGTGGTTCTGTTAACCGAATGAAGTCACCCAGACTAGCAAAGGCTCGACTCACCAGCTGTTGCGTTCTTGTAGCAGGCTGCAGACTTTCAGCGCGTACCTGTTGCACAACAAAGTTCTGTAGTTTTAATGCTGCTGCCACCTGAAACTGGAAACGGGTTTTTTTACCATTGGAATCCAGTGACAAGACCTTTAAATCAGGTTTCATGATGGCCAGCGGAATACCGGGTAAACCAGCGCCAGAGCCCACATCAGTGATTTCACCTGCTGCCACATAAGGTAAAATCGACAGGCTATCAAGCAGATGCCGACTGACCATGTCCAATGGATCACGCACTGCAGTCAGGTTATAAGCCTGATTCCATTTATCCAGCAGTTGCAGGTACTCCAGTAACTGCTGTAACTGCTGCTCACTGATGTCCAGCTGCATCTGCTGCATACCCTTGCGCAGCAAATGTTCAGCCGTGTTTAAATAACTCATGCCTGCTTAGCCACCAGATCACGTTTTTTCAAATGAATCAGCAACATCGAAATGGCTGCCGGGGTCACACCGGGAATACGGCTGGCCTGCGCCAGGGTAGCTGGGCGGATGCCACTCAGCTTGTTGCGAATTTCATTCGACAGACCATCCACCCGGCTGTAATCCAGATTTGCCGGTAACAGGGTTTCTTCCTGCCGTCTGACTCTTTCAATATCCTGAGCCTGGCGTTCAATGTAGCCCGCATATTTGGTCTGGATCTGCACCTGTTCCTGCACCTGTGGATCATTCGGCAACTCACCGGGGGCCAGATGGGCCAGATCCCAGTATTCCAGTTCCGGACGACGCAACAGATCCAGCAAAGTCTGCTCTCTGGACAGCGGCTGCGACAGCTTGTCATTGAGTGTTTCAGCGGATGCAGTACCTGGATGCACAAAGGTATCCTTCAGGCGTGCCATTTCCCGCTCAATCCCTTCCCGTTTGGCTTCAAAAGCGGCCCAGCGCTGATCATCCACCAATCCCAGTTCGCGGCCTTTTTCAGTCAGGCGCAGATCCGCATTGTCTTCACGCAACAGCAGACGGTATTCAGCCCGCGAAGTAAACATGCGATAAGGCTCGGAGGTTCCCAGCGTGATCAGATCATCCACCAGCACACCGATGTAGGCTTCATCACGTCGCGGGCACCAGCCTTCTTTTTCCTGCGCACGCAAACCCGCATTCAAACCTGCCAGCAAGCCTTGTGCTGCCGCTTCTTCATAACCGGTGGTGCCATTGATCTGACCAGCAAAAAACAGGTTGTGGATAACTTTTGTTTCCAGGGTTGGCTGCAGGTCCTGTGGATTAAAGTAATCGTATTCGATGGCATAACCGGGACGAGTGATGTGCGCCTGTTCCATGCCACGGATTGAACGCACCAGATCCAGCTGTACATCAAATGGCAAGGATGTGGAAATGCCATTCGGGTAAATTTCATGGGTGGTGAGTCCTTCAGGCTCCAGAAAAACCTGATGACTGTTTTTATCTGCAAAACGATGAATCTTGTCTTCAATGGAGGGGCAATAACGCGGCCCGATGCCTTCAATAACACCCGAGTACATGGGTGAACGATCCAGATTATTGCGAATGATTTCGTGGGTGCGCTCATTGGTATGGGTGATATAACAACTCACCTGCTCCGGGTGTTCTTCCGGTTGCCCCAAAAAAGACATCACCGGAATCGGATCATCACTGGGCTGAGCCTCCATACCGGAAAAATCGATGCTACGGGCATCAATCCGCGGAGGTGTCCCTGTTTTCAAGCGACCAACGCGCAACGGCAATTCACGCAAACGCTGAGCCAGTGCAATCGATGGCGGATCACCTGCCCGGCCACCGGCATGATTCTGCAACCCGATGTGGATCAAACCACCCAGGAAAGTTCCAGCGGTCAGTACCACGCTGGTGGCGTAAAAACGTATACCGGATTGGGTGACAACACCTTTGACCTGATCCCCTTGAACGATCAGATCATCAACAGCCTGTTGAAAAATCTGTAAATTCGGCTGATTTTCCAGGATATGGCGAATCGCCGCCTTATAAAGCACTCGATCGGCCTGGGCACGAGTGGCACGCACTGCCGGTCCCTTGCGGGCATTAAGCACACGGAACTGAATACCGCCCCGATCCGTTGCCCTTGCCATGGCACCGCCGAGCGCATCCACTTCCCGCACCAGATGGCTTTTGCCGATGCCGCCAATGGCCGGATTACAGGACATCTGACCCAAGGTTTCAACATTGTGGGTCAACAGCAGGGTTTTACAGCCCATGCGTGCAGCAGCCAATGCGGCTTCCGTTCCTGCGTGGCCACCGCCAATCACGAGCACATCAAAGCGGGTTGGATAATCCACGGATACACCTCGGAGAACTTGCTTCAGGGAAAACGGCTGATTATAGCTTGATCACGCCTTTACAGCAGCAGAAATCCTTTGTTTCAGCCTTTGTCATAACAATTAATGAACTGAAAAAAAGAACTGATGTTTTAGTTATTACTATGTGGATGATTTCTGTGGATAAATTACTCCAGGCCTTAGTAGTGCTGATTATGCTGAATGGATAAGTGCAGCGGTTAGCCGTTAAAAAGCAGTGCTGATGTTGTGATAACCTGTGGATGACAGAGGGTTTTATCCACTACCCTGAATAATCAGTGATGACTCAACAGGTTTTTTCCAAGGATTCAGCTGCTTTATACACTGGAGTGTGGCATGAAATACCCCATTCACTTACGACGCATTTATCAACCCATTGAACCTGCATTCAGGGTATTAACCGATCGTTTGTGGTCAAGAGGAAAAAAAGCCGAGGAACTGGCACTGGACCTGTGGTTACCGGAAATTGCTCCGTCCCACAATCTCAGACGCAGCTTTCATCGGGGAGAGATGGATTTTCTAGCATTCAGCAACGCTTACAGCAATGAGCTGAAAACACTTGAGGCGTTATTTTTACCACTGATGTGTGCAGCCCGTCAGGGCCGTGTGGATTTATTAACCGCAGCACAAAGGCCTGAAATGTCCCACCTGCCGACGATTCAGAGGCAACTGCTGGTTCTGCTGGAAAGAGATGACCAGTTAGCCGAAGGCAATGAACCAAGCTCACCACCCTGTTACCTGGCACAATTCAGCAAAGACTTTTGATCTAAGGCTGAATAACCTTAAATCGCTGCTATTTACCGATACAAAACTCACCAAAAATCCGTCCCAGCAGATCATCAGCTGAAAAAGCACCGGTGATTTCACCCAAAATTTCCTGAGCCTGGCGCAGATCTTCAGCCAGCAGTTCACCTGCACCATGCAGTTCCAGTTGCTGATAGCCTGCTGCGATGATTTCATCGGCACGCTGCAAGGCATCGAGGTGACGACGTCTTGCTGAAAACCCACCCTCTGTGGTGTTTTGAAAACCCATCACCTGCTTCAGGTGTTGTCTCAAGTTATCCACACCCTGTTTTTTCTTGGCAGAAATCCGGATTACCGGAGGGGTTGTGGATAAATCACAGGTTTCAGTTTCGCCACTCAGATCAATTTTATTACGTACCAATGTCAGGCGTTCAGGATGTGGCAGGCGTGCTACAAATTCAGGCCAGATCTGGTAGGGGTCAAGGCTTTCAGTGGTTTGTGCATCCACCAGCAGTAAAATCCGATCAGCCTTTTCAATTTCCTGCCAGGCTCTTTCAACACCCAGTTTTTCCACCAGATCTTCAGTTTCCCTGAGGCCTGCAGTATCAATGATGTGCAAGGGCATACCATCAATGTGGATGTGTTCCTTCAAGACATCACGCGTGGTTCCCGCAATATCAGTGACCAGTGCACGTTCCTGCCCTGCCAGTGCATTCAGCAGGCTGGATTTACCGGCATTGGGGCGACCAGCCAGCACTACATTCATGCCGTCCCGTAACAGGCAGCCCTGACGTGCTTCGTTGCGTATGGCAGACAACTGTTGTTGAATGGTGAACAATTGCTGGCTGACATGACCATCACTGATAAAATCAATTTCCTCTTCTGGAAAATCAATGGCTGCTTCGACATAAATTCGCAATTGGGTTAATTGTTCTACCAGTTCATGAACCTTGCTGGAAAAAACACCCTGCAGCGACTTGAGTGCATTTTCTGCTGCCTGACGTGAGCTGGCATCAATCAGGTCTGCAATGGCTTCTGCCTGTGTCAGATCCAGCTTGTCATTAAGAAATGCCCGCTGACTGAATTCACCAGGCAAAGCCAGGCGTGCGCCGACCAACAGCAGGTTTTCCAACAGTCGATCCAGCAACATCGGACCACCATGGCCCTGAAACTCCAGCACGTCTTCACCGGTAAAAGAATTAGGTCCGGGGAAAAATAGCGCAATCCCTTCATCAATCACCTGGCCCTGGAGATCATAAAAAGGCCCAAAATGGGCATAACGGGGTTTGGGTTGGTGGCCCAGGAAGGATTTGGCTATTTCACCGCATAAAGGGCCTGAAACACGCACAATACCGACACCACCCCGACCGGGCGGAGTGGCAATGGCTGTAATGGTATCCTGGTGATTCATGATGTTGTCCTGCAGATAGAAAAACCCCCTCAGAAGAGGGGGTCGATTTTTAGTTCCTGATCAGGCCTTGGCAGCCTTCTCTTTTTCCTTTTCTTTTTCTCTCTGGCGATCTTCTGCCTCAATCTTGCGGGTAATGTACCACTGCTGCAGGATCGACAGGATGTTGTTGACCAACCAGTAGAGCACCAGACCTGCCGGGAAGAACAGGAAGAAGAAGGTGAAAATCACCGGCAGCATCTTCATGATCTTGGCCTGCATCGGGTCCGGTGGTGTCGGATTCAGCAGTTGCTGCAAGTACATGCTGACACCCATCAGGATTGGCAGTACAAAATAGGGATCCTTCATTGAAAGGTCTGCAATCCACAGCATAAAGGGTGCATGACGCAGTTCAACGGATTCCAGCAGCATCCAGTAAAGGGCAATAAACACCGGCATCTGCACCAGAATCGGCAGGCAACCACCCATCGGATTGATTTTTTCCTTGCGGTAGAGCTCCATCATCGCTTGTGACAGCTTCTGACGGTCATCACCGGCATCTTCCTTGATTTTCTGCAGCTTGGGTGCAACACGGCGCATGTTGGCCATGGAACGATAAGCAGTGGCTGATAGCTTGTAGAAAACCAGCTTGATCACCACAGTGACCAGAATGATGGCAACACCCCAGTTCCCGACAAAACCGTAGAACCAGTCCAGCAACCAGAACAGCGGCTGGGCAATAAACCACAACCAACCGTAATCCACCGTCAGATCCAGATGCGGAGCCACTTGCTTCATCTCGCTCTGAACCTTGGGTCCTACAAAAGTGCTGGCGGAAATAATGGCAGTTTCACCCGGATGAATCTGGTGTTCTGCACCACGGAAACCAACAATGTTGTTACCGTTGCGATCCGTGCGTGTACTGAAGAAACTCATCTGATCCTGGGGTGGAATCCAGGCTGCAAGGAAGTAGTGCTGCAGCATGGCAGCCCATCCACCCATTGAGTGAGCCTGGAAATTCTGGCGCTGAATGTCACGGAAGCTGACTTTTTCATAACGCTTTTCATCGGTGGAAAAAGCACCACCCAGATAAGCACTCATGCCCAGGAATTCACCCTGACTTGGGTCAGGTGAGGAATCGCGTTTGACCAGACCAATAAAACTGGACGTTACACTGCGGTCTGACTGGTTGTTGATTTCATAATCAACCTGAATCAGGTGACTGCCACGAGTAAAGGTAAATACCTTGGTCAGTTCGATGCCATCCACTTCACCGGTCATGCGAACTTGAAGGTTGTTCTGGCCTTCTTCCAGTTGATAACTGACCTGCTCCGGTTGCAACTGAATCCGCTGCTGGTTCCCAAGGCCACTGATATCACTCTGTACGACATAGTGACGGATATCGTCATCCTGCAGCAGTACAAAGGGATTATCAGAGTTAACACGGGTTTTATGACGCAGGAGGGCGGCGTAAACCAGATCACCACCACGGGGGTTGATGCGAATATCCAGTGTATCTGTTCTAACACTGATCAGACCACTGGAAGTTGTTGTCTGGCGTGCTGGAGCAGCCAATACCGGTGCGGTTGGATCATCCAGCTCCAGCACAGCATCCTCGTCTTCCGATGTCACAGAAGCCTGTTGCTGAACTTGAGGAGCTTGAACTTGAACATCCTGCTGCTGGTAGTCTTTGTTCCACTGAATGATCAGCAGATAGGCGACTACCGCCAGGGATGAAAAGAGCACGATGCGTTTTACGTCCATGGGGTCACTGCCGCTTAATCGAGTGGAGATGGATTTGCAGTCGCCTTGGCGATGCGTCTGCGAAGTTGTGGCCAGGCTTGTTCCAGTTGCTGGTGAAAAGTATCAGCAGGCTTCTGGTCAGCCCCTTTGATGGCAAGAACGATGATATCCACTGCCGGCAACTGGTGTTGCTGAAGTCTGAATGACTCCCTGAACATCCGTTTGTAACGGTTGCGATTAACCGCCAGCTTGACATGCTTCTTGCCGATTACAAAGCCGATGCGGGTTTCCATCTGTTGGCCTGGTGCTGCTAACAGTAAAAAACCGGGACAGAAGGCTTTATAACGGGAGTTCTCAAAAACATAACGGAAATCCCCGGGCTTGAGTAGTCTCAGACGCCGGGGAAAACCATTATTTTTCATCGCTCAACTGGTGCTCAAGCACACAGACGCTTGCGACCTTTGGCACGACGACGAGCCAGAACCTGACGGCCATTCTTGGTCGCCATGCGAGCACGGAAACCGTGGGTGCGCTTGCGCTTCAGAACGCTGGGCTGAAATGTACGTTTCATGATGTCTACTTTCCACTAAGGGTGATGAATGTAAGGGTTCCCTCAGGGTTTGAGAGCGCCCGGAAAATCTTGTGTCATGCAAGAGCGGGGATTTTAGTGAATTCTGCGCCGGAGCGCAATTTTTCCTTTAGCTGCAGCATTCATTCACAGCAACAGGACATAAACAAAAGAGATTTTAAAAGAATAACTGCTACTGTTATTTCTAGTGAGGACAGTTTCTGTGGAAAAGTTGATTTTTCTCTTAATTTTCATGCCTATGTAAACTTGATAACCCTGCTGGTGAGCTGCGATCATCCCTTGCGTGAACTGTCTTTTGCCTGTGGATGAATCGGTCTTTTTTCCACAAGCTGATTTTTTCAGGGTTTTTCTGACCTGTTTTACATCAGTCTAAGGTGTTGTTATCCACAACAGCAATGAAGAAGTGTTCGGTAAAAGCTGGTTGTGGTTGTGGATAACTGATCTGCAAGCAGTTAAAATGCGGAGGTTGAATTCAGGAGTGTTGATGTGTCCGTAGATGACCTCTGGTCGCAATGCCTTGCGATCCTGGAAAAAGAAATCCCTGCCCAGCAATTGTCGACCTGGATTCGGCCATTGCAGCCGGAAATGAACGGACGCAGCCTGCAACTTCTGGCTCCGAATCGGTTTGTGTTGCAGTGGGTGGCTGATAAATATGCTTCACGTCTGCAGCAACTGGTACAAGAGGTATCCAGTGGCCAGGTACCCGATGTTCAACTGGGTGTTGGCAGCCGCCAGGTGCCTGGAGTCAAACCGTCCATCCAGTCACCTACACCGGTTGTTGCTCCCCAGCCAGTGGCAGCTGCTTCCTTGCCCGATTATCAGAATACTTTAAGTGACCTGTCTGATGAGATAGGTGAACTGCCTGATCGTAGTACATCAGGTCTGGCAGGCCGAGGACGGCAAAACAACCGTTCAGGCAACGCTGCAAGCAATGTTCAGGTGGAAGGTGCCATACGTCATGCTGCAACACTGAATCCCATGCATACTTTTGACACCCTGGTCGAAGGTAAGTCGAACCAACTGGCTCGCGCGGCTTCCTTTCAGGTTGCGGAAAATCCAGGTGGTGCCTACAACCCTCTTTTTATATATGGCGGTGTAGGTCTGGGTAAGACTCACTTGATGCATGCTGTGGGTAATCAGATCCTCAAGCAAAACCCTAATGCACGTGTGGTTTATCTGAACTCTGAACGTTTTGTGCAGGATATGGTCAAGGCGCTGCAGTTAAACGCCATTAATGAATTCAAGCGCTATTACCGTAACCTGGATGCCTTGTTGATTGATGACATCCAGTTTTTTGTTGGTAAGGATCGTTCACAGGAAGAGTTTTTTCACACCTTTAATGCTCTTCTGGAAGGAGGTCAGCAGATCATTCTGACTTCTGATCGTTATCCCAAGGAAATCGGTGTCGAAGAGCGCTTAAAAAGCCGCTTTGGTTGGGGGCTGACTGTGGCCATCGAGCCACCTGAGTTGGAATTGCGTGTTGCCATTTTGATGAAAAAAGCAGAAATGGCGGGCGTGGAGTTACCTCAGGAAGTTGCCTTTTTTATTGCTCAGAAAATCCGCTCCCATGTTCGAGACCTGGAAGGTGCACTCAATCGTGTGATCGCTGATTCACGTTTCAAGGGTCAGCCAATCAGTGTTGAGCTGGTGCGTGAATCACTGAAAGACCTGTTTGCGGTGCAGGATAAACAGGTGGGTGTGGATAACATACAGCGCACCGTTGCAGAGTATTACAAAATCAAGGTTGCTGATCTGCATTCCAAGCGCCGTAATCGTTCGATTGCACGACCCCGACAGATGGCTATGGCGCTTGCCAAGGAATTGACCAATCATTCCCTGCCAGAAATTGGTGATGCTTTTGGTGGACGCGATCACACCACCGTATTACATGCTTGCCGCAAGATTGCTTCGTTGCAGGATGAAAGTCCCGATATCCGTGAGGACTGGAAAAACCTGCTGCGTCTGCTGACCAGTTAATAATAAGGTGAAATCAATGAAATTTTCAGTCGCCAGAGAAGTGCTGTTGCGCCCACTGTCCATGATGGCCGGTGTGGTTGGACGACGTCATACACTTCCGATTCTTTCACATATTCGTATTGATGCCACTGCTGAAGGTTTAATTCTGACAGGCCTGGACCTTGAAGTTGAGCTGATCTGGCGTGTAGGAATGCAACAACTGGATGTTCCGGGTAGCATTACTGTTCCAGCTAAAAAGCTTTCCGACATTTGTCGCTCGTTGTCTGACGGTGCCATTATTGAGTTTGCTGTGGAAGATCAGCGTGCAGTGGTGCGTTCCGGGCGTAGCCGATTTGTGTTGGCCACTCTGCCTTCATCCGAGTTTCCATCCATTCAGCTTAGCCAAATCAGGCATCAGGTCGGTTTGCCACAGAATCAGTTACTGAATCTGATTCGTCGCAATGATTTTGCCATGGCGCGTCAGGATGTGCGTTATTACCTGAACGGGATGTATTTTGAACTGCAAACAGGTCGTTTGCGGGCAGTAGCTACAGATGGCCATCGACTGTCATTGGCTGATGCTCAGGTACAGACTGCTGAAGTTGAAAAGACCAGCATGATTGTGCCCGCTAAAGCGATTAATGATCTGGCTAAACTGTTGGATGATGTTGAAGAGCCGGTGCAGCTGATTTTTGGTGAACAACATTTCCAGGTGAACACACCTCACTCCACTTTCATTTCCAAGCAGATTGAAGGTCGTTACCCTGACTATGAACGAGTGATCCCTCAGGGTGGTGACAAGCTGGTGCTTTGTGATCGTTTGCAGTTACGCCAGATGTTGTCGCGCATTGGTATTCTGGCCAATGAAAAATTCCTTGGTATTCGTTTATTGCTCAGTGTTAACACCCTCACCGTGGTGGCCAACAATCCAGAGCAGGAAGAAGCAGAAGAAAGCATGACTGTGCAATACCAGGGTGAAAGCCTGGAAATGGGCTTTAACGTGGGTTACCTGATCGATGTTATGGATAATATTGGTGAACAGGTGGAACAGGTGCAGTTGGTGCTTTCTGATCCTGCCTCCAGTGCACTGATTCAGGCTGCAGGGGGTGGCGCAGCCATTTATGTTGTTATGCCAATGCGCCTCTGATTTTTTAAAGATGCCCGACAGCATTGTTTGTCGGGCCATCAAAATTTCTTGTAGCTGCATTTAATGACCATTCGTCGTCTGCAACTTCAGCATTTTCGAAATATTCAGTCAGCCGATCTAACGCCTGCAGCTGGTATCAATCTGTTGATTGGTGAAAATGGCAGTGGCAAAACTTCCTTGTTGGAAGCCATTCACCTGTTGAGTCTGGTACGTTCCTTCCGAAGCAAAAAACTGAAAAATCTGATTCAACATGAGTCAGAGCGTTTTACAGTTTTTGCACAACTGGCTTCTGGTGATGACCAGACACTTTATCCTTTGGGTATTCAGCGTGGTCAGCAGGATGAAGAAACAGAAATCCTTTTTTGTGGATCACGTCCTTCCGGTGTTGCAGAGTTAACTGCTGCACTGCCAGTGCAATTGATCAATCCGGATGCTTTTCGTTTGCTTGAAGGTAGTCCCAAAGAACGCCGCCAGTTTCTTGATTGGGGAGTGTTTCACGTGGAACCTTCTTTTATGCCCCAATGGCAGCGTTTTCAGCGCGCTCTGAAACAGCGCAATAGCCTGCTCAGGCATGGTAGAATAGATCCTTTACAGCTGCAGTTGTGGGAACAGGAAATAGCAAGGTGTGGTGAACAAATTACCCTGTTCCGTGAGCAATACATGGAAGCCTTGAGGCCTTTGTTTGCATCGCTGTTAAAACGCTTTCTGGATGTTGATGATTTTAAACTCGGCTTTCAACGAGGCTGGGATAAAAATATGGAGCTGGCAGAAAGTTTGCTGGCTTCACGTACAAAAGATGCAGAGCAGGGTTTTACTCAGTCAGGACCACAGCGTGCTGATATCAGAGTCAGCCTGGATGGTCATGCTGCCATGGAAGTGCTTTCACGTGGGCAGCAGAAGTTGGTTGTTTCTGCATTAAAACTGGCACAAGGCGCACTTTTGTCAGTAGTGACTGACAAGCAGTGTGTGTATTTGATTGATGATTTACCGGCGGAACTGGATCGTCATCACCGCAGCATTTTCTGTGAGGTGTTGGAGGCCCAGCAAGGCCAGGTGTTTATTACCGGTGTTGAAGCTGAAGCCCTGGCAACAGGCTGGCAACAACCTGAAAAAATCATGTGGTTTCACGTGGAACATGGGCAGATTCAGCCTGGTGTTCAACCCTGAAGTTGATTGACGGGGATACACGGCAATCATCAGGTGAACAAAAGCAGTGGAGCAGAACGGGAGTGGCTAATGAGCGAAAATAATGCGTATGACTCGTCCAGTATCAAGGTTCTGAAAGGATTGGATGCAGTTCGCAAAAGACCCGGCATGTACATCGGTGACACGGATGATGGTACTGGTCTGCATCACATGGTTTTTGAGCTGGTAGATAACTCGATCGATGAAGCCTTGGCAGGTTATTGCAGTGAAGTACGCGTGATCATACATCCGGATGAGTCCGTCAGTGTGTCTGATGACGGGCGCGGTATGCCAGTGGATATTCACAAGGAAGAAGGTGTCTCTGCTGCAGAAGTGATTATGACGGTGCTGCACGCCGGCGGTAAGTTTGACGATAACACCTACAAGGTTTCCGGTGGTCTGCACGGTGTGGGTGTATCGGTTGTTAATGCCCTGTCAGAAGAACTGACGCTGACCATCTGGCGCAACAAGCAGATTCATGAACAGGTGTACCGCCATGGTGTGCCTGATGCACCCCTGTCTGTGGTGGGCTCGACGGAAAAAAGCGGCACCCTGGTGCGTTTCAAACCTTCCCCCAAGACTTTTAATAACATCGAATTCAGTTTTGATATTCTGGCCAAACGTCTGCGTGAACTTTCTTTCCTGAATTCTGGCGTGCGTATTTCGCTGCTGGATGAACGTGCTGGCCGCGAAGAGATTTTCCATTATGAAGGTGGTCTGAAAGCTTTTGTTGATCACCTGAACACCAACAAAAATGCACTGGGTAAGGTGTTCCATTTTTCGACCCAGCGCGAAGATGATGGTGTTGGTGTTGAAGTGGCAATGCAGTGGAACGATGGTTTCTCCGAAAACCTCTACTGCTACACCAACAACATCCCTCAGCGGGATGGTGGTACCCACCTGGCGGGTTATCGTGCTGCCCTGACCCGTTTGCTGAATCAGTACATCGAGCAGGAAGGCCTGGCTAAAAAGGCCAAGGTATCCACTACCGGTGATGATGCCCGTGAAGGTTTAACAGCCATTATTTCCGTGAAAGTTCCTGACCCCAAGTTCTCTTCCCAGACCAAGGACAAGCTGGTTTCCTCGGAAGTGAAAACGGCTGTGGAACAGGAAATGGGCAAGGCATTTGGTGATTACCTGCAAGAAAATCCGCTGGAAGCCAAGGCCATCGTCAACAAGATGATTGATGCGGCTCGTGCTCGTGAAGCAGCACGTAAAGCTCGTGAAATGACCCGTCGCAAGGGTGCGCTGGATATTGCAGGCTTACCCGGCAAACTGGCTGACTGTCAGGAAAAAGACCCGGCATTGTCTGAAATTTACCTGGTGGAGGGTGATTCCGCCGGTGGTTCTGCCAAACAGGGACGCGATCGTAAAACCCAGGCTATCCTGCCACTGAAGGGTAAAATCCTTAACGTTGAAAAAGCCCGTTTTGACAAGATGCTTTCTTCTGCGGAAGTGGGCACCCTGATCACCGCACTGGGCTGCGGTATCGGGCGGGAAGAATTTAACCCTGACAAGTTGCGTTATCACTCCATCATCATCATGACGGATGCTGACGTGGATGGTTCCCACATCCGCACCCTGCTGCTGACTTTCTTCTTTCGCCAGACGCTGGAACTGATTGAGCGCGGGCATGTTTTTATTGCTCAGCCACCGCTTTACAAGATCAAGCGTGGTAAACAGGAACAGTACCTGAAAGATGAAGCTGCCCTGGAAGAATACCTGACGCAGACCGCGCTGGAAGGCACTGCGCTGCACGTTAATCCTGACGCACCTGGAATGTCAGGTGCGGGCTTGCAGAAGCTGGTAGAGGACTACCGGGCCACCATGAACCGTGTTCATCGCCTGGCGCGTGTTTATCCGGAGTTTGTACTCACTCAGATGATTGATGCGCCGAGTCTGGATGTGTCTGACCTTTCAGATCGTCAGAAGGTTGCCGGCTGGGTTGAAAGGTTGGAAGCCCTGGTTGTTGCAGCTGCCAGTGATACCACCCAGGTGCGCATGCGCATTGAAGAGGAGCATGAGCGGGGTATTTTCTTGCCAGCCGCTGAAGTGATTGCTCACGGTGTACCAACCGAATACGTTTTTGGCATCGACTTCTTTAAATCTGCTGATTACCGTGCACTGCGTACCCTGGGTGAACAGTTGGATGGTTTGCTGGAAGAGGGTGCATACATTGCCCGTGGCGAGAAAAAACAGCCGATTAAACGTTTTGTTGATGCCCTGAACTGGATGATGGCTGAAGCGCGTAAGGGCATTAACATTCAGCGCTATAAAGGGCTGGGTGAAATGAACCCCGAGCAGTTGTGGGAAACCACCATGAACCCGGAAACCCGTCGCATGTTGCGTGTCACCATTGAAGATGCAGTGGCTGCTGACATGATGTTCAACACCCTGATGGGTGATGAAGTGGAGCCGCGCCGTCACTTCATTGAGGCCAATGCCTTGTCAGTATCCAATCTGGATATCTGATTTGTATTGACCGGCAAGAAAAAAGCCCTGCTTCCTTCAAGGAAAGCAGGGCTTTTTTATACCTCCAGGAAAAGGCCTAGCAGCCGTTACGCAAACGCGCAGCCAGCACCTTACACATACCCAGCAGGATTTGTGGTCGTTGCATCACCAGGCTGTGAAATCTCAGTTTATCCAGTCTGAGCAATTCGGCATCTTCTAACAGGGTGGCCGTAGCTGAACGGGGCTGATCATCCAGCAAAGCCATTTCACCCACAGGCTGGCCAGCATCCAGTACTGCCAATACCTGATTTGTACCCTGTTGATCACGACTGATGCTTACCTTGCCTGACACCATGATGTACAGGCAATCACCAGCCTCACCTTGCTGGAATAAACACTCACCCGCACTGGCTTTACGACTTCGTAGCTGTGCATCAAGGGATTGCAGGTCATCAAGGCTGAGCTCAGAAAATAGCGGAATACGGTGTAATAACTCCAGGCGTTCCATCATTGAAGCTCCAAGGTAACTGAAGTTTGTTTGCTGGCTAGCTAAACGTGGCCAAAGCTCGGCCATTTTTTGCATCCATGGATCAGGCATAAAGCGAAACACATTCATTAATAAGCTTTCTGCTTTGTGGCCTGATAAAAACATTAGTTTCAGACTGAATTGTGGCAAGGGCTCAAAAGCAAGGGGTAGCCAGTAGGTAAATCGTCGCTCAGGGATCAGGCTGAGGCTTTCCAGTGCCTGGGCTTGTTGTCGGGCATCACCGGCATAAAGGCGAATTTCTATGCCCTGCATCGTGCCCTGTTGATCAAGTGGGCGTAAAAGCTCCATGAGAATGGATTGGGCTCGGGTTCGAAAATTATGGGTGACCAGCCAGATTAAACGGCGCTTCAAAGGTTCATGAATTTTTGCTGTCAGCGGGAAATCTGCTGCCAGTTTCAACAGTGGATTGCCCCAATGCTTTCGATACCAGTTGATCAAAAGCACACGGGTACGGTCATTCATTACAGGTAAGGCACGCAAAAAAAGTACTATTGAATCAATGGGATGATGTGTGAGCTTGGGTAACATGTACATCAGCGCCCTACGCAGGTTCTTTTCATCCAGTTGCTGGATCTGTTGCAGCACCTCCTGCGCCATTGAAGGTTGATGCAGCAAGGTTAACCAGCGATTCATTCGTCCACGTTTCAGCTCAAAGACAGCAACAGGAACAGCTTTTGTGCGCTCAGGTCGGATGTTTGTCAGGGGGGATGCGGTAAAGCTATGCAAGCCAGGAGAACGAGGTAAATGCTGTTCTGCAGCCTGATTGGCAAACTGCAATGTTCCCTGACTGACCTGGTGCCGCAAGCGCTGCTCATAACACCGTCCAGCTTGCCAATGCACCAATAACAGCAGGCAGGATAAAAGGAAACCTAATACAGCGAGTTGCAACAGGCTCATAAGAGGCTCAAGCAGCAGTAATAACACACCGGCAAAACCAAGTGCCAATGGATAGACCATGCCATCATTAAAAAGCCTCAGGCGGCCAATCACAGAGGCTGGCAAGGCATTGTAGAGGAGTGTTGTGGTGGGTGTATTGACGCTGCTGTCCAGTGGGTCACTGGCAATGTGTGCAACAACACCACTCCATAAACGACCACTGGCCGCAACGGTGACAAAAGCCGCGAGATTTAAAAACGGGTGAACCAGGTGAGTTTTGCTGACACCTAACCGCGGCAACATAAAACCGGTTACCAGCATGGCTAACAATAAACTGGACAGGTGCAGGATACCTACTGCAAAGCCGAGAAAAACGGCCAGGGACTGTTCATCAGCGTAGTGGTTTTCATAGAGGGTAAAAGCCAGGATTTCCTGCAGACACTGAAGCAGTACAGCCAGAGCTACACCAAGTGTTAACCAGCGCGCCAGGGGTTGTTGCCGGTAAATTTGCAGTAACACACCGAGGTTTTTAAAACGTCCAGCCGTTTGCAGGTTTGCTGCCGGTTCATCTTCCTCATCACTGCGGGAGGTTTGCAGTGGTTGCTGCCAGTGATGATAAACAGCAACCACCAGCAGTCCCAACAGGCTCAGCAGACCAATCAGCCAGAGTGACTCAGCGGGTGATAACCAGAGTGCTGTGAGGCTGACCAGTAAAGCACCCGAAATGCCGCCCAATGCCAACACCAGGCTGACCTTGCCGGTCAGGCGTTTACTTTGGGTCAGCGAAAAATAGTCGCTTAACAAAATACCGGCAAGACTGCCAAGCAGTAGTTCGGTGGTGCTGATGCCAAGGTAAAATACAAACGCAGCCGTAGCATTGTTGATACCAAACAGCCAACCAAGGCACGCAATACCCCCCAGTAAAGCCCACAAAGCTGCCAGGATAAACAATCGGGCGGTGCGGTCCAGCCACCAGGAAACCAGAGCGCTGACAGGTGTGGAAACCAGCGCAAAGATAATAAAAAAAAGTGGTAGTGAAGCAGCACCCGCCTGACTTAAAAAAAGTGTAGTGGCCAGGGTGGTGCCGGTAACAATTGATAAGGACAACAAAAACACCAGCACAAGAAAACCGATGGCACGCAACTGCTGATGATTTAAAAATGCATGGGGCAGAGGTGGAGTGGGCATCGCTGCAAGGCTTCCTGTCCGTTAAGAGACCACTGAGGTTGGAGTTCAGTGGCTGGCTTCGGTTAACAGCATCTCAGCCAACTGTGCCAGATTATCCACCACCAGTACATCATCCAAACCTTCTCCGGCAGCCAGGGTTTTTTCGCCCTTACCGGTACGAACCAGTACGGCCTTACAACCCACCGCCTGACCTGCCTGCAGATCGCGCAGCGCATCACCCACCATGAGGGCACCCTCCAGATTCAGATTTAATGCCAAGCTGATCTGGTGCAACAGGCCCGGTCTGGGTTTACGACATTCGCAGTCATCATCCGGCCCATGAGGGCACCAGGCAATGTGATGCACATCACCACCGGCCGCATGCAGCAGGCGCAGCAGTTTTTCATGCTGGTCGTCCAGATCCTGCTGGGTGAACTTACCGCGTGCCAGTCCGGATTGATTGGTGGCAATCGCCAGGATCCAGCCAGCCTGGTAAAGGCGTGCCATGGCTTCAATGGAGCCTGGCAGGGGAATCCATTCATCGGCATTTTTGACAAAGGCGTCTGAGTCTTCGTTGATAACGCCATCCCGGTCAAGGATCAGTATTTTTTTCATCGGTTCAACATTCTACTGGCAAGGTCTGTCATGGCCCTGCTGCTGGATCAAAAAGAGAGTTAAAAAACAGGGGCCATCAGGCCCCCGGTCATCACTGTTGCAATTGGGCAATGTCGGCAGTATGCAGGAACAAAGCCTGCAGGGCTGCCAGCAAGGCCAGACGGTTGTTGCGGATGGCTGGATCATCAGCCATCACCAGTACCTGATCAAAAAATGCATCCACTGGTTCACGCAGCCCTGCCAGGCAGTTCAGTGCAGCCTGATAGTCACCACGGGCATAAAGAGGCGCAACATCAATGTCTTTCACCGCCAGTTGCTCTGCCAACGTCACTTCCGCGGGTTCGGTCAGCAGCGCTTTATTGATGTCGGCAGCAACTGGTGCATCCAGTTTGCCAAGCAGATTGCTGACCCGCTTGTTGGCTGCAGCCAGTGAGGCGGCTTCCGGCAGCTTGCTGAAGCTGGCAACAGCCTGTACGCGTCGGTTAAAGTCGTGCGGATGGGTCACGCCTCGGCTGCGCACGGCCAGAAATACACCGGTGGCAATGCCTTCAGCCTGATACCAGGCGCGGAAGCGATCCAGCATGTAATCCAGCAGCTCGGACGCCACTTCGTCAGCTTTTGGCAGGCGTGAATGTTGGTCCAGTGCCAGTTGAATCAACTCTTTCAGGTCCAGATCCAGTTGGCGGTGCACCAGAATATTCAGTACACCCAGGGTGGCGCGACGCAGGGCAAAGGGATCTTTCACGCCAGTGGGCTTCTGACCGATGCCAAAAATACCGGTGAGAGTATCCAGACGGTCAGCCAGTGCCAGGCAAATGCCCGCCTGGGTTTGTGGCAGTTCATCACCGGCATGGCGTGGCAGGTACTGTTCACGCAGGGCGCGGCAGACTTCCGGATTTTCACCATCGTGCAGGGCATAGGCTTCTCCCATGATGCCCTGCAGTTCCGGGAATTCCAGCACCATTTCGGTGCTCAGGTCACACTTGCTGAGCTGGGCAGCGCGTTCAGCATGGCTGGTGTCAGCATTAATGCGTGAGGCAATGGCAACGGCCAGCGCAGTGACCCGCCGGGTTTTGTCGGCCAGGGTGCCAAGCTGTTGCTGAAAGACCACCTTGTCGAGCCCGCTGCTGCGAGAGGAAAGGCGGGTTTTTTTATCGGTCTGGAAAAAGAAGGCAGCATCAGACAGGCGAGGACGGATGACGCGTTCATTACCCAGGATCACCGCGCTGGGGTCCTGACTTTCAATATTGCAAATGGTGATAAACAAGGGCAGCAGTCGACCTTCATCATTCACCAGATGGAAATACTTCTGGTTGGCCTTCATGGACGAGATCAGGCAGGCATCGGGTACTTCCAGGAAGCGCTCTTCAAAGCTGCCGGTCAGGGCTACGGGCCACTCCACCAGACCGGTAACCTCGTCCAGTAGTGCTTCATCAATCACTGCTGTGCCGCGACGTTTTTCAGCTTCTGCCAGCACCTGCTGGCGAATGATTTCCCGGCGCTCATTAAAATCAGCCAGTACCCGGGCTTGTTTCAGGGCATTCAGGTAATCAGCCGGTTGTTGCAGTTCGATGGCGCTGGGGGCATGGAAACGATGGCCAAAGGTGGTGCGACCAGCCTTGAGCCCCATGATTTCAGCACTGACAATTTGTTGTCCGTGCAGCAGCACCAGCCAGTGTACCGGACGGGAGAATTCAATACGGCTGGCTCCCCAGCGCATGCGCTTGGGCACAGGCAGCGCAGCAAAAGCCTTGTTGACCAGTTCCGGCAATAGGGTTGCAGTGGCCTGCCCCTGCTGGGTGGTGCGGTAAACCAGCCAGCTGCCCTTATCGGTTTCCAGAGTCTGCAGATCGGTGACACTGACACCACAGGAGGCCGCAAAACCTTGTGCTGCCTTGGTGGGTTGGCCATCTTTATAAGCAGCGGTCAGTGCCGGACCACGCCGCTCGATGTCCTGATCCGGTTGTTGTTCAGCCAGTTGATCGATCAGTACCGCCAGACGACGCGGTGTGGCAAAAACACGCGCGGCCTGGTAAGGCAGGCCAGCTTCCTGCAGGCCTTTTTCAATCGACTGGATCAAGGCTTCAGACAGGGGCTTCAGCAGGGTTGGCGGTAGCTCTTCGCAGCCCAGTTCAATCAGTAAATCGGCAGCCATTATGCCTTCTCCTCTTCTGCAGCCAGTTGAGCCAGTACTTCACGCGCCAGATGTTCAGGAGCCAGCGGGAAACCCAGAGCCTTGCGTGAGTTGAAATAGGCCAGTGCCACTTCGCGGGCCAGGGTACGTACACGCAGAATGAAACGTTGGCGCTCAGTCACGGAAATGGCGTGACGGGCATCCAGCAGGTTGAAAGTATGCGAGGCTTTCAACACCTGCTCATAAGCGGGCAGTGGCAGACCGGCAGCCAGCAGTTTGTTGCACTCTTTTTCACACTGATCAAACCAGCTGAACAGTGCTGCAACATCAGCCTGCTCAAAGTTATAGGCGCTCTGTTCCTTTTCGTTCTGCAGGAACACATCACCGTAGGTCACGGGTTGACCCTGAGGATCCAGGGTCCAGACCAGGTCATAAACACTGTCCACACCCTGCAGGTACATGGCGATGCGCTCCAGGCCGTAGGTGATTTCGCCGGTCACCGGGTAACACTCAATGCCACCCGCCTGCTGGAAGTAGGTGAACTGGGTCACTTCCATACCATTCAGCCAGACTTCCCAACCCAGACCCCAGGCACCCAGGGTGGGTGATTCCCAGTTGTCTTCAACAAAACGGATATCGTGCACCAGCGGATCAATACCGAGTACACGCAGTGAGCCCAGATAGCGTTCCTGAATATCGGCAGGAGAAGGTTTCATCACCACCTGAAACTGGTAGTAGTGCTGCAGGCGGTTGGGGTTTTCACCGTAACGACCATCAGTGGGGCGGCGTGAAGGCTGCACATAAGCCGAGTTCCAGGTTTCCGGCCCCAGCGCGCGCAGGAAGGTAGCAGGATGGAAGGTACCGGCACCCACTTCCATGTCTAGCGGCTGCAGGATCACACAGCCTTGATCAGCCCAGTATTGCTGCAGGGCCAGGATCAGGCCCTGAAAGGTTGAAACATCCGGCGTTGACGGGTTCATGGTCAAAACTGCCCTTGCAAACGGTGAATGGATATGAATGGGCAGCGATTATACCTGATCCTTGAGGCTTTCTCAGCTTCCTGACTCACCTTTCAGGGAGCGAATGATGGCCTGGTAAACCGCCAGGTGTTTCAGTGCCACTTGTTCCGGAGCGGATTCCTTAACCAGGCTTTGTGCATCCCGGGTGATACGGGTCCGCATTGGCACGCTGTCATAGAGGACGCGGATCATCTCGATCAGGGACTTCACATCACCTTTACGAAATAACAGGCCATTACTGCGGTGGCTGATCAGTTCAGCAAATCCGGACACCTTGCTGGCAATGACCGGGATATGAAAATTCATGGCTTGCAACAGGGGAGCAAAAGTTGTGGCGTGGTTGGCAGGATCAACAAAAATATTCATCACCGAGTAGTAATCACCGGGGTGCTCGGGTTCACCCACAAAGTCGATGTTGTCCAGGCCTGCTGTTTTCTTGCTCAGTTTGTCCAGTAATGGGCCTTCCCCCAGTACCACAAAAATGGCACCGGGCAACTCCTTGTGCAGGATTTCTGCCGCAGCAACCAGCATCTGTTGGTTGCCTTCACTATCCAGACGGCCGGCATGGCCAATGACAAAACGGCCACGGTAGTGACTGCGCAGCTCGGTCATTTTGATGGGGTTGGTGCTTAATGACTGGATGACGTCCGGGATGCGTTTGACTGGGCAACTGGCACGTTCACGCATGGCTTGTTCGGTGGCAAGGCTGGTCACCAGCATGGCCTGGGCTTTTTTAAGTGAGCTTTGGCTCAACTGACTGATGGAGTCGGCATCAGGATCACGCCAGCTTAATAACCAGGGTGTACCACGTAAGCGTTGTTGCCAACGCGCCCATTGAATGGCTTGAGGATCATGGGCATGGACCAGACCCGTGCGCGGTACACTGAAATGCCCCATAAACCGGGATGAACTGGTAACAATAGGCAGATTGCGCAGATGCCTCAGCTTGTTGTGCAGTTCAGAGTTGCGACGACAGACCAGCAGTTGCCTGATTTTTTTTTCTGCCAGGGTGTGAACCAGGGTTTCAACCTGACGGGTTGATTCATCATAACGGTCACTGAGACATACCTGTATCAGTCGCATGGTTTACGGCCTTGTCTGGGTTGGGGTTTACTGTACCAAGACTCTAGTTTCGCATTAGCAGCAGGCAGTCGGGGTGAATTAATCAGGTTTTTTTGCAATCAGTTGTTGCTGTGGTGCTGTCGCTGTAACCGGCCCGAATCGCCTGCATCCAGCTGTGAGTGGTCAAGGCATTCAGTTTGATCAGACCTCGTTGCAGACGTTGCAGGTTGCGCTCCGCTATCCTGGCATCAGGTTGCCCCAGTCGGCAGCGATCAAAATCGATCAGCCAGACCTGTTGATCCTGTAAACGAACCAGCAGATTACGCGGGTTCAAATCTACATGATCCAGCCCGACCGCATGAAAACGCTGAATACAGGCACCCACCTGATGCAAGAGCGCTGGAATCAGTGACTGATAATCCGGGCTCAGTAAGCATTCGGCCAGTGGCATCACGTTGGGCAGTCGCAGTGTGATCAGATCGGCAGTGTAGGTCAGACCGCTGCGCTTCACCGCCGCAGCCAGAGGCTGGGGTACGGGCAGTCCCAGTGACAGGAGTTTGTTGGTCAGGTGGAATTCCTGCCAGGCGCGGGTGGTGTTTAATCCGGTCCAGAGGTAGCGGTCGCGGATAAAACGCCCGGGCAATCCTCCCCGGTGATAATGCCGCCAGACCGCTTCACCTGCTGGTGTAAGAATGAATGCACTGGTGCCACGGCCGGGTGCACCGCCGAGCAGTGCTTGTTGAGTTTGCCAATAATCAGCATCAAACCATGCTGCACTGATATTTGAGATACACTGGGGGTCATATAGAATGATTCGCCCTTGATCCTGCAGCTGTTGGAAACTGCTCATGCCATCCAAACCTTCTTCCGGTGTTTCAGTCAGTGATGTTTGCATCCTGCGCCTGTCGGCACTGGGTGATGTGTGTAATCTGGTGCCCAGTGTGCGTGCATTGCAGCAGGCTCGACCAGATATCAAAATCACCTGGGTGATCGGTCAGGCTGAGTATAACCTGTTGGCCGGGCTGGAAGGTGTGACCTTCCGTGTTTACGACAAGAAAACCGGCATTGCTGGCATGCGCGCTTTACGTCGTCAATTGCTGGAGGAACGTCAGGGCCGCCCTTTTGAAGTGTTGTTGCACATGCAGGCTGCTTTGCGAGCCAGTATCCTGTCACGTTTTATCCCGGCAAAACGCCGAATTGGTTTTGATAAAGCCAGAGCCAAGGATTGGCAGGGCTTTTTTGTCAGTGAACACTTGCTTCCTCATCCCAATAGTCATGTAGGAGAGGGCTTTCTGGATTTTGTTCGTTATCTGGGTGCTGAACCTCAACAACGCCAGTGGTCCATTCCCTTGCCTTCTGAAGCAGAAAAAGAAGCCGCTGCCTGGGTGTCTGGCAAACAGCCATACCTGCTATTAAGCCCCTGCTCCAGCAATCGGGCGCGCAATTGGCGCAACTGGTCGGCTGAGGGTTATGCACAGATGATTGATCATGCCTGGCAGGCTTATGGATTGAATACCGTGATCACTGGTGGCAACAGCCCGATGGAACAACAGATGGTGGCTGATATTCAGGCACTCTGTGCGGCGCCGGTGATCAATGCAGTGGGAAAAACCTCATTAAAAGCCCTGCTGGTGTTAATTCGGGATGCACAACTGGTAGTGGCTCCGGATTCCGGTCCCATCCATATGGCAGTGGCCATGGGTACTCCACCGCTGGGACTCTATGTGACGTCCAATCCCCTGCGCACCGGCCCCTGGTTGCCAGCAGAACAATTGCAGAGCTGGATAGTGAATTGTTATCCAGCGGCAGTGCGGCAGTTTCTGAAGCGCGAGCCAGAGCAGGTGGGCTGGGGGCAGCGTGTCAGAGACCCGGCCGCGATTGACCTGATTCGGGTTGAAGAGGTCATCATGCGACTGGATCACATCATGTCAGCGGCACGAGCCACAACAGCTTTCGAGGAATTGAAACAATGAAAATCAATCTGGCCGCTTTTGAGCAGGCCCGTTTGCTGGTCGCAGGGGATGTGATGCTGGATCGTTACTGGCAGGGTGCCACTTCCCGCATTTCACCGGAAGCGCCGGTACCGGTCGTGAAGGTGCAGCAGAGTGATGATCGTCCCGGTGGTGCGGCCAACGTGGCACTGAACCTGGTGAGCCTGGGTGGCGTTGCCAGCCTGGTCGGGGTGATCGGCGAGGATGACAATGGTCGTCTGCTGGATCAGCGGCTGCATCAGTTGGGTGTGAAAACTTTTTTTGAATACTCAAAGACCCATCCAACCATTACCAAGTTACGGGTGATGAGTCGTAACCAGCAGCTGATCCGGCTGGATTTTGAAGAAATGCTGGAATCCGGGCAGACGCTGCTGGATCAATACAGCAAAGCAATGGATCAGGTGGATCTGGTGATTCTGTCAGACTATGCCAAGGGTAGTCTGAAGCAGGTTCAATCACTGATTCAGCAGGCTCGCAAGGCAGGCAAACGGGTACTGGTCGATCCCAAAGGCAAGGATTATTCAATTTACCGGCAGGCCAGTGTACTGACACCCAATCTGAGTGAGTTTGAAACAGTGGTCGGACACTGCCGGGATGAAGGAGAGCTGGAGCAGAAAGGTGAAGCGCTGCGCCAGCAGCTGGAACTGGAAGCCCTGCTGATCACACGCAGTGAAAAGGGCATGACACTGATTCGTGCTGATCATCCTCCCTTGCACCTGCCGACCCGTGCGCAGGAGGTTTATGACGTTACCGGTGCCGGTGATACCGTGATTGCAGTGCTGGGACTGGCGCTGGCCTCCGGGCATGACTGGCCGGAAGCCGTGATGCTGGCCAATCTGGCTGCTGGTTTGGTGGTGGCCAAGCCGGGTACTGCCACTGTCAGCCTGGGTGAAATTCATGCTGCCCTGCATGGTGAAAAGCTGATTGAGTATGGTGTATTGCCCGTCAACACGCTGATTGAAGCCGTAAGAGCGGCACAGGCTCGTGGTGAAAAGGTGGTGATGACCAACGGCTGTTTTGACCTGTTGCACGCCGGTCATGTGGCCTACCTGGAAGAGGCCCGCAAGCTGGGTGACCGTCTGGTGGTTGCCGTGAATGCCGATGACTCGGTCAGTCGCCTGAAAGGGCCGTCCCGTCCGATCAATCCACTGGATCGGCGGATGCGGGTATTGGCAGGGTTGCAGTCGGTGGACTGGGTGGTGCCGTTTGAAGAAGACACCCCTGCAGCGCTGATTGAACAGGTATTGCCTGATTTGCTGGTGAAAGGCGGAGACTACAAACCGGAAGACATTGCAGGTGCTGATGCTGTCTTGAAAGCAGGTGGTGAAGTTCGGGTGCTGAGTTTTGTGGATGGTGTTTCCACCACCGCAATGGTTCACTCCATTCTGGATCGTAATTGATAGTGCTGGAGCAAGCATGGCATCCCTGCCTCGACTGATTTATACCGGTTTGCTGTTACTGCTGTTGCCCTTGATTAACCGGCGACTGGAGCGCGAGCGATTGAATGCGCTGTCGGCACGGCAACGTGCGGGCCATGTATCACCCAGTGAACTGCCGGTGATCTGGGCACACTGTGCATCGGTGGGAGAAGTGTTGGCGGCAGAACCCCTGCTGCGTGAACTGCAACAACAGCACCCGGATAAACAGCTGGTGGTCACTACCATGACTGCCACCGGTGCCGCACAGGTGCGTCAGCGCCTGCCGGAAGCACGCCATTACCTGTTGCCACTGGATCTGCCCTGGAATACTGACCGCTTTGTTGCCACACTAAAGCCAGTGCTGGGCATTATTTTTGAAACGGAACTCTGGCCAAACCTGATCCACAGCTGCCAACAAGCCAAGGTACCGCTGGTGATTGCCAATGGCCGCCTGTCTGAAAAGGCGTTTCGGCGTTACCGGCGCATTCGGCCCTTGGTTCGTGAGGCCCTGCAGGCTGTCCGTTGCGTGGCAGCCAAGGCGCAAGAGGATGGAAACCGCTTTGTTGCACTGGGGCTGCCGACTGATCGCATGGAAGTCAGTGGCAGCATCAAGTATGACCTGCAGGTGCCGGCAGATCTGTCGCGCTGGGCTGCGGACCTGCGCAGTGGCTGGGGCACCACGCGCCCGGTCTGGATTGCTGCCAGCACCCATGAAGGTGAAGATGAGTTGTTGCTGCAAGCCCATCAACAACTGCTGAAACACCAGCCAGACACACTGCTGCTGTTGGTGCCACGCCATCCGCAACGTTTTGATCAGGTGGCTGAGCAGGTGGCAGCGCAGGGCTTTTCTTACAGTCGTCGCAGCTTGCAGCAGCCAGTGACCAGTCAGACCCAGGTGTATCTGGGTGACACCCTGGGTGAGCTGTTGTTGCTCTATGCAGCGGCTGATCTGGCTTTTGTGGCAGGCAGCCTGGTGCCGATAGGTGGCCACAACCTGCTGGAACCAGCGGCTGTTGGGGTGCCGGTGATCACCGGACCGCACCTGAATAACTTCACCGAAATTGCCGGGTTATTACGTCAGGCTGGAGCCTTGAAAGAGGTTGCTGATGCTGCCGCTCTGCCGGAAGCCTTGTTACAGCTCTGGCGTGATGCAGAGGCTCGCCAGCACCAGGTTCAGGCTGGCCTGCAGGTGGTGGATGCCAATCGAGGCGCGTTGAAAAAACAACGCCGCATGATTGAACAGTTACTGGCGGAGCAGGATGCTCTGGCAGATAAAGCCCGCACAGAACACTCCTGATATCTCCTTGCCATTCTTGTTAGCCACACTGTTCTTGAAGAAACAGCACCCTGTGTCAGGGTCGCTGTTTCACACAAATGCCGTGGTTTTCATGCTGGGCCTTTGCATCAGTGACTGCAGGCTGGCGGCAAGTTGCGGACAGCGCTGCTGCCACTGGATTTCCGGTAAACGAAAACTCAGGTAATCCAGCGCCACGGCCACCAGCAGGCTGCCCAGATGCAGTTTTTCCAGTTGCCGTGCCTGTTGCTCCAGCTGTTCAAGGGTGTGCTGAATGGCCGCCAGGCGGCGTTGTCCCAGTATCGACCGATCTGCTTCTGCCCCCTGATGCTTGCGGGCAATGACGGTATTAAAGGCCGCATCCGTCAATCCCTGCCCCCAGCCCATCAATTGCAATACCTGCTCCTGCTCTCCGGTGGGCAGCAGTGAGGGTATGGTTGCCGCCTGATCCAGATGCAATGCAATCAGCATGGACTCACTCAGACAGGTGCCTTGTTCAGTTTCCAGTGCCGGAACCCGCAGGGCCGGATTGGCGGCCAGTAATGCCGGATCATTGGCCCAGGGGTCCACCCATACCAATTCCGGCTGCAGGCCTTTTTCCAGTGCAACAACACGCACAAAACGGGCATAGGGCGAAGTGGCGTTCAGATAAAGCTTCATGAAATCTCCAGAGAGAAGCGGCAGGACTGCCGGATGATCTGCTAAGCTGGTATATTCAAACACATGTTTTGAGGTGAGTCATGTTGACCCTGCATCATCTGGAAAAATCCCGTTCCCACCGTGTGCTCTGGTTGCTGGAATTACTGGGTCTGGATTATGAGTTCAAGACCTATCTGCGTGACCCACAGACCCTGTTGGCACCTCCTGCGTTAAAGCAGATCCATCCACTGGGCAAGTCGCCGGTGATTACTGATGGTGAGCTGGTGGTGGCTGAATCGGGGGCTATCATTGAGTACCTGCTGCAGCGTTATGGCAAGGGGCGTTTGCAACAGGTTGCAGACGATCTGCAGGGCTGGGTTGATTACCGTCACTGGTTGCATTACGCGGAAGGGTCGCTGATGCCGGTGCTGTTGATGAAGCTGGTGTTTACCCAGATTCCGAAACGGCCCATGCCGTTTTTTGTAAAGCCGGTGGCCAAAGGCATCAGCAACAAGGTGCTGGAGACCTTTGTGCAGCCGAACCTGGATACCCACCTGGCATTCATCGAGCAGCATCTGGCACAACACCGCTGGTTTGCCGGTGATGCGCTCACTGCTGCAGATGTGCAGATGAGTTTTCCGATGCTGGCTTTGGCCGCACGCTCAGACCTTTCGGCTTATCCGCACATTCAGGCTTACAATCAGCAGCTGTTGGCTGATCCGGCCTGGCAGCGGGTGGTGCAGAAAGCCGGGCCATTGCAGATTCCTTCCTGATCCTTCACCCGGCCTGCAATATCACGCTGCCTGCAATATCAATCCATGGAGGTTCAGCGGCTGGCGGTCAGACGTTTCACGCCGTCGCTGCAACCCAGTAACAGTACATCGGCAGGGCGCTGAGCAAAAATGCCGTTGCAAACCACACCGCTGATGTTGTTGATCATGGTTTCCAGCTTGATTGGGTCGTCCAGCAGGAAGTTGTAACAGTCGATGATCAGGTTGCCGTTGTCGGTTTTTACACCCTCGCGCCATTGAGGATCTGCGCCCAGTTTCACCAGCTCCCGGCCGACATGGCTGCGTGCCATGGGGATCACTTCCACCGGCAAAGGGAAGTCGCCCAGAATTTCAACCTGTTTGCTTTCATCTGCAATGCAGATGAATTTTTCACTGCAGGCAGCGACAATTTTTTCGCGTGTCAGTGCTGCACCGCCGCCCTTGATCATCTGCAGTCGGGCATTCACCTCATCCGCACCATCAATGTAAAAGGGCAGGATGCCTGAGCTGTTCAGGTCATAAACCGGAATGCCGTGGGCTATCAGGCGTTCTGCACTGGCCTCGGAGCTGGCCACGGCACCGTCAAAATCCTGTTTCAGTCGTGCCAGTTCATCAATGAAAAAGTTGGCGGTGGAGCCAGTGCCAATACCTATGATGGTGTCCTTGTACAACTGGTTGCGGATTTCTTCCAGGGCAGCTTTGGCAACGGCCTGTTTCAGTTCATTCTGGTTCATGGCTGGGTCCGGTCTTTGAAGAGAAAAGAATCTGTGCAGTATAACAGCAGCACCCAAGGGCTTCGACTGGACGCAGCCGCAGCAAAACGCCACAATGGTTCGTTTACAGCCTGAATACCACTGCTGCCGGGAAATAACTGCCATCATGCTTGAGCGTTACGTCAAAAAAATCCTCCAGGCCCGAGTTTATGACGTGGCACTGGAAACGCCTCTGTCCGAAGCCCGTTTTATGTCAAAACGCCTGAACAATCAGGTGTGGATCAAGCGTGAAGACCTGCAGCCGGTGTATTCCTTCAAGATTCGTGGTGCCTACAACAAGATGGCGCAGCTGACTCAGGCGGAGAAAGACAAGGGAGTGATTGCGGCCTCGGCAGGTAATCATGCCCAGGGGCTAGCGATGGCAGCCAAAGAAATGGGTGTGAAAGCCACCATTGTGATGCCGCGTATCACTCCGGATATCAAGGTGCAGGCGGTCCGGGCGCGTGGTGCCCGGGTGATTCTGAAAGGGGATGCTTTTGGTGAGGCGCTGGAGCACGCACTGGAGTTGGTGGCAGAGCAGGGTTACACCTATGTGCCACCTTATGACGACCCGGACGTGATTGCCGGTCAGGGCACGATAGGCATGGAGATCCTGCATCAGCACCCGGACCCGATCCATGCCATTTTTGTCCCGGTCGGTGGTGGTGGTCTGATAGCCGGTGTGGCTGCCTACGTTAAATACCTGCGCCCGGACATCAAGATCATTGGTGTGGAAGCAGAGGACTCTGCCTGCCTGAAAGCCGCCATGGAAAAAGGGCGTCGGGTGGTGCTGGATCAAGTCGGTATTTTTGCTGAAGGGGTGGCCGTGGCCCAGATCGGCAAGGAGCCCTTCAAGATCTGCAAGGATTATGTTGATGAAGTCATCACCATCAACACCGATGAGATGTGTGCCGCTGTTAAGGATATCTTTGAAGATACCCGGGCAGTGTCTGAACCTTCCGGTGCCTTGTCACTGGCAGGCCTTAAAAAATACGTGGAAAACACCGGCATCAGTGACACCACGCTGATCTGCATCAATTCAGGTGCCAACACCAACTTTGATCGCCTGCAGCATATTGCCGAGCGCACCGAGCTGGGTGAAAAGCGTGAAGCCATTCTGGCAGTGGGTATTCCTGAGCGGCCCGGCAGCTTCAAGAATTTCTGCAAGGTGATCGGTCGCAAGCGAATGGTCACCGAGTTCAACTACCGTTACGCGGATGCGGAGCAGGCACAGATTTATGTTGGTATTCAGGTCAAACCTGATGGCAATGACCGTGAAGAGTTGATCCATGCCTTGCTGGAAGCTGAATACCCGGTGGTGGACCTGACCGACAACGAGCTGGCCAAGTTGCATATTCGCCATCTGGGTGGTGGCCGCACCCCTTCTGACAGCAATGAAGAAATTTACCGTTTTGAATTCCCGGAGCGCCCCGGTGCACTGCTGAATTTTCTGAACCATCTGGGACATGACTGGAACATTTCGCTGTTCCACTACCGCAACCACGGTGCCGCTTATGGACGAGTGCTGGTGGGGCTGCAAATTCCCAATGGTGACCGGGCCCATGTTGAGGAATACCTGGACAAGATCAGTTATCGCTATTGGCGTGAAACGGATAATCCAGCCTATCAGCTGTTTCTCCGTTAAAGCTGAAGCTTTTTCTGCATGGCTATTAACAAAAAAATAACAAAATGCTGGTCAAAAAGTGACCTGTTCCACTTGTTTGAATTTATTTAAAGGAATAAATTGGAGAAACCTTGGATGGTGCACGGTTTTAAAGTCTTTTTAACCAGGGGACGGTAACACGGAGTTTGCAACAATGAAGAAAAAACCTGATTTGATGCTGCTGCTCGGCATGTTGTTTGTGCTGGGGCTGGTGGCAACCAGCTATGCCCAGACTCTTTTACACTGAAGGGTAAAAGCCGGAACCTGTCACCACACCTGCCAGAGGGACATCCCAGTCGGCGACCGACAGATGTTCAACCCTCTGGCAGTCATGCGCCAGACCAATCAACAGTGGCTGATTGAACTTTGCCGGACGTGCTGCAAAGGTCCGATCATAAAACCCCCCCCCCATCCCCAGTCGACCACCCTGCAGGTCAAAGCCCACCAGTGGCATTAATACCAGATTCAGTGCCTGAGCCTTACGCTGGTTCTGTCGTAAATGGCCGTATCCACGCAAACGCGGTTCATGAATGCCAAAACGATTGGCCTGCATGGGAGTATGGGTGTCATAACGTACAAAACACAAAAAGCCCCGCTGTAATGGGTGCAGCACAGGAAGGTATACCTTTTTGCCCAGTTGGTGAGCGAGTCTGATCAGTTGCTGAGGATCAACTTCACCGTCACTGGCCAGATACACAGCCAGGTGCTTGGCACGCTGAAACCAGCGTTGCTGGCGCAACACACGGCAAATACCTGAAGCGGCTTGTTTTTGTGTGTAAATAGAGAGATTGCGCCGTCTGTTACGCAGTTGCTGGCGTAGGGTTTTACGGGATGGGCTGGTGTCTGTTGCTGCTGGCATGGACAGGTCAGGGAAATAGAGGTGGCCCCAGGGTGCCGCTGTTGTCGTGGCCCTTGAACCCTAAAGTTCAAGGTGGAAGCTACCGATCTGCCGAAGGCTTTCCGCTACATGGCGGACCTGCACACGGGCAAAAACAAGCAGCGTCCCGGTAGTACATCATAGGCTCGAGGACTTGGACAACTGGCCAACACCCCAGGGATGACTTCAGTGTATCAGATCATGTGGGAATTATGGGATCTTTCGTGACCCGACCAAGGCATCCAGTTCTCCAATCGCATTGTCCATCTGATCATTCAGACGCTGAATGCGAGAGGTGCTGGAGCGTTGATTTTCATCATTTTTCAGCAGCTCATGGGTGATATTCAGGGCCGCCATGATCACCAGCCGATCCAGGCTGAGGATCTTGCCACCCTGGCGAATTTCCATCAGCTTGCGGTTGAGGTATTGCGCCGAGCGCAGCAGATCATCCTGTTCCTCGGGCGGGCAGGCAATGAGATATTTGCGATCCAGCAGGGTGATTTCAGTGGTATTCTTGTCACTGCTCATGTGCACGGCTCCAAAGCCCTTTAAAAGCAAGCAACTACTATAGTTCGGCCGCCAGAAGCGGTCAATTGCCGACAAAAAGGCTTGTTTTTTTGTGTGGCGGCTCACCGCACTTTTTATTGAATGAGAGAGAGAACTTCATGGCTTCTGAAATGGCTGACAAACGCCTGGTGGACTTTGATCGTCTGGCCGACTTGTGCCTGAAATACCGCTGCTTTCAATCACCCTCGCTGTTTCATGGCGTGCTGACCGGCCAGCTCTGTGGTCAGGAACGCCTGTCGCGTGAGCACTGGCTGGTGCTGATGGGGCAGCTCTTGGGGGATGAAGGGGTGAACCTGCAGGGTGACGAACGTCAGCTGGCACTGGACTTGCTGGATCAGACCCTGGAAGAGCTGAGCGCGGGGGGGCTGGACTTTGAACCCCTGCTGCCGGATGAACTCTATGAATTGGAAGAGCGCTTCGCTGCCCTGGTGAAATGGTTGCAGGGTTTTCTGAAGTCTTTAAAGGCTGCTGACATTGCTGAACGTGAAATCAGTGCTGAGGCACGCGAGGGCCTGGAAGACCTGCAGAAGATCGTGGATGCCGGTGGTGCACGACTGATAGCAGATGATGACAATGAAAAAGACCTGACTGCACTGGCTGAATTTGTGCGCATGGTGGTGATGTTGTTGTACACCGAACTCCACCCCGGCCGCCCACAGGTTGAAAAGCCCGGTCAGCCCGGTAGCCTTCACTGAAACCCTTCGGAGCCAAGATGAATACTCATGCCTCTTTGCTGCGCCCGGATGTTTTACCGGCCTTGCCACAAAGCGTTTATCGGGCACGACGCCAGCAGTTGCTGGATCAGTTACCCGAAGGGGCGCTGATGATTCTTCCGGCTGCCAACCTGGCGACCCGGAGTCGGGATACAGAATATCCTTTTCGCCAGTCCAGCGACTTCTGGTATCTGACCGGTTATCAGGAGCCTGAAGCACTGCTGGTGCTTTGCAAGGGGCGGCGGGAAGGTGAGCAGTTGCTGTTTAACCAGCCCAAGGACAAGCTGATGGAAACCTGGACGGGTATTCGCCTGGGTCAGGAAGCGGCCATCAGTCAATTGGGTGTGGATCAGGCTTTTGTACTCAGTGAAGCGGATCAGCGAGTCCCGCTGTTATTGGCGGAGGCCAGTGAAGTCTGGTTACCGCTGGAGGATGAGGCGCTTTATCACCGTTATCTGGGTTGGCGTCAGGGTGTCCGACGCCTGCAAAAACGGGCAGCGCGTTTGCCCGATCGGATCACGGATCTCAGCACCCTGCTGGGTGAGCTGCGCCTGATCAAGCAGCCGGAAGAAATTGAGCTGCTGCGAGAGGCGGCACGGATTTCTGCTGAGGCCCACTGCCGTGCCATGCGCAATTGCCGTCCAGGCATGTATGAGTACCAGTTACAGGCCGAAATCGAGCATGAGTTCATGCTGCAGGGAGGTTGCCCGCCCGCTTACGGCAGCATTGTCGGCGCCGGTGACAATGCCTGTGTCCTGCACTATGTGGACAATCGTGATGCCCTGCAGGATGGTGACCTGGTGTTGATTGATGCCGGTGCTGAGTTTCAGGGTTATGCCGGAGACATCACTCGCATCTTCCCGGTTAATGGCCGTTTTTCATTGCAGCAAAAGCAGCTTTATCAGCTGGTGTTGCAAGCCAATGAGCTGGCCATCAGTCTGGTTCGCCCTGGCACCACGCTGGATGCCATTCATCAGGCAGTGGTGCGTTGTCTGGTGGAAGGGCTGGTGGCACTGGATCTGCTGCAGGGCGAGGTACAGCAGCTGATTGACAGTGAAACCTACAAAACCTTTTTCATGCACGGCACCAGTCATTGGCTGGGGCTGGATGTCCACGATGCCGGTCTTTATCGCCAGCAAGGGCAAGCCCGAGCGCTGCAGCCAGGCATGGTGTTCACCATCGAACCGGGCCTTTATATTGCGCCGGATCAAATGGATGTGGATTCACTCTGGCGCGGCATTGGCATTCGGATAGAAGATGACGTGCTGGTGACCGAGGAAGGCTGTGAAGTGCTGACTCAGGGTGTACCCAAAAGCGTGGAAGGGATCGAAACACTGATGGCAGGTGGTGATGCAACAGATTGAGTGTGACATAGCCATTATTGGTGGCGGCCTGGTGGGTGCCAGCCTGGCGCTGGCATTACAACCGCTGGTGAAGCAGTTGGGTTTGCAGGTTTGCCTGATGGAAAGCCACCCTCCGATGCTGGGCCAGCCGGAACACTGGCAGCCCAGCTTTGATGCGCGCTCCTCGGCCCTGTCCTGGGGAACCCGGCTGATTTATGAGCAGTTGGGTTTGTGGCAAGACTTGTCCCGCCATGTGTACCCGATCAAACACATTCACGTATCCGACCGGGGTTATCTGGGCTCCAGCCAGCTGGATCACGAGGAGCAGCAGGTTGATGCCCTGGGTTATGTGGTGCCGAATGCGTGGCTGGGACAGGTGCTGTGGCAAGGCCTGCAGCAGGCAGGTTCAACCCGGCTGCTGGCTCCGGCATCCATTCAATCGGTGCATTTCC
This sequence comes from Marinospirillum alkaliphilum DSM 21637, assembly GCF_900119735.1. Lineage (GTDB taxonomy): Bacteria > Pseudomonadota > Gammaproteobacteria > Pseudomonadales > Halomonadaceae > Marinospirillum > Marinospirillum alkaliphilum. Next base: position 131,053 of record NZ_FPJW01000004.1, on the reverse strand, counting down.
CGTCACCGGATCAGGCGGTACTGCAAGGCACCCTGGATGATGCACCGCTGCAGCTTAAAACCCGTCTGGTGGTGGTGGCCGATGGCGGCCGCTCTGGCATCAAGCAGCAGCTGGGTATTGCTGACCGGGTGCATGATTATGAACAGACAGCCCTGATTGCCAATGTGCGCATGTCACGACCTCACCGTGGCTGGGCTTATGAACGCTTTGCTGCAGATGGGCCCATGGCACTGCTACCTCTGGCCGGACAGGATATGGCGCTGGTGTGGACACGTCCCGGCCAACAGGCGCAGCTGGATGCAGCACTGCCGGAAGCTGAGTTCATCCAGCGTCTGCAGCAGAGTTTCGGGAAGCGTGCCGGTCGCTTCCAGCAGGTGGGTGAGCGCTTTGCCTACCCGCTGAAAAAAGTCCGTGCCGTTGAGCAGGTGCGTCGCAATCTGGTGGTGTTGGGTAATGCCGCTCACTACCTGCATCCGGTGGCCGGGCAGGGTTATAACCTGGCAATTCGTGGCGTGATGTCTCTGGCGCAGGCACTGCAAACCGGTGCCACTCAGGCGCGTGCGGAAGGTCAGCCATTCCACCCTGGTGATCTGACCCTGCTGGAAAGCTGGCAGGCACAGCGCATGATGGACCAGGATGAAGTGATCGGTTTCAGTCACGGTCTGATTCAGTTGTTTGGCAGCAGTTTGCCCTTGCTGGGGCATGCCCGTGCAGCCGGTTTGATCGGTTTGAATCTTCTGGCACCGGCACGGCGCTGGCTGGCTGCCAAAGCCATGGGCGTCTGAATGAGTGTCTGAATGGGCTGCCTGAGCGCTGGATTTCAGCGGGGCCGGGGATGTCGGTATTACCGGGAATTTCGGTATTAAAGGATATTAACGTCTGGAGTGAGCATGCAGGAATTTGATCTGATCATTGTGGGTGGTGGCATGACCGGCCTGGCTGTGGCCGCCGGCTTGCGTCATACCCGTCTGCGGCTGGCCATTGTTGAAGCTGCAGCAGAGCCACCCACCTGGCAGGCTGCACAACTGGATCTGCGAGTGAGTGCCTTGTCTGAGGCCAGTCGCCAGCTGCTGGAAAGTCTGGGTGCCTGGAAGCACATGGCAGCCATGCGGGTGAATCCCTATCAGGGTATGCGGGTCTGGGACAGTGAAGGTACCGCAGAGGTGGTCTTTGATGCGGCTGAAGCCGGTGTCAGCCATCTGGGTTATCTGGTGGAAAACCCGGTGACTCAGCTGGGTCTGTTGCAGGCCGTTGAGCAGCAGGCCAACCTGCAATGGTTTCGCGGTGTAGAGCCGGTCAGCCTGAGTGAACCGCTGGATGGTCAGGGGCGGCGCACCCTGATCCTCAGTGATGGCACCGAGCTGCGTGCTGATCTGGTGGTGGGTGCCGATGGTGCGCGCTCCCGCTTGCGCGAGTGGGGTGGTTTTGCCACTCGTGAATGGAATTATGGACACCATGCACTGGTCACCAGTGTGCGTACCGAAAAAAGCCACCAGAACGCTGCCTGGCAAAGGTTTCATGCCAGTGGGCCGCTGGCCTTTCTGCCACTGAATCGCGAAGGGGATGATCACTGGTGCTCCATTGTCTGGTCGACCGACCCGGAAACCGCTGCAGAACTGCTGGAACTGGATGAAGCCAGCTTTAACCGGCGACTGACGGAAGCTTTTGAAGGGCGACTGGGGCAGGTGGAGACCAGTGAGGGTCGGCAGGTGTTTCCTCTGCGGCAACGCCATGCGGTGGATTACATCAAGCCGGGGCTGGCATTGATTGGTGATGCCGCCCACACCATTCATCCGCTGGCCGGGCAAGGGGTCAATCTGGGGTTTCTGGATGCCCAGGCACTGACACGGGTGTTGTGTCAGGCCGCGGAGCGGCAGCGTCCACTGGGCAGTCTTGCCGTGTTGCGTGAATACCAGCAGCAACGCAAACCGGACAACCTGGCGATGATGGCCCTGATGGAAAGTTTCAAGCGCCTGTTTGCCACCCGGCAACTGCCGGTACTGTTACTGCGTAATCTGGGTATGAAACTGGTCAACTCCAATGCCTGGATCAAACGTCAGTTGATTGCCCAGGCACTGGGTTTAAGGCCACTGGCGCGTTAATCAAAGCCGCCATGAGCGGCTTTTTTTTCATTGACTGCGAAAAATCACCAGTCCTTTCAGCAGGTTCAGTGCTTCATTCAACGGGTAGTCGTCTGAGGTGCTGAGCCGTGCAGCCGTGCTGCGGCTGTGTTCACGAGGCTGCTGACCGCCCAGATGGCCCTCCAGATCGGCTTCGCGGGTGCCGACAGGCATTTCCAGCGGGGTGATGCGGGCGTTGACCACTTCAATGTCCGGATGAATGCCATCCGCCTGAATCGAGCGGTCACCGGGGGTGTAATACAGGGCGGTGGTCATTTTCAGGGCGCGGTCATTGTTCAGTGGCAGTACCGTCTGCACTGATCCCTTGCCGAAGCTGGGGGTGCCCATCACCAGTGCTCGGCGATGATCCTGCAAGGCACCAGCCACAATTTCTGAAGCTGATGCCGAGCCGCCATTGATCAGCACAATCAGCGGTATACCTTCCAGTGCATCACCGGGTGAGGCGTCAAAGCGCATTTCGGTATCCGGTAAGCGGCCTTTGGTGTAAACAATCAGCCCGCCATCCAGAAAAATGTCTGCAACATCGGCAGCGGCTTGCAACACGCCACCGGGGTTGTTACGCAGATCCAGAATCATGCCCTGCAAAGGTGTTTCACTTTCCTGTTGCAGGCGTTTGATGGCTTCTCGGGCTTCATCACCAGAGCGATTCTGAAACTGGCTGATGCGCAGGTAGCCAAAACCAGGCTCAAGCAGGCGATGGCGTACACTGGTGATGCGTATTTCGGCGCGCTCCAGTTCCACTTCAAAGGGTTGGTTAACATTTTGGCGCTGGATGGTGAGGCGGATTCTGGTGCCAGGTTCACCACGCATCAGTTCAATGGCTTTATCCACCGACATGTCGCGGGTGGGAGTGTCGTTGATGCGGGTGATCAGGTCGTGAGGCTGCAGTCCGGCGCGTGATGCCGGGGTGTCATCAATCGGGCTGATGACCTTGATGTAACCTTCTTCAATGCCGATTTCGATACCGAGGCCACCAAAACTGCCTTCAGTGCTTTCGCGCAGTTCACGAAAGGCTTCCGGCTCCAGATAACCCGAGTGGGGGTCCAGGCCGGAGAGCATGCCACGAATGGCATTTTCCAGCAGGGTACGGTCATCCACTTCATGGACATAGGCTTGTTTGATGCGCTCATAAACCTCGGCAAAGCTGCGCAGTTCATCCAGTGGCAGGTCGTATTGCGGGTCCAGCGGCTGGTGAAACTGGGCGTTGGCCGACAAGGGCAGGCCTAGCGCCAGTGCAAGCGCGGCACCCGTTAACCAGCGTTGCAACGGGCTGCGGTGATAAAAGGATGCGTCTGGGCGGTACATCGTTTTCTCCTCGGGTGCGCGGGTCGTTCAGCGCCTTGCAATCCAGCTGACTGGATCGACTGGCTGGCCCTGACGGCGTATCTCAAAATAAAGTCCGGTCTGTTGTTGGCCACCAGTGGCGCCAGCGGTGGCAATTACTTCACCACCATTCACCCAGTCACCGGGCTGTTTACGAAGGGTCTGGTTATGACCATAAAGGCTCATGAAACCGTCACCATGGTCAATGATGATCATGAAACCAAAACCGCGCAGCCAGTCAGCAAACACCACCCGACCGCCGTGGATCGCCTGTACGGGTGCGCCTTCACTGGCTTGAATCAGCATGCCGCGGCTGACCAGTCGATTGTTATGCTGGCGGCTGCCAAAGGCACTTAGCACCCGACCTTGTATCGGCCAGGGCAGGTTGCCACGCATTTGCTGGAAGGGCCGGGCATCGCGTGGTGGTGGCAGGCGCACAATGGCCTCGGTAACCGCTTCCAGTAATTGTTCCAGGCGTTTTTGGTCGGCCAGCAGTTTTTGCAGTTCATCATCCCGACCGGCGATTTCACGGCTTAACTCCTGCACCAGTTGCTGGCGCTGACGCTGCTCGGCCAGCAGTTCGGTGCGGCGTTGTTGCAATGAGCGACGCACCTGATCAAGGGTCTGGCCGCGGGTGATGATTTCACTCTGAACGGTATCCAACTGACGTGCCACCGCCAGGTAGGCTTCCATCTTGCGGGTCCGTTCACGGTTGATGTAATCGTAATAACGCAACAGGCGGGCAACCCGGTCCGGCTCCTGCTGGTTCAGCAGTACTTTCAGGTATTCCTGACGGCCCATGGCGTAAGCCGAGCGGATCTGCTGGCGCAGGTATCCGGCCTGCTGGTCCAGTTGGGTTTGCAGTTCCCGTTGTTCAACCCGCAGGCGGGTCAGTCGCTGTTCCAGCTCAGCAGCCTCACGAGTGTTGGCCTCAATACGAGTGACCAGTTGACCGATCTGGGATTCGGTTTGTTTCAGTCGGTCCTGCAGCTGGGATTGTTCACCCCTGGCCTGGGTCAGCCAGCCCTGCAAGCGGTTGATGTCCTGTCGCAGCTGTTGCAATTGCTGCTCGCTGGCTTCTTCCCGATTGGCTTGCAGGGGCGCAGTGGCAAGCAGGGTGGCAGCCAGCAGGCAGATCAAACTGATGCGTTTCATGGCTGATGTATGCCCTCCGCTGGCAGCTTCACTCAGGCGTTGGCCGGTTCAAATTCGACCAGTGGGTGTCCGGTCATTTCAGGCGGCTGCGGCAGACCCATGGCTTTCAGCAGGGTGGGTGCAATGTCGCTGAGGCGACCACCATCCAGCAATCGCGCCTTGCGCCCGGCCGGTGGCAGGTAGATCAGCGGCACCGGGAAGGTGGTGTGGGCGGTCTGGGCCTGGCCGGTGCTTTCATCCAGCATCTGTTCGGCGTTACCGTGGTCGGCAGTGATGAAGCACTGACCATTGACCTGTTGCAGGGCCTCAATCACCCGGCCGATACAGGCATCCAGGGCTTCCACAGCTTTGACTGCGGCGGCAAAGTCACCGGTATGGCCGACCATGTCACCATTGGCGTAGTTGCAGATGATGGCGTCATAGTCGCCGGACAGGATGGCCTGCACCAGGCGCTCGGTCACTTCCGGCGCACTCATTTCCGGCTGCAGGTCGTAGGTGGCAACCTGTGGGGATTGCACCAGAATGCGGGTTTCCCCTTCAAAGGGCTGCTCACGGCCACCGGAAAAAAAGAAGGTGACGTGGGCGTATTTTTCGGTTTCGGCAATGCGCAGCTGGGTTTTGCCAAGACTGGCCAGGTATTCACCAAAGGTGTTGCTGAGGTTTTCCGGCGGAAAGGCAGCCGCCGCAGGAATGTCGTCAGCATACTGGGTCAGCATCACAAAACGACTCAGGCGTGGCCAGGCACGGCGGGCAAACCCCTTGAATTCCGGTTCAACAAAGGCACGGCTGATTTCACGGGCACGATCAGCACGGAAGTTCATGAAAATGACGGCATCGCCATCTTCGATCTGCACCGGCTGACCAATCACTGTGGGCTGCACAAATTCATCATTTTCATCACGTGCATAGGCGGCTTGCAAGCCGGCAACAGCCGACTCGGCAGAAAACTCAGCCTGGCCCAGGGTCAACAGGTTATAAGCCTTTTCAACCCGATCCCAGCGGTTGTCACGGTCCATAGCGTAATAACGCCCGACCAGACTGGCTACCCGTCCGGTGCCCAGCTTGCGAAATGCTTCGTCAGCGGCCAGCAAGGAAGCTTCGGCGCTGCGCGGTGGCATGTCACGACCATCCAGGAAGGCATGCAGGTATACCTGGCTGGCACCACGTTTAACGGCCAGCTCGGCCATGGCAAACAGGTGTTCTTCGTGGCTGTGTACTCCGCCCGGAGACAGGAGTCCCATCAGGTGCACCGCACCCTTGTGGCTGGTGGCCTGATCGACGGCTTCACAGAGGGCGGCGTTGTCATAAAAGCTGCCGTCACGAATGGCCTGGGTGACGCGGGTGAAATCCTGATAAACCACCCGCCCGGCGCCCAGGTTCATGTGACCCACTTCGGAGTTACCCATCTGGCCATCCGGTAGTCCAACGTGCATGCCATCGGTATTGATCTGGCTGGTCGGCAACTCGGCACGCAGTCGATCCATCACCGGTGTGCGGGCATGGAAGATGGCATTGTTGTCCGGAGAAGGGTTGTCGCCGTAACCGTCCAGGATGATCAGGGCTGTCGGGGTGCGTCGGGAACTCATGGGAATATCGGGTCACTCTTGAATGGGAAGGACTTTGCACTGTTGAACAAAACATGACCATGATAGCGGCAGCAGCCTGAAATCGCCATCCTGCTGATGCCATGAGTGTCACTCTGGTGTATCCTTGAACGCCAAATTTTTTGATCCGGACCGGAAATAGTTGCAATCCATGTCTGCGGCACAACCCATGCAATGTTTGCCATGTAAAGAGAGCTGAGATGTTTGAGCAAATTATCGAATTCAGTCTGAACCATCCCCTGCTGGTCAGTGCCTTTGTCATTCTGCTGGTGCTGGTGATTTTCAATGAGACCCGTGGTGCCACAACCGGAGTGACCACTTCTGAAGCTGTGCGTCTGATGAACCGGGACGAAGCCATTGCTGTGGACATTCGTGATCGCAAGGACTTTGCTGCCGGACACATCACCGGCGCCATCAATATTCCGCTGGCCAATCTGGACAAGCGCATGGATGAGCTGGACAAGTACAAGGACAAAAAGGTGCTGGTGGTTTGCCGTATGGGCAATTCCGCCACCCTGGCTGTCGCCAAGCTGCAAAAGGCCGGTTACAAGGGTGCGCTGCGCCTGAAGGGCGGCATGATGCAGTGGCAGACAGATTCCATGCCAGTGGTGAAAAAGTAAGCCTGGCTCCAGACTATTTTGTTGATCAAAGACTTTTAGAAAAGACTCAAGGAAAACCTCATGAGCGAAGCACAACAGCCCCAGTTTGCCCTGCAGCGCATTTACCTGCGGGATGTTTCTTTTGAAGCACCGAACAGCCCGGAAGTGTTCATGGGCTCTGAAAAGCCCCACGTGGACGTCAAGCTGGACACCAGCAACCGCAAGGTCAATGATGAGCTGTATGAAGTGACCGTCAAGATCACGGCGCAGGTGACTTTCGGTGAAAAAACCGCGTTCCTGGCAGAAGTGCAGCAGAGTGGTGCCTTCCGTGTGGTTGGTATTGAAGGTGAAGGACTGGAGCACACCCTGGGTGCTTTCTGCCCGAACATCCTGTTCCCCTATGCGCGTGAAGCGGTGGACAATCTGGTGGTGAAGGGTGGTTTCCCTCCGCTGATGATTGCACCGGTTAACTTTGAAGCCATTTTTGCCGAGCGCAAGCAGCGCCAGGCTCAGCCGGCTCAGCAAACCCAGTAAGTCAGCAGACGCTGCAGCGTGCGCCGCTTCTTTTCACCTCGCGCCCTGGCCGGTCAGCAGCAGTTGGAGCTGGATGGTCAGGTGGTGCGCCACATGATTCAGGTGTTGCGCCTGCAGCCTGGTGAGCAGGTGCAGTTGTTTGATGGTCAGTGCTGTTATCTGGCCGAGCTGCTGGAAGGCAACAAAAACCGTGCTCTGCTGCAACTGCTGCAGCTGCTGGATACAGCACCACCTTCACCGTTACGCAGTCATCTGGGTCAGGCCATTTCCAAGGGTGACAAGATGGACTGGATCATCCAGAAGGCCACCGAGCTGGGAGTGAGTGAAATCACCCCGCTTTATACCCGTTACGGGGATGTGCGCCTGAAGGGTGAGCGTGAGCAGAAGAAGCTGGAGCATTGGCAGCAGGTGGCCATCAGTGCCTGCGAGCAGTGTGGTCGCAATGACCTGCCTGTAATCCATCCCCCGCTGCAACTGGCCGAATGGCTGCAACACCGTGATGAACAATTGAAACTGCTGCTGCATCCGCATGGTCAGAGTGATGCACTGGCGCGCCAGTCGGTGCAGTCAGTGGCGCTGTTGATTGGCCCGGAGGGTGGTCTGCAGGATGAAGAGGTGACACAGGCCCGCCAGATGGGTTTTGCCGGTTTGCGGCTGGGACCACGCATTCTGCGCACTGAAACGGCACCCCTGGCGGCACTGACGTTGGTGCAGCATTGGTGGGGCGACTTTACTTGAATTCCTGCATGAGGTGGTGTTGATGAATAAGCCGGTTGTTCTGGGTGTGGTGATGGACCCCATTGCTGACATCACTTACAAAAAAGACACCACCCTGGCCTTGTTGCTGGCAGCCAGAAAGCGAGGCTGGCAACTGAAATACATGGAACTGGGTGACCTGCACCTGCGTCAGGGTAAAGCCTGGGCACGCATGGCGGATCTGGATGTGTTTGCTGACCCGGATGGCTGGTTCCGTCTGGGTGAAGCTGAGTTGGCACCTCTGGCCGAGCTGGATGTGCTGCTGATGCGCAAGGACCCACCCTTTGATCATGCCTTTTTAACCTCCACCTGGTTGCTGGAAGCAGCCGAGCAGGAAGGGGTGTTGGTGGTCAACAAGCCGCAGAGCCTGCGCGATTGCAACGAAAAACTCTTTGCCCAGCAGTTTCCCCAGTGTTGCCCGCCAACCCTGGTGGCCAGCCGCAGTGAACTGATCCGTGAGTTTCATCGCGAACACCAGGACATCATCCTCAAGCCGCTGGATGGCATGGGTGGCATGGGAGTGTTTCGTGTCACCGCGGAGGGCATGAACCTGGGGGCCATCATCGAACAGCTGACGGATAATGGTCAGCGCCAGATCATGGTGCAGAAATACCTGCCGGAAATTGTCCACGGCGATACCCGCATTCTGGTCATCAACGGTGAGCCGGTACCCTACGGGCTGGCCCGCATTCCCATGGCCGGTGAAACCCGCGGCAATCTGGCTGCTGGTGGCAGTGGTGTGGCACGCGAGCTGACCGATCGGGATTACTGGCTGGTCAGCCAGGTGGCCCCGGCACTGAAAGAAAAAGGTTTGATTTTTGTGGGTCTGGATGTGATTGGTGACTACCTCACTGAAATCAATGTCACCAGCCCCACCTGTGTGCGTGAACTGGATCAGCAATGTGGCCTGGACATCGGCGGTCAGTTAATGGCGCATCTGGCCGAGCGTCTGGGGCGCGGCTGAGTCGCTGGTGATCGGGATGCCGCTGAAGTTGCAGCGTCCCGCTTTTCTGTGGGCATTGCTGCTGGCCCTGCTGGCGCATGCTGGACTGGTGTTCTGGCCTGCTGAACCTTTCCGTATGCCTGAACCCTCAAGGCTGCAAACCACTCAGGTAATGCTGGATGATCTGCCGCAAACAGATGGAGCCAGTGTTGATGGCCAGGCCACAGCACCTGGCATTGCAACCATGCCTCAGGATGCTGCACAAGAACCCGGCCACCCGGCAGCCGTTGACCCTGAGCCGCCCTTGTCTCTGCCCCAGTCTCATTCTCCGTCTTTGCCGCAGCCTGAGCTTTTGCCTGATCCTGTGGATCAGCAACCCTCTGTCATCACTGAACCCATCGAGCAGTCGGTGCGTTCCGGCAGTCTGGTTTCACGCAGCCTGGAAGTGGCAAGACTGGAGGCCGAGCTGCAGTCGCGCGAATCCTTGTTGAGTGAGCGTCCCAGGGTGCGCCGGATCACTTCCGGTGCCCAGATGAGCACTGAAGAAGCGCTTTATTTACGCCAGTGGGAAGCACGGGTGGAGCGCATCGGTAACCTCAACTACCCCGAGGAGGCGCGCCGCCAGAATCTGGGCGGTCGTTTGCGCCTGCTGGTGGTGATCAATGCTGATGGCAGTATCCGTGAAGCCCAGCTTTTAACCAGCTCAGGCCATCGGCTGCTGGATGATGCCGCTATCCGCATTCTCAATCTTGCGGCACCCTTTGCGCCGCTGCCGGAATCGGTCAGGGCTGAAGCTGATGTGCTGGAAATCATCCGCACCTGGCAGTTTGGTGATGGCTGGCAAGCCAACTGAAGAGTCAGGGGCAGTCAGCCCCTTCCTTTCCCGGTATAATTTCGCCAGAATCCGTTTGTATCGACCTGAACAACGAGTTGCCTAGTGAATACTTTGCGGGATCATTTTCTTCTGGCCATGCCACAGCTGGAAGACCCTCACTTCAGTGGCACTTTGACTTATCTGTGTGAACAGAATGAGCAGGGTGCACTGGGTCTGATCGTGAACAAACCCTTGCCATTAAGCTTTCAGGAATTACTGGAACAGATGCAGCTGACCATGTCGGACCTGCGCCATGCTGACGCGCCGGTTTATCGCGGTGGACCGGTGCATGGTGACCGGGGATTTGTATTGCATACCGGCAAGGCAGGCTGGAAAGCCAGTCTGCCGGTCAGTGAACAACTCAGCCTGACCACCTCACTGGATATTCTGGAAGCCCTGGCCGCCGGAGAAGGTCCGCAGCACTTTCTGATAGCGCTGGGTTGTGCCGGCTGGGAAGCCGGTCAGCTGGAGCAGGAACTGCTCGACAATGCCTGGCTGACCTGCCCGGCCAGTGAACAGCTGCTGTATGACATTGCACCGGAGGCCCGTCTTGCCGCTGCCGCTGCCAGTCTTGGCATCCAGCTGGAACTGCTGAGCGGGCAGGCTGGTCATGCCTGATCCGGTGGCCAGGCGGGTGATGGCTTTTGATTTTGGCAGCAAGCGTCATGGAGTGGCGATGGGTAATGAACTGACCCGCACGGCCAACCCGCTGGGTGTGATTCCGGCAAAGGATGGCATACCCTCCTGGGAGCTGCTGGATGCATTGATCCGGGAATGGCAGCCGGACCTGTTTGTGGTTGGTCTGCCACTGGCTGAAGATGGCAGTGAAACACCCCTCAGTCAGCGTGCGCGCAAGTTTGCCCGCCGCCTGTTCGGGCGTTATGGCAAGGCCTGTTATGGCATGGATGAACATGGCACCACCCGCATGGCCAAAGCAGTGGTGAAACAGCAGGGGCATCGCGGCAACTACCGGGAAGATCCGGTGGACAGCCTGGCTGCTGCCATGATTCTGGAAGGTTGGCTGGCGCTGGAGCCGTCGACTGCCAGTCCGTTTTTGCAATCCATTGCCGGACCTGATTTTGTCCGTCAATAAACCCTTTTCTTTTGTGGAGCAACACAGCACATGAATCAGCAAGGCATCACCCATCACCAGCTGCCGGATGTTGCTCCGCTGCTGGAACAGCTGGCTGCACAGCTGGAGCAGCATCTGGCCGCACGTGGCATCAAAGAGCCTCTGCTGGTGGGTATTCACACCGGTGGGGTGTGGGTGGCAGAAGCTCTGCGCCAGAAGATGCAGGTGAACTGGCCGCTGGGCAGCCTGGATATTTCTTTTTACCGTGATGATTACAGCCATAACGGTTTAAACCCCAGTGTTAAACCCTCCAATCTGCCTTTTGCCACCGAAGACCGCCATCTGGTGCTGGTGGATGATGTGCTGATGTCCGGTCGCACCATCCGTGCAGCCCTCAACGAGATTTTTGATTTTGGTCGCCCGGCTTCTGTCACGCTGGTGACCTTGCTGGCCTTGCCGGGACGGGAGTTGCCGATTCAGCCGGATTGTTGTGGTCAGTATCTGGAGCTGCCGGAAGATCAGCGCATCAAGTTATCTGGCCCTTCTCCCTTGCAACTCAACCGGGTGACTCGGCCACTGGACACACCACCGCATAACGGGGAGCAGGCATGAGCAGTGCACAGAACAATCCGGCCCATCCACGCAATGTCCAGTTGACGGCTGATGGTCGTCTGAAACACTTCCTCAGTATCAATGGCCTGTCACGGGCGTTGTTGACGGAAATTCTGGATACTGCTGAATCCTTTGCCAACATGGGCGAGCAGGCGGTCAAGAAGGTGCCGCTGCTGCGTGGCAAAACCATTGTTAACCTGTTTTTTGAAAACTCCACCCGCACGCGAGCCACCTTTGAACTGGCTGCCAAGCGCCTGTCGGCTGATGTGCTGAATCTGGACATCAAGACCTCATCTGCCGCCAAGGGTGAAACCCTGATGGACACCCTGCAGAACATCGAAGCCATGCATGCCGACATGTTTGTGGTGCGCCATGCCGACTCGGGTGCTGCGCATTTTATTGCCAGCCAGGTAACCCCCAGGGTTGCCATCATCAATGCCGGTGATGGTCGCCATGCGCACCCCACCCAGGCGATGCTGGACATGTTCACCATCCGTCGTCACAAGGGCGGTTTTGAGGGACTGAAGGTGGCCATTGTGGGTGACATCCTGCATTCCCGCGTGGCGCGCTCACAAATTCGTGCCCTGCATACCCTGGGCGTCGAAGAGGTGCGCCTGGTCGCCCCTAAAACCCTGCTGCCTATTGGTGTGGAAGACCTGGGTGTCAAACTCTTCACCCGCATGGAAGAGGGCATCCGTGATGTGGATGTGGTGATCATGCTGCGCCTGCAGAAGGAGCGCATGAGTGGTGCCTTGTTGCCATCAGAATCGGAGTTTTACCGCCTCTATGGCCTGACCACTGAAAAGCTGGCTTATGCCCACCCGGAAGCCATCGTGATGCACCCGGGCCCGATCAATCGGGGTGTGGAAATTGAATCCGCAGTAGCCGATGGTTCCCGTTCGGTGATCCTGCAGCAGGTAGGTTACGGCATTGCGACCCGCATGGCGGTGATGAGCATGGCAATGAGTGGACAGATGCAGGAAAGGGCACAGATACAATGAGACTTTCAATTCTTGGTGGACGCGTGATTGATCCCGCCCAGCATCTGGATGAGGTGCTGGATCTGCATGTGGAAGAGGGTCGTATTCTGGCACTGGGCAAGGCTCCGGCCGGTTTTCATGCCGAGCAGACGCTGCAGGCGGAAGGCTTGCTGGTGTGTCCTGGTTTCATCGATCTTTCCTGTCACCTGCGTGAGCCTGGCCCCAGTTACAAGGGCAACATTGTCAGTGAAACCCGTGCCGCACTGGCCGGTGGTTTCACCAGTGTTTGTGCCCGCCCGGATACCCAGCCACCGCTGGATTCAGCGGCGGTTTTACGGGTGGTGCGTGAGAAGGCACAGACTGCCGGTCAGGCCAGAGTGTTGCCGCTGGGTGCGCTGACCCAGAATCTGGAAGGCCAGTTGCTGGCCAACATGGCAGCGCTGCAGGGGGCTGGTTGTGTGGCGGTGACCAATGTGCGCCGCCCGGTGCAGGACAACCTGATTCTGCGTCGTTGCCTGGAGTATGCAGCGACCTTTGATCTGCTGGTTATTTTTTATCCCGAAGACCCCTCGCTGGCAGCCGGTGGCTGCGCCCATGAAGGTGCACTGGCTTCCCAACTGGGCCTGACCGGTATTCCGGAAACGGCAGAAACCCTGGCGGTCAGCCGGGACCTTTTGTTGATTGAACAAACCGGCATTCGGGCTCACTTCAGTCATTTGTCCACTGCTCGTGCCGTGGAACTGGTGCGTGAAGCCCAGTTGCGTGGTTTGCCGGTCACTGCTGATGTGGCCTTGAGTCACCTGTTGTTTACTGATGCGACACTGGAAGCTTTTGACAGCAACTACCAGGTGCAGCCGCCACTGCGCAGTGAAGCGGATCGTATGGGGCTGTTACGTGGGCTGAAGGAAGGTGTATTAACGGCGGTATCCAGTGGTCACCTGCCGCACGAAAAGGCGGCCAAAATGGCACCTTTTGCTGCAGCCGAGCCGGGCATGAGCAGCCTGGAAGTGGTGGTACCGCAGCTGTTGCAACTGGTTGCGGATGGCTGGTTCGGGCTGGATGTGCTGGTTGATCGCCTGGCACTGGGCCCGGCCGAGCTGCTGGGGCTGGAGTCCGGAGCCCTGTTGCCGGGTTATGCAGCAGACATCACCCTGATCGACCCTGAGGCAAGTTGGCAGTTGGATGAACAGAGCTGCTGCTCAGCGGGCCACAATACACCTTTCTGGCAGCAACCCTTGAAAGGTCGGGTAGTGGCTACGCTGGTTGATGGTGATGTCAGATACACAACAAGAGAACAACAAAACCACTAAGTGGAGCATCCAATGATTTCAACTCGGGCTTTTGTACCCACCCTGCAGGGCCAGAACTGGGCGCATTCACTGGGCAAAATTGTTTGTGTTGGCCGCAATTACGCTGAACATGCTGCCGAGCTGAATAACCCGGTGCCGGAACAACCCCTGTTGTTCATCAAACCGGTGACCTGTGCAGTGCCGATGGGTCAGCCGCTGCAACTGCCACAGGGGCGAGGTGAAGTGCACTATGAAACCGAGATTGCCCTGCTGATCGGACAGCCATTGCAACAGGCCGCTGCTGAACAGGCCATGGAGGCTCTTGCCGGAGTCGGGCTGGCGCTGGACCTGACCTTGCGAGGCCTGCAATCGGAGCTGAAAAAACAGGGCCATCCCTGGGAAAGAGCCAAGGCCTGGGATGGTGCCTGCCCTTTGTCCGAATTTGTTCCGGCAAGCCGGGTGGATGACTGGTCTGCACTGGCTCTGAGCCTGTCCATCAATGGCGAACTGCGCCAGCAGGGTAGTGCTGCACAGATGCTGACACCCATCGCACAACTGTTAAGCCACATCAGCGAAACCTTCACGCTTTTACCCGGCGATGTTGTGATCACCGGAACACCGGCCGGTGTAGGTGTGCTGGCATCCGGTGATCAGTTGCAGTTAAGTTTGCAAGGGTTGCTGGAGGTTGAAACGACAGTGATCTGACTGGCAGGAAAATTGCTTAAAACTTCTTCTTAACGGAATGTTACGGCAGGGATGCATAAATCCTGTGGAATACATGCCATTAACGGGCCTAGTCTGAGGTCATGGTCTGAAGGAGTTGGTCCGATGCAAAACACCAGTCTGGTCAGAGAACTGAATCGTTTCCACTCCTTGCCGGAGAAGCTTCGGCATCTGGGTATGCAGCTGCGTACCCGCCACTCAACGGTTGAGCGCTTTTCAGTGGCGCTTTATCACCCGACGACGGATCAGGTTCGCACTTTTTTCACCACCAGCGATATCAGTGAAGCCATCACTGGTTATGATTTTCGTCTGAAAGATGCCTGGTCTTTGCGCCAGATTGCACTCAATCGTCACCCGCGAGTCATTAATGACCTGACCGAGCTGGTGCCACCACGTCAGACGGGGCGCATCAATCCTCACACCCTGCAGCTGGTGCAGCAGGGCTGGCGGGCCAGTTTCACTGCACCCTTGCTGTGCAGCGATGAGCTGCTGGGTTTTGTGTTTTTCAACTCTCACAGTCCATTCACGTTCAAGGGTGATCTGCTCAATGAGCTGGAGCTGTACAGCCAGCTGATTGCTCAATTGATCCATCAGGAGCATGCTGCGGTACGCACCTTAACCGCTGCAGTTCGCTCCACCATGTCTCTGTGTGCGGGCCGTGATCCGGAAACGGGTGGTCATCTGGAGCGGATGGCCCAGTATGCTTTGCTGATTGCCAGACACCTCGAGCCGAAATGGAGTTTCAGTGACCGGCAACTGCAGCACCTGCTGCTGTTTGCGCCTTTGCATGATCTGGGCAAGCTGGCCACACCTGATCGCATCCTGCTGAAACAGGGCAAGCTGACACCGGAAGAATTCAGTGAGATGAAACAGCATACCCTGCAAGGGGTCGTGCTGCTGGATCGGGTGATCGAAAATCATGGCCTGGAGTACCTGCCGGATGTGCAGATGTTAAAAAACATCGTGTTGTACCACCATGAAAAGATGGATGGCACGGGTTACCCGGAAGGTCTGCAAGGCGAGCACATCCCGATTGAAGCACGCATTATTGCAGTAGCGGATGTATTTGATGCCCTGACCAGCGAACGCCCCTATAAAAAGCCCTGGCCTGTAGAACGGGCGCTCAGTGAGTTACAGCATATGGCTGGCACTCACCTGGATCCGGATTGCGTGGATGCTCTGGTGCAGCATCACCTTGAGGCTAGCTTTATTCTGGAGCAGCTGCAATCCGATGTGGTGGAGGCCTGAGCGACCTCACGCCAATAACGGCTTCACTCCAGATAGGTATAACCACTCAGGCCCTCTTCAAACAGCTGCAGAAAAAGCTGTTTCTGAGCGGCATCCAGGTTACTGGCAGCCAGCTGATCCTTGAGTGAAGCCAGCAGCTGATCGGGATCAAAGTTCACATAACGCAATACCCGATCCACTGTGTCGCCCTTGATCAGGTTTTCCAGCACAGCCTGGCCCTGATCATCCAGCACCACATCCACTGAGTCGGTGTCACCAAACAGGTTGTGCAGATCACCGAGAATTTCCTGGTAGGCGCCGGTCAGGAAAAAGCCCAACAGTTTTTCATCCTGCTCGGCCCAGTCTGGAATGGGTAGGGTGCTTTCCAGTCCCTGGGCATCCACATATTCATCAATGCGGCCATCCGAGTCACAGGTGATGTCCTGAATCACACCACGACGGGTTGGCGGTGTTTCCAGACCGGACAGGGGCAGCACCGGAAAGACTTGCTGAATGCCCCAGGTGTCCGGCAAAGACTGGAACAGTGAAAAATTAACAAACAGCTTGTCGGCCAGTTTTTCATTCAGCTCATCATGGATTTCCCGGTGCACCCGGTTGGATAGATTCAATTGCAAGTGGATGCGAGCCGCACAACAGGTGTAAATGCGCTCAGCCAGTGCCCGCCCCGGCAGATCCAGTAATCCATGAATGTACATGTCCTGTGCTTCAGAGAGTGCCTGGACCACATCGTGCCAGGTTTCTACCAGCGAACGCTCATCAATGTCTTCAGCGGCCTGACCATAAACCCGCCAGAGTTCATGCAGGATCAGTGGTGCATCTTCCTCCGGAGGTGCCGGAGGCGTCAGATCCGGCGCCTCAACATCAATGATGTTGGTGATCAGTACCGCGTGATGAGCAGTCAGGGCGCGCCCCGATTCACTGATCAGGTGTGGATGCGGCAGGTCGTTGGCCTCACAGACCTGATGCAGGGCATGCACCACGTTGTTGGCGTATTCAGCCATGGAGTAGTTGATGGAGCAGACGTTGCGCGAGCGGGTGCCGTCATAATCTATGCCCAGACCACCACCAACATCCACCACCTGAACCGGTGCACCTTGAGCCAGCAACTCCTGGTAAAAGCGACCGCATTCTTTCAGTCCACGCTGAATGTCACGGATATTGGCAATCTGTGAGCCGAGGTGAAAGTGCAGTAGTTGCAGGCAGTCCAGCGCATCCGCCTGGCGCAGTTGTTCGACCATGGCCAGCAACTGGCTGGCAGCCAAGCCGAACTTGGACTTTTCACCGCCACTATCCTGCCAGTGGCCCTTGCCGATGGATGATAGTCTGGCTCGCACGCCCAGACGTGGCCGGATTCCCAGCTGACGACCTTCTTCCAGTGCCAATGCCGCTTCCGAGGGTTTTTCCACCACAATGTAAACCTTGTGGCCCAAGCGCTCACCCATCAGGGCCAGGCGCAGGTATTCCCGATCCTTGTAGCCATTACAGACCAGTGTGGTGGGTTTGGTGCCAGCCAGTGCCAGTACAGCCAGTAATTCAGGTTTACTACCGGCTTCGAGACCAACACGAGCATCAACACGTGCCTGACTTTCCAGCAGCTCTTCCACCACCCGCCGCTGCTGATTCACCTTGATCGGGTAAACCGCAGTGTAACCACCCTGATAATCATGGTTTTCAATGGCTCGGTCGAAGGCAGCACAAAGCCGATTGACCCGGTCTTGCAGGATATCGGGAAAACGCACCAACACCGGTAGGGTGACACCTGCTTCACGCAGCTGGCTGACCAGGTCAGTCAGGTTCAGGCGTGCCGGACGGTCTGAGGAGGGTTGGACTTCAATCCGGCCGGCTGGATTGGCAAAAAAATAGCCACTGCCCCAGTGCTGGATGTTGTAAACCTTGTTGGCGTCGTATCGGATAGCTTGGTTCACCCGCTGCTCCTGTTCAGACTGAATCAAACGGCATCTTTGCCGGTTTCACCGGTGCGGATACGGATCACCTGGTCCAGCGGTGAAACAAAAATCTTGCCGTCACCGATCTTGCCGGTATTGGCAACACGCACGATGGCATCAATGACCTGCTCAGCCATGTCATCATCCACGGCAATTTCCAGTTTCACCTTGGGCAGAAAATCCACCACGTATTCAGCACCACGATAAAGCTCGGTATGGCCCTTTTGACGACCAAAACCTTTCACTTCAGTGACAGTGATGCCTTGTACACCAATTTCAGACAGGGCTTCGCGAACATCATCCAGTTTGAAGGGTTTGATAACGGCGGTAATGAGTTTCATGCTGGTTCCTCAGAATAGCGTCAGGGAGAAAGGTTACCTTGCCCTTTAGCATAAAGCCTTATGCAACAAATCACCAAAAACCCGGATAAAAAAAGGGCGCCCGAGGGCGCCCAAACTTCCATGCTCACCAGTCAAGTGTCAATCAACACCTTATTTGGATGATTTGGTAAATTCCGGGTAGGCTTCCATACCGCATTCGGTCAGATCCACACCGGCGTACTCTTCTTCCTCGCTGACGCGGACACCCATGATGGCTTTGATGATCAGCCAAACGATCAGGCTGGCTGCAAAGACCCATACAAAGATACCGACAATACCGAGGATCTGGGCACCGAAGGTGGCATCAGCGTTGGTGAGCGGAACAGCCAGCACGCCCCAGATACCAACCACACCATGTACAGAGATGGCGCCAACCGGGTCATCAATGCGCAGTTTGTCCAGCAGGATGATGGAGAAGACCACAATCACACCACCCACAGCACCGATCAGCGCAGCACCCTGAGCGCTAGGCGCCAGCGGCTCGGCAGTAATGGCAACCAGACCAGCCAGGGCACCGTTCAGGATCATGGTCAGATCCGCTTTCTTGAACAGCAGCTTGGCAACAATCATTGCAGCAATCACACCACCGGCAGCGGCAGCATTGGTGTTTACGAAAACCTGGGCAACGTTATTGGCAGAGTCGAAGTCAGACATCTTCAGCTCGGAACCACCGTTGAAACCGAACCAGCCCATCCACAGGATGAAGGTACCCAGGGTAGCCAGCGGCATGTTGGCACCGGGGATGGCATAAACTTCACCATTCGGGCCATATTTGCCTTTACGGGCACCCAGTACCAGCACACCAGCCAGAGCAGCGGAAGCACCAGCCATGTGAACAATACCGGAACCGGCAAAGTCGGAGAAACCTGCTGCGTCCAGCCAGCCGCCACCCCAGGTCCAGAAGCCGGACACAGGATAGATCACACCAGTCAGTACTACGGCAAAGGCCAGGAAAGCCCACAGCTTCATACGCTCGGCAACTGCACCAGAAACGATGGACATGGCTGTTGCCACAAACACCACCTGGAAGAAGAAGTCAGAACGCATGGAGTAGTAAGGTGCATCTTCATCACCAGACAGGGCTGCATCCAGGGTGTTTTCTTCACCAATCAGGAAACCCAGGCTGGGCAGAATGCCACCTTCAGGGCTGGAGTACATGATGTAGTAGCCCAGGAACAGGTACATGGTGCAAGCAATGGCAAACAGTGCAATGTTCTTGGTCAGAATTTCAGTGGTGTTCTTGGAGCGAACCAGACCGGCTTCCAGCATGGAGAAGCCAGCGGCCATCCACATGACCAGCACACCACAGATCAGGAAATAAAAGGTGTCTATTGCATACGCAAGATGAACGAGATCTTCCATCATTTAATCCTCAGTCAGTCCGTCAATCAAACCGCGTCGTTGCCGCGTTCGCCAGTACGGATGCGGATGGCTTCATCCACAGGAGATACAAAAATCTTGCCGTCACCAATTTTGCCGGTGTTGGCAGCGCCGATGATGGCCTCAACCACGCTTTCAACGCGGGCGTCATCAATGGCAACTTCAATCTTCACCTTGGGCAGGAAGTCCACGACGTACTCAGCACCACGGTAAAGTTCGGTATGGCCTTTCTGACGACCAAAACCTTTCACTTCCGTGACGGTGATCCCCTGAATACCGATTTCGGACAGGGCTTCGCGTACATCATCCAGTTTGAAGGGCTTTATAATGGCTGTTACCAGTTTCATACCTGTATCCTCTCAGCCGTTTCTCGGTGACGCAGCGGTATGCCACGCCGTAAAACTTTCACACTCAGCCCAAAGCAGTGTGTGTGCCACAAGTTACCAAATGCTTTTAAATCATTGGGTTGGGTGCTTTTGTGGATTTTTTGAGTGGCTGCAGTTGCAATTGCGAAGGCTAAAGAGCACCAGTATGAAGCTGTTATAGTTCCATTTTGGTGCGTAAATGCCTGCTTGGCGGGGTGAGTGCCTGTGTTAAGCTGTCGCCGGAGGACATCACCATGATTAATGCTGAACAATTGCAGAAAATTTCCGAAGACCTGTCCGGGCGCTTGTCGGCCATGCCGCAACCCCCGGGTGCATCGTTGTTGAAAGGCATGGTGCGAGAAGCTGTAGCCAAGCTGGATCTGATCACGCGTGACGATTATGAGAGGCTGTTGGAAATCCATCAGCGTACTCGCCAGAAGCTTGATGAGCTGGCGCGTCGGGTGGAGGCACTGGAGCGGGGCCCGGGATCGCAGAAATAAAGCGATCGGAGCAATAAAGCCATCGGAGTAATCGATAAGGACAGCAAACCAACAAGGAGGTTGTTATGTCACTGGCACTGGTTCAGAGCCGTGCACTCTTGGGGTTGGAAGCACCGGAAGTCAGAGTGGAGGTGCACCTGGCCAATGGCCTGCCAGCGTTTAATCTGGTGGGTTTACCAGAAACAGCCGTACGTGAAAGCCGTGATCGGGTGCGCAGCGCCCTGTTGACCGCCGGTTTTGAATTTCCTTCCCGTCGCATCACCGTCAACCTGTCACCTGCAGACCTTCCCAAGGAAGGCGGGCGTTATGACCTGCCGATTGCCCTTGGCATCCTGGTGGCTTCTGGCCAGCTGCCTGCTGCTTGTTTAGAGAGGCGGGAATTTATTGGTGAGCTGGCATTAAATGGTGAGTTGCGCAGTGTGCGAGGTGTATTACCTACCGCACTGGCAATGATGGCTGGTGATCGTGAGTTGATCCTGCCAGCTGTGGATCTGCCAGAGGCTGGGCTGATTGCCGGTTTGCACTCAAGCGGTGCGGAGCATTTGTTACAGCTGACGGCAGCATTACAAGGTCAGCAAGCGTTGCTGAAGGCTGGCCCTCAAACACCGGTCGCAGCCCCGCCAGACCTTCCTGATTTACGTGATGTACGCGGCCAGCCTGCTGCCAGGCGTGCATTAACCGTTGCTGCTGCGGGCCAGCATAACCTGCTGTTGTGCGGTCCGCCGGGAAGTGGCAAAACCCTGTTGTCACGCTGCTTACCCGGCTTATTACCGGAACCGGACGAACAGGAAGCATTACAGGTGGCAGCCGTTCAATCGATCAGTGGCGGTTTTGATCCTGCACAGTGGAAACAGCGGCCTTTTCGTGCGCCGCACCACACTGCATCTGCCGTGGCTTTGGTGGGGGGTGGCAGTAATCCGCGCCCTGGTGAAATCTCCCTGGCGCATGCTGGTGTGTTGTTTCTGGATGAGTTGCCTGAGTTTGGTCGGCAGGTGCTGGAAGTATTGAGAGAACCGCTGGAATCTGGCGAGATCCATCTGGCCCGGGCTGCCCGGCGCGCCAGCTACCCTGCACGCTTCCTGTTGGTGGCAGCCATGAATCCCTGTCCCTGTGGTCATCTGGGTGACCCGCGCAAGGATTGCAGCTGCACGCCTGGCCAGATCAACCGTTATCAATCACGCCTTTCAGGTCCCTTGCTGGATCGCATTGATTTGCAGCTGAATGTACCACCGCTGGATCCAGAGTTACTCTGGCAGGCACCGGATGGCGAGTGCACCAATGCGGTGCGAGAGCGAGTGGCTAAAGCGCGAGACTTGCAATTAAAGCGGGCAGGTAAGGTGAATGCACTTTTGTCAGCCAATGAGCTGGAGCAGCATGCACCGCTTTCGGGCGATCTGCAGCAGCTCATGGCGCGTGCCATGCAGCAGCAAGGCCATTCTGCCAGGGCTGCACATCGTACCCTGCGTGTGGCTCGAACTTTGGCAGATCTTGACGGAGATCAGCATATTGAACGCAGACACCTGCTAGAGGCACTGGGATACCGTAAACTGCCGCTCTGAACCTTGCCCCGACTTCTGTTGTTTTGTTGTACGGCTGGTATAGTGGCTGCCATCAAATACCGGATGAACTGATAAAGTGGACAGACTCAAAAGTGTATTAAAAACCCTTCGGGGGTTTGTTTTTTCATCAATTCTGGCAGTTACCCTGGCGGTATTTTTTGGTGTCACGCTGGTGGCTTCGATCCTCTATGAAAACATCATTGCGCGTCAGGCCGAGCAGACTTCCAGCAGCATTGCGCAACAAACCTTCAACTCGATGTTCCAGGTCATGCGGATGGGCTGGACCCGTCAGCAGTTGGAGGATTTTCTGGATGCCACACGCAGCTCTTTTGAATCCAGCCCCTTTGAGGTCGAGATTTACCGGGGTGAGCTGGTTGAGGCGCTGTTTGGCAGCATTGATCAGCCGCAAAAGGATGCGGATATTCTGCAGGTATTTGCCAGCGGGGAAGATTTATTAAAAGAAACCAATGGCATGCTGCGTCGGGTATTCCCGATGCAGGCACGTGCTGAATGCCTGTCCTGTCACATGAATGTGCAGGTGGGTGATGTGCTGGGTGTGATTGATATTCGCCAGGACATGCGACCGATCAGTGCTGAAGTGCGCCGCAACAATATCGCCATGTTCCTTGGCTTTGGTGTGCTGATCCTCTTGCTGGCGGTGTTTTTGACCCGGCATGTAGCGCGTCGTATTCAGGCCTCCACCGATGGTTTTAAAGGCCGGTTGGAACAGGTCAACTCGGTCAAGGATTTCCGTCAGCTGGACATTAGCAAGGACGACTTTCATTTCCATGAACTGAATGATGCCTTTCAAAGTGTGAACCTGCTGGTGGAACAGCTTAAAGATGTGGCTGTGGACAAGGACATTCTGGAGTTTGAAATCCGCCTGCTGGGTAAATTCATCATCACCTCGGATATTGTGCGTGACTGGCGTGAATTCATTAAAGACCTGTTGATCGACATCAACACCATCCTGGTTGCTCACTCACTGGTTACGGTGTTCCAGGTTGAGGATGAGGGTTATGAGCTGGAAATCTTCTGGCGCTACAACGTGCCGGAGGCCACCCGCCAGATGTTTGAAGCAGTCGTGACGGCACAACTATCCAAACATCCACACTTCCATCAAGGGGTGCCCATTCTGAATATTGTGCATCATGTGGCTGATCCTACCCGTGATGAAGACCTTGCAAGTGCAGGACTGACCTTGAAGGACATCGACCTGCAAACCAAGTCACTGTTACTGGAAACACCCAAGATTGGTGGCGTGGTGGGCATTGGGGTGCAATCGGAAATGGCCCGTGATCCGATTCGTCATATGGTGATTGGCAGTATCCTCACGACCCTGCTGAACCTGGTGGGTTCGGTTAAAGCCATCTACAAGTACACCCGGGACCTGGAGTATTACGCCACTCGTGACCCACTGACCAGCCTTTACAACCAGCGGATGTTCAAGGAACTGCTGGGTTATGAGATTGGCCGCTCTGATCGGCATAATGTTGGCTTTGCACTTTTGATGCTGGATCTGGACAACTTCAAGACGGTTAATGACCGTTATGGCCACAGTTTTGGTGACCAGTTCCTGCAGGCTTTTGCCCAGGTGCTGGAAGAGTCGGTACGCCCCGGTGACTGTCTGGCACGCTACGGTGGTGATGAGTTCACCATCATTCTGCCGGATGCAGGGGAAGAGCAGGCACACAGTGTGTCTCAGCGCATCATGCAGCACCTGGAAAAACTGGTGCTGACCACGCCGGATGGCAATAACGTAAGGGCCACCAGCTCCATCGGCATAGCTGTTTATCCACAACATGGCAAAAACCCGACTGACCTGTTTGTGATGGCCGACAACATGATGTACAAGGCCAAGCGGAGTGGGAAAAATGCCATTGCCTTCCCGGCTGAAGATGAAGTGGCCGAAGTATTCAAAGAGGTGGGTGAAAAAAGTCAGCTGATTCTCAGTGCTTTGGATGAGCGAAGAATTGTCCCCTATTTCCAGCCTATTATTGACCTGAAAAATGGCAATATTGTGATCCACGAGCTGTTGATGCGTATTCAACTGGCTGACAAGGTGGTGTCTGCTTTTGAGTTTATTGATGTCGCAGAAACCATTGGTGTGGTTCATAAAATGGATTACCAACTGATCGAAAAGGCTTTTGATCAGGTACAACGGCAGGGGTATCAGGGACAGCTGTTTATCAACCTGTCGCCCCGCTCACTGATCATCGGAGAGTTCATTGCCAAGGTGCATCGTCTGGCGATGGAGCATCAGCTATCCACTGAGCGGGTGGTGTTTGAGCTGACCGAGCGGGAAACCGTCAGCAACATGGCGTTGCTGGAAAAGTTTGTACTGGATCTGAAAATGGAAGGTTTCAACTTTGCCATTGATGATTTTGGTTCAGGCTTTTCGTCCTACCACTACATCAAACATTTCCCGATTGATGTCATCAAGATCGAAGGTGAGTTCATCCGCAACATGCTGGTGGATGAAAAATACATGGCCTTTGTGAAGAGTATTGTCACCCTGGCACAAAGTCTGGGGATGAAAACCATTGCTGAATATGTGGAAGATGAGGCGGTGTTACGGGCCGTGCGTGAGCTGGGTGTGGATTATGCGCAGGGTTATTTTGTCGGCAGGCCCGGGCCGCAGCTGATCAGCCACGACCCAGAAATGGATGCTTTATTTGCCCAGCTGGTGCAGGATGGCCAGTGAGGGTTCAGCCTGGTTGAGGGTATAAAAATGCAGGCCCGGCGCGCCACCGTCCAGCAACTGTTGACAGAGCCGGACTATAACTTCCTCACCAAAGCGACAGATGCTGTCGCTGTCATCGCCGTAAGACTCCAGCTGTTTGCGAATCCAGCGCGGAATCTCCGCGCCACAGGCATCTGAAAAACGGGCCAGCTTGCTGTAGTTGGTGATCGGCATGATGCCCGGAATGATGGGAATCTCAACACCCGCAGCGCGCACCCGTTCCACAAAGTGGAAATAAGCATCCGCATTGAAGAAGTACTGGGTGATGGCGCTGTCAGCACCAGCCTGGCACTTGCGAATGAAGTTTTTCAGATCAGCCTCCAGTCCTGCTGCCTGGGGATGAGCTTCCGGGTAGGCGGCCACTTCAATGATAAAATCTGATCCGAACTCACTGCGAATGAACTCAACCAGTTCATTGGCATAACGCAGTTCACCACCCATGCCCATGCCGGAAGGCAGATCTCCACGCAATGCCACCAGACGACCTATGCCCTGAGCGCGGTAGTCTCTTAACAGCTCACGCAGCTCATCCCGGCTGGCACCAATGCAAGACAAGTGTGGTGCTGTATCGATGCCTGTCGCACGCAAAGCCAATACGGTTTTGAGGGTGCCATCCTGAGTGGAGCCACCGG
Source organism: Marinospirillum alkaliphilum DSM 21637 (assembly GCF_900119735.1). Taxonomy (GTDB): domain Bacteria; phylum Pseudomonadota; class Gammaproteobacteria; order Pseudomonadales; family Halomonadaceae; genus Marinospirillum; species Marinospirillum alkaliphilum. Next base: position 105,695 of record NZ_FPJW01000004.1, on the reverse strand, counting down.
CACCATAGGTCACTGAAAAAAAATCCGGGTTGGTGGCAGCTAACTGGTCACGCACAGCCAACAGTTTTTCCTGGCCGGCCGGTGTTTTGGGGGGGAAGAATTCAAAGCTTACAGGGGCAGATGACATGTTCGTTTCCAAGGCTGGGGGTATCCCGGCAGCTTACCTTGCCGGGATCATGAATAAAATGCTGGGGGAATGAATTTTTTTGGCGGGCAAGCTGAAACAAATTCATTTTGTTGCTTTGCGACGCCCTAAAACGGTGGCCAACCAGATACCACAGAAGATAAACGCCATACCCAGCCAATGGAACAACTGTAAACGTTCAGCAAGGAACAGGCTGGCCAGCAGCAGGCCCCAAACGGGAATCAGGTGAATGAAATACCCTGCTCTGGCCGCAGTCAGGATTTCTACACCCTTGTTCCAGAACAGGAACGCAGCCACTGAGGCAAATACTGCCACATAACTGATGCTCAGCAGACTGGTGGTGTTAAAAGTCAGGCTTTTGCCCTGCACCAGCATTTCATAAAGATAAAAGGGTGTTAACAGCAACAGCCCGATCAGGGTGGTCAGCCCAAAAAATGCCAGGCCGCCCAATCCGGCCGGGCGTAGTCGTAACATGACAGAATAAAGTGCCCAGCTGATCACGGCCGTAAGTACCCATAAATTACCATTGCCACTGCCCAGTTGGCTCAGGATGTCCAGCGGTGCACCCTTGCTGACCAGAATGGCAATACCACCCAAAGAAACCAGCATGCCCAGGATCTGTAGCTGGTTAACCCGATCCCCAAAAAACCACCAGGAAAAGGCCAGAATAAAGACCGGGCAGGCGGAAAGTAACAGGATGGCGTTACTGGCAGGCAGGGTCTGTAATCCCAGATAAACCAGAGTATTAAAGCCGGTTACACCCAGTAGCGACATCAGAGTCAGGTTTTTCCAATGCTGGCGAAGGATGCCACGCGCTTGCCACAGCGGACGCAGTGCAAAAGGCAGGATGATCACCAGCGCCAATAACCAGCGCCACCAGGCCAGGGCAATGGGTGGTATTTCAGCATGAACGGCGCGGCCGACGACAAAATTCCCACCCCAGAATAGTGTGGTCAGGATCAGCAGCAGATAAGCCAGCCATTCGAGTTTCTTGAATGAAGTGTTTGCAGGCATGGAAATGGTCCGGATGGATGAGATATCAAACCTTTGCCAGGTGCTGGGTTTGAGTGTTTTGGTCAAGAATATCATGTATTCTTGCCCTCCAGATCAGGAAGTGACTTGTGAAAGTTTCGCACAGGGATTTTGCATCAACTAAATTCAAGATCGACAGATAACAAAAAAGAGGGCTGCAACGTGCAGGCTTTAGCGCTGATTGTTCGTTTTATCAGCCGGCTCAACATCCTGCTCGGGCACTTTTTCTCCTGGTTTTCGCTGGGTATTGTGCTCGTGTGTTTTACGGTGGTTGTGCTGCGCTACGTGTTTTCCATGGGGCATGTCTGGATGCAGGACCTGTACGTCTGGCTGAATGCCATGATGTTTATGGGTATTGCCGGCTTTGCCCTGTACAACAACTCCCATGTGCGGGTGGATATTTTTTACCGCCCGGCCAGCCGCAGGCGTAAAGCCATGGTCGACATGTTTGGCAGTGTGTTTTTTGTCGGCCCTTTTGTCTGGGTGTTGTTCAGTTATGGTTTGCCCTATGTGCAGCGCTCCTGGCGTTTTATGGAAGGCTCGGCCAACTTTGGCGGCATGCCGGGCTTGTATGTGATCAAAACCTTCATTCTGGTTTTTGCAGTGGTCATTGCCTTGCAGGCCTTGGCCATGTTTCTGCGGGGTTTGCTGGTATTGCTGGACAGGGAAGACCTGCTTCCTGAGATGCACCGTTATCAGGAGGACAAATAATGGATTATCAGCTGATTGGTGAGATTCTTTCACTCATCATGTTTTTCGGCATCATTGCAGTGTTGATGCTGGGTTATCCGGTTGCCTTCTCGCTCGCTGGTGTATCCCTGTTCTTTGCCGGTATCGGTTACCTGATCGGTGTGTTTGATCTGTCCAACTTCAACAGTCTTGCCCCCCGTTACATGGGCGTGATGCTGAATGAGGTGCTGGTGGCTGTGCCGCTATTTATTTTCATGGGCATGATGCTGGAGCGATCCGGTATTGCAGAACGTCTGCTGATCACCATGGGGCGTCTGTTCGGCACCCTGCGCGGTGGCCTTGGTCTGTCAGTGATTGTAGTCGGTGCACTGTTGGCGGCATCCACGGGCATTGTTGGTGCTACGGTGGTGACCATGGGGCTGCTGTCCCTGCCAGCCATGATGCGCGCCGGTTATGACCCACGTCTGGCCTGTGGTGTGATCTGTGCTTCCGGCACCCTGGGTCAGATCATTCCGCCGTCGACCGTTCTGATTTTTATGGGGGACATGCTGTCTGGCATCAACTCCCAGGTGCAGATGGCGCAGGGTAACTTTGCACCTTCCGTGGTTTCGGTCGGTGACCTGTTTGCCGGTGCCTTTATACCGGGTTTGATGTTGATCGTCCTTTATATGCTGTGGATGGTGTTCAAGGCTGTGCGTCAGCCAGAAAGCTGTCCGGCACTGGAAGTGACTGAACAGGAGCGCAAGGATCTGGGAAGGGATATTCTGACCAGCCTGATCCCCCCGCTGATTCTGATTTTTGCAGTGCTTGGCTCGATTCTGAGTGGTATTGCCACTCCCACTGAATCAGCCTCGGTGGGTGCCGTGGGTGCCATGCTGCTGGCAGCCATGAGTCGCAAGCTGACCCTGACCAACCTGCGTCAGGTGATGCTGGCCACTGCCAACACCACCACCATGATTTTTGTGATTCTGCTGGGTGCATCGGTTTTCTCGCTGGTGTTCCGCATGATGGGTGGTGAGGAGCTGGTGAATGACTTCCTCAACAGCCTGCCGGGTGGCAAGCTGGGCGCCATCCTGTTTGTGATGCTGCTGATGTTCCTGCTGGGTTTCATCCTGGATACCTTTGAGATCATCTTTATTGTGTTGCCGATCACGGCACCGGTATTGTTGATGATGGGTGTGGACCCGATCTGGCTGGGTGTGATGGTGGCAGTGAACCTGCAGACCAGCTTCCTGACGCCGCCTTTTGGTTTCTCACTCTTTTATCTCAGGGGTGTGGCACCCTCTTCGGTGTCCACTCGCCAGATTTATGAAGGGGTACTGCCCTTTGTGGTGTTGCAGATTATTGCGATGGGCATTCTGATCGCCTTCCCCGGTCTGGTGACCTGGCTGCCGAATCTGTTGTACGGCAGTTGATCAGCGCAGCAGCCAATAAAAAACCCGTCGCATGCGACGGGTTTTTTTACATCAGAGCACCTGCAATCAGGTGTACTTGATGTACTTCTCGCGGGCCAGACCAAAACGCTGATCCACCAGCTCGGTACGCGTGCGCAGCAGGTTGAAGTTCTTGACGAAGCTTTCTGCTGTTTCGCGGGTCAGTGGATCACGGTGCTGACGCAGCTCGTTAACGATGTCCATGGAGGCCTTGGCACCCGCTTCCAGCAGGTCTTCCGGGAAGGTGCGCAGGTTGACGCCATGACGCTCCACCAGGGTTTTTAATGCCACCGGGTCGTTGGCGTAGAAGTCGGAAGCCACCTGGTCGTATTCAGCCTGACAGGCGATTTCAACAATGCGCTGCAGATCCTGAGGCAGGGCAGCAAACTTGGACTTGTTCACTACCAGCTCAGTGGCCAGGCCCGGCTCGATGAAGCTGGGCAGGTAGTATTCCTTGCAGATCTGGTGGAAACCCAGCGCCAGATCGTTGTAGGGGCCTACAAACTCAGCGGCGTCCAGAGCACCAGACTGGAGTGCCTGATAGATTTCACCGGCAGCCATGTTGGTGACGTTGGCACCCATGCGGGACCAGACCTGACCACCCAGACCGGGGGTACGGAAGTTGATGCCCTGAATGTCGGCCAGGCTCTTGATTTCACGGCGGAACCAGCCACCGGCCTGAGTACCGGTATCACCGGACAGGAAGCCTTTGACACCAAACTGGTCATACACCTTGTCCCAGATTTCCTGACCGCCCATGAAGCGTACCCAGGCGGACAGCTCGCGGGAGGTCATACCATAAGGAACACCGGTGAAAAAGGAGGTTGCCTGGCTTTTGTTCTGCCAGTAGTAGGCTGCACCGTGGCTCATCTCTGCCGAGCCTTCGATAACGGCATCAAAGGACTGCAGTGCCGGAACCAGCTCGCCCGCTGCAAATACACGAACAGTCAGGCGGCCACCGGACATGGCGGTAATGCGATCAGCCAGACGCTGGGCACCCACGCCCAGACCGGGGAAGTTGCGAGGCCAGGTGGTGACCATGCGCCAGGTGATGTTGCGCTGGGCAATGGCGGGGGCAGCAACTGTGGCGGCGGCAGCGGCACCGGCACCAACAGCAGCAGTTTTCAGAAAGCTGCGTTTGCCCTGATCAACGGTTTGATCTTTCATGTTCAAAAAGCTCCCAAGTCGATTTTGGTATTTTTGTTTTGAGCTGCGGTTTCGCATCCAGGCGTTGAATCCACTAGAATGCCTTCTCTGCCGTGCAGCTGAATTAATACTACACGCAAATTCGCCGGGCATTAAAGAAAATTGATCCAACAAGTCAACGAGGTAGCGATTGATGTCACAGCAAGCCCCAGACCCCAAAGACCCGCAGCTGTTGCGCCAGAAGCTGGCGCTTGAAACCGCGCGTATTGGTTGGCGTGAGCTGGAAGCACACCATGCCCGTGGTGTGGTGGTACAGGTTGCTGACCAACTGGATCTGGTGGAAGTTGCCATGCAGCTGATCAGTGACAATAAACCTCAGTTTGAAGCCTGGTTGGCCAGTGGTGAAATTGGTCCGGTGGCTGATGCTGATGCACATACCTGGCACCATGAGTCCGCCGCTGTCTGGGCATTGGTTGTTGCGCCCTGGGTACTGGTGCAACAACGAGGCGAAAATGAAGCTGCTGGTAAACCAGCCAGTGCCCGGTTGCAATGAATCCGCTGGACTACCAACCGCCTGTTGAACCCTGGCTGGATATCCTCTATCAGGACAAGGACCTGCTGGTGCTCAACAAACCGGCTGGCCTGTTATCCAATCCTGGTCGTGACCCAGCCATGCATGACAGTGCTGAATCACGCGCCAAGGAATTAAACCCTTATGCTGAGCTGGTGCATCGACTGGATATGGATACTTCCGGTGTATTGCTGCTGACCCTGCGTAAAAAAGCCGAGCGGGCTCTGAAAATCCAGTTTCAGGAGCGTCAGACGCGTAAGGTGTATCGCGCCAGGGTCTGGGGTTGCCCGCCGGAGCTGGAGGGTGAAATCAATCTACCGTTGATTTGTGACTGGCCCAATCGACCCTTGCAGAAGGTCTGCTTTGAAACCGGCAAGCCTTCATTAACCCGCTACCGGGTGCTGAAGCAGGAGGGGCCAACCAGTTTGCTGGAGCTTTACCCACTGACAGGTCGCTCTCATCAGTTGCGGGTGCATCTGTTATCGGTAGGTTGCCCGATTCTGGGTGATCGCTTTTATGCTTCCGGGGAGGCTTTGGAGGCCAGCTCCAGGCTGCTGTTGCATGCACTGGAGCTGGAGGTGGGTCATCCTTACTCAGGAGAGCGACTGCTGTTCACTGCTCCCTGTCCTTTCTGATGTCTTGGTTTTTCTGGCTTTACGTGCACGCCAGAAGGCTTTTTCCACTTCAACCAGCAACAGCACCACCACCCCGTACGCCAGCATCAGGCCCCAGTGCTGCAGGGTCAGTGGAGCACTCTGGAACAGGGTGTTCATCAGCGGGGTATAGATAAAGGCCAGTTGGGCCAGCAGCATGGCACCAACACCACCCCAGATCCAGGGGTTGGAAAAGATGGGGGTGCGGAACAGGCTGATGGTCAGTGAGCGGCAGTTGAACAGGAAGGCGCTCTGCACCACCACAAACAGGGTGACGGCCAGAGTGCGTGCCACTTCCTCTGTTTCTCCCTGAGCCAGTGCCCACTGGAACAGACCAAAGGCACCTATCAACAGCAGGGTACTGACGGACACAATGCGCCCCATCATTTCACCACTGAGAATTGGTGAGTCAGGAATACGCGGCATGCGCTTCATGATGCCGGGTTCGCGGGGTTCAAAGGCCAGCATCAAACCCAGGAAAACGGCCGTGGTCATGTTCAGCCACAGGGCCTGCACCGGCAATACCGGCAGGGTGGCACCAATCAGGATGGCCACCATGATCACCATGCCCTGACCCATGTTGGTGGGCAGAATCCAGGTGATGAATTTCACCAGGTTGTCGAACACGTTACGACCTTCTTCCACCGCACCCTCAATGGTGGCGAAGTTGTCATCGGTCAACACCATGTCGGCCGCTTCTTTGGATACTTCCGTGCCGGCAATGCCCATGGCCACACCGATATCAGCCTTTTTCAGTGCGGGTGCATCATTCACCCCGTCACCGGTCATGGCGACCACGTGTTTTTTGGCTTGCAGTGCAGTCACCAGTTTCAGCTTCTGCTCCGGGGCAACACGGGCAAATACTGCGACTTTCTCTACTTCAGCCAGCAGCTCGTGGTCACTCATTTCCGCCAGTTCACGGCCGGTTAATACCCGATGTTTTTCTTCCTTGCCTTCCGGATGGGCAATGCCGATCTGTTCGGCAATGGCGCGAGCCGTCAGGGCGTGGTCACCGGTGATCATTTTCACCGAGATACCGGCACGCTGACAGGTGGCCACTGCACGAATGGCTTCGGCACGCGGTGGATCAATCATGGCCTGCAGACCAATAAAGGTCAGCTGTTCAGCATCTTCCTGTGAATGGAAGCGGTCAAAGGTGGTTTCACTCTTCGGCACCCGCTGCATGGCCAGGCACAGCACCCGCAGACCCATGGCGGCAAACTTTTCAGCCATGGCGGTGATCTTGTCGCGATCCAGCGCAAGGGGATTGCCCTCGGCATCCTGAGCGTCCTTGCAGCGAATCAGGGTGCGCTCCAGTGAGCCTTTCAGGTAAATGACATTCTGCTGTTCATCAAAGTGATGCAGGGTGGCCATGTACTGGCGGTCGGACTCAAACGGAATCACATCCAGGCGCTTGTGGGTTTGCAGCAGCGCATCACGATCCAGCCCTGCTTTCAGGCCGGAGGTGATCAGTGCACCTTCGGTGGGGTCACCTTGTACCTGCCACAAGCCCTCTTTCTGGATCAGGTCGGAGTCATTGCTGATCAGACCAGCCACCAGGCACTCACGCAGTGCAACAGGCAGGCTGGTCAAGGCAGTGCCATCCACAGGTTTGACTTCACCTTCCGGCTGGTAACCACTGCCAGACAGGTCATATTCCTGGTCCCCGGCAAACACCTTCTGTACCGTCATCTGGTTTTCAGTCAGGGTACCGGTCTTGTCAGAGCAGATGATGGTGGTGGAGCCGAGGGTTTCCACTGCAGGCAATTTCCGCACGATGGCATTACGCATCGCCATGCGGCGTACACCAATGGCCAGGGTGATGGTGACTACGGCTGGCAGACCTTCAGGAATGGCGGCTACCGCCAGTGCGACAGCGGCCATGAAGGTGGAGACCCAGTCCTGACCATGGAACAGGCCAACCAGGAAGGTAACGGCAGCCAGGCCCAGGATCACATACAGCAGGATTTTGCTGAAGGCATGGATTTTCTGGGTCAGTGGTGTATCCAGACTGACAGCTTCGGAAATCATGTGGGCAATCTTGCCGGTTTCCGTGTCATCACCAGTGGCAATCACCACGCCGCCGCCCTGACCATAGGTCACCAGAGTGCCGGCAAAAGCCATGTTGACGCGATCCGCCAGTACCGTGTCTTTTTCCAGCTGTGCACGCTCTTTCTGCACTGCCACAGATTCACCGGTCAATGCCGACTCATCAATCTGCAGGTCGCGGTTTTCAAACAGGCGCAGGTCGGCAGGCACCTTGTCGCCGGATGCCAGATAAACAATGTCGCCCGGCACCAGTTCAGTAGCCGGTACGGAAATGCGTTTGCCATCACGCACCACATTGGCATTGGCAGACAGCATTTTTTTCAGCGAATTGATCGCTTCTTCTGCTTTGGATTCCTGCATGTAACCAATGATGGCGTTGATGATCACCACGCCAAAAATAACCGCCGAGTCGATGTACTCCTTCAGGAAGAAGGTCACCACCGTAGCCACCAGCAGGATGTAAATCAGCGGGTTGTGAAATTGCAGCAGGAAGCGCTTCCAGGCTGGAACCGGTTTTTGAGCCGTGATGGCGTTGGGGCCAAACAGCCGCAGGCGTTCTTCAACCTCCTGTTTGGTCAGGCCTTCATGGTGATTACTTTTGAGGGCTTCAAAAACGTCCTCTTCAGCCAGGTGATGCCAGAGATCTTTGGGTAGGTTTTCCACGGGATTCCTCCTTAGCAGCCGCACAAAGATACTACCAATAGGGGGGATTACATAAAAGCAAAACCGGCGGGATGGATGACAGAAGTCATTTGGTGCAGGATAAAAAAGTAACATTGTGTAAATGTTATCCTGCATACTGAGCCAGTAGCAGTTCATATTGACTGGAGGTCATCATGAAAGGACAACGTTACACCTTCATGGTCAGTATCCTGGCCCTGTTTGGTTGCTTGACACTGATCTTGTCGATCTTTCTGATCAGTAACTTCTATGCACGCAGCCTGAACCAGGCTTATGAGCTGCTACAGCAGAACAATACAGAAACCACCCGGCATGTTGCGGAAAGCTTGCGAAGCTCACTCTATGGTGCTCAACGCCAGCTGCAGGTGCTCCAGGCGCTGGATCAGGAAGCGGATATCAGTGATTCTGAAACCCTGTTGCAGCGCGTGATGTGGCAGCAACTGGGGAGTGATGCCAGCATTGCCAGCCTGTTTATGGCTGATCAGCAAGGCAGTTTTATCCAGGTAAGGCGTGAACCCGAGCTGGCTTTACGCACCATCAACCGCAGCGTGCCGAATCCGCAGGATGTCTGGACTTACAAGGACCCGTCTTTTCAGACCTTGCGTGTGGAGTCGCTGGCGGCAGACTATGATCCACGCCCCCGCAGCTGGTATCAGGCCGTGACTGCCCAGAGTCCCGCTTACTGGTCTGATCCTTACTTGTTTGCTTCCACTGGGGCGCCGGGCATTACGCTGGCGCTGGGGCAGTTTGCAGCGGACGGGCAGAAAACCAAGGTGGCAGCCGTGGATTTTTCCCTGCAGGGCATGCAGCGCCTGCTGCAGGAGAAAGCCGCACAGCTGGGTGGTCAGTTGGTGATGTTGGGTGCCGGTGATGAGGTGATTGCCACGACTCTGCCACTGGACTGGCAGGACGGACTCCTGCTGAATGTTGCGCAGGCCGGATCACCCCTGCTGCAGCAGTTGCATCAGCAACAGCGGTTTGGGGTGTCGAGGGGGGAGCTGATGGATGAAGCTGGTCGTACCCAAATCTTTTTTATCTCGGAGCTACCGGGGGAAGCCGGGCGACGCTGGTATCTGATCGCCTTGTTCGACAAGGCAGAGGTGATTGGTGACATCCGCCAGCAATTGCTCAGGAATGTACTGATTTCGATTCTGGTGATTCTGCTGACCTATGTGCCGCTGCAGGCCATGCTGAGGCGCTATGTGATTCGGCCAGTACAAAAGCTGGATGCCATGACTCACGCCATTGCCCGTCAGGAGTATGACCGGGTTGAACCACTGGAAACGCGTATCCACGAGTTTCATCAACTGTCCCGCTCGATGGTCAACATGGCGGGGGCCATTCGCCAGTACCAGGAAGATCAGAAAAACCTGATTGATTCTTTCATTCGTATTCTGGCCGAAGCCATAGATGACAAATCCCATTATACCGGTGGCCACTGTGAGCGGGTACCCGAGGTGGCGCTGTTGCTGGCAGAAGCAGCTGATCAGTGTCAGCAGGGCACACTGGCCGATTTCCGTTTCCACAATGATGATGAGTGGCGGGAGTTCCGGGTGGCGGCCTGGTTGCATGATTGCGGCAAGATCATCACGCCGGAGCATGTGGTAGACAAGGCCACCAAGCTGGAAACCATCTACAACCGCATCCACGAAATTCGTATGCGTTTTGAGGTACTGCACCGCGATGCCACCCTGACTTATTACCAGCAATTACTGCAAAAACCACAGCATGAAGCACAGCTGGCGACCACCTTGCAGCAGCATCATCAGGCGCTGCAGGAGGCTTTTGCTTTTGTGGCCCGTTGCAATCAGGGTGGTGAGTTCATGGCCGATGAAGACCTGGTGCGTTTGCAGACCATTGCGGGTTGGCAATGGCAGCGGCATTTTGATGATCGTCTGGGGTTGGGGCAGGATGAAATCCTGCGCTTGCAGGGTGAGCCAGGTGTTTTGCCTGTAACGGAGCCCTTATTGGCGGATCGGCAGGAACACCGTATTCCCCGAGGCCGCGCCATTGATCTGAAGGAGTATCAGCGGCTGGGTTTCAAGATGCAGGTACCGGAATACGAGCGCAATCTGGGCGAGTTATACAATCTGAGTGTGCGCCGTGGCACCTTGACGGAAGAGGATCGCTTCATTATCAAGGGGCACATGATCGCCACCATCAAGATGCTGGAGCGTATTCCTTTCACTGATAATCTGAAACGGGTGCCTGAGTATGCCGGTAGTCACCATGAAACCCTGATCGGCACAGGTTATCCGCGTCAGTTGGTGAAGGAGCAGCTATCCATTCCAGCACGCATCATGGCGATAGCGGATGTGTTTGAAGCCCTGACAGCCAGTGATCGCCCTTACAAAAAGGCCAAACCCCTCAGTGAGTCCCTGAAAATCATGGCGTTCATGCGCAACGATGGGCACCTGGACCCGGAGTTGTTCGACCTGTTCCTGACCAGTGGGGTGTATCAGACCTATGCGGAACGCTTTCTGGCACCCGAGCAGATGGATGTGGCCGATATTACGCCTTATCTTGCAGCAGCATGAGGCAAGGGATCAGGGATTAAGCCAGATCAGCAGCCCGCCACCGAGCAGGCTGCTGATCAGCAGCGCCGGGATCGACCAGTAGTGGAACTGCAGCAGTAGCCCCGGCAGGCGCACCAACCGCAGGGCAATCAGGTTGGCCAAGGATCCCAGAGCCAGACCAAATCCACCGACACTGACACCCCAGGCCAGCGCCTGCCAGTCTTCGGTGAAATGCGCCAGAAACAAGGTGGCCGGAACATTGGACAAAACTTGTGACAACAGTACGCCAGCCCCGTAAACACCACCCGGCCAGTGATCCAGTTGTTGCCCCAGCTCAGTGAACAGCGGCAGGCGAGCCAATAGTCCCAGATTGATGAACATCAGCAGGAAAATCACCAGCAACAGCCAGTCAATGCCCAGCAGCAAGCGGGGATGCAGCAGCAGGTACACCAGCAATACCAGTAGTGCCGCCAAGGGCGCATAACCCGCATCCGCCAGCAGCAGAAATGGCACAAACAACAGTAGTGATGTCCACAGCAGCGGCCCATGCAGGGTGGGCAGGCGGGGTGAGGTGTCTGCTTGCAGGGTTCGGCTGGAAAAAGCCGGGATCACAGCCAGCAGCAACAGCAGTAACAGGCCAAGAGCCAGTGGCCACATCATCTGCAGGAAGGCCAGAAAGCTCACGCCGGAAGCCTGCCAGATGAACAGGTTTTGTGGATTGCCGATCGGGCTGATACTGGAGCCTGCATTGACGGCCAGCGCCATAAAAATGGTCAGGCGCGCCAGTGGCAGGGGGCTGATCTGATGCAGGGACAGCATCAGCGGGATCACAATAAAAAGTGCTACATCATTGGTGATCAGTGCCGACAGGGTGGCAGCAAATAACACCAGCATGGCAGCCAGCTTGCGTTCAGTGGATAGCTGGGTCAGCAGTATTACACCCAGGCGGGATAACAGGCCGCTCAGTTCCAGTCCGCGACTTAACAGCAGCAGCCCGGTGAGGGCTGCCAGGGTTTGCCATTCCACCAGTTGCGGCAGCTCGGCTGCTGCAACTGGTGACCACCAGAGCAGTGGTGGCAGGCTGAGCAGTAACACCAGCAGCAGCCGGTCTTCCGTAATCCGATTGATCAGATGACGTAACACCGGCAGCATGCTGGAGCGCCCCTGTTTCTTAGTAGCGGTAGGTTTCCGGTTTAAACGGACCTTCCTGCGGAACACCCAGGTACTCGGCCTGTTTGGGGGTCAGCTGAGTAATGACTCCACCAAAACCCTGCACCATGTAACGCGCCACTTCTTCATCCAGTTGTTTGGGCAGCACTTCAACAGTTACCTTGCCGGGCTTCTGGTCGGCGGGCAGGTTGGCAAAACCACCCTGATACAGGTGAATCTGTGCCAGCACCTGGTTGGCAAAAGAGCCATCCATGATGCGGCTGGGATGGCCGGTGGCATTACCCAGATTCACCAGACGGCCTTCGGACAGCAGGATCAGGTAGTCATCGCTGGTTTCATCAAACTGGCCGGGCTTGCCATCGCGGAATACCTTGTGCACCTGAGGTTTGATTTCCTGCCAGGCCCAGTTGTTGCGGGTGTAAGCCGTGTCGATTTCATTGTCGAAGTGGCCGATGTTGCAGACCACGGCACCTTTTTTCAGGGCTTTCATCATCGGGGCATCACAGACATTGACGTTACCGGTGGTGGTGACCACCAGATCAATTTTGCCCAGCAGGGGTTTGTCGATGCAGTCGTCCTTGCCGGTGTTGCGGCCATTCAGGTAGGGGGATACCACTTCATAACCGTCCATGCAGGCCTGCATGGCACAGATCGGATCCACCTCGGTGACTTTGACAATCATGCCTTCCTGACGCAGGGAGGCAGCAGAGCCCTTGCCCACGTCACCATAACCGATCACCAGTGCCTGCTTGCCGGACAGCAGGTGGTCAGTGGCACGCTTGATGGCATCGTTGAGGCTGTGACGGCAGCCGTACTTGTTGTCGTTCTTGGATTTGGTCACCGCATCGTTGACGTTGATGGCCGGGATTTTCAGGCTGCCCTTTTTCATCATTTCGATCAGGCGATGCACGCCGGTGGTGGTTTCCTCGGAAACACCGTGGATGCCATCCAGCAGTGCCGGGTATTCGTGATGCAGGATTTCGGTCAGGTCACCGCCGTCATCCAGCACCATGTTGGGCACCCAGCCATCCTTGCCTTCAATGGTCTGCTTGATGCACCAGAGATACTCTTCTTCGGTTTCGCCCTTCCAGGCAAACACCGGAATGCCTGCAGCGGCAATGGCGGCAGCGGCGTGATCCTGGGTGGAGAAAATGTTGCAGGATGACCAGCGCACTTCAGCACCCAGATCCACCAGGGTTTCAATCAGAACACCAGTCTGGATGGTCATGTGGATGCAACCAGCAATACGAGCGCCTTTTAATGGCTGCTGAGCACGGTATTTGGCACGAATGGCCATCAGTGCCGGCATTTCACTTTCGGCAATGCGCAGTTCTTTGCGGCCCCAGTCAGCCAGCTTGATATCGGCGACCTTGTAATCATTAAAAGCTGTCATAAACACTCCGTTTAACTAATCAATAAAGATCAGCAATCCGCCGGTTGAGCGGCAGAAAAACTCATCATTTCAAGTTGAACGGGCGCCGTTGAACAGTGTTTCCTGAACTGAGCCTGACAGTAAAAGCTGCTGCAGCGCCCCTCAGTTCAGGGAAAAGGGGGCAGTATGGCTGCCCGAAAATCAATTATAGCAGGCCGGTGGCTTAACTCACACGCTGGTAAATCAAGTCCCAGACACCATGCCCGAGGCGTTCGCCGCGTTGTTCAAACTTGGTCAGCGGGCGGCTGTCCGGGCGGGGTACAAAGTCTTCTCCCGCTGCTGCGGTGTTCTGGTAACCCGGTGCGGCATTCATTACGTCACGCATGTGTTCAGCATAGGCTTCCCAGTCGGTGGCGAGGTGAAAACGGCCGCCGATTTTCAGTTTTTTGCGGATGGTTTCCACAAAAGGGGGCTGCACAATACGGCGTTTGTGGTGTTTCTTTTTTGGCCAGGGATCAGGGAAAAACAGCTGGAACAGGTCGATGGATTCATCGGCAAAACACTGGTTCAGCACTTCCACGGCATCGGCGCGATAGACCCGCAAGTTACCCACACCCCGATCGCCAGCTTCACACAGCAGTTTGCCAACACCGGGCAGGTGCACTTCAATGCCAACAAAGTCGTGATCCGGCATGGCCTGGAGTTGCTCCAGCAGGGAGGCACCCATGCCAAACCCCACTTCTACCACCAGCGGTGCTGAGCGGCCAAATACGCTGGCTGCATCAAAAGGGCCTTCTTCCAGCGTGCGGCCATATTTTGGCAGGAATTCATCAATGCCCCGTTGTTGGGCTGCAGTCATGCGGCCCTGGCGCAGTACAAAACTGCGGATGCGCTTGTCGTGGATGGCATCATCAGCACGGTCATGTTTATTGCTGGGCATCTTGTCTGACGTCTGGCTCATGAATGGATCAGTCCTTCCAGGGGTGAGCTGGCGCTGGCATAGGCTTTTTTCGGCATACGGCCGGCCAGGAAGGCTTCTCGTCCGGCTTCGATGGCTTTTTTCATCGCGCTGGCCATCAGCACCGGGTTGCGGGCATGGGCAATGGCGGTGTTCATTAATACGCCTTCACAACCCATTTCCATGGCAATGGCGGCATCAGAGGCAGTACCCACCCCGGCATCCACCAACACCGGCACCCTGGCATCTTCCATGATCAGGCGAATGTTGTGTGGGTTCAGGATGCCCAGCCCGGAGCCAATCAAAGAACCCAGCGGCATGATGGCAACACAACCCATGGCTTCCAGCTCCTTGGCAGCAATGGGGTCATCACTGCAATACACCATCACTTCAAACCCTTCCTTGATCAGGGTTTCCGTGGCGGTGAGGGTTTCACGCATGTTGGGGTAAAGGGTTTTCTGGTCACCCAGTACTTCCAGCTTGACCAGATTGTGCCCATCCAGCAGTTCACGAGCCAGCATACAGGTGCGCACGGCATCCTTGGCGGTGTAACAACCGGCCGTATTGGGCAGGATGGTGTAACGATCCGGTGAAATCACATCCAGCAGGTTGGGTTCATCCGGGTTCTGGCCAATATTGGTGCGGCGTACGGCGACCGTGACAATTTCGGCACCGGAGGCTGCAATGGCCTCGCGGGTTTCATTCAGATCCTTGTATTTGCCAGTGCCAACCAACAGGCGGGATGTGAATTCCCGCTGGCCAATCCGGAAGCTGTCTTTTGTATTCATCGTGGGTCTCTTTATTCGGGGTCACACAATATGGGGTCACACAGCGTTATGCATTTACAGGGTATCAGCCGCCGCCAATGGCGTGGACAATTTCCACCTGATCCTCTGCTTGCAACAGGGTTGTGGCATGGCGACTTTTGGGAATGATGTTTTCGTTGACCTCTACGGCCAGGCGTTTGCCGGTCAACTGCAATTGTTGCAGCAGATCTTCAATGCTGGCTTGCTCAGGCAGGGCATGGGGTTGCCCGTTTAAACGTATCTGCATGTCCACCTCCGGTCAGGGGTGACATTCTACCGGATTTTCAGTCTTGCTGAAGGGTGGTTGACCGGATGGTGGCCAGTGGAATCAGCTTGGCTGATAGTGGCTGACCTGCATTTAGCGTGGAGGGATGGAGTAGGTGGCAACAACATGAGCCACGCTTTCCGCTTCGCCTTCGCTGTAGAGGTTCACCTCTCCGATCACCAGGCGTTTTCCCAGTTTTAAAAGGCTGGCTTTAGCCATGATGGCGCGATCAGCACGGGGTTTGTTGAGGAAGTGAATGGTGAAATCGGTGGTGACAGCCAGTGCTACCGGGCCAATTTTTGACAGGATGGCCACATACAGGGCAACATCCGCCAGCGCCATCAGTGTTGGGCCGGAGACGGTACCGCCGGGGCGCAGATGACTGTCATTGATTGGCAGGCGCAGCAGACTGTATTGATCTTCCACTTCACAGACTTCGCCCACATACTGGGGAAACTCCTGCTGCAGAAAGGTGATCATTTCTTCGCGGGTCATTTTCAGTGAGCTGGTCATCCGGTTATCTCGCTTTGTTCTTGTTGGTGAAAAAAATTATGCAGCAGTTTCCAGAGCTTGTATGCCTTCCATGCTGGTTGAGTGTGACCGGGCGGTTTTGTTAATGGTCAAAAATCCACTGCAACTGCTGTACCGGGATGCCGACCTGCTGGTGGTTCACAAACCCTCTGGCTTACTGGTGCACCGCAGTCCGATTGATCGGCATGAAACCGAGTTTGCCTTGCAGTACGCGCGTGAGCTGAATGGCGGTGAACACGTTTACCCGGTGCACCGGCTGGATAAACCCACCTCGGGTTTGCTGGTGTTTGCCCGCTCAGCGGAAGTGGCTTCAGCACTGGGGCAACTGATGATGACTCGCCAGGTGCAGAAAACCTATCTGGCGGTGGTGCGTGGCTGGCCGCAGGATGCAGGCAGCATTGATTATCCCTTGCGGCTGGAGCCTGCGGATAAACGGGATACCAGTGAGCAGCCGGTACAATCCGCAGTGAGTGATTATACCTGCCTGGCCAGGGTGGAGCTGCCGGTGCAGGTGGACCGTTACCCCCAGACCCGTTATGCACTGGTGGCCGTGCACCCGTATGAGGGGCGCAAACATCAGGTCAGACGCCACCTGAAGCAGTTGGACCACCCGATTCTGGGTGACATCAAACACGGCAAAGGCCCGCACAACCGTTATGCTGAAAGTGAGTTTGGGCGTGGGCTGTTGCTGGCCTGTGTGCAGATGACTTTTCCGCACCCGGACTCCGGTGAACCACTGACCTTGAATGCACCGCTGGAGCCCCGGTTTGCCGAAGTGATCCGGCGCTGGAACTGGCAGCAGAGCCTGCCTATGGAATGGCTTCAGTCCACCTGAAAAATCTATTGGCAAGTTATTGATGGCGGCTTTAATATCCGCGCACTTTCCTGTATCGCCGTCCGGCAAAAGCAAGTAACCCCCTCTCCTTTTCTGTGAGGTTCTGAGCGTGAAGCTGATTACCTTTGATGCCCTGCGTACGCTGGGGCTTCCGCGTGCCCGTTATATCAAGCCGGAACGGATGTATGATCATCTCGATGAAATTCGCGCGGCAGACTGGCTGCTGTTTCCTGAGTACTGGCAGATCAACACCCTGTTGTATGGCCTGAACAAGCGTATTTTTCCCAGCCCGGCCAGTTATTATCTGGGGCACAACAAGGTGGAGCAGACCCGTGCATTCATGGCGGTTTGTCCGGAGCATCTGCCAAAAACAGCCATTCACGGCAGCTCACGTTATGCCTTGCAGGCAGTGCTGGAAAACTTTTCCCTGCCGCTGGTTGCCAAGGCGGTAAAAAGTGCGCGGGGAGAAGGGGTGGCACTGTTAAACACGGAGGCAGAGTTGTTTGACTGGGCCGCCAACCATGATGTGTTGTATGTGCAGGAAAAGCTGGATATCAACCGGGATCTGCGAGTGGTCTGGGTGGGTGGTCGGTGCCTGGATGCTTACTGGCGCATTGCCCCCGAGGGTGGTTTTTTAAACAATGTTTCCCAGGGCGGCAGCACCAGCCGGGATGATGTTCCACAGGCAGCACTGGATCTGGTGGCCCGGATAGCAAACCAGTTACAGATCGATCACGGTGGTTTTGATGTAGCGATGGTGGACGACTGGCCTTACCTGTTTGAGTTCAACCGCCTGTTTGGCAATCAGGGTTTGGCCGGTGGTACTGCGGTGTGGGCTGAGGCAGTGTTGGCGCGCCTGTCCTCGCAATAACCTCAGCTATCACGCAGGTTACCGATCCGGCCGCTCATTTCCTGTGCTACGTCCACGGCATAGTTGTCGGTCATGCCACCGATGAAGTCCAGCGCCCGACGGTAGCTCTGATACAGCGGCCAGTTTTTTTCCGGCATGTTTTCGCCGATCAATGCCAGCACTCGCTGGTGTTTGAAGCTGGGTGCTGATGGGTCACGGTGCAGGGCATTACAGGCCTCACAAAAGGTTTGCAGCAGGGTGCCCAGGGTGGTGTAAGCCCCGATTTCCAGCTTGGCCTTGCGCTGATGGCGGAAAATGCGGTCTCGGGCCAGAATTTTGGCCTGGCGCACACCCTGCGCAACTGGCGTTGGGCAGACATCGATCAGGTCCTGATCAAAGCGCCCGGCCAGCAAATCGGGTTGATGTTGAACAAAAGCCTGCACCACTGCAGTGACCATCTTTTCCATGGCATGGCCACGCAAGGCAGCCACCTTGCGGCGGCGTGAAGCGCCCGTCAGTCGCTGATAATCGGATGGTGTGCCACCACCGATGGACTCCAGCAGCTCGGCAACCTCGGCAAACTGCAGGATTTCCATTTCCAGGCCATCTTCCAGGTCCAGCAGGGCATAACAGATGTCGTCGGCGGCTTCGACCAGATAAACCAGCGGATGCCTGACCCAGCGCCAGTCTTCAAGCTGGATCAGTCCAAGATTGTCTGCCACTTCCCTGAGTTGCTGTTTTTCCGTCTGAAAAGCAGAAAATTTGCCCTTGTTGCTGGCGTGTTCCACTGTCCAGGGGTATTTCAGCATGGCCCCCAGGGTGGCGTGGGTCAGGCGCATGCCACCATCAAACTGGTTGTATTCAATCTGGGTGACCACCCGAAAACCCTGGGCATTGCCTTCAAAAGTCTGCAGGTCCAGCTGTTCAGCTTCACTCAAGCCTTCCAGCAGGCCTGCTTGTCCGGCCTGGCGAAACCAGTCACGGATGGCATATTCCCCGGCATGGCCAAACGGCGGGTTGCCGATGTCATGGGCCAGGCAAGCTGCCTGTACTATCACCCCGAGGTCTGCCGGGGTGGCCCAGTCTGGCAGTGCCGGGCGCAGCAGTTCACCGGCCAGCATGCCCAGGCTGCGACCGACACAGGCAACTTCCAGAGAGTGGGTCAGGCGGGTGTGGACGTGATCATTGTTGGCCAGTGGATGCACCTGGGTCTTGCGGCCCAGCCGCCGGAAAGAACCGGAAAAGATGATCCGGTCATGATCCTTGTGGAATGGGCTGCGCCCCCGCTCTTCACGAGGGCCGCGGACTGCGCCGAGCCTGCCGGAACTGAGCAGGCGCTGCCATTCCATCATTATCCGGTTATTCAGAAGTTAAGGCGGAAACCGACATGAAAGCCCTTTTCGATCGGGTCATTAAAACCCCTATCGGTTTTCAGGTGTATGTGACGGTAACCCAGAAACACATCGGTGTTCTGGATGGCGCGATAGGCAACACGGCCACCGACTTCATAAAGGGTTTCAGTGTCATTGAAGCTGGTGACCTTGGGTGCATACCAGGCATAACCACCGGCTGACAGGCGCTGTGCGCCCGGCACCACGTGATAAAACAGGCCGCCAAAGGCAATCGCCAGGCCGGAGTTGGAGCCGGGGGCGGAGTAACCGTACATGCGGGCACCGATGGCGGCCCGGTAGGTACGATTATCGGTTTCCACACCCTGCAGGCCAAAAGTGGCCACCGTTGCGGAAGAGTCACTGTCTTCTTCCGTATAAAGGAAACTGCCATTGATGTGCAGATTGCTGGCACCCGTCAGTGGTCGGTCGTATTCCACCTGCAGGGTGTCATTATTGATATTGGCTTCCAGTGAACCGGGTGACAAGCCAAAAGCTGCGGCAGGCAGGCTGAGCACCAGCAGTGGCAGTAACAGAGCAGATGAGCGCAGAACGTGAGTCAGCATAAGCAGGTTCCCTTGGGTAAAAAGTCAGACACCATAAGTCTGACGGTAATCTTCAATGGCTCCGACGTGTTGCTGGAGTTCGGGGCGATTGGATGCAAATTCCAGCACATTGTCCAGTGAAATGATACTGATCACCGGGATCTGCAAGTCCTGTTCGACTTCCTGGATGGCAGAGCGTTCACCCTTGCCACGCTCCTGGCGGTTCAGGGCAATCACCACACCAGCCACTTCACCGCCTGCCTGCTCAATCATCGGCAGCACTTCGCGAATGGCAGTGCCGGCAGTGATGACATCATCAATGATCAGCACTTTTTTGCCCTGCAGGTCAGCGCCCACCAGTTGGCCGCCTTCGCCATGCGTTTTGGCTTCTTTGCGATTAAAGGCAAAAGGTGTCGGGCGCTGATGGTGTTCGGCCAGCATGCTTGCCGTGGCTGATGCCAGCGGAATACCCTTGTAGGCCGGGCCAAACAGCACATCAAAATGCAGGCCGGAAGCCATGATGGCCTGGGCATAACTCTTGCCCAGTTGAACCAGTGCTTCACCGGAGTTAAACAGGCCGGCATTGAAAAAATAGGGGCTGACGCGGCCGGATTTCAGTTTGAACTGGCCAAAACGCAATACCTGCTGCTGCAGGGCAAAATCAATGAAATCTTGTTGATAATTTAACATTGTCAAATAAGGTCGAGCTGGCAACTGGTTAACTGAATTGTGTATGAAGACCGTATTGCGGCAAAATGACGCCGATTCGCGACCGATACAAACAGCAATTCCCCAAAAGTCTGAAGGTCAGGTATCATACACCCAAACAAAACGAGTCACCACGCAGGAATGGGAACAGCGCACGCATGAAAGTGATCAGCCTGAATGTTGGCGGAATCAAACAAGCCGTTGAAAAGGGGTTCCTGGACTGGTTAAAAGACCAGGATGCAGATGTTGTCTGTGTTCAGGACGTGCGTACCAAAAGCTGGAAGCTCGGTGATGCCATCGAGCGTCCGGATGGCTGGGAAGGTTACTTCTTTGACGCCGAGCAGGATGATTATGCCGGCACTGGCATTTATTGCCGCCAGATGCCCAAGGCAGTGATGACCGGCCTGGGTTTTGAGCTGGCTGATCGGGAAGGGCGCTTCATGCAGGCTGACTTCGACAAGGTCAGTGTGGCCAGCTTCCTGATGCCTTCCGGCAGCAACCCGGCGGAAAAGAAACTTTTCATGGAGCAGTACCTGGAGTTCCTCACCAAGCTGCGTCGCAAGCGTCGTGAATTCATCATCTGCGGCACCTGGAACATTGCCCACAAGACGCTGGATCTGGCCAACTGGCAGGACAATCAGCTCAGCATCGGCTTCCGTCCGGAAGAGCGCGCCTGGATGGATCAGGTATTTGGTCCGCTGGGATTCATCGATGCCTACCGTGAAGTCAACCGGGACAACGATCAGTTCACCTTCTGGCCAGACAGCCAGCGGGACAGGGATCGTCAGGAAGGCTGGCGCCTGGATTATCAGGTCACCGGCCCCAACCTGCGCAAGGCTGTTAAAAAAGCCTGGATTGATCGCAGTGTGAAGGTTTCTGATCACGCACCGGTTTATATTGAATACGACCTGTAACCTGTGTGGATGTAATCTGGTGCTGATATAAAAAAGCCGGGTAGCGTTGCTCCCGGCTTTTTTACGTCTGACCTGTAAAAAATCAGGGCTGTTCCAGTGCCTGCTTCTGCAGTTCAATCAACTCACGGCAACCCTTTTCAGCCAGCTCCAGCATCGCGTTCATTTCGTCACGACTGAAGGGCTGGCCTTCTGCAGTGCCCTGCACTTCAATGAACTGGCCGGCTTCAGTCATCACCACATTCATGTCGGTTTCGCAGCCGGAATCTTCCGGGTAATCCAGGTCCAGCACCGGTACACCCTTGTAGATGCCCACAGAAACCGAACTGATGAACTGACGGAAAGGATCCGTCTTGATCTGCTTGTTCAGCTGCAGATGACGCAAGGCATCCACCAAAGCCACACAGGCACCGGTGATGGAAGCGGTGCGAGTGCCGCCATCCGCCTGAATTACATCACAATCCAGGGTGATGGTGAATTCGCCCAGTTTGTTCAGGTCCACCACCGAGCGCAGCGAGCGGCCGATCAGTCGCTGGATTTCCAGTGTGCGTCCACCCTGTTTGCCGCGTGTGGCTTCACGGGCATTCCGGGAGTGGGTGGAGCGTGGCAGCATGCCGTATTCTGCCGTGATCCAGCCCTGCCCCTTGCCGTTCAGCCAACGTGGTACACCTTTTTCAACGGTGGCGGTGCAGATCACCTGGGTATTGCCGAAACAAACCAGTACAGACCCTTCGGCATGGCTGGTAAAATGACGGATAATTTTTACATCTCGTGCCTGATCCGGTGTTCTGCCACTTGGACGCATTGATCTTTCCTGAAGCCTGATGAATGGATAGGCCGACCAGTATACCACTCCAGAGGAGCACACATGACCGCCAGCATGACCGCATTTGCCCGCCGGGAAACTCACCAGCCCTGGGGTAGCCTCAGCTGGGAAATCCGCTCCGTCAACCAGCGTTATCTTGAGCCCAGCTTCCGTTTACCCGATAGCCTGAGAGAGCTGGAGCCAGCACTGCGTCAGCAACTGCGCCAGAGCCTGTCGCGTGGCAAGCTGGATCTGACCCTGCGCTTTTATCCGGCACAACAGGATAAAAGCCTGCAACTGGATACCGAGCTGCTGGATCAGGTGATCGAAGCCGCTGACCAGATTTATGCCCGTATGCCCTCCGCAGCGCCGCTGGACCCATTAAAGCTTCTGCAGTGGCCCGGTGTGCTGCAAAGTCAGGAAGCGGATCATGAGACTGTTAAACAGGTGGCGTTGCAGGTATTTAATGAGGCACTGGACGAGCTGCAGCAGCACCGATTGCGGGAAGGCGAGGCATTGGCAAAAGCCATCACCGAACGCTTGCAGCAAATGGTCAAACACCTGAAAACAGCCAAAACCCTGCTGCCGGAAGCCTTGCAGAAATGGCGGGAGAACCTGCTGGAGCGGGCTGCCAAACTTCAGGTGGATGTAGACCCTGCCCGGCTGGAGCAGGAAGTGGTGCTGCTGGCGCAGAAGCAGGACATCGAAGAAGAGCTGGACCGTCTGGCCGTACACATTCGTGAAGTGACCCGCGCCCTCAAGAGCAAAGAACCGATCGGCCGCCGCCTGGACTTCCTGATGCAGGAAATGAACCGCGAAGCCAACACCCTCGGCTCCAAGGCCATCAGCATGGACATGACCCAGGTTTCAGTGGACCTGAAAGTCCTGATCGAACAAATGCGCGAGCAGGTGCAGAACATCGAGTGAAGCCTGTCGAGGCCTGACCTGCATCATGACGCTTATCGGTGGCTTCTTAAAAACGCTCTTAACTTAAATTAATGCGGCCTGTTATTTTATCTTTGCGATTAAGTTAAAATAACGTGAGGATTTATTTTAATGATGAGTCAGCAAAGAGGTGTCTATGGAGCGACGAGCTACCGGATATTATGTCCCCAGCATTGCTGGAGGGGTGAACTGTCAGGCGTTTATCCCTGCTCCTTTACCGCCCAACCCTGCCTTGCAGCTAGACAACAAATTACAGAGTCGCATTAATCAAGCCATGCTGGCTCTTGGGCGACTGGATGCGATCAGCACCCTTTTGCCTGATGCCCGACTCTTTTTATACAGCTACGTGCGTAAAGAAGCGGTGATGTCCTCACAAATTGAAGGCACACAATCTTCTTTAAGTGACTTAATGCTCTACGAAATGGAGGGTGTACCTGGTGTGCCAATGGATGACGTGCAGGAGGTATCTTGTTACGTCAATGCATTGGAGCTTGGGGTGCAGCGTATCCGGGAAGGTGAGCCCATCACCTTTCGACTACTGACAGAGCTGCATAAAGCCCTGATGACGTCGGGCAGGGGCATCAGTAAAGGTCCGGGAGCGTTCCGTAAAAATCAGGTATGGCTTGGCGGCCATCGAGCAGATGAGGCCATCTTTGTGCCAACACCTGCCAATGAGCTCGCCCAGTGTTGGTCTGAATTGGAGCGCTTCATCAATGATGTGCCAGAAGCCACTGACCCACTGATTAAAGCCGCTTTGGTTCATGTCCAGTTTGAAACCATTCATCCTTTTATGGAAGGTAATGGCCGGCTGGGGCGTTTACTCATTCCGCTCATTCTGGTCGAGGCCAGAATACTCAGTGAACCCTTGTTATATTTATCCGTATTCTTCAAAAAACATCGCCAGATCTACTACGACAAGTTGCAGCAGGTTCGTTTAAGCGGAGACTGGGAAAGCTGGTTGCTGTTTTTTGTTGATGCCGTTGCTGAAACGGCCAATCAGGCCGTGAATACTGCGCAACAACTGAACCAGCTGCGCCAGATGCATCGCAGTCAATTAGTCAGCCTCGGACGTATGGCTGCTTCTGCTCAGCAGGTGTTGGATGTGTTGTTTGAATTCCCCGTCGTGAATATCAATACCCTTGTAAAACACAGTGGCATCACACCTGCCACAGCAGGCAAGGTGATGGATAAGCTGGCACAACCAGAGTTTGCACTGGTGCGTGAGCTCACCGGGCAAAAACGTAATCGCGTCTTTGCCTACAGTGCTTACATTGACATCCTGAATCAGGAATAGGCCCCCCCGGCGTAATGCTTCTAAAGCAGTTCCTCTCCGGCCAGGGCCAGGCGTGAGCGTTCGATGCTGCGCAGGGTGACGTGCCCGGCATGCGCCCAGTTGCGAAAGCCTTCCACCACAGCCGCCAGTCCACAGGTGTTGGCGGTGAGGTAGGGGGTGTCGATCTGGCCGACATTACCAAGGCAGACAATCTTGCTGTTGCGTCCGGCGCGGGTGATCAGGGATTTCAGTTGTTTGGGAGCGAAGTTCTGCGCTTCATCAATGATCAGAAAGGTGTCGTTGAGGGTACGTCCGCGCATGAATCCCGGTGAGCGGATCTGCACCCGGCTGTTGACCAGGCTGCGGGTGGCCGAGTCACTCCAGGTGTTTTCACCATCTTCGTTGCGCAGCAGGTTGTCCATGTTGTCGTGAAAGGCTCCCATCCAGGGTGACATCTTTTCCTCTTCGGTGCCCGGCAGAAAACCGATGTCCTCACTCATTGAAATGGGCGCACGGGTGAACACAATGCGTTCAAAACGCCGCTGGTCAAAAGTCAGTTCAAAAGCGGCGGCCAGCGCCATGTAGGTTTTTCCGGTGCCAGCACTGCCGGACAGGGTGACCAGATCCATGTCCGGGTCCATCAGCAGGTTCAGGGCAAAATTCTGGCGGCTGTCACGGGCATGCACTCCCCAGACGCTTTTCTGATGCCGGTAGTTGCGCAGCAATTCCAGCCGGGCGCGCTGTGGCTCCAGTTCACGAATGATGGCTTCAAAACCGGCGTCCCGCTCACTGTCACTGATCAACTGGCTGAGGTGCCAGTCATGCGGCAACCTGCCCTGCAGTGAATAAAAGGTATGGCCGTCGCGCCGTTCGGTCTGTACATCCATCTGCAATGCCTGCCACAGGCTGCCGTCATGCTGGCCATCCAGCTCCGGGTAGATGCGCACACCGTCAATCATGCTGTCGGAATCAGCAAAGGCCTGATCGGTTCGATAGTCTTCCACCGGCACCTGCAGGGCTGAAGCCTTCACCCGCAGGTTGATGTCCTTGCTGACCAGAATCACCGAGGCATCGGTACGCTCATCACGCAGTCGACAGGTTTCTGCCAGCAGGCGATTGTCCGGGGTGTCGGTCAGGTGTGAAGGCAGTTGCAGGTCGGTGTAACACAGGAAGCGGAGTTTTCCCTTGCCGGGCAGGGTGATGCCCTGCTGGATGTCACTGAAACTGGCCTGACGGGTGAGGTCGGACAGGGTACGACTGACCTGACGGGCGGTGCGGGCAATTTCCTTCAGGCCATTCTTGTGCTTGTCGAGTTCCTCCAGCACCGTGAGTGGAATAACCACGTCGTGCTCATCAAACTGGAACAGGGCGGCGGGGTCGTGCAGCAGGACGTTGGTGTCGAGGACATACAGGCGGGTGGCTTTCTTTTCGAGTCGGACCATCAGGCATTCACTCCCCTTGCATCAGCTGCTTTCAATCTGCAGTCTGTTGATGACAGAAGCATGACTCTGGCAGGAGGCTGAAACTGGTGCGTTTTTATCCTGCGCTTGCTTTGTTATGGTGCCTTTTTTGCACTGCGTCAAAGGCTTTTTTGCGATGATGCTTTTACATCAATGATTTGCAAGGAAAAATATTTTGTGGCATATCACTTGCTTGAAACCTGATGCAACAGAACAGTGTTCCTGGTCATGCTGCACGACTGAAAACTGAAAAAATAGAGCGCTAGGGTTCCGATTGTCCGCTTCGCAGGCATCGACAATGACTGGTCCGAGAGCACTCAACCTTCTGGTTGGTATCCCCGTTGATGCCCCCGGCGGAAGGTCACACGGCGGGATAAAAGCCCGGGAGATCACTGGCAACAGCCAGGAATACTCCAATAACCTGTGACAACCCGATGGGGGTTCAACATGAAGCGACTGACTTCTTCTCTGCTGGCACTGGGCCTCAGCGCCCTGCTGATTGCCGCTCCGACGCATGCCACTGCCGACAGCCAACGCACTGACTTCAGCATCTGCTGGTCGATCTATGTCGGCTGGATGCCCTGGGGTTATGCCGCGGATCAGGGCATTGTGAAAAAATGGGCTGACAAGTACGGCATCAACATTGATGTGGTGCAGATCAACGACTACATCGAATCCATCAACCAGTACACCGTGGGCCAGTTTGATGGCTGCACCATGACCAACATGGATGCCCTGACCATTCCGGCTGCCGGTGGTGTGGATTCCACCGCGCTGATTGTCGGTGACTTCTCCAACGGCAACGATGGTGTGGTGTTGAAGGGCAAGCGCAACCTGCGTGATATTCGTGGTCAGCGGGTTAATCTGGTGGAGCTGAGTGTGTCCCACTACCTGCTGGCACGTGCACTGGAAAGTGTTGGCATGAGTGAGCGGGATGTACGGGTGGTGAACACCTCGGATGCGGATCTGGTGGCTGTGGCCGCAACCCGTTCGGTGACTGCAGTAACCACCTGGAACCCGCTGCTGAGCGAAATTCTGGCGATGCCCAACACTCATCTGGTGTTTGATTCCTCAAAGATCCCCGGTGAAATCATTGACCTGCTGGTGGTGAACAGTGCAACCCTCAAGGCCCACCCGGAACTGGGCAAGGCATTGACCGGTGCCTGGTATGAAACCATGAGCCGCATGCAGGATGGTGCCAGCACTGCCAGTGCCAGCCGCAGTTACATGGCAGAAGCTTCCGGCACCGATCTGGCCGGTTATGAACAGCAGCTGGCCAGCACTGAGATGTTCTACGACCCGGCAGCGGCTGTAGCCTTCACGCGCAGTGCCCAGTTACCCGCCACCATGCAGAAGGTTGCTGCCTTTTCCTTTGAGCATGGCCTGCTGGGTGACGGTGCAGCGGATGCCGGTTTTATTGGTGTGGAAACCCCCGCCGGTGTGGTTGGCAACCCCAGTAACATCCGCTTGCGCTTCACCGCTGACTTCATGCAGATGGCCGCTGACGGTAGCCTCTGATGAAACGCCTGCTCAATCTGCAGCCTTCCCGTTTCAGCCGGGTGTTGCTGGGACTGCTGCCGCTGGCACTGATTCTGCTGGTGTATCTGGTGGCATCAGACCTGCGGCTGGCAGCCAACCCGGATGACAAACTGCTGCCGTCACTGGCGCAGATGGGCGATGCCATCAGCCGCATGGCGCTGGAACCGAATCGCCGCACCGGCGAGTACATCTTCTGGGTGGATACCTTCAGCAGTCTGCAACGCTTGCTGCTGGGGGTATTGATTGCCGCTTCACTGGGGCTGGTGATTGGATTGTTGACGGGTTCGTTGCCCTTGTTCGGTGCCGGCTTTTCGCCGCTGCTGACCATCCTGTCACTGATTCCCCCGCTGGCGCTGTTGCCGGTGCTGTTTATTGTGTTCGGGCTGGGTGAATTGTCCAAGGTGGCCTTGATTGCCATTGGCATCACCCCGTTCATTGCCCGGGACATTCAGCGGCGGGCGCAGGAAATCCCGGTGGAACAACTGATCAAGGCTCAGACGCTGGGCGCCAATACCCTGCAGGTGATGATTCGGGTGCTGTTGCCGCAACTGATGCCGCGCCTGCTGGATGCCGTGCGCCTGTCGCTGGGTGCCGGTTGGTTGTTCCTGATCGCAGCAGAAGCCATTGCTTCCACTGACGGGCTGGGTTACCGCATCTTCCTGGTGCGCCGTTACATGGCCATGGACGTGATTATTCCCTATGTGGCCTGGATCACCCTGCTGGCCTTTGTGCTGGATCAACTGCTGGCCTGGTTCAGTCGCCGTTTGTACCCCTGGCACGGCAAGGGAGGTGTGTGATGCTTGAAGCCCGCAATTTGTGGAAGCGTTATGGCGACAAGGTGGTGCTGGAGCGCATCAGTGTGTCTGTGCAGGAGGGGGAGTTTGTCACCCTGGTGGGCACCTCCGGCTGTGGCAAAAGCACCTTTCTGAAACTGCTGCTGGGTACGGAAACTGCCAGCGAAGGCCAGTTGCTGCTGGACGGCCAGCCGGTGCGGGATGAACCGGACTCTGATCGCGGCATTGTGTTTCAGCAGTATTCGGTGTTCCCGCACATGACGGTGCTGGATAACGTGATGGCGGCCCGTGCTTTTGCCCGTCGTGGCCTGACTGGTTATCTCTTCGGGCAGGCAAGGCGTGAAGCGCAGGGAGCGGCAATGGAGCTGCTGCACAAGGTGGGACTGGGGCATGCCCTGAAACTTTATCCACACCAGCTTTCCGGCGGCATGCGTCAACGCCTGGCGATAGCTCAGGCACTGTTGGCAAAACCCCGCATCCTACTGCTGGATGAACCCTTTGGTGCACTGGACCCCGGTATCCGTGCCGACATGCATCAACTGGTGCTGGAACTCTGGCAGAGCCATCAGTTGACCGTATTCATGGTCACCCACGACCTCAAAGAAGGTTTTTATCTCGGTACCCGCCTGTGGGTGTTTGACAAGCTGCGCCACGATCCTCAGGCACCGGATGCCTATGGTGCAGGCATCACCTACGACCTGCCGGTGGGTAAAAGTGATCGCCAGACGCTGCAAGCGATACAGGCCGATCTCAAGGAGCCACAACATGATATCCAGAATTGAATACACCACGCAGTTGCCGACTGGTGGCCACTGGTCGCTGCGCATGGCCCGTGGCACGGTGCTGCGATTGACCGACCTGAAAGGCGGTGCCAATGCCGGACTGCTGTTTTACAACCCGGAAAACCTGCTGGAGCGTTATAACGCCCCGGACACTCTCAAGTGTCAGCACACCTTTCGGCTGACGCGCGGCCACTGCCTGTATTCCGACATGGGGCGGATTTTCTGCTCGCTGGTGCAGGATGACTGCGGTTGGCACGACACGGTTTGTGGCAACAGCAATGCCCGAGGCGTGGCAGAGTGCTGGGGCAAACGGGATTACCAGCACCAGCGTAATGCCTGGTATCAGAACGGTCAGGATGCCTTCCTGGTTGAGCTGGAAAAATACGGTCTGGGGCTGGCGGATCTGGCTGCCAACCTCAACCTGTTCAGCAAGGTGGTGGCGGATGAAGCCGGTCAACTGCAACTGGATGCCAGTGAAACAAGACCGGGGCGTCAGGTGACCTTAAGGTTTGAAATGGACACCCTGGTGCTGCTGCATGCCTGCCTGCATCCACTGAATACTGCTGCAGATTACCCGGATGCACCGGTGCAGGTGGAGCTGGGACTGGCCGAGCCAGTCAGTGAAGATGACTACTGCCGCAATTTCCGTCCGGAAAACCAGCGCGGCTTCCAGAACAACGCACTCTATCACCTGGGACGCTGAGGAGGACAAGATGCTGAAAACCAGTGATCGCCTGCCGGAGCAGGCCAGCTTTCGAACCGTGGTTGATTCCGGTGATTATTACATCGGGCGACTGAGCAAGGGCCAGACCCTGCGCATTCTGGATCTGGAAGGTAATCAGGCAGCGGATACCCTGTTTTACAACGCGGACAACCCGGCGGAACGCTACAGCATGACGGATACCCTGAGTGCTCAGGGGCAGATCTACCTCACCACCGGCAGCCGCCTGATGTCCAACGAACAACGGGTGATGCTGGAGATTGTGGCTGATACTTGTGGCCGCCATGACACCCTCGGCGGTGCCTGTGCCACCGAAAGCAACACCGTGCGTTATGACCTGGAAAAACGCTGCATGCATGCCTGTCGTGACAGCTGGATGCTCGCCATCGGTGAACACCCCGAATACGGCCTGACCAAACGTGACATCGGCCACAACATCAACTTCTTCATGAACGTGCCGGTGACCAGTGATGGCGGCCTGAGCTTTGCTGATGGCATCTCCGCTCCCGGCAAGTATGTGGAAATGACCGCCTGCATGGACCTGATTGTGCTGCTGTCCAACTGCCCGCAGCTGAACAACCCGTGTAATGGGTATAACCCGACGCCAGTTGAGCTATTGGTTTGGAATAATTAACAACAGCAGTAATATCCAGCAAGGATTCACGTAACGAGCGCAGATCAAACAAGGCGAAATTGACCGAAAAAAACGCAGTTTACACGCAGTAAATGAGTATTTTTAGGGCAATTTCAACGCAGTATGATCAAGCGCAGTCGTGAAGACCATCAAGACTTCAGTGGACGACCACTGTCGTATTCTCTTCGGGACGACCCGCCAGGATTGATGATGTTTTCCAAAGTTCTGATTGCCAACCGGGGTGCCATTGCCGTGCGTTTGTTGCGCACCCTGAAAAAACTTGGCATCACTTCGGTGGTGGTGTACCACGCCAGTGATGCCCGCAGCCTGCATGTGCAACTGGCGGATGAAGCCTGGCCGCTGGGTGATGGCAGTGCAGCAGAAACCTACCTGAACATGGACCTGCTGCTGGATATTGCCCGTCAGTCCGGTGCTGAAGCCATCCATCCCGGTTATGGTTTTCTCAGTGAAAAACCTGAATTTGTACGCCGTTGTGAAGCGGCCGGGCTGGTGTTCATCGGTCCGACTGCAGAGCAGATGGAGATGTTCGGCCTGAAACATCGGGCACGT
Organism: Marinospirillum alkaliphilum DSM 21637; assembly: GCF_900119735.1. Taxonomy (GTDB): domain Bacteria; phylum Pseudomonadota; class Gammaproteobacteria; order Pseudomonadales; family Halomonadaceae; genus Marinospirillum; species Marinospirillum alkaliphilum. The sequence goes on along the minus strand of NZ_FPJW01000004.1, from coordinate 74,917 downwards.
GAGCTGGCACAGGCTGCCGGTGTGCCGTTGTTGCCGGGGTCAGAGCTGTTGCAGGATCTGGAAGCTGCCTGTCAGGTGGCGGCAGCAATCGGTTATCCGGTGATGTTGAAAAGCACCGCCGGTGGCGGTGGTATCGGCATGCAGGTGTGTGCTGATGAAACCGCCTTGCGTGAAGGTTTTGAGCGGGTCAAACGGCTGGGCAGCAACAACTTTGCGGATGACGGGGTGTTTCTGGAGAAGTTTGTGGCCAGGGCCCGTCACATTGAAGTGCAGGTGTTCGGTGATGGTCAGGGCCAGGCACTGTCGCTGGGTGAGCGGGATTGCTCCAGCCAGCGGCGCAACCAGAAGGTGGTTGAGGAGTGTCCGGCCCCCGGCCTGAATGAGGCGCAGCGGCAACAACTGCATGCCACGGCGGAGCGCCTGCTGGCATCCGTTCACTACCGCAATGCCGGTACGGTGGAATTCATTTATGACGCGGACCGGGATGATTTTTATTTTCTGGAAGTGAATACCCGTCTGCAGGTGGAGCACGGCGTTACTGAAGAAGTTTTTGATATTGATCTGGTGGCGTGGATGCTGCAACTGGCTGCCGCTGAGCCGCTGGACCTGCAACAGCAGCGACAGGCACTGCAACCACAAGGGCATGCCGTGCAGGTGCGGATTTATGCAGAAGATCCCTGGCGCAATTTTCAACCCAGCCCCGGCCTGTTGAGTCAGGTGCTGCTGCCGGAGTTGCCGGGGGTACGCATTGATCACTGGATTGAAACGGGTATTGAAGTGCCTGCCCTGTTTGACCCGATGCTGGCCAAGGTGATTGTGCATGGTTCAGATCGTGCCACCGCCCTGCAGCAGCTCCAGTCAGCCCTGCAGCAGATTCAGCTCTACGGCACCCAGACCAATCTGGATTACCTGCAGGCCTTGTGTGTTGATCCGGTGTTGCAGGCCGGGCAGGTCACCACCGCCTACCTGAATCATTTCCGTTACCAGTCGGCGCGCATTGATGTGCTGCAGCCCGGTACCCAGACCACCCTGCAGGACTGGCCGGGACGTCAGGGACACTGGGATGTCGGGGTGCCACCTTCTGGTCCGTTTGACAGTTATTCCTTCCGGTTGGGCAATCGTCTGCTCGGCAATGAAGCAGGTGCCACGGCACTGGAAATCACCCTGCAAGGCCCGCTGCTGGAATTCAGTTGTGCCACTCAGGTGTTGCTGGCCGGTGCACCGGCAGAAGTCTTGCTGAATGGGGTGGCAGTGAGCCACTGGCAGCTGCTGGCCATTCAGCCGGGGGATCGTTTGCAGATCGGGCGTATTCAACAGGGTGCCAGGGCCTATCTTTGTGTGCGTGGAGGTATTCAGTGCCCGGCTTATCTGGGCTCCACCAGCACCTTCACGCTGGGTCAGTTTGGGGGTCACAATGGCCGCGCCCTGCGCAGCGGTGATGTATTGCAGCTGGCCGTTGATACGTCACCGGTACAGTCGCCGCCGCTGGATGCCGCATTGCTGCCGGACATCAGCAACCACTGGCAGTTGCGGGTGATTTACGGGCCACACGGTGCCCCGGACTATTTCACCGGGCCAGATATCGAGCGCTTTTTTGCCGCTGACTGGGAGGTGCACTACAACTCCAGTCGCACCGGCATTCGGCTGATCGGCCCGAAACCTGACTGGGCCAGACGGGATGGTGGTGAAGCCGGTATGCACCCGTCCAACATCCATGACAATGCCTATGCCTTCGGCACGGTGGATTTCACCGGTGACATGCCAGTGATCCTGGGACCGGATGGCCCGTCACTGGGTGGTTTTGTCTGTCCGGCCACGGTGATCACGGCCGATCTGTGGAAACTGGGCCAGTTACGGGCCGGAGATCGCATTCGTTTTGTGCCGGTCAGTCTGGCCGACGCCGTGGCACTGGAAGCGGCTCAGCAGCAGTCCCTGCAAAACCTGCAAAGTGTACCTTGTGACTGGCAGCCGGTGCGGCCGAGCAGCCCGATTCTGGAACACCTGCCGGCATCGGAATTTGGTGATGACATCCTGATACGTGCTGCCGGTGATCATTTCCTGCTGGTTGAATACGGTGAACAACAGCTGGATCTGCGCCTGCGTTTTCGCGCCCATGCCTTGATGCAGTGGTTACAGCAGCACCCACTGCCGGGATTAAAAGAGCTGACGCCGGGGGTGCGTTCATTGCAGTTGCACTTTGACAGCCAGCAGCTCAGTCACCAGCATTTATTGCAACACCTGCGCCGTGCGGAGCAGCAACTGGCGCGTCAGCTTAACCAGCTGACGGTGCCATCACGCACCGTCTGGTTGCCCTTGTCCTGGGATGATGAAGCCTGTCAGCTGGCGATCAGAAAATACATGCAATCGGTGCGCAAGGATGCACCCTGGTGCCCCAGCAATCTGGAATTCATTCGCCGCATTAACGGCCTGGATAGCCTGGATGAAGTGAAGCGCATCGTTTTTGAGGCGGCCTATCTGGTGATGGGGCTCGGTGATGTGTATCTGGGTGCTCCGCTGGCAACCCCCCTGGACCCGCGCCATCGGTTGGTGACCACCAAATACAATCCGGCACGCACCTGGACAGCGGAAAACTCGGTGGGTATCGGTGGTTCTTACCTCTGTGTGTACGGCATGGAAGGCCCCGGTGGTTACCAGTTTGTCGGTCGCACCCTGCAGATGTGGAACCGTGAACGCACCACTCGTGAATTCACGCGCCCCTGGTTGCTGCGCTTTTTTGACCAGATACGTTTTTATGAAGTGTCGGCTGAAGAACTGCAGCAGATTCGCCGGGATTTTCCCCTGGGTGACTATCCGTTAAAGATTGAAGAGGGGCATTTCAGTCTGGCTGAGTATCAGGCGTTTCTGGACCGGGAACAGGCCGATATCCAGGCTTTTGTGCAACAACGGGAAGCCGCCTTTGAGGCTGAGCTGGCGCATTGGCATGCCAGCGGTCAATTCAACTTCACCCACGAAGAAGTAGAACAGACCGAACAGCAGCTGGACTGGCCGGAAGGCAGCCTGCTGGCCGACAGCCCGGTTTCGGGCAGTGTCTGGCAATTGCAGGTTGCGGTGGGGGATCTGGTGCAGGCCGGTCAGACCCTGCTGGTGCTGGAATCCATGAAAATGGAAATCCCGGTGCTGGCAAGCGCTCCCGGTGTGGTGGAACAACTGCTGGTGAATGCCGGTGGGCGTGTCACCGCCGGACAACCGCTGGTGGTCATGTCAGCGGCTGAAACCTGATGGCGCGCCTTTTCTGAACATCACTGCACCGGATCAGTCGCCAGCGTCCGGTGCAGTTTTCAGATGTTTGCTGATGACGTATTCACTGTAATACAGCGGCATCACATGGGGTTGCTGTTCAAGCAAGGAAGAGCCTTGTGTGCCAGTGAGCTTGATGCTTTTGTGGGGCGTACACTTGCTGATGTAAGACAGAAGTGACTTAGCGCGGGTACGTTTGCCGCTTTTCACTTCGATTGGAACAACCCGGCCCTGATCGTCTGCGGCAATGAATTCAATTTCTGCTCTGGCATCATTCCATGAGTAAGTCGTATCCATACCCTGGGCGGCAAACTCCTGCTGGACAAAGTTTTCAGCAACATAACCCTTGTATTCGTAACCCTGCTGTTTGATTTCCCGATAACTGACGCCAAGCATGTGGTTGAGCAGTCCAACATCAAACAGGAAGAGCTTGACCAGGTTGTCTTTGCGGTAGGCTGCCAGTGGGCTGCGGGGTGTGCCTGAAAGGGGGTGGTTTTTCAGAATCAAGCGGCATTTTTCCAGCCAGCTGATGGCACTTTCAAACTCACCATAACGTGATTTGCGCTCATGCACCTCTTTGAACTTGAAGCGTTTCACGGACTCATCCATAACACTGGACAGCTGTGATGGTATGTTACGAAACACGGCCTCAATCAGAGTTGCATCCACCTTGCCGGCATATTTTCCAAAATCCCGCATATAACCTGAAACCAGGTTGGTATGGATATCCGAGACAGCTTGTATGCGCTCAAGGATGCTGCTTTTTTCCAGTTCAAACCAGGTGTGAACAGCTTCAGGCATACCGCCGGTGAAATAATAATCTGTGAGCTTGTCGAAGAGCTTGTTGTGGGCCGCAGCTGAATTCATCTGGGAGTCAAAAGCCTGAAACAGTGGTTTGTCGCCTGATGCAATAAGAAACTCGCGAAAAGTAAGTGGGCGCAGATTGTGCTGTTCAACCTTGCCAACAGGAAAGGTGTTCAACAGGCCAATATTGGAGCCACTGGCTGCAACATACATCTGGGGAGCTTTTTCAGCGAAATACTTCAAGCCAGTGACAGCTCGCGGTGACTCACCAATTTCATCCAGAATCAGCAGGTCTTTGTCTGGGTTGAATGGTTGGCCGGTCAGTAGCTCAAGGTTTTTGATCACATCTTCTGGAGTCAGCGAGCCTTCAAAGGCAGCAGCCATGTCTGGTGATTCCAGGAAATCAATGCGTAATACCTGTTGGAATTGCTGGCCGAGCAGGGTCTGCAGCAGGTAGGTTTTTCCAGTCTGGCGAGCACCATCGATCAACAGCGGCTTTCGTGTTGGTTTGTTTTTCCATGCCAGTAGTTGTTCAAGAAGTAGCCGCTGCATGCTTGATCCTCGGTGAGCAGGCAAGTCACCGATCATTACACTTTATGGCGCATAAAAATGCAAGTATGCACACTTTTAAGCGCGTAAAAGTGCTGCGCTCCCGTTTTGGAAGTTCACTGCTCGGGCGGGATTTGTAAATCTCGGTGCAGCAGGGTGCGCAGCAGGATGCCGAGCATGGGGCAGGCGGCCATCACTGCCAGCATCGGGATGGGTGAACCATCACCTAACAAGCCAACCAGAGTGCCGCTGGCGGCCCCGACCATAAAACCGGTGGCGGTGATCACGGCACTGGCAGTGGCAGCACTCTGCGGGAAATAATCCACTGCACTGGAAATGCCATTGGCCATGATGAAACCGTGCTGCCCCATGAACAGCATGATCATCAGCACCAGTCCCCAGAGGGGCAGTTCAAACAACAGGTAACTCAGCAGCAGGACCAGGCCAAACAGCAGTTGTACAGCCTGCCCGATTTTTAACAATCGCAGCGGCGAGGTGTGATTGAGGAACAGCACATTCAGCCGATTGCAGGCCACCAGGGTGAGGATGTTCATGCCAAACAGCACCGGAAACAGTTGCGGGCTGGCACCGTAATATTCCATGTACACCAGCGCCGAGCCGGTGATGAAAGCAAACATCCCGGCGTGACTGAATGCAGTGGCGCTCAGAAAACCCAGTGTTGGGCGATGGCGGATCACCGACCAGTAACGCCGCAGCGGATGCATGGATACCTGAACACTGGCCTGACGGGTTTCCGGCAGGGTGCGCAGCAGCACCAGTAATAAAGCGAGGGCATAAAGCATCAGTAGCGCAAAAATGCCGCGCCAGTTGCTGAACAGCAGAATACCACTGCCGATAAAAGGAGCCAGCAGGGGTGCCGCCAGCATGATCGACACGATGCGCGACAAGGCACGGGCACTGTCACGGCCACTGTAAAGATCCCGCACCACTGCCATGGTGTTGACCACCCCGATGCCGCCACCAAAGGCTTGCAGCACACGAGCCAGCCACAGGATTTCAATCGAAGGTGTCAGTGCTGCCAGCAGGCTACCCAGTGCAAAAATACCCAGCCCGGAAAGGATGGTCAGGCGGCGACCGTACTGGTCGGAAAAAGGCCCGCCGAACAACTGCCCCAGCGCAAAACCGATCAGAAAGACACTCAGGGTCAGCTCCACATGATGAATGGAGGTGTCCAGGCTGGTGGCAATTTGCGGCATGGCCGGCAGGTAGGCATCAATCGCCAGCGGTCCGATGGAAATCAGACCGGCCAGCATCCAGGTCAGGCTTTGAAACGAGGTGGCGGGAATCTTCATGCCGGATGTCCTAAAAATGGACTTGATAGTCTAACCGATCTGCCAATAAAAAACCGCCCCGAAGGAGCGGTGAAAAGCACAGCTATGACTACAACAACAAAACGAAGCAGGTTCAGCTTCAGACCGTTTCAGTGGCCTGGGCAGCAACAGGGGCCGGTGTGCGGATCAGGTGATCAAAGGCACCCAGCGCTGCAGTGGCACCGGAACCCATGGAAATGATGATCTGCTTGTAAGGTGTGCTGGTCACATCACCGGCAGCAAATACACCCGCCATAGAGGTACGGCCGTGGCTATCCACCACAATTTCACCGCGCTCAGTCAGCTCCAGGGTGTCGCGCAGGAATTCACTGTTGGGCACCAGGCCGATCTGCACAAAAATACCGGCCACATCCAGCACGTGCATTTCATCATGCTTGCGATCCTTGTATTTCAGACCGATCACCTTGTTGTCATCACCCAGCACCTCGGTGGTCATGGCCTCCTTGATGATGGTGATGTTGGCCATGGACTCAGCCTTGCGCACCAGCACAGCATCAGCCCGCAGGGTGTCACCGTATTCCAGCACCGTGACGTGCTCAACAATACCGGCCAGATCAATGGCGGCCTCAATACCGGAGTTGCCACCGCCAATCACTGCCACACGCTTGCCTTTGAACAGCGGGCCATCACAGTGGGGGCAGTAGGCCACACCCTTGCCACGGTATTCCTTCTCACCGGGCACATTCATTTCGCGCCAGCGGGCACCGGTGGCCAGAATCACACTGCGGCTCTTCAGGGTGGCACCACTTTCCAGCGTCACTTCGATGTAATCGCCTTTTTTCACCGCTGCGGCTTTCTGCTCGGTGATCAGGTCCACTTCATATTCCTTCACGTGCTGTTCCAGGCTGGCCACCAGTTTCGGGCCTTCGGTGTAGGGCACGGAAATGAAGTTCTCGATGCCTACGGTGTCCATCACCTGGCCACCAAAACGCTCAGCCACCACACCGGTGCGAATGCCTTTGCGGGCCGCATAGATGGCTGCAGAAGCACCCGCAGGACCACCGCCGATCACCAGTACTTCATAGGGTGCCTTGTCATTCAGGGCAGCTGCCTTGCGTTTGGCAGCACCGGTATCCAGCTTGCTGACAATTTCATTCAGCGTCATGCGGCCCTGGCCGAAGGGTTCATCGTTCAGGTAAACCGAAGGCACTGCCATGATCTGTTTGGCTTCCACTTCCGGCTGGAACAGTGCGCCATCCACCATCACGTGAGTGATGCCGGGGTTCAGGGTCGCCATCAGGTTCAGCGCCTGCACCACGTCCGGGCAGTTCTGGCAGGACAGTGAAATATAGGTAACAAAGTGGTATTCACCCTGGAGATTGCGGATCTGCTCCAGGACTTCGGGGTCAGCCTTGGACGGATGACCACCGGCCTGCAACAGTGCCAGCACCAGGGAGGTGAATTCGTGACCCATCGGAATACCGGCAAAACTCACGCGCGGTGTTTCGCCGACTGGGCCTACAGCCATACTGGGCGTGCGCTCGGCCGCCACTTGCTTGAGGCTGATCTTGCCGGACATTTCGGCCAGTTCAGTTGCCAGTTCCAGCAGTTCTTTAGATGAGGCCTGTTCGTCAGTGGACACGCTCAGCTCGATCGGATTCACGATGTGCTGCAGGTAGGCGTCCAGCTGTTGTTTCAGAGTAGCGTCCAACATGGTGCGTGTCCTTTGATAACAGAAAGAGAAAAACGCTTGATACAATAAAGGCAAAGCAGGGGGTAAAGACCCCGCCGGCAGGGGACACCGGCGGGTCAGATCAGTAAACGCGGGGTTTACTTAGATCTTGCCGACCAGATCCAGAGACGGCTTCAGGGTGGCAGCACCTTCTTTCCACTTGGCAGGGCAAACTTCGCCGGGGTGGGAAGCAACGTACTGAGCAGCCTTAATCTTGCGCAGCAGGTCATCAGCATCACGGCCAATGCCTTCAGCAGTGATTTCAACAGCCTGAATCACACCCTGCGGGTCGATGATGAAAGTGGCGCGATCAGCCAGGCCCTGGCCTTCACGCATCACACCAAAGTTGTTGGTGATGGTGCCGGTCTGGTCGCCAACCATGAAGTACTGGATCTTGCCGATGGTTTCAGAAGCATCGTGCCAGGCTTTGTGGGTGAAGTGGGTGTCAGTGGACACGGAGAAGACTTCAACGCCCATTTTCTGCAGTTCAGCGTACTTGTCAGCTACGTCACCCAGCTCGGTTGGGCAAACAAAAGTGAAGTCGGCTGGGTAGAAGAAGAATACCGCCCACTTGCCTTTAACGTCGGCTTCGGTGATGTCTACAAACTTGCCCTGCTTGAAAGCGGTGGCTTTAAAAGGTTTGATTTCAGAGTTAACAATACCCATGACTTTTACATCTCCTGGTTGGTAAAAAAAGGTTGAATCCTCAAGACAGGCTCATATTATCGCTGTCTATTGGTATTTCAAAATTGATTAACTTTAACAGTGCGATTGGAAACGCCTATCATCTGTAGGGTCAGAATGATAAGCTGATTCCAATATACAGCAGAAACACGTGAATGGAATGTGTCAGGGCCATGAAAGGAAAGCAAAACTCACCAGCTGTAGATGGTTTTCAGGCGGTTTCCACCATCCTCGATAGCCTGGATGCCTTGGTTTATGTTGCGGCTATGGATAGCCATGAGTTGCTGTTCATGAACGAATATGGTCGCAGCAAGTGGGGTGAGGCAGGAGGGCGTAAATGCTGGCAGGTACTGCAGGCGGATCAATCCGGTCCTTGCACCTTCTGCACCAACAACCAGCTGCTTGATGAACAAGGCCAGCCCACCGGTGTGCTGGTGTGGGAGTTCCAGAATACGGTAAATGGTCATTGGTATCAGTGCCGGGATCAGGCCATTCGTTGGCCGGATGGTCGTTTGGTACGGATTGAAATTGCCACCGATATTACCGACCGCAAGCAAATGGAGCAACAGCTGGAAGCGGCCCGGCGAGAAGCAGAAATCCGGGCGGACACGGATGCCCTGACCGATCTGAACAATCGCCGTGCCTTCTTTAATCTGGGCCGCCAGGTGCTGCGTCAGGCCCAGTCAAGTGCTACACCAGTGAGTCTGGTGATGTTTGATCTGGACCACTTCAAGCAAATCAATGATGAGTATGGCCATGCTGCCGGAGACGAAGTACTCAAGGCGATGGCCACAGCCGCAGCCGGACAGGTGCGGGCGACAGACATTCTGGCAAGGTTGGGCGGTGAGGAGTTTGCCATCCTGATGCCTCAAACCACCTTGCAACAGGCTGAAAAACTATCTGAGCGACTGTGTCAGGCCCTGGCCGCCTGTGTCATCAGTTTTGAAGGCAAGCAGCTGCAATGCACCGGCAGTTTTGGTGTCAGTACAGCATCCAGTGGCGAGGCGTCACTGGATGCACTGCTGGCCCAGGCAGACAAGGCCATGTTTAAAGCCAAGGGTGCCGGGCGCAATCGCGTCAGTATTGTCGACCGTTGAGTGGATCAGTTGCGGTGCTTGCCAAGTTGACAGTTTTCCCCGTCCAGTTCCTGCAGCTCCCGCACCCTGTCCAGCGTCTTGCGCAGGTCGGCAATATCACGTCGATGCCCGGCTCGCAGTTGCTTGCGCAACTTGCCCATCACAAAGCGACGGATTTCCTGATCCGTCTGCAGGATCAACCCCGGCACTGAGGTGGGCTTGCGGGTTTCTTCATCCACTGCCACCATGGTGAAATAACTGGTGTTGGTGTGTTTCACGATCTCCTTGCGAAAATCTTCGGAAATCACCTTGATGCCCACTTCCATTGAACTCTTGCCGACATAGTTCACCGAAGCAAACAAGGTCACCAGCTCACCGACTTCCACCGGATTCACAAAATCCACCGAATCGACTGAAGCCGTCACACAATATGCCTTGGCGTGAGTGGCCGCACAGGTATAAGCAATCTTGTCCATCAGCGACAGCAACACACCACCGTGCACCTTGCCACCGAAATTGGCATAAGACGGCACCATCAGCTCTTTCAGAATCACCTGCGAAGACTGCACCGTACGAAAACCAGCCTCATTCACCATCGGGGGTCAACTCCTAATCAATTCATCAATTGATGCAAGGGTATTGCATCCCATCGCTGACGGCCAGCTATCGGGGTGATAGGGTCAGCATGACTCAGGCCAGGCATAAACCGGGGCAAAACCGCCGCCGGGGGTACGAAAATTGGTGGTCTGTCCCTGATACAAGCGTGCGGCCAGCCATTGTACCTGCCCTTGATAAACATAGTTGCGCAGGTCGAACTTCAGCGGGGCAGCGGGATTATCCGGGGAACACTTGCGCTCTCCCGGTGGCACCAGTGTTTGTGCCACATAACGTCCTTTCAGAATCTCTGCCCAGACACCGCGGGTTAACTTGTCACCCCTGTAAGCAGCTTTGCTACCGTACCCGCTGGCTGGTTTGAAGAAGAGTTGCTTCCTCTGCTGCCACAGGCGCTCGGCTTGCTCCGGTGTGACTCGCTCGGTATGTGGGATACCTTGCAGTAACACCTGTTGTATAGCCCCTGGTACACCCAGCTCCTGCAATGCCTGTGGATCAGTCAGCAGCGTCAGATTGAACTTGTCAGCATACAAGGCATAAGCACGAGGATGAGGTGTCACCAGTGCTGCATCGTCCAGCAATGCCTGGCGTATCAAGGCGCTGCGTGGCTGTTCCAGAGTAAAATCTGTCAGACGGTTGTAGACCAGATCAATCATTAGATCACCACACCAGAGGTGACCATCACGCAATTCCAGCTGTTGTGGATCTGCAATCACTGCCTGGATGCCGTGTTTCTCGAACAAACGCCGGAACAGGATGAATTCCGGATAGAGGTACTGCTGTTCAGGGTTTTCATCCACCAGCGCAATGCTGCTTAGGGATCGATCACGCCCAGCCAGCGCCCATTCCTGTCTGAACATACGAATGATGTCCTGCTCCAGCCGCTGGGCTGAAACCGGCATCGGCCAGAGATTTGCCATTTCCGGGCAGCAAGCACGCTGGGCGCGACCCAGTACGGTATTCAGCATCGCTCCACCGGCATTGGTATTGATTTCGATCAGCCCCAGCTGTTCACCGCGCAGGTGGAAATCAAACCCCATGAATACCCCGCTGGCACGCCCAGGCGTATGGTGCACCACCTCGTCACATCCGTGCAGCACCCGCTCCTGCCAGGATGGCAGCGTCACGACTTGCTCCACCGCAGTAATCACCGCTGCCATACGTTGTTGCTGGCGCTGTGGCAAAAACACCGGCTGGGCGGAGAACAGGTAAGGGCAGCGGGATTGAACCAGATCAGCCAGCCCCGGACTACCTAGTTCCTCCTCCAGCGCGTGACGCAACACTGCCTCATCCAGACTGAGGCAGAAACATTCATCGTTAAAGCGTTCGGGAGAAAGCAGGGTGGGGTGGGTCATGGTATTTACAGGTTTTCCGGCCGAGGATTTAAGCCTTGTGTCGCCCGGTACAATTCTGGGCACTGAGTTGTTCGCCATCCAGTGTGGCAAAATACACGTCATCCTTTTCATACGCCAGTCTGGCTTTTGTGGCCTGCTGCAAGAAGGCCTGAGAGGTGGCTGGATGCTGTCAGTTTCCTTTGAAATTTGCCTGATTTTCAGCCGATCGAAAACACAGGCGATGAAGCAGTTTTTCAGCAGGAAGGTATTTTGGAAAGCAGCCTGTAAGCCTTGATTTGCAAGGGTTTGACGAGAATCAAGGAAGACTTGGCTTAGAGGAAAGCATCGAAAAAGTTTTGGCGCGCTCGGCGGGATTCGAACCCACGACCCCTGCCTTCGGAGGGCAGTACTCTATCCAGCTGAGCTACGAGCGCGTGAAGAGGTCGGGAATTGTAGGGGGCTGGTCCCTATTTGTCCAGACTTCTACCCTGGCGGCGGATGAACTGTTCGATCTGGGCGCGGCTGAGTTCTCCGAAGTGCCGATCGACCAGTTGTCCTTCTGCAGAATAGAACAGGGTGGCGGGTAGTCCGGGAGCTTCAAAGCGGCGCATGGCGTTCTGTTCCGGGTCGAGCAGTGGCAGGGTGAAGCGCAGTCGCTGGTCGTCCAGGTAACGTTCCACTGCCAGCAGACTTTCTCCCTGGTTGATCAGCAGAATCTGTACTCGTGGGTCATTTTCAAAGTCCATCAGCATTGGCATTTCACGCCGACAGGGCGGGCACCAGGTGGCCCAGAGGTTGACCACCAGCGGGCGTCCATCCGCCAGTTGATTCAGGCGCAGTTCTTCACCATCCAGATTGAATACCCGCAAATCCGGGATGGCATCGCCCTTGCCCTGGGTGCCCGGCAGCAGTGCCAGCACCAGCAGGCCGGTGGCCGCAGTGGCGGCAAAGCTGAGTCCGCCGATTTTACGCAAGGGCGCGTGGCGGTGGAGGTAAATACCGGTGAAGATCAGACCACCCAGCAGCGCGCCCCACCAGCTGTAACCCGGCTGCCAGAAGTAGAGCAGTGTCCAGGGGGCGCTCAGGTAAGCGCCGGGTGCTCCGGCAGCGTAGATCAGGCGTCCGGCCAGTGCCGCCACCAGCAGGGTCAGCCAGCCCCAGCGCGCCAATCCGGGATGACGTTTGTCCAGCAGTTCGGTACTGATCAACAGCACCAGCAGGGCTGCCAGTCCGGGCAGGCGACTGACAGGTAGCAACAGTGGACCGAGGGTCAGGGCTTCCATGGTTGGGTGTGCCTCAGCGGAAACGCATCAGTGCCGGTTCCGGGTGCTGCTGTGCTGGCAGACCGGTCACATCCGGCAGGCGTGGCAGGCGCAGCATACCGGCGTGGGTGTGCAGCTTGCCGTCAGCATCCTGCCAGACCCAGCCGGGAGTGCCGTTGATGCCCAGTGACTGCATCAGGTCCATGTTGGCCTGGAGTTGTTCACGCTCCAGATTGTCCGGGGTTTTGTCCAGCTCTGGCAGCGGCTGGCCAAACTCTTTCATGTTGCGTTCCAGCAACAGCGGCTGGCGGCTGGGCGGTGCACTCAGCAGTGCGGCGGCACGGTTGCGGCTGTCCGGTTTCAGGTAGGCAACGGGAATCCAGCGCACTTCCAGCCCGGCAGCACGGTAAGGTTGCAGGGCCATCCAGGCCAGTTGGCAAAAGGGGCAGTTGGCATCAAAAAACACATAAAGGGTGTTTTCGGTGATGCGATCACCGCTGTCAGTGATGCGACTGCTGCTTTCCGTCAGGTAGCTGGCACTGGCCAGATCATTCCAGTCCGGGCGCGGCAGCCATTCTTTCTGGTGGGCTTCGGTCAGATCCTGCCCTTGTGCATTCAGCAGTACACCATTGATCAGAAATTCGCCATCAGTGGTGGTGTAAACAATCAGGTCGCGGCCTTCAAAACTGACCACCCAGCCGCGCAGGGATGCACCAACCGGGAATTCACGTAGAATGTCCAGTCCCTGATTCTGCAGGTGCTGGATGGGTTCCGGCAGATCCAGCAGGCTGGACTGCTGGCCGGGTTGTGTTGCAGCCTGCTGGGCAAAGGCCTGTCCGTTGCCGGTCAGACCGGCCATGAGAAGGCCCGTCAAGAGTAAGCCAGTGACCAACAGGGCGATCATCAAGGATCGCTGCAGAAAGCGGGATGTAAAAGACATAAAACGAAAATTCCTCTGTTGGCCGTGCCGGACAAAAAACAAGCGGTAAGGGTAGCCAGTTTGACTGCAACTGTCACCCTTGGCCTGTTGCTGCACTATTGGGAGTCATGAATGTTGAAAGATCCTTTGCGCTTCTGGGCGGTGGTTTCGCAGGCTGCAGGATTTACGCTGATTGTGCTGCTGGAGACCTGGCTGGGGCGTGCTCAGGCAGGTTATTGGCAAATCCGTGTATTGGTAGTGATGCTGGCCATTGCGTTGGTGATTGCGGTGTTGCGGCGGTATCAGCAGCGCAAGGCCCAGCGCCTGGCAGCAAAACGTCGTCAGCTGCTGCAGGATGAAGCAGCCGACGATTGAAGCTGTTTACGGCATAATTTCAAGGTGATGCAGGCTGTTGATGCGGATGCGCCAGTCATGGTGGCGTGAGTTGTCACGCACCAGCCAGCCTCTGACACGTACAGCTTGACCTTGCAGTTGACGCAGTTGTTGTACTTCGTCTGCGGTGAGGTCGTTTTTTGGCCACTGCAGTGCCACTCGCCCTTCCAGGTTCAGCCACAGGTTGTCGCGGCTTTCTCCGATGCGTTCCACCCGTCCATGCAGGATCACGGCACCCTGGGTGCCGGCAGGAATGGCGGTGGCGGCAATGCCGGGGTGGTATTCAGTCTGTGACCAGATGCCACGGCGTGCCTGGCGGGCTTCACGCTCCACCGGTTTGAGGCATTCAGCATAGGCGGTGTTGGGTGCCAGAGTGACCTGCATCACATAACCCTGCTCCAGCAGCAGGCGTTGCACATTGCGTCCATCCGGCAGAAACAGCCAGGCCAGCAGGCGGCCATGACGGTCCTGAGCCTCAGTACCCAGATGCAGGTGTACCCGGTTGCCGGACATGGCCAGCAGCTGGCGCAGGTAATCCCGGCCTTCCAGTGCAAAGGGTTCGTGCGGGCGACCATCCCGCCCCAGTTCCGGTGCATCGATGCCCAGCACCCGCAGACGTTCACCACTGGCCAGGGTCAGGGTGTCGGCGTCATACACATTCGCCACCCGAGCTTCCCGATCCAACTGCTGAATGGGGCAGGGTTCGGCTTGCAGCAGTGAACTGAACAGCAGGCTGAGTAGCAGCAGTGCCAGTGGCTTATACGACTGAGTATGCAACCGGGCACGTGGCTGGGTGGGTTGTTGGGCAGGTGTAAGCCGGAACAGATGCATCACGGGTTTCAGACCTTCAGGTGTTTCATCAGACCTTGCAGATGAAAAAGCTGTTTGTAATCCCCTTCCACTTTAACAGCACCTTCCTGGATGGCACGCATGAAGGCGTTTTTGTCCTTGCTGGTGAGGGTCTGCCAGGCTTCAGTCGGGGTGTTGAACACCAGTTTCATGTCGGCCTGATCCAGATCGCCGCTGGTGCTTTGAATGCCATTTGGCTGCAGGCTGTAGCTCCGGCCCAGACGCTGATCGCTGGTTTTGATCACAAAACGCAGGGGTTGTTGTTCGAGTTTCTGACGAAAGGCTTCGTCCTTGCGCCAGGCACCTTTTAACAGGCGGCCGAGCATCCAGAGTAAAAAACGCAGTTTCAGCATGGTGGTGTTAATCCAGTTGGGTCAGTGGTGCAGCCAGAATAAAACAAGTGTTTTAAAAAGTCAGCTATCAGGATTATGGGGGGTTAACCTGCTCAGGCCAGCAAGGGCGGCAACAGCCGGGTCAGTCGAGCCTTCTGGCGCACGGCTTTACCGGACAGGGCAAAACCCAGCAATTGGCCCTGGGCATCCAGAAACTGGCCTTCCATGCCTTCTTCATCACCGCTGAACTGCCATTCCCCCCGGCTGCCAGCGGGTGGTGTGGCTGCCACCACCGGGCAGCGACTGGTTTTCACCAGCACCGGCAGGGCTTCCAGTGACAAGTGAGCGGTGTCATCACCGTGCAGCAGGCTGGCCAGCATCCGCGCACTGGCCATCAGGGGTTGCACATACATCAGGTTCAGGCCGTCAATTTCAGCACAGTCTCCCAGCGCATGGATATCCGGATCACTGGTTTGCAGTTGGCGGTTCACTCGTATGCCACGTCCGCAGTCCAGTCCGGCCTGTTGTGCCAGTTGAATGCGTGGTCGCAAGCCGGTGGCGCTGATGATGAGCCCAGCATCCAGGGTCTGGTGCTGATCGGTATTAACCTGCCATTGCCCTGGCTGGCCGCTGATGCTGGTGGCCGAGGTGTTCAGGTACTGTTTCAGCCCCTGTTGTTGCAGTGCCCATTGCAAGGGGGCGGCCACTGCTGCGGGCACCAGACCCGGCAACAGGTTGGCGCTGCGGGCCAGCAGGCTGACCGAATGACCGGCATTCAGCAGGTCCTGAGTCATTTCCACCCCTACCAGTCCGCCACCCAATACCACCACCGGTGTATCGGCGGTCAGTTGCTGGCGAAAGCGGCGATAGTCGTCCAGATCGTTGATCGACAGTAATGCACCTTCGGGTGAAGGTGTTGTCAGGCGCGGTGCCAGGGCTTCAGCACCGGTGGCAAGGACCAGTTGGTCGTAACGAATCAGGCCCTGCTCAGTGAGCAGGGTATGCTGTTCACGGTCAATGGCCTGGACTTGCCGATGATGACGAATTTCGATTTGCAGGCGTTTGGCCTGTTCATGGGCTGTGGCTTGAATCAGTTGTTCAGGCTGTTGTTTTTTGGCCAGTGCAGTTGATAGCAGCGGCTTGGAATAGGCTTCCCCGCCATCCTGAGTCAACATCAGGATCGGGCGATCATCACCCAGACGGCGTAACTCGGTGGCCAATTGGTATCCCGCCATGCCGGAGCCAAGGATCACCAGGGAGGCAGCAGGTGTTAAAGGCATCAGCTTGTCCTTGTGTTAGAATCCGGGGCCATTATAGACCGCCTTGCTCAGCTTTGGTTTTTCATGCATTTAACCGCCGCACCGCTAAAAATACAGATCCAGGCCAGGTTGCAGCAACTGGATGGCCGCCTGCCACCACGTTGGCTGCCAAGCAGTCATTTGACGGGTGCGCCCGCAGGTGCCTGGCGCAGCTGGTTGCAGGAGCAAGGTTCGTTAACCCTGAGGTTGCAGTCGCAGGCACGGCAAGGTTTTCGGGTGCGGGTATTAAGTGAAGGAGTGAGCCGAGTCCACCCGCAGGAAGCGCAATTGCTGCAAGCCGCTTCACATCGGGTTTGGGTGCGCCAGGTGTTGCTGGAAGTGGATGATCAACCCTGGGTGTTTGCCCGTTCGTTATTGCCGCTGGATGACCGGGGGTTGTTGCGTCGCCGGATTTTACAGGTCGGTAACCGTGCGCTGGGGCACATCCTGTTCAGTGACCCGCTGATCGAGCGTGGCCCCTTGATGTTCTGTGCACCGGGGCAACTGCCTTTTGACAGTTTATGGGGGCGCGCTTCCTGTTTTTACGGTGAACACCTGCGGTTGCTGGTGGCCGAACATTACCTGCAGCCCATGGCTGAGCGTTTGGCGTTGCCAACACTGCCTTATTACGCAACCGCTTTGATGCAAGGAGTGACCCCGTCATGACCCCCGCGCCACACCTGACTCCCTCCAATAGTTCCTGGCATCAGCGCTTGCCCGCTTTTGTGAACCTCACCCGGTTGAATCGCCCGATTGGCACCTGGCTGGTGATGTGGCCAACCCTGTGGGCCTTGTGGTTTGCAGCCGGTGGTTTTCCGGATTTAAAAGTGCTGCTGATTTTTGTACTGGGTGTGGTGCTGATGCGCTCGGCCGGTTGTGTGATCAATGACTATGCAGATCGCAATTTTGACGGTCATGTGCAGCGCACTCAGCAACGGCCACTGGCCACCGGGCAAGTGTCCACCCGCGAAGCCCTGACCTTGTTTGTGATTTTGTGTCTGCTGGCTTTTGTACTGGTGTTGTTCACCAATACCCTGACCATCCTGCTGGCACCGGTGGCGTTGCTGCTGGCAGCCTGTTATCCCTTTATGAAGCGTTACACCCACTTTCCTCAGGTGGTGTTGGGTGCGGCTTTTTCCTGGGCGATTCCAATGGCTTTTGCTGCCCAGACCGGCAGTCTGCATTGGGGGTTGTGGCTGGTGTTTCTGGCCAATCTGATGTGGACCGTGGCTTATGACACGGCTTATGCCATGGAAGATCGTGAAGATGATTTGAAAATCGGCGTGAAATCCACCGCGGTGTATTTTGGCCAGTATGACCGGCTGGCGATTGGCATCCTGCAGGCCTTTACCCTGTTGCTGTTACTGGCTGCCGGAGTGGCCTTTGAGCGGGGTGCAGTGTTTATGGTTGCCGGTGTCGGCGGCATGGCGCTGCTGTTCATCTGGCAGCAGTGGTTGATCCGTGATCGCCAGCGGGGGCCTTGCCTGCGTGCCTTTCTGAATAACCATTATGCCGGCATGCTGGTGTTTGCTGCCTTGTTTATCGACTATCTTCTGTATTGAGCGCCGGGCTGTCATCATCCTGTCATTTAGTGAAGTTGTAATAAGGATGAAATACGCTTGCAGCGTGCATGACAGGAAGGTGTTATGACAGCAAAAACTGTTCTCATCGTTGATGATGAAGCCCCGATTCGGGAAATGATTGCCGTGGCGCTGGAGATGGCTGATTACCAGTGCCTGGAAGCCGCTGACGCCCAGCAGGCCCACGGGCTGGTGGTGGATCGTCAGCCGGATCTGATTCTGCTGGACTGGATGATGCCCGGCACCAGTGGCATCGAGTTTGCCCGTCGCCTGAAGCGCGACCCGGTGACCGCCGAAATTCCGATCATCATGCTGACTGCCCGCAGCGAGGAAGACAACAAGATCCTCGGTCTGGAAGCCGGTGCCGATGATTACATCACCAAACCCTTTTCCCCGCGTGAACTGGTGGCCCGCCTGAAAGCGGTGCTGCGTCGTACTACCCCGGCGGGTATTGAAGAGCCGGTGGAAGTGGAAGGTTTGCGACTGGACCCGGTCAGCCACCGGGTGACTTCCGGTGAAACACCGCTGGAAGTGGGACCCACGGAATTCCGCCTGCTGCAGTTTTTCATGACCCACCAGGAACGGGCTTACACCCGTAATCAGTTGCTGGATCAGGTCTGGGGTGGCAATGTGTATGTCGAGGAGCGTACGGTGGATGTGCACATTCGCCGTCTGCGCAAGGCGCTCGGCCCTAAACATGAGCATCTGGTGCAAACCGTGCGCGGAACCGGTTACCGTTTTTCCACCAGGGTCTGATTCATTCGTGAAACAACTTGTCCACAGGGAGTTGCGTCGACTGCTGTTGCTGCTGGTGATCGGCGCACTGCTGGGTTGGGTTGCAGGTTATGGATGGGTCGGTGTGCTGTCTGGAGCTCTGTCCGGGTGCCTGGTTTATGCACTGCTGAACATCCATCAGTTATGGCGATTGCAGCGCTGGTTGCAGCAGCCTCAGTCAGAGCCGCCGGAAGCCAAAGGCTTGTGGGGTGAAGTATTTGATGCCCTTTATCATTACCAGCGCCAGCAATTACGCAGTCAACTGCGGCTGAAACAGACTCTGGATCGCATTCAGGAGTCGAGTCAGGCACTGCGTGATGGGGTGGTGATGATCGACAGCAAGGGCGACCTGGAGTGGTGGAACAAGGCCGCTGAAGGGCTGATTGGTCTGCGCCACCCCGGTGATCGTGGTCACCCCATTACTCACCTGCTGCGTGAGCCACGTTTTGTGGAGTATTTTGAGCAGCAGCGTTATGCCGAACCCTTGATTCTGCCATCCCCGATTGCCGAAGGGCGCACGCTGGAATACCAGGTCACGCTGTTTGGTGAAAATGAACGGCTGCTGCTGATCCGTGATTTCACCCGCATGCAGCGGCTGGAACGCATGCGGCAGGACTTCATTGCCAACGTGTCCCATGAACTGCGCACACCACTGACGGTTTTGTCCGGTTATCTGGAAACCTTCAGTGATCATGCCGATAACCTCCCCAGCAAATGGCAGCGTGGCCTGTTGCTGATGCGTCAGCAATCCACCCGCATGGAACATCTGGTGGAAGATCTGCTGACCCTGTCGCGCCTGGAAACCAGTGATTTTGAAGCGGAGGCAGAGCCGATTGATGTGGTGACGCTGCTGCGTTCCATTCGCACAGATGCGCTGGCGCTATCTGGTGAACTACACCGGGTGCAACTGGATCTGGACCCGCATCTGCAGATTTATGGTTCTGAAAAAGAGCTGCGCAGTGCTTTTTCCAATCTGGTGTTTAATGCAGTGAAGTACACACCCGCCGGTACTGAAATCCAGTTGCACTGGTTTCATGACCGAGCCGGGGCTCATCTGGAAGTGAAGGATAATGGCCCGGGTATTGATCCGGCTCATCTGCCGCGTTTAACCGAACGTTTTTACCGGGTGGATCAGGGGCGCTCCAGCTCCACCGGCGGTACGGGCCTGGGCCTGGCGATTGTAAAACACGTGATGTTGCGCCATCAGGGCAAGCTGGATATTCGCAGCCGCCAGGGTGAAGGCAGCAGTTTCACCTGCCACTTCCCGCTGTCCAAGGTTTACCTGTCAACCGACCAGTAACAAGACTTTAGCCAGTTGGGCTGCTGCTTCGGCGCTTTCCGGTTGCAACTGGATGCGCAGGTGGGCGGTGTCACACTCGGCAGTTTTTTCGGCCAGCTGCAGGCTGTAGACCAGTGCCGGTACACTGATGCGCACCGGTGCTTCATCAGTACCCGCAGCCAGTAACAGCTGTACCTGACCACCGAGGGATGGAAAGCCCTTGGGTGTTTTCAGGGTTAACAGCGCCTCTTCACGGTTGATCTCGCGGATGGCTACCGGGCAACGCTGCTGATCCCAGTTCAACAGCCCCTTGCCTTTGCTGCGCCTGGCAGGGGCCGCGGCGCGAGGAGCACCACCCCCGGCCAGCAATTCCGCGCCACCCGCTGCTGCGATACGATCCTTGCGCATCAGCGACATGGCTTCTTCACGGCTGACTCGACCCGACTTGATCAGTTGTTTCATGACCTTGTCGATCAGCTGTTTGGGTGAAAAGGGTTTGCTCAGGTAGTCACTGACACCAGCTTTACCGGCTTCCACCACATGTTCTTTCTGGTCCAGGCTGGTGATCAGCACAAAAGGCTGGGCTTTTAACGTCTCTTGTTTGCGCACCCATTTCAGCAGTTCGATACCGGTCATTTCCGGCATTTCCCAGTCACACAGCACCAGATCAAAACTGTGATTCTGCAGCAGTTGTTGAGCTTTTTTACCGTTCTCGGCCTGATGGATCTCAAAACCTTTCAATTCACTGCGCAGGGTTTTATCAATCAGTTCGCGGATGAACTTGTCATCATCAATGCTGAGAATGCGGATGGTGGTCATGGTCTGTTCCGTATCTGCGTGCTGAAAGTTTATGAAAGGGATTCTAACCTTTCCGCCTACCTGGATGCACGGTGATGCGATGTGTTTGTTAAAAAATGCAATCAGATGACATAAAACAGCTTCGCTGTAAGAAAAGTGTCATCCGGGCGTCAGATAATCCGTTTTCGAAGTCACCCACGTGAGAGAAAACATGCTGAATCGCCTGAATATTCCCATCCGCCTGTTGTTATTGGGTGGCGTTCCCATGCTGGGGTTGCTCCTGGTGTTGGTCGCCTCCTTTCGGGTCTCGGAATTCAAGGACGAACTTTTTGACCGGCTTTATGACCAGCATCTGGTCATTCTCGGTGATGTGCTCCATACCCAGCGTTTGCTGCAACAAACGGCGCTGGATGAGATACGCCGTTACCGGACTGGCTGGGCCAGTCAGGATGCAACCAGGGATTCAGTGACACAACTGCTGGAACAGGCAAAAGGTTACTGGTCTGCTTATCAATCGGTACGGCCGGATGCTGACAATGAGCTGGATCAGCAAGCGGATCAACAGGTGGAGCGAGCCTTGCGCCTGTATCAGGAGTGGTTGCAGCCAGCCGGTACTGATGCCCTGTTTGTGCGTATTCTCAATGAGTCCACCTTTAACGGTGAAGTGGGGCAGCATTTAAATGCCATGGGCCAGGCGCTGGATCAACTGGTGCAAGCCCAGATCCATGCTGCCGCTGATGTGCAGCAGGAAGCGGCAGGCCTGACCGAGCGTATGGCGGCCTGGTATCTGCTGGGCGGTACTGGCCTGGTGCTGGGTTCCTTGTTACTGGCCTGGCGTATTCAGCGTTCCATCAAGTTGCCGCTGTATGAACTGCGTCGTCTGATTCTTGCGGTGGAGCGGGATTCCGACCTGACCCTGCGATCTTCAGTCAGGGGCAGTGATGAGGTGGCAGAGGCTGCCACGGCATTGAACACCATGTTAAGCCACTTCCAGCAGTTGATTCAGGACATGGAGCGTAATGCCAACCAGCTGAAAAAACATGCCGGTCGTATGCACGCCATCAGTGAAGAAGTCAGCAGCAGTGCCATCAATCAGGCCAGTGAAACCGATCAGATGGCTGCATCCATCAGCCAGATGTCCCAGGCCATAGCGGATGTTGCCGCCAGTGCAGACCATGCCGCACGGCTGGCGCGTCAGGCGGATGTATTAAGCAGCGACGGTGCCGGAAAAGTCAGTGAGGGCATGCAGGTCACCGAGCAGCTGGCTGGACGGATGGCGAGTGCAGCCGAAATCATTGCCGGTCTGCATCGTGAATCAGCCAATATCTCCGGGGTGCTGGGGGTGATCCAGAACATTGCGGAACAGACCAACCTGCTGGCATTAAACGCAGCCATTGAAGCAGCACGAGCCGGAGAAGCCGGACGCGGATTTGCAGTGGTGGCTGATGAAGTGCGCAGTCTATCCGCCAGTACTGCCAGTGCCACTGAATCCATTCGCAAGATGCTGCAACAGTTGCAGCAGCAGGCTGATCTGGCGGTGGAGTCGATGCAGCAGGCCGGTGATCAGGTTAAAGGCAGTGTTGATTTTGCCCGCGAATCCAGTGTTGCCCTGGAAGCCATCAGCCAGGCGGTGCAGTCCATTGCCGAGGTGAATGCCGGTATTTCGGCTGCCACGGAACAGCAGAAGCTGGCAGCAGACCAGACCCGTGATGGTGTTGGACAGCTGAATGCAGATGTCACCCGACTCAGTCAGGAAGCTGGTGAGTCCACCCGCATCAGCCAGGAGCTGGCGGATCTGGCGGTCAGTCTGCGCACCAAGGTGCGCCAGTTCAAGGTGATCTGATGCAGTTGTTGCTGGCTGATGCCGTGCGCCATCCATTGCTGTTGCTGCTGGCCGAGGTTCGCACCCAGTTACAGGAATTGCAGCGGCTGCTGGAAAAACCGGGCGCTGCGTTGGCACAGGGTCTGCTGCGACGCCGTGGTCAGCCGCATCAACTGGCACACCGAGTGCAGCAGCGGGCGTTGGAGCAGCTGCACGCCAGTACAGATGGGCACTTGCTGCCTTCGGTGCGTGCTGCCGGTGATACTGCCGACGAGCTGGAGCGTATTGCCACCTTATGCCGGGAGGCAGCCCGGGAAGCCCTGCAACTGGAAGGTCAGCGCCTGCAAAGGCCGCAGCGTTACATCAAGCGCCTGCAGCAGGTGGATCAGACGCTGCAGCAACTTGAGCAATTGATCAGCACACCGGATGCCCATGAAATCCTTCGTATCAGTCGGGTGCAACGCAAGTTGACCCGCTTTTATCAGCGGGTGCGCAAAGCCCACCTGAAAGCCTTGAAACAGCAGGAGAATCCTGAGCTGCTGATCATCAGTCTGTTTCTGGCGCGTCATATCCATGAAATGGGGCAGGCACTGGTCAGCATCTGTGAGTCACTGATCAGTGTGCTGCTGGGCCAACCCATGAGTCCGGCACAACTGCGGTCATTAAAATCCATGATGACCCAATTGGGAGTGGAACCGGACTGGCAGGGGCTGTCACTGGCTCCGCTGGCTGAAACCCGTTCCGGCAACTCGATTGCAGCACTGGCCAGTGAAGCCGGAACCGGCAGTATGATTGGTGTGCTCAAGGAAGGTGAACTGCACAAGGTGAAAGAGGAAAAACGCGGATTGCGTCAGTGGAACAGCCTGTTTCCCGGCATTGCCCCGCAGATCCTGTCACACCATGACCAGGGTGATTCTGCATCCCTGATCATTGAGCACCTGCCGGGCCTGACCTTTGAGCGGTTGTTGTTGCAGGAGGATGCACCGGCATTGCAGGCCGGTATGACCCATTTGCTGGCACTGTTGCCCCAGGTATGGGAGGCAACCCTGCAGTCCCGCCCGATCAGCGGTCAGTACATGCGCCAACTGGGCAAACGCCTGCCCTCGGTTTACAACGTGCACCCGGAATTTCGGCGCTGGCAGCAGCAAGCCATGACGCTGGCTGATCTGTTGCAGGCAGCGGGGCAACTGGAGCAGAAGGCACCGGCCCCCTTTTCTGTCTATATTCACGGAGATTTCAATCTCGACAACCTCTTGTATGACGCCCGTGAAGAGAAGGTGCGTTTCATTGACCTGCACCGCTCAAGACAGATGGATTATGTACAGGATGTTTCGGTGTTCATGGTGTCCTGCCTGAGGTTGCCGCTGTTTGAAAGTGAATCACGCCAGCGCGCCCGGCAAACCGCCTGGCAGATGTTTGATATGGCACAGGCTTTTGCCAGCGCACATCAGGATGATGGCTTTGAGTTGCGCATGACCCTGGGCCTGGGGCGCAGTCTGATCACTTCCACCCGTTATCTGCTGGATCGGGCTCATGCCCGTGAACTGTTTGAGCAGGGTTGCAGGCTGCTGCTGGCATTGCATCAACAGAAACCCAACAAGCCCCTGCAGATTCATCTGAAGGAGTGGTTGCATGGCTGATCCACGTATTGCAGTGATAGGTACTCCCGGCAAGTGGTCCACTGAAGTGATGGCGGATGCACTGGAAGAGCGAACCGGTTTTCGGCTGGTGCTGGACCTGGCTGAACTGAGTCTGGATCTGCAACACCGGCGTCTGATGGCGCAGGGCATCAACCTCTGTGAACTGGATGCCATAGTGGTGCGCAAGGTCGGTGCACAGCCCGGCCCCCTGACCCTGCAGCGGCTGGAAATGCTGCGGGTGGCGGAAGCGGCTGGAGTTCGGGTGTTCAGCCCGGCGGGCAGTCTGTTGCGCTTGCTGGATCGGCTGGCCTGTACCGTGACACTGCGCAATCAGGATCTGCCGATGCCTGCCACACGCATCACGGCCAGTGAAAAGGAAGCCCTGCAGTGCATTCAGCAGTGGGGGCAGGTGATTTTAAAGCCCATGTTTTCCAGCAAGGCGCGTGGCATGCTGCCCCTGTCGGCAGAGCAGCCGGAAGCAGAATTAAAAGCGGCACTGGCAGACTATCACCAGCAGCACCCGCTGCTTTATGTGCAGCAGCGCATTCATCTGCCGGGGCAGGACATGGCGCTGGTTTTTCTGGGCGGTGAATACCTGGGCGCTTATGCCAGGGTGGCAGCAGAGGGAGCCTGGAACACCA
This sequence comes from Marinospirillum alkaliphilum DSM 21637, assembly GCF_900119735.1. GTDB lineage: Bacteria > Pseudomonadota > Gammaproteobacteria > Pseudomonadales > Halomonadaceae > Marinospirillum > Marinospirillum alkaliphilum. The sequence goes on along the minus strand of NZ_FPJW01000004.1, from coordinate 49,989 downwards.
GCACCAGTAACGGTGGCCGTTATGCTGCCTGTCAGCCGGATGCCTCACTGATTGATCTGGCATGGCGCGCACAAAAGCCCTTCGGACTGGACTTTGCCACGGTGGATCTGGCGCTGGGTGAACAGGGGCCGGTGGTGTTTGAGGTTTCGGCACTGGGCGGATTTCGTGGCTGTCAGACCGCCACCGGGCTGGATATTGCCGGTTATTGTGCCGAACATGCCCTGCAGCAGTTGCGCCAGGGTCTGGCATGACACCCTTTAAACATCTGCTGGCCACCGCAGAAGCCTGGCCTTTGCCGCAGGCTTGCCAGTTATTGCCGGATGCAAGCCGCTGGCCTCATCAGCCGGTGATTTTCATCAGTGATCTGCATGCCACCCCGGAAGCCCTGACCACCAGCCTGCTGGCCACCGGTTTTTTTGGGCTGGATGCTGAGGGTGAGTTACAGCCGCTGCTGCCGGTCAGTGACTTTCGATTGGTGCTGGGCGGTGATTATTTTGACAAGGGCCAGCAACCGCTGAAGCTGGTGCAGCAGTTGTTGCGACTGCAGCAGCAGGTGCAACTGACACTGCTGGCCGGTAATCATGATGTACGCACTTATCTGGCAATGCAGGCAGTGGGGCGTAGCAGTGATCCCCTGACCGGGCATTTTTTTCTGCGTCAGGGCAGTCGTTTTTTCAGCTGGGCGGATGCTTTGCGGCGTGATCTGGATGAAGCTGCCCAGCCGGATGAAGCAACCTGTTGTCAGCGGCTGTTGCCACCGGATGACTGGGTCGTGCGTTTTTCCGAAGCGGTGGCAGGTCGGTTGCCGGTGTTGCAAGTGGAAGCGGAAATTCGTCGTTTTGCCCGTCGGCGGGATGCTTTTCTGGCCGAGCGTAAAAAGCGCCGGATGAGCTGGCGTCAGGTGCATGCGGTGGCAGAGTGCTGGCGCAGCCGGTTTTTGCATCCTGAGGGTGAGGCCTTTGCTTTCACCGCTGCCCTGCAACTGCTGCACCGGGATGCCGGTGTGTTGTTCAGCCATGCCGGTGTTGATGACTCTCAGGCTCAGGCTCTGCTGCAGCAAGGTGTGGCTGCCATGGATCAGCAGTTTCAGGTGCAGTTGTTAAGCGGCCAGGATGAAATGGCATTTGCCGTTTATTTCAGTGCTGCTGCCAGCCTGCTGCGTACCAAATACCGCAGCCATGAATGGGCCTTCACGCAACAGGGTGCAACAGCGCTGAGCCAATCCGGCATTCAGCTGCTGGTGAATGGTCATCGCAACCTCACCGCAGGTCAGCAACTGGTCTGTCGCGAAGGCTTGCTGTGCATTGATGCCGACATCAGTCTGAACCCGACAACGCGCCGGGAAAACGGACTGAAAGGTGAGGGTGCCGGGTTTACCCTGCTGCTGCCAGATGCACAGGTGCTGGCAGTGGCTGCAGACTACCCCCGGCCGCGTTTGTTACGAGTTGGTTGAGGCTGTTTGTGGTCGTCCCGGTGGCAGCGCCAGAGACACCAGAGCAGCCAGCAACACCAGCAGGGCTGAAATCCACAGGCAGGCTTCCAGTCCATAAACCTGATACACCCAACCGGATAGCAGAGTGCCAGACAGGCGACCCATGGCATTGGCCATGTAATAAAAACCAACATCCAGGGATACACCATCGCCACGGGCATAACTGACAATCAGGTAGCTGTGCAGTGAAGAGTTGACCGCAAACACTGCGCCAAAGATCAGCAGACCCGTGACCAGCACCTGTGCCGGGTCCAGATCCGTCATGAAACCCAGAGCAATCAGTGCCGGCAACAATGCCAGCAACAGTCCCCAACTGACCACTGTACCACGACCGGGGATCTGCCCGGAGGCCTTGCCGGTGAAGCGTGGAGCCAGTGATTGCACCACTCCGTAACCCAGAATCCACACCGCCATGAAGCCACCCACCAGCCAGAAATCCCAGCCCAGGGTTTCTTTCAGGAATACCGGCAAGGCCACCACAAACCATACATCCCGCGAGGCAAACAGGAACAGCCGCGCAGCTGACAGGAAGTTGATGGCTCGGCTCTTGGAAAACACATCCGTGAACTTGGGCTTGTTTTTCATCCGCCCCAACTCTTCTTTCAGGGTGAAGATGGAAAACAACCACACCAGCGCCAGCATGGCCGCCATGGCCAGCAGTGCCCCACTGAAACCGACCAGCGTCAGCAGCAGCGCACCGAGGAAAAAGCCGATGCCCTTCAAGGCATTTTTGGAGCCGGTCAGTAATGCCACCCACTGATACAAACGGCCCTGAGCCTGTTCCGGCACCAGCAGCTTGATGCTGCTTTTGGCGCTCATCTTGTTCAGGTCCTTGGCAATGCCGGACAAAGCCTGGGCCAGCATCACCCACACCAGCGTCAGGTATTCGGCGGGTACCGTCAGCATCAGCAGGGCACCGACCTGCAAGGCCAGGCCGATGTTCATGGTGCGATTCAACCCGATGCGGGCACCCAGCCAGCCGCCCACCAGATTGGTGATGACACCAAACACCTCATAAAACACAAACAACAGTGCAATCTGCAGCGGGCTGTAACCCAGCAGGTGGAAGTGCAGCACCACCAGCATGCGCAGGGCACCGTCAGTGAGGGTGAAGGCCCAGTAGTTGCCGGTGACAATCAGGTATTGCCGCACCGCCAGTGGTAGTCCTGCCAGCATCATGCAGCGCCCTGATCCAGCAGCCCAACCTTGCGAGCCAGCTCCGCCAGTCGCAGGGCATAACCCCACTCATTGTCATACCAGGCGTAGATTTTCACATGGGTGCCATTAACGACCATGGTGGACAGGGCATCCACAATGCTGGAACGGGGGTCACCCTTGTAATCAATGGATACCAGCGGACGTTCTTCATAACCCAGAATGCCTTTTAACGGGCCATCCGCCGCAGCCTTCAGCAGTGCATTCACTTCCTCGGCACTGGTGGCGCGCTCCACTTCAAACACACAATCGGTCAGTGATGCATTGGCCAGTGGCACCCGTACCGCATGACCATTAATGCGTCCGGCCAGCTCCGGGAAGATTTCGATGATGGCCTTGGCCGATCCGGTGGTGGTGGGAATCAGGCTCATGCCGCAGGCACGGGCACGACGCAGGTCCTTGTGGGGTGCATCCAGAATGGTCTGGGTGTTGGTCAGGTCGTGGATGGTGGTCATGCTGGCATGGCGAATGCCCAGGGCTTCATGAATCACCTTGACCACCGGCGCCAGGCAGTTGGTGGTGCAGGAGGCAGCAGTGACAATCCGGTGTTGGGTTGGATCATACAGGGTGTCATTCACACCCATCACCACATTCAGTACACCGGCTTCCTTGATCGGGGCTGAAACCACCACCCGTCTTACACCCTGATCCAGATAGGCCTGTAGCACTTCAGTGGTCTTTTTCTTGCCGGAACATTCCAGGACCAGATCACAGCCGGACCAGTCGACATCAGCAATTTCTTTCTGCTGGCTGCAGCGCAGGGTGCGACCGTTAATGATCATCTGGTCACCTTCGGCATGGGCCTCGTGTTGCCAGCGACCTTGCACGGAATCAAAGTTCAGCAGGTGTGCCAGGCTGGTTGCATCCGCTGCCGGGTCATTGATCTGCACAAATTCCAGTTCCGGCCAGTCCCAGGCACCGCGTAATGCCAGCCTGCCCATACGACCAAAACCATTGATGCCTACTTTGATTGCCATGATTCACCTCGTCAAAACCACGATTCATATGTTTAACACAACATATATGTGTTGGGGTATATGCGCAATACTGAGGGTGAACCATGACACTAAGATGACAATGGCTCAGCGTTTGGGTCGACTTTGCACGATGGCCTGCAGCTGGTCATCATCCTTGTGACGCACATCCAGCCCCTGCACCAGATAAATGGTGTACTCACAGACATTGCGGGCGTGATCACCAATGCGTTCAATGGCGCGACCCACCCAGGTCATTTCCACGATGCGGGTGATGTTGCGGGGGTCTTCCATCATGTAGGTCATGTTCTGGCGCAGGATGGCTTCATAATCACTGTCGATGGATTTGTCTTGCAGTGCGGCAGCCAGGGCTTTGTCAGCGTCCATTTCACGAAAGGCCTGCAGGGTGTTCTGCAGCATGCTGATGACATGGCTGCCGATCAGCTCAAATTCACCATACTGCTTCTGGTAACGTTCATCGGCATCCGCCAGTTTCACGGCAATGCGCGCAATGCGTTTGGCCTGATCACCAATGCGCTCCAGATCCTTGATGGCCTTCATGATGGCGACCACGGCACGCAGGTCACCGGCCGCCGGTTGGCGTCGAGCCAGAATCTGGATGCAGTGATCATCAATTTCCAGTTCCAGTTCATTGATGCGGGTGTCCTTGCTGATCACATCCTGTGCCAGGGCAACATCGCCTCGAATGAAGGCAAACAGGGCGGACTCGGTCTGTTCGGTGACCAGTTCACCCATGGCCAGCAGGTCGCTGACGATGCCTTCCATTTCTTCATCAAAACGTTGTGAGATGTGTCCGTCAATGCGTTGGGTACTCATGTCTGACTCCCGATCAGCCGAAACGGCCAGTGATGTAGTCTTCGGTACGTGAATCCTGCGGATTGGTGAAGATTTCACGGGTATCGTTCAGCTCCACCAGATTACCGAGGTGGAAAAATGCCGTCTTGTCGGAAACCCGTGCTGCTTGCTGCATGTTGTGGGTCACGATGGCGATGGTGTAACTGCCTTTCAGCTCATCAATCAGCTCTTCAATGATGGACGTGGCAATTGGGTCCAGTGCCGAACAGGGTTCGTCCATCAGAATCACTTCCGGGCTGACAGCAATGGCACGGGCAATGCACAGGCGCTGCTGCTGACCACCGGACAGACCGGTGCCGGGTGCCTCCAGACGATCCTTCACCTCGTCCCAGAGACCGGCGCGACGCAGACTGGACTCCACCACTTCATCCAGATCGCGCTTGTTGTCGACCAGACCGTGCAGGCGCGGGCCATAAGCAATGTTTTCAAAAATCGATTTGGGGAAGGGGTTGGGTTTCTGGAACACCATGCCGACCTGCGCGCGCAGTTGCACCACGTCCAGGCTGCGGTCGTAGATGTCCTTGCCATCCAGTGTCACCAGACCGGTGACGCGAGCGGTATCGATGGTGTCATTCATGCGGTTCAGGCAACGCAGGAAGGTGGACTTGCCGCAACCGGATGGACCGATGAAGGCAATCACCTCATTTTCGAGGATGTCCATGTTGATGCCGTGCAGGGCTTCATTATCCCCGTAAAACACCTTCACATCGCGGGCACTCATTTTCACGGCGTGTTCGGCCTGAGCGGCGTTATCCTTTTTTTCACCAAAACTGACTTGCATGGTATTCATGGCTGGCTGTCCTCTCATGGCTTACCAACGTGTTTCAAAATGTCTGCGCAGCCAGATCGCCAGCGCATTAAGGGAGATCATCAGGGCCAGCAGCACAATGATGGCTGCTGAAGTGCGTGCTTCGAAGAAGTTACGCAGCTCGTTGCCCTGCCACAGGTAGATCTGTACCGGCAGGGCGGTGGACTGGTCAAAGGGGCTGCCGGGTACACTGGCAACAAAAGAACTCATGCCAATCAACAGCAGTGGTGCGGCTTCACCCAGTGCCTGGGCAACACCCAGAATGGAGCCGGTGAGAATGCCGGGAATCGCCAGTGGCAACACATGGTGGAATACCGACTGCACCTTGGAGGCACCAATACCCAGTGCCGCCTGACGGATGGACGGTGGAATGGCCTTGAGGGTGGAGCGGGTGGCAATGATCACGGTGGGCAGGGTCATCAATGACAACACCAGGCCACCGACAATCGGTGCTGACAAGGGCAGTTTGAACCAGAGGATGAACACCGATGCACCCAGCAGACCAAACACAATGGAGGGTACGGCGGCGAGGTTGTTGATGTTCACTTCAATCAGATCGGTCAGGCGGTTTTTCGGTGCAAACTCTTCCAGGTAAATGGCCGAGGCCACACCCACTGGCACCGCCAGGAACATCACGATCAGCATCATCATCAGTGAGCCCATGAAGGCACCGGCCAGACCGGCAGATGCCAGTGAACTGCGCGAGTCAGCATTCATGAACAGGGCGGTGCTGAACTGGTTGCGAATGATGCCGCGTTCGGCCAGCTCATCCGCCCAGGCGCGGGTGCGCGCACTTAACTGCTGTTGACTGTCCGGCAGGCTGCGGTCGATGTTGCCCTTTAACCAGACATCCACGTTGGCATCCGCCAGCAGTTTCAGGCGCAGGGTCTGACCCACAATGGCCGGGTTGTCTTCCACCAGCTGACGCAGTCCAAAACGTTCACCACTGGTCACCAGGCGCATGGCATCCCGCTGATAACGGGGTGCTTCCGGCAGCACTTCAGCCAGAGAGTTAAGAATGATGCGGTTGAAATTCACAAAGCCCAGGTCGGTTTGCCAGGCCAGCATACGCTGCTGGAAGGCACCGTCACTTTCACCGGGCTGGCGCACCGGCTTTTCATCAATTTCGATGATTTCCGGGTCAAAATACACATCCAGTGTCAGGGTGGCCTGCCAGAAGGCAGGTAAACCTTTGGACAGAATGGTGATGAACAGGATGGCCACAAAAGACAGGGCCACAGTCACTGCTGCCATACCGTAAAGGCGAAAGCGTTTTTCACTGGCATGGCGGCGTTTTAAGGACGCAGCCACACGCTGTTGCATCAGATCGCGTTTCTGAGCCAGATCCATGAGGTCTGGCTGCTGGGTCTTGGTTTGCTCGGAATCAGAAGGGGTCATGGCTTCACTCATACTGTTCACGGTATTTGCGGACAATCACCAGTGCCACCACGTTCAGCAGCAGGGTGATGACAAACAGGGTCAGGCCCAGGGCAAAGGCCACCAGTGACTGGGGGCTGGCAAAGTCCAGGTCGCCGGTTAACTGGTTGACGATGGTGACGGTCATGGTGGACACCGCCTCAAAGGGGTTGGCTGTTAATACCGGGCTGTTACCGGCGGCCAGCACCACAATCATGGTTTCACCAATGGCACGGCTGGCGGCCAGCAGGATGGCACCGACAATACCGGGCAGTGCTGCAGGCAAAACCACCTTGCGGATGGTTTCTGATTTGGTGGCGCCCAGTCCCAGGGAGCCGTCTCGCATGGCTTTGGGTACCTGGGTGATGATGTCGTCACTGAGTGAAGAGATGAACGGAATGATCATGATGCCCATCACCACACCAGCGGTTAAGGCTGAGGTGGTACGAATTTCCAGTCCGAAGCTGGCGCCCAGCTGGTTCAGGAAAGGGCCAACAGTGATCAGGGCAAAAAAGCCGTAAACAATGGTTGGAATACCGGCCAGCACCTCAATGATGGGTTTGGCCGTGGAGCGGACCTTGGATGGCGCATATTCAGCCATGTAGATGGCTGCCATCAGACCGACCGGGATCGCCACTGCCAGTGCAATCAGGGCGATCATCAGGGTGCCCCACAGCAGTGGCAACATGCCAAATCCGGTCTGGCCATCGGTGCCGACCGTCGAAAAACGAGGGTTCCAGGTGGTGCCAAAAAAGAAATCCAGCGGGTTCACAAAGGTAAAGAAGCGGAAGGCTTCGCCCAGCATCGACAGCACAATGCCGACGGTGGTCAGGATGGCCACGGTGGAACAGATGATCAGCAGCCAGCGAATGATGCTTTCCATCTGATTGCGGGCGCGCAAATGGGGTTCGATCCGGCGCCAGGCCAGTACCAGTGCAGTGGCGGCCACGGCAGCCATCAACGCCGTCATCAGGGTGCGGCCGATGCCGTGCAACTGGTTCAGGTAAGCCGCAGCGGCCAGTTCGTAATCAGCTGCTTCTTCAGTCAAACCAAAACCTGAGGCCAGATTGGCCAGGCGGCGCAGCAGAATACGCTGTTCGGTATCCGTGGTCGGTTGGAATTCAGGTGGAAGTTGGGCGAGTACCAAGGCGTTGATGATGCCAGGCTGTGCCAGACTCCAGACTGCAAAAATGGCTGCTGCCGGGACTACGGCCCAGAAAGCCACCAGCATGCCGTGGTAGGTGGGACGCGAATGCATCCGGAAGCCTGTCCCATTGGTGGTGACAGCCACCCGTTTGCTGCGGGTCAGACCCAGCTGATAAGCCAGTGCCATGACCATCAGCAACAGCGTCATCAATACCAGATTACTCATATATGTTTTGCCCTATATCTTGCTGATGTGCAAAAACCGGGGATGCAAGCAGAGCCCCGGTTCTTGTGGTTAAAGCAATTACTGCATGATGGTGCGAGCACGCACACTGCGGATCACATCACGACGCTCGTTGCTAGGCATCGGGATCAGACCGGCGGCCTCCAGCGGGCTGCCATCACCACCCACTTCTTCACTCATGAAGTAGAGGCTGTATTCCAGCAGGCCGGGGATCACACCCACGTGCTGGTTCTTGACGTAGAAGAACAGCGGGCGGGATACCGGGTATTCGCCGGAAGCAATGGTTTCCAGGCTGGGGGTGACACCACTCATGGTGGCAACCTGCAGGCGGTCACGGTTCTGGTCGTAGAAGCTCAGACCGAATACACCCAGGGCATTGCGCTGGGCATCCAGGCGCGCCAGGGTTTCAGTGTAGTCACCGGCTACTTCCACCACGCGACCATCGGTACGAATGGCGTTACAGAAGTTGTTGCGAGCGCTGCTGTCCATGGCTTTGACTTCGGCAAAACTATGGCAGCCGGGGTGTACCACGGTTTCTTCATAAACTTCACGGGTGCCGTGGTTGGAGCCGGGGATGACCAGCAGGATTTCCTGGTTTGGCAGGCTGGGATCAATCTGATTCCAGCGGGTGTAGGGGTTGCGTACCATGCGACCATTCTGTGGAACCTGAGCGGCACCGGCCAGAAAGACGTGGCGTGGCTCCAGCGCGTAATTGGCGCTGTCAGAGCGGGAAGCAAACACAATGCCGTCATAACCGAATTTCACTTCGATCACTTCAGTCACGCCGTTGCTCTTGCAGTTGGCCAGTTCGTTGGGACGAATCGGGCGAGAAGAGTTGGCGATGTCGATGGTGTTCGGACCCACACCCTGACAGAACTGACGCAGACCGCCACCGGAGCCGCCAGAGCCGACCACTGGAGTACGGAACTGCGGGAAGGAGTTACCAAATTCTTCAGCCACGATGGAAGCAAAGGGCAGCACGGTGGATGAACCGGCAATCTGAATGGTGTCACGAGCCAGAGCCGGAGCGGCCAGGGCAACACTGGCTGCAGCAGTCAGTGCCAGGGAAAGGGTTTTGTTGCGAAAAGTCATGCTTCATTCCTCGTCTGGTTTTAATAGTCACGACCAGCAGGCAGAGGGCCTTTGAATTGATCGCTAACTGAAACGCAGTTTGCAGCGAGTTTATTTCAGCCAGATGTCGAGAATGTGACAGTTGGATGACAGTGCGCAGGAGCAGGAATGACGCTTTTTTGGCTCAGACAGACGGCAGCTTTAGCAATGAAATCAATAAAGTATATTTTTATTGAACATTAACTGATTATTTCATAGAATCATCTTAATGGAATTTTTATTGACGCTAATCAACCTTTCCGGTGGTCGTTGGGGCGGGAGGGGATGAATGATGCAGGAGATGTGTCATGGCTCTGTCAGCAACACACGGTTATGGAGAGGTGTTGGCTGGACCTTTACTGCAGCAATTGCTCAGTACAAAGGACCCAGACCTTCAGCCGCGTATACAACCCTTGCTACCGGATGAAAAACCGGCGGCAGATGCACGTTTTCAGGTAGCGGACTGGTCGCTGGACATGTCTGCCCAATCCCTTGTGCTGCGGGTGAATGGTGCGCCAGATCACCTGCAGTTACTGACTCATGCCCATCTGATCAGTCTGCAACTGAATTTTGCACATCAGCTTTATCAGAGTCATGCGCTGGAAGTGCTCAGGGTGGAGTTGTTCAACAAGTACCTGTTGCTGCGCGTTCAGTTGCCTCGACACCTGAGCCGGGTGTTCCAGCGATCCTCCTTTCGGGTGCACCTGTCTGCCAGTCTGATGGTCCGGGCGCAGGTTCAGCACCTCGGTCGTTTGATTGAGGGGCGCCTGCTGGATCTTTCTTATGGTGGTTGTCGATTGGTTCTGCCGATCCAGAGCAGCCTGTTGCTGGGCATTGAACGGCAGCAACTGCCACTGACACTGGCGTTTCCCTGTGGGGAGCAGTTGCAGTTGCAGCTGGAAAGGATCTGCTTGTTGCCCAGCAGTGATTTTGACAAGGCATTATTGGGTGGTCGTTTTGTTAATCTCAGTGAAGCGGATGAAAAACGCATCATGCGTTTCACACTGGAAACCGAACGCGAGGTGGCGCGTATTGGCAAAGAGCACTATGGCCACCTGAAACCTTCCTGGCTTTATCAATATCCTGCGGATCATCCGCCATTCAAAGCAGCGGCGCACACCTCCCCGATTCATGAAATTGCTGATCGTCTGGGTGGCCAGATGCTGCTGCTGGGCAGTGGCAAGGGTTTGAGTGCAGAACAACTGGAACTGCTCAGCAAGCGGTTGATCCAGTTGCTGGAAGACAATCCGGGTCAATTGCACCTGCAGTTGTGTGATGTCAGTCACTGCCACAGCCTGCTGCTCCACCATCTGCGTGTTGCCGCCCGCTTTTATCCATTGGCACTGCGTATTGGCATCAGTGATCGTTTTCAACTGGCCTTGATGGCGGCCATTCTGCTGCATGATCTGGGTCGGTTGCTGGTGGATGGTTTTGCCTGTCCGACGGAAGGGCAACTGATCATGCGCCGTCAGGAGTACCGCATCAGTCTGCTGCAGCTGTTACGAGCAACGGCAAAACTCAGTTGGATTCCACGTGGCTTGGCTGAAGCAGTGATCGTGAACGCCAATGAAAAGCTGGATGGCAGTGGGTTTCCGCGGGGCTTATCCGGCAATCAGCAGGATAGCTTGACGCGTGCGTTGGCGGTGGTGAAAAAACTGGATTGCCTGACCGGTGATTATCCGGGGCAACCGGCGCTGTCCTGGACCGAGGCTTATGCCTGGATGAAGCAGCATGACCAGGCTTATGATCTGAACATGCTGGAGCATTACATCCGGATCCACGGGCTTTATCCGGTGGGCAGCTGCATTCATTTTGAAAAGGGCCAGGTGGCCCGGGTGATCCGGGTGGACCACCAGGGTGAGCCGGCAGAGGTGGAGTTGCTGTACAGCCTCGATGCGCCGGAACAGTTATTGCGTCAGGAGCGCATCACTGATCAGACCATGATGCAGCTGGGTCGGATTCTGGGTGAATACGGAGCCTGATCGGTGATTCAGCCTTCCAGGTCCTCATCGGTGCGTGTGCCAAGACGGGTGTGCTGGCTGATGGCGGCCTCGATCTTTTCGGTTTTGGTGTAACGCACGTCCTGTCCTTCCACCAGGTAAATGACAATTTCCGCCAGATTGCTGGCGTGATCGCCGACCCGCTCCAGGGAACGCAGTACCCACATGATGTTCATCACCTTGGAGATGGAGCGGGGATCTTCCATCATGAAGGTCACCAGTGCGCGGGTGGCAGAGCGGTATTCCAGATCCACATTGTCATCTTCACGCAGGACTGCCAGCGCTTGGCTGGTATCAAAGCGGGCAAAGGCATTCAGGGCATCCTGCACCATCTGGCGGACATGTGCACCCAAGTGACGGGCTTCAATGTAACCCCGTGGAGAATGGCCTTCTTCTGCCAGCAGCAGCGTGGCGCGGGCAATCTTGCTGGCCTCATCACCCATGCGCTCCAGGTCAGAGGTGGCACGAATCACCGCCAGCACCAGTCGCAGGTCGGAGGCAGCCGGTTGGCGACGGGCCAGAATCTGGGTGCACTGTTCATCCAGCTCCAGTTGCAGGCGGTTGACCTGTTTGTCACGCTGGCGCACTTCGCTGGCCAGCCGGGTATCACCATCGATCAATGACTGAATGGCATCCTGAATCTGTTTTTCCACCAGCCCCCCCATCTCCAGCAGATGGCTGCGGATGTCTTCCAGTTCTTCGTTATAACGCTGGGAAATGTGGCTGGTATGACTTTCCTTGCTGATTCTCATGATGTTTGCTTGCCTCAGGGGTTCTGGTGATCAGCCGTAACGGCCGGTGATATAGTCTTCAGTCTGTTTGTGAGCCGGGTTGGTGAAGAGTCGCTCGGTGTTATCAAACTCCACCACTTCTCCCATATACATAAACGCAGTGTAGTCAGAGACACGTGCCGCCTGTTGCATGTTGTGGGTGACAATGACAATGGTGAAGCGGTTTTTTAACTCATGGATGAGTTCTTCAATCTTCAGGGTGGAGATGGGGTCAAGTGACGAAGCAGGTTCATCCAGCAATAGAATTTCCGGTTTTACGGCAATGGTGCGGGCAATCACCAGTCGCTGCTGCTGACCGCCGGACAGCTCCAGGGCTGATTCGTGCAGGCGATCACGGGTTTCATCCCACAGGGCTGCAGAGCGCAGTGCCCATTCGATGGTTTCATCCAGCAGACGTTTGTTGTTGATGCCCTGCACCCGCAGACCATAAGCAACATTCTCATAAATGCTTTTGGGGAAGGGGTTGGGTTTCTGGAACACCATACCCACGCGACGGCGCAGATCCGGCACATCCACGCCGCGGGCATGAATGTCCTCACCATCAATCAGGATCCGGCCCTGATGGCTGGCATTTTCAACCAGATCGTTCATGCGGTTGAAGGTGCGAATGAGGGATGACTTGCCACAACCGGAAGGGCCGATGAACGCGGTGACCCGCTGGCAGGGAATATCCAGATTGACCTGCTGCAGGGCTGGCACCTTGCCATAAAACAGTGAAAAGTCCTGCACCTGAATGCAGACCTTTTCCTGAGTGATGTCTGGCATCTGTCGGTGCAGCGGGCGGCGACTGGATGATGACGAAGTGTCTGAAAACTTGTTCATGGTTATGCCTGTTACATGTCCAGGGCGCGGTATTTTTCCCGCAGGTGGTTACGCAGTGCAATGGCGGTCAGGTTCAGCACCAGAATCACCAGCACCAGCAGCAGGGCGGTGGCGTACACCAGTGGCCGGGCGGCTTCAATATTGGGGCTCTGGAAACCCACATCATAAATGTGAAAACCCAGGTGCATGAATTTACGCTCCAGATGGACATAGGGTGCATTCAGATCCACCGGCAGGCTGGGGGCCAGTTTCACCACACCCACCAGCATCAGCGGCGCCACTTCACCGGCGGCACGTGCCACTGCCAGAATCACACCGGTCATCATGGCCGGGCTGGCCATCGGCAACACCACGCGCCAGAGGGTTTCAGCCTGGGTGGCACCCAGCGCCAGGGAGCCTTCACGAACCGAACGGGGAATCCGTGACAGACCTTCTTCAGTGGCCACAATCACCACCGGCAGGGTCAATAATGCCAGCGTCAGGGAAGCCCACAGCAGGCCGGGTGTGCCAAAGGTGGGTGCCGGTAGCGCTTCGGGGAAAAAGATCCGGTCCAGCCCACCACCAACAAAATAGACAAAAAAGCCCAGACCAAACACCCCGTAAACAATGGAAGGCACGCCGGCCAGATTGTTGACGGCAATACGAATGCTGCGAGTCAGCCAGTTCTGGCGGGCATATTCATGCAGGTAAATGGCGGCGACCACCCCCATGGGGGCCACCATCACTGACATGATCAACACCATCATCACGGTGCCGAACAGGGCAGGAAAAATGCCACCTTCGGTATTGGCTTCGCGCGGTCCTTCTGACACAAAAGCCCAGAGATTCAGCAGGTAAAGCCTGATTTTCTGCAGCAGTGACAGGTTGTTGGGTTGATGAATACTGACCAGGTTCCGGAATGGCAGCAGCAGTTGCTGGCCATCAGCGGTTTGCACCAGCAGGCTGTCTCGGGCCAGGGGTTGATGGATGGCCAGCAGTTGCTGTTCCAGTCGCTGGTATTCTGCCTGCAGGTTGCGGCGCTCCAGCTGCAGGGCGGCCAGTCGGGTGGCATCTGTCTGTCCACGCAACGCCATGCGTCGTTCTGCCAGTCGCAGGCGCTCCAGTTGATGGTTGATGGCACTGATGTCGCGTTGTTCCAGCTGGCGCATTTTACGCTGCAGCAATTGCACGCGCTGCAGGCGTAACTGTACTTCGTCCCACAGGCGGTTTTCATCCGGTTGTTGTTCTGCGATCAGCAGTCCACCTTCCTGGATGCCACGGATGAAACCATGGAAATTACCCCATTCACTGCGCTGAATCACCACGGCGTGGCGCGGGTGATGCAGGTTGGATAACTGGTATTCCAGCACCCAGCGGAAATCGAGGCCATACAGGTCGCGGTTACCCACCTTGATCAACTGGCGTTGCAACAGATCCACGCCAGGTGGAACCGGCAGTCCGGCATTGCGTATCTGGTCGGCAGTGACCTGCTGGCGTTCAACCCGGATACCCAGTAACTGCAACTCCTCACCCTGCGGATCGGTATAGGTCACCAGCTGCAACGGGGCTGGCCAGAAGTGACCCAGGCCACGCACCAGCAGAATACCCATCAGACCGATGACCAACAGCAGGCTGATGGTGACCGCACCGGCATTCAGCCAGATCCAGGGTTGCCCGGTGCGAAACCATTGCTGCAGCGAGTTGTACATGGTGAATCCCTTTTCTGCCTAGAGGCGACTGTATTTCTGTCGCAAACGCTGGCGTACCACTTCAGCCAGCGTATTAAAAACAAAAGTGAATACAAACAGCACCAGCGCTGCCAGGAACAGGATGCGGTAATGCGTGCTGCCGACTGCTGATTCACCCATTTCCACCGCAATGTTGGCGGCCAGGGTGCGCATGCCTTCAAAAATATTGGCCGACATCACCGGGGTGTTGCCGGTGGCCATCAGCACAATCATGGTTTCCCCCACGGCTCGTCCCAATCCAATCATGATGGCTGAAAAAATACCGGGGCTGGCAGTGGGTAAAATCACTCGGGTCAGGGTTTGCCAGGGGGTGGCACCCAGTGCCAGTGAACCATGACTGAGTGAGCGAGGCACACCGAAAAGGGCGTCCTCCGCGATGGAATAAATGGTGGGGATCACGGCAAAACCCATGGCAAATCCCACCACCAGTGCATTGCGCTGATCATAGGGGATGCCCATTTCATTGGTTAACCAGTGTTGCATGTCACCACTGAACAGCAGCAGCTCCAGTGGTTGACTGAGGCTCAGCGACACCCAACTGATCAGCAGGATCACCGGGATCAGTAATATGGCATGCCAGCCATCCGGCAGGGCGTGGCGCAGGGTTTCCGGCAGGCGTGACCAGAGGTAACCAAACAGCAGCATACCGGGTGGCAGCATCAACAGCAGCGCCAGAATGCCCGGCAGGTATTGCTCCAGGAAGGGTGCCAGGAACAATCCGGCAAAAAAGCCCAGCACCACAGTGGGCAGCGCTTCCATCAATTCAATCACCGGTTTGATCTTGCGCCTGAGGCTCGGTGCCATGAAAAAGGCGGTGTAAATGGCACCACACAGCGCCAGCGGGATCGACAGCAGCATGGCATAAAAAGCTGCTTTCAGGGTGCCGAATGCCAGCGGGGTCAGGCTGAACTTGGGTTCAAAGGCATTGGAGGCTGAAGAGGACTGCCAGACCCACTCGGGTTCTGGATAACCTTCATACCAGACCTTGCCCCACAGTGCCTTGAAAGATGCTTCAGGGTGGGGATTGTGCAGGTGCAACTGGTGCAAGTGCTGGTGTTGATCCAGTGTCAGCAACAGGCTGCCACGCGGCGACAGTGCCATCAGTTGTGGCTGTTCCGGCAGCAGTGGCCCACTGATCACCCGGTTTTCTGCGGTGGTGCTGAACACACCCAGTTGACCCGTGGCATCTGCTGCCACCAGTCCTTTGCGTCTGGCTTCGGGCAGCAAATGGGTAACGGGTTGCTGGCCCAGTTGCAGGGTGCGAATGTGGGTCAGCTGTCGATTTTCCTGCTCATCACGCACCATGAACCACTGACTGACGTGGCCATGACTGTCACTGACCAGCAGTGACTGGCTGCCCAGCTGAAGGGTTAGTCCAGTGATCTGACCACCGTTTGGCAAGAGTTGGTGCTGTTGACCTTGTTGATCCTGCAGCAGGGTCAGGGTTCCATCCTGGCGGGCCAGATACACCAGCCGGTGCCCCGGTGTGGTTAACAGGTAATCCGGTGGTTCATCCAGCTCCAGTTCCAGGCGCTGGCTGGTTTGGGTGCCCGCACCGGGAAACAGGCTGCGGGTGTTGTTGTAACGCAGCAGGGTCAGCTGTGTTCCACTGACAGCAGCAAGGGTGATTTCCTGCTCCTGTTGCTGATGGTGCAATAACCGGATGGCCTGTCCCTGGTGATTGATGGATATGGGTTGCTGACCCAGAGGGAAGCTCAGGCTGGGCTGAATGCCACGCGGCTGGCCTTCCTGGCTGAAAGCCAGGGTGAACTCAACTCGTGTGACCAGTAACTGACCCGTATCCAGACCCAGCAGTAACAGCCGACTGTCTGCATGGGGTGGGCTGATGCTGGAGATGCGTGCGCCTTGCAGATCCAGCTGCAGGCTTTGTTGCAGCTGTCCACTGGCAAGATCAACAAAGTGCAGCTGGCCTGAAGGCATCAACAGGCCAGCCATTTGTTCCTGTTCTTCGGTCAGCAGCAGCAGCGGGGCTTCCTGATCGGGTAGATCCAGTTGCAGTACGGGTCCATGACGGGTGGTGGCCGGTTGAAACAGCGGCAAGACTTCGTGGAATAAATAGAAAAAAATCAGCGTGATGGCCAGAATCACACCGAGCCCGCCAGCACCGACCAGCCAACGTACACCCTTGTCGCGTCCAGCCCGCAGCCGCCGCTGACGTCGGATGCGCGGACTGTTCAGTTCCTGTTCCAGTTTTTCGGAAATGGATTTCATGCAGGGGCTCTGGACATAACGGGCAGATTACAGACCAAGCTGTTGTTGAAGATGCTGGACCAGCTCTGCTGACAGCGGGATATAACCGTCACGTAACACCACCTGTTGGCCCTGATGAGACAGTAACATGCGAATAAACTCGCGTTCCAGCGGTGGCAGCGGCTGATTGGGGCGCTGATTCACATACACATAAAGGAAGCGAGACAGTGGAAAGTCACCGCGTGAAGCCTGCTCTGCTGTCGCTTCAATAAACGGCTGACCTTCTGCAACGGCAATCGGAACGGCGCGCACTGAAGAGGTTCGGTAACCGATGCCGGAATAACCGATGGCATTCAATGAAGTGGAAATGGCCTGCACCACTGATGCAGAGCCGGGTTGCTCATTAACGTTGTTACGGAAATCACCGCCACACAGGGCCACATTCTTGAAATACCCATAGGTGCCGGATACCGAGTTGCGACCATAAAGCTGGATGGGGCGCTGTGTCCAGCTGCCGGTTAATCCCAGCTCACCCCAGCGGTTGACCCGGCTGCGGGCACCACAGTGGCGGGTGGATGAAAAAATGGCATCCACCTGAGCCAGTGTCAGGCCCGGCAGAGGGTTATCCTTGTGGACATAAACAGCCAGTGCATCAATGGCCACTGGAATGGCGGTGGGTGGATAGCCGTGGCGCATTTCAAAGGCCTGAATTTCCGAATCCCGCATTGGGCGAGACATGGCGCCCAGATTGGCGGTGCCCTCGGCCAGTGAAGGAGGGGCGGTGGAAGAACCCGAAGCCTGGATCTGGATGTGAATGCCAGGGTAAAAACGGCGGAACTCCTCTGCCCAGAGGGTCATCAGATTGGCCAGGGTGTCTGAACCGACCGTGGAAAGATTGCCAGAGATGCCACTGACCCGTTGATAATCCGGCAGGCGCTCCGTTGCTCCAGCCTGTAGTGGCAGGCTGGATAACAGTAGAAAGGCCAGCAAACTGCAGGATCTGAGACTGGACATGAGGGGATCTCCCTGGCTGGATGTGGGGCAACAGCTGAGCTTAACGGATCAGGATGACAGTTTCATGAAAAGTGTTTCAGCCGGTGAAAAAGTCTTGCTTTCCCTTTCTGGCAGGCTAAGCTTTTGTGTATCGCATCTGCGAAAAGCCCGGGTGGTGTGAATCTGTAGTAATCTGAGTACAGCTTGATACTTCACAGAATAATGATAAAAGTGATCCCATGACCGAACTTGATGATCTGGAAGACAACCCCGGCCCGGAAGGCCAACTGACTTTAAAACTGGTGGCTACCCCGCAAGATACCAATCTCCATGGCGACATTTCTGCCGGCTGGGTTGTTTCTCAGATGGAGCTGGCGGCTGAATTGGCTGCCGCGCGTCTGGCCCACGGACGCACCGCCACCGTGGCCACCAGCGGCATGGATTTTCTCTGCCCGGTACGGATCGGCAGCCTGGTGCAGATTCACACCGAACTGCTGGAAACCGGCAACAGCTCCATGCGCCTGAATGTTGAAGTCTGGATTTTGCCGCCCAATGAAAAAGACCCCAATGCCCTTTACAAGGTCACCGAGGCCTCATTTGTAATGGTCGCACTGGACGAAAAAGGCCGCATACGCACCCTGCCGGGTCAGGGATAAAATAAAAGATGTTTCCATTCAAGGAGCTGGATATGAAGTTAACCCTCAAGATTTCCGCAATGACGTTGGGCTTGCTGTTGGCTGTTACTGCTCAGGCACAACAGAATCCTGCCGCCAATCCTGCTGCTGAAGCAGCACGCTCAGGTGCTCTGGCGCTTCCTGAGGCAGCAGCTGATCAGGCCAGAGAAAGTTCTCAGCAGGGTTTGGATCGAGCCAATCAGGCTCGTGAACAACGTGGAGAGCAGGGCCAGCAGCGAGCAGAACAGGCTCGCGAAAGAGCTGAGACCATGCGTGAGCAGCAACAACAACAGGCTGAGCAGCGGCGTGAAACCGGTGAAATGATGCGCGAGCAGCATCAGCATCGCAATATGCCGGAAGCCGGCTCGCGCCAGCCTATGCAGCAACGCCCGGAAGCGCCAGCGCGCCCCGGACGTCCTGAGCGCTGAAAATCAGCTCAGCTCCTGAAAACACTCACGGATGATCTGCAGACCCTGTTGCAGCTGTTCGTCCGGCACGGTCAGTGGCACCAGGATACGAATGACGTTGCCGTAGAGTCCGCAGGACAAAAGGATCAATCCCTTTTCACGGGCTTTGGTGAGGATCTTGCCGGGCAGTTCGCTGTCCGGTGTGCCATCAGCCTTGAACACTTCCATTGCCACCATGGCGCCCAACCCCCGCACATCACGAATCGCCGGGAAGTCTTTGGCTAAGGCTTTCAGGTTTTCGGTGATGGTCTGCCCGAGTGCCTTGCTGCGATCCAGCAGCCGCTCTTCTTCAAATACCTCCAGCACAGCAAGGGCTGCGGCACAGGCAATCGGGCTGCCGCCGTAGGTGCCACCCAGACCACCAGGTGCAATCTTGTCCATGCATTCGGCCTTGCCAACAATACCGGACAAGGGGAAGCCACCGGCAATGGATTTGGCAAAGGTAGTGATATCGGCACTGACGCCCATCTGCTCCATGGCAAAAAAGGTACCGGTGCGCCCGGCGCCGGTCTGCACTTCATCGGCAATCAACAGGATACCGTGTTGATCACAGAGTTCACGCAGGGCTTTCATGAATGCCGGTGGTGCAACATAAAAGCCACCTTCGCCTTGCACGGGTTCCAGAATGATGGCGGCAATGTTGCTGGGTTCAGCGTCAAACTTGAAGATGCGCTGAATCGAAGCCAGGGCTGCTTCGGTACTGACACCGTGCAGCTCGCAGGGGTAAAGGGCACGGTACACATCACCGGACATCAGTCCCATGCCGGTGGAATAGGGTGCCACCTTGCCGGTCAGCGCCAGGGTTGCCAGGGTGCGACCATGATAAGACGCACCAAAAGCAATGATTCCGGTGCGTCCGGTGGCCGCGCGAGCCACCTTGATGGCATTTTCCACGGCTTCGGCACCGGAGGTGAACAGGGCGGTTTTTTTCGGCTCCTTGCCGGGTGCCAGGGCGTTGATTTTTTCACACACGGCCACGTAGGGTTCATACCCCATCACCATAAAACAGGTGTGGGAGAGTTTTTCCAGCTGGGCGGCAACGGCGGCTTTCACCTTCGGGTGCAGGTGACCGGTGTTGAGCACCGCAATGCCACCGGCAAAGTCGATGAACTGGCGGCCTTCCACGTCAGTGACGGTAGCGTTCTCTGCTGATTCAACAAAGACCGGGTGTAATAAACCGACACCTCGTGCCACGGCGTCATTTTTGCGATTGATCAGGGATTGATTGGTATTGCTCATGACTACTCCGTTTTTGAGTCGCTGTTCAGACAAGGTAGCAGTTTGCAGGGTTACTTTTCCAGTCAGTCAGCTTCCATCTGTGTCGCAAGGCTGCTGCCTGATGGTGTTCATCTGTTATGCTTGCCGGTTTTTACTGGCAGACTTCTCTGGAAGCATGAAATGTCCAATTTATCCCCGGCCGTGCTGATCCGCTTGTTGAACACCCTCTGGGTCGGGCTGTTGGGTGGGCTGGTATTTACCTGGCTGCATATTCCGCTGGCCTGGATGCTGGGGCCACTGGTGGCCAATCTGCTGGTGTCTCTGGCAGGCATGCCGGTGGGCATTCGGCCGCGTTTGCGCGGTGTGTTTCTGGGTTGTCTGGGGTTGATTCTCGGTGGGCAGGCTGACCCGGAAACCCTTGCACAAGCCAGTCAGTGGCCTGGCAGTCTGGCCGTATTAAGCCTGGGTGTGGTGCTGATCATTGTGGGTGTGGCGGTTTATTTTCGTCGGGTCGCAGGGTTTGATCGGGCCTCTGCCTGGTTTTCGGCGGTGCCGGGGGCAATGACTTCGATGATTCTGATGGGTGGCCAGGCGGGGGGTGATGAGCGGCGCATCACCCTGGCTCATGCGCTGCGCCTGACCTTTGTGGTGCTGCTGGTGCCTTCCCTGTTCTGGATGGTCCACGAACCACCGCAAGGCGGCAATCCACTGGCTTATGGAACAACAGAGCACCTGTGGTTGTTAGCGGGTGTTTTACCGGCCTGGTGGCTGGCGCGACTGATTCGCATGCCAACCCCTGAGTTTACCGGTCCCTTGTTCATGGGCGTGGCGGCAGCCATGGCGGGATATTCTTTTCATGCCCATGAATGGCTGGTGGCTGCGACTTTTCTGGTACTGGGTGGCTCCATAGGTGCGCGCTTTCATGGCACGCCCTTGCGTGAAATTTTCTGGCTGGGCAAACATACGCTGGCTGCCACACTGGTGGCACTGATGCTGGCGCTGGTGTCGGCGCTAGTGATGAATTGGTTGCTGGATATTCCGCTGGCCACTGCCATGCTGACCATGACCCCCGGAGGGATTGGTGAGATGGCAATGGTGGCGCTGGCGCTGGGGGTTGATCCGGTGTTTGTGGCTGTACACCATTTGTTCCGGATTCTGGCACTGATGCTGCTGGTGCCTTTTATGGTGCGCTACTGGCGCAATCCTGAGGTGGCCGATTAACCCCGGTTACTGAGTTCCACATTTTTCTGGTGCAGCCGTTCAATCAGCTTGTAGATGATCTGATCCTTGATTTTTTCACGCGCAGCCGGTGCCAGGTTTTTAAGGGCGGCGCGATTGCAGCGGAACAGCAAGGTTTGTTTGATGGCAACTACACTGGCAGTGCGCGGGGTGTCTGTCAGGAAGGCCACTTCACCCACGGTTTCGCCGGGTGGGATTTTGGCCAGGGTTATTTCCTTGCCAGTTTCGTTGGTCATGCGTACTTCCAGCTCACCACTGAGCGGGATATAAAGTGTGGGGTCAACGGTGCCTTCCTTGATGACATACTCACCTTCTTCAGCAAGTACAATCATGCCCTTGCCATCCACTAGCAGGGTTTTTTCGGTGGCAGTGAAATCTTTGAAGAAATCCAGTCGTGCCAGTAGCTGGATGATTTTATGTTTGAGGGTGTTGATCTGTTTCATCGGTCCATCATTCCTTGTCCGCACTGATTGTCTGCAAGAATAGCAGAGGCTACACAGGAAGAAACGTGATGTGGGTAAAGTTTTTGGTTGTGTTCGGCCATCCAGGCACTACACGAAGGCCCGCATCTGCTGTAAATTGCCTTTCTGGCTTGATTCATGTCGAGAGGAACACTGTTTGAAGCAACAAGGCCTACCTGATTATTACCGCAAAAAAATATCTCAGCATGAAGCGCTGGAAAGGCAGTTACGTGAAGAGCTGCTGAAACTGGACGCCTCACGTCCCGGTCATGATCCGGATGCTGCCTTGCGTGCCGATATGGAAGCCCTGCTGGCACGTTATGATTTTTCTCCAGCGCAGATGGCTGACATTCTGCTGACCTGATTAACACGCAAAAATCCCCACTCGGGCTTGAAAACCACAGCCGCTATCCCCATCTACCCGTAAACAGCAATACCTGATTCATGTCTTTGGGCAAAATGCCCGGTTTACGGAGTTGATTTATGAGCAAGCAAGAGGAACTCGCACAGCAGGCCGAGCAAGCGGCTGCAGCTGCTTCTGCACCTGATGTGGCACTCAGCCCGGAAGAAGAAATTGCCGGTCTTTCAGCGCAGGTTGAAGGTTTGCAGCAAGAGCTGGCTGAAGCCCGTGATCAGATGCTGCGTGCTGCTGCGGAGGCCCAGAATGTTCGTCGTCGTGCCGAGGCGGATGTGGAAAAAGCCCACAAATTTGCGCTGGAAAAATTTGCCCGCGAACTCTTGCCGGTGGTGGACAGCCTGGAAAAGGCCTCTGAAGCCCTGGGTGAAGTGGATGAGTCACAGAAAGAAGGCGTGGAAATGACCCTGCGTCTGTTTCTGGGCGTTCTGGAGAAGTTTCAGGTTAACCAGCTGCACCCCATGGGCCAGACTTTTGATCCTCAGTTCCATGAAGCCATGAGCATGGTGCCGAATCCGGCTCTGCCTGCCAATTCGGTGATGGATGTGCTGCAGAAGGGTTATACCCTGAACGAACGACTGCTGCGTCCGGCAATGGTGGTGGTGAGCACCGGCGGCACAACAAAAAAGATTGATGAAACGGCTTGAAAAAGCACTCTGGCGCACACATTTATCAGTCAGGCGTCAGGAATCCAACCTGCAGAAATGAATTGAAACCTTTTTCGGAGAAACATTATGGGTCGCATTATTGGTATTGACCTTGGCACCACCAACTCTTGTGTTGCTGTACTGGATGGTGACAAGCCAAAAGTACTGGAAAACGCTGAAGGCGGACGCACTACACCTTCCATTATCGCTTACACCGATGACGGTGAAACCCTGGTGGGCATGAGTGCCAAGCGCCAGGCTGTCACCAACCCGGACAACACCCTGTACGCCGTCAAACGCCTGATTGGCCGTCGTTTTGATGAAGAGGTGGTACAGAAAGACATCAAGATGGTGCCTTACAAGATTGTCAAGGCCGACAACAACGATGCCTGGGTTGAAGTGAAAGGCAAAAAGATGGCACCGCCGCAGATTTCTGCTGAAGTGCTGAAAAAGATGAAAAAGACCGCTGAAGATTACCTGGGTGAAGAAGTCACCGAGGCGGTCATCACGGTTCCTGCCTACTTCAATGACAGCCAGCGTCAGGCCACTAAAGATGCTGGCCGCATCGCCGGTCTGGAAGTGAAGCGCATCATCAACGAACCAACCGCTGCTGCACTGGCTTATGGCATGGACAAGTCTCGTGGCGACAAGACCATTGCTGTGTACGACCTGGGTGGTGGTACTTTTGATATCTCCATCATCGAAATTGCTGACGTGGACGGCGAAACCCAGTTTGAAGTACTGGCCACCAACGGTGACACCTTCCTGGGTGGTGAAGACTTTGATATCCGCCTGATTGACTACCTGGTGGAAGAATTCAAGAAAGACAGTGGTATCAACCTGAAGGGTGATCCACTGGCCATGCAGCGCCTGAAGGAAGCGGCTGAAAAGGCCAAGATCGAATTGTCTTCCAGTCAGCAAACCGACGTTAACCTGCCCTATATCACGGCTGATGCCAGTGGCCCGAAACACCTGAATGTGAAGGTGACCCGTGCCAAGCTGGAAGCCCTGGTGGAAGAGCTGGTGCAGCGTTCGCTGGCACCCTGCCGTACAGCCTTGCAAGATGCCGGTGTCACCACCAGTCAGATTGATGACGTGATTCTGGTCGGCGGTCAGACCCGCATGCCGATGGTACAGGCCAAGGTTGCCGAGTTCTTCGGTAAAGAAGCACGTAAAGACGTCAACCCGGATGAAGCAGTTGCCGTCGGTGCTGCCATTCAGGGTGCCGTATTGTCCGGTGACGTAAAAGACGTACTGCTGCTGGACGTTACGCCGCTGACGCTGGGTATCGAAACCATGGGTGGGGTGATGACTTCTCTGATCGAGAAAAACACTACCATTCCGACCAAGAAGTCGCAGGTGTTCTCCACTGCTGAAGACAACCAGAATGCGGTAACCATCCACGTGCTGCAGGGTGAACGCAAACAGGCCGCCCAGAACAAATCACTGGGACGTTTTGACCTGGCTGACATCCCTCCGGCACCCCGTGGCGTACCTCAGATCGAGGTGACCTTCGATCTTGATGCCAACGGTATTCTGAACGTGTCAGCCAAAGACAAGGCCACTGGCAAGCAGCAGTCGATTGTGATCAAGGCCTCTTCTGGTCTGTCTGATGAAGAAATCGAGAAGATGGTGCGTGATGCTGAAGCTCACGCTGCAGAAGACAAGAAGTTTGAAGAGCTGGTGCAGGTGCGTAACCAGGCGGATGGCATGATCCATGCAACTCGCAAGACACTGGTCGACGCGGCTGACAAGGTTGAGCCAGCTGAGAAAGAAGGCATTGAAAAAGCCATTGCCGAGCTGGAAGAAGCCCTCAAGGGTGATGACAAGGAAGCCATTGAAAGTAAAACCCAGGCGTTGGCAGAAGCGTCCGGCACCCTGGCTCAGAAACTTTATGCTGAGCAGGCGCAGCAGGCTGAGGGCGCCCAGGCACAAGATGCAGCAGCAGGTCCGGATGATGCTGTGGATGCTGAGTTTGAAGAAGTGAAGGACGACAAGAAGTAAAGCTTCTTCCTGAAATAACACAGCAAGTAACCAACGCGGGATGCCACCCCGCGTTGGTTTTATTCAGACGGGTGGAAACAAGACGGTGACAGAAAACCATGGCAAAGCGTGATTATTACGAAATCCTGGGCGTCGAACGTGAGGCGGATGAAAAGGCCATCAAAAAGGCTTATCGTCGCCTGGCGATGAAGTACCACCCGGACCGCAATTCGGATGATCCGGCTGCCGAGGAAAAATTCAAGGAAGCCACGGAAGCTTATGAAGTGCTGGCAGATGCCGAAAAGCGCGCTGCTTATGATCGCTTTGGTCATGCCGGTGTAGACCCACAGATGGGTGGTGGCGGTGGTTTCTCCGGTGGTGGCAATTTTGGTGACATCTTCGGTGATATGTTTGGCGACATCTTTGGTGGCGCTGCTTCTGGTCGTGGTGGGCGTGGCGGTGCGCAACGTGGCTCCGATCTGCGTTACCAGTTGGATCTGGATCTGGAAGATGCCGTGCGAGGTACCAGCGTCAAGATCAAGGTGCCGACGCTGGAAGAGTGTCACCACTGTCATGGCACGGGTTCTGAAGATGGCAAGGCAGAAACCTGTGGCACCTGTAATGGCATGGGCCAGGTCCGCATGCAGCAGGGCTTTTTTGCCATCCAGCAAACCTGTCCGCGCTGTCATGGTTCCGGCAAGATCATTCGTAACCCCTGTAAAAAGTGCCATGGCGAAGGTCGGGTGCAGAACACCAAAACCCTGGAAGTGAAAATTCCGGCTGGAGTGGACACCGGGGATCGCATTCGTCTTTCCGGTGAGGGCGAAGCCGGGCGCATGGGGGGTGGCACTGGTGATCTGTACGTACAGATTAATGTACGCCCACACCCCATTTTTGAACGTGATGGTGCCAATCTCTATTGCGAGGTACCGGTGAGTTTTGTGGATGCCACTCTGGGCGGCGAGCTGGAAGTGCCGACCCTGGAAGGCCGGGTGAAGTTGAAGATTCCTGCTGAAACCCAGACCGGCAAATTGTTCCGCCTGCGTGGCAAGGGTGTTAAACCCGTGCGGGGTGGTGCGGCTGGCGATCTGTTGTGTCGGGTGGTATTGGAAACACCGGTGAACTTGTCCGAGTCGCAGAAGGAATTACTGCGCAAGTTCCATGAAGATACCAGCGGTGAAAAACATTCACCCAAAAAATCCAACTGGTTTGATGGTGTTAAAAAGTTCTTTGAGGACATGAAGCCCTGAAGCAACTGACCTCAGTGTCAAAAAGAAAAACCGCCGTGATGTAGAACAACACGGCGGTTTTTTTATGCTGGCATCAGTTGCCGGTAGGTATCAGCGCTCGATAGCCAGCGCTACACCCTGACCACCACCAATGCACAGGGTCGCCAGACCTTTTTTGGCATCACGCTTGACCATTTCATGCACCAGACTGACCAGTACACGACAGCCGGAAGCACCAATCGGGTGACCCAGGGCAATGGCACCGCCATTCACGTTCACCTTGTCAGTATCCCAGCCCAGTTGGCGGTTTACACTCAGTGCCTGAGCAGCAAAGGCTTCGTTGGCTTCAACCAGATCCAGGTCGTCAATGGACCAGCCAGCTTTTTCCAGGCACTTGCGAGTGGCAGGAACCGGGCCGGTACCCATGATTTTGGGGTCAACACCAGCAGAGGCATAAGCCTTGATGCGAGCCAGAACGGGTAAACCCAATTCGGCTGCCTTGCTGGCAGAGCAGAGAATCACAGCAGCGGCACCATCATTGATTGACGATGCATTACCAGCGGTGACAGTGCCATCCTTTTTGAAGGCAGGTTTCATGGTGGCCAGCTTTTCCACGGTGACAGAGCGTGGGCCTTCATCGGTATCAAAGACCACCGGGTCACCCTTGCGCTGTGGAATGGTCACAGGCAGGATTTCATCCTTGAAGCGACCTTCAGCCACTGCTTTGCTGGCCTTGGCTTGAGAGGCAGCTGCAAAAGCATCCTGATCTTCACGACTGATGTTGAACTGCTCAACAATGTTTTCAGTGGTGATGCCCATGTGGTAGTCATTAAAAGCACACCACAGGCCATCCACAATCATGGTGTCCTGAGCGGTCCAGTTACCCATGCGCTGGCCATTGCGCGAGTTGGGCAGAATGTGTGGCGACAGGCTCATGTTCTCCTGGCCACCGGCAATAATGATGTCGGCATCGCCGCAACGAATGGCCTGAGTGGCCAAATGCAGGGCTTTTAAACCGGAGCCACACACCTTGTTGATGGTCATTGCTGGAACGGTTTCCGGCAGGCCTGCGTGGATCACGGCTTGGCGGGCAGGGTTTTGGCCGCAGCCAGCAGCCAGTACCTGGCCGAGAATCACTTCATCCACCTGTTCTGGCTTGATGCCCGATTTTTCCAGTAGTCCCTTGATAACGGTGGCACCCAGCAGGTGGGCAGGAACACTGGCGAGACTACCTCCAAAACTGCCGATGGCGGTACGGCCAGCAGCGACAATAACGACGTCTTGCATTTTCGTTCTCCTGGTGAGCCTCGGGCCGAGGCGAATTGTTCTGATCAGCTCCATACTGGAAGAAAAAGGTAACAGAAGCGTGACGGGTTGCCTACCAGCCGGTAACAAAAAGCCGTGCGGAGTAAGACGAAAGAGTGGCAGGCAGAAGTTCAAAATAAACAAGGCAGCCGTAGCTGCCCTGGGATGGATGCCTGGTGAAGAATAACGCCTCAGGCTACCTGTACCGGAATGGCATTGCTGGTATGACTGACGGCATTGCCCTCAGAGAGGTAAATCAGTGCCGGTTTGTGTTTGATGCGCTCAGCTTCAGTGAAATTGGCATAAGCACAGATAATCACGCGGTCACCCACGCTGGCCAGATGAGCGGCTGCACCATTCACTGAAATGATGCCACTACCGGGTTCACCACGAATGATGTAGGTGGTGAAACGCTGGCCATTGGCCAGGTTATAAATCTGGATTTGCTCATACTCATGCAGTCCGGCCATATCCAGCAGGTCGCCATCAATGGCGCAGGAGCCTTCGTACTCCAGTACAGCATGGGTGACACGAGCCTGATGCAGCTTGGCCTTGAGCATAATGGTTTGCATGTTGTTCTGGTCCTCTTGAAATCAGTATCAGTCCCGGTGAACCACCAGGTTGTCAATCAGGCGGGCTTTACCCAGCCGTGCCGCCACCAGGATGACCCACTCCCTGGCACGTATGTCTGGTGGGCTCAGGTCCGTGGAACGAATGTCCACGTATTCAGGTGCAAAACCCTGCTCAGCAAGACGCGCACGCGCCTGATGGCTGAGTTCAGCAAAGTGAGTGTTGCCAGCAGCCAGTTTCTGACCGGTGGCTTTCAGCACTGCATAAAGTGCCGGTGCCTTTTTTAATTGTTCGGGTGTGAGGTAACCATTGCGCGAAGATAGCGCCAGGCCCTCTGGGGTACGGCAAGTGGGTACACCAATGATGCGGATCGGGAAACAGAGATCAGTGACCAGTTTGCGAATCACTGCCAGCTGCTGGTAATCCTTCTGTCCGAAACAGGCCACATCCGGCTGCACAAAATTGAACAGTTTGCTGACCACTGTGGCAACACCATCAAAGTGTCCGGGTCGTTTCTGGCCGCAAAGCCCTTCACTGACAACGGGGACCACCACCCGGGTATGATCTTCCTGCCCCTCGGGGTAAACATCGGCCACCGAAGGTGTAAACAGCAGGTGACAGCCGGCACTCTGCAGCATTTGCTGATCCTGTTCCAGGGTGCGGGGATAACTCTCGAAGTCTTCGCCAGGTCCAAATTGCATCGGATTGACAAAGATGCTGGCCACGACCACGTCAGCATGGCGGCGTGCTTCTTCAACCAATCGCAGGTGGCCCTGGTGCAGGTTACCCATGGTGGGTACTAACGCCAGGATTTTGCCCTGACGGCGCAGTTCGGCAAGGTGGCTGCGCAATTCACTAACAGACGTCAGAGTGATCAGTGAGTCGCTCATTTGAAGCAGTGTTCCTCAGCAGGAAAGGTGCCGCTTTTGACGGCTTGATGGTAGGCCGCCAGTGCATCCGCAATGGAGTTGGATTCAGCCATGAAGTTTTTCACGAATTTTGCAGTTTTGCCAACGGTAACACCCAGCATGTCATGCAGAACCAGTACCTGACCATCAGTATCCGGGCCAGCACCGATGCCAATCACCGGACATTTTACAGCCGCTGTCACTGCCTTGCCGACCTCACTGGGTACACACTCCAGCAGCAGCAAGCTGGCACCGGCAGCTTCCAGTTTGATGGCTGCATCCACCAGTGCCTGTCCGGCTTCACCGCGGCCCTGCACCTTGTAACCGCCCAGTTGGTTAACGGTTTGTGGTGTCAGGCCAAGGTGTGCACAAACAGGAATACCGCGTTGAGTCAGTTCAGTAATGCCGGGAGCCAGCCATGCATCACCTTCGATCTTGATCAGATGAGCCCCTGCACGCATCAGGCGGGCAGCATTTTCCAGCAGTTGCGGAATGCTGGCATCAGACATGAAGGGGAGGTCTGCCATGATCAGGCAATGCTGATTGCCACGTTTCACCGCAGCGGTGTGATAAACCATGTCATCAAGGGTGACTGGCAGCGTGGAGTCATGGCCTTGCAACACCATGCCGAGGGAGTCACCAATCAGCATTACCTCAATCCCGGCTTCATTGATGCGACGAGAAAAAGTGGCGTCGTAACAGGTCAGGACGCTGAATTTTTCACCTGCATCCTTCATGGCACGCAGGGTTTGGATGGTCACAGTTTTCATGGACTGCTCCCTTATTCTGGTTGTATGGGTATGGATGCCACTGAAAAGGCCAAGCATCCAGAGCATGGAAAAAGGGGATTGTTACCCCTGGTAACCCAAAAGTCAAAGAGTGCTCAAGCCCTCTGCTTCAAAGGGTAACACCTGCTTGATTTCATCAGTGCTCAGTGCACCTAACAACTGGGCCACCGGACCGTGATCCGGCACCAGCAGCTGATCATTCAGTTCAGCCAGAGGCAGTAATACAAATGCACGCTGACTGATGCCGGGGTGCGGAACCTTTAATCTGGGGTGGTTAATCCGCTGCTGATCATACAGCAATAAATCCAGATCCAGTGTGCGTGGTCCCCAGTGCTGCACACGTACCCGGTGATGCGCTTGCTCAATGCTTTGTAATGCATCCAGTAGTTGCAAGGGTTCAAGTTGTGTTTCCAGTTCGGCAACCGCATTCACATAGTCGGGTTGATCCTGGGGTCCCATGGGTTTGCTGTGCCAGAGGCGGGATGCACGACAAAGGTGGCTTGCAGGTAACTGCGCCAGGGCTTGTAATGCTCCTTGTATTTGTTGGACGGGCTGATCCAGGTTGCTGCCCAGTCCAATCCATGCTCGGGCCATCAGCTGCTGCTGCCTGTGTCAGCAGGTTTGCGCCGCCGCCTGGGCCCACGTTTGCGGTTGGCGGTTTTACTGCGAGCGGGAGATTTGCCCAAGTTTTCAAGCAAGCGTTGCTGACCTGCTTCATCGGTATCCTGGAAGCGAGTCCACCATTCTGCCAGACCGTCGGTTGCTTCACCGGCTGTTTCACGCAGCAGCAAGAAGTCATAAGCCGCACGGAAGCGGGGTTGGTGTAAAAGCTCCCAGGCACGCTTGCCATGACGCTGTGGCAGTTTTAACTGCAGATCCCAGATTTCACGCATCGGGAAGGCAAAACGCTTGGGAATGGTGATGTGCTGTTGCTGGCGTTGCAGCAGTCGGTTGCCCGCTTGTTGCATGGCCGGGAAGGGCGGCACACCATTTTTCAGCAGGTCGGAATAGATCAACTCAAGCCCGGGCCAGAGTAGTGCGGCATATAAAAAAGCCGGAGTCACTGGGCGTTCATCAGCAATACGCTGATCGGTATTGATCAATGCCTGTTCCACCAGCTTCAGTGACGTTGGATTGACCTTGAAGGCTTCAGCGCTGGCAGGGAAGAGGAAGGCAAACAGGCCATAGTCCTTCAGTAGCCGGAAGGTATCCAGGGCATGGCCGGCCAAAAACAGCTTGAGCACCTCATCAAACATGCGGGCTGGTGCCACTTGCAGCAGCAGGCTAGCCTGTTCGCGAATGGGCGCTTCGGTGGCCGGATCCAGATGAAAACCCAGTTTTGCAGCAAAGCGCACTGCACGCAGCATGCGGACCGGGTCTTCGCGGTAGCGAGTATCCGGATCACCAATCAGTCGCAGGGTGCGGCTTTTCAGATCTTCCAGACCACCAGTGAAGTCGTGAATGGCAAAGTCGGCAACATTGTAATACAGGGCGTTGATGGTGAAGTCCCGACGCAGGGCATCCTCTTCAATGTTGCCCCACACGTTGTCACGCAGCAGCATGCCTTCATCGGATTGGCGCAGGTGTTTGCTTTCATCTTCATTGGCCTGGCCGCGGAAGGTGGTGACTTCAATGATTTCACGACCAAAACGCACATGCACAATACGAAAGCGCCGACCGATCATGCGCGAGTTACGGAACAGGTGGTTGACCTGTTCAGGAGTGGCGTCGGTTGCCACGTCAAAATCCTTGGGCGTTTTCCCCAGCAGGCGGTCACGGATGCAGCCGCCAACAAGATAAGCCTGAAAGCCGGCTTTATGGAGACGATAAAGGACTTTCAGTGCACCCTCCGGGATTTCACTGCGTGAAATGGGGTGTTCAGAACGTGGCAGAATCTGCAGCTTTGCTACCGGCTGTACAGGTGCCTTGCCCAGTCGTTTCCTGATGTAGCGGGTGATTCCTTTAATCATTTTGACCTGTGCTTCTGAAATGAAGATGCAGCAGTTTAACCGACCAGCGGGGTGGGGCAAAGACTGAAGGGTAGACAGATAACAAAAGGGGAAGGCCGTGGCCTTCCCCTTTGAATCGATTGACACTGTTTTCCTGATGCATCCATGCATGAATTAGGGAGATGTTTCTAGATCGCCCTGAATACGTATCACAGTCACCAAGTTGCTGCCCGTTATTGTTGTTGTTGCGGGCTGACGGTTGACCGCCTCGTATTCAAAACAATTTAGCCTCAGCTTGGACCTGGTTCCGGAGTGCTTGTTGTTTTTATTCACTCCATTGATGCGACCTGATTTTGTTTTTGTTTTTATCAGGTGGCATCGGTTTTCGCTGAAGACCGGAGACCCTGGCAGTTATTTTTATTGTTAGTGCCTATTCCTGTGGTGCCTTTTGTTGTTTTTATGTCGGCTTGCAGGGGTCGCTCACCTGGCTTCCTGTTGTTCTTGTTATGTGGAAGCCGGTTCGGCCAGGCTCAGGTTTGTTGTTGTTTTGCTGAGTCACTGACGCCGGTGTTCTTGTTTTTCTTGCCAAGAATAATGCTCAATGCGTGCCATAAAAATTAAATTGCTTTAAAAACATTGGGTTATTGTTTTTTTGTACCTGAAAAACAAGGTCTGGAGCAGAAGTGTTACCTCGTTTCAGGAGGTGCGGTACGGGGGGTGGGTGTTACGGTAACACCCTGGGTGCTTAACGACTGGTAGCGGTTTTACGGCGCGGAATTCCCAGGCGCTGACGTCTTTCCCACAGGCACTTGCGTGAGATGCCGAGCTTTTTAGCCAGCTCGGTTTCACTCAGATGATCCTGGTTTTCCCGAACAAAACGGACAAAGTAGTCTTCCAGCGATAAATCATCCACAGGGAGGTGTGCGGGATCATGGTCGCTGCTGGTGGAGATCGGATTTTCAACCTGGGTTGGCAAGGCTGTTGTTGTTGCTGAGGGGGCAAAGCTGGCACGACGTGTTGCGTGACTGGGTTGAGGCAGATCCAGATCCTCGGCGTGTAACAGGGTGTCATCACACAGCAGTACGGCGCGTTCGACGCGGTTTTCCAGCTCCCGTACATTGCCTGGCCAGGAGTAGGACAGAAGTGCATTGCGGGCTGACTTGGAAAAACGTGCCTGGGGTTTGCCCAGGCGCTGGCAGATGTTGGTCAGCAGGTGGTCAGCGATCATCAATACATCTTCGCCGCGCTCAGACAAACAGGGCAGCTCCAGCTCCACAACATTCAGGCGGTAATAAAGATCCAGGCGAAAACGCCCCTGGTCCACCAGGGTGCGTATATCCCGGTGGGTGGCAGCAATCAACCGTACATCGACCCGTCGTGACTCGACAGAGCCCAGGCGTCGAATTTCACCCTCTTGCAGTACGCGCAGCAGGCGTGCCTGGGCTTCCAGTGGCAACTCACCGATTTCATCCAGAAACAGGCTGCCGCCATCAGCCGCTTCCACCAGACCATTACGGCTGGCATTGGCGCCGGTGAAAGCCCCTTTTTCGTGGCCAAAAAGTTCGGATTCGATCAGGGTTTCCGGTATCGCGGCACAGTTGACTGAAATCAGCGGTGCATCACGACGCGGACTGAGGGCATGCAGGGCCCGTGCGACCAGCTCTTTGCCAGTGCCGGATTCACCAAGAATCAGTACCCGACTGTCATAGGGTGCAATTTTTCTGATCTGACGGAATACCGCCTGCATCACGTCGCTGTCGCCGATCATGCCAGCCAGACCAACAGCCGGTGATGCGGTTGGTTGATCTTCTGCTGTGGCTTGTGACTCTTTTGTGCGGCGGTGTTGGCTGAGGATGTGGTTGACCGCTGACAGCATTTCATCATGGTCAAAGGGCTTGGCAATGTAGTCCACGGCACCCAGCTTCATGGCATCCACTGCCGAGCGTAGGCTGGCATAACTGGTCATGATCAGTACCGGGGTTTCCTGGCTGATCAGCTCGGTGCCAGACTCGCCCGGCAGGCGCAGGTCACTGATGATCAGGTCAAAGGTTTGAGCGGCCAGTTGTTGTCGAGCTTCAGCAACGGTTCCCGCTTCACTGACCTTGAAGCCGTTGCGCTCCAGCAAGCGGCGCAGGGCGGAACGGATGATGCCTTCATCCTCAACGATCAGTATCTGACTCATGGCGTTTTACTGCTCCTGATATTCGGGTGCGTTGGCCGTGATCGGAAAGCGGCAGCGGAAACAGCTGCCTTTTCCTGATATGGGGCTGGGGCTGATGGCCTGAATCTGCCCGTGATGTTCTTCGACAATACTATAAACCAGTGCCAGCCCCAAGCCTGTCCCTTCACCGGCCTGTTTGGTGGTGTAAAAGGGTTCAAAAAGGTGCTGCAGATGTTCTGCAGGTATGCCACAGCCATCGTCATGAACCTCAAGCACCAGATGGTGATTTTCCTGATAACCACAACAAAGTATCTGACCACCATCCTGGGTTGCATCACGGGCATTGCCAATCAGGTTGACAAACACCTGGATCAGCCGCTGCCCATCCCCCTGCATCACCAACTGCTCAGGGCAGTTGTTGGTGTACTGGCGATTACGACCCCGGTTGCTGAGGGAAATGAGGTTGATGGCTTCCTGGAAGGCATCATGCAGTTTAACCTGCTCAAAACGCAGGCTGTCACTGTGGCGTCCGGCATGAGCAAAACTGACCAGTGAGTGAACAATGGCTGTGATGCGGTTGGTCAGTTGCAGGATCTGGGTGCTGGTTTCGCGAACGGCATCCGGCTCTTCTGCGTCATAACGCAGATTCTGCGCCAGAGAAGAGATGCCAGTGACAGGGTTGCCAATTTCATGGGCCACACCGGCTGCCAGCCGACCGATTGAAGCCAGGCGCTCGTTATGCAGCAGTTTGTCTTCCAGTTCCTTGACTTCACTTTGGTCCTCCACCAGCAGCACGGTGCCACCCATCACCGCAACCGGATCATCCAGGCGCGCTTTGTGCAGGGTTAACCAGCGTGTTTTGTTCTGCTGCTCCAGAGGTTGGCGATAAGCCTGACGATTGGGGTTTTGCAGGAATTCGTCCAACAGGTTGTTCCAGGGTTCCGGCAGGTGACGAATGCGAGAGCCAATCACCTGATCACCACTGATGCCAGTGAGTTTTTCCATGGCGCGGTTCCACATCAGTACTTCCTGATCCCGACCCAGGGTGCAAATACCAACCGGGAGGTGCAGCAGGGTCTGGCGATGATGGCGGCGCAGTTTGTCCAGCTCACGAGCCATGCCGGTCAAGCGGGTACGATATTCCTCCAGATGACGCTCCACGTAGTGAATGTCATCTTCTGAGTCGGCACTTTTGGTTTTCCAGGGCAGGTAGCGATCAGTCAGTTCCTGCGCGACAGCAGGACCCATCAGGCCAGACAGGTTGGCCTGGATCTGGTCACGCAAGCGGCGCATTGAATAGGGCCTGGCATCGGCCGGATGCAAACCAAGTTCATTGAGTGCCCGGGTCACTTCGCGCTGGGCGGTTTCCTGCCCCAGGGGGATGCTGAGAAAACGGGTGAAGTCTTCACAGGTCCGCGCTTTCAGTTGCAGGCGTTTGGGCTGTAACAAGGCATCCTGTGAGCAGGCCAGTGCCCCGGCCTTTTCTTCTTCGCTGGCATCAGTAACCAGGGAGATCACAATAAAAATCAGAATGTTGCTGGTAATGGCCAGGATGGTGACCTGAAACCAGTCATCAATGCCGCGCAGTTCCAGCAGACCACCACCGGGGAGTGCCAGTTGGTGAATGTCCAGCATCAATGGGAAACCCAGTCCGATGGCCCAGACACCAAAACCGGCTGTTAAACCAGCCAGCAGCCCTTTGCGATTGGCCGTTGGCCAGTAGAGCAGCGCCAGAATACCGGGCAGGAATTGCAGGGTGGCAATGAATGCCGAGAGTCCCAGTGTGGCCAGATCATGGTGAGCACTGACCACCAGGTAAACCAGATAACCAATGAAAATCAGCGAGGCGATCAGCAGTCGCCGCATCCAGATCAGCCAGTAATAAATATCAAAGTGGGCCGGTGGCTGATACACCGCCAGCACCAGGTGATTCAGCACCATCGGAGCCAGGGCCAGGGTAATCACAATGATGGTGCCGCTGGCGGCGGCCAGACCGGCAATAAATGACAGCAGGGTCCAGTAACCACCTAAAGACAAACTGGCATATTCAATGGGCAGACTGCTGCCCAGGGCCTGATGTCCCCAGTAGATCACCGGTACTGGTAAGGCCAGTAGCAGCAGGAATATCGGCAGCATCCAGCTGGCCTGGCGCAGTGCTGTTTCGGAGGGGTTTTCGGTGAAAATGATGTGAAAGATATGGGGCATGGAAACAGCAGTGGCAAAAAACAGTAACAGCAGGGTGCGCCATTGGTTGTCTTCCAGTGGCTGCACTGCGGCAGCCAGGCTGTCACCGTGGGTTATCAGCCAGTTTTCCAGCCCGTCAAAACCATCAAACACCAGCCACAGGGTTACGGCTCCCAGTGCCAGAAAAGCCACCAGCTTCACCAGGGACTCAAAGGCAATGGCGACCAGCAGGCTTTCATGGCGCTCGCGCAATGAAATATGACGGGCACCAAACAGGGTGGCAAACAGGGAGATGACTGCGCAGAACACAAAAGCCAGATGATAGGGCGAAGATTCATTGGTCAGCAGGTGAATGACATCACCGATGGCCTGAATCTGCAGGGCCAGCAAAGGCATGGTTCCTGCCAGCAAACCGAGAGTGACCAGCATGCCTACCCAGCGACTGCGAAAACGGAAGGCAAACAGGTCGGCCAGGGAAGATAGTTGGTAGGTGCGGGTCAGCCGTAACAGGGGAGTCAGTAACACTGGGGTCAGTACAAAGGCTGCAGAGATACCGAGGTAATAGGTCAGATAACCGTAACCATAACGCTCGGCCATACCAAAGGAGCCATAAAAGGCCCAGGCGCTGGCATACATGCCCAGTGCCAATACATAAACCAGTGGATGACGGACCAAGCGTTGTGGCAGCCAGCCACGCTCAACAATCCAGGCGCAGGCAAACAGGATCGACAGGTAGCCGACACCAAGCACAAAAATCTGCGTGAGCGTGAAACTCATGTTATTCGAGCTGCTCCAGGCGGCGCTTCTGTTCCAACCACAGGGTGCCGCCAATCAGCGCCAGCCACATCAGAAAGGGTTGGTACCAGTTGCTGCTGCCCCAGGGCAACAGGAACCAGGGAGAGAAGAAATAACCGATGGTGACCAGTACCAGCACTAAGCGATAGAAATACATGGTTTCAGGTCCGTTTCACTGATGGCTGCCACGGCGGGCACCTTGTCCAGCTGCCAGAAGTGGATGGCTTCATGCAGCAGGGTTTCAGGTGTTTCCTGCTGAAGTGCCGGGTCGGGTTGTTGGCCCAACGCCTGCAAGGCCAGCATTAACAGGCTGCTGATGCGGGCGGTATCCAATGCCGGTGCCAGATTCTGTTTGGAAAGTTTCTGGCCGACGGCATTCACTATAACGGGAAGGTGCGCGTATTGGAATGCCGGGGCATCACTGTTCGCCCGGCCCATACAGACCTGCAGCCAGATCTGCCAGGGTGTGGAGTCGATCAGATCGATACCGCGCAGGATATGAGTCATACCCTGTTTCAGATCGTCCACCACCACCGCCAGTTGATAGGCCCAGAGCTGATCCTTGCGACGGATCACCACGTCACCGGCTTGTTGCAGTGGCCAGCATTGCGGACCCTGTACCTGATCCTGCCATTGAACACTGACCTGATCATCAACGCGAAGTCGCCAGGCCAGTGGTTGGTCCGGGTGTTGTGGTGCTGAGCGACACCAGCCGGGATAGCGGTGATGCCCTTCGAGTGCCTTGCGGCTGCAGCTGCAGGGGTAGGCGTGGCCCGCCTGAATCAGCTGATCCAGCTGTTGCTGGTAAGCAGCATGGCGTTGGCTCTGATACATCACCGAGCCATCCCAGGTCAGACCAAAGGCTTCAAGGGTGTGCAGGATGTGATCGGCTGCACCGGGCGCTTCACGCGGTGGGTCCAGGTCTTCCATGCGAACCAGCCACTGGCCCTGATGAGAGCGGGCTTCCAGCCAGCTGGCCACGGCAGTGACCAGCGAACCGAAATGCAACGGGCCTGAAGGAGTGGGGGCAAAGCGCCCCCGATAGGTGGTGGATGCAGTCAGCGGGGGCTGCATTCAACCGCCGATTTGTTTTTCCTTGATTTCGGCCAGGCTCTTGCAGTCAACACAGAGGGTGGCCGTGGGGCGGGCTTCCAGACGACGAATGCCGATTTCAATGCCGCAGGCATCACAGTAGCCGTAATCACCCTGCTCAATTTTTTCCAGTGTATCGTTGATTTTTTTGATCAGCTTGCGTTCACGATCACGGGTGCGCAGCTCCAGGCTGAATTCTTCTTCCTGGGTGGCGCGGTCTGCCGGGTCGGCAAAGTTGGAGGCTTCTTCCTTCAGGTGCTGAACCGTGCGGTCCACCTCTTCCATCAGCTCCTGTTTCCAGTCCAGCAGCAGCTGGCGAAAGTGGGCCAGTTGCTCGTCACTCATGTACTCTTCACCCTCGGCCTGCTGGTAAGGGGTAAAGCTCTGATTTGCTTGCATCTCTTGCTTGCTCTCTGGCATGGCCTTGCCTCGCGACGTGATTGCGTCCTGAAAATCGGTTACTACCGGGCGAAAAAAAGACTAGCTTATTTACTGTAATCCCAGACAAATTGCAAGAAAGTACTGCTGGACTTTAGCAGTGCAGGGTTTTGAAACGGCAGTTGGAGGCGACTTTTGAAGCAACTGAAATGGCACTGGAGTGCCTTGATTATGGGGCTGTTGTTGCTGGCAGGTTGTGCTGGCGCTGCTACTCAGAAAGAACCTGAATGGCTGGCCGGGGAGCAGATGGATCATCCCCTGGTGGGACAGCTCTGGTCAGTGAAAAAGCAAGCCCTGGTGAACCGGGATATGTGGCTGGAGTCGCTGCCTGATGGTGTCTGGTTGCTGGTGGGTGAGCAGCACGATCATCCGGATCATCAGCGGCTGACACACCAGTGGATGCTGCAACTGGCTGCACAACAACGGCTGGGGCCCCTGGCACTGGAAATGGCACGCCAGCCGCAACAGCCAGCGCTGGATGCCGCACTGGGTCAGTCATCCGTGACACCGGAGATGCTGGACTGGCAGCCCGGCTGGCCGTGGGAGCGTTATGGTGAGTTGGTGCAGAGCGGGTTATTGCATGCGAAGCGCGTGCTGGCTGCTGATCTGGACACGCAGCAGCAGCGTGATGCTTATCAGCAGGGAGCCCCTTTGCCTGCCATCAGCGAGGCCATGGCGCAGGTGCTGGATCGCATGATGGATGAAGGTCATTGCGGTCAGTTGCCTGAAGCACTGCTGCCAAAAATGCGGGAGGTGCAGCTGGCCAGAGATCAGGCCATGGCCGAGGTGTTACTGGGAGTTGAGCTGGATGGGCGCGTAGGCCTGCTGCAGGCAGGATCAGTGCATGTACGCAAGGATCTGGGTGTCCCACGCTGGCTCCCGCCGGATGTGAAACATGTCAGTGTCTGGCTGGTGCAGGTTGATCAGCGTCAGCAACCACAGGATTACCTGCCACCCGCGGTGGACGGGTTGCAGGTTTATGATTATCTGCTGTTCACACCGGCAATAATGCCGGTGGATTATTGTGCAGCCTTTCAGTCATCCAGTCGCAGGTGATCCCGGATCAGGCGCACCAGCGTCTGGCTGGCTGCCGGTGCATCGGTGTCAACGGTGACGGCACAGGTCAGTTCATCAGCATCCAGCGGTTCGTGAGTGGCCAATTGATGTTCCAGTACCAGCAGATCAGCTTCTGCGATCTTTTCACCTTCATCCATGCGCTTGGTCAGGCGGCGGCGCAGGGTGGCTTCATCGGCTTTCAGCGAAATGATCAGGGATGGCAGTCCGAGATTTTCAGCCACGGCGCGCAGGCGTGTGCGCTGGTTCTTTTTCAGGTTGGTGGCATCCAGGGTTACCGGGAAGCAGGCCCGCAACACCTGGTCGGCCAGTTCGGTCAGGCGCTGATAGGTTTGTTCAGTGGCCTCCGGCGTGTAGATGCCACCCGTGAGACCGGCACGCCCAGATTCTTCAGCACGTAACCCGAACAGGCGCTTGCGCTCCACATCGGAACGGATACGAATGCCACCCAGCTCTCTTACCACACTGCCGGTCAGGGTGCTTTTGCCACTGCCGGAAAAGCCGTGAGTGATCAGCAGGTAGGGTGTGTGGAAGTCGGTGTAGCTTTCGGCCAGATCAGTGTAGCTGCGGTACTGGCGCAGTACAGCGGCACGATCTTCATCATCCAGCCCGGGCTGGCCAAGGCGGAACAGATTGACCTTGGCGCGCACCAGTGCCCGGTAAACCTTGTAGAAGGCCAGCAGTTGCAGCCCCTGATAATCACCAGTCTGTTCCAGGTAATGATTCAGGGTCAGTTGTGCCATTTTTTTCAGGCCACGGTCTTCCAGGTCCATCAACAGGAAGGCCAGGTCACTGATCACGTCACACCAGCGGAAGGCGTCATTGAATTCGATGCAGTCAAAAGCCACCACCTTGCCTTGCCACAGGGTGGTGTTACCCAGGTGCAGGTCACCGTGGCAGGCGCGCACATAACCCTGCTCCAGACGCTGCTGCATCAGTTCCGAGAGGCGGGAAAAGGTGTCACGTGACCAGCTTTCCAGCAGTTGCAGCTGTTTCAGGGCTTCTTCGTCCTGCAGCAGATCACGGATCTGGTCAAAGTTCTGCTGAGCCGGTGCCCAGACCGCTTCGGGAGTACCAAGCCCTTCGGGCGGCTGACCCGGTGCAATGGCCTGGTGGAAGTCTGCCAGTTCAGTGGCCAGTTGCAGCAGGTGGCTTTCTTCCAGTTCACCGCGCTGTTGCAGGGCGTTGAGTAGCTGGCTGTCATCAAAGCGCCGCATTTTCAGCAGGTATTCAAAGGGGGCACTGGCATCACCGATGCGAGGTGCATCAGCAGTGCCGGAAACCGGCAAGACTTCCAGATAAAAGTCTGGCGCCATGCGCTGGTTAAGCTCCAGCTCCAGTTCGCAGTAGTGTTTGCGAAGATCCAGGCTGGAATAGTCAAGAAAGCCGAAGTTCACCGGTTTTTTGATTTTGTAAGCAAAATCACCGGCCAGAAACACCCAGGAGATGTGTGTTTCGCGCAGCTGCACCTCACTGACGGGGTGATCATAGGTGGATGGATTTTTAAATGCCTGCAGTAAAGCCTCGTTCACGGGCGACTCCTGATGGTGGCTGTCATTTCAGACGGGCAAAAGCCTTTTCGGCGGCTGCCAGTGTGGCTTGAAGTTCTGCTTCGCCGTGGCAGGAGGAAACAAATCCTGCTTCGTAGGCAGAGGGGGCCAGATAGACGCCCTCATCCAGCATGGCATGGAAGAAGCGTTTGAAGGCTTCAATGTTACAAGTGGTGGCTTCTGCAAAACTGCTGACACTCTGGGCGCTGGTGAAAAACAGTCCGAACATGCCGCCGACCTGCTGGGTCAGGAAGGGAATGCCGGCTGCATCTGCCTTCTGTTGCAGGCCCGCACAGAGGCGACCGGCATAGTCAGCAAGCTGCTGATGAAAGCCGGGCTGGCGCAGCTTGTTCAGCAGTGCCAGACCCGCAGCCATGGCCAGCGGATTACCGGACAGGGTGCCGGCCTGATACACAGGGCCCAGTGGAGATAGCTGGTTCATGATTTCCAGCTTGCCGCCAAACGCACCAACCGGCAGGCCACCACCAACAATTTTACCCAGGGTGGTCAGATCCGGTGTAACTCCATAGTGCTGCTGGGCACCGCCCAGCGCCACACGAAAACCTGTCATCACTTCATCAAAGATCAGCACGGTGCCGCTGGCATCACAGACTTCGCGCAGACACTCAAGGAAACCGGGTGCCGGCGGGATGCAATTCATGTTGCCTGCTACTGGCTCAACAATGATGCAGGCAATCTGTTCACCCATTTCGCTGAAGCAGCGGCGTACACCTTCGATGTCGTTAAAGGTCAGGGTCAGGGTGTGCTGTGCCAGATCGGCTGGAACACCCGGAGAGGTAGGCACACCAAAGGTCAGGGCACCGGAACCGGCCTTGACCAGCAGTGAGTCACTGTGGCCATGGTAACAACCTTCAAATTTGATGATCTTGTCCCGGCCGGTGTAACCACGCGCCAGACGTATGGCGCTCATGGTGGCTTCGGTGCCGGAGTTCACCATGCGTACACGCTGCATGGAAGGTACCAGTTGGCACAGGAGTTCAGCCATTTCCGTTTCCAGTGCCGTGGGTGCGCCGTAAGAAAGCCCCAGTTCCAGGCGGTTGCGCACGGCTGCAAGGATGTCCGGATCAGCATGGCCCGTGATCATCGGCCCCCAGGAGCCGACATAATCGATGTAGCGTCGGTTGTCCTCATCAACCATGTAAGCCCCTTCGGCCTGCTTGATGAACAGCGGAGTGCCGCCGACACTTCTGAAGGCCCGCACCGGGGAGTTGACGCCGCCGGGGATGGATTGTTGGGCGCGTTCAAAGAGTTCTGCTGAGCGGGTCATGCTGTACCTCATTTAAATTGAAGGAAAAAGAAGGAGCGCAGGCTTCATGATACTGGCGAACGGCCAATGCTGGATTGGCTGTGGCAAAAATGCCTTCCACGGCTGCAATCATGTGTGCACCGGCAGTGGCAACCTGCCCGGCAAGTTCTGGCGTAATGCCGCCAATAGCAACGCAAGGCAGTCCCAGAGGGCGGGCCTGTTTGAAAATGCCCAGGTCGGCAACGGGCGCCAGCGGCTTGGTGCCGGAGACAAAACAGCGGCCAAAAGCCAGATAATCAGCGCCATCCTGTCTGGCCTGGTGTGCCAGATCCAGACTGGAGTGGCAGGTGCGCCCAAGCAGGGCGTCAGTGCCAAGGAGTTCGCGGGCATGACGCAAGCAGCCATCCCCTTGTCCCAGGTGTACACCATCAGCCAGACTGGCTCGGGCCAATTCGGCATCATCATTAATGATTAACAGGCAGTCATAGCTGTGACAAAGGTCGGCCAGTAGGCGAGCCTGGCGTAGTGCTTTGCTGGCATCTGCTGTTTTGTCCCGGTATTGCAACAGGCGCAACCCACCCTGCAATGCTGATTCAACCTTTTCCAGCAGTTGGGTGTCATCCGCCATGAAGCGCGGGTCAGTAATGGCGTAGATGCCAGTAAGGAACGCAGTTTCAGCCATGGGCCGGCTCCCTGAGTCGAAGTGGAAGGTGCTGTCCTTCCGTCAGTTTTAATGCCTTTTCAAGGCTCTGCCAGGTGAAGTCCTGCGCCTGAGTGCTGGCTTTTTCCAGTGATTCTCCACGGGCCAGCAATCCAGCCAATGCCGCCGCTAGGGTACAGCCAGAGCCATGATATTCATACGGCAAGCGCTTCCAGCGACTGATCAGTGGAGGTATTGATGGGTGGGTGAATAACTGGTTCTTGATGCCACGACTCTGCGCATGTGCACCGGTTAACAAAACCGCCTTGCAGCCCTGGCGAAGCAGTTCGCGGGCTTTGTCTTCCGGATTCTTTTTGCCGGGAACCAATTGTTCCAGCTCAGGAAGATTGGGGGTGATGACGCTGCTGCGCGGCAATAGATGTTCTTTGAGGTGAGTCAGCTGCTGTTCATTCATGAAGCCGGTGCCACTGGTGCTGCTGATCACCGGATCAAGCACCACGGGGATATCTGGGTAGCGCAGTAACAGCTCGG
Organism: Marinospirillum alkaliphilum DSM 21637; assembly: GCF_900119735.1. Classification (GTDB taxonomy): domain Bacteria; phylum Pseudomonadota; class Gammaproteobacteria; order Pseudomonadales; family Halomonadaceae; genus Marinospirillum; species Marinospirillum alkaliphilum. The sequence goes on along the minus strand of NZ_FPJW01000004.1, from coordinate 6,558 downwards.
CGATGGATTGCTGTATATCAAGGCTGCCGGTAACCCCGATTTTGATGGCTGCAGGGCGAAAGTCCTGTAACAGGGTTTCGAGTTGCAGGTGGAAGTCGGCTGGATCCTGAGCTTTGACACTGTTGACCTGGTGGGTGTTCTGGGCGGTCAGGCAGGTGATCAGTGTCAGTGGCCAGGCTTTAAGAGCCAGCAGCGCCTGTGCATCTGCAAGAATTCCGGCACCACCGCTGGGGTCGTGACCACCAATGGCCAGTACTGCTGGATAGTTTTTCTGGAATTGTGGATGTACGCCAGGTTTGATCATGCTGAATGGCCTTTGTCTTCACCAGGGTTTAACCACAACAAGAACAACCACGAAGACCAGGATGAAAACGGGCAGTTCATTAAAAATGCGATACCAGACGTGGCTGTGACGGTTGACTCCTGCTGCAAACTGGCGCAACAGGGCGCCACACCAGAAGTGATAGATCAAAAGCAGGACAACCAGTGCAAGTTTGGTGCGCATCCAGCCCTGCTCCAGGTAACCGGTAAAATTCATGCTCAGCAAAGCCAGTCCAAGCGCCAGAGCTACCAGCATTGATGGGGTCATGATGCCCCTGTAAAGTTTGCGTTCCATGACACAAAAGCGCTCTGCACCGCGCTGATCACCCTCCTGCTCTGCCTGGGTGTGATAAACAAACAGCCGAGGCAGGTAAAAGAGGGCGGCAAACCAGGTAACAATGGCAATGATATGAAAGGCTTTCAGCCACAGGTAGTTCATGGTTCATCCAGATGAATACAAGGCAGACAAGGATACCTTAATCAGCCTTCAGAGGGTAAGAAGGCTGAGCAAATGGCATACTCGAACAGGAATTTTGTGTATCATCTGCGGCTGATTAAATCTTATTTTGCTGGTCAGGCAGGAGGTGATGTGGTGATCAAGGTCGGAATTGTTGGTGGTACAGGCTATACAGGGGTTGAACTGCTGCGCCTGCTGGCCATTCACCCACAAGCCAGGGTTGATGTCATCACTTCGCGTTCCGAGGCCGGCATGCCGGTCGATGAGATGTACCCCAATCTCCGTGGTCATTATCCAGGGCTGGTATTCAGCGAGCCTGATACAGCCCGGTTGGCAGCTTGTGATGTGGTCTTTTTTGCCACTCCACATGGCGTGGCTCACGCATTGGCTGCCGAACTGCTGAACGCAGGTACTCGGGTGATCGATCTGTCTGCAGACTTTCGTATCCGCGATGCGGACGAATGGGCATGCTGGTATGGCCAACCCCATGGAGCCCCTGAACTCTTGCCTGAGGCGGTTTATGGCCTGCCAGAGGTTGCCCGCGATAAAATTCGGGATGCACGCCTGATCGCGGTGCCTGGTTGTTACCCCACTGCGGTGCAGCTGGGTTTGATTCCGCTATTGGAAGCAGGCTGGGTTGAACCCCAGGGAATTATTGCAGATTGCAAGTCTGGGGTGTCGGGTGCAGGGCGTGGAGCCAAGGTGGGATCGCTGTTCTGTGAAGCCGGTGAAAGCATGAAGGCTTATTCCGTCGGCAATCACCGTCATCATCCGGAAATTACCCAGGGATTGAGTGATGCAGCTGGTCAGTCTGTAGGCCTGACCTTTGTGCCGCACCTGACGCCGATGATTCGTGGCATCCATGCAACCCTGTATGTGAGGCTGAACGGTAACAGCCTGAAACGAAATGATGTGGAGTTGCAGCAGCTTTATGAGGCACGTTATAAGGGAGAACCTTGTGTGGATGTCATGTCCTGGCAGTCCTGCCCGGAGACACGCAGTGTTCGGGGTGCCAATGTCTGCCGTATCGCTCTGCACCGGCCGCAGGGTAGTGATCTGCTGGTGATCCTTTCGGTTATTGATAACCTGGTTAAGGGTGCCAGTGGTCAGGCAGTACAAAATATGAATATCATGTTTGGTCTTGAAGAGTCGGCAGGTCTTGCCTTCCCGGGTTTGATGCCCTGAAGGTAATGCAGGAAATCAACGGATACCGAAAATGAACAAAGGACAGGACGAACGTCTGGAGATAGTGGCTTACAACCCTGTAAGACGTCTTCTGGTACGTGCAATAACCTTGGTACTTATGATTGCCCTGGCTGTGGGAGGTTATCACCTGGGGCAGTGGTCGATCTGGCATGAGCGCGGTACAGCAGTGATCGAGCGTGATGAGCTTCGGATCAAGACACGGCAGCAGGAAAAGGAGTTGTCCGAATTGCGCCGTCGTGTGTTGGTGACTGAAAGCAGCAATGCAGTGGATCGCAGGGCTTATCAGGAGGTTCAGCAAACGGTATTGAACCTTAACGCACGTATTGCCCAGCTGGAAAATGAACTACATTTTTATCAGCGGGTGATGGCGCCGGAAAAGGCGGATCGAGGCTTGAGAATCGATCGTTTTGACCTGCGTCCAACTGATAATCCAAGGGTTTTTGATTATCAGCTGGTGATTACTCAGGTGACTGACAACAATACGTTTATTGAAGGTCGCGCATTGGTCAGTCTGGTGGGGTCAAGAGGCCAGACGATGAATGTTACCTTGCCGCTGAAGGATGTGTCTCCGGAAGTGGACGAGTTGAGTGTTCGATTCAGGTTCCGGTTTTTCCAGAACGTAGCAGGTCAGATACACTTGCCAGAAGATTTTAAACCCGAAAAAGTACAGGTTATCCTGCAATCAACCGGAAGCAAGGCGATGCGCATCGAATCAGAGTTTGACTGGGTCAGCCAGGAGGCTATTTAAATGTTTGGAAAAAATGCACCTCCAACAAATCATTTTGACACCCTGGTTTCCGGTAAGGCGGAAATTGTTGGTGATATCCACTTTTCCGGTGGACTGCACATTGATGGCCGAGTGTTCGGCAATATCATTGCTGATGACGACTCCAAGGCGGTATTGCGCATCAGTGACAAGGGTGTAGTTGAAGGTGAGGTGTCTGTACCTCACGTGATTGTGAATGGCACCATTGTTGGTGACGTTCACTCTTGTGAGCACCTGGAGCTGGCAGCCAAGGCCGCAGTCAAGGGCAACATTTTCTACAACACTGTAGAAATGGTGATGGGTGCACAGGTGGATGGCCGCCTGGCGCATCGCTACAAGAGCAGCAAGGGTAGCGAAAAACCCAAAATGCCAAAACAGGTTACACGCGAGAAGCCGCGCCCCTCTGTTGCAGTTGCGGAGGGTGACAAGCCTCAGGTTGCTGCAGCCAAGCCTGCTGCTCCTGCGACTGCAGCACCCGTTGCAGCCGCACCTCGACCGGCAGTGGCACCTGCATCTGCCGCACCTCAGTCTACAACGACTGATCCGCTCAAGAAATGATCGAGTGGGCCATCTGCCATCAGGTGGATGGCCAATACTTGACTGCTTTGCTTGGTTAAGTCAGACTTTATATCCGTATCACCGGAGATGAAGGCATGACCTCAGCTGTAAGTTTTGTTCCCCAGGCCCTGTTGATTACGCCTGCTGCTGTAAACAAGGTGAGGCAACTGGTTGCCGAAGAAGCCAATCCCGATCTGGCTTTGCGAGTTTATGTCACCGGTGGTGGCTGCTCAGGCTTTCAATATGGTTTTGACTTTGCTGAGTCGATCACTGAAGGTGATACAGTCATCGAAGAGCAGGGTGCACGCTTCCTGCTGGATGAGTTGAGTTACCCCTATCTGGCTGGGTCCACGGTGGACTATGTTGAAGGCCTTGAGGGGGCGCGGTTTGTCATACGCAACCCAAATGCCAGTACCACCTGCGGATGTGGTTCTTCTTTTTCCATCTAGGTTGATCTCAGGCGGGGTAAAATCCGCCCAGAATCCTTTCACCTTTGGCGCCGGTTACGGCGGGCAGATTTCCTGGTCGTCCGAGTGTATGGCGCCATGCCAGCCAGGCAAAGGCCATGGCTTCAACCAGTTGTGGGTCAACACCCAGCTCATGGCTGCTGATCAGTGGTCGTGGCGCTGTCAGATGCCGAATGCGCCGGATCAGGTCAGTGTTGAACCAGCCGCCACCACAAACCACCAGTTCAGCTGATGCATCAGGGTCAAGTAGCTTGATGCCCTGCGTTAGACTGATAGCAGTCAATTCACTGAGGGTGCATAACACATCAACAGGTTCTGGCTGGTTGCTGAGTCGTGCCAGGTGTTGATCCAGCCAGCCAGGATTAAAGTGTTCGCGTCCTGTGCTTTTGGGTGGGGGTTTTGAGAAATAGCCGTCACCCAGCATCGACGTCAGCAGTGGTTGATGCAGTTTGCCGCTGGCAGCCATCTGTCCTTGCGGATCAAAAGTGCCAGACCAATGATGCTGGTGCCAGTAATCGAGTAACAGATTGGCAGGGCCGGTATCAAAACCGGTAACAGGTTGCCGGGTGTCAGCAGGTATAAAGGAAAGATTGGCAATGCCGCCGAGGTTGATGGCAATTCGATCCTTGGCTGGGTGATGAAAAACGGCTCGGTGAAAGGCGGGCACCAGTGGTGCGGCCTGACCTCCCGCTGCAAGATCACGACGTCTGAAGTCGCAGATGATATTCTGGCCGGTCAGCTCCGCTAACAGGGAAGGATTTAATAGCTGCAGGGTATAAGGAATATTGGCATCAGGACGATGTTCAATGGTCTGGCCATGACAGCCGATTGCAATGGGTATTGTGGCGCCATGTTGTTGCAGCAGCTCTTGAATGCAGCGAGCGTAATGACGGGTGATGCCATCCTCTGCTGTGGCCAGTTCGGTGAAGCTGAGCTGTTCTGCGTGAGCCAGCTTTTCCAGCAGGGTACGTAGTGAGGCATCAATGTCTATGGAGTGTTTTGCCAGTAACCGGGGTTGCTGCCCTGAATCTGAAAAGGCGACCAGTACACCATCCACTGCATCCAGGCTGGTGCCGGACATGAGTCCTGCAAAAATGGCTGACATGGCTGATTCTCCATTGGGAAGGTGGGTTAACTGGTCGGTTTCAGATGTTATACTCTGCCACATTTTTCATTGACCTCAAATGCTGATGCCTGCCTGGCGGCAGGTACAGAAAGGACACAAGAATGGCCGACTCCCGTGAAGCGCTGGAAATCATCAAGCGCGGTGTACATGAAATCCTGGTTGAAGATGAGCTGCTGAAAAAACTGGAAGAAAAACGCCCGCTGCGTGTCAAGGCAGGTTTTGATCCTACTGCCCCTGATCTTCATCTGGGTCACACAGTGTTGATCAACAAAATGCGCCAGTTCCAGGAGCTGGGGCATGAGGTCATGTTTCTGATTGGTGATTTCACCGGTCGTATTGGTGATCCCACGGGAAAGAATGTTACCCGCAAGCCGCTGACCGAAGAGCAGGTGCTGGCCAATGCCCAGACTTACAAGGAGCAGGTGTTTAAAATCCTTGATCCAGCCAAAACCCGCGTGATGTTCAACTCTGAGTGGATGGGCAAGATGTCGGCTGCCGGACTGATTGAGCTGGCAGCACAACAAACTGTAGCGCGCATGTTGGAGCGGGATGACTTTGAAAAGCGCTACAAGGGGAATCAGCCGATTGCCATTCATGAGTTTCTCTACCCTCTGGTGCAGGGGTATGACTCGGTGGCCATGGAGGCGGATATTGAGCTGGGTGGCACCGACCAGAAGTTTAACCTCTTGATGGGGCGCGAGCTGCAGAAGGGTAAGGGCATGGCGCCACAGGTAGTGATCACCATGCCGCTATTGGAAGGATTGGATGGTGTGCAGAAGATGTCCAAATCGCTGGGTAACTACGTGGGCATTGATGAAGCGCCGGGCGTGATGTTCAACAAGCTGGTTTCCATGCCTGATAGCCTGATCTGGCGTTATTTTGAGTTGTTGTCTTTCCGTAGCCTGGATGAGATTGCGCAATTAAAGCGGGATGTTGAGCAGGGTGCCAATCCACGTGATATCAAAATACTGCTGGCGCGTGAATTGATCGAGCGTTTCCATGGCGCAGAAGCAGCGGCCAGTGCTCACAAGTCTGCAGGTAATCGCCTGGCTGAAGGTGAGGTGCCTGAAGATCTGCCTCAGGTTGAAGTGAATACAGAGGGTGAAGCGGACCTGCCGATCATTGCGGTGATTAATCGCGCCGGTTTAACCGCGAATGCTGCACAGGCCAAGGATGCAGTAAAGCGAGGGGCAGTGAAAGTCGATCACGAAGTGGTAGATGATGCTTGTCGGCTGACTAAAGGCAGTGAGCAGCTGATCCAGGTCGGCAAGAAAAAGTACGCGCAGGTAAGGCTGGTTTAATCGTTTTGTAAAAAAGTTTCAGAAACCCCTTGCAAGACAGAATTGAGTGCCTATAATACGCAGCTCTTGTCAGGACGGCCTCGGAAACGGGGTGAGCAGGAAGTTTTGGCAAGGGGTGTAGGGGTTTGTTTTTTCAGGGTTTTCTTTAGAGAATTTGAAAAAAGAGGCTTGACACTGAGTGGAGTTGCTGTAGAATGCGCCCCACTGATTCGGCAGGTGACTGGGTTGAGAAATCCGGGTCTGTTTTGAATCACGCTCTTTAAGAATGAAGCATCAGGTACATTCATGTGGGCGCTTGCGGGATGTTTTGTGATCAGTCACAAGATATCAAGGCAAGCGACTCGTCGGGATTGAAT
>NZ_FPJW01000003.1:325813-328818 GCF_900119735.1 Marinospirillum alkaliphilum DSM 21637 | reverse complement strand
AATCGATAAACATAACCAGAGCGCGACTTAATCTCCACGGTTTATCCCCGCACCTGCGGGGAATCGTCAACGTGAAAGGATAAACTGCTATGAAAAAACGGTTTATCCCCGCACCTGCGGGGAATCGTTCAACATGTTTCAGGATGGCGGCGCTGTTTGCGGTTTATCCCCGCACCTGCGGGGAATCGTCGGCAATGCCAGCGAAGGATTGGAGGCTGCTCGGTTTATCCCCGCACCTGCGGGGAATCGCACGCAGTTGTTAGACAGGGTTAGATAAAAAGGCGGTTTATCCCCGCACCTGCGGGGAATCGAAAGGACAGGCCACCCACACATGCCGCCACACCGGTTTATCCCCGCACCTGCGGGGAATCGACATGAGTGAGCATCAGGAAGTAAGCCCGGAACGGTTTATCCCCGCACCTGCGGGGAATCGTTGTGTAGCAACTTTTTTCGGCCATGCGGCTGCGGTTTATCCCCGCACCTGCGGGGAATCGATTCCGTTAAACACCTGGCTCCAAAGCAGAAGCGGTTTATCCCCGCACCTGCGGGGAATCGACCATCAGCAGCCACCTCGGCATTGTTGGCTACGGTTTATCCCCGCACCTGCGGGGAATCGCAGCGCGACAAAATTAACAAGCAATACAAAAACGGTTTATCCCCGCACCTGCGGGGAATCGCTTTTGTAGTCTTTTTGTAACCAGCCTTTTGCCGGTTTATCCCCGCACCTGCGGGGAATCGCAAAGCGTGCCGAATCTGTTTCAGCGAACACCCGGTTTATCCCCGCACCTGCGGGGAATCGAGTGGTAGGTTGTATCTGGCATGGCCCGAATTCGGTTTATCCCCGCACCTGCGGGGAATCGAAGTATCCGTCCCTGTCTGCTTCAACTTATCCCGGTTTATCCCCGCACCTGCGGGGAATCGGTCTGACCATTTTGGTGCAACATGGCAACGGGCGGTTTATCCCCGCACCTGCGGGGAATCGTGAGTAATAAAAAAAGGGGCTTTGAAAAACCCCGGTTTATCCCCGCACCTGCGGGGAATCGGCCTGTTCAATGGGCATACCCCAGTCTCGAAACGGTTTATCCCCGCACCTGCGGGGAATCGCCAAGGAGGCGGGCAGCGCTTGCCCTGATACTCGGTTTATCCCCGCACCTGCGGGGAATCGTATTCAAAGACTCGTGGTGGCGCTACTGGTCAGCGGTTTATCCCCGCACCTGCGGGGAATCGATCATCAAAGCCCAGCAGATCAAGGTCAAAATCGGTTTATCCCCGCACCTGCGGGGAATCGACAAGGTGTTCGGGATCATGGCTAAGGCTGATCGGTTTATCCCCGCACCTGCGGGGAATCGTCCTGTTTGTGCGTATTATGGCTGACACGTTCCGGTTTATCCCCGCACCTGCGGGGAATCGCGGAAGACCATATCCGTGTAGATGCCCAACCCCGGTTTATCCCCGCACCTGCGGGGAATCGTCATTTCGCCTCGGCGCACAAATGGCAGGCAACGGTTTATCCCCGCACCTGCGGGGAATCGGTTTCTTTCTCTGGCGGTAAAGACAGCGGGGTCGGTTTATCCCCGCACCTGCGGGGAATCGGAAAGCGACACCAGCTACATGATAGTTGATGGCGGTTTATCCCCGCACCTGCGGGGAATCGGCACCGTACCGGATGGTGTTCGGTTCCTGACTGCGGTTTATCCCCGCACCTGCGGGGAATCGTCACAGATCGGCAGCTTGCGACATGACATACCCGGTTTATCCCCGCACCTGCGGGGAATCGTTCAGTCGAACAGGTTAAATGTTCATCTAAAACGGTTTATCCCCGCACCTGCGGGGAATCGAATACGGAGACAATGCCAGCAAGATTACAGGTCGGTTTATCCCCGCACCTGCGGGGAATCGAGGTTGCCACTTGGACGGGCATATCGGCTGATCGGTTTATCCCCGCACCTGCGGGGAATCGGGATTGCCAGAGCTAACCAGTGTGCTGGTGCGGCGGTTTATCCCCGCACCTGCGGGGAATCGGGGCCTTGCTTTGGATGTGTGCCCATGAAGCACCGGTTTATCCCCGCACCTGCGGGGAATCGGCAGGATTACAAACAAATATAGCTGCTGAAAACGGTTTATCCCCGCACCTGCGGGGAATCGCCCATAAAAGCAGCTATACACGCAGCCCACCGCGGTTTATCCCCGCACCTGCGGGGAATCGATCCCTCATCGCATCAATGCGAGCCTGGAGGGCGGTTTATCCCCGCACCTGCGGGGAATCGATCCCTCATCGCATCAATGCGAGCCTGGAGGGCGGTTTATCCCCGCACCTGCGGGGAATCGGCCTCATCAACAGCAGTGACGACTATCTGCGAGCGGTTTATCCCCGCACCTGCGGTGAATCGTGCTGGATTAGCAAGGCTAACACTGATCTCGCCGGTTTATCCCCGCACCTGCGGGGAATCGGTAAATATGCCCTAACGATCAGCCAGAAAGAAGGCGGTTTATCCCCGCACCTGCGGGGAATCGGGGCATCACGCTGCAAGACGACAACACGGGCGCGGTTTATCCCCGCACCTGCGGGGAATCGCCAGTCTTTCAGCATGAAACCTTATTCGTTCGCGGTTTATCCCCGCACCTGCGGGGAATCGCAGGTACGACATGAGTTACAGGCATAAAAGAGACGGTTTATCCCCGCACCTGCGGGGAATCGTAGGTTTGTGCAAGAGTGGCAGAGAGTTCTACCGGTTTATCCCCGCACCTGCGGGGAATCGCGCATGTCGTCATTGCCGCCACCATCGCCGTTCGGTTTATCCCCGCACCTGCGGGGAATCGCCGCATTTAACTGGCTGGAACCATGGTAATGCCGGTTTATCCCCGCACCTGCGGGGAATCGCTGATACGCCTATCATCGTCATCATGCAAAGGCGGTTTATCCCCGCACCTGCGGGGAATCGACATTGACGGTCAGGGGCAGTCAATCGACCAGCGGTTTATCCCCGCACCTGCGGGGAATCGAA
>NZ_FPJW01000003.1:324675-325259 GCF_900119735.1 Marinospirillum alkaliphilum DSM 21637 | reverse complement strand
CGCCGGTTTATCCCCGCACCTGCGGGGAATCGAGGCAGGAGCTGGAGACGCTTAACCCAGCGTACGGTTTATCCCCGCACCTGCGGGGAATCGGCGGAAGTGTTGCGCCCGTTGTGTTGATCTGGCGGTTTATCCCCGCACCTGCGGGGAATCGACGGTCAACACCTCCGAGACGGACAGCGCACCCGGTTTATCCCCGCACCTGCGGGGAATCGAGACGGGCAAACAGTGCAGGGCATGGATCAGGCGGTTTATCCCCGCACCTGCGGGGAATCGCAGCCGGATGGCGTGGAATGGTCGGACGTTAGCGGTTTATCCCCGCACCTGCGGGGAATCGGTAAAGGGCATGGATTGACGTTCTATCCCAAAGCGGTTTATCCCCGCACCTGCGGGGAATCGTGACTGAACCACAAGGATGTAAGATTGCAAGCCGGTTTATCCCCGCACCTGCGGGGAATCGAAGACTTACCTCCGGCCAGCCATGAACAAACGCGGTTTATCCCCGCACCTGCGGGGAATCGCTGTCTTGCTGGATGGATGCGGTCATTGCTGACGGTTTATCCCCGCACCTGCGGGGAATCGAT
>NZ_FPJW01000003.1:0-324621 GCF_900119735.1 Marinospirillum alkaliphilum DSM 21637 | reverse complement strand
GCTGACGGTTTATCCCCGCACCTGCGGGGAATCGATGTTATGCGTCCGCCTCGATGATGCTCCACGCGGTTTATCCCCGCACCTGCGGGGAATCGGCTTTTACAGCTTCCGCTCGCTCTGTTGCGTCCGGTTTATCCCCGCACCTGCGGGGAATCGTCGGTGCCGCTGTAGTAGGTGCAGCCGGTGGCCGGTTTATCCCCGCACCTGCGGGGAATCGGATGTTGGGCGATTTTATTTCGTGCCACTGGACGGTTTATCCCCGCACCTGCGGGGAATCGAATTTAGCCTCGGTCATACCAGCGGGAAATAACGGTTTATCCCCGCACCTGCGGGGAATCGCAATTAAAACTCTGACTGGTTTTGCTATTTTGCGGTTTATCCCCGCACCTGCGGGGAATCGAGTCATAAAATTTGAAAAAAGAGCACCTGACCCGGTTTATCCCCGCACCTGCGGGGAATCGAATTGGCGGTTATCGGTTGCTAGGCTCAGGTACGGTTTATCCCCGCACCTGCGGGGAATCGATCCATTCTGGCAACGGATCGTAGAGGACCCGCGGTTTATCCCCGCACCTGCGGGGAATCGGGTTGACACCTCTAAGCTCAAAATCCTCATGGCGGTTTATCCCCGCACCTGCGGGGAATCGTTGTATAGACCAAATTCGCATTCTATAGCGATCGGTTTATCCCCGCACCTGCGGGGAATCGGGCTGGAGCGCATGAATGATGTGAACTTTTTGCGGTTTATCCCCGCACCTGCGGGGAATCGTGCCGCTGGGCTGGAGGCTTGGGGCTTGCAAACGGTTTATCCCCGCACCTGCGGGGAATCGTGACAATCTGGTCGGCAATTTCAAGCCGGAAGCGGTTTATCCCCGCACCTGCGGGGAATCGTGGCCGGTGCTGATCTCCGGCTTTCGGCGCTGCGGTTTATCCCCGCACCTGCGGGGAATCGATGTACTCGGGCAGGCCTACATGCAGCTGGAGCGGTTTATCCCCGCACCTGCGGGGAATCGTCCGGCACTTCACAGCTGTAGACCGCTGCCGCCGGTTTATCCCCGCACCTGCGGGGAATCGGCCCAGTTGAGCCGCGTCACTATCTCCATGACCGGTTTATCCCCGCACCTGCGGGGAATCGAGCGCGGCATCAAAGTTGCTGAGATGTCTGGTCGGTTTATCCCCGCACCTGCGGGGAATCGCTTATTCGTTGTTTGATGTCCATAGATTACTCCGGTTTATCCCCGCACCTGCGGGGAATCGTTGTCGCCAAGCTGACATGCAGTCGCTGAGCGGCGGTTTATCCCCGCACCTGCGGGGAATCGGCAGCGAAACAGCAGGTATCTACGTCAAACCCCCCGGTTTATCCCCGCACCTGCGGGGAATCGAAATAGCGGCAAGGCGGGGGTCTTTTTGGCGGCGGTTTATCCCCGCACCTGCGGGGAATCGTCTAAACAAACATGACTGATTCTAAAGAGTTTTTAGGATCAGTCAAAAAGCACCAACAATTCTACATTGTTAAAGATCTTTAACCTATTGATTTTCTTGAGGGTAAAAAGACACCAATCTCAATCCATCCAGATCCACCGGCATCCTGCGATTAGCACCATAAGTCTGGAACTCGAAACCGGATTCAGTATTGGTTGCCCAGGCCATGACTACATTGCCCTGCTCTGCCAGCTCTGTAACCTGCTCCCAGACCATTTCCCTGATCCGCCGTGATGTATCTCCAACATAGACACCGGCGCGCACTTCCAACAACCAAATAGCCAGTCGGCCTCGTAAACGCGGTGGAACATTTTCGGTGACGACGACCAACATGCTCATAATCAACTGCTCCGATGACCAGCATCACCCAGTGATTCAGGCTCAGGGATGGCAATGGGTTGTGCATCACTCGGCGGCGGGGGCGGCTCAATCTCACCGGCAGCCAACACTTCTTCAATCAGTGGAATCAGGCGGGCCAGCAAATGGGTTGTTCGGAAAATATCCCGACAGGCCAGACGAACCTCCCGATCAGGATAAGTCGGAACCCTGGCAGCGATTTCAAATGCTTTTGGCACCACCGCCTCAAACTTGACAATATCCGCAACGTCATACACAAAAGATAGGGGTTTACCCGTATGAATAAATCCTATAGCTGGTGCATAACCGGCTGCCAGAACAGCTGCTTCAGTAATGCCGTACAAACAGGCCGTGGCAGCACTGATACACTGATTCACGACATCACCGGCTTCCCAGTCTTTTGGGTCATAACGGCGCCCATACCATTTGACGCCATATTCCTTTGCCAACATCTTGTAGGTGGACCTGACCCGGCTGCCTTCAATGCCTCTCAATTGATCCACGGAACGACGGCTGGGTGCCGCTTCTCCAAACCGCAGTTCAAACATTTTGCGAACAACCTTCAGGCGTAGATCCTCATCAAGAGCCAGTTTTGCCTGATACAGCAGCCGGTCAGAGCGTGCTCCGCCAGGCTGTCCAGCAGCATAGAGCCGGACACCTGCCTCCCCCACCCAGACCAATAACGTTCCGACAGTCGAAGCCAGTTTGATCGCAGCATGAGAAACCCTTGTGCCCGGTTCCAGCATGATGCAGGCAACCGAACCCACAGGGATGTGAGTTCGGATTCCGGTTTTATCGATCAGTACAAAGGCACCATCAACAACGTCAATTTGCCCATACTGCAAGAAGATCATCGAAACCCGATCCTTGATCGGGATAGGTTTCAGGGGAATGAACGCCATTTTTATATCCGGCGAATCAGCATAAGCCCACATCCAAAGGCTTTGGCTCGACCAATGCCCGCAGACCATTCCTTGATGAACATTTGTGGGTCCTCTACCGTCACCTGGCCAGTCAGGTCAACACTACTGAAGCGGGCAGCTTCTGATTTTCTGGTTAGACCATGCTGCAGATAGCCTGTGCACTGGAAAACATCCTCAGCACCAACAGCAAGACCCAGCCTCGGCAAACGACTGATCCACCAGGCTTTGACCGCCTGATCAGCAACCACCTTCAATACCAGGTCAAGCGTTGCCTTACGGCCCTCACATGTTTCCAGCGCATCCCTATGATCGGATGCCAGAATCAGTGATCGCCAGCTTTCCAGGTGCATGTCTGTCGCTTTATCCAACAAGCTCTCTTTCAATGCCCGCTGACTGGTTACCGGTGTACTGCCTAATGCTGCAGTTTGCTGTGCCAGCCAGGAGATGCGTGCATCCATGAGAACGTCATGACGTTTTCCTTGGCGGCAGATCGTTGGGTTGACACGCAGGGTAAACCCCAAGCGATCACCCGGCTTCAAAACCGGATGAAAGGGTTTGGTCTGGATGTCAAAAAAACCCTCGTCATCAGATGGTGCCTGCTTCGATAGTACATAAAAAAACGGCTCGCCCTTGCCAACCTTATAACCATCGTCCTGCTCCTGACGGAATAAAAAGTGGCGCTGCGGTTCCGTTGTAAAAAGCTGCCACAGCAACTGGTGACTGGCATAAATACCACCATGTACCAGTGACACCAGTTTCTCCCTGGCTTCCGGTTCAGCTTTCAGATTAATTTTCGACAGGTACATGGGTATCCTCCCTTATCACCAACTGATGCTCCAGGCGCTGTCCGAACTGCCAGGGCTGCCTACTGATCGGTTCATCCCAGACATGGCGTGACTGAACCTGTTCAGCATTTCCCAGTGCATCTGCTTCACCTTCCCAGATGTAAGTCACGGTCTGCGTGTTTTTCAGGTAATAATGATCCTGCTGATGGCTTTTCAATAATGGTGGAAACTCACTATCCAGCGCCTGACGCAGGCTGCCTGCAACCTGAATCGGTGAAAATGGTAAAGCAACCGGACAGGCTTTACGGCCGAGGTATGGCATGAATACTGGTTTCCTGAGCTTTTCTGCCAGAGCCTCCAGCGTCAGATCACCGGGCTGCTTCAACCAGAGCGCTACCACCCAGAAGCCATCCATCCGATAGTCACGACTGGACAACACGGTATTCAGGTCTTGCTTGGCAAGCCCCAATTCATCCCGCCTTGTCTGATAGTGACTGGCCTTGCTGCGCGAAGGCATCTGAGCAGTATGGTAATCACGCAGTAGATCACCATGAATGCAGGTTTTTACGGCAAACCCCAGAGAACTTCTCAAATGTTCCTGAGCTGCTGCATCACTTCGCTCCACACCCAGTGCTGCGGCCACTAACCCAATCAAGGCAGAGCGCGACGGGTAAAAGCCGCTGGGTCTTGTTTCGCCAATGGCCGTTTCACCCCAACTGGCAAGCGGACCGTAGAGCTGAAATACCAGGTATTCCATAACGACCTCGCTCAGCGGGTGATAAAATCGGTCAGTTCGGCAAAACTGCCTTCAGCTCTGACGCTATTGATGGCATAACGCTCATCGGCACAAGCCCCATAGACGTTATCAAAGTTCTTGTATTGTTGCTCCAGTGCCTGAATGGCATCTTCCTGCTGATTCTCACCTCGAACAGGCTTAAGAAACGCAACCGACAAGGAGCGCGGTTGCTGGGCTCCTTTTTCCACCAGAATGTAAGAAGCATAAGCCCGAGAAGCAAAGCTGTTTTGCTTGCCTTTGGGTGCCACTTTGGCAGCGGCTTCCACCAAAGCAACAATAGCCTTATTGGCCAGTTCGACCTTGCCTTGCAGGTTCTTGACCAGCAGATCCTTGTCAATGCAGATGTAAAGATAAAAGAGGGCTGACGCAAAAGCCGCTTCTCCAATATGAGAAGCACCACGGTCCTCGTCACCTGCATTCAGGTCATCCACTGCCGTGAAATAGTCGTCCTCAACAGCCACACCATGCACACTGATGGCATGTGCTACCTGACAGGCTGCTTCGACATTAAAATCAGGGGAGGATGCCAGCATCCGACCAAACAGGGAAACATCCACTGCGGATGACTCATGGCGCAGCAGTTTTTTCTCTTCATCTGTCGGTGCTCGGTTTTCAGCTATCAATTGATCAACCAGCGCCCAGACACCCTGCAACTCTTCTGGAGTGATGTGCGCCAGTTGCTCAATTTCCAGGTTCTCATCCTGCGTTTTCTTGCCGGCTTTCAGCTTGCCAAACTGACCAGCAATGGCCGTTGCCCACTCAAAAGCCGTTTTATCCTTGATGCCCTGACTTGTAAGACGATCGTAAATTTCTCGCCCCAGCCGTTTGGTCCGTGTTCCCAGGTGCTCGCTCAGTGCTTCAGCAAACAGATTCGAGGTACGCCAATGGCGTTTGAGGCTCTGAGAACTGACCCTCAGCCGTTCCACCCCTCCCATGCGCGCCGTTTTAGGGCGACCCAGATCGTCCCGATTCAGGTTGGCCGGCGGATAAGAGGTCAGCAGATGTAATTGAATGAATTGAGTCATGGTGTATCTCCTTATGTCATTTCCAGATATGAGTTGATTCAGTTTTTTGCAGCCGGAGTTTCTGCCGCAGAGTAATAATCCAGCGCCCATCGAACTGCGGTGCCATAAGAAATCTCTCCGGACTTATGGCCCATCTGCTCTACGAACCAGTCCAGAATGCCTTTGGCCAGATCCTGGACCGGCATCTCACCGCCACACAAACGCACCAGACGATGCATGCGTCGATAAAACTCCTCGGGGGTGCGGGATGCCTGCAACTGATGAAAGCGCAACTCGCTCACCAAAGGCTTCTGAGTTTTCGCATCTTTCTGTCCAAAAACGGCGGCAAAACGCCCTCGACCATTCTGCCGAACATGACTCAACACACCTGCCACTGCCGCCCATGCCAGCATTTTTTGATGTTCACCAAGAAAGTCAGGAAATGCCTGGTCCCGCACCTTCAACCAAAGGTTACGAAAACCCTCCGTCAGTAATACTGCCTCTGGGCTCTGTGCACGCTTTAACTCTGCTCGCCAGGCTGTAGGGGCCGGTGGCCGACCCAGTGCCTCAGCCGACAGGTTCATGGCTTCCCACCACTGCAGTAGAACATCCTGTCCAGCCCAGGACCTGGAAGCGGCTTGTTGGTATTCTGCTGTCACGCTGCATCCTCCTTGCCATTCATGTAAGTTGTCTTGAATTTTTTGATCTCTTTACCACCGAATAACCAGCCTGCCAGCATGCGCCGAGCCTTGATTTTCCGCTTCATATCCCGATCAGGATGCAGATTGCCCAATACTTGCTTGTCAAACAGTTGCAAGGACTCCTCTGTCAAAACCTTTAACCATACGCTGGCCGCCTCTGTTGACAGCCAGGTATCTGCATCATTCAAGACTGCTTCCACAGCTCTGAAAAAAGCCGGCTCAGTTACCTGCCAGAACTGCAGATCAATGAAGCTGAAGTCTCCTTTGACATCACTGGGCTTGTCATGCCAGGCATTTTTAATCTGAGTTCGGGTATGCCAGAGAGCCTCTTCTGACAGTTTCTGTAAATCACGAAGAATGCTGATCTGGTCGTCCCTTTTTTCAGGATCAACCCGGTACAAAGGAAATTCGCTGGAATACCAGGCGCGAGCCTTCATGTTGTCCATGTCATACCCAAACGCCCAGAGCCTTGGCGTCTTACCCCAGTTTTGCTGCATGACCTGAAGGTCCTCCAGATAATGCCTGATCACCAAAGCAGGATGATTGCCCTCCTGGTCATTGAGAAAACACAAGCTGTGCCATTGACGATACTGCACACCACCTGGCTGCCCTTTGGTGGATAAAAAGTCCTCATCCGGTTTTTTGGGGTTGGAACGGTAATGTGTCAAAGGGTGATACCAGCTTCCGCTGTAGTTATTGCCATAATTGCTGGTACGGTAATGGGTCACCAGCCGCTCTGCCTCCAGCCCACTTAACTGGCACATACCCTGTCGATCTTCAAAGTCCAGGCGGATGCGCCTTGGCATGGCCCAGAAATGAGTTAATGGATGCACATCATGCAGATAAACTTCCGTGCCCTTGTTTTTACTGACTCTGGTTAACCCCAGCCAGGGAAAAACCCGCACACTGTGCAAATCCGGTTCGTCATACTCCCAGCACTCACGATTGATGACATTCAACCAAAGCTTGCGCCAGAGACAGGTGTTTTCTTCATGCGGCAACACAAGGGTGGTCAAGGGCCCGCCACCACGTAAGCTGGTTCTATGCCCCTGGCCGCCAGAAGGCGCATTGATTTGCAGGGTAAACAGCGCCAAAGCTGCCATCTCCGGTGACAAGGCACTGCCAACACCTCGCTTGATGAACAGATCGGTATTGTTTTTGATGGTATTGCCACCCGGCGCTTCAATCAGTAATCCCGAAATTGGAGTCGGATCAACTTCGGCCAGGGCATCAAAATCTTGCATAAACAAGGGGCCATCACCATCCAGATTAAAAGCGTGAGCTGCCCGTTCCAGAATTGCAGCAAAGTCTTCCTGATCAGGTGGTGATTCATGCTGATCAAACCATTCATCCTCATCAGCCGGTGCCATTAAGGTTTGCAGTAAACCTATGGCAAACTGCCAGGCTGCACCATGAAAATCACTGCGAGGCAAAGCAAAATCCACCACATCAGGATCAACCAATGCAGTCATTGGACGCCGCTCCTCCCGCCCATCCGATAAACGCCAGGTTAACCAGGGATCTTTCAAAAGATTCATGAGCATCTCCTTGAGTCATTACACAATCAACTGCCATCCAAGCGGCATCAGGTTCACAGATACCAACAAAAGCTCCGAGCTTGGAGGCCACTCCGCTGGGCGCAAGCCACCACCCTGGCCACACATCAATAAAACATGCCCAATCAAAATACGGTCCATCCACCTGACACATAAATTGCAGCATTGTTTTGACTGTCTTTTCTTGCCTCGCCGCACCATACCGCTTACCCCATGCTCAAAACATGGAAACAAGCTACCACCGAAAAACAAGCACGTCAAATATCAATCAATTGATCATAACTTATCTATTGCGTTTCTCTGGTATCAGAATACAATTCATTCTTCTCCGAACTTTCGGAGATAACCCGTTATGGTCGATAGATTGTTCGATCATTTCACCCCCTTCCCCGCGTCAGCGGGGCCTCCCTTTCGACCACGCCAGCCAGTGGGGA
Organism: Marinospirillum alkaliphilum DSM 21637; assembly: GCF_900119735.1. GTDB lineage: Bacteria > Pseudomonadota > Gammaproteobacteria > Pseudomonadales > Halomonadaceae > Marinospirillum > Marinospirillum alkaliphilum. The sequence goes on along the minus strand of NZ_FPJW01000003.1, from coordinate 316,586 downwards.
ATAGCTGAACCTTTCATCCCGCTCTGGTAGCCAAGGCTGCAGGTAACGCAGCATTGGCCACCGCACCTGCATCTGTTCATAAGCCAACTGATCAGTTGCACTCAGAGCTGCCAGCTTGGCGGCATAGGTGTTTTTAGGCAGTTTCACCAGGCTTTGCTGAACTGCATGAGGCTGCCCTTCCGCCCACAGCAGCAACTGATCTTCGGAATCTTTTTTAAGTACCAGGACCTGTACTGTTTCCTGCTCGCTGTATCGAGTACTGATTTCCATGTCATCCGTCCAGGCGCGAGAGCTGCGAAGTGTATATCCCTTATTCCAGGCTATCTTTCGAGTGATCGCCCTGGCGACCTGACTGCGCTTTTCGCCCCAGGCCGCATCCTCTTTAACGCGCAGTGCTTCTGGTATTCCGGCATCCGCATCATCACCATAAACAGCCTCAATCAACTTTCGAGCTTCTTCCGGCATGCGTAACGCCTTCAATTTCCGCAGAATTTTCATGCTGAGCCATAAACGGCCCGGAGAGCGATAAACCAGCTCCGTATCACGCATGGGTTTGCTCAACCAGTCTTCACCCGGTTGATCCTGCCACTCAGGCGCATGAACCAACAACACAGGTTCAGAACGTGCATCCCGACCCTGCGTTTTCATCCTGCGTTGATCATCCCGCAAGTGCCGATGCAGGCGGCCTGCCCGCTGGATTAAATCATCAATCGGACAGAGATCAGAAATCATCAGGTCAGCATCAGCATCCAGACTTTCCTGAAAAACCTGCGTAGCAATCAGAATTTTTCCTCTTCGTTCCTGCAAAGAAGAATGCTTGCCAAAACTTGCCAACACCCGGTTTTCCACGTTTTTTCGATCCATCAAGGTAAAACGGCTGTGAAACAACAGCAGATCATCCTGATTTTGCAAACGACTAACCAACTGCTCATAAGCCTGCAAGGCATCCTTTACCGAATTGCGTACCCAGACCACACAGTCGCCAACCTGATGTGCAGCCAGAATCCGGGCAAGCACCTCATCTTCAGAAGACACAAAATCCACAGCAACACTGCGACTGACTGATGCTCGTGATGACAAACGCTCCTCATGCAAACCAGAAGCAAGCCCCAGATGGGTGGCTAAAGGAAAATGCTGTTCCTGAAGGGGCTCAAGCGGCAAACCTGCCGCTTCCTGCCAGATGCGGCACAAGCGAGCACGCTGCCGGGTTGCCAGCGTCGCGGTCAAAAGAATAGCGCTGCCGCCCTGACGCAAATGCGCCTGCAGCAGGTCATCCAGCAGTTCAAACATATAGCTGTCTGCGGCATGCACCTCGTCAAAAATCAATACCTTACGATGCAGCCCCAGCAACCTCAGGCTCTGATGCTTCATAGGCAATACAGCCATCAACGCCTGATCAATAGTGCCTACACCAACCGAAGCCAGCAGCGCTTTTTTACGCGAATCCGCCAGCCATTGGCTGCAATGGATACTGGCTGTCTCATCACCCTGAACATAGGAAACATCTTCCTGCATTGGCTGGCTCAATGCCTCTCGAAAACGCTTGTGCATATCCCGCGCACCATGCGCCAACACAAGGCTTGGCATTTCATCTGCACTCCCGGCAGTCAGCATTTTCTGATAATGATCTGCCACCCGATCAAACATGGCGTTTGAGGTTGCCATGGTCGGCAAACCGAAATAAAACCCATCAGCCTCACCTGCAGCCAGCAAGCGGTGTGTCAGTGTCAGGGCCGCTTCTGTTTTCCCTGCACCGGTAACATCCTCAAGAATGAACAACTGCGGCCCATGATCCAGCACCACCATCTCAGCCCACTGCTGCAAGGGGGTTGGATCATCAAACCCGAAATGATCTTTGACTGAAAGAAAAGGTTGTACCTGTATAGCCTGGTGCAGTTCACTGGCGGCAATCGCCTGGATCGCCTTATCCTTTGCCTGCTGCCAGTACTCCACCAAGGGCATTTCCTGCTGACAGTAGGGAAACCAGTCTCGATTGGAACCAATCCAGTCACTCAATGTGATGATGCCTGCCAGGTACCAACTGGCCTGCTGCCACTCTGAAGCATGCTGCTCCGGGCAAAGCATCCGCTCTGGCCAGACCGGCTGTAAAAGCTGGAAAGCTGATCGGATAAAATCAGCAGCATCCTGAAAATTCTGTTCGTGGCAATAGTTCCTGATGGATTCCAATGGAGCAGGGTTTATCGGCTTGCCGTGATGCCCAAAAGATGTTTGCAACAGAAGGTCAAAGGACTTCTTGGTTGAATTGGTCGCAAAGGCACTCCCTGGCAGATCAACATCCTCAGCCTTTAACCTGTCATCCTTGATTAAATCAGTCCAAAGCAACCACCCCATGCCATCGTGGCGCAAGTTTTTTGCATCATAGGGACGTCGGCAGGGCAAACGACAGAGCGGCGCATCAGGAAAGACATTGAGTTGCTGAAAAGCAGCAGTAAACTTACCCAGATCATGCAGCACAACAGCAAAAACAATGCAGCGTTTTAATTGCTCAGGAACAACTTGCAATAGCCCGGTCAGATCCAGCAGCAGCGTTTTATTCTTATCCAGGAGGTGCCAGGCCACGGCAGCCACATCCAGACTGTGGTAAGCCAACAGGTGGTATTCCCCCTGGTTCGCCTTACCCCAGTAGCGGTAATAACTCATTCCTTTTACCCCTCATCTTGTTTTTATTCCGCCTGCCTTGCATCAGGACCGTTGAACCACTGATCAAGCCACCCAGATCCGAATCATCATGGGCTCCCAGGTTTTACCGTAATCCAACAACGCCAGCAGCTCTGCATTCACTGCAATGCCACGATCCATCAGAGATGCCACGGCTGCGTTATCTTTACGAGGCAGATAACCCAGCTTGATACCTTTCCAGAAAACCTCAGCGGCTCGGGCATCGTGCTGATTGTCCGGTTCACGCCTGAGCTGCAGCAGGTCGCCCGCATGCATCTGTTGTACAACTTCATAAAAGTGGTAATGAGCTGATCCGGCAATACGTGTATCCTGCAGCTGCAGAGAGACTTGCTGCTGGTGTCCTGCAACTTTTCCGGCCAGCAGACCAGCGCCAAGACCGAACAAACCTTGCAGGAAGCGCCTTCTTTTAATGATCTGTTTGTTCATTTTCCTTGTCCTATTGATACCTGAAGCTCTACCCTGCCTTTTTTGTTTTGCACCGGCAATCCTGTATATATCCACTGTCATTTTTTCTGACAGTCACTGCTGTTCCCTGTTGTTTATTGGCAGTTAACGGTGGTTCAGGCATCAAACAACCAGGGTTGTATGTCGCTTTTGTTGACGATGATCAGTTGCTGGGCTTCGGGTTCGCCTTCCAGCATGCGCGGGTGGATCTGCAGTCCTTTCAGCAGGTAGTTGACGTGGCAGGCGCGGGTGGTGATCTGAAGCTGGCCGTTTTGCATGGAGTAGTCCTGTTCGATGACTTCCCGCTGAGCCGGGGTCAGGCGTGGATCGGGTTGCAGGATGACGGGCACTAGGGTGTTCCAGGCATGGTCTTGTGCTGCGCCCTGTTCAGATGGATTCAGCAGTTCCGGTTCACCACGGAAACGGCTGAGCACAAAATCCCGGTAGTCCTGGCTTTTTTCGCACCAGGCACGCAGGTGCCAGCGTTGGCCGTTGTTGACGAAGTGGTGGGGAACAAGGATGCGACCTTCATGATCGGGATTGCTGAGTGAGACGTAGTCCACATCCAGCCTGCGCTGCTCCCGAATCGCTCGGATCAACGGGCGCATGAGTTGTGGAGTGACCTGGCGTGGTGGATGGCTCAGGGTTTCGTAGGGTAACTCTGGAGCAGCATCGTCAGTGCTCCAGGGCAGGATGTGTTGTGTTGCCCAGTTGAGGTATTCCACCACATCACCACTGATGAATACCGGTTTAAAAGCATCAGTAGGGTGATAGGTCTTTTCCGTCGGCAGGTATTGCAAGGCTTCAGGATGAAGCTGGTTGTAGCGTTTGAGTTGTTTGCTGGCATGCTGGCGTGACATCTGCCAGTGCTCAGCGAGGCGCGAGGGGTGAACGCTGCCTTCCCACCACGCCAGCAGCTCCAGCAACCAGTGGCGGCGTTCGTCCTGATCTTTCATGGCTTGTCCTCTGCATGATCCTTGCCTGACGAATGTACCGGCTGTTTGCCGCAGGAAGCAAGCTTTTGACTGCATCTTTGTGACTATTCACAAGCGATCAATGCAGGGGGTATAGTGGGCCTTGCGACCTTGCGCCGCAGGTTTCCGTACCCGTTACAGGGAGTAGAGCGGGAACATCTGGGGCATAATCGGAGTCACAAAGCATGACCTTGACTCAGGTTAATGCCTTTCCGGATGGTTTGAGGTTCAATCATTCCGGTATCAAAAAAACCAAATGATGATGAGGATGTAACCATGTCACAAAACAGCCGTCGCGCGTTTCTGAAAAAAGGCCTTTTTGGTCTGGCTGCACTGCCCTTTGGTATGGGTGCCCTGACTTCTCAGGCTTTTGCACAGGCTCTGCCGCCGCTGAGCGAAGATGCCCCTCAAGCCAAAGCGCTGAACTATGTAAAAGTAGCTGCTGATGCTTCTAACCATCCGAAGTTTCAGGCAGGCCAGTACTGCGACAACTGCATGTTCTGGCGTCCGGCCAACAATGGTTGCGCCCTGTTCCCGCAGAACTCTGTTGAAGCCAAAGGCTGGTGTCAGTCCTGGGTTAAAAAGCCAGGCTGATTTTCAGACCTCGCAAAAGAAAAATCCCGGCACATGCCGGGATTTTTTTTGTCCTGATGCACGGTTGAAGCATCAGGTTTCAAAGTGGCTCAACTGGCTGTTGAGCTGGCTGACTTCACTACCAATCAGCTCACTGGCAGTAACCACCCGCTCTGCCTCACGACGGTTGGTATCAGCAATACCGGCAATATGCACAATGCGCTGGTCAATATCCTGGGCCACCTGGTGTTGTTCTTCTGCAGCGGCAGCAATCTGGGTGTTCATACCGCGAATCATATCCACGGCAGCCACAATGGCATCCAGCGCTTCGGTGGCCTGTTGCACCTGACCAACGTTTTCTGAAGCTTCATCTGAATAGTGAATCATGGCTTCTGCCGCTTTGCTGGCTTCAGACTGCAGGTGAGCAATGATGTTTTCAATTTCACCGATCGAATCACGGGTACGGCTGGCCAGGCTACGTACTTCATCAGCCACTACCGCAAAACCTCGACCAGCTTCACCAGCACGGGCAGCTTCAATGGCTGCGTTGAGTGCCAGCAGGTTGGTCTGTTCGGCAATAGCGGTGATCACTTCCAGTACCTTACCGGCAGAATTGGTTTCTTCGCGCAGTTGATGCAGGCGATCAGCACCCTGTTTAAGGTTGTCTGACAGGCGATTAAGCTGCTCAGAGGTGCGGTTCACCAATTGCTGGCCACTACGAGCCCGGTCATCGGCTGAGTCGGCCGCTTCGGCTGCGCTGGCAGCATGGCTGGCAACTTCGGCAACGGTGGCGGTCATTTCATTCATGGCGGTGGCCACCTGGTCCAGATCTTCATGCTGCTGACGCACACCTTCATCTGTGGCGCGCGCAGCTTGAACCACTTCCCGCACATGCTGGTTGGTGGTCTGACCGGTCATTTTGGTCTGTTCCAGCAGTTTGACGATTTCATCCTGCATGCGGTTGTAGGCTGTGAACATCTGGCCAATTTCATCTTCCTTGTGCACCACCTTCATGCGTCCGGTGAAGTTGCCCTCACCCACACGGTGCATGCCACTCAGCAACACCTGAATATTGTCCATCAGCTGTCGCATGCCAAATACCCGACCTAACACCACCAATATCAGAATCGCTGTGACGCTGGCAAACGCCAGCCACACCTGCAGCTTCTGCGTGGACTCCGCCTTACGGGTCATCAGGACCACTGCTTCATTCATTTCCCGCAGCAGGGTTACAGATTGATCCTGTAGTTGGCGTATGGTGTCCTGGCCGGGATTTGTCAGGGTGGCGTCCAGACGCGTTTTCATCTGTTGCCACAGTTGATCAACCCGCTGCATCTGCTGACGGATAGCCGGATCATCAAAAGCGGTAATGTTGCGTTCACGATTCCCCTGCAACAGATCCCGATGGGCCTGCTCAAACTGGCGCATGGTGGCATCCAGCGTGCCACGATCGCTGGCTCCCTGAGTGATCAGCAGTGCTTCTTTGGTCATCTTCTGACTCAGCATGCGCTGGGCACCAGCCACATTAATGGTTTCCGGTGATACGGACAGGCTCATGTAGAGCGAAACCGAGGCTGTTGCTGCCAATAAAAAAATCAGCGCATAAGAAAACAGGAACTGCCGGTCGAGGGTTTTCAGCCCCATACCACGCAGAATGCCGGTCAGAATTTGGGCAATGAGATTGCTCATGAATGTCCTCTGGAGCTGCAGGTGATTGTCACTGGTGCGTAATATACCTGTTAGCCAGGTTTTTAACCAATGCGACTTCTTATGTTAGGGTAGTCCAGTTTAGGCATGATTGAGGAGAAAACTGATGGACTACCTGTTGCATGAAAGCAATGCCCTGACCGAACGCCTATGGGGCATTTTTGACAACCTCTGGCCTGCCTTGCTGCTGTTGGTCATTGGTTGGATGGTAGTAAGGTATGTCAAGGTTCTTGCCGTACGCGGCATGTCTCGTAAGCTTGACATGACTGCTGCCCAGTTCATGGGCCAGATCCTCCACGCCATGCTGCTGGCAATCCTGTTTATCGCTGTGTTGGGACAACTGGGAGTAAATACTACTTCGCTGCTGGCAGCCCTGGGTGCCCTGGGTCTGGCGGTGGGTCTGGCATTGAAAGACTCGATTCAGAATCTGGCTTCCGGCATTCTGCTGGTGGCACTGCATCCTTTTAATAAGGGTGATTACATTGAGGGAGCCGGCACCGCGGGTAGCGTTGAAAAACTGACCCTGCTGCACACCTACCTGAAAACCCCGGATAACAGACGGGTGATGATTCCCAACTCAGCCCTGACCGGCGCCAATCTGGTGAACTATTCGTCCGAACCTCAGCGCCGCCTGGATATTCTGGTCGGTGTCAGTTATGACGATGATGTACGTCAGGTGAAGGCACTGCTGCTGAAACTGGTCAGTGAAGATGAACGGGCACTGCAAGACCCGGCACCGCTGGTCGCCATCATGGACTTTGGTGACAGCTCGGTGGATTTAAGCCTGCGAGTGTGGGTGAAAACCGAAGATTTCTGGGGACTGCGCTGGGATCTGATGGAACGCATCAAACTGGCCTTTGATGAAGCAGGCATTACCATTCCCTATCCACAGCGGGATGTGCATCATTACCAGCACTCAAGCACTGCTTCATAATAATTCATTTGCCCCGGAAGACCAGATTGCAAATATTTTTGCATTCTGGTCTTTTTTAAGCGATCAAAGACTATTATTGCCGCAATATTTGCAAATCTTTGCTTTTTTCTGTAAAAAGTCCCTCCCAAAGAATAAACATTATTTATGCATTTCCGATTGATGCATGAGGAGACGGACCATGAACCAGCGTGTCACACTCAACACTCCCGCCATTGAGGCCCGCCCCTTCAAGGTTTACACCCAGCGCCAGCTGGACAAGATTCCACAGCTTGAACAGTTACCGGAAGCCCTGCGCTTTGATATGCAGGTGGTCAGCCAGGTATTGCCCTTTCGGGTCAATGATTATGTGATTGAAGAGCTGATCGACTGGAACCGTGTCCCGAATGATCCGATTTTCCAGCTTACCTTTCCGCAGCGCGGCATGTTAAAGCCGGAGCACTTTGATGAAGTGGCTGAACTGATGCAGCAGGATGCCCCTGCAGATCAGTTAAAGGCAGCGGTGGAGCGCATTCGCGCCGAGCTGAACCCCCACCCCGCCGGACAGATGGACTTGAACCTACCGCTGTTGAATGGTGAACCACTGCCTGGCATGCAGCATAAATACCAGGAAACGGTGCTGTTCTTTCCCAGCCAGGGGCAGGTTTGTCATAGTTACTGCACCTTCTGTTTCCGCTGGGCACAGTTTGTCGGTGACAAGGATCTGCGCTTCTCATCCAATGAAGCCGAATCCCTGCATGCCTATCTGGCTGAACACACCGAGGTCACGGATCTGCTGTTGACCGGCGGTGACCCGATGGTGATGAAGGCCAAACACCTGCGCCTGTATCTGGAAGGTTTAATGAAGCCAGAACTGGCCCATGTGCAGAACATCCGCATCGGTTCCAAGAGTCTGACCTTCTGGCCTTACCGTTTTGTCACGGATGAAGATGCCAACGACATCCTGCAGCTGTTCCGTGAACTGGTGGCAGCCGGTAAACACGTGGCCTTCATGGCGCACTTCAACCACTGGCAGGAAATGGATACACCCGTGTGCCGCGAGGCGGTGCGCCGCATTCGTGCCACCGGTGCTGAAATCCGCACCCAGGCCCCCTTGCTGCAGCACATCAATGATGATGCGAAACAGTGGGTGAAGATGTGGAAGATGCAGGTGCAGCAGGGCATGATTCCCTACTACATGTTTGTGGAGCGGGATACCGGTGCCCGGCATTATTTTGAAGTGCCGCTGGTACGTGCCTGGGATATTTACCGTGAAGCCATGCAGCAGGTGCCGGGGTTATGTCGCACTGCGCGTGGACCATCCATGTCAGCCGATCCTGGCAAGGTGGAAATTCAGGGTGTGGCTGAAATCAATGGTGAAAAGGTGTTTGTGCTGCGCTTTATTCAGGGGCGCAATCCGGACTGGGTGCAACAGCCATTTTTTGCTAAATATGATGAACAGGCCACCTGGCTGAATCACCTTGAACCGGCACTGGGTGCTGACCAGTTCTTTTATGAAGCAGGCTTTGCTGCCATGAAGGCTGAAAAGCAGGCGCTGATTTTCAAGGCCTGATTACATCCTGCTGCAGACCAGGGATGGTCAGCTCAAACCGGCAACCCTGACCGGGTTCACTCACCAGCCGAATGCGGCCCTCCAGCACCCCCGTCACCAGATTATGCACCAGGTGCAACCCCAGTCCTGAGCCCCCTTGTCCCATACGCGTGGTGAAAAAGGGTTCGAATACCCGCTGCTGCATGTCTGCACTGATCCCGCACCCATCATCACTGACCACCAGCAGGCATTCCTGATTCAGACTGTATGCCTGAATTCGGATCAGACCGGATTGCCGCTCAGTGAACGCATGCAACAGGGCATTCTGAACCAGATTGATCAGGATCTGGGTCAGCGATCCCGGACAGGTCACCAGTTGCAAGTCTTCCGGTATCTCCACCTGCACGCGATGCGGTGATCCTTTCAGCAGCGGCTGGATCAGCAGCAAGGCTTCATCGGTGACCTGACGCAGGCTGCATTTGCGGACTTGGGATGTTGTTCGGTCAACGGCTACCTGCCGAAAACTACCAATCAGGGAAACCGCCCGCTCCAGGTTACGTTGCATCACACTGGCATTCATGCTCCCTTCCTGCAGAAACTGCTCCAGATCAGATCGACGAAGTCCTTGTGAATGCGCCTGCTCCAGTTGTCTGATCTCTGCTTCCAGTGTGGATGCAGCAAGCAAAGCATTACCAATCGGTGTACTGAGTTCATGAGCAACACCAGCGACCAGTTGACCCAGAGCCGCCAGCTTTTCAGATTGGATTAACTCATCCGCAGCACGCGCTACCCGTTCTTCCAGGGTGCGATTCAGCTCCTGCAGCTGCTGCTGCATGCGATAGCTGAGGGTGACATCATCGTAGGCCATGACAATCATCTGCCGCCCGCGAACCTGCTCGGTATGGCAGGATATCGAACCGAGAAAATGGCTGCCATCCATTCGGCGCAACCAAACCATGAACTGACTGACGCCCTCTCCCCGGTGAGCCTGCTCAAGAAAGCGAGCACGATCCTGTGCAGACACCCACCAGGAAAAGTCCCGGCCACTCAGGCCGGCAATCTTTGCTGCCGGTATCTGAAACTGGCGCTCCCAAGCCGGGTTGACCTGATCGGTGGCATAATCACTGCCTTGCCAGTAACCCACCAGCAGGGGTGTCGGAGAGGTTGCAAAAATGGCTTGCAATCGGGTCTGGCTGCTTTTCAGGCGGCGTTCATTGCGCTCCATCACCACCATGGCAAGCATCAATCCTGCTGCCAGCAGCAGGATTGCAGGCATCATTGACGCCATGCATCAATCCATCCTTCCAGTTCGTTCAGACACATGGGACGGGCAATCAGGTATCCCTGACCTTCATGGCATCCCATCACCTTCAGTTGCTCCAGCTGGGATTCGGTTTCTATGCCTTCCGCCAGCACTTGCAGGTTCAACCGCTGACCCAGGCCAATAATCATCTGGGCAATGCGCTGACCAGAGGCTGAAGCATCCAGTTTGGCCACAAAACTCCGGTCAATTTTCAGGCGATCGGCACTGAGTCGTTCCAGATAGGAAAGGGAAGAAAAGCCGGTGCCAAAATCATCAATCGAAAGGGTGATGCCCAGATCCTTGAGTTTGTGAAACTTGGTTTCGACAGCATCCGATCCCAGAATACCCACGGACTCGGTAATTTCCAGATCCAGATAACTGCCCTGCAATCCTTGCTGCAACAGGCAGTGCTCCACCTTCTGTTCAAAGTCCTGCTGATTGAACTGTACCGCTGACACATTCACTGCCATGCGAATTCCCGGTACTCGCTGTAACAGGGATTGCAGATCTTTTAATGCCTGTCGCAATACCCAGTCACCCAGACGAATGATCAGTCCGGATTGTTCCGCCAGGCCGATGAACTGATCCGGCGGCACCCGTTGACCATTGCGCTGTTGCCAACGCACCAGCGCCTCCACACCCAGCAACTTGCCAGTGCGCAGGTCGATCTGGGGCTGGTATTCCAGAAACAGACCTTCACTGTCCAGATCCTGCTTCAGGTCTCGCAGCAATCGTGCATGATGCCGCATGTCCTGCACCAACTGCTGAGTGAATATCACTCGCTGACCCTGACCCTGACGCTTGGCACGCTTCAACGCCACACTGGCATAACCCATCAGCTCGGCAGCACTCAGCCCCGGTGAGCAGGTGGCCACACCAGTACAGAAGCTGAATCCATACTCGATGCCTTTCAATAACAGTGGAGCCGTCAAGGCTGGTGCCGCCAGCAATCGGTCAGCATGGTCGCTCAGGAGTACGGCAAAATGATCAGATCCCAGACGGGCTGCAGCCAGGCAGCCAGGCTGCTGCAGGCGCAGTGCAAAGGTTTTTAATAGCTGATCACCCACCTCAGCGCCAAAGGTGTCATTCAGCATGGAGAATTGATCAATATCCAGCAGCGCCAGTTGCAGGGGCTGACCACGGCTTTCACAGTTACTGCAGCTGTGGTGCTCCAAATCACGCAGCAGGCCGTTACGATTCAGCAAACCCGTCAATCCATCCCGGTAAGCCAGTTGCTGTAACTGTTCAAGCAGATTGTAACTGCGTAGCGCCGTCATCAGCACCGTAAAGAGTTTTTCGCGGGTCAGCTCGCCCTTGGTTTTATAATCATTGATATCATAACGGGCAATGGTATCCAGCTGTGGGGCATAACCGGGTTGTCCAGTCCGCAGGATAATGCGCAGGCTCAGCAACCCCAGTTCATCACGGATGCGTTGCACCAGTTGCAGCCCGGCCTGCTCGGATTCCATCACCACATCCAGAAGCACAACGGCAGTATCCGGGTGAGCCTGCAGCATGGCAAAGGCCTGGCCGGATGAGTAGGCATGAAGAAAGCTGACCTGCTGGCCAGAAAAATCCAGATCTTTGAGCGCAAGGCGGGTGGTCAGATGCACATCTTCATCATCATCCACTACCAATACCTTGAAACTTTGCGCAGAAAGATCGGGCCGCAGTGGCTGCGGCCCTCGCTCTTCCACGAACCGGACCAGATCTTTGTCGGCGCCCGTTGCTTCCGGACTGCAGGTGTAAAAGCTCATGGCGTCATCCTGAACCCATCCATCGGTTATTTGTTGTTAAATGTAGGTAAGTATCTGGCTCACGTCCAGAATCAAAGGCAAGGTTTTAAGTCAGCAAATATTGCAAGCAAGCATGCTCAGCAACCGTATACTTCCAATTGAAGCTTTGTTATATCTGTAGCATGAATGGAGAAAAGTTATGTTACTGAACACCACCCAGGCTCACCTGAACACGGTGCTGGAATTGCTGGATGAAAGTCTGGATCTTTATGAAGACATGCGTGAGCGACTACCGGAAACCAGTCGCCGCGTCCAGCTGGACAGCATGATGCAACAGCGCCGAGAACTGCTGGAGGGTTTGCGCAAGGCGGGCATGAATGAATTGCAGTTGCGGCCGCGGGTGGCTGACCAGGAAATTGAAGGACTGACTCACCTGCTGGAGCAGTTCCGCAGCTTGTGGCAGGAACCAGCGACTGTGGCACTGGATTTACTGCAGGATCATGAGCGGGAACTGCAGCGCGCTGTACTGGAGCTGCATCAGGATGCTGGCAGTCTGGGACCCACGCTGAAAACACTGTTGCAGGAACTGGACGGGCATCTGGCAGCCGCAGAAGTCTGGTTCCAGCATTAACACCCTATAAGGTGATCGGCTCCGGATCACCCAGCAGTCGCGGCTCGCGCTTCCAGATATAAAGGTCACCCAAAGTACGCAGCCGCGCCGCCACTTCCCTTAACCACAAGCGCTTCATGGCATTCCACTCCGGGCCACCGGCAGCACAGCCGAGGGTATCCAGCCCCAGATGGTCGGCAATGAACAGCGCACGCGGTAAATGCCAGCCCTGGGTAATCAGGGTGATCTGATGCAGCTCAAAAATATCGCGGCTGCGTTTAAGGCTATCAAAGGTGCTGAACCCGGCATGGTCCAGGGTCATGGCTTCTTCCGGCACACCTCGTGCCAACAGGTCCTGCTGCATGCGCCCCGGCTCATTGTAATAACGGGTACGGTTGTCACCGGAAAGCAGCAGATGGCGAACTTTTCCTTGATGATAGAGGGCTGCGGCCAGATCAATGCGACCGTAATAGTGAGGATTGGGCCTGCCGGAACGCAGAAACTGACTGGTACCGAACACCAGCACCACTTCATGCAGGTTATCGCAGCCTTTTTCCGGCTTCATGGCCCGGTCAGCGGTTTTGCCGACAAACCAGCTGTTGGCAGCCAGTAACAACACCAGTGACAAAGCCACCAGCAACACCAGATACCACCATCCCATCACCAGCCGGTTGATCAGTTTACGCATCACGCCTTTCCAGAAGATTCAATCTGTTGCATTCTAGCTGATTCACTTCCAGAAGATTAACCATCATCAATGAACAAGAGGTAAACATGCGCCTGACCTTAACAGGGCTGTCCGGGTTATTGCTGCTTGCCCTGTGCGGCAATGCCAGTGCACAAACCAGTGTTGGTGCCGGCATCGGCTTTTCACAAGGCCAAAGCCCCTATCGCGGTGTCAGCGGCAATCCCAACACCATTCCCGCCTTTATCAGTTATGAAGGGGAGAAGGGTTATTTTCGTGGCATTGAGGCTGGTTATTACCTGTGGCAAACCGGCGACCGTCGCAGCAATCTGACACTCAGCGCCCTGGTCAGCGGTCGTCTGGAGGGGTACCGCAGCAGTGACTCCCTTTATCTGCAGGGGATGGCCACGCGCGGCTGGTCACTGGATGGTGGTCTGGGTCTGGTCTGGCGTGAAGGCATGCACCAGTACTCACTCAAGGCGGTGACCGACCTGCTGGGCAAACATGAAGGCCAGGAAGTCAGTGCCGGTTATGCCTACCGCATCCCCATCAGTCGTGAACTCAGCCTGACACCCAATGCTGGCATCAGTTGGATGAGTGCTGACCTGCTGGATTATTATTATGGTGTGCGTGACAGCGAAGTACACACAGGTCTGACCCCTGAGCGCACCGCCTATCAGGTGGATGCCGGCATTCAATACACTGTTGGTGTCACCCTTGCTTACCAGCTCAACACCACAACGTCCCTGTTGTTATCAACCCGCACCCGCTGGCTGCCGGACAGTGTCAGTGACAGCCCGCTGGTGGCACGGGATCAGATCAGCGGTGTATTCGGTGCAATCATTTTCCGCCTGTAGCAGCAAGTGTTGCCAGGGCTTCACCTAAACGCACCGGGGTGCCGTTTTGCAGGTCTTCACGCCACTGCACGGCCTCCGGTCCAAACACCATAATGGCGGTTGAACCCAGCTTGAAGCGCCCCATTTCTTCACCCTTTTCCAGCACCACCGGCTGAGGATCAGAAAAATCCTTTACGGTGACCTTGCGAGCAGGCGGTGCCACCTGGCCATCCCATACGGTTTCAATACCCGCCACAATCATGGCACCCACCAGGATCAGCGCCATCGGGCCTGCCGGGGTTTCAAAAAACGCCACCAGCCTTTCATTGCGGGCAAACAGACCCGGGACGTTATCTGCCGTGGCCTGATTCACTGAAAACAAGCGGCCCGGTACATAAATTGTCTCCAGCAGACGACCATCCAGTGGCATGTGCACCCGGTGGTAGTCTCTGGGTGACAGGTAGATGGTGGCAAAACTGCCGCCCATAAAGGGTTTGGCCCGTTCCACATCACCACCCAGCAAGCGAGTCAGGCTGTAACGGATGCCTTTGGCCTGCAGCAACTGACCATGCTCCAGCACACCCAGCTCGCTGATGGCACCGTCAGCCGGACTGGCCAGCTGCAAGGGGTCTGCGACTATCTCCCGCATGCCCGGTTTCAGTTCACGCGTGAAGAAGTCATTGAAGTTGGCATAAGCAGTCAGGTCTTCCTGCAAGGCTTCACTCATGTCCACCTGAAAACGCTGGACAAACTTGCGAATCAACAGGTTCTTGATCCAGCCGATGCGGCATTCAGCCAGGGCACCGGTCAGGCGGGACAAGAGGTGGTGGGGCAGCAGGTACTGGCTCCAGGCAAAAAGTCGGGCTTTGTTCACAAAATACACCTTCTGACGTAATCGATGCCCTATTGTAGCGGATCAGGGCCGCAAACAGGTAAACTTCATCCCTGACCGTCCACCGGGGCAAAACGATCAAATACCGGAACAGAAAACACCTATGGATCTGCTGAGTGCCTTTTCACCCCTGACACTGTTCTTCATCATCCTGATCGCCGCAATGACGGTGTATTTCCATGGTCCGGTTTACTCCCTGCGCACCGTGAATGCCGCACCCTCTATCCTCACCAGCGTGGGCATCTTCGGCACCTTTTTTGGTGTGGCGCTGGGTCTGATGGAGTTTGATGCTGCTGATGTGGAAGCCAGTGTTCCGCAACTGATTGAAGGTTTAAAAACGGCTTTCTGGTCTTCTATCGCCGGACTGCTCGGTGCCATGACCATCAAGATGCGCCATGTGCTGAACCATGTCCGTGGCATGGATGGATCGGTACAGGTCACCGGTGCCACCATGGATGATCTGGCCACACTACTGGGCGACATCCGCCTGCTGCTGAAAAACTCCGGCCTCACCCGCATAGATGAATACCTGAAAACCAATGAACAACGCCTGGAAGCCAGCCTGAAAAAGCTGGGGGAAGGCATCGGTGATTACCAGCAGAAGATGGCTGATGCCAACTCCAAAGCACTGATCAGTGCCCTGGAAACACTGCTGGCTGACTTTAACCAGCAGATCGGCACCCAGTATGGCGACAACTTCCGCCAGTTGAATGATGCCGTGGGCCAGATGCTGCAGTGGCAGGAGAACTACAAGGAAGAGCTGGAAGCCCTGCTGAACGAACAACGTGCCAATGGTCAGGTGCTGGACAAGGCAACCGAAGCCTACAAAACCATGGTGGAACACACCCAGGCCTTTAACGAGGTGGCGGAAACCCTCGGCAGTGTGATGGGCGGCCTGCAGCAGCAGTCAGAATCCCTCGGCAAATACCTGGACTCGCTGGCCAATCTGGTCAACAAGGCCGGGGGTGGCCTGCCCAAACTGGAAGAGCGCATTCACACCCTCACCGATGGCCTGGCCGGGCAACTGGAACGCCAGCATGTGCAGATGCAGCGCCTGATGGACAGCTCAGCAAAACGGGTGGCCGACAGTGTTGAAAACCTCAATGACGTGCTGGGTAAACGCCTGGATGAACAACTGCTGCGCCAGCAAAAGCAGACCGAACGCAATCTGGATCGTACCGAACAGCAGTTGATCCGTCTGGATGCCGCAATGGAACATGAGCTGACTCACGCCCTGCAGACCTTTGGCAGCCAGCTGGCCGCCCTGTCCGAAAAATTTGTCAGTGATTACACTCCGCTGACCGACAAACTGCGGGAGCTGGTGCGTCTGGCCGAACAGCTGGACAAAACTGACAAGAGCAGCAAAACCGGAGGGACCTGAGTCGCATGATGCAGAATCAGGAAGAAGAAACCCTGGCCGGTGAAGAAGGTGCCCACTGGATTTCCGTCAGCGACCTGATGGCCGGACTGATGATGGTATTCCTGCTGGTGGCGGTGATTTTCATGGTCATCGTACAGAAGGAAAGTGAGCGCATGCGCGAGGTGGCCGAAATCTACCTGGACCTGCGTGAAGCCCTGTATCAGGACCTGCTGGATGAGTTTGAAGATGACCTGCCGCGCTGGGGTGCCCAGCTGACGCCTGATCTGGTCATCACCTTTCAGGACAGTGGCGTACTGTTTGAACTGGGTTCAGCACGATTGCGCCCCGCCTTTGAAGCCATCCTGGCGGACTTTTTCCCGCGTTATGTGCGGGTGATCACCTCTGAACGCTACCGGGATGACATCGAAGAAGTTCGCATTGAAGGCCACACCTCCAGTGACTGGACCAATGCCAGAGATGCCAACGAAGCCTATATCAACAACATGCGCCTGTCGCAGGAGCGCACCCGCTCCGGTCTGGAGTATGTGATCACCCTGCCCAGCGTGGCACATGAGCAGGACTGGTTAAAACGTAATCTCACCGCCAATGGCCTGTCCTCATCCCATCCGGTGCTCAACCCGGATGGCAGCGAAAATGCCGAACTTTCGCGCCGGGTGGAGTTCCGGGTACGCACCGATGCTGATTCCCGCATTCGTGCCATTCTGGAAAACCAGCGCCGCCCGTTGCAGCAGGACCCTTAGCATGCAACTGCCCGACTTCACTGAATTTGAACCCTTTCGTGAACTCAGGCTGGCAATGGGTGCACGCAAAACCGGGCATTTTGAGCTTTTTAACGCCGAAAAACACCTGACCGGCAAAGAGCGCTCCGAGCTGGATCAGCAAGGTCGCCAACTGCCACTGGCGCGCCTGAAGCGTTTTGCTGATCACACCTGGGGACTTAAAAACACGCGACTGGTTGTCTACCTGGAAAATGCCGGTGATTATCATCTGGCCCAGTGCCCGGTGACAGATGCCTGGTCTGCCAGTCAGACAGTCTGGATCAGTACTCGCCGCACGGGTGGCTTGCCAGTGGGTCCACAACAAGAACAGCAGCGCGAAGTCTGCGCCCACTGCCTGCAACTGCTGGGTTACAAGGGTTTTGACCTGCAGCGTAACCGCAAGATTGCCTACAGCAAAAACCTGGTCAAAACCTTTTCCCGCGAGGAGTTTTTTCGCATTTATACCCTCTACCCGGTACAGGGCATGGCAGAAAAACTTGCAGAAAATGAGTGAATGTGTTTTTCTTGAAGCAACTTTTAATCCATTGCCTGCTGAAAGGCCCAGACGCATGAACCTGTCCAACCTCAAGTCACAGAAAAACTTACCGGCACAAGCTGGTGTGTTTTTTTATGGCTATTGGTTTAGCAGGATCTCACGCGTCTGAAATCTGTCTTTCGGGCGCCCTGTGGCTGCCCAGGCATAAAAAAACCCCGGTGCAGTCCACACCGGGGTTTTTTTATGAGGAATTTTCAGATGAACAGCATGATGCAACAAACCACGGGTGAACAGCTGCTCAGCAGCCCGGCAAGCCTGCGCCAGTTACTGCCGGTGTCCCCAGCTCTGCAGCAGCAGATCAGCCAGCAGCGCCAGGCCATCCGGCAGGTGGTCAGTGGCCAGAACCAACGCCTGCTGGTGGTGGTTGGTCCCTGCTCCGTCCATGACAGCCGCTCCACTCTGGATTACGCCCGCCGCCTGCAGCAATTGCAGCAACGCTTGCCGGAGCTGCTGCTGGTGATGCGGGTTTACATTGAAAAACCCCGCACCTGCCTGGGCTGGAAAGGGCTGGTTAACGACCCACTGCGCGATGGCAGCCAACAACTGGATCTGGGGCTGGAAGTGTCACGCCGCCTGATGCTGGATGTTGCAGCGCTGGGTTTACCGGTGGCCACCGAAGCGCTGAACCCTCATCTGGCACCCTACTTTGATGACCTGGTCAGCTGGTATGCTCTGGGTGCCCGCACCACCGAATCCCAGACCCATCGGGAAATGGCAGCATGCCTGCCCGGCGCACTGGGATTCAAGAATGGCACCGATGGCGGCATTGATGTGGCGGTTAACGCCATCAAAGCCAGCAGCCAGCCACAATTCATGACCCGCATTAATGACCAGGGGCGTCTGGTTCAGCAACAAGTCAGCGGTAACCCCTTTGGGCATCTGGTACTGCGGGGTGGTCATGATGGTCCCAACTACCAGAGTGAACATCTGCTGGCGGCCAGTCAGGCGCTGCAACTGGCCGGGCTGAATCCCCGTGTGATGATTGATGCCAGCCATGCCAACTGCGGCAAGGTCGCTGAGCGCCAGGCCGAGGTACTGACGGATATCGGGCAACAATTGCAACAGGGCCACCCGATTCTGGGTGTGATGCTGGAAAGTTTTCTGGTCACGGGTCAGCAGTCACTGACTGCTGATGAAGGGGTGTATGGTCAATCCATGACTGATCCCTGCCTGGGCTGGGAAGCAACCGCAGAAAGCCTGCAGCAGTTGGCCGTTGCCGTTAGAATGGCAGCACAAAAAACTGAAACCGCCTGAACTGGCTCATTGAATGAAAAGACTGAATAACCATGTTTGAATTACAGCCGCTGGACCCTGACAACTACCGTCAACAAACCCGCAAAAGCAGCCTGATCCTGATTGTGCTTTTTGCAGCCACCGGCATGTTGTTATCCAGCCTGCTGGTCTTGTTATGGGGCACCCCCGGTGGCAATAATTTCCGCCTTAACCTGCTGGGGGTAGCGCTGAGCCTGGGTAGCACCCTATTGCTGGTGCGTTTTTATCTGAAGGATCAACCTTTTATGCGCGAAGCAGTGTATGGCTGGCACCTGAAGCGCAACCTGATGCGGGTCACCAATGTGATGCACCGGGTCAAGCCGCTGGCAGAAACGGATCACCCACGCGCTTTGCAAATTCTGCGTTTTTATCAACTGGCGCTGGAGCAGATGCACCAGCTGGAAGGCAATGACACCGGCTTGCTGGAGTTAAAAGTAGAGAAACAACAAACCGCTGAGCGCATGCAGGCCTTAGGCCTGGACCCGAACCAGACACGGCTGGATGCCCGCTGGATCAGTGAGCTGCAAGACCGTACTACGGCATAAAAAACCGTCACTGCATTGCGCGAACACAAAATCAGTGACGAGTCGTCTGCTGCATTTCGGCTTTTTTCTGTTCCATCATCAACGCGGTGACATACTCCGCGCGGGTTGAGGCATTCACCGTTTTTTCACGCTGATGGCACCAGTCGATTAATGCCTCAACATCCACTTCAACTTTTTGGATCAGAATGTTCCGGGTGGCAAACACCTCGATCATTTCCAGGCTTTTGGCCTGCCATTCTTCCCAGCTTTTTTCCAGCCGGTCACGATCTTCTGCCACTTCCAGTAGTCTCTGCCACTGCTCCGGGCGAATCCAGCACAAGCCTGCCTGTTGCGGGATAGCTTTCCGGTCCATACCTTGCTCCGTCAAATAAATGTATGGACCAGTCTAGCATGATCCATCCGGCAGGTTCAGCTGACCTTCTCGGCATAAGCATCCAGCAGGGTTTCCTGCACACTGACTTCACCCTTGCCTTCACCGGGTGAGTTCAGCAGGTAGGAACCATCACTCTGCAGCTCCCAACTCTGGCAGTTATCCAGCAGATAGGTTTCCAGATCCTTGCGCACCCGGTTGGCCAACCGGGTTTCCAGCAGCGGAAAACAGGTTTCCACACGATGGAACATGTTGCGCTCCATAAAGTCGGCACTGGCACAATAAATCTCTTCCTTGCCATCATTGTGGAAGCTGAACACCCGTGTGTGCTCCAGAAAACGCCCGATGATGGAACGCACCCGGATATTCTCCGACACCTCGGGAACACCCGGTTTCAGGCAGCAGATGCCTCGCACTACCATGTCAATTTCAACACCGGCTTGACTGGCCTTGTACAGTGCCTTGATCAGTTTGGGTTCGGTGATGGAGTTGGTCTTGATGATGATGCGGGCTTTTTTACCGGCAGCAGCATTTTCAGCTTCCCGCTCGATCATTTCCACCAGGCGTTTGTGCAAGGTGAAGGGTGCATGCAACAGCTTGTGCATGTTCAACACCTGTCCCATGCCACACAGCTGCAAAAACACCTTGTGCACATCTTCACAAAGGTCCTGATTGGAAGTCAGCAGGCCATAATCGGTGTAAAGGCGCGAAGTCTTGGCATGGTAGTTACCGGTGCCCAGGTGGGCATAATGGCGCAATCGGCCACTTTCCCGCCGCAGAATGTGCATCATCTTGGCGTGGGTTTTGTAGGCCACCACGCCGTAAATCACAATGGCACCAGCTTCCTGCAAACGACTGGCCAGTGTCAGGTTGTCTGCTTCATCAAAGCGTGCCCGCAGCTCAATGACAACGGTTACCTCTTTACCATTTCGGGCAGCTTCCACCAGTGCATTCACAATGTTGGAATCAGCGCCGGTGCGGTAGAGGGTTTGTTTAATCGCCACCACATCGGGGTCACTGGCGGCTTCCCGCAGCAGGTCTTCCACCGGCGAAAAACTTTCAAAGGGGTGGTGCAGCAGGATGTCACCCTGGCGGATGGCATTAAAAATTGAACCGGCATCCTTGCGCAGCAACTTCGGCAAACCCGGTGTAAAGGGTGCATATTGCAGATCCGGACGATTCACCTGCCCCATCACCGCCATCAGGCGATTCAGGTTCACCGGGCCATTCACCCGGTAGAGTTCTTCTTCGGTCAGGTTAAATTGTTTCAACAGGAAAGCGACCAGCTCATCCGGACAATTGTCGGCCACCTCCAGGCGCACTGCATCACCATAACGGCGGGATAGCAGCTCACCACGCAGGGCACTGGCCAGATCCGACACTTCTTCGGAGTCCACACTCAAGTCAGCATTACGGGTGATGCGGAACTGGTAACATCCCTTGACCTTCATGCCGGGGAACAACAGCTCAGCATGGGCATGAATCATCGAGGACAGGAACACAAAGTTGTCACCACCTTCACACAGCTCATCAGGAATACGGATCAGGCGTGACAGGGAGCGTGGTGCCGGAAGAATGGCCATGCCGCCTTCACGACCGAAGGCATCCTTACCCTCCAGCGATACAATGAAGTTCAGACTCTTGTTGACCAGACGCGGGAAGGGATGTGACGGGTCCAGACCAATGGGGCTGATCACCGGCAGAATTTCATTGTTGAAAAAGTCTTCCACCCAGGCGGTCTGCTGGCGAGTCCACTGATCACGGCGGATAAATCGTATCTGGTTGTCTTCCAGTGCCGGGATCAGCACTTCGTTGAGGATCTTGTACTGACGCTCCACCTGCTCATGACAGATGCGTGAAACTTCTTTCAACACTTCACTGGGACGCATGCCATCCACACCGGATTTTTCCCGATCCAGTGCCACCTGACGACGCAGACCGGCAACCCGAATTTCAAAAAACTCGTCCAGGTTGCTGGAAAAAATCAGCAGGAACAGCAGGCGGTTCAGCAGCGGATGGCTGGCATCCAGCGACTGCTCCAATACCCGGATATTAAATTGCAGGTGAGACAACTCCCGATTGAAGTAGAGGTCCGGGGCATCCAGATCAATACTATCATCCGATTTGCGACGACGCACACCGGTCTTGCTCTGATTAATTCGCAGGGGAGCACGCTGGGCACTGGCCTGGGTTATCTGGGTGGACTCATCAGTAGCCGGGGTATCCACCGCTTCAGTTGTTGCGGGTACAGGTGTTGCCTTGGTGTCAGTCATCTGCCATATCCTTGCTTTGAATGCCTCACTAGTCAAACTTACTGATTCAGTAACTGGGCCGCTCGTTTGCCAAAATAAGTCAGGATGCCATCACAACCGGCCCGTTTGATGCAGACCAGCGCTTCCATCATCGCCGCTTCCGTTAGCCAGCCTTTTTCGATGGCTGCCATATGCATGGCATATTCACCACTGACCTGATACACCAGCGTGGGCACACCAAACTGACTTTTGACCCGCTGAACGATATCCAGATAAGGCATGCCGGGTTTAACCATCACCATATCAGCACCCTCAGCCAGATCCAATGCCACTTCATGCAGGGCTTCATCACTGTTGGCCGGATCCATCTGGTAACTCTGTTTACCCGATTTGCCAAGATTGGCGGCTGAACCCACTGCATCGCGGAAAGGGCCATAATAGGCCGAAGCATACTTGGCGGCATAAGAGAGAATGCGGGTATTGACCAGCCCTTCCTGTTCCAGCACCTGACGGATGGCACCAATACGACCATCCATCATGTCCGAAGGTGCCAGCACATCAGCTCCGGCTTCGGCATGAGACAGCGCCTGCTTGACCAGGGTCTCCACGGTCCGGTCATTCAGCACGTAACCCTGTTCATCAATAATGCCGTCCTGACCATGGGAGGTATAAGGGTCCAGGGCAATATCCGTGATGATACCCAACTGTGGCACGGCGTCTTTGAATGCCTTGATACTCCGCTGTACCAAACCGTTGGGGTTGTAGGCTTCTTCCGCCAGGTCTGTTTTACCTGCTGCATCCACCACCGGAAACAAGGCAATGGCCGGAATACCCAAGGCCGCCAACTCACGGGCCTCCTGCACCAGCAGATCCAGACTGAGTCGCTCCACACCCGGCATGGAAGGCACCGGGGTGCGTTGCTGCTGACCTTCCTGCACAAACAGCGGCACCAGCAGGTCATTCACGCTCAGGTGGGTTTCCTGCATCAGACGGCGGGAAAAATCATCTGCACGCATACGGCGCATGCGGGTGGCCGGGAATTGACGGGGGGTAATTTGCACGCGTTGGTCCTCCTGGGATCCGGTTGTGCTGGCGGCATCTGCCAGTGTGATACAAGCGGATGAAATATTTGTGAAAAGCTGTTTCCAGTATATCAGTACGGCAGCAGGTTTGAAGCCTGACAGGTTGCTTAGTACGACGATGCTGGCTAGAGTCAAGGCATTGATTCAAAAACAACAGGATGGAGAAGATCATGAAGAAAAAAGTAGCCGTGTTGCTGTCCGGTTGCGGTGTCTTTGACGGTGCCGAAATTTATGAAAGCGTCCTGACCCTGCTGCGCCTGGATGAACGTGATGCTGAATACCGTTGTATTGCACCGGATGCCCTGCAAATGCATGTGGTGGATCATGCCAGCGGCGAGGAAGTTGAAGACAGCCGCGAGTCAGGAAGTGCTTCACGCAGCATCCTGCAGGAAGCCGCCCGTCTGGCCCGAGGCGATATTCTGGAGCTGAGCCAGGCCAGCCCGGATGACTATGATGCAGTGATTCTGCCCGGCGGTTTTGGTGTGGCCAAAAACTTCTCCACCTTTGCTTCCGAGGGTGCCGAGTGTGAAGTGCGCAACGATGTACGCCAGTTTGTGCAGGCATTCCACAAAGCAGGTAAACCCATCGGCCTGATGTGTATTGCACCGGCCATTACTGCCAAACTGGTTGCGCCGGGCATTCTTTGCACTGTAGGCAGTGACCCTGGCGTGGAAGGAGCCCTGATTGCCATGGGCGGCCTGCACAAGACCTGTGGAGTGGACGAGATCATTGTTGATAACACCCACAAGGTGGTCAGCACGCCGGCTTACATGCTTGCCAGCCGGATCACCGAAGCGCGGGATGGCATCTTCAAGCTGGTCGACAAGGTACTGGATCTGAGCTGATCAACCGGTTCAGATCAGATCCGAGATGCCGGACAGGTCAGCCGGCATCACATTCACCCGAATGGCATTAATGCCCCACAGGGTGGCCGGGTTGATCTTGATCCTTTCATTCACGTTACAGGCGCTGCGAATACCAAACTGTTCTGAACCGGTATTCCGGCGTCTGGGTGACAAAAACAAATCACCACTGGGCTTGCGGATGCTCGCCACCAGGGGTGAGCGTGGGTCTGGTGTACGCCCGATCACCACGGCCAGCTCACCATTATTCAACCGTACATACACACCCGGTGGGTAAACCCCCAATTCATTCAGAAACAGCAGCGTCAGTTTGGAATCAAACTTACTGCCACGCTGGGTGAAAATATCCCTGAGTGAATCCTTGTGTTTGATCGGATTGCGATAGGGCCTTGGTGTCACCATCGCACTGTAAACATCGGCCAGAGCCAGAATGCGCGCTTCACGGCGAATCTGATCACCACTCAAACCCAGCGGATAACCACTGCCATCCAGTTTTTCATGGTGCTGAGCCACCAACTCCAACCACAACAAGTCATCAACACCTGCTTCTTCCAGACTTTGACGTGTTTGCAAGGGATGACGGTTAATCACTCGCCGTTGCTGATCATTCAGCGGCGTGCGCTGTTGATGCAGGCGCTGTTGATACGGGTTCATGGCCAGGTTACAGGTTAAAGCGGCAGCCAGAACGGACAGGCGCACCGCCTGTTCTGCCTGCAAGCGATCCATGATCAACTCTGACAGCACTGCAATCTGCATGGGGTGCAATACATGGTAGGGAAACTGATCCGCCAGATGCACAGCACCCAGCAACGCATCAGCATCGTATTCCACCAGTCCCTGCAGCGTGGTACAGATTTCATACACACGTTTTTTGATGATGCCGGGGTTAGGGCGTTTTTCCGCCTCCATCAGCGTAAAAACTGCTTCCAGCTTCAGGCACAGCTCATCAAACTCATTAAAAGGGTTCACCTTGCGCCGAAAACGCACGGGCTGTGGAACCTCTGCCTCAGGCTCTGGATTGGCTTCACGGGCAAACAGCCCCACCCTTGCCAGAATTTCCTTTTGACGTTCGGAACGCAAAACGGCCCCCTTGGCCATTAACAACTTGCCGAATTCGTCGTAAATGGGCCAGGGTACCGGGTGGTCCACCTTCAGGTGTTCCGGCATGATTCTGGATAGTTCAAAATCGCGCAAAAACATATGACATCCTTGCAGTCACACTGCCATCCAGGGAAATTTAAACGGGTTGATCAGTGTAGATGGCCTGCAGGTAATCACCTCCACACTGGAGTGTTTCAAACCATGACAGGAAGTTTTCCACCTGCTCCCCCTGAAACATCGATCCATGTTGCGGCACAATCATCTTCACCGGTTGCGGCAGAGCCCTGATCTGCGCAACCCAGTGGCGACACACCGCATTGGAGTGCATATACCGCCTGTGAAAAGGCTCCATGAATGCACGGTGTGCTTCAAAATCCTCAACCAATAAAGAACGCTTACCCTTCGGGAAGATGGATGCCCCAATGTCACCGCTGAACAGGATGCCGGAGCGCTCATCAAAAATGCTGAAGTTCCCTTCACTGTGTAAAAAATGAGCTGGTAATAACAGCAGGTGATCGCCACTGGGCAAACGCAATCTGGCACCCCGATCCGGCAAGGGCACCACACGCTCTGGTTCATCCAGGCCAAAATGCGATACAAAATGAAGCCACAAACGGGAAATCAGCAACTTGGCATCGGTTGCTTTCATCCAGTAGGGTGCGGAAGAACAGACATCCGGGTCCTGGTGGGTGGCAATCAGTGTATTGATCTGGCGCGGATGCAGATAACGCGTCACCTGCTCCAGAACCTGATGAAAAACATAAGTACCGCCTGGATCAAACAGATAACCCTGGTCCTGATTAATGATCAGGCACTGATTGGTTTGCACAAAAGAGTCTGAGCCCTCTTCTTCCTCCCAACCAAACCAGACAAACTGATGCTCATCATCTTCATACAGCAGGCGGTTGTCTTCCAGATGCGTTGTCATCCCGGCAGGCTCCTCTGTCAATCAATCCATGTCTTCTTGTTGTATCCGCTTCAGGGCATCTGCCCCACAGGTTATGCACCCTAAAAACCGTAAAACTCATCCAGCAGGTCTGTGCCACACTGCAGATTTTCCAGCCAGTCCAGAAAAGCAGGAATGTGTTCCTTGCCAATAATGGCACCATGCTGAGGAACAATCATTTCCAGGGGGTATTGACGCACCATCGCCACCCATTTGCGCAAGGCCTGATTGTTACCCATGTAACGTTTGTGGAAACCTTCGGTGTAAGCCAGATGTTTGTCCCAGTCTTCCACCATCAGGTAACGCTCCCCCTTGGGGAATACAGCAGCACCAATATCACCAGTAAACAGGATTTTTGAACGGCTATCGTAAAAACAGAAATTACCCTCACTGTGTAAAAAGTGAGCGGGTAACAAGATGATCTCACCACCCGCAGGCAACTTGATCATTTTGCCCTTGTCTTCAATGGCAATCAGACGGCTGTTATCGCTGAAACCAAAGTGAGAGACAAACCGGATCCACAGGCGTGAAACCAGCAAACGTGCATGAGTGGCTTTCAGCCAAAGGGTAACGGAGGAAAGTACATCGGGATCCTGGTGTGTAGCGAGCAAATAGCGTATCTGATCCAGCGCCAGGTATTTATTGACCTCTGCTGCCACCTCGGAAAAAATGAAGGCACCACCAGGATCAAACAGATAACCCTGATCCTGATTGATCACCAGCACCTGATTGGACTGCACCAGGCTATCTTCACAGTCAGGGTCTTCCCAGCCAAACCAGACGTACTGGTGTTCATCATCCTCATACAACACACGACTGCTTTCAACCATTGACGACTCCATTGGAAATTCATGTCCTGTGAATCCAATGTATCTCAGGCAGGCAGACATCTACAATTGATGTAAAACAATAAACCCGACTATAAGCCGGGTTTATTGTTTTTATTTGTAATAAGGTGTTTTATTCTTCAGCCTTACGCTTTGGCAGCAAGCGCGAAATCAATATTCCCACTTCAAACAACAGCCACATCGGGACAGCCAGCAGCGTCTGTGAAAACACATCAGGTGGCGTCAGCAGCATGGCAACCACAAAACAACCCAGGATCACATACATCCGTTTGGAGGACAGGGTTTCCACACTGGTGACACCCGCCATCACCAGCAGCACTGTGGCCACAGGGATTTCAAAGGCCAGACCGAAAGCAAAAAACAGTTTCAGCACAAAACTCAGGTAGGCATTGATGTCTGTCATCACCGCCACCCCCTCAGGTGCTGCAGCGGTGAAAAATGCAAACAACAGGGGAAACACAGCATAGTAAGCAAAGGCCATACCGGCATAAAACAGGATGATGCTGGATGCCAGCAATGGAAAGGCCAGCTTTTTTTCATGTTCATATAAACCTGGCGCAATAAAACTCCAGATCTGATATAGAATATAGGGAACACTGACTATAAAAGCAGTAAATAAAGTCAGTTTAAATGGCGTTAAAAAAGGTGATGCCACTTCTGTGGCAATCATATTGGTGCCTTCTGGCAGTATTGCACGCAAGGGTTCAGATATAAAAAGATAGATATCATTGGCAAAATAAAAAAGCGCCAAAAATACAATTAATACTGAAACCACAATACGCAGTAGACGGTCACGCAACTCTATCAGATGCTCAACAAGCGGGGCATGGCCCGCCGGTGCCACTGGTTCCTGCATGTTCTGATCCGGATTCCGATCAGGCTGCTGATCCATCTGACTCATGAAGGCTTGTCCTCAGACCTGGATACAGGGGTTTCGGCCTGCTCTTTTACTGGCTCGACAGGTTGCTGTGCATCAGCACCCGATTCCATGTTCACCTGGTTTTCGACTTCCTTTTCCACATCCAGCAGGCCTGCACGAACCTTGCGCTCGTGCTCGGCCAGGCGCTGGCGCATTTCTTCCAGTTGCAGCTGTTCATTGACCTCCTGCTGAATACCTGACACGGCCTTGCGGATACGGCCGATATATAGACCCAGCGTGCGTACTGCCTGCGGCAGACGCTCCGGACCCAGTACCAGCAGACCCACGATACCGATCAGCAGCAGTTCAAAAAAGCCGATATCAAACATGGCAATGGGCGCTTACTTGCGCTCCTGCTCCTGGTCAACGCGGGTGGATTTGACGTCAATCGGACCTTTTTCTTCAACCTTGTTCAGATTCGCTGCATCCTTTTTCAGGTCTTCTGCTTCGGCTTCCTTCTCACCATCTTTCATGGCGGACTTGAAGCCTTTTACAGCACCACCCAGGTCACTACCCAGTGAACGCAGTTTTTTGGTTCCAAAAATCAGGATGATGATGCCCAGAACAATCAGAAGTTGCCAAATGCTAATGCCGCCAAAACCCATGATGATCTCCTGCTTAACTCAATAGTGTTTGCGTGTTCTTGTCATTTCATTGGGCACTGCGGCTGGCTTTTTCCTCCAGACCGGAAAGCCCCATGCGTCGTGCCAGCTCATTCAGTACGTCTTGATGGCTGATATTCAGGTGAGACAACATAACCAGTGAATGAAACCAGAGATCGGCCGTTTCCGCAATCACCTCATCCGGCTTGCCACTGATGGCTGCATCCTTGGCGGCCAGCAAGGTTTCTGTGGCTTCTTCACCCACCTTCTCAAGGATCTTGTTTAATCCCTTGTGATGCAACTGGGCCACATAAGAGCTACCCGGATCAGCCTGCTTACGGGCTTCCAGCGTTGCTGCCAATTGCTGCAGGATATCTGCCATGCCAATCCAACCTTTATCACTTGCTTTCAGAACAGGGGGCCAAGCATAACGGAAAGCGCCGGAGCCGACCAGCCACCTAACGTCGCAGCAGTAATAACAAACCAATGCCACCCAACACCCAGGGCTGCCAATCACCCTGTAACAGCGGAAGCAGCTGTTCGCCGACACCAGAAACCAGTGCCATTAACAACAGCAATACAGCCAGCAACAACTGCCCATTACGCCGCCGCCCGGCAATCATTTCATCGCGCATGTCACGCAGCAGGCGACGTTGTTCCAGATGATCCTGTTGCCAGTTGCGGAACTGACTTAACCCTTCGTGAGCCAGTTGCGGCAGCTCAGGAATCTGCTCCAGCCAGTCTGGCAGTTTTTCCTTGGCTTTTAACAGGATGCCACGGGGGCCTACACGCTGTTTCATCCAGTTTTCCAGAAAGGGTTTGGCGGTGGTCCACAGGTCCAGATCGGGATAAAGCTGGCGACCAAGGCCTTCAATGTTCAACAGGGTTTTCTGCAGCAACACCAGCTGTGGCTGCACTTCCATGTTGAAGCGTCGGGCCGTCTGGAATAATCCCAGCAGCACCTGACCAAAAGAGATGTCTTTCAGGGGTTTTTCAAAAATGGGCTCACACACCGCCCGAATGGCGGCAGCAAATTCATTGGCACGGGTTCCTTCACCCACCCAGCCAGACTCGATGTGCAGCCTGGCCACCTCGTAATAGTCCTGCTCAAAAAATGCCAGCAGGTTGCGCGCCAGGTAGTTCTGGTCTTCCATGCTCAGCGAACCGACAATACCGCAGTCAATGGCTATGTAGCGCGGACTTTCAGGAAGGCTGGTGTCCACAAAAATATTGCCAGGGTGCATGTCGGCGTGAAAAAAGTTGTCCCGGAACACCTGGGTGAAAAAAATCTCCACTCCGCGCTCGGCCAGCTTTTTCATGTTCACGCCACGGGCTTTCAGGGTTTCCACTTCGGCCACCGGCACCCCGTAAATCCGCTCTTGCACCATCAGGTTCCTGCGGGTGAAGGACCAGTGAATGGCCGGTACATAAAGCAGGGGAGAATTCTGAAAGTTGCGCTTTAACTGCGACGTGCTGGCGGCTTCTTTCTGCAGGTCCAGCTCATCCATCAGGCTGACTTCATAATCAGCCACCACTTCCACCGGATGCAGGCGCTGGGCATCGGGCACCAGTTTCAGTGTTAATCTGGCCAGCATGTACAGCAGCTGGATGTCCTTGCGGATCACCTGCTTGATGCCCGGACGAATCACCTTCACCACCACCTCTTCTCCGGTATGCAACCGGGCGGTGTGCACCTGGGCCACCGAAGCAGAAGCCAGCGGCTCGGCACCAAACTCTGCAAAGGCTTCCGCCACAGGCATGCGCAAGGAGTGTTCGATGGTTTTACGCGCCAGCTCAGCAGGGAAAGGGGGCACCTGGTCCTGGAGTTTTTTCAGCTCATCAGCCACATCCGATGGCAGCAGGTCACGCCGGGTGGAGAGCATCTGGCCAAACTTGATGAAAATCGGGCCCAGCTCCTCCAGGGTCAGTCGCAGGCGTTCACCACGCGTGTATCTGCCTACGGGGATCAGCCGCATGGGGTTAAGCCTGAGCAACAGCACCAGCAGCCAGGGCAGGCGTTCCTGCGGAATCAGGGTATCCAGGCGGTAACGGACCACCACCCAGGTAATACGCAAGGCACGATAAAAACGTCCCACTCAATGCTCTCCAGTCTTGTTTCCGGTCTGCTCCAGCAGCCGGATGCGGGCTTCCAGCCGATCAACGTCCAGACGCAGTTCACCCAGTGCATCCTCCAGCAGATGCAGGCTGTTGCGACCCGGCAACAGGCCGGTTTCATCGTCCAGATAATCCTTCAGATCCTGCCCGGCACTTTGGCTGAAGCGCTGACCAAAACCCAGTAAACGACTCATTCCAGACTGGAGTAAAGCCAGTGGCAATGGCCCGGTGAACTGATGGATTAACTCTGCAGCATCCAGACCAAGACCGGACATCAGATCCTGTAACAACTCCAGTTTGCGAGTGTCGCCACCAATCTGTACTTCCGGGCTGAATAACACCGCTGAGGCATCGGGGCGAGTTGCCATTTTCAGGTAAGACGCCGGGCTGGCTTCCATCCAGGCATCAGGCTGAACATCGGCCTGACGATAAAGGCTCAGTCCTTCGTGGTTCACCTGCAGTTGCACCTGCACATCCAGCCCGGTGACACGCAGCTCCAGCAGCGAGCCATGTAATTCCTGCAGGGCTGCAGCCGCCGCACCTTCACGTGCAACAGCCTGACGCAACAGGGGGTTGATGAGACTTTCCAGTCCGGCCAGCAGACTCAGGGGAAGGGCCATAAGGGTCTCTAGGCTCCGGAATTACAGCTTGATGCCACGGTGCAGGGCAACCACACCGGAGGTCATGTTGTGGTACTCCACTTCACTGAGCCCGGCCGCTTCCATCATGCCCTTCAGGGTATCCTGATCCGGGTGCATGCGGATCGACTCAGCCAGGTAACGGTAAGAGTCGCTGTCACCGGCAAAGAGTTTGCCCATTAAAGGCAGAGCGGTGAAGGAATAAAGATCATAGGCCTTGGTCATCAACGGATTGGTGGGTTTGGAGAACTCCAGCACCAGCAGGCGACCACCCGGCTTGAGGATTCGGGTCATGTCGCGCAGTGCCTTGTCCTTGTCCGTGACATTACGCAGCCCAAAGGCAATGGTGACCACATCAAAATGATTGTCTGGAAACGGCAGGCACTCAGCATTGGCCTGCACAAAACGGATATTGCCACCATAACCCCGATCCAGCAGTCGATCCCGGCCCACTTTCAACATCGAGGCGTTGATGTCTGCCAGTATCACCTGCCCTTCCTCACCCACCAGGCGGGAAAACTGCATGGTGAGATCGCCCGTGCCACCGGCAATATCCAGCACCTGATGCCCCTTGCGCACACCGGACAACTCAATGGTGAATTTTTTCCACAGGCGGTGCACTCCCATGGACATCAGGTCGTTCATCAGATCGTATTTACTGGCTACCGAGTCAAAGACCCCGGCCACCCGCTTGACCTTTTCATCCACCGGCACCTGCTGGTAACCAAAATGGGTGGTGTTCTGTTTTTCCTGGGTCATGAGGTTTTTCCTGCATCGGTAAACAAGGGAATGAGTCGGGGTTCACGGCTTTCACCAGCAGCAGCCAGTTGGTTCAGGTAATCCTGCCAGAGCTGCTCACGATGCTGCCCCAGGTGCCAGAGGTAATCCCAGGTAAAAAGCCCTGAGTCGTGGCCATCATCAAAACTGATTTTCAGTGCATAACGACCAACCGGCTCGATTTTCCAGATTTTCACGTCTTTTTTGCCAAACTGCAGTTTTGGGTTGCCATGCCCCTGCACTTCAGCAGAGGGAGACAACACCCGCAACAGTTCTGCTGGGAGCTCCAGCGCCTGGCCATCGGCATAACCCAGCTCCAGGCAATGACGGGTTTTACTGTAGTGCACCCGATTCGGCTGAGGTGCACGCTGGTCAGTCGGTTGCAACATAAGGGTTTCCTGCATCAAAGAATATAGCGCGACAGATCCTGATCCTTGACCAGCGCACCGAGCTGCTGATTGACATAAGCCGCATCCACCACCAGCTTGCCACCCAGGCGATCCGCATCAAAACTGGCATCTTCCAGCAAGCGCTCAATCACCGTATGCAAACGGCGGGCACCAATGTTGTCAGTATTCTCGTTCACTTCAAAGGCAATCTGAGCCAGACGCTCAATGCCATCATCAGTGAAGCTCAGTTCCACGCCTTCAGTGGCCAGCAGTGCAATAGCCTGACGCGTCAAGGAAGCATCGGGTTCGGTCAGGATGCGTCGGAAGTCTTCCGGTGTCAGGGCCTTCAACTCCACCCGGATCGGCAGACGCCCTTGCAACTCGGGAATCAGATCGGAAGGCTTGGCCAGATGAAACGCACCGGAGGCAATAAAC
Source organism: Marinospirillum alkaliphilum DSM 21637 (assembly GCF_900119735.1). GTDB lineage: Bacteria > Pseudomonadota > Gammaproteobacteria > Pseudomonadales > Halomonadaceae > Marinospirillum > Marinospirillum alkaliphilum. The sequence continues at coordinate 283,815 of NZ_FPJW01000003.1, read as the reverse complement.
AGGATGTGATCGGTCTTGATCATGCCGTATTTGGTGGTCACCGTGCAGCCTTCAATCAGTGGCAAAAGGTCACGCTGCACACCTTCACGCGACACATCCGCACCACCCACGTTTTCGCCGCGTTTGCAAACCTTGTCCAGCTCATCCAGAAACACGATGCCGTTCTGTTCCACCAGATCCACGGCTTCACGCTTGATTTCATCTTCATTAACCAACCGTGCCGCTTCTTCATCACGGACCAGGCGCATGGCATCACGAATTTTTAATTTGCGAGTGCGGCGCTTGTCCTGGCTGAGGTTGGAGAACAGGCTCTGCAATTGCTGGGTCATTTCTTCCATGCCCGGCGGGGTCATGATTTCCACACCTATCTGCGGGCCAGCCACTTCAATTTCGATGTCCTTATCATCCAGTTGGCCTTCCCGCAGCTTCTTGCGGAAGATCTGGCGAGTGGAGGATTCATGCCCGGCTTCGCGGCTTTCAATATCACGCGCCGGTGGCAACAAGGCATCCAGAATGCGTTCTTCGGCTGCATCCTCAGCGCGGTGGCGATTCTTTTTCATCGCCTCTTCACGCAGCATTTTCACGGCAGACTCCATCAGGTCACGAATGATGGTTTCCACATCCCGTCCGACATAACCCACTTCAGTGAACTTGGTGGCTTCCACCTTGATGAAGGGTGCACGGGCCAGCTTGGCCAGGCGGCGGGCAATTTCTGTTTTACCCACCCCGGTCGGACCAATCATCAGAATGTTCTTTGGCGTGACTTCAGCACGCAAGTCAGGGTCCAGTTGCATGCGCCGCCAGCGGTTACGCAAGGCCACCGCCACCGCACGCTTGGCATCTGCCTGACCGACAATGAAGCGATCCAGTTCACTCACTATTTCTCTGGGCGTCATACTGCTCATTTTTTCAGGCCTTCAATGGTCATCTGATGGTTGGTGAAGACACAGATATCCCCTGCCAGCTGCAGGCTTTTTTCCACAATTTCATAGGCAGACAGTTCGGTGTTTTCCAGCAGGGCACGAGCGGCAGCCAAGGCATAGTTTCCACCGGAGCCGATGGCCAGTACGCCATGTTCCGGTTCCACCACATCACCGGTGCCGCTGATGCACAGGGTGGCAGTTTCATCAGCCACCACCAGCATGGCTTCCAGACGGCGCAGTGCACGGTCGGTACGCCAGTCTTTGGCCATTTCCACGGCAGCCCGCACCAGTTGGCCATGATGCTTTTCCAACTGGGATTCAAAACGCTCAAACAGGGTGAAGGCATCTGCTGTACCACCGGCAAAACCGGCCAGAATGCGGTCATGATACAAGCGGCGTACCTTGCGGGCATTGCCTTTCATCACGGTATTACCCAGCGAGACCTGGCCATCGCCACCCAGGACGACTTCGTTATCACGACGCACACACACAATAGTGGTCATCTGTGCTCCTTAATTATTCTGGTGCTGCAGTTGTTGGTTGTGCTGTGGGTTCATCACGCAGGCGCAACAGCATGAATTCGAGTCCAGCCCTGGCCAGGTCATCCTGGGCACGGGCCAGCAGGCGGCGATCCTGGTAAGGGCCGACTTGTACCCGGTGCCAGACATCACCACTGGCCGTTTCCACCGGGTTGACCCGGATACGATCAAAACCAAGCGTTTTCAGTCGCTCTTCCAGGCGTGCAGCATCACTGCGTGCCCGGAAAGAGCCGACCTGCAACATGAATCGTGGCAGGTCTTCTGCTTCACGTGGCGTGGACTGATAAGCCTCAACCTTGGGGGCTATCACTTCGGTTTCCGGCAGCAGGGTATAAAAATCAAAGCGCGGCTGTGGCGGCCGTTCTGCTGATGCTGCTGGCTGCGCAGTGCTAGCAGGGCTACTGACCACCGTGGCATTTTTTTCGGTCACCGGTGGCCGGGCTTCCAGTGGTGTGGGTGCCGAAGGTCGGGTTAACTGGGCAACCAGAAAACCTGCCACCAGACCCACTGCCAGCCACCCCCAGCCCGGCAGGCGACTCCAGAGGTCACTGGCCGTGGGAGCAACCTCTTCCGTAGCTTTGGGCACCGCACCGCGTGAACGCATGGTTTCCGCGGCGGCGTCCGGCTGATTCCTTTTAAGCTGACGACTGGCAAAATCGCGCGCCATGATGATCTCTCCTGCCCTGAGGCAACTTGCTTACATGGATTCGGGTGCGCTGACACCCAGCAGGTCCAGGCCGTTGGCCAGTACCTGACGGGTTGCTGCCGCCAATGCCAGGCGAGCGGTTCTCACCGCTTCATCGTCCACCAGGAACTGATGGGCGTTATACCAGGAGTGCATGGCTGCAGCCAGATCTCGCAGGTATTGGGCAATCTGGTGCGGCTCAAGTTCACGCGCTGCAGTGGCAACCACTTCCGGGAAACGCGCCAGCAGATTCAGCACCGCCTGCTCCTGATCGGTATTCAGTTGATCCAGGCAAGCCTGAGCCGCTTCAGCATTCCAGCCATAACCTTTTTCTTCCGCCTGACGCGCCACACTGCACAGGCGGGCATGGGCGTATTGAATGTAATACACCGGGTTGTCATTGGTCTGGGAGCGAGCCAGATCAATGTCAAAGGTCAGCTGTGAAGTGGGGGCACGTGCCGCCAGGAAATAACGGGTGGCATCACAACCCACTTCATCAATCAGATCGCGCAGGGTGACATAACTGCCGGCCCGCTTGGAGATTTTCACTTCCTCGCCGCCACGCATCACCGTCACCATCTGGTGCAAGACATAATCCGGCCAGCCTTCAGGAATATCCACCTTCAGCGCCTGCAGACCAGCGCGAACACGCGTGATGGTGGAGTGGTGGTCCGCACCCTGTTCGTTGATGACCTTTTTAAAGCCACGCTGCCATTTGTTCAGATGGTAGGCCACATCCGGTACAAAATAGGTGTAACCGCCATCGGTCTTGCGCATGACCCGGTCTTTATCATCACCAAAATCGGTGGTGCGCAACCACAGGGCGCCCCCTTCTTCATAGGTGTAACCATTGGCAATCAGTTGCTCTACTGCTGCCTCCACCCGCCCCTCGCTGTAAAGGGAAGACTCCAGGAAGTACACATCAAACGCCACACCAAAGGCTTTTAAATCCAGATCCTGCTCGCGGCGTAAAAATGCCACGGCAAAACGGCGGATGGCATCAGTGTTCTCAGGGTCAGCTTCACCCTTAACCTGCTGGTCATCTGCAACCACTGTGTCACCGGCCATGTAGGAACGGGCCACCTCCTGGATGTAATCACCCCGATAACCGTCTTCTGGCCAGCTGGGATCTTCCGGCCCCAGACCACGGGCACGTGCCTGCACCGAAAGGGCCAGATTGTTGATCTGGGCACCGGCATCGTTGTAATAAAATTCGCGGGTCACATCCCAGCCGGTGGCCTGCAGCAGACGGCAGAGGCAATCACCCACAGCGGCACCGCGACCATGACCGATGTGCAGGGGGCCAGTCGGGTTGGCAGATACAAACTCCACCTGCACCTTTTCACCCTGACCGGTATCACTCTGACCAAAACGGGCACCTTCAGACAACACCTGCCCCACCACTGCAGTCAGTGCGCCCTGCGACAGGAAAAAGTTGATGAAGCCGGGGCCGGCAATTTCCATCTTGCTGACCTGCTGCATGAAGCCGGCATCAGCCTGCAGCAGACTGACAACCTGTTCGGCCAGTTCACGAGGCTTTTTGCCTGCCGGTTTGGCGGCCATCAATGCCAGATTGGTGGCCAGATCACCGTGCGCCTTGTCTTTGGTGTTGTCGATCTGGATGCGGGGCTGGAAATCGTCCGGCAACTGGCCACTGGCCTTGAGCTGGTTGATGATCTGGCTGAGTTGCTCGCTGATAAAAGCTTTCATGTTAGGGAAACGGACCTGGCATTCGGGTTCAACAAAGGGAAAATGAATAACCTGCCATTATCCAAGGAAGGAAGGCAAAAGTCACCCGTCAGGGACGGCGTTCCGGCCAGTCACTGCGATTGATCATCGGCAGGTAGCGATTGTACTGTGTCTGCGAGATGTAATTGGCCTGGCGCATGCCCTGCAGGACATTGCGATATTTGCGCTGCATGGCCGGGGTGACATTGCGATTCTGGAACAGGCTATAGTGGTAACGCCGGGGACTGGGCAACAAAAGCGCCAGCCATGCTCCTTCAGCAGCATTGATTCGGACAGGTGCCTTGCCAAAATAATAGCGGGCTGCCGCATCCACACCATAAATATCCGGCCCGAACTCTGCCAGATTCAGATAAAGCTCCAGAATCTGGTTTTTGGAAAAATGCTGCTCCAGGCGACGTGTTAACACCGCTTCCTGCAATTTGCGGTAATAACTCTGCTGCGGCGTCAGAAACAGGTTCTTTACGGTCTGCTGGCTGATGGTGCTGCCACCGAAGCTGGTCTGGCCGCGCCGTAGATTGGTGATAAAGGCATCCAGCAGGGCATCATAATCCAGACCCCGATGCTGAAAAAAGCGTGCATCCTCGGCCATCACCACCGCATACATCAAATCACGATTGATCTCCCGCAGGGGTGTCCAGCGGTAATGGGCATCTTTTACTTCCAGGCGTTGCTGCACGCGCTGTTCGGCTTGTTGCTGCAAATCAGCAAAGGATTGCCCGGCAACATTCGGCAGGCTGTAAAAGAAGGCACCAACCAGCGTGGCACCGGTCAGCAGCACCACCAGAGTGATCAGGCCCAGCAGATAAACAAAACGATTAAACCAATGCACCGGCAACCACAAACCACGCTTTAAACGCTGCCGCCAGATACCGCCCTTGCCCTTGTTGCGCTCAGTCCTTGCTTTCGGCATTCAGGCGCTCCCTGGCCAGTTGTGCAACATCCGGTTCCGGGTCATCCAGCATCGGCTTTAATGCTGCCAAAGGCACTTGCAACACGGCAGTTGCCCGCACACTCCAGTCACTGTCTTTCAACATGCTACAGGCTTCTTCCGGCAGCATGCGTGATGTCACGGTACGACGAATTTCAGGTTCCTCATCTTCAGCCATCAGTCGCAGGGCAAAAGGGGGTAAGCGCCGCGCCACTTCCTTGCGAACCGTCAGGTCTTCATCCCTTGCCATCTTCATCAACTGCCCCGGCGGCAAACGACGAGCAACCTGCAGGCGCACAGCATAATCAACATCATGCAACAGGCGATTCAGCAGGGTGGGTGGCAGGCGACTGGCGACCGTGATGCGCACTTCACGATCTGGATCAGCTGCCAGCAACAGCAGATCCTCACCTTTCAGGCGAGTAGCCACCGAACGGCGTACGGTTTCATCCGCATCAGCAACCTTTTCAATGGCACGATGCGCAGGAGACCAACGCACCGCAATGGCACGCCGCTCCCAGAAAGGATCATCAAGATACTGCTCAGCCAGCTCGGGATGACGCTGCAGGAAACGATCGATCTGGCGACCACTTTCAATCCTGATACAGGCATCACCCGGCTGGCAACCAGCCTTTGCCAGCAAGCTATCCCGGTATTTGCAGTCTTCACACAGGCGTGCAGGATCGACCTTTTCAGTTTGTGTAACCACCAGCGTCAATCCCACGTTGCATCCCCTGACTCATCATCACTCAAGAATAAAACCCCGCTCAGGACAGGGCACATAACCCAGACGACAAACCAGCTTCTGATCAGCCATGGTTAAACCGGTATCCGGCACCCTCACCCGCAATCCCTGCTCACGCGCCATGGATGCCACCAAGGCCATCAAGCGTGTTCCCACGCCACGGCGTCGGGTGACTTCACGCACACACAGATGACGCAGTTGCCATTCCTCATCGGACATGCTCACCAATACGGCACCGATCAGGTGATCATTAAACAGTGCACCGGCAAACCAGTTACCTTGCAGCCCCAGAGCCGTATCAATGAACAAGGGGGCATCCATGGGCTCACCATCCAGCGTACGACGCATGGGTTCAGCCTCGGAATAAATCTTTTCCAGATCACACCGCCATGCAGGTTGATCTGCAAGGGTTGTGGCATCCGCCTGTATCAGCGCTACGGGCATGGCAGTATTCCTTTTTTGTTATCCGGATATTGCATTTTAGACCATTTCTATAAGAAGCATAAAAACTGCTGCACTGCCTTTCCACGACTCAACTGTTATAATCTCGTAATCGCAGAATTGATACAGGCAAAAACACCCCATGAATGCACGCACGGCAAGTGTCAGCCGCAACACCCTGGAGACGCAGATTCAGGTTAGCATCAACCTGGACGGCAGCGGAAAGTTTGTCTGCAACACCGGCATCGGTTTTCTGGACCACATGCTGGAACAGGTTGCTCGCCACGGTCTGATTGACATGGAGATTGAGCTTAAGGGGGATCGCCACATTGATGACCACCACAGCGTGGAGGATCTGGGCATCACCCTGGGCCAGGCCTTTGCCCAGGCGGTGGGTGACAAAAAAGGCATGGTGCGTTACGGCCATGCCTACGTGCCGCTGGACGAAGCCCTGTCACGCGTGGTGATCGACTTTTCCGGCCGCCCCGGCCTGTCCATGAATGTGGAGTTCACCCGCGCCAACATCGGCAGCCTGGACACTCAGCTGTTCTGGGAGTTTTTCCAGGGCTTTGTGAACCATGCCATGGTGACCCTGCACATCGACAACCTGAAGGGCTTTAACGCCCACCACCAGGCTGAAACCATTTTCAAGGCCTTTGGTCGTGCATTGCGCATGGCACTGGCCGCTGATGAACGCATGGCCGGGCAGATGCCTTCCACCAAGGGAGTGCTGTGATGCAACCGGATGTTGTGATCATTGATTACGGCATGGGCAACCTCCACTCAGCCCACAAGGCGCTGGAAAAGGTTGCTGCCGGTCAGCAGCGTGTTGCCATCTCATCCGACCCCGAGCTGATCCGCAAGGCTGAACGGGTGATTCTGCCTGGTGTGGGTGCCATCCGTGACTGCATGGCAGAAATGGACAAGACCGGCCTGATTCCAGTGATCCGTGAATGCCTGAGCAGCAAACCCTTTCTGGGCATCTGTGTTGGTTTTCAGGCGCTGATGGAATCCAGCGAGGAAAATGGCGGTGTACCCTGCCTTGGCCATTTTGCCGGTCAGGTGAAGTTTTTCGGCAACGACCTGCGTGATGCCAGTGGTGAGCGCCTGAAGGTGCCCCACATGGGCTGGAGCCAGGTTCACCCGCTGCTGCAACATCCGTTATGGCAGGACATTCCGGATGCTGAGCGCTTTTATTTTGTCCACAGTTATTATGTTCAGGCCAGCCATCGCGACCAGGTGCTGGCCCGCTGTGATTACGGACCGGTGCAACTGGATGCTGCCATGGCGGCTGATAACGTTGCCGCAGTGCAGTTTCACCCGGAAAAAAGTGCCACTGCCGGCCTGAAACTGCTGGAAAATTTCCTGAACTGGAAACCCTGATTTTCAAAAACTGGAACCTCTCAACAATGCTGATTATCCCCGCGATTGATCTGAAAGACGGTCAGTGTGTGCGCCTGAAACAGGGCCGCATGGAAGACTCCACCAGCTACGGCAATGACCCGGTTGAAATGGCCGCACGCTGGGTGAAGGAAGGCTGCCGCCGCCTGCACCTGGTGGACCTGAACGGTGCCTTTGATGGCCAGCCGGTGAATGGTGATGCAGTGACTGCCATTGCCCGCGCCAACCCCGGCCTGCCGATCCAGATCGGTGGTGGCATTCGTACTGCAGCCACCATTGAGCATTACCTGCAAGCCGGTGTGCAGTGGGTGATCATCGGTACCAAGGCGGTGAAAGAGCCCGAGTTTGTCACCGAAATGTGCAAGCTGTTCCCCGGCCACATCATTGTGGGTCTGGATGCCAAAGATGGCCTGGTGGCCACTGATGGCTGGGCCGAGGTTTCTTCCATCAAGGCCACCGATCTGGCCAAGCGTTTTGCTGATGATGGCGTATCCAGCATTGTTTACACCGATATCAGCCGTGATGGCATGATGCAGGGTGTGAACCTGGAAGCCACCGTCGACCTGGCACAACAGGGTGGTCTGCCGGTGATTGCTTCCGGTGGTGTGACCGACTTGGGTGATGTTGAACGACTGCTGAAAGTGGCCGATCAGGGCATCATCGGCGCCATCACCGGCCGTGCCATTTATGAAGGCACCCTGGATCTGGCTGAAGCCCAGCGCATGGCGGATCAATAAGATGGGACTGGCTAAACGCATTATTCCCTGTCTGGATGTGGACAAGGGTCGTGTGGTGAAAGGCGTGAATTTTGTCGGCATCCGTGATGCCGGCAACCCGGTGGAAGTGGCCAAACGCTACAACGACCAGGGCGCTGATGAAATCACCTTTCTGGACATCACTGCCAGCCACGAAGATCGCGGCACCACCGTGGAAATGGTGGAAGAAATTGCCGGTCAGGTGTTTATTCCACTCACCGTGGGTGGTGGCATCCGCACCTGTGAAGACATTCGCCGCATGCTGAATGCCGGTGCCGACAAGGTGTCCATCAACACCGCAGCCGTAACCAACCCGGAATTTGTACAGGAAGCCGCCGAGCGTTTTGGCAGCCAGTGCATTGTGGTAGCAATTGATGCCAAGAAGGTTTCCGCACCGGGCGAAGTGAACCGCTGGGAAATTTTCACCCATGGCGGCCGCAAGGCCACCGGTCTGGATGCCGTGCAGTGGGCGGTGAAAATGGTGGAACTGGGTGCCGGTGAATTGCTGCTGACCAGCATGGACCGGGATGGCACCAAAAACGGTTTTGACCTGGGTGTGACCCGCGCCATCTCGGATGCCGTGCATGTGCCGGTGATTGCATCAGGTGGTGTCGGTAACCTGCAGCATCTGGTCGATGGTGTCAAACAGGGCCGAGCTGATGCCGTGCTGGCTGCCAGTATTTTCCACTTCGGTCAGCACACCGTGCCGGAAGCCAAGCGCTTCATGGCTGAGCAGGGTATTGAAATGCGCCTTTAAGAAACCCTGATTAACGACTACGCTAGGTGATACTGCGTTGAAATTGACCTCAAAATGCTCATTTACTTCGTGTAAACTCTGCTTTTCCGTTCAATTTCGCCTTGTCTGACCTGCGCTCGTAACGTTAATCAGCGGCTCCTTAACCTGCTTTCATCTTATGACGCGGGTGAGTCTGGTAAAAACGCCGCCCGCATGTTTCCCACGAATACTTCAGCTTGATCCACCAACTCTCTTGCATCTTCCAGCTCAACAGACTCTGCCTTGTAGTCTGCAACCTGGCGTATTTCATGCGCCCGATTCAAAAGGCGCCCCATCTCTCTGGACACCTTCCCGCTTTTGACCAGATGCAGACCAAAACCGCCGATCAGACCACTGTGCGTTCGACCTGGATCAGCAGGACCAACAGCCCCTTCACCTGATGCCAGCAAAGCGGCTCGCGCTGCATCAAACATGGCGTAATTGGCACGGTTGGAAGCACCATCTACATCACCCAACTCAAGCAAAACCCGAGCGGAAGAGCAGGCTGTTTCTGCCTTTGCCATCAGGACGTCAATGGATAAGGGATCTCGATTCAAACGGGTATCCCCTCTTGAACAATATTCTTGAGTAACGCTGGGTTGGAGTAGGTTTCCGGGTGCTGCCACTCATCAAGCCAAAGTGGTAGCGGTGATATGAGAATGCCGGTTTCCAGCAGCACATCAAAAGCAATATCAGCCATATCCAGCTTTACAGGTAAAAAGCGCTGATGCTCACCATTCAACAATACCGCCAGATCGGCATCACTATCCGGTCGAAAAGTGCCACGAGCACGGCTGCCATACACTATGGCACCGGCAAGATCATAACGTTTCTGGAGCAAACTCAGAAAGCGTTGAACTGCTTCAGCGGTATGCTGATCGAGTGTCTTCTGGCGTGTCATCTGCAAACCCTCTGGTTGATGACTAATACACACGTCATTTCCCATGTTAGTCTGACTTATTACAGCGTACCACGGATATGCAACTTGAACTGATCCGGGTCGAGCAGTATTTCTCGCAGCGGGCGGCCAGGTTTGTATTTCATGTCGTAGTTGAGAATACGATTGACCTGTTCACGGGTATCTTCTGTTGCATTGACACCCAGAGTCACTGACATGACCGCACGCGGTGGGAAGGGGTAAAAATACACCAGCTTGCCATTGGCCAGTGGCTTGTTGTTTTTGGCTTCAGCCAGAGGGCGAATCAGGCGAATTTCTTCTTCGCTGGCATATTCCGCAGCCCGATGAAACAGTGCCGGAAAGGGTTTCATCGGATGGTCCGCCTGCGGGCGTGGCTGACCATACACCACCGGACGCAGCACCTGCTTCTTGCTGTTAAAACCCGGATAGCTGGTGTCCAGCTCCAACACCACACCACGATGCTGGTCAGCATACCTATCCCACAGCAGCGGATTATCTGCGCGAGTGAAAAAGCGGCACAAACCCAGCTCTTGATAGGCTTCCGGATTGGGCAGCACCGTGGGTTTGCCCTGCCGTCCCTTTTTCATCTGCTCTTCAATTTTCGGGCGCTTTTTCTGGGCTTCAATCTTGAAGTCTTCCCAGGTCATCAACCCCTTCAACTGGGTAGGTAGTGCCTTGAACTGACGCTCCAGCTCTTTCTGGAACTCTGCTTCACTGATGCGGATCGATTGACGCTGAATCATGCGGGCATTGTTCTGCCAGGGGTCTGGCAGGTCAGTCAAAGCAGTCAAGTGTAAGCGCGCATGACGCAGCACATCCAACTGCAGCGGATTGAGATAAAGGTAAACTTTCATCCCTGCACCACGTCCTTCTCCCGAATTAAAGCAGGCAGATAAACCGTCACAAATTCTTCAGGCAGGCGCCTGGGTTTGCTGGTTGAAAGCGCTACACAAGCAAAATGGGTGCGCCCGCGCATCAGGGTCTTGCCATCGGCCGGGCGCAACAATTGAAAACGGCGCGTCAGGGTGAAACGCTGATCAAATCCAACAATCCAGGTGGCAATCTGCAGCGTTTCGCCTTCAAAAGCCGGTGCCAGATAATCAATTTCATGTCGCACCACCACCATCGCCCGATCCAGCCGCTGGTAGTCTGCCAGGGTCAAACCCAGATGATTGGAATGTTTCCAGCTCACCTGCTCGATATAGCGCAGGTACTCGGCATTATTGACATGGCCATAGTGGTCAATGGCATCAGGTTGTACCGTCAGCTCGAACACAAAAGGGTTTGGTAAATCCCACATGCGCAAGATCCTACTGGCTGACCAGACGGAACAACAAGGCCTTGAGGTAACGGGTTTCTGGAATTGCTGGATGCACCGGGTGATCCGCACCCTGCCCGCCACGCCAGACCAGTTGTGCCATTTGTTGCTGACGTCGTGCAGCAATACGCACCAGGTCTTGCAGGCGCTCTTCCGCCAGGTGCATGGAGCAGGAGCCGGACAGCAACAAACCATCTTCCGGTGGCAGCAGTTTCATGGCTTCCCGGTTCAGGCGCTGATAGGCATGTTCACCCGGCCCCTGATCTTTCTTGCGCTTGATGAAAGCGGGTGGGTCCAGAATCACCAGATCAAACTGTTCACCGGCCTGTTGCAATTGTTGCAAGCCTTCAAAAGCATCCGCACAAAGGGTCGAAACACGATCCGCCACACCATTCAGTGCAGCGTTCAATTGCACCCCTTCCAGTGCTGCAGCCGATGCATCCAGGAACACCACCTCACGGGCACCGGCTTTGGCCAGCGGCATACCCCAGGCACCCCGGTAGGAAAACACATCCAGCACCCTTTTGCCTTTCACCAGCGGCAACAAAGCTGCCCGGTTCGGCTGATGATCATAAAACCAACCGGTTTTCTGACCATCCAACACCGGCACATCAAACACACAGCCATTTTCTTCGGCCAGCACCTGATCCGGCAATTCACCCCAGGCCAGGCCCACTTCAGCATCCAGACCTTCCAGCTGACGGGCACCAGCGTCGTTACGCCAGACAATGGCCTGTGGCTGGATAACTTCACGCAGGGCCAGCAGCACTTCATCCCTTAATGCATCCATGCCCGCGGTATTCAGCTGCACCACCAGTACGGCATCAAAACGATCCACAATCAAACCCGGCAACAGGTCACTTTCACCGTAAACCAGTCGGTAAAAGGGTTTTTGGTAAAAGGTTTCGCGCAATGTCAGTGCCTGACGGATGCGGGTTTTCAGCAAGGCCAGGTCCAGAGACTGATCCGGCTTTTCACTGATCAGACGCGCACAGATCAGATTGTTGGGATGAACATAAGCCACGCCCAGCGGCTGGCCACTGGCACTTTCCACCAGGCGCTGCTCACCGGGTTGCAGGCCTTTTAAAGGCGTGACAGCAGTATCCACCTCATTGGAGTAGATCCACAGGTGACCTGCTTTCAGGCGACGGTCAGCATTTTTTTTCAGGCGCAGGCGCTCAAGCGTCATGGCAATATCCAGGCAAACGGGGCTTAAAGAGTTTCCAGCAGGGTGGCGTAGGTGGGTGCATCCATCAGATCCTGCCACTCTTCGTCCAGTTCGGCCGGATCACACTCCAGCACAAACACCCAGGTTTCCAGTGGTGCATCGTTCAGCAGTTCCGGTGCTGCATCCAGCGCCTGATTGCACTCCACCAGGTGACCGGAAACCGGTGACTGAATTTCTGATGCGGTTTTGACTGATTCAATACCACTGATCACATCACCGGCATGAAACTGCTTGCCTGGTTCGGGCAATTCAACATAAACAATGTCACCCAGAGCTTCAGCAGCATGCTCACTGATGCCAACCCGCACACGGTTGGCACCTTCCCGCTGCGCCCACTGGTGGGTGGCACAAAAACGCAATTCCTGACTCATGGCTTTAACCTTTAATCAATCGTCTTTCAGTTTCAGTTGATGCTGACGCTGATCCTGATAATCCTCTACCTTACGCTGCAGCAGAGCTGCCAGCTCTTCAGTGGTCGCACCATCTTCCAGTTTGGCGGCCGGAAACCACATGGGACCCGGATAAACCAGAAAACCGTCACGGGTGCGAATCACACGCTTGATCTGGCCCCATTCCAGTTGCTGTTGTGGGCGATCAGTCACCTGAATGTTGATGCCTTCTTCTTTCACATCAAAGTTGAGTTCCAGCCCTTCCATGCCGGAGCGCTTGAAGGAGCGGGTGAACATGCGCACCATGATGCTGCCACGCAGGGCATACCAGCACAGACCGACAGCCACCAGCACCAGGTCCCAGATGGAGAACTCAAAGTTACGGTGATACAGATTATTCAGCAGCAAGGCAGCCAGCGTAACAATCACCAGCGCCATGGTGAGTTTACTGCGCAGGCGCTGCGGACCCAGCTCATAGTCGTAAAGTGCCAGGCGGATGAACTGGGATTGAGTCCAGGTATAGGTGATTTTCATTGTTGTTTTCCAGACAAGAGAGTTATCAAATCAGTATTGCTGCATTCAGAAGCCGGGGAAGGGAACCTTGTTGACCGCTACCCAACCGATGTACACAAAGATCACCAGCGACAAGGCAAAAGCCCACAACTTGCCACGCTTGATGGCAATTGTGCCCAGCAGGATATAAGCCACCAAACCGACTACCTTGGCAGTCAGCCAGGCTGAGTTGTAGAAAGGCCACTGTGCCAGGTGATAACAAAGCCCCAGAGCAGCCAGCAGTAAAAGGGTGTCATTCAGGTGAGCAGGAATACGAATCCAGTTACGGTGAATCCACTGGGCACCCAGCAGGGCAAAACCACCACGAGTCACAAACAGCAGCAGGCTGATCACAATGGTCAGTAGATGCAGGTGTTTCAGGGCCATATAACTCATCAGTGCCATCCTTCAGTTCAAAATGGGAATCGCGCTATCTTAACAGAAGCCTGGCCGGTGTCGCATCAACGCTGGCAATGGCTGCAGAATACACTGCTGCGTTGTCCCAGCCTCACCTCTTTCAGGGTGCGCCCACAGGTCTTGCAGGCCTGCCCTGCACGCCCATAAACGTCCAACTGCTGGGCAAAATAACCAGGCTGGCCATCACCACCGACAAAGTCACGGAGTGTTGTGCCGCCCTGAGCAATCGCTGCAGCCAGCACCTCACGAATAATGACTGCCAGTTTCTGATACCGCGCCAGACTGACTTGCCCGGCAGGGCGACGCGGGTCAATGCCAGCTTTAAACAAGGCTTCATTGGCATAGATATTACCCACACCCACCACCTGAGCATTATCCATGATGAATAACTTGACCGGCATCTTGCGGCCTCTGGAGGCTTGATACAGGCCCTCTGCCGTGAAAGCAGCATCCAGCGGCTCCGGCCCCAGCTTCAGCAACAAGGGATGCGATGTCGCCTGCCCCTGATAATCCAGCAGCGCACCAAAACGACGTGGATCGTGGTAACGCAAGCGCAACGGTGGTTCAACATCACCCGGCAAAGCAGTCAGCTGCAATTCAATGTGGTCGTGTTTTTTCCAGGCTTCACTGGCTGGAACCAAACGCAAGCTGCCCGACATACCCAGATGCCAGATCAGTCCCCAGCCGGCATCCTGCCCATCAGCCTGTAACAAGGGCATCAACAGGTATTTGGCACGCCGCTGTAAAGGTGCAATCAACAGTCCTTTCACGCGCTCCGACAGATCGGTCGGCACCGGCCAGCGCAGGCGCGGCTGACGCACCTGCAACTGCTCAATGCAACGCCCTTCCAGCCAGGGCGCTATGCCTCGACGGGTGGTTTCGACTTCGGGTAACTCAGGCATGTGCAACACACCTCTTTTTAAATGCCGCCTGCAGATGAAAAACGGGCATAAAAAAACCCGGGCCACCTGCGCAGACCGGGTTTTTTCAGTATAAGGAGGCCATCAATTACTTGATCTTGGCTTCCTTGTACGCAACAACCTTGCGAACGACCGGATCGTACTTGTTGCGTTCCAGTTTTTCAGGGGTGTTACGCTTGTTTTTCATCGTGGTATAGAAGTGGCCGGTGCCGGCGCTGGATACCAGTTTGATTTTCTCACGCATGTTGTCTGCTCCAGTGTAGGGTCAAGCCGAAGCTCAGACCTTTTCGCCGCGCTTGGCAATATCGGCCAGAACCTGGTCGATACCTTGCTTGTCGATGATGCGCAGACCCTTGGTGGATACGCGCAGTTTTACAAAACGCTTCTCGGACTCAACCCAGAAACGGTGAACGTGCAGATTCGGCAGAAAACGACGACGCGTTTTACGCTGCGAATGGGAAACATTGTTTCCGGTCAGCGGCTTTTTGCCGGTAACCTGGCAAACCATGGACATTGTATGCCTCCAGTCAATCTAAGGGCGCAGGTGATGGAAAATGAAAGGGCGCCTTTATACCAGAAAGGCAGCCTGCAAACAAGCTCGTACCATCCGGGAAAAAAAGCTGCGGCATTATAGCAGACCTCGGGCAACAAAAGACACAGGTTCTCCATCTCCAATAATCAGATGATCCAATACCCTTACATCAACACTCGCCAGCGCTTCTTTTAAACGCCGGGTAATCAGCTCATCGGCCTTGCTGGGTTCAGCAATGCCGGAAGGGTGGTTGTGTGCAAAAATCACCGCAGCGGCATTGTGCGCCAGCACCAGCTTCACCACTTCACGCGGATAAACAGATGCGCCATCCAGCGTGCCACGGAACAGGATTTCAAAATGCAGCACCCGGTGCTGATTATCCAGCAGCAACAAGGCAAAAACTTCATGAGGTAAATCACGCAGCTGCAGCTTCAGGTAACGCCCGGCAGCTTCCGGGCTGGTCAAGCCTTCGCCCCTTTTCAATTCAGCCTCCAGATGGCGATGAGCCATTTCCAGCACCGCTTGCAACTGGGCAAACTTGGCCTGTCCCAGGCCCAGATGCTGACAGAACTCTTTTTGATCCGCTTGTAATAAAGGACGCAGCCCACCAAACGCCTGCAACAGGTGTCGCGCCAGATCAACGGCACTCTTGCCGCTGACACCGGTGCGCAAAAAAATTGCCAGTAACTCGGCATCCGACAAGGCTGCGGCACCACGTTGCAAGAGTTTCTCCCGCGGGCGCTCATCTTCTGGCCAGTGATTGATACCCATGCGTTGCTGCCTCCATGTAAAAAAGCCGGTGATAACCCCACACCCACCGCCCTGCCTTTCATCTGCCGTCAGCCCAGCAGCATTTGCCGATCCAGATCAGCCTTTTGTCTGCGGCGTAACAGGGACTGACCGGAAACAACAAAGCATTCATGGCCCGGTATTTCTCAGACAAACAGGAAACATGATAAGGTTAGCGTCCTTTAACCAAGGGGGTCGAACCAACCATGACCGGGCTTACCAACAAACGTCTGCTGCTGGGTGTCAGCGGTGGAATTGCTGCTTACAAAACTGCCTTTTTAGCACGATTGCTGGTCAAGGCAGGAGCAGAAGTGCGGGTGGTGATGACCGATGGCGCCCAGGCTTTTGTACAACCCCTGACATTCCAGGCGCTGACCGGGCATCCGGTTCATACCACCCTGCTGGACCCGGAAGCCGAAGCCGGCATGGGCCACATCGAACTGGCCCGCTGGGCTGACCTGATACTGATTGCCCCGGCCAGTGCTGATCTGATGGCACGCCTGGCGGGTGGCCTGGCTAACGACCTGCTGAGCACCCTGTGTCTGGCCACACCGGCACCGGTGCATCTGGCGCCAGCCATGAACCAGGGCATGTGGCAACACCCCGCCACTCAGCATAATGCCAGCCTGCTGGCTCAACTGGGTTACACCCTGATTCCACCTGAATCCGGTGAGCAGGCCTGCGGTGATGTCGGGCCCGGTCGCATGCCGGAACCGGAAACCCTGCTGCACTGGATTGAGCAGCACTTTGCCACTGCAACCAACAACACGGTACAACCGGCTACCGGGCTGCGTATCACCATCACTGCCGGCCCCACCCGTGAACCCCTGGATCCGGTGCGTTATCTCAGTAATCACAGCTCCGGCAAGATGGGTTATGCACTGGCAGCGGCAGCAGCAGAACTGGGTGCCGAAGTACATTTGATTTCCGGGCCAGTGCAATTGGCTGTGCCTGCCGGGGTGCAATGCCTCCCGGTCACCACCGCAGAGGAAATGCTGCAAGCCTGTGAAGCCCGGCGTAACCAAACCGACCTGTTCATCGCCTGCGCCGCCGTGGCTGACTATCGTGCTGAGCAGGTGGCTGAGCACAAGATCAAAAAACAATCCGGTCAGGATGCCATGACCCTGACCCTGGTGAAAAACCCCGATATTCTGGCGCAGATGGCAACTGGCTCACCGCGTCCTTTCTGTGTCGGCTTTGCAGCCGAGACCCAGAACGTTGAAGGTTATGCACAAGACAAATTGCTGCGCAAAAACCTCGACGCCATTGTGGCCAACGATGTCAGTGATCCCGGCATCGGTTTTGGCAGCGATGACAACCGCGTCACCCTACTGCTGCGCAAGGGTGAACACACTGAAATCCGCCCCCTGCCTCAAAACAGCAAACAGCAGCTCGCCCGCCAGCTGCTGCTGGAGTTACTGACTTTTTACAAGGAACAACAACAGCCATGAATCACCCGAAAGTTGCGGTCAAACTGCTTGACCCTCGCCTTGGCGACAGCCTTCCTTTACCAACCTATGCCACCGAGGGTTCTGCTGGCATGGATCTGCGTGCATTGCTGGACGAAGCCCTGGTGATCCAGCCGGGTGAAACACATTTAGTCCGCACCGGGCTGGCCATCCATCTGGCTGATCCGGGGCTGGCCGGCGTGATCCTGCCCCGCTCCGGCCTGGGCCACAAACACGGCATCATTCTGGGTAACACCGTCGGCCTGATTGACTCAGACTACCAGGGTGAACTGATGATCTCGGTCTGGAACCGCAGCCAGAAACCTTTCACCATGGAACCCGGCGAGCGCCTGGCCCAGTACGTTGTTGTACCGGTGGTTCAGGTGCAACTGGAAGTGGTGACAGACTTTGCTGCCAGTGAGCGAGGTGCCGGTGGGTTCGGCAGCTCCGGACGCCACTGAACCAGACCAGACAAGCAAATAAATGACCTTTTAATGGAGTGACCCGCGCATGACTGACGTACCGGCCTCAATTTTCCGTGCTTACGATATCCGTGGTATTGTTGGTAAAACCCTCACGCCCGAAATTGTCCACCAGATCGGCCTGGCACTGGGTTCTGAGGCCGCAGCACGAGGTGAAACAGCCGTGGTGGTCGCACGTGACGGGCGCGTCTCCGGACCGGAAATGATCACTGCCTTGAAAAAAGGCCTGACAGAAACCGGACGCGATGTGATCGACATTGGCATGGTGCCCACTCCCACCCTTTATTATGCAGCCAAAAAGATTGCCGGAACCCAGTCCGGCATCATGGTCACCGGCAGCCATAACCCACCGGACTACAATGGCTTCAAATGTGTGCTGGGGGGTGAAACCCTGTCCGGTGCAGCCATCACGGATCTTTACCGTCGCATTCAGGCATCCGACTTCAAATACGGCGTCGGTTTTGAAAAAGCCGCGGATGTGCGGGAAGACTACTTGAAAGCCATCCTTGAATCGGTGCAACTCAAGCGCCCGTTAAAAGTGGTGGTGGACACCGGTAATGGTGTGGCCGGTGAACTGGCACCACGGCTGATGCAGGAACTGGGCTGCGAAGTGATTCCACTGTTCACCGAAATTGATGGCACCTTCCCCAACCACCATCCCGATCCCGGCAAACCGGAAAACCTGAAAGACCTGATTGCCAGCGTACAGGCCAATGAAGCGGATCTGGGTCTGGGTTTTGATGGTGACGGTGATCGGGTCGGTGTGATTACTCCCTCCGGCACCCTGATTTATCCTGATCACCTGATGATGGCTTTTGCCGAAGACCTGCTGAGTCGCAATCCCGGTGCCAAAATCATTTATGACGTGAAGTGCACTGGCAACCTCGGCAAGGTGATTGCCGCCGCCGGTGGTCAGCCGGAAATGTGGCAGACCGGCCACTCCCTGATCAAGGCACGGATGAAAGAAACCGGTGCCCTGCTGGCCGGAGAAATGAGCGGTCACATCTTTTTCAGTGAGCGTTGGCTGGGCTTTGATGACGGCCTTTATGCCGCTGCGCGACTACTGGAAATTCTTTCTGCCCAGGAGCAGAATGCCGATGCTTTCTTCAGCCGTTACCCGCAAGACCTGAGCACACCGGAAATCAACGTCACAGTTACCGACGAAAACAAATTTGATCTGGTGCAACGCCTTGCCAATGAAGGACAATTTGGTGACGGACAGAAAACCACCCTGGATGGCATCCGGGTGGACTATGAAGACGGCTGGGGGTTATGCCGCGCCTCCAACACCACCCCGGTGCTGGTACTGCGTTTTGAAGGCCGCACTCCAGAAGCTCTGGAGCGCATCAGCAGCACCTTCCGCAGTGCCCTGCAGCAGGTGGATGCCAGCCTGGCGCTGGACTTCTGAGCAGCAACCACCCGAACAACCCAGACCAATGTTTCTGACCCTGACCTGATCCGAGTAAATACCATGACCCAGACTTCATCCGCCAACAGCCCACAAACCACTGTTAAAGTGCTGTCCGAAGCCCTGCCCTACATCCAGAAGTTTTCCGGCAAAACCCTGGTCATCAAGTACGGCGGCAATGCCATGACCGAAGACGACCTGATTGACTCCTTCTGCCGTGACATCGTGCTGTTGAAGGAAGTCGGCATCAACCCGGTGGTGGTGCACGGTGGCGGCCCACAGATCGGTGAGCTGCTGGAACGCCTGAAAATCGAGTCCCGCTTTGTCAACGGCATGCGCGTGACCGATAGCGAAACCATGGACGTGGTACAGATGGTGCTGGGTGGACTAGTCAACAAGGAAATTGTTACCCAGATCAATCTGGCCGGTGGCAAAGCCATCGGTTTAACCGGCAAAGATGGCCAGTTGATCAAAGCCAGAAAACTCAAGGTCAAACACAAAACCCCGGAAATGACCGCACCGGAAATCATCGATATCGGCCATGTCGGTGAAGTGGAGTCGGTGGATGTTGAGCTGATCGAAATGCTGGCCAACCGGGATTTCATTCCAGTGATTGCCCCCATCGGGGTGGATGCCAAGGGTGCGTCTTACAACATCAATGCCGACCTGGTGGCTGGCAAGGTAGCCGAGGCCCTGCAGGCTGAAAAACTGATCCTGTTGACCAATGTTGCAGGCCTGCAGGACAAGCAGGGTCAGGTACTGACCGGCCTGTCCACAGCACAGGTGGATGCCCTGATTGAAGATGGCACCATCTATGGCGGCATGCTGCCAAAGATCAACTGTGCACTGGAAGCAGTCAAGGCCGGGGTTCACACTGCCCACATCATTGATGGCCGGGTGCCCCACGCGACCCTGCTGGAAATTTTCACCAATGCCGGTGTTGGTACTTTAATCACCAATCACTCTTGATCACCCCACTTGGCTTAATCACCCATTTGGCTTGATCACTCATCAGAACCGAAGGTAACAGGCAGACCAACGTGCAAGAACAGCAGCAGCCCGCAAAACGCAAAAAAACTGCCCAGCGCCGCGATGAAATTCTGCAGGCGCTGGCACACATGCTGGAAAACCAGCACCAGGGCCGCATCACCACCGCCATGCTGGCCAGGGAAGTCGGTGTATCCGAGGCCGCCCTTTATCGGCACTTCCCGAGCAAGGCCAGCATGTACGAAGGACTGATCGAGTTCATCGAGGAAAGCCTGTTCACCCGCATCAACCTGATCCTGAAAGAACAGACCGGCACCCTGCTGCGTTGTGAGCACCTGCTCACACTGGTGCTGGCTTTTGCAGAACACAACCCCGGGCTTTGCCGTCTGCTGACCGGTGAAGCCCTGGTCGGTGAAGATGAAGAATTACGACACCGCATCACCCGGGTGTTTGATCGCATCGAAACCCAGATCAAACAAGTGCTGCGGGAAACCGAAATCCGTGAAGGGCGCAAGGTTGCTTTGCCGGCAACCGCAGCAGCCAGCATGCTGCTGGCCATCGTGGAAGGCCGTATCGTACAGTTTGTGCGCAGCGACTTCCGGCGTCGTCCCACCCATGAATGGCCCATCCAGTGGGCCCACCTGGCGGAAGGGCTGGTGCACTGATACAAAACCTTGTCAGGATATTACATCCCGATAAAAACAGGTAAAATGCAGGCCTCTGACTGAAGGAACTGTCATGCTAACCGACGCCCTGGCACCAACCCAGACTGATCAGCCATCCAGCAATACACTACTACTGGATTGTGCTCGATTACGCCAATTGGTTCTCGACGTTATACATGACCGCCAAAACTACGAGGTGCTACTCGATTATCTGGAACCAGTCACGCTGACACCGCACGGACTCGATACTGAAAGCACACTAACACTGGCACTACTACTCAGTGAAGTGGAACATCAGGCACGACTGAATGATCGACTGCATCAGCTCACTCAACATGCAACAGCGGCCACGTTGGCGCTGAGTGAAGCAGGCATCATTCTGGCTCTCAATACTGCTGCCGAGCAGGCCTTTTCTGCAAAACCAGGTGACAACCACGAACAGCTAGGCATAACCGAAGCTGATTTTCAGGCCTTTCAGCAGCGCATGCTTACGATAGATGGGCCAACATTGCTGTACACCACACCAATCAATTCAACCAGCATCACCAATGTTCTGGTAGGCAGCTACCATCAGGAAAACCAGATTTACCTGCTACAAGCACTCCAGTCCAAGTGGCCAGAGTCCATCGACCGCGCACTGCAGGCAGTTTTTGGCCTGTCTGCATCAGAACGCATGATTCTTTCCTGCCTGGCTGAAGGCATGACCAGCGAACAGATCAGTGAACAACGCCAACGCTCTTCAGCAACTGTACGCCAACAGATCAAAGCTGTCATGAGCAAGCTCGGATCCCATCGTCAGAATCAGGTCGTTGCACTTGCTGCTTCAGTGGCCAGCAGAACCCGCCAATTGCTGCCAGCGCATGGCCAGCCTGACCAGTTTTCCAGACACTCCCTGCAACTGGGAGAGTTTAAACGAGGGCACCGCAGAATCGGTTGGCGTCGTTTTGGTCACACCAGAGGCAAACCTGTACTGCTGCTGCATGGCCCTTTTTTTGGTGCCGGAGAGTTTGAACAGGATCGGGCACTGGCCCAGGCGTCGAGGCTGAATGTGTTTGTCATTGAACGCCCCGGTTATGGACGTACCCATCCCCCAGCCCGAAACAGCGATCTGCTGCAGACCCAGGTAGATGACTGTCTTGCACTGCTCAATCATCTGGAACTACCTGCCGTCACCCTGCTCAGTCATGAAACAGGCATCATCCCAGCGCTGGCGCTGGCGACACAGCAACCAGAGCGCTTTCTGAAACTACTGGCTGTTTCACCATCAACCCCCTTTCCAGCAGATACACGACTTGATGGCATTCCCAGATCGCAGCGCATGATGCTCTGGTCTGCCCGCAACGCAATCTGGATCACCCGATTGTTGATCCGGCTTGGCATGGTTCAGAAACGCAAGCTCGGTCCTGAACACTGGGTTCAGGCCGTATTTGCACCTGACTCACAAGATCTGAAAGTGCTGCAGCAGGATACCAGCCGCCAGGGTGTACTGGGTGCTTACAGCTTCAACTACACCCAACATGGTCTGGGGCTGGAGCTTGACATGCAATTGCTAATGAGTGACTGGGCAGATTTAATTCCAAAGATCCAGATACCTTGCCAACTGTTAACCGGACAGCTCAATACCACCACTCCACCAGATGCCATTGCCGGTTATTACATCACAAACAATCCCGTCATTACCCTTGAGGTACTGCAGAACGCAGGGCAGAGCCTGTGCATCGATCACGCCGAACATCTGTTCCATGCCCTGGTAAATTAAAAAGCCAGACTCACGTGAAGTCTGGCTTTGTTTTTGCTTTTTCTCTTTTATTGTGTAAATGCCAAACGCAGGGCTTCAGAAGCGATAGAGCAGGCTTAATTCAAAACCTGTGGCGACAATTTTGTCAGTTTCAACTTTTCGACCGATATTTCCAGCCGCGTCCCAGGCGTCCAACACATCAAAACCGGACGCCCTGACACTCTGAAGCTCGGCACGGATACGCAACTGATCCAGAACAGCATAATCTACACCCAGTCCAGCCCCCATCGTCTGCAAAGCTCCCGCGTAGCTGTACCGGGCATAGTCACCACCCCCATCAGAGCCTTCCCACTGTGACTCCGCCTCAGTCAAACCGTAGGTGAGACGACCATAAACCAGAAGATTATCCATCACCAGGTAACCCGGAATAATGGCAAGCGCATAACTCTGCCCCAGCTCTGTCTTTACCTTGACGAAATTCGACCACTCAGGATGATTCTCTTCCTTACCGGTAGCAACACCCAGCTTTGAACGATATTGAAACTCTCCACCCAGATAAAACTGACCGAACGTCCTGCCGTAACCAACCAGCAAACCCAAGGCAGTTGCACTTCCTGCCTTGCTTTTGGTTGTGGCATTATCTTCAGGCTGGCTGAAGTCTGTCAGCTTAACCTCACTGTCAATGCTGAAGCTTGCCAACGACACCCCGGCATAAGCTCCATCAAAAGATGATGCACCCGCCACACCCCAGCTCATAAGCCCTGTCACTGCCACTGCCATCAATTGCTTTTTCATCATTTGCTCCCATTCATGACTATTCAGGATCAATCAAACGATGGGCATCCTACGATGGCGATCAACATTCAGAAATCCGCCAAGTGGTACAAATTCCGGATTTTCAGCATTGCCTCAATAAAACTGGAGCATTAATATCCGCTGAACCTATATTCATAAGGTACTGACTGTGCCATTAACCTCTACCGACCTATCATCCGCGCAGTTGGATCAATTGGTACGGTCTGTTGCCAGTCAGCCTGAAGCCTTCCATCAGCTTGTTTTGGCCCTGATGCCAATGATTGCAGGTGAGCAACCCCTGGCAGCAGAAACAGCACTGACACTTTCAACAGCATTACACGAAATTGAGCAGTTGGTGGCTGAACAGGACCAGCTCTTCACACTGATCAACAATCACAACGCGCCAGCCATTGCACTGAATGAAGCGGGTCAGATCCTGGCACTGAACACTGCCGCAGCCCAGTTGTTTCATATTTCTACCGGTGATGGCCTGGCTTCACTGGGTATTCGCCGTCAGGACTTCGTTGCATTTCATCAGCGACTGATGAACGTGCCTGGCCCCACATTGATCAAGACCCAGCGCCTTGCATCCCGAGCTGACAACCTGCCATTAATCATGATGGGGCGTTACAACGCTCAATGGCAGGCATTTGTACTGGAAGCGCTGCAGCACGCCTGGCCACAATCGATTGATCAAGCCATTAAGGCACTGTTTGGTCTTTCTACCAGTGAACGCGAAATTCTATCTGGTCTTGCTCGCGGACTGCATGCTGAGCAGCTGGCCGATGAACGTCAGCGCAGCGTCACCACTGTGCGCCAGCAAATTAAAAGCCTCTTGCAGAAAATGGGCGTTTCCAGTCAGTTGCAGGCAGCAACCCTGGCCGCTACAGCGGCAGCCCAGGCCATTAACGACCGTCTGAACAACCAGTCGTCATCCATGCCGCGACTGCCAATCACCAGTCAGCTGCAGGTTGGAGAAATCATGCGCGCTCAACGGCGTATTGGCTGGCGTCGTTTTGGTGACCCACAAGGTCAGAAGATACTGATGCTGCATGGCCCCTCTTTTGGTGCAGGGGAATATGAAATCGACCGCAGTGCCGCAACCAAGCATCATCTGGATGTTTTTGCCATCGAGCGGCCGGGTTATGGTCGTACTCAACTGCCCAATAGAAGTGAAGATGTGCTGGACTGCCAGATCAACGATCTACTGGCCTTTATGGATGATCAACAGCTGGAACAGGTCACCCTCCTGGCCCATGAAGCCGGATTGATTCCTGCACTTGCTCTGGCCTGCCGCTCCCCCGAACGTATCAAGGGCATCCTGGCCATCTCAGCGGCCCCCCCCTTCCAACGACTGGAACAGATCAATGCCATGCCAGCACATCAGGCGATTTTTATTCAGGCCGCTCGCCATGCTCCCTGGCTGGCCCGCCTGATGATTCGTCTGTTAATGGTACGCACCCGACACCTGGGCCCTGAACGTTGGACTGAAGTGATTTTTGAAGGCATCCACCAGGATCAACAGGTGATCCAGCGCAATCAGCATCGTAGCGGCGTCATCGGCTGTTACTCCTTCTACCTGAACCAGCTAGGGGCGGGATTTGAAGTGGACTTGAAGATGATGCTAAAAGACTGGAGCAGCCTGTTTTCGCTTGCACCCTGCCCTGTTGTGCTGATGCATGGTGATCACAATACCACCACCCCAGTACGCACCCTGGACATCTTCCGGCAACTCCAGCCCGCAGCCGACATCCGCATCATTAAAAATGCCGGTCTGACGTTGGCACTGTCCCATAGCGAGCAAATCTATCAAACCCTGGCGGAAATAAATCAGGGTAGAGGCATCAGTACACCATCTGGATAATAAAAAACCCACCCCCGCAAAGGGATGGGCAAGTTCGCTGTACACTTCAGGCTGCAGGGTACTTTACCAATCAGAAACGATAAAGCAGGCTCAACTCAAAACCCGTGGTGGAAATTTTTTCAGATTTCACAGCCAAAGTATCAGTTCCTTGAGCTGTTTTAAACTCGGCATTCGATGAGCTTAAAGTCTGAACCTCTCCTCGCACCAGCAACTGCTCAGAAACAGCATAACTGGCACCGACACCAAAACCTGTGGTTGTTAATGCAGCCCCATAATCAAAAACTGTATTACCACCCTGTACAATTTTGACGTCTGATTCTGTCAGGCCATAAGACAAGCGTCCATAAACCAGCAGGTCATCCCTCACCAGATAACCAGGCAGCACAGCAATGGAAAAACTTTGTCCCAGCTCATTTTTAAACTTGCCGGGGCCGCTCATATCGACATCAGCCGTTGAATCACCCATGCCAGAGCGATAATTAAACTCACCGGCCACATAAAAACGATCAAAACTCTGACCATAACCGGCCAGCAAGCCCAAGGCAGAACCAGATCCAGACTTACCCTTCTCATTGACTACATTATTGCCATTAAAAACAACATCTGCGCTCATCTCGGTACTGAAGCTTCCCAGCGATACACCCGCATAGATGCCATCAAAGCTGGATGCACCGGCCACACCCCAGCTCATCATGCCCGCCACTGCCACTGCCATCACTTGTTTTTTCATTTTCAGTTCCCATCGTGGTTGTTATCAATCAGACGATGGGTATCCTGCCCCGATGGTCAGCACGCAACATCTACCATCTGGTATAAGCGGTAAAAAATGTGATGGATTTCGCACTCTTAGGTTTTTTTCTTTTCCCATGCTGCTGGTATGTGAGAGTCCAATGCGTGCATGCCACTCACAACCTTGTACGCATTTGCATACATTGCTGAATGCAATGCACAGATTTACTGCCTGATTTCCTTGATTCCAATCAAATAAAAACCATATCTCATTGAACTTTAACAATAAAGATCAACTACCTTGTTTATGTCAGGCACTTTCAGCCCCTTCCCAAGCCCTGGAAAGCTGTTAATCTGTGTTCGTCATCAGGGAGCAGGACACAGGATGACAGGGATAAAAGGATGTAAGGGTGCAGGTCAAGGGAGGCCGGGAAGGCCAGACAGGAATGCATCAGGACGGGTTCTGGAGAACCAAGGCAAGGATTGGCACATAGGTTGAGGATCAACCGGATCAATTGAAGGAAACAACCATAGGATGGGTTGTCAGCATGGAACGCGATAATGGAACCCCGCGGGCGGCTACAGGCCGCCCTTATTTTTTTCCCTATGCTACAATCAGCGGCAATTTATCGACCTATTATCTGGACTGGTTCTTGCTATGCTGACAGGAAGACTCCTTCTTCTACTGGCTCTTTTTTGCTTGCCTACCCTGGCTCTGGCCAACATCAGCAATGCTCACCCGCATACTGAAACATCAGCCAACCTGATCTGTCACAGCCTGGCCTGTCAGCACCTGGCTCAGCTTTACACGCCAGCTTTCGCAGCATTACAACAGGAATCTGAACCATCCACTCAAACCGAAATGTCAAAATCCCGCCGCATGATCCGGGAAACCCGAAATATCGGGATCATGTCGCTGGGCATCATGGCGGTGCTGTTTGTGATGCCTGAAAACATCTCCAAATGGGATCGTAGCGAGATGACTTTCAGTAATCTCGGTGACAAATGGATTGAAAACAACAAGGCAGGGCCGGTCTGGGATCAGGATGAATGGCCGGTGAACTACATTGGCCATCCGTATTTTGGTGCTGCTTATTATGTTGTTGCCAGGAATCAGGGGCTTACCCCTTTAGAATCAGGGGCTTACTCCTTCGCGATGTCCACCTTCCTGTGGGAAATGGGTATTGAAGCTCTGGCAGAAATCCCCTCAAAACAAGATCTGATTGTCACTCCCTTGATTGGCTCCGTGGTGGGTGAAGCCTTTTTCACCTGGGAACAGCGTATCAAGGCCAACCAAAACGAACTGATGGGGTCACGGGCACTGGGCAATACCACCTTGTTCCTGTTGAACCCGGCAGGCAGCCTTTCCGCACGGATCAATCGCGCATTTGGTGATGATGAACCCGTCACAGGTGCTTATACTCAACTGGTTTACAGCCCAGCCTACCAACGCTTTGAGCCAGGCAGCGGTTATACAGCGGAGCCTTCGTGGGTGGGTGTTAAGGTCGGCTTCCTCTTCTAGGAAGCCACTGATTAATTATTGCACTTGCCCATGCCGCGTTGAAATTGATCTCAAAATACTCATTTACTACGTGTAAACTCCGCTTTTTCGATCAATTTCGCCTTGCCTGACCTGCGCTCATCACATTAATCAGCCGTTCCTTGGGCTTCCTAGGATGAAAAGTTAAGCACCACAAAAACTTCAACCTGACTGTTTAATCGAACATCCTCGTCCAGCGCCGGGCTGGATATTTCAACACTGAAGTGGTTGTACCTCACACCCGTTTCCAGTTGCCAGCCTCGACCCAGAGGATACAGTACCCCAGCCTGCACTCCACCGGACAAGCCGGACTGGTAGTCATCCTTGCCACGCAGTGCGGAGCCCAGCTCCAGATCCACTACGCCACCAAATACACCTGCAAACGCCTGCCAATCACCACTAACCTGCCATAGACGCTCATAACTGGCATGAATGGTTCGTGTATTCACTTCATCCCAACTGTAAAGATTCAGGTCAGCCACCACCCTAAAAGTGGGATAACTGACACCGAGCACTACCCCGACACCTGTACCAGTATCATCCTTGATGCCACTGAAATCCGCACTGGCCTGACTAAAGCGCAAACCGGCCAGGGTGGCTACATCAGATGCGGCAACAGCCGGCAGCGCCATACCGATCAGCAATAACCCGGAACCAATGAATCGAAGACAGCAATTGAAACGAGGCATAACACTTCTCCAGAAAAACTCGGGGCAGCATACCGCTTTTTCACTGACGCTTCACCCCGGATCAGGTAAAATGATCCAGATCAATTTCCCTTCTGCTGCACCCCGGATATCCCATGCCTGCACCTGTTGCCACACACGCCAATACCTCACCTGCCAGCACACGCAAGATCTTTGACTACCCAAAATACTGGGCAGAATGCTTTGGTACTGCGCCTTTTCTGCCCATGAGTCGGGAGGAAATGGATCAACTCGGCTGGGATCGTTGCGACATCATTCTGGTGACCGGGGATGCCTATGTGGATCACCCGTCTTTTGGCATGGCGGTGATCGGGCGCACCCTGGAAGCTCAGGGATTCCGGGTCGGCATCATTGCTCAACCAGACTGGCAATCCAAAAACGACTTCATGAAACTCGGCAAACCCGAGCTGTTTTTTGGTGTGACCGCCGGCAACATGGACTCCATGATCAACCGCTACACGGCCGATCGCAAAATTCGCTCTGATGACGCCTATACCCCCGGCGGCACAGCAGGCAAACGCCCGGATCGCGCCAGCCTGGTGTACACCCAGCGCTGCAAGGAAGCCTGGAGTGATGTACCGATTGTACTGGGTGGCATCGAAGCATCATTACGGCGTATTGCCCATTATGACTACTGGCAGGACAAGGTACGCCGCTCCATCCTGCTGGATGCCAAAGCCGACATCCTGCTGTATGGCAACGCCGAACGGGCACTGGTGGAAGTGGCGCATCGCATTGCCCAGGGCGAACCTGTTTCGCGGATCACCGATGTGCGTGGCACGGCCTTCATCCGCAAGGATACCCCCGCAGACTGGCTGGAAATTGACTCCACCCGCGTGGATCGTCCCGGACGCGTGGATCAGATCATCAACCCCTATGTGAACACCCAGGACACGGCTGCCTGCGCCATCGAGCAACAAAAAGGCGCACAACAACAAGACCCGCTGCTGGACGCACAGACCGAACAAGCGCTGGAACTGCTGACTGCCGAACAGGCTGCCGAACGCAAGCGCCTGGAAAAGCTGGTGCGTGGTGAAGGGCGCGACCACACGGTGATTCGCCTGCCCAGCTTTGAGAAGGTGGCCAAAGATCCGGTACTTTATGCCCACGCCAACCGGGTGCTGCACCTGGAAACCAACCCCGGCAATGCCAGGGCACTGGTACAGAAACACGGTGAACAGGATCTGTGGGTCAACCCACCACCGATTCCGCTGACCACAGAAGAAATGGATGCGGTGTTTGACCAGCCCTATGCTCGTGCTCCTCACCCGGCTTATGGTGATGCCCGCATCCCGGCCTGGGAAATGATCCGCTTTTCCGTCAACATCATGCGCGGCTGTTTTGGTGGCTGCACCTTCTGCTCCATCACTGAACACGAAGGGCGCATCATCCAGAACCGCTCCAAAGGCTCTATCTTGCGTGAAATCGAAGCCATGCGGGATCAGGTCAAGGGTTTCACTGGCGTGGTGTCCGACCTGGGTGGCCCCACCGCCAACATGTACCGACTGGCCTGCAAGGACCCGGAAATTGAAGCTGCCTGCCGTAAACCTTCCTGTGTTTATCCCGGCATCTGCCAGAACCTGAACACCGATCACTCTTCACTGATTGAACTCTACCGCGAAGCCCGCGCCCTGCCCGGCATCAAAAAGGTGTTGATTGCCTCCGGCCTGCGTTATGACCTGGCAGTGGAGTCTCCGGAATACGTGAAAGAGCTGGTCACCCATCACGTGGGTGGTTACCTCAAGATTGCACCGGAGCACACCGAAGAAGGGCCCCTGTCAAAAATGATGAAGCCGGGCATTGGTAGTTATGACCGCTTCAAGCAGCTGTTCGACAAGTTCTCGAAAGAAGCCGGCAAGGAGCAGTACCTGATTCCCTACTTCATTGCCGCCCACCCCGGCACCACTGATGAAGACATGATGAATCTGGCGCTCTGGCTGAAGCGCAATGGCTTCCGGGCTGACCAGGTGCAGGCGTTTTACCCCTCACCCATGGCCACTGCCACCGCCATGTACCACAGCGAGCGCAACCCGCTGCGCAAGGTCAACTACAAGAGTGACAAGGTGGATGCCATCAAGGGTGAGCGCCAGCGCCGCCTGCACAAGGCCTTTTTGCGTTACCACGACCCGAAAAACTGGCCACTGCTGCGTGAAGCTTTAAAAAACATGGGCCGTGCCGACCTGATCGGTTATGGCAAAAAACACCTGATTCCCCCGACCGACCCGATCAAGGGCACCGCTAAAGCAGAAGCCTTCAAAAAAGGTACCAAGCCAGTGCTGACCCAGCACACCGGGTTACCACCAAGGGATAAGGGGTACACAAAAAACAAAACTAAAATGAAAAAGCAAAAAGGCCGGTGATTAAACCGGCTATTAGCTTTCTCTTATAATTGAAAAATCAGAAGCTGTAATCTATTGCAAAATCAGCAATGACTTTCTCATTTGGGACCACATCATTCTGATCAACCAGATAAAGATCTGCAGCGTTATTTAGATGGATTCTATCAGCCACAATTGAAGCAATTGCAGCCTTACCATTTTCAATACTTACATTTGACGATGGAGCATAAATAAAACCATTAAACAAATTGGTTTGCCCGTTTGTACCAAGAACAATTTGCGGACTATAACCATCAGCAACAATTATATTGTAAAAATAATCCGTGTTGCTTTGATTAATCGTAAGCCTGCTATTTCCAGCAACATAAAGTGTTACAATCTTATTTGCTCCAGGAGCCACAGAGTAAGAGCCAGGAAGATTTAACGATACATTTGATGTCAGTGAGATATTGTAGCTCGCAGACCGCTGATTATCAAAGTGATCCTTAAGCATCTCCCGCTCACTTGCACTCAGTATATTACCCGGTTTTATATCACTACAAGGCAGGTCAACACTATTAGCCGAGTTACAATCATTACCATTACCTTTATCACATACTTGCGCTTGGTTATCACACTGCATCGGCTGCACAGTCATCAAACCTCTATTTTTATAAAAATCATCAAACCCTGAATCAGGATCAGGGACAAAGCTAACATTTGTCCGCATTTGAAAAACTGACATGACATTAGTGTCTAACCCCTGAAGTGCTGAAACAACAAAACTTAACCTATTGTTTGTAGCACAATAACTCATAGAACTCGGATGCTGAGAGTCGACCCACCAACGAATTTCAGGCTGATTGTTTGAACTCGAGTAAAGCATCTTTGCTGAAACAACCCCGTAACCAGCAAGATCAAGCAAATCCTTGAGATCTTCCTCGTCATTCAACTTATTCCAGTTACACTCACATTGTCCTTGCATGCCTCCAGTTTGACAATCAGGGTTGCCACTCACACGAGTGCGCGCCCTATAAATACCAGCCTCAGCAGCACTTTCCAGGCTGGGTTTATGCATTGTAGAGGTCGCAACACGCTGCTCCGCACCTGTACGGTCGATGGAAGATACAACAATCACGCCAACAAACAGCATCATCAATAAGGCCAGGGCCAGGATAAAGCCGCCTTGTTGTTTGTATTGATAATTCATAACCCACCTGCCTGAAAGTTAAAAAGCAAAGTCAAAGTCTGGCGCTTCCGAGCTGTACACCGTATTTACGGTGTTCTCAAAACCATACTCACCATCAAAACCATCCAGATCGGTACTGGAGCCGAAATGCAGGTTGGCTGCAATGATCGACAAGCCGGTCTGAGGAGTACCGGGCATACTGGTCACGTTTGAATAGGGCGCAACAAAAACCCCGCGAATACTGTTGCTGCCCGTAGTATTGATGGTCAGTGACCCAGCTTCCTTCATCAGCAGAATGACTGGGTAAGTGGTGCTCTGAGTGAAGGTCACTGTACCTGTACCCTCAACCACCATGACCGCTGCACCAGTCAAGCTACTCATCGGGAAGGTCGGGTTGGTGTTACTGTTAAGCGTAATGACTGGCAACCCGAGGCTGGCAGGGTCCATATTCAAGACCTGATCGACTGTACTTCCTGCTGAAAGATCTGCCTGTTGGAAGTCACTGGCAATCAGATCTGCAACCTTTTTGCCACCGATGGTGTTACTTTTCTGGGGCTGCGTAGTGGTCGGCACACTATTCAGGAATACCACCTGGTCTTCCAGCATATCCAGCAGGTCATTCACTGGTGAATCCGGCGGGAACTGCGGCACCTGAATCACAAATTGGGTAGCCGCCAACAAACGTGCCACCGGATTACTCAAATCTGCTCCCACCTGGCTACCGGCAACCAGACGAATACGACAGAAATCACCCAGATTGCTGCTGGCACCAGTACAAGGCTTGGCAGGGTCTTCAATGACACTGGAGTCCAACCAGTAATAAACCTGTGGGCTGGTCATATAGGTGTGCTTCTGCGCCACCGACCCCTTCCCATCAAGATTCAGAAAAGCCAGCAGACTGGCCTCTGAAGCAAAGGTGTCGCGCACACACTCAAATGAGGCTTGCAGAGTGGTTTTACGGCAGTCACTTTCCGCCAGCCTGCTGCGCACCCGGCTAAGTGCTGCATCCAAGGCTGATTCCATACTGGGCCGATGCATGGCTGATGTTGCCATACGATCTTCAGTGCCCGTGCGATCGATGGAGGTGACCACAACCACCACCACAAAAAGCATGAACAACAAGGCCAGCGCCAGCACCATGCCTTTTTGCTGATAAAGCCGGGAAATTTTCATACCACCACCTCCGGAAGCGCTCAGGCAAAAGCAAAACGTCTGCCTAGGGTCCACTAGCCAGTTCTGATTGGCGTGCACGCAGTACAGTTGAAAAGCCATGCTGAAACCCTGCTGCAAGCGGCGGCCGGGCTGTCAAGGTCAGGGTGGCATTCAAACCGATCACATTGCCTGCAGTCACACTGCCACAGCTTTCATACTCAATAATGCCATCTTCCCAGTCACTGGAATCGTATGCTGCGGATGAATGCAAGGCACACTCTAACGCCAGAGCTGAGACACCAAAGGCCACGATCACCCCCGATGTATCATTATCCAGCCGACACTCCAGGTTATTACTGTTAATAAGGTAGGTTTCTGTCCAGGTCGCATTTGCAGCACGCGTTGCTCCATGGCAATCCAGCGTATTGCCGCCTGAGACACGACTTAACGTCACCTGGGTTGCTGATACGCTAGCAACCTGCTGAGCGGCACGAATACTCCGCTGCATCATCCCGCTGGCAAAGCGCAGGGTTTCCTGAATGTCTTCATAAGCCCGCACGGTAGTCTGGGCGCGGGTGATGGCCGCAATGCTGCTGGCAATCCCCGTAAGCAACAGTGCACCTACAGCCAGGGCCACCAACAGCTCTACAAGAGTGAACCCCTGCTGGGGTTTCGCATTAGTTGCAAGCATTGCGATACTCCACCACCAGGGACTGATGAATAATGGTATTGGCTGGATTGTTAAAGTTAATTGAGAAATCAAAGCGCCAGTAGCGGTTTTCTTCTATTTTTTGGCGTTTGGCTGCTGTATTTCCTGCATTGGCATCTTCGTAATCAGCCACCAAAACCGCTGTCCAGCCGCTGCGGGTACCTGTCAGGTGATCACTCGCCCAGCCTGTGCGTATCCTGCTGAGAAAGTCATCCATATCACTACCAATCAAAGCATTCATCTGGGCTTCATCTTCAATCGCCAGATAACAAAGATTCAGCCGCAAGCGCTCAGCCATGTCCTGAGCCATCATGGCGGCCATGTTGCGGTTATGGGCCTCGAATGCCTGCTGCTGCCCCCGCACCTGCAAAGTGACCATGGCAATCAGGCCAATCACCACAATGACGCCTGCCACCAGCACTTCAATCAGGGTAAAGCCCTGCTGTTGATGTTGGGTTACACGTTTCATCATTGGCACTCACTTGTTCCGTTGGCCTGGCGGATCACCACACGGCCATTAAAACAGACTTCTACCTGCCGGGTATTGGCAGCACCCACTTGAACCTCAATAAACACAGGGGTTCCAGCTGTTGCTGCTGGCTGGCGATTGCCCAGGGCTTGAAAGCTCAACTGGTGGTTACTTACACCAGAAAAAGAGAAAGTGGCCTGAGGTGTCAGCTCGAACACCTTGACGCGCAGGGGTGTACCTGTTGTCGGCACACTGAAAACCCCCATAAAACTGGCTGGTGTTGTTCCACAACTTGTTGCAGTTGCCGAAGCAATAAAACAGAGCCGATGCTCCTGACGCAGGCGGCTCGCTTCGTTGCGGGTATAAAGAAGTGCGCTATAGGCTTCATTGGTGGCAGCGGTCAGCCTGCTGCGATCAAGCATGCCTTGGCCTGCTGGCATGGCAATGCCAAAAATGATGCCTACCAGTGCCAAAACCACCAGTAGTTCCAGCAGGTTAAATCCTTTCTGCCGGTGCCTGAGCGTCAAAGAAGAGGCGGGAAGCATAATTCGTCCCTGCAAAGTTTGAAATCGTCTGATTAACTATATTCACCTATTGTCACACAAGCAAGATAAAGAAACGTCTGACAAACATCATGGAACAGTATTTTTCAGAACAGGTCATCCGGGTCAACATCCACTGACCAGCGCACCTGTCGCGCTTCCGGCAACCCTTCCAGCCAGGGAAGCAGGCGTGCCAGCATTCGGTGAATCGGTGCACGTTTCACCGAATGCAACAACAACTGCATGTGATAGCGCCCCTGACGCCGCTCCATCGGGGCCGGCACCGGTCCTAACAAGGTCAGCGGATCAGCATCTTCTGCTTTCAAGTGGCGTGCCTGTTCTGCCAGACACAACATCAGTGTTTCGACCGCTTCTCGCCGATGTGCTTCGGCACGCAGCAGTGCCAGATGCCCATAGGGCGGCCACTGGCTGCGGCGGCGTTCTTCCAGCAGCTCCAGTGCCAGCGCTTCATAACCCTCAACACACAGACGCTCCAGGCGTGGATCATCACTGTGGTGAGTCTGGATGATCACTTCTCCGGAGTTTTCTGCCCGACCGGCCCGACCAGCCACCTGAATCAGCAGTTGCGCGGTGCGCTCCATGGCGCGGGGATCACTGGAATAAAGGCCATGATCAGCATCCAGTACCGTGGCCAGCGTCACCGCCGGAAAGTGATGGCCCTTGGCCAGCATCTGGGTGCCCAGCAGTATTGCCGGGGTCTGACGGGCAATCTGATCCAGCTTGAGATCCAGATCATTACGGTTACGGACACTGTCACGATCCAGCCGGATCACTGGCATCTGCGGGAAGCGCGCCTGTAGGGTTTCTTCCGCTCGCTCGGTTCCGGCACCCAGCGGCACCAGTTCGGGGTGTTCACATTTTGGGCATTGCTGGGGAATCGGTTGACGAGCGTCACAGTGGTGGCAATGAAGCCTGGCCGGTTCACGGTGCCAGGTCATGCGCGCATCACACTGCAGGCAACCGGCAATCCAACCGCAGGAAGGGCACATCAGCACTGGCGCAAAACCACGCCGATTCAGCAATACCAACACCTGATGTCCGGCATCCAGATGTCGCTGCATGGCCTGCAGCAGCGGTTCGGAAAAACCACCATTCAACCGACGGTTACGGATATCCAGTAATCGCGGGATTGGCAGCTTTACATCTGCTCCGGGACGCGAGCGCAGATGCAGCCATTGGTAATCACCCTTGCGAGCATGCGCAAGGCTTTCCAGGGAGGGAGTGGCTGAACCCAAAATCACCGGCACCTGCTGACGCTTGGCCCGCAGTACGGCAAGATCCCGTGCCTGATAACGCACACCATCCTGTTGTTTGAAGGATGCGTCATGCTCCTCATCGACCAGAATTACACCCAGTCGAGGCAGCGGAACAAAGATCGCTGAACGTGTCCCCAGCACCACTGATGCCTTACCTTCTGCCGCTGCACGCCAGGCTTCCAGCCTTTCCCGATCGGTCATGCCGGAGTGTAGCGCCACCACCCGCCGATTAAAGCGGTGCTGAAAGCGACTGAGCGTCTGAGGTGTCAAGCCAATCTCGGGAATCAGCACCAAAGCCTGCTGCCCCTGCTCCAGCACCCGCTGAATCAGTTGCAGGTAAACTTCGGTTTTGCCGCTACCCGTTACCCCTTGCAATAGCGAAGGGTGGAAGCCTTTCTGGTGAGCCAGCAGTTGCTCCAACACCTGCTGCTGTTCTGCCGTTAAACGCAGCGGCACTTCGGCCAGCACACTTTTTGGCTTGTGGTCTACAACAGGCAGGTCGGGTAATCCAATTCCTCTGGGTTTATGCCCCAACTGCAATGGCTCGATCCATCCTCTGGATTTCAGGCCCTGCAGCATGGCTGGTGTAAAACCTTCGGTCTGGAGTTTTTTCTGGGTCAAGGGCTGCCCCGCAGCCTGCAAGTGACGCAGCAAGGCAGCCTGACGTGGCGCTCTGACAAGCTCAGTCGCTTGTGCCTGCCGCCCTTCTTCTGTCAGTTGCCAGCGGGGCTCCTGGGGTGGGTGCAGCGCTTGCCCTTGTCTTAACAGGGCCGGAAGCGCCGCCTGAATCACTTCACCAATCGGCTGGTGGTAATAGTCAGCAACCCAGTTGAGCAACGCCAGGTGGGAGGTATCAAATAGGGGCTGCTGGTCCAGATAAGCAAGGGCTGCCTTGATTTTCCCCGACGCCACATCACTCTGCTGCACCTGCCCCATCACCAGGCCAACCAGCTGCCGGTTGCCAAAAGGCACCTGCACACGCACGCCTGGCTGCGGTAATGGCTGACCAGCCACGGGCCAGTAGTCAAACAGGCGGCGTAAAGGGGTAGGCAAGGCGACCTGGATCAGTGGCATGCAAGGACTCGGATAAAAAGTTTGGCGTGCTGCAGTCAGCCTGATAGAATACGCGACCTTAATTCCCATTGACACCCTGTGCGGTGCCTGGCAGCAGATCAGGTGGCGGCGCAGCTTAAAACGAGGTTTATCATGAAAGAAGGCATCCACCCGGAATACAAGACCGTTGCTGCCACCTGCACCTGCGGCGCAACTTTCAACATCAACTCCACCCTGGGTGAAGAAACCATCTCCCTGGACGTTTGCTCCAACTGCCACCCCTTCTACACCGGCAAGCAGAAGCAAGCAGCCAGCGGCGGTCGTGTTGAGCGCTTCTCCAAGCGTTTTGGCAACCGCAGCACCAAATAAGCTTCCATTATACCGAAGCGCTAAAGGCCGGGACTTGTCCCGGCCTTTTTATTGGCTCACCCTATCAGGACTTCAACCGGATTGCGGCCAAAAACCGCACCATTCCTTCGCCTTATCGCCAGCAGCCATAGCTTGTGGCTCACAGCAATTTTATATATGCTCCTTAGACCTTAGTAAAAAGCCTGAGCCCAGTCTCGCCACAAGCCATCTGCGCAGCAGGCCAATCAAAAACTTTCCTTTTGTAAAGCCCACATAGCGAATAAAGATAATGTCTCAAGATATGAAACAAGCCGCCCTGGACTACCATGCCAATCCGATCCCAGGCAAACTGAGCATCGAGCTGACCAAACCCACCGCTACCGCAAAAGATCTGGCACTGGCTTACAGCCCTGGTGTTGCAGAGCCAGTGCGTGAAATCGCCAAGGACCCTGAACTGGCTTACAAATACACCGGCAAGGGTAACCTGGTCGCCGTTATTTCTGACGGTACTGCCATCCTGGGTTTGGGCAACCTTGGTCCACTGGCTTCCAAGCCCGTTATGGAAGGCAAGGGTGTACTG
This sequence comes from Marinospirillum alkaliphilum DSM 21637, assembly GCF_900119735.1. Taxonomy (GTDB): domain Bacteria; phylum Pseudomonadota; class Gammaproteobacteria; order Pseudomonadales; family Halomonadaceae; genus Marinospirillum; species Marinospirillum alkaliphilum. Next base: position 245,810 of record NZ_FPJW01000003.1, on the reverse strand, counting down.
TTCAAGTGTTTTGCTGGTGTTAACTCGATTGACATCGAAGTAAATGCTGAAAGCCCTCAGGCCTTTATCGATACCGTTGCTCGTATTGCCGATACCTTTGGTGGTATCAACCTCGAAGACATCAAGGCTCCTGAGTGCTTTGAAATCGAGCGCACCCTGATTGAACAGTGCAACATTCCGGTATTCCATGATGACCAGCACGGCACTGCGATTGTTACCGCCGCAGGCATGATCAACGCCCTGGAGCTGGCCAACAAAAAAATCGAAGATGCCAAAATTGTTTGCCTGGGTGCCGGTGCAGCAGCCATTGCGTGCATGAAGCTGCTGGTTTCCTGTGGTGCCAAAAGCGAAAACATCTACATGCTGGATCGCAAGGGTGTTATCCACGCCGGCCGTGATGACCTGAACCAGTACAAGGCAATGTTTGCCAATGAAACCAACAAGCGCACGCTGGATGATGCACTGGACGGTGCCGACGTATTTGTAGGTCTGTCCGGTCCGGACCTGATGTCTGCTGAACAGCTGATGAAAATGGCCGCCAACCCGATTGTGTTTGCCTGCTCCAACCCGGACCCGGAAATTCGTCCGGAAGTGGCCAAGGCCGCTCGTAACGATGTCATTATGGCCACTGGCCGCTCTGACTACCCCAACCAGGTCAACAACGTACTGGGCTTCCCCTTCATCTTCCGCGGTGCTCTGGATGTGCGTGCATCAGCCATCAACGAAGAAATGAAAGTTGCTGCTGTTAATGCCCTGAAAGATCTGGCCAAAGAGCCGGTTCCCGCTGAAGTACTGAAAGCCTATGAGCTGGACAAGCTGGAATTTGGCCCTGAGTACATCATTCCAAAACCCATGGATACTCGCCTGCTCGGCCGCATTTCTGCCGCTGTTGCACAGGCCGCTGTGGATTCTGGTGTTGCTCGCCTGCCCTTCCCGGCCCATTACCCGCTGACCAGCATCCACGACGTTTACGGCAAATAATTACAGCTACTGGTAAACCTCCAAAAAAACCGGACCCCAAAAGGGTCCGGTTTTTTAGTTATTTACACTTGGGAGCCCCTGATTCACGCAATGAGCACAGACCAGACCAGACCAGGCCAGACCAGACCAGACCAGACCAGGTGCAATGGTTAATCAGGCTTCTCAAAACTCAGAACAGGGCTTCCGGTGCCGGAATCAACACCGGCTGCGATGGCCTTGCTTCACCACCACTCTCACCCGTTGACTCATCGCTGCCAGTGCGTCTTTCTGCCAGTGCCTCCGGGGCTCGCTCACGGTAAAAGATTTCAAACATGGCATTCTGCTGGCCCGGACCCGCTCGCAAGCCGGTTTCTGGATCAATGCGCACAGTCACCAACCCTTCCGGGCGCTCCAACACCTGCTCAGACTGACCACGCAAAGCAACCCGCATGAAGTTGATCCACATCGGTAGCGCCAGGTTGGCACCATACTCGCCCGTACTGGAGGGCTGATCAAAACCGGCCCATACAGTGGCCACCAGATCACGATTAAAGCCCGAGAACCAGGCATCGTGCAATTCATTGGTGGTACCAGTTTTACCGCGAATATCACCACGATCCAGCGCCTGGGCACGGCGCCCGGTACCATCATCAATAACATCACGCAGAATGGAGTGCATGGTGTAAACCGCACGCGGGTCCACCACGCGCTGCGACAGCGGATAAGTCATGCCCGACAGGGTGATGCTTTCCTGTTCCTCAGGGCAATTGCGACAGACGCGACGATGCACTGCCTGATAAAGTAAATCACCGTCATTGTCTTCTATCCGGGCCACCAGCCAGGGATCAATCGGATAACCACCATTGGCCAGGATGGCATAAGCCCGGGTCATTTCCAGCGGGGTGACGTTAGCACTACCCAAGGACAGGGATAGATCACGCGGCAGGCGTTCGCGCTCAAAGCCAAAACGGCTGACATATTCAATCGCGCGCGGAATGCCAACATAGTTAAGCACACGGATTGAAATCAGGTTACGAGATTTATACAACCCTTCGCGCAGGCGTGTCGGCCCATAAAAAGTACCGCTGGAGTTTTGTGGCCGCCAGACATCTTCCAGTTGCTGATCTTCAAAAACCACCGGTGCATCATTGATGATGGTAGCAGGCGTATAACCCCGCTCCAGGGCGGCCATATACACAAAGGGTTTAAACACCGAGCCAGCCTGGCGTGCAGCTTGTTCGGCACGGTTAAAACGGCTCTGGTTGAAGTCAAAACCACCTACCATGGCAGTGATGGCACCGGTTTCAGTTTCCATCGCCACCAGTGCCGCTTCAAGTGCTGGCAATTGAGACAATACCCAGGGTTGCTCGGCACGATCACCGGTACGCAGGCGCACCAGATCACCTCGGGCCACCAGACGATGGCCAGCCGGTGCATTACGGTCCTTCCAGAAGGGCGAGTGATAACGTCCTGCCCAACTCCAATCTTCAGGTTCCAGATCAACCAGTTGGCCACCACGTCGCACCAGCCGAATACGCTCAGCTTCACTTTCAACCACGATGGCCGGCTGTAAACCACCAAATACCGGCGTGGCATCCAGCACCCTCAACCAATGGCTGACATCAATACCCAGCTCAGCTTTGAGCCTTTCTGCACGCGGGTCTTGCAAGGCCTGTTGAACCTGTTCAAGGCCTGATTCAGTGGCCTGCAGCTCTGCCAGCGCATCCGCTTCCAACTCCAGTTGCTGCTCAGTCAAGGGGATAGCTTCACGCTCAACACCACGCCAGCCTCGACGCTGATCATAGGCCAGCAGGCCATGGTTGATGGCATGATTGGCTGCCAACTGATGATCGGCGCGCACACTGGTATAGACATTCAGGCCACGGGTATAGGCTTGATCACCAAACTGCTGCAAGGCAAACAGGCGAGCTGACTCGGCAACATAGGGTGCATGGATATCCCGCTCTGGCGGGTGAAAACGAGCGGTGATCGGCGCACGAATGGCCGTCTCATAACTCATGTCGTCCACCATGCCAAGGCCATACATACGCGACAAGATCCAATTACGACGGATCAGGGCGCGGCGCGGATTAGCCAATGGATTATAGGCAGAAGGTGCTTTTGGCAGACCGGCAATCATGGCCGTCTGGGCCAGGTTTAACTCATGCAGCGGCTTGCCGTAATAAACCTCTGCAGCGGCCACAATCCCGTACGCACGATTACCCAGGTAAATCTTGTTTACGTAAAGCTCCAGGATCTGCTGCTTGGTGAGTAGCTGCTCCATCCGTAATGACAAGAGGATTTCACGGATTTTACGGGCAAAGGTGCGATCACGTGTTAACAGATAGTTACGAGCGACCTGCATAGTGATGGTAGAGCCACCGGACTGTATCTGACCAGAATCCAGCAACTGTACCGTGGCACGGGCCAACCCCCTGACATCCACACCGGGATGCTGATAAAAACTGGCATCTTCCGCCGCCAGCAATGCATCAATATAGCGGCGCGGGATGTCTTCGTAAGCAATGCGCGTGCGACGATGCTCACCAAACTCAGCAATCAGCAAGCCTTCCGCCGTAAAAATACGCATCGGCATTTCCAGCTGTTCATTGAGCAGCGCCTCAATATCCTGTAACTGAGCCACCTCCTCATGCAGGCCTGGCCAGAAATACAGCACCACAGCCAGTGCCCAGATAGCCCCAAGACTGGAGCCAGCCAGCAGCAACCAGAAGAGATTTTTAAACAGCTTCTTTAAAACTTGCATCATTTACCTGCGGTGTGGTCTGCCAAACCTGATTTTCAGGCATACAAAAAACAAGAAGATGATCCAGGACAAGCCTGAATCAAACCTTTTACTCCAAAATCGCCCCTCATGAGGATACAGAGTGAAACCAAGATGCACTTAATCTCATTTGTTACAACAAAAGTTTGCATTGCATCTTACGCTCTGATACAAAATCAAGTGGAAGATTCACAATCCAACCTCGTGCCAGCAAGGACTAGATCGCCGTCATGCTCAGGATGCCAGAACTCACTTTTCTACGCCCGAAAAAGCTGCCTCTGATCGGCGTTGACATTTCCTGCTCAGCTGTAAAGCTGCTGGAAATCCATCCACACGGCGACAAGCTGCAAGTTGCCAGTTATGGGGTTGCTCCACTTGAAGGTGGAGCTGTCAGTGATCGACGAATCAAGGATTATAAATCCGTTGCCCGAAGTATTAAACGTGTCATGGATCGGACAGAGCCAAGTACCACACGTACGGCTGTTGCTGTTCCCACCGCCAACGTCATAACGCGCACACTGAGTTTGCCGCGAGATCTGGATGACGAGGAAATGGAAGCCCAGGTACTCACTGAGGCAGACCAGCACATTCCCTATCCGCTAAACGAAGTGTCGATTGACTTCACCCGATTGCCACCACTGAATCCGGATGACGAAAACCAGCCCGTATTGCTGGTAGCCTGCCGGAAGGAAACCACCGACCAGCTTGATCAGGTACTTGAGGAGGCCGGCTTGGAGCCTGTGGTGATTGATGTTGAAAACTACGCCATGGAACGCTCGCTCGGGCTGATCCTGCAGCAGTTGCCTCGTCATGAAGACAGCCAGATTGTGGCTGTCGCTGACGTTGGTGCCACCATGACCACACTGAACGTCCTGCGTGATGGTGAAATCATTTACAGTCGTGATCAGATCTTTGGTGGCAAACAACTGACTGACGAAATTCAGCGTCACTATGGCCTGTCACGGGAAGAAGCTGGTTTTGCCAAGAAAAAAGGCAACCTTCCTGCTGACTACTGGACTGAAATCCTGGAGCCTTTCAAGGTTGCCATGATCCAGCAGATCGAGCGCCAGCTGCAATTGTTTTATTCGTCTTCATCCTATCACGACATTGATTATCTGGTTCTGGCTGGCGGCTCATCTGCCATAGAAGGTCTGCCCGCGATGGCTCAACAGCAGATAGGTTCACCAGCCTGCGTAGCCAACCCTTTTGCCAACATGACACTTAGCGACAAGGTCAATGCCGCAGCGCTGGCACAAGATGCACCAGCCATGATGATTGCCTGCGGCCTGGCCATGAGGATTCAATCATGAGCGTCGGAATCAACCTTCGCCCCTGGCGCGAGGAACTGCGCCAAAAACGTCAAAAGACCTTTGCCAAACAGGCAGGTTTTGCCCTGATTGCCGGTCTGTTGGTCAGCGCACTGATGTGGCAGGCCAGCCAACAGTCCATTGACTCGGCACGCCAGGAAAATGCTGTCATTCGACAGCAGATGGCCATTCTGGATCGCGAAATCCGTGAAGTCATCGAGTTACGCGACAAACGTACCCAACTCCTGCAACGCATAGATGTGATTCAAAAGCTGCAGCAGGAACGCCCCACCACCATTCAGGTGATGGATCAGTTAACCGCAAGCCTCACCGATGGCGTTTACCTGACCGATGTCCGGCGTAATGGCAACCAACTGACCATCAACGGCATTGCCCAGCCACCCCAGGCAGTGTCCAACTGGATGAGAAGCCTGAGCACTCAACCACGTTTCAATGAACCAGTGCTTCGCACCTTGAATGCCAATGAGTCAGCAACTGCTGCACGTTTTGATCTGATTCTGCCAATCCAGGGAGGGGCACAATGAGCAAAACAAAACTGCAATGGCCAAACGGCCTCAAGCTCAACCCGGAGCTGCGGCGTTTGATTCGTCACTGGTTTGCAGGTCAGTGGCGAGCCATCAAGCGCCTGGAGAAGGATGACCTTGATCTGACACGCTCCGGACAGTGGCCAGACTCGGTAAAAATCCTGAGCCTGCTGCTACTGGCAGGGGCCGTGGTTTATGCCAGCCACTGGCTTGTATTGAGTAAAAACGGGGAAGAATTGGCTCAGGTTCGTGCTGAGCAGGATCGCCTGTTTGAGGAATACCGCACCCGCTCCTTTCAGGCTGCAAACCTGGCTGCCTACCAGCAACAGATGCGCATTATGGAAGAGACTTTTTCGGGACTACTCGCTCGTTTGCCCGTTGCCAGCGAGGTTCCGCGACTGCTGGATGATATCCAACTGCAAGCCGAGCGCCAGCGCCTGGAACTCCAGGCACTTACACTGCGTAACGCCCAGCCACGCGACTTTTATTCCGAGCTGCCATTTGAGCTGGAGGTACGGGGAGACTATCACCGCATTGCCAGTTTTATGGCAGGAATCGCCAGCCTGGATCGGATCATCACCCTGCACGACTTTACCCTGACCCCAGTAAATACTGGCTCACAAACACTGACGTTAACCTTGCAAGCCCGTACTTACCGCTATGATCAGGCACGCGCTACCCAGACCGTCTCTGCTGCCAATGCAGGAGGTCGTCAATGAGCACGCTTAAAAAATATTCAGCCATACCGTTCATCCTGCTGACGGCAGCTTTACTGTCTGCCTGTGGCGATCGTCCCAAGGTTGATCAGGTTAACGCACGCCTGGTGGAGCTGCGCAACAGCCCGCAGGGTCGCATTGAGCCGCTTCCAAACTACCCGGAACCGCTGATTGCCGAGTACACCCAGCAGCGCCAGCGCGACCCCTTTACACCCAGTCAATTACTGCTGCAAACCATTGCTTCAAGTTCGCCGCTTGCACCAGACCTGAGTCGTCCGCGCACAGCACTTGAGCAGTGGGATCTAAACCAGCTGACGTTTCGTGGCAGCATGCAACGTGGTGGCGATATCCGTGGACTGATTCTGGCACCTGACAACCAGCTGTTCACCGTTCGCACCGGAGACAAAATGGGACGAGACCATGGCACGATCACTCACATCAGTGGCAGCACAATAACCCTGCGGGAAGTGGTTAGTGATATCAGTGGTCAGTGGCAAGAACGTGAACAACAACTCTTTATATCCAGGTAAGGGAATCAACATGACTGTCTTTTCCTACAGAGCATCTAAACTTATCGCATTACTGCTGACCGGTCTGCTGATGCAATCCCATGCCCTGGCCAGCGAACGCGTCCTGATTGGCCTCGATTTCCAGCGCACGTTACAAGACAGCTCGCGCCTGGTTTTGCAGTTCTCTGAACCAGCCCCCTTACCTGAAGCCATTCAAAATCGTCAGGGACTGTTATTGCGTCTGGTTGGTACCGAAATACGCGCCGACCTGCAAAACATTTATGACACCAGTGATTTTGCAACGCTTGTCACCAGCATCCAGCTCGAGCAACGTGGTCGCATTGCTGAAATCCAGTTGGATGCCCGCGGTGAGTACAGCTACGTACTAAATCAGGCTGAAAACCAGTTGATGATTGAACTGGCCCCAACACCCGTGAAAACCACTGAAACAGCCGCTGGCCCACGCTTTCGTTATACCGGTGAAAAAATCAGCCTGAATTACCAGGATATTCCCGTTCGCCAACTACTTGGGCAGCTGGCTGACTTTCTGGGCTTGAACCTGATCGCCAGCGACAGTGTCACTGGCAACATCACACTACTACTGAATGACGTCCCGTCAGACCAGGCGCTGGACATCATCCTGACCACCAAAGGTTTGGCCAGCCGCCAACAAGGCAACGTCTTACTGGTTGCACCTGCTGCACAACTGGTCGCACTGGAAGAAGAGCAACAGCGGGCTACTCAGTCGGCTGAAGTCAGCGTTCCACTGGAAGATGCCTTTATCCGAATCAGTTATACACGTGCAGCAGATATTCATCGTTTTATCATGGGTGATCAGCAATCATCACCCTCAGCAACAGTGCTCAGTGGACTTTCCAGTACTTCTGAGGTTTCGCCTGCAACCCTGGCTACCACTCGGCGCTTTATGTCATCACGCGGCCATCTCCTGGTCGATGAGCGCACCAACACCCTGTATGTACGTGACACACCCGAACAGGTTGCGCGTATCCGCGACATTGTCCAAACTCTCGATATACCTGTACAACAGGTCATGATTGAAGCGCGTATTGTTGTTGCACGCTCTGGTGTGAGCAATGAACTGGGGGTCAGTTGGGGTGCGTCACGTGCAACAGGCAGTGCTCGCGCTGGTAACCTGACTACCGAGAGAACGCGTAGCCTGGGCGCCATGGACAATGAGCAATCCCTGAATAGCAACAGAGGCGGTACTATTGATTTCAACCCCTCTAGCGGTGTGAACTTTGGTTTTGTAAGTAACAATCTGATCCTGGATCTTGAGCTGGCCGCTCTGGAAACAGAAAACCGCAGTGAAATCATTTCCCAGCCCCGCGTGATTACCTCTGACCGGGTGAAAGCGGTTATCCGCTCCGGTGAGGAAATTCCCTACGAAACAGTCAATGCTGACGGCGAGCGTGCCACTGCATTCCGCCAGGCTGAACTGCGCCTTGAGGTCACTCCAAACATTGTCAGTAATGGGCGGATTTTCCTGGAGCTACAGGTCAACAACGACAGCAAGGGTGAAGAAACCTTGCGCGCTGGCCCGACCATCAACACCAATGCAGTCGAAACACAGGTACTGGTGAATAACGGTGAAACGCTGGTCATTGGTGGTATTTTCACCTCACAGCAACTCAATGCCGTCGCCAAAACACCTTTCTTTGGTGATCTTCCTTTGGTTGGCTGGTTATTCCGTCGTTCCTTTAGCAGCAATGAGAAAGTAGAATTGTTAGTCTTTATTACCCCAAGACTTATCAATGACACTACTCTGGCCAGAAACTGATGCAGGATGAACCCCGCTGCGACCGCAATACCAACATTTTCCTGATCGGCCCCATGGGGGCCGGCAAAAGCACGCTAGGACGCCTGCTTGCCAGCGCTTTGAAGCGCCCCTTTTATGACTCGGACAAGGTCATTGAGGATCGCTGTGGCGCTGGTATTCCCTGGATCTTTGATATCGAAGGGGAGGAGGGTTTCCGGATCCGCGAAACTCAGGTTATTGAAGAGCTGACTCAAGAACAGGGCATCGTTCTGGCTACCGGTGGCGGGGCCGTTCTGAAACCCGAAAATCGCAACGCCCTGCATCAGCGGGGTTTTGTCATTTTTTTAAGAACAACCGTTGAGCAACAACTGGCTCGCACCAACAAAGATCGTAATCGTCCACTGCTGCAAACAGAAAATCCACGTCAACGCCTTGAACTCATGCGCGAAATTCGTGATCCTCTCTATCTGGAAACCGCTCACCTGGTCATCGATACTGATCAGCGCCCACCACGCCAGGTGATGCTGGATATCAAAAAAAAATTGCTTAACCTTCTCTGAACCCTGCTCGACCGGACACTCACATGCAAACCCTGAAGCTAGAACTGGGAGAACGCAGTTACTCCATCCACATTGCTCCCGGCCTGCTGCAACAGCCTCAGCTCATCCTGCCGCAACTGCGCGGCAAACAGGTGCTGATTGTCACCAATACCACAGTAGCTCCGCTTTATCTGCAAACACTCACCAGTAGCCTGCAACAAGCCCGCCCGGATCTGGATATTCGCCACTGCATTCTGCCGGATGGCGAAGCCTATAAGGACATCACCCACCTGCAACTGATCTGGGATGCACTGCTGGAAGCAGGTTTTAACCGTCATGCAACACTGGTTGCCCTGGGTGGCGGTGTCATCGGTGATATGACTGGCTTTGCAGCAGCCTGCTACCAGCGCGGCATTGCTTTCATTCAGGTTCCAACAACACTGCTGTCTCAGGTGGACTCTTCAGTGGGTGGTAAAACGGGCGTTAACCACCCTCTGGGTAAAAACATGATTGGTGCCTTCTGGCAGCCTCGCGCTGTCATCATTGACACCAACACGTTAAAAACCCTGCCACAACGTGAAGTGGCTGCAGGCATGGCAGAAGTCATCAAATACGGTCTGTTGGCCGATGCCAACTTCCTGGACTGGCTGGAACAGCACATGGCGGCGCTGATGGCTGGTGATCCTGTGCTTTTAGCAGAGGCTATCGCTCGCTCCTGCCAGTGCAAGGCTGATATTGTTGCTGAAGATGAGCGGGAAAGCGGCAAAAGAGCCTTGTTAAACCTGGGACACACCTTTGGCCATGCCATCGAAACAGAAATGGGTTATGGTGTCTGGTTGCACGGTGAAGCTGTCGGCTGTGGCATGTGGCTGGCAGCAGACCTGTCACGTCGATTAGGTTGGTTAACAGGCAAAGAGCTGCAGCGCATTGAACAGCTACTCTTGGCAGCCAGTTTACCGGTTCGCCCCCCTGCAAAGATGAGTGTGGATGCCTTTCTGCGCCATATGGCTGTGGACAAGAAAAATCTGGATGGCCAACTGCGTCTGATCCTGCTTCAGAAACCCGGTGAAGCGGTCTTGATGGACTTCAAAGAAACCAGTCTGCTGCGTCAATGTCTGAGTGATGCGCTTTAATCAAACAGCAACAACCAAGAAGCCGCTTTGCTCTTACAAAAGTGCACCTGTTTTAACCAGTTGCGCGTTACGCTCAGGTGTCTGTTATGATTAAATTTATTTTTTTACAGCCTCGCATCAACGACTAGGGAGTCGCTGGCATGCAATCCAGGGAACCATCACTGAGCAGTCAGGCGCCTGAACACGACTATCTGCTGCAGTTGGAACACATCAATGATTCTGCCGTGTTTTATCCCGGCAGACAGCATGGCAAGCACCTCGATCTGCTGCTGCACCTAAGCCGTTACAGCAATCTGCTGCTCACCGTAACCGGCCCATCGGGCAGTGGTAAAACGCACCTGAAAAACCGTATGGTGCAACAACTCGACTCAGGTGTTCGTTGTGCACAACTGGATGGCAGCAAAGTCTGCAAAGGCAGTCAGCTTTTAACTACCCTGGCACACCAATTCAAACTGGAAATACCACCCAAAGCCGATGCAGCGCTCTACATCAGCGAACTTCGCAGCTTTGCAGGCCAGCTCAACGAGGAAGGTGGCAGCTGCCTGATTCTGATTGACAGGGCTGAGCAACTGGAAGCCGATGCACTCAATATTGTGCTGGAACTGGCTACCACTGCCAATGACAGCAAGCGCCCGCACATTGCCCTGTTCGGCAGGGAAGCACTGTTTGATGAACTACACAACAAAACCAACCAAACCCGCTTTGAGTCTGTCGGCCACCACCTCCCTCTGGAAGCTTTCACGGAAGTGGAAGCCAGAGGCTACCTGGAACACCGCTGCCACAGCGTAGGGCTTGAACACCTGCCCTTGGATGACAGGCAGTTTCATCGTGTTTATAAAGCGGCCATGGGTTGGCCTGGACTGCTGAACAAAGCACTCATTGATGAGCTGCAGCAAGCGGCCAGTCAACAACCGCGCGTAGAAAAAAAACCAGCCAAACCCGCCCCGGCCAAAAAGAAAAAAAGCGCCAAAACACCACTCTGGCCACTGTTTGCAGGTGCTGTTGTTATGGCAGGCCTGGTTGTAGGCTTTTTATATCAGGATCGCTTTCTGCCACAATCACCCACCCCGGATCTGAGCATTATCTCGCGCTCCCAGGAAGTACGGCGTGAAGCCTGGCAACCGCTACCCCCCATCCCCGACCCTGCTGATGCAGAGGTGATTGAACACGAAGAAGGCACCACCACAGATACCAGCACCCAAGCACTGGAAGAGTCCGCTGCAGCCGAAGCAACACCACCCTCTGTTGAAGCAGTGCAACCTTCGGCTACCCAGCCAACCGAGACAGCTCAAGCGGCCTCGCCCGAAATGCCGGACGCAACCCCCTCGACTGTAACACCGCCGAGCACTGCACTGGATCTACCGGGTGACACCCCCGCCACTGCACCGCAAACCAGCGCACCTGTTACACCAGCACCAGCACCAGCACCAGCACCAGCACCAGCACCCGTTGCCAGTAGTACAACATCACCCTGGCAGGATCAAGGTTTTCGGCGCGAAGCCTACCTGATGTCCAGACCATCGGGACACTTTACCCTGCAGATGATGGGCAGCCTGGATGAATCCAGTGTGCGCAGCTTCATCCAGGCACAGAGTGATCGCAGCCAATTTTCCTACTTTGAAGGCCGCTATCAAGGTCGCCCCTGGTATGTTGTGGTTTACGGTGATTATGCCAATCGTGAACAGGCACTGGCTGCCATCCAGAACCTACCTGAAGCACTGCGCAACCAGCGCCCCTGGGCCAGAAGCTTCCAGAGCGTACAAAACGATATCCGCAGCCGCTGACCGGCATCACCTTGTACCATCCACCACAAAACCGCTGCCTGTCAGCGGTTTTTTTCTTGCCCAAATAACGCACTCAATGCACACCACATTAATGCGCAAACTGTCAAGCGCACCAAAACAGAACACAAAAACAATTTTAATAACCAAAAAGAATTCATATCAGCATAATGATTCCACGAGGTTTGAAAATTACAAAAAAATTGTGTTTTTAGCCCTTTTTTCGTTTGTTCCAGTGTTTTGACTGCGTGTAATATCTGCATCATCAAACACAAAAGGCATAGGCATTGCAAAATTTGCATAACACCGAGCCAGAACAACGAGAGACCCGCTTATGAATTCTCTTGCACAAGAGCACCAGAAAGCAGCAGGTGCACCAAAACAGGATCACAACCCCGGCCTTTATCGCAAAGGTGAGTTTCGTGACAATTGTGGTTTCGGCCTGATCGCCCAGATGCACGGTGAGGCCAGCCACGACCTGCTGAAAACAGCCATTGGCTCACTGACCGCCATGACCCACCGCGGCGGCATTGCTGCTGACGGAAAGACCGGCGACGGCTGCGGCCTGCTGTTCAAAAAGCCTGATGCTTTCCTGCGCGATGAAGCACAGAAGCTGTTCGAGCAGGACATGAACGAGCGTTACGCCGTGGGCATGGTATTCCTGTCACAGGATCAGGCCACCTACCAGAAGGGTAAACAGGCGCTGGAACAACAGATTCATGCTCAGGGCCTGGAAGTGGTGGGTTGGCGTGCAGTGCCGACCGACCCATCCGTCTGTGGCGAAATTGCGCTGGCCTGCATGCCGCGTTTTGAGCAGATTTTTGTTAATGCTCCCGAGGGCATGGAAGAGAAAGAACTGGCTGTTAAGCTGTTCATGGCCCGTCGCCGTGCCGAAATGGCCATGAAAGGGGACGAACACTTTTATGTGGCCTCCCTGTCCAGCAAGGTGTTGTCCTACAAGGGCCTGACCATGCCGGTGGATTTGCCGGTATTTTTCAAGGATCTGGGTGATCAGCGTCTGGCCACCTCCATCTGTGTGTTCCACCAGCGCTTCTCCACCAACACCGACCCCAAGTGGCATCTGGCTCAGCCCTTCCGTTACCTGGCACACAATGGTGAAATTAACACCATCGAAGCCAACCGCAACTGGGCCAATGCACGTAAAAAGAACTTTAAAAACAAACTGCTGCCAGACATCGAAACCCTGGATAAAGTGGTTAACACCGAAGGCTCCGACTCCTCCAGCATGGACAACATGCTGGAAGTGCTGCTGACCGGTGACATGGACTTCTTCCAGGCGGTGCGCAAGATGATTCCCCCAGCCTGGCAGAATGTTCAGACCATGGATGGCGATCTGCGCGCCTTCTACGAATTCAACTCCATGCACATGGAACCCTGGGACGGCCCTGCCGGTCTGGTCATGACCGATGGTCGTTACGCCCTGTGCATGCTGGACCGTAACGGCCTGCGTCCGGCCCGATTTGTGATCACCAAAAATGGTTACATCACTGTGGCCTCCGAAATCGGCGTGTGGGATTACAAACCTGAAGACGTGGTTTACAAAAGCCGTGTCGGACCAGGCCAGATTCTGGCTGTGGACACCCTGACCGGTGACATCCTGCATACCAAGGATGTGGATGACAAACTCAAGGCCGCCAAACCTTACAAACAGTGGCTGCGTGAACAGTCCACCTACCTGGAGTCCACCCTGACCGAAACCGGCCCGCGTTTCGAAGCAATGGACAAGCAGGAACTGGCTGCCACCATGAAGATGTTCAACGTCAGCCTGGAGGAGCGCAATCAAGTGCTGCTGCCACTGGCGGATTCCGGTCAGGAAGCCGTGGGATCGATGGGTGATGACACACCGATGGCCGTACTGTCGAAGAAGGTGCGTCACGTTGCCGACTTCTTCCGCCAGAAATTTGCTCAGGTCACCAACCCGCCGATTGACCCGCTGCGCGAAGCCATTGTGATGTCGCTGGAGACTTGCATTGGCCGCGAAATGAACGTGTTTGAAGAAGGCCCGGAACATGCCAACCGCATCATTCTGACCACTCCGGTGCTGTCACCGCGTAAATTCAAGTCGCTGGTGGAAGATGACCGCCCCGGCTTTGCCGAGCATTTTATCCAGTTGCAGTTCAACCCGGCGGAAATGGGCCTGAAACAGGCAGTGGAAAACATCTGCCAGCAGGCAGAAGATGCCGTGCGCGCCGGCAAGGTACTGCTGGTGCTGTCGGATCGCACTCTGGAAAAAGGCAAGATTCCGGTTAATGCCGTACTGGCCACTGGTGCTGTGCATCATCGCCTGATGAGCAAGGGCATGCGCTGTGATGCCAACATCATTGTGGATACCGGATGGGCGCGTGACTCCCACCACATGGCCGTGCTGTTTGGTTTTGGTGCCACCGCCATCAACCCCTGGCTGAGCTATCAGGTGATTGCCGACCTGCACCGCAGTGGCGAACTCCAGGGTGAACCCGGTGACACCCGTCGTGCCTACCGCAAGGGCATTCAGAAAGGCCTGCTGAAAATCCTGTCCAAGATGGGGATTTCCACCCTGGCGTCTTACCGTGGCTCTCAGCTGTTTGAAGCCATCGGTCTGGATGATGAAGTGGTTGAACTCTGCTTCAAGGGTGTTGCCAGTCGCATCCAGGGTGCCGGTTTTGCCGACCTGCAGATGGACCAGGAACTGCTGGCTGAAACTGCCTGGCGTAAATCGGCCCCCATCACTCAGGGCGGCCTGCTGAAATTTGTTCACGGCGGTGAATACCACGCTTACAACCCGGACGTGGTCAAGGCCATGCAGGAAGCCGTGCAAACCGGCAGCTACGATGCCTGGAAACGCTTTGCCAGACTGGTCAACGAGCGTCCGGCAGCCACCCTGCGCGACCTGATGAAGCTGAAAAAAGCTGACCAGCCGCTGTCACTGGACGAAGTGGAAAGCATTGAATCGCTGCTGCCGCGTTTTGACTCGGCAGGCATGTCACTGGGCGCACTGTCTCCGGAAGCCCATGAAGCCCTGGCTCAGGCCATGAACGAACTGGGTGCCCGCTCCAACTCCGGTGAAGGCGGTGAAGACCCGGCCCGTTACGGCACCATCAAGTCGTCCAAAATCAAGCAGATTGCTTCCGGTCGTTTTGGTGTCACCCCCGGCTACCTGGTGAATGCCGAAGTCTTGCAGATCAAGGTTGCCCAGGGTGCCAAGCCCGGTGAAGGTGGCCAGCTGCCCGGTGGCAAGGTGAATGCACTGATTGCCCGTCTGCGCCATTCGGTGCCTGGTGTCACCCTGATTTCACCACCGCCGCACCACGACATCTACTCCATCGAAGATCTGGCACAGCTGATATTTGACCTCAAGCAGGTCAATCCTCAGGCGCAGGTTTCGGTGAAACTGGTGTCCGAACCGGGTATCGGCACCATTGCCACCGGTGTGGCCAAGGCTTATGCCGACCTGATCACCGTATCCGGTTATGACGGCGGCACTGCAGCTTCCCCGCTGACCTCCATCAAATACGCCGGTTCCCCCTGGGAAATCGGTCTGGCCGAAGTGCAGCAGGCACTGCGCATGAACAAGCTGCGTGACAAGATTCGCCTGCAGACGGATGGCGGCTTGAAAACCGGCCTGGATGTCATCAAAGCCGCCATTCTGGGTGCTGAAAGTTTCGGTTTTGGTACCGCCCCGATGGTGGCACTGGGTTGCAAATACCTGCGCATCTGCCACCTGAACAACTGTGCCACCGGCGTTGCCACCCAGAACCAGGCACTGCGTGATGAACACTTCCGAGGCACCGTGGAGATGGTGAAAAACTATTTCCGCTTCATTGCTCAGGAAGTACGTGAAATCCTGGCTGAGCTGGGTGTGAAACAGCTCACCGACCTGATTGGCCGGGTGGATCTGCTGGAAGTCATCGAAGGTGAAACCGAACGTCAGGGCAAGCTGGACTTCAGCCGCATGCTCAACAACGATGACGTACCGGCAACTGCCCCGCAATTCTGCAGCATCAGCCGCAACGAACCCTTCGACAAGGGTGAACTGGCCGAGCAGATGGTGGCCGCCCTGCAGGATGCCCTGGATAACAAAACCGGCGGTGAGTTTGAGTTCACCGTCACCAACTGCGATCGCTCCATCGGAGCCCGTATTTCCGGTGAGATCGCCCGCCGTTACGGTGATGAAGGCCTGGCGGACAACCCGGTCACCCTGAAACTGAAAGGGGTTGCCGGTCAGAGCTTCGGAGTATGGAATGCCCGTGGCCTGAACCTGTTCCTGGAAGGGGATGCCAACGACTATGTCGGTAAAGGCATGAACGGCGGCAAACTGGTGCTGGTACCGCCACAAGGCAGTGCTTTTGCCAGCCACAAGACCTCCATCATGGGCAACACCTGCCTCTATGGTGCCACCGGCGGCCACCTCTATGCTGCCGGTCGTGCCGGTGAGCGTTTTGCGGTGCGTAACTCCGGTGCCACGGCCATCGTGGAAGGGGCCGGTGACCACTGCTGTGAATACATGACCGGCGGTCTGGTGTGTGTACTGGGTGACACCGGTTACAACTTCGGCGCAGGCATGACCGGTGGTTTTGCCTACGTGCTGGACCTGGAGCGCAGCTTTGTGGACAAGTACAACCACGAACTGGTGGATCTGCACCGCATCAACACCGAACAGACGGAAGCCTACCGCAACCATCTGCGCAGCATGATCCAGACCTTTGTTGAGGAAACCAACTCCGCTTGGGGCCGCAAGATCCTGCAGGAGTTTTCAGACTTCATTCGCCACTTCTGGCTGGTGAAGCCCAAGGCCGCCAATCTGGCTGACCTGCTGAAAACCACCCGTCAGAGCGCCCAGTGATTCCGGTAACCGCGACTCAGGTAAAAGTTGATTGAGGAAAATGTCATGGCCGAGCGTCTGCACTATCCAGTTGAAAAGAATGATTTCCAGTTTGTTGATGTGGGCCGCAAGGACCCGGCAAAAAAGCCGGTGTCCCTGCGCAAGAAAGCCTTCATCGAGATTTACGATGTATTCCAGCCGAAAGATGCCAGCCAGCAGGCCCACCGCTGCCTGGCCTGCGGCAACCCCTATTGTGAATGGAAGTGCCCTGTGCACAACTACATTCCCGACTGGCTGAGGCTGGCCACCGATGGCAACATCATCGAAGCCGCTGAACTCTGCCACACCACCAACACCCTGCCGGAAGTCTGTGGTCGCGTTTGCCCACAGGATCGCCTGTGTGAAGGTGCCTGCACCCTTAACGATGGTTTTGGTGCCGTCACCATTGGCTCGGTGGAGAAGTACATCACCGAAACCGCCTTTGCCCAAGGCTGGCGTCCCGACATGAGCCAGGTCGAATGGACCGACAAAAAAGTCGCCGTGATTGGTGCCGGTCCGGCCGGTCTGGGCTGTGCAGATGTCCTGGTACGCAACGGCGTCAAACCGGTGGTGTTCGACAAGTACCCGGAAATCGGTGGCCTGCTGACCTTCGGCATCCCCGAGTTCAAGCTGGAAAAGCAGGTGATGAGCCGTCGCCGCGAAATCTTTGAAGGCATGGGCATCGAATTCCGCCTGAATACCGAAATCGGCAAGGACGTCAGCATGGAAAAACTGCTGGAAGACTACGATGCCGTATTCATGGGCATGGGCACCTACAACTACATGAAAGGTGGTTTCCCCGGTGAAAACCTGCCGGGTGTGTATGACGCACTGGATTTTCTGATCGCCAACGTCAACCGCTGCCTGGGTTTTGAAAAGGATCCGGCGGACTACATCAGCATGGAAGGCAAAAAAGTGGTGGTGCTGGGTGGTGGTGACACCGCCATGGACTGTAACCGCACCTCCATTCGTCAGGGCGCTAAAAACGTTACCTGCGCCTACCGCCGCGATGAAGAAAACATGCCCGGCTCCCGCAAGGAAGTCGAAAATGCCCGCGAGGAAGGCGTGAAGTTCCTGTTCAACCGCCAGCCAATTGCCATTGTCGGTGAAGGCAAGGTGGAGGGCGTGAAGGTGGTTCGCACCCAGATGGGTGAACCGGATGAAAACGGACGCCGTAAACCTGAAGTGGTGCCCGGCTCTGAAGAAATCCTGCCGGCGGATGCGGTACTGGTTGCCTTCGGCTTTAAAGCCAGCCCGGCAGAATGGTTCGACAAACACCAGATCAAAACCAACGACTGGGGCCTGGTGATTGCACCGGAAGAAGCCCGCCACCCCTTCCAGACCAGCAACGAAAAAGTCTTTGCCGGTGGTGACATGGTGCGCGGTTCCGACCTGGTGGTCACCGCCATCTGGGAAGGCCGCCAGGCCGCCCAGGGCATCCTGTCCTACCTGAAAGTCTGATCCAGCCTAAGCTTCTCCCCGGTGCAGCGGGGAGAAGCTGCCTGCACCTGCTGCAGGTCCAGAAGGAACATCGAGATGTCATCAAGCAGCGGGGCCAGCCCCCTGAATTCGTGCAAGGCACCGAGGATGCTGGGAAATAGCCGGTCATCCTCCGGCTGTTCCAGGTATTGCAGCATGGCCAACTGTCCCCAGCACTGACCGCTTTCATCAACCTGATCACAGAGCCCGTCACTGAATCCGAACAGATAACCCTGATCAGGCAACTCACAGGTGTGCCACTGCATGTCCGGCTGTTCAAGGATACCCAGTGCCAGATTGCGGGAATGAAAACGGCGACAGGCATTGCCTTGCTGATCCAGCAGCAGCAGTGGCGGCATACTGCCATTCCACACCTGCAACTGCCGGGCGGCAGGATCAACTTCTACCAATGTGGCAGCCACAAAACGGTCATCCGGCAGTAGCTGGCAGAGTTGCTGATTGAGTGTTGTCACCAGCTCCTGTAAGGTCTGGCTCTGATCCACCGACTGCTTGAATACACCGGCCAGCGGCAAGAGTGTCAGGGTAGCGGATAAACCATGGCCGGTTGCATCGGCATGCAGAACCATGATTCGACCACAAGGGGTGGGGCGGGCCAGTATCAGGTCGCCACAAAACTCACCAGAGCTGTGAATGAACTGTCGGAACCCCTGCTGCCAGTCTTTTTCACAGGTCAGCAGGTGGGCATAAAGCAGCTTTGCAGCACTGGTGTTTTCTTCCAGTTGCTGACGCAGCCTGAGCCGATCACCGGAAAAGGCTGCTGTGAACAGTTGCTGCAATCGCGCCTTGATACCTGTCACACTCTTCTCCGCACTGAATCGGTAACAGATGCCAAGCTAGCAAGACAATCAAACAGGTGTTTTGATTCCTGTCAGCAATTTGTCATCAAGGCAGTAAGAAGATCACGATTCAAGCGCTTCCGGCAAACCGAACAGTCCGCCATAACGCAAACCGATGTAGGCATGTTCACGCATCAGCATTTCAGCACGCGCGCCCTCCCCCATCACCAATGCCTGAAACACCATCTGGTGCTGCAGGTGAGCCAGATGCAATTTTCTGAATTCCCGATCCACGTGCCGGGTGTCAAAGATGATGGAGTCGGATGAAGCAAAGGGCAGGTGGCTGTTGCGTGCAATGGCATCAGCAATGGCGCGGCTGCCAGCTCCCTTCACGATGACACCATGAAACCTTGCGTTGATCTCGCTCCAGTTGAGCAGATCCACCTCTGTCGGGTGCTCCTTTGCAAACAGCGCATCACCATCATCAATACACTGCTGTAAAGCCGCCTTGTCAGTGACTGTCAGTCCCGCTTCAGCCATTTTCCGGGCAGCCAGGCCTTCCAGCACGCCCCGGATTTCCAGACCACAGATCACGTCTTCGCGGGAAAAGGCTCGCACCACAAAACCCTGCTTGCCGGCTTTTTCCAGCAAGCCTTCCTGCTCCAGTGTCCGAAAGGCCAGTCGAATGGGTGTGCGTGAGACACCCAGCATTTCTGCGACCTGAACTTCGCCCAGTTTTTCTCCGGGCTTTAAATGCCCATCACTGATGAGTTTGCGAAGGGTGGATACTGCCACTTTGCTGACACCACTCATATCAAGTGCACTCTGATTGGTTGAAATACAGCCGGGATTGTCCTTTGCGGTAAGGTTCAAGGCAAGCATCTGAAGGAAAAAAACCAGGACAGGATAAGAACAATGGATCCAATAAATTGATTTTTATTGTCTAGAAGCAATAAATAACCTATCTTTGGATCCACAAATACAAAAGCGGTTATCCAAACCGAACAGGAGGAGCACACCATGAGCACTCAGCAGTCCTGGCCGAAAAACACCTGGTACGTGGCCTGTACATCAGACGAAGTGAACAGCAAACCCCTGGGCCGCCAGATCTGCGGCGAACGCATGGTTTTTTATCGCACTCAAGGCAATAAAGCCGTTGCCATTGCCGATTTCTGTCCCCATCGCGGTGCCCCGCTTTCGCTTGGATTTGTCAACGAACAGGGTGATCTGGTCTGTGGTTATCACGGTCTGGTCATGAACTGTGACGGCAATTGCAAATCCATGCCCGGCCAGCGAGCTCAGGCTTTTCCCGGTGTGCGCAGCTACCCGGTGGAAGAACGCTACGGTTTCATCTGGGTATGGGCTGGTGATGCAGCACTGGCAGATCCCGATCTGATTCCGGATTTCAACTGGTTTGATGATCCCGAATGGGCTTATGGTGGCGGCCTTTACCACATCAACTGCAACTACAGACTGATGATCGATAATCTGATGGATTTAACGCACGAAACCTATGTACACGCCACCAGCATCGGTCAGCCGGAAATTGAGGAACAACCCCCGGAGTCCTTCAAGGATGGTGACACTGTTGTCACCCGGCGCACCATGGAAAAAATCCCCGCGCCGCCCTTCTGGCAAAATGCCCTGCGCTTTAATGATCTGGATCCGGATGTGCCGGTCGATCGCTGGCAGATCAGTCGCTTCACCCCACCCAGCCACATCATGATCGAGGTTGGTGTGGCTCATGCCGGTCATGGCGGTTACAACGCACCGGCAGACAAGAAAGCATCCAGCATAGTGGTGGATTTCATCACTCCGGAAACGGAAACCTCCATCTGGTATTTCTGGGGCATGGCGCGCAACTTCAAGCCGCATGACACGGCATTGACCGAGACCATTCGTGAAGGTCAGGGCAAGATCTTTGCAGAAGACCTCGACATGCTGGAAGCTCAGCAGCGTAACCTGCTGGAAAACCCTGATCGACCATTGCTGAAACTGAACATTGACGGTGGCGGGGTTCTGGCGCGGCGCATGCTGGACAAAATCCTTGCTGCGGAACACCCCTGATCATCCATGACATCCCAGACGGGCAATGACGGGCCGTTTCCAGGTAACACGGCCCCGGAGAAATGAACATGAAAAAAACCAGCCTCAGCATGATGGTTCAGGTGCTGCAAAAGAAAACTCTGGCCACCGACATTGTGCAGTTTGATCTGGTGGATCCACACGGGCGGGAGTTGCCGCCGTTCACGGCAGGCGCCCACATTGATGTGCAGGTGAACAGCGAACACCTGCGCCAGTATTCCCTCTGCAACAACCCTGCTGATCGCCACTGCTACCGGATTGCAGTGCAACGGGAACACCCGTCTCGCGGCGGCTCCCTGGCCATGCATGAGCAGGTGCAGGAAGGGGATCTGCTGCAGATCAGTGCGCCCCGCAATCACTTTGCACTGAACCCGGATGCCAGTCACACGCTACTGGTTGCCGGTGGCATCGGCATCACCCCGATTCTGGCGATGGCGAAGGAACTGCATCAGAATGGCCGCTCGTTTGAACTGCACTATTCAGCCAGAACCCCGGAACAGGCCGCGTTTGTCACTGAACTGGAATCGTCTCCCTTTGCGGACCGGGTGATCTTTCACTTCACCCGGGCAGGTAAAAGCCAACGGATCAACCTTGCAGACCTGTCAGCCAATCCGAGGCCGGGGGTCCACTTTCATGTCTGCGGGCCGGAAGCCTTCAATGAGGCCGTGATCCATGCCTGCAAGCAGGCTGGCTGGCCTGCAGAACAGCTGCACACCGAATATTTTGTCGGCTCCACTGTGGACAGCGGCACGGATGACTGCTTTGAAGTCCAGCTGGCGCGCAGCGGCATCAACCTGACCATTCCTGCAGACAGAAGTGTTGCCGAGGTTTTGATTGATCACGATGTGGATTTACTGACGTCCTGTGAACAAGGCATCTGCGGAACCTGCATCACCCGGGTGCTGGACGGTATACCGGAACATCGGGACCGCTACCTGACTGAGGAGGAAAAGGCCACCAATGACTGCTTCACACCCTGCTGTTCACGCTCCAGATCAAGGGTGCTGGTGCTGGACCTCTAAGTGATCACCGGCATGGATGCCGGAAGCAGCAGCCCCTTTGCTGCCAGCCAAAGGTTTCATGACCCTGCAACAATACCGCGGCATGCTGAGGGTGTTTCCCACCACTCAGGAGTGCTGCCATGATGTTTTTTAATCCCCTGCTGGTCAACCAACTGGCCCGGATGATTCGTCAGTTGCAGAAGGAGGATCACTGTCAGCAATTCATCATGCAGTGGTTGTCATTCTGTCACTTAGGCACGGCAAGCTGAGCCTGTCCACTTCAGGTACACGGAGGCATCATGAACAGGCCACTCAACTTGTCACAGTCCCTACCCAATCCTTTTGTACCTCGCTTGAAAACAGCCGCTCAGGCAGCAGCACCAGCCGTGTTGAAAGCTGATTCCAGAATCAGCCTCAGCGACAGCCTGCAACAATCCCAGGAAATCCTGATTGCTGTGATCCGCACGGATGCACGGGGTGTCATGCAATATGCCAGCCCAGAGCTGGTGGAGTTGACCCGGCTTGAACCTGATCAGGTGGAGGGTTATCACCTGTCACACCTCTGGTCAGCCAGCTTGCCACGCACCATCACTGATGGTTTGTATCTGAAAATGAGTCAAGGGCAGAGTTTCACCGGTTTTCTGCTGCTGAATACACCTGACCACCAATGGACTTTTGTCAACGCCACACCTGAATACCTCAATAATCAGTTAAATGGTTATTGCCTGATTTGCCGCCGTGTACCCCTTCGTGCACAGCAGCAGTTACAGCCCCTTTATCAACAACTCTTGCAACTGGAAGCAGAACCTCATGAAGGCAGCCTGACCAGCCAGTTACACATGCAACGCTGGGCTTCTCGCATGGGACACGATCTCTGTCAGGTGATGCGTCGTTTATTCAAGGAGCACGGCCATGCAAACCAACTTTCCTGATACTCACCGCCAACGCATTTCATGGCTGGTACTGATCAGCCTCAGTTGTGGTCTTGCCAGTCTGGTGTTGTTACTGCGCGGAGAATCTGGCTGGGCAGCCGTGTTATCAGCCTTGTCGCTGCCCTGCTTATTGCTGATCCAGCGCCTGATCCATCAACTGACCTGTCAGCTGCAGCAACTCAGTGAAGTCTTGCATCAGTGTCGCAAGGGGAATCTTGGTCTCAGGGTGCGTGAACAACAAGCCAGTCATCAGCACGAAAGTGGTTACCTGGCACGCCAGTTAAACAGCTTGCTGGATCTGGTGGAAACCTCCCTGGAGCAGCTGCGCCAGCAACAACAGGATCCTAACCCTCAAAACACCACAGGCAACCCGGACAGGAGCCAGGCATGAAACCTTTGATGCAAGGAAAAAAAGTACTGATTGCCGGCATCGCCAATGACCGGAGTATTGCCTGGGGTTGTGCAAAAGCCCTACACCAGCAGGGTGCTGAATTGGCCATCACCTACCTGAATGAAAAGGCTGAACCCCATGTTCGTCCTCTGGCTGAATCACTGGATGCTCGCATGATCCTGCCAATGGACGTCACCCAGCCCGGCCAGATGGCCCGGGTTTTTGAGGCCTGCCGGGAGGTCTGGGGGGAACTGGATGGAGTGGTGCATTCGTTGGCTTTCTGTCCCCTGCAGGATCTGCATGCCCCATTATCCGATTGCTCGCGTGAAGGCTTTCTGACCGCCATGGATGTGTCTTGTTACAGCTTTATTGAAATGGCTCGCCACGCCCGCAGCCTGATGCCCAACGGCGGTGCGCTTATCAACTTCAGTTACCTTGGCTCTGCCATCACCACCGGGGATTATAATGTCATGGCCTGCGCCAAGGCCGGACTGGAAGCAGCAACCCGTTATCTGGCAAGGGATCTGGGGCCACAAGGCATTCGTGTCAATTGCATTTCACCTGGCACCATTCCAACACGCGCCGCCAGTGGCATCCGCGATTTTGATGCCATGCTGGAGCACAACCGCCGCCATTCCTGTGATGGTCAGTTGCCAACCATTGACGAAGTGGGTGGCGCAGCCCTGTATTTCCTCAGTCACCTGTCAGCTGGCACCACAGGGCAGATCCACTATGTGGATCATGGAGTTTGTATCCATGGATGAACCACTGCTGACCAGACCTGATGCCACCTCACGACAACAGGGCGCATTACAGGACATCCTGCAACAAGGACGTTTATTGCCCCTGTTCCAACCGGTGGTCAGCCTGAGAGAAAAGTGCTTCTACGGCTGGGAGGCTTTAATTCGCGGCCCGATGGAAAGTTACCTGCATCATCCCCTGGAGCTGTTTCGTTGTGCTCGCCAGGAGGGCCTGCTGGTGGCACTGGAACAACTCAGTCGGGAAAAATCCCTGGCCGCCTTTGCCCGGCAACAGCTGCCTGGCAAACTCTTCATCAATGCCTCACCGGATGTATTAACAGAGCCGGATCACGAGCCGGGCCAGACACTGGAACTGGTGCAGGCATCTGGCCTGGAACCCGGTCAGTTGGTCATCGAACTCACCGAACAACAACCGGTGCATGACTTTGAGTTGATGAGGAGGGCCATCAACCACTACCGGGAGATGGGGTTCCAGATCGCACTGGATGATCTGGGTAATGGTTATTCCGGTCTGCGGCTCTGGTCTGAGTTGCGCCCGGACTATGTCAAAATTGATCGCCATTTTGTGCATCAGATATCCCATGATCGGGTCAAACAGGACTTTCTGCGCTTTGTACTGGATATGGCACGCTCGGTCGGATCAACAGTGATTGCCGAGGGTGTCGAAACCCAGGCTGAAATGCAGATGCTGCTGGACCTGGGCATCAACCTGGTGCAGGGCTACCACTTCTCTCGCCCTCAGTCACATCCAGCCCACCAACCGCCACCGGCACTGTTGGACATCAGCCCGCCAGAACCCCTCGATAATAATGAGGCCGATCTGGCCACCAGCCTGTTACGCAAGGTTCGCAGCATCAGTCCTGATACCAGCGTGGCCGAAGCCGTGGAAATCTTCCGCCAGGATGAAGAGTTATTTTCACTGCCGGTAGTGACTGCCAATGACCTGCCAATCGGGCTGCTGCTACGCAATCAGTTGATGTCCACACTACTGCGTCCCTTCGGTCAGGAGCTCTATTACCGTAAAGCAGTCACCTGCCTGATGCATGAACAACCGCTGATTGCAGAAGCCGATCAACCCCTGGAAGCCATCAGTCAACGCATTACTGAACGCAGCCGGGAGCATCTCGATGATGACTTCATCATTGCCCGGCAAGGACGTTACCAAGGCATTGGTCAGGTGGTTGATCTGCTGCGCATCATCACCGAACTGAAAGTTCGCAGTGCCCGCCAGGCCAATCCATTAACCCTGCTGCCCGGTAACGGTCCCATTCAGGACACACTGAATGCCTGGCTCAAACGCCAGGACCCTTTGGTGGTTTGTTATCTGGATCTGGATAACTTCAAGGTTTTCAACGACACCTATGGTTATGTGCTGGGGGATGAACTGCTGAAACGTCTGGGTACCATCCTGCAGCAATACCTGCACCCCCACGATGACTTCATCGGACATATCGGCGGTGATGACTTTGTTGCCATCTGCCGCAGTAAAGACTGGCAAGAGCGCATGTTATGCGTGCTGCACGATTTTTCACGCCACTCCCTGGAGTTTTACAGTGAAGCAGATCGTGCTGCCGGTGGCATTCATGCCAGGGATCGTTTTGGTGTAGAGCGTTTTTTCTCTTTTGTGGGGGTGTCCATTGCCGCCCTGCAAGCACCAACCGATGCCGGTATCACCGCCCACATGCTGGCCGCGGAGGTATCTCATCTGAAACATTTTGCCAAGCAGCTGGAAGGTTCCAGCCTGGTATTACAGCAGGGAGCACAACAACGGGTACTCTGGCCCAGTGAGTCTGCACCTCAGGATTATCAGTGAAATTGGTACTCCGGTTGGCCGGAGTGTATGCTTGATCTTTTACATCCGGCCATTACAGGAGCTTTCACCATGTCACAACTTCCCCGTCTGCAGGGCATTACCCCGGATGGACAGGTCATCGACCTGCCAGAACTGGCCGAGATCCAGATCAATTGGGATGAAGGCCTGCCCGCCACCCTGTTACTGAGCCCAGAGCACCTGCCAGGCAACAGCCTGTCGCTGGAAGTTGGTAGCCAGGAAGATGAAGAAGATCACATTGAAGAATACGGTGTGCTGGTTCTGCGTCCAGGCTCCTGCAATGTGCTGGATATTGAAGTGGAAACCCATCGCCTGGATGAAGATGAAGACTGATTTTTAGTCACTTCAACCTGGCATTAAGGCCCCGCTTGCGGGGCCTTTGCTTTACCAGTAGTGCAACAAAGTATTTCTGATGTAGTATTTTTGTTAAAAACTGGTTTATTGTCATCTGCAAGACACCTCTTAAGGTTTATTATGTCTCCCGTTGGTTGTTATATCGACTGGTCAGGAGGAGCAGGTGATTTCGTATCTTTCGCATATCGGCAAAACACACGATTCACTGCCACCCCTTCCTGTCCGTGCAGCCGGTAAAGTCTCCCTGAACACCCCGGTTGGCAGTTGCCTGGATCATCTTGGGCGTGTCTGGCTGGCAGATACTGCACACAATCGCTTACTGGTGTTTGATGCCAGCCTGCAACACCTGCTGGCCAGCTTCGGGCAAACGGGAAGCGCGCCTGGCGAATTTAATATGCCCTTTCGCTTGCTGGCGCATCCAGATAAACCCTGGATTTATGTCACCGACATGGGCAACCGGCGTATTCAGCTGCTGGAATACACACCTGATCTTGAAATCACCCCACTACTCACCTTTGGCAACCAGGCCCCCATTAACCTGACAGGCCCCAATGGGCTGGTATTCCATGATGGCCAGCTATGTGTGGCTGATGAGTTTTTTGAAGGCGCGGATGGTGAAAGTCGACTGGTGGTACTGGATGAAGAAGGTCACTTCATCAGGGATATCCGTCATATCCGTTACCCGGACAACAGCCACGAACCCTTGCAACTGCTTTGGCCGCAGGGGCTGACACTGGATCAACAAGGCAATATCTACATTGCCAACACCGGTTTTAATACCCTGGTACGCTGCAACTGGCAGGGTGAAGCAGTGCCTTTTGCCATCAATGGCAAGGCTTATCTGGAAGGCATGGAGCTGGCCCGTGATGTGTCCTGTATCCGGCAGCACCTGCTGGTACCTGGCGCTTCAGCCAATGCCATAGCGGTTTATGATCTGAATGGGCGGCGCCAGGGCAGCCTGCAGGGTTTTTATGCCCCGATCCAGATTACCGCTGGCAGTGAAAAAGATACCCTACTGATCACTGAGCCTATTCTGGCCTCCTTGCAGCTACACCAGGTTCGCTTAAATGATGTCAAAGGTGGTGCAGCCCTTTTTACTCAGGTTTTAAACCGCGTAGGGGATGATCGCGATCAACCTGGGCAGTTGCACTTTGTCACCTCCGCTGCAGGCCAGCCACCTGCTCACCCTGCAGATGATCCTTTAAGCCCCTTCCCCTGGGTGCGCCAGTGGCTGGACACCAGCCAGCAGCAACTGGAGACCTACACCAACCGCATCCAGACACCCGCCCTACCCTCCTGGTTAAGCCTTAGTCTCAGTTGGCAAACGGAATGGTTACTGCGCTGGCAACAAAGTTGGCTACGCATCATGCTGGGTGAACGCCTGGATAACCCTGCTCATCTGCTGTGGCTACTGGATGCTGGTAATTATCAGCTGCAGGCCAGTGGCAGCACTCGCCCGGATGGTGCTCGCCCGGTTGGCATGCCACTGGTGCCCGGGTCACTGGGCATGACCACTTTAAAAACCCGCCATCGCCTGGCTGGACAACTGGCACCAGACAAACCCCTGCTGGTTGTCTGCAACTACCTCACCAGCCTGGTCACCATTTACCAGTACCATCCACTGCTGGATGAGCTGGTGCCCTATCGGGTGTTTGGTTCACGTGGCAGCCAGCCCTGGCAATTACTGAGCCCCCAGGGTATCAGCATCGATCCGGTGAATCAGGACATCCTGATTGCTGACTCCGGCAACCACCGCATTGCCCGCTGGCGACTCACCCGCAGCGGTATTGCCGGGCTGGTCGATACCTTCGGCACTCCCGGTGATGGCCCGGGACAATTCCACACCCCTTCTGACGTGGCCCTGGATGAACAAGGGCACTGTTATGTCACTGACCAGTTTAACCACCGCATTCAGGTTTTTGATGCCAGGGGGCAGTGGCTTTACAGCTTTGGTCAGCCTGGTTATGCCACCGAGGGTGATCAATTCCTGCTGCCCACCAGCCTTGCTTATGAACAAGGCCATCTGGTGGTTTCAGATCTGGTCAACCGAGCCATCAAGCTGTTCCGACCGGACGGGACCTTTGTCGCCAGTTTTGCCGGTTTTGGTGCTGATGCCAGCAAAGGGCAATTGTGGATGCCCTACCTGATGCATGTGCGCAACGGCCAGATCTACCTGCCTGACTGTGCACTGAATCGAGTGAATGTTTATCAACTGGAACTGGAAAGCCAACCATGAACACTTTTCGCAAGGCAGCAAACAAGCGCTTGCAACAACAGCAACAGGCACCCGCTGAGTCGGTGGCTCCGGCAACAGACAGTGAAAACCTGCTGCAAGGAATTACGGAAGTTATTACAGAACTGGAAGTCACCCCTGCAGTTCTGCTGCAGAAACAGGCCCTCTATCAGAAGCTCCATGCACTGCATCAACAAGGCTGCGAGCTGGCAAGCCGACAATGCATGACTGGGCCTATCCATTAAAACCAACCGTTATCAATCATTGGAATCCATATCAGGAATCAGGGGAAGAATCATGAATCTGAACAGCATCTCCATCGCGACACGCGCCTGGATGATCCTTGGGTTGTTTGCTATTGGCCTTCTGGCAAATACCCTGCTGGACGCCCACAAGTCACGAGACCGTTTACGCAGCAGTTATGAACAGGGCGTGATTTTCCTGGTGGAAAGCGCCAAGAACCTGATCGGTCATTATTATGAACTCAGTCGCCAGGGCACTCTGACCGAAGAAGAAGCCAAACGCCAGGCACTGGCCGCCGTTTCCGCACTGCGCTTTGATAATGGCAACTATATTTTTGTGGGTGACAAGGATGGCATTGCCATTGCCAACGCAGTGACTGCACTGCTCGGTCGCGACATCACTGTACTTAAAGATCCCACGGGTAAATTTTTTGTGCGTGACCTGTACACGGCAGCCCGTAATGGTGGCGGTTTTGTTGACTACAAGTGGCCCAACGCCCAGAACAAGGAACAGCTGGACCCCAAAACCAGTTATGCCGAACTCTTTGCCCCCTGGCAGTGGACACTCGGTTCCGGTCTGAACATGGAAGCACTGCAGGCTGACATTCGTGCTTCCGAAATCCAGTCAATGACCACTGCCGCCACCATTCTTGTGCTGCTGTCACTGATTCTGGCCTTTTTCATCCGCAGCATCACTCAACCGCTCAATGCCACAGTGAAAGCCATGAAAGGCCTGTCACGGGGTGAAGGTGACCTGACACAGCGCCTGCAGGTACAAGGCAGTCGAGAGCTGACCGAGCTGGCCACTCACTTCAATACCTTCATCAGCTCGATTCAGGAGATCATGCAGAGTGTCAAAGATGTTGCTCATCGCCTGGCAACAGCTTCAACACAGCAGGTCGGTTCAGTGCAATCCATGGATCAGAACCTCAATGACCAGAAACAGGCTGCCGAAGAACTGGCCAGCGCCATGATGCAAATTCTGGCCAGTGTGGAAGAAGTCACCAGCCGCACCGTACAGGCCACTGAGTCATCAGCGCAGGCTACCAATGCATCAGCCAGCAGCCAACAGATCATCAACCGCAATATTGAGGAAGCCCGCCTGCTGGCCCAGGACATGAACCAGGCCGGTGAAGTCATCAACCAGCTGGCTGAAGACAGCCGCAATGTCGACAAGGTGCTGGAAGTCATTCGTGGCATTGCCGAACAAACCAACCTACTGGCACTGAACGCAGCCATTGAAGCCGCCCGCGCTGGGGAAGCAGGGCGAGGCTTTGCAGTTGTAGCGGATGAAGTGCGCACCCTGTCACAACGCACCCAGGACTCCACGGCTCAGATTCAAAGCATCATTGAAAAGCTGCAGGAAGTTGCAGGACAAGCGGTGCAGATCATGCAGGGAGGTGTCAGCAAGGCGGAAGCGGCAGCGGAAGCTTCCTCTTCAGCAGGTCAGGCACTGCAGGGCATCATGCAGGAAATCCAGTCCATCCAGGCCATGAATCAGCAGATTGCTGCAGCATCAGAAGAGCAGAGTGCTGCAGTGGACAGCATCAACCAGCAGGTGGTGCACCTGAATGATCTTTCCACTCAGGTCTCTGCAGAGTCAACCCAGATGGCAGCATCCAGCCAGGATCTGACACGCATGTCACAGAGCCTGCTGGATCGTGTTGGTCGCTTCAAGGTCTGAATGAACAGGACCTGAATGCAACAAGGGCCGGCTCAGTGAGCCAGCCCTTGTTGGTTTAAAACCAGGCTTCTTTTTAAAACCTGTCCTGTTTTTTAAACCCTGTCCTGCCCACTCAGAAATACAACCAGACCTGCCCTTCTTCCAGCTTCACCGGCCAGGTTTGCAGGCAGGTATCCGGCTGCTCCAGACAACGACCATCCTTAAGCTGAAAATGCTGTTTGTAGAGGGGAGAAGCCACCGACCATACCCCACCACTTTCACACAACAGGCCATGGGCCAGCACTTCGACACCAATCAAGGGATCAAGATGTGCCAGCGCATAAAGTGCTGGCTGCTGACCAGGTAACCAGAAAAGTGCCACCGACTGTGGCACTCCAGAAGCTGGCTGAATCAACACAGCCACCCCGGAATGAGCCACCAGATCTTCTTCCTGGCAAACCTTGTGCCAGCGCGCTTCTGTCAGGTTATGCGTTGCATTCATCACACCACCTCCCCGGCCACTTCACGAGCCGGGATCAACTGCCCCCGCTCCTCAATCATCTGAATGTGTGCACGACGTGGTTCAGCCGCATTCACATAACTGCGGAAACGCTTGCGCTTCTGCGGGTCGTTGATGGCAGTTTTCCATTCACACTGATAGGTATCCACCACCTGCTGCATCTGGCTTTCCAGTTCTGCACCTATGCCCAGGCTGTCCTCCAGTACCACTTCTTTCAGGTAGGCCAGGCCACCCTCCAGGTTTTCCAACCACACCGAAGTGCGTTGCAAGCGATCTGCGGTGCGGACATAAAACATCAGCACCCGATCAATGGCTTGTACCAGTTGTTCATCATTCAGATCGGTGGCAAACAGGTCAGCATGGCGTGGCCGCATACCCCCATTACCACAGACAAAAAGGTTCCAGCCTTTTTCAGTGGCAATCACCCCAATATCCTTACTCTGGGCTTCGGCACACTCCCGGGTACAGCCTGAAACCGCCATCTTGATCTTGTGCGGTGAACGCAGCCCCTTGTAACGGTTCTCCAGATAAATCGCCATGCTGACACTGTCCTGCACACCGTAGCGGCACCAGGTGCTGCCAACACAGGATTTCACCGTGCGCAGCGATTTACCGTAGGCGTGACCGGTTTCAAAACCAGCGGCAATCAATTCTTCCCAGATCAGCGGCAATTCATCCAGCGTGGCACCAAACAGGTCAATGCGCTGACCACCGGTGATTTTGGTGTAGAGGTTGTATTTTTTAGCCACCTGCCCAATCACCAGCAGCATGTCCGGGGTGATTTCACCACCGGGGATCCGCGGTACCACTGAGTAGGTGCCGTTTTTCTGCATGTTGGCCATGAAGGTGTCGTTGGTGTCCTGCAGTGACACATGAGCCGGTTCCAGCACATGTTCGTTCCAGCAACTGGCCAGGATGGAGGCAATCGCCGGTTTGCAGATTTCACAACCGCCACCCTTGCCGTGTTTGTGCAAGAGTTCATCGAAGGTACGAATGCCTTCCACCCGCACCAGATGAAACAGCTCCTGACGGGTAAAGGAAAAGTGTTCACAAAGGGAGCGATCCACCACCACACCGCGTTTTTCCAGCTCCGCCTCCACCACACTTTTCAGCATCGCGGCACAACCACCACAACCGGTTGCAGCTCGTGTGGCAGCTTTGACTTCGGCCAGATTCACGGCACCGTCATTCATGACCTCCTGGATATCACCCTTGGTCACATTGTGGCAGGAGCAGATGCTGGCGGTATCCGGCAAGCGGTCAGCGGACAGGGGCGGGGCAGCACTTTCACCGGCAGGCAACAGCAGGCTGACCGGGTTTTCCGGCAGTTCCAGGCCATTCAGATGGTACTGCAGCAGGGTGTCATAACCAGCGTTATCACCCACCAGAATGGCACCCAGCAGCTGTTTGCCGTCAGCATCCACCACCAGCTTGGCATAGGTGCCATCCAGCTCGTTATGAAAGCGATAACACTGGGCACCAGGTGTGGCTGCGTGAGCATCACCAATGGAGCCCACATCCACACCCAGGAGTTTGAGCTTGGTGGACATGTCGGCACCCTGGAACTTCACACCCCCCTGCCCGGCAATGGCCGCCACAGCTGCACGCGCCATGCTGTAACCGGGTGCCACCAGACCAAAGTGTCGATCCTGCCAGACCGCACACTCACCGATGGCATGAATCAGTGCATCACTGGTACAGCAGTGATCATCCACGGCTATGCCACCTCGCTCACCCAGTGTCAGACCGGCCTCACGCGCCAGTTGATCCTGTGGGCGGATTCCAGCAGAAAAAACTATCAGGTCCGTTTCCAGCCAGGTGTCATCGTTAAAACACATGCGCAGACGCTGTTGTTCACCGGCCTGGATCAGGCGGGTGGCTTTTTCAGTGTGTACCTGCACACCCAGCGCTTCGATCTTGCGGCGCAACAGGGAACCGGCTGGATCATCCAGCTGCACCGGCATCAGGCGAGGCGCAAACTCCACCACTTCAGCATTCAGTCCCAGATTTTTCAGGGCATTGGCGGCTTCAAGCCCCAACAACCCACCACCCACCACCACACCGCTACGGGCACCGGTGGCACTGGTGCGGATAGCATCCAGATCATCCAGCGTACGGTACACAAAACAGTGCGGCAGATCCCGACCTTCAATCGGCGGCACAAAAGGATAAGAACCTGTGGCCAGCACCAGGCGATCATAAGGGTATTCACCCCGACGGGTACGGATGGAGCGGGATGCAGGGTCAACTGCCAGCACCTGTTCATTCAGGTGCAGGTCCACGCCGTTCAGGGCATAAAAGTCCGGATCAGCCATCAACAGCTCATCCGCACCCTTGGCAAAGTATTCCGACAGGTGCACCCGGTCATAAGCTGCATGGGGCTCTTCACCGAATACCTGCAACTGCCATTCAGCAGCCGCCGGAGTGGCCAGGAACTGTTCAATAAAGTGCTGGCTCACCATGCCATGACCAACAATCAACAAGCGTTTTTTCATGGTTCTCACCTCAGGCCCTTGCTTTGGGCTCATCTACCCCTGATGCATCCTTTCCGGCATCACTGGCAGCGGTTTCACGGCGAGGCTGCAGTTCCTCAACCTTGCGTTGTTTTTCGTACAGGAAGCTCAGCACCTGGTGGCGGTAATGGTTGTATTCAGCGTTATCCGCCAGGGCAATGCGATTGCGAGGTCTTGGTAACTTCACTTCCAGAATTTCACCGATGGTGGCTGAAGGTCCGTTGGTCATCATCACAATACGATCTGATAACAGCACTGCCTCATCCACGTCGTGAGTAATCATGATCACGGTGTTTTTCAGGTCAGCCTGAATCTCCATCAGCGAGTCTTGCAGGTGCGCCCGGGTCAGGGCATCCAGTGCGCCGAAAGGTTCATCCATCAGCAGCACCTGGGGTTCCATTGCCAGTGCACGGGCAATGCCCACCCGCTGTTTCATGCCGCCGGAAATTTCATCCGGGCGTTTGTGCAGGGCATGGCTCATGTGCACCAGTTCCAGGTTATGCTCAATCCACTCGCGCATTTCTGCACGCGTCTTGCGACCACGGAACACCTGCTTTACGGCCAGCTCCACGTTCTGATAGGTGGTTAGCCAGGGCAGCAGTGAATGGTTCTGAAACACCACGGCCCGCTCCGGACCGGGTTCATCTACTTCACGACCATTCAGCAGCACACCACCGGTGGTTGCCTGGTACAGCCCCGCGACAATGTTCAGCACCGTGGACTTACCACAACCAGAGTGTCCGATCAGGCTGACAAACTCTCCCTTGGCAATGGTCAGATTAACGTTCTGCAGCGCACAGAAGGGACCACGTGGGGTTGGAAACTCAATGGCTACCTGAGTCAGTTCCAGATGTTTCTGATTCATGTCTGTCTCCCCTTGCTCAACGCACGATGGCGTTCTTGTCCCAGTTCACCCAGCTCTGCAACAGCAGCATGCTGCGATCCAGCAGGAATCCGATGACACCAATCACCAACACCGCCACACAAATGCGGCCCAGCGAGTCGGAAGACCCATTCTGGAATTCATCCCAGACAAATTTGCCAAGCCCAGGGTTCTGCGCCAGCATCTCGGCAGCAATCAGCACCATCCAGGCAATCCCCAGACTCAGCCGCAGACCGGTGAACATCATCGGAATGGCGGAAGGAATAACAATGGTACGAATGTGAGTGACCCAGTTCAGGCGCAGCACCTTGCTGACATTCTGCAAGTCCTTACTGATGTTGCTGACCCCCACCGAAGTGTTGATCAGGGTGGGCCACAGTGAGCAGAGGGTGACAGTGATCATCGACACCAGAAAAGAGCGTGAAAACATCGGATCACTGCTGACATAAACCGCACTGACCACCAGTGTCACCAGTGGCAACCAGGCCAGAGGTGATACAGGTTTGAACACCTGTATCAGTGGGTTGATGGCTCGATAGACCTGCTGGCTCAAGCCAATCAGGATACCCAGCGGAATGGCGATGGCACTAGCCAGCACAAAGCCACTAACCACCGTGACCAAACTGGTGACCACCTGATCAAAAAAGGTCGGGCGACCACGGTATTCACGCCAGCGAATTTCGGCATCGGGATTGCGCGCCAGCAGCTCAGCATTACGCTGTTCCTGCCGCTCATAAAAAGCGTGGCGACGCTCATTTTCCTGGCGCTGCTCCTCCACCAGATTGTTCCACTGCTCCAGCACCTGCACCGGACCCGGAAAAGTACCCAGTGAAGTATTAATCTGCTGCGCACCTGCGTGCCAAACCAGCAGGAACAGTGCCAGTCCCAGGGCCGGAAAAAACACACCGGATGCAAGGCTGCGCCACTGGTCAGCACTCCAGCCAACCGGGTTGGCCCTTTTCAGTTTCAGTAATACTGCTGTCATGATCTTCACCTCTAGCCTGCTGGCCATATTACGGAGCCTGTCTGCCTTTTAAACCAATACTGAACTGCTCCAGATAGGCATTTGGCTGACGGCCATCAAACACCTTGCCATCAATAAAGCTGCTGTGATCGACCGAGCGGTAACCGTCTTCCTTGGCAAAATCCGGGAAGTCTGCTGCTGACATCAGGCCATCAGCAATCAGGGACTCTGCAGCCTGGCGGTAGATGTCTGGACGGAATACCTTGCGGGCCATATCGCTATACCAGCTGTCTGGTTTGTACTCAGGAATTTGTCCCCAACGACGCATCTGGGTCAGGTACCAAACGGCATCCGAGTAGTAGGGGTAGGTGGCGTGATAACGAAAGAACACGTTGAAGTCAGGAGCCGGACGCACATCACCCTTTTCGAACTCAAAAATGCCGGTCATGCTGTTGGCAATCACTTCATAATCAGCACCTACATAGTAGGATTCAGAAATGATGCGAGCGGCTTCCTTGCGGTTGGCATTGTTCTCTGCGTCCAGCCAGTGGCCAGCACGAATCAAGGCACGCACCACACGCAGGTGGGTATTGGGATACTGCTCAGCCCAGCTGTTGCTGACACCAAACACCTTCTCGGCCACATTGTTGCGAATGTCATAGTCGGTGATGGTGGGCACACCGATGCCACGGAACACAGCCTGCTGGTTCCAGGGTTCACCCACACAGTAGCCGCTGATGGTTCCAGCCTCGAGGGTGGCAGGCATCTGCGGAGGCGGTGTCACCGAAATCAGCACATCTGCACTCAACTGGCCAGAAGTATCACCACGCTGAGGTGCGTAATAACCGGGATGAATGCCACCAGCTGCCAGCCAGTAACGCAATTCATAGTTGTGGGTGGAAACCGGGAACACCATACCCAGATTGAAGTTTCTGCCACGGTTGCGATAACCCTCAATCACCGGCTTTAAATGCTCAGCACTGATCGGATGCACCGGCTTGCCATCCACTTTCGGCAGGCTGCCTTTCATGGTTTCCCAGACTTCGTTGGAGAAGGTGCAGGCATTACCATTCAAGTCCATGGTAAAGGCTGTGATGATGTGGGCTTCGGTTCCGAAACCGATGGTGGCACCCAGAGGCTGGCCAGCCAGCATGTGTGCACCATCCAACTGGCCATCTATCACCCGATCCAACAGCACCCGCCAGTTGGACTGAGCTTCCAGCTCCACAAACAGGCCTTCATCCTCAAAAAAACCCTTTTCAAAAGCTATCGCCAACGGCGCCATATCCGTCAACTTGATAAAACCAAATTTGAGGTCTTCCTTTTCCGGCAAACCGATTGCCAGCAAAGGAGTGCTACCCAGTAGACCGGTCAACAGCAGTGCTTTTGCCCAATTCTTTCTCATGATCTCTGTCCTCTGTGATGCATAAAAAAACGGCGTCACTTCCGTGGCCTGCATGGCAGGTGGAAGTGGACGCCGTTGTCCGGAAAACTTTCAGTGTCAGTCGACCCATGGGCCGTGTGTTGCTGAATGGCTTAATGCAGAAACTGTGCCATAAACCTTAAATACGACTCGTAAGCCAGATCAGTACTGTTTTTCCATATCCACCTCAGCGGTTCACAGCAGGCCACAACCTCAGAGACAAAAAGCACTATTGCGGTGCAGCAAGCATTCAAATGGAACATCACTGGGCATTATTACTGCCTGCATCCTTGTTATTAACCTGCAACAAACCGATCAGCCCAATCACCCGTTCTGCCACATCCACCAATCGCCGGTTCTGCTCCATCGCCGCCTGGCGCAACTGCCGCCAAGCCTGTTCTTCTGTCAACTGACGATGCTGCATCAATAACCCCTTGGCCTTTTCAATCAACTTACGCTCATTCAGCGCCTGACGAGCAGCCTGTAACTCATCCTGCATCTGCTGCAAACGCTGTGATTGAGCCTGTACCAGCTCACACA
This sequence comes from Marinospirillum alkaliphilum DSM 21637, assembly GCF_900119735.1. GTDB lineage: Bacteria > Pseudomonadota > Gammaproteobacteria > Pseudomonadales > Halomonadaceae > Marinospirillum > Marinospirillum alkaliphilum. The sequence goes on along the minus strand of NZ_FPJW01000003.1, from coordinate 208,288 downwards.
GGGATCGCCCGACACCGGTCAGTTGGCCTTCCACCCAAAAGGATGGCGGTGGCTCAGTGAGCCTGGATTGCAGATCCAGTTGCTGCAACAACTGCTGCTGATTTTTCAACTCTCTGCGAGCCAGCTGGATGCGCTCTTCAGAGCGGGTTTTGAGGGTTTCTGCCAGCTGGTCCTCAATGATTTTCATGGCATCAATACGGGCAGTCGCCACGTCATACCAAACTTCACTGAACGCAGAGGGCACCTGTTGATCTGCCTGGGATCTGCTAACCACTTGACGTAGCTTCAATAATTCTTCGTGGGGTTTGTCTGTCAGCAGTTGCTGCCACAGCCCCAGTGCTTCCGCTGCAGTAAAATCGGCAAAAAGCTCAAAACACCGTTCCTGCCCTTCAATCAGTAACTGCAGTCCCTGCTGATCCTCCAGCTCAAAGTGCCCCGCAGCAAACCCTCTTGCTCCCCAGGCACGCTCCTGACCAGCCAGTTCCTTGCCCTGCATAAAGTTGAACATGGCCACCAGCAAACGCGTTAAATCAGGGTCCGCCGAGGCATCTGCAGCCTCAAAAACCACCGCCAGCAGACTGCCGATCAATTGTATAAACGCCTGAGTGGCCTGTGCTGCGGTGAGGTGTTGCTCAATGACTGAACGACGCAGCTCTGGCAAGGCGTCCAACCCCTGCAATACCGCAGCAATGCGACTGAACTGGCGCACATGCCCACTCATTTGGCACTGCTTCAGATTCAGGCTGGCAAAAAAACGGCGTAGCTCCTGCTCTGGCTGCAGGCATTCCTGCACCTGTTCGGCACGCTGCTGTGCATAACGGCACCCTTGTGAGGCAAGAAAAACATTCGATAAACCCCGTTCCCGCTGCAGCTCATGCACCAGACGACTGACATGCCCAACCAGCTCACAGGTTTGAGCCAGCTGTTCCAGCCCCTGAATTTCACACTGGCGAGCAGCCAGCAAAAACTGCTGGGCAGAAGGATAAGGCGCTGTGGGCATCACAAGGTGACTCCTGCTGAAGACGATCAATAACAGTGTCTTTGCAAGTCCTGTTCCAGTAGCAAATTTTGATGCGTGTCAAAAAAATCCAGGAGATGGCACTCTTCTTGCTAAACAATTCATGCGATTTGCAACGCAGGCAAGTCGAGACATTCAGAGTTTTTTGGTTAAACCTTTTTTTCAGGTTACCAGGGCAAAGCTGCCCGCAACTCCAGCCATCACGGCAGGGGGTTGCGGGCTTTTTTTATGGCCGTCAGCCGCGGCAAGTGTGGTGCAGAACACCGGAGGGAAAAATGCAGCAGATCTTTTATCCCGTCATTTTGTTGCAAGGCTGGCTGGGGACAGCCGGCTTTTTCCTGCTACAAGCAGGCCTGCTGCTGGTCAGCCTGGCTGCCGGGTACATTAATGCAGGCCAGGTTTATTCAGCACAGGCGTTGTTGATGCTACTGCCGTTTGTTTACCTGTGGATCGGCAACCAGTTGTTGTTACAACAAGACCTGCAGTTTCTTGTCAGCAGTGTTAATGCTGTCAACAAGCCAGGTGGCAAACTGCGCCTGAGGCTATTCCAACCCCTGCAGCAACAACTGCAACTGCAGATGACTGATTTACAGCGTCAGCAGCAACTGCTGCAGCAAAAGCTGGATGAAATTTCTCATGCTTCCGGTGAGCTGGAACAAAGCGCAGTGCAAGTCACTCGTAATGCTGAACGCCAGAATGAAGCTGCCAGCACTGCCGCTGCCGCCGTAGAAGAGTTAAATGTCAGTATCCTGCAGGTGGCGGATCTGGCGGAAACCTCAAGAAATACCAGTCAGCAAACCGGTGATGAGCTGGCATCCGGGCATCAGGCCCTGCTGACTCTGGCTGACCAGATTCGCAACATGGCTGTGCAGGCACAACAAACCCGCGGGCTGATTCAGAAGCTGCTGGACAGCTCCGGCACCATCAATGAAGTCACTGCAACCATCCGCTCGCTGGCCGACCAGACCAACCTGCTGGCCCTGAATGCTGCCATCGAAGCCGCGCGTGCCGGAGAAAGCGGCCGAGGTTTTGCTGTGGTAGCAGATGAAGTACGACTGCTGGCCCGTCACAGCATGGAATCTGCCAGCCAGATCGGACAGATCATTGATGATGTACAGCAACACATTAAAGCCGCTACACAACAGATGAATGCCTTCAGTCATCAGGCGGAACAAAGTGCTGAAGGTTCAGACCAGGTTTGCCGCTTGCTGCAACAGGCTTTGCAGCAGACCCATCAATTGACCAGCCAGGTGGTGCAGGTCGCAGCCAGCACCTTGCAACAAAGCCAGGCTGCCGCTGAAATTGCCTTGCTGGCAGAACAGGTACGAGAGGGACAACAAGGCAACCTTCAGGCAGCAGGTCAGGCCCGCACCATTGCCCATCACTTATCTGAACTGACAGGAGGTCAGTCATGATTTCTGTTCCGATAAGCCTTGCACCAACACTGGCTCTAGCTCTGCCAGTCGCAATCATTCCACTGCTTTTTCTACTGCACCGGCACATTCAGCAGCAACTACACCAGAAGAACCTGCAACTACTGCAACAGATGAAGTTATTACGCCAATTAATTGGTGGTTTTCAGCGCCACCGTGGGCTCAGTAACGGCCTGCTGTGCGGCGACACCAGCCTGCATGAACCCCTGCGCACCACCCGTGCGGAACTGGATCACCTGATGGCCACAGCAACAAACACTGATGCAGGGTCGCATCTGGATACCTGGCGGCACCTGGCCGATCACTGGTCACGATTGCGTGAAGGCAGAACCCTGGATGCCAATAACAACCTTGCCCAGCATCACTTGATTATCCGTAGCAGCATTTTTCTGCTGGAAGACCTGGCTTACGAAACTCGCCTGAGTGAAAACAAGCCTGATCTGGCCTGGTTGCCACTGATCTGGCATGAAGTGTTACAAACTGCTGAATGGGCCGGCCAAGCCAGAGCCCTGGGGACTGGCATGGCAGCAGCCGGTCACAACAGTGCAGAACAACGCATACGGCTGCGTTTTCTGTACCAAAAGATCCACCTGCTCTCAACTCTGGCATTTCGGTCCTTGCGAACCGAGTTTGATCAACATCTACCTGCAGCCCTGTTACCGCTGCAACAGGCAGAACATCAGGTCTCCAACCTGCTGAATTGTATTCAACAGGAGTTGCTGACCGACCAACCACTAACCATCAGCGCTGGTGATTATTTTCAACAGGCAACCCTGGCTATCGAGTCTCTGTTGACTCTGGTGGATCTGACGCTGGATCACCTGCAGCAAGCCTTGCACTGATTTTCTGGAGACACGGTATGACTCATCAAACAACCACCTGTCCTTACTGTGGCGTCGGCTGCGGCATCCGGGCCAGAACTGGCGGAGGCCAGTTGTTGGCGGTTGCCGGTGACCCTGGCCATCCCGCCAATCATGGTCGCCTGTGCATCAAGGGCAGCAGCCTGCCGGAAACCTGCAATCCGGAAGGACGGCTGCTGCAACCCCGGGTGGATGGACAGTCAACCGACTGGAATACAGCCCTGGACACCACCGCCTCCCGCCTGCAACGGATACTGCAGCAACATGGCCCCGGCAGTTTGGCCATGTACCTGTCCGGTCAGCTGCTGACCGAAGACTATTATGTTGCCAACAAACTGATGAAAGGTTTTATCGGCAGCAGCCATGTGGATACCAACTCACGCCTGTGCATGGCTTCCACAGTGGCGGGTCACAAGCGCGCTTTTGGTGCTGATGCAGTGCCAGGCTGTTATGAAGATCTGGAACTGGCTGATCTGCTGGTGTTGGTCGGCTCCAATGCTGCCTGGAATCACCCGATTCTTTATCAACGCATGCAGGCAGCCAAACAGGCTCGCCCGGAAATGAAAGTGGTGGTCATTGATCCCCGTCGCACCGCCACCTGTGATCTGGCTGATTTGCACCTGCAACTGCGTCCCGGTACCGATGCGCTGCTGTTTAATGCCCTGCTGGTGCATTTGGCAGAAGGTGGCAAACTGGATCACGCCTTCATCAGTGATCATACCGAAGGAATGACCCATACCCTGCTGGCAGCGATGGAAGAAGCAGCTGACCTTTCAAAGGTGGCATCCAGATGCGGCTTGAAACTCCCGCAACTGCTGCAGTTTCTGGATTGGTTTGCCGAAACACCCCGCACCGTGACGCTTTTTTCCCAGGGCATCAACCAGTCCAGCAGCGGCACCGACAAGGTGAATGCCATCCTCAACTGTCACCTTGCCACCGGGCGTATTGGCAAACCCGGCAGTTGCCCACTATCCCTGACTGGTCAACCTAATGCCATGGGTGGCCGTGAAGTGGGCGGACTGGCCAATCAACTGGCAGCCCACATGGACTTCAGTGACCCGGTGAATATCTCACGGGTTGCTCGTTTCTGGCAGGCACCGGCAATTGCAAAACAGGAGGGTTATAAAACAATCCCCCTGTTTGAAGCCATCGAGCGCGGTGAAATCAAGGCCGTCTGGATCATCGGAACCAACCCACTGGTCAGCCTGCCGGACAGCAATCGCATCCGCAAGGCACTGGCTGATTGTGAGCTGGTGATTGTTTCAGAAGCCATGCAACACACCGATACACTGGCGCTGGCAGACATCGTTTTTCCGGCCAGCAGCTGGTCAGAAAAAAATGGCACAGTGACCAATTCCGAGCGCCGCATTTCACGTCAGAGGGGGTTGTTGCCTGCTCCGGGTGAAGCACGCCATGACTGGGAAATCATCTGCCAGCTGGCAATGCGCCTGGGGCATGGTGCTGCTTTTGCCTACCGTCACCCGGCAGAAATCTTTCGTGAACATGCAACACTTTCCGGCTTTGAAAACAACGGCAGTCGCTGCTTTGACATCAGCGGCTTAAGCCAGTTGAGTGATGAAGCCTACGACCAGTTGCAACCGGTGCAGTGGCCGGTGACCCAGCAGCACCCGTTAGGCACTGCTCGCCTGTTTGCGGATGGTCAGTTTTTCACTGCATCCGGCAAGGCCCGCTTTGTTGCCGTGCATGCCCGTGAACCGGAGCAACAGACCAGTGCTGACTGGCCGCTGCTGCTGAACACCGGGCGCATCAGAGACCAGTGGCACACCATGACTCGCACGGGTCGCGCCCCCAGATTGATGCAACACCTGAGCGAACCCTTTGTTGACATCCACCCGCAGGATGCCGAGCAACTGCAGTTAAAGGAAGGACAGCTGGCCAGGCTGAGTAATCCGGAAGGCTCTTATCTGGCTCGCACCCGCATTCGGGACAGCCAACGCCCCGGTGAGGTGTTTGTGCCCATGCACTGGACAGCACAATTCACTGGTATGGGCCTGTGCAACAGCCTGATTCAGCAGCGTGTTGATCCGGTTTCCGGTCAACCGGAATCCAAACAGGGGCGAGTCAGCATCCAGCCGGTCAACAGCCAGTGGCAGGCGCGACTGCTGCTGCGCCTGCCCCATCAATCGACACAGGGCCCGGATGACTTGATTGGAGTATTGATCAGTGACTTGATTGATGGCAGGACTGCTGACTGGGCCAGCTACTGGGCAAAAGTCCCCATGGAGCACTGCACGGCGCTGCTGCTGGCCAATGATCAACCGGTGCACGACTGGAACGACTGGTGCCGCCGACACCTCGGCCAGGCACCGCAGTTGCTGTTGCAGACACCGGGTCAGTCTGGTGGGTTGCAGGCTGCCGGCTTTGATGGCGAACAACTGAACTGGTTACTGCAGGTGAATCCTGAAGGTCAGTTCACTGATTCAACTCGACTGGACCGACTGTTTGCCAAAAGTGGCCTCAGTGCTGCCGACCGTCGCCTGCTGATGCAGCCAGACTCCGGTCATGCCAGTGGCCCACGCATCTGCAGTTGCCTGCAGGTGCATGAACAGGATATCCGTACTGCCATTCGTTCCGGTTGTGACTCAGTCGAGCAACTGGGCCAACAACTGGGTTGTGGCACCAAGTGTGGTTCCTGCATTCCAGAATTAAAATCCCTGATTGAAGCGGAGGTGTCCCATGGGTTCCCTGCCCTGGCCTGAATTTGAACGCCCACTCGGATCGCTGGCACTGGTTGGTGCCGGACCTGGTGACCCGGAGCTGATCACCCGCAAAGGCTGGCGACTGCTGATGGATGCTGACGTGGTGGTTTATGATGCGCTGGTCAGTGATGCCCTGCTGCAGGAATTGCCGGCCACTGCCCGACGCCTTTATGTCGGCAAGCGTAAAGGGCAGCACTCCATGCCTCAGCCAGTGATCTGTCAGTTGCTGGTGGATCTGGCACGTCAGGGCTTGCAGGTGGTGCGTCTGAAGGGGGGTGACCCGCTGATTTTTGGTCGCCTGACCGAAGAAACCACGGCACTGTCCCAGGCGGGTATTCCCTGGCAGATAGTACCCGGTATTACTGCTGCCGCTGGTTGTGCTGCACACTGTGGTTTTTCACTGACCGAACGTGGTAAGGCACCTCGTTTGCGCCTGATCACCGCCCAGTCTTGTGATGATCGCCCAATTGACTGGGCTGATCTGGCTCGCAAGGATGAAACCCTGGTGTTTTACATGGGGCTGGCACAGGTCGAAATGATCAGCAAACAGCTGCAATACCATGGTTTACCGGCAGACTGGCCGGTGCTGCTGGTGGAAAAAGGCACCCAGCCGGAACATCGCCAGATACGCTGTTGCCTGGGTGACATGCTGGCTACTGTGCAGGAACAACAACTGCAAACCCCAACCTTGATTTATGTTGGGCAGGTAGTGGCAGAAGTGGTTTCATCGCAACTGATGGAGCCGGTTAATTTTCAGTTTATGTCTGCCTGACTCCAACCCTGCCTCCCTTGACTATAGTGAACTTCAGACAAGGGAGGCTTCATGAACACTTCAGCGCGGACTACCGAAGCACCAGACTACTGCATAGCGTTACAACCCATCTGCAACCGCAAAAAGCAGCATGTTGCGGATGAGCTGCTTTATCGCTCCAGCCAACTATCAAGCAGTTCTCACTTTTCTGATCCGATGGTTGCCACCGCACGCTCAATCACTACAGCGATGTATGAAATCGGGCTGGATCAGTTGGTGGGGCGGCGCACACTGTTTTTTAATGCACCCAACCAGTGGCTGGACAAGCCGGAGCTGCTACCGCCCAAACAGGAACGCCTGGTCATTGAGGTGCAGAATGATGTACGGATTGATCGCAAACTGATCAACAATCTGGAGCAGTTGAAAAACCAGGGTTATATGCTGGCACTGGACCACTTCCAATTATCGGATACTACACGCCCACTGCTGGATCTGGCCGATATCATCAAGATTGATTTGATCACCAGCAGCCCGGAGCAACTGGACCTGAGCGCCTATGACCGCAGCAGAACGAAACTGCTGGCGGAAAGAATCGAGAACCCAGGCACCTTTGATTATTGCCTGCAATTGGGTTTTGATTATTTCCAGGGGTTTTTTCTCGCCCGACCAGCCTCGGTAAATGGCTCAGATAAACATCGCAGCAACAACCAGAATGCTGAAATACGTATTCTGCGTGAACTACAAGAGCAAGAACCCAGTTACGCCAAGCTGGAAGAGTATCTAGCCCAGGACCCTCAGCTCTGCTTATTGCTCATGCGTTATATCAACTCTTCTGCAGTCCGCAACAAACAAACCATCACCAACATACGCCAGGCCTTGAGCATGATGGGATTAGACCGGATGCGCAGCCTGGTAATGACATTGATGCTGGCAGGTACTGGAGCCGGCAATCGCCTGCTGATGTTGATGACACTGACTCGTGCAGCCATGTGCAGAAAACTGAGTGAAGGCATGCACCTGGATGCCAGTAGTGCTTTTATGCTTGGCATGTTGTCACGCATGGATGCTTTTATGGCAATGCCCATGGATAAACTGTTGCGGGAAATCCCATTAGACCCAGCCCTGGCATCCGCGCTGTTACAACGAGAAGGGGACTATGGCAAGTTGCTGAAACTGGTGGAAGCCTTCGAAAACGGCGCATTGGAAAAGAAATCCGTTGCTCTGACCGGCAAACTTAACCAGGTGTATCTGAGTAGCCGCAGTTGGGCCAATGAGCTGATGGAACAAGTAAGCTGATCAGGCCTCTGAGGCCTGCATGCGCCGTGACAAGTGAGCACCAAACAGCAGGCCAAAAGCCAGGCTCGGGCCTAACATCAGGATACCGTAGATCACCGGTGGTACCGACATTTGGGCATTACCCAACACCATTAGGGTCACCACCAAGGCTGTACCACCATTCTGTACACCCACTTCCAAGCCGATGGTGATCTGACGCTGAGCATCCTGTTGCCACAGGCGCGCCCACAACCAACCCGCCAGCAAGGCCACACAGTTCATCAGCAGCACGGCGGGAGCCGTGGCGACCAGAAACGCTGGCATACGCTCCCAGTGTTTACTGCTGATCGCCACAATCACCAGCAACAGAAAAGCAAACGACAAGGGTTTTAAAGCTTGTGTGGCACGCCCAGCCAAGGTTGGCCAGTTGGACGCCACCAGCATACCCAGCAAAATGGGAAACAAAGACACCAGCATCAGTTGTGCCCAGGTACGCAGCAGAGGCAGTTCAATGTCCGCCGACTGCCCCAGCCAGTGGCTGATGGCCAGTGCTGACAACACCGGCAGGGTAAAGGGAATGATCAGACTGGTGATGGCGGTCAGGGTCACGGACAGGGCCACATCACCCCGACTGAGAAAGGTCATCAGATTGGAGGTGGCACCGCTGGGTGCAAAAGCAAGCACCATCAGACCCACCGCAAACACCGGCTCAGGATCAAACACCCATATGGCCAGCAAGGCAGCAAGGGGTGGCAGCAGGAACTGCCCGGAAAGACCCGTCAACACTGCAGCAGGAGCCTGACGCACCCGCATGAAGTCATTCACTGACAGGGTCATTCCCATACCCAGCATGATCAGGAACAGGGCGGCAGGCAGTAATACTGTCAGCAACAAATCCTGTCCCATGCTTCAAGCCTCAGTTGTCATCGCCCAGGTCTTCAATCTCATCCACAACCTGAGCCAACAGCGGTGCCTGGTCGTCCAGATCAAAAACCATAAAGGAGGGTTCGACTTCAATGAACGCATCAAACAGTGCCCGATCCAGCTGATCTGGCCACAGGCGTGTGTCTTCTTCCCAGGACAGCAGCTCATTTTCGAGGATGTCCAGATAACGTTCATCCAGCAACGTTTCCAGCGAGTCTTCATCCTCCAGTTCAGGCACCAGATAGGTGGTGGCTTCCTGGTTGACGTCTTCCAGGCTGACCTGTTCCTCGCCACTGGCATCCAGACTGTTGATCCAGTCCACAAAGGGCTGGGTTAAACGAACACTGATGGCAGAGCGGTTGAGCATTTTCATGGTGAATCTCCGGGGGATGACTGCGGCGCATTATGCTCACTTCCAGTGCGGAAACCAAGGGATCAACCCCGGTTTCCGCAGGAAACGATCAGTTGTTGCTGTGCAAGGCTTCGTTCAGCTCAATGGCAGATCGGTTGGCCAGGCATTCAATACGACCAGTCTGGGAATTGCGGCGGAACAGCAAATCGTCCTGATTGGCCAGTGCACGAGCGGCCACCACACTGACCTCCTTGCCCTGATCATCCAGCAGGGTGATCTTGCTGCCGGAAGTGACATACAGGCCAGACTCCACGGTGCAGCGATCACCCAGCGGGATACCAATACCGGCATTGGCACCAATCAGGCACTTTTCACCGACCGAAATCACGATGTTACCACCACCGGACAGGGTGCCCATGGTGGAGCAACCACCGCCCAGATCAGAACCGGCACCCACAAACACACCGGCGCTGATGCGGCCTTCGATCATGTTGGGGCCTTCCGTACCGGCATTAAAGTTAACAAAACCTTCATGCATGATGGTGGTGCCTTCACCCAGATAAGCACCCAGGCGCACCCGTGCAGTATCCGCAATGCGCACTCCGGCAGGCACCACGTAATCACACATGCGCGGGAACTTGTCGACACTTTCCACGGTGAGAATCTTGCCATCCATACGTGCCAGTAACTGGCGCTGTGGCAGTTCCTCCAGATCAATGGCACCGTCGCTGGTCCAGGCCACGTTTTTCAGCAGACCAAAAGCACCGGTGAGGTTCACACCATGAGGTTTCACCAGACGATGTGACAGCAGGTGCAGCTTCAGGTACACCTCCGGCACACTGGCCGGATCAGTATCGGTGGCCAGTAATGTAATCACCAGCGGGCGGTGACTGCGCTTCATCTGCTGGGCAATCATTGCCAGATCATGATGATTGGCGGCATCCAGCGCTTCGGACAGGGCATCCAGGCGATCCGGGGTGATGTTGCAAGCCTGGTTGCCACCTTCATAACCACAGTTATCAATTAAAGCCTGGGTCAGGTCTGCATCAGGGTTGAGCACCGGACGCGGGTAATAAACTTCCAGCCATTCGCTCTTCAGGTTGTAGGTGCCTACACCAAAACCGCAGGCAAAAAGTTGGGGAGTGCTCATCTTGGCTTCCTCATGGTTTATTCAGTATTCATTTCAGCGTCTGCTGCCATTGCTCGGGGTCAAAACCCACCAGTAGCTGATGACCGGTATCCAGTACCGGGCGTTTGATCAGGCTGGGATTGGCCTGCATCAGGCGGATCGCCGCAGTGGCATCCAGGTCCTGACGCTCAGCTTCCGGCAATTTGCGCCAGGTGGTGCCACGGCGGTTAACCAGTGTTTCCCAGCCAGTCTGATCGACCCACTGCTGCAGGGTGGAGGCATCAATGCCGGCTTTTTTGTAGTCATGAAAGTGATGCTCCAGTTGCTGCTCTTGCAGCCACTGGCGCGCTTTTTTCATGGTGTCGCAGTTGGGGATTCCGTAAAGAGTCAGCATTTTAACCTTTTTCTCAACAGCCTGCTTCAATAAACCGGCGCATGCGTTGCGCCCCTTCTATGCATTCATCCAGCTCAGCCACCAGCGCAATGCGAATGCGACCAACAGCCGGATTATGACCATCCACTTCACGCGACAGGTAACGGCCCGGCAATACCCCCAGGTTCTGGGTTTCCAGCAAACGACGGGTGAACACTTCATCGTCAATGGGTGTCACCGGCCAGAGGTAAAAACCGGCATCCGGGCGCTGCACATCCATCACCGGTTTCAGTATTTCCAGCACCGCATCAAATTTGGCTCGGTAAAAGTTGCGATTCGCCTGCACATGGCTTTCATCTTGCCAGGCCGCCACGGAAGCCACCTGATGATGCAACGGCATGGCACAGCCGTGGTAGGTGCGATATTTCAGGAAGGCCTGAATCAGGCGCTCATCACCGGCCACAAAACCGGAGCGCAGCCCTGGCAGGTTGGAGCGCTTGGACAGCGAATGAAACACCAGGCAACGACTGAAATCATGGCGACCACTTTCTTCACAAGCCTGCAGCAACCCCGGTGGCGGGTTTTGTTCATCAAAATAAATTTCCGAATAACATTCGTCGGCACAGATGACAAAATCATGTTCATCGGCCAGCTGCAGTAGTTTTTTCTGTTGCTCCAGTGACAACAACGCACCAGTCGGGTTACCTGGTGAGCAGATGAACACCAGTTGGGTGTCACGCCAGACTTCGGCAGGCACCTGACTGAAATCCGGCTGAAAACCCTGCTCGGCTTCACAATTGAGGTAATGGGCCTGGGCACCGGCCAGCAGTGCCGCACCCTCGTAAATCTGATAAAAAGGATTGGGCATCACCACCCGTGCCGGACGAGACGCATCGACCAGTGCCTGCACGATGGCAAATAACGCTTCACGAGTGCCATTCACCGGCAACACCTGGCGCTCCGGGTCCAGACGCGACTGCACCAGACCAAAACGCCGCGCACACCAGTCAGCAATGGCTTGACGCAAGGGTGCTTCGCCTTTGGTGGCCGGGTATTTACTGACACCTTCCAGGGCATCACGCAGGGCATCCAGCACCAGTTGGGGAGCCGCATGCTGGGGTTCACCAATGGTGAAGGCAATGCGTTTCAAATCTGCTGGTGGAGTAACACCGGCCGTCAGTACGGCCAGTTTTTCAAACGGATAGGGGTGCAACTTGTCCAGGAAAGGATTCATGAAAGTGCTCTTGCTGGGTTCTGAAATGGGATTCAGCCACTGCGGCCGATGGCATAACTGCCTTTATAGCCAGGTTCACGTACCTGGCGATCCAGTTCTTCACAGATGCGTGCCTGTAACCGCTGGCACAACACCGGATCGGACAGCGGGCTGCCGTCCTGCTGGGTAATGAAAAACACGTCCTCCACCCGCTCACCGAGGGTAGCAATCTTGGCATTCTGCAGCCACAGGTTAAATTCGACAAAAATACGACCGATGCGGGCCAGCAGTCCGGGGCGATCCGGTGCAATCACCTCCACCAGGGTTCGCAGATTGCTCGGATCATTGCTGATGTACACCTGAGTTGGCATGGTGAAGTATTTTAACTGGCGCGGCGTGTGGTGCTGCACCAGAGCTGGAAAATCTTCGGGGTTTTTCAGGGTGGTGATCAGCTCCTGGCGAATTTCTTCCAGACGCTCCGCGGCACGAGGCACCTGACCATCCTGCTCCAGCACGATCAGGGTGTTCAAGGTGAATCCCTGCCGACTGGTGGAAATGCGCGCATCATGAATCGACAGTCCCAGACGATCCATGGTTGCGGCAGTGGCCGCAAAACCAAAGGCGGCATCGCGGGCATGAATGAACACCTTGGTGCCCCCTTCCCGCATGTCATCGGTGGGGGCCGCCACCAGCACCAGCGGTTCACTGCTGCCAGCATGTGCCAGAATGCCCTGGGTATGCCAAGCCACTTCACTGGGTGCATCCTGCAGGAAATAGTCTTCATCCAGGGTGGCCCACAGGGCCTGTACCTGCTCCAGATCCACCCCCATCACCCGCAGGATGGACAGTGCCTGCTGCTGGGTTTCTTCCACCCATTCAGCCGGATCAATCGGATTCTCCAGACCACGGCGAAAGGCACGGGTGGTTTCGGTGTAGAGCTGATTTAATAAAGCTGCCCGCCAGCCGTTCCAGAGGGTTGGATTGGTGGCATTAATGTCTGCAACCGTCAGCACATAAAGGTAGTCCAGGTGCACCTGGTCACCCACCCTTTCAGCAAAATGGCGAATCACATCCGGATCAGACAAGTCCTGCTTCTGGGCGGTCATCGACATCAGCAGGTGATGCTCTATCAACCAGCAAATCAGATGGGTATCCCGCTTTGACAACTGGTGCCTTTCACAGAACAGCAGGGCATCCTTGGCACCCAGTTCGGAGTGATCGCCACCACGCCCCTTGCCAAGATCGTGATACAGGCCAGCCAGCCAGAGAATCTCTAACTTAGGTAGCTGATGGACCAATCCAGCCGCCAGCGGAAAGTCTTTTTCACAACCCTCCTGGCGGAAGCGCTGCATAAAACGCAACAACCGCAGGGTATGGGCATCCACGGTGTAGACGTGAAACAGATCATGCTGGGTCAGGCCCACAGCATGACCGAACTCCGGCAGGTAACGTCCCAGCATGCCGTAACGACTCATGCGCGTCAGTTGCAGCGCCACATCACCAGAAGAACGCAACAACTCCATAAATAGACTGCTGGCCCGCAAGTCACGGCGGAAGGCTTCATCAATCAAGTGACGATGATCCCGCAGGGCACGAATGGTGTTGGCACGCACCCCCTCAATTTCCGAGTGTTCCGCCATCAGCAGAAAGACTTCAATCAGTGCAAAGGGATGCTGTTCAAACACCTCATCACCCAGATGCTCAATCAGGCCATTGCGAATCTGAAAGCGCCGATTGATGGGGGTGATCTGCTGTTCTTCATCCTTTTTCAGCAGCACTTCCTCAAAATGCTGCAGCAGCACGTCATTCAGCTCGGTCAGGGTGGTGACCACCCGGAAATAACGCTTCATGAACTGTTCAACGGCCAGACGCTTGTCGGTATCCAGATAACCAAACAGCACCGCCAGTTGCCGCTGATAATCAAACAGCAGGCGGTCCTCGGCCCGCCCGGAGATCATGTGCAGGGCATAACGCACCTGCCACAGAAAACACTGCCCCTGCTCCAGAATGCGCATTTCGGTTTCGGTCAGAAAACCTTCCGCCAGCAGGTCCTGCAGGGAAGTGGCGTTAAAGTGGCGCTTGGCCACCCAGCCAATCATCTGGATATCACGCAACCCACCCGGAGAACTCTTGATGTTGGGTTCCAGGCTGTATTCGCTGTTATTGAACTTGTAATGACGGGTGATCTGTTCCTGCCACTTGGCCTCAAAGAATTTTGCCGAAGGCCACATGCACTCGGTGCTCAGCCGCTGCACCATCTCCTTGCGCAGGGCATCACTACCGACCAGGGTACGGTTTTCCAGCAGGTTGGTGGCCACAGTGATGTCGGCCCGAGCTTCACGCTCACAGTCGGCCAGCGAGCGAACACTGTGCCCGACATCCAGTTTGATGTCCCAAAGGCAGGTAATGAAGTCAGACAACAACTGACGATAACGGGTGTCATCGTCGTCCTTGAGCAGGATCAGCAGGTCAATATCAGATTTTGGATGCAGCTCACCGCGCCCATACCCCCCCACTGCCAGCAATGCAATGCGCTGATCCGGCCAGTCGAACAACTGCCAGATGCAAGCCAGCAACTGATCCATGGCCCAGGCCCGGCCATAAATCAGATCACGAATGTCGGCACCGTCATAAAAAGCCTGATCCAGTCGTTGATTGATCAGACCCAGCGCCTGCTTCAGCAATAAAATACGGGTTTTCGGGCTGTCCAGCAGTTGCTGTTGCAGGCGATCAAAGTCATACAGGGACACATCGGGTCTGAACTGATAATTGACACTCATGGTTCTGCCTCGCTATCAACCAGACTCCACCAATCAGGCCGACTGCTCTATCAAAAGGGTTCTTCGCTACGTCGGGTCAGTACTTCCACACCTGTTTCAGTCACCAGCAGGGTATGCTCCCACTGAGCAGAAAGACTATGATCCTTGGTCACCACCGTCCAACCATCCTTCAACAGTTTGCAGTGGCGTTTACCGGCATTAATCATGGGCTCGATGGTAAAACACATGCCTGCTGCCAGTGCAATGTCACTGCGTGGTGAATAACCGTCATAATGCAGCACCTGCGGATCCTCATGGAAGACCTTGCCGATACCATGGCCGCAGTACTCCTGCACCACCGAAAAGCGTTCACGATCGGCCATCTGCTGAATGGTGCGACCAATTTCTGACAACCGGGTGCCCGGCTTGACCAGCGCAATGGCAGCATAAAGTGCTTCACGAGTGAACTCGGTTAAACGACGCGCCATAATGGAAGGTTCTCCGATGTAAAACATCTTGCTGGTATCACCGTGATATCCATCCTTGATCACCGTGATATCAATATTAACGATGTCACCCTTTTTCAGCAGCTTGTTCTCATCCGGAATGCCGTGACAGATCACATGATTCACTGAAGTGCAGATGGACTTCGGAAAACCGTGGTAATTCAGTGGCGCAGGGATAGCCTGCTGTACCTCGGTAATATACCGATGGCAGATATCGTTCAACTCACCTGTCGTGATACCCGGCTGCACATAGGGCTCAATCATCTCCAGCACTTCAGCAGCCAAACGGCCAGCCACGCGCATTTTTTCAATTTCGTCAGGTGTCTTGATCTGGACATTCATTCAGGAAAACTCTTTCGGGATAGTCAGCCACAATAAAACGGGCTTTATGTCAGAGCCGGACTATGCTATAAAGTGCGCGCTCAAAATCAACCACGAAGGATACGGCAAGGGCAAGCCAATGGCAAACCCGCTAAAGGCCTTGAGTTTGTACTGATTTTGGCAAAAAACGCACACTTCATGTGCAATTCAACGTCACACATATACCGGCACAGCTCGTCTGGGTGCCCGCTGGCCTTTTCAGACTGACGGGTTGACGACTGGGGTATATGGAGGCTTAACCCGAACTATCGGAGCAATATTCATGGCACAAGTATCCATGCGCGACCTGCTGCAGGCAGGTGCACACTTTGGTCACCAGACTCGTTACTGGAACCCGAAAATGGGCAAGTACATTTTCGGTGCCCGCAACAAGATTCACATCATCAACCTGGAAAAAACCGTTCCTGCACTGAACGAAGCCATCAGCTTTGTTGAGAAGCTGGCCGGTGGCAAAAACAAAATTCTGTTTGTTGGCACCAAGCGCGCCGCTGCCAAGGTTATCCGCGAAGAAGCCGAAAAAGTAGGTATGCCCTACGTCAACCATCGCTGGCTGGGCGGTATGCTGACCAACTACAAGACTATTCGTCAGTCCATCCGTCGCCTGCGTGATCTGGAAACCCAGCAGCAGGACGGTACCTTTGACAAGCTGACCAAAAAAGAAGTGCTGATGAACCAGCGCGAAATGGAAAAGCTTGAGCGCTCCATCGGCGGCATCAAAAACATGGGCGGCCTGCCAGATGCGCTGTTTGTGGTTGATGTAGACCATGAGCGCCTGGCCATCAACGAAGCCAACAAACTGGGCATCCCGGTCATTGGCATTGTTGACACCAACTCCAACCCGGACGGCGTTGACTTTGTCATCCCCGGTAACGACGATGCCATCCGCGCCGTTCAGCTGTATGTTCGCTCCATTGCTGCTGCTTGCGGCAAAGCCCGCGAAAACGCTGGCGACGAGCTGGTGGAAGTGGCTGAAGAGTCCGCCGAGTAATCCTGTCGTCACCTGCCTGAAAAACTTTTCAGGCAGGTTTTCATTTCCCGGTTGCTGCCTTGCACCACCCTCGGCCTGAATCTGAAGCCCGATTGCTGAAGAACAGCGCAGCAACCCAGAGCAACTTCAACATTCAAGGGGTAAGTCATGGCAGCAATTAGCGCCTCCCAGGTAAAAGAACTTCGTGAACGCACCGGTCTGGCTATGATGGAGTGCAAAAAAGCACTGCAGGAAGCTGACGGTGACATCGAGCTGGCAATTGAAAACCTGCGTAAATCTTCTGGCCTGAAAGCCGCCAAGAAAGCTGGCCGTATCGCCGCTGAAGGTGCCATCGCTACGCGTGTTGCCGCTGACGGCAGCTACGGTGTAATGGTTGAAGTGAACTCCGAAACCGACTTCGTTGCCCGTGACGAAAACTTCCTGGGCTTTGTTGGTCAGGTTGCAGACAAGCTGCTGGCAACCCGCGAAACGGATGTTGCTGCACTGACTGCTGGCGAGCTGGAATCTGCTCGTGAAGCCCTGGTGCAGAAAATCGGTGAAAACATTACTGTACGTCGTGCCGCCCTGGTTGAAGGTGCCGTGGTGGGTGAGTACGTTCACGGTGGCCGCATTGGTGTACTGACCGTTCTGAAGGGTGCCAACACCGACACCGCCAAAGACGTTGCCATGCACGTTGCTGCTGTTAACCCACGCGTTTGCAAACCGGAAGACATGCCCCAGGAAGTGCTGGATAAAGAGCGTGAAATCATCCTGGCTCAGCCTGACATGGCTGGCAAGCCTGCCGAAATTGCTGAAAAAATGGTTGGTGGCCGCATCAAGAAGTTCCTGGCTGAAAACAGCCTGAGCGAACAGGCTTTCATCAAAAACCCCGACCAGACCGTTGCAGCCTTTGTCAAAGCTGCCGGTGGCGAACTGATCAGCTTCCAGCGTTTTGAAGTGGGTGAAGGCATCGAAAAAGAAGAAGTCGACTTCGCTGCCGAAGTTGCTGCCCAGGCTGCTGGTCGCTAAGATCCATCCTGCCCCTCTTCAGGCTGATTCAATGCCTGAAGCCCACAAAAACGTGCTGGGCCTTCCCAGCACGTTTTTGTGCAACTGAAACTCGGAAAACTGCATCCCCAACGGAGACTGGCCCATGGGTAACACTGATCGTAATGCCAAATACAAACGCATCCTACTGAAGCTCAGCGGTGAAGCACTGATGGGCGATCAGGAGTTCGGCATTGATCCCAAGGTGCTGGATCGCATGGCACTGGAAATCGGCCAACTGGTTGGCATTGGTGTTCAGGTGGGCATGGTAATCGGTGGTGGTAACCTGTTTCGTGGCGCAGCACTCAGTGCCGCTGGCATGGAGCGGGTGACGGGTGATCACATGGGCATGCTGGCTACCGTGATGAATGGCCTGGCCATGCGTGATGCACTGGAACGCACCAACATTCGTACCCGAGTGATGTCTGCCATCCCGATGAGCGGCGTAGTGGAACACTATGACCGCCGCACTGCCATCCGTTACCTGACCTCCGGTGATGTGGTGATTTTTTCCGCCGGCACTGGCAACCCCTTTTTCACCACTGACTCAGCAGCCTGTTTACGCGGCATTGAAATTGATGCCGATGTGGTGATCAAAGCCACCAAGGTTGATGGTGTTTACAACAAAGACCCTGTTAAACACTCTGATGCAGTAAAATATGACCGCTTGAGTTACGACGAAGCCCTGGACAAAAAACTGGAAGTGATGGATCTGACCGCCATCTGTCTGGTTCGCGACCAATGCATGCCGGTACGTGTTTTTAACATGAACAAACCCGGAGCCCTGCTGAACCTGGTCGTTGGTGGCCAGGAAGGTACACTGATCGATCAGGGTGAAGACTGAGGATTATCGGCCTGCAATTAACCGGTTTAACAGCAACTTCTCTGACATGAGGCAGCAACAGTGATCAACGAAATCCGTAAAGATGCGCAAGAGCGCATGGACAAAAGCCTTGAATCCCTGCAGGGTGCATTCAACAAAATCCGCACCGGCCGCGCTCATCCGAGCATCCTTGATACCGTGCGGGTTGACTATTATGGCAGCGAAGTACCCATCAGCCAGGTTGCCAACATCAACGTGGAAGATAATCGCACGCTGGTGGTCATCCCCTGGGAAAAAAACATGGTCCCCGCCGTTGAAAAGGCCATCATGAAATCCGATCTGGGGCTGAACCCCAACACGGCCGGCAGCAACATTCGTGTTCCCATGCCTGCACTGACGGAAGAAACCCGCAAAGGTTATATCAAACAGGCCAAGGCAGAAGCCGAGCACGCCCGTGTGGCCATTCGCAACATTCGTCGCGACGCCAACACCCAGTTAAAAGCACTACTGAAAGACAAGGAAATCAGTGAAGACGAAGAACGCCGTGCACAGGACGACATCCAGAAGCTGACTGACAAACACATTGCTGATATTGACAAGGCCCTGACGACCAAAGAAGAAGATCTGATGCAGATCTGACCTGGTTGAACCTGAGCCAATGTCGCGCAAAGAGGGTCTTTACCCACTATTGGAACAGCGCCCCCAGCATGTTGCCATCATCATGGATGGCAACAACCGCTGGGCCAGTCAACGCCACCTACCCAGCCTGGCAGGACACAAGGCCGGAGTGGATGCGGTGCGTGCTGTTATTGAAATTGCCCTGCGCCAGCAGATCCCAACACTGACCCTGTTTGCCTTTTCCAGTGAAAACTGGAAAAGACCGGAAGAAGAAGTTGAAGGCCTGATGGAGTTGTTCAACTGGGCACTGAGGCGCGAAACACGGCGACTGAATAAACATCAGGTACGTCTGAATATTGTGGGTGACCGCACAGGCTTCTCAACCGAATTACAACAATTGATGCAGGATGCCGAAACGGCTACCGGCCACAACACTCGCCTGACCTTGAATATCGCCGCCAACTATGGTGGGCGCTGGGACATTCTGCAGGCCAGCCGCAAGCTGGCCATTGCTGTAGCGAAAGGTGAGCAGGCGGCTGATGCCATCAATGAAGCTTCCCTGCAGCAGTTTTTATGCCTGCATGAGTTTCCGGAGCCGGATCTTTGTATTCGCACCAGTGGTGAACAGCGCCTGAGCAACTTTCTGTTATGGCAACTGGCTTACTCTGAGTTGGTATTTGTTGATACCTACTGGCCTGACTTTCGACAGCAGGCGTTTTATGAAACCCTCCAGGTGTTTGCCCAACGCCAACGGCGTTTTGGTGGGCGTGAAAACACAACGCCATAAACAACCCAATCAAAGAACCGGATGGCTGCCCTATGCTGAAACAGAGAATCATCACTGCCCTGCTGCTTGCCCCGCTGGCTTTGTGGGGCTTGTTTGGTCTGGAAGGTCAGGCTTTTGCCCTTTTCACCGGGGTGGTGATTGGTATTGCAGCCTGGGAGTGGGCGCGACTGTCGGGGCTTCAACGCGTTGGCCAGGTTGTATTTCCCGGCACCGTCCTGGTGATGTTATTCACAGCCTGGCAACAGCCTCACTTACTGCATCAAGCACTATGGCTGGGGTTAGCCTGGTGGGCTTTGGCACTTTTTTTTGTGATCACCTACCCCCGCACTGCCACGTTATGGCGCTGTTCTTCCCGCCGGATATTCATGGGGTTGTTTGTGCTGATTCCAGCCTGGGCCGGTTTTGTACTGCTGCGTGAACAAGGCTGGTTCTGGTTACTCTATGTGCTGCTGATTGCCTGGGTTGCTGATATTTTTGCTTACTTTGCCGGACGCGCTTTTGGCAAACACAAACTGGCACCGGCAGTCAGTCCCGGTAAATCCTGGGAAGGCGTTGCCGGTGGTCTGGTCGGCACCAGCCTGTTGGCACTGCTGGCCAGTTTCTGGCAAAACTTCGGCATATCCCAATTTCTGCTTTTACTCCTGATCACCCTGGTCATCACCGCAGTATCGGTATTGGGTGATCTGACCGAAAGCCTGGTTAAACGCGAATCCGGCATGAAAGACTCCAGCAACCTGCTGCCTGGTCATGGTGGCTTTATGGATCGCATCGACAGCCTGACTTCTGCTGTACCCTTGTTTGCACTGCTGTTGCTTAACCTTGCCGGTGACCTGCTGTGATACGTGTCACCTTACTGGGTGCCACAGGCTCCATTGGCCAGTCCACACTGGATGTGCTGGCGCGCAATTCAGAAGCCTACCAACTGGTCGGTGTATCGGGCCATCAGCGACTGCAGGAATTACTGGATATTTGCATCCGCTTCCAACCCTTTTACGCCAGTGTACCGGAAGCCGCTGCAAATCCTTTTCAGCAACAACTGCGCGACGCCGGATGCCGTACAGAGGTTCTGGCTGGCCCAGCAGGGCTGGAGCAGCTGGCTGCAGAACCCGGTAGCGATCTGGTGGTGGCAGCCATTGTCGGTGCTGCTGGATTACTGCCCACCCTGGCAGCAGTAAAAGCTGGCAAACGCATTCTACTGGCCAACAAGGAAGCGCTGGTGATGTCTGGCGCACTGTTCATGGATGCAGTTCAACAGCACGGTGCAACCCTGCTGCCGGTAGACTCTGAACACAACGCCATTTTCCAGTGCCTGCCCGATCACTTCGCCTCACAGGGACTGGCAGGCAGTGGTGTTGAACGTCTGCTACTGACCGCATCCGGTGGTCCTTTCCGGGGCTGGAGTCGTGAACAACTGCAATCCGTGACCCCGGCTCAGGCAGTGGCCCATCCCAACTGGTCCATGGGACAGAAAATCTCGGTGGATTCTGCCACCCTGATGAATAAAGGGCTGGAACTGATTGAAGCCTGCTGGCTGTTCAACCTGCCACCATCCCGGATTGATGTTGTGATCCATCCACAAAGCATCATCCACTCCATGGTCAGTTACCGTGATGGCAGTGTTCTGGCACAACTCGGCAATCCAGACATGCGCACCCCGATTGCCCATGCCCTGGCCTGGCCTGAGCGTATCCATGCCGGCGTATCGCCGCTGGATCTGGTGAAATACGGCACCCTGAGTTTTGAGGCGCCCGATGAGGCTGCCTTCCCTTGCCTGCGCCTGGCCCGTGAAGCTTTCCAGGCCGGTGGTACCGCGCCCGCTATCCTTAATGCCGCCAACGAAGTGGCTGTCACTGCCTTTTTAGAACGGCGCATTGGTTTTTTACAGATCCCGGAAACCCTTGAACGGGTATTGCAGCTGAGTAAAGTTTGCCCGGCAAACGATCTGCAACTTCTGCTGTCAGAAGATCAGCTTGCGCGGCAACTGGCCCGGCAGATCATCGAACAGTTCCATTAAATTCCGGAGTTTAGTCTTTAGCCATGGATTTTTTGCATACCCTCGTTGCGCTGATTGTTACCCTTGGCGTACTCATTACTTTCCATGAATTCGGTCACTTCTGGGTGGCCCGTCGCTGTGGTGTGAAAGTGCTGCGTTTTTCCGTCGGTTTCGGCAAACCCCTGCTGCGCTGGCATGACCGTCAGGGTACCGAGTATGTGATTGCTGCACTGCCACTGGGCGGTTATGTAAAAATGCTGGATGAGCGCGAAGGGGAAGTGCCACCAGAGCTATTGGCACAGTCGTTTAATCGCAAACCTGTCGGGCAGCGTTTTGCGATTGTTGCCGCTGGCCCCCTGGCTAATTTTCTATTGGCCATTCTGGCTTATTGGCTGCTGTTTGTTGTTGGTACCCAGGTGCCCGCACCCCTGGTTGGTCAGGTTCAACAGTCTTCCGCCGCAGCCGAAGCCGGTTTGCGGGCTGGTGATGAAATTCTTCGTGTTAATGGGCGTGACACGCCCAGCTGGCAAGCCGTCGGACTGGGTCTGTTATCAAACATGGGAGAAACCACCCGCATCACACTGGATGTTCGTAACCGTGACGAACTGCATGAACGCAGCCTGCAGCTTCAAGTGGAGCGTTTTTTATCCGGACAGAGTGAACCCGATCCGCTGGGCAGTCTCGGCATTCAACCCTGGCGCCCGGACATTGAGCCCATTCTGGGCAGTATCCAGACAGGCGGGGCAGCAGATCGTGCCGGCTTACGCCCGGGTGATCATATTCTGGCCGTTGACAGCCAACCCATCGCCCACTGGCAGGCTCTGGTTGACCGGTTACAGGCCAGTCCCGGACAGCAAATCGAGCTGGAGCTGGAGCGTGGCAGTGAATACCTCCGAATTCCCGTCACTCCCGGTATTCGGCAACTGGATGACGGCCGCGAAGTTGGTTTTATCGGTGCTGGCGTGCAGATGCCAGAATGGCCTGCCGAGTTATTGAGGGAGCAGCGTTTTGGTCCGCTGGAATCCATCTGGCGCGCCACCGAAAAAACCGCCGAAATGAGCTGGTTAACAGTGACCTCCATCGGCAAGATGATCACTGGCCTGATCAGCCCGACCAATCTGTCCGGACCGATCACCATTGCCCGAGTCGCCAGCGACTCAGCTCGCTCCGGCTGGGAAAGCTTCATCACTTTTCTGGCTTATGTCAGCATCAGTCTGGCAATCCTGAATCTGCTGCCGATTCCTGTACTGGATGGTGGCCATCTGGTGTTTTATGCCATTGAAGCCATACGTGGCCGCCCGGTATCGGAACGGACCCAGGAAATGGCAACCAGGGTTGGACTCGCCTTGTTAGGCACCCTGATGATCATGGCATTTTACTTTGATATTCTGAGGCTCTGACCCGCACGGCTTGATGCAGCACTTGTTCTGCTGCAACCCTATACATTATTGTTGGCAGCTTCACTGAAAACGGATACTGAACAGCGTGAAATTTCGCAACTCCCTGATTGCCTGTTACCTGATGACCTCCCTGCTGCTGGCAGTCGGCATCACCCCGGCGCTGAGCAATCAAGCACCCACCTTCACCATCGAAGACTTACGCATTGAAGGTCTGCAGCGGGTTTCCCCCGGGCGGGTTTTTGCTGAGCTGCCATTACAACCGGATGATCCCGTTTCACTGGAGCAGGTGACCCAGGCCAGTAAAAGCCTGTTTGCCACCGGCCTGTTTGATGACGTCCGCGTTTATGAAGATCGTGGGCAGTTGGTTGTTCAGCTGCGTGAGCGCCCCACACTGCAAAGGCTTGAAATTGAAGGCAACAAAAAGGTTTCCACTGAAGATCTGAAAAAAGGCCTGACTCAGGCTGGACTGGAAGAAGGCCAGATTTTCCAGCGATCCACTCTGGATCAGATCAAGCTGGAACTGCAGCGCATGTACCATGCGCAGGGGCGCTATAACGCCCAGATTGAAAGCAGAGTTGAGAGTCTGCCCCGCAACCAGGTGACTGTTCACCTGGATATCAACGAGGGCAGCGTAGCCACCATTCGCCGCATCAACATCGTTGGCAACCAGGCGTTTGATAATGACACATTAATCAAACGCCTGGAGCAGCAGGAAGATCGTGGCTGGACCCTGTTCTCGTCAGCTGAACAGTATTCACGTGAAAAGCTTGCCGGTGACCTGGAGCGTCTGCGCTCCTGGTACCTGGATCGGGGTTACCTGCGCTTTAACATTGAGTCCACACAGGTTTCCATCAGTCCTGACAAGCAGGATATCTATATCACCATTAATATCCATGAAGGTGAACAATACACGGTAGCCGATGTTGAACTGGCCGGTGAGTTAATTCTTGAGCAAGACGAGTTAATGCCGTTGATCCAGTTAAAGTCAGGAGACACCTTCTCACGCAGTGCCATGACATCCTCCAGTGAACGCATCCGCAGCCGGTTGGGTGGCGAAGGCTACACCTTTGCAGAAGTGGTTTCCCGCCCCGACATCGATGATGAGAAACGTGAAGTCAGCCTGACCTTTTTTGTCGATCCCGGGCGCCGCAGTTATGTCCGCCAGATCACCTTCCGGGGCAATACCAGCACGCGTGATGAAGTACTGAGGCGTGAAATGCTGCAGATGGAAGGTGCCTCTGCCAACACTGATTTAATTCAGGCATCCAAACAGCGCCTGGAGCGGCTGGGCTATTTCAGTACGGTTAACGTTGAAACCCTGCCGGTGGCTGACAGCCCGGACTTGATTGATGTGAACTACACGGTTGAGGAGCAGCCCTCAGGCTCCATTTCTGCCAGCATCGGTTACTCTCAGGCCAGTGGTTTTGTTTATGGTGCAGCTTTAGCACAACGTAACTTCCTGGGGACAGGCAATACTGTCAGCCTTGCAGCCAACAAAAGTAACTTCCGTACCAGTTACAACTTCTCTTACCTGAACCCCTATTACACCATTGATGGTGTTTCCAGAGGCTTCAACCTGTTTTACCGCGAAACCGACTACGATGCCTTCACCGGCGTGGCCAGTTACGCAACCGACGCTTACGGCGGCAATGTCACCTATGGTTATCCGATCAGTCGTGACACCCGTGTCAGCTTGTCCTTAGGCTTTGATGACACCACCGTCAAATCCGTTCGCAATGCGGACGGAGCACTGATTAATGAAATTCGTGAATTTGAAGAAAACTACGGTACAGAGTTCAAGAATTACAAGGTCACCGGACGCTGGACTCAAAACCGCCTGAATCGTGGCATTCTTGCCACCGCTGGCAGCTATCAACAAGTCAGTCTGGAGGTGGCCGTACCTGAATCGGATTATGAGTTCTACAAACTCAACTATCGTGGCCAGCGTTATTTCCCTCTGGGTAACGAGTTTTCACTGAAGTTCAGGACTGATCTGGGTTATGGTGGTGGTTTAAGGGACTTTGACCGCCTGCCCTTTTATGAACACTACTACGCTGGTGGCCTCAGTTCTGTGCGCGGCTTCCGCACCAACAGCCTGGGGCAGACCAGCAGTGAAGGAACAAACTCCACACGTAATGCCTTTGGTGGCAATATCCTGATTGAAGGTTCAGCTGAACTGATTTTCCCGCTGCCCTTCATTGAAGATCAACGCAGTTTACAAACCAGTCTGTTCTTTGATGCCGGTAGCGTATTCACAGATAACTGCTATGAAAGCAGCGTTAACTGTAATGAAGGGATAGACTTTGACGAATTGCGCTATTCCATGGGTGTTAATCTGACCTGGTTAACCGCCATTGGACCCTTGTCTTTCAGTCTGTCTCGACCCCTGAAAAAACAATCGGGTGACCAGACTGAAGTCTTCCAGTTCTCCATTGGACAAACCTTTTAACGATCAAGGAGCTTTAACATGAAACGCATGCCTATTTCCATGCTGGCCTTACTGGCCCTGCTGGTGCTGCCTGGACTGGCTCTGGCTGAACAGCCACAGCGTATTGCCGTGCTGGACTGGCAGGCTGCCTTGATGGAATCGGAAAAAGTACGCAACGACATGCAGCAGGCCGAGCGCCAACTCAGCAATGAGCAAGCCCGTGTCCGTCAGTTGGCTGAAGAAGGTCGCGGCCTGCAGGAGCGGATGCAGCGCGATGGATCCATCATGAGTGAAACCGAGCGCCGCCAGTTGCAGCAGCAGATGGAGCAAAAGCTGCAAGAATACCAGCTGACTCGCAATCGCTTACAGCAACAGCAACAGGAACTGCGCCAGGAAATCATCAATCGTCATCGCCCGGCACTGGAAAGAGCTGTCAACGAACTGCTGCAACAACACAACATTGATATTCTGCTGGATCGTGGTGCTGTTGCCTTTGCCAAGCCCCAGTATGATTTAACACCTGCAGTGGCCGAAAAACTCAACGCTCAGGAATGATGCGCAATGACTTGTTTTACTCTTGGGCAGCTGGCTGAGCATCTTGGCGCTGAATTACGCGGTGATGCCTCATGCCAGATCCGTGGGCTGGCCAGTCTTGAAAAGGCAGGTCCGGATCAGATCAGCTTTCTCAGCAACCCCCGTTATGCAACCTACCTGGCACAAAGTCGAGCAGCTGCCGTGCTGCTGAAGCCCGAACATGCTGAGACTTTTAAAGGTAATGCGCTACTGCTGAACAATCCCTATATCGGTTTTGCCCGTCTCAGCCAGCTGTTTGATGATCCACGTCCTGCTACAGGGTTGCGACATCCCACCGCGGTGATTGCCGAAGACGCACAGGTAGACCCAAGTGTTCATGTTGGCCCTGGCGCAGTGATTGAATCAGGTTGCGTGATAGCTGCCGGAGCAGTGATTGGTGCCCTGTCGGTGATTGGCAGTGGCTCAGTGATCGGCGAGAATACACTCCTTCACCCAAGGGTTACGCTTTATCGCAGAGTCCAGGTGGGCAAAAACTGTATCATTCACTCTGGTGCTGTGCTGGGTTGTGATGGTTATGGTTTTGCGCCAACCGGTGGCGACTGGGAAAAAATTGCCCAATTGGGCAACCTGATCATCGAGGACCAGGTGGAAATTGGTGCCAACACCAGTATTGATCGCGGAGCACTGGGTGATACCGTGATCCATCGTGATGTCAAAATTGACAACCTGGTGCACATCGCCCACAACGTTGAAGTAGGCGAACACACAGCCATCACTGCTTGTGTTGGTATAGCTGGATCAACCCGTATTGGTGCCAATTGCATGTTCGGTGGTAATTCCGGTATTGCCGGACACATCGAAATCTGTGATGGCGTACAGGTCACTGGCATGGGTATGGTCACCGGCTCTATTAATGAACCCGGTGTTTATTCATCGGGTACCGGGCTGCTGCCAGGTCATCAATGGCGAAAAAGTGCCGTACGCTTTCGTCAACTGGATGAAATACATCAGAAGGTCAGAGGACTGGAAAAGCAACTGGTCCAGCGAACTGACCCGGAATCAGAAAGTTAACAACTCTCCCGAAACTATCGGGAATTCGATCAAAACGCCAGACCCTTACCTGATTGGCGCTAATTCAGAGGCATAAAATCCATGGTCATGGATGTAAATGAAATCAAGAAATACCTGCCCCACCGCTATCCCTTCCTGCTGGTGGATCGTGTACTGGAGATGGAACTGGGCAAATCCATTGTTGCCTACAAAAACATCACGGTAAACGAACCTTACTTCCTTGGCCACTTCCCGGATCACCCTATTTTCCCAGGTGTACTGATCATCGAGGCCATGGCTCAGGCTGCCGGTATTCTTGGCTTTAAAACCGTCAACAAGTTGCCGGCAGATGGTCATCTCTACTACTTTGTAGGTAGCGAGAAAACCCGTTTCAAACGTCCGGTGGTGCCAGGTGACCGTCTGACCCTGGAAGCTCAGGTACTGCGTGAAAAGCGTGGCATCTGGGTGTTCGCCTGTCGTGCCCATGTGGATGGTGAAACGGTTTGTGAAACCGAAATCACCTGTGCGGAGAGAAAAGTTTGAGCCGAATCCATCCCACTGCGCTGATTGATCCACGAGCGCAACTGGCAGATGATGTTGAAGTCGGGCCTTACTCGATTATTGGTCCAGACGTCACGCTGGGTGCTGGCTGTATCATTGGCCCTCATGTGGTTATCAAGGGCCCAACCCTTATGGGTGCCCGCAACCGTGTCTTCCAGTTTGCCAGTGTTGGTGAGGACTGCCAGGACAAAAAATACAAGGGTGAACCCACCCGTCTGGAAATTGGTGATGACAACGTCATCCGCGAGTGTGCCACCATTCACCGTGGCACCATTCAGGATAACAGCCTGACCCGCATTGGTAATGGCAACCTGCTGATGGCCTACACCCATGTGGCACATGATTGCGTAGTCGGCAATCACTGCATTCTAGCCAACAATGCCACCATTGCCGGGCATGTGCATGTTGGTGACTATGCCATTCTTGGCGGTATGGCTGCAGCACACCAGTTCTGTCAGATCGGAACCCACGCCATGTGTGGTGGTGGCTCTATTATCCTGAAGGATATTCCAGCCTATGCCATGGTCAGCGGTCACCCTGCAGAGACTCACGGCATTAACTATGAAGGCTTGAAGCGCCGCGGTTTCAGTAAAGAAAGCCTGCATGCCTTGCGCCACGCCTACAAGGTGGTATTCCGTCAGGGGCTCAACCTGCAGGATGCCATTACCGAACTTGAAACTGGCGAAATGCTGCCGGAAGTCCGGGTTTTTCTGGACTCGCTGAAATCCTCCACCCGTGGCATTGCTCGGTGAAAATCTACCTGGTGGCCGGAGAAATCTCCGGCGATATCCTGGGTGGTAACCTGATTCCTGCCCTCAAAGCTCGCTGGCCAAACGCTGAGTTTCGTGGGCTGGGCGGGGATCAGATGCAAGCCCAGGGCCTCACCAGCCTTTATCCGCTGGAAACCCTGTCGGTGATGGGGCTAGTGGAGGTGCTGAAGCACCTGCCTCAGCTGATCCGTGTCAGGCGTCATCTGCTGCGTGATGCATTGGAATGGGGTGCCGACCTGATGATTGGCATTGATGCACCGGACTTTAATCTGGGGCTGGAGCACCGCCTGCGCAAACAAGGCATCAAAACCGTTCATTATGTCAGTCCATCTGTCTGGGCCTGGCGTCAGGGCCGCATCAAGGGCATACGCAAAAGTACTGACCTGATGTTGGCACTCTTGCCGTTTGAAGCCACTTTTTATCATCAGCACCAAATGCCGGTCGCTTTTATAGGCCACCCAACGGCTGACAAGGTACCCCTGCAACCGGATCGTGCAGCAGCACGTCAAGCGTTTGGGTTGGATGAACAAGCCTTGGTCATTGGTTTATTACCGGGCTCTCGTGGCAGTGAAATCAGCCGACTGGGGCCACTGTTCCTGCAAACGGCACAGGCACTCAAAAAACTTTATCCACACGCCGTGTTTTTATTGCCTGCGGCCTCGTCACGCCGCCATGATGAATTAACCCTGCTACTGCAAGAATATCCCATTGCTGACCTGCAGCTGATCCAGGGTCAATCTGACAAGGTGATGCAGGCTGCCACTGTCTGCCTAATGAACTCAGGAACCAGCACCCTGGAGGGTATGTTCTGTAAAACCCCGATGGTGGTCAGCTACAAGATGGCTCCGTTCAGTTGGTGGCTGCTGAAGCGACTCATCAAAATAAAATGGGCCAGTTTACCCAACCTGCTTGCCAACAAACCCCTGGTGACTGAATGCCTGCAGCAGGATGCCACGGTTGAGAAACTGGTACCCGCACTGCAGCAGCTTCTGGATCACCCTGATGCCCTTCAGGCTCAGACTGAGGCCTTTCTTGAGATGCACCAGCAGCTGCGCCGCAATGCCAGTGCAGAGGCTGTAAAAGCCATCGATCAGCTGCTGAACGGCACCCTGGTTAACCCCACCAGACCTTAAGCTTGTTTTTTTGAATCCTGCCCAATAAAGAATCAATCATGAAAAAGCCAGTCTTGCCACCCCTCTCTGCCGCCGAGCTACCCTATCAAGGCTATCTGTTGGCTGGTGTTGATGAAGCAGGCCGGGGTCCACTGATCGGTTCAGTAGTGGCCGGGGCAGTGATTCTTGATCCAAACCGCCCCATTCAGGGCCTGATGGACTCCAAGCAGCTGAGTGAAAAGAAACGCCTGTTGCTGGCCGATGAAATCCGTGAGAAAAGTCTGGCCTGGTCGGTGGCAGAAGCCAGCGCTGAAGAGATCGACCAACTCAACATTTTACATGCCAGCCTGCTGGCCATGCAGCGGGCACTGGATGCATTAAATACTCAGGCCGAGTTTGTACTGGTGGATGGTAACCGCCTGCCACAAACCCTGAAGCAACCAGGACTGGCCATTGTCAAGGGTGATGCCCGGCACCCTGCCATCTCAGCCGCCTCAATACTGGCCAAGGTCACCCGTGATGCACAATTGCTGGAACTCCACCAGCGTTATCCACAATATGGCTTTGCCAGCCACAAAGGCTACCCCACCAAAGCTCATTTTGATGCCCTGGCCCGTTATGGTGCTCTGCCAGAACATCGCAAGAGTTTTCGGCCTCTCAAAAAATTATTGAACTTAGAACCGGTAAGTTAAGCCTATATTCAGACTGCTGAGATCAATATCAAAACGATCAGTAGCAACAGAAACCGAGCTTGCTATATACTCAACCTCAAAATCTTCAACGATGCGTGTCACCCACTCAACATGGATACTGGTATTTTTTCCAACACGGTGGGCATAACCCAGTCCCAAACCAAATACACCGAGCTCCCGATCAGGTATATTAAACGTACCTGAGATTTCCTCCGCCTTTAGATCTAACTTCCCATACTCCACCAGGAGATATAAGAAACCATTATTCCGCACCTTACCGAACTGTGCTTCGACTGCAGTATAACTACCCGCTGTAACCCTCAGATCAGGTTGAACTGACGCCGTAGAGTCAATATTCTCATTCTTTAATGAAAGAACGTAAGACCAATCCGGGCTTTCATTATGCCACATATAACCCAGTCTAAAGCCTGGATTACCTCCATCAGCAGAGCCCATTAATTGACCATTTGTGCCGTAAGCTGGATTTGTAAAGCGGCGAAAGCCTTCAACATCCATAGACGATTTTGAATAGTAGATACTTCCTCCAAAACCAGAAAATGGATCAGCAACAACCCAGGATGGCAGACAGAACAAAACAAAACAGATCAGTATTTTTCTCATGAAAAATCCCTTTTATATCACTAATTAAGATAGTTGAATCATTCCAAATAGGCCTGACCAGTCACGAAACCTGCAGGTGCATTTGTAAAATGCTGATTCAGATTTAGTACCCATAAATATTATTGATGACCTCAATGCATGCTTTGTTTGGGGTATTTCAATACATATATTGGGAAAGCCAAATCTACACCCTGAAAAACAAATTTTCTGTTTATTTTTTTATCTGTTTCGTTCAATTTGAGGCAAGAAACATGAGCTAAGACTGTTAACGTGACATCCTCAAACCTTGCTGGATGCATGCACCAGGATATAACGCCCAAGACGCCACCAGGGTTCCTGCTGACAATAGCGTCGTTCGATTTCCAGCAAGCGCGCTGCAGTGGCCTCCGGTGGCAATTTCAGACGCAGGTAGTCATTAAATACCCTGACTCCGGTCACTCCGCGTAATTCCATTCCCTGCTGCTGCAACCAGTTCAGCACGGTATCAGGCTGCAGGGGAGAGATGGGAGTCAGACGTTTGCCACGGCCTTTGCCAGCCAGCCCTTTTGTTGCCGTCTGGTCTGGTACTTTTTCCAGCACCCGCTGCCAGTTACCACGCAGGATATTCGCCAGCAGCAGTGCATCAGCATTAAAAAACATCAATGACAGGTGTCCACCTGGTTTTAAATGCTGCAGCAGACTTTGCAGTGTTTCCAGAGGCTGGTGCAACCACTCCAGCACCGCATGGCAAACCACCAGATCAAACTGCTGCTGTGCCGGTGGCAAGGCTTCAGGTAACTGCTGGATGCTGGCCTGTAAAGGCTGCACACCAAAACGCTGTAAACGCTGAGCGGCATATTCCAGCATTTCACCCGCGGGTTCAGCCAGTAAAACCTGATGTCCCTGGCGTGCCAGCCAGCAACTGACCTGCCCCAAACCGCCACCGGCATCCAGCACACTTAATCCCGGCTGTTGCAGTGGAAGCTCTGCCAGCATGCGATCACGCAAGATTTTCAGGCGCAGACGCCCTTTGGCGCTACCGTAGATATTGCGAGCAAAGCGTTCAGCCATGCCGTTGCTGAAATGACGATCCTGCTGAATGGGTTGGGCCATATCGCGGCTTCTGAAAGGCTTTTAAGCCTCTGGAGTGATGGTGAGAGGAGGGGCACAAAAGGAGCCTTCCCTGGCTCCGAATTCATCAGCTATTAAAAGGGTCGCGCAGGATAATGGTTTCTTCGCGATCCGGACCAGTGGAAATGATGTCAATCGGCACACCAATCTGCTGCTCAATAAAGTTGATGTAGCTGCGGGCATTGGCTGGCAGCTGTTCGAGGGATTTGGCACCAACGGTGGATTCACTCCAGCCTGGCAGTTCTTCATAAACCGGTGCCACTGCTGCAAAACCTTCGGCATCAACCGGAGATTCAATCTGGTTACCATCCTTGTCGCGGTAACCAACACAAACCTTCAGCACGTCCAGGCCATCGAGTACGTCCAGCTTGGTCAGGCAGATGCCGGTAACCGAGTTGATCTGCACGGCATAACGCAGTGCCACGGCATCAAACCAGCCACAGCGGCGGGCACGACCGGTGGTAGTGCCGAACTCATGGCCCTTGGCCGCCAGGTGTTCACCGTCAGCATCAAACAACTCGGTGGGCATCGGACCGGAGCCTACACGGGTGGTGTAGGCCTTGGTGATACCCAGGATGTAATCCAGGTACAGCGGACCAAATCCGGAACCCGTGGCAGTACCGCCAGCGGTGGTATTGGAACTGGTTACAAAGGGATAGGTGCCATGATCAATATCCAGCAATGAACCCTGAGCCCCTTCAAACATGATGTTGGCTCCCTGCTTGCGCAGGCCATGCAGGTAAGCGGTGGTGTCAGTAACCATCGGGCGCAGCTCTTCTGCATAAGCCATGCACTCATCCAGCACCTGCTGGAAATTCACTGGCTCTTCCTTGAAATAGTGCTGCAGTACAAAGTTGTGATAGGTGAGCACTTCACCCAGCTTGGCAGCAAAGCGCTCACGGTACATCAGATCACCCAGACGCAGACCCCGGCGTGCGACCTTGTCTTCATAAGCCGGACCGATGCCACGACCGGTGGTACCGATTTTGGCTTCACCACGGGCTTTTTCACGCGCCAGATCCAGGCGCACGTGGTAAGGCAGAATCAGCGGGCAGGAAGCAGAAAGCTTCAGGCGATCACGCACCGGCACCCCTTTGCCTTCCAGCATTTTGATCTCTTTGATCAGGGCATCTGGCGCCAATACCACACCATTGCCGATCACACAGGTGACCTTGTCGCGCAGGATACCGGATGGAATCAGGTGCAGGGCGGTTTTTTCACCCTTCACCACCAGGGTATGGCCTGCATTATGACCACCCTGAAAACGCACCACGGCCTGGGCATTTTCAGTCAGCAGGTCAACGACCTTGCCCTTACCTTCATCACCCCACTGGGTACCCAAAACGACAACGTTATTGCCCATGTTCTGATCTCTGTTACCTGAATTAAAAAAACGGCCAAACCCTGAACTTGTTACACAGTTCAGGGACTGTCAAATCTTGTCTGCAGCCATCAGCTGCCAACTGCCATCAGCCA
Organism: Marinospirillum alkaliphilum DSM 21637; assembly: GCF_900119735.1. GTDB lineage: Bacteria > Pseudomonadota > Gammaproteobacteria > Pseudomonadales > Halomonadaceae > Marinospirillum > Marinospirillum alkaliphilum. Next base: position 174,605 of record NZ_FPJW01000003.1, on the reverse strand, counting down.
GTTGTTGAATGCTTTTTCCACCATCCACTGCAGATGAGCAGCTATTGCGAGGGATGAACACAACGCGTTCACCCGCTTCACGCAGTTGGGTCACCAGAGCACGCCCTTTTGTGTCGCGTAAAATGGCAGCCGGAGCAGCAACTGGAGTCCGTGCCTGCAGATTCCCCTGCAGGCTGGCGAGCATTTTCAGGTCAGTGGAAAAACCTGTGGCAGGCCTGGCCCGACCAAAGACTCGACCGATATCATCATAACGCCCGCCCTTGGCCAGGGCCTGACCCAGGCCAGGTACATAAGCTGCAAACACCAAGCCTGTATGATAGTGGTATCCACGCAATTCTGACAGGTCAAGATACAGATTGACCTGTGGATATTGCTGCTGCAATGCTTCCACCAGCTCTTGCAGCTCCTGCAGCGCATCCGTGACTGCCGCCGGTGCGCCCTGCAGTTGCTCACGAGCTGAAGCCAGTACTTCAGGGCCACCATTCAGGCCAGACAGGCGCAATAGCATCTGAACGGGCTGCTGTTCCTGCCAGGGAGCCAGCAAAGGCTGCAGCTCGGCCAGGCGTTTGTGTTGCAGGATATCAAACAGAGCTGCCTCGGTTTCATCGGGCAAACCTGCCTCAACAATCAAGGCACGATAAATACCGACATGCCCCAGATCCAGGCAGAGGTTTTCAGCACCCGCCAGCAGCAGGCTATCCGTCATCAGTGACAGGATTTCCAGATCACTGTCTGCCCCACCATCGCCAAACAACTCGGCACCGATCTGAATCGGTGAACGCGAACCCAGCAGGTTGTCCGGCTGGGTACGTACTATTTCAGCGGAATAACAAAAGCGTGCCACCCCGTCAAACTGCATCGAATGGGCATCCATTCGTGCCACCTGAGGGGTGACATCAGCACTGACCCCCATCATGCGACCACTGAGCTGGTCAGTCACCTTGAAGGTCTGCAGCTCCAGGTCATGACCGGCGCCAGTCAGCAGGGACTCCAGGAACTCCACCTTGGGTGGCAACACCAGTTCATAACCCCAGCTGTGAAAAAGATCCAGCAGCTTGCGACGCAGGTTTTCGATCTGGCGCGCCCGTGGGGGCAACACCTCATCCATGCCATCCGGCAACAGCCAGTGATCTGCACGGCTCATGGGTTTCTCCAGCATTTCACGCTTTCATAAAAAACCGGGAGACGGAACTCCCGGTGTACCAGTACTTACTTCATGTCAGACCGTCAGCGACGATTGGTACCCTGGCGCGAACCTTCCAGATAACGGAAGAAATCACTTTTCGGGCTGAGCACCATGATGTCCTGTTTGCTGCTGAAGCTTTCACGATAAGCCTGCAGGCTGCGCAGGAAGCTGTAAAGCTCGGGATCCTGCTGGTAGGCCTGAGCATAAATGCGAGCCGCTTCGGCATCCCCTTCACCGCGCAGGATTTCAGCGTCCCGCTGAGCGGTGGCAAGAACCACCTCACGGTTACGGTCAGCCGCTGCGCGAATCCGCTCAGCCTGCTCCTGACCCTGGGCACGGTATTCGCGTGCTTCACGCTGACGTTCGGTACGCATCCGCTCATAAACCGAGTTGGACACTTCCGTCGGCAGGTCAATTCGTTTGACACGAATATCCAGGATCGAAACACCCATGGCTTCACGCATGGCGCGGTCCAGATCCTGAATTGGTCGACTCATCAGCTCGTCACGCTGTTCGCTGACAATTTCCACCAGCGTACGGCGACCAAATTCGTTACGCAGACTTTCATCCACGCGCGGTGCTATCACTCGCATGGCCGCCTGTTCGTCACCGGCAGTGGCCTCGTAGTAACGGGTCACATCAATGATTTTCCACTTCACAAAGGAGTCCACAATCACCCCTTTGCGGTCACCGGTCAGGTAACGGGAAGGACGACCATCCAGCGTTTGTACCCGCGTATCAAACAGGCGCACGGTGTTGTACACCGGGATCTTGAAGCGCAAACCCGGTTGAATGTCCGTTTCCACCACTTCACCAAACTGCAGGCGAATGGCGCGCTGGGTTTCATTCACAACATAAAGACTACTGCTGGCAAGCAGCGCAGCACCGGCCAGGACGCCCAGTGCCACTAAAGAACGAGCATGCATCAGCGACCCTCCCGACGAATGGTGGTGGTAGTGTTCTGGCGTTCACGAATCCGCTCTATCACGCGATCAGTCAGCTGCTCCAGCTCAAAGTCAGCAGTCTGACCAGACTGACCGCTGCTGCGTGGTGCAGTGGCGCCACCACCGGCAGGCGCACCGGCACCCATGCGATCCAACGGCAGATACAGAAGGTTATTGCTGCCTTCTTCGGTGTCCACCAACACTTTGCTGGTATTGCTCAGCACTTCCTGCATGGTATCGATGTACAGACGCTCACGGGTGACTGCAGGAGCCCGACGGTATTCCGTCAGCAGTGCCAGGAAGCGTGTTGATTCACCATCGGCGCGAGCAGTCACTGCTTCTCGATAAGCCTGGGCTTCTTCACGAATACGGGCTGCACGACCTTCGGCTTCCGGCAGAATGGAGTTCTCATAAGCGCGTGCCTGGTTGATGCTGCGCTCACGGTCTTCACGCGCCCGGATCACGTCATCAAAGGCAGACTGCACTTCGTCAGGTGCCGAGGTGCTTTCGATGTTGACGGTTTGCAGGGTAATACCTACACCATAACTGCTCAGATAACGCTGCAGACGCTCATTCACGCCGGTTGCCAGAATTTCACGACCTTCGGTCAGAATCTGGATCAGGTTGGTGGTACCCACCTCATGACGTAATGAGGAGTCCAAGGCATATTCCAGACTGCGCTCAGGAGCCCGCACATTCAGCAGGTAAGCCTTGGGATCACTGATCACATACTGCACGGAAATGGCAACCTGCACGATGTTTTCATCGCGGGTCAGCATGGTGGCGCGCTGGTTAAAGGAACGAATGCGCGTCACATTAACCTTGGTGACCGAATCAATGATGGGAGGGTTCCAGTGCAGACCGGGAGTCACGGTTTCATGGTATTTACCCAGACGCAGCACTACACCACGCTCAGACTGGTCAATCAGGTAAAAACCACTGGCAAACCAGATGGCCAGAACCAGAATGGCAACCAGTGCTGTCAGGCCATAACCGCCGAACTTGCCAGCTGGTTTACCTGAACCGGAACCACCGCCACCCTTGCCACCAAAAACGCCGCCCAGTTTATCCTGCAGCTTTTTCAGCGCTTCATCCAGATCCGGTGGTCCCTGATTCGGGCCTTGTCCGCCACCATTATTACCGGAATTACGATCAGGCTTGCGACCACCGCCACTCCAGGGGTCGTGCTGGTTGCCGCTGCCGCCTGGCTCATTCCACGCCATAGAATTTCTCCGCAAAAACGGACTGGCCAGAAGCCAGGTCCGGGGTTGTACCAAGAGTTTATGAATTCACGAGTCTAGTTAGTCGGTTTTCAAACCAGAAAGTTTGCGCAATCCTACCTTAAAATCCACTTCAGGTCATGGTTTTGTGGTCCAGACCAGCGCCGACTCATCAAGATCCAGCTGTGACAGCAATTGACGAAAGTCCTTCTGTGGCAAGCGCAGATCCAGTAAACAACGGCCATCGTCATCATAATGTTCTGCCTGCACTCCACCCAGCTCAAACAGGCGTGCGCGCAAACGGCTGTGTTGTGGTGTCAATACCAGACAACCCTGCACAACCTGAGTGGCCAGGCGTTCACTGATGGCCTGCAACAACAGTTCGACTCCGGCACCGGTGATGGCAGATAACCAGACCCGCAAGGGTTTGCCATCATCATCACGATCAATGCGCGGCTGCTGCTCCAGCAGATCAATCTTGTTAAACACCATCAATACCGGGATATCCTGGGCATCAATTTCTTCCAGCACACTTTCAACCTGATGGATGTTGTCATCCCGTTCCTGACTGGCGGCATCCACCACATGCACCAACAGGGTTGCCTCTGCAGCTTCCTGCAGGGTGGCGCGAAAAGCCTCCACCAGCTTGTGTGGCAAGTGACGGATAAAACCCACCGTATCAGCCAGCACCACTGGCCCCACATCAGTTATATCCAGCCTGCGCAGGGTTGGGTCCAAAGTGGCAAACAGCTGATCGGCTGCATACACACCAGAAGCCGTAACACGGTTAAACAGGGTGGACTTGCCCGCATTGGTGTAACCAACAATCGACACTGACGGAATTTCGGCCTGCACCCGGGCGCGACGACTATTTTCCCGCTGGGTCCGCACTTTTTTCAGTCGGCGGTGAATGGCACTGATGCGTGCCCGCAGCAAGCGTCGGTCCGTTTCCAGCTGGGTTTCACCCGGCCCTCGCAGACCGATACCACCCTTCTGACGCTCAAGGTGGGTCCAGCCACGCACCAGGCGGGTGCTCATGAACTCCAGCTGCGCCAGCTCCACCTGCAACTTACCCTCATAGGTACGGGCGCGCTGGGCAAAAATGTCCAGAATCAGCCCGGTACGATCCAGTACCCGGCATTGCAGGGCCGCTTCCAGATTACGTTCTTGCGAGGGTTTAAGGCTGTGATTAAAAAGCACCAGTTCTGCCTGATGCTCCTCTACAGCAGCACGGATTTCTTCCAGCTTACCTTCACCGACAAAATGACGGGGGGAGGGGTGGTTACGGCTACCACGGATCAATGCCAGTGGCTCAGCTCCGGCAGAACGCACCAGTTCGAGAAACTCGTCTGAATCTTCCCTTTCTGCTTCTTCCTGAAAATCAATATGCACAAGGACGGCTTTTTCGCCGCCCTTTTCGCGTTCAAAGAACAATCATCAACTCCCGGCGCCAGCCTCAGGCTTCATCTTCTTCCTGAGAAGGCAGACGCACATTGCGTGAAGGCACCACAGTGGAAATGGCATGCTTGTAAACCATCTGGCTGACAGTGTTACGCAGCAGAATCACAAACTGGTCAAATGATTCGATCTGACCCTGCAGTTTGATGCCATTAACCAGGAAAATGGACACAGGAACCCGCTCTTTACGCAGCAGATTCAGGTAAGGGTCTTGCAAGGTTTGCCCTTTGGACATGGTGGTATCTCCCTTGAACATTAGAATTTTTATGAAAATCTGTTTTTTTATCTGCTCTGCAATCCTTGCTGAAGAGAATTGCAGGCTTTATTGCATTGCTCGTACTCAATTATAACCCTGTGATTTGACATTTGTCCGGCATTTCTGCTGCACCTGCAAAAAGTTTGTCAGCCTTGTGCAAGCCGCAGTGGCAACAGGCACTCATCAACAGGATCGCCACTCATGAATGCGCGGCAGCCCGCCAGTGTCAGGGGCAACAATTCCGGGTGATCACTCTGCAACCAGTGCAGCTTTTCCCAGGAACGCATCCAGGTCAACTGTCGCTTGGCCAGCTGCCTTGTGGCTGCGATGCCCTTTTCCAACAAGGTCGAATAGTCAAACTCACCGTCCAGGTACTGCCAGACCTGTCGGTAACCCACTGCACGCATGGATGGCAACCCAAGATGCAGGTCTCCTCTGGCGCGCAGGGCTTTGACCTCCTCAATAAAGCCCTGTTCCAGCATGTTTGCAAATCTTTTTGCAATGCGCTGATGCAAAGTGCTTCTTTCTGCCGGTGTTAACCCCAGTTGCAGGAGTCGCCAACCAAAAGCCTGAGGCTGCTGCTCTCGCCACAATTGACTGCGGGTCTTGCCAGTCAACTGCCAAAGCTCCAGTGCGCGCAGGGTGCGCTGTGGATCAGTGGGGGCAATACGGGCTGCCGACTCAGGATCAATGGCCGCCAGGCGCTGATGCAAGGCCGGACAACCCAGTTGCTGCAATTCAGCTTCCAGCACCGCCCTGATCTGCGGGTCTGCTTCCGGCAAATTGGAATCACCGGCCAACAGCCGCTGGTAATAAAGTGAAGTGCCCCCCACCAACAAGGGCACACGACCCGCAGCAGTGATGTCCTGCATGGCTTGTAAAGCATCACGTCGAAAGTCTCCGGCTGAATAACTTTCAGCCGGATCACGAATATCTATCAAACGATGGGGAGCACGCGCCAGGGTGGCAGCATCCGGCTTGGCGGCACCTATGTCCATGCCACGGTATACCAGTGCCGAGTCCACACTGATGATTTCACAGTTCAACTGCTCGACCAGCGCCACCGCCAAATCGGTTTTGCCGGATGCCGTGGGCCCCAGCAGAAAAATGGCCGGGGGCCTGATCACGTCACTGGTCATCAACGCCCCCGCAGAAACAGCTTGTCGAGATCCTGCATGCTCAACTGGAACCAGGTCGGGCGACCATGATTACACTGATCGCTACGCTCAGTCACTTCCATATCACGCAACAGGGCATTCATTTCCGGTAATGTCAGTTGCCGTCCAGCCCGGACGGAGCCATGACAGGCGATGGTGGCCAGCACTTCATGAATGGAGTTTTCAATACTGCTGGCGGTACCAAAACGTTTTAACTCCTGCAGCAGTGAAAAAACCATGGCATTGGCATTCGCTCCCTGCAACAACACTGGCATGGAGCGAATCACCACTTCCTGCGGGCCGATCACATCCAGTTGCACTCCCAGATCAGCCAGCAGCTCAGCCTGTTCAGCAGCCACTTCCGCCATGCTTTCATCCACCGACAAGGGTTCCGGCACCAGCAAGGGCTGAGCCACCAGCGGGCGCTGCAACCAGTCCTTTTTCAGTCGCTCATAAGTGATGCGTTCGTGGGCTGCGTGCATGTCCACCACCACCAGCCCATGACTGTTCTGCGCCAGAATGTAGATGCCCTGCAACTGCCCCAGTGCATACCCCAGTGGCGGCACCTCACTGGCGGAAGGAGGTGCAGAATCAGCTGCCAAACGCTGGTAAAAAGCCAGGGTTTCACCATTTCCCTGCGCCGAAGGCCGACCATTGCCTGCACCGAAAGCGGTCGCGGCAGCTCCGGAAAAACCACCGGCATTATCTGAAGCGGAGGGAGAGGTGGAGGACAAGCTGGAGGGCATCGACCAGCTCAACGCACCCTGCTCCTGCACCTGTGGCGGAGCCACGCCTGCCGAAGGCTGACTGGCTTGAGGGTAGGTTGCCGGGGTGACTGGCTGCTTTTCACTGCCAATCAGTGCACCGGACAGGCGTTTGTGCAGGGCACTGAAAATAAAATCATGCACCCAGCGGCCGTCACGGAAACGCACCTCATGTTTGGTGGGATGCACATTCACATCCACCACCTGGGGGTCCACTTCCAGGTGCAGCACAAACACCGGGTGGCGACCACCAAACAACACATCCTGATAGGCCTGACGGATGGCATGGGCCACCAGCTTGTCTCGCACCACGCGACCATTCACAAAAAAGTACTGACGGTCCGCCTGGGCACGAGCATAAACCGGCAGCCCCACCCAGCCATGCAGGCGGATGCCGCTGGCCTCACTGTCCACCACCAGCGACTGATCCATGAACTCACGCCCCAGCAGTCTGGCAATGCGCTGCATTGAAGCATCCTGTGCAGCTGCAGCATCCTGATCAGCAGTCACCGCCGGCAACTGGTGCACCAGCTTGCCCTGATGTTTCAGACTGAAACCAACATCCGGGCGTGACAAGGCCAGGCGACGAAAAACCTCTTCAAGATGGGAGAATTCCGTGCGTTCGGTGCGCAGAAACTTGCGCCGTGCCGGGGTGTTAAAAAACAAATCTCGCACAATCAGGCTGGTGCCCTGCGGATGGGGTGCCGGAGTCACCTGAGGTTGCATGTCACGGCCTTCTGCCACCACCCGCCAACCCTTGCCGGAATCATCAGTGCTGGTGATCAGCTCCAGCCGCGACACTGAACTGATGGAAGCCAGTGCCTCACCACGAAAACCAAGACTGGCCACACCTTCCAGATCATCCAGGGTCAGGATTTTACTGGTGGCATGACGTGCCAGCGCCAGCGGCAAGTCTTCCGGGTCAATGCCACAACCATTGTCACGCACCCGCAGCAGTTTGACACCACCGGCTTCCAGTTCGATATCGATCTGATCAGCACCGGCATCCAGGCAGTTTTCCACCAACTCTTTTAATACAGAGGCCGGGCGCTCAACCACTTCACCGGCAGCAATCTGGTTGGCCAGTCTGGGGCTGAGTACCTGGATGGGTCGACGGGCATTTTCCATCTGATTCATGAGGAAGGAATCCGCAGCGTCTGGCCCACCCGAATCACATCATTATTAAGGTTATTGGCCTTGCGCAGCTCACCAATATCCACCCCATTGCGCCGGGCGATTTCTGACAGGGTGTCGCCACGCTGAATCACATAACGGGTCTCACTGCCGTTATTTTGGCTGGCCAGCACGGTATTGGGTGGTGGATTGTCACGGAAATAATCCTTGATGGCCGAGGCAATCTGGGTGGCCATCTGACGCTGGTAAGCACGATCCCGCAGCCGCTGTTCTTCCTGTGGGTTGGAAATGAAACCAGCCTCAATCAGCATTGAAGGCATATCCGGCGACTTGAGCACCAGAAAACCGGCCTGTTCCACGTCCCGCTTGTGCAGACGGTTGATCTGCCCCATGTTGCGCAGCACGCGAGAACCGGCTTTCAGGCTTTCCGACAGGGTCGCCGTCATCGACAAATCCACCAGCACACCCGCCAGGGTTTCATCCTTGTCACCCAACGTCAGCACCCCTTCCACCCCACCGATCAGGTCAGCACGGTTTTCACTGTCCGCCAGCCAGCGGGCAGACTCAGATGAAGCTCCTCGCTGCGACAATACATACACTGACGAGCCACGCGGTTGCGGTGAACGGTAGGCATCCGCATGAATCGAAAGAAACAGGTCAGCACGTGCCTTGCGGGCCACTTCCACCCGCTGGCGCAATCCGATGTAATAATCCCCGGTACGGGTCAACACCGCTTCAAAGGCAGGGTCGGCATCTATCTGACGCGCCAGCTCGCGAGAAATGGCCCACACCACATCCTTTTCACGGGTACCGCCCGGACCGATGGCACCGGGGTCTTCACCACCATGCCCCGGATCAATGGCAACAATGATGCGGCGCTGTTCACGTGGCAGGGTTTCACGGGGCGGTGCCTGCTGCACCCGCGCCTGCTCCGGCATTACCAGATCCACGACCAGCCGGTGACCATACTGTTCATTGGGGCGCAGCAGAAAACTGCGCGGCTGCACATTACGAGACAGATCCAGCACCACCCGCAAGTCATTCTGATTACGCACCGCAGAGCGGATGCGGCTGATGGGAGTGGATTCCAGGCCACTGTTACTGAACTGGGTATTCAGACGCGCATTACTGATGTCGATGACCAGCCGGGAAGGGTTATCCAGCATGAACACCCGGTGCTGAACCGGGCCGCTGAGGTCAAACACCAGCCGGGTATGATCCGGTGCCGGCCAGACACGCAGACTGTCAATGCGGGATGAAGCCTGCAGCGGCAGACTGACCAGCAGCAACAGACTCAGAAAAACAAACAAACTACGTTTCATGCAGGGGTTCCCAGTTGCTGCAGTGCCCGTTGCCCTGCTTCAGTGGCTGCTTCAGCAGTGATGCGACGGCCCTGGCCATCCAGTGCAAAATACAAATGCAAGTCAGGTTTTGGCAGAAAACCCTGCCCCCGGCCCGGCCATTCAATCAGGCATAAAGCGGCATCATCAAAATAGTCACGGATACCGATGTATTCGAGTTCTTCCGGATCAGCCAGGCGATAAAGGTCAAAATGGTAAACACTGCGCCCGTTCAACAGATAAGGCTCCACCAGGGTATAGGTTGGGCTTTTCACTGCACCCTGATGCCCCAGCGCACGAATCAGGCCGCGACTGAAGGTGGTTTTGCCACTGCCCAGATCCCCCACCAGATACACCACACCCTGGGCCAGCACCTGGCCAAGCCGTGCTCCCAGAGCCACCTGTGCTGCTTCATCAGGAAGATAAAAATCCGCTTTCATGCCTTGACCACTCGATTCACCAATGCATCAGTATAAATAAAAAACCGTCTAGTTTCCCCTGCGCCGAATAAACGGCAACAGATCACTGGGCAACAAACCACGTGGCTGCTCTGCTGCTGCATCATCACCGGCCAGAGCATGAATCAGCACACCCAGCGCTGCGGCGTCAGTCGGTTGACAGCCCTGCGCCAGCAAGGCTGCAATACAGCCACTGAGCAGATCGCCCATGCCAGCCACGCCCATGCCCGGGTTACCAAAGGGGCAGAGTTGCACTTCAGCAGCAGACTCAGGGCTGGCCACCAGTGAACCTGCTCCTTTTAAAACCGTCACGGCTCCGGTTGCTGATGCCAGTTGTTGCACGGACAACAGCCGGTCAGCCTGAATCTGATCAAGCTGACAACCCAGTAAACGAGCCGCTTCACCCGGATGGGGTGTGATCACACGCGGCAATTGCAGATTGTCCGGTACCGACCCCGCCGCCCACAAATTCAACGCATCGGCATCGACCAGTTGTGGACCGTTAAAGTTCCGGCAGCACTGCCAGAGTTGTTGTGCCAGCGCATCCTGCCCCAGTCCCGGGCCAATCAGCAACACATCGGCCCAATCCATCGCCTGCTGCAGTTGTTGCTCAGGAGCTGGCAACAGGGCCTGCACCATGATTTCCGGTTGTGCCGCCAGAAAGGCACTGACATGCTCCGCCAGGGTCAGCACCTTCACCATACCGGCACCCGTTCGCAGAGCTGCCCGGGCCGCCAGCAAGGCCGCACCACCCATACCGCTCAGGCCACCCACAATCAATACCCGACCATGGCTACCCTTGTGGTTACCGGCACGACGCGGTGGTAACAAGGGTTGATCCGGCAAGGGTTGCAGTCGGGCACAGGGTGACACCGGCCAGCGTGAAGGCTGGATACCCAGATCAGCCAGCAGCACCTGACCACAGGCATCCGGCCCCTGACCCGTGAACAGCCCGGGTTTCAATGCAATAAACGTCAGTGTCAGATCAGCCTGCACCACGGCATTGCCATGCTGCCCCTGACCAACCCGCAGCCCCGAAGGTACATCCAATGCCAATACCGGACCGGGTGCCTGATTGATCACTTGAATCCAGTCAGCCACCCGACCATGTGCATCCCCCTGCAGCCCGATACCCAGCAAGGCATCCACCAGCACTTCGCTGGCATCAAAATCACTGGTGGCCGGATCATCACTGCAAGGTGCCAGGCCATAAGCCTTGACTGCAGCCCAGGCTTCAGCCGCTTCACCCTTGTAGTTTTCCGGCTCCACCGCCAGCCACAGGCGCACTGACCAGCCTGCCTGTGCGGCATAAAGGGCCACCAGCAGCCCATCACCACCATTATTTCCGCCACCACAGAACACGCTGACACCACTTGCCTGGGGCCAGCGTTGCTGCAACACCTGCCAGGCCGAACGTGCTGCCCGCTGCATCAGCTCAAATCCGGGGGTACCGGCGGCGATCACCTGACGATCCAGTTCAGCACAGGCTGCTGCTGTGTAAAGGGGGAAACCACTGGCAACCGCTGCCGGGTGCCGACGAGGATCAAGCAACATGCTTTGTCTCCTGCTGTATCAGTGATCACAGCTTTACCGTAAGTGATCACATCTTAACCGCAAGTGATCCGGGAACCTACTGCCAGAGGGCCAACAGGAAAAGTTTTCCATCTGGACAGTTTCTGCTAAAGTGCGCGCTTTTTCGCAGCAGGTGGATGCAAGATGAATGCAGTTGTTCTGGCAATACTGGTTCTGGTCACCCTCAGTCTGGCCCGGGTTTCGGTGGTATTTTCACTGATTCTGGCGGCCCTGGTCGGTGGCCTGCTCAGCGGCATGTCACTCAATGAAGTGATGGACGCCTTTAATGGTGGACTGGGCAAGGGTGCCGGGATTGCACTGGCTTATGCGGCACTGGGTGCCTTTGCCGTGGCACTGGCGCGCTCAGGTGTCACTGAACGCCTGGCCGCACTGATCATCGGACGCATGAACCACGCCAATCAGATTGCAGCCAATTCCAGCCAGGCAAGCGGCAGCCACTGGCTGAAATGGGGACTACTGGGTGCCATTTTGCTGATGGCCATCAGTTCACAGAACCTGATCCCGGTTCACATCGCTTTCATTCCGATCCTGATTCCACCCTTGCTGGCAGTGATCAACCGGATGCAGCTGGATCGCCGTGCGGTGGCCTGCATTATCACCTTTGGCATCACCGCTCCCTACATGCTGCTGCCGGTGGGTTTTGGTGCCATTTTCCTGAATGACATCCTGCTGACCAACCTGAATGCTGCCGGTGCTGAACAGCAAGTGGTTTTTGAAGCCGCCAAGGTTCCTCTGGCCATGATTATCCCCATCCTTGGCATGTTACTGGGACTGGCCATTGCACTGTTATTCAGTTACCGCAAAAAAAGAGTTTATGAGGATCGCGCCATTGGTGATGCCAGTCATACCCACAACCCCACTCAGCAACCTCAGGGCCTGAAGCCCTGGCAATGGCTGATGCTGGTGTTGTCAATTGTGGCAGCCCTGGCCGTGCAACTGGGATATAACTCGATGGTGCTGGGTGGCCTGGTGGGGTTTGCGCTCTTGTCACTGAGCGGTGTGTTCCGCTGGCGCGAACAGGATGACCTGTTCACCGAAGGCATGCGCATGATGACCCTGGTCGGTTTTATCATGATCACTGCTTCGGGGTTTGCCGGGGTGATGCAGGCCAGCGGTGAAGTGCCGCAACTGGTGGAAAGCTCGGTGCAACTGATTGGTGACAACAAGGGACTGGCCGCTCTGATCATGCTATTGGTCGGGCTGTTCATCACCATGGGCATCGGTTCATCCTTCTCCACCATCCCGATCATTGCCGCCCTGTATGTGCCGCTGGCACTGAGTTTCGGTTTTTCACCACTGGCCACCATTGCCCTGGTGGGCACGGCTGCCGCCCTGGGTGATGCCGGTTCACCGGCTTCCGATTCCACTCTGGGGCCAACCGCCGGACTCAATGCCGACGGCCAGCATGATCACATCTGGGATTCGGTGGTGCCCACCTTTATTCACTACAACATCCCGCTGATCATCTTCGGCTGGGGTGCTGCCATGCTGCTGTGAAGTTTTTCACAGCTTGCAAGTCAGCTCCTGCTCACAAACCAGCCCTTGCTGCAACTGCTGCAGATTGCCCAGTGTCACCTCGGCAATCTGTGCCAGTGCCTCGGCAGTGAAAAAGCCCTGATGCCCGGTGATCAATACATTGGGGAAGGTCATCAAGCGAGACAACTGGTCATCCGGCAGGATTTCATCGGACAGGTCGCGGAAAAACACATCCCCTTCCTGTTCATACACATCCAGCGCCAGATAACCCATCTGGCCGGATTTTAATGCCGCAATCGCTGCTGCCGTGTCGACCAACCCGCCACGACTGGTGTTAACTAGCATCACCCCACGCTTCATGCGACTGATGGCATAACCATTGATCAGGTGGTGATTTTCCGGTGTCAGCGGGCAATGCAGGCTGATCACATCACTTTCGGCATAGAGTTTTTCCAGTGGCACATAAATACCACCCAGCGCAGTGAATGCCGGATTTTCATAAGGATCATGCGCCAGCAGCCTGCAACCGAAGCCTTTAAGGATTCTGGCCGTGGCCAGACCGATCTGACCGGTACCAATCAACCCGACACTGCGACCATGAAGATTAAAACCCAGCAGACCATTCAACTGGAAGTTGCTTTCCCGAACCCGGTTGAATGCCCGATGGGTATGACGATTCAGGGTCAGCATCAAAGCCAGGGTATGTTCTGCCACTGCCTCTGGTGAGTAGGCCGGTACACGCACCACCGGCAAGGCCAGGCGCCGTGCCTCGCCCAGATCCACCTGATTAAAACCGGCACAACGCAGTGCAATGAATTGAATGCCCTGTTGCTTCAACGCCTGCAGACATTCGGCATCCAGCGTATCATTCACAAAGGCACAAACAGCATCAGCACCTTCGGCCAGACGAGCGGTTTGTGCATTCAGGGGTGATTCCAGATAATCCAGCGTGAAACCGAAATGCTGGTTGGCGGCATCAAAAAACTGCCGATCATATTTCTGGGCACTGAAAAAACGAATACGCATAACGAGCTTCCAACAGTCAAAAACACCATGATAGCCGATTCACACCTGCAACCGGACCTTCAGCGTCTGGCCGACCACATCCGACAACTGGCACGTGAGCTGGGCTTTTCTGCCTGCGGCATCACCGGTGTTGATCTGGGTGAGCATCCGGCCTACCTGAAAAAGTGGCTGGCTGCCGGTTATCATGGGCAGATGCAGTGGATGGAAAACCACCTCGACAAACGCTGCAATCCTGCCCTGCTGGAACCCGGCACCCTGTCCATCATCAGTGTGCGACTGGATTACCTGCCACCGGAAACCCAGGCCATCAAGGTACTTAACAACCCCGAACAGGCTTATGTCAGCCGTTATGCCCTGGGCCGTGATTACCACAAACTGATTCGCAAGCGTCTGGCACAACTGGCCGAACAGATCAATCAACACCTGCAGCAGCTACCTGCCCTGCAGGCAGCCTTTGGTGAACTGAAAAGCCGCGCCTTCACCGACTCTGCCCCGGTGCTGGAGCGGGGCATTGCCCAGCAGGCCGGGCTGGGCTGGATCGGCAAGAACTGCATGTTGATCACCCCCAGAGCCGGCAGCTTGTTTTTTCTGGGGGAGCTGTACCTGAACCTGCCACTGCCACCGGATCCAGCTTTTGTGAAAGACCACTGCGGCCAGTGCAACGCCTGCCATACCGCCTGCCCGACTCAGGCTTTTGTGGCTGACGGAGTACTGGATGCCCAACGCTGCATCAGTTACCTGACCATTGAGCTTGAGGGCAGTATTCCGCTGGAGTTACGTCCGCTGATCGGCAACCGCATTTTTGGTTGTGATGACTGCCAGCTGGTCTGCCCCTGGACCCGCTTTGCACCCTCCACCCGCGAAAAGGACTTTCATCCCCGCCATGATCTCGACAGCGCCAGCCTGCTGGAACTGTTCAACTGGGATGAAAACACCTTTTTAAAAAACACCGAAGGCTCTGCCATCCGCCGCACCGGTTACACCAACTGGCTACGCAACCTTGCCGTGGCACTGGGCAATGCCCCACACAGCAACGCAGTGATTCAGGCACTGAAGGAAAAAAGCCAGCACCCGGAAGCAGTGGTCAGAGAACATGTGGAATGGGCGCTGGAAGGGCAACTGGGAAAGACAGCGACGTCAGGAGGTGTCACAACCCAATGATGCTGTCTTGCCTGAATTCATATCGCTACTGCAACTGCAGACCTTGTGCTGCTAAAACATTGAATATGCAAAGTTGCTCCCTGAAATGTATCTAATAAGCAGGTTGTCACTTGGTGGTTCCATTCCAGCCGATTTAAAGCGTGATAGTATTAGGTTCTGGAGTTCTGTCTTGGACTTTCTTTTATGGATACCCAGTACCCAGGAAGTTCGGATATCGAGCGAAGAAACCCTGACTTTTGATATTTTTTTAATGTCCTTCATCATATTTGAGAAACATGCAGCAGCATCCGGATGCTGCTTAACCTCTAGAGCTGCATAGGATTCCTTACGCCACCCTTTCTTGCGGATGATAAAGTCGGGACGGCAAAATGTTTGACCTTTTTCCTTCCGACGATCGAGCTCAACCGGCCACTCACGCCACCACTCTGGCAAAGACTCATGCTGACTCAAAAAGTTAGCAAACTCAATCTGAAACCAAACCTCCCAGCCTGTAATTGCTTGATCTTCGATAATAGCGAGTGATCTACCCACTCTACGCTGGCGAAAAAAGTCCTCAGTCAACTCTGAAAGATATTCAAAGTCAGCACTCATAGTTTCCTCCTTGCGAGCACACCCTCAGTCTGATCCTTTGTTATCGCATGACAACTGCTTTTTGTTGCTACATTTTAACATTCATACCTAAAACTAGGGCCACGAAAGCCATGAAAAAACAAAGTTGCCTTAAAGGGTTGAAAAGTGTATTTTTACCTATCCTGGCATTAGGCTCTCTGGAGTCTCCTCTCGGTGCTGCTGTCACATCGTGACTATAGGTATGACCGTGCAATACATGCTACTGGCATTTCCTGTATCATAATTGCCGTGAAGTTGGTTAAGGCCATGCGCATAGCGCTAGGTAAGCCAGGAATAGCACGAGGGGCATAATATGGAAAAAAAACCAAATTATGGCCTAGCTCGAGAGCGCAAAAATAGTGAGTCCGACAAGGTTAAACTTGAGTATGCCAATTTAAAAATTGAGCAAGAAAGAGTTAAACTGCAGCAAATGAAGGCTGATCTCCATTTCAAATGGATCAGAAACATTAGCTTGCTTGCCTCATTAATAACAGCAATCTTGAGCGTGGCCTTTAACTATGTCAATCCAAAAAAACAAATCTTCTTGGCTTTTGCGTTTCGAGATAAAACCTGGCGTATGGATATTTGTACCTGATGAGGAAGCAAAAGAAACAGGTGAAAAAATAAGGAAGTCTATTCAGAATATGTGGCGCCCACCTGACTACTACTTTAATCATCAAAAAGGGGGGCACGTAGCCGCACTAAAGCTACATACGGAAAGCGAATATTTTTTCAAAATTGATATAAAGAGATTTTTTGACAGCATAAACAAGACACGCGTCACAAGAAACCTAAAAGAGTTATTTGGATATGAGATAGCAAGAGCTGCAGCATCAAAGTCAACTGTACCCATGCCAAACTCACTTGAAAAAAGGTTCATCTTGCCGTTTGGATTTATTCAATCACCTATAATATCAGCTTTATGCTTGAGGAAAAGCCACCTTGGCAACCTACTGCATAAAATAAGAGAAAACAAGAGAATGAAGGTTAGTGTTTATGTTGATGACATAATAGTGTCTTCTTCTAAAAAACACCTAAAAGAACTGACATCCATTTACTTTAAATCAGTTTATGCTTGCGAAAAATCCGGATTTTTATTAAACAATGAAAAATCACAAAAACCCGAAGCCTATGTAAACTCATTCAACATAACAACAAGAAAAAAATCAATGACAATAAATGAAAGCAGAATGGCAGAATTCAGAAAAACGCTCCACGAAACAAAAAACAAATTTGTAGTCGATGGCGTAAAAAACTATGTAGATTCAATCAATGACTGGCAATCCAGCACGCTATAAATAGCCCAGTCAACAGCTTTCATGGCACGAATGCCGATACATAAAACACCCAATTAAAACATCTTCAACTCAGAAAGTAATACATAACAGAGGCGAGGAGTTAGAGAATCCTGATAGCCTGATCCAGAAAGCCAATCAACTCGTCTTCCGTTTCACACCGTTTGCAGGCATCAAATACCTGGTGGGCGGCCTCTCCCCAGCGCAGTCGCAGCATCACCAGCCATTGTTTGGTACGCATCACCCGCACGTCCTCCTGGTACGCCTGAGCCGGTTGTTGCAGCCATTGCACCAGCAGTTGCAACACCTGTCCGAATTCGGTTGCTGTCACCGCTTCACCGGCATGGTGTTGACGGATCTGGCGTGCCAGCCAGGGGTCTGTCATGGCCGTACGGCCGAGCATGACATCCCGGATGCCACTGACGGCAACACACCGCTGGTAGTCTTCCAGGGTCCATATTTCACCATTGGCCAGCACCGGCACATCCATCACCTCAGCGATGCGGGCGACCCACTCCCACTGAGCCGGAGGTTTATACCCCTGCACCTTGGTGCGCGCATGCACCACCAACTGGCTGATGCCGGCTTCCTGCAGGGCGCGGGCATTGTCCAGCGCCAGCTCAGTATCCTGGTATCCCAGCCGCATCTTGGCCGTTAAAGGAATGCCCAGTGGCCGAAGCGCATCAGCCACCGCTCTGGCAGCGGCATAAACCTGTTCTGGATAACGCAACAGACTGGCGCCACCCAGGTGGCGATTAACGGTTTTGGCCGGACAGCCAAAATTGAGATCCACTACTTTGGCGCCAGCCGATGCCGCCACACGGGCATTAATGGCCAGCATCTCAGGATCACTGCCCAGCAGTTGCAGGTGCACTGGAACCCCGGCCGGGGTCAGGGCATTTTGTCGCAGCTCAGGACAGATTCGGTGAAAAACACGCCTCGGCTGCTTGTCTTGTGTAATCCGTACAAATTCAGTGACACAAAAGCTCCAGCCGCCCTGACGGGTGATCAGATCACGGGTCAGCGCATCAATCACCCCCTCCATTGGAGCCAGCGCCACCAGTGGGCTGCAGGCTGAAGGAACAGCCACCGTTGAAGGTTGATGATACCCCTCTTCCGGCTTGGCAGTAGGATGGATCAAGGTTTCACCTGCATAAAAAAGCTTCTTTTGCTGAAAAAAGGCGCATTTTACCTACCAATTTGCGGAAGTACATGACCTGTCAGTCGGTTTTTTCTGTCATCAGGCCGGACACGGTAAAACCTCTGGCTGTGAATGACCGATTAAAGACAACAAGGCCGTTTGGTAGTCATTCTTGTAGTTGCTACAAAAAAAATTCTGGTGCAAGGTTGGACAGTTATCACTGCAACCAACCAAGTTAACTGGCACTGGCTCAACAAGAGGATGTGCAATGCAAGATTCTGAACTGATGATGGAAGGCTTCAACCTCATGCTACTGGGCATGGGTTTTGTTTTTGTCTTCCTGACTGTGCTGGTGATTGCCACCACACTCATGTCCAAGATCATTCTGCAGTTCTTCAAAGGCGAGCCCACTCCGGCCAGCCTTCCGGCCACTGCTCGCCCAGGTGCACTGCCAGGTGGTCAATCGCCGGATCTGATTGCTGCCATTACGGCCGCCATTCATCTGCACCGCCAGAACAAGCAGCAGAAAAAATAAAACACGACGGCATACCCTGCCCAATCGACACAGTATTCTGACTACAAAACAGGTAACGACCATGACTGCACCCAAGAAAAAACTCGGCATAACCGATGTTGTACTGCGTGATGCTCATCAGTCCCTTTTTGCTACCCGCATGCGACTGGATGACATGCTGCCCATTGCTGAAAAACTGGATCAGGTAGGTTTCTGGTCGCTGGAAAGCTGGGGAGGCGCTACCTTTGATGCCTGTATCCGTTACCTGGGTGAAGATCCGTGGGATCGCATTCGTGAACTGAAAAAAGCCATGCCAAAAACCCCGCAACAAATGCTGCTGCGCGGCCAGAACCTGCTGGGCTACCGCCACTATGCTGATGATGTGGTGGAAAAGTTCGTCGAGCGTGCGGCCACCAATGGTGTAGATGTGTTCCGTGTATTTGATGCCATGAACGATCCGCGCAATCTGGAAACTGCGCTGAAGGCCGTCAAAAAGCAGGGCAAACACGCCCAGGGCACGATTTCCTACACCATCTCGCCGGTTCACACCATGCAGATGTGGCTGGATCTGTCCAAAAAGATCGAAGACATGGGCGCCGACTCACTGGCCATCAAAGACATGGCCGGTCTGCTGAACCCCTATGTGGCTTATGAGCTGGTCAGCAAACTGAAAGCCACGCTGTCCATTCCGATTCACATGCAGTGCCACGCCACCACTGGCCTATCCACCTCTGCCATCGTCAAGGCGGTGGAAGCGGGTATCGACAACGTTGACACTGCCATTTCCTCCATGTCCCAGACTTACGGTCACAGCCCAACCGAATCCGTGGTTTCCATCTTCCAGGGCACCGAGTACGACACAGGCCTGGACATCGAACTGCTGGAAGAAATTGCTGCCTACTTCCGCGAAGTGCGGAAAAAATACGCCAAATTTGAAGGCTCATTAAAAGGTGTGGACTCCCGCATTCTGGTTGCCCAAGTACCTGGTGGCATGCTGACCAATATGGAAAGCCAGCTGAAGGAACAGGGTGCTGGTGACAAGCTGGATGAAGTACTGGCAGAGATTCCTGCCGTGCGCAAGGATCTGGGTTACATCCCGCTGGTTACCCCAACGTCTCAGATTGTTGGCACCCAGGCGGTGATGAACGTATTGATGGGTGAGCGCTACAAGTCCATCAGCAAGGAAGTACAGGCACTGCTGAAAGGTGAATACGGTGCCGCGCCTGCCGAGCTGAACAAGGAGCTGCAGGCCCGTGTGCTGGAAGGCAAAGAGCCGATCACCTGCCGTCCTGCTGACCTGCTGGAAGCCGAAATGGACAAGCTGGCCACTGAACTGAAGCAGAAGGCCAAAGAAGACGGCATCAAACTGGCTGGCGGTAACAACGAAATTGATGACGTGCTGACCTATGCCCTGTTCCCGCAGATCGGTCTGAAATTCCTGAAAAACCGTGGTGATGCTTCTGCCTTTGAGCCTGTACCCACGCTGGAAGATGCACAGGCTGCAGCTGCACCGGCCCGCAAAGCAGCAAGCGGTGACTCAGGTGTCTACACCGTTAAAGTTAACGGTCAGGCCTATGTGGTGGAAGTGGCCGAAGGTGGCGACCTGTCCAGCGTCACACCTGTTGCGGCTCCGGCTGCCGCTGCACCCACTGCGGCCCCTGCTGCTGCAACCGGTGAAGCCATCAGCGCACCACTGGCCGGTAACATCTTCAAGATCCTGGTCAAACCCGGTGATGCTGTAGAAGCCAACCAGGTATTGATCATCATGGAGGCCATGAAGATGGAAACCGAAATCCGTGCCGCCAATGCCGGAACCGTCAGCAATGTTGCTGTACGTGAAGGTGATGCGGTGCAGGTTGGCGACACCCTGCTGACTCTCTGAGCCGGAGCCTGACCTCATGGAAAAAATTCTGTTGCTGTGGGAAAACTCAGGTCTCTACAACCTGACCTTTCCTCAGTTCATCATGATCGCCATCTGTCTGGTGCTGCTGTACCTGGCGATTGCCAAGAAGTTTGAGCCGTTGCTGCTGCTGCCCATCGGTTTTGCCGGGGTATTGGCAAACGTTCCGGAAGCAGGGCTGGCCCTGTCTGCCATGGATCAGGCGCTGTACCACTTCAACCCGGCAGTGATGCAGTCACTGGCTGGTGAACTGGGTGTATCACTGACAGCAGCCACCGATGCTGCCAACAAGGTGATCATCAAGGATGCCCTGGCGGCCATTGATGATCCGGCTGTTTATGCCCGAGTGCAGTACCTGATCAGCATGGCAGGTTATACCGATGGTTTCCTGTACGTGTTTTACAAGGTACTGGTCGCTTCCGGCATTGCACCCTTGATCATCTTCCTGGGTGTGGGTGCCATGACTGACTTTGGTCCTTTGCTGGCCAACCCACGCACCCTGTTCCTGGGTGCTGCTGCTCAGTTCGGTATTTTTGCCACCGTACTGGGTGCCGTGGGACTGTCTGCGCTGGGCGTAGTGGATTTCAGCATCAACCAGGCCGCTGCCATCGGTATCATCGGTGGCGCGGATGGCCCGACCGCCATCTACGTTTCCAGCGTACTGGCTCCGGAATTGCTGGGCGCCATTGCCGTTGCCGCTTACGCCTACATGGCACTGGTGCCAATTGTGCAACCACCGATCATGCGTGCTCTGACCACCAAAGCCGAGCGTGCCATTGTGATGACTCAGCTACGCCCGGTCAGCAAGCGCGAGAAGATCATCTTCCCGCTGGCAGTACTGGGTCTGGTTGCCCTGTTCCTGCCTTCGGCAGCACCACTGCTGGGCATGTTCTGTCTGGGTAACCTGATGCGTGAATGTGGTGTGGTGGAGCGTCTGTCAGATACTGCACAGAACGCGCTGATCAACATTGTCACCATCTTCCTGGGTCTGGCGGTGGGTTCACGCTTGATTGCCGAGCTGTTCCTGACCCGGGAAACCCTGGGCATCATGGCACTGGGTATTGTGGCTTTTGCCATCGGCACTGCCACCGGTGTTCTGATGGCCAAGCTGATGAACAAGGTCAGCAAGATGCCGATCAACCCGCTGATTGGTTCTGCCGGTGTGTCTGCGGTCCCCATGGCGGCACGGGTATCCAACAAGCTGGGGCTGGAAGCCAACCCACAAAACTTCCTGCTGATGCATGCCATGGGCCCGAACGTGGCTGGTGTTATCGGCTCCGCAGTGGCTGCGGGTGTGATGATCATGTACCTGGGTTAAGTCACCCTGGTATAAAAAGAAAACCGGAGCCAATTGGCTCCGGTTTTTTTATACTGCCATTAACTGCTGCAAAAAGACTGCTGCAAAGAGGCTACTGCAAAGACACTACTCGAAAACGGTTGGTCAAAAGCGGCTGGTTTTACTTCTCTTGGGAAGCTTGTAAACCAGAGGTTAGGGGTTAACACTTTTAAAATGCCAGCCTCAGGCGGCCAGACGTAGTTGTTGAGCTTCGGTTTCTGCGTACAGGGCTTGTTCCCAGGTATAACGCAGCTGCAATTCTTCGGCCAGTGCCAGTAAGGTTTCAAGACTCATGTTCAAGGCTCCCTCTGCCTGTGAATGGATCTGAATTCACACCTCTGAATCTACAACTTTATATGTAGACTCACTTTCAGGTTAGCAGCTGACCAGCCAGTCATCCAGTGTCAGCAGATGAAGAATTTTTATTTGATTTTCATAAACTTGAGTCTAAATTTATTTCGCATACGCACATAAAGTGCAAGGTCTTGTTTTAACAAGGTAAAGAAACTGACTAAAGTGGTCGACTTATACCTGAGAACAGCAGTTTTAGCAGACAGGAGTAGATTATGGTTTTTGCCATTTACGAACAGGGACTACGTATCCACACCCCGAAAGAGAAACTGCTGGCACGCCCGGCGATTCGCCAGACCCAGGCGATCAGTGCCAGCCGCAGGCTGATGGAGCATGGTGGTGATGCAGAGCATGAACAAAGCATCAGTGACCAGCAGTATATTCGGGACTACCCGGAAAGATCCGGGCAAGGTACCGGTGAACGTGCCGCACCCCGCCACAAGGCAATGGAGGCTTATGCCAGTGTGGAGCAAGCACGCAAGCCGGCAGCGCCTTTGTTACCTGCACACCAGATCATGCGCACACCAGTGATCACACTGAGTGAAACAGCCAGTCTGAATGAAGCCTGGGCCATCATGAAAAGAGAATCCATCCATTACCTGCTGCTGCTGGATGAAAAAGGTGGCTTGAGTGGGGTAATTAATGACCGAGACTTGCTGCAAGAGGCGGCCGGTATTGGCCCTTTAAGTCAGGAAGCAGGGATAGATCTGGCTCACACACCAGCAGCCAGACTGATACGAGCGCCACTGGTCACTGCCAGTCCGGATACAGATGTCAGGGATATTGCAAGAGTCATGCTGGCACAGAAAGTACGTGCCATGCCGGTTGTCAGTGAAGAAGGGGAGTTACTGGGATTAGTGACCCGCTCAGACTTGATGCTGGGATTGGCAAACCAGAACCTGGAAATCTGGACTTGAAGCAGGCCATCAATGACTTACAAGGGCTCGAATGGCAGCAGCACCAAACAAAACCGTTCCTGTTAACGACGGGCATGCAACTGCATTAACTCACTCAGCTTATCCTGCATGCGACTCTCTTCCTCTCGTTGCTGCTGCAGGGTTTGCTGATATTTAGCCTGATCCTCTCGCTGTTGTTTACCTGTCTCCAGTTCATCCAGCTGGCGACGGGCATACTCAGCCTCTTCTGCATTCACAAATCCGGCATTACGCCCCTGTAAATCCAACCTGACTGCACCAGCTTTGAGACAACGCAGATAGCGCGGCACTTTTACATAACCGGCCAAAGCACGCCGCACCTTTTTCATGTCCCCGCCATCAGCAGCCAGCAGGTCTTCATGAATGCCAATCTTGAGGGGTTGTGGCTGTCCCGGCATAAAGGCTTTTGGATAGGTTTTGATCCAACGCTCAAGGCGTTGTTGAGGAGACAAATCGTCAATGGCAGGGTCAACAACAACCTGGGCCGAATGCTCTGCAACCGTTGCATCCAGGCCAAGCGTTTCACGTATTAAACGCATCAAGGCATCAGGGCGACTCAGCAATGCCGCTTCTGACGGCTGTTTGAGCGCTGCTGTCAGGCGGTTACGCAAAGCGTCTATGCGGCCCTCCAGCTGGGTTGCACGTGCTTCCAACTCAGCATTTTTGGCCTGGAGTTGCTGAATCTCTGAGCGAGCCTGCTCCAGCGCACCAAGTCCACGATCAGCATAACTGACTAGCTGGTCCAGAAGTTGATCCACACCCTGTTCTTCTGCCATTGAATACTCCATCAGGTTTTACAACCATCTATTTAGCATCTTTCCCTGGGCATGACCAGTCCTTAGCAGCCCCGGCTTTTACGCTCCAACACCCGTATGGCATAAGCGTAACGATTACCTTCCTGGGCCGGGTAGGTATCGCGACTGGTTTCCAGCCAGTCTGCATCCCGGATCTCGGGAAACCAGGTGTCTCCAACTGGCTCAGCATCCACTTCCGTCAGGTACAAACGGCTGGCCAATGCAAAGGCCTGCTGATAGATCTGCCCGCCACCCATCACCATGATTTCTTCTGAACCATCCAGAATCGCCTGACTATCCGCCAGTCGCAGTGCATCCTCCAGACTGGAAGCCACTTTGATACCTGGGTGAGAAAACATCGGGTTGCGGCTGATCACAATATTGGTACGGCCCGGCAAAGGACGCCCGATGGACTCAAAAGTGGCTCGTCCCATCACCAGCGGCTTACCCAGTGTGGTGCGCTTGAAGTGCTTTAACTCTTCCGGCAAATACCAGGGCATGGCGTTATTGTGGCCGATAACCCGGTTTTTTGCTGCTGCCACGATGATGGCGACAGGTGTTGTTAATTGCAGGCTCATACAGCGACCGGTGCCTTGATGTGTGGATGGGACTGGTAATCAAGGATCTCAATGTCTTCAAAACGGAAAGCAAACAGATCCTTCACCGCCGGATTCAAACGCAGCTTTGGCAGGGGCAGGGGTTCACGGCTGAGCTGCAGGTCGGTCTGCTCCAGGTGGTTACTGTAAAGGTGCGCATCACCCAGGGTATGCACAAAATCCCCCACATCCAGATCGCAGACCTGAGCAATCATATGGGTCAACAACGCATAACTGGCGATGTTAAAGGGCACCCCCAGAAAAATGTCCGCTGAGCGCTGATACAACTGGCAGGACAGGCGACCGTCGGCCACATAGAACTGAAACAGGCAATGACAGGGCGGCAGTGCCATCTGATCCACCAGCGCCGGGTTCCAGGCAGATACAATCAGGCGGCGAGAATCAGGATTGGTCTTGATCTGCTGAATCAGGTTGCTGATCTGGTCAATCGAGCCACCATCCGGTTTTGGCCAGGAGCGCCACTGATAGCCATAAACAGGTCCCAGATTTCCCTGCTCATCTGCCCACTCATCCCAGATCGACACACCATTTTCCTTCAGGTAGGCAATATTGGTGTCACCCTGCAAAAACCACAACAGCTCGTGGATGATGGAGCGCAGGTGAAGTTTTTTGGTGGTCACCAATGGAAAACCTTCCTGCAGATTAAAGCGCATCTGATGACCAAATACACTGTATGTGCCGGTTCCGGTACGGTCCGACTTGTAAACACCGGTTTCACGCACTCGGCGCATCAGATCCAGATAGGCTTGCATGCTTGTCTCACTCTGCCGTTTGACTGCCAATTATGCTGTTTTTGAGCCTGCTTTGCAGCACTGAATCTCGGCTGACAAGCTCGGTAAAGTCAGCTTTTTTTCTGCTTTTTTTTACTTTTGGGCTGACTTGAAGCTGATTTGACCGATGGAGATGGAGCCTGCTGATCCTGTTGATATGCCCAGACCATCAAGGCAACACCAGCCAGCAGCATGGGCAGTGACAACAACTGCCCCATGCTCAGGCCACCCAGCAGCAGTCCCAGGTGAGCATCCGGCTCACGGGCAAACTCACCCAGGAAACGTAGACTGCCATAACCGACCAGAAACAAGCCACTGACAGAACCTGCCGGGCGTGGCTGGCGGGAAAACCACCAGAGCAAAGCAAATAACACCACCCCTTCCAGCGCGAACTGGTACAACTGGGAAGGATGGCGCGGATCAGGGCCTGCACCCGGAAACACCATGCCCAGCGGACTATCCGTTACCCGCCCCCACAACTCACCGTTGATGAAGTTGCCCAGCCGCCCAAGGCCCAGCCCGATGGGCGTCAAGGGAGCCACAAAATCCCCTAGCTGAAACAGATTCAGGCGGTGTTTGCGTGCAAACAGCCAGACGGCCACTGCCACCCCGAGGAAACCACCATGAAAGGCCATGCCACCTTCCCAGACACGCAGCAACCACAGGGGGTCAATCAGCACACGATCAAAGTGATAAAAGAGGGCATAACCAAGGCGCCCACCCAGAATCACCCCCACAGCGGCATAAAAGGTCAGGTCCGAGATCTGCTCGCGGGTTAATCCCAGACGTTCAGCCCGCTGCCGGGCCAGCCACCAGGCCACCAGAAAACCAACCAGATAGGCCAGTCCATACCAATGAATCTGGACGGGCCCCAGGCTGATTGCCACGGGATTGATACTGGGGTAGGTCAACATAGGGCCTTGCTCCATTATTGGCTTGAATAGCGTTTGCTTCAGTGGGTGCTAAAAAAAGAATCAGGTCAGCAGGAAGCGCAAACCAACCAGCAGTAACAGCAGTGCAAACAGGCGCTTTAACAACAACTCCGGTAGAAAGTGCGCCAGCTTTGCACCCAGCCGTGCAAAAGGCACACTGGCCAGCACGATACCGACAAAGGCCGGCCAGTAGATGTAACCCGTTGCCCAGTCCGGTAATTCAGGGTGCTGCCAGCCTGCCCAGAGATTACCCAGCGCACCAAACACAGCAATCGGAAAGCCCAGCGCGGCAGAAGTTCCCACCGCCTGGCGCATCACTGCATTACACCAGGTTAAAAAAGGCACACTCAAGGTACCGCCACCAATACCAAAAATGGCTGAAGCCCAGCCAATCAACCCACCGGCAGCAGCCATCACCGGCGTGGGGGGCTGCCCTCTGCCAGGTGCAGGCTTGAGGTTAAATGCCATTTGCACAGCCACCAGCAACACAAAGGTACCGATGATGTTTTGTAACGCCAGTCCACTCAGCAGGCTGGCAGTCCAGGCACCCAGCAGCGCACCCAGTACAATGCCAGGAGCAATCAGACGAAACCAATGCCAGTTCACCCCACCCTTGCGATGATGTGTCAGGGTTGAACTGATCGAGGTGGGAATAATAGTGGCCAGCGAGGTGCCCACGGCCAGGTGCACCAGTATTTCCAGGGGAAAACCCAGTGCCTGAAAGGTCAGGATCAGTACCGGGACAATCACCAGCCCGCCGCCAATGCCAAACAGTCCAGCCAGTAAGCCGGCCCCGGCACCCAACAACAGATAAATCAAAAACAGTGTCAAACACTCACCTCAGGACGTTTTAACCAGCGCTCCACCAACTCCCTGAGTTCAGCTGGCCGGTAGGGTTTAGTCAGGTAGTCATCCAGACCTTCCTGCAAAAACTTTTCACAGTCATCGGCCAGCGCATTCGCTGTCACCGCCAACACCGGGATACCAGCATTGTCATTGGGTAATCGACGCCAGTGATGAGTGGTTTCCAGCCCATCCATACCCGGCATAAAAATATCCATCAACACCAGCGCATAGTCGTTTTCACGACCCAGCTCCAAAGCCCGATAACCACTGGCAGCCACATCCACCAGATAACCGGACTTCTCAAGTACGCTACTGGCCAGCATGGCATTCACCGGGCCATCATCAACCACCAGAATGCGAGGCCGAGGATTCAAACCGTCATCAACATCCAGTTGCACCGGCAATTCAATCTGCACCTGCAAACCACCACCGGGCAATGCCTGAACGTCCAGCTGACCCTTCATTTCCTGCACCAGCTGGCGGGTTAACAACTGACCAAAACCCAGCGCGCCATTGGCCGGTTCATAACTACTGCCCAAGGGGGTAGAGGCTTCAAAACGACGCAAACGATCGCTTTCTGCCAAACGACCGCCTTCATCCCTCAACTGCAGCTGCAACAAGCCTTCCGGCTTCCAACCCAGCTCTAGATGAATATCACCCTGACCCGACATCTGAGCCGCCTGACGCAACAGATGGGTGATCAGGCGTCCTAACCGTCTGCGATCAATCAGCACCAGATCCGGCAATTCTGGTTGAAAATGGGTGTGCAGGCTCCGGCCAGCAGCAGCCAGCACACTGACCACAGCACTGGTTGATTCAGCCACCAGTTGTTGCAAACGGACCGGATCCTCTTTGGTGTCTGGCTGTTCTTCCAGACTGCTTTCAACTGCCATTTCGCGAATATCATCAAGCAAATGCTCAAGACTGACCAGTTTACGGCGACAGGCTTCTGCCTGCGTCAACTCCAGACTACCCGCCATCTGTTGCAGTTCCAGCAACAACTGGTTGGCATCTCTGGAAGCAATTTGCATAAATTCACTTTTCATCCGTGCTGCCAGCCTTGCGCGCTGGCGTTCACTCTGTAACTGCTGGCGAGCCTGGCGATAACGACTGATATCCAGCAACAACAGCAAAGCCATTCCCGACGCATGGCGCTGCATACTGACCCAGCACACCAGCGGGTCACGTCCTTCAGGCTGCAACTCCAGCTCATGATCTGACCAGTCATCCTGCAGTTGTGCAAACAAGGGAGTTTCCTTGAGCAAACGCCCACGCAAACCAACCTGGGTGGTTTCCATCAACTGCTCAAAAGCGGGATTACATGACAGAATCCGGTTTTCATGGTCCAGCTGACACAGCATCAAAGGCCCACGAACCCACTGCAACAACTGCGGCTCACTGCCGGAAGCCAGTGGAAAGGACGGTTCATCATTAACTGAAGTTTTTTCAGCCGGTGTCCAGCGTTTGGCGGCATCCAGCAGTTGCTGATCACGTCGAACCAGCAGAAACAACAGTATCGCCTGCAGCAGCAACAGAAAAGCAGCCCCCAGCCACAAGAGTGCACGATACTCCTGCTCCAGTTTTAAACGCCCAATCACCATGGACTCCCGCGGTACCACCAGCAACAACTTCCATTCCGTTTGTGTCAGGGTGGCCCAACCCAGCTGAATGTTAGCGTTATCCAGCTGCAATCCAATCAAGCCTGAGGCATCCAGGCGCAGTGGTTCCAGTCGGCCTCGGTTGTTGGGCGTCAACATCAGGTTCAGATCATCCGTACGACGCATTGGGTCGCCACTGATTTGTCCTTGCAACCCCCAATCAGCTTCTGTACCTGGCGGCAAAGCCAGCAAACTCCCTTCACGGTCCATCAACATCAGATAACCACCCTGCAGCACAGCAAATTTTTGTAGGTGCTGAGCCAGCGCCTGCAGCGTTAAATGTAAACTGACCACAGCTACCACACGCCCCTGATCCATCACAGGCAGGCTCAGTGCCAACATCCATTGTTGGGTTGCAGGGTCAAGATAGGCCGGCGTCCATACACCACGAAACGCTGGGTTATGGGCAGCATCTGCAAGATACCAGGCAGGTAGATCACGAGGATCTCGTGTTGCTGAAAGTAGCTGCTGGGGCAAGGGGGTTGCTGGATAGTGCTTAACCCCACCTTGATGGGTGGTGAGTTGAATGCGTTCCAGCCATGGATACTGTCGGTGAACGCTCGCCATCAAGCCGGTCAGGGAATCCAGCTCAGTTGGATTGTTCGCCAGAAGCAACCCGGCCTGATGTTGAAGCAATAAACCCTGACTGTATAACGCCTGTAACTCGGCATTCAGCTGACCAGCCAGATGATCGACGGTTTCCAGCAGTCGACCATCACCCTCCTGCTCCAGTTGCGCCTGAATGCCTTGATGGCTCAAGGTTGCCAGTACCGCCACCACACTCATCAGCAAAGCGGCCGCCAGGGTCAAAGGCAGCAGGACTCCCAGCCAGCGGCTGCGCTTCAGGGACTGACTGATGCCACTTAGGCGGGTGCTGAATTGCGACACAAGATTTCCCTTGCAGGGGGCTGATAAAAACGCTGAGTATAACAATACTGATCACGAAAATAATCTGCTAACAGGAACACCACTCAGATGTGCCTACTCGCCCTCTGCTGGCAACACCACCCTGATTACCCCCTGTTATTGGCCGCTAACCGCGATGAGTTTCATCAACGTCCAACGCGGGCAGCAAATCACTGGCCAGAGCATCCAGGATTGATGGGTGGCAAAGACCTGCAAGCAGGAGGCAGTTGGTTGCTGGCCAATCAGCAAGGGCATTGGGCAGCACTCACCAATGTGCGTAACGGCCGTGAACTGGCACAAGCGCAACCGGCCGCCTCACGGGGTGAACTGGTGTTAAAGGCCGTACAACAACAACCAGCAGCCATGGCCGACTGGTTAATCCAGCATGGCAAAAACTATGCTGGTTTTAACCTGCTGTGGGGTAACAAGAACCAGGCCTGGTACTTCAGCAACCGCTTGGCACAAACACCACAAGCCTTACCGCCAGGGCTTTACCTGCTCAGTAATGCCACTCTGGACGTCAGTTGGCCCAAAACCCGCCGTCTGAAACAAGGAATCAACCACTGGCTACAACAACCTGACTGCCATCCACTGCAGCTTTTTGATACACTCACCGATCAAGTTCAAGCTCCCGACCATGAGCTGCCGGATACGGCTATCGGACTGGAGCGGGAAAGGTTTCTTTCACCTGTTTTTATTACTGGTGAGCATTACGGCACACGGGCATCCACTCTGTTATGGCAGAACAGCAAAGGCCAGTGGTTTCTGCATGAACGCAATCACCAGCACAATCAAAAGCAAGTTAATGAACGGCAATTCACCTGGCAAGGCTAAACGTCTGACTGGCCAACACTGCTCAACGCTGCTGCTGGTTGTCAGCCTGTTGTTATCACTTCCTGCCTGTGCATCCATCAGTTCCCGTGATCGAGCCAGCAGCAGCTTGCCACCCACCAGCACAACACTGACCCTGTGGGTTGAATCCAGCCTGTCAACGCTGCATCCAGACTACAAACCCCGCCATACCGAATTACTGGGGCACCTTTATCGCCAGGCCGCTTTTGGTCACTTCTGGATCAATGAGCAAGGTCATCCCAATGCCGCTGCCCGCTTATTACTGAATGACCTGCAGCCCTGGCTGGCACTGGAGGATCACCCACGCCTGGCAGACTACCGAAAACTGGCCGAGCTGTTACAGCAATCGGTGGAAACCAGTCTGCCAAGACACCGTCAGGCGCGGGATCTACTGATTACAGACCTGTTCTTCAGCTACCAGCAAGATCTCTTGCAACGCTACTGGACCCAATACGACTCAGACCAGGACCACGGCATCACCAATGCCTATGAGCGCTGGGACAACTGGCCGGACGAGGTTGTCAAGCGCAGTCTGCAAGACGTGTTTCCCCGCTGGCTGCAACAACTGCAAGGCCACCAGCCACAAGACTGGGCCATGGATCGCATCAGGGAAAACCAGCCAACCAGCCGCTTTTATCAGCCCTGGCGGCAGGCGTTTGCTGAGTTGCAGGAAATGGCAGAAGCCGGTGACTGGCCAGAGCTGAATCGCAGGCTGCAACGGGGGGATGAAGGCCCGATGGTTGCCCGGCTGGCTGAACAGCTGTATCGGCTTGGTGATCTCAGCAACCAGCAACCCTACCTGCTGAGCAAAGAAGGCCCACTGATTTTTGATCAGCGCCTGGAGCTGGCTTTAAAAACCTTTCAGAAACGCCACAACCTGCCACAGACAGGTGTGACCGACCAGCCCACTCGTGACTGGCTGAATATGCAGCCGCAGGAGCGCATGCGCAGGCTGGCACACAATATTCGCCGCCTGCACCATCTGCCCAACCAGCTGAATGATCGGTATATCATGGTTAACCTTGCCGATGCCCGCCTGCAGTTTGTTGAGAGCCAACAGGTCAAGCTGGACATGAAAGTGATCATCGGTCGTGATGGTCAACGCACCCCCATCATGAACCAGTGGTTAACTTCACTGGTCATCAACCCGCTGTGGAACGTACCCCCAAGCATTGCCAGGGAGCGTATTTTCCCACGTGCACTCAACAACCCTGAATACCTGGCATCACGCGATTATGCACTGGTGCAGGGCTGGCACACCCCTTCTCGTTTTGTATCTTTTGAAGAGCTGCCAGACGATGCCTTCACCAACGACAACTCCACCTATCGCATCGTACAAAAAGCAGGCAACTTCAATCAGCTGGGACGTGCCAAATTCCGCTTGTCCAATCAACAGGCCATCTATTTGCACGACACCCCCTACCGCAACCTGTTCAGCAGTGATCGCCGGGACATCAGTGCCGGCTGTGTACGGGTAGAAGACTCTGAGCGCCTGGTTGAAGCCCTTCTGGCATCCAGCCAGACCTGGACACCGGAAGTACTGAAAGAGATGTATGCACAGGGTGACGAGCGTTATTTACAGGTGCGCCCGCGTGTTGCGGTTTACCTGATGTACTGGACAGTATGGACGGATACCAACGGGCGCCTGCAATGGCGTGATGACATTTACCACAAGGATGGTTTCAAGCAGCCGGGTCAGCGTTTAGCCCTTGGGCCCTGACAGCCAGCCCAGTCCCAGTTCACTCATGAACACGCCCAGATGCCCGACCACCTGATCGGTGCTGGCACAGCCCAGCGCCTTCTCCAGCAGCTCTCGTGACTGCGCAACAGTCACTCGACGGATAGCCGCTTTAACCCTGGGCAAACTGGCCAGGTTCATCGACAGATTCTGATACCCCATCCCCAGTAACAACACCGCACCGGCAGGATCTCCAGCCAGTTCACCACAGATGCTCACCGGCAGACGACAGGCATGGGCATCTGCTGCAATACGCGCCAGGGCATGCAACACCGCCGGATGATAACCACTGTAAAGGCGTGCAACCCGCGGATTATCACGATCCACAGCCAATAAATACTGAGTCAGGTCGTTACTGCCCACTGACAGGTAATCCACGCGTTCTGCCAGTGCCGGGATCTGGAACAAGGCGGCAGGCACCTCAATCATGGCACCCACCAGCGGTTTATTGATCTGCAACCCCTCTCCCTGACGCAACTCCACCCAGGCACGACGGATCAGTGCGCGGGCTTCTTCCACCTCGCGCACGGATGAAATCATTGGCAGCAGAATACGTAAATTATCCAGGCCTTCACTGGCACGCAGCATGGCACGCACCTGGCTCAGAAAAACTTCCGGGTGATCCAGGGTGAAGCGAATGCCGCGCCAACCCAGACAGGGGTTTTCCTCTTCAATCGGAAAATAGGGCAAGGGTTTGTCACCACCGATGTCCAGCGTGCGCATGGTGACTTCGCGCGGAGAAAAGGCTGACAGCTGCTCACGGTAGAGCTTGACCTGCTCCATCTCGCTGGGAAAACGCTCGGCCAGCATGAACTGCACTTCCGTGCGGTACAGGCCAACACCTTCGGCACCATAAGCCAGCGCCCGCGCATGATCAGCGGTCAGTCCGGTATTCAGCATCAATGGCACACGGTGGCCATCACGCGTCACGCAGGGCAATCCGGCTTCCGCTTCCAGTGCCTCGGTCAGCGCCCGCTCTTCTTCAATGAAACGCTCATACTGGCGTAACAGGGTATCATCGGGGTTGCTGATGACCTGGCCACGGTAACCATCCAGAATCAGTTGCTGACCATCCAGCTTGGCATAAGGCAGATCACTCAACCCCATCACCGTCGGAATACCCATGGCGCGGGCCAGAATGGCCAGATGCGAGTTACTCGAACCCTTGACGCTGATCAGACCGGCCAGTTTCTCCCGCGGCACTTCACCCAACAGGGTTGGTGATAACTCTTCACCCACCAGTAGCGTATTGTCTTCATACTCCCGCTGCACATCGCCACCGGCCTGCAAGTAGGCCAGCACCCGACGCCCAAGATCCCGAATGTCCGCGGCCCGCTCACGCAGGTAAGAATCTTCGACCTTCTCCAGGTACTTCACATGGCGCTTGACCACAAAAGCCAGGGCACCCTGTGCCCACTGACCTTCTTCAATGTGCTTCAGTACCTCAGCACCCAGTGATTCCTCATCCAGCATTTGCAGATAGGCTTCAAACAGGGCCTGCTCCTGAGCACTGACACGGTTGGCCAGTTTCTGCCCCACCGCGCGTATGTCTTCACGCACGGCTCGCAGGGCAGCCAGAAAGACCAGTTTTTCCTCTTCAATAGAGTCGCATTCACGCTCCTGCACACTGTCCAGATCAGCAGGAGGCATGATCACCCGGGCTCGACCGATGGCCACACCCGGTGCTGCAGGCAGACCATCAAAACGCACCATGCTGCGTTGGCCACCCGGTGTCACCTGCAAACTGCCACTGACCTGTGCATGAGCCAGTACTGCAGCCAACTGAGCGGCAATGGTCACTAAAAAGGCTTCTTCGCCCTCATCAAAGCGCCGTTTGACCTTCTGCTGCACCACCAGCACACCCAGTGCATGGCGCTGGTGAATGATGGGTACACCCAGAAAACTGTGGTAACGCTCTTCACCGGTTTCCGGCAGGTAGCGGTAGCGAGGATGGACCGGGGCATCATCCAGGTTCAGCGGTTCTTCACGCTGACCCACATAACCCACCAGGCCTTCAGAGGGGGCCAGACTGACATGACCAATGGCGGAAGCATTCAAACCCAGGGTGTTCATCAGGACATAACGCTCCTGACGCGGATCCATCAGGTACACCGAACACACATCAGTGTTCATGGCCTTGCGAACCCGACGCACAATGATCGACAGGGCCGTCTGCAAATCTCTTGCAGCACTGACCTCCTGCACAATCTTTCGCAGGGTATCCAGCATGGTTGCACCTGACGGCAAGGGTTCACTCATGGTTGATCACGCAGCATCCTGTGCAGCCGAGGTGCCAATTCCAGCAGTGCCCGGCGATAAACTTCCCGCTTGAAGGGCACCACCTGCCCCAGCGGATACCAGTAAGACACCCAACGCCAGTTATCAAACTCCGGCTTGGGTGAGCAGTCAAAACAGACCTGTGAATCAGCACAGCGAATTTTCAACAGAAACCACTTCTGCTTCTGACCGATACACAGGGGACGGCTATTACGGCGCACCATGCGTTTTGGCAGGCGGTAACGTAACCAGCCACGGGTGGTGGCCAGCAGCTCCACCTGATCCGGTGTCAGGCCGATTTCTTCTTTTAATTCTCGGTATAACGCCTGCTCAGGCGTTTCATCATTCTTGATGCCACCCTGCGGAAACTGCCAGGCATCCTGACCACAACGACGTGCCCAGAGCAACTGACCGTCACTGTTGGTGATGATGATACCGACATTGGGGCGATACCCATCCTCGTCTATCACGCTACGCCCTCGAAAATGCTTTGACACCTATTGTTTCACAAAGATTGAAAAGTATTCAATTTAACCCTGATGTAAAATGCAAAAAATCTTTTGTGCATAAGCAATAACGGAGCCTTTCAAGTGAGTTTAGCCCTGTTCGATCTCGACAACACCCTCATTGCCGGTGACAGTGACCATGCCTGGGGTGAATTTCTGGTTCATAAGGGACTGGTGAATGGTGAGGAATATAAAAAGGCCAACGACCTGTATTATGCTGCTTACCAGCAGGGCACCCTGGATATCCACGACTATTTATCCTTTTCGTTGCGTCCACTAACCCAGTACAGCACCGAAGAAATGCTCAACTGGCGAAAGGAGTTTATCCATGAACACATTCGCCCGCTGATGCTGCCTGCCGCCATGGAACTGCTCGACAAACACCGCCAGGCAGGTGATCGACTGCTGATCATCACTGCCACCAACCGCTTTATTACCGCCCCCATTGCTGAACTCCTGGGTGTGAGCGATCTGATTGCCGTTGAACCAGAGTTTATTGATGGGCGTTACACCGGGCAGATTGTTGGCACACCCAGCTTCCGTGAAGGCAAGGTGACCTGTTTGCACCAATGGCTACAGGCAGAAGGCATGAACCTGGATGGCAGCTGGTTCTACAGCGACTCCCACAATGACCTGCCCCTGCTGCAACAGGTTGATAACCCCGTGGCAGTGGACCCGGACGACACCCTGCGCAGCCATGCCGAACAACAGGGCTGGCCGGTGATCAGTCTGCGGAGCTGATACGGATGAGCTGGTCACTGGAGCCCATTGGCATCCTTCACTCCTGTTACAAGGAAAAGTTTGCCGTGCCACGTCAGCCAGGGCTGGCTCCCAGTGCTTACGCAACACTGGAGTTATTACCCCCCTATAATCAGCCACTTTGTGTTGAAGGACTGGAGCAGTTTTCTCACCTGTGGCTGACTTTTGTATTCCATCAGAATCTGGAGCAGGGTTGGAAAGCGCGAGTACGCCCACCACGCTTGGGCGGCAATAAAAAGATCGGTGTGTTTGCCAGCCGTTCAACCTTTCGCCCGAATGGGCTGGGTCTCTCGGTGGTGAAGCTGGAAGGAGTGGATTGCTCAAAAGGTGTAAAACTGCAGTTGTCAGGCATCGACCTGGTGGATGGCACACCCATTGTGGACATCAAACCTTATCTGCCGTGGGCCGACAGCCTGCCGCAGGCCACAGCAGGCTGGGCACCGGAAACCCCGGCATTGCTGTCGGTGCATTTCAGCCCGCTGGCAGAAAAACAACTGACCACTCACAAGGATGGACAGCAACTGAAACAACTGCTGATCGAGGTATTAAGCCAGAACCCACGCCCGGCTTATCAACAGACCGATCCTGAACGCATTTATGGTGTGCTGCTGGCCGATCTGGACGTCAGGTTTCGCTACCCGGCAGACAACCGGCTGGAAGTTACCGAGTTGCTACCGGGGCGCTCCTGATCAGTCACTCAGCGCTGCTGAACTATCAACTGATAACCACCACTGCCACCGTTATAGTCACGCGCAGTCAGACGATATTCACCCGGCTCCAGCCTCACCAGAAGCCGCGCATCCAGATTTTCACCACTATCATCGTCTTCAACACGGAAGTGATTGGCACCCTCCAGCAGCAGGAATGAATCCAGCACTGCAGACTGCATTTCAATCAGGTATTCACCTGCCTGCTCGATATGCAGCCGGTAAACATCCTGCTGTTGACGCATCCAGCCAGACAGCTGCACAGGTGCACGCAGTTCAAGGTCTGCACCCTCACGGATATCAAAGGCTTGCACTTCCAGAGTGTAAAGACCCGAGGCCGTCTCAAAGGCACTGACCCTGACCTGGTATTCACCAGGCTGCAACAGGTCACCAATGCGTGAGTTGGTCTGATCACCACCATCATCGTCCTCAGCCCGGTAGCCACCGGGCCCAGTGACCAGCATCAGCGTATCAAAGTCACTGGAGCGCAGATCAATCTGATAATAACCCCGCTCACTGATTTGCAGGGTGTGGCTACGAAAACCATTCATTTCCAACCAGCCAGAGGCGGCTTCACCAACAACCAGTGATGGATTGCTGCTTAATTCAAGAGGCGTCATCAGCAGGTTAAAAGGTCCAAAACTATTGGACTGCTTACCACTGACGGCCAGCAGGTAACGCCCTCTTTCCGGGGCCTGAAAATGCAAGGGAGAGCCTGAAATCAGCAGCTCGTTCAAGTCATTGTACAGCGCCAGGGTGCCTTCAAGGCTGCCACTCAGCTCGATGCGAAAGGCATCTCCCTGCTGCAGATTGATACGATAAAGTGCATAACGGCTGCCATCCTTGTAGTTCAGTGCACTGGCACTGGTGAGTTCACCGCGCACACGCTGACCGGGCTGCAGGGAAACTGGCTGGCTACCGGCAACCACTCGACTGGCGGCACTGGCCTGAGGTGTACTCTGACAAGCGGTTAATACCAGAGCACAACAAATCAGCAGGGGAATAAAGAGTTTTTGGTTCATGGAAGTAACAACTCCAGTTGTTGATGAGATAACCACATCCATCGGCGAGCTGATCATAACATGAAAGATTTACTGCCAAGCTGCTCCCATAGAGGGCAAAACCCGGATAAAACCCTCCGACCAGATAAAAAAATGCCCAATCTTCAAGATCGGGCATTATCTCTATCAAAACAGGCAACTGGCTTCAGTCGAAGTTGATTCCCAGGCGGCGACCCACTTCTTCATAAGCCTCAACCACACCGCCCAGTCCCTGACGGAAGCGATCCTTGTCCAGTTTTTCACGGGTGGCTTTATCCCACAAACGGCAGCCATCCGGAGAAAACTCATCACCCAGTGTCACCTGCCCGTGGAACAAACCAAACTCCAGCTTGTAGTCCACCAGCAGCAAACCAGCTTCTTCAAACAACTGCTTCAGAATGGCATTCACCTGGTAAGTGAGGGCTTTCATCTGTTGTAACTGGGTCTCGGTGGCCCAGCCAAAAGTGATGCACAGGGACTCATTGATCATCGGATCACCCTGGGCATCATTTTTCAGGAACAGCTCAAAGGTTGGCGGATTCAGTTCCAGACCTTCCTCAACACCCAGACGACGCACCAGGCTACCGGCACTGATATTTCTGACCACACACTCCACTGGCATCATCTGCATGCATTTAACCAGTGACTCACGATCATTCAGGCGCTGCTCAAAATGCGTGGGAATGCCTGCTGCCTTGAGCTTTTCCATGATAAAGGCATTAAAAATGTTGTTAACCTTGCCCTTACGCTCCAGCTGCTCTTTCTTTTTGCCATCAAAGGCACTGGTGTCATCACGAAAATGCAGGATCAGGTAATCGGGGTCATCTGTCTTGAAAACAGATTTGGCCTTGCCCGAATAGAGTTCTTCACGCTTTTCCACAGGGGTCTCCGCAGCGGTAGGTGGGTCAGTTGAGAGATGCTAAAGAATAACAGGGAAACAACAAAAAAACTAAGGGTGGATCTCGCGCCAATCAAACCCCTGCTCCTGCTCGGCCAGGGTGATCCAGTCCGGTGAGGTATTTAATGCCTGCGCCAGTTCTGTGGCTGCCAGATGAGGGCAGTTGTTCTGCTCGCTCAGGTGTGAGGCCACCAGATGCGTGAGCTGCCCCGCTTCAATCTGCAGCAGGAAGTCCGCCGCCTGCTGGTTGCTCAAGTGACCAAAATCTCCACCCACTCGACGTTTCAAGGATGGCGGATAAGGCCCATCGGCCAGCATCTGTGGATCATGATTGGCCTCCAGCACCAGTGCCTGACAACGACGGTAATGACGCACCACATGCGGTGTAATACTGCCCAGGTCCGTCAGCACCCCCAGTCGCTGCGCACCATTACCCAGCACAAACTGTACAGGTTCTCGGGCATCATGGGGCACCGTGACTGGCCAGACTTCCAGGTCACCGATGGCAAAAGGGTGTTCAGGGTTGATCAGACGCCAGTCCGGCACCTCGCCGCCCAGACGCCCGGAAAGACGGGTGCCAGCAGTGGTATAAAGCGGCACCGCATGACGACGCACCAGTGCACCCACACCACCAATGTGATCGCCGTGTTCATGAGTCACCAGCACCGCACTCAGATCGTCGGGGGTAAGCTCCAGGCGCGCCAGACGACGTGTGGTTTCACGCAGGGTGAAACCACAGTCAATTAATACGTGGGTTTTGCCACAGCTGACCAGCGTTGCATTTCCCTTGCTGCCACTACCCAGTGAGGCGAACCGGATTCGCCCGCCCTGTTTCAACGCAACTGCCGCTCCAGCCAGCCCAGCAGTTCCTGTTCCACCGCCAAAGGGGCAGGCACATCAGGAGTCACTTCCAGCACCAGGTCCAGCTCCTGATTATATTCGGCCAGATGCAGCTGATAGTGGTGTGCACTGGCAGGTGGACCACGACGGAACAAACGCGACCAGAAGCCACCCGGTCTTTCTTGCTGCGGTACATAACGCACATAAATGCGCCCTTCGCTGCGATTCAGGTCACTGACCTTTTGCCATTCATCAGTGAACTCATCTTCCAGCAGGTGCACCAACTCGGCCCAGGCACGATCATAATCCAGCTGCATCACCAGCACCTTGCGATCATCACGATCCACCAGGCGCACTAACTGGCTGGCATGCAGGGATTGCGCCTGCAGTGAAACACGAGAGCCCTCTTCAGCCAGACTGGCCGCCAGAAAAGCTTCCAGCGACATCAGGCGCCCGCGGTCATACTCACTGAACGGTAACTGCTGCTGATCCGAAACAGAGCGCAGGCGTACTTCGGAAGTACCGCGACGCACACCCTGACGCAGGGTCATGCGCTGTGCTGCCAGACCGCTGGACTGATCATCAGCCAGGGTGATTTCACCACGGCGTGGACTGGCCGAGATCACCGCCACATCCTGACTGTCTGCAAAAGCCTGCAGGGATGTCCAGACTTCACCAGGGCTGCGCATCACCAGCAACCAGGCACCCTGTTCATCCACCCGTTGCTGCACCAGACCATCACGCTCATCCAGCACGCGCATGGGTTCTGGTCGCGGTGCTTGTTCAGGTTGACCACTACCGCGTCGTTCACTGACCGGGATAGGCATGGCATCACCCTGGGCAAAAGCTTCAGGCAAGGTGTGCTCAGCTGATTGAGCCTGATGATAATCCGAGCGACGGTCACGGTATTCACTACGGCTGCAACCTGCCAGCAGTACCAACACCAGTACCAGGCCGATCCAGCGGTAGCTGTGGGCATGCATCATTTTTTCAGCACTCCAGCCATTTCCAGTGCTTCATGAATGGTGGTGCGGTATTTTTCTGACAGGGGTGTCAGGGGTAAGCGTATCCCCAGATCAATCAGCCCCATTTCATACAGCGCCCACTTGGCAGGAATTGGATTGGATTCCACAAACAATCCGGTGTGCAGCGGCATCAGCCGGGTATTGATCTGATGTGCCTTGCTGGAATCACCAGCCAGGGCAGCCGCACACATGTCATGCATCTGACGCGGCGCCACGTTGGCAGTCACCGAAATGTTGCCGTTACCCCCCATCAGGATGAACTCACAAGCGGTGGCATCATCACCGGAGAAGAGCATGAAGTCACTGTCTGCCAGGGTATCCATCAGCGCCTTGCCGCGCTCCAGATCACCAGTGGCATCTTTTAATGCCACGATCTTGTCCAGCTTGCTTAAACGCACCACGGTTTCATTGTGCATATCCACAGCAGTACGACCGGGCACATTATAAAGAATGATCGGCAGATCACTGGCTTCAGCAATGGCTTTGTAATGCAGGTACAGGCCTTCCTGAGTCGGCTTGTTGTAATAGGGCGTGGTGATCAGGCAATAATCAGCACCCACCTGACTGGCATAACGCGTCAGTTCGATGGCTTCACGAGTGGAGTTGGAGCCGGTTCCTGCAACCACAGGAATCTTGCCATCCACACGGGTGACCACCCGGCGGATCACTTCAAAGTGCTCTTCAAAAGATAATGTAGAAGGTTCACCGGTCGTGCCTGCTGCAACAATACCATCCGTACCATTGTCGAGATGGAAGTCGATCAGGCGATCCAGAGCAGGCCAGTCCACATCACCCTGCTGAGTCATGGGGGTTACC
The DNA here is from genome assembly GCF_900119735.1 of Marinospirillum alkaliphilum DSM 21637. GTDB lineage: Bacteria > Pseudomonadota > Gammaproteobacteria > Pseudomonadales > Halomonadaceae > Marinospirillum > Marinospirillum alkaliphilum. The sequence goes on along the minus strand of NZ_FPJW01000003.1, from coordinate 133,370 downwards.
AGGGCAACCAGGCTGCCTTTAATCATGATGTATCTCCAAACGGAATGCTTGAGTGGTTTACTAGGGTGCTATTGTTGCCTTTCAGCGGCTTTGGCTCAAGCCTTGTACCCTGACTGAGGCACTTTTTTTATCACTGATTTTGTGACAGGTTTTTACAACTGGGCAGCTTAGCCCCCTGTGTTATAGTCGCCAACTGTCGACTAGCACCTACAACCGGGAGATCAAGATGACACTTTCCATTGGCCAGCCTGTACCTGATTTCACTGCCGAAGCCACCAGTGGCAAGACCATTCAGCTGTCTGCCCTGCAGGGTCGCAAGCTGGTGATCTACTTTTACCCGAAAGACAGCACCCCCGGCTGCACAACCGAGGGCGGTGATTTTCGTGATCTTTACTCCGCCTTTCAGGCAGCCAACACCGAAGTTTTTGGTGTCTCACGTGACGGCATCAAAAGCCACGAAAACTTCAAGGCCAAGCAGGGTTTTCCTTTTGAACTGATCAGTGACAAGGACGAAACCCTGTGCCGGATCTTTGATGTGATCAAACTGAAAAAACTCTACGGCAAAGAACATCTGGGCATCGAACGCAGCACCTTTCTGATTGGCACAGATGGCACCCTGCTGCAGGAATGGCGCAAGGTCAAAGTGCCCGGCCATGTGCAACAGGTGCTGGAAGCCACCCAGACCAGGTAAAAGCCGCGAAACTCATGATTAACGTCATGAGCGTAGGCAAAGCAAGGCGAAACTGATTGAAAAAGCGGAATTTACACGGAATAAATGAGCATTTTGAGATCAATTTCAACGCAGCAGGGTCAAGCGCAATAGTTCATCAGGAGTTTCCTAGAATTCCATCAGACTGCGCTGCTGCTCCAGCTCTCGCCGCCGCTCACGAATAGCCGCCTGCACACCCCAGGGTTGATCCTGCAGGCGAGCCTGTTCCACTGCCAAATCCAACTGTGAAGAGGCCTGACGGAAACGCCCGGTCAACTGGAAATATTCAGCTCGGGCCTGGTGTAATTGCACCTGTCGATCACTCTTGCCAGCCGCTTCCGCCAACTGAAACCAGACATCCGGATCACCGGGGCGCTGTTGGCTGAGTTGCTGAAATATCCGCCGGGCCTGATCCCACTGCTGCAACTGCATGTGCATTTCTCCACGCAGAAACAGTGCCGGATAATATCCCGGCGCATAAAGTGCCAACTCATCCAGTTGTGCAGCCGCAGCCTGCCATTGCTTCTGTCGCACCAACTCTTCAGCCACAAGGTATTGCACCAATAACCACTCAGGCTCCTCTTTCACCAGTTGCTGCAACAACTCCAGTGCTCTTTCCGGCTGGTTCTCACCCCGGGCACGCAAGGCCTGGGCATAAATCTCTGCGGCTGGGCTGGCCTGCTGGCGGGAAAACAGGGTCCAGGCATCATCGGCACTGCCAATCTGATTAAAAATGATGCGGGTGCGGATCATTTCATAATCCTTGCCACGTATCGGAGCTCTTTTTCCCGACATCTGATCCGCGCGCGCCTGTGCATCAGCAATCCGGCTTTCTGTCAGCGGGTGCGTCAGCAGAAACTCCGGTGGTCGACCACTGAGGCTGGCCACCCTTTGCATCTGGGCGAACATGCGCGGCATGGCCTCTGGTGAATAACCGGCAGCCACCAGGGTTTCCATACCGATACGGTCGGCCTCCTGTTCATAACTGCGGCTCCAGGCCAGTTGGCTCTGAATGGCAGCTGCCTGGGTTCCGGCAATGGCGGCCACCCCGGCGTCAGCATGCCCCTGCGAAGCCACCAGAATACCGGCCAGAATACCGGCCATGGCCGTCCACTGAGCCCCGCGACTGGCTTCCACCCGACGGGCAAAGTGACGCTGGCTGATATGCGCCAGCTCGTGCGCAGCCACCGAGGCAAACTCATCCTCATAAGCAGCAAAAAGAAACAGGCCGGTATTGATGCCGACCACACCGCCCGGTACCGCAAAAGCATTTAACTGCCGCTGGTTCACCAGCACCAGGTCCAGTTCCTTTTGCTCCAGACCGGTATTGTAAGTCGCCAGTCGTTGCAACAGACGCTCAGTATAGTCCTGCACCAGCGGGTCTTGATAAAGGCGGGTCTGGGCACGAAACTGACGCAGCCAACCCTGCCCCAGCAAACGCTCCTGGTGCACACTGATCTCCAGCGCACTGGTCAATCCAAGACTGGGTAATTCTCCCACTTCAGCCAGCACCTGCGGAGCCGGCAGCAACAGCACAAGGGCCAGCATCATGCTGCTCAGCCAACAACGGAAAGACTTGCAGGCCGCCATCAGCAGGGTATTCTGTTGCATCATCATATTCAGCTTGTGTTTCCCGTTTGTGCAAACCAAGGTTATGACCAGTATAACAACCACACACCTATGACAAGGTAACAGCAGATGGATTCAGCAAATATTTTTGATCAGCAGCTTGATGCCCGAGGACTCCACTGCCCGCTGCCGCTACTGAAAGCCAAGCAGCGACTGAATGCCATGCAACCCGGGCAATTGCTGCTGGTCCAGGCGAGTGATCCTGGCTCCTGGGAAGATTTTGCCAGTTATGCGGAACTCAGCAGCCATACACTGGTCTCGCGTGAACAGCTGGATGACACCTATCAATTTGTACTGCGCAGAGGAGATTAAGCATGACCTTAAAGGGCGTTGTGCAGGGCTGGCTGCATCGTTATTTTTCAGATGAAGAAGCCGTTATCTTTGCACTGTTGTTGATTTTCTTTTTTACAGCCCTGTTGTTTTTTGGTGCCATGCTGGTGCCCTTTCTTTCTGCGGTGGTACTGGCCTACCTGCTGCAAGGGGTCGTCAGTCAGCTGAAACGCATTGGTGTACCCGAACTCCCCGCTGTTTTACTGGCCTTCAGCCTGTTTATCGGCGTGCTGCTGGCCTTGATCTTCTGGTTGCTACCCTTGCTGTGGCAACAAACCGTCAGTCTGGTACGAGAACTGCCTGCGATGATTCGCATGGCACAGCAGTGGCTGAATGAACTCCATGAAACCTACCCTCACCTGATCAGTCAGCAGCAGGTGAATAATGTGCTTAACGATGCCGTGGGCGAACTGCGTCATATCGGCCAGCTATTGGTCTCCCTGTCGCTGGCCAGTATTCCCAGCCTGCTGACCTGGCTGGTTTATCTGATCCTGGTGCCGATTCTGGTGTTTTTTATGCTCAAGGATCAGCGCCAGTTGGTGGGCTTTATCACCGGCATGATGCCACGCAAACGTGCACTGATGACACGCATCTGGTCTGAAATGGATGCCCAGATTGCCAACTATGTACGCGGCAAGGCACTGGAAATCCTGATCGTGGCCGCAGTGACCTGGGCCTGTTTTGCCTGGCTGGGGCTGAATTATGCGGAACTGCTGGCACTGCTGGTGGGTTTATCGGTACTGGTCCCTTACATCGGTGCGGCCGTGGTTACCCTGCCAGTGGCACTGATTGCCCTGTTCCAGTTTGGTTTCAGCAGCGAGTTCATGTGGGTGATTGGTGTTTATGCCGTGATTCAGGCACTGGATGGCAATGTGCTGGTACCCCTTTTGTTTTCCGAGGCCGTTAACCTGCACCCGGTTTCGATCATTCTGGCGGTACTGTTTTTTGGTGGCTTGTGGGGCTTCTGGGGGGTGTTTTTTGCCATCCCGCTGGCCACCATGATCAAGGCCATTCTGAATGCCTGGCCGCTGGCACTGCATCCTGAGGATGAAGAAAAGACCTTGGAAGCCTCTGATTAACTACTGCGCTCATCACGTTATTCAGAGGCTTCCTTGCGGGAAACACAGACCAGCGACTGATCATGCCCCAGGCCTGTATTTCAAAAAGGCCTGGAGCGCTAATCAGGAAGGCTTGGGGAAGTCCAGCATCCGCTGCAGCGGAATCAGGGCCTGACGAATCAGTTCCGGCTCCACCTGAATTTCGTTGCTGCCCTGCTCCAGTGAAGTCACCAGGCGCTCCAGGCTGTTCATGGCCATCCAGGGGCAATGGGCACAACTGCGGCAGGTCGCGCCATTACCAGCTGTGGGGGCTTCCATAAAACGCTTATGCGAGTTCTGCTGCTGCATCTTGTAGAAGATGCCGCGATCAGTGGCCACAATAAAGGTGTCATTCGGCAGTTCACCGGCCGCTTTCAACAACTGACTGGTCGAACCGGCCACATCAGCCAGCTCCACCACACTGGCCGGTGACTCAGGGTGCACCAGCACGGCTGCCGTGGGGTGAATCTTTTTCAGATCCAGAATACCCTTGGCCTTAAACTCCTCATGCACTATGCAGGCACCATCCCACATCAGCATCTCGGCACCGGTGGTACGGCAGATGTAATCACCCAGGTGTTTATCCGGTGCCCAGAGAATCTTTTTACCCTGCTCATGCAAATGACTGACCACCTGCAATGCAATGCTGGATGTCACCACCCAGTCAGCACGGGCTTTTACTGCGGCGGAAGTATTGGCATACACCACCACAGTATGGTCCGGGTGCTGATCACAGAAATGGCTGAAACTGCTGATGTCACAACCGATATCCAGTGAGCAGGTGGCTTCCAGTGTTGGCATCAAAACCCGTTTTTCCGGTGACAGAATCTTGGCTGTTTCACCCATGAAACGCACCCCGGCCACCACCAGCGTCTGTGCCGGATGGCGCGCACCAAAACGAGCCATTTCCAGTGAATCACCAATAAAACCACCCGTTTCTTCAGCCAGCGCCTGAATCACCGGGCTGGTGTAATAGTGGGCAATCAATACCGCATTGCGAGCTTGTAACTGCTCACGAATACGCTGACGCAAGGCTTCCTCTTCCGCTTCAGACAGGGTAGCAGGCGGTGTTGCTCTGGACAGGTGCTCACGCACCAGCAACTGGTCATAAACACTGGTCTTGGTTTGCTGGGTCATGGTTTCTGGGCTTGTGTGCCGGGGCAGGTTTGCGGTCAAAAGAAGGCCGGATGATAACATAATCCAAAAGTCGCAACCCAACATTAAAGCGCCATCTGGCCATAAAAAAGGGCAGACCCGGATGATTCTGGCCTGCCCAATCTCCTTTACTGCTTCCCTAACGTAAATAGGCCGGCCCGAGTCCAAATCCCCACAACAGCACAGTGACAGCCAGCATACCCACCAACACCACCAGCCCCACTGTCAGAATGGAAGTGGAGAACATGAACCCCTGCTCCTCCGGAATATCCATGATGCGAGGTACTCCGGTATAAAGCAGGTAAACCGTCCAGGCCACAGCAAGCAATCCGACAATCACCACAAACCAGATATGCGGCCAGAACCCTGCCAAACCTGCCAAGAGCATGGGTGATGCCGTATAAGCGGTTAATGCCATACAACGTTCCATACTGGCATTGGCACTATAGGTTTTTTCCATCCAGTGAATGGCATAAGCCATCACACCCGCCCCAACCAGAATGGCCAGATAAAACGCCAAAGCAATGGGTAACGCACTGGACATGGTCAGTTTGACATACTCTCCAAGGCCAATACTCCAGCCCACCTGCGTAGTACCCACAAACAACGCAAAGGGCGGCAGGGCACTCATCCAGATCAGATCACGGGTGTAATAATCCATGACGCTGTAGTTTTCATCCTTGACCTTTCTCCACTCCTTGTCGGGGTTATAAAGCACTCCCCACATGTGTTGCATAAACATGGGACACCTCCGGGTTTCGAATAGCATCCGTGCCTGTTTCATTGCATGAACACCGCTGATCAACCCTTCGCTCCTGCTCCGGAAAACAATCAGCAGCCAGACCAACAGGCAGGTGAACCTGAAAAGGCTTCACCTTCCGTTAGAACACCAGGCGGACGTAATGATCCGCCAGCAACAACAAAAACAGCAGCAGGATGTAGCGAATCGAGAACCAGAAAGCGGCCAGTGGCACCTGCCGATCCGATCCACGCCAGACTCGCCAATTCCACTGCAGGAATCGCAGGTTTAATGCCACCACACCCACCAGATACAGCCAGCCACTCATGCCTGTGGCAAACGGCAGTAAGGTAGCTGCCACTGTCAGCCAGCTATAAAGCCATACCTGCAGGCGGGCAAAGGTTTCACCATGGGTCACCGGCAGCATCGGTACACCGGCCCGGGCATATTCATCCTGCTTGTAGATAGCCAGCGCCCAGAAGTGCGGTGGTGTCCAGGCAAAAATGATCAGCACCAGCAACAATGCATCCGGATGGATCTGCCCGGTGACCGCCACCCAACCCAGCAAGGGTGGTGCAGCACCAGCCAGTCCACCAATGGTGATGTTTTGCGGGGTGACCCGTTTCAGAAAAGCGGTATAAACCAGTGCATAACCCAGCAGTGAAGCCAGGGTTAACCAGGCTGTTAAGGGGTTCACCTCCCACCACAGCAGCGTGATGCCGGCTACTGACAGCAGGCTGGCATAAAGCCCTGCCTGCAGACTGCCCAGTCGTCCTTCCGCCACCGGTCGACTGGCGGTACGCAGCATCAAACGATCCAGCCGCCGATCCAGCAGGTGATTAAAGGCGGCAGCCCCCATGGAGGCCAGACCGATGCCCACCAACCCGGCAAGTACCTTGTCCAGTGGTGGCAATCCCGGCACAGCCAGTGCCATACCCACCAGCACACAAACCAGCATCACCAATACCACGCGAGGTTTGCCTAGCTCCCAATAGTCACGCCAAACCGGGTTTAACCAGTGTCTGGCATGGGTTTCACTGGAATTGCGCATGGGACACCTCCGTTAAGGTCACCCGGGGAACCCGGACACCGCCATAACCCAACTGCCAACCTGCACCCAGCAAGGTGAGCAGCAACACTGCTGCGCCACCGGTATGCAACAGCGCCAGCCACAGCGGCAGGAACAGCAGCACAGTGGCAATACCAATACCCGCCTGCAGACCCCAGGCCAGTAACAGCAGACCCAGCCAGGGCCTGGCGCGAGCAAGGGTCAAGCCCTTCCATACCAACAGCAGAATACTGACACCCAGCAGCAAGGCACCCAGACGATGAGTGAAATGAATGGCCGTGCGGGCTGGTGCATGCAACTGACCGTGTAAATAGTTGGGGCCCACCTCCTGCGTCAGGTGAAAACCTTCACTGAAATCCATCTGGGCTGGCCACCACTGCTGATTGCAGGTCGGAAAGCCGGTACAGGCCAGCCCCGCATAATTGCTGGTGGTCCAGCCACCCAGCGCCAACTGACCGGTCAGCAACAACAACACCAGCCACCAGAGCAGCGGCGGCTTGCGGCCTTGCACTTCACCCCGCGCACAGGCGCGCAAACGACAGAACAGCCAGAAAAACAGTGCCAATACCGTCATGCCACCCAACAGGTGCAGCGTCACCACCTGCGGCCAGAGTTTTAAAGTCACTGTCCAGGCTCCAAAAGCACCCTGCAGGCAGATCACCGCCAGCAGCAGAAAGGTCAGCCCCAGCGGGTAACCGGGCATGTGGCGTAACTTCCAGCCAATCCAGGTCAACACCAGCGCAAGCAGACCCAGTCCACTGGCCAGATAACGATGAATCATTTCCACCCAGGCCTTGAAACTGTCCAGCGGTTCATCCGGGGCAAAAGCAGCTGCCCGCTCGGCATCCGGCACCACCAGCGCACCGTAACAGCCTGGCCAGTCCGGGCAACCCAGTCCGGCATCCACCAAACGGGTCCAGGCACCGGCCAGCACCACCACCAGCGTGAACAGCACACCAAAACCTGCCAATGCTGCTGCTCGACGCACTAAACGCTGTCCTGCTGCAGTAGCCTTGCTGTTGTCCTTGATCATCTGCTCCTCCTGCTCAACGGTTCACACGCAGCAAGCGCATCAAATCCCGGTGCAGATCTGCTGCCGGGGCATCCGCGTCATAAGCCAGCACCACACGCCCTTCCGGGTCCACCAGCCAGGTCTGACCTGGAGCGGCCCAGTCCGGTGCATTGCCCTGCCAGTGCACCACTCGCTCACCCGGTAAAGCTTCTGTCAACGGACGGCTCTCATTCACGGCCATCTCGATCCGCAGGCGGTAAACCCGATCCGCTTCACGTCCCAGGGCGCGGTGCACCCGCCACCACTGGTCAGCTAGCTGCTGACAGGTCGCCTGACAGGGCGCATCAGCAATCCACACCAACCACCATTCACCACTGGCCTGCCAATCCAGAGGCCACTGCTGCAACGGTTGCAGGTCCGGCAATAACGCACCGCGTGCCACCTGTTTTTCCGGTATACCCAGCTGCAGGGCATACATGCTGCCGGACACCAGCATTGGGGCCGCCAGCAGCAACATCAGTAATACCAGCTTGATACGATTTTTCATGCCTGCTTCTCCTGCAGCCAACGCCTGCCCATCAACGCCATGAACAATGCCAGCAAAGACAACAACAACCACTGCAGCGCATAACCCAGATGCCGCTCCGGGGTCATCTGGCTGGGCTGCCACCAGGGTTGCAACTGGTCATCCCCTGACTCCTGATGGAGCACTCCGTTAAACACCAGACGGTCCAGATCCTCCCATGGCTCCAGACTGATCGACTGCAGCCGGTCTCCTTCCCGGTTAGCACCAAACACCAGTGCGGACTGATCCAGCCACTGCCAGCGACCGGTAACCTGCACCAGCCGCGAAGAAACAGTGTCTTCGGGCAAATAACCACGATCCACACCGGTTGCTGCAAACCCTCGCTGCACCAGCCACCAACGACCATCATCGGTCATCAGTGGTGTCAAAGCGGCCACCCCCACCTGCCCATTCAATATCCGGTTATCCAGCCACAGGCTTCGTTCTGGCAACCAGTAACCCGTCAGTTGCAGCTGTGCCAGATTCGGCGGCATGTCCGTGGGATTCAGCAAAACCGGTGCATCAATCATGGCCTGTTGCAGCAGCTGTTTTTCAGCAGCACGCTGCCATTGCCAGTTCGCCAGCAGCAGGCCAATCACCACCAGCAGCAGCCAGAAGCCATACCAGCCCATCAGGCGATAACCTGATGTTGCAGTTGCAGCCTTGACACCTGAGCCTGACTGATCTGAACTGACTGACATTGCCACCTGTGTTCCACTGCCGGAGCCTGACATGCTGAAACTCCTGATTGCTGTTATCTTTTTTGCCATTCTTCTCAGCCTGGCGGCCGGTGCCGGTTTTCTGATTCGTGATCAAAGCCCGTCCACCCGCCTGCTGACCTCCCTGAAAACCCGCATCCTGTTAACCGCCCTGCTGATGGTGTTGCTGGTTTATGGCTTCAGCCAGGGTGCACTGGGCACCTGATCAACCATCAGAACACGTACACAAACAGGAACAGGCCAATCCACACCACATCCACAAAGTGCCAGTACCAGGCACCCGCCTCGAAGGCAAAATGCTGCTCAGGGGTGAAATGCCCCTTGATCAGACGGATCAGCAACACCAGCAGAATCACTGCACCGATGGTGACATGCAGCCCGTGAAAGCCGGTCAGCAGGAAAAAGGTGGCACCGTAAATACCTGCCTGCAGGGTCAGCCCCAGCTCCGTCCAGGCATGCACATATTCAATGCCTTGAATCACCAGAAAAATGCCACCCAGCACCAGCGTCAAAATCAGCCAGTTACGTGCACGAAGGCGCTGCTGTGCTTTCAGGGCGTGGTGAGAAAAGGTCAGGGTGATGCTGGAAGTCACCAGCAGCAGGGTGTTGATCAGCGGTAAGGTCCAGGGATTGATGATGGCATCCGGACCACCAACGGCCGGGTCCGGTGTGTTCATCAGCGGCCAGCTGGCCACAAAATCCGGCCACAGCAGCGCCGTGATACCCTTGGCACCCTCACCATCCAGCCAGGGCAGGGTGAATACCCGGATGTAAAACAGCGCACCAAAAAAGGCAGCAAAAAACATCACTTCCGAAAAGATGAACCAGGCCATGCCCTGCCGGAAGGAACGATCCATCTGGGCATCATACAACCCCCCCATGGATTCCAGCGTGACATCACGGAACCAGCCGTACATCACCCAGGCCACCCCCACCAGCCCCCCGACCAACAGGATCAGGCCACTGCCCTGAGTCATCATCAGACCGGCACCCACGGCCAGCATGCCCATCACCAGCACTGCAATGATTGGCCACTTGCTGGTGGCCGGAACGTAATAACTGCTACTGCTCATGGTAACCTCCGATGGCCTGTCCCTGCGGATAGAGGGTATAAGCCAGAGTCAGTTTATTGACGCCTTCCGGCAGATCGGGATCGATCTGGAACACCAGCGGCATCTCGGATCGCTCACCGGCTTCCAGCCACTGCTCCTGAAAACAGAAACACTCCATCTTGCGAAAATAGCGTGCCCCCTGAGACGGACTGACACTGGGCACGGCCCGCCCGGATGACAGCTCCTGACCCACATTCACAAAAGCAAAACGGGCCAGTGCCACCTCGCCGGGATGCACCCAGACTGTCTGCTCCATGGCATCCAGTCGCCAGGGCAGACCGGGAGCATTACGGGTCACAAACTGCACTTCCACCCGCCGCCCGGTATCCACCGGAGCACCCCCAACCACCTGGGCACTGCTGGCCGTCTTGCCATTCAGACCGGTCACTTCACAGAACACGTCATAAAGCGGCACCAGCGCAATGGTGAAACCGACCATCAACACCAGCCCCAGCAACACCCGCCGCACGGTGCGGGCAACGTTCTGCTGTTGTAACTGCTGATCCCTGGACATCACCCACCTCCTCAGGCACTTAATGACGTGAAGGGGAATCCCGCTCGGGTACAAACTCCGGCGGTGTATCAAAAGTGTGCAACGGTGCCGGGCTGGGCAGCGTCCACTCCAGCCCCTCGGCACCTTCCCAGGCCTGCGCCGGTGCTTTTTCACCCTTGCCACGAATACAGAGGATCACCACCGCCACAAACAGCAACTGCGAGATACCAAACAGGAAGCCCCCGATCGAAGACAGCAGGTTGAAGTCGGCAAATTGCAGGGCATAGTCCGGTATCCGGCGCGGCATACCGGCCAGACCTGAGAAGTGCATCGGGAAAAAGGTCAGGTTGACCCCGATCACCGACAGCCAGAAATGCGTCAGCCCCAGTTTCACATTCGGATAAACACCGGACCATTTCGGCAACCAGTAATAAGCCGCCGCCAGAATGGCAAACACCGCACCCGGCACCAGCACATAGTGGAAGTGCGCCACCACAAAGTAGGTGTCGTGATACTGGAAGTCAGCCGGAGCGATTGCCAGCATCACCCCGGATAGGCCACCAATGGTGAACTGCACAATAAAGGCCAGCGAAAACAACATCGGCAACTCAAAGCTGATCGAACCCCGGAACAGAGTGGCAATCCAGTTGAACACCTTCACCCCGGTCGGCACCGCAATCAGCATGGTGGAATACATGAAAAACAACTGCGCCGTCAGCGGCAAACCCACCGTGAACATGTGGTGTGCCCAGACCACAAACGACAGGATGGCAATGGATGCCGTGGCATAAACCATCGAGGCATAACCAAACAGCCGCTTGCGGGCAAAGGTCGGCACAATGGCCGAAACAATGCCAAACGCAGGCAGGATCATGATGTACACCTCGGGATGTCCGAAGAACCAGAACAGATGCTGGAACAGCACCGGATCACCGCCCCCGGCGGCATCAAAGAAACTGGTGCCGAAGTTGATGTCCAGCAGCATCATGGTGATCACCCCGGCCAGCACCGGCATCACCGCAATCAACAGGAAGGCAGTGATCAGCCAGGTCCAGACAAACAGCGGCATGTCCATCAGGCGCATGTTGGGCGTGCGCAGATTCAGGATGGTGGCAATGATGTTGATGGCCCCCAGAATCGAACTGATACCCGCCAGATGCATGGCCAGAATGAAAAAGCTGGTGGAGGGCGGTGCATAGGTGGTCGACAGCGGGGCATAAAAGGTCCAGCCGAAATTCGGGCCGCCACCTTCCATGAACAGTGTTGACAGCAGGATGGTGAAAGACACCGGCAATAACCAGAAACTGAAGTTGTTCAGCCTTGGCAGCGCCATGTCCGGGGCACCGATCTGCACCGGAACCATCCAGTTCGCCAACCCGACAAAAGCCGGCATGATGGCACCAAACACCATGATCAGACCGTGCATGGTGGTCATCTGGTTAAAAAACTCCGGCAGGATAAACGTCATGCCGGGCTGAAAGAGCTCTGCACGAACCACCAGCGCCATGGTGCCACCGATGAAAAACATCAGCAGCGCAAACAGCAGGTAAAGGGTACCGATTTCCTTGTGGTTGGTGGTCAGCACCCAACGCAGCAGGCCGCGTGGCTGATGGGCATGATGTCCGGCGGCAGCACCACCGGCAGTGGCTTCACTGGCCGACTGCTGAACAACCGGACGGGGAAGGGATCGAGATGTCATGGCTCAGCTCCTGTTAACGGTCCAGCAGCGCGCGGATTTCGGAAGGTTGCACCGCATCACCGGTATCATTGCCCCAGGCGTTGCGCTCATAGGTGATCACTGCCGCCAGATCATTCACGGAAAGGGTCGTACCGTAACCTGGCATGGAAGTACCGGGACGCCCGAACAACACCGCATTGATGTGTTTGTCACGTCCTTCCGCACTGGTCATCACCGGGTTGCCACGCAAGGCCGGGAAGGCCGGCGGCATGCCGGAGCCATCAGCCTGATGGCAAGCTGCACAGTAGGTGGTGTAAACACCGGCACCCCGCTCATTCAGCTCTGCCAGGGTCCATTCACGCTCACCACTGGCGGCTTCCGCTGCGGCGGTTTCACGCTGTTCATCCAGCCAGGACAGCCAGACCTCTTCAGTGACCGCCCGCACCTCAATTGGCATGTAGGCATGATCCTGGCCACAGAGCTCAGCACACTGTCCACGGTAAGTGCCGGGCTCATTGATGATGGTCCAGGACTCATTGATAAAACCGGGAATGGTGTCTTTCTTGATGGCCAGATCCGGTACCCACCAGGCATGGATCACATCATTGGAGGTGAACAGAAAGCGGACTTTTTTGCCGACCGGCAACACCAGCGGGTTATCCACCTCCAGCAGGTAGAAGTCTCCCTTGTCCTCTTCACCGAGGATCTGACTTCTTGGTGTGCCCAGATTACTGAAAAAACTGATGTCCTGATCCAGGTACTGATAATGCCAACGCCACTGGTAGCCGGTGACCAGAATATCGATTTCAGCATCACTGGCATCGTAGATCTTTTTCAGGGTGGCCGTGGCGGGAATGGCCATAATCACCAGAATCGCCAGCGGAATGGCTGTCCAGATCACTTCCACAGTGGTGTTTTCATGGAAGTGTGCCGGTTTGGCACCCTTGGATTTACGGTAGACAAACAGCGACCAGAACATCACCCCGAATACCACCACGGCGATTGCCACGCAGATCCAGAAAATGATCATGTGCAGACTGTAGATCTCACGGCTGATATCCGTGACACCTGGCGGCATGTTCCAGCCGGATGAAGTATTGATGGCAGAAGCCAGAGCGGGGCCGGTCAGCAGCAACAGCAACCCGCAGCTCCTGTAAAGGAGTTGCAGCATAGATCCCTCCCATCCTTAAGCTTGTTGTTTTTGTTATTCAGCTTGGAGTATAGGAGGCAGCCGCCATACGGCAGAAATACTTTGTTAATTTTTGTATCTGTCAATGATTTCAATCAATTAAAACTGAATTCAATTCTGATGCAGCGCATGAATAACCAAGAACTCAAGAAGCCGCAGCCCAGCGGGCAACCAACAGCACCAGAACCACAAACACCCCCGCCATGAACAGGCCCGCAAGGATATAGGGCCAGGGCGAGGACTGCTGAAAGTCTCGCTGGCGATTGCGTTCGGATTGCACACCAAAAAATGCTGCCAGCACAGCTTGAAGGGCACGAAGCATGATACAGATCTCCAATCGGGTGATTGGATGAAGTCTGGTGCAGATAACAAAAAAGGCCACCATTTCTGGCAGCCTTTTCTTGAATTCTGGTGGGTTGTGAAGGATTCGAACCTTCGACCAATTGGTTAAAAGCCAACTGCTCTACCACTGAGCTAACAACCCTGAAAAGCAATCTTGCTTAGATGACCTGATATCCAGTGCCAATATATACCACTATGGCTGATAACAGGTTTTGCGTTGGTGGGTCGTGAAGGATTCGAACCTTCGACCAATTGGTTAAAAGCCAACTGCTCTACCACTGAGCTAACGACCCCTTAACGCGGCGCATATGATAGCTTTTTTTTGCTGCCTTGCAACCCCCAAAAAGCAAAAACTGCTGATTTTATTTATGCCTGCGTTGAATGCCGCGCACTGGCTTGCGAGCACCACCGGCACGATTGCGCTGTGCGGAACGCGGTGTTTCCATCGGGGTTGCCGATTTACGGCTTAAACCTGCCAAAGCCGAGAGCTCATCAATTTCACTCTGGGTCAGCTCGATCCATTCACCCATCTTGGTGCGCTTGTCGAGGAAGGTATTGCCGTAGCGCACCCGCTTCAGGCGGCTGACGGTGACACCCTGAGATTCCCACAGGCGACGCACCTCACGGTTGCGGCCTTCGGTGATTACCACGTGATACCAGACGTTGATGCCTTCGCCACCCACCAGTTGAATATCGGCAAAACGGGCCAGGCCATCTTCCAGCATTACTCCTTCTTTCATGGCCTGCAGCATTTCATCGGTGACTTCTCCCATCACCCGCACCGCATATTCGCGCTCGACCTGGTGAGAAGGATGCATCAGACGGTTGGCCAGCTCACCATCATTGGTGAACAACAACAAACCGCTGGTGTTGATGTCCAGCCGACCAATGGCAATCCAGCGCTCACCACGCAGGCGCGGCAGGTGATCAAACACCGTGCGCCGACCCTCCGGGTCCTTGCGGGTCACCAGCTCACCTTCCGGCTTGTTGTACATGATGACCCGGCGCGGCAGGTCTTCTTCATTTTTCAGGTGGACCGCACGTCCCCGGACGGTGACACGATCACGTGGCGTGATGCGATCGCCAAGAATGGCAACACGACCATTAATGGTCACCAGCCCGGCATCGATCAGGGCTTCCATCTCACGACGTGAACCCAGCCCGGAACGGGCCAGTACTTTTTGCAGCTTTTCGGTGGCTTCAGCCGCAACAGCGGCCTTTTCATGGGTATTTTTCATCGGTGTTCACACACGGCAGCGTAATAAAAGGGCAGTCTGTTTACTGCCCGGAAGGTTCTTCATCATCCTGATGCTGCACAAAGCGCTCTGCCAGATCCGCAAAGGTTAGTTCCTTCACTTCCGGCAAGGGCGCTTCCAGCAGGTCGGCAAGATCAGCGGGATCTTCCGCTGCCTCACCTTCATCCAGCTCTTGATCCACTTGCAACAGCGGTGAATGAGGCGCACGGTCCAGCTCATCCTGCCACTCTTCGGGTTCGGCATCAGCCAACTGACGAAGTTCATCCAGCGGCGGTAATTCATTCAGGCTCTTCAGGTTGAAGTAGTCCAGAAACTGCCGGGTTGTTGCATAGAGTGCAGGACGTCCCGGCACTTCGCGATGCCCCACCACCCGCACCCACTCCCGATCTTCCAGGGTGCGGATGATCTGTGAGCTGACACTCACACCACGCACCTCTTCAATTTCACCACGAGTGATGGGTTGACGATAGGCGATCAGTGACAGGGTTTCCAATAATGCCCGCGAATAACGCGGCGGTTTTTCTTCCGATAAACGGCTGACCCAACCGGCATAACAACTGCGAATCTGGTAACGGTAACCACCCGCCACCTCGACCAGCTCCTGACTGCTGCCTTCGGCCTGCTGCTGCAATATTTGCAGCGCCTGCCGCAGCCGGGTACGGTCAGGCCGTTCAGCCTCATCAAACAGGGCGGCCAGCCGCTCCAGACTGAGAGGTTCACGGGCAGCCAGCAACAAGGCTTGCAGAATACCGGTTAGATCCCGCTCAACATCAGGCAACATCAGGCATTCACCTCATCTGGCATCAACCGGTCATCACTGTCAGTATCACTGCCCAGCAGGCGGCGGCGCACGTGAATCATGGCAAATAAACGTGTTTGCACCAGTTCCACCAACTGTTCTTTCACCAGCTCCAGCAGCGCCATAAAGGTCACCACCATACCGGGACGGCCTTCGTCCAGGTCAAACAGGTCATCAAAGGGCACATAGTTTTCAGCCTGCTCCAGGCGCTCCAGCACCTGCGACATGCGCTCCCGGGTAGACAGGGGTTCACGGCTGATCTGGTGATGGGCCAGCAAATCCACTTTTTTCAGCAGACGGGCAAAAGCCAGCAGGACTTCCTGCAGCTCCACATCCGGGTGCAACACCCGATTTTCCCGCTCTGGATGTTCCGGGTTGGCTGGAAAAAAATCCCGCTCCTGTCGTGGCAACTGATCCAGGCGTTCAGCGGCGCTCTTGAACTGTTCGTACTCCAGCAGGCGGCGAATCAGCTGCGCCCGCGGGTCTTCCTCGTCTTCATCATCTTCACTGCCTGGTGCACGAGGCAACAGGCTGCGTGACTTGATTTCTGCCAGCAGCGAAGCCATCACCAGGTATTCAGCAGCCAGCTCTATCTGCAGTTCCTGCATCAGGTCCAGATAACTCAGGTACTGATGGGTGATGGCAGCCACATTGATGCTGAGCACATCCAGGTTGTGCTTGCGGATCAGGTAAAGCAGCAGGTCCAGCGGGCCTTCAAAAGCCTCCAGAAACACCCGCAAGGCTTCCGGCGGAATAAACAGATCTTCCGGTACGGCGGTGAAGGGCTCACCGGCCACCTTGGCCAGCAAATCCAGTTGCTGGGGTACGGGTTGATTCATCGACTTGTACTTCAGCCGCCAAAGGGTGTCAGATCGCCGCGGCCTTCACGGGTGATTTCCGGCACACCGTCACAGAGATTAACCACGGTGGTTGGTTCGATGGAACAGGCACCACCATCAATGATCAGATCCACCAATTTACCCAGACGCTCACGGATTTCATCGGCTTCATGCATGGGCAGGTCCTCACCCGGCATAATCAGGGTGACACTCATCATCGGTGCGCCCAGCTCTTCCAGCAGGGCATGAGTCAGCACATGATCAGGCACCCGCAGACCAATGGTACGACGTTTGGGGTGCAGCAGCAGGCGCGGCACTTCGGAGGTGGCATTCAGAATGAAGGTGTAAGGGCCGGGGGTGGTGTTCTTCAGCATACGAAACACGGCATTGTCGACCTTGGCGTAAACCGACAGTTCAGACAGGTCAGCACACATCAACGTGAAGTTGTGCTTGTCATCCAGCTCACGGATGCGCTTGATGCGATCCACGGCTTTTTTTTCACCGACACAGCAACCCAGCGCATAGGCCGAATCGGTTGGATAGGCAATCACACCACCTTCGCGCAGGATGCTCACGGCCTGCTGGATCAGTCGTTTCTGCGGATTGTCCGGATGAATTTCAAAGTACTGGCTCATGTGGCGATTCCTGCTGCATGAAAATATTCACTGAGCGGCCGGCAAACCTCCGGCAACACAGCATAATGACCGGGTGCATGACAAGCCGGACCTGCGCCATGAAAGTCGCTGCCCCAACTTGCCTGTAATCCCAACTCTTGTGCCAGACTCACCAGACTGGCTGTCTGCTGGGGGTCTTGCTGACCACTGACCACCTCCAGCCCCTGCCCACCGGCTGCGGCAAATGCCATCACCAGGCGGCGGCGTTTACTGCGGGTCAGTTTGTAATGCTGCGGGTGCGCCAGCACCACAAAAGCGCCAGCTGCACGCAAACGGGCAATGGCGTCAGCCAACTCCAGCCACTGACTTTTGATGTCACCCAGTTTACCGGCACCCAGCCACTTGCGAAATGCCTGGCTGTGATCCGTGACATAACCGGCCTGCACCATGGCTTCAGCAAAGTGCGGGCGACCCGGCACACCGCCGGCGGAATAAACAGTAACGGCGTCCAGCGCAAGGGCGACACCCGCTCGCTGCAGCTTTTCAATGATCCGGGTGGCCCGACTCCAGCGCGCCTTGCGTTGAATGTCTGCCAGCTCGCGGGCAGCTTCATTCAGCCCCCGCGGCCAGAGTGCCACCAGGTGAATGGTGACCCCCAACCAGACACAGGAAAACTCCATGCCCGGCAACAGCTTGATACCCTGTTCTGCTGCCGCAGCACTGGCCTCATCCAGCCCGTCAAAGGTATCATGGTCCGTCAACGCCAGTTCCTGCAATCCCCGCTCGGCAGCCAGCGCCATCAAGGCAGCAGGACTCAGCACACCGTCTGATGCGGTGGAGTGCATGTGATAATCACACTGCTGGATAAGTGGCGGCATAAAGGATTTTTCCGGGCGAGTTACAACCCTGAGAGATTAACATTTTTAACCGGAGAGAACCCGATGTTTTACGCTCTGATCTGTGAAGACAAACCCGGCACCCTGGCTCAGCGCCTGCAAGCTCGCCCTGATCACCTGGCCAGGCTGGAAGCCCTGAAAAATGAAGGCCGCTTGCTGCTGGCAGGTCCACACCCGGCCATTGACAGTGAAAACCCCGGTGATGCCGGTTTCACCGGCAGTTTGGTGGTAGCCGAATTCGACAGCCTGGAAGCAGCACGCGCCTGGGCGGATGCCGACCCTTATGTTGCAGCCGGTGTATACCAACAGGTCACCATCAAACCCTTTAAAAAAGTCCTGCCATAAAACCGCTCCATGACTGCTCAACCAGAAACAACGGTCAGTTGCCATCATCCGCGCACCCTGCAGCAGGCTCGCCTGGAATGGCAACAGGCCACCCCCGTAGCCGGTGACTTCGGTGATGTTTATTTCTCCCGCGATCAGGGACCGGATGAAACCCGCCATGTGTTTCTGGAGCAGAACGACCTGCCCCAACGCTGGGCAGGCTGGCAGCAGAAGCGTGCTTTTGTGGTCGGCGAAACCGGCTTTGGCACTGGCCTGAACCTGCTGGTGGCAATGCAGGTGTTTTTGCAAGTGGCACCCGCCACAGCCCGTTTGCATTGGGTCAGCACCGAGCTCTACCCCCTGACACCCGACGATCTGCAACGTGCACATGCCTTCTGGCCTGCTCTGGCAGAATACGCAGCCTGCCTGCAGCAGTGTTATCCCTTGCCGGTATCCGGCTTTCATCGCCTGCAACTGCATCCACGCATCACCCTGGATCTGCTGCTGGGTGATGCCGCTGAAAACCTGAGTCAACTTCAGGCCAGTGTTGATGCCTGGTGTCTGGATGGTTTTGCACCCGGCAAGAACCCCGGCATGTGGACCGAACAACTTTTTGCTGCTCTGGCTCGCAGCAGTCATGCCAACACCAGCTTTGCCACCTTCACCTCCGCCGGAACCGTTAAACGTGGTCTGCAGGCGGCAGGGTTTGTGATTCAAAAGGTTCCCGGCTTTGGGCGCAAACGGGAAATGCTGCGCGGCCATTTTGCTGCCGATTCGGCCGATCAGCCTGCATCCACACCCGCAGACAACAACCCACTCAAATGGAACCTGCCACCACGCCCGACCGGACGCCTTGCCATCATTGGTGCAGGCCTGGCCGGTTGCGCCACCGCTGAAGCACTCAGCCGACGCGGTTATCAGGCAGATTTACTGGAAGCAACACAGCCCGGTGCCGATGGCTCCGGCAACCGCCAGGGCGTGCTTTACATCAAACTGGCTGTGGATAACACACCTGCCAGCCGCTTTTATCTGGCCGGCCTGGAATACAGTCGCCGCTGGCTGCAGCGACTGGACCCTCAGCAACACTTCTGGTCGGATTGTGGTGTTGTGCAACTGGCCACTGATGAGCAGGAAGCTGCACGTCAGCAACGCTTTCTTCAACGCCAGCAGTTACCAGCCGCATTGGTGCAACCCCTGTCGGCGGAACAAGTCAGCAGCCTGGCAGGCACCCCCACAACCCACAGCGGGCTGCTATTTTCACGTGCAGGCTGGGTCAAACCCGGCGCGCTCTGCCATCAACTGGCCAACCACCTGCCGGGCATCCGCCTGCTGACGTCTCATCCAGTCAGCCAGTTGCAATTTGATGCCAGCCAGAACGTCTGGCGACTGCAAACCGGTGATCAATGGCTGGAATACGACACGGTGATTCTGGCTGCGGCCTACGCCAGCCGACTGCTGGAACCGCAACAATGGCTACCGGTGAAACGCATTCGCGGACAGGTGACCCACGTAACCCTGCCGGACACCCACAACCGGCAACCGGGCTGTGTGATTTGTGCCGGTGGTTATGTCAGCCCGCCCGCAGACAAGACGCTCTGTTTTGGTGCAACCTTTAATCTGCACTCCAATGCCACTGAACTGACCCACGAAGATCAACAGGCCAATCTGGCTGAACTTCATCAGGCGCTGCCGAAGCTTTTAACTGGACTGGGTATTGATGCAGACCACCTGCCCTTGCAGGGGCGCGTTGGTTTTCGCTGCACCTCACCGGATTACCTGCCACTGACAGGACCAGCGCCGCAGCATCAGCAATGGCAAGAGGTTTACCGGGACTGGCACAAACAGGGGCTAAGCGCCACCCCTGATTCACCACCTCTGCATCAGGGGTTATGGCTGCACCTGGGGCATGGTTCACGCGGCCTGGCCAGCATTCCACTCTGCTCGGAATTGCTGGTCAGTCAGATGCTGGGAGAGCCTGCCCCTCTGGAGCAGGCTTTAACTGAAGCAGTGCACCCGGGACGCTTTATCCTGCGTGCACTGAAGCGAAACAACAATGGAGCCGCATAAGGCCGGTCAATCCGATTGGTGCGCCAGCAATACCCAGAGGATCTCTCCGGTGGTGGTGACTTCGTACTCAAACAGCGCCTGCCCACGGATATGGCCATCCTCATAGGTAGCCAGCACCCAGCGACGATTAAGCAGCAGCGACTCCTCTGCAACAAAACGCATGGTACCACCCAGCACCGCCTGCTGTGGAATCAGGTCACTGCGGCCCATCAGGCTTTGCATGATGCGCTGCTCAGGATCACCCAGACCCCGCTCACGAAACTGACGCAGATCAGCGGCTGTCAATCCTGTCACAGCAACCGAAGTGGCTTGGGCATCAGAGTCCGCCAGCGGCAACTCTGACAGTGATGGTTCAGCAGCAGGGGTGTCATCACCTTCATGACTGCTTTCAGTCGCCTCAGAACTTTCAGTCCGACCGGCATCACTGGCCATGCGGGTATCAGGAACAGTGCGCATTTCTGCTTCGGATGTGACATGGCGCTCTCCGGTGGACGGGGCCAGGTCTTCACCACCCTTGGGGATCAACAACACCACTATCAGGATCAGCAGCACCATCAATAACAGTTTGCGCTGAAAATTCATGCCTTCTCCCTTTCCAGATCAAAGTGTAAACATCAGTATTCTTGCAGTTTCCGACTGATGAAACAAACACAGGTTCAATCAACTGCTGCCATAAAAAAGGGCAGCCCGAAGGCCACCCTTGTTTGTTGCTTCGACTGAGATCAACTCAATCCTGCAACGGTATCAGCTCTTGCCAGCACGCTTACGCTCGTTTTCGGTCAACAGCTTCTTGCGCATGCGGATGTGGTTCGGGGTCACTTCCACCAGCTCATCATCATCAATGAACTCCAGCGCCTGCTCCAGACTGAACTTGACCGGCGGGGTCAACTGGATGGTTTCATCGTTGCCTGAGGCACGCATGTTGTCCAGCTTCTTGGCCTTGGTGGGGTTAACCACCATGTCGTTGTCACGGGAGTTGATGCCGACAATCATGCCTTCATAAACTTCCACACCGGGACCAACAAACAGGCGACCACGATCCTGCAGGGTGGTCAGGGCGTAAGCCAGTACCTTGCCGGCACACATGGACACCAGCACACCATTGATGCGGTGCTCAACACTGCCTTCCGCCATCGGACCATAGTGATCAAAAATACTGGTCAGGATGCCGGAACCGGAGGTCAGGGTCATGAACTGGTTACGGAAACCGATCAGACCACGTGACGGGATGATGAAGTCCAGACGCACACGGCCTTTGCCATCCGGGTTCATGTTGGTCATGCGCGCCTTGCGCTTGCCCAGCTCTTCCATGATGGAACCCTGATGCTCTTCTTCCACATCGATGATCAGCTCTTCGTAAGGCTCCTGCTTCACACCGTCAATGGTCTTGATAATGACTTCAGGGCGCGACACACCCAGCTCAAAACCTTCA
This sequence comes from Marinospirillum alkaliphilum DSM 21637, assembly GCF_900119735.1. Classification (GTDB taxonomy): domain Bacteria; phylum Pseudomonadota; class Gammaproteobacteria; order Pseudomonadales; family Halomonadaceae; genus Marinospirillum; species Marinospirillum alkaliphilum. The sequence goes on along the minus strand of NZ_FPJW01000003.1, from coordinate 111,305 downwards.
CGACGCATGGTTTCGATCAGCACCGACAGGTGCAGCTCACCACGGCCAGACACACGGAACTTGTCCGGACTGTCGGTTTCTTCAACACGCAGTGCCACGTTGTGAACCAGTTCCTTCTCCAGACGCTCCTTGATGTTGCGGCTGGTGACATACTTGCCATCTTTACCTGCAAAAGGCGAGTTGTTGACCTGAAAGGTCATGGTCACGGTTGGCTCATCCACGCTCAACGGCGGCATGGCTTCAACATTATTCGGGTCACACAGGGTGTCGGAAATGAACAGCGGGTCCACACCGGTGATGCACACGATGTCACCGGCTTCCGCACCGTTCGGGGACTCGTTGCGCTGCAGGCCGTGATAGGTCATGACCTGACCGATCTTGGCCTTACGCTGCTTGCCTTCACGATCAACTACCACCACCTGCTGGTTGGGCAGTGCACGGCCACGGGTGATACGACCCACACCAATAACACCCACATAAGAGTTGTAGTCCAGCGCAGAGATCTGCATCTGGAAAGGCCCATCCACATCCACCTTGGGTGCCGGAACCAGATCAACAATAGCCTGGAACAGGGGGGTCATGTCCTCAGCCATGTTTTCCGGGTCATCCCCGGCAATACCGTTCAGTGCCGAGGCATAAATGATCGGGAAGTCCAACTGCTCTTCCGTGGCGCCCAGGTTGTCGAACAGGTCAAACACCTGATCCACAACCCAATCAGGGCGTGCACCGGGGCGATCCACCTTGTTGATGACTACAATCGGCTTCAGGCCGCGGGCAAAGGCTTTCTGAGTCACAAAACGGGTTTGTGGCATCGGACCATCCATGGCATCCACCAGCAACAGCACCGAGTCAACCATCGACAGCACCCGCTCAACCTCTCCACCGAAGTCGGCGTGACCGGGGGTATCAATGATGTTGATGCGGAAGTCATTCCAGGTGATGGCAGTGTTCTTGGCCAGAATGGTAATGCCACGCTCTTTTTCCTGATCGTTGGAATCCATGACGCGCTCTGCTTCTGCATCACGACGATCCAGCGTACCGGACTGCTTCAGAAGCTTATCAACCAGGGTGGTTTTACCATGGTCAACGTGGGCAATAATGGCGATGTTACGAAGTTTCTCTATCACAAGCTGCTCCCCGGCCAAGCCGGAAGGGTGGTCTAATAGGCCAGCCAGAGGAGACGCTCCTGACCAACCCGAAAAAAAAGGCGGATAATTATAACGGCAGAAGGGTTACAGGAATAGCTTTTTCAAACACCAGGCCCATTAGCTGCATATCAGTGCAACAAGCACCACAACAGTGCATCAGATTAGTGCGAAAGGTATTTTTATGCTCTAATCAGGTGCAAAAGCAGGCGTGAAAAATAAGACCCTGCCTCATCATGAGGCTGAAAACTCAAACCGCACCCTGAATTGATGCAAGCTGGAGCAAAGGTGCATGTTTTTGGCACAGGGATTGCTTTTGTTTTTGCCAGAACTGACCTCAGGCGATTTCCTTCGCATGAAGCAGAATTCGTAAACCTGGAAACCAACGCCAAACCACGGAGGCGAACATGTCCGAAAAGAGCCTTTCTATTATCAAAGAACACGACGTAAAGTGGATCGACCTGCGCTTTACTGATGCTCGCGGTAAAGAACAGCACGTCACCATTCCTGCCGCTTCTGTTGACGAAGAATTCTTCGAATCAGGACAGATGTTTGACGGTTCTTCCGTCGGCGGCTGGAAAGGCATCAACGAGTCCGACATGATCATGCGTCCGGACGACTCTTCTGCGGTACTGGATCCCTTTACCGATGAACCCACCCTGATCCTGCAGTGTGACATCATCGAGCCCAGCACCATGCAAGGTTACGAGCGTGATCCCCGCTCCCTGGCCCGCCGCGCTGAAGAATACCTGAAGTCCACCGGCATCGCTGACACCGCTTTCTTCGGTCCAGAGCCAGAGTTCTTCATTTTTGACGACGTGAAGTGGAAACAAGACATCTCTGGTGCCTCTTACCACATCAACTCTGAAGAAGCGGCCTGGTCTTCTGATGCCACCATCGAAGGCGGCAACATGGGCCACCGCCCACGCGTCAAAGGTGGTTACTTCCCGGTTCCCCCGGTTGACTCTTCCCACGAAATCCGTGGCGCCATGTGTAATGCCATGACCGCCATGGGCCTGAAGGTTGAAGTACACCACCACGAAGTAGCTACTGCCAACCAGTGCGAAATCGGTGTTGCCTTTAACACCCTGGTTAAAAAGGCTGACGAAGTACAGCGCCTGAAGTACTGCGTACACAACGTTGCCCACGCCTTCGGCAAAACGGCTACCTTCATGCCCAAGCCTCTGGTTGGTGACAACGGTTCCGGTATGCACGTTCACCAGTCCCTGTCCAAAGACGGTGTTAACCTGTTCTCCGGTGACAGCTACGGCGGCCTGTCTGAAATGGCTCTGTACTACATTGGCGGTATCATCAAGCACGCCAAAGCCCTGAACGCCATCACCAACCCGCTGACCAACTCCTACAAGCGTCTGGTACCCGGCTTCGAAGCTCCGGTCATGCTGGCTTACTCTGCCCGCAACCGCTCTGCTTCCATCCGTATTCCTTACGTTAGCAGCCCGAAAGCCCGTCGTATTGAGACTCGCTTCCCTGATCCAGGTGCCAACCCCTACCTGTGCTTTGCTGCACTGCTGATGGCGGGTCTGGACGGTATCCAGAACAAGATCCACCCTGGCGATGCCATGGACAAAAACCTCTATGACCTGCCGCCGGAAGAAGCTGCCCAGGTCCCACAGGTTTGTGGCAGCCTGCGTGAAGCCCTGGAAGCTCTGAAAGCTGACCGCGCCTTCCTGACCAAAGGCGGCGTGTTCACTGACGATATGCTGGATGCTTTCATCGATCTGAAAATGGAAGAAGTACACCGTCTCGAACACACCACTCACCCGGTTGAGTTCGACATGTACTACTCTGTCTGATCCCTTTCGATCAGCACAGCAACCCCGCCGCAAGGCGGGGTTTTTTTATGCTTAAAAGAAATGCTCCGATGGGCTATCAAAGGCAAAAAAAAGCCGGCCACCTGACGGGACCGGCTGGAATAAGGCGTTGCCCTTGCCTTGAAAACTGCTGCAATCAGCAAAACTGACACTGCTTACATCTGATGCTTACTGATGCCTGAAGTTCCCGGTCAGATCAGTGACAAACATCAACATCCGGTATGCGCATCAGACAACTGGTGGAAGCCTGGATAACCGGTGAAACCTTTGATCACGGGAAGCCTCAGATGACCGGTGGAACCTTGCGAAACGCCGTTTCAAAACGAACCCGCGCAGCCCGCTCTTCCAGTTCTTCCAGGAAGTTTTCCTGTGTTCTGTGATGCCACTCCAGAATCTCCAGGTAACGACGGATGTTCTGCACATAAACCACCGGCTCATTACCCCGTGCATAACCAAAACGGGTCTGACGATACCACTGGCGTTGACTCAGCAGCGGCAGATGACGAGCCACATCATCCCACTTGTCAGGATCAAACCCCTGGGACTCAGTGATGCGACGCGCATCCTCAAGATGCCCCATCCCCACATTGTAGGCTGCCAGGGCAAAATACAGCCGATCCTCACCCTGAATACGCTCAGGAATGCGGTCATACAGCTGACGCAAGTAACGCGCACCACCTTCAATGCTCTGTATCGGGTCCAGTCGGTTCACACCCAGCTCATTGGCGGTGCGCTGTGTCAGCATCATCAGGCCGCGTACGCCGGTCGGCGAAACCGCATTACGCCGCCAGTGGGACTCCTGAAAACCAACTGCCGCCAACAACTGCCAATCCATACCCTGCACTTCTGCGGCAGCACGGAAATGCGCCTCATACTGGGGCAATCGTGATCTGACATGGCGCAGGAACAGCGGCGCACCGACATACTCCAGATACTGTTCATGACGGTAATAACGCTCCCGCACCTCATCAATCAGACCCAGCGACTGGGCATACTGAATATAACCACTGGCAGCTCGCGCCAGATGCGACTGACGCTCACGCGGGAACAACCACACCATGGCAGCAGATACATCGGTATCAAAAGCCACCCCCACGCGCGGGAAGAAAAAGCGGTTGATATTAAAATCCTGCGCACTGACCAGCGCATAATCCAGATCACCATCCTGAATCATTTTCAGCAGATCGGTCACTTCCAGATCTTCAGTTTCCATCCAGCTCAGGTGTGGATACTGAATCTGATGGCTTTTCAGCACTTCCGCCTGACGAGACGAAGACATCACCGCCAGAGTGCCTTCTTTCAGATCATCCCAACTGCGCGGACGATAATGACCACGGCGATACACCACCATCTGGGATGAGTGCAGCAGCGGCGAAGAGGTGGAGAAGTTGCGCTTGCGATCCAGTGTCAGACCCAGACCACCGGCAGCCATATCCACTTCACCGGCCAGCAAGGCACGCTCAAGTTCCGCTTCGCTGCCAGCAGTAACAATTTCCAGCTCTACCCCCAGATGCTCAGCAAAAGAACGCACCAGCTCATATTCAAAGCCAGCAGCACCTTCGCGGTGCTCGTAATAAACAGAGGGGGTATTGCGCATGGCTACTTTCAAAGTGCCTTTCTGCAGAACCTCTCCCAGAGGATCGGCCTGTTGGCAGCCTGCTGCCAACAGCAACATCAGAAAAAGGACCAGAAGTGTTTTCAATTTCATAAACAGGAGCTCATCGAAAGGTGTTTCGATTCATGTTTACCGTCAGAGTGGAGATTGAATTGCTCCCCTCACACCCGATCCACTGCCTAAAAGATAAAAGAAAAGGCAGCCGGATCAGTGAGTTGCCGATCAGGCTATTCTTGTAATAAGACTTGACGCCAGGTTGATTAATGTAATTCTAACAAACACTGATCAAAAAAGCGCCAATGTAGATACATTTTTTGTGACTCATTGTTCATTTTTTGTCCTTCCGTAGCCCTCTGCAACGCTTTGCGCTATCATTCGCGGCAATTTTCCTGTCCCTTTTCAAGACTGACCCAACTCCTGCTCCGACGAGGCTTCCTGATGTTGCAACTGCGAGGCGCACCCGCTCTTTCCGCTTTCCGTTCCGGCAAACTGCTGGCCCAGCTTCAGGCTGCGGCTCCACAAATCACTGGCCTGTATGCCGAATACCTGCACCTTGCCGAACTGGATGGCACGCTGGACTCCAAACAGCAACAACTGCTGGAAGCCTTGCTGAGCTACGGCCCTGCTGCTGACCGCCAGACGCTGGAAGGCGAAGTTTTTGTGGTGGTACCAAGACTGGGCACCCAGTCACCCTGGTCTTCCAAAGCCACTGACATTGCCCGCAACTCTGGCTTAAACCAGGTGCAACGTCTGGAACGCGGCATTGTTTATGCCTTGCAGGTCAGTCAGCCGCTCAACGCCGATCAGGCCGACAAGGTCAGCGCCCTGCTGCATGACCGCATGACTGAAACCCTGCTGCGTGATATCAGCGCCACGGCAGCCCTGTTCCGTCACGAAAGCCCAAGACCACTGGGCAGCGTGGACATTCTGGGTGGTGGCCGCGAAGCACTGGTCAAAGCCAATGGCAGTCTGGGGCTGGCGTTGGCCGAAGATGAGATCGACTACCTGGTGAAAAGTTTCACCGAGCTGGGACGCAACCCCAACGACGTGGAACTGATGATGTTTGCTCAGGCCAATTCCGAGCACTGCCGCCACAAGATTTTTAATGCCAGCTGGATCATTGATGGTGAAACCTCACCTCACTCGCTGTTTGGCATGATTCGCAACACCCATAAACTGGCACCGGAAGGTGTGCTGTCCGCCTACAAAGACAATGCTGCAGTTATTGAAGGCTTTGAAGCGCCACGCTTCTTTCCACAACCGGGCAACCAGCAATGGAATGTAGTGCATGAGCCCACCCACATCCTGATGAAGGTGGAAACCCACAACCACCCAACCGCCATTGCGCCCTTCCCTGGTGCAGCCACTGGTGCTGGTGGTGAAATCCGTGATGAAGGTGCCACCGGCATTGGCTCCAAACCCAAGGCTGGCCTGACCGGTTTTACCGTTTCCAACCTGCGTATTCCCGGCTACACCCAGCCCTGGGAACAACAGGACTACGGCAAACCCGAGCGCATTGTGTCGGCACTGGACATCATGATTGACGGCCCCCTGGGTGGTGCCGCCTTCAACAACGAATTCGGTCGCCCCAACCTGAATGGTTATTTCCGGACCTATGAAGAAGATGCACCCGGCCTGAATGGCCTTGAGCGTCGCGGCTACCACAAACCCATCATGCTGGCCGGTGGTCTGGGTAACATTCGCCCGAATCATGTTGAAAAGGGTGAAATTCCGGTTGGCGCCAAGCTGATTGTGTTGGGTGGCCCGGCCATGAACATTGGCCTGGGTGGTGGCGCGGCTTCCTCCATGGCAACGGGCTCATCCAGCGCCGATCTGGATTTTGCATCCGTACAGCGTGACAACGCCGAAATCGAACGCCGTGCGCAGGAGGTCATTGACCGCTGCTGGGGACTGGGCGACAAGAACCCGATTTGTTTCATTCACGATGTGGGAGCTGGCGGCCTGTCCAACGCCCTGCCGGAACTGGTCAAGGACGGTGAACGCGGCGGCCTGTTTGACCTGCGCGCCGTGCCCAACGCAGAACCCGGCATGAGCCCGCTGGAAATCTGGTGCAACGAAGCTCAGGAGCGTTATGTACTCGCCGTGGCTGCAGAAAACCTGGCGCTGTTTGACCAGCTCTGCCAGCGTGAGCGTGCCCCTTATGCAGTCGTGGGTGAAGCCACCGAAGCCCACCACCTGACCGTGGCGGACGGCCACTTCAACAGCAAACCCGTGGACCTGCCGATGAGTGTGCTGTTCGGCAAACCACCGAAAATGCAACGCAGCTTTGAACGCCAGACCCTGCAACTGCCCGCCTTGCAACTGCAAGGCATCACCATCACTGATGCGGCACGCCGGGTACTGCAACTGCCAACGGTAGCCAGCAAACAATTCCTCATCACCATCGGCGACCGCAGTGTCACCGGTCTGGTGGCCCGTGATCAGATGGTTGGCCCCTGGCAGGTGCCGGTGGCAGATTGCGCCGTCACCACCACCACACCTTTCACCCACACCGGTGAAGCCATGGCGATGGGCGAGCGCACCCCACTGGCACTGATCAACCCGGCTGCATCCGGTCGCATGGCCGTGGCAGAAACCCTCACCAACCTGGCTGCTGCGTCCATCCGCCAGTTGAGTGATGTCAAACTCTCCGCCAACTGGATGTCTGCCGCCAATCACCCCGGTGAAAACCAGGCACTTTACGACACAGTCTTTGCCGTGGGCATGGAACTCTGCCCGCAACTGGGCATTGCCATTCCGGTCGGCAAGGACTCCATGTCCATGCGCACCCAGTGGCAGGATCAATCCGGTGCAGACAAGTCAGTGACTTCCCCCTTGTCACTGGTGGTCAGTGGTTTTGCTCCGGTCACTGATGCACGCCGCACCCTGACCCCGCAACTGCGCACTGACCTGGGCGAAACCGATCTGCTGCTGATCGACCTGGGTCGTGGCCAGAATCGTCTGGGTGGTTCAGCACTGGCGCAGGTGTACAACCAGCTCGGCAACGAAGCGCCGGACCTGGATGATGCCGAAGACCTGAAAGCCTTTTTTGCCGTGATCCAGGGGCTGAATGCAGACAACAAGCTGCTGGCCTACCATGACCGCTCCGATGGCGGCCTGTTTGCCACCTTGGCGGAAATGGCCTTTGCCGGTCACACCGGCCTGGACATCAAACTGGACCTGCTGGCCAGCAACCCGGAAGAAGCGCTGGCAGCATTGTTCAGCGAAGAAGTGGGGGCCGTTTTACAGATACGTCAGACCGACACCGAAGATGTGCTGGTACAACTGGCGGCGGCCGGACTGGGCGACTGCGCTCAGGTTATCGGCCATCCGGCAACTGATGACCTGCTGAGCTTCTCACTGGACGGTGAACTGCTGTTGCAGGCCAGCCGTGTGGAATACCAGCGCCTGTGGGCTGAAACCAGCTACCGCATCCAGGCACTGCGTGACAATGCTGAATGCGCCCTGGAAGAATTCGACAACCTGCTGGATGCTGGCGACCCAGGCATCAGCCCGCTGCTGACGTTTGACAGCAACGAAGATCTGGCCGCTCCCTTCCTGCACCTGCAACAACGCCCGAAAGTGGCAATCCTGCGCGAGCAGGGAGTCAACAGCCACATGGAAATGGCTGCCGCCTTCCATCGTGCCGGATTTGATGCCATTGATGTGCACATGAGTGACTTGATGGCACAGCGCATCCAGCTGCAGGACTTCCGTGGCCTGGCTGCCTGTGGTGGCTTCTCCTATGGTGACGTGCTCGGTGCCGGTGGAGGCTGGGCCAAATCCGCCCTGTTCCACCCACAGGTACGTGAAGCCCTGGCCGACTTTTTTGCCCGTGAAGACACCTTCACCCTGGGCATCTGCAACGGCTGCCAGATGCTGTCCCAACTGAAAGAACTGATTCCCGGTGCGGACCACTGGCCGCGTTTTGTACGCAACCTGTCGGAACAGTTCGAAGCACGGGTTGCCACAGTGGAAATCCAGAAAACCAACTCCATCCTGCTGGCTGGCATGGAAGGCTCCCGCCTGCCGATTGCCGTTTCTCACGGCGAAGGGCGTGCAGAGTTCCGTGGTGCAGACCACCTGCAACAGCTGGAAAACAGCGGCAGCATTGCCCTGCGTTATGTCGACAACCGGGGTGAAGTCACCCAGCGTTACCCCTTCAACCCCAATGGTTCACCGGCTGGCATTACCGGCCTGACCAGCCTGGATGGCCGCGCCACCATCATGATGCCTCACCCCGAGCGCGTGGCTCGCAGTGTCAGCAACTCCTGGCATCCGGACAACTGGGGTGACCAGGGACCCTGGCAGCGCCTGTTTGCCAATGCCCGCAAATGGGTGGGATGATGAACGTTATACGTTAGGAGGTACGGGGTGTAATGACTCCACCACTCAGCCAGGGATCGCTGACTAACTGGAACTGAACCGGGTGATGCCTATCGGGTGTTGGTAGGCTGTCTGCGACAGGACGTCGCGGCAGAGCTTACAGGGATGTATTCACGCGTCCTGACAACACCCGACAGGCGGCACCGACTCTTGAGGAGCAATCATGACCATCAAACGCTTTATCGCCGGGGCCGTCTGCCCCAAATGCGGTGCCATGGATCGCCTCAAGGCCTGGCAGGAAGACCGCTTCCAGCATCGGGAATGTGTTGAGTGTGGTTTCACCGACTCCATGAGTCTGGACATGCCGGAAGAACTGCCAACACGCGTCAATCAGACAGAACCCGACCCCAAGGATGAAATCCAGGTCGTCAAACTGATCCAGTAAAACATTGATTCAGTAAAAATTGACGCAATAAAAAAAGGGTGAGCCACCCCAGGTGCTCACCCTTTTTCATTGCCGGACTTTATTGCCCGAGCGACAACCGCATCAACCCAGCGCAGCAGTGATGGTGTTGTACTTCTCCATCAGCTCGTCTTTGCTCTCAACATGGTTCGGGTCTTTCGGAATACACTCCACCGGACACACATTCACACACTGTGGCTCATCATAATGACCCACACACTCGGTGCACAGGTTGGGGTCAATCACATAGATCTCGTCGCCCTGGGAAATGGCACCATTGGGGCATTCCGGTTCACATACATCACAGTTGATGCATTCATCAGTAATGTACAAAGCCATACACTTTGACCTCTTTTATCAAGTAGCGGGTGGGCTTTCAGCCTGAGACGGGCAGTTTTATGTTTTGGTTCATGCCCCGGAGGCATATTTTTTCTTCAGTGCATCCACCACACAGGGATGCACAAACTTGCTGACATCACCACCAAGACTGGCCACTTCCCGCACCAGCGTTGATGCAATGAAAGACAGATGCTCAGAGGGAGTCAGAAACACACTTTCCACTTCTGACGACATGGCCCGATTCAGGTTCGCCAGTTGCAGCTCGTACTCAAAATCAGATACCGCACGCAGACCACGCAGAATCACCCTGGCTTGTTGCTGCCGAAGAAACTCCGTTAACAGGCCATCAAAACCCACCACTTCAACATTGGAGTGATGAGCCAGCACCTGCCGCGCCAGCTGCACCCGGGTATCCAGATCCAGTGCCGGGCGTTTGCCGGGGCTGGCCGCCACTGCCACCAGCACGCGATCAAAAATGCGCGCAGCACGTGCCACCAGATCACTGTGGCCATGGGTGATGGGGTCAAAGGTTCCAGGATAAACCACTAAACTCATGAACACCTCGCAACCACATCAATAAACCCCAGGCGGGTCTGCCCGAAAGAAGCGCATCTTACCGAAAAGCCAGCAGGCGCTCAAATAACCTTTTTATCTGGCGTACAAACTGAATTGCACTTCACCGGCCTGCTTTTCTTTCTGCAACTGCCAGTCAGTGGGTAACTGCACAGCTTCACCATGGCGTGCCTGCTCAACATAAATCAAAGCATCGGCTGTCAGCCAGCCTCCACTCTCCAGAAGTTCTGCCACTGGCTGCAACAGGCCTGCCTGAAAAGGCGGGTCCAGAAACACCAGGCTGAAAGGCTCAACAGGCTGGGTCTGCAACCAATGACAAACATCCGCATTAACCAGTTGCAGACGCTCTCCAGCCAGGGGTGACAATAACTCGCGTAACTGTTTGGCAACCCGCGGATCTCGCTCAACAGCGGTGACACTTGAAGCTCCGCGACTTAATGCCTCGGCCGCCAGCGCACCACTACCCGTAAAAGCATCCAGACAACGCCGACCGGGTAACTGAAACTGCAGCCAGTTGAACAGGGTTTCCCGCACCCGATCCGGTGTTGGACGTAAACCTTCGGCATCCGGCACCGGCAGCTTGCGCCCCCGCCACTCACCGCCAATAATGCGCACCTGCCCCTGCGGGTCAGGCCGTGGTGATTTGTGTGCTGATCTGGGCATGACTCACCTGCATTGGAGTTGATTGACTGAACCTTACCTTGCCCGGCTGGCTGCTACCGTCCAGAGCAGGCAGGTGATAGGATAACGCATTCACTAAACGATTAAGAAAAAGATCCCCATGCTCGGACTCTTCAAGCGCGATAAAAAAAAGCCGGACACCAGTCCCGACAACTCATCAATAACAACTGCCAAACCTGCCGAACAGCCTGGCAGCGGCCTTTTTGCACGTCTTAAACAGGGCCTGGCAAAAACCCGCAATGGCCTGGCCGACCTGTTTCTGGGTGCCCGAAAAATTGATGACGAGCTACTGGAAGAACTGGAAACCCGCCTGCTGATGGCTGATGTGGGCATGACCGCCACCCGCGAGATCATCCAGAAACTGACCGAACAGGTCAGCCGGGATCAGTTAAAAGATTCAGATGCCCTTTTTGCCGCATTAAAAGAAGAACTCAAATCCCTGCTGCTACCCGTCAGCCAGCCACTGGAATTGAACCTGGCATCCGGCAAGCCACAAGTCATCCTGATGGTTGGTGTTAATGGTGTTGGTAAAACCACCACCATTGGCAAGCTGACCAGAAAATACCTGGGCGAAGGCCATAAGGTGATGCTGGCAGCCGGTGACACCTTCCGGGCCGCTGCCGTTGAACAGCTGAAAGTCTGGGGAGAGCGTAACGAAGTGCCGGTGATCGCCCAACACACCGGCGCTGACAGTGCCAGCGTGATTTTTGATGCCCTGCAAGCCGCCCAGTCTCGCAAGGCTGACCTGCTGATTGCTGATACCGCCGGTCGCCTGCACAATAAGAGCAACCTGATGGAAGAGCTTTCCAAGGTGCGCCGGGTCATGCAAAAGCTGGACCCTGATGCCCCTCACGAAACCCTGCTGGTACTGGATGCGGCCACTGGTCAGAATGCAATCAATCAGGCCCGTCAATTCAACGAATCAGTTCCCTTAACCGGCCTGGTGCTCACCAAGCTGGACGGCACCGCCAAAGGCGGTATTGTATTTGCGCTGGCACGTGAGCTGGGTATTCCTGTTCGGTTTATTGGTGTTGGCGAACAGGTTGATGACCTGAGGGTATTTGATGCCGAGAGTTTTGTTGACGCCTTGCTGGATATCCAGCCAAGTGACTAATGGCCACCGGGAGGGCCAATGATCCAGTTCACCAATGTCTTCAAGCGCTATGAAAGTGGCCATGAAGCGCTGCAGAATGTGACCTTCACCCTTCACGAGGGTGAAATGGCTTTTTTGACCGGCCACTCCGGTGCCGGCAAAAGCACCCTGTTAAAACTGATCATGCGCATGGAAGTGGCCACTCGTGGCCATGTCACCATCGACAGCCTGAATCTCAACAACCTGGCACGCCGCCACATCCCCTACCTGCGCCGTAAAATTGGCGTGGTGTTTCAGGATCACCAGCTGCTGTTCGATCGCAGCGTTTATGACAACGTGGCCCTGCCGCTGGTGATTGAAGGCATGAACCCTCAGGATATCGGCAAGCGCGTGCGCGCAGCCCTGGACAAGGTTGGTTTGTTATCCAAGGAAAAGCTCAATCCCATCATGTTGTCCGGTGGTGAACAGCAGCGTGTTGGTATTGCTCGCGCAGTGGTCAACAAGCCCCCCATCCTGCTGGCGGATGAGCCAACTGGTAACCTGGACCCACAGCTTTCTGCCGAGATCATGCAGTTATTCCGTCAGTTTAATGCCGTGGGTGTCACAGTATTGATTGCCTCGCACGACCTGGACCTGATTTCCCGTATGGGCCTGCGTATGATGGAATTGAGCCAGGGCAGCCTGAAACAGGATGGAGCCTACGCATGATCGGAAAACGTCCCGGCAGCAGCAAACCCAGTGGTGCCACTTTTGCTGATCGGCCGCGCCGCGAGGCCCCACCCAAGGCACCTGCGCGCAAACCAGCCAACCGTCTACGCACTGGCCCCGATCCCAGAACCCAGCGCCCCGGATCAGGCAATCGTCCATCCGGAGTAGGCAAAGCCGCCCGCTTTACCGCCTGGCGGCGTCATCACCTGGCCATGGCAGCTGATAGCCTGGCACGCCTACTGGCTGCCCCTGTCGGCAGCTTGATGACCTGGGCAGTGATTGCCATCGCTTTATCACTGCCTGTAGCGCTTTATGTATTCCTTAACAATGCCCAACTGGTATCCAGTAACTGGGATGGCACTGCGCAGATTTCACTCTATCTGCAAGACAATGTCCGTGATGATGCCGGACGCCGCCTGACTCAGGAGCTGCAATTACGCCCTGAAATAGCAGAAACACGCTACCTGTCTCGTGAACAGGCCCTGGCAGAATTCAAGGAGTTTTCCGGCTTTGGTGAAGCACTGAGTTATCTGGATGACAACCCGCTGCCAGCCGTCATTATTGTGCGCCCATCAGTGATTGGTGTTGATGCACAACAGGCACTGGTGCAGCAGCTTCAACTGCTGCCAGAAGTAGAAGAAGCCCAGTTGGATCTGGCCTGGGTTAAACGCCTTTACCACATCATGGAGCTGGGTCAGCGCATGATCACCGCTCTGGGCCTGCTGCTGGGGCTTGCCGTATTGCTGGTGGTGGGTAATACCATCCGCCTGGCGATTGAAAACCGTCGCCAGGAAATTGTAGTGGTCAAGCTGATCGGTGCCACCGATGCTTTTGTACGCCGCCCCTTTCTTTACACCGGCATCTGGTATGGATTGGGTGGCGGCATCATGGCCTGGTTACTGATCAACCTGTCACTGTTCTGGCTGGACGGACCAGTGCGTTCACTGGCCAGCGCTTATGCCAGTGACTTCAGCCTGATTGGTCTTGGCCTGCAGGATTCACTGCTGTTATTGTTTGGCAGTACCCTGCTGGGCTGGATTGGTGCCTGGATTGCAGTTGGTCGCCATCTGGGTAAAATAGAGCCTCGCTGATGTAGACTCAGGGGAACTCCACCTGGCCCCTGTTGTCTGAGCAATCGCTGATATAACGCCCTCATTTATTCATCTCAGGGTTTTGTTGCACGGAGAACACATGAGCACACAGTTACAAGTTGCCGGCATTCTTTCACCCGGTCGCGACCTTAATGCTTACATTCAGACCGTGAACACCATTCCACTGCTGAGCGCCGAGGAAGAACAGTCACTGGGTTATCGCCTGCAAAATGAAGGCGACCTTGAAGCAGCCCGACTGCTGGTTATGTCTCACCTGCGTTTTGTGGTTCACATTGCCAGAAGTTACAAAGGTTACGGCCTGTCTGAAGCTGACCTGATTCAGGAAGGCAATGTGGGCCTGATGAAAGCCGTTAAACGCTTTGATCCTTCCATGGGTGTACGCCTGGTGTCCTTTGCTGTGCATTGGATCAAGGCAGAAATTCATGAGTTTGTACTGCGTAACTGGCGCATCGTTAAGGTTGCCACCACCAAAGCCCAGCGCAAGCTGTTCTTTAATCTGCGCAGCGCCAAAAAAAGCCTCGGCTGGCTGAATGGTGATGAGGTCAAAGCCATTGCTGCCGATCTGAAAGTGAAGCCGGAAACCGTCAGGGAAATGGAAGGACGCCTGGCATCAGTGGATGCAGCCTTTGATGGCTATGCCGATGATGAAGACGATAGTTATGCTGTAGCCCCTGTCAGCTACCTGGAAGATCAGCGTTATGATCCTGCCCGGATGATTGAGGCAGACAACACCGAGCTGGATGCCACCAGCCGCCTGCAGGAAGCACTATCCAGCCTGGATCAACGCAGTCGTGACATCCTGCAACAACGCTGGCTGAACGACAACAAAGCCACGCTGCACGAACTGGCCGAAGTCTATGGTGTTTCTGCCGAGCGTATCCGGCAGCTGGAAAAGAATGCCATGAACAAGGTTAAGCAGGCCATGCAAGGCGAACTGCTTGCCTGAGTCGAGCTGCGCGGGCCTGAATCAACTTGCCATCCACATAAAACACAGGGCAGCCGCTTGGCTGCCCTGTGTTATTATCCCACAACCCAATCACGCCACATTCAAAGAACGCAACCAGCTTTTCAGCTGTGTGGCCTGCATGGCACCAGCCTGACGGGCAATTTCCTTGCCGCCCTTAAAGACCAGAAGACTTGGAATACTGCGAATCGCGTAGCGTGCTGCCAATGCCTGGTTAGCCTCAGTGTCCAGCTTCACAAATCGAGCCTGGGTTGCCAGGTCTGCGGCTACTTGAGCAAATACTGGCGCCATCATTCGGCAGGGTCCGCACCAACTGGCCCAGAAATCCACCACCACCGGCAAATCGCCCTTTAATACCAGCGCATCAAAAGACTGCTCATTGGCATCAAGAGGAGTGGAGCTGATAACAGGTTGGTGGCACTTGCCACACTTGGGCTGATCAAGCAGCCGCTGTGCGGGCAAACGATTAAGGGCAAGGCAATGAGGGCAGGTCAGATGGATCAGGTCACTCATAAACAACTCCACAATATCAGATACCCCTGATATTGTGGTTGATCGGCAAAATTCAAGCCTGAGCGGCGACAGGCTCCAGCTCAGGCTCCTCAAGCAAGCGAATCTGCTCGATAGCACCATCCGGGTTCTGCAGCAGCATGCAAGAGTAATTCAGTGCCTTCGCCTTGATTTTCAGCTCAGATACCCGTGCCGTTAATTCCTCCGGGCGTGCTGCACTACCCGACGCTACAGTCAAGGCGCCAATTGAAAGGCTCACAAAGGGGAAAAAGCGCTCTACACCAAAACGATCCCGGACATTGATACCACCAGCCTTACGGTTCTCATCGGAATAAAATGCCTGACTCACCCGCGCAAAGTCCTTTGCCATTTCACTCAAACGCTGCTGCCAATCCGGCTTTTGGCACAAGAGCACAAAATCATCCCCACCGATATGCCCAACAAACTCACCCTGCTCGGAAAAATGCCGCTGTAATAGGTCCGCCAGACTGCTTAACAACCTGTCTCCGCGCACATAACCATAAGCATCATTAAAGGCTTTAAACTGATCCAGATCGACATAAGCAAAAACAAAACCGGCACCCTTTGCCAGACGCGTTTCCAGTTCAACGGCAATCGGCTGATTACCCGGCAAAGCAGTCAGCGGGTTGCGGTGGCGTGCATCTTCAACCTGACGCTCAGCATGATTGCGGTAACGCACCACCAAATGACTGAGCAACAGCAACAGGCTGAACAGCACAAAAATAGCCAGGCTACCCAGCACCGAATGCAAACGGGCCTGGCGTATGGCCTGATTCAGATAAGTGGTATTAAGGCCCGCACCCAGTGTCCACTCCCAGGGAGCAAAATAAACGGCATAACTGCTCTTGAGATGAAAGGCATCATTTTTACCCGGTGTTGGCCAGAGGTAATGAACAAAACCACCGCCTTCAATGGCCACCTGATAAAGCTCACGCACCAGGTAACGCCCCTCCGGGTCACGCACATCCAGAATATTGGTACCCACCAGTTCAGCCACACCATTGGCCAGCGAAATACCATCACGGTCACCCACAAAAATATAGTTGCCGCGATCAAAACGAATACTGGAAAGGGCTTGCAATGCTTCGTGTTGTGCTTGAGACAGGGTCAACTCACCGGACAGGTGACGTTGGTGATAGTGATTTAACAGACTGGCTGCGTTCTCAACCAGAAAAATAGTGCCCTGCTCATAACTCTCCTGCAGATGCACCCTGGTTTTATGGATTTCGTAAAGTGTACTGGCCATCAACGCCAGGGCGCAAAAAGCCATGGCTCCCAGAATCCTGAATCCGCGGGTAAAATCCCTGGCCCACTCATTAATTGACACCACACAGCCCACCCTAGCCGAAAAGAGACTCAAGGATTCTAACGGGCGCCCAGAAATTATCAATGGCTTTAAGAAGCGCCATGAACAGTTAGAAAAACATTAAATCTCACTCCTCTCAGATCACGGGCCGCGCCTGGACTCGCATCAATAAAACAAATGGTGTTAAATTAGGAATCGAATGGTATTTTTTTGTAAATGAGTTCAGAGCAAAGAGTGAAAACCGCCCAACAGTCAGCAAGCTTTAAAAAAGCCTTACGGCAACGCACCGCACTCGTCTGGATGCTTTGCTTCGGCTTTATTACCATCATCCTCTTCACCAGCACCACTCAGCTGGCAATCTCTTATCGCACTGCACTGGCTACAGCCACAGAAAGGGCGACCTCCAAAAGCTTCCTGATTGCCGAATGGGTTGAAAAGTCTTTTGAGCTGACCCGGTTTGTGCTGCAGGAAACGGCCAGAGGATTTGATGCACAGGAGCTTATTTACCCCACCACCAACCCCGAGCAGCACGCCCAACAAACCGCATGGATTATTGAACGTGTGCAGCGAGCACCCAACTTTGTTTTTCTTGGCATGCTGGATCGGGATTGTGTTGTGACCCACACCACCATTGGCATCAACCTGGGTTTTGATGCTCTGGCGCATCAGCGTGAATACTGCACCCTGGCACAAAAAGAACCGCTGACAGGCCTGAAAGTCAGCAACATGTTCACCTCGGTTGATCACACCCAGAACGTCACTGTGTCTTACCCGCTGACTGATGCAACAGGAGCGCTTGATGGTTTTGCACTGGCAGGCCTGGATCTGAGCTTTTTTCAGCAGTGGCTGGATTTGATCGAGCTGGAACCACACAACGTGATTACCCTCTACGACCTCAACTCTCGCCTGCTGGCTCGAAAACCCTTTATTGCACAAAACATCGGCATGCAGATTGAAGAAGAACACCTCAACAGAATGGCAAAAAACCCTTCTGAAGAACATTATTCACACCGTTTGATTTCACCTGTGGACGGCATTGAACGCATCTGGTCACTGCGCAGAATTGGTGACCTGCCTTTTATTGTGGTGGTAGGCGAACAAACCAGTGCTGCCATCGCCACCTGGCGCCAGATGCTGTTTCTTTATCTGATTGCTGCAACCAGCCTGTGCTTATCCTTGATTTTTGGTGCCCGCGAATACATCCGCAACTTTCAACAGGCGATGGAAATGCACTTACTGGCCACCACAGACCCACTGACCAGCCTTTCCAATCGACGCTGCTTCAGTGATTCAGCCAACCGCATGTTGAGTCACTACAACACGCTGGCGCACCACAAGACTCAGAACCAGCCACCGGTCCTGATCATGCTGGATATTGATCACTTTAAACAGATCAATGACTGTTACGGCCACGATATTGGCGACCAGGTGCTGATCGACATTTCCCGCGTCATTAAAAGCAAGTGCGGCAAACATCACTTGAGCGCCCGCTGGGGCGGAGAAGAGTTTGTACTGCTGCTACCCAATACCGATCTGAATACTGCCATCGAATTTGCCAACCAGCTGTCGCAACAGATCAGCAAACTTAAGTCTGCACCGGAACGAACCATTACCGCCAGCCTGGGCATAACAACTTATCGAGCCAAAGAAAGCCTGGAAAGCCTTATGAAACGAGCTGATGTTGCACTCTATAATGCCAAGGAACGTGGGCGTAACCGCATCGAAGTTGCTTAAGCACCATCTGATTAATTCTTGTGCCAGATGATGTTGCATTGAAATACGCTCATGACATGAATCAGGCGCTTCTTAAAAAGCAGCGTGGGAGTAAGCTGGGCATGCTGAGGCTGCTGCTGATCACCGCAAGCCTTTATGACGCCAGGCTTTTGATATTACAGAGTATTACTGGTACCGGAAGCCGGACTCGAACCGGCACACCCTTTCGGGCGGCGGATTTTGAATCCGCTGCGTCTACCGATTCCGCCATTCCGGCAATTTGAAGGGCTTGAAACAGTGATTCACTGCTTCGGTAGTGGGCAGCATTATAGGGTTCTTTGCGCCCGAGTCAATCACCTGAATGCAACTCGGGCGCAAAGAAATCAGTTAGTTCGCTTGGTACTAGCCACACGCTTGTCCTTGAGGCGGTGACCCGAAGCGAACTCGTTCACGTTGATCACGTGATCACCAATGCGCTCCAGGCGATTGAGGGCATCAATAAACACCACACCGGCACGCGGCGAGTAGTTACCATTTTCCAGTCGGGAGTAGTGGTTTTCGCGGAACTGGTTGCGCAGCTTGTTGACCTGCTTCTCCATCGCAATCGCCTCTTCCAACTTGATCTGACGCGGCTCACGTGCCACATTCAACACCATGTTCTGGATCGCCTGATGCAGGGCATCCATCATCACCCGGATTTCCTCATAAGCCTCATCCGGCCAGCTGGCCTTGGATTCATGCAGACGATCAGCCAGCTTGGTGATCTGATAATAAATATCAGCAATCCGCTCCAGATCGTTAATCATGGTCTGCATGTTGCGAATACGTTCGGTCAGCTCATGCTCAAGGTTGGTCCGCTCACTGATGCGCACCAGATAATCGGAAATTTCGATTTCCAACTGATCAGTGGTTTTTTCGTACTGGCGAATTTTCTGAGCCAGCTTTTCACGATCGGCTTCAGGATCAAACAGCAACTCACTGACACCGGCATGCATCTTTTCAATGACACCGGCAAACTGCTGGATTTCCTTCTGTGCCTGCTCCACAGAGATCAAGGGGGAAGTCATCAAACCAGAACTGATGTGGCGCAGATGGAATTCATCGGCTTCTCCACCCCGATCCGGCTGAATGTACTCCACAAAGCGCACAATCAACGGTACAAAGGCAAACAACAGCAGCACGTTCAGCACGTTAAAAGTGGTGTGGAACAGTGACAGCGCCAGGGTGGCGTTGGCACGTGCCTCAGGGGCACCACTCAGTACCGACACCGGCAAATCGGTGAAAAACTGCACAACCATATCCAGCAGATGCAGTATCGGAAAAATAATCACCATCATCCAGGTCACCCCGATGATGTTGAAGAAGAAGTGGAAACGTGCTGCTCGTTTGGCGTGTACATTCCCCACCAGCGCTGCGATGTTGGCGGTCACCGTGGTACCGATGTTTTCACCCAGAATCATGGCCGCCGCTATGGGGAAGGATACCCAGCCTTCAAACAACATCACCAGTGTGATGGCGGTGGCCGCCGAAGAAGACTGGGTCAACAGCGTTAACAGGGTGCCGACAAAAATAAAGAAAATCAGTGACAGGTAGCCGTAATCGGTGAAGCTGTCGAGGAAGGCAAACATCGCCGGGTTGCTGCTGATCTCCGGCACTGACCCCTTGATGAACTCCAGGCCGATAAACAGGATACCAAAACCCACCATGGCCTCAGCGATGTTGCGCCAACGGGCGTTTTTGGAGAAGAGAAACGCAAAGAAAATACCGATCACCGCCAGGGCAATGGGTGTGATTTTGAACTTGAAGCCAAACAGGGCTACCAGCCAGGCAGTGATGGTGGTGCCGATGTTGGCACCCATGATGACCCCAGTGGACTGCACAAAGGTCAACAGACCAGCATTCACAAAACTGACCGCCATCACTGTGGTGGTGGTGGATGACTGGGTAATGGCTGTGGCGCCAAAACCCGTGATAACACCTGTTAAACGGTTACGCGTCATACCGCCCAGGATGCTTTTCAGGCGGTTGCCGGCAATCTTCTGCAAGCCCTCACTGAAAATTTTCATGCCGAAGATGAATATCCCCAGTGCACCAATGAGCTGGAGAAAATCAAACAGCGAATAAGTCATGAATCACCACTTAGTATTGTCGGCTATTACAGAAAGATGACAGATTTTTTACTGGCAGGATTATAGCCGTAACTGACCGCTCACATACATACCTGCATCAAACTTGTTCCCGACCAGGCAACCGGCTTTCCATGACCAAGCCCTGTTTCTGGGGTAAAATGCCGCGTTTTCTTCCATCCCTGAGCCATGACCCATGCAACGCAGTGACTTTCATTTTGACCTGCCCGATGAATTGATTGCCCGCTTTCCAACCGCGGAGCGACGGGGCTCGCGCCTGTTGGTGTTAAAGGATCAGCAGCTTGAGCATCGCCAGTTCCCGGACCTGCTGGATTACCTGCAACCCGGCGACCTGATGGTGTTTAACAATACCCGTGTGATTCCGGCCCGGTTATTCGGCCAAAAGGCCACAGGCGGCAAGATAGAGGTTTTGATTGAGCGACCGCTGGATGAACACCGCGCTCTGGCTCATATCCGCGCCAGCAAAGCACCGAAACAGGGGAGTCGTCTGTTGCTGGAAGGCGGCATCGAAGCCGAGTGCACGGGGCGTCAGGGTGCGCTGTTCTGCCTCACCTTTCTGGGTGATACACCGCTGCTGCAACTGCTGGAACAGCACGGCCATCTGCCACTGCCCCCTTACATCGACCGGGCCGATGCCGAGGAAGACCGTGAGCGCTATCAGACGGTTTATGCCCAGCGCCCCGGTGCGGTGGCAGCGCCCACTGCCGGACTGCACTTTGACGAAGCCCTGCTGCAGCAGATCCGTGACAAGGGTGTGCAGACTGCCTTTGTCACCCTGCACGTGGGTGCCGGTACGTTTCAACCGGTCAAGGCAGACCGCCTGGAAGACCATGAAATGCACAGTGAATGGCTGGAAGTGACGGCCGAAGTTGCTGCCCAGGTTCAGGCCACACAGGCTGCTGGTGGACGAATCATTGCTGTTGGTACCACCAGTGTGCGCTGCCTGGAAACCGCCAGTCAGTCCGGTGAAATCCATCCTTATACCGGCGAAACCAGTATCTTCATTTATCCCGGCTACCGCTGGCGGTGTGTTGATCTGCTGGTGACCAACTTTCACCTGCCTGAATCCACCCTGCTGATGCTGGTCAGCAGTTTTGCCGGTTATCAGCTGGTGATGCAGGCCTATCAGGCGGCAGTGGCCGAGCAGTATCGCTTTTTCAGTTACGGGGATGCCATGCTGTTGTTTCGCAACCCAGACCAAACCCACCCAGAAAAGGGCTGATTGACCCATGCGCTCCGAATGTTTCATGCAGTTTGACCTACTGAAGACCGATGGCAAGGCCCGCCGCGGTCGCATCAGCTTTCCCCGTGGCACCATTGAAACACCAGCATTCATGCCAGTGGGTACCTATGGCACAGTAAAAGGCATCCTGCCGCGTGATGTAGAAGACCTGGGCGCTGAAATTGTGCTGGGCAATACCTTTCACCTGATGCTGAAACCCGGTACCGATGTTATTGAAGCCCATGGTGACCTGCATGACTTTATGCAATGGCAAAAACCCATCCTGACTGATTCCGGTGGTTTTCAGGTGTTTTCCCTGGGTGACCTGCGCAAGATCACTGAGCAGGGTGTGCATTTTCGTTCCCCTCACGATGGGGCCAAGGTGTTTATGGGGCCAGAAGAATCCATGGCGGTTCAGCGCAAACTGGGTTCCGATATCGTGATGATTTTTGATGAGTGCACCCCTTATCCAGCCAGCTTCTCTGAAGCGGAAACCTCCATGGAGCTGTCGCTGCGCTGGGCAAAACGCTCTCGCATTGCTCATGCCGACAGCCCTTCAGCACTGTTTGGCATCATTCAGGGTGGCATGTACCCAGACCTGCGCAAGCGCTCGCTGGAAGGACTGCTGGAAATCGGCTTTGATGGCATGGCCATCGGTGGCCTGTCAGTGGGTGAACCCAAGGAAGAAATGATCAAAACCCTGGACTACCTACCGGCATTGATGCCAACAGACAAACCTCGCTACCTGATGGGGGTTGGCAAACCGGAAGATCTGGTGGAAGCCGTGCGCCGGGGTGTGGATATGTTTGATTGCGTCATGCCGACCCGCAACGCGCGTAACGGCCACTACTTCACAGCCGAAGGGGTGGTCAAAATCCGCAATGCCAGATACAAGGCTGATACTGGCCCGATTGAAGAAGGTTGTGACTGCCACGCCTGTCAGAACTTCTCCCGCAGTTACCTGCACCACCTGGATCGCAGTGGTGAAATGCTTGGGGCCATGCTGGGCACCATTCATAACCTGCGCCACTACCAACGCTTGATGGCCGGTTTGCGTCAGGCGATAGAAGCAGGTAAATTGACGGGCTTTGTGGATGAGTTTTATTCGCGGCGCGGCCTGCCAACTCCCGAGCTGGCCTGAGCAACACTGAAAAAAGTTTTAAACATCAACCCGTCATACTGACACTAACAATCCGTCACTTTGACATTAACAACCCGAGGAGCCCTCAATGGACTTTTTCATCTCTGCCGCCCACGCCGATGCCGGTGGTGCCAGCCCCATCTCCAGCATCATCATGCTGGTTGGTTTTGTTGCCATTTTCTACTTCCTGCTGATTCGTCCGCAGCAGAAGCGTGCCAAGGAACATAAAAACCTGCTGGCCGAACTGGCCAAGGGCGATGAAGTGACGCTGGCCGGTGGCCTGATGGGTCGCATCACCAAGGTGACTGAAGAGTTCCTGGTCCTTGAAATTGCGCAGGACACCTCCATTAAGGTCCAGAAAGCAGCAGTCACTGCTGTGCTGCCCAAGGGAACCCTGAAAGCCGTGGAAGCTGAATAATCCACGTTTCCCAACAACCCTGACCTGAACAAGGCTGCCATGCTGAACCGTTATCCACTCTGGAAAAACCTGCTGATCCTGCTGGTGATCGGCGTGGGCATCATTTATGCCCTGCCCAACCTCTACCCGGAAGATCCTGCGGTGCAAATCTCCGGTACTCGAGGCTCGATCGAAGTCACTGACCGGGAACTGAACCGTGCCACTCAGGCACTGGATGCCGCTGGCATCGAAGTGCTGCAGGCCAGTCTGGAAAACAACAGCGTGCTGATTCGCCTGCATGAAAGCGAACAGCAACTGGCAGCCCGTGAAGTCATCCAGCAAACCCTCGGCGACAACTTTGTGGTCGCCCTGAATCAGGCGCCAACAACGCCTGAGTGGTTAAGCAACATTGGCGCAAGGGGCGTTAACCTGGGGCTGGACCTGCGCGGTGGTGTGCACTTCCTGATGGAAGTGGACATGGATGCCGCACTGAAACAGCAACTGGAAGTCACTGCCAGTGAAGTGCGCGCCACCCTGCGTACCGAACGCCTACGCTTCCGCCAGGTCAGTGTTGAAGAAGGTCGTCTGTTGATTCGTCTGGCATCAGCAGACGATCTGCCTGAAGCACGCCGCCTGCTGCAGCGTAATCTGACTGATTATGTGTTTGAAGACAGTGCCGCAGACGCACTGTTGACCCTGAGCCTGACCGAACAGGCGGTGCGGGAGCTGGAAGACTATGCAGTGGACCAGAACCTGATCACCCTGCGTAACCGTGTCAACGAACTGGGTGTTGCAGAACCCCTGGTGCAGCGCTCCGGTCGCAACCGCATTGTGGTGGAGCTGCCCGGTGTGCAGGATACCGCTGCTGCCAAACGAGTACTGGGTGCCACCGCCAATCTGGAATTCCGGCTGGAAGCCCGTCGTAATGCCGACCCGCTGGACACTGAAGAGTTCATCTTCCGTGACCAACCGAACCGTAATGCTGCGCTGGAGCGGGACATTATCACCACCGGCAACAATGTAGCCAATGCCAGTGTCGGTTTTGATGAAAACAATCGGCCACAGGTGAATATCCGTCTGAACGGCCAGGGTGGCCGCCTGATGAGCCAGGCCACTCGCCCCAATGTCGGTCGTTCAATGGGGGTGCTATTTATTGAACACAAGACCCGCACCCGTTTTGAGCGCGTTGATGGTGAGCGCGTGGAAGTGCGTGAACCCTACACCGAACGTGGCATTATTTCACTGGCCACCATCCAGAGTGAACTGGGTTCCAGCTTCCGCATCACCGGTGTTGGCAGTATCCAGGAAGCCTCTGAACTAGCCCTGCTGTTACGTGCGGGTGCGCTGGCTGCACCAATTTATTTTGTTGAGGAGCGCACCATCGGTCCAAGCTTGGGTCAACGCAACATCGAGCAAGGGATCTCCTCCATCCAGATTGGTCTGGCACTGGTGGTAATTTTTATGCTGGCCTGGTATCGCGTATTCGGTATTTTTGCCTGTGTCGCACTGGCTTCCAACCTGGTACTGCTGGTTGCACTGCTGTCAGCGCTGGGTGCAACCCTGACCTTGCCTGGTATTGCCGGTATTGTGCTGACCCTGGGTATGGCGGTGGATGCCAACGTGCTGATTAATGCGCGTATCAAAGAGGAGATCTATCACCGCGGCATGTCGCCCCAGAATGCCATTCATGCCGGTTATGAAAAGGCCTTCTCAACCATTCTCGACGCCAACATCACCACGCTGTTGGTGGCAGTGATCCTCTTCTCGATCGGCACCGGTCCAGTGAAAGGTTTTGCCGTGACCCTGTCACTGGGTCTGCTGACGTCCATGTTCACCGCCATACTGGTCACCCGTATGCAGGTCAACTGGGTGTACGGTAAACGCCGTATCGAAAGTCTTTCCATCTGAGATCAGGAACAGAAGATGCCTAGCGCGATTGCAAAAAAACTGCTGAACATCGATATCGATTTCATGCGCCTGCGCAAACTGGCTTTTGGCCTGTCTGCTGCGCTGATCCTTATTTCACTGGCTTCACTGGCCATTCAGGGTCTGCGACTGGGTCTGGATTTCACCGGTGGCACCCTGGTGGAACTGGAATATGCCCAGTCCCCCGAGCTGGAAGACATCCGTGCCAAGCTGGAACGGGCCGGCTATGAACAGTTTGTAGTCCAGAACTTCGGTAGCTCACGTGACGTACTGGTACGCCTGAATCAGGGCTTTTCTCCCGACGTGGGTGAGCAGGTCAGAACCCTGCTGGCTAGCGGTGACATTCAGGTGCAATTAAAACGCGCTGAATTTGTTGGTGCCCAGGTGGGTGAAGAGCTGCGTGATCAGGGTGGTCTGGGCATGCTGGTGGCACTGATCTGTGTGATGATTTATGTTGCCTTTCGCTTCCAGTACAAGTTTGCACTGGGCTCGGTGCTGGCACTGGCGCACGATGTCATCATCCTGCTGGGCTTCTTCTCCCTGTTCCGCATCGACTTTGACCTGACGGTGCTGGCAGCCCTGTTGGCGGTGGTGGGTTATTCACTGAATGATACCATCGTGGTTTATGACCGTATCCGTGAAAACTTCCGTACCGTGCGTGAAGGTGGCCCGAAACAACTGATCAATCTGGCCATCAACCAGACGCTACTGCGTACCGTTATCACCTCCTTCACCACCCTGCTGGTGCTATTTGCACTGTTGTTCT
This sequence comes from Marinospirillum alkaliphilum DSM 21637, assembly GCF_900119735.1. GTDB lineage: Bacteria > Pseudomonadota > Gammaproteobacteria > Pseudomonadales > Halomonadaceae > Marinospirillum > Marinospirillum alkaliphilum. Next base: position 85,305 of record NZ_FPJW01000003.1, on the reverse strand, counting down.
TTGGTGGTGAGATGATTCACAACTTTGCCCTGGCACTGATCATTGGCCTGCTGGTCGGCACCTACTCCTCGATTTTTGTAGCTGGCACCTTCCTGCTGGTGATGAAGGTTGACCGGGATGACCTGGCCATCCCGGTCAAGGAAGGTGTGCTGGAGGAAGATGGTCGCCCCTGATACGGCTCTGCAACAAAAAAGCACCCCCAATGGGTGCTTTTTTCATGGGCGAATTAACTCAACATCTGCCTGAAAGGTTATACCGTGCATCAACTCCTGAGTCACTACCCACTGGCGGTGATTGTACTGGCGCAGCTGTTTGGCACTTCGCTCTGGTTCAGTATCAACGGGGTGGCGCTGAACCTGATGCAGGATACCGGGCTGACCGAGGCAGGACTGGGCCATCTGACGCTGGCGGTACAGGCCGGGTTCATCACCGGCACGCTGTTACTGGCCATCACCGGACTGGCGGACCGCTTTCGTGCCAGTCGCATTTTTGCGCTGGCCGCCTGCCTGGGTGCCGTCATCAACGGTTTATTCATTCTGGCAGCCGAAGTGTTTTCCCTGGCACTGCTGTTGCGCTTTTTAACCGGGCTTTGTCTGGCGGGCATTTATCCACTGGGCATGAAACTGGTGATCAGCTGGACACCGCAACAAGCAGGCATGGCACTCAGCTGGCTGGTGGGCATGTTAACGCTCGGTACCGCCACTCCTCACCTGCTCAGGGCCGTGACACCAGGTCTCTACTGGCCCATCCCCCTGCTGATGGCTTCACTGCTGGCCTTGATGGCTGCGCTATTGATTCTGCTATTGGGTGAAGGTCGACACTTGCCGACTCAGGGCAGGGGAATGCTGCCATTACAGGGCCTGGCAGCCTGGCGGGATGCCACCTTCCGGCGCATCAGTGGCGGCTACTTTGGCCACTGCTGGGAGCTGTATGCCTTCTGGACACTGGTGCCTTTTCTGGTCTTGCGTGAAACACTCAGACTGGAACTCAGCCCTGGCTGGGTCAGTTGGCTGGCATTTGCAGTGATTGGTATCGGCCTGGCTGGCTGTGTGCTGGGTGGTTTTTTCAGTCGCTGCATCACCAGCCTGACGGTTGCACGAACGGCACTGGCAGGCTCTGGTTTATTGTGTCTGATCTATCCACTGCTCGGTGACTTGCCTGCAGCACTGTTACTGGGGCTGTTGCTGTTATGGGGTTTGCTGGTGATTGCTGACTCACCCCAGTTTTCAGCGCTGGCATCGGCCAACGCGCCGAGGCAACATCTGGGTTCAGCTCTGGCCATGATGAATGCCATCGGGTTTGGACTGACCGTGCCAGCCATTGCACTGGTCACCAGCCTCTGGTCTTTGATGGACTTGTGGGTGGTGTACCTGCTGTTACCCGGTCCCCTGATTGGCCTCTGGTTACTGAAACAAATCCGCCAAGAGCAGTTAAAGCAAATGTGACTGCTCCCCGCCCTAAGCGCTAAAGCGCCACGGGCGAGGTTTCCAACTTCTCAGGCAGCGGCGAGTGCGTGACTCGTCTTACGCTTGCCTCCATTGGCAGAGACCGACAGCCCAGCGGCCTTTAATTTCAAAATACCCTGCGCTCGAATATTGAGCGCAGCATTGATGTCTCGGTTATGCTGTGTTGAGCAGGATGGACACTGCCAGTCACGCACGTTCAGCGACAGCGCTTCCAGCTTGTGCCCACAGCAAGAGCAGGTTTTTGAGCTGGCAAACCACCGGTCAATTTTGATCAGGTGTTTACCTTGCTCTTTGGCCTTGTACTCCAGCTTTTGGATCAAGCCTGACCAACCGGCATCGGCGATATGCCGGGACAGCTTTTTGTTTTTCAACATGTTTTTGACTTTCAATGTCTCGACAATCACCGCTTGGTTTTCGTCAACAATCATTCGAGACAGCTTGTGCTGAAAATCAGCACGGGCATTCGCCAGACGCTGATGCGCCTTGGCCAGTTTGAGTCGCGCTTTTGCACGACCCTTGCTGCCTTTCTGGCAGCGGAAAAGGGATTTTTGCTTACGGCGCAGATTGGCACTGACCTTCTTCAAAAAGCGCGGATTCGGTGTTTTATTGCCGCTGGAATCAATGGCAAGATGCGTTAAACCCATATCCAGTCCGAGCACCTGGTTTGCATCCAAATCATGGATCAGCACAGGAGCTGCTACACCATCGTCATGCAGCAGTGAGGCGTAGTATTCGCCGGTCACGGTGCGGGACAGGGTGATGCTTGTCAGATTGCCCTCAAGCTGACGATGAATCCGCGCTTTGATCGGCCCCATCTTTGGGATTTTGATCCAATCATCACCACAGCTGACACTCGTACAGTGATAACTGGACTGCTTGCCGTGCTTTCTTTTGAACTTGGGGTAACGAGCAGGCAACTTGGGATCAAAGAAGCTCTGAAAGGCTTTGTCCAGATTGATGCAGGCTTGCTGAAGTGCTTTGGCTTTGAGCTTGGTTCCATGACGCTTGTACTGGCTACTGATGATATGCAAAGCCTTGTTGTACGCAAAGCGCACAGCACCGAACTGGCGGTTGAGAAATTCCGCCTGATCAGGAGTTGGATAAATGCGTACTTTTGTGGCCTTGATCATGCTGTATATAATGACAGTCTTTTCTATGGGCAACAACCCATGACTGCTTTGCAGTCATCCGCTTATATCCCCGCCCGATTGGGCGAGGGTTTACGCGGAGTTTGCTAAACCCAAAAGATATTCTGTTAAGTTTTGTTTTATTTTATTTCCAGGAAGCTCTGGTAGACTATTTCACTTCCACTGTCAGGATTTACACCGCATGGCACACTGCAGGATGCTTTCTGGTTGTCTGTTTTTACTGCTGATCAGCATTGAAACTGCTTTTGCCCGCAGCCTGGAATTTGACACTCATCTTTCGTCCATCAAACTGCATGGCCATTTTGCGGTACTGGATGCTGAGCCTGGCACCCAGGTTGACCATAGGGCACTACTGACGCAGCCACAAAACTTCAAACCTCATCCCGGCACTCCCTTCTGGGGCTTTAACATCCAGCCGCAATGGTTGCTGCTGACGCTGGAAAACCCTGCAAATACCCCCCAGGAACGCTGGCTGGAAATTCAGCCGGTGTTCACCGATCACCTTTATCTTTACTGGCTGGATGGCCAGGATGAACTGGTCGAAATGAAAGGTGGCGACCTGATGTCACCAAGAGACCGTCCATTTAATCTGCCCGCCCAACTCTTTCCAGTCAAACTGGAGGCGGGTGAAAGTCGAACCCTGCTGTTTTATGTACAGGGCACCAATCCCTTGTTTGTGGATGCCACCCTCTGGCAGCCGGAAGCCTTTATGCAGCACTGGCAAACAAGCAACTCCTTCATGACGGCTTATCTGGGCATTCTTGCGCTGATGACCGGTCTGGGTATTTTTTACAGCCTGTTCATGCGCGATCGAATGTTTGTGTTTTACGCTGTTTATGTGGCAACACAGTTGACGTTCCAGCTCAGCCATACCGGTTATTTTGACTGGTTATTCAACCCTGGCTGGTATCGCCTGGCTGACCTGCTGACTTCCGGTGCTGTTTCTCTCAGTGTGGTGGCGCTGGCAGTGGTGTTTAACCGGCTCACACGCATCAACCTGGATTACCCTTTGCTGGCGCGCCTGCATTTGTTTGCTGCAGGCAGTGTGGCATTCACGGGGCTGGCCTTTACGCTGTTTGATCGTTATTACTTCTTTGCCAGTTATCTGCAGCTTTATGCCCTGTTTGGTTTCAGTTTCACACTCGGCTTCTCCTGCTGGCGCTTGTATCAGCGCCGCTTCCTGGAAGGCAGTATTTTCATTGCCATGTTTGGTGTGCTGGGTGTGGCTGTGGTGCTGCGGATTCTGCGCGAGCAGGCATTGCTGGAAAACAGCTTTTTAACCGAAAACGCACTGTACATCGGGACTCTGATTCATCTGGTGCTGATGCAGGTTTATATCGTCTGGCAAATCATGCTGGAAAAACGTCGCATCAACCAGAAGCTGGAGCAGAAGGTTGCCGATCGGACACAGGAGCTGCAGGAGCATAACCAAAAGCTGGCCAGGGAAATTGAGCAGAACAAACTGCTGCAAGAACAGCTCAGCCAATCGGCCGAAAAAATTCAGGAGCGTTATGAGGTTGAAGCACAGTTAAGGCAGGAACAGCAGAACTTTTTTCAGATGGTCTCTCACGAGTTTCGCACGCCATTAACCGCCATTAATGGCAGCCTGCAGATACTGTCCATGAAGTGTTGTGGCACTCAGCCAGAGGTGACTAAATGGCTGAGCAGCATTGAAGGTTCAGCCAACAGGCTTTCTTCACTGGTCGACAGCAGCCTGTGGGAACATCGCATGAATGACGGGGGGTTTCGTATTACCCCTCAGGCACTGGATCTTTTGCCCTGGTTGATTCAGGTGACCGAAAACCTGCGGCGCATGTACCAGAAGCCCAACATCCTGCTGGATCAGCAAACACCAATCAAACTGCACACCGATACGGATTTGCTGCAAATGTTATTACAGCACCTGGTTGATAATGCGGTGCGTTTTTCATCTGCGGACCAACCAGTGACCCTGCAGGTTGAAGCGATCGACCCATCCAGCGTCAGGATCAGTGTGATCGACCAGGGGCCGGGGGTGCCGGAGGAAATGCGGCAGCGCCTGTTTAACCGTTATGCCCGGATGGCACATGCCAACAAGCGCGAAGGACTGGGTATTGGCCTGTATCTGTCTTATCATGCCGCGCAAAAGCTGGGGGGCTCACTCAGTTACAGCCCAGCCTCTCCCGGCAGTTGCTTTACCCTTATCCTACCTGTTGCACAGCATCTTGCTGCTCAGCCCCTGTGCGAATCCGATACCCAAATCCTGAAATAGTCTGGATGATTTTTTTGTCATCCATCTTTCTGCGAATGCGGTGAATCAATACGGCAATGGTTTCTGCAGTGGTTTCATACTGGCCTTTATCCACCACATCCATCAGCTGCATCTTGGACAAAACACTACCGCCCGCCCTTACTAAAGCCAGCAGGATTTTGAACTCGGAACGTGTCAGGTAGATCTCTCGGCCATCTGTATGGGTCAGGGTTTTACTGGACTCAGACAAGGTCCAATCACCAAACTCCCAATGCTGCTGACTTTGTGACTCTTTCTTTTCACCTTGCACCCGGGAAAAGCGCTGCAGGAAATTCTGTACCCGCATGACCAGCTCACGGGTATCAAAAGGTTTCATCACATAATCATCAGCACCCATTTCCAGTGCTGCCAGGCGAGTTTCACGGTCGGTACGGCCAGAGACCACAAACAAGGGAACATCACTTTGCATCCGCAGTTTGCGCAGCAACACCAGACCATCTTCATCCATCAGGTTTAAGTCCAGCAACACCAGATCAAATTGCTGTTGCCGCCAGATGTTAAAAAACTCATCCACGCCTTCAGAATCAAAAACCTCAAACCCCTGCATTTTAAAAATGTCCACCATCACACTGCGCAGTGTGGCGTCATCTTCAACAATCATGATTCGAAAATTACTGGGCATTGCTGGTTACCGGCTAAGCTCTGAAAGAATCCTTACAAACACACACAGAGTACACGTATAAATCCCGGGATCTATTAACAAATTATTGATTTATGCTTAACGCTTCATATTACTGACTGTTTACTTGCGAAATGTCAGTAAAAGGCGGGTCCTCCCTGCCACTGAGGTGTCTAGCGCCAGGTCGATCAACAACACGCCCGCCATCAGCTGTGCCGAGTAAGTGCCAAGCCCGGTGCCCTGCTTTTTCCCGGCGGTGACAAACTTCTCAAAAAAACGCGGACGTATGGCCTCCGGTACTTCACCGGGGTTTTCAAACACCAACTGCAAACCCTGAGGGGTGTCGGACAGCTCAATCAACAGCTCACTGCCAGCGGGTGCAGCTTCACAGGCATTTTTCAGCAGGTTGGCAAACAGATTCTGCAACAGCAGAGGTTCGGTCCTGATCAGTTGATCGGCCGCTGCATCAGACTGCGTCAGCACAAATCTCAATTGCTTGCGGTGGAAAGCCTGCTGCTGCTCATCCATCACCTGTTTCAACAGTTGCAGCAAGGATGCTTCCTGCCAGTCAGGTTGGTAGGTGCCATACTCAATTTTCAACAGCACCAGCGACATGTTGATCATGTTCAGCATGCGCCAGCCGGTGTCTTCCAGTTTCTGCAGAAAATCCTGCTGACGATCATTCAGCTCACCGGCATTACGCAGCACGCTGGGAATGCTGATGATATTGGTCAGTGGTGCCTTGAGGTCATGATGCATGATGCGCTCCACATCTTCGCGCATTCTGGCGGCCTCCACCAATGCCTGATTCTGGGCAGCCAGTTCACGACGCACCTCATCCAGCGCCAGATGGGTATTAATCCGTGCCATCAGAATAGCTGGATTCAAGGGCTTGGCGATGTAATCCACAGCGCCCAGTGTCAGGCCTCGGGTTTCATCATCAACACTGTCCAGTGCGGTCAGAAAGATGACGGGAATTGCTGCCGTGGCCGGGTCTGCCTTAAGCTGCCGACACACCTCATAACCATCCATGTCCGGCATCATCACATCCAGCAGGATCAAATCCGGGCGTTGCTGGCTGGCAATTTTTAATGCAATACGGCCATTGATGGCTGCTTTCACCTGAAACCTGTCTTTTAACAGGCTGGTCATGATATCCAGATTCTCTGGTGCGTCATCCACCACCAGCAGCGTTTTACGGTTTGAATCTGAAGTTTCTGCCAGTGTCATTGATGATCCTCTTGATCGGAAAGTTTCAGGTTGACGGGTGGAACTGGTTTAAAACAGCCAGAGCCGCTTCAAAGTCATAACCGACCAGTTGTTCTGCCACCTGCTCCAGGCATTGACGGTCGATGCTGCTGAGCGGCCCAGACAGGAGTTCATCCACCCGGCTGGATGCAGCCGCATCGTAGTCTTGCAGTTGTTGCCGCAACTCCGGCAGGTACTGCTGTACCCGTTCACCAGCTTCGCCTGCCTGCTCTGGCGGCAAGTCAGCGGGCGACGCTGCAGGTTGGCGCGCAGACACCCAGGATGCCAGCCCATCCAGCAATTGCTGCAGTTGATCCAGCAAATTTTGCTGGATTGGTGCTGCAGCAGCCTTTTGCCCCTTGCGGAGTAATTGTTCCAGTTCTGCCGCCTGCTGCTGAATACCCGTCGCGCCAATGTTACCGGCCACCCCTTTAAGGGTGTGCACCAGCCGCTCTGCCAGGGGTTGATCGCCACTGGTTTGTGCGGCTTTTAACTGCTCGCCAAAGTCCTGCTGGTTTTTGGCAAAACGCTCCAGCAAACGTACATAGGCCTGCTCATTATTGCCCAGGCGCTGCAACCCGGCCTGGGTATCCAGCTGGCTGAGCTGTGGCAATTCAGATGCCTGTGCCTCGGCAGGATCTTCTTCAGGCAAGGGTGGCAAAGGACGGCGGGCAGCAGGTATCCATTGAATCAGGGTGTCCACCAGTTGCGCCGGGTTAATGGGCTTGGTCAGGTGGTCATTCATGCCTGCATCCAGGCTTTTCTGGCGATCTTCCAGCATGGCATTGGCAGTGAGTGCAATCACCGGCAGGTCTTTCAGGTTCAGCTCATTACGTAACCGGGTGGTGGCTTCATAACCATCCATCACCGGCATTTGCACATCCATCAACACTGCGTCATAGGTGTTAATCCGCAAGCATTCCAATGCCTGTTGACCATCAACAGCCACATCAACAAAAAAGCGTGCCTGCGCCAGCAGCTCACAGGCCACCTGCTGATTGATTTCATTGTCTTCCACCAGCAGGATTCTGGCCCCCTGAATGCCACGCAGACTGATGGCATCATGGGTCTGGATCTTGCGTTTCACTCTACCGGAAATCGGCTGGTAACCCAGCGCATCCATGATGGAGTCAAGCAGCAGGGAGGGATTGATCGGCTTTTGCAGGAAGGAAGACAGATGCTCTGCACCCGGCTCGGCCAGAACATCCTCACGGGCAAAGGCAGAAACCAGAATGCAGCGAGGTTTATCCGTCAGCGTTTCATCAGACATGACCGACTGAATGAACTCCAGACCGTTACAACCCGGCAAGGACATATCAACCAGCAGCAGATCAAATGCCTGCTCACCTGAAGCCAACAACTGGCTGGCTTGTTCTGGCGTTGCTGCCAGACTGGTCTGAAAACCGAACGCCTGCAGGTAACTGGCAAAAATATCCCGTGCCGCTGCATTATCATCCACCACCAATACAGCACACCCAGGCAGGCGTTCTGCAGCCAACAACTCCGGTGTCTGCAAAGGTTCATCAAGGCATTCCAGCTGCAGTGTGAAAATAAAACAGCTGCCCTTGCCCAGTTCACTTTCCACCCTTATCTGCCCACCCATCAACTCAACCAGCTGGCGAGTAATGGATAAACCCAGACCCGTACCACCAAAGCGCCGTGTGGTTGAGCTGTCGGCCTGAGAAAAACTGTGGAACAGCTTCTGCAGCTGCGCTTCACTCATGCCGATGCCACTGTCCTCAACCGCAAATTCCAGTTCAACCTTCTGTTCGCTGCGCTTTATCAGCCGCACCGAAACCACTACCTCGCCCCGTTCACAGAACTTGACGGCATTACCGACCAGATTGATCAATATCTGGCTGATGCGCAGCGGATCGCCCACCAGGCCATAAGGCACTTCCGGCTCACGATAAAACAGCAGCTCCAGATGTTTTTTTCTGGCCGATTCAGACACCACCACCCAGAGTTGATCCAGAACGTCATCCAGCTCGAAGGAAATTTTTTCCAGCGATAACTTGCCCGCTTCAATTTTGGAAAAATCGAGTATGTCATTCACCAACCCCAGCAAGGACTGACCGGAGACCAGAATCTTGTTGAGATAGTCTTGTTGGCGGGGAGAAAGATCTGTGCGTAAACAAAGCTCGGCAAAACCGATCATGGCATTCATGGGGGTGCGAATTTCATGGCTCATGTTGGCCAGAAACTCGGATTTGGCTTGAGTAGCCGAACGCGCCACCACCACCGCATCCTCCAACTGGCGGCGATAATCAAGGGTTCTCACCAACAGGTGTATCACCAGTGCCAGCAACAGGCTGGCCAGCAGCACCAGCAGCAATTGCCAGCCGAGCTGACTGTATTCACGCCAACCTTGTGCAGGGGTTATTTCAAGGTACCAGGTGCCATTGGGAACTTGCAGCGCTCGCTGCAAAGGTTCTCCACGCAACGGCAACTCACTGGCTTGAATGATTTGTGGCTGCTCACCACCCGGCAAAACGCGCCATAAACGATAACTGAAACCCAAACGCTCCAGTTCATCCAGCCGGGCCGCCTCAAGTGCTTCGGGGAAACGCAAGGTGACTGAAACAAACCCCCAGAAGTCACGGGATTCACCCAGGTACACCGGTAGGCGTCCAACCGCACCCAGGCCACCCTGACGCAGCTCAAAAGGACCTGCCAGACTCATCACGCCCGTATCTCTGGCCCGGATGGCCTCAACCGCTCTTGCCGGATCGGCAAACTCATCCTGTCCCAGAACGGCTTCATTACCCTGCAAGGGTGCTATTTGTGTCACCACACCCGCAGGTAACAACGCAATGGCGGTTGCACCGGGGTAATAAGGCATGAGTTCTGCAGCCAGGTTTTCAAAGTCATCCAACTCACCCTGACCCTGACGCACCAGGGCACCCAGCGCATAGGTAATGGCTAATGAGCGCTCCAGTCCCCGATGCAAGGCTGCAGCGTAATCACTGGTCAGGCTGGCCGTTTCCATCTGGCGCAGCTCAACACGGCGTTGATCCAGCAAAAATACCAGGCCAAGCCCCAGCGCCAGAAACACCATAAAAGCCAGTAGCACCTGCGGGGATATCCCACTCGTTGCCTCCTGGTTCAGGATGGATTTGTTTTCTGGCATTCGGCTGACTCCAGTCAAGTGAATAACAACCCTCGCTTGCTGAAGGGTGGTGAAGTGGCATTTTGACAGTCCTGAATAAAAAACTCAGGACTGGTTGTTAATGCCCTGCAACCCGACTCAAAGGTAAATCAGCACTGATGACCGAGTGACGTGACTGTAAAGGAACGCGTACCACCAGGCCAAAACGGGCATCACGATAATCATCGGCTGCAGCGTAACCCAGGTAACCACCCACCAATAACTGTTGATTGACCAGCCGCATGCCTTCCAACATCAGATCACCACCCAACCCTCGGGATGAATTGGCATCGTAACTGACACCGCTGGCATCCAGTGGGTAAAAGTCTGCAGCATCTTCTTTCACTCGATTCCATGCCAGACTGACACGAGAACGTACTTGCCAGGTTCTGGCTTCTGCGGTCAGCAGCTCCAGTTGCAGGCCGGTGCGTAAAAGCTGCTGCGGGCTGTAGTAACCACCATGACCATAAGTGAAATGGCTGAGATTCTGATCCCAGCTCATCCACTCAATAAATGGCCCCAGTCTCAGGTAGTCCAGTTCGGGCTCACTGAAACGGTCAGCAAAGTCATGCGCCAGATCCAACCGTAATGCTTTACGGTCATTATCCGCAACACGCTGCCCTTGCTGGCTGGCCAGGGTTCCACTAACCGCCACACCGGTTTTTTCAGCAACCGGAATGGCCAGCAGCAAGCGACCACCCTGATCTGCGACCTGCCCCCACTCACGATCACTGGCTGGGTCTTTGGCACCCTGGCGTGCGAGCAGGCTGTCTTCCAGGGGTTGACGAAACAGTGTCAGGGAAACCAGCCCAAGTGCAGGATACCAGTCACCCTGTAACTGACCATAAGCCTGGCTGCTTTTTGCTTCACCCTGCTGAATGGTAAAAAAAGAACCTTGCAGGGTCAGGCCATCCCGTTCATGGCGAGCACTGATTTCTGGTGAAAAGCTGCGTGTATCCGCCAATGCCCGGCGTTGTGGTGCCTGGTCCGGCTGAGTGCCAAAATCAGCATCCAAAGGCGGACGTCCTGAGTTGAGCTCATCCATGCGCAGCGCCACACCCAAACGCACCTCATCCCAGACCCGCGTTGCCGCCACATAGGGTTGGTAATGCGTTAAACGCGTTAATCCCTTGTCACCCTGTTTTATCCGACCCTGCAAACCCAGGGTTAACTGCCAGTCATCACGACCGGCCAGGGCAGGTGCAGGCATCATGCGCTGCGCCAGATCAAACTGTTTGCGCCCCCAGGCACGATCAAATGCCAGGCGACTGACAGACTCACGCAGCAGCGGATGACGCTGCCGAGCTTCTGCCAGTCTTGCGGTGGCATTTAAACGGCGCAGACTCTCTTCCAGTGCAAAGGCATAACCTTCGTTCCCGGGGTCGGCCGTCAACAAGGGATCAAAACGATCTGCCGCCTGGCGATAGTCTGCAGCTTCAAATGCAGCCCAGGCCAACATAGGCCCTAGGTCATCACAAATTCCGGCAATTCGCTGCGAGCGACCACGCTCTGTACAGGCCAGAGTTTCAGCCTGCTCATACTGCTGCTGCGCCTGCAGTGTCAGCAGTTGGCCATAAATGCTGTTTTCTGTAGCCGGTGGCTGCTCAAAAGCAAACTGAGCGGCAACAAAATGTTGCTGGTCATAAAGCAACCAGCCCAGATCAGCATAAGCAGTTGCACGTCCGTGCTGGCGACTGAGACCGGCCTGCTGAAGTGCCAGCTCTGGCTGCTGCCCGGTTGCAGCCTGCTGTGCCAGGCGAAAATGGGCTTCCGCCAGTCCGTCTTCAGCACCCTGACCCGGCTGCCAGGAAGCCGCCTGCTGGAACAGGGGCAAAGCCTCAACTGGCTCATGACGCTGTAAATATAACCAACCCAGTAACAAGGCATTATTGGCATGCTGACGTGATGCTGTCTCGCTTGCTGCGGCACTTAAACGTGCTGCAGGCAAGGCTCTGACCTGGGTTTCGGACATCCGCGCCAAACGCCCCATTTCCAACTCATAGGGGTCTGTAGTCGATGTTGGTGCAGGACGGTTTTGCAAGGCTGCTCTCAGGTCGCTGTCTGGCTGCCAACCAGGGTTGGCTGCTTGCAAACGATTAAACTCGGCACGTGCCTGAGTCAATTGCCCATGCCGGATATGGAACCAGATACCGGTGGTATCAACTTCAACCACTGAGGCCTCAGCCCCAGGCACGGCAGGTCGCAGGTATTCGTCGGTTGCCACTTGGTGGCGAGTATCTTCAGGGCGCTGCTGATGCTGCAGCAGATCCGGCTGGGCGGCAGTTACGGCCAGAGCCTGTGTCAGCAACAGCCCTGTCAGAAGCATAGGTTTCAAGGCTTTTGATCCTGCAGGGTTAGGTTGGATTGGGTGGCAAAAACTTCATTGATCGCCAGATGCGTTAAAAGCAGCAGGCTCCATGAAAAATAACCATCCTGTTCATTGGGCTGCGGCAAATCAGCCGCACTTAAAACGCGCTGCTCTACCCTGGCTGTAACAAACTTCGCCACGGCCTGCATGCCAGTAGACCAGGCATATTCAGCCTGTTCTGCATCTATCAGACTGACCCAGGCTGGAACCGGATCATGGCTGCTCCAGAATGTCAGGTAGGGTGCAAAATCCCTTTCACTTAAAGGCAGGTTGGACCATGCCAGATGCAAGGGAACGCGCACCGCATCATAGCTGTAACGCGCCGGAAACAAGCGGGATGGCTGAAATCCCAGCGCTGTATGATCAGCCCAGTCTGGTGGTAATTGATAGGGACCAGCCCCCTGCACTTGCACCAGTCGCTGACCACTTGAAGCCAGTTGCTGCCATGGTTGGTCAGGAAATTTTTTTCCCAGTGCCTCCAGTGCCGGAAAAACCCAGTAGGAAGCATTCACCGTAACCCGGCCATTTTCTGTAAAGCCCGTAGCACCGGGCAATAACAGCAAATGGTCATGATGCCGAATGACCATAAAGTCGCTTGTAGCTCGCGCAATACGACTGGCTTCCTGCAAATACACTGGGTCCTGCCAACGCTGGTGTGCTTTTAACAGAGCCCAGGCAATCAGAATTTCAGCATCAGTGGCATTATTTCTGTCACTGATACAACGACGATCCATGGTTGCACAGGGTTCAAACTTCCATGCAAACAGGCCATCTGGTCGCTGCAAGGTCAGCTGAGTCCAGCGCCAGATACGATCAAACGCCTGGCGATCACCTGCAGCCTCGGCAAACAGAAGCCCGTAACCCTGGCCTTCGCTGTGAGAAATGCCCTGATTATCACGATCAATAATCCGGCCAGCCTCTTCATAATCTTCAGCAAAGGCTTGCCACAGCTCCGGGGATAAACGCTGGGACACCTGCACTGCTGGTTGCTGCGACTGCAGCAACCAATAACCGGCAACAGAAGCACCCAACAGAGCTGCAGCAAACACCAATTTCATCAATACTGCTCCATTGCAGCCTTGCGCTGACGCAGCAGACGTACAGCCAGCCAGCTCACCAATACCAGGATCAGCAGCACACCACCGAGCCAGAACCAGGGGTTGTGTGACAGGGTCATGCGCAACTTCATCCAGGTTGAACGCTCACCCAGCTCATAACGGTTGGCCACCTGCATGCTGACTATATTTTCTGGTGTATCACGCCAGATCAAAAGGTCACCACGCAATTGAGACCAGAGTGACGAGTCAACCAGATTCAACACGCGTTGCTGCAACAGTGCTTCAGTTTGCGCAGTTACAACAGTAACTGTGGCAGCCTGACTGGTATAGGGGTTGCGGAAAGCAGCCATTACACCCAGATCACCCAGTTGTCCCTGCTGATGAATGCGACCACGCAGCACTTCACCACGCGTTTCAGCCTGTGCACGACTGACACCAAAACCACTCTGCAATCCATCACGCAGATCATTCAGTGTACGATAAGGCCAAACCTGTGTACGCCCCAGCGATGCATTCCACTCTTTAAACAGGTCCTGCGGCAGCATTTCCGGTGTTGCAAACACCAGAGCATGGCCGGTTGGGCGCTGATCCATACCCACTTGCAACTGCAACTGCTCCAGCGGAGCCTGGGCGCTCTGTGCCATGCGACCCACCAGGGTCAATGCACTGGCGGTCAATGCCTCAGAAGCCAACAGAATTTCAGTGGGGTTCTTAGCAGTCGGAGAAATGTAAGGGAAACCCGTGGCACCAAACAGCGCCAGATCAGGCTGCACCGCTACAGCACCGGCTTTAGGCAGAGTTACTGTAGAAGAACCCAGCATCTGGAAAATCAGGTGTGTACCGGGAACACCGGCGCACTCACCAACCACCAGTTCGGGACGCATGGTGACATCAAAGTCCAGGGTATTCAGGCCCGGGTTCAGTTTACGAACCGGCAGGCGAATACGGTAACCACGGAAAGCGGCACCATTGGACTCACTTAACAGCAGACCATGAACATACTCACCATTCAGGTTAACGTTCATGACTGCACCAGGCCCCATACCGGCACCATAACCAAAATCCAGCTGCAGCTCGACATGGTCAGACTCAACAGCATAGTAGTTGGCTGGCAGCGGCAGGTTGACCCGCAAGCGGTTTTGACCCATGTTCTGGAAGCTGGTTGTGCCAGCACCCAGAGCGGCAAAAGTGTAACTTCTGCCAGGATGCAGGAACTGGCCACTGGCCACTGGCAGGGTTTCATTATTCAGTTCACGACCCAGCAGGGTGATCTGCGGCACAGGATTCAGGCGATCATCCATTTCAGTCAACAGACGGGCAGCATCCAGTACTTCGGTTTCAGTAGTACCTGTCACCAGCAGACGGATACCACCTGGAACCAACAATTCACCGCGAGCATTACGAATAGCAGCAACTTCCTGCAACTGCAGGTGTGGGCCACTGATCTTGCTCAACTCAGACTCTGATAACAGCGCTTGCAACTCATCCCGTGTTCCCAGCAGCACATGGAAGGGTGCAGCATCCTTTTCACTCAGGTAAGGAAAGGCTTGCATTAACTGAACATTCTGCATGCCTGCAACACGTTCTTCGTATTCCGGCCACTCAGCCTGCCAAACTCGGTGTTGCAGCTCAAGACTTGCATACTGGCGACGCAGTGCCAGCGCCTGAGCAGCCAAAGGCAGAGCCTGACTGTAAATCTTACCGGTATTCACGCCACCTTCAGCTGAAGGTGCAGTCACCAGCAGTGCTTGCTGATAACCGCCAACACCGGGTGAAAAGAGGGAGGACAGATCACTTAACGTCAGCTTGCGATCCACTGCACGGTGAGTCAGTTCCAGACGCGAGTGGAACAGATCCAACTCAGTCCAGAGTTCAGGTGCTGTGGCATCTTCACAACGATCGGTGTAGTGCTGGGTCACTTCCAGCGTCAGCTTGTTAAATCCACCACGCCACAATTCGGCAGGCAGGCGAACACGCGCATCAGAGATCGGCTGATTGGGGTTGAATGGAACCTGTGCCAGGGTGGTTTCATTAAAACGCACCACCATAAATGAGCGGCTTGCCTGCAGTGCGATGGAGTTCACCATGCGCAGGCTCAGGGTGGCATCCAGCATCTCCCTGGTTTCAGAAACGGGCAGGAAAATCTCCATCTTCTCGGTATTTCCAAACAGACGCACAGGTCCGCTGGCAGCAGAGAAGTTCGATAAGCGCAAAACTTCGCGCTGAGTGACGGCTGCATCAGCAACCTCCGTCAGACTGCTCTGGTGAATCCAGACTCTGGAGCCCTGAGCCAGCTGCACTTGCATCCAACCACCCTGCCTGGCCAGCAGTTGAACCTGCTCACCGCGCTCCAGCTGAGTCACCAGCGCGGCATCAGCGGCGGGCGAAACACGTGCATTGGCCGTTGCAGCACTCACTTCCCAGACACTGGCCAGCACATTCAGTGGTGCCAGCAGTGCGAGCACCAGCAGTCCGGTCAACAATAACCGGCTACCGCGCCCCTTATCAGCGATACATCTGTACATTCTTGTTACTCCAATCATTTTTGATTCAAGTCAGGGGTCACACCAGTGCTCTTGATTTGACGCATCAGTGAGGCCGTAAACAAATGAAAGTGGGCACGTACCGGCACCCAGATCAGGCTGAGAACAATACGCAGGGCTCGCATGAAAGGAATGGGGCGAGCCCGGCGCTCCTGGAAGTAAATCCAACGCGCACTATCCCCAAAACTCAACGCCACCGCTTCATCCTGCTCCCTACTGGTACGGGGGGTAAACTGCACACCCAACTCAGTGCCCCGATAACCGGGAATCACGGCCCGCACAATCAACGGCAGCTCCAATTGCCGTTGCAACGCCGGAGACCAGCAGCTCAACATACGCTGCTCACCCGGCTTGAGATCCACTGTTTCCCTCGGTGCCAGCCGACTGCCGCCGGCGGACACATCCAGCAGCTTGCAGGCAACCTGGCGACCATCATCAAGCCTTAAATAACCTTCCTCGGTTACCGGCAAACGGGGAGCAGTACGCTGCTGTTTACGCTCCAGCAAGGCACCCAAAGCAGCAAACACTGTCAGGAAATTAAACAGGTTCCATAACAACACAATCACCGTCAGTTCACGGGTCAGCGGATCTGCCCAGAAACGATAACCACCAATCACAAAACCCAGAATCAACAACACAAACAACACATAAAAGGGTTTGGCCAGCGGCGAGATAAAGTCCTGCTCAAGGGTGTCGCCCTTGGGAGTGACCATGAATGAGGGTTTGCGAGGATTGATAAACACCTTGACGATGGCCACCAGCGAAAACACACACTGCATGATTTCGTACAGCTCGGAGATCAGAGGCCAGCGGGTACGACCGAACAACATGGAAGACACCATATAAGTGGCAATGACGTGCGGCAGGGTGTAAGCCATGATCTCCATAAAGGAGGCGTTATAAATCTGCATCCCGAAATAGAGGTAAGCCAGAGGTGCCAACAGGAAAATGGTACGCGCAAAAGGGAACATCCAGAACAGAATGGAGCTCATGTAACCCACACGCTGATACCATTTCAAACCGGGTGCCAGATAGGGCTTTTTCAACAACAGAATCTGGGTCATGCCTTGTGCCCAGCGCATCCGCTGAGTCACGAACCCCGTAAAGGTTTCCGGTGCCAGACCCGCCACCATCGGACGATCAACATAAATGGAGCGGTAACCCTTGCTGTGCAGATCAAAAGCCGTTTCACAGTCCTCCGTGATGGAGTCACCGGACAAACCACCTACTTCATCCAGATGTTTACGGCGCAGCACTGCAGCAGAGCCGCAGAAAAATGATGCCGACCAGAAATCCAGCCCCCGCTGAATGGTCTGGTAAAACATGTCGTTTTCCGAAGGCATGCGACTGAAAGACTGCAGCAGGTTACGATCCACCGGATCAGGATTGATCATGAAGTGCGGCGTCTGCACCAGAAACACATCATCATGACGGACAAACCAGGGCACGGTGTGATCCAGAAAATCCACCGTCGGTACATGGTCGGCATCCAGGATCACCACCAGATCTCCGGATACAAACTGCAAGGCATGGTTGATGTTGCCAGCCTTGGCCCTTTCGTTGCGCGGGCGGGTCAGGTAATGCGTACCCAGCCGGGCACACAAGGCCTGCAGCGTCTTGCGACGGACTCGTGCATCTTCGGCTGCCACCGGATTATCCGAGGCAAGCTTCTGATCCGTACCACCATCATCCAGCAAGTACACCTTCAGCTTTTCTGCCGGATAATCAATCATCAAAGCAGCACGCAGGGTGATTTCCAGCATCTCCGGGTCTTCATTGTAAGAAGGCACCAGCACATCAACCGTGGGCAGGGCAGTGTCTTCCGGCAGGTCTTTGATACTTAATAAAGGCCGTTTTAAAGGCACCGCATTAACAACACAACCAAGAATATGAATGGCCGCTGAATAAAGCTCTGCAACAAACAGCAACAATACAGCAACAAGTGTTATGTACTCCGTCGCAGTTAATGTATAAATCCCCCGCCAGGCCAGATAACGCAGTGTCAGAAAACAACCCGCCATCAATACCAACAAACGGAAATAATCACCCCAGCGGGTTTCCAGCGCATTCTGGGCAAACCAGATCAAACACAGCAGGGTAATGGCTGATACCAATTGTGCTGCGGCATCCATGGGTAAAAAAAACAACATCACCAGCAGCAGCAAACCTGTCAGCAATAATGGAGCACCCAACGGGGCATTTGAAACCTTCATGCCATCAACCTCTGTCGTGTAGAGGTCACCGCAGGCTCGGCCATCAGCGTGGGATGTGCTGAATTGGTCGTGAGGCGTCCAGCATCATCAACCCTGAGGCCAGCCATAAAGAACTCACGAGCCAACGCGTTACGTTTTTTTTCTGTGGATCGCAGCAGCAGACTTACAACAGGAGCCACCAGCAAAGCAATCGGCAAAAGCACCATTGGAATCACAATGATCAAGCCGGAGTGAGGTGACATATAAAGAATAAACAGGAAATTGAACAGGCCTAGAATCAAAATGCCATAAATTAGTGCACGAAACATTAGCAGCTGCTGACAACGCCTAACATACCTATGATAAGTATTTAATCGACCCGCCCAATCCGGTGAACTGGAAATGCTCACTTCCATCACGCCTACCCCTCAGCCAAGACTCATATTGCCCTGCAACATTTCAGCAAGCCATATTACAACTGAGCAAATAAGATTACACGTGATTTTCTTAACAGATCCATTTGATTACATTTAAATAACATTAACAAAAAAGGGCTCACCATATTTATGTGATGAGCCCCTTGCCTTAAAACAACACCCTAAAAGAGCAACCCTCCTTCAACAAGGGCAAACCCAGGTCAATGCACCGGATCAAACAGCTGCTCATAAACGATAAAACCACCCACATAGGTGCCTATTGCCGAGCCCAGCGTTGCCAGAATAAACACCAGCAGGGTGCGGGAAACCCGGTTACGCCACCAACCGCGAACACTGGCCGTATCCTGGCGCAGGTGAGAAAAGTCCGAAACCTTGGGTTTGCGCATGTACAGCTCAACAGCAGCAGCCACAAAACCGGCACCGATGGTCGGATTCAGGGATGTCAAGGGTGCCGCCAGAAAGGCGGTCAGAATGGTCAGCGGATGCCCACCTGCAATCAATACCCCCAGGGCACTCAGGCCTCCGTTAACCAACACCCAGTCCATCACCAGATCCAGCCCTTCGGTGGTGCTGCGGGAAAAACCGACCGCAAAACCAGTCAGGATCAGTGCAGCAATGATCCAGGGTATCAGCTTGGGCCAACGACTACCGGCAGGAACAGACTCCAGTACTCGCAACTGTTCTCGCGGATTATCCGGCAAGTGACCCTTCAGGTTTTCTTCCAGCCCCTTGAGGTGCCCGGCACCCACCACCACCAGCACTTTCTTGTAGCGGCTGTCACCATTTTCTTCCGCCAGTCGCAACGCCATGTAATGATCGCGCTCGGCAATCAACGGCTGGTAGAGTTTTTCTGACTCAGCGGCAAACTCACTGAAGGTGGCCTCCAGCACATCCCCTTCCTTGAGCTTTTCGATTTCTTCAGCCGTAACCTTTTCACGGGACAACAGGCTGCCAATCAAGCCACTGATCAGCCCGGCACGTTGCCACCAGGGCACACTGCGATAAACACGTTTCAGGGTAATACCAACATCCCGGTCAATCACCAGTAATGGTAGATCACGCGCTTTGGCCTCTTCAATGGCAGCCTTCATTTCTTCACCGGGGCTGATACCCGACTCTTCTGCCACACGTTGCTGGAAGGCACCCAGTGCCAGATTGGCTGCCACCATGCCGGCTTTGCCTTCACGAATGACCTGAAACAAATCCAGTTTGGACAAGGCATCCGGGTCAGCAATGGATGACAAACGCCCCGGACACAACTCGATGGCAACAGCATCAAAATCACCATCACGAATCAATGCGCGCACTTCGTCGGCACTGGCTCTGGAAACATGCGCGGTGCCCAGCAGGGTGTATTCAGTATCGTATTTTTGCAGTGTCTTGCGTGGGCCGGTGATCAGGTCGGTGGGAAGGCTATCGGTGCAGAGGCTACTGGTCATGCGGATTCTCTTGCCGTGAATAGGTTTGAGGCAATTAGACCAGACTTATCAAAAAAAGTCAGGCGACCCGCTGACTGTCCGGGTTATTCATCCTCCATTATGCAAAATCAATGTAAAACACATACACATTTTGTTACAATGAGCCATGTAAAGTCGATCGGGAACTGCCGTCATGACCACCAAGCCATCCTTTTCCGATACTGCAGTTGATCACCAGATCACCCTGAATCTGCTTAACTCCATGATTCAGGCTTTGCCCGATCTGATTTTTCGCTTGAATGATCAAGGGTATCTTTTGTCTGCCAAGGATGACCCGAACCTGCTGTTACCCACCAGGGACTTTATCGGGCGCCCAGTCACCGAAGTACTGCCACCCGATCTGGCCCGCCTGACGCTGGATCGCATCACCGAAACCCTGCAGCGCCAGCAACGGGTCTGTTATGAATACAGCATCACTGCTCAGGGCAAAACCAGCTTTTATGAAGCCCGCATGATGCCACTGAGTGAGCATGAAGTGCTGGCCATTGCCAGAGACATCACTGAGCAGGTACAAGCCAGGGAAGTACTGCTATCAACCCAGAAGCGCCTGACTGCCATTTTTGATATTGCGCCGGTTGGCATTAGCGTGACGGATGAGCAGGGCAATATCATTGACTGCAATCCTGAGTCCGAACGCCTGCTGGGCATCAGCAAGGCAGACCATCTGGCTCGCAACTACGCTGACCACCACTGGACCATTCACGCCGAAGATGACTCCTTGCTGGCACCGGAAGACTTTGCCAGTGTTCGTGCATTAAAAGAAAACCGCAGCATTGTCGGACAGGTTCAGGAAATCCGTCATCCGGGTTTCAGCAGCTGGATACTGGTCAGCGCCACACCACTTAACCTGCCAGGCTATGGGGTGTTGATCGCTTATGCCGACATTAACGCACTGAAAAGAACCGAAGCACTGCTGGCAGAGCAAAAAGCCGAACTGCAACACTCCAATGCCGAGCTGGAACAGTTTTCTTATGTTGCCAGTCATGACCTGCGCCAACCCCTGCGCATGATCAACAGCTATCTGGAGCTGCTGCATAAACAGCTGGAGCAAACGCTCAGTGATGAGCAGCAAACCATGATTCACTTTGCCACTGAAGCTGCCGCCCGCCTGGATCACATGCTGGTTTCACTGCTTGAATACTCCAGAGTGGGCCGTCGCGGTGAGCCCATGAGGCGAGTGAACAGCGAACTGGCCTTGCTGGAAGCACTGAGATTCCTGCAACCGCAGATTGATGAACAGCAGGCTGAAATCCGTTTTAACGGTGAAGAGTGGCCGGTGGTGTTTGCCAGCCCGGATGAACTGACTCGCCTGCTGCAGAACCTGATCAGCAACAGCATCAAATACCACCAACCCAACCAACCGCCCCGGATCACCCTGACAGTGGAGCGGCAGAAGAATTTCTGGCAGTTCAACATCATTGATCAAGGCATCGGCATTGATCCAACACAATTTGACCGGTTATTCAGAGTCTTTCAGCGCCTGCATTCCCGCGATGAGTTTGAAGGCTCCGGCATAGGGCTGGCCATTTGCCGCAAAATTGTGGAGCGTCATGGCGGACAAATCAGCGTTACCTCTGAAGGGTTAAATCAGGGCTGCTGTTTTAGCTTTACACTACCCGCACAAGCCATCAGCACCTGAACCAGACACCGGGTCAGCAAAAAACCATTAATCATGTATTTTTTATAAATCTGTCGATATACTCGAACCCTAATAGATGCAATTAAAATGCAGTTTTTAGATCAGGGGGGTCGCCATGCTCGCCATCAAAGCCACCAACAGCTCAAAAGAAAATCGCCACTTGATACCCGAAGCCGCCAATGAGCCGGTTATCAAACCTTCCGCACTGGATCTGGGTATCAGTTACCACCTGCGTAACGATAACGAGCTCTGGGCAGACTTCACCCCTGTTCAATCCAGCATTGAACTGAAGCCGCTGGACTTTGCTCAGCTAACACTGGAAGCCGGTTATCCACCGGATGACTTTCCGCTGTTACCCAGTGCTGTGGCAGTCCTGCTGGATGCCATGCGGCGCGGTGAAGGGCGTGAAGCCTGTATCAGCCTGCCGGTGGATGCTGAACTGGAAATTCACCTCAGTGAAAACAAGCTGGTGGCCGGTGCTGTGCTGCGTGGCAGTCATGGGCGCGGCAAACCCCTGGATCGTGCGCGCCTGGAAGAGTTGATCCGTAAACACAAGATCACCCGTGGCCTGCTGGATGACGTGGTAGAAACCCTGACCAGCGCGGATCTGAATGGTAAGTTACACAACACCGAAAACTCATACAGCACCGTACTGGCTTACGGTGAAACACCGGTGGACGGCCAGCATGCACGCATTGAGCCACTGGTGGAAGGTGCTTCTGACCGCCGTTTATTCACCGACCATTATGACCGGGTGGATTATTTTGACCGGGGTGATTTTCCTTTTGTGGCTGCCGGCACGCCACTGATACGCCGCCACCCCCCCACCAAAGGCAAACCCGGCTGGACAGTGACCGGCAAAACCTTGCGTGCCAGAGATGGCAAAGACATCCAGTTGAAGCTCAAGGACGCCAGTGTCTGCCTGGATGAACAGGACCCTGACCTGTTGCTGGCAGCAGTGGATGGCATGCCGGTGATCCATGACAAAGGCGCGCAGGTGGAGCAGGTATTGCGTCTGCCACGCGTGGACTTGTCCACCGGCCATGTGCGTTACAAGGGCAGCGTGGAAATCAGTGGTGAAGTACTGGATGGCATGCAGGTCATTGCCAGTGGCGACATCCGTGTGCAAGGCACCGTGGATGCGGCTTTTCTTAAAGCCGGTGGTCACATCGAGCTGGCAACCGGAGCCATCGGCAACAAGGATGCCCAGTACCTGACTGAAAAGGCTCGTTTAAAGGCCACTTGCAGCATTCGTGCTCGCTTTGTGCACGAAGCCCTGCTGGAGGCCGGTCAGGAGATCGTGATTGGCAGTCATGTCAGTCAGTCTAAACTCACCGCCGGAACCTTCATTCAGGTGGAAGGCAAAGGCCAGGTGACTGGATCACAACTGATTGCCACCGACCTGATAGAAATCAACACCAGTGGTGCGCTGGCCTTCAGTAAAACCGAGCTGAGAGTGGGCGACTGTCGTCAGGCAGAAGAGGAATACACCCAACTGCTGCGCAAACAGACCCAACTGGATCGCAACAAATACAAACTGGTTGAGCTGGCACGTGATGCTCGCCACAAGGGTGCAGAAAAGCTGGAGCGCATGAAACCCATGCTGCTGAAAGCCAAACAGTCACTGCAACTGCATCAGCGACTGCTGGACCAACGCCGCGAGCAGGTTCAGGCGGATCTGAAGCGCGCTTTTGCTGCCAAGGTAGTGATCAACCGCCGCGCTTACCCCGGCACCAGCGTGATCATTGCCGGACGCAAACAGGAGATCAACAGGGAAAGTGAACAACTGACCTTTGCCCTGGTGGAAGGCAAGATTACCGTGATCTGATGCTTGCCCTGACAAAGCCTCAGAACATGCCCAGTTCCAGCCGGGCGTCTTCGGACATCATCTCGCGTGACCAGGGGGGTGAAAACACGATCTCGGTATTCACCTGACTGAGGTCTTCAGCCCCCTGGATCTTGCGGCGGGCATCTGCGGCAATCACTTCACCCATGCCACAACCCGGCGCGGTCAGGGTCATTTTGATGTTCAGCATCTTGCGGCCATCAAGCAGATCCACCACCTTCATGCCATACACCAGCCCCAGATCCACGATATTGACCGGAATTTCCGGATCAAAACAGGTGCGCAACTGTTCCCAGGCAAATTCAAGGATCTGTTCGTTACTGGCACCCTTGGCCAGTACCGGGCGCTCCACCGGTGGCAGACCCAGTGCATCCAGATTGCGCCCTTCCACCATGTACAAACGGCCCTGATGTCCAATGCTGACCGTGCTGCCGCGTGCCTGCATGACCTCCACCGTTTCACCTTCCGGCAGGGTGATGGCCTTGCCAAAGGGCACCGAGATCACCTCGGTTTCCCGCAACAGCGCCAGCTTGTCGCCTTTGTTTAACGGGTTGGAAGACGACTGAGTCATATCAGCATCTCCCGCACCCGCACCAGTGCCGCCACAAAGGCATCCACTTCTTCAAAGGTGTTGTAGGCCGCAAACGAAGCCCGCGCCGTGGCGTTGACACCCAGATGGTGCAACACCGGCATGGCACAATGATGTCCGGTGCGGATTGCCACACCCAGTTGATCGGTCAGCAGCCCCAGATCCTGGGCATGGGCATCTTCCAGTACAAAAGAAATCACCCCGGCCTTGTGTGCCGCTTCGCCCAGAATCCGCAGACCCGGCAGCTCAGCTTTCATGCGTTCAGTGGCATACACCAGCAACTGGTGTTCCCAGTCACTGATGGCCTGCACGCCCACCCGCTGCATCCAGTCCACCGCTGCACCCAGCCCAATGGCTTCGGCAATGGCCGGTGTACCGGCTTCAAACTTGTGGGGTAATCCGGCCCAGGTGGTTTTTTCAAAGGTGACCACATCAATCATGTCACCGCCCCCCTGCCAGGGTGGCATGGCATCCAGCAGTTCAGCCTTGCCATACAGCACACCAATGCCGGTGGGGCCGTACATCTTGTGGCCGGAGAAGGCATAAAAATCCACATCCAGCGCCTGCACATCCACCGGCTGATGCGGAATACCCTGCGCACCATCCACCAGCACCGGAATGCCCAGCGCATGGGCTGCCGGAATGATCTGTTCCAGCGGGGTGATGCTGCCCAGCGCATTGGACACCTGGGTGATCGACACCAGCTTGACCTGGGGTGTCAGCAAACGATGGAAGGCATCCATGTCGAGGCTGCCATCGGGCAGGATTGGAATCACCTTCAATTCAATGCCAATCTGCTCACGCAGCAGCTGCCAGGGCACGATGTTGGCATGATGCTCCATCATCGACACCAGCACCTGATCTCCCGCTTTCAGGTTGGTTCGACCCCAGCTCTGCGCCACCAGGTTGATGCTTTCGGTGGTGCCACGGGTGAAGATCACTTCACGACTGGAGGCTGCATTGATGAAACCCTGCACCTTCTGGCGTGCCAGCTCATGGGCATCAGTGGCTTCCTGTGACAGGGTATGCAAACCCCGGTGAATGTTGGCATTGGTCTGACGGTAATAGTCATCCATCGCCTCGATCACACTCAGGGGTTTCTGGCTGGTGGCGGCATTGTCCAGATACACCAGTGGTTTGCCATTCACTTCACGCGCCAGAATCGGAAACTCGGCACGCAATGCCATCAGGTCATAAGCCGGTTGCCGGGGCAGCACACCTGCACCACTTGTCAGATTGAGGTTGCTCATCAGTCCAGTTCCAGTTCGACCTGTTGCGGCAACTGACCGGCCACGGTGGTTTCCACCAGCCGGTAAATTTCGGGAATCGGCAACTGGTCGATCACCTCGTTGGCAAAAGCCAGCGTCAGCAATCCACGCGCCAGGGTTTCATTGATGCCGCGCGCACGCAGATAAAAGAGTGCCGTTTCATCCAGCTGGCCGGTGGTGGCGCCATGTGAACACTTCACGTCATCGGCGTAGATTTCCAGTTCCGGTTTGGTGTCAATCTCAGCCTGATCACTCAACAGCAGGTTGGCGTTGCTCTGCTGGGCGTTGATCTTCTGGCTGTCGCGTTTGACAATCACCTTGCCGTTGAACACACCCCGGGCGCGATCATTCAGGATCGCCTTGTAGTTTTCAAAGCTGTTGGTCAGCGGTGCGTTGTGATTCACCAGGCTGTGAATGTCCAGATGCTGGCGGTTGCGCCCGAACAGCAGGCCGGAAAAGCTCGACTCGGCACCCTCACCATTCAGGTCGGCCACCAGATCATCCCGTACCAGCTTGCCACCCAGATTCATGTGGTGGCAGGTGTAACGGCTGTCGCGCTTCTGTTCAATCTGCACACGACCCACCCACCACTCGTTGTCACTGCCGGACTGCAACAGGGTATGACGCAACTGTGCATTACGCTCCAGCACGCCTTCCAGTACCCGGTTGGTGAAGTTGCCAGCATCCTCGGCACCCACAAAATACTCCACCAGCTGCATTTCACTGTTGCTGCCGGCAGCAAGCAAGACGCGGGGGTGAGACATCACCGGTGTTTCACTGGCAGTGGACAGATAAACCAGCAGCAGCGGTTTTTTCAGTTGCTGGTTGTTGCCCAGACGGATCACCGCACCTTCACCGGCAAAGGCAAAGTTCATGGCGGTGAACACATCCACATCAATGCCCGCCAGCCGACCCATCATGCCGCAGGTCAGTTCCAGCTCCTTATCCAGCGCTTCGGATAAGGGTTCAATCACCACGGCATCCTGCATGGCATCCAGATCCGACAGCTCAGGGGCATACACACCATTCACCAGCACCAGACGATAGGCATCCAGTTGCAGGTCACGGCTGTTCAGCAGTTCACGCGCTGCCTTGAGATCATAATCCCGCTTCAGGGTGAAGTTGCGACGCGCCAGTGCTTTGGTGTCGGTGTATTTCCAGCGCTCCACATTCGGAGTCGGAAAACCCAGATGCTCAAAACGGGCAAAGGCGGCAATGCGCTGGCTTTTCAGCCAGCCGCTTTCAGCATCCTTGTTAAAGGCCGTAAAGGCCTCGCTGTACTGGTTCATGCTGTACCCTCCAGCAACCAGTCGTAACCCTTCTCCTCCAGTTCCAGCGCCAGCGACTTGTCACCGGATTTGATGATCTGGCCATCTGCCAGCACGTGAATGAAGTCCGGCACGATGTAATCCAGCAGGCGCTGATAGTGGGTGATCATCAGGATGCTGCGGTTGGCAGCACGCAGGGAGTTCACCCCTTCCGCCACCACTTTCAGGGCATCAATATCCAGACCCGAGTCGATTTCGTCCAGAATCGCCAGCTTGGGTTCCAGCACCAGCATTTGCAGAATTTCATTGCGCTTCTTTTCACCGCCGGAAAAACCTTCATTCACTGCACGATGCAGGAAGGAGTTGTCCATTTTCATGAACTTCAGCTTCTCACGCACCAGTTGCATAAAGGCCGGTGCTTCAATTTCAGGCTCGCCACGCGCCTTGCGCTGGGCATTCAGGGCGGCTTTCAACAGGTAGACGTTTTTCACGCCGGGAATTTCCACCGGATACTGGAAGGCCAGCATCAGACCGGCGCAGGCACGCTCTTCCACTTCCATGTCCAGCAGGTCCTGACCTTCAAAAGTCACCGAACCGCCAGTCACTTCATAACCTTCACGACCGGCCAGTACCGCCGACAGGGTGGATTTGCCCGCACCGTTCGGGCCCATGATGGCGTGAATCTCACCGGGGTTGATGGTCAGGTTCAGGCCCTTGAGGATTTCACGGCCTTCAACTTTGGCGTGCAGGTCTTTAATCTCGATCATCTTCTGGTCTCTTTAAAAATATGAATTCTGGCCGTATTAACCAACAGCGCCTTCAAGTGTCACGTTCAGCAGGGCTTCGGCTTCCACTGCAAATTCCATCGGCAGTTCCTTGAATACGTCTTTGCAGAAGCCGTTCACAATCATGTTCACTGCGTCTTCTTCGGAAATGCCACGCTGCATGCAATAAAACAGCTGGTCTTCGCCAATTTTGGAGGTGGTGGCTTCGTGCTCCACCTGAGCACTGGCATTACCGATTTCCTGATAAGGAAAGGTATGCGCGCCACACTTGTCGCCCAGCAACAGGGAATCACACTGGGTGAAGTTGCGGGCATTCTTGGCACCCGGCAGGATTTTCACCAGACCACGATAAGACTGGTTGGAGCGACCGGCAGAAATGCCTTTGGAAATGATGGTCGAGCGGCTGCCTTCACCCAGATGAATCATCTTGGTGCCGGTGTCGGCCTGCTGGAAGTTGTTGGTCACCGCCACCGAGTAGAACTCACCGACGGAATCTTTGCCGCGCAGCACACAACTGGGGTATTTCCAGGTGATGGCAGAACCGGTTTCCACCTGAGTCCAGCTGATCTTGGCACGATCACCACGGCAGTCACCGCGTTTGGTCACGAAGTTGTAGATACCGCCCTTGCCTTCTTCATCACCGGGATACCAGTTCTGCACGGTGGAGTATTTGATGTAGGCATCGTCCAGCGCCACCAGCTCAACCACGGCTGCGTGCAACTGGT
The DNA here is from genome assembly GCF_900119735.1 of Marinospirillum alkaliphilum DSM 21637. Lineage (GTDB taxonomy): Bacteria > Pseudomonadota > Gammaproteobacteria > Pseudomonadales > Halomonadaceae > Marinospirillum > Marinospirillum alkaliphilum. The sequence continues at coordinate 57,190 of NZ_FPJW01000003.1, read as the reverse complement.
TTTCATCACGCATTGGCGCGGTGCAACCCTCCAGATAAGACACCTGCGCACGTTCTTCGCAGATGATCAGGGTGCGCTCAAACTGCCCGGTGTTGGCGGCATTGATGCGGAAATAGGTGGACAGCTCCATCGGGCAGGTGACGTCTTTGGGAACAAACACAAAGGAGCCATCGGTGAATACCGCCGAGTTGAGTGCAGCGTAGTAGTTGTCAGTCGGCGGCACCACGGTGCCCAGGTACTGACGCACCAGCTCCGGGTGCTCCTGCAGGGCTTCGGAGATGGAGCAGAAAATCACCCCGGCTTCGGCCAGCTTGGCCTTGAAGGTGGTGCCGACGGATACCGAGTCGAACACCGCATCCACCGCCACACCGGCCAGTGCGGCCCGCTCGTGCAGTGGAATACCCAGCTTCTCGAAGGTTTCCAGCAGCTTGGGGTCGACTTCATCCAGGCTCTTGGGGGCATCCTTGTTCTTGGCACCGGGCGCTGAATAGTAGGAAATCGCCTGATAATCGATTTTTGGATAAGACAGATGCGCCCAGGCCTGCGGGTCTTGCATGGTCTGCCAGTGACGGAAAGCTTCCAGACGCCACTCCAGCAACCATTCCGGCTCTTTTTTCATCGCCGAAATATGACGGATCACCCCTTCATCCAGTCCGGGGGGCAGGGTGTCGCTTTCGATGTCGGTTACGAAGCCTTGCTTGTATTCCTTGCGGACAAGCTGCTCCATCTCTTCACTCGCCATGGCGGTCTCCGGGTATCATCAAGTCAGTTTTATAATCGGGTTCCGGTTGCCACCACAGGGTATGACTGCTTCAGGACGCGTGAATACATCCCTGTAAGCTCCGACTGCAACATCCTGTTGCAGACGGCCTGAAGCCAGTCCTACCCTATAGTCAGCAATCCCAGTCAGTTATTTATCTACCACAAGCAGCCCTTGCCTGACTAACCGACCTCATGCAAGGTCAGTGTCTGGATCTGCACCCACGGCAGCTTGATCGCCTGCTGTTGAGCCAGTTGCGCCAGACTCACCGAAGCCAGCAATTGCTGAATCGCCTGCGTCACACGCTGCCAGTTATCAGACACACCACACTGGCCAACCAGATCACAGTGATGCAACTCCAGGCTGCATTCAGTCATTGCCACCGGCCCCTCAATGGCAGCAATCAGATCACTGGCCATGATGCGATTGGCCGGGCGTGCCAACTGATAACCACCCTGAGTGCCACGGCGGGAAATCAGCAGATCCGCTTTCACCAGCATCTTCAGCAACTTGCTCACCGTTGGCTTCGGCAAACCCAGCGCCTCCGCCAGCTCCGCCGAGGCATACAAACGCCCTGGCTCACGCGCCAGCTGCGCCATCAACACCACAGCATAATCGGTCAGTTTACTGAGTCTCAGCACATCAGCTTCCGGGCTTCGCCTGTTCGGTTTCTATTAAAGACTATTCTAGTCCTTTTTAAATTCCCAGTAAAGAAGTCAGGTACTGCAAGCCCAGCAGCAAGAGTTGCCACCACAAGGCATCTTTGCTAAAAGGAAGAAACCAAAGAAAGAGAGCAACAGGCCATTTGTCAGGGTCTTTTTAGATCGATATTTCCAAAAAGTTGACCACCACATATAGAAGAAGAGCTTAAAAGGTGTTTGAGCAGGCAAATTCGTACACAGGAGATTTAGCATGAGCATTGCCTTCACTGATCGGGAGCTTAAACGCGCCTGGCGGCAGTTGAAGAAGATCTCTATGCCGCACACGGATGGTAAGCGCGAGAATGCACATCGTCTGCTGCTGTTTTATGCTGTTGAGTGTGGGCTAAAAGCTGTCTGGCTTAAGCGAAAATGCCAAAGGTTGTTTACTGCTGAAGACGTCAAGCAAACAGGGCATGATCTGGGAAATATCCTGACTCGACTCAGTGCAGGCCATCACCTCAAGTTACCAGGTAATATTCAACTGACAGCGGTAATAGCCTCTGATGGACACGAAGAGCAGCGCAACTGCAATATGGAAAGCCTGCACCAAGTATGGCGTTACGGCGGCGTGAGCCTGAACCCGACTGATCAGCAGTGTGAAGTGCAGCTGGAACAGGTATTGAACTGGATAAATGGAGAGCTGCAATGAAAGCGACTGATAACTCATCTTTGCGGCTTTTGACTTGGCTGGATATCGAGCGTCTGCTGAAGCAGAAGACGCATTTGTGGCACAAAATGCCGGCAGGCATTGCCGCTTTCGATTGCTTTGCTGATGGTATGGATGTTTACCACAGTGGTAATGAGGCCCAAGTTGATGAGTGGTTATTCAACCTGTACGGCCGTTACTATTCAAAAGAAGAACGCTACATTCAGCTGCAGATTGGTCATACCCGCTATCCTGTTACATTGATTCATGATGAGGATGTTCGGACTGCTCCTGTTGACGGCTACCCCTTGTGGAAAGATGTGGTGTATTTACCGAGCGACGAAACCGACGAAGATGACAGCAGCAGTCAGGTACGGGAGCCTGATGTCGGGCTGAGTCAGGATTCGGATGGTGCTGCACGTACTTCATTCCAAGACGGGCCTGAGTTGATTTCGTTTCACTCGTTCAAAGGTGGCGTTGGTCGAACCAGTGCACTGATGACGTATGTTGCTGCCTGCTTTAAAGCGTCGGGGTCGGGACAAGAGCCAGCCAAACGTAAGAAGATTCTGGTGGTGGATGCCGATCTTGAGGCGCCGGGTGTCAGTTTTTGGCTGGATAGTGTCAATACACCCAGCGTGTCTTTTGTGCAGTTGCTTGAAGCGTTGCATTATCCGCCCGCCGGTGTCGACTGTACGTTGGATTATTTTGCTGACGAATTAAAGAAAACATCGTTCAGTGTGAGTGGGCTGGATCAGGAGTTGTTTGTATTACCCGCTGCGCTGGATTTGTGCGAAATTCAGGATATGCCGGTGGCGCCTGAACATCTGGCCCGAAATCCGGCCAATCCTTGGCAACTAAGTGATCATCTGCAGGCGTTGGGCCGACGATTGGAGGTCGATGCAGTATTTGTCGATTTGCGCGCAGGTTTGAGCGAGTTGGCTAGTCCGTTACTGTTTGATCCGCGTGTAGACCACTTCTTTGTCACCACTGTCGCGCCTCAGTCAGTCATGGGTATGGCGGAGATTTTGCGGCGACTTTACGCCTACAACAGCCGTTTGAAGGAAGAAATGAAGGCCGGTGCTCGACCAACGGTTGTGCTGAGTTTGCTGACACCAGAGCTACGCGAGTCAAAGTATTATCAGGAGGCGCTTAAGCAGTTGGGTGCTGCCTATCCGACAGCTGATCCTTTGGAGCAACATGTGCAGTGGCTGGAAGCTGATTTCAATAACAGCCTGATGTCCATTGGCTCCATTACAGAGGCCTTGAGCAGACTGACTGAAGCCAGGCCTTTGTATGCGTCCGCGACTGATTGGGCAAAAGCACTGTATATGGTACGACCTGCGCTGCAGTTGAACGATGGCACCAAGCCGGAACTTGCTACTGAGAGCCGTCACAAGTTGGCTCAAGACCTCTACGAGGTGTGCAACGAGGCGGCCTTTGCCGAGGGCACCGAGCTGGGGCACTTGCTGGCTATTGAGCCGCTGTTAAACTTGGGTAAACATTTTGCCCGGGAAATCCCAAGCGCACTGATGATTGGTGCAAAAGGGGCGGGTAAAACCTTTACCTACCGTCAGTTGGTACACAGCCTGAGCTGGCAGGTTTTTCTTGAAAAACTGAGTTTTCCAGCTGCCAACATACAGGATGCTTTGATTTTCCCGGCGCTTTGGTCATCGAATATTAGTGATAAGCCTGATGGCGAAATTAAACAGGCTCAACGTAATGTGTTGCATCAACTGGATTGTACAGAAGATGCTTTGCTGACGGCCAGTCAGTTGGACAGAAAAATTTCGGATGCTCTGTTGAAGCCACCCGCGCACTGGGATGACTTTTGGAATGAAATCATAGCCTGCCAGTTTGGTTTGCAGAATGCTGGGCTTACCGAGATCAATGCGTTATTGCAGCGTAGCGGTAAACGTATGGTGCTGGTATTTGATGGTATCGAGGATGCTTTCAAGGACGCCAGTCAGGAGCCTGCCAATCAGGCTATCGAATCATTACTCAAGCTGCCGAGCCGTTTGAATGAGCTGGCAGATCCGCAATTGGGTGCGATTATTTTTGTGCGCTTGGATTACGTGCAGGATGTGATTCGCCAGAATCTGGGGCAGCTGCTTAACCGTTATGGACCTTTCCGTCTGCACTGGAATGCAGAAAGTTTTTTGCGCCTTGCATATATGTTGAGCTGTCAGGCTGGTTTGTACAGCGAGCCTCGGCGCGCAGAGTCAATGGGGCTCGAGGAGCTAAAAGTCGAGCTGGAGCAGTTGTGGGGCAAAAAATTAGGCCGAGAGAAATCGAAAGAAGCTCACTCCGCACGCTGGGTCTACGCAGCGCTTTGTGATTTAAAAGGCAATGTACAGGCTCGTGATCTGGTTCGTTTTCTCAAGTTTGCTGCGCAGATCGAACGGCAACGATCTGGTCAGACATGGACTGATCGTTTGTTGGCGCCTGAGTCCATGCGCAATGCCATCAGTGACTGCAGCAAGGAGAAGGTTGATGAAGCCAAGGTCGAAATCAGCGTGTTGCGCAATTGGGTGGACGAAATGACCGAGCAGGGCTTGCGTAATATCAGGGTACCTTTCAGTGCCCAACAAGCGGGGTTGGACACAAAGATGCTGAAGACACTACAGGAAATCGGCGTTATCTATGAAGATACTGACAGTAAGAATGGCGATGAGTGTTTATATGTTCCTGAGATTTACCGCTACGGACTGGGATTTGATACCTCCGCAGCCGGACGACCGCGTACACAGGCTTTGCTGAAGAAAAATATCGGCACCATCCCGCTGTAATCTCGTGTAATGACCCAGTAAGGCCTGCACATGCTTTGACGACCCCTGCCAGAAAAAAACCGGAGCACCTTGCGGTGCTCCGGGGTTTTTCATGTTTCAACCGGCTGGATTATTTAACGCTTTCCAGGGCCTGGTTGAAGGTAGCGCTGGGGCGCATGACGGCATTGGCCTTGGACAGGTCAACGTGGTAGTAACCACCCAGGTCAGCCGGTTTGCCCTGGACTTCATTCAGTTCAGCAACAATCTGCTGTTCTTTTTCAGTCAGGGTTTTGGCCAGCGCTGCAAAGCGGGCAGCCAGTTCGCTGTCATCCTTCTGAGCGGCCAGTTCCTGTGCCCAGTAGAGGGTCAGGTAGAAGTGGCTGCCACGGTTGTCGATGTCACCGATCTTGCGTGATGGAGACTTGTTGTTCTCCAGCAGTTTGCCGGTGGCAGCGTCCAGCGCCTTGCCCAGTACCTGGGCGTGTTTGTTGCCGGTTTTCTGGCCCAGTTCGTCCAGGGAAACGGCAATCGCCAGGAACTCACCCAGTGAATCCCAGCGCAGGTAGTTTTCCTGCAGCACTTGCTGTACGTGTTTGGGTGCAGAGCCGCCAGCACCGGTTTCGTACATGCCGCCACCGGCCAGCATGGGCACAATGGACAGCATCTTGGCTGAAGTACCCAGCTCCATGATCGGGAACAGGTCAGTCAGGTAGTCACGCAGTACGTTACCTGTCACGGAGATGGTGTCCTTGCCACGAACCATGCGCTCCATGGAGGTACGAATGGCGCGGTTGTAGCCCATCACACGAATGTCCAGACCAGTGGTGTCGTGGTCTTGCAGGTACTTTTCAACTTTCTTGCGCAGTTCACGGTCGTGGGCGCGTTCAGCATCCAGCCAGAAAATGGCAGTGGTGTTGGACTGACGGGCACGGTTAACGGCCAGTTTCACCCAGTCCTTGATGGCTGCATCCTTGGTCTGGCAAGCGCGCCAGATGTCGCCTTTTTCCACGTTGTGCTGCATCAGTACGGTGCCATCCGCTTTAACCACGCGCATGACGCCGTCTTCCTTCATTTCATAGGTCTTGTCGTGTGAGCCGTATTCTTCGGCCTTCATCGCCATCAGGCCCACGTTGGGTACAGAGCCCATGGTGGTCGGATCAAAGGCACCGTTGGTGCGGCAGAAGTTGATCATTTCCTGATAGATGCGTGCATAGGTGGACTCAGGCATGACCGCCTTGGTGTCCTTCTGCTTGCCATCACGGCCCCACATCTGACCGGAGTTACGGATCATGGCCGGCATGGAGGCGTCAACAATCACGTCGCTGGGGATGTGCAGGTTGGTGATGCCTTTGACGGAATCAACCATTGCCATTTCCGGACGGTGCTCGTAGCAGGCGTGAATGGCCTCTTCGATTTCGTCCTGCTTGGACTGCGGCAGGGTTTTGATCTTGTCGTAAACGCTGGCCATACCGTTGTTGGGGTTAACACCCAGCTCTTCGAACAGCTCACCGTACTTCTCGAATACTTCGCGGTAGAACACACGCACTGCGTGGCCGAATACGATGGGGTGAGACACCTTCATCATGGTGGCCTTGACGTGCAGGGACCACATCACGCCATCTTCTTTACACTCTTGCAGGGTGCGCTCAAAGAAGGCATCCAGCGCTTTGGAGCTCATGAACATGGAGTCCAGTACTTCGCCTTCCTGCATTTTCAGGGTTTTCTTGACGTCAACCTGACCGGCCTTGTTCACAAATTCGATGCGCACATCACCGGCGGCTTCCATGGTCACGGACTGTTCGCTGGAGAAGAAGTCACCGCCACGCATGTAGTCAGCGTGAGAGCGGGAAGCCTTGCTCCACTTGCCCATGGAGTGAGGGAACTTGCGAGCGTAGGCTTTAACGGCCGGTGGTGCGCGACGGTCAGAGTTACCCTGACGCAGCACTGGGTTCACGGCAGAGCCCAGCACCTTGGAGTAGGCTTCCAGAATGGCTTTTTCTTCCTCGCTGGACGGCTCATCCGGGTACTCAGGCAGGTCATAACCCTGAGCTTGCAGTTCCTTGATACAGGCTTTCAACTGCGGAATGGAGGCACTGATGTTTGGCAGTTTGATGATGTTGGCTTCCGGCTGCTTGGCCAGTTCGCCGAGTTCTGCCAGGGCGTCGGGAACCCGCTGGTCTTCTTTCAGACGATCCGGGAAGGAGGCCAGTACACGGGCAGCCAGAGAGATATCACTGGTTTCCACTTCGATGCCGGCAGCCTTGGCAAAGGTGCTGACAACCGGCAACAGTGAGAAGGTGGCCAGTGCAGGTGCTTCGTCTGTAAAGGTGTAAACAATCTTGGATGTTGTCATGGGGTCCCCGATTCCTTAGTTGTGATCGACAACTCTTGCGGGTGTAACTTGTGGTCACACGTTCTGCCGGAGTTATACGTAAAACGTTTAATGGGTTGGCTAGTAATTTTACAACAGCGCATTTTACAGAAATTCACCTGATTTTTATACGCTGACTGCTTTATACCAAGGACTAAGCTGCAGCGCAGCATAAGCCTTGCCAGCCCTGCTGTTGCGACTACTGCTGGTTTTGCTGCAGTTTTTGTGGCCAGTCCAGGATCTGCATCCAAGTGGCACCCAGCCGTGCGGCCAGCCCGTTTTCCGCTGTTGGGCAGCTATCTCCCTGCACCGGCAAACAAACCGGCAGCTGACAGGCTCGGCCCAGCAGCGCCAGCGGGTTGTCCTGCCCCAGTTGCAGGCTGGCCAGTGACAGCAGATCGACCACATCCTCCCAGGGCAGCTTGCCGACCATGGACACCAACTGTTCTCGGATACCCTGATCCATCTGTTGCAGCAGGTGATCAATTTCCAGTTGTTCATGGCGTGAGCCAAACAGCCAGATTTGCCAACCGGCATCCAGCGCCTGTTGCAGCATCAACTGCCAGTGATCGGCGGCAGGTGCCTGACGCCGACCCGGCTCCGGCACATGCAGGCTGCCGGGGCACCAGGCCAGGATGGGTTGATCCGTGGTCAGGCCGTGTTCCCGCAGCAGGGTTTCCTGGCGCTCAGTGTCGGTTTTTAATGCCCCGCTGCTGATTGCAGGCAGCGGCTCACCGATGTCATGGGCCAGTGCCCGGTAACGATCCAGCGGGTGCGGGTGCAGATCCTTGCGCGGCAGACGGATATCAATCAGCAAGGAATAACGGTACATGCCACGGTAACCGGTGCGCTCGGGAATATTGGCCAGCGCCGGGATCAGCGCCGGCTTGAAACGATCCGGCAGTACCCAGGCGCGGCTGTAACCCTGCCCCTGCAGATCGATGCCTGCCCGCCAGTAGAGTTTCCAGCCCATGTTGGGCTCCGGCAGGTTCCAGACCCGGTCCACTTCCGGAAAACGACTGGCCAGCCCGGTTAATGCCGCCGGGGCCATCACATCCAGTGGTCGTGCCGGGTAGCGCTGTTTCAGGTCAGCCAGGGTGGCTTGTGCCAGCAGCAGCTTCTGGGCAGTGCCCGGCAGAATCACCAGATGACGACCATCCAGCGGGCGGCGAAAATGTCCCATTCAAATCTCCGGTGAAAGTGTTCAGCTGGCCTGTGGCGTGTCAAACAAACGGTTCCAGATGCGTGTGACCGCATCACGGTGCGCCTGCCAGGGAGCCGACTCCACACTGTTGCCGGTTTTCTCCAGCGAGGCATGGTGGGTGGCCTGGCGATAGGCCAGATAAGCCTCTTGCAACGCACGCACTTCATCTTCCGGCAACACCTGAGTGGCAGCCAGGGCATCCAGAATACGCATATTGTCGGTGTATTCCAGCAGTGCCGGCTGGGCATGACTGAATGCCAATACGCAGTATTGTACGATGAATTCGATGTCCACGATGCCACCGGCATCCTGCTTGAGGTGAAAACGGCTGTCCGCCTCCTGAGGCTTGCTGCCCAGGTTTTCGCGCATTTTCAGGCGCATGTCGATCACATCCTGACGCAACTTGGTCAGGTCACGCGGCTGCGCCAGAATGGCACAACGCAGCTGATTAAAACGCTCGACCAGCTCGGCATCACCGCAGATCACCCGTGCCCGCACCAGGGCCTGATGCTCCCAGGTCCAGGCCTGTTGCTGCTGGTAGTCGGCAAAGGCCTTTAAGCTGCTGACCAGCAACCCGGCATTGCCGGAAGGCCGCAACCGCATGTCCACTTCATACAACTGTCCGGAAGGGGTAGTGGCCGTGAGGAAGTGAATCATACGCTGGCCAAGTCGGCTGTAGAAGGTGATGCTGTCGAGGGATTTTTCACCGTCACTGCCCTGCGTGGGGTGACCGTCATGCACAAACACCAGATCCAGATCCGAGCCATAACCCAGCTCGATCCCCCCCATCTTGCCGTAACCAACCACAATAAAGGCCGGATCAGCGCGCTCACCATCACTGCGCAACGGATGGCCGTAACGCCGGATCAGATCACGCCAGGCCTGATGCAGCACTTGCTCCAGCAGCACTTCAGCAATGAAGGTGAGGTAGTCACTGACTTTCATCAGGTGGCGACGCGCCACGATGTCAGAAGCGGCCACCCGCAGCACGTTGGCATGACGGAAATAACGCAGCGCTTCCATCAGCGCTTCCATGTCATCTTCCGGAATGCGTGCCAGGTGTTGACGCAACTCATCCTGCAGGCGGGTTTTGTCTGCCGGTGAATAAAGGGTTTCAGGGCTCAGCAATTCATCCAGCAGTATTGGCATGCGCGCCAGCTGTTCAGCCAGCCAGGGACTGACCGCACACATCTGCACCAGTTGTTTCAGGGCTTCGGGGTTTTCCGTCAGCAGCAGCAGGTAAGCGGTACGGCGCAGCACAGCTTCCACCAGCCAGAGGGTGCGTTCCAGCGCAGCATCCGGGTCCGGGGTTTCCGTCACCGCACGCAGCAACAAGGGCATCAACTGGTCCAGTCGTTCCCGTCCGACCTGCTGCATGCTGGCCACCGCCCGGCCCTGTTGCAGGGCGTGCAGCAGATTCCAGCTTTGCTGAGGCTGGCGGAAACCGGCCTGCTGCAACAGCTCAATTGACAGTTCGGCATCCGGCTGGTCGCTCCACAGGCAACCCAGATCATCCTCGCTTTCAGTGGGCTGTTCTTCATCTTCGGGATCAGCAATCACTGCATCAAAGTGACGCCGCACCTGTTCACGCACCTGCTGCAGGCGCTGCATCAGTGCATCCCAATCGGCAAAACCACAGCGGCAGGCAATCCGCTGGCGTGCCAGGGCATCTTCCGGCAGGATCTGGGTCTGGCGATCTTCCAGTCCCTGCAGGGCATGTTCCAGATCACGCAAAAATGCATAAGCATCCAGCAGTTCGTCTGCGGCCTGTTGCGGCATCAATCCCAGTCCGCTGATCACCGGCAGCACCTTGCGGATGGAGCGCTCCTGCAATTCAGTATCCCGCCCCCCCCGGATCAACTGGAACACCTGGGTGATGAACTCCACCTCACGAATGCCACCGGAACCCAGCTTGATGTTGTCACCCAGATTTCTGCGCCGCACCTCACGGTTGATCATGGCCTTCATGGCACGCAGGGATTCGATGGCGCTGAAATCCAGGTAGCGCCGGTACACAAAAGGCCGCAGGTCATTCAGCAACTGCTCACCAGCCACCGGGTCACCGGCCATCACCCGTGCCTTGATCATCGCGTAACGCTCCCAGTCACGCCCCTGATCCTGGTAATACTCCTGCAGGGCATTAAAACTCAGTGCCAGTGCACCGGCATCCCCGTAAGGACGCAGGCGCATGTCGACCCGGAACACAAACCCTTCGGCAGTGACCTGATCCAGCGCGGCAATCAGCTTCTGCCCCAGTCGGGTGAAATATTCCTGATTGTCAAAACTGCGCCGCCCACCGAGGGTTTCACCCTGTCTGGCAAAGGCAAAAATCAGGTCGATGTCGGAGGACAGGTTCAGTTCACCGGCACCCAGTTTGCCCATGCCCAGCACCACCAGGCGCAAGGGTGACACTTCACCCTGTTCGGCCTGAGCCGGTGTGGTGCCTCGTGGGAAGGGGCGTCCCCAGGCAGCGGCATAGTGGTTTTCCAGCCAGTCCAGCGCTGCCTGCACCGTCACATCGGCCAGCCAGCTGACTTCCGCTGCGGTTTGCCATACCTGCTTGTAAAACCCGGCTTGCTGAGCATCCCGCCACAACAATCGCAGCATCACCGCACGCCGGAAGCGACGCAGCGTCCGTTGCAAGGCGGCTTCATCGGCGGGTGGCTGGCCGGCGGCATCCAGCAGACTGGCCTGACACCACTGCTGATAATCTTCACGCTGCAGCTTTTTATCCAACCACCCCTGTTCCAGCAGGCGCGGCAACAAGGCCGCATCGGCGACCAGCACATCAGCGGCATAGTCACTGCTGGCCAGCAAGCGGGTTAATCCAGCCAGTGTCTCGGCATCCAGTGCGGCATAAACCTCGGAAACCAAGGGTTTACCCAGGGTCTGCGCCAGCAGGTCAGCGGTGGACAGGGCATCCCGGATGCGGCTGAACGCCTGTTCAACTGTGGCATGTAATGTGGAAGGCAGCAGCGAAAGATCGGGTTGCAATAAGGCCATGAGGGTTCCATGAGAGTTGATCCGGCAACAATCTGACCAGCATAAATCACCGCTGCTGCAAGGCTCAAGCCGAACTGCCAGGACGTCGGTATCCTCCTGCCAGTCCGTCGGGAGAAAACACCCACTGCCAGACCTGCACACTTCTGGCGCGAAAGGCTCCGGCGCAGGACAGCAGGTAGTATTGCCACATACGCCGGAAGCCCTCCCCCATGCGCTCGGCAAATCCGGGCCAGGCTGCTTCAAAGTTGTTGTGCCAGGCCATCAGGGTGCGATCGTAATCTGCGCCAAAATTATGCAGATCCTCAGTGACCAGCAGCCCATCTGCAGCATCCGCTATCTGGCCCAGAGACGGCAGATCTCCATTGGGAAAGATGTACTTGTCCAGCCAGGGATCAGGCAGGTTAGCCCGGCGATTCTTGCCGATGGTGTGCAACAGCATCAAGCCATCGGGCTGAAGGATGTGCCGCACCAGCTCCATGAAGCTGCGATGGTTTTTACGCCCGACATGCTCAAACATGCCGATGCTGACAACCCGATCATATTTATCGTTTATATTCCGATAATCCTGCAAACGGATGGTTACCGGCAGATGTTTATAACGCTCTGCTGCCCAGCGTGCCTGTTCACGCGAAATGGTGACTCCCACACACTCCACGCCGTACTGCTCGGCAGCATAACCCATGAAGCTACCCCAGCCACAGCCGATATCCAGCACTTTCATGCCCGGTCGCAACTGCAGTTTCTGACAAACCAGCTCCAGTTTTGCCTGCTGGGCTTCTTCAAGGTTTGCCGCTCCTTGCTGCCAGTAGCCGCAACTGTATGACATACGGGAATCCAGCATGGCCTCATAAAAATCATTGCCGATATCATAATGCTGACAACCGACCTGCCAGGCACGACTGAGTGTCTGCAGATTCATTAATCTGGCCCGCAGGCCATGCCACAACAGGCGTCCCTGACCGGCAGCACGATCCAGCCTTGCTCGCAGCAGGCGATAAAAGAACTCATCAAGACGCTCGACATCCCAGCCACCCTCCATCCAGGACTCACCCAGACCCAGATTCCCCTGCGCCAGTACTCGCTCCGGCAGAGTCAGATCATGCAACTGAATATCCCAGGGGCGATCACCATCCACCCGGATATCCGCCAGCGCCAGAAAATCCGAAAGAGATTGCAGCACTGCTTCCGGTGTTTTGTCACCCGACTGGAGTACCGGCATCAACTGACTCATGGCATTCTCCTGTTTTGCAACCCATCCAACAAAGCTAGGCAAACAAGTTCAAATCAGCCAATAAGCTTTGCCAACCGATACCATCAAGGAAATCTCTTGACCAACAATTACGCTTGATTGCGCACTTGTTCGGTCGCAAAATAGCTGACCCACCATCCCGAGGGATGCCTGACCATGACCGACCCCTTGCTGCAACTGGCCCGAAGCTTTGCGGAAGCCGCACCGCCTCAGCCAGACCTGGTGGAAACACCCATCAATCCTGCTCCGGTGATTTGCTTTGACCAGTTATTGGATGCACTGGTTGAAAAGCGCTGGTTTGTGGCTGAACACTACCTGCCGGAAGCCCTCTGCACCGATCTGCTGGCAGACCTGCAACAGCTGCATCAGGCCGCCCAGTTGTCACCGGCCGGTGTCGGACGTGGCCAGGAACATCTGCTGAACGAAAACATCCGCGGTGATTACACCCACTGGCTGGATGGCAGCACCCCGGCACAGCAGGCTTACCTGGCGATCATGCGGGAGTTGAAGGACACCCTGAACCGCGAGCTGTTTCTGGGTTTGTTTGAATACGAATGCCACTACGCCTTTTATCCACCCGGTGCTTTTTATCAGAAGCACCTGGACAGCTTTCGTGGACGCAGTAACCGCAAGGTCACCACGGTGCTTTACCTGAATCCTGACTGGCAACCGGCAGATGCCGGTGAGATGCGGGTTTATCATCCAGACACAGGTTTGCCGCTGTTGGATGTACCCCCGCGCAGCGGCACCCTGGTGTGTTTTCTGTCTGAGGAAATACCCCATGAAGCGCTGCCAACAACGGCCAACCGTGCCAGCATTGCCGGCTGGTTCCGTTGCAATGCCTCACTGAACGGCCGCATCGACCCGGCACTCTGACCCGCCCTTACCCAGACCTCACTACTAGGTCGAAGTGACAGGCAAGGGTTTAAGACCTTAGACTGGCCAGACTGTTTTCTTTTCTCCTGCTCGGACGCTAGCCATGTCCCTTCCTTTTGCTACTGCCCTGCGCGAAAGCCTGCGCCAGGGTTATACCCTCCGTGACCTGCGGGCCGACCTGCTGGCCGGCATCACTCTTGGCATCATTGCTGTCCCCCTGGCGATGGCGCTGGCTATTGCCAGCGGTGTACCACCCCAGTACGGCCTCTACACGGCCATTATTGCCGGTGCGGTGATTGCATTAAGTGGCGGCTCACGCTTTTCAGTCAGTGGGCCCACCGCCGCCTTTGTGGTGATCTTGCTGCCGGTCACCAGCCAATACGGACTGGGCGGTTTGTTACTGGCCACACTGATGGCCGGTGTGATCCTGCTGCTGATGGGATTATTAAAACTCGGCCGCCTGATCCAGTTTATTCCGGCACCGGTCACCCTGGGATTCACTGCCGGTATTGCATTGGTGATTGCCAGCCTGCAATTAAAAGATTTTTTTGGTTTGCAGGAGATGGACAACACGGCACACTTTTTTATCAAGCTGCTGAGCTTCATTGATCTGCTACCCGCCATCAGCTGGGGTGACCTGCTGGTGGGACTGGTAACCCTGACCACGCTGATTCTCTGGCCGCGATTAAAAACGCCAGTTCCTGGTCATTTGCCTGCATTGCTACTGGGCACCGCACTGGCCCTGCTGGGCCCTGGTCTACTCCCTGGTTTTGAAGCCATATTGCTGGGCGACCAGTTCAGCTGGACCTTGGGTGATGAATCCGGGCGTGGCATACCACCGGTGGCTCCGTCTTTTATCCTGCCCTGGTTGATGCCCGGTGCTGATGGCGAACCCATCGGACTGAGCTGGGATCTGTTTGCTGCCCTGTTACCCGCCGCCTTTACCATTGCCCTGCTGGGTGCCATTGAATCCCTGCTGTGTGCAGTGGTTGGTGATTCACTGACCGGCACCAAACATGACCCCAATGCCGAATTGGTCGGCCAGGGGCTGGGCAATCTGGCTGCACCCTTTTTTGGTGGCATCACTGCTACAGGTGCCCTGGCGCGTACTGCTGCCAACATCAAATCAGGCGCTCGCTCACCCCTGGCATCCTTCTTTCATGCCCTGATGGTACTGGCCTGCATCCTGATTTTTGCTGATTGGTTGTCCTGGCTGCCGATGGCAGCACTGGCAGGATTGTTGTTGATGGTGGCCTGGAACATGAGTGAGGCACACCATGTGCTGCGCATGATCCGGATTGCACCCAGGAGTGATCTGCTGGTGCTGTTGACCTGTTTCAGCCTGACAGTGATGTTTGACATGGTGCTGGCCGTGGGTGTGGGCATTGTGCTGGCTTCACTGCTGTTCATGGGACGTATGGCTCAGGTCACCGAAAGCCGCACTCTGTCTGAAGAAGAACACAAGGACCTGCAACTGCCTGAAAAAATTGCCTGCGTGGAAATTGCCGGGCCCTTGTTTTTTGGTGCTGCGGAAAAAACCCTGGGACGACTGGGTCAAGTCTCGTCAGGTATCGAAGGGGTGTTTCTGGATTTCACTCAGGTACCCTCGCTGGATGTAACCGCCATGGAGTCCTTGCACACCGCTTTGCAGGAGCTGGAGGAGCAGCAGAAAACCGTGGTATTCATTGGCCTGCAACCCCATTTGATCCTGAAACTGCGCAAGGCGGGAATTCGCAGCAGTGAAAAGGTGCACTTTGCTCATAACCTCGCGCAAGCCAGTCTGCGGTGGCAAAATGAACAGCGTTTAAAGGATGCACCGGATGAGAAAACCGGACCAACACCATAAGTGTGAACGGCTTAACAAAAAAACACAGGCGATCTACGCACAATACGGCAATCTATTCGCCTAGTGGTGCATCACCGTATTGTTCGGAGTCAGATCATGTCCAGAAAGTCTCAGGAAGAAAAAAACAAGTCCATCGCGCTGGTGGCTTCGATCATGTTTATTCTGGCGTTTGCCGTGGTGGGTTACATCTTCTTCAAGAACTTCATGGTTAACCCTGAAGCCATGCGCCTGCGTGAAGGGCACCGGGATGAGGACTATTGTCGGATGGTGAAACTCTACATTGAAAGCAACGGACGGGAAGGTTGGCGGGATTTCCGCAACATCTACTTTAAGGATTGCCTCAACCAGCAGTAATTTGGCAGTGTACGACCTGTAACTGCAAGGTCACCTGATTGCGAAAATGATTTTCTTCCAGCCGGTAGGCCAGTCTAACCTGATCACCGATACGAAAAGCCGGCGCAGCACCCGGCTGCAGTGCCCGGAACCAGATGGCCTTCAAGCTGATACGATCCTCCACCGGGCTGACATCCAATCGCAGGTGAGTCTGGTCATTGCCAATCACCTGCAGATTATCAATACGAAACAGCCCTTCAAACAGCGGCTCTTCAAACTCCCGACCATAAGGCTCCAGCCGTTTTAACAAACGGCAGGTGTCCAGTGACAGCAGGCGAGCTTCCAGCTCACCATCCGTGAATAACTGAGGCTGCAGCTCGCGTGCTCCCAACTGGAAACGCACACTCTTTTCCAGCGCCTGCTGAAAATCCACCAGGTGATGTTGCCACAATGTCAGACCGGCAGCGCCCTGATGCCCCCCAAAACGCACCAGCATACCGGGATGCAGGTCATCCACTCGCTGTAAGGCATCACGAATATGCAACCCCGGCACACTGCGCACTGAACCTGACAGATGCTGTGGCTCTCGACCCGGTGTCAACACCACGGCAGGACGCCCGTAACGCTCCACCAGCCTTGAAGCGACTATGCCTTGCACACCGGAATGACCGTCTTCCACGTAAGCCACCAGACTCTGGTGTCCGGCAGCCACCTGCTCCGCCGCAGCTTTCAGCGCATCCTGCACCATGGTCGCCTCCACAATCCGGCGATCCTGATTGTCACTGTCCAGCAACTGCAGCTGATAAGCCGCTGCTTCCTGCTGTTCGGCCAACAGATAATGCAGTGCAGCATAGGGGTCAGCCATGCGTGAGCGGGCATTGATGCGTGGCCCGAGCTGAAATCCCAGGGTGGTGGCAGTAAAGCTGCGGTGACGATCACCCATGAACTGACGATAAGCCTGCCAGCAGGGTGCATCGGAAGCATTCATCAACTCCAGACCGGCACGAATCAGTGCCCGATTGATCGGACTGCCGCCCAGCGACACACAGTCGGCCACCGTACCCAGTGCCACAAAAGGCAAGAGTGCAGACAGCTTGGGAGTGGCCGCAGGTAACACGCCCGTGGTCACCAGATGATTGCGCAGTGCTGACATCAATAGCCAGGACACCGCACAACCCGCCAGGGTTTTGTCTGGATAAGGGCAGTCCTTACGGGTGGGGTTGATCACTGCCAACGCAGAAGGCGGTGGGCCTTCCACCGGCAAGGCATGATGATCGGTGACAATCACATCAATGCCTGCAGCTTTCAAACGGGCCAGCCGTGGTTCATCTGAAGAGCCACCGTCGGCCGTGATAATCAATGTCGGCAGGGGGTCACTGGCCAGAATACGATCCACCAATGGATCACTGACACCATAACCATCCACCATGCGATGCCCGATCAGGCTACTGATGCGCTCAGCAGGCAGGTCGCAGGTTTCGGTCAGGGTTCGGTAAATCACCACATGCGAGGTGATGCCATCCACATCATAATCTGTGAGGATGCCAATGCGTTCTTGCCGGTGGATGGCCAGCGCCAGGCGCTCAACCGCAAGGGGCAGATCAGCCAGATGTTCGGGAGCAATCAGATGGTTCAGCCCCGGTTCAATCAGGGCAGAAGGGGAAACACTCACTTGCTGCAGGCGACCTGCAAGAATACGAGCCAACAGCGGGTGCACACCTTCGGCCAACGCCTGTTGATACAGCCCCTGATTTAAAGGGCGCTGTATCAACCGGGGTTTGGCATTTGCCTCAGTAGACACGGGCGAGCCGTTGGCTGGCGTCAGGCAGAAGCCGCCTGGTTTTCAGCAACATGCCGTTGAATGGCAGCAAGCTCCGCAGGCAACACGGTGTAACGTTCTTCACGCTGCAGCAGATCACTCATGTGTGGCGGCAAGGCAGCGCCCTGGGCAAAACCGGCCTTGATCACAGCTTCTTCAAACTTGGCCGGATGCGCCGTCGCCAGGGTGATCACCGGAGTGGCGGCATCACGGGCACACTGCTCAGTGGCCAGATAACCGGTCGCTGTATGTGGATCCAGCAGTTCTCCGGTACGCTGATAGGCATCCGCAATGACCTTGAGGATGGTGGCATCATCCACCGCCAGGCTGTCGAACAGTTCGCGTGCCTTGCTCCAGGCCCCGGCATCCAGTTGTGTTGGCTGCTGCTGGAAGCTTTCCAGCAGTGCCGCAACACCGGCACCATCCTGCTGGTAAAGATCAAACAGCAAGCGCTCAAAGTTGGAAGACACCACGATATCCATCGAGGGCGCCAGGGTTGGCAGCAGGGTTTTCTTGCTGAAATCGTTGTCATGCAGGGTGCGGTGCAGGATGTCGTTGGCATTGGTGGCCACAATCAGCTGCTTGATGGGCAATCCCATCTTGCGCGCCACATACCCGGCAAACACATCACCGAAGTTGGCAGACGGCACACTGAACGCCACTTCACGATGCGGCGCACCCACGGCCACGGCACTGGTGAAGTAATAAACAATCTGGGCCATGATGCGCGCCCAGTTGATCGAGTTGACCGCAATCAGGCGCTTGCCCTGCAGGAAAGACTGGTCGGCAAAGCTGGCCTTGACCATCGCCTGGCAGTCATCAAAGTTACCTTCCACGGCAATGTTGTGCACATTCGGGGCCAGCACAGTGGTCATCTGGCGACGCTGCACTTCAGACACCCGGTTGAAGGGGTGCAGGATAAAAATATCCACATGCTGACAGGGTTTGCAACCTTCAATGGCGGCGGAACCTGTGTCACCCGAGGTGGCCCCCATGATCACACCTTTTTCGCCACGCTTGCCCAGGAAGTGATCCAGCAAACGGCCCAGCAGCTGCAGAGCTATGTCTTTAAATGCCAGAGTCGGTCCATGGAACAGCTCCAGCAGGAAGTGATTGCTGTTCAGCTGTTTGATCGGAGCTACGGCATCATGACTGAAACTGGCATAGGTGGCCTTCAGCATGTCGCGGAAGGTCTGCTCATCAATGCAGTCACCGATGTAGGGGCGCATCACCCGGAAAGCCACTTCGTGGTAAGGCAGACCGGCCAGAGCTGCAATCTCGTCATGGCTCAGCTGCGGAAAGCTTTCCGGTACATACAGGCCGCCATCGGTCGCCAGACCGGTCAGGACTACTTCTTCAAAATTCAGGGCGGGGGCTTGCCCGCGGGTGCTGATATAACGCACGGTTCTGATCTCGCTGTAATTTATTGATCGTTCAGGCTTTCAACACGAATACGCATCACACCACCGGCGATATCCGACAAGGACTCCAACTGGCGGATCACTTCATTCATGGCCGCTTCACGGGTACGGTGCGTCAGCAGAATGATCGGCACCAGTTCACCCTCAGAGACATCCTTCTGAATGATGGCTTCAATACTGATGCCCTGCTCACTCAGAATGGTGGCCACACGCGCCAGCACACCAGGGCGATCCACTGCCAGCAGGCGCAGGTAATAGGCGGTTTCAATGTCTTCCATCGGCAGCACTGGCAGGTCATCCGCCTGTTCAGCAAAAGCCAGGTAAGGTACGCGGGATTCCTGATCCGAGCCCATGGCACGCGCCACATCCACCAGATCGGCAATCACTGCTGAAGCGGTTGGTTCGGCACCGGCACCGGCACCGTAATAGAGGGTTGGTCCCACAGCATCACCGTGAACCATCACCGCATTTTTAACACCGTGCACATTCGCCAGCAGACGATCTTTCGGGATCAGGGTTGGATGAACGCGCAGCTCCAGACCATTTTCGGTGCGACGGGTGATGCCCAGGTGTTTGATGTTGTAACCCAACTCTTCAGCATGACGGATATCTTCAATATCAATACGGCTGATGCCTTCAGTGTAAACCTTGTCAAAACTCAGCGGCACACCAAAAGCAATGGCCGACAGGATCGCCAGCTTGTGGGCCGCATCAATGCCTTCCACGTCAAAAGTAGGGTCCGCTTCGGCGTACCCCAAAGCCTGGGCTTCGGCCAGTACATCATCAAAACTACGACCAGCCTGCTGCATGTTGGTCAGGATGAAATTGCCAGTACCATTAATAATGCCGGCGACCCAGTTGATCTTGTTGGCCGTCAGGCCTTCGCGGATGGACTTGATGATCGGAATGCCACCGGCCACAGCAGCTTCAAAGGCCACAACCACACCGGCTTCACGAGCTGCCTGAAAAATCTCGTTGCCATGCACGGCTATCAGGGCTTTGTTGGCGGTCACCACATGTTTACCGGACTTGATGGCACGCATCACCAGTTCAAATGCAGCTTCATAACCACCGATCAGTTCCACCACCACATCAATTTCGGGATTCTCGGTCACTTCCAGCACATCCTGGCAGACATAAACACTGGATGTATCACAGGAAGGATTCAGATTACGGGTGGCGACCTGCTCCACCACAATGGGTCGACCTGCCCGCCGTGCAATTTCGCTGGCGTTGCGCTGCAGCACATTAAATACACCACCACCGACGGTTCCGAGGCCACATACGGCCACTTTCACAGGTTTCAAGTTGCTCTCCTTCAATTCATGCTGTCACAGAAAATTGATTGATCAGTATTACAGGCCCAGCTCACTGAGTAGACGCTGAGCAGGAACAAAACCGGGGATTAACTGGCCATCAGGCAATAAAATTGCCGGGGTGCCCTGGATGCCCTGGCGTCGTCCTAATTCATATTGTGCCGCCACGGGGTTGTCACAACTGGCTTCAGCAACACGTTGTCCGCCTTTGGCGCGATTCATGGCCTGTTGACGGTCGGCTGCACACCAGACATTCACCAACTGTTGAAAACCAGGACTCTGCTCACCCTGACGCGGGAAAGCCAGATAACGTACCTCAACACCCTGGCGGTTCAGCTCCGGAACCTGTTGGTGCAGGCGCACACAGTAGGGGCAGGTGATGTCAGTAAACACCTGCACGACAGCTCGGGTTTCACCGGTTGCCGGAAACACCACCTGTTCATTGGCAGGCACAGATTGAATGGCTTGCTGGCGTTGTTTACCACGCGCCTGCTCGGTCAAGTCCAGCAGCTGGCCATCATTGATTTCCAACAGGCTACCAGCAAAAAAATATCGCCCGGCTTCATGCACATAAAGCAGGTCACCAGTATTCAGCACAACCTCATGAAAACCCGCCAGCGGCGCCGCTTGTAGCGAAACAATACGAATGCGAGGATCCAGCTGCTGCAGTTGCTGCTCCAGCTCAGCTTTTGAATGCTTGTTATCTGCCAGCAGCGGCGAAGAAACCAGTAGCAGGACCAACAATGCCGACAACAAACTGCCGGTGAACATCAGACGCATAAAAACTCCGTGGTTGAAGCATTCAGTATGCCTTGCCACCCTTAAAAACACCATGATCAAAAACGCCAGGTTCGGATACCACAAATAAAAAACGGGCACCATCAGGCACCCGTTTTTTCATCACTGGCGGAACATCATGCTGCACAGCGGCAGATGCATGCTTAGGCCAGTTTTTCCTTGATACGTGCAGACTTGCCGGAACGATCGCGCAGGTAGTAAATCTTGGCCTTGCGAACGTCACCGCGACGCTTCACTTCAATGGAGTTAACCAGCGGGCTGTATACCTGGAAGGTACGCTCAACGCCTACACCGCTGGAGATTTTACGAACGGTGAAAGCGGAGTTCAGGCCGCGGTTACGCTTGCCGATTACCACACCTTCATAAGCCTGCAGACGCTCACGGTTGCCCTCTTTAACTTTTACTTGAACGACAACGGTGTCGCCCGGAGCAAAGTTAGGGACTTCTTTGTTCATTTGTTCGGCTTCAAGAGCCTGGATAATCAAGTTTTTGTTGCTCATTGCTGCTCGCTCCTAGACTAAGGCCGCTCGACTTGCGCCCTGGTAAGCGGGGCATCGTATTCGCGGATAAATTCTGCCAGTAAATCCTGCTGCTCCTGATTTAGCTGACGCCCGGCCAGCAAGTCAGGTCGTCGCAACCAGGTCCGACCCAGCGCCTGCTTGAGACGCCAGCGGCGTATTGCCTCATGGTTACCGCTCAGCAGTACCTCAGGCACACCCTGACCATCAATCACTTCAGGTCGCGTATAGTGCGGACAGTCCAACAAACCGGCTGCAAAAGAATCTTCCTCTGCAGACGCCTCATGCCCAAGGACTCCAGGCACCAGACGTGACACTGCATCAATCAGTGTCATGGCTGCCAGCTCACCGCCGCTGAGGACATAGTCACCAATGGACCACTCCTCATCGATTTCCGAGGCCACCAGGCGCTCATCAATTCCTTCATAACGGCCTGCAACCAGTATATGCCGATTGCGGGTCGCCAATGCTTCTACACCAGCCTGATCCAGCTTGCGCCCCTGAGGCGACAGGTAAATCACCTTGGCATCAGGGCCGGCTGCGGCCTTCGCTGCATGAATGGCTTCTCGCAGCGGAGCCACTTTCATCAGCATACCGGGGCCGCCACCATAGGGGCGATCATCCACCGTGCGATGCCGGTCAGTGGCAAAGTCACGCGGGTTCCAGAATTCAAACTCCAGCAACCCTTGTTTTACCGCCCGGGCTGTAACACCCTGACCAGTAATCGCTTCAAACATCTGTGGAAAGAGTGAAACCACACCAAACCACATACGCTCGGCACGCTCAGGTGCCTTCGCTTCAGAAGTCGGCATCCCAATCCACTTCCAGGCGCCCAGCTTCAAGATCCACCTGGCGTACCACTTCAGGCATGCGCCAGGGAATCAGACGATCTTCCTGGTCCAGGCTGCCTGTGCAGGGTTTGACCACCAGCACGTCATTGGCACCTGTTTCCAGCAAGTAATCAACCTTGCCGTAGAACTGCCCTTGCTGGTTGTAAACATCCAGACCAACCAGCTGACTCCAGTAGTACTCACCTTGCGGCAGGTCAGGTAACTCGGAGCGGGA
This sequence comes from Marinospirillum alkaliphilum DSM 21637, assembly GCF_900119735.1. Lineage (GTDB taxonomy): Bacteria > Pseudomonadota > Gammaproteobacteria > Pseudomonadales > Halomonadaceae > Marinospirillum > Marinospirillum alkaliphilum. Next base: position 34,499 of record NZ_FPJW01000003.1, on the reverse strand, counting down.
CAGTAGAATTTCTGCACCTGCCAGCAAACGTGCCGCTTCAGGTGTTTCAATTCCTTCCAACCGGGCAATTAACCCCTTGCCATGGCGTTTGCCATCAAGCTTGCGAAAATTGCGTCGCTGCCCGTTATGCAACACCTGCCATGAGGAGTATTTGAGCAGGTTTTCCATTGGATCGGTATAGGAGTACACCTTGACCCAACCCTTGACGCCGAAGATGCTGGTGATTTTTCCCAGCAATATTTCATCGCCTTGCCTGCTTTCAACCGGGTTGTTTTCCTGATTCTCAATCTGGCCGTTCATCTGGCCTTGTGTTGCTCCGCTCATGTGCATCACCTCGCTCATGGGCGAAATAGATCATCAGGGCTGCCTGGCAATCACTGCTGCTTGGCAGCTTCCTTGACCAGCTTGGCTACGCGATCAGACAGCTGCGCACCCTGGGAAACCCAGTGCTGCAGACGATCGGTATCAATGCGCAGACGTTCAGCGTTACCCTGGGCGATTGGGTTGAAGAAACCCAGACGTTCGATGTAACGACCGTCACGCGCATTGCGGGAATCAGTAACGTTTACGTGATAGAAAGGACGCTTTTTAGCGCCGCCACGAGCCAGACGAATGGTTACCATTGCAAGTCTTTCCTTTAAAGTATCCGGAAAAAGGCAGGGATGAGTCGACTCAGCCACTGCAATAAATTTTGCGACCAGGATGCCGCCCTGTCCGGGCAAAGCCACCCAAGCATCAAACACTGCTCAAAAGGCAAGGCACCCGAAAGGCGAAGTATTCTAATGGATAACTTCAGCCTTGGGAAGCTTTGGCCCGGATTTGACCCCTGATCGTTCAGGGTTGCGCTATTGTAGAGACCCTCACAACAAACGCAAGCGTGTACCGGGCTTTTTATCAGAAACGTGGCGGGAAGCCGCCACCACCCATGCCAAAAGGACCACCGCCACCACCCATACCTGGCGGCAACTGCCCTTGCATACCGCGCATCATGTTGGCAATGGCTCCCTTGTTGGTCATTTTTTTCATCATCTTCTGCATCTGCTTGTGCTGTTTAATCAGCCGGTTCAGATCCTGCAACTGGGTGCCTGAACCCTCACAGATGCGACGCTTACGTGAGCCATTCAGCAATTCCGGCTTCTGGCGCTCCCAGGGTGTCATCGAATTGATAATGGCCTCCATTTTAGCCATTTCTTTCATCGGCCCCTGCTGCTCAGCAATTTTTGCCAATCCACCCATACCGGGCAGTTTCTCCAGCATGTTGGACATACCGCCCATTTTTTTCATCTGCTGCAACTGCTCGCGGAAGTCTTCCAGGTCAAAGCCCTTGCCTTTCTTGACCTTGCTGGCCAGCTTGGCGGCTTTTTCCTTGTCCATGGTGCGCTCTGCTTCTTCTATTAAAGAAAGCAGGTCACCCATCCCAAGAATACGCGAAGCAATACGGTCTGGATGGAAGGGTTCCAATGCATCAACCTTTTCACCCATACCAATGAACTTGATTGGCTTGCCAGTCACCTGGCGCACAGAAAGGGCCGCACCACCACGTGCATCACCATCCGCTTTGGTCAATACCACGCCGGTCAGCGGCAGCGCTTCACCAAACGCCTTGGCGGTGTTGGCAGCATCCTGACCTGTCATGGCATCCACCACAAACAGGGTTTCACAAGGTTTTAACTGCGCATGAATGGCCTTGATTTCATCCATCATGGCGTCATCAACGTGCAGACGACCAGCGGTATCCACCAGCATCACATCATAAAACTTGATGCGTGCCTCGCGCTGCGCCGCTTCCAGAATCGCTACAGGCTTCTGATCCGGGGTGGCAGGGAAACAATCCACACCCACTTCAACAGCCAGGGTCTTTAACTGATCCATTGCCGCCGGGCGATAAACGTCCAGCGACACCACCAGCACTTTTTTCTTTTCCCGCTCGCGCAGATAACGCGCCAGCTTGGCAACCGTGGTGGTTTTACCCGCACCTTGCAAACCAGCCATCAATACAGCGGCAGGCTCACCTTTTAATTCCAGCCCGGCATGAGCAGAACCCATGGTCTCGGTTAAAGCTTCATTCACCAGCTTCAGGAATTGCTGACCCGGGTTCAGGGCTTTGGATACCTCCTGACCAACAGCACGCTCACGCACCTGCTCAACAAAACTTTTGACCACCGGCAAGGCAACATCGGCTTCCAGCAGCGCCATGCGTACTTCACGCAGCGTGTCCTTGATGTTGTCTTCCGTCAGTTTGGCATTACCGGAGATACTGCGCAGCGTCTGCGACAGGCGTTCACTTAAACTTTCAAACATGTCTCACCCTCATGACCAGGCATTTTGTCGCGATTATACCCCAGACAGCCTGTGGAATGGATGTCAAACGCACCGGAATCGGCTAGGATAGTCGGAATATTCTTTGTGGAGTGTATTAATCCCAGCATGGCTGCCTTTCTTCCTTTTACTTTGCTCGCTGCCGCCTTTTACCTTGCCGGCGCGTCCTGGGTCTGGCTAAGACTGGCCCGCAAGGTGCCGGAAAGAGCGATGCTGGTGCGCATGCTAGGGCTTGGTGCACTGCTCACCCATGGTTTTGCCCTGTATGGCCACCTTGGTTTACCCCTGGATTTAAACCTGGGCTTCCTGGAAGCGGCCTCCCTGGTCAGCTGGCTGATCTGTGCGTTTATCCTGCTATCCAGCCTGCGTCATCCCACCCTGAATCTGGCTGCAGCCCTGTTTCCGATGGCGGCACTACTGGGTATCCTGACTCATATCAGTAGTGGTGATGTGCGCATGCCACGCAGTGAAGATGGCCTGTTTTTCCATATCCTTGCGTCACTGTCTGCCTACAGCCTGTTTGCTCTGGCCAGTGTTCAGGCGCTGCTGCTGGCGATGCAGAACCACCAACTGAAACACCGCCATGTGCGTGGCCTGATCTCGGTGCTGCCACCCCTGCAAACCATGGAGCGGTTATTGTTTGATCTGCTGCTGGCCGGGCAGTTACTGTTGACGGTTGGCATTCTCAGTGGCTTTCTGTTTTTTGATGACATGTTTGCTCGCGGCCTGATGCATAAAACCCTGCTTTCAATGGCTGCCTGGCTGACTTTTGGGCTGTTACTGATCGGTCACTGGCGACTCGGTTGGCGAGGCATGACAGCCGTACGCTGGACACTGGGCGGCAGCCTGTTGTTGTTGCTGGCCTACTTTGGCAGCAAGTTTGTACTCCAGTTTATCCTTGGATGAGGTACTTCCTGTTTGGACACTGAACTTCCGCTGGGCCTGCTGCTGAGTCTGCTGGCCCTGCTGATTGCTTTCTCCGGCTTCTTCTCCGGTTCGGAAACCGGCATGATGTCGATCAACCGCTACCGCCTCAGCCATCGTGCCAAGCAGGGCGATCGCGCGGCCTTACGCATCAGTAGCCTGCTGAAGCGTCCGGATCGCCTACTGGGTGTGATCCTGATCGGCAACAACTTTGTGAATAACTTTGCCGCGGCGATTGCCACGGTCATTGCCATCCATTATCTGGGGGAAAGCCTGGGGCCGGTGGTGTCCACTTTTGTGCTGACCATTGTGGTACTGATTTTTGCCGAAGTGACCCCAAAAACCCTGGCCGCCCTGCACCCGGAAAAGTTTGCCCGTCCTGCGTCTTATGCCCTTTATCCACTATTAAAGCTGCTGTATCCACTGGTATGGCTGGTCAATCTGTTCAGCAATTTCCTGTTGCGCCTGCTGGGTGTCAGACCGGATGAACACAAACAGGACAATCTGACCTCGGAAGAATTGCGTACCGTGGTGAATGAAGCCGGCAGCCTGATTCCCAGTCGCCACCAGGCCATGTTGTTATCGATTCTGGATCTGGAAAAGATCACCGTGGATGACATCATGATTCCGCGCCAGGAAGTGAGTGGCATCGACCTGGAACAGGACATGGAGCAAATCCTGCAGCAACTGAAACACTCACAGCACACCCGCATCCCGGTTTACAAGGGCGACATCAACAATGTCATTGGTATCCTGCATCTGCGCGGCGCACTGCGCCTGATTGCATCGCCCAACCCCACCAAGGGCATGCTGATCCAGGAAACCCGTGAGCCCTACTTCATCCCTGAATCAACACCCCTGCAAACCCAGCTGCTGAATTTCCAGAAGGAAAAGCGCCGCATTGGCATTGTGGTGGACGAGTACGGTGATGTGCAGGGCCTGGTAACCCTGGAAGACATTCTTGAAGAAATTGTTGGCGAGTTCACCACTGATGTACCGCAGCATCAGGAAGACATTCAGCCACAGCAGGATGGCTCCTGGCTGATTGATGCCAGCGCCACCATCCGCGAAATCAACAAACAGCTGGATTGGGAACTGCCCACCCATGGCCCCAAAACCCTGAACGGACTGGTTCTCGAATATCTGGAATCCATCCCAGATGGCAATATCTGTGTGGCCTTTGACCACTACCGGATTGAAACCCTGGAAGTGAAGGAAAACCTGATCAAGGCCGTGCGCTGCTGGGAAGAAAAAACCGACCAGAAACGCCGCAAGCCGCGGCGCCGAACAGCTGACTGACTGAGCAGTAGCCAGCCAGCTGTTTTAACTTCAGATAAAGTGACCCAGACCCACCGCGCGCTTCAGGCGATCCAGAAAAGGTGTGGCTTCAGCACGCGCCTTTTCCGCGCCTTTACGCAACACCGCCTCAACATAAGCCGGGTCAGCCAGCAGGCGCTGGTATTCTTCCCGCGGGGCACGCAGCTGTTCATTCAGGTAGTCAAACAGCACACCTTTCATTTCACCCCAGCCAATGCCTGCGGCATAACGCTCACGCATTTCAGCCACTTCAGCAGCAGAAGCAAAAGCCGTGTAGATCTGGAACAGGGTGCAACCCTCGGTGTCTTTGGGTTCACCGGGCTCCAATGAGTTGGTCTTGATCTTGTTGATCAGCTTGCGGAATTTTTTCTCAGGCTCAAACAGTGGAATGGTGTTGTTGTAGCTTTTGCTCATCTTGCGACCGTCCAGGCCGTTCAGCACTGCCACCTGTTCATCCACCACGGCTTCCGGCAGGGCAAAAAACTCTTCGCCAAAAATATGGTTAAAACGCTGACCGATATCCCGCGCCATTTCAATATGCTGAATCTGGTCCCGACCCACCGGTACCTGAGTGGTGCCAAACTCACGTCCAGCCACCTGCTTCTGACTGAAGATCAGGATGTCCGCAGCCATCAGAATCGGATAGCTGTAAAGCCCCATGGTAATGCCTGCATCGGGATCACGATCACCGGCATCCAGGTTCTCCTGCACCGCAGCCTTGTAGGCATGAGCGCGATTCATCAAACCCTTGGCCGCCACACAGGTCAGCAACCAGGTCAGCTCAGGAATTTCCGGCACATCACTCTGACGATAAAAAATGGCATTGTCGGTATCCAGACCCAGCGCCAGCCAGGTGGCCGCAATTTCACGACGGGACTCTGCAACCCGATCCGGCTCATGGCATTTGATCAGTGCATGAAAGTCGGCCAGAAAATAATAGGACTGCACCTGCGGATCACGACTGGCCGTAATCGCCGGACGAATGGCGCCGACATAGTTACCCAGATGGGGAGTACCGGTCGTGGTAATACCGGTCAGAACACGTGTTTTGTTCATGGATCACTCTTATTGTTAATGGACCTCAAGGACGAGGGCGCAGCGCATTCAAATAACGCAGACTATTTTCAACATAGTGAGCCGCACTGGCTTCCAGCCGGGCTTTTTCATCCACCCGCAGCTCACGTTTGATCTTGCCCGGCGAACCCACCACCAGCGAACCATCCGGGACCACCATGCCTTCGGGAATCAGGGTATTGGCACCAATCAGGCAATAACGGCCAATACGAGCACCATTCAGTACCACGGCATTCATGCCAATCAGGCTGTAATCACCGATTTCACAACCATGCAACATGACCTTGTGGCCAATGGTGACACCCTTGCCGATAACAACAGGAAAACCAACATCGGTGTGCAGGATGCTGCCATCCTGCACATTACTCTGCTCACCGATGGTGATCGGATCATTGTCACCCCGAGCCACCACATTAAACCAGACACTGGCCTGTTCATGGACTTGCACACTGCCAATCAGGGTGGCGTTGGGTGCAATAAAAATCTCTGAACCGAGTAAGGCAACTCGGCGGTCTTCTAGGTCATAAAGCATGGATGAGGTCCCCGGTTATTATTATGGCATTCCGGTCCAGCCTGGTTACAGCGGACTTTATCTGGGTGGAAAGGGTCGCACCGGACGCTGTACCAACCGGCCTGATGGCTGTTGATGCAGGTCGATGTCCATATTAAACCCGACCCGTAAAAGTTCAACCAGCATCATCGATGAAAGCCCCCAGATGGTGAATTCACCAAAAGGGTAACTGGGCACATAAAAGGTGGTGTCAGCCACCTGAATCACATCCGTATGGCTACGAGGATCTTCCAGCAGCCAACGCACCGGCACCCGGAAAATGGCATCCAGTTCTGCTTCGCAGGGTTGCAGTTCAATTGATTCCGGTACCAATCCCACCCAGGGCGTAACCTTGATGCCATGCAGCGAGACCAGGTCACTCAGAGGACCCAGCAGCTGTACTTGGTCAGGCTGCAGACCGGTTTCTTCCTGGGCTTCCCGCAAGGCAGTTGCTGCCAGATTGGCATCTTCAGGATCTCGTTTACCACCGGGAAAGGCCACCTGCCCACTGTGAGTGTTCAGGTGATCTGCACGCCGGGTCATGATGATGGAGGGTTCAGCACCATCGGTTACCGGAATCAGCACTGCCGCTTCCGGTAACTTCCAGTGCAGTCGCTGCGGCTGGAAGTTTTTCAGTGCTGTTGCCAGTTGGTTCAACATCAGCGTTCTGCCTGTGACTGACGATCCAGTTTTGCTTCAATACGATCCATCTGGCTGCGCATCTGTTCCATATTTTCACGCATCCAGTGAATCTCTGCTGCTTCACCTTCACCACTTTCAATTTCGTGCAGGGCACTTTCTTTCTGCATCACATCCAACACGATGCCGATCATCATGTTCAGAAACACAAAAGCAGTCAGAAAAATGAAGCTGATGAAATAGATCCAGCTGTAAGGGTAGTGCTCCATGGTCGGATAAAGCACTGCTGTGGCCCAACTTTCAAAGGTTGCCACCTGGAACAGGGTCAGCATTGCCAGGGCAATGTTGCCCCAGAGTTTTTCATCCACGTCATGGAACAGGAAGCTGCCCACTGCACCATAAATATAAAAGATGATGAACATCAACAGCGCCACATACCCCATGCGCGGCAGGGATTTCACCAGTGCCGACAACAGAATGCGCAACTCAGGAATCATCGACACCAGACGCAGCACCCGGAATACCCGCAGCAGCCGCGCCAGCAGCACCATTTCTGAATCATCAATGGGCATCAGGCTGGCAGTCACAATCAGAAAATCAAAGATGTTCCAGCCTTTGCGGAAAAAATTGATGAAGTGTTTTTCTGCTGCCAGCCGGATGATGATCTCCACCAGAAAGAACAGCGTAACCCCCCAGTCCAGCCAATAGATGATCTGTTCAAAACGACTCGACTCTTCATAGGTTTTGGCACCAATCAATAAGGCTGAAAACAGGATGATGCCAATTACCACTGATTCAAACAATTTGTTGGCGCGCAGGGCTTCCAGCTGATCGCGCCAGCGGGATGCGGTCTGGTTCATGTGCGGGGACTCTCCGGAAAAAAAAGCGATTATCGATGATTTACAGCAGACAGCCCAGAGAAATGGTGGCAAGTTTTGAAGGTTTCAAGCAAAAAAAGAGGCCATCCCTGGCCTCTGATTTCAACACCTGCTACTGATCAAGGCAGCGCAGGGATGCTGACATCCGGCATCTCACCAGTCAGGGAGTGCAGGAAGGCAACAATGTCATCCACAGTACGCTTGTTGAACTCACGACCCAACATTTCACGACCCATCACCTGCACTGCTTCACCCAGAGTGGCAGTGCCACCGTTGTTGAAGTAGGGGTAGGTTACAGCCACGTTACGCAGGGTTGGAGTCTTGAAGCGGTGACGATCCGCTTCATCACCAGTCACCGCGAAACGACCAACATCAGTCGAACCAGGTACCTTGATGGCGTGGAAATTGCTGTCAGTCAGCGCTGGGCCAGAGTGGCAGGCCAGACAGCCGTTATCAGCAAAGGCAGCCATGCCCCGCTTCTGCTGATCGGTCAGCGCACTCAGGTCACCCTGCAGGTAGCGGTCAAAAGGCGAGTTGGGGGTATTCAAAGTACGCTGGAAGCTAGCCAGTGCTTTGGCCACGTTCGCTTCGGTAATTTGACGCTCACCATTTCCACCAAAAGCGGCAGCAAAGGCTTTTTTGTACTCATCAAACTCTTTCAGACGAGCAATGGCCTGTTCCAACGGCATATTCATTTCAATGCCGGCTTCAATCGGGCCTAAAGCCTGCTCTTCCAGTGTTGCAGCACGACCATCCCAGAATTGAGCACCAAAAAAGCCGGAGTTCAGTACGGTTGGAGTGTTACGGTCACCCACCTGGCCATCGTGACCGGTGGCACGCGGAATGCGGTCACTCCAGCCCAGCGCCGGGTTGTGGCAAGTGGCACAACTGATGACACCACTGGCAGAAATGCGTGGTTCAAAGAACAGCATTTTGCCCAGCTCAACCTTGGCAGGGGTCAGGCTGTTATTGCCAGGGATCGGCGCAATGGCAGGCAGTGGCTCAAACATCGGAGCATACTTGCTGTGGAAGTTGTCGCCAGCCAGTGCGCTACCACTAACAGCCAACAGGCCTGCAGCACCAAAGATCGGCAACATTTTGCTGATGCGATGAGTCCAGTTCATAGGAGTCTCCTCATGTGATTGGTCGTTCGCCCTAGTACCATGGTTTTTAGCTATCGACCTATTAGTTTAAATTTATCAATAACTTAGCGATAAATTCAAAGGTACTGATGTCAGAGTAGAGCTAGCTGATGACGAGTTCAATCTGTTCTGACGACAAACCCTTGACACCTGTCAAGGGTTTGTCCGATTGTGCAACCTTTAATGGGGTTTACTGCTCACCAGGGAGTTTGACCATGACCCGTTGGCGTTACCCGGCCATTCCGGAACACGAAATCACCCCGGAGCCGCTTTATCACCATCGCCGCCAATTTATGAAACAGGCCGCCGGACTAGCCATCACCGCCGCTGCCTTGCCCACTGGCCTGGCGGCGGCTGCACCACAACCCAGCGATCAGTGGCGTGATGCCTTGGCACAGGCACCTGCCAGCCAGCTATCCACCGATGAAACACTGACGGATGAACGCACCATCACCAGTTACAACAACTTCTTTGAGTTCGGCACACGTAAACGCGATCCATCCGACTGGGGGCACTATCTGCAAACCGATCCCTGGGCCATCAAGGTGGAAGGGGAAGTAGCCAGACCCGGCCTTTATGACCTGAACAAACTGGTACGCCCGGACTGGCTGGAGGAACGCATTTACCGACTGCGCTGTGTGGAAGCCTGGTCAATGGTGATTCCCTGGACAGGATTTCAGCTCAGTCATCTGATTGAGCAGTTGCAACCCACCTCCAAAGCAAAATACCTGGTGTTTGAAACCCTTTATGATCCACAGCAGTTCCCCGGTCAGCGCCGTGAAACCCTTCGCTGGCCCTACACCGAGGGACTGCGCATGGATGAGGCCATGCACCCGCTGACGATCATGGCGGTGGGCCTGTATGGCAAACCCCTGCCCAACCAGAATGGTGCTCCAATCCGGCTGGTGGTGCCGTGGAAATATGGTTTCAAGAGCATCAAGTCGATTGTCACCCTGCGTTTTCAGGAGCAGCAACCGGTGTCCAGCTGGCAGCAGATGGCACCGGCTGAATATGGCTTTTATGCCAATGTGAATCCAGGCGTCAGCCACCCACGCTGGTCCCAGGCCACCGAGCGTCGGCTGGGTGAATCTGGCCGACGAAAAACCCTGATGTTCAACGGTTATACCGAACAGGTTGCCGGGCTCTATCAGGGCATGGATCTGGAGCAGTTTTACTGATGCCCCTGCTCTGGTTTCGGCTAGTGGTGCCATTGATTGGTCTGGCACCCCTCTTCTGGATTGGCTGGCTCTATCAGCAGGATGAGCTGGGTATTTTTCCCGAGGAAACCCTGTTGCACATCACCGGCCACTCCGGCTTGATGCTGCTGTTACTGACCATCAGTTGGGGCATGCTGCGACGCTTTACCGGCTGGGTGGGATTTATTGCCACCCGGCGGCAATTGGGGCTTTGGGCTTTCTGGTGGTTACTGGCGCATGCCAGTATCTGGGCAGGCTGGGATCAGGGCTGGAACTTTGACTGGATCTGGCGTGAAATGTCTGAGCTGTTGCACCTGCAACTGGGGCTGACGGCCCTGTTGGTGCTGTTGTTACTGGCTGCCACCTCACCCACCCGCATCCGTCTGGCCATGCCGGGGCTGATCTGGCACAGCCTGCACCGCCTGGTGTATGTGGCCACAGCACTGGGAGTGTGGCACCTGTGGATCATCACCCGGCTGGATTACCGGCTGGTGATGGCTTATGCCCTGCTGCTGGCAAGCCTGTTGCTGCTGCGACTGATCTTTTTAAAACCACCCACTCCCTCCTGAGCCGGTTTAAATCCCTTACACCTAACCTGCCCTGCTGATGGTAGGATGAGCCACTGTATCACTTATCAGTCAATCCGAAGGCCACTGGGAATCAGTACCCATGGCACAACTTGAAAACCAGAAACCAGCTCAAGCCCGTACCTGCTGCTACCCAAGCTAATGAGCTGCGAGCTAGCCGTGTAAATCAAGGAGTGATAATGAACCCCAACACCCAAAAACAACAAGCCCAACAATTACTGCTAACGGCTCTGGCTAACCCCTCTGCCGAATTCCGCGATGGCCAGTGGGAAGCTATTGATGCCGTGGTCAATCATCGGCAAAAACTTTTGGTCGTGCAGCGCACCGGTTGGGGCAAAAGCTCGGTGTACTTTATTAGCACCAAAATCTTTCGTGATCGTGGCATGGGGCCGACCATTATTGTCTCGCCCCTGTTGGCGTTGATGCGTAACCAGATTGAATCAGCTCAGCGTTTGGGTATTGTTGCTGAAACCATGAACTCCACCAATCAAAACGATTGGCATGCGGTGACTCAGCGCATTCTTAATAATCAAATCGACTGCTTGCTGATTTCCCCTGAGCGCTTGGCAAACGACAACTTTATTGAAACAGTGTTGCAGCCCATTGCAGACCGCATCGCCTTGATGGTGATTGATGAAGCGCACTGTATTTCTGATTGGGGGCATGACTTCCGCCCGGATTATCGCCGCATCGTGAACATCCTGCGACAGCTACCTGCCAACACACCAGTCCTAGGTACTACCGCAACAGCTAATAACCGCGTAGTTGAGGACATTCAAACCCAGTTGGGTAACATCCAGATTCATCGCGGCCCGCTCACCCGTGAAAGCCTTGCTCTGCAAACCCTGGTGTTGCCTGATCAGGCGTCCCGTTTAGCTTGGTTAGCCCAAGTGATACCCAGCTTGCCGGGCACGGGTATTGTTTACACCTTAACGGTGCGAGACGCGGAGCAAGTCGCTGAGTGGTTAGTTACTAATGGCATAGATGCCAAGGCTTACCACGGCAGCGTTGAAGCCGATGGCTTTGAAAACAGTAATGCCTACCGCCAGAATCTGGAAGAATTGCTACTCAACAACCAGTTAAAAGTGTTGGTGGCAACCACGGCATTGGGGATGGGTTACGACAAACCAGATTTAAGCTTTGTGGTTCACTATCAAGCGCCGGGCTCTATCGTTGACTATTATCAGCAGGTGGGTCGTGCCGGACGTGGTATTGATCATGCCGTCGGTGTGTTGATGTCGGGCGTGGAGGATGGGGATATTCACGAATTTTTCCGTGACTCGGCCTTCCCTTCCGAGGTGCAGGTCAATGAGATCTTGCAGGTGTTGGAAAGCAGCGATGGTTTGTCACTTCGCAACATTGAGGAGCAAACTAACCTGCGCCATGGCCAGATCGAAAAAGTACTAAAATTGCTAAGCGTGGAAAATCCTGCGCCGGTCATTAAAGATGGCAGCCGTTGGCTGAGAACGCCAGTAAGCTATCAAATGGATAAGGCTCGAATTGCTCATTTAACCGAGCAGCGTGTACAGGAATGGCAAGAAGTTCAGGCGTATCTGGATGATGCGGGCTGCAAAATGACTTTTTTGCGCCGAGCGCTGGACGATCTTGATCCCACGCCTTGCGGTCAATGTGCATCATGCCTGGGCCAGCCTGTTATCAATGCTCCGGTTGATCCTGCTTTGGCGCATCGTGCAGGTATTTTCCTTAAACACTCAGAAATGGTGATCACCCCAAAAGTACAGGTAGCGGCCAATGCATTTTTGGAGTACGGCTTTAGGGGCAATCTACCTCAGCAACTTCGCGCGCAGGAAGGCCGTGTTTTATCCCGCTGGGGTGATGCCGGTTGGGGACGCATGGTTGCCGACAGTAAACATGCCGGGCGTTTCAGTGATGAGTTGGTTGAAGCCATGGTGGAAATGATTCAGCAGCGATGGCAGCCCAATCCTGCACCTCAGTGGGTGTGCTGCGTACCCTCGCATAATCATGCTGAATTGGTACCAGATTTTGCCCGCCGTTTGGCTGCACATTTAGGTCTGCCGTTTGTGGATGCCCTCAGCAAAGTGAAAGACAACCAGCCGCAAAAAGGCCAGCAGAACCGCTTCCACCAATGCCGTAATCTAGACGGTGCCTTTGCTGTGACGCAGCTTTATCAGGGGCAACCGGTTTTGCTAGTGGATGACATCTTGGACTCCGGCTGGACGCTGACGGTCATCGCGGCACTGTTACAGCAAGCAGGCAGCGGTGTAGTCTATCCTGTTGCACTGGCTTCATCTTCGGTAAAAGACTCATGAATGTATCCAGCTTATTATCTCCCACAGCGCAAGCAACCTTGCTGCTGACCAGTTATTTTTCAAAAGCCAGCAGCGAGACTGCCAAGCCGCTTACCAATGCTGAATGGGGTCGCTTTGCTTGGTGGTTAAAAGAAAAATCTGCCACACCGGCAGATCTGTTAGTTACTGAGCCAAAAGCCTTGTTACAAGACTGGCACGATGGACGTATCAGTACTGAGCGAATCATTGAACTGCTGAACCGTGGTCACAGCCTCGCATTGGCCATGGAAAGATGGCAAAGAGCTGGCCTCTGGGTGGTGACGCGTTCCGACCCCGAATATCCGAAACGGCTAAAAGCACGACTGAAAACAGATTGCCCGCCGGTGTTATTTGGTTGTGGTAACAAAGCCTTGCTAAATACCGGTGGCTTGGCGGTTATTGGCTCGCGTAATGCCAGTGAGCCTGATTTAGCGTTTACCGACCAAGTCGGTGCTAAAGCAGCATCAGAGGGTATTGCAGTTGTCTCTGGCGGTGCGCGTGGTGTCGATGAAACTGTGATGCTAGGGGCTGTGAGACAAGGCGGCGTGGTGATCGGTGTGATGGCCGATAGCCTGCTAAAAGCAGCAACCAGCAGCAAATGGCGAAAAGGCTTGATGGATGGTCATGCTGTGCTGGTATCGCCCTTCTACCCCGAGGCAGGATTCAGCGCAGGTAACGCCATGGCTCGCAACAAATACATCTATTGCCTGGCGGACAGTTCTCTGGTGATTCACTCTGGCAAAAAAGGTGGCACACTCAACGGTGCAGAAGAAAATCTGAAACAATCCTGGGTGCCGTTGTGGGTTAAGCAAACAACTGACAAAGATGCAGCCAATGCCGACTTGGTCGCCAAAGGTGGGCGCTGGCTGGATGCGGATATGCAGGCCTTTAAGATTGCAGATTTAATAGACAATGAATCTAGCCTTGCGAATCAGGTGAAGGAGCCAATAGGTGACCTCTTTTCCCTGCCTGCACAGCCTGAATTGTTTGCCGAGACTGATTCTAACCCTGAGATTGAATCTGAGCTTGTCGATTTCTATCAGCTGTTCACCGCAGAGCTTCAGCGATTGGCTGAGAAGCCAGTGACTTTCGATGCGCTGCTTGAAATCACACAGCTCCATAAATCTCAGTTAACTGAATGGCTGAAACGTGCTGTTGATGATGGGGTGGTGAAGAAGCTCAATCGTCCTGTAAGTTATCAAATCAAGAACATGAAATAGAAAGATTTACTCGTGGCCATGACTGAAGAAACCCCAGTTCAGCAAACTATCTGGTGAGTGAGTTGCAGTTATTATATGAAACCAAGATCCTCCAGTCGCCAGACCTCATAGGCCGGCTCTTCATAGGGGTGGGCAGCTTTCAGTGCAGCCACCGCCTGAGCGATCAGAGCATCTTCACACACCAGCTCCACCTTCAGCTCTGCAACCTTTTCCAATTGACTGACACTGCCCAGATGCGGATTGGCACCGGGCAAGGGTCGAAACTGGCCGGTACCAGCGGTTTCAAAACAGCAATGTTCATACAGCCCAATGCGCCCGGCACCGGTGGCAAATACCGCCGCCTTGACCTGCTCAGCATCACTGACCGGTACAAAAAAAGCCAGCTTGTACATCACTCACTCCGTTTGGGATAAATCACCACTGCTGTGCGCAGCTTTTCCTGGCCGAAACAGGCCATGCGTGAAAACTCCAGCCGTGACACCGGCACCTGCTGCGTATCGATGCGAGACTTCTGATCTTCTTCATCCACCTCTGGATCATGCAGGTAGATGAACTGTTCATCCATGGCCATCACCACGACCCAGTGCGGGCTTTTCTGGCGGCTGAAACGCCAGGAACTGATCAGCACCAGTGGCACACCACCCTGTTCCAGCGCCTGCTGCAGATCCTGCTGAGTGACTTCGGCCAGATGCTCCCTGATACCTGTCGCCATCAACTGATCACGAAAATCCTGGTGCACCAGCGCCAGCACCTCTTTTTTGGCTGGATTACGCACACCATTGATAAACAGCGGTCCTTCCACATTCAGCCACAGCTCCACATCAAAACCCCGTTGCCAGGCAGCCAGTGCCAGGCCTCGTGGTCCACAGCCACCATGGCCGGTGGTCATAAAAATGGTGGTGGCTTCACGCCAGATCTGCAACTCGTGATTGCGACTCAGCTCCACTTCCGGATCCTGAGCTTTCATGGCCATCAACAGTGAGGCTGGGCCACAGGTGAACGGCAGGGTTTGCTGGTAATAGGGGACTTCTCGCACCAGACCACCCGGAGCACGACGCAGGCGTTTCTGAAAGCGCAGCGCATCAGTGTGGTCTTCATAATAATCGGCATACTGACCAAACTGACGATAACCCAGGCGCTCATACAGCGCGATGGCCGCACTGTTGTCAGTGCGCACTTCCAGTCGCAGCATCGAGCAACCTTCATCCAGCGCCAGTCGCTCAGCTTCCTGCATCAGTTGCTCACCCAGACGCTGTCCGCGCCAATCCGGGTCCACTGCAACCGAGTAAATACGCGCCAGCGTGGTGCCACGATGAAACAGTAACAGCACATAAGCCACCAGACGGGGTTCTCCATCCGTCTCAGCCTCCAGCAAACGGATGGCAGCATGGCCTCTTTGCATCAACCAGCGAAACTGGCGGCGACTGAGCCGATCACCGGTAAAGCAGCGCTGCTCCAATGCCAATAGTGCTGGTAAATCATCCAGGGTCGCCGTACGCAGCTGCAGGTTTTTCGAAGCAATGGTCATACTTTTGACAGCCCTTCCAGAGCCTGACGAACACGCAACAACCCCTGCTGTACCACGGCCTGACGCCAGTCCGTTGCAGCCGGACAAAAATGCTCCAGCAACTCCGCTTGAATGCGGTTTTTTAATGCTGCATCCACCTGTCCGACAGCCTGGGTGGCCAGCCAATGATCCGCACGCAACACATTAAACAACTGCTCGGTGGAGCCGGTACCGTATTCCAGCGTGACAAAGCTGCAACGATCAGGCAGCAACTGGTGCCAGAAAAAGTCAATCAACCCCCACTTGGGCACGGATGATGAGGTTCCCAGAAAAGGCTCGGTCACGGCGTCACCATACCAGGCACGCGCCCACTCCACGCCGATACTGCGTGGCGGGTGATCGCAGATGATTTCGCCTACTGACCATTCACCCAGCCCGGTATGCACATCAATAATGGCCACGGCATCCCGCTCGGCCAGGCGCAACTCCTCAGCCAGGTGTTGCAGTTGCAGGCGAGACCAGCCCGGGGCTCGACCGCCATAAAAAAGGCCTCGCGGATGGGTGTACTGCCCGCCACTGACCGCCTCCTCATAAATCTGCT
This sequence comes from Marinospirillum alkaliphilum DSM 21637, assembly GCF_900119735.1. Lineage (GTDB taxonomy): Bacteria > Pseudomonadota > Gammaproteobacteria > Pseudomonadales > Halomonadaceae > Marinospirillum > Marinospirillum alkaliphilum. The sequence goes on along the minus strand of NZ_FPJW01000003.1, from coordinate 18,236 downwards.
CGCCATAAACCTCACGAAAATCAGCCAGACGCTGATCAGCTGTCGCCAACGCTTCAAGCGTCCAATGTGCTGGAATCAGGGCGTCAGCCAGCTCTTTATAACCTGTGTTTTCCGGGGGCTGGCTGAAATCAACAAAGTTACGGTTCAGATCGATACCCGCTTCATCCACCCTGCGCCGATGCGAAAACCCCCAGGGGTTCATCGCGTGCAGCAACAGCAGCGCAGTATCTTCTGGCAGGGTTAATGCCTGATGCAGCACAGCCACCTGCACTGCTGAACCGGCAAAGCCTTCAATGCCGTGTGTTGCGGATTGCAATACCAGCAGCCTGCGGGCATCCATACGGCCCAACCATACCGCATCCAGCGCCAGTGGCTCGGCCTCGGCACCGTGCAGAGGATGCAGCAACGCCTTTTTCCACTGCACGCGGCTGTCAGCCTGGACAGCTCGAAGAAAAGCCGTGCGGGCTTGCTGATAAGAAGATTGAAAAAAACCAGACATAAAGCGCTCCTGAAGGCTTTAGCAACTAGCTTACGCCAGTGGGTGGATAAATCGCCAGAGGCAGCAAAATATTCTGTGGAAGTCTTGCATCCAAAGGCATTCAGTCCGATAGTGAACCAAAGGACTGCAACCGAGATACACCATGACCCGTCTGAAAATCATTGTAGACAAAACTGCTGACTGGGTAGCCTATTACCCCACTGAAGATCTGCTGACCGCCCATGATTACCTGGCCCAGGGTAGCCGCACCGATGCTGCACCCACCCAGGTCATCAACCTGTGCAGCAGTTACCGTTACCTGAGTTACGGTTATTACACTTCCTTGTTGGCTGAAGCCCGTGGCCACAAGGTGATTCCATCCATCCGCACCATCAATGACCTGGGTAAAAAGTCCATTTACGGGCTCAACATGGATACCCTGAACGCTTCACTGAATAAACTGGTGAGTCGTAATGCCGGGCTTCGGGCACAGCTGGAAGAAAACCAGCGCCTGGAAGTAACCCTCTGTTTTGGGCAAACCCGTTTTGCTCCACTGGCAGATCTGGCAAGGCAAATCTTTGAACAGTATCCCTGTCCGATCCTCAGCATGACCTTCCGCAAGAGTGAAGACTGGCAGATCGAAGCGCTGCGCCCGGAAGGCCTGAAACACCTGTGTGAAGAAGATCAGGACTTGTTTGCCTCCTCACTGGATGCATACAGCCGCAAGGTCTGGCGTAAACCCAGTGCGAAGCGCAAATACCGTTACGATCTGGCGATTCTGGTCGATCCGGAAGATAAACTGCCGCCTTCCGACCCGGATGCCCTGAAATATTTCATCAAGGCCGGGCGCAAGCTGGGCATTGATGTTGAGCTGATTGAAAAGAAGGACTTCAGCCATCTGGCCGAATACGATGCCCTGTTCATCCGTGAAACCACATCCATCAGCAATCACACCTACCGTTTTGCCAAAAAGGCTGAAGTGGAAGGCATGGTGGTAATGGATGACCCCACCTCGATCCTGCGATGCTGCAACAAGGTTTATCTGGCTGATCTGCTGGCCAGCAAAGGCATTCCGATGCCACACACCACCTTTCTCTACAAGGATCGTAAAAAGGAGCTACTGAAAGTTGCAGCAGAAATGACCTACCCAGCGGTACTCAAGGTGCCTGACGGTGCTTTTTCCAAGGGGGTGGTCAAGGTCAATAATCAGGACGAACTGCTGGAACAGGCTGCTCGTTACTTCAAGCAGTCGGCTATCCTGCTAGTGCAGGAGTTCATGTATACGGATTATGACTGGCGCATAGGTATCCTCAACAACAAACCCCTGTTTGCCTGCCAATACTTCATGACCAAAGGCCACTGGCAGATTTACAACCACACCAGTGGTGAAGCGGTTTCTGGTGGTTTTGCCACCTTACCGGTGCATCAGGTTCCACCGCAGGTGTTAAAAACCGCACTCAAGGCCACCAAACTGATTGGTGACGGCCTCTATGGTGTGGATCTGAAACAAAGCGGAGATCGAGTGGTGGTGATTGAGGTGAATGACAATCCCAACATCGACTCGGAAGTGGAAGATCTGTACCTGAAAGAAGACCTTTACCATCAGGTGATGAGTGAGTTCCTGCGTCGCATGGAGCAGAAACGACTGGGACTGGGATAGGTCAGGTCAGCAAGGCTGAAGCAGGCTTTATCAATGGGCTGCTTCAGCCTTGCGAAAGCGTCCCTGATAATCAAACAGGCGCTGCTGGATGCGCCAGTGCCTGCGATCCACCTTGCGGGCAATCACAAAGTCCGGGTGGCGCAGCCGCTCTATGCCTGCTGCGGCCTCTTCAGCACTTGCCGGATGCCAGCCACAGCCCGGCGCCTTCAGGTGATCACGCAAAAACACCTGCTCAAAGGCATAACGCTGCGCGGCAGTCTCCAGGGCATACCAGTCACTGAGTTCAGTGCCATCCTCATCATGGTAGGTGACCTTCAGGCGAGGTAAACCACGGCCATTAAGGGTTGCGTCCAGCGTCATGCCACTGACTCGCAGCACCCTGGCATCCTTGAGTTGCAACGCCTCTTTCAGTTTGCGGTCTGCATCCACCAGGGTGGCATCACAATGCGGGCAAACCCTGGCTGCAATATCAGCCTCACCCCCACAAGCCTCACAGACCCGAAAGCGAAAACGAAAATCACACTGACCGCCTGAACCGGTATCCGACTCCAGCCAACCCTGACAGCGCCGCCCGAAATGCTCCAGCACGTCACCATCAGTGGTGGTCCGCCCCCAGAAGGTGTTGGCAAAACCACAGGCCGGACAATTCACCTGCACCAACTGACTGTCACGGGAGGGTCGTGGACTGCTGATTTCAGGAGCCCAGAGGTCCCAGGGATTACCGGCATAATCCAGCAACAGGCAATCCGCCTTAGCGGTGTCCGGTGAAAGGCGCAGTCCACGACCCAGGATCTGCTGATACAGACTGACCGACTCGGTGGGGCGCAGCAGGGCAATCAAATCCACATGGGGTGCATCAAAACCGGTCGTTAACACGGACACATTCACCAGATACTTGAGTTCCTGTGCCTTGAAGGCTCGAAGGATCTGTTCACGTTCCTTGCCGGGCAAAGCCCCGGTGATCAACGCCGTTTGCTCACTGGGCAACAAACCAGCCACTTCTTCAGCATGACGCACACTGGCACAGAAGATCATCACACCATGCCGGCTGGTCGCCCGCTGCTGAATGTCTGCAACAATGCCTGGTGTCACACGACTGGATTGCACCACCTGATCCATTTCACTTTCACTGAAATACCCGGAAGCAGTGGGTACCAGCATCGAGAAGTCATAAGCCAGCATGGCCATATCCATGCGCAAGGGCGTGGTCAGATAACCCTTCCTGACCATCCAGCGCAGTGGCAACTCGTAAATGCAGGCACGGAAAAAGCAGTTTTCATCACCACGAACCGCTTGCTGCTGCAAATGGCGGTGATAAACAAAACCCTGCCCCAGTCGATAAGGTGTGGCCGTCAGACCCAGCACCTTCAGTTGTGGATTCAGTTGTTGCAGGTGCTGAATCACCTGCTGATAGGCGGAGTCCTTCTCCAGGCTGACACGATGGCACTCATCAATCACCAGCAGGGTGAAACGCTCATCATCAAAACGCGGCAGATGGCGACTGACTGACTGTACGGAACCAAACACCACCTGACGCTCAGCCTGCTTTAATCCCAGACCGGCACTGAAGATATCTGCCTGTAAACCATAAGCGGCGTATTTGGCATGATTCTGTTCCACCAGTTCCTGCACATGGGCCAGCACCAGTACCCGTCCTCGTGCCAGACGGGCCAACTCGGCAATCACCAGGCTTTTGCCAGCACCGGTCGGCAGACTTAATAACGCAGGATCACTGGAAGCACGAAACCACTGCAACACCGCCTGCACGGCATCCTGCTGATAAGGGCGTAACTGAAAGCCTGCAGTCGATTGCATCAATCAATCCGTGCTGAACACCGGATCACGATGCTGCAGGTTAGCCATGACGGCTTCCATCTGGTTGGGTGTTCCGAGCAAACGGCGTTGCAACTTTTCTTCCATCGCCAGGCGCTCATCATCGGTCTGGGTGTGGGAGTCCCGTAACAGGCGTTTGGTGGCTCGCACCATGTCCGGTGAGCGACGGCAGAACTCTGCAGCCAGGACTTCAGCGCGCGCCATGGGATCATCGGACACTTCCGTGACCATGCCTTCCAGCCTGGCCGTCTGACCATCCAGCACTTCCGCAGTCAAGGTCATGCGCATCAGCACATCTTCACGCATGCAACCCCTTGCAGTGACACTGATCCCCATATCCGGGATGATGCCCCAACGACCTTCCATCACCGAAAGCTGCGCGGTTGGATGCGCAATCCGCAGATCAGCCCCCATGGCAATCTGCAAACCACCACCGTAACAATGCCCCTGAATCACAGCAATCACCGGCACCGGCAGGGAGCGCCAACCCAGCGCCAGGTGTTGTACCCGGTTATGCGGATAACCATCACAACCGCCCAGCAGCCATTGAATGTTACGCGGTTCGGCCATTACCGCAGTGACATCCAGTCCACTGCAAAAGCTATCGCCTTTGCCAGATAAAATCACCACTCGTAGATCACGGCTGCTCTGGAGGGTTTCCAGCACCTCCAGCAATGCCGTGATCAGCTCCATGTCCAGACTGTTATGTTTGCCGGGACGGTTCAATATCACTCGGGCAATACCCTGTCTGAGGGTTAATTCAACCCTGGGCTCTTGAAAACCAGGTTCTTGAGCACCAGGCTTCTGGGCACCGGGGGAAGGAGCAGTAGATTCGGACATGAATGCAGGCCTCGCGTTTGTCGGTTGGAACGAGCCTAAGAAATGCAGCAAACAAAGTCAAACAGATGTTTTAATCTTTGACCTTTAATACTCGCCGCAGGGTACGCTGCAGCATGAATGCATCATCAGCAGCACGATGACGAACCAGATTCAATTCTTCCAGCACCTGTTGTTTCGTTTTACCCCAGTCAACCAGCTGCTTTTCACTCAGTAACTTGTTAAGTGTTTCAACACGGAACATTTGCAGGCGTTCCGCCTCATCAAAGAGCAGTGCGATCCAGCTGCTGTCAAAACCCCAGCTATCACTGAACACGGTCAAGCCGCGCAGCTCAGTATTTAACCAGTCAGCGACTTCAACAGGTGGTAAACCTTCACTCAGCAGTTGCTCACGAGTGATGCCGTGAACCTCCTGAGCCTCGTCATTCCAATGGGTCCAGCCAGGTTGAGGGCAAATCAGGCGGGCAGACGTTGTGCCATCCGGACGAGCAAAACCCACCTCAATGGGATAGCTGCCACGGCCAAAACCTGAGGCCTCAACGTCAACGATGTAGGGTAATTCCATTCCGGATCCTTGTCTTGTATGCAGCCGGCAGAGTGCCGGGACCGGGTATCCAGCCTGACCAGCAAATTACGCGCCAGTTTACTGCAACAGAACAAGGAGGAACAATCAGGCAGCCTGATTCCAGTAACAGGCCTTCTCGGAATTGGCAGGCAAACTCAGCTCACCTTGCTGATAAGCACGCGCCAGACGGCGGCAAGCTTTGCTGTGGCCCTGACCCGCAGCACGGGCATACCAGGTGACCGCATGGGCGTCATTTTGCACAAAAGGAGCAACACCTTTTTCATAGATGCTGCCAGCAAGCCACTGGGCTTCAGCATTACCCTGCTGGGCTGCTCGAACCAGGTATTCAGCGCCCAGCATGCGCTCTCTTTCAGTGATGCCCTGGCTCATCAATCGCTCACCAAACACCAGCAGCGTGCGCTGATGGCCCAAGCCTGCTGCATGATGCATCAGTCCACGAGTCAGGTGACGGAACAGCTTCAATCCGGGTTTGCAAGCCAGTTTGTAAAAGCGGTCAGCGAGGGAAAACTCAAGGTTTGCCAGCAACTGATTCGAGGAAGACATCGCGAGCCTCTGATTGATGTAACAATACGCAGACCATGCATTTCGCAGCTGCGTAAAACTGGTGCGGATTGTAATCATCCTGAAGCGTTTTGATAAGCCATTTTTGAATTTTTTATGTCAGACTTATGGACTAAGCAGTCACAAAAATCGGGGTATACTCCCTGCAAGCCTATTCAGTGGAGTTTATATGCTCAGTCTTCTTTCACCTGCAAAATCCATCGACTTTGAAACCCCTGCCAGCTCTAATATCCATAGCCAGCCATTGTTTCTGGAGCAAGCAGCAGAGCTTGTTGAGCAATTACGGCCCCTGGCACCACAGGATCTTTGCCAACTAATGAAAATCAGTGACAAGCTGGGCACACTCAATGCCGGCCGTTACCAACAGTGGCATCAACCCTTTACACCTGCTAACGCAAAACCAGCCGCACAAGCCTTTACCGGAGATGTGTACACTGGCCTTGATGCTCCGACACTGAACGACAAGGCACTGAACTTTGGACAGAGGCATTTAAGGATTCTTTCAGGACTTTATGGACTCCTCAAACCCATGGATCTGATTCAGCCCTATCGACTGGAAATGGGTACCGGTTTTGCAAATCATCGGGGTAAAGACCTCTATGCTTTCTGGCAGCCTTTACTGGCTGACCAGATCAACCGGGAGCTTGCTGAGCACCAGCATCCTGTGCTGGTTAATCTTGCATCTCAGGAGTACTTCAAGGCTGTTGATACCAGCAAACTCCAGTCCCCAGTGGTGACACCCGTATTTAAAGACTGGAAAAACGGGCAATACAAGATCATCAGTTTTTACGCCAAAAAAGCACGTGGACTGATGGCGCGTTTCATTCTTGAGCAGCGTATTGATCAACCCGAGGGTATCAAGGACTTCAGCCTTGCCGGTTATTCCTTTGATCCTGCCCAGAGCAAACAAAACACCTGGGTGTTCACCCGCAGAGAAAGCACCTGACACAAAACATCTGGAGGGAAAGCGACTTGAGAGAAAGCCCCCGGGTTCAAACGAAAAAGGCACCACAAGGGTGCCTTTTTTAACTTCAGTCGTTGCTAATGCCGATCAGCTTTCCACCTGCTCAATGCCCTGAATCAGCCAAGGAGCATTTTCCTGGCTCATATCACGCATCAGATGCCATATCTCACAGAACAGTGCATCTGGAGAGCCGGTTTCACTGATCACTCCGTGGAACATCACTGCCAGTTCAACGGTATCACCGATCTGTTGAATATTGGTGACTTCAGCAGCCAGCTTACGAACCTCGGTTCTGACTTCGTCTGGCTGGCGAGCACGTTCATCACATAGGAACTTGAACAACTGGGGGGTTACATATTCACGGATCCGGCCCAGATCATTTGCATCCCAGGCAGCTTGCAAATCCATAAAGTGTTGGCGAGCACGCTCAATAAAGCCCTGCTCATCAAACCAGGAAGGCGCACCATATTGAATGGCGGGATCAGAGGTATCAGCAGATGCTTGAGCAGGCGCTACGGGGTTCATGCCTTCAAAACCTGTCGCAGCAGATTGACGCTGATAAGCGGAACCAGCAGCTTCTGTTGCCGGCTGTCGACTGGCAGCACGACTGCGCAGGAACATCACCACGCCACCGGCAATCAACAGCAGCAGCAGTATGTCAAAAAACTGGATTCCTTCAAATGCCCCCCCCATGAACAAAGCCGCCAGAAGACCACCCGCTGCGAGGCCCATCAACATACCACCAAAACCACTGCGTGTTCCTGCAGCTGCGGCTGCACCAGGCTGTTGCTGCTGGCGTGGCTGGCTGGCCTGAGCCGGAGACTGAGTCGGTGCGGCCTGACGTGAGAAGGTACCAGAAGAAGCACCACCACCCATACGGCGGGCGTCAGCCTCACTGATACCCAAGGCAAACACAAACAGGAAGCTCATACCAAATGCAAGAAAACGTGTCACCGAATTAACCTCCAGCCTAAGTTACAGCCTGCACTATCAGTGGCACAGGCCCAAGTGTTCATGTAAGGTTCCATTAGATAACTATACCCTACCCCTTAGACTCAAGTCTAACAACAATCACTATTTCAAGGGAGTCTGCCATGCTGCTGCAAGCATCGACAAGTTTACTGCTGGTTGTCGACATTCAATCAAAACTGGCACCACACATTCACCAGGCATCCAATGTCATCAACACCAGTTGCTGGCTGCTTGAGATTGCCCGTGAGCTGGGAGTCACCATTCGCGCCACTGAGCAATATCCGGAAGGAATTGGTAGCAGTGTCTCTGCCATCGCCCGACTGCTTAAGGAAGGTGAAACCCTGCAGAAGATGCACTTCAGTGCAATGAAGGAAGAGCATATCCATAACCACCTGGCCGATTTAGGCAAGCCTCAGGTTGTGCTGATGGGTACAGAAGCGCATGTGTGCTGCTTCCAGACAGCAGCTGATCTGCTGGAGCAGGGCTACTCCGTTTATCTGGTAGAAGAGGGGCTGGGTTCACGCAATCCAAAAGACAAACAACTGGCACTGGAGCGTCTAAAGCAGCTTGGTGCTCAGGTGGTCAGCAGAGAAATGGTTGCTTTTGAGTGGCTGGAAAAGGCAGGAACAGATACCTTCCGCCGGATCAATCGAGGCTGGATCAGATAAAGCAGGCCTTCATGACCCAACATTCTGGGCATTCAGCTTTTTTTCCAGGCTGGTTTTGGCTTCGCCCCAGATGGCAACAAAAAAGGCTGTCAGGGGCACAGCTAGCACCATACCAATAATACCGCCCAGGATGGTGCCCCACAAAAACAGCGAGATCACCACCAGCGCCGGATGTAGACCCGATCGATTGGCCATGATTTTGGGTGTTAATAACCAGCTTTCAATCACTTGCACCGCTGCGAATACCAGTCCTGCCAGCAGCAGCAACTGAACACCACCCTCTGGCTGCAGATAGGCCATGGGCAGCACCACCATCAAGCCAATTAACGAACCAAGAAAAGGAACAATGTTCAACAACCCCAGCACCAGACCAATCAACACTCCAAATTTCAGGCCGATCAGCATAAAACTTATGGCATACAAGCCACCCATGCTCACCGCAATGATAAGCTGCCCCTGAAAGAAGGCAGTGATGTATCCCACAAAAACATCCATAAAATAGAGTATTTTTTGCTGGGTAGACGCATGGAAAATTGATAGTTGTTTGGATACCTTGCCCCGGAGTGAACGCCCGGAGAGCAGGGCAAAAAAAAGGAACAAGGGTACAAAACCGAGACCCGCCAACAGCCCCATATAACTGACAATGGTGCTGCCTGTGCTTTCCAGGTCTGGCATGACTGACCTGGTCACCTCCTTGCCATTACTCTCGATATTGGATGAAATCATCGAACTGATTTCCGGAAAGCTTGAAGAGAAATGTGCCTGCCAGCTTGCCAACTGATCGGGCAAGGCAGTCAAAAGTTGTACTGCCTGGCTGACCAGAATAGGAACCAGCAACAGCATCAAACCACCCACACCCAGAAAAAAGGCCACCAGCACCAGAATAACCGCCAGCAAGTGTGAGAGGCGGAGCCGTCTTTCGAGAAACCTCACTATCGGGTAAAGCACCAGTGCCAGAATACCGGCAAGGGAAAGTGATAACAGCAAGTTGTAAAATACACCCAGTGTCCAACTGAATGCCCACACAATAATGCCGATTAACCCAACCAATGCAACCAGTGACATGAGCACCGCTGTGTAGCGAAACAGGCGAAGCTCACCTGCGGTGAATAGTTGTTTATCCGGGCACAATACCAACGGGTTTTCTTCCATATCGTGGGGCATTACAAATTCCCAGGTTAACTTCTGGCAGATTTACCAAACAATAGCAATCCAACACCAGCCACGGCAGCCGCCGCCCCAAGAATCAGAAACCAGATGGTGGAATCAGTAAAACGCCCGGTGACAGCCTCAGTCACCTGATCACCCACACTCTGGGATGACTGATACGCAAAGAAAAGCAGGATCAAACCCACAACCAGCAACACAAGCGCAGGAACTATACTTTTTGTCATTTCAATCTCCTTCATTCAAGGATGTTGCTTCGGAGATAACGCTGGTATTGGCCAGCGCTACTCCTTCTAACCATCAAACCCGGAATTATTGGCGATCAAATTACCGGATGTAGTAGGACTCAATGGTTGAACTCCAAGTGGAGTCAGCCATATCGGGCCATTGGTCCTTGTCAAAGCCCGGCGCATTCTTCAGGCGCTCAATGTCCACGTTGAGCAGAAACCGATGATTTTCCCTATCCAGCTTTAATGCTTTCCATGGCACGGCAAACAGACGATCACCCATGCCCAGAAACCCACCGGAAGACAAAACAGCGTAGCGAATCTTGCCCTCAGTCAAATCAAGCATAATGTCCTGAATTTTTCCGAGCTTTTCATCCTGCATGTTGCAGACTTCATTGCCGGTAACGGTTGCTGCACTCAGCAACGCAGTTCCAGGCAGGCCATCTTCAACGGCACGGCCATCAGTTGTTAGTGGTGCTGTTGGATTATTCATTTTTTTTCCTTCCGGGCGCTGTTATTAACATCACTTAATACTGTGTCATCCTTGCCACTTTGTTGCTGAGGCTTGGCCTTGTCGGCAGCTGGCTTGGCCTTGCCCTTCTCATCGGAAGGGTTACTCTTGATCGGGTTTTTTCTCATGTCTCACTCCAGATATTTATTTCTTTAAGGCTCTGCCTCTTGCCATAAACTCATGGTGAGGCAGAGTGAACCTCCAAAATAGCTGAAGCTCCAGGCCAAGTCGGTGCGGTGCCTAACTTAACTGCACCTTAATCAAAGCTGTGACCTGACGGGTAGAAGAATGAGTTCGTAAACTTTTTCATGCAGTGGACGGTTCTTCCAATGAGCAAGGGAGTAGGGTTTGGCCGACAACAGGTCATCCTCAAATACGGCTGTCATCCGGGCGGCAAAATCATGGTTGTAGATATTCAAACTGGCTTCGTCATTAAGGCGAATTGAGCGCATATCAAAGTTGGTAGAACCCACGGAGACAAACTCGGTATCAATGACCAGCAACTTGGTATGCAGCATGGTTGGTTGATAAATATGAATCTCGGCACCTGCCTGTAGCAACGCCCCCCAATCTGACTTGGACGCTATCTTTACGATAAGCACATCAATGTGTGGCCCAGGTAGCAGGATACGAACCCGAACATTGCGGTGACTGGCAGCAATCAAGGCCTCAATCAACAGCTTGTCGGGTACAAAGTAGGCCGCCGCAAGATCAATACTGGTCTCGGCCGCCATAATGGCAAGCAGATACATCAGATGCATACTCTCGCTCCCGCCCGATGGCGAGGCAATGAACACGTGCGCGTCCATCACACCTTCCTTCTGTAGAGCGGGAAAATAACGTGAGCCGTTTAATACCTGACCGGTGGTCTTGATCCAGTTGTCGTTAAAAGCCGCTTGCAGCTGTGCCACAACCGGTCCTTCAATCCTGTAATGTGTATCTCGCCAGTGCTCAGGACTGCCACCATCACCTATCCATTGATCAGCAATACCGACTCCACCGGTAAAACCTATGCGTCCATCAACCACCAGCAACTTACGATGGGTGCGGTTATTCATACGCCCCAGGTTGAACCAGTGCAGTGGCCGATAGCGATGTAACTGCACACCGGCATCCTGCATGGAATCCAGCAATGCCTGCTCCATCCGGGTACTGCCAACCCAGTCGATAATCACACTGACAGGTACACCTGCGCGGGCACGTTCGGAAAGTGCTTCTGAGAAGGCTTCACCCGTTTCACCCGACCAGTAAATAAAGGTCTCGAAGGTAATTGAAGTTTGCGCTGAACGAATCGCCAGCAACATCGCCGGAAAAATCTCATCACCATTTTGCAGCGCAGTCACATGATTGCCTGCAACGATTGCCGGACCGAGCAGGACAGACATTTCACGCTGGAAAGGTGGGTCAGAGACAACATAACGATGCTCAACGTTACGCTCCAGCGCCTTTTCGGGTGACTTGAAGTTCTGCAACAACACCAGAGTCAGGCTGGTGACCAGCACCGTGAGCAGGATAATCCAAAACATCGGTTTTCGCTTCCTGGTCAATGACATAAAAGTGGTCTCAGACAGATGTCCCAGAAGATTCACGCTTCAGCCTGCCTGCTTTGGCGTGCCCTGGTTACACAGCATCTCGGTTTGCTGAGCTGGGGCAAACTTCAGGAATTTCGTCGGTATGCACTTTAAAATAGGTCAGGTTGCTAGGCCCAAACGTTGTGCTGATGGCAACATCAGCAGCATCACGGCCACGAGCGATAAGAATACGGCCCATGCGGGGCATGTTGTTGCGTGGGTCAAAGATGTACCACTGACCATCAAGGTAGGCCTCAAACCAGGCGGCAAAATCCATTTCTCCATAGGGTGGCGGAATCCCCATATCACCCAGATAACCCGTGCAATAACGGGCGGGAATATTCATACAACGGCACAACGTGATGGCAAGATGTGCGTAGTCGCGACACACACCTTTTCTCTCCTGAAAAACATCCTTGGCCGTTCTTGTACTGGATGCATGGTGGTAACCAAACTCAATATGCTGATGAACATAATCACAGATTGCCTGGACTCGTAACCAACCCGTGGCATGATCACTGAAAAGTTGCCAGGCAATATCTGCCAGAGGATCCATTTCGCAGTATCGACTACCAAGCAGAAACAGCAGTGCCTCGTCAGGGAGTTGCTCAACGGGGGTTTGTTTTGCTTCCGGGTTCACCACATCAGTCAGCCCGTTGTCATTAATCACAGCATCCGTTGATACACGCAGCAGGCCTTTGGGGGCAAGAATACGTGTGCACTGGTTACCATAACTGTCGTAATAAGTGGTAATGGGAACTGGCGGTGAAACCACCACCTGATCTGGAACAATCAGATCCTGAGCGCGGCCAGGGTGCACCTTCAGCATCAGAATGATTGGGGTGGCCTGGAAACAGTCGAATATCATTTCATAACCAAGGCGAATTTTCATAGTGCTGACTCTGTACTGGTGGAGGTTTTCTGGATTGTTGTCATGGCTGAAGGCCCCTGAGAGTTGTATGCAAAGAGGTGATAACGACTGCTCGCAGGGCCGCCCATTGATCTGTGGGAAGCAAGGTGTTTTTCTGATTCAGTTCCAGCTCAATACCCAGATAGGCATCGGGCGGGTAGAGTTTTCTTAGTGAGGTAGTGAGGCCATCGTTGCGGCCGTCGTAGGGAAAATTACGGCGGACATCAAGGTTCGGAGCACAGGCTTTAAGAGCAGACTTCCAGTTTGCACACAGGGCACGCTCTCCTTTTCGAGCCGGATCATAAAGCAGACCAATGTCGGCGTGGCGCACCTGACCATCAAGGTTGTTGGTAAAACTGTGGCAAGAGATATGAGTAACTCGACCATGCCGGGCAATCGCCTGGGCAATTTGTTGCTCCGCTTCCTTACGATAGGGTTGATAATGCTCTGAAATGATCTCTTGCCTGATTTTGTTCGGCAGTGTGCGGATTTCTTCCATATGCAGGTGTTGATGGCCAATGGAGCGATTCAGATCCACCAGCAGACGACTTACGGTGGATGCCACCAAAGGCACAGCAAAATCTCCAGCCAGTGCCCTCGCCATGACCAGAGCACCGGGATCAAAACCACGATGACTTTCCAGCAGTTTTTGACAGTGATGGAACCAGTGATGATAGGGTGGCGGAATCCGGTTGCCACCGTGTTCACAGGTAATAACCAGAGCCATTGCAGCCGATGTCAGGCTGTTGTTTGTGTTAGGTAGGTTTTCCGCGCTATTCAACAACACTACCACTCCAGATTGGTCAGTCGACTGAAAACATCCCGGATTCCTGCATTCCAGTCTGTACTCAGTGCATCAAAATATGGATCACCAGAATCAAAGCGGCGACGCATGGTCACCTCCAGGCTGTCACTCTTGTAGCAGATCAGATCGATGGGCATACCAACCGACAAATTGCTGTTCATGGTGGAATCAAAAGATACCAGGACACATTTTGTTGCGTCATTCAGGTTGGTGGAACGAGTTATTGCCCAATCAATAATGGGTTTGCCGTACTTGGTTTCGCCGGTTTGAAAGAAGGGGGTCTGGTCGCCTGCTTCAATAAAATTTCCTTCGGAATAAAGACGGAAAAGCCTTGATGCCTCCCCCTTGATCTGGCCACCAAGGATAAAAGATGACTGAAAACCACCATCATTTTTGGATAGGTATTGAGCGTCGCGTTTGTCCACTAACCGCATGGCATCCGAAACCAGCAAGGCTGCGTCAAACATGGATTTAGCGTTTCGCAAGCTGGCGATTTCAGGTTGGGTTTCGTTCTGTCTGAGCATACTGATCACTGCCTGAGTGCCCGCCAGACTTCCGGAACTGAGCAGGATGATCACTCGGTCTCCGGCCTGTTCAAAAAGACTCAATTTGCTGAAGCTGGCAAAGTTATCAACACCGGCATGGGTGCGTGAATCCGAAGCAAAGATCAGCCCTTCATCCAGCTTTACCCCAACACAGTAGGTCATTGCATCTGGCCTGATAACTTGCCCATCAAGTGATCACACACCGGTTGATCGAGTGATGGCAGATGGTCGTTTTGCAGCATCAGGTTTTTCTCCAGTAGCGTTCGAGTCCGCCAGCAGTGGTACAAAAGGCAGCGATTATTTCGCGAGACTCCAGCATGACTTGAATCAGTACAAGCATCTGTGCGCTTAACCACCAAGCCGGGAAAATGAAAAAAGTGCGGTTAATGGGTGGTGGTGACGTTCAATCTGAGCGCGCAGCAAACTCGCACCGAGTATGCTGTAAGTAATGCCGTTGCCACCGTAGGCCAGTGCAAACAGCACCCGAGGCCCGTACTGTGGATGCTTACCAAACAGTGGCAGACCATCGCTGGTTTCTGCAAAAGTGCCTGCCCAGGCAAATGCCGGGGGTGCATAAAGATCAGGAAACAAACGGGATATCTTGCGCTGCAAGGTTGTGGCTTTGCGATCAACCTGGCGATCTCGCCGTGCGGGAATATCGTGATCATCATCTTCACCACCCACCAACAACCGTCCATCACCGGTGCTACGCAGATACAAATAAGGCCGAGACGATTCCCATAGCAGTGTGTTTGTCAGCCAGCCCAGTTGTGCACTGCTAACTGGATCAGTGATGTAAGCATAACTACTGCGATTTTTGGCAACACTTTTGTGCAACCAGGATTGTGATTCGTAGCCACCCGCAATCACGGCATGTTTTGCTTTGATCAACAGCCCCTTGTCAGTAATGAGTTGGACTGAGCGAGTGGTTGCAGTGATGGTTTTCACCTGAGTGCGATCAAATACACCTGTACCCTTTCGCTGCATTCTGCGTAACAAACGTGAGGCAAAGCGATACGGATCAACCCGTGCAGCCACTGTACTGAGAATGGCCGCCGGGGCAGTCAGTCCATACTCCGACTTGAGATCGGCACGGCTTAACCAGCGAACCGGGAAGCCATGCTGTTGACGCCAGGCAAACTCATCACTCATGCGTGGATGGTCAGCCCGATTACTGGCGTAGTACAGGCTTTCACACCTGGCAAAATCAACATCACCCACCGCATGGGCTAATCCACTCAACTCATCAATGGCTTGTAAGCTGGATTGATATGCCAATAACGCAGCGGCCTGATCGTAACGTTTGGCAAGATCAATCGCGTGGGTATCAATTTCATACTGCAACAAGGCGGTACTGGCTGATGTACTACCCCAGCAGACATCACGCTGATCCAGTACAACAACATCATGACCATGACTGGCCAACTCATCCGCGATCAGTGCGCCTGTGATACCCGCACCAATCACCACCACATCACAGTCAAGATCCGTATCCAACTGCGGGAACGAATACATCAGGCCATTTTTGACTGCCCAGTAGGGATAACCACTTTTTAAATCCATGGCTGACTGCTGACGAGTCATCGCTGCTTGTCCTTGGAAAGTTAGCTCTAAGCAGCAAGGGTGGCAGGTATGAAGAATTGCATCAGTGCGCTATCACACGAAGTGCAAGGCAAAGCGGAATGTTTGTGTTAAATCAGTGGATCAATTCAAGAATCACCCACCGTTTCACGATGGGTGATGAATATCAGGCTTTTGACCTGCGTTGGAACAGATTCAAAATAGCAAGCAGTATTACAGCACCTATCAGCGACACAACAAAACTCATGACAGTGATACCTTCATTGATGGAGCCGTAACCAAACATTGGACTGATCAGCCACCCACCAATCAGCGCACCAACAATACCTACTACGATATTCAGAATGATGCCCTGCTGAGCATTAGTTCCCATAATCATGCTTGCGATCCAACCGACCAGCCCCCCCATGATGAGCCATATGATTATTCCCATGATTTTGTCCTCCAGCTAATTTCGACGCACCGGCGCCAGTGAAAAAAGCTTACTGCTGCTTTTAAAGCCTCACCGTGCGTTACCACACCGACTCAGCCGTGCCTCCCCCCTACAATTTGAAAAATAGTTGGCAGCACTCAGGAATTGACGAACCTTAACCAACATGATGGCATTCAAGAGGAATCCATGAATAAAAAACCATACATCAAGAAGCAACTGCACGAGTTGCTGTATCAGGCACTCGAAACAGAACATGGTGGCATAAAGATCTACGAAACTGCATTGACCTGCGTGTTAAACGAGGATTTGTCAGACGAATGGGAAGAATACCTCGAACAAACACTCAACCATGAGCAGGTGCTGCTGAAAGTATTTAAAGAATTAAATCTCGATCCGAACACTATGACCCCAGCGCGTAAAGTGGTGGCACACATTGGTGACTCACTGGTTACAGCAATGAAAATGGCAAAAGCGCAAGGGGGTCCAACCGCAGCACAACTGGTGGCAGCTGAATGCGTGGTTCTTGCAGAGACCAAGGATCACTTGAACTGGGAACTGATCGGGCATTTGGCAGAACAGGGTCAGGGTGAAGAAACTGAAGCACTTAAAACTGCCTTCGAAGCAATCGGTGAAGAAGAAGATCATCACCTCTACCACACCAAGGGATTCGCACGTGAATTGTGGATTGCATCCCTGGGTTTACCTGCTGTTCTGCCACCACCTGAAGAGGTTAAATCAGTTCAAAGTGCCATAGGGGCTGCACGGGCACAAAACCAGCGCGATAACATGCTGCAAGCCAAATCTTGATAACTAGTGTTGGTGGCAACCTTACTGCAAAGGAGAGACTGATGTCGGACATTAATACAGGGCAACAAACCCTGGGAATAGATAACACAGCAACAAACATCCACGATCTACCAGGCACAAGCAGTGCTGTTTCCTGGGCAGCAATTTTTGCCGGAGCGGCTGGTGCTGCAGCCTTGTCACTGTTACTTGTGATCCTTGGCACCGGGTTGGGTTTCACAACCTTATCCCCCTGGGCAATGGATAACACCAGTGCCACCAGAATCGGGTTTGTGGCAATTGCATGGTTGAGTTTTACTCAACTTGCTGCATTCGGTTTGGGTGGTTATCTGGCGGGACGGTTGCGAATCAAGTGGACGTTGGCACACACCGATGAAGTGTACTTTCGTGATACTGCCCATGGTTTTCTTACCTGGGCTGTTGCATCACTGGTAACGGTTCTGCTGCTGACATTGGTGGTGGGTTCTATTGCTGGCACAACCGACGGAATAACCGAGACGCAGATCACTGAGGAGATGCGTAACGCATCAGCCAACGGATCACTTTGGATGTTTGTTGCTTTGCTGATTGGTGCATTCGCAGCAAGTCTGATGGCAGTCTTTGGTGGACGTCAGCGTGATGCCTGAATCACACCCAATTAATTAGAAGGAGATGGTTATGCGCTCAATATTGCTGTTTTTCCTTGGAATTCCGATTCCGATCATCATCCTGATTGCATTGATCCTATAGATCACTACAGCACTAAAAACAAAAAACCCAGCTTTATGGGCTGGGTTGATTGTTGAATAGGTGCCTGACGATGACCTACTTTCACATGGGGAGGCCCCACACTATCATCGGCGCTGATCGGTTTCACTTCTGAGTTCGGCATGGGATCAGGTGGTTCCCGGACGCTATGGTCGTCAGGCGTAACTGTTGGAGGTTGGCGTGTTTTTTGATACTTGTGATGCCTGTGCTGTTGTACAGCGACGCCAACATCCTTAAAAGGGGCAAGAACCGAGTTTTTAATTTACGCTTGCTTGTTAATGCTGCTTGTTGCTTTTTCTTGAAGCTTGCTGTGTCAAAGCGGGATCAGTCTCACTGTATCCGGTGTTTCGTTCACTGTGTTACCTGGATGGTTGCG
>NZ_FPJW01000001.1:220913-665623 GCF_900119735.1 Marinospirillum alkaliphilum DSM 21637 | reverse complement strand
AGAGCTGTTGTTCCAGCGCCGGTACGGCTTCGAACAGGTCTGCCACCAGGCCGTAGTCTGCCACCTGGAAGATCGGGGCTTCTTCGTCCTTGTTGATGGCCACGATGACCTTGGAGTCTTTCATACCGGCCAGATGCTGGATGGCACCGGAAATACCGGCAGCAATGTACAGCTCCGGTGCAACGATTTTGCCGGTCTGACCGACCTGAAGATCGTTGGGGACATAACCGGCATCCACCGCAGCACGGGAAGCGCCCACAGCACCACCCAGCTTGTCAGCCAGCTTGTAGATGATGTCGAACTTCTCGGCACTGCCCACACCACGACCACCAGCAACCACCACCTTGGCGGCAGTCAGTTCCGGACGGTCAGAAGCAGCCAGCTCTTCACCGACAAAGCTGGACAGGCCAGCATCCTTGGCTTCAGCAACAGCTTCAACGGCAGCAGAGCCAGTGGCAGCCACGGCATCAAAGGCTGTACCGCGTACGGTGATCACCTTGATGGCATCACTGCTTTGCACGGTGGCAATCGCGCTACCGGCATAGATGGGACGCTTGAAGGTGTCAGCGCTTTCGACAGCGATGATTTCAGAAATCTGCTCAACATCCAGCAGTGCAGCAACGCGTGGGGCAATGTTTTTGCCGTTGGCCGTGGCACCGGTCAGGATGTGGCTGTAACCCTTGCCCAGCTCAGCAACCAGTGCAGCCACGTTTTCAGCCAGCTGATGGCCGTAAGCAGCGTTATCAGCCAGCAGTACCTTGCTCACACCTTCCAGCTTGGCCGCAGCATCAGCAGCAGCCTGAGCACCCGCACCGGCAACCAGCACATGAATGTCACCACCGATGGCTTTGGCCGCAGCCACCACGTTGGCAGTCACCGGGGTCAGATCAGTATTATGATGATCAGCAATAACCAGAATGCTCATTAGACCACCTTCGCTTCGTTTTTCAGTTTGTTGACCAGTTCTTCCACGCTACCCACTTTGATGCCCGCAGCACGTTCTGCCGGTGGCTCAACCTTCAGGGTTTTGACTTTGGAAGCCGTGTCCACGCCATAGTCAGCCGGGGTTTTGGTATCCAGCGGCTTTTTCTTGGCTTTCATGATGTCCGGCAGCTTGGCATAACGCGGCTCGTTCAGACGCAGGTCAGCGCTGATCACGGCGGGCAGTTTCAGCTCAACGGTTTGCAGACCCCCATCAATTTCACGCTTCACGGTGGCCTTGTCGCCTGCAACAGTCAGCTCGGAGGCAAAGGTGCCCTGGGCATAACCGGTCAGCGCAGCCAGCATCTGGGTGGTCTGGTTGTTATCGGTATCAATGGACTGTTTGCCCATCATCAGGATCTGCGGTTGCTCTTCTGCAGCGACCTTGGCGAGGATTTTGGCAACCGCCAGTGAGCCCAGCTGTTCATCGGTTTCGACCAGAATACCGCGGTCAGCACCCAGCGCCATGGCGGTACGCAGTTGTTCCTGAGCGGTTTTAGGACCGATGGAAACAGCAACGATTTCAGTGGCAATGCCTTTTTCCTTCAGGCGTACCGCTTCTTCAACGGCGATTTCGCAGAAGGGGTTCATGGACATTTTGACATTGGTCAGGTCAACGCCTGACTGATCCGCTTTGACACGAACCTTGACGTTGTAATCAACGACACGTTTGACAGCGACAAGAACCTTCATGGATTCTCCGTTTTCTCTGTGGTTGAAACCTGCAGGCAACATCACTGCTGCCTGCCTCATAAAAAAGTTACATGCTGTTAGATGACTTGCGAATGATGACTGCAAGCGTCCTTTCAGTCAAACTTGGCCGTAAACTGACCGGTCACATTTTTAAGCTTATAATGACACCGTCTTAAAATCCCGTGACAAGGCTTGACTCTTGAGCTTCAAGGTCTTTCACTGGACCCGGGTATTGACCGGAAGCAAACGACCGTTTTAAATACACTCTAGCCGAGTGAAACAAAGATAACAAGCCTGTGCAATTTGAGGAGAAAGCCGTGGAACGCGAATCTATGGAATTTGATGTGCTGATCGTCGGTGCCGGGCCTGCAGGCCTGTCTGCCGCGATTCGCCTGAAGCAGCAAGCCAACGAGGCCGGCCAGGAGCTGGAAGTCTGTGTGGTGGAAAAAGGTTCCGAGGTAGGTGCCCATATTCTGTCAGGCGCAGTGATTGAGCCTCGCGCCCTGAATGAACTGATCCCCGACTGGAAAGCGCTGGGTGCGCCACTGAATACTCCAGCCACTCGTGATGACGTTTACCTGCTGCGCAGTGAAACTGCTGCCAGCAAACTACCGAATTTTGCTGTTCCCAAGACCATGCACAACCACGGCAATTACATTGTCAGTGTTGGCAACCTGTGCCGCTGGCTGGCTGAGCAGGCCGAAGCCCTGGAAGTTAACGTGTTCCCTGGCTTCCCTGCTGCTGAAATCATCTATGGTGAGAAGGGCGAAGTGCAGGGTGTGATCACCGGTGATATGGGTATTGGCGCTGATGGTCAACAGAAAGACAGCTTCACACCAGGCATGGAACTGCGGGCCAAGTACACCCTCTTCTCTGAGGGTGTCCGTGGCCACCTGGGCAAGCGCCTGATCGAGAAGTTCAAGCTGGATGAAGGCAAGGATGCACAGCACTACGGTATTGGCATCAAGGAGCTGTGGGACATCGACCCGGCCAAGCATGAGCAGGGCCTGGTGGTACACGGTTCTGGCTGGCCGCTGCCCAGCGATACTGGCGGCGGTTTTTTCCTCTACCACGATGAAAACAACCAGGTGGAAGTGGGTCTGATTGTTGACCTCTCCTACTCCAACCCGCACCTGTCGCCCTTTGATGAGTTCCAGCGCCTGAAGCACCACCCGGTGATCAAGCAGTATCTGGAAGGTGGCAAACGCATTTCTTACGGTGCCCGCGCCATCACCAAGGGTGGTTATAACTGCCTGCCAAAAATGACCTTCCCTGGCGGCCTGTTGATCGGTTGTGATGCAGGCACCCTGAACTTCTCCAAGATCAAGGGCGTGCACACCGCCATGAAGTCTGGCATGGTGGCCGCTGAAGCCGTATTTGAGGCATTAAAAGGCGGTGATGAAGGTGGTAAGGAGCTGACAAGCTATACCGACAAGTGGGAAGCCAGCTGGGCTTATGCTGAGCTGAAGACTTCTCGTAACTTTGGTCCGGCGATGCACAAGTTCGGTACCTTCCTGGGCGGTGCATTTAACTTCATCGACCAGAATATTTTTGGCGGCAAGCTGCCGATCACCCTGCATGACACCAAGCCGGATCATGAAATGCTGAAACCGGCCAGTGAATGCAAGAAGATCGACTACCCGAAACCCGATGGCAAACTGAGCTTCGACAAGTTGTCTTCCGTGTTTCTGTCGAACGCCGTGCATGAAGAAGATCAGCCGGTACACCTGCGCCTGAAAGACCCGGAACTGCCAATTCGTGAGAACCTGCCAAAATACGACGAGCCAGCACAGCGTTATTGCCCGGCCGGTGTGTATGAGGTGGTGGAAGATGATGCGGGGCAACCCAGGTTCCAGATCAACTTCTCCAACTGCGTGCATTGTAAAACCTGTGACATCAAGGACCCCGCACAGAACATCATCTGGGTAACACCAGAAGGCGGCGGCGG
The DNA here is from genome assembly GCF_900119735.1 of Marinospirillum alkaliphilum DSM 21637. Classification (GTDB taxonomy): domain Bacteria; phylum Pseudomonadota; class Gammaproteobacteria; order Pseudomonadales; family Halomonadaceae; genus Marinospirillum; species Marinospirillum alkaliphilum. Next base: position 662,001 of record NZ_FPJW01000001.1, on the reverse strand, counting down.
CCCCAACTACCCCAACATGTAAGGGGTAAAAACAAAAGACGTAAAAACAAAAAGGAGGCCTTGAGGCCTCCTTTTTTTTATTGCCATTTCAACGCTGTATCAGCAAGCACAATCACCAGAGCCGACCTGTGTCATGTACAGCGCTCAGGCAAGGCAAAATGGGCTGATCAGTCAAAATAACGGCAGAGATAAGCCGTCTGCTCAACCACCTTCACCTGAAACCTCACACCTGCCGCCACGTTAAAACGCTGCCCCTTACTGTAGGTGGTGAAGCTGCTTTCACCTGGCAACTGGATCTGCAGTGCACCGGAAACCACGGTCATTTCTTCCTGCTGGCTGGTGCCAAACTCATAATCACCGGCTTCCATCACACCGGCAGTCAGCTGGCCTTCGCTGTTATTCAGGGCAATGGACTTCACCTTGCCATCAAAATATTCGTTCACCTTCAACATGTCTTGTGCTCCAGCAGGGGTTTGTCAGAAAAAGAGCGCTGATTTTATAGATTCACACGGATTCTGGAAATCACCCGCAGGGCTTTTTCCTTCGCCTGCTCCACATTCTGATCCAGTGCCAGTGCCACACCCAGTCGTCGCTCCCCTTGTACTTCCGGTTTGCCGAACAGGCGCAGGTCGGTATCCGGCTCTTGTAATGCTTCAGCCAACCCTTCATAAGCCATCTGACTGGAATGACCTTCCACCAGCAACACGGCGGATGCAGCAGGGCCATGCTGGCGGATGACAGGAATCGGCAGCCCCAGAATGGCTCGGGCATGCAGGGCAAATTCGGACAGGTTCTGGGAGATCAGGGTGACCATGCCGGTATCATGCGGGCGTGGTGACACTTCACTGAACCACACCTGATCCCCTTTCACAAACAGCTCCACACCAAACAGGCCACAACCACCCAGTGCATCCGTGACCTTGCGGGCGATGCCTTGTGCCTTGTCCAGTGCCGCTGCAGACATGGGCTGCGGCTGCCAGGACTCACGGTAATCCCCTTTTTCCTGGCGGTGGCCAATGGGTTCACAGAAACAGGTGCCGGATGCAGTGCGCACTGTCAGCAGGGTGATTTCGTAATCAAAGTCGATGAATCCCTCCACAATCACCTTGCCCTTGCCTGCCCGACCACCCGCTTGAGCATAGTCCCAGGCGGCCTGTACCTGATCCGCACCGCGCACCAGACTCTGACCCTTGCCGGAAGAGGACATGATGGGTTTCACCACACAAGGCAGACCGATTTCAGCAATGGCGCTCTGGTATTCCACTTCCGTGGCAGCAAAACGGTAAGGAGACGTCGGCAAATCCAGTTCCTCAGCAACCAGGCGGCGGATGCCTTCACGGTTCATGGTGAGGTGTGCCGCCCGAGCACTGGGGATAACGGTATAACCCTCCTGCTCCAGATTCAGCAGTTCTGCCGTGGCAATGGCTTCAATTTCCGGCACAATCAGGTGGGGTTGCTCCTGCTCCACCACTGCCCGCAGGGCTGAAGCATCCAGCATGCTGATGACATGGCTGCGATCAGCCAACTGCATCGCTGGTGCGTTGGCATAACGATCCACCGCAATCACTTCACAGCCCAGCCGTTTCAATTCAATGACCACTTCCCGCCCGAGTTCACCGCTGCCCAGCAGCAATACCCGGGTTGCCGTGGATGAAAATGGTGTGCCGATCTGTGTCATCTGCCTTGCCCTTGTCTGAGATGGAGTGGAAAAACCTTGCCGGAGTTTACATCAGGTCCGCTTCTTATATCATGTTCAGAAAACAACCCTTGGCTATCCATCACTGGCAGAGGCACACCATGCAACTGAGCCTACGCTCAAAAATGATGGCTCTGATCGGCAGTTTGCTGGTGTTGATGCTGACCCTGCAGGGCAGTTATCTGAACTTCAGCAAAGCCAGCCTGCTGGAAGAGCAAATCGGGCTGCGGGCGCTAAGTGTGGCCAAAGCCGTGGCCAGCCTGCCGGAACTGATTGAAGCATTTGAACGGGAACAACCGAGCCTTGTCATTCAACCCCTTGCCGAAGGCATACGTCTGGCTACTGGCGCGGAATACGTGGTGGTCGGTAACCATCAGGAAATCCGTTATGCCCACCCGGTTCCGGAACGCATTGGGCAACGCATGTCCGGTGATGACAATGAACCGGCACTGCTTCGCGGAGAGTCCTACATTTCCGTTGCTGAAGGCACGCTGGGCGTGGCCATTCGCGGTAAAACACCAGTCATCAATGCGGAAGGCGACATCATTGGTGTAGTGTCAGTGGGGTTTCTGCTGGATGAGGTCAGCAGTCTGATCCGTGACGCCCTTTATTTCAGCTGGGTGTTGCTGGCTGTTTCACTACTGACAGGCCTGGCCGGTGCTGTCTGGATAGCTCAGCACGTCAAAAAGTTGATTCTGGGGCTGGAACCCCAGGACATTGCCAAGCTGGTCGGTGAGAAGGAAACCATCCTGCAGTCCATCCATGAAGGTCTGATTGCAGTGAACCCGCAAGGTGAAATCACTGAGGTGAACCAGACTGCCCAACGGATTCTGGGACTGGATGACACCTCTGAAGCTGTCGGGCACCGAATTGCCGAGCTGATTCCCGAGTCCAGCCTGCCTGAAGTACTGGCAACCGGGCAACAGCAACTGGATCAACTGATCTGGATCCGGGGCACGCCCTACATCGTCAACCGCATTCCCTTTCGTGATGCACAAGGCCAGGTGGCCGGTGCGGTATCCACTTTCCGTAGCCAGCAGGAATTGCTGGAACTATCACGTGCACTGCAGGAAGCCAATGCTGATGTGAGCTACCTGCGGGTACTGGCCCATGAGTTTTCCAATCGCCTCTACACCATTTCCGGGCTGCTGCAGCTGGGACAGACCGAACAGGCCCTGGCACTGATTCATCAGGACAAACAGCTGGCGCAGCAACAGGTTGCATCAGTACTGCAGCACTGGTCAGACCCGGTGATCAGTGCCATGCTGCTGGGCAAGCTGCTGCGCGCCGAGCAACTGGGTGTACAACTGGAAATGGATGCTGACAGTAGCTTGCAACTGCCACTCAGCGCACGCGGCCAGGATGCCCTGCTGAAAATTCTCAGTAACCTACTGGACAACGCCCTGGATGCAGCTCGCCAGTGTCAGGGTGATCAACCAAGGGTACGACTGGCGGTTGTGGATCTGGGCAACCTGCTGTTGCTGGAAGTGGAAGACAATGGCCCCGGTATTCCTGATGCCATGCGCAGGCTGGTGTTTGAGCAGGGATTCTCGACCAAAACCGGTCAACATCAGGGCTTGGGGCTATCACTGGTCAACAGTCTGTGTCGAACACTGAACAGTGAGCTATACCTTGAAGACAGTGAGCTGGGTGGTGCCTGTTTTGTCATCCGCTTCGATAAAACAAGAATTTGCAAAACAGAAGATGAAACACCTCATGACGAATAAAAATTTTGGTGTGCTGATCATCGAGGATGATTTTCGCATTGCCGACATCAACCGGCAGTTCATTGAGCAGGCCAAGGGCTTTCATGTGGTGGCACGGGCCAGTTGCGCCCAGGAAGCACTGGAGTGCCTGTCCGGCAAGGCCGCTGATATTGATCTGGTACTGCTGGATGCTTACCTGCCGGATGTACAAGGACTGGAACTGCTGTGGGAAATTCGCCGGTTATACCGCCATCTGGAAATTGTCATGGTTACTGCCGCCAAGGAAGTAGAAACCATTCAGGAAGCCTTGCGCGGCGGTATTTTTGATTACCTGATCAAACCAGTGGAACAGGAGCGCATGCAGCAGATGTTGCAACGCTTTTGTGACGAACACAGTTTCATGGCACTGAAACAGGAAGTGTCACAGCATGAGCTGGATCAGGCCTTGCGGCGCAGCAGCAAACCTTCCGGTGATACCCGTCGCCTGCCCAAGGGCATTGATCGCCTGACACTGGATCGGTTGCTGGAAATCCTGCAACAACACCCAGGCGGCATGACTGCGTTGCAACTGGCTGAGGCATCGGGTGTCAGCCGCTCCACCGCTCGCCGTTATCTGGAGTATCTGGTTGCCGAGCAACAGCTCCACGCCGAACTGGATTATGGCGAGGTAGGCCGCCCCGAACGCTGTTATCGCCTGATTTGAGAGGGCTACAGGCCCGCTCATGAACAAAATGAACTTTAAGCACTTTATGCATCCTTTGCATTCAATGGTCACAATCTTGTTGAACTGAACCCCGCTTCTTAAATTTCTTTCCGTTACACCTTATAACGACAACAAACGACGGAGAGATTCCATGAAAACCCTGTCTGCCGTGGCGCTTGCCTGTGCCACTCTGCTTGCACCTGCCTTGCATGCCTCTGACTGGAAGCCAACCCGCGCCATTGAATACATTGCCCCGGCCAATCCCGGCGGCGGCTGGGATACCCTGGTTCGCACCACCTCTGCGGTGATTCAGGCCGAAGGCCTGGCGGATCGTAACCTGGCGCCCATCAACATTCCCGGTGGTGGCGGTGCTGTGGCCTGGGCACAGATTGCCCGCGACAACCGCAATGACCACAAGATCTTTGCCACCAGCCCACCAATCATTCTGGTACCACTGGCCGGCACGTCCCGTTTTAACCATCAGGATTTCACACCGCTGGCCCGCCTGATCACCGACTACTCGATCCTGCTGGTCCACAAGGACTCACCGCATCAGACCGCCAATGATCTGTTTGCAGCCATCAAAGCCAATCCGCGTCTGAGTGTCGGCGGTGGCTCTGCTGCCGGATCCATGGACCACATTTCACTGGCTGGTGCTGCATCTGCTGCAGGCATTCCTGCCGCACAGGTGAATTACATCGCCTTCTCCGGTGGTGGTGAGGCCATGACCAATCTGCTGGGTGGACACATCGAAGCGGTCATCACTGGTGCTGGCGAAGCCCAGGGACAACTGGCCGGTGGTCAACTGCGTGCCATTGCAGTTTCTGCACCTGAGCGCCTGCAAGGCCCGTTGGCAGCTGTGCCCACCTACCGTGAACAGGGCATTGATTACACCTTTGATATCTGGCGTGGTGTGATGGGCCCCAAAAACATGCGCCCTGAAGCCGTGCGTTATTACGAACAGCTGTTTTCCCGGATGATGGAAACTGACAGCTGGCGTGAAGCCACCGAGCGTCTTGGCTGGCTGGATGCCTGGCAGGACAGTGCCACTTTCGGCGAATTCCTTGACCAGCAACAGGATCAGTTCCGTTCGGTACTGGCTGAGCTGGGCCTGCTGCGCTGAGGAAATCCATCATGACTCGACTCAACATCAACCAGTTGCTGGCTCTGTTACTGCTGGCCTTCTCGATCGGTTACCTGATTCTGGCATTCCAGATTCCAGCCTTTGCGATTCCGAGACCAGTGGACTCCGATGCCTTTCCCAAGTTGCTGGGCTTCCTGATGCTGGGGCTGTCCTTACTGTTGTTTCTGGAAAAACCTGCGGCAGCCGCGCCGCAGGATTCCGAGACAACATCACAACATCCGGTGAGTGGCCGCAAAGAAATTGTGCAACTGGGTCTTACAGCCGTGAGTATTCCTGTTTATGCCCTGTTGATTGAGCCGCTTGGATTTGTGTTGGCATCCCTGCTACTGGGTACAGGGCTTGCATGGCTGTATGGCTACCGTCGCCATGGCATCAACCTGCTGGCCATGTGCCTGGTGGTACTGCCGCTCTACCTGTTGCTCAGCAAGGTGATGGGCATTTACCTGCCCACCGGTCCACTGCCTTTCTGAACCCTGACATCTCGCTTCCAAGGTTACTGAATGATGGATGCTTTGAATAATTTGATGTTCGGGTTCGGCATCGCGCTGGATCCGATCAACCTGATGTACGTATTCATCGGTGTATTTGCCGGAACCCTGATCGGTATGTTGCCAGGACTGGGCCCGATCAGTGCACTGGCACTGATGATTCCGATCACTTTTAATCTGCCTCCGGCCACGGGTCTGATTCTGATGGCCGGGGTTTATTATGGTGCCATTTTCGGCGGCTCCACTTCTTCAATACTGCTGAATGCACCTGGTGTGGCCGGGACGGTGGCAACCTCCTTTGATGGCTACCCCATGGCCCGCCAGGGCAAGGCCGGCAAGGCACTGGCCATTGCTGCTTATGCCTCTTTTATCGGTGGAACCCTGTCGATTCTTGGTCTGATGCTGATTGCTCCGCTGTTGTCCAAGGTTGCTGTCAGCTTTGGTCCCACCGAATATTTTGCACTGATGGTGCTGGGGCTCACGGCAGTGGTCAGCCTGTCTGACAAATCCCTGATAAAAGGCCTGATTGCTGCTGTGCTGGGCATGATGATTTCGATTGTGGGCATGGATCTGCAGACCGGGACTGAACGCTACACCTTCGGCACCCTGCAACTGATCGAAGGGATCGATTTTCTGGTGGTGGCCCTGGGTATTTTTGCCCTGGCAGAAGTCTTTTACATGCTGCTGAACCCGCAGAGAAAAAATACACCCCGCAATCAGATCGGGTCACTGAAGCTCAGCGGAGCAGAAGTGAAAGAGATTGCGGCCCCCATCGGCCGCAGCTCCATTCTGGGATTTTTCACCGGGGTGTTGCCCGGTGCCGGTGCCACCATTGGCTCCTTTCTGGGTTACAGCATGGAAAAACGCCTGGCAAAGGATGGCAATACCTTCGGCAAAGGCAATATCAAGGGTGTTGCAGCACCGGAGGCTGCCAACAATGCAGCCTGTGGTGGCTCCTTTGTGCCACTGCTGACGCTGGGTGTACCTGGCTCAGGAACCACAGCCGTATTGCTTGGTGCCTTATTGGTGATGGGAGTCACACCTGGCCCGATGATGCTGGAACAACGCCCGGAGGTTTTCTGGGGAGTCATTGCCAGCATGTATGTCGGCAATCTGTTCCTGCTGGTGCTGAATCTGCCACTGATTCCCTACATTGCCAGAATCCTGGATGCCCCTCGCCCGCTGCTGCTGTCACTGATCCTGATTTTTTGCATGGTAGGTGTTTATGGCATCAGTTTTAATACCTTTGATCTGGTGATGCTGCTGATTTTTGGTCTGATCGGTCTGGCCATGAGGCTTTACGGCTTCCCGGCTGCACCACTGATTCTGGGCCTGATTCTTGGTGCACTGATGGAAGAATCCATGCGCCGGGCACTGCAGATTTCCGGCGGTGACTGGAGCATTTTTCTCAGTAAACCCATAGCACTCACCCTACTGCTGCTGGCTGCCCTGTCACTCTTGCTGCCACTGTTGCGTAAATTACGCCGCAATCGCCAGCAGCCGCTCTGAAACACCGGCTGTAACCTCCCTCAGTCATCAGGTCGGAATCCACCGGCCTGATGACTTCACTCCCTGATTGGCTGATAATGGGCCGCTTTTACAGCCATCAAGTGACTGCCATGCTCAGCAAGAACCAGATCCGTCAGGTGCGTGCCCTGCACCGCAAAAAAATGCGTCGTGAAGAAGGCCGGTTTCTGGTGGAAGGTGAAAAGGTGGTGGCTGAATTACTGGCTTCCAACTGGCCAGTACAGGCCCTTTATGCCACCCCTGAGTTCATTAACAGTTACAGCGCCCTGATCCGGCAGGCTGGCATCACTGCCGTAGCATGCACAGCAGATGAACTGACCAGCATCAGTACCCTGATCAGCAATGATGCGGCACTGGCGGTGGTCAACTGCCCTGCCACTGCCAGCTTCACCTCCCTTGCTGAAAACCCCTGGATACTGGCATTGGATGGTATCAATGATCCCGGTAATCTCGGCAGCCTGCTGCGCATTGCTGACTGGTATGGCATTCGCCAGTTGGTGTGTTCTCCGGAAACAGCGGAGTTGTTTAATCCCAAGGTGATTGCCGCTTCCAAGGGGTCTTTTTTACGGGTTGCCGTCAGTTATCAGCCACTGGATGCCTTTTTTGCATCCCTGCCACAAGATACCCAGGTGTTAGGTGCTTATCTGGATGGCGCTTGCATCCATAATTTCCAGAGTGCTGGCCAGGGCGGTGTGTTGTTGATGGGCAGTGAAGCCCATGGTATCAGTAGTGCATTGGCACCCTTTGTAACCCACCGAATCACCATTCCAGCCTTTGGTGCTGCAGAATCACTGAACGTGGCCGTGGCTGCTGCAGTCATATGTGACAACCTGTGCCGCCTTCAATCCTGAACCGGAAGTCAACTGGATCAGGTTTCAATACTGTTAAAGAGGACACAACAGATGAAAGATCAGGAACTCCAATCCATGAATCTGGCCGATGGCAAGCTGACCCGTCGGCAGTTGCTGTGGCTGATGGCCATTGCCAGTGGTGGTGTGATGACTGGTTGCTCGGTGAACCCGGTCACCGGCAAGCGTGAACTGGTGTTGATGTCTGCCTCTGATGAACGCCGAATTGACCGGCAACATGCACCACACCAGATTTCCGCTGACTATGGTGTGACGCAGGATGCTCAACTTCAGGCTTATGTTGCCGGCATCGGTCAATCCATCGGTCGCCGCTCCCATCGACCGGAAGTGGATTACAGTTATAACGCTCTGAATGCCAACTACATCAATGCCTACGCCTTCCCTGGCGGCACCATTGGCATCACGCGCGGTATTCTACTGGCCATGGACAGTGAAGCAGAGCTGGCGGCTTTAATTGGTCACGAGGTAGGCCATGTGACGGCTCGTCATACGGCCCAGCGCATGACCAAACAAACCCTGGCAGGTGTTGCTGTTGCAGGGGCTGGTGTTGCTATCGGCAGTCGTACCAGTGATACCACCACCGCCCTGGCGCTGGGTCTTGGCGGTATTGCTGCCGGTGCCCTGCTGGCAACTTACAGCCGTTCCGATGAGCGCCAGGCTGATTCACTGGGTATCGAATACATGACACGTGCCGGTTATTCACCGGATGGCATGGTTGACCTGATGAACATGCTGCAAAGCCTGTCGAACAGCCAGCCCAGCGCCATTGAACAAATGTTTTCTTCGCATCCGATGAGTTCCGAGCGTTACCGGGATGCCCAGCGTGAGGCCACCGGCCGTTATGCCAGTCATCGCAGCAAACCCATGCACCGCGAGCGTTACATGGACAATACCGCTGGGCTGCGCCGTATCAGCTCTGCCATCCAGCGCCAGCAACTGGCAGAAATGCACCTTGGCCAGGGACGCCATGCTGATGCGGTAACCGCACTGGAGTCATCGCTGCAAGTGGCCCCACAGGATTACACCGGGCTGGTGATGCTGGGCAAAGCCTGGATGATGCAGGAGCGTTATGACCAGGCTGATCGTTGGTTACAGGACGCCATCCGCGTTTATCCGCAAGAAGCTCAGGCACAGCACCTTTCCGGTGTTGCATTACTGCAGCAAAACAAACCGGATGCAGCACTGAATCGCTTTCAGACGTACAAGCGCCTGTTGCCTGGCAATCCCAACACCGACTTTTTCATCGGTGTCAGCCATGAGCGCCTGCAGCAGATCCCGGAAGCAACAGCAGCTTTCCAGAGTTTTCTGCAACAGGGTGGCTCCGGTCAGCAGGCTGAGTATGCCCGGGCGCGCCTGAACAGCTGGGGTGCTTAACTGCGAAAGGCTTAACTGACTCCAGACTCTGCTACTGGAGCAGATTGCAGTTCTGGCAGGGGTCGCTCACTGACCGCCTGCCAGTAACGGCGCAGCAGTGCAGGATCACGTACCTGCAAGGTTGAAGGCCTGGTTGTTTCTGCCTGAACCTCCAGGCAGGCAGCCAATTGCCGGGCATCCTCCAGAGCTGCTTCGGCAAGAAAACGGCTGGGTTGCCCGGTGGCATCACTGCGCACTAACAGCAACCAATGACGTGCACGCGTCATGGCAACATAAAACAGCCGACGCTCGGCCTCTTCTTCAGCCGGTGTCAAGCGACTGAAACCGGAGGTGTAGGGAAAATCCCCTTCATTCAGGCCATACACGGCCACCCAGTCCCATTCCAGCCCTTTGGCCGCATGAACGGTGAGGATCACCACACCCGGCTGCTGTTGTCCGGACTGATTTGCAATACCCTCCTGACGTGCCAGCTCCAGCTCTTCTATCCATTGCTGCAGATTTTCAGCGGCACTTTTTTCAGCATAACGCCTGAGCCCTTCAATCAGTCGCAAGGCTTCTTCCGCAGCTTCTTTGCTGGATGCTGTTTTGCGTAGCTGCTCCAGTGCATCGGTTTCCTGCAACACACGGCGAATAAAAGCAGCCGGTTGCAGGCGGGTGGCCAGTCGAGCCAGACGCTGCAACACTTTCAGGCGCTCGTTGATGCGCCGCGCCCTTGCCGCAGGCATGCGTTCAATGCAGGCTGACAAAGCGGCTTTCCCCTGAATGCGAGCCTGTAACAGCGCCTGGCGCTCCTGCTCACTGAGGTAGAGTGTGGGAAAGCTGATTAACTGGTAAAAATCCTGCTGTGCATCCGGGTGGCTGTAGTTGATCTGCATGCCTTCCTGACTGTGCAGTGCCAACCGGGCATAAGCCAGCAGGCCGCGAATCTGCGGACGATTGAAAATAAAGTGTTCCTGGCGTGCCAGCGAAAAAGGTTTATGAGCCTTGAGCAAGGCCAGTTGCACATCCAGACTCTGTGACCAACTGCGCACCAGCACTGCGGCCTGACCCTGCGGATGTGTTGTCCGCCAGCCATCCAGTTGCTCCAGTAACCACTCAGCGCCCTGCCCCTGCTGCAGGTAGGTGGGCGGGCTGGTGTCTGCCGCCAGGGTTAATTGATCAGGGCGCTCACGGTTATGGCAGATCGCCTGATTGGCGGCCAGCGCCAGACCGTGACCAAAGCGGAAGGTACGGGTCAGTGGGTAGTCCCTGACCTGTAAAAAATCCTGCTGAAAACGCCGCAGCATGTATTCAGGACGGGCACCACGCCACTCATAAATACACTGGTCCACATCCCCGACAACCATCACCTGGGCCTGGCCAGCAAGGCTTTTTAACAGCACCTGCTGCACTTCATTGATGTCCTGGTATTCATCCACGATCAGATGATCCAGATACCCCTGCAAACGGTTAATAAACGCCGGTTGTTGCTGCAACAGCCGCACCGGACGCCACAAGAGATCATCAAAAAACATCAGTCGCTGTTCTTCCAGCAGGTTTTCCAGCGCTTCAAAAGCAGCAGTGAAGTGCTTCTGGCCGGTCTCCAGACGCTCCAACACTTGTTCCGGTTCATCCAACCCACTTTTAACCAGCGTACAGAAGGCCTTGAAGGCTTCCAGTGCATCTTCTTCCAGCCAGGCCTGGGCTTCTTCACCCTGCTGTTCAGCCAGCTGGTTCAGGGCCTGACGGGTCAGTCGATCCACCATCCAGTCTTCCTGCTGCAGCTGGCGAGGCTGTAACACACCCCAGCGGCAGAAAGTCTGGGTTAAACGATGCCCCAGAGAGTGAAAAGTGCGTATATCCGGCAACAACAGCTGCAGGCCTTCTTCACGCAGGATTTCGGCACAACGATGCTGGAGTTTTTGCTGGAAATCTTCGCGGGCAGCCCGGTTATACATCACCACCAGCAGACGTGACGGAGGTACACCCTGCCGCAGCAGTTGCACCACCCGCTCGACCAGCGTGGTGGTCTTGCCGGAACCCGCCACCGCACGTACCCGTGCATGGCCCTCGGTATGCTGAATCACCGCCTGCTGCTCAGGCGTCAACCGTGCGCTCATGAGTCCAGTTCACCCAGTACAAAAGCGCAGCCACAACTGTTTAACTGCAGGCAGTTGCGACCCTTGATACTCACCATCTGTGCAGCATCAACCAGCTGATAAAACACCTGAGGCAAAATCCTGGCTTCCAGGCGGTCACGCACACGCACATAAGGGCGTGGCTGACCCGCTTCATCGGTCACCACACGCAGGGGATGGTCTGCATCCAGCAGAAAAGTATCACTGACGTTACTGGTCAGGCTGATCTGAGGGGTGTTTGCTGTTTGTTGAAGGTCTGCCGTGACGATCAGAAAAGGCACTTCGGCCACCGCAACACGGACTTTTTCCACCGGTGTCACCAGATAATATTCATCATCTGCATCACGCCTGAGCAGTGTGGAAAACAAACGAACCAAAGCCGTACGCTCAAAAGGGTCGCCCTGGTGAAACCAGCGACCCTGAGCATCAATGCCAAGACCGATATCCAGCACCCGTTCAGGATGCCAGGCATGGATGGGTGGCAAACCCTTTTCACCGGGGTTTTGCTCGATGCGGCTTGCCAGTTGTTGCAGGATGGATAAAGACATCAGTGACTGACTGGAGGCTGGCCCACTGGGTTTTCAGTGCGTTTTTTACCACGCTGACCCCGGTTACCCAGGCGCACACCAATATCCATCATAAAGCGGAAAAACTCATCCTTGTCCTGAATCACATCCTGAAAGAACTCGGATTGATACAACACTGCGGCACCGTGCACAAAGGCCCAGGAGGCGCAGTAATGGAAATAGGGTGGCACTTCTTCCAGCAGACCCGCTTCCATGCGTCCGCCAATCAGATCGGACAGGCTTTCCAGGTTTTGCGCCCGGAAGCGGTGTAACTCCTCGATCATGTCTGGAATCACATTGGCCTTCACCAGCTTTTCTTCCAGCCGGTTGAACAACAGGTACTTGGCCGGTTCCTGCATGCGGAATTCAAAATAGGCGCGAGACAGGGCTTCCTTGTCTTCAGCAATGTTCGGCAGTTTGAACAAAGCCGCCATTTCACGCTCATAATCCAGCATCAGGCGCAGGTAGATTTCTGCCTTGGTGCTGAAATGTTTGTAGATGGTGCCTTTGCCGATGTTGACCTTTTCGGCAATCATTTCCACCGTAACCTTGTCTTCACCCTGCTCCAGGAACAGCTCCAGTGCAGCTTCGAGTATGCGGGCTTCACGCTGCCGGAACTCTCTGACCCGCCGGGCCTGTTTTTCGACTGGTGATTCAGCCATGTCCTGCTCCTCAGAATGTGACTTTTTTATCTTTTTCAGTCACCAGATTACCTGCCTTTGCTCACTCAGGCAAGGGGACGAGACGTGGCCGCAGACTGGCGCAGGGCCAGTGGGAACAAGCGAAAGAAGTTTTCTGTGGTCTGTTGCGCCAGGAATTCAGCATCAATACCACGCAGTTTGGCGATGAACTCAGCCACATCACGAACATAACCTGGCTCATTCTGCTTGCCGCGATGCGGTACCGGTGCCAGATAGGGAGAGTCGGTTTCCACCAGCAAACGATCCAGCGGGACCAATGCAGCCACTTCACGCAAGGCATCCGCCGAATGAAAGGTCACTATGCCGGAAAAGGACACATACAGGCCCATGCCAATCACCTGACGGGCAAAGTCCAGATCCTCGGTGAAACAGTGGATGACCCCCTGCCCCCCTTTTTCACAGAAGGGTTTCAGCAATGCCAGGGTATCTTCACGGGCGTCACGGGTATGCACCACCACAGGCTTGTTTAACACCAGCGCAGCATCCAGATGGCGCTGAAAATAGTCTTTCTGCAGTGCCTGCTGTTCAGCGCCGTAATAATAATCCAGCCCGGTTTCACCCAGTGCCACGATATCGGCTGCAGCCCCCCACTCAATCAACTGCTCAGTCGATACCGGCTGTTCGGGTTCGTGCAAGGGATGCAACCCCAGCGTCAGACTGACATCATCAAAGGGCTTGCTGATGTCGCGCAGGTGGCTGATCTGCCAGGGATTCACATTGATGCAGAGAAAGTGCCCAACGCCCCGCTGACGTGCGGTATCGAGCACTCCGGAGAGACCAGTGGCCTCACCACTGCGGGTTGCAGACAATTTCAGCATGTCCAGATGGCAGTGGGAATCAACCAACCACATGAGTTCTCCAGTTTTTACAATTAAATGGTATGTGTGGGTTTATCGCTGTTCAGCAAACCTGCCAGCAGACCTTCGATATAACGGCGCGGAGAATCCTCATCTTCCACAAAATGAACACCTACACCAGGCAATTTACGGCCCTGGGCACCAACTGGGGTATGCCAGACCATGGTGCCGGTTATTTCCAGCGGCGGTTCATCCTCTGGCATCTGCACCGTAACATGAACCAGATCACCGGGCCGGAAGGTACGGCTGGTGGGCACAAACAGGCCACCCCGCTTCAGGAAAGGCATGTAATGAGCATTCAAGGACTGCTTGTCTTTCAGAACCAACGTCAAGGGTTTGACTTCACTCATGACCCATCTCCTGTGTCAGGCTGATCAAAAGGTTTTCTAAAAACAGCTCAGTATTCGGATTGGATTGAAGCTGCAGATGCAGTTGGCGCAGCCCCTGTTCCAGATTTAATAACTGCCGGACACCCAACAGCGCATTCAACTGCTGATACAGGGGCAACTGACGGCTGTCCTGCACAGCAGCATCACCCAGCAGCCTCAAACGCAGGCTATCCGCCAGCCAGGCTTGCAGACAGTTTAACAAGTCTCTTAAAGGAATGCTTTTAAGACGTGCCGCCAGATCCACTGGATCAGCGCCTCGCACCAGCGATTCAATCACCTGCTGGATTGCCTGTCGCTGGTGTTCTGCTTCACCTTCAGCCAGTTTCAGCGCTTGCAAGGGGCGGCCACTGGCCGCTTTTAACAGTATCTGCGGGCTCTGGTCCTCACTCAACTGAGCACGCAACCATGCCTGACCCTCGACTAAAGTCGGCGCTTTCACTGCCCACTGCTGGCAACGACTGCGTAATGTGGCGGGCAAACCGGAAGGCCGGTCACTGACCAGCAGAAACAAAGTACGCGGTTCAGGTTCCTCAAGGGTTTTCAGCAATGCATTGGCAGCATTGATATTCAAGGCTTCAGCAGGCCAGAGCAAAACCAGTTTGTAGCCCCCCTGCTGAGCTGTTTTCTGCACCTGACTGCTGACTTCCCGCACCTGATCAACCTTGATCGCCTTGCCTTCACTTTCAGGTTCCAGTTGGTGCAAGTCAGGGTGAAAACCACTGGCCAACAACTGGCAATCCTGACAATGGCCGCAGGGATGACCGCCATCAGGCTGACGACAAAGCACCTGATGCGCCAGTGCACGCGCCAGCGTACGCTTGCCCAGCCCAGGCAGGCCGGTAATCAACAGTGCGTGCGGCAGGCGGCCTTCATGCAATTGTTGCATCCACTGCTGCCAGATCTCGGCATGCCAGGGTAATGCCTGAGCAGGCTTCATCAGTCGCTTACCTCATTCATCCACTCGCTCAACAGTGGCTGCAGGTACTCAGTCAACTGTGCCTGCACCTGAGGCAAGGCCAGTGAAGCATCCACGACCCGAAAACGTAGGGGGTGCTCCAGGGCTCGCTGCAAGTAGGCATCACGTACACGCTGGAAAAATGCCTGCTGCTCCTGTTCAAAGCGGTCACGCTGCTGTCCACGTTGGTCAACACGCTGAGAAGCCAGTTCCACTGGCATATCCAGCAGTAGCGTCAAGTCTGGTTCCAGCCCTTGTTGCACCAGTGATTCCAGCTGCTCTATGACCTGCTGATCCTGACCCCGCCCGCCACCCTGATAAGCATAGGTGGCATCCGTAAAGCGATCACAGACCACCCACTGACCGGCATTCAGAGCTGGTTGAATGACTCTTGCCAGATGCTGGGCACGCGCCGCAAACATCAACAACAGCTCGGTGATGTCTGCAGGTGTTTCATCACCCCGGTTAAGCAGCAATCCACGAATCGCTTCAGCAAGTGGGGTACCGCCTGGCTCACGGGTACGGATAAAAGGAATACCGGCAGTCGTTAACTGCTCACAGAGCCAATTCAGGTTGGTGGTCTTGCCGACCCCTTCCCCACCCTCCAGAGTGATGAAGCGGCCATGCCGGTTATTCATTTTCACCACCCCCGGCACCCTGGTTATCTGGTGCTGCAGGCCAGGAGCGATAGCCTTCACGCCGATTCAACTGAAACTCGCGCACCGCTCGGTTGTGTTCTTCCAGGGTGCGGGAAAACTGGTGGGTGCCATCGCCCCGGGCCACAAAAAACAGCGTCTCGCCTTCAGCCGGATCAACACTGGCACGCAAGGCCGCCTCACCCGGCATGGCAATCGGTGTCGGTGGCAAACCACGAATCACATAGGTGTTCCAGGGCGTGGCTTCACGCAAGTCGCTGCGAGTGATGCGCCCTTGATAACGCTCACCCATGCCATAAATAACCGTTGGATCTGTTTGCAGGCGCATGCCCTTGTGCAGTCGACGCACAAACACACCCGAGATGTCCCGACGCTCATGAGGTGCGCCGGTTTCACGCTCAATGATGGAGGCCATGATCAAGGCATCATAAGCATTACGGTAAGGCAAGCCTGCCTGGCGAGTGTCCCAGACTTCTTCGAGGAGTTGCCGCATACGGCGATTGGCCAGCCGGAGCAGATCCAGATCCCTCATGCCTTTGTGGTAGGTATAGGTATCCGGAAAAAACCAGCCTTCTGCCGCCTCTCCCGGCATGCCCACCGCTTCCATGATTTCAGCTTCAGACCACTCAGCGGTGACTGCTTCCAGCTTTTCAGCCTGTGCCAGAGCACGACGAAACTCACGAAAGGTCCAGCCTTCCAGCAATGTCAGACGATAGGTGATGACCTCACCGGCTTGCATGCGACGATGCAGCTCTCGCAGGGTCAAAGGCGATTCAAGACGGTACTCACCTGCACGAATGGGAGCCACATCACTGTTGAGCCGCAGCCAGATCCGCATTGGCAGCGCAGTGGCAATCACACCTTCCTGCTCAAACTGATTCAGCAGGCTGATGAAACTGCGCCCGGGTGCCACTTCCAGCACCTGGGATGATTCGAGGTTCAACTCGGGGTTCAGGTGTTTGAAAAACCAGCTGGCAGTGCCGGCAACAGCAACAGCCATTACAAACAGCAGCAACAAGCCAATACCTGAAAAAAACTTTTTGATCATGTCACCTGCCTGTCAGATCAGGGGAAGCCCCAGCGAAGGATGGAAGTCTGCCATTAATCTGCGGGTTTGTGGCCCCACCCGCCAGCGCGCCAGACAGCCTGCTGTGCCATGCAGCTCTGTAACCGGCCAGATACCCTGAAGGCTGTTGCAAAGCAATACTTCTTCTGCATCCAGCAAATCCTGCAGCTGGTAAAAACCTTCCTCAACACCTTCGTCCTGCAGTGTTGCCAATATCTGGCGACGCATCACACCTGCCAAAGGGCCCGCTGCCAATGCAGGGGTATGCCAGCACCCCCTGGCAAACCAGAACACGTTACGGGCAATTCCCTCCGTGATCTGACCCTTTTCATCATGGTGCAGAGCTTCATTGTAGCCGCTGGGGCAATTGATGGATGCCAACACCTGAGTTAAACGATTCAGGTGTTTACTGCTGGTTTCAGCAGCAATACCAGGAGAGGGTTGCCACCAGCAACTGATGCCTTGATAGGCCTCTGACTGGATGGTAAGTGGGCGAGCATGAAGAAAGCGGTGCCAGACCAGATCTGGTGAGCGCTGATAACCTCGCCCACCGGGGCCTGCCAATAGCATGACCTTGACCATGCCATCTTGCTGCTGAGTGGCCAACTGCTGCATTTCTTGTTGCAGCAGCATCCAGTCAATCACATCCAGCGGCAGGCGTAAGGCTTGCAAACCAGACTGCAAACGCCAGAGGTGATCCTCAAGGAATACCACCTGCCCGTCAGCAACTCGCAGGCTGGTAAAAACACCCTCACCAAAAGCCAGTGCTCGACTGACCAACAACCAGTCAAGATCAGCCGGTGAAGGTGCGTGGCCGTCCAGCAAAATAACAGTCTGGCCGCTCATCAAGCACTCAGATCTTGCTGAAAATCAGACTGCCGTTGGTACCACCAAATCCAAAGGAATTGGACAGGGCATGGTCAATTTTCATCTGGCGTGCAGTGTTCGGCACATAGTCCAGATTGCAGCCTTCCTGCGGGTTGTCCAGGTTGATGGTCGGTGGTGCGACCTGATCACGAATGGCCAATACGCTGAACACCGCTTCAACCGCACCAGCAGCGCCCAACAGGTGACCGATCATGGACTTGGTGGAACTGACAGCCACCTGGCTGGCTGCTGCACCCATCACAGACTCCACCGCACGACTTTCAGCAATATCACCAGCCGGTGTGGAAGTGCCGTGAGCATTGATGTAGTTGATGACTTCTGAGTTCAGTCCGGCATCACGGATGGCATTACGCATGGAAGCAGCAGCACCGCGCCCATCATCCGGTGGCAGCGTCATGTGATAAGCATCATCACTCATGCCAAAACCTGTCAGTTCCGCATAAATACGAGCACCGCGAGCTTTGGCATGCTCGTACTCTTCCAGCACCAGCACACCAGCACCATCACCCAACACAAAACCGTCACGGTCTTTATCCCAGGGACGACTGGCCGCCTGAGGGTCGTCATTGCGGGTAGACAGCGCACGGGCAGCAGCAAAACCACCCAGACCCAGTGGAGTACTGGCACACTCGGCACCGCCACAAACCATCACATCTGCATCACCATAAGCAATGGTACGCGCTGAATAACCGATGTTATGGGTACCGGTGGTGCAAGCGGTGGTAATGGCAATGTTTGGGCCTTTGTAGCCATAACGGATGGCCAGATTGCCGGAAATCATGTTGATGATGGAACCCGGCACAAAGAAGGGAGAAATCTTGCGAGGACCACCCTTTTGCAGGGATTCGTGGTTCTTTTCAATCATTGGCAGACCGCCAATACCGGAACCAATGGCACAACCGATGCGGTCAGCATTGGCTTCAGTGCACTCCAGCCCGGAATCTTCAATGGCCTGCACCGCAGCGGCCATGCCGTACTGGATAAAGGTATCCATTTTGCGGGCATCCTTGATCGGCATGTATTGCTCAACATCAAAGCCCTTGACCTGCGCACCAAAGCGGGTACTGAAGGCAGAGGTATCAAAACCTTCAATGGGTGCCACACCGCTGCGGCCAGCCAATATGCCGTCCCAGGTTTCTTTCAGGGTGTTTCCCAATGGGCTAACCAGCCCCATGCCCGTCACTACCACTCGTCTGCGCGACATGCCCTTCTCCTATACGAATCAGTGAGTCAGAAAAATTGGCGGGAATTATACCCCAGAAAATGAAAAACCGCTGCACCCTGAGGTGAAGCGGTTTTCGGCAAGTATCAAAGCCAGGAGGCTTTGTACCTGATGGACCTGAGTCCGGAGAAGCTTACTGGTGAGCCAGAACGTAGTCGATGGCTTCCTGTACGGTGGTGATCTTCTCGGCTTCTTCATCCGGAATTTCGGTCTCGAATTCTTCTTCGAGAGCCATAACCAGCTCTACAGTGTCCAGAGAATCAGCGCCCAGGTCCTCGACGAAGGAGGAAGAGTTCTGAATTTCCTCTTCTTTAACACCCAGTTGTTCGGCGACGATCTTTTTTACGCGCTCTTCGATGGTACTCATGACGTTAGGTTACTCCTGGTTAGAGTCTTGCCGTGCGATTGGTAGAAATTGCACGGTAGTTTATAAACCGGAGCGGACTGTTGCAACAGGAAAACAGGTTTTCCAGTTAAAAAAGTCCACCCCGAAGAAAATCAACGCATGTTCATGCCGCCATTAACATGCAGGGTTTCACCGGTGATATAAGCAGCCGGCTCACTGGCCAGAAAGCCCACTGCAGCAGCAATTTCTTCCGGCTGACCAAGACGTGCCAGCGGCACCTGCTGCTTGAGAAACTCCTTTTGAGCTTCCGGCAACACCTCGGTCATATCGGTGGCAATAAAGCCCGGTGCCACAGCATTCACAGTGACGTTACGAGAGCCCAGCTCACGCGCCAGCGAACGGGTAAAACCTTCCATACCGGCCTTGGCAGCAGCATAGTTGGCCTGCCCCATATTACCCATGGTGGCAACCACAGAACTGATATTGATGATGCGACCCCAGCGTGCCTTGGTCATGCCACGCAGGCAGGCCTTGCTGGTGCGGTAAACAGACTTGAGGTTGGTGTCGATAACATCATCCCACTCCTCGTCTTTCATACGCATCATCAGGTTATCTTTAGTGATGCCGGCATTGTTTACCAGAATCAGCGGTGCAGCATACTTTTCAGTGATCGCCTTGATAACCGTTTCAACAGATTCGGCATCGGTGACGTTCAGCAACATGCCTTCACCTGTCACACCAGCAGCCTTCAAACCCTCGGTTATATTGGCAGCACCGGATTCACTGGTAGCAGTACCAATAACAGTGGCACCCATACGCCCCAGTTCCAGCGCAATGGCACGACCGATACCACGACTGGCACCAGTAACCAATGCAACCTTACCTTCCAAATTCTGACTCATTGCGTCCTCCGTTACTCTGCACGCAGCAGTTCAAGTGCAGCCTGAACCGATTCCGGATCATTCACTGCCAGTGAGCGGGCTGATTTGACAATACGCTTGTTGAGACCGACCAGCACTTTGCCAGGGCCACACTCAACATAGGTATCCACACCCTGGGCCGCCATGAATTCGATGCTTTCAATCCAGCGCACTGGGCGATAAAGCTGTGCCACCAGGTTTTCACGGATGGCTGCCACTTCAGTTTCCGGGGCAGCATGAACATTTTGCACCACCGGAACACGCGGCCTATTCAACTGAATCAGGTTTAATTCGTTGGCCAGTTTTTCTGCAGCAGGACGCATCAACTCACAGTGAGAAGGCACACTGACCGGCAGCGGCATGGCTTTTTTGGCACCCGCAGCCTGACAGGCCGCAATGGCACGCTCAACCGCTTTTACCGAACCGGCAATCACGATCTGACCAGGCGCATTATAGTTAACTGCAGCAACCACTTCACCCTGTGCCGCTTCAGCACAGGCCTGCTCAATCTGTGCAGCTTCAAGACCAAGGATAGCCGCCATGGCACCCTGCCCCTGTGGCACTGCAGCCTGCATGAACTCACCACGGGCACGCACCAGGCGCAGGCCGTCAGCAAAATCCATCGCACCACTGCAAACCAGTGCAGAATACTCACCCAGGCTGTGACCGGCAACCCAGTCAGGACGTGCGCCTTCCAGTTCTTTCCAGACGCGCCATACAGCAACGCTGGCAGCCAGAATGGCCGGCTGGGTGATATCAGTACGATTCAGCTGTTCTGCCGGACCTTCCTGCACCAGTTGCCAGAGGTCGTAACCCAGCGCAGTGGACGCCTCTTCAAAAGTTGAGCGCACAACCGCATAACGCTCGGCCAGTTCAGCAAGCATCCCGATCTGTTGGGAGCCCTGTCCGGGGAAAATAAAGGCCAGGGTAGAAGCCATAAGTCACCTTATTCCTGTACTCAGCTCAGTATCATGGGCGCGCATTCTAGCACAGCCTCGGCAGAAGGCTATGCTTCTTGCCTGCTTTTGGTTTTTTTGGTGGCAACAAAGAACACCAGCCCCGTTGCCAGCTAGCGTCGTTCTTGCTTTTTTGGTCAAAATTGATAGTTTGATGAAACTCATTCCCCGGAGTCGACACCATGAAATTCTTTTTCAAAACCCTGGCATTTGTACTGATCAGCCTGTTAATGCTTTCACCACTACAGGCAACAATGATCAGCAATCAGCAGCTTCTGGAGCAGCAGCAACCATCAAACAAGCAGTCCGCCCTGACGGCCAGCACCACAGCTTCACTGACAGAACGCCAACAAACACTGCAACAGCAACTGGTAAGCCTTGGTGTTGCGCCACAATTGGCTGAAGAGCGCATCAGTCGCCTGACCCCGGAAGAAATTGCATTACTGGAACAACAACTGGACGAGCTACCCGCTGGCTCAGGCCTACTGGGTGCTGCATTGATCGTCTTTGTGCTGTTTGTTATTACCGACATGCTGGGTGCTACAGACATTTTCCCTTTTGTCCGCAGTATCAATGATTAAAACACCCCGCTACGGTCTATTGCTGCTTTTACTGACGGCATGGCTGATCGGGTGCACCACTCAATCCACCGTGCCGCCCACCACACCGGACGGGCAGGCCTTACCCACCCGGCACCTCATCACAACCCTGCCTTTTTTCCCACAACAGGCGTTCCAGTGTGGGCCCGCTGCACTGGCCACACTCCTGGTTTTTCAGGATATTGATATCACACCGGAGGAATTGATTGACCAGGTTTATTTACCGGCACGCCAGGGCTCATTACAAATAGAGTTGTTAGCCAGTGCCCGTCAGCGGGGCCTGATCCCTTACCCACTGGAGACCCACCAACAACTGCTGCAGGAAGTTGCTGCCGGACACCCAGTGCTGGTCTTTCAAAACCTTGGCCTGAGTCTGCAACCTGTCTGGCACTTTGCTGTCATCAGTGGTTACGACCTGGAACAGCGGGTGTTTTATCTCAACTCCGGCACCCGGCAAAATCATGTCACTGACTTTTCAACCTTTCACCACACCTGGCAGCGCGGTGGCAACTGGGCCTGGCTGCTCTTGCCACCAGACCAACTACCCGTATCCACAGAGCTGACCACCAGCTTGAAAGCCATCCATCAGTTGGAGCTAGCTGGCCAACCCGAGATAGCGGCCACAGCTTATCAAGTCAGCATGCTGCGCTGGCCTGAAGCACCTTTACCACGCCTGCTATTGGCCAATATTGAATACCAGCTTGAACGCCCCGCCAGAGTCGCTGAACTGTTAAACGAGGCGCTGCTACTGGAGCCCGGCCTGGTTGCAGCCTGGCACAATTTTGGACAAGTATTAACGCAACATACTGAATGCAAGGCAGAAGCAGCCAGGGCACTGAGCTGTGCCGCCCGACTACAGGGAAGAGAGGATACGAACTTAATGGAAAAGCAGTCTCACGGGAACTGCCCGTTAAAAACACCACCCGCCTGCCCGGCGGGTGATTAAGTGTACTTTTTAACCGGGACTATTTATTACGACCCGTTTTTACATCCATGTACTCACGCTGTATCACTGTTTCCAGTGCATTCACAGCATCCACCAACTCCTGGAAAACAATACGGCGATTCTGCAACTCGTGAACCGCTTCCAGGGTTGGCGCATCAGAACCTGTGCGACTCGCCAGGTCCAGCAGTTCCTTGACGTAATCTGCGCGCGCACGCGCCACCATGGTTAATAACGGACGCAAATCCTCCAGCGCCAACTCCGGAACCATCGGGTTGATAATGTCTCGATTAATGCTTTTGCGCAGTGTTTCCAGCTCGATCAGCAGGCGATTTTTCATGCCAATTCCTTCTTGTCAGTCAACCTGATGTTACCCTGGCAGCGAGTATAACCCGAAGCCCCTGAAAAAACCTTACCCAGCAGCCCCAAGCTGCTGCACCTCTTCCTGCGTCAGTTCGCGCCACTGCCCGGGTGCAAGTTCACTTTCATTCAGCCACAAATCACCGATCGCCTCTCGATGCAGTGCCTGCACATGATTACCCAAAGCTGCAAACATCCTGCGCACCTGATGATAACGCCCCTCCGTTATGGTCAGGCGCACCTGTTGATCCTCCAGACGCTGCAAAATGGCCGGTAGCGTTGGTGTATCTTCACCCTCCAGCAGCAGCCCCTCCAGCACTCGTTGTTCAGCATCAAGCACCAGCGGCTCAGCCAGCAGCGCCCGGTATACCTTGGGCTTGCGATGACGCGGCGAAGTGATGCGGTGCAGCCACTGACCATCATCCGTCAGCAACATCAGGCCGGAAGTATCCACATCCAGCCGCCCCACCGGGTTGATTCGTTCCAGCGCAGGAAGATCCTGCAACAGGTCCGTCACCAGTGGATGATGACTGCTTTTACTGCTGCACTCATAACCCACCGGCTTATTCAGCAGCAGATAACGTAAACCCACTTCCACCAGCGGCTGATCCAGCCAGCACACCTGATCTTCCGAAGCCACCTGGCGTCCGGAATTTTTCTCCACCACACCATTAACACTCACCTCACCCCGATGCAGTGCTTTTTTAGCCAGACTGCGAGTCAAACCAGTGGTGGTCGACAGAAATTTATCCAGACGTTGAGTTTTCCCAGACATAGGGTTTAATCTTCTCTTCTTTTACTTTGCCAATGACGCACAAAAGGTTATTTCATGAGCCGCTTCTGGAGCCCAATTGTTCACCGCCTGACCCCCTATATTCCCGGAGAGCAGCCGAAAATCCCCAACCTGATCAAACTGAACACCAATGAAAGCCCTTACGGCCCTTCACCACGTGCCCTTCAGGCGATTCGCGATGCTGCGCAGGATACACTAAGACTCTATCCTGATCCTCAGGCACAAGATTTAAAAAACGTGCTGGCAGACTACTGCGGGCTGACAGCCGACCATCTTTTTGTCGGCAATGGCTCGGATGAAGTGCTGGCACTGGCGTTTCAGGCCTTGTTAAAACAGCAGCAGCCCCTGCTGTTTCCGGATATCACTTACAGTTTTTACCCGGTTTACTGCCAGCTTTACGAAGTGGAGTACCGCCAGATTCCGCTGACCCAGGACTTCAGCATCAACCCGGATGACTACAATCAGCCCAACGGCGGCATTATTTTCCCCAACCCCAACGCCCCCACCGGCAAGGCGTTGCCACTGAATGCCATTCGTAAGCTGCTGGAAAACAACCCCAACTCAGTGGTCCTGGTTGATGAGGCCTATGTTGATTTTGGCACCGAGTCAGCATTGACCCTGATTCCAGAGTTCCCCAACC
The DNA here is from genome assembly GCF_900119735.1 of Marinospirillum alkaliphilum DSM 21637. Taxonomy (GTDB): domain Bacteria; phylum Pseudomonadota; class Gammaproteobacteria; order Pseudomonadales; family Halomonadaceae; genus Marinospirillum; species Marinospirillum alkaliphilum. The sequence continues at coordinate 637,520 of NZ_FPJW01000001.1, read as the reverse complement.
TGCTGGTCACCCAGACCTTTTCCAAATCCTGGGCGCTGGCCGGCCTGCGTGTTGGTTTTGCTGCAGGGCATCCAGACCTGATTGAAGCACTGAATCGTGTGAAAGACAGCTTTAACTCCTACCCACTGGATCGTCTGGCACTGGCTGGAGCCATTGCCGCAGTGCAGGATGCTGACCACATGCGTGCAAGCTGCCGTAAGGTCATGGACTCACGGGAAGCATTAAGCCAGGCACTGACTCAACTGGGTTTTGAAGTACTGCCTTCCGGTGCCAACTTTGTGTTCGCCCGCCATCCGGCCCACGAGGGCGCCTGGCTGGCCCAACAGTTGCGGGAGCGCGCACTGCTGGTACGCCACTTCAACAAACCCCGCATTGATGCCTTTTTACGCATCACCCTGGGCACGCCAGAACAAAATCAGGCACTGATCACAGCCTTGCAGGAAATATTAGAAAACAGCTGAGACCTCCCCCTTCATACAAGGCAGCCTTGATGGCTGCTTTTTTTTCGTTTGCTGCCAATCAGCCCATGCCGCACCAGCATAGTGCATACTCTAGACGCATAGTATTGTGATGCGCTATATTAATGCACCTTAAAAAGCAGTGGTTTTAAGGAGCGCGTCATACAAGGGATTGAGAATAGCTGCTTTTTGCATGGCTGATTCAATATCGGCAAATTTTTGCACAAAACTGGAGCATGCATTTAAAGCATGCCAACTACTTCAATCTACCAAGGAACCTTCATGCCCTACGTTCACGATACCCTTGCCCGCCTTCAGAAAAGCAGCCCGGCTCAGACTGAGTTTTATCAGGCTGCTGAAGAAGTGCTTGAGTCCATCCGCCCACTTCTGGATAGCGACAAACGTTATCGTGAAGCCAGCATCGTTGAGCGTATTGTTGAGCCTGAGCGCCAGATCATGTTCCGTGTCACCTGGATGGACGACCAAGGCAAAATTCAGGTCAACAAGGGTTATCGCATACAGTTCAACTCTGCCATTGGCCCATACAAGGGTGGCCTGCGCTTCCACCCCAGCGTTAACGCCGGCATCATCAAATTCCTTGGTTTTGAACAAATCTTCAAGAACTCCCTGACCGGCCTGGCCATTGGCGGCGGCAAGGGCGGTTCCGACTTCAACCCCAAGGGCCGCTCCGACGCAGAAATCATGCGCTTCTGCCAATCCTTCATGAGCGAGCTCTATCGCCACATCGGCGACACCATTGACGTACCAGCTGGTGATATTGGTGTGGGTGGTCGTGAAATCGGCTACATGTACGGCCAGTACAAGCGCCTGACCGGCAGCTATGAGGGTGTACTGACCGGCAAAGGCCTGAACTGGGGTGGTTCACTGGTGCGCACTGAAGCCACCGGTTATGGTGCGGTTTATTTTGCTGAAAACATGCTGAACAGCCGTAACGACAGCCTGGATGGTAAAACCTGCCTGGTTTCCGGTGCTGGTAACGTAGCCATCTACACCATCGAAAAGCTCTATCAGATGGGCGCACTGCCGGTGACCTGTTCCGATTCGCAAGGCACCATTTATCATGCCGATGGCATTGACCTGCCATTGCTGAAAGACCTGAAAGAAGTACGCCGCGTTTCGCTGGAAGAGTATGTTAAAGCCCATCCGAAAGCCCGCTACATCCCAGTTGCTGATTACCCCAAGGATGGCCACGCGGTATGGCGCTTTGAAGCTCAGGCAGCCTTCCCTTCTGCCACTCAGAACGAACTGACTGCTGCTGATGCCAAGGCTCTGCTGGCCAATGGCGTGGTTTGTGTCAGTGAAGGTGCCAACATGCCCTCCACAGCAGAGGCGGTGGACCTGTTCCTGGACGCACGCATTGCCTATGGCCCGGGCAAGGCTGCCAATGCCGGTGGCGTTGCAACCAGCCAACTGGAAATGGCCCAGAATGCCAGCATGACCCGCTGGACCTTTGAAGAAGTTGACACTCGCCTGCAAGGCATCATGAAAGGCATCTTTGAGCGCAGCCATGAAACTGCCAAAGAGTTTGATCAGCCCACCAACCTGGTGCTGGGTGCCAACATTGCCGGCTTCCGCAAGGTTGCTGATGCCATGATCCAGCAGGGCTGCGTCTGAAACTGAGACCTGTCCGCCAAACAAAAACGCCGACTCTATGGAGTCGGCATTTTTTTATGGGCCTGATCAATCAGCTTTGCGGTGCGTAGCCCACCCGAAAACCACCCCAGTGTTTGCCACGAATAAAAATGGGTACGGAAAGGTCGTGCACCACTTCCCCAGTATCCCGCTTATAGGTCTGCACCAGCAGCTCACGGGTATTCTGGGCGCAACGACTGCCTGTTGGATCTTTGAAAATTCGCTTGCTGCGACTTTTCACCAGATCAACGGCCGGATCACCGGTCGGATCATGGGCATAATCGTCGTTATGGGTTGGCACATAACCCTTGCGGTCAAAAGCAATGGCATATGAAAGACCACCCGGAAAGGATTTGCGCAGTGGCTCCTGCAACCCTGGCAAGTTTTTGTCGGTGAAGGCATCAAAAGCCGTGCGGTATTTCACAGGGTCAGTTCCCGGTACCGGCTTGTAATCAGGCTCAAACAGGTCTCGCTCGGAAAAGTCACCGCGCTGCACCGCCTGTTCCAGCATTTCAGACACCCGATCTGCAGCCTGGCGCGCCAGCTTGTAAGCCTGCTGATGACGCGAGTCGATGCGCTGAACGGCCAACTCGGCATTAATGCTTTCTGCAGCATCCATCAACTGCTGAGCCTGTCTGGCCAACTGATGCATGTCACCATTACCACTGGTGATCTGCTCGGTCAGTTGCACCAGCTCCCCCGCGATCTGCTGCACATGCTGATGACTTTCTGACACAGCACCCGCAATCGAGTTGATCTGCTGCTCCACTTCATCAAACTGACCAGCCATGGATTCCAGGCGACCACCCACCTCTTCAACGGCTCCGGCACCACCAGCCACCTGCTTCATCAGGTGACCAATGCTATCCACCACTTCATGGGTGCTCTTCTGAATCTCATGTACGATCTCTTCCACCTGGCGCGTTGACTCAGAGGTGCGACTTGCCAGACTGCGCACTTCATCCGCCACGACAGCAAAACCACGACCATGCTCACCGGCACGCGCAGCTTCAATGGCTGCGTTCAGTGCCAACAGGTTGGTCTGTTCCGCAATGCCTTCGATCACCTGAGTGACCTTCTGGATACTGGAGCTCTTTTCATTCAGCAGCTCAATCAAATCCAGAGCCTGCTCAGAGCGCTCTGACAGATCTCGCATGTCCTTCATCAGGGAAGCCAGGGCATCACGACTGTGGAAGCTGTCATCCCGTGCATGTGCAGCCATGGCAGCAACATTGCCGGCATTAACGGATACCTGCTCAATGGCCACGGAAATGGAGCCCATGGTATGGGTAATGCTGGATACTGCATTCTCCTGCCAATCCAGACGCTTATCCATCACATCAGCATGGTGTGAGACTTCAGCGGTGGAAATGGCAGTCAAGCTGGCACGACCTGCCAGTTGAGCTGCCATTTTCTTTAACGAGAGGTATTCTGCTGCCGGTTTATCCAGTTGCTGGCTGTTGATCTGCTCCAGATCGGCCGATCGAGCCTTGTAAATCTGCACCAAAGGATCATCAACTGTTTTTCCTGACTTGCCCGCACCAGCAGCCGGGGAAAAAGATAAGAGGCCTCCTGCCAATAACAGCAATAAGCTGGCAACGGGCAAAGTCCAGGAGGCATCACCCACCAGCCAGACTAAACCGAGCGTACCCAGCAGAAACAGCCACCCAAGCAGCCGTAGAGAGTTGGTCATTCTGAAGCCCCTGTCTGTCTTTTTTATTGTGTGTTGCTTTTTATTATCAGCTAATCAGCCGTTTCTTAATTATTGCGCTACTTAATCTGGCAATAATCCAAGTCAGCCAAACACCGAGTTTAGGTTGATTGGGTTGGCTGACCAAGAGGGTAAAAGTGCAACTTTAGCCTTAATCGCATGTGCGAAAAATTCCCTCACCCGTTTTTATTTGTTTAATAAAGCCTGAAAAAACTGCTCCACCGATTGTTTTTTTGGCAAAGCCACGGCCTGGATATAAGGCTGTCCCGGATGAAGCGCAGCATAATTCTGATGCTCTTGCTCGGCAGGATAAAAAGCATCCAAAGGCTCCACAAAAGTCACAATGGGCGCTGACCAGGCAGGCAGACGATTTAACTCATGGATATAGCTCTCTACCTGCCTGCGCTCCGCTTCACTGGTATAAAACACCACTGAACGGTACTGAGGACCATGATCGGCTCCCTGATGATTCAGGTGAGTGGGGTTGTGCGCCACAGAAAAAAACACCCGTAACAACTGCCCACGCCGGATCAGTGCTGGGTCATAACAAATTTCCACCACTTCTGCATGCCCCGTTTGACCGGTACAAACTAGCGGGTAACTGGCATCTGAAGCACTACCCCCAGCATAACCCGAGGTGACAGAGAGGACGCCAGTCAAAGATTTAAACACGGCCTCAACGCACCAGAAACACCCGCCACCAAGCACCAGTCGCTGCACATCCCTTGTTGCATAAGCACCATCCATCAACTCCAGCTCAGGCGGCAAGGGAAAAGCATCCGGATCAACAAGGCGCTGCCCGGAATGGTGCTCTGCGAATAAAGTCATCTTAACTTCCTCCTGCTAATCGATTGGACAGATTAGGGCGTGGCACCGGGCGCACCGGTTCAGCCAGCATTGCCTGTACCACAGGGTGCAACACCTCCAGCAACCCGGTATCTCCTCGCTCATGCCACCAGAAACTCAGCGTAGCACTCCCCCACTCAACAGCGTGTGCATCTGCGGGCAAAAGCGTTAAAAAATGATCCAGCAACTGACGCTGAGCTTCTGTCAACAACTCAGGCGCACCTCGCACCCGCTCCCATCCATCAGTCCACAGTGCCCCGCGCTGCCGCCCCTCCTCACACCGCAACAGACACAAATAACCAGGCATTGCCGGCGCATCAGCAGGGCGCAACCAACGGTAAGCTGCACCTTCCAGCTTCAAACCCGGATCCAGTTGCTGGGAAGTCAGCGTAACCCTGATTCCCAGATGGCGAGCTTTTTCCCGTAGCATCACCAGACGCTTCTGGCGCGGACTGGGTTTCAGCATACTCATGGGTGACAAAACCAGTATCGCAGCAAGAACAAACCACCAGAAGGGACTCAATGACATGACCTCGAATTTTGGTTTATAGTGAATTCACCGATCCAGCAACAGGAAAGCATCATGAGTAACGACTACAGAAATATTCTGGTCGCCATCGACCTCTCCGACGAATCCCGTAAAGTTCTCCAGCGCGCCAAAGAAATTGCGGCCCGTAACAATCAGGCCAGGATTTCTGTAGTGCACACCCTTGAACCCCTGGGGTTTGCCTACGGTGGTGATATACCAATGGATCTGACCAGCATCCAGGATCAACTGGACGCTCATGCCCGAAAGCGCATGAATGAGCTGCTGGAGGACATGAATATTCCGGAAGACAATCGCCATATCCTGGTTGGCATGCCGGACAGTGAAACCCATCGCCTGGCAAAAGAGCAAGAAGTTGATCTCATTGTTGTAGGCAGCCATGGCCGCCATGGTTTACAACTGCTGCTGGGGTCTGTTTCCAGCGGCGTGTTGCATGGTGCTCCCTGCGATGTGCTGGCAGTCAGGGTTGGCAAATAAACCAACCCCGCATCACCGGCTCAGAGAGGAGCCAGTAAGGTGACTTTCTCATCTGCGGCCAGCAAGCCGCAGATGCCTGCCAACAGCTGTTGCCGCTTTGCAGACTTCTCCCAGTCCTTCCAGGACTGTTCATTCTTCCACAGGGTAATAATCACCCGATGCGTGGGGCGCTGAATATCTTTTAAGGATTCGCCAGAGATGTAGCCAGGCATTTCCATGCAGCCTCGCAACAAGGCTTTTGCTGCATGACCATACTCTTCATCCAGCCCTTCCAGCAACTGCCGCTCTATCAATACCTTGATCATGCTCTTCTCCTGTCGGCCTCTACCTTGCCCTGAAAGAATAAATCACTGAAAATAAAATAAAGTTTATGCCTGCCCCGATATTTTTTCCAGAGGAAACCCCATGCCGGAATCAGTCGCTCCCGAACACCAGCACCAGTTGGATACATCAGGACTTTATTGTCCAGAGCCCGTGATGTTATTGCATGGCAAGCTGGATGAAGTGGATGCAGGCGAAGTATTGTTGGTGATCGCCACAGATCCGGCAACAACGCGGGACATTCCCAGGTTTTGCCAGTTTCTGAAACAAGAGTTACTGCTGCAGGATGAAAATAGTGAAGTGTATCGCTACTGGATCAAGAAAGCCTGAAGTTTCCTGATCAATATTCCACCTGACTCATCACCTCGTTGGACCAGGTCTGGCTTTCCAACCAGGCTTGATTGAGTCGAGCCACCAGATCAGGTGACTTGCTACCCATACGGGCATGTTCAAAAGCCAGAACCAGATTCAACAACTGACCGAGTCGCCCTTCACGCCGCAATATTGCGCCTTTGATTTCAGAGCTCAGTGGCAACTGCTCCATCAAGGGCTGCATTTCCATGCCCATCAGCACATCCATCATCGACATCAAGCCCATCATAAAGGCTGAACGAGGATCCAACTGACTCATGCCATAAGCCAGCTTTTCACACATTTGTGCACGGGTTAATGCCTGTGGCAGTAATAGGCGGCTGGCAGGTCCGTTATTAGCCAGCATGACCGTGGTAACAATGCTGCGTACCCGCTCCAAGCCCAAAGTGTTGAGTGCCTGATGAATGGTGGTGATCTCATTGGCGCGCCGGAACAATGCTGAGTTTACATACTTCAACAGCATAAAGGTCAACTGAGGATCCTGGGCAATCAGCATTTCCAGAATGCGATAATCTGGCTCCTCTTTTTGCAACTCACTCAGGATGCGTATTTGTGCACTGCGATTATTGCCCCGACCTTTACGCGAAGTTTCAGCATGAACCTCAGGGCGCGCATAAAAATATCCCTGAAACAGCTCAAACCCCATCTCTTTAAAGCGCTTGAAGGTATCCAGGTCTTCCACTTTCTCGGCAAGCAAACGTATGCCTCGATCACAGTATTCCTGAATATCCTCATCACGAACCGGTTCAAACAAGTCAACCTTGATGATACTGGCTACATCCAATAATGGGCGGGTAGCATCATTAAGAATAAAGTCATCCAACGCAACGTCATAACCCAGGCGGCGAACCTTTTTTAACGCCGCCAGAATTTCAGGTTCACCCGTGACACTTTCCAGCACCTCTACCACCACTTGATCAGGATTAGGCGGTAGTAGTTCAGGCTTGAGGATCCATTCACGTGGCGCATTAAAAAACAGCTTGCGGTTACCGATCAGTTTTTCCAGGCCGGTTTCAAAAAAGGCGGCATTAACCACACGAGCGGTTGCCATCAGTTGATCTTCAACTCTGGCAAAAGTGGCGGTTGCACTGGAGCGATAAAGAAGCTCATCAGCAACATGCCGCATATTGGCGTTGCAGATGGGTTGCAGGGCAATACAATAATTGGGTTCAGAAGCCTGCTCTGGCATGGCCTTGTCCTTGCTGTTGTTTTCCGTCACCTGTTGCATTGCAGACCTCGGCAGTTAAGCTTGACTTCTCTGGATATCCATAATGTACAGATTTTAGTCAAGACCACACAAAAAAAGTATGAAAACCTTGTCAAAAATGCATGACATTATTTAACACTTTATTGCAAGTCGTATGTATCAAAGTGCAGCTGTTTATGGCATTTTTTGTACAGGAATTCACGGCAGCGCATCCAAAAACAACAGACGCACAACAGAGAAAGGACTAACCTCATGATTGTTGCCGTTTTTATCTACGAGTAATAAAGATGCTGGAAAAATTACGCCCCAGTGAGTTGGCCGTAGGCAGAAAAACTACTCTGGATATTTACACCAGAGGGGGTCGGCTACTGCTCTCCAAAGGAGCCGTAATTGGCAATCAGGAGCAGATTGAACTGCTGCTGGCTCGCGGCCTGGTCAAGCGCGACCCCAGTGACCGCGTTGATTATTCCAGCGAATTCAAACCTTTCCGTTACAGCGCAAACGTTAACCCATTTCTGGAAGTGCTGGAACTGGAAGATCAGCTCTCCCGCACATTTCGCCACCTCAAAAGCGGTGCGCCGGGTGCTCCTGAGGCCTTTCAGCGCGACATTCGCATGATCTGCAGCCAGATCATAGGACTCGCCGAAAGAGCACCGGAAGCCCTCCTGGGCACCGTACACTGGCCACGTGCTGAAGAAGGCTCCTACAGCATTTATCACCCGATCCAGTGTGCCATCCTGATTGCCGTGGTGGCACAAAAGCTGAAAATGCATGGCGAACAGCTATTCTGCACCCTTGCGGCAGCACTTACTGCCAATATTGGCATGCTGACAGTCCAGGACAAACTGAACCGCCAGAAATCACCTCTAACGGATGAACAGCGTGAACAGATTCGCAACCACCCGGAGCGCTCGGTGGAACTGCTTGAAGCAATAGGCGTTAAAGATCCAATGTGGATACGTGCCGTGCTTCATCACCACGAGCGCCTGGATGGCAGCGGTTACCCTAAAGGCCTGAAAGGCGACGAGATTGCCAATGAAGCTCGCCTGCTGGCCTTGGCTGATATCTACATCGCCCTGATCGGCAAACGTGAATACCGTCAGGCACTGCCGGTGAAAGTTGCACTGCGGCAGATTTTCAGTGAGCGCGGCACGCTGGTTGGTCCGGCACTGACCAAGCTCTTTCTCAATCAAATTGGTGTTTATCCGCCTGGCACCGCTGTGAAACTGAAAAATGGTGATACCGCCGTAGTCACTGAGCGCAGCGAGAGTATTCACCACCCCATCTGCGCCGGGATTCGTGCCATCAGCGGCCAGGTTTATATGCACCCACCGCCCAGAGATACCAAGCTGGAAGAATTCAACATTGTTGAAGTACTCTCCAGTGATCTGTTAAAACCCCTGCAGCCCTTCCTGTTCTGGGGTGTACATGTGCGCAAGGCGGTTGAGCTTTAAAGCCTGTCAGCAGGACTCAAGCGCAACAACTGACCGTTTCGATCATCCGTCAGCACCCAGATACTGCCATCTGGTGCCTGACGCACATCCCTGACCCGTACATTCATGACCTGAAAAAATCTTTCCTGCTCCGCAACCTGCCAGTCATCACCGCTGCCACTGACCTCCAGCCGCGAAATCAGCCTGCCTGCCAAAGCCCCAACCAGTAACTGACCTTGCCAGGCTGGAAATAATTCACCGGTGTAAAACATCATGCCCGAAGGTGCAATGGAAGGTGTCCAGTGCCAGAGTGGTGACTCCATACCGGGCAAATGCTGATGCGGTGTGATGGATGTGCCGGTGTAATTGCGGCCATGAGTCACTTCAGGCCAGCCATAGTTCAGCCCTGCCTGAATACGATTCACCTCGTCACCGCCGCGAGGGCCGTGCTCCTGCAACCAGACCTCACCCGTTTCAGGATGCAGCGCCATCCCCTGGGCATTACGGGTGCCAATGGCATAAATTTCAGGCCGCCAGCCAGACTTTAATACACCAGGGTTTGTATCTGGAATTCGGCCATCAGCATGCAGCCGAATGACACTGCCGGCATGATCAGCAGGATCTTGTGCGCGCTGCATCTCACCTCGATCACCGATGGTGATGTATAAATACCCCTCATGATCAAACACCAGGCGACTGCCAAAATGCCGCCCACCACTGCTGCGTGGTTCGGCGGTAAAAATCACTTCCACTGCAGACAGCCGACCTGAACGATAAACACCTCGGGCAACCCGGGTGGTATAACCCTCGCGATTGCGATCGACATAACTGAAATACAGCCACCGGTTCTGTTCAAAATCAGGATGCAGGGCCAGATCCAGCAAACCACCCTGACCGGTTGGATGCACCGGTGGCAGTCCACTGACTGGCTGTGGCATTAACTGGCCGTCAATCAAGCGTCTTAAACGACCTGGGCGCTCAGTAATCAGCACCTCACCTTCCGGCAAAAAAACCAGTGACCAGGGATTTTCCAAGCCATCTGTCAGTTGCTCAACCTGCAAAGGATACAGATCACTCTCCAGTACACGCGCTTGAAGAACTGGCGAAACCAGTACAAGACTCAGGCACAGGACCAGCAGACCAGGGTAATGCATGATGCCCTCCCAACTGAATTACAAAAGCTGCTGGTATCAGCATAGCCATGCTGAAGGCAAAAAAAAACCGCCACCCCTTGGGGTGACGGTTTCTGACAGACTGATTTCAGTGAATCAGTTCTGGTTTTCCATCTGCTGCTTGATCAGATCACCAATGGTGGTCGGACCAGCCATTTCAGCCTGGGCATCACGCTGGGCAGCCATCGCTTGCTCAGTTTCAGCCTTTTCTTTGGCTTTGATGGACAGGCTGATCACACGGTTCTTGCGATCAACATTGATGATGCGGGCTTCAACTTCATCACCTTCGTTCAGAACGTTACGTGCATCTTCAACACGCTCAGCACTGATTTCAGAGGCTTTCAGTACAGCCTGAACTTCATCGTTCAGCGCAACAACAGCTTCTTTGGCTTCAATGGAAACCACCTTGCCTTTAACAATGGAACCCTTGTCATTCAGCGCCAGGAACTCGTTGAACGGATCACTTTCCAGCTGCTTGATGCCCAGGGAAATGCGCTCGCGCTCAGGGTCGATGGACAGAATGATGGTTTCAACTTCTTCACCCTTCTTGAAACGACGCACGGCTTCTTCACCGGTTTCGTTCCAGGAGATGTCAGACAGGTGAACCAGACCGTCGATACCACCATTCAGACCAACAAAGATACCGAAGTCAGTGATGGACTTGATCGCGCCGGTGACCTTGTCACCCTTGTTGTACTTACCGGAGAACTCTTCCCACGGATTGGCACGGCACTGCTTGATACCCAGGGAAATACGACGACGCTCTTCGTCGATGTCCAGGATCATCACTTCGATTTCGTCGCCCAGGCTGACAACAGCTTTCGGGTTGACGTTCTTGTTGGTCCAATCCATTTCGGAAACGTGTACCAGACCTTCCACGCCCTCTTCCAGCTCGGCAAAACAGCCGTAGTCGGTCAGGTTGGTGATGCGGGCCTTGATCACGGAGTTTTCCGGGTAACGGGCCTTGATCTGGATCCACGGATCTTCGCCCAGTTGCTTCAGACCCAGAGAAACGCGGTTGCGCTCGCGGTCGAACTTCAGCACCTTGACATTGATCTCGTCGCCAACTGCCACGATCTCGGAAGGATGCTTGATACGCTTCCAGGCCATGTCAGTGATGTGCAGCAGGCCATCTACGCCGCCCAGATCAACGAAGGCACCGTAGTCAGTGAGGTTCTTGACGATACCCTTGACTTCCTGACCTTCGGCCAGGTTAGCCAGCAGTTGCTCGCGCTCAGCAGAGTTTTCAGCTTCCAGCACAGCACGGCGAGAAACAACAACGTTGTTACGCTTGGCATCCAGCTTGATAACTTTGAAGTCCAGCTCTTTGTTTTCCAGGTGGGCAGTGTCGCGTACCGGACGTACATCCACCAGAGAACCAGGCAGGAAGGCACGGATGGTGTTGATGTCAACAGTGAAGCCACCCTTGACCTTGCCGTTGATGATACCCTTGACGACTTCGTTCTTCTCGAAAGCTGCTTCCAGTTCGATCCAGGACTCGGCACGACGTGCTTTTTCACGGGACAGGCGCGTTTCGCCGAAACCGTCTTCCACGGTTTCCAGAGCCACCAGCACTTCGTCACCCACGTTCAGTACATCAGTACCTTCGAACTGGCTACGGTGGATCACACCTTCAGACTTCAGGCCCGCGTTTACGGTAACCCAGTCACCATCCACATCAACGATGGTCGCACGGATGATGGAGCCCACCTCCATGTTGACGGTCTGCAAGCTTTGTTCAAAGAGTTCGGCAAAGGATTCAGTCATGAATTTCACTCAATTAAATGTCTTTAATGCGGCGGAATTGCCGCCCTCCGCGCCACCAGCAAACGCGGGCCTGATGATTTCCATCCGGGGGTGTTGACGCCGGTTAAGCCTGACGGGATTTTCAGATTAAAGGACCCCGACAAACTATGACACCGTCCCGAATGACCTCCGTACTACTTCGACTTGAACACTTCTCAGGCGGAGGATGCCTGGGATATCAAGCCGCGGCTTTTCGCCTCAGCAAGAATCAAATCGACGACATCCGGGATATTCAGCGACGTGGTGTCCACTTCAACAGCATCATCTGCAGGTCGCAGTGGCGCTGTTGTGCGATTCATGTCACGCGCATCACGCTCCAGAATGTCATTTTTAAGGTCCAATAGACTAGCAGCAACGCCCTTGGCGCGCAACTGTTCCAGCCTGCGGCGGGCACGTTCATCAGCGCTGGCGGTCAGGTAAATTTTCAAGGGAGCCTCAGGAAACACCACTGTGCCCATATCCCGACCATCACAAATCAGTCCTGGAAACTCACGAAAGGCTCGCTGGCGGGCCAATAACGCCTGGCGAACGGCCGGTAATGCGGCCACCTGCGATGCCAAACCGCCTACCCGCTCGGTACGCAACTCATGACTGACATCCTCACCTTCCAGCACCACCTGCACCAGATCCTCACGCGCAGTAAGGAACTGCACATCCAGATGTTCCGCCAACACACCCAGCGCAGCTTCGTTATCCAGCGCCACACCGTGATGCTCAGCAGCCAGTCCGACCAACCGGTACAGCGCACCAGAATCCAACAGGTGCCACCCCAGTTCACGGGCCAGCAACATACTGACCGTTCCCTTACCGGCTCCGCCTGGCCCATCCAGCGTGATGACTGGTACCTTGTTATCCAAGGAACTCATTGCTTGTCTCCCCCTGCAGTTTCCCGCTGCAATCCTGCAGCCTGGCAATTTTGAGGGCGCATTATACTCGCTTGGATGACAATTGCATTAAAGCCTGCCGCTTCAGATAGCCGGTTGTAGCGTTTGCCATTGCTCCAGCACCTGACGCAGCTCACCTTCCAGCGCTACTGCTTTCTGTGCTTTCTGATCGGTCACCACAAAAGTGATGTCAGCATCTGCTACCAGCACATCTGTACCCTTCAGCACCACATCCTGGTGCATCACGGCACTCTTGTTGCCAATGCGAGCCAGCGTGGTCACCACCTCAATTTCTTCGTTAACATAAGCACCACGCCGATAGTTGATATTGATGTTCACCACGGCCAATCCCAGACCGGAGCCGGTGAAGGTAGCTATGTCCACCTGCTGTTCCAGGAAGTCCCATCGCGCCTCCTCCAGAAACTCCAGGTAGCGGGCATTGTTGACGTGACCATAAAGGTCCAGATGATATCCACGAATCTTGATTGGGGTACGGGTCTGCATCTTGCACTCCTGCTTGTTGCTGCCATCAGCAACAGGGAAAACAGTCAGTCTAGCCTGATCGAAAGTATTTTCAAACGAGTGTTTACAAAAACACCCAGGTATAATGCCCGATTGGGCGACTGTTACTGGTCATAATGCTGCACCCGCGTTAAGCTACCCCAAAAAACGACAAGGCGCTCCGTCAGGAATCCTCATGCAGGCCACTTCGTCCAGACACACCATACCCAAAACTGAAAGTCGTTCCAGTCGGCGCCAACAGGTATCCCCACTTCGTCACTGGTTTGAATGGCTGGCCCCTATCATTAAACTTCTGGGCCTGCTGCTGCTATTGCTGGGTGCCTTCAAGCTTGCCCCGATCATTCTGCTATCCATTGAAGGGCAGCAGGGTGACATGCAGATTTTTTTCTATTCAATGGCCATCACCCTGGTCAGCGGTGGTCTGATGGTGGTGGTCGGCTCTTTAGCCCCCTTTAACCTTCGAGGCCGCCAGATTTTTCTGCTGACCTCGTTAAGCTGGCTGGTACTGAGCCTGTTTTCATCCATTCCATTGCTGTTTGGCTCCACCGATCTAAGTATTTCTGATGCTGTTTTTGAAACGGTTTCCGGTCTCACCACCACCGGTGCCACCATCCTGTCCGGACTGGACACCATGTCTCACGGCATCCTGCTGTGGCGTGCGATCCTGCAATGGTTAGGTGGCATCGGTATCATTGTCATGGGTATGGCCATCCTCCCCTTCCTGCAGGTCGGTGGCATGCGGTTGTTCCAGTCGGAGTCCTCTGACTGGTCGGAAAAAGCCATGCCTCGCTCAGGCACCCTGGCCAAAGCCATTGGCAAGGTATATGTGGGCCTGACACTGCTGTGTGTTTTCAGCTACTGGCTGGCTGGCATGAATCTGTTTGATGCCGTGGTGCATGGCATGACCACCTCTGCCACTGGTGGCTTTGCCAACTATGATGCATCCATGGGACACTTTGCTGATACACCCAGTATTTTATGGATCAGCATCCTGTTCATGTTTCTGGGTGCTTTACCCTTTGTGCTTTTTGTACACCTGATTCAGGGGCGCCCGATGCCCATGCTGATGGACAGCCAGGTGCAAGCCCTGTTCAAGATCCTGATCAGTGCGGTCGGCATTTTAACCCTCTACCTGATGACCCAACAGGGCTGGGACTGGTTTGAAGCCCTGACTCACGCCACCTTTAACATTGTTTCAGTCGTCACCACCACGGGTTACGCCTCCAGCGACTACAATGCCTGGGGCAACTTTGCCGTTATCTTCTTTTTGTACCTGATGTTCATTGGCGGCTGCTCCGGGTCCACCAGCGGTGGCTTTAAAGTATTCCGCCACCAGCTATCGCTGATGCTGATGCGCAACCAGATGATGACTCTACTGCATCCCCGAGGGGTGTTTTCCCAGCGTTACAACGGCAAGCCTGTGCCGGATGACGTTATCCGCTCTATGGTGGCGTTTGCCTTTTTCTTTTTTGCCACCATTGCAGCGCTGGCATTGGCACTGTCTTTTATGGGGCTGGACTTCATCACCAGCTTTACCGCGGCAGTTACAGCTGTAGCCAACGTGGGTCCCGGCCTGGGTGATACCGTGGGCCCGGCTGGCAATTTTTCCAGCCTGCCAGATGCCGGTAAATGGCTGATGTGCCTCGGTATGATTCTGGGTCGCCTGGAAATTGTCACCTTCATGATCCTGTTCACTCGCGCCTTCTGGCGGGCCTAAGGAGTTTTACGATGAAAATCATCATTCTCGGTGCTGGTCAGGTGGGTGGCACCCTGGCTGAAAACCTTGCCGGGGAAGAAAACGACATCACCGTAGTGGACAGTGATCCCAACCGCCTGCGGGATCTGCAGAACAAGCTGGATATCCGCATCATTCAAGGCAAGGCCTCCTTCCCTGCAGTGCTGCGTCAGGCAGGTTGTGAAGATGCAGACATGCTGATTGCCGTGACCAACTCGGATGAGGTCAACATGGTGGCCTGCCAGGTGGCTCATGCACTATTCAACACCCCCACCAAAATAGCCCGCGTACGCTCAGCAGCCTACCTGTCACGCAAGGGATTGTTTCGTACCGAACGCGGTTTTGATATCGACGTATTAATCAGCCCCGAGCAGGTGGTGACCAACCACATTCGCCGCCTGATTGAATATCCCGGTGCACTGCAGGTGCTGGATTTTGCCGGTGGCCTGGTGCAGTTGGTGGCCGTTCGAGCCCACCATGGCGGCCCGCTGATTGGTCAGGAGCTGTCAGCCTTGCGCCAGCACATCCCCAATGTAGACACTCGCGTGGCTGCCATTTATCGGCAGAATCAGGCACTGATTCCCAAGGGCAATACAGTGATCCAGGTGGATGACGAAGTATTCTTTCTAGCCGCTCGTCAGGACATTCGCGCAGTAATGAGTGAAATGCGTCGGGTTGACCACAGCTACAAGCGCATTGTGATTGCCGGTGGCGGCAACATTGGTGAGCGTCTGGCAGAAAGCCTGGAGCATGAGTACCAGGTCAAACTGATTGAATACTCGCCACAACGCTGTACGGAACTGGCTGACAAGCTGGAACGTACAGTGGTACTCAACGGTACTGCCACCGACAAGAACCTGCTGCAGGAAGAAAGCATCGAGGATGCCGATATCTTCTGTGCGGTAACCAATGACGATGAAGTCAACATCATGTCCTCCATGCTGGCCAAACGCATGGGGGCAGGCAAGGTCATGACCCTGATCAACAATGCCGCTTATGTTGATCTGGTACAGGGCGGTGAAGTGGATATCGCTTTTTCACCCCAACTGGCCACCATCGGCAGCCTGCTGACCCACATCCGTCGCGGTCAGGTCAAAAATGTCCACTCACTGCGCCGCGGCGCTGCTGAAGCCATTGAAGCAGTGGCCATTGGAGACGAAAAAAGCTCAAAAATAGTGGGCCGTGCCATTGAGCAGATTATACTGCCGGAAGGTGTCACCATTGGCGCACTGGTGCGGGAAAAGGAAGTATTGATTGCCCATGACGATCTGGTGATCCGCTCCGGCGACCAGGTCATCCTGTTCCTGGTTGACAAGCGCAAGATTCGCGAAGTGGAGCAGCTGTTTGCCGTGGGCATCACCTTTATCTAAGCAACTGCCCGACAGATTCAACCGAACAGCCACCACTGGTAGCCCACAAAACACATCAGCAGGGCCACACCTTCGTAACGATTGATGCGCCCCTGCCATTGACGCCCGATTGCAAACACCAGCAACAACAGCGTCAGACCCAGCATCACCGGCAAATCACGCCACACCAGCGCAGGGTCCAGAGAGCCAACCACCAGCAAGGCGGGAATCGGCAGTACCGCCAGCAAGTTAAAGATGTTTGAACCGATCACATTACCGATCACCAGGTCCGCCTGATTGCGACGGGCGGCAGCGATACTGGCCGCCAACTCGGGCAGACTGGTGCCTATGGCCACCAGCGTCAGTCCGATGACCAAATCACTGACACCCAGGGTTTGCGCGATAGCAACCGCACCCCAGACCAACAACCGGGCACTGACCACCAGCACCAGCAAGCCCAGCAACAACCAGAATACAGCCCGCGCCTGACTCATTGGTTGCAATACTTCGTTCACTTCATCCAGCAGTGCATCACTTTTACCCTGCTGTGCCAGCCACCAGCTGTAACCAATAAACGCTACCAGCGCCAGCAAAAGCACCAGACCTTTCCAGAACACCAGCTGCAGATTAAAAAGCAGTGCGCTGGCTAACAAGGTGATCAACAGCAAAATGGGTAGCTCACGCTTAATCAGGGTAGAGCCAACCACCACCGGGCGTAACAAGGCTGTTAAACCCAGAATCAAAGCAATATTGGTAATATTGGAGCCCAGCGCATTACCGACGGCTAACCCGGGGTTGTCATCCAGTGAAGCTTGCAGAGACACCAGCATTTCCGGGGCGGAGGTACCAAACCCCATTAACAGCATGCCAATCACCAGCACCGGTACACCGATACGCTCAGCAGTGACACAGGCACCCACCACAAAACGGTCAGCACTCCAGACCAGTAATATCAACCCCACTGCCACCGCCAACAGATGCAATAACAAGTTAAAAATCTCCGGGTTATCCTGAAAAATCGGTATCTTACACCCTTGGTCTGGTTGCAGGAACTGCAGTAACCACTAGACTCAGGAAAACAAAACCAAAATTACAGGAGATGCACCATGCCCCGGGTTCTGGTGGTTGATGACGAGCCGAACATCGTACTGTCACTGGAGTTCCTGATGCAGCAGGCAGGGTTTCAGGTGGATACTGCGGCAGATGGGGAAACGGCACTGCAAAAAGTCCATGCTGTACCCCCGGATCTTATTCTGCTGGATATCAGTCTGCCGGGCATCAGCGGTTTTGAAGTGCTGGAAGCGCTGAGGGCTGAAGCCCGTTACAGCAAACTACCGATTGTGATGCTAACTGCACACGGCCGCGAGGTTGAGCGCGAAAAGGGTATGGCGCTGGGTGCTGATGATTACATCACCAAACCCTTTTCCACGCGGGAACTGGTCGAAAAGGTCAAAAACCTGTTGCAGGAACAACAGCAGTCACAAGGAGAGTGATGCATGCCACAGCGACAGAAGCTGCTGGGAATCTGGATGCTGGCAACCGGTATTCTGCTGTTTGCCGGGATCTTCTGTGCACTCTGGCTGGATGCACAGATAAAGCCCGATGCAGCGACCCGCCTGGTCATCTGGGCCGCCTCACTTTCCTCCGGCATGTTATTGCTGCTGCTGGGCGTGCTGCTGGAAGGCAGCCTTTTTAAACCTCTACGCCACCTGCAGGTACAACTGGCACGCCTGGTCAGTAACCCGGATGCTCTGGATGATTACCCGCCGGAGGGTTGGCTGGAGTCTCTGCAACCCGATTTACAGCGATTACGCCAGGGTTGGCGCCAGGATCGCGCCCTGCTGGGTGAAGCACGCATGCAAGGAGCCAAAGATGCTGCACGCATCCGCCAGGAACTGGAAGCCCTGCTGCAAGTACTCAAAGTCCCACTGTTACTCTGTGATCGCCATCAACGCCTGTTGCTTTTTAATCCGGCCGCCGAAGAACTCTTTGCGGACAATCCGGCACTGGGACTCGGTCGTCGTCTGGAAGAATTATTGCCTGCCCCAAGCTTGAAAGACGCCTTGCGCCATTTACCCCGTGATGGCAGTGCCCGGCAATTATTGCTACCTCATCAGGGACGCTGGTATCTCTGTGACCTGCGTCGTGTGCTGGCCAGTCAGGGCGAAGCATTACTGACACTGGAAGATGCCACTGAACGCCAGAAATCCGATCAGCGCTGGCGTAAACCCATGGCCAGCCTGCTACCTGCGCTGCGAGGACATGCCGCCAATCTGGCAACTGCCGGTGAAATCCTCAGCAGTGGCGGTACCACGCCGGAACTGGATCAACGCCTGCAAACGGCCATGCATGAAGACAGCCAGGCGCTCAGCAACCTGATCGGTGAACTGGCACAACTACTGGAAACCCTGCAGCTGGATCAGGGGCAACTGAGTGACACCTGGTCGAATGATATCTGGCAAGCACTCAAGCCCGGCCTGGAAGAACAGGGGCTCACCCTCACCCCCATCGGCATTCCTCTCTGGTTGCGTGCTGACAGCCCCGGCCTGCTGGCACTGCTGCAACGCCTGCTGCTCTTGCTCAACCAACATACCGGCCTGCAAGATTTTGAAGCCGAAATTCAACTGGGTAACAACCGGGTCTACCTGGATCTGATCTGGCAGGGTGAACCCTTGAGCCTGCGACAACTGCAGCAGTGGAATGATATGCCCATTGCCGATGAAGCACTGTCACCTCGCCTGGGCGATATTTTGCGCCGCCATTCCAGCGACTGGTGGAGCCTTACTGATGCTGATGACCTGCATGCCAGGCTGCGCATGCCTTTACCTGCAGCCAGGCGGGTCTACCCACCCTTGCCGCAGGTCGGTGCACGCCCGGAGTTTCATGATTTCAGCATTGCTGATCTGCCACCACCCAGTATTGAATTACGTGCACTGCCCCTTAATCAGCTGGAAATGGTGGTATTTGATACCGAAACCACTGGCCTTAATCTTCGTGATGGTGATCGCATCATCAGTATTGGCGGCTGCCGCATCATCAATGGTCGCCTCCTGGCTCAGGAGGTATTTGATCAGAAGGTCAATCCCGGTCGCGCCATTCCGCCAGCCAGCACCCGCATTCATGGCCTGACAGACGCTGATGTGGAAAAAAGCCCTCCCGCCAGTGTGGTTCTGCCGCGTTTTCGTGAGTTTGTTGGTAATGGGGTGCTGGTGGCACACAATGCATCCTTTGACCTGCTGGCCGTCACACTGGAAGGCAGTGGTCTGAGTTTTGACATGCCCATCCTGGACACCCTGCTGTTATCACGTGGTGTAGACCCGCAACAAGAAGGGCATGGCCTGGATGAACTGGCAGAAAGATTCCAGCTCACCTTTCCACCGGGAACACGCCATACTGCTTTAGGGGATGCACGGGTCACGGCAGAGTTGCTGTTGGCGCTCTTGCCCAGATTAGAAGCACGAGGCATCCACACCTTGAATGATGCATTGATGTTGCAGGCTGAAGTCGAAAACCGTGGCAAAAAATGAACAACCCACTGATCTGACCCCAGGTCCGGATGCAGACCGGAAAGGAGGCAGCATGAAAGCTTCAACCACAGGTTCACGCCTGATTGGCCTGACGCTACTGGCTCTGCTGTTATTTCTGCCACCCATTCTGCTGCTGTTTGATCGTCCTGGTCATTCCGGCCTGTCGATTCTTCCTTTCTACATTTTTATTGCCTGGCTGGGCATCATTGCTCTCGCAGCCTGGATTCTGGAGCGGGACCATGAGAACTGAACTGGTCTCACTGGCCTTTGCTTTCGGTTATCTGGCCATCCTGTTTTTGATTGCCGCCTGGGGTGACAAACGCTCTGAGCAAGGGCGCTCAATCATCAACTCCCCCCTGGTTTACACCCTGTCAATTGCAGTTTACTGCACCGCCTGGACTTTTTATGGCAGTGTGGGCCGAGCCGCTGAAACCGGTCCCAGTTTCCTGTTGATTTATCTGGGTCCAACACTGGCCATGCTGCTGGGCTGGTTCATGATCCGCAAGATGGTCCGTATCGCCCGTGCCCAGAAAATCACTTCCATTGCAGATTTCATCAGTGCCCGCTATGGCAAGAGCGTTCGTCTGGGTGTACTGGTGACACTGATTGCAGTGATCGGCATCATGCCCTACATCGCCCTGCAACTGAAAGCCATCACCTTCAGCCACGCCGTGCTGACAGGTTATCCGACTCCACCCATCCAGACTCTGGCCCAGGAGACCTTCTGGCTGGATAAATCCCTGTGGGTGGCATTGGTGCTGGCTATTTTCATTATCCTGTTTGGTACTCGACACCTGGATGCCAGTGAACGCCATGAAGGCATGGTGGCTGCCATTGCCTTTGAATCCATCATCAAACTGATGGCTTTTCTGATACTGGGCTTTTTTGTGGTGTTCTGGCTGTATCAAGGACCACTGGACCTGTTCAGTCAGGCGGCAGCAAGACCGGACCTGGTGGGCAGCCTTGGGCTCAGCGCTGTACCTGGCCAGGCACTGGGCTGGGTTGGCACACTGGTGCTGGCCACCCTGGCCTTCATCACCCTGCCGCGACAGTTTCAGGTGCTGGTGGTGGAAAATGTCGATGAACGTCACATCAAGCGCGCCAGTTGGACCTTTCCACTTTACCTGGTGGCCATCAACCTGTTTGTGATCCCGGTGGCGCTGGCTGGCTTATTGCTCGGGCCTGCCGCCCAGGAGCCGGACAGCTTTGTACTGACACTCCCCCTGGCAGCCGGACTGGAGTTACTGCCATTAATTGTCTTCATCGGTGGCCTCTCTGCAGCCACTGGCATGGTGATCGTCGAAACCATTGCACTCTCCACCATGGTCAGCAACCACCTGGTCATGCCACTACTGCTGCGCTGGAACTGGTTACACCTGGATCCAGGCCGCAACCTCAGTGGCTGGCTGCTGGGAATCCGCCGGGTGGCCATCATTCTGATCCTGCTGCTGGGTTATCTTTACCACGCCCTGATCGGTGACTCCTACAGCCTGGTCACCATCGGACTGGTATCCTTTGCTGCTGCCGCCCAGTTTGCTCCGGCACTGTTACTGGGACTGTATTGGCGAGGTGCCAACGGCAAAGGTGCTGCAGCCGGATTAATCGGTGGTTTTCTGGTCTGGGCCTACACCCTGCTGCTACCAGGCTTTGTACAGTCCGGCTGGCTGGCACCGGGGTTGATTGAAGCCGGTCCCTGGGGTGTTGCCTGGCTGAAACCCTATGCCCTGTTCGGGTTGGAAGGCTGGGACATCTACACCCACGCGCTGTTCTGGAGCATGCTGGTTAATGTTGGTCTTCTGGCCGGAGTTTCCCTGTTCACTCGCCAGAGTCGACTGGAGCAGACTCAGGCCGCACTGTTTACTGAAGCCTTGCGACCCGATGTAATGCAGACTCCCTTGTGGCTGGGTCAGACCACCCGTGGTGAACTCTATCAACTACTCAACCGCTACCTGGGGCAGGCAGCCACCCACCGGGTTTTTGAGCGCCATGATGGCCGACAATCCAGTAATGCACGGGATGAATCCATTGCTCCACCCGGCCTGATCACCCAGGCCGAACAAGCCCTCACCGGTGCATTGGGCAGCGCCTCTGCACGGGTACTCATTAACTCAGTCGTGCGCGGTGAAGCCCTGGACCTGGAGGCGGTGCTCAGTATTCTGGACACCACCACCCAGACCCTGGAATACAACCGCCGCCTGGAACAGAAGTCAGCAGAACTGGCTCGTATCGGTGAAGAACTGCGTGCCGCCAATGAACGTCTGCGTGAGCTGGATCGCCTGAAAGATGAGTTTGTGGCCATGGTCAGCCACGAATTACGCACACCACTGACCTCAATACGGGCTTTTGCAGAAATCCTGCGTGATAGCCCGGACATTATGGTGGAGCAGAAAAATCACTTTCTGGGGGTGATTGTCAAGGAAAGTGAACGCCTGTCACGGCTGATTGAAGAAATCCTGGATCTGGCCAGACTCGAATCCGGACGCATGCGCCTGAATCCACAGGTTGTTAACCTCTCCCAACTGGCGCGTGACTCCACTGATGCCATCACCCAGCTTTATGAGGAACGCCAGGTCACCTTGAAGCTGCGGTTACCCGATCAGGAAGCCTGGGTGATGGCTGATCCCGACCGTTTGCAACAGGTCATCATCAACCTGCTGGACAATGCCAGCAAATTTGCTGATTCAACCCGGGGGGAAGTATTGATGCAGCTGGAGGCTCATGGCAAAAACTGGCAACTGGCGGTCGAAGACAATGGCAACGGCATCGCCGAAGAGGAGCGTGAAAAGGTTTTTGAAAAATTCCACCAGATTCAGCAACAAGGACAGACACCCAGCGGTCGCCCCCGTGGCACCGGGCTCGGGTTACCCATCAGTCGCGGTATCATTGCTCATCTGGGGGGGCGCTTATGGGTTGAAGGGCCTCACTTCCTGAGCGGTGCACGCCTGGTGATTGAGTTACCGAAGCTGCAAGCACCTCACGAAACACAAATGTAACCTGATTGTTAATTTTCTGTATCCCTGAGATAATGCCCTGAGCAAGTGCAAAATAACGTGCCGTGCCCATTCAACTGCTGGAAAACCGGATGATACCAGACAGTTGCAAACCGGTGTGTTTCAGGAACATTTAATAATTACAGGGGTTGGAAGATGTCAGTTGCAAATGCACGAGGATTAAGCTCAATCCGTAACCTGTTACGGCTTCTGGTGGTCATGTTTGTTCTGGTGGTCATAGCCATCATCAGTTTTGCCTGGAGTGGTTTTGCCTACAAACAAGCACAGTACAGTGAGAACTATCACAACCGTATGGTGCCACTTTATGAGGTAGAACGTATCGGAGCACTGCTGGAGGAGTCCCGTGCCCACCTGTTGCTGGCCATTCAGCACGACCCCACCAGCCCCTTTGCAAATGACCACGACCACCCCACCAGCATGCACACGGACCGGGTTCGCAGCAATGTGCGTGAAGTGGAGCGCTTGTGGGCTTCCTTTCGCACCAAACCTCGTGGTCCACTGGCTGCCCGCCTGGCCGATGAACTGGAAGTGCGCTTTCGTGAATACATCAAGGATGGCATCAACCCCACCCTGGACCTGTTGACCGCTGGTGAATATTACAATGCCAATGCCCAGATTCTGCTGTATGTGAATCCCTTATTCACTGCTTCCGCTCAAGCACAGGCAGCCATGAGCAGCCGCCTGCTGGAAGGTGCCGAAGAAGCCTACGAACTGATGCAGCAGCGGGCACAAAGCCTGACCCTGTCACTGGTTCTGGCTGGTGCACTGGGCATCCTGTTATCCCTGTTTTTTGCAATCTACGTCATCCGCTCCATCAACCAGGGCATTAACGCCCTGTCCTCACTTGCCGCACGGATGTCCGAAGGTGATCTGCGTGTTGCCGGCAACCCTAAAGATGCCAGCGGTGAACTGGGCATTATCCTGCAGCAATTCCGTAATGCCCGTAACCAGTTACGCACCACAGTAGGCAGCCTGCTACAAAGTAGCCACGAGCTGGGGGCGTTATCAGAAAAGGGCTCGGTTATTGCTGAACAGGCACGTAACAGCGTGCAGCAACAGAAACAGGAAACCGACATGGTTGCCACAGCCATGAACGAAATGAATGCCACCGTGCACGAAGTGGCCCAACATGCTGAAAATGCTGCTGAAAGCGCCAATCATGCTGATGACGAAGCCCAGCGTGGCAGTCATGTGGTGGCAGAAAGTGTCAGCAGCATGAATCAGCTGGCAGCGGAAGTTGAAGATGCCGCACGGGTGATTCAGGAACTTGTTCAGGATGCCAACAAGATTGGCAGTGTTGTGGATGTGATCCGTGACATTGCGGAACAGACCAACCTGCTGGCACTGAATGCTGCCATTGAAGCAGCACGCGCCGGTGAACAAGGTCGTGGTTTTGCTGTAGTGGCCGATGAAGTTCGCACCCTGGCCAGTCGCACCCAGGATTCCACTACCCAGATCAACACCATGATTGCTCATCTGCAACAGGCAGCAGGCAATGCTTCCCGTGTCATGGCTCGTAGTCTGGATCGTGCTCACGAAGGTGTAGACAAGGCCGATGAGGCCAGCAAGGCACTGTCCAACATCACCCAGTTGATCTCCAACATGAACGAGATGAACATCCAGATTGCCAGCGCTGCAGAAGAGCAAAGTGCTGTTGCTGAAGAGATGAACCTTAATCTGACCCGGATTAATGAAGCTGCCGATCAAACGGCTGACGCCTCAGAACAAACGGCAGACAGCAGTCGTAGCATTGCTCGCCTGGCCCATGAACTGCAAAAGACCGCTGCACACTTCAAAATCTGATCTGCGGCATTTGATACCTGCCACGCCCCTGCCTGCACCCTCGCCGGTGCAGGTAAACTCTGCTAAGCTACCAGTACTCTAAGCGGATACATCTGGCATGGCACGTAAGCACCCTATCCTGAATACCCTGCTGTTACTACTTGCCTTTGGCGTGATCAGCCAGAGGGTGCTGCTGCCGTTTACGATGCCACCACTGGTGGTGCATGAAAATGGTTATGTGGAAATCTGCAGCTGGCAAAGTGCTGGCAGCCAGAAGCTACTGTTTGATGCAGATGGCAACCCCGTAGACTCCGCACAACCAGTCGGCCACTGCCCAGCCTGCAGTTTTGGCAATCCATTGTTTACAACAAACCTTGATGTAAACACGCCAATTATTGCCACCCCCACTTTTCCAATCGGGTTCACAACACCTGATATTCCCAGGTTCACCAGCCTACCTCCTGCACCTCGCGCACCTCCTGCTACTGCCTGACAGTTCAAATAGCTGAATCCTTTGCTGTAACTGATCAGATAGGAGTTTTTCGATCATGAAAATCAATCGCACCCTGCTATTGGCAGGTGGCGCGCTGCTTTTGCTGCTGGCCTTTTTCCAGATTCAAACCGGTCTCGACAAGGCCAGCACAACCTCAGGCCTTGCATCCAAGCCTGCTGGTGCACCCTTCACCCTGCAAAGCAGGGATGGTGAAGTCTCACTGAGTGATTTTGAAGGGCAACTGGCTCTGGTGTACTTCGGTTACACCTGGTGCCCGGACATTTGCCCGGCTTCGATGATGTTTATGGCTCGTGCCCTGCAGAATCTGCCAGAAGAACTGCGCGCTAACATCCAGCCCATTTTTATCTCGGTGGATCCGCAACGTGACACCCCTGAGCGGCTGGCTGCTTACGTTGATTTTTTTGAAGCCGGCATCCTTGGCCTGACCGGTGATGAATCAACCTTACAGGAACTGGCCCGTGCCTATGGTGCCTTTTACCGTTATACCGAAGTGGATTCAGCCATGGGTTACACCGTGGATCATACTTCCGACTTCTATCTGGTCACTCATGAGGGTCGCCTGCTCGCAACACTGCCACATACCATCAGCGGCAATCAGTTGACAGCAACCCTGAGCCAGGCCCTGCAAAACAATCTTTAAACCTTATTCCGGAGTCACCAATATGAAAAACAAATACACTGCCCTGCTGCTACTGACGATCAGCCTGTTCAGCTTTAATCTGACTGCTGCAGACCTTTTGATTGAACAGGCCTATGTGCGGGCAGTCCCCCCCACTTCAGAAGTGACAGCCGCTTTTATGCTGCTGAAAAACAACGGCAACAAGGATCTGGCACTGGTGGATGTCAGCAGCCCGGCATCAAGGGTTATGGAGCTGCACACCCACACGGAAGTGGATGGGGTCATGCAGATGCGTCGCGTGGATCGCATTGAGGTTCCTGCCGGTGGCCAGACCCACCTGAAACCCGGCGGACTGCACCTGATGCTGATTGGCCTGAAACAACCCCTGACTGCTGATGATCGGGTTGACATTACCTTGACGCTGGATGATGGCAGCCTGATTGAACTGAACCTGCCGGTTCGTCACATGCAAATGCAGCACCA
Organism: Marinospirillum alkaliphilum DSM 21637; assembly: GCF_900119735.1. Taxonomy (GTDB): domain Bacteria; phylum Pseudomonadota; class Gammaproteobacteria; order Pseudomonadales; family Halomonadaceae; genus Marinospirillum; species Marinospirillum alkaliphilum. Next base: position 611,091 of record NZ_FPJW01000001.1, on the reverse strand, counting down.
GCACCGTCATTAAATCATGATGACAACGCCGGGAGCTGTTTACGCACCCGGCGTACAAAATTCCGGATCAACTTCAGATCCGCTTTTAATTGCACTTTTTCTCGCTCACTCAATAATTCCAGATCAATCCAGCCATCGGCCTGCCTGCCACTCCCCAGACTGGCCATCTGCGCCTGCAGCAATGATGACTGGAGAGACTCCAGCACACAGGTGAGATCCCTGGCATCAGCAGTCGTCAGCTGGCCTGTGGCAACCAATGCCAACAGTCGGTCACGGGTCGCCACTTGCGGTATGCCGCCCTGTAACAGGCAAAGCAGGCGCACGGCTGATTGAAGCGGTAACAAGCCATAACGTTTCAGGTTCAGCGCATGGGCATGGGGAGCATCTTCACCATCACTCACCAGACGATCAAAAGCATCCAGCGCCACTGGAATTTCATTCAACAATTCGGCCATTTCATGCAGAAAACCCTGTGCCCGAGGCATCAGCGCCAATACGTCCTGGCGAAAATCATCTGCCAGAGCAAACTCACCATAAACCGGGCGAAAATCCAGCAGAATGTTTGATAACTGCACCCGCTTCACAATACGTCCGGCAGTCCAGATACGCATCTGCTCCTTCCACTCAGCCAGCCGTTTGCGCCACAGCGGCCAACGCGCCATGACATGCCCCTTACAGAGTGGAATGCCTGACTCATCGAGGCGATGGGTAAAACCTTCTCCCAGATGCTGAAACCAGGTGTCAACCTCCTGATGCCGGGCATCCGGATAATCTGCCAGAATCATGGCATTATCCTGATCAGGCCGGAGCAGGCTTTCATGACGCGCAGCCGAACCCAGCTGCAATACACAAAAGCTGACGGGGGGCTCACCCCAGCCATGACTGCGCATTTCAGCCAGACTCAAGTCCAGTGCCTGACGATACAACCAGTCATTATGGTCGCTGATCAACTGACTGATCCGCCAAGCCGGCAAATCCAATTGCTGCAGGCAGCGCACCAGGCGCTGCTGCCAGGGCTTGATCAAATCCGCCTGCAACTGTTGGGGGAAATCAGCAAACACCTCCTGCAAGGCAGGCAACACCATACACTGCGGATTGGCAATGGCTGCAGGGTCCTGAAAGAGTTGCCGCCAGGGCGAAGATCGCGATAGGAACTGCATCAGACCTCCCTGTATTCAACATTTAACGGCGGAAAATGCCCTGCCCCTGTTCATCAATCATGCGCTGCGCTTTTTGCAGCATCAGGGCATTGGCTTCTTCAGCACTGCCCAGCAGGTCTGAGCGCTCAAAACGATGGGTTAAAAGCTCATCACCTTCACGAGGCAAACAAATACGACCTGACACTCGAAAGTGCCCACCTTCAGCTTTGGCCTCCGGAAAAATCTGGTACCCCTGATAAAGCTCCGGGATCACTTCCTGTGCCACACCACCACCAAAAAGCCGACTCAAAAACCCCATACAAACCCGCCTTGAAATTTACGTTGATGTTTTTATTCTAGTGCGCAGTTGCCTGAAAACCCAATAAAAAAACCCTGCCGAAGCAGGGTTTCAGTCATCTCCGGGCAAGCATCAACCCAGTTTGCGGCCTTTGTTGGCAGCAATGCGCAGGCGCAGGGCATTCAGCTTGATGAAGCCTTCAGCATCTTTCTGGTTGTAGGCACCGGCATCATCTTCAAAAGTGGCGATGTTTTCATCAAACAGGGTGTCGGCAGACTCGCGACCCACCGGAATCACATTGCCCTTGTAGAGTTTGACACGCACCTTGCCGTTCACCACTTCCTGCGACTCATCAATGATGGTTTGCAGGAGTTTGCGCTCCGGGCTCCACCAGTAGCCGTTATAAATCATCTCGGCATAACGTGGCATCAGCTCATCTTTCAGGTGAGCCACTTCACGATCCAGGGTGATGGATTCAATGGCACGGTGGGCTTTCAGCATGATGGTGCCACCGGGTGTTTCATAAGCACCACGAGACTTCATGCCCACATAGCGGTTTTCCACGATATCCAGACGACCGATACCATTGGCACCACCCAGCTTGTTCAGTTTTTCCAGCACTTCATGAGGCTTCAAGCGCTCGCCATCGATGGCAACAATGTCACCCTTTTCATAGGTCAGATCAATGTAGGTGGGGGTGTCCGGTGCTGCTTCCGGGCTGACACTCCAGCGCCACATGTCTTCTTCCGGCTCGGCCCAGGGATCTTCCAGAATGCCACCTTCGTAGGAGATATGCAGCAGGTTGGCATCCATGGAATAAGGTGACTTCTTGCCCTGCTTGGCAAAATCAACCGGGATATCGTGCTCTTTGGCATAAGCCATGAGTTTTTCACGAGACAGCAGATCCCATTCACGCCAGGGAGCAATCACCTTCACACCCGGTTTCAGGGCATAAGCACCCAGCTCAAAACGCACCTGGTCGTTACCCTTCCCGGTGGCACCGTGGGAAATGGCATCGGCGCCGGTCTGATTGGCAATCTCCACCAGACGCTTGGCAATCAGCGGCCGGGCAATGGAAGTACCCAGCAAGTACTCACCTTCATAGATAGTGTTGGCACGGAACATCGGGAAAACATAGTCGCGTACAAATTCTTCGCGCAGGTCTTCGATGTAAATTTCCTTCACGCCCATTTTTTCAGCCTTGGCACGTGCCGGCTCCAGCTCTTCACCCTGCCCCAGGTCAGCAGTGAAGGTCACCACTTCACAACCATAGGTATCTTCCAGCCACTTCAGGATAATCGAGGTATCCAGACCACCCGAATAGGCCAGCACGACCTTTTTCACATCAGACATGATTACTCCTTGAACCGCCCACCACTACGGCAGACAGAAATGATGAACTGCAAAAGGGCTGCCGGAGCAGCCCATCTGTGGAATCAGGGGAATTATAACGCAACAGCGGACAGGCGTCAGCGGGGAGTATCAGCAGGTTTTCATGGCAGGCATCAGAAAAGCGGTTTGATTTCCAGCTCACGTTCCAGCTTGATATCAACCCGGCGGTTCAGCGCCCTGCCTTCAGCCGTGCGGTTATCTGCAATCGGGAAGCGCTGACCATGGTAGTTGGACACAATCATGTCTTCAGGCATGCCACGGGCAATCAGATAGTCAGTGACCGACTTGGCACGCTCAAAAGAAATCTGACGGTTATCACGACGTGTGCCCAGCGAGTCGGAGTGACCATCCACCATCACCACAACCACTTCCGGATCAGCGTAGATATAACGCACCAGCAGATCCAACTGGTCTTTGTCTTGCTGGGTCAGGCCCGTACCACCCAGTCGGAAGGTGATCTTGATGTCACGAATCTGATCAAAGTTAACCGGCAACAACTGTGCCTGACACAACTGAAAATCACGGAAAGCCGTATGAAAGTGAATCGGGGTAATGCTCGCTCGACGCCGCTCAATACGAGGATCCTGATCCTCTTGCAGCATCGAAGGCATCAAACCCTGGCGCAGACTCTCCAGAATCAGCTCGGTCTGCGGTGTATCAATGCGCAGTGGGCGATCAGTGGTTTCAATGCGGTAACTGCCAAGGTGATGCGGCGTAGCACCCGGCATCCATTGAGGTGCCATGGCAACCATCTGCACCTGACCGGGGCGGAAAGCGTGACGGAAAGGCTGCAACTCCATACGCACTGACTCACCCGCACGGTGAATGAAACGTGCTTCACCAAAATGCGGAATGGTATGACTTAACTCACAATTCAACTGGGAGGGAGCACTGGCCTGCCAACGCCCTTCTTCGTAGCCAGCCTGCCAACTGCTGGCATGTACTGCTGGTGCAACAACAAGCATTGCCAAAGACAAAGCCGCCAGTGGGCTTCTTAAAAGCCTTGCAGTAAAACGGTTTGGCCGTGTTGAGTGAGCAAGGTCGGACACGCTGTAATCCTTCATAAAATCCGGTTCTGAGTGAGGCTATCGGCCTCCAGCCAGCAAACTTTAGCAAAACAGACGCAATCAGACAGGCTTATGTTAAGCTATCCGGCCGATTATAGCCTTTTTCATCCACGCCGGTCAGGAGCTTTGCGTGAATAGTCAGCCGAGTGTTAAACACCCCATGTCCCGCCGCTTTCGCGGTTACCTGCCCGTAGTGGTGGATGTGGAAACAGCCGGCTTTAATGCTGCCACCGATGCATTACTGGAGGTTTCAGCAACCACCCTGACCATGGATGAAAACGGTATGATCCTGCCAGATCACAGTATTTCAAGGCACCTCATCCCTTTTGAAGGAGCCAATATTGAGCAGGCCGCACTGGATTTCACCAAAATCGACCTGAACTCTGCCTTTCGTCAAAGCATTGCCATGCCTGAACAGGATGCGCTGGGAGAAATTTTTAAAACCGTACGCAAGGCCATCAAGGCACATAGCTGCACCCGTGCCATACTGGTCGGGCATAACGCCAGCTTTGATCTGGCATTCATCAATGCGGCGGTGGAGCGATGTGGTATCAAGCGCAATCCTTTCCACCCCTTTTCCAGCTTTGATACCGCCACCTTGGCGGCTCTGGCTTTTGGTCAAACGGTACTGGCCCGTGCCTGCAAGGCAGCAGGCATTCCCTTTGACAACCGTGAAGCCCATTCAGCCAGTTACGACACAGAAAAAACCGCCGAGCTCTTTTGTGCGGTGGTTAACACCTGGCACGAACTCGGCGGCTGGGAACTGGCGCTCCGGACCATGCCGGAGCAGGATTGATCAGGCCTGAGAGCCTGCTGCATCCTGAACCATGGCTTGCAGTTCACCCTGCTGCTGTAGATCCAGGATGATGTCACAGCCACCCACTAGCTCACCCTTCAGCCACAACTGAGGAAAGGTTGGCCAGTTGGCAAACTTTGGCAACTCAGCACGAATGTCCGGGTGTTCCAGAATATTAACAAATGCAAACTTCTGGCCGCAGGACATCAGCGCCTGAACAGCCTGAGCAGAAAAACCGCACTGCGGCATCTGAGGGGTGCCTTTCATGTAAAGGAGTACCGGATTGCTGGAAATCTGCTCCTTGATGGTATCCAGAGTATTTGACATTCGATTTCACCTTCTTGACAGGGGTTAAATAGAAAAAGGCTTTTAAAAAACCTGAGCAACTTAGTCAATTTTAGCGGTCGAAGCATCGCAATAACAAGCAAAGGGTTAAAAATTTCAGGGCTTCTTGCCAGCCACCGGGCAAGTGCTTAGACTGAATGTTTTTTTCGGGCCCGCCCCGTTTGACCAGGAGGAAACTTGCACCATGGCTGAAACCGCCCTGATGCACACTTATGGCCGCCTACCCATCGCCTTTGCAGAAGGCAAGGGCTCCAGGCTGACCGATACCGAAGGCAAGCATTATCTTGATGCGCTGTGCGGCATTGCCGTATGCGGCCTGGGCCATGCCCACCCTGCCGTCACCCGAGCCATCAGTGAACAGGCTGCCCGTCTGGTGCATACCTCCAATCTTTATCGCATCCCACTGCAGGAAGCCGCAGGCCAGAAACTGGCCGAACTGTCTGGCATGGAAAAGATCTTTTTCTGCAACTCCGGTGCCGAAGCCAATGAAGGCGCCATCAAGCTGGCTCGCCTCCATGGCCACAAGAAGGGCATTGAAGTACCCCATGTACTGGTGATGGAAAACGCCTTTCATGGCCGCACCCTGGCGACCCTGACCGCTACCGGCAATCGCAAGGTACAAGCTGGTTTTGAGCCGCTGGTTACCGGGTTTATCCGCTGCGCCTACAATGATCTGGATGCAGTACGCAATATTTTGGAAAGACGTCAGGATGTTGCTGCCATTCTGGTTGAACCGGTACAAGGTGAAGGCGGCCTTCGCGCGGCATCTGATGAAGTCATGAATGGTCTGCGGCAGCTGTGTGACCAGTACGGACTGCTGTTGATGCTGGACGAGGTTCAGACCGGCAATGGCCGTACCGGCACCTACTATGCCTTCCAGCGTTTTGACTGGAAACCGGATGTGGTCACCACTGCCAAAGGCTTGGGTAACGGCTTCCCGATTGGCGCGGTCATGGCTCAGGGTGCTGCTGCCGAACTCTTCCAGCCCGGCCACCATGGCTCCACCTATGGTGGTACACCGCTGGGCTGTGCGGTGGTACTGGCCGTTCTGGAAACCCTGGAAAAAGAAGGCCTCTGCCAGCGTGCACAACAACTGGGTGAGCGCATCATGTCCGGCCTGAACCAACAACTCACCGGCCTGGCAGGCGTACTGGATATTCGTGGTCGTGGCCTGATGATCGGCATCGAGCTGGATCAACCCTGTGGCGAGCTGGTGCAGCAGGCACTGGATGCCGGTCTGCTGATCAACGTCACTGCTGGCCAGGTGGTTCGCCTGCTGCCGCCACTGACCTTTACAGACCAGGAAGCCGATCAGTTGGTTGAACAACTCAGCCAACTGATCAAAAACTGGCTGGCGACTCGGAGTCCATCATGAGTGTAAGGCACTTTCTGACCCTGACCGACCTTTCACCTCAGGAACTGGAGCGGTTGATTCACCGTGCCATTGAGTTGAAACGTCGACACAAGGCCGGATTGATTGATGAACCATTAAAAAACCGGGTGCTGGCGATGATTTTTGAAAAGTCATCCACCCGTACCCGGGTGTCCTTTGAAGCGGGCATGATCCAGCTGGGTGGCGGCTCCATTTTCCTGTCACCGCGTGACAGTCAGCTCGGTCGCGGCGAACCGCTGGAAGACACTGCCCGCGTGTTATCCGAGATGGTTGATGCGGTGATGGTGCGCACTTACTCCCACCAGGATCTGGAAACCCTGGCTCATTACTCCACCATTCCTGTGATCAATGCCCTGACCGATGATTTCCACCCCTGCCAGCTGCTGGCAGATGTGCAAACCTTTGTAGAATGTCGTGGCAGCATGCAAGGCAAAACCGTCACCTGGATTGGTGACGGCAACAATATGTGCAACTCCTACATCCAGGCCGCCCGCCAGTTTGACTTCCATTTACGCATCTGTTGTCCGGAGGGTTATGAACCCAAACAGCAACTGATGGATGATTATGCAGATCGCATCACCCTGATACGTGATCCAGCCGAAGCAGTGGCAGGTGTACAACTGGTGGTCACTGATGTCTGGGCCTCGATGGGTCAGGAAGAAGAACAGGCTCGCCGCAAGCGTGACTTTGCGCCTTACCAGGTTTCACCGAAACTGATGGATCATGCGACCAAAGATGCCCTGTTCATGCATTGCCTGCCTGCCCACCGGGGTGAAGAAGTCAGTGAAGACATGCTCGATGATCACCGTTCAGTGGTCTGGCAGGAAGCAGGCAACCGCCTGCATGCCCAGAAAGCCCTGCTGGAGTTCCTGATTGTTGGCTCACCAGCTCAGACATCACTTTAACCATGTCAGAAACATCTGCCATTCGACTCACCCAGTACAGTCATGGTGCTGGTTGCGGTTGCAAAATTGCACCAGCTGTTCTGGACAGCATTCTGGCCGCCGCCGGTCAGAGTCAGCAGGATGCCCGCCTCTGGGTAGGCAATGCCTCTCGAGATGATGCCGCCGTTTTTGCATTGAATGAAGAACAGGGCGTGGTCTCCACCACTGACTTTTTCATGCCCATTGTGGATGATGCTTATGACTTTGGCCGCATTGCGGCAACCAATGCCATCAGTGACATCTATGCGATGGGAGCCACCCCGCTGATGGCCATTGCTTTACTTGGCTGGCCCATCAAACTGCTGCCACCGGAACTGGCCGGAGATGTCGTGCGTGGTGCTCGCAGTGTATGTGAAGCAGCAGGGATTCCACTGGCCGGCGGTCACTCCATTGATGCGCCAGAACCCATTTTTGGTCTGGCGGTCACTGGCCTGGTACAGAAAAAACAGCTTAAATGCAATAACACTGCTCGTGAAGGTGACCGGCTGTTTCTCACCAAGCCACTCGGCATAGGCATTCTGACCACAGCGGAAAAGCAGGGCAAACTGCGCGAGCAGGATCGTGGCATTGCCACAGCCCTGATGTGTGAACTGAATCGTATCGGTGCTGTATTTGCAAACCTGCCGGAAGTCACCGCCATGACCGATGTCACCGGTTTTGGTCTGATGGGCCACCTGGTCGAGATGGCTGATGGCAGCGGGCTGACAGCACAATTGAACTTTGATGCCATCCCCCGCCTTGCGGCAGCAGAGTACTATCTGACTGAAGGCTGTATTCCCGGTGGCACCCAACGCAATTTTGACAGCTACGGCCACCGTCTCGGAGCACTGACAGACACTCAGCGCCAGCTGCTGTGTGATCCTCAGACCAGTGGTGGTTTGCTGGTGGCAGTACGCCCTGAAGGCGAAGCAGATTTTTTGCAGCTGGCTGCTGCCGAGGGACTGAAACTTCACGCCATTGGTCAGCTGCATCCAGCCGGTCAGTATGCTGTTGAGATCAATGAACACTGAGCAGCCATGACCAGCCATTCAGCACTGCAGGAAACCGACTACCAGAAAATTTTCCTGTCCGGTGTGGCATTGATGGATACCCGCGCACCGGTTGAATTTCAGCATGGCAGTTTTCCCACCGCCACCAACCTTCCCCTGATGCTGGATGATGAACGTGCAGCCGTGGGTACCTGTTATAAACAACAGGGCCAGCAGGCCGCCATCACTCTGGGCCATCAACTGGTCTCAGGTGACATCAAGGCGCAACGGGTAGCTTCCTGGCTCGACTTTACCCGCCGTCATCCTGATGGTTATCTGTTCTGTTTTCGTGGTGGCCTACGCTCGCAGATTGTGCAGCAGTGGCTACATGAAGCCGGAGTGGATTACCCACGTATCCAGGGTGGCTACAAGGCGATGCGCCAGTTCCTGATCCAAACCACCGAAACGGCCATTTACAATCATGACCTGCTGGTGATGGGTGGCATGACCGGTTGTGGTAAAACAGAATTACTGGCCGAATTGCCCAATGCCGTGGATCTGGAAGCCCATGCCAATCACCGTGGCTCGGGATTTGGTCGCCATGCCACCCGCCAGCCCACCCAGATCGGCTTTGAAAGCCGCCTGGCAGTGGACCTGCTGCACAAGCAACAGCAAAACTGGCGACAACTGGTGGTAGAAGATGAAAATCAGACCATTGGCCGTTGTGCGCTACCGCCTTGCCTGCGAGACCGCATGAAAGCCGCTCCAGTCATCTGGCTGGAGGCTCCTGCAGATGAACGCCTGGAGCGCGTACTAAAAGACTATGTGATTGACCTGCGAGGTGAGTTCATTCAGTTATTGGGTGATGCAGAAGGACAACATGCCTTTGCTGAACACCTGCTGGACAGCCTGTCTCGTATCAGCAAACGCCTTGGTGGTCTGCGTTACCGGCAACTGTTGAAAAAGATGCAGCAGGCTCTGGCGCATGATGACTTCACGGCCAGTCTTGATGACCATCGTGCCTGGATTCAGCAGTTGCTGCAGGAATACTACGACCCCATGTATCAACACCAGTACCGGCAAAAAGCTGACCAGATCTGCTTTACCGGTGATGGCAAAGCCATCCGGGATTACCTGTCACACCTGAGAAGCCGCTAGCCAGGCACTGAAAAAGTCACAACAAAAAACCCGCACCTGGCGGGTTTTTTATGGCGATCAGCCTCAGACCAGATTTTGCACATCATCCGGGCTTGGATCACGTCCACGAGCCGGTGTGGCAGGCTCACGCAGCTCACTGGCAGCCTGATCTTCATTCTGACGTGCCTGCGCCACCTGTTCATTGATCTGCTGCTCAGAAGGAACCTGCTGTGCAGCCACTGCATTCTGGGCCACTTCGATCGCCGGACGAATGATGGTGCCTGCTGGACGGGCAGCTTCATACAGAGGAACCTGTTCAGTGGTTTCACCCAGACGAGTGACAACATCTGAAGGCTGAGTGGAAACTGCTGCGGCGGTTGAATCCGATGACTCTACACCACTGGCCGCCATTGGACGACTGGATGCTTGCTCCTCCACGGCTGACTCACTGACCTCACGCTGGTTCTGCAGACTGCGCATGTCCTGACCCTGAGCCTGACGCAGAGCCACTGAAGCCTGATTGTTAACGCTGGATTCGATCATGATGACATCACCTCGATGAAGGACTACCCCTTAGACTAGTCAATCGGCCGCAAGAGTTCAATCTTCAGGCCAAAAAAAGGCCACAATACCTGTGTATTGCGGCCCCGATCACTGAGCAAAAAAATCAGTGGTGGTGCATGTCACCTTCATGAGCATGACCGTGCTGCACTTCCTCGTCACTGGCATCACGTACAGACTCGACGCTGCCTTTGAAGTTCAGCGCCACACCCGCCAGCGGATGATTGGCATCAATGGTCACCACCTGGTCGTTGGCATCAACCACTGTCACCACCATGGTGCCACCCGGACCCTGAGTCTGGAACTGCATGCCCGGCTCAATGCTGTCAACACCCTGGAAGGCTTCACGCTGAACCTGCTGAACCAGGTTGTCATCACGCTCACCATAACCTTCTGATGGTTCAACAGTGACTTCAAAGGCATCACCCGTGGTGCAACCTTCCAACTGCTTTTCCAGACCGGGAATGATGTTGCTGTGGCCGTGCAGGTAATACAGCGGGTTGCCGCCCTGGGAAGAATCCAGCACCTGGCCTTCGTTGTTGGTGAGTGTGTAATGGATTCCAACAACTTTATTGGCTGCAACTTGCATAGGCTTACCCTGTATCTGATGAATTGAACTACCATTTTAGCCACTGATGCACAAAATACACAAATATGGCGGTTATTTTATTCGTCCAAAGCCTTTCCGGATGATTCCAGGTTCAAAACCGGGCCAGCAAGGTTTAGACTGGCTGTTTATCAAACGCACAGCGGGTGAGTTCGTGCACCTAACCCTTCCTGACGCCTGTAATCGGCTTGTCTGCAGTCGTTGGCTGATCTTGCTGCTGGTCTTGTTGCCGGTCTTGTTGCTAAGTGCCTGTGCGAGTCGCTCACCACTGGATGAGCCCCGCCCTGCCGGGCATCAGGCCTTTTTTCAAACCGATGGCCGCAGCAGTTTTGCTGACATTGCACGCCGACACGGCATAGGTGAAGCCGAGTTGCGTCGTTACAACCCACGCACTCAACAGAACCCACCCGCTACCGGACAGCGCTTACGGATTCCTGAGCGCAACAGTGATGTGCTGGCCAACGGTCCCTATTATTACCGCATCCAGTCCGGTGATACGCTCAGTGTTCTGGCTCAACACTTCCATATCTCGCTGATCAGCCTGATTCAGGCCAACCCCGGCATTGACCCGGATCGACTGCGCATCGGCCAGCGCGTGGTGATTCCGGTCAACGGCCGGGATACCCTCAACTACCGCTGGCCCGTTGATAACCCGCAGGTACGGATCAACTTTTCCTGGCAACGCTGGGGCATGCACCAGGGACTGGCACTGGAAACCAGAGCCCGCCAGGAGGTATTCCCGATTGCACCCGGCCGCGTGGTGTTTGCCGGGGAAATGCGTGGCTTCGGTCGGGTGGTGATTATTGAACATGGACAAGGCCGTCAGTCGGTGTATGCCTACTGCCACGCCTTGTTTGTGGATCAGGGTTCACGCCTGTCCGGACGCCACCCGGTCTGTGCAGCCGGCAGTCAGCGTCAGATAGAAAAGCCAGGCATTTATTTTGAACTGCGCGAAAATGGCCAGCCGGTGCCACCGGAAAACTACCTGCCTGCCCTTCCCTGGGCACGCGGATAAGACCTGAACGGAAAAAACCACTCAGTGCAGCCGCTGAACCCCGTCGGCCAATTCGGCCATACCAGTCGCCTCCGCACCTGCTGCACTCATCGCACCTGATGCAGCTGTTGCCAACAGCACCCGGGCATCCAGCAGGGTATAACCTTCACGGTGGCAGCGTACCGGGTTGAGATCCAGCTCCTCGATTTCCGGGTGCGCCACCACCAAAGCCGATACTTTCAGCAGCAGTTCAACCAGTGCCTGTTTATCAACCGGCGGCTGTCCCCTCACTCCTTCCAGCACACGGGCTGACTGAATGCCCGCCAGCATGTCCCAGGCATCAGCACGACTCAGTGGCAAGGCCCTGAACACCACATCTTTCAGCACTTCCACAAAAATACCACCCAATCCGAACATCAACAGGTGACCATACTGAGAGTCATGGGTCACCCCGATAATCACCTCGGTGCCCGGTGCTGACGCCATGGGAGCCAGCAACATGCCTTCCAGGCGTGCTTCCGGCTGGTGGCTCAGCACCTGCTGCTCAATCTGTTGCCAACCCCGCTGCAAGGCTGCCAGGCCCAGCAGGTTCAGCTTCACTCCTCCGGCATCCGACTTGTGCAATACATCACGGGATACCACCTTCATGGCCAGTGGTTGCTCCAGCCATTGCCCATCCAGTTGCTGCAGTTCATCCGGAGTTTGCAACCAGCAGGCTTCCGGCAGGGGCACTTCAAAGGTTCCCAACAACTGTCTGGCTTCCGGCTCCAGCAAGGCTGTGCGCCCTTGTTGTCTGACCCCCGTCAACAGTCGGGCTGCGCGCAGACTGGCTTCACCCTGACCGGTCAGCAGGTCATCCTGCTCACCCCGCTGACGATAAGCGGCATAATCGGCCAGGGCTTTCAACGCGGCTACAGCGGCGTCAATACCGGCATACACCGGAATACCTTGCTCTACCAGCTGTTGCAGTGGCTTTGGCCTGCTCAAGGCATACAGGCTATGCACCAACAAGGGTTTAGAAGCCATACGAGCCAGCTCCGCCAGTTGCACTGCAGTCAACCTTTCTGCATCAGCCAGACTGACATCAAACCGCAGTGCATAACCACCAAACAGTCCCACCAGCAATAACTGATCAACACCTGGGTCCTGCAACAACAATTCGGCACAGCGGGCAAAATTCAAAGGATCACTATCGGTGCCACCTGCCACATCCACCGGATTGCTCACAGCCGCCCCTCTGGGCAACAAGGCCTTCAGGCCATCCTGCGTGGTGGGCGACAATTCAGCCAGGGTTAAACCCAGAGCATCCAGCGCATCGGCTGCAATGGTGGCATGCCCACCCCCATCCGCCAGAATGGCAATGCGCCGCCCCTGAGGCAAAGGCTGGGTCGCCAGGGCTTCAGCCACCGGCAACAGGTGATCCGGTTGTTCCACCAGCACCACCCCGGCCTGACGCATCACACCGCGTGCCACCTGGTAACTGCCCGCCAGCGCCCCGGTATGAGAACGCGCGGCTTTCTGGCCTGATTCAGACTTACCGGATTTGTATAACACCAGCGGTTTTCTGGCCGTGAAGCGACGTGCCGCCTGCAGAAAAGCCCGTCCGTCTGTCAGGCCCTCCAGATAAGCCACCAGTGCTCCGGTGCCCTGATCCGCTGCAAAATAATCCAGGTAATCGTGAAATCCCAGATCTGCAGCATTACCAACCCCGATGTAACTGCTGAATCCGGAATGCAACTGCTGGCTTCCTTCGGTGACCAGTGACAGTGCCATGTTGCCGGACTGGGACAAAATCCCCAGCGGGCCGGCATGCAGATCGGAAAAACCGACCAGATTCATGCGAGCGTGGGTGTTGAATACACCCGAGGTGTTGGGACCGATCAGGCGCACACCGTAACGCTGTGCCACGGCCAGGCTCTGTTGCTGCAAAGCCTCGCCTTCCGATCCGGATTCAGCAAAACCACTGGCCAGCACAATGGCCGTCTGCACCCCTTTCAGACCACATTGCTGCAATACATCCGGCAGACTGATGGCTGGTGTACAGATCAGTGCCAATTCAGGCTGCCCGGGTACTGATTGAATATCCGGGTAACACACCAGCCCCTGCAATTCGGTCAGTTTTGGATTGATCGGATAAATGGCTCCCTGAAAACCATCGCGCAGCAAAGCACGAACGGACTGAAAACCCCGCTTGGTCGGATCAGCAGAGGCGCCCACCACCATCAGGGCTCCGGGATACAGACTGGATAAAAGACTCATCACAAAACCTCACTGACCAGTGAACACAGGTTGGCGCTTTTCGGCAAAGGCATCCACACCTTCCTGCCAATCGCGGGTGGTACTGCAAAACATCATGCCTTCCAGCTCTGCAACCAGAGCATCTTCAAAACCACGCTGGGCAGCACGATTTAAATGCTGCTTGGCCAGTGCCATGGACAAGGGCGCCTTGCTCGCCAGTTGCAAGGCAAAAGCCTGCACCTGCTGCTGAAAATCTGCAGTGTCAGCTGCATCCAGGCAACGGTGTGCCAACCCCATGGCCAGTGCCTGACGCCCATCCAGACGCTCACCCAGCATCACCAGCTCCCGCGCTTTGCCCAATCCAACACGGGCTGGCAACAACCAGGACACACCACCACCGATGAAGGCACCAATGCCGGTTTCCGGCAACCCCCACTGGGCATCCGCTTTCATCAACAGAAAATCAGCAGCCAGAGCCATTTCAGCACCAGCACCCAGCGCATAACCATTCACTGCCGCCACCACCGGACGTGACAACTCAAACAGCCGCCGACAGACCTCCTGCTCACCACGCAGGTATTCACGCCGCTCAAAAGCCGTTCGTGTTCCTTCGCCGTGGGCTTTCATGTCTGCACCAACACAGAAGGCCCGCCCGGCACCGGTCAGCACCACCACCCGCACTTCAGCAGATCTTTCAGCTTCATCCAGCAGCTCACACAGGCGATCATACAAGGGTTTGCTGACCGCATTGAGTCGCTGCGGACGGTTCAGGGTGATCCACAGCACACCGTCTTTCAATTCACTCAACACCGGCTGCAGATCAACATCAGAGCTCATGGTTCACCTCATCAATCAACTGTTCGTGACGCTTCAGGCTGGCCAGACCACGACGCCCCAGACGACCGGCCAGCATTGCCATCAACCCCTCAATGAACACTAAAAACGCCGCCATGGAGTTGCTGTACCAGGTGCTGCTGGTCGGAGCCACAAAAGTCACACTGGCCTCTGCAGCCAGCGGTGAACCGTGCGAATCAGTGATGGCCACCACCTTCATGCCATGATTGGCTGCAATACGGGCAGCAGCCACCGTTCCGCGGGTATAGGGTGATGCACCGATCACCACCAGCACATCCTGTTCTGTCAACTCAGTCAGGCCATGGGCCACACCATGATGAGGGTTGCCCAGCAGGCTGACATCCGAACGCAACAGCCCCATGGCATAAGCCAGCAGATTGGCCATGGTGTAAGCCTGACGTAATCCGTACACCCTCACTCTGGGCGCAGAAGCCAGCAACTCCACCGTCTGCTCCAGTGCTTGCAAATCCAGGCTTTTTAACATCTGGGCAATATTGGCAGTTTCCTCTTCTGCCACCTGGGTCATCAGCGCCAGCGAGGGTGGTGGCCGCTGATCCTCATCCTGCTCGGTATCCACCAGTTGACCGGCCAGATCACTGTAAAAACTGGTTTTGCTGGTTCTGGCCAGGTGCTTGCGAAACACCAGTTGGAACTCGGCAAAATTCTCAAAACCCAGCTTGCGTACCAGACGGCTCAAGGTAGAAGCATTCACTCCCGCCTCACTGGCCAGTGCAGAAATACTGGTCACGGCCACCACTTCCGGGTTATCCATCATCCGCGTCAGTGCTGCCAGTGCACGCTTGCCCAGCTTTAAATCACTGCCGGGGGCATTCAGCTTCTGCAGTCTGCGCTTGAGTTCTTCGAGGGTTCGGGGGGCCAAGGTTGCTTCTCCTGTTTGCATCTTGGACTTAAGTTTAAGAGCAAAGACAATAAATGCAAAGTTTTTTGCATCAAAAAAACAAAATGCAATTTATTGCGCAAATAATTGCCGAGATGCAGGAAAAACAGTGCCCTCGGGCACTGTCAACCGACTCAAAGGGAAACAAAAACCATCAAGCTAACGGTATAAAAAAGAAAAGAGCAAAACCCGGATTGCAAGGTTTTGCATCAAGGAAGGAAAAAGCAAATCAGCCGTCGGCAGCAGGCAGCGAAGCAGCACCCTCAGCCAGCGAACGGAAGATCACCCGCACCCCCTGTTCATCCGCCCAGGCAGTGATCAGGCGAGCGGGGATCAGGTCAAAATAGATGTTATGCAGCTGCACATTAGGCATGGATTCCAGTTGCAGCTCTTCTTCAGGCATTTCTTCCAGCACCACATCCTCCGGCAACACCAGCGAGTGTTTGAAGCTTTCCGCCAGCACCCAGAAAGGAATACCGGCATCTTTTGCAGCCAGCGCCAGCAGGCGGGTGCCGGTTTTGTTGACCAGCGAACCATCCCGCAACAGGCTGTCAGCACCGACAATCACCTTGTCAGCCTGCACCACAAAATGAGCCATCTGAGCTTCAGTGATGAACTGGGTCTGCACGCCCAGCTTGTTCAGGTAACGGGCCAGATTGCGCCCCTCCATTCCCGGACGGGATTCGGTGATGATGGCATTGATCTGTTTGCCGCTGCGCTGGCAGGCGGTGAATAACTGCATCACACTGGAGCTGACACTGTGAGTCATGATGGTCATGCCGTCGGTCAGCTCATTCATGCAAAACTCGACTGCCCTGGCCTGAGCCTGCTGAACCTGTTCGATCACTTCCTCGGCATGAACTGCTGCACGCCCTCTGGCCTTTTTTAAATCATCAGGCAAGTCCGGCAGGGTGGCGACAAAATGTTTTAATACGTTGGAAACCACCACCATACTGGGACGCGCCCCACTCAGGCGATCGGCCAGATCCGTGATTTCCACCTGCAATTCAGCAACATCTGCGACTTCACAAGCATCAGCATAATCCATGATGTCTTCCAGCGCCTTGCGTGCCAGCACTGAAGCACCACTGTTCAGATCAGCCTTAACCGCTCGCAGGCGGCGGGCCTTGAACTCTTCGTTATCACGACCGTACACGATCCATTCACTCCACTCAGTGATTCAGCGCTGCATCCCGCTGCTGACGCAGTTCCCGTGCGGCAGCCAGCGAACGACTGGCGATGTGCTCCAGAATGCTCCAGTCCTCCCGCACCACCAACTCTTTTGGCAACATCCAGCTCCCCCCCAGCGCCACCACACCGGGCAGAGCAAACCACTGCGCCATACTGGATTCATCTATGCCACCAGTCGGTACAAACTCCAGCTCCGGCAAAGGGGCACGCATGGCCCGCAGATAAGCAGGGCCACCCAGCGCCATGGCCGGGAAGAGTTTGACCTGACGGTAGCCCATCAGGCTGGCCTGCATGGCTTCACCGGGTGTACTCACCCCCGGCAACAAACGTATGCCCAGCTGTTTGGCGGCCTCACACAATTCCGGGCACCAGCCGGGCGTTACGGCCATGGAAATACCACACTCCTGCAGGCGTTTTAATTGTTCAGGATGGCGCAGACTGCCTGCCACCAGAGTCAGTTCAGTGGCACGCAGGGTTTCCAGCACCCACCAGGCACCCTCTTCCCGCAGGGTCACTTCCAGCACACCATAACCTGCCTTCAGCAGGGTTTGTGCCACCTGTGCAGCTGCTTCTGGAACCACTGACGCCCATACAGGAACCAGCGGCTGCTCTTTCAGCAATGATGACCAATCAAAGGGAGAAACATGGGACATGCAACACCTCCTTGCAGTGAATGCGGCATCAAGCCTGCTTCAGAAACCGCAAAACCGCTTCTGAAAAGGCATCAGCCTGCTCGGCGTGCAACCAGTGTCCGGCATCCAGGGTTTCCAGTTGCAACTGCGGAAAAGCACGACGAAATTCCGGCAGGTGGCCCTCAGTCACATAGTCTGACCGTCCACCCCTGATAGCCAGTGTAGCACCTTCAAACACCCGGTTTTCAGTCATGGCTGGTGGTGCATCAATAATGGCCTGGTAATCACGGGCAATTTCTTCAATGGCAACCCGCAAACACAGGCCTTCATCGGTGCGAACCAGATTGGTCAGCAGGAACAGGCGTGTCTGTACATCCTTCACATACTCCGCCAGCAGATGGTCGGCTTCACGCCGCTCATGCCAGGGTTCCTGAGCTTTGAGAGCTTTCAAGCCTTGAATGATGGCAGCATGGGTGTGTTCATAACGGACCGGGGCAATATCAGCCACAATCAGTTTTGCCACCCGAGAGGGATAACGCAGGGCGAACTCCATGGCCAGTTTGCCACCCATGGAATGCCCCAGCAGATGAACACGCTCCAGGTTTTCATTGTCCAGCCAGTAGAGCAGGTCTTCTGCCTGGCTGGTGTAATTCATGCCTTCACAATGAAAACTGCGACCGTGGTTTCGCAGGTCAAGACTCCAGACACCATACTCATCACTCCAGCGACGAGCCAGACCACGCCAGTTATCAGCACTGCCGAACAGGCCGTGCATCACCACCAGCGGCTCACCCTGACCATTGCGCTGATGCGCCAGAATTGCCATGCCATCACTCCTCGAAACTGAAAAAGTTTCCGGAATTATGCCAACAATCGGTCAGGGAAAGCCAATGAAAAAGCCGTGATAGCGCCTGATCGGTGATTAGATCTGCTGTCCTTTCCAACTGCCGGAGCTACGTAGCAGACGCTGCTGCAACCAGGCCAGCACCAAACCATAAGCAGGCAGGAAGAACAACAGGCTGATGGTCAGCTTGAAGCCATAATCCACCAGTGCAATCTCCGGCCAGTGAGCAGCCATAAAGGCATCCGGACTGGCATAAAAGGCAGCCGAGAAGAACACCAGGGTATCCAGCGCATTACCCAGCAGGGTTGAAGCGGCAGGAGCCACCCACCAGGCCTTCACTTCACGCAGGCGATCAAAAACCCGGATATCCAGCAGTTGACCCAGCATGTAGGCCATGAAACTGGCCAGGGCAATGCGGGCAACAAACAGGTTGAACTCACCCAGACCTTCCAGACCGGAAAAGCGCCCATCAGCAAAAATCACCGAGATCAGGTAAGACAACAGCAGTGCCGGGAACATCACCGAAAAAATGATGCGACGCGCCAGTTGCTTGCCGAAAATACGAACGGTCAGATCAGTGGCCAGAAAGATGAAGGGAAAGGTGAAAGCACCCCAGGTGTTATGAAGCCCGAAAAACTCGAAGGGAAACTGAACCAGGTAATTGCTGGCGGCAATGATCACAATGTGAATCAGTGATAACCAGATCAAGGCTTTACGGAATTGCGCAGCAGAGAGAGACAACATGGGTTGTATCCTTTTTTTTTAGCAGGGGGCGAGGGAACCCTGTATGAATGGGAGCGCGGATTATAATCGAGCAGTTGCTGAATAAAAAGCCCCGGCAGCCATGGCTGTCGGGGCTTTTTTTAATGACTTCACCAGATTGGCAAGCCAGTCATTACTTGACCAGGCCCTGCCCTTTCATCACCTGCTCGATTTCAACCAGGCTGGCTGGATCATCAATGGTGGATGGCACCTGATACTCCTTGCCATCCGCAATGCTGCGCAGGATCTTGCGCAGGATCTTGCCGGAACGTGTTTTCGGCAGACGATCCACCACCAGCGTCTGGCGGTAACAGGCAATGGCACCGATTTCCTTACGCACCAGTGCAGCCAGCTCTGCTTCCAGTTCAGCGGGTTCACCCTTCCAGCCGTCTTTGGTGATGACCAGACCAACCGGCAACTGACCTTTCAGCTCGTCAGCCACACCAATCACCGCACACTCGGCAACGCCCGGGTGGGAAGCAACAATCTCTTCCATTTCACCGGTGGACAGGCGGTGACCTGCCACGTTGATGACGTCATCGGTACGCCCCATGATGAACAGATAACCCTCTTCATCAAATTTGCCGCCGTCACCGGTCAGGTAATAACCAGGGAAGGCATCCATGTAGGAGGAGTTGTAACGCTTGTGATCACCCCACACAGTGGTCAGACAGCCCGGCGGCATCGGCAGCTTGATGCAGACACTGCCCTCTTCTTCAGCCGGTGCCTGATTACCCTGGGTGTCCAGAATCTGCACATCAAAACCGGGGGTCGGGAAGGTTGCAGAGCCTGCCTTGGGTTTTGCCGGGTCCAGACCCATCATATTACCGGCAATGGCCCAGCCGGTTTCTGTCTGCCACCAGTGATCAATCACCGGCACCGGCAGCATTTCGTTCAGCCAGTGGTAGGTGGGTGGATCCAGACGCTCACCGGCCAGGAACAGGGTTTTCAGGCTGCCGATGTCGTACTCGGCCAGCAGTTTGCCTTCAGGATCTTCTTTCTTCACCGCACGGAAAGCGGTTGGCGCAGTGAAGAAGGCCTTGATTTTGTATTCATCAATCAGGCGCCAGAAGGCACCGGCATCCGGGGTTTTCACCGGTTTGCCTTCATAAACGATGGTGGTGCAACCGGCCAGCAGCGGGGCATAAACGATGTAGGAGTGGCCCACAACCCAGCCAACATCAGAAGCGGCCATGAACACTTCACCGGGGTCCACACCGTATACGGTTTTCATGCTGTACTTCAGTGCCACTGCATGGCCACCATTGTCACGCACGACACCCTTGGGTTTGCCGGTGGTGCCGGAGGTGTAAAGAATGTACAGCGGATCAGTGGCCTTGACCGGAACCGGATCAGCCGGTTCAGCCGACTTCATCAGGCTTTCCCAGTCCACATCACGGCTGCTGGTCAGTTCACAAGGCTGCTGCGGACGCTGCAGGATCACACAATGATCCGGCTTGTGTTCTGCCTGGCTGATGGCATCGTCCAGCAGCCCCTTGTAAGGAATCACCTTGCTCACTTCGATGCCGCAGGAGGCCGATACAATCACCTTCGGCTGGGCATCATCAATGCGCACGGCCAGCTCATGCGGCGCAAAACCACCAAACACCACTGAATGCACAGCACCCAGACGAGCACAGGCATACATGGCAATCAGTGCTTCCGGCACCATGGGCATATAGATAACAACACGATCACCCTTTTCCACACCCAGCTTACGCAGACCACCGGCAAACAGTGCCACCTGATCACGCATCTGACGATAGGTCAGACGGGATTTGGTATCGGTCACCGGGGAGTCATAAATCACTGCCACCTGATCAGCACGGCCATTTTCAACATGGTAATCCAGTGCACAGTAACTGGTGTTCAGCTCACCATCCAGAAACCAGCGCCAGGCTCCCTGCTCGTCCTTACCGAGAATCCGGGTCGGCTTTTTGTACCAGGGCAGGTGCTCGGCCTGCTCGCGCCAGAAATCTTCCGGCTGACTGATCGAACGTTGATATTCTGTTTTGTAGCTCATCACTTGGCGCCTCTGTGGGTCTCGATTGACTGATTGCTGTTATTTATCGGTCTGACTGGCCGCAGTGCGGTGAGTGTCGACACTTTCATATTTCGCAGAGCCAACTCTAAAGCATGCAGGCCGCTTTGAAACTAATACAAAAGGCGCAAAACCTGAAACTAATCAGAAAAACCAACCTCAACCCCTTAGCAGGCTGTCAACAAAATTGCTGACAATCCGCGTCTTAGCCTGCTGGCTGAAGGCTCAATTCACCCACAGGTGTCAACAAAAACAAAAACAGGTAATATATCGCTGGCTATAACAATGAATGGATATAACAACATGAGCACGGCAACAAGCACAGAGACCTCTGCACTGGAAGAATTGCGCAGCAATGCCAAACAAGCCACCAACCTGCTGAAGGCCATGGCCAATGAGAATCGTCTGATGATTCTTTGTTATCTGGATGGTCGTGAACTGTCCGTCAGCGAGTTGAATAACTGCCTGGATCTCAGCCAGTCAGCCTTATCGCAACATCTGGCAGTCTTGCGTCGTGATAACCTGGTCAAAACCCGTCGAGAGTCTCAAACCATCTACTATTCATTAAATGGTGAAGAGGCCAAACAGGTGATCAGCACCTTGCACAATATGTACTGCAAGTCCTGATCACCCGAAGGTTTCAGCGACGTGTGAAGGGCGCCTGCAGCTTTGGCCACCAGGCCAGCAGACGCTTTTCCAACACTGCTGCCGCCTGACCGGCAATGCGCTCGGCCAGAGGCTCGCGTTTCTTCAGTTGCACCTTGAATACTTCCGCTTCCTGCATGCGCTCCAGCAAATAGGCTTCACTGGTACACAAACGATCAACCAACTGCAGCGCCAGCGCCTGCTCACCGTACCAGACCTCACCTTTTGCCACCTGATCAATATTGAGCTGTGGACGACAACCCTGTACCCAGGACTTGAACAACTGGTGCGCCTGCTCCAGATCCTGCAAAAACTTGCTGCGCCCCTCCTCGGTGTTCTCTCCAAACAGAGTCAGCGTGCGTTTGTATTCACCGGCTGTCAGCACCTCATAATCCACCTCATGGCTTTTCAGCAGGCGGTGAAAATTGGGTAGCTCGGCCACCACACCAATTGAGCCGATGACTGCAAAAGGCGTTGCCAGCAGGGTGTGTGCCGTGCAAGCCATCATGTAACCACCGGAAGCCGCTACCCGATCGACACAAACCGTCAGGCGGATATCCCGCTCACGCAACCGCTGCAGCTGGGCTGCGGCATGTCCATAACTGTGCACAAAACCACCGGCACTCTCCAACCGGACCACCACCTCATCCTGCGGGCGCAACAGTGCCAGCAGCAGACTGATCTCCCGGCCCAGCAAGGGAGCACGCCCGGCATCAAGATCTCCCTTGAAATCCAGCACAAAAACACGCGGACGCTCAGCACGTTCCTGCTGCTGTTGTTTGTCCTTCTTGTGTTTTGCCTTCAACATCTGCTTGAAGGCTTTTGCATCCAGCCATTGCTCCTGCAAGGCATCCTGCATGGCCTCATGATGCTCATTCAGAGACTCAACCTCCAGCTGCTCCTGCTGCATCCGACTGCGCTGCACAGAGACCAGAATCACCACCAGCAAACCCAGTCCAGCCAGCAATGTCAGGGTTTTTAACAGGAACACCAGATATTCACCCAACAGCTCCATCATCACTTTCTCCAGAGGGCTTGATTAAAACATACGTTTGAAATAAGCTTGATTCATCGACCTGTGAACAAGAGGACAAGACCATGGCTGATATTAACGCAATTATTGAAGGGCTGAAGGACAAGTTTAATGCCGGTGCCGCAGCAGGCATGGAAGACGTGTTTCAGTTCAGCATTGAAGACGGTGACAACTACTATGTCGCCATCAAGGATGGTCAGTGTGAAATTGCCCAAGGCGACCACCAGGATCCATCCGTCACCCTGATCATGAACAAAGAAACCCTGAAAGGTGTGCTGACCGGCGAAGAAGACGGCATGCAAGCCTTCATGGCGGGCAAACTGCGCGCAGAAGGCGACATGATGCTGGCCACCAAACTGTCAGCCCTGTTCCCAGTCTGATCACCGACAGTGAATCACCTCCTGTAATCCTTGCATGATCCCCTTGGGCAGCCCCCCTCGAAGCTGCCCTTTTTTATCTTTATTACCGCAATTCAGTGCGTCCGGTTGCCGCAGATCCACTCTCAGCCCCTGATCCGTTGGACAAGCCCGGCAGCGCCATGGATAATGCCCTTCTGCAATGACTAATACATAAGTCTACATCGCGCAACAGGCAGCAATATCCGAGGCCAGCATTGATTCGACTCCTCACCCGGAAAATCCGTTCCCTCCACTGGTTTATCCTGCTGGCAGTGTTTCTCAGCTCGCTGATTGTGTTCATTGGTGTCAGCGGCATTTCATCCTTGCTTTATGAAAACCTGATGGCAGATCAGGCCCGTTATCTGGCCGAACAATTAAGTGACCAGCCACCCGGCACGCTTGCTGAACTTGAATTACCCAGCATCACCACAGAAGTACGCATCACCTACATTCTGACCTTTATTTTCTTTTCAGCCTTTTTTCTGCTGGCTGCGATTGTTTTTTCCCACTTTGCCATCCGTCGCATTAACCAGTCTATCGGTCAGTTTAATGAGCAGGTCCGCCTGATTCAGTCCAGCCGCGATCTAAAACGTTTTGATGCCGCCGGGCTTAACTTTGTTTTCACAGAGCTGAATCAGGCCTTCACCAGTGTCAACAGCCTGGCTCGTCAGCTCGAGGCGGTTCTTGTTGATAAAAGCGCACTGGAAATCAAGGCAGACCTGCTGAGCAAACTGATCATCAAGAACTCAGGGGTGCATGACTGGAACGAATATGTGCAGGAAGTTTTTCAGGATATCCAGCAGACACTGCCTTTTGATCTGGTGGCAGTGGTTTTTGAAACCGATGGACACCCTGAAATGAACATCTTCTGGCAGGGTCAACCAGATCACCAGACCGAGCAGCAAGCCATCAGCCTGGTGGAAGGACGACTGGTTTCCACACCCAGGCTCTGCCACTACCTGCTGAATGACAGCAACGAACACTCCTTTGACCTGCAACCGGGATTAACCGCACAACTGCGACTGGATCAGCCCAGAGTTGGGGGCATCACCGGGCTGCTGATTCATTCCCCGGTTTTGCAAGATCCGACCTTGCAGTTGAGCATGCAGAGCATCCTGACGGTTCTGCTGAACCTGCTGGGGGCTTCTCGTGCCATCAGTGGTTATACCCATCAGCTGGAACAAGCCATCAGCCAGGCCGAGCAGGAAAATGCCATGGCTGCTGATGTCCTTTACGGGCATCTGCTGGTCAACAATGCCGATCGTTTGCCCGGCATTTATCAGCAGATTCGCTCTTCCGGTAATTTCAGCGGTGATATTGTTCTGGTTAAACGCTCACCTTCCGGCAGCACCTTTATTCTGCTTGCCGATGCAACAGGGCATGGACTCTCGGCCACCATCACCATCATGCCGGTCATCAGTGTCTTTGAGGCCATGGTACAAAAAGGCCATCAACTGCCATTTATTCTTAGCGAAATGAATAAACGCCTGCTGAAAGACCTGCCCGATGACCGTTTTGTTGCCGCCTTGTTGATTGAAGTTGATCCGATCCATTCCGAGGTCAGCATCTGGAATGGCGGCATGCCGCCTGCCCTTCAGCTCGATGATCAAGGACAACTGCAAAAAAGCTTCAACTCCCGGCACATGGCGCTGGGCATTCTGGATGAAACCCTGTTTGATGGCACACCAGAGCGCCTTCCCTTGCCGGATAGCGGCCACCTGCTGATGTACAGTGATGGCCTGCCAGAGCAACCTGATCGAAATGGGCAATTATTCAGCCGTGAGCGCATGTTGGAACTACTCGGCCAAATTGAGCCGGCAAACTTTATTCCTGAGCTGATCACAGCAGTTGAACAGCATAGCGGCAAGGCTCATCCGGCTGATGATGTATCACTTTGCCAGATTGATTTTGCCCAGTTACAACGCCACCCGGTTCAGGAAACAACCCTGGAGCACCTCAAGCGCAATCTGCTTTATCCTTTCCAGTGGCAGGTGCAGATTTATGGAGAACAGTTAACGCGTCAGGCCCTGCCGGCACTCTGCCATGACTTCATGCAGACCCTTGGACTCAACATGCAGTTGCGACGCAGGGTTTTTGCCATCATCCATGAACTCACCCAGAAACTGCTGGATACCAACCTGCTGGAACTGCCGGATCAACAGGAATTACTGGAAGAAGAAGCCGGTTTGACCCGTTATTACCAACTCAAGCGGGATGCACTGCAGCGCTTGTCAGCGGCAGATTATCTAAAATTGAGTCTGGTGGCGGATCTGCAACAAGCCGGCGCACCGGCACTGGTGATTGAAGTGGCGGATAGCGGCAAACAAACCAGCCCACTGGCCAGCCCAACGGCACTGCCAACCCTGTGTGCACTGGCAGACAAGGTTGAGTGCCTGGAAGCCGGACACCGTATCCGTGTCCAGCTTGGATAACAAACCTCAGAACAGATCGATCTCGCCAGTTTCCGGCTTGTGGTCCACCTGGCGCAGATAGGACTTTTCGCGCTCGATCAGTGTATTGTTATGCAGGCTATTGATTTTTTTCAGCATCACACGCCCGGTGCGGGGAAAAAAATGCACCTTGCGCGGATAGGTTTTCAGCACATCCCTGGCAACCACTGGAATGCCTTCATTGGCCAGGTGTTTCATCACAAACGAGACATTGCGCTCACCCACATTGGCAAAAGTAAAATCCCGAATCACCTGCCCGCCACCAAAGACCTTGGCTTCAAAACGCCGCCGTTGCCCGCCCAGCTTTAACAAATGGTTGATCAACAACTCCATGGCATAGGTGCCATAACGTGCAGACTCGGTCAGCAGCGACGTTTCTCCAGAGCGATCATGCGGCAGCAGAAAATGATTCAAACCACCTATTCCCGAGTAGTTATCGCGCAAGCAGACAGAAACACAGGAACCCAGCACGGTGCAGATCATTTCTTCACCGTCAGTCGCATAATACTCACCCGGCAATACCTTCACCGCCTGGGTATCAAAATGGCGATCATAGTAGTGTGAAAGTGAAAAGTGCTTGTCGACTTCAAAATCCATATGCCACTACTCCAGAATAGCCTGAGCCAGGCGACCTGCATCTGCAAAGGCCAGCGAAGATGACAGACGCCGAATCAGTAACAGGCCTCGACCAGACAACTCCTCACGAGGCTTGGCCAGCACTGCTTCTGCATCAAAACCTTCACCACTGTGCTGCACTTCAATACAAAGGGCCGGTGCTCCATCACGAACCCTCCAGTCCAGCTGAATCCGTAAATGATCTTTCTCTGCCAAGGTCTGCAAACGCATGTCCCGCTGCACATAATACTCGGCAAAACCATCACTGACCGTTTTAAGGCCCGATGAAAGGCCTAACAAACCATGGTCAATGGCATTGTTGGACAGCTCGGAAATCACCGTAAATGCCCGCTGACAAAAAGATTGGGGAAAGCCCAATCCTTGCAGCAGATCATTACAGGTTGACGCTACTTCCTGCCTGGCAATCTGCTGACCAAACAGATTCATTGACCAGTTAAACGGATGAATCTCATGCAGCCGACGACTGCTTTCCAGTGAATGCTGCTGGTCCAGAAACAGCCTTAACTCCGGAAAGTACAGATAATAAAGCGATACATCATCATCAAAGGCTGGTAATCCGGAAAACTCTTTTAATGAGGCCACCAGGCTACTCATCAAGCTATCGCGTGGCACTGTGGCGAGCTGATGCAACAAGCGCTCAGCCCCGTATGCCTGACCCGCTGCATTGGATTGATCAATAAAACCATCACTGCAACTGAACAACCCACCACCGGCAGGCAGCTCAATACGCTCGACACCGGAATCAAAGCTGGCATTATCCAGAATACCCAGCGCCATATGCCTGGATGGAAAAGCAGCCAGTTTTTGCCCCTGGGCATTCAGCAGCAATACCGGTGGCATACCGCCATTCCAGATACTGACTTGTTCATGCAGCAGATCCACTTCAACCAGTGAAGCAGCCACAAAACGATCAGGTGGCAACTTGTAGCTCAGTTTGCGGTTCATCTCCCGCACAATCATTGGTAGTGCATAACCTCGCGCCACCATACTGTGGAAGGTATCCACGACCGGCATCAGTGTCACCGTAGCAGACAACCCATGACCGGTTGCATCAACGTGCATGATAAAAATGCTGCCAGAAGGAGAATAACGCGCCAGCGTCAGGTCACCACAAAAATCCGAGCTGGATTTCAGAAAACGGTTATAACCACGAATACTGTCGGATACCTGATCCATCAGGTTGTTGTAAAAAAGGTAGGAGGCCATTTCCGCTTCAGCACGGGTATTGGCCATATGCTCCAGCAGCCGGGTATTTTGCTGCTCCAACTGGCGACTGAGACGCACCTCCTTGATCAGGGCACGGATTTTTAATCGTAGACTTAAGGCTTGTACCGGTTTGAGTAGAAAATCTTCAATCACCGGTTCCAGCGTGGTAAACCTGTCCTGAAGCGATTGCTGCTCAGCTTCTGTTCCCAACAGAATCACTGGCAACTGAGCATCACAGGCAGGGCCGGATAAAGAAGCTACAACCAATGACAGATCGATGATTGCCAGATCAAAATGGCTCTGATCAGCCAACTGCTGCAGACTGATCGGCTCATGCCGCAACGTCAGCCTGAAATCAAAAGACGCCAGCATGTCAGCCAATTCACTGGCCAAAGAAGGCTCTGCCACCAATAGAACCTGGACTGGTGAGGTGTCGGCAGCAGCCTGAGCCAGCATCATTTCACCGGTATGATCTTGCTGATATTGGCAACTTCCAGAATCTCCAAAGCGATACCATGGGCATTGGAAATCTGCACTTTCTTGTTCACTGCAGACGCCTTTTTGTGCAGGTAAACCACCATGCCCAGCGCCGCACTATCCAGATAGTTCACCTGGGAAAAATCCAGATTGATCAGGCTCGCCCCGCTGGCTTTGAGAGCCTGGTCCGTATCCTCATTAAATTTTTTATGACAGGCAAAATCAAAACGCTCAGGAATACGAATCAGCGTTACATCAGACATCAGTCAATCCTCAAAAGGGTTCAGAACAGGTCAATATCACCACTGGTCATCGAATCACTCGACACAGGGTTGGACTTGCGCTCGGATCGTGCCTTTCGGAAGGTTTCCACCTGGGCACGCAGGGCTTCATGAAATGCATGGGGGTCGTCTGCACCAGCTTTGAGTGCATCCACCAACAACAGCAGATGGTTCTGTTCAGATACAGTGTGCTGAATGGTCTGACTGCTCATGTCCTCAAACTGCATGGCACGCATCGCATCATAAAGGGCTGCCGACAAATCAACCGACAAGGTTTCCAGCTCTTCCGTCACCAACAGGTCACTGGCAGACTTGTCCATCAGCAGTTGAATGGCTTTTTCCACTTCCTTTTTAGCTCGAAGCACATAACTCATGTCCTGAGAAGCAATCTTGCTGACATCAGCCACCAGCTTTTCAATGCGCCGATTCATGGCATTCAGGTTATACTGGATAGTACGACTGAACTCTGCAGAGCGCGCCGACAAGGCACGTACTTCGTCAGCCACCACGGCAAAACCTCGGCCATGATCTCCAGCACGCGCCGCCTCAATCGCAGCATTTAATGCCAGCAGGTTGGTTTGATCTGCAATATTGTCGATGTCACTGAGCGCCCGCATCAATTCTGGCATCCCTTCCGACAGTTCAGAGACCCGCTCCAGCATTTCCATCAGGTCCGCACTGGTCTGTACCGAGGTTTCGACGAAGTTGTTCAGGGTTTTCAGGGTTTCTTCAGCAAAGCTGCCCATAGTGGCCTGCGAGCTGGCAGTTGCTCCCTGCTGATCACCATGTAACAGCGTGCGCACCAGATCCTGTTGATGATCCAGGTCTGTTTTTAAACGATTAAATGCATCACTGAGTGTACTCAAGGCATCGGCCTGCATACTGCGCAAGGCCTCCAGATCATTCAGTGACTCACCCACCACATCGGAAATGCTTTCTCCAACCTGGCGGTAATCCTGTTGCAAATCCACCTCGGAAATTCCTTCGACATATACCTCGGCCGTTTTACGGGAATTCCTGGTTTTTTTACGCTCAGTGCTTTCGGCCAGGCGTGTTAATGCATAACCGCTTAACACCGCCAGTAAGGCCGTTAACCAACCCGGCAACCAGAAACTTAATGCCACTGCAGCAGCCAGCAACAAGATCCATAACAGGTTTCTGTTCATCACACGTGGATTCCTTAAACTCGATTGATTCGTTGCCCAAGGCGCTCAATCACCCTGGCAGGCATGTCTGTCAGCGGCAGCACTTCATCAGCAGCACCCAAGGCTATGGCTTCTTTTGGCATGCCAAAAACAATGCAGCTTTTTTCATCCTGAGCCAGGGTATAAGCACCGGCTCGCTTCATTTCCAGCAAACCTGCTGCACCATCACGGCCCATGCCGGTCAGAATCACACCCACGGCATTGGCACCAGCCACCTGAGCTGCGGAATGGAACAAGACATCCACTGATGGACGATGCCGGTTAACGGGTGGACCTTCATGCAACCGGGTCATGTAATTGGCGCCACTGCGAGTGACTTCAAGGTGTTGATTACCCGGTGCAATGTAGACATGCCCTGGCAGCACCCGCTCGTTATGTACCGCTTCACGCACCTTCAGCACACAGAGCTTGTCCAGGCGCTCAGCAAAGGTACGGGTAAAGTTTTCCGGCATATGCTGAGTGATCATGATGGCCGGCATATCAGCGGGCAGATCAATCAGAAAATCCTTGATCGCTTCCGTTCCACCGGTGGATGCACCCACAAAAATAATCTTCTCGGTCGAGCTGTAACCTGCCTTTTGCCTGGAGGCATTAACCGCCTGAGCACGCCTGCGCGCATCATCAGCGGCATGACTGCCTGCAGTGGAACCAACCCTGGCCTGGGCACAGGCACGAATCTTTTCTGCGATCAGCTCGGCATAAGCCTGCAGGCCACTGGCAATATCCACCTTGGGCTTGGCAATGTAATCCACTGCACCCAGCTCCAGAGCTCTCAGTGTCACCTCTGAGCCCTTATCAGTCAGCGAAGACACCATTAATACCGGCATCGGCCGCAAGCGCATCAAGCGCTCCAGAAAATCCAGACCATCCATGCGTGGCATTTCAACATCCAAAGTCAACACATCCGGGTTATGTAATTTGATCAGCTCACGGGCGACCAGTGGATCGGGAGCCACCGCCAACACCTTCATATCCGGCTGGGCATCAATAATCTCAGTCAGCAGCTTGCGAATCAGCGCCGAGTCATCCACTACCAAAACACCGATTTTCTGGTTTTTCATCAGCCAAACAACTCTACGTTTCCGGCCACTTCGATATTCAGCAACTTCTCGAAGTAGCGTGCTTCCCGATCAAAAATGGTTGTATTGTTCAGTCGCTTCAGCTTTTTCACCAGAACCCTGCCACTGGTAGGAAAAAAATACACTTTCTGTGGCCAGGGCCCCAACAAGCTCTGGCTCACAATCGGTATCTGCTCTGCATTCAGATAACTCAGCAGAAACTCGGCATTGCGTTCACCAATCAGTTGACTGCCTTCTGCCGCCAGCACATTGCCACCACCAAATACCTTGGCTTCCAGTTGCTCGCGCACTGCACCCAGCTTGAGCAACTGGTTGATCAATACTTCCATGGCGTGGCTGCCGTAACGAATTGAACTGTCAATCAGCTCTTCTTCGTTAAAACCAAAAGGCAACATGAAGTGACTGATGCCGCCGATACCCTGTACTTTGTCACGAATACATGCCGCAACACAACTACCCAACACAGTTACAAGCAATTTGTCTTGCCGGGTCACGTAATACTCGCCCGGCAACACCTTTACAGCCTCCAGATCAAAGTAGGCATCGTGATAACTGCTTGGTGCCCAGGCTTCAGCATCGGGCTGCCCCTCTTGCTCAAGCTGTTCCTGATACACGATTTAACCCTTGCTCCGTTCAGCCTTACTGGTCGGTGCAAAAACTGTTTTTCCACGCAACCGAAACAGATCTGCCGCATGCTGAAAACTTTCGGAATGACCCGCATAAAGCAGTCCATCTTCCCTTAACATTGGATGAAAGCGTGAAAGCACCTTGTACTGAGTCGGTTTATCAAAATAAATCATGACGTTACGACAGAAAATAGCATCAAAGGGACCTTTTACCGGCCAGTTAGGGGCCAACAGGTTCAGTGAGTTGAAGTGAATGAGGTCCTGTACCTGAGAGCGGATTTTAACCATGCCCGCATGGCTACCCTTCCCCTTCACAAAAAAGTTCTTCACTCGCTGCTCATCCAGCTTGCTCACCCGATCCGATGCATAAACGCCACGTTTGGCTTGCTGCAGGACATTGGTGTCAACATCCGTGGCCAGAATGCGAACCGGGGGCGTCCAACTGCCAAAGGTTTCAATGGCTGTCATCGCCAGCGAGTAGGCTTCTTCCCCTGTGGAGCAGGCGCTGGACCAGATTTTGATCGGATCGCGGCGTTTTGCCGCAATCGCCAGCATCTGCTCTGCCAGCAGGTCAAAATGGTGGGACTCACGGAAAAAGGACGTCAGATTGGTGGTCAGGGCATTAACAAAATCCTGAGCCTCATCGTCATTGTCTTCCAGATGATGCAGGTATTGTTCAAAGGTCATCAGCCCAAGCGCGCGCAAACGCCGCGCGATACGGCTATAAACCATATCGCGCTTCTTGGGACTGAGAAAAATACCGGCCCGCTCATGAGCAAGATCACGAATCCGCTCGAAGTCCCTGTCCGTGAAATCAAATTCGCGCTCTTTGGCAGTCACAGATCAGAACTCCTCCCACTCGTCATTATCCTGCTTTTTGGGTGGTGGCAGCGGGCTGGTGCGCTTGGCTGCAGCAGGAGCAGGCCGGGCAGCAGCTGCTGTTCTAGCCGCTGGTTTTCTGGCTGGGGCAGCCGGGGCGCTAACAGCACGCGGTGCAGCCAGGGCAGCAGCTGCTTTGTGGGGTTTACTGGTATTTTCTTCAATGCGGAAAATAGCAACTGCTTCACTCAGTGCCTGCGCTTGCTCCTGCAAGGACTCAGCCGCTGCGGCAGCCTCTTCCACCAGCGCGGCATTCTGCTGAGTCACATCATCCATCTGAATGACCGCCTGGTTCACCTGTTCAATACCCTGGCTTTGTTCATCAGAGGCGGCAGAAATTTCACCCATAATGTCAGTGACCCGCTTCACGGAACTGACAATTTCTTCAATGGTATTACCGGTGTCACGAACCAGCTTGGTGCCATGAGTGACAGTTTCGACCGACTCAGTGATCAGCTCTTTGATTTCCTTGGCAGCGGCTGCGGAACGTTGCGCCAGGGAGCGCACCTCACCGGCCACCACTGCAAAACCACGACCCTGCTCACCGGCACGTGCAGCTTCCACGGCAGCATTCAGCGCCAGAATATTGGTCTGGAAAGCGATGCCATCAATCAGGGTGGTGATGTCGGCAATCTTGTTGGAGCTTTCACTGATCTGCTCCATGGTGCTGACTACCTGACGTGAACGCTCACCACCTTCGGAGGCCGTTTGACTGGCAGACTGAGCCAGCTGGTTGGCCTGACGTGCATTATCAGCGTTCTGCTTCACCGTGGAGGTCAGCTCTTCCAGGCTGGAGGCCGTTTCTTCCAGGCTGGACGCCTGTTCTTCGGTACGCTGGGACAGATCGGTATTACCCGCAGCAATTTCCTGTGAGGCCGTATTGATGGCATCCACTGAAGCCTTGATGTCTGTCACCAACTCACGCAACTTGTCCTGCATGGCTTGCAAAGCCTGCATCACCTTGCCGATTTCATCGTCATTATCGATCTGGATGCGGTTATTCAGATTACCGGCTGAAATTTCGTTGAAGTAACCGACTGCACGATTCAGCGGATTAACAATGGCACGAATCAGCAGCCAGCCCACCAGCGACGCCAGACCTACACCCAGAAGAATGGCCAGAATGGCAATATTACGAGTGCGCTGATACTCAGCCACTGCATCAGCATACTCTTGAGCTGCCACTTCTTCCTGCAGGTCCATCAATTCACTGGCTACGGCAAAAGCCCGGTTAAAGGCTGGATTGGTCACCCGCACCATGTGCATGTTGCCATCCATGAACTCACCTGCTTCAAAATAACGGATGGAAGGCAGCAGGCCCTGCTGCACAAACTCTGTACGAAGACGGGCAAAATTTTCTGCCAGCCGGGCTTCACGGTCCGTCAGGTAGGTCTGCATGTAAGCATCCCAGATTTCGGTGATCTTCTGGATATTGGCTCGCACCTGATCGGTATGCAGGGTAATGGGATGGTCGTGCAGCACATGCTCCTCCAGACGTGGATCATGCATGCCTGCCAGTTGCAACTGAATGATGTTCTGCATCATCAGGTATTCAATTTCAGCCAGCTGATGCGAGGGAATCAGGCGATCTTCATAAACACTTTGCAGGCGCTTGTCCACATTGTACATGCCGTTCAGCCCCATAAAGCCGATACCCACCAGCAGCAGGGACAAAAAACCAATGACAAAGATTAAACGTGCTTTAACGGTGACTTTTTTCAACATGGTGTTTCCCTCGGATCAGTTGCCCGCAACCACACGATCAACCAGCCCCATCTCGCTGCTGGTCATGAGCTTTTCGATATCCACTACGATGGCCATGCGCTTGTCGATGCTGGCCAGGCCCTGGATGTACTGGGTATCCATCGCTGCACCAAACTCCGGTGCAGGTCGAATCTGCTCCGGTGCCAACGCCACTACATCGGATACACCATCCACCACCATGCCCACCACCCGTTCACCGAGGTTCAGAATGATCATCACGGTAAACTGATCATAAACTGCCTGGCCAACATGAAACTTCAACCGCATATCGACCACCGGCACGATCACACCACGCATATTGATCACACCCTTGATGTAATCCGGGGTATTGGCGATCCGGGTCACCGCATCATAACCACGGATTTCCTGTACCTTGAGGATATCAATGGCATACTCCTCCTCACCCAGGGTGAAGGTCAGAAACTCCTGATGCCCTGCCATTACCAGCGCATGCTCTTCTGCTACTTCACTCATCATCGCGGCCTCCGGAAATATTCATTACATCTTCAGGTTGATTCAATTTTGCCAGCTGTTCGATGTCGATGATCAAGGCAACCCGTCCATCACCCATGATCGTTGCACCGGATACCCCTTGAACCTTACGGTAGTGGGCTTCCAGGCTCTTGATGACGACCTGGTGTTGAGCAATCAGCTCATCAACAAACAGGGCCAGCTTGCCTTCATTACTCTCCACCACCACCAATATGCCTTCTTCAGGCTTCTTGACACGTGGTTCAAGGTTAAAGGCTTTATAAAGCGGTAATAAGGGTAGGTATTCACCACGAATATGAACCACCCGCCCCTTGCCCGACACAGTTTTCAACTGGCCTGGCTCCGGCTGCAGGGATTCAATGATGCGGGTCAGCGGCAGGATGAAGACTTCTTCACCCACACGCAGTGACATGCCATCCAGAATGGCCAGAGTCAGTGGCAGACGCAGCCCGATACGGGTTCCACGCCCTTCGGCAGAGTCGATTTCGATCTGACCTTTCATCTCGGTGATGTTGCGCATCACCACATCCATCCCTACGCCTCGACCGGATACATCAGTGACTTCCTTGGCGGTGGAAAAACCGGCCGCAAAAATCAATTGCCAGACTTCACGATCAGAGGGGTTATCACTAAGCGGGATGCCTTTT
This sequence comes from Marinospirillum alkaliphilum DSM 21637, assembly GCF_900119735.1. Classification (GTDB taxonomy): domain Bacteria; phylum Pseudomonadota; class Gammaproteobacteria; order Pseudomonadales; family Halomonadaceae; genus Marinospirillum; species Marinospirillum alkaliphilum. The sequence continues at coordinate 576,171 of NZ_FPJW01000001.1, read as the reverse complement.
TCCTGGGCTTTGGCCAACAGCTTCTCACGATTCAAGCCTGCACCATCATCCGTCACCTCAACCAGAATACTGCCACCCTGGTGACTGGCACTGAGGGTAATGGTGCCCTGCTCGGATTTTCCGGCAGCCAGGCGTTGCTCCGGTGTTTCAATACCGTGATCAATGGAGTTGCGTACCAGGTGAGTCAGTGGATCAGCCAGCTTTTCAATCAGTCCCTTGTCCAGCTCGGTTTCTTCACCAATCAGTTTCAGGGCCACTTTTTTATTCATCTTGTTGGCCAGATCACGCACCACACGCGGGAAACGACCAAACACAAAGTTGATCGGCAGCATGCGAATGGACATCACCGACTCTTGCAGATCGCGGGAATTACGCTCCAGCGCCGCCAGACCGTTGTGGATTGCCTCATAGACCATGGGATCCAGTGCAGCAGCAGATTGCGCCAGCATCGAACGGGTGATGACCAGCTCTCCGACCAGATTGATCAGTTGATCAACCTTCTCAACACCCACACGGATGGAGGTTTCAGCCTGGGCAGCAGGTTTAGCCGGTGCTTTGGCTGGTGATCTGGAAGCAGTGGTGGCAGGCTTGGCTCCAACTGTCTGGGAACTTGATGGTGAACTTCCGGCTTGCGGGTTTGCAGCCGCACCAGTGGCTTTACCCGGTTCAACGGCTACTGATTCAGCTGCATCTGGCTGGGCAGCCGGCAAATCACTTTCATCCACAAAAAAGCCAAAGCCCTGTTCAGCTTCCTGTTCAGCCTGGCGCTGTGCCTGTTGGGAGGGCAACTCATCTTCATCAATAAAAAAGCCAAAACCATCTGCAGCTTCACGCTCAGCAGCCAGTTCACTTTCATCGACAAAAAAACCATATCCCTGATCATCACTGGCCGTGATACTGGTTTCTTCCGTAAAACTGACTTCATCGGCCTGGCAGACAAAAGCAAAGGTTTCCTGCAACACCTCCAGGCTTACATCAGCATATAACCGCCAACGGACATGCCCGGCTTCAGGTTGCTGCAGGACTTCAAGCTGCCCCAGGGCACTCAGGTCTTCATTGATGGCTTCAAATGAAGCGCCCTCAGCAAAAATATCCTTGCCGGGATGCAGATGAATCAGCCAGCTATGCCCACCCGGTTCTACAGGTGTTGCGGTAGCAGGTGGATGAGCCGCTTCAACAACCGCAGCAGCTGATGCTTCACCACTGGCCAGTTGCATCAGTTCGCCCCTGATGCTTTCCAGCCGCTGTTGATCCACTTCACCACCATTCTGATGAACATCCAGCATGTTGCCCAACAGGTCACAACACTGCAGAAAAGCCTCAATCATGGCATCGGTGGGGTCCAGCTCTTCTTTGCGCAGCCGATCCAGCAGGGTTTCCAGTGCATGCGTTAACTCAGCAATGTCGGTAAACCCAAAAGTACCTGCACCACCCTTGATGGAGTGGGCAGCACGAAAGATGGCATTCAGATCGTCCAGACTGGGCGCGGTCAAATCCAGCGCCAGCAGCAGGCTTTCCATGGTGGACAGATGTTCATACGCTTCATCGATGAACACCTGGTGGAACTGGCTGAGATCAACACTCATGAGCCGGGCCTCTCCCTTTCAACCAGCAGGTGGTTAACCAATGACTTTTTTGACCACGTCGATCAGCTTCTGGGGATCAAAGGGTTTAACCAGCCAGCCGGTGGCTCCGGCAGCCTTACCCTGTTGTTTCATGGCATCACCCGCTTCAGTGGTCAACACCAGGATTGGAGTGCGTGCATAGGTTGGCAGAGCACGCAGACTCTTGATCAGCGTCAGGCCATCCATATTCGGCATGTTCTGATCCGTTAACACCAGATCAAAGCGTCCAGCCCTAGCCTTGTCCAGACCCTGCTTGCCATCCACTGCTTCCACCACATTGTAACCAGCACCTTTCAAGGTGAAAGACACCATCTGGCGAATGGATGCAGAGTCATCAACGGTCAGAATTGTTTTTGCCATAACCTTTCCTTCTATAATCAATCAGTCAAAGCTGATACAAGCCTAGCATGGCTTATCACCAGCGTCTTTCAAAGATGAACTCAGTTGACTCTATCTTGTCCGCAATCAAGGTATAGGCAGAAGTACCCAGGCGGTGTTCGGTGTAATCCAGCTTTAACACGCCGTGTACCTTGACCGTACCAAACAACCTGTTAAAGGGATGATCCTGCCGAATGACCACCTGCACCATCTGATTGGCCGGTGGTGGTGGTGTGTGGATGCAGCTGCCAAACCAGGGCACCAGAAAAAAGTGAGTCACCTGACGCCCTTCCCGCTGCAGCGGCACCATAAAGCCACTTAAACTCACCCGCTGGCCATCCAGCGCCGGTACTGGCGGTGCAGCATTCAATACCTGCTGCAAACGATCCATCAAACGCTGGGCTTCCGGACTGAAATCACTCAACCCACTGATATCCTGCCCTTCAAACACCTGCTGCTTATCCAGTTCAAAACCTTCCGGCAGCAGGTCATCCCACTCCAACGGTTGTGCTGCTGCAACCCAACTGGTTAACAGCAGCAACAGCCAGGGAATCAGCTTCAGAACTCTTCCCACTCATCATCATCCTGACGCTTGGGTGGTGGAGTCAGTTTGCGTGCCGGCGCGGCAGTACGTGCGGTACCTTTTGCTGCCGGTGCAGCAGGGCGTGACCGTGTCGGAGCCTGGCCAGGGGCAGCAACCGTTCTGCTACCGCTGGGCGCCACCTTTCTGGTTTCACTGTCAGCACTGATACGGAAGACAGAAACAGCTTCACTCAAGGCCTGGGACTGCTCTTCCAGCGATTCAGCAGCAGCGGCCGCTTCTTCAACCAATGCAGCATTCTGCTGAGTGACATCATCCATCTGGATGACGGCCTGGTTGACCTGTTCAATGCCCTGGCTCTGCTCATCGGAGGCAGCAGAGATTTCACCCATCAGGTCCGTGACCCGTTTAACGGAAGCCACAATCTGCTCAATGGTTTCACCGGTTTCACGCACCAGCGAACCACCCTGGCGCACCGTTTCCACTGAAGCGGTAATCAGCTCTTTGATTTCTTTGGCAGCTGCAGCAGAGCGCTGAGCCAGCACCCGGACCTCACCGGCAACCACCGCAAAACCTCGACCCTGCTCACCTGCACGAGCGGCTTCTACGGCTGCGTTCAATGCCAGAATATTGGTCTGAAAGGCAATGCTGTCGATCAGGGTGGTGATATCAGCAATCTTGTTGGAGCTTTCGCTGATCTCTTCCATGGTGGCCACCACCTGACGGGCACGGCCACCACCTTCTGCTGCAATGCGGCTGGCATCCTGTGACAACTGATTGGCCTGACGCGCGTTATCGGCATTCTGGCGCACAGTAGAAGTCAGTTCTTCCAGGCTTGAAGCAGTTTCTTCCAGGCTGGAGGCTTGTTCTTCAGTACGCTGGGACAAGTCAGAGTTACCGGCAGCAATTTCCTGTGCTGCAGTATTGATGGCACCGACTGCCAGCTTGATGTCTGCCACCAGGTCTTCAATTTTGGTCACAAACACGTTGAAGTGGGAGGTCAGCTCGGTGATTTCATCCTTGCCCTGAGTATTCAGTCGTACCGTCAAATCGCCATCACCACTGCTGATTTCACGCATGGCCTCAGCAGTTTCCTTGATTGGGCGAATGATGGAACGCCCGATCAGTAACCCGGCCAGCAGCATGATCAGCAGAATCACCACGGCAATACCACCCAGGGCCATCAGGCTGTTTTTGAACATCTGATCGATGTCATCCACATAAACACCCGTGGCAATAATCCAGTTCCACTCGCTATTCAGACGGGCATAAGAGATTTTCTGCAGGGGAACATCACTGCCCGGGCGCGGCCAATGATAAGGCACTACAACCGAACCATCACGGCTGGCACCAGAGATCATTTGCCGGAACAGTGGTACACCGTGAACATCCTGCACGTGCAACATGTTGCGGTTACGCACATCCGCACTGGGATGGGCCAGCACCACACCATCAAGGGTCAGAATAAAGAAGTAATCCTTATCCTGCCCATAAACCATGGCCATCACCATATTAATGGCCTGGCGTTGGGCTTCCTGAGTCGTCAGCAGACCATTGGCAACCATCTGCTGATAGGCTCGCACCACACCTTCTGCAGAGTCCACCTGATGCTGTATTTCCTGCAGCTTCAGGCTTTCCATGTCGTTGTACTGGCGATTCAAGGCAACCAGCAAAATCGCCAGCATTCCGGCCACCGCCAGCAGATTGATGATCCAGATACGGTGATTGATTTTCAGCTTTCGAAGCAACATATTCAGTCCACCCAGGCTTTGTATTCCATATTTAGAATCAAACTATTATGCCTATTTTCCACACTTTTGTGCAGTGCATTCTGATCGCCAGTATAGGCAATTTGTTGTAAATCGCCATCTGCGCAGCTCATATCACTAAAAATTATAGTTACAAGTCTGCGTCAGTCTGCCATCTAGGCTAAAATGCGCCTCTTGATAGAATCCCCTGATTTCAGGCATCCCGGCAGAACCATGACTGAATACTTTCTATTGCTGATCAGCACCATCCTGGTCAACAACTTCGTACTGGTGCAGTTTCTTGGCCTCTGCCCTTTCATGGGCGTGTCCAACAAGCTGGATTCTGCGCTGGGCATGGCCCTGGCCACCACCTTTGTACTGACCCTTTCTTCTGCCCTCAGCCATCTGGTGTATCACGGCCTGCTATTGCCGTTGGAGCTGGATTACCTGCGCACCATCAGCTTTATCATCATGATTGCAGCAGTGGTTCAGTTCACTGAAATGGTAGTCCACAAAACCTCACCACTGCTGTATCAGGTGCTGGGCATTTTCCTGCCGCTGATCACCACCAACTGCGCCGTGCTGGGTGTTGCCCTGCTATCCATCAATCGTGAACAAACCTTTGTTGAAGCCATCCTTTACGGCCTGGGTGCCGGCTTGGGCTTTGCTCTGGTGCTGGTCTGTTTTGCTGCCATGCGCGAACGCCTGGCACTGGCCGATGTCCCCCTACCCTTTAAAGGTGCTGCAGTGGCCATGATCACTGCGGGCCTGATGTCGCTTGCCTTTATGGGCTTTACCGGCATGGTGCAACTGTGAGCCTGTTAAGCGCCCTGTTTGCCCTCAGCCTGCTGGCCCTGATCATCGGCCTGTTGCTGGGTTATGCGCAAGTCCGTTTCCATGTTGAGGGTGACCCACTGGTCGAGAAAATTGACCAGCTCTTGCCCCAGACCCAGTGCGGACAGTGTGGCCATCCCGGCTGCCGCCCTTATGCCGAAGCCATCGCTGCTGGTGACGCCATCAATCTCTGCCCACCCGGCGGTGAAACTACCATTCAGGCGCTGGCCGACCTGCTGGGCCGCGAACCCCTGCCACTGGATGCCGAAGCCGGTGTAACCAGTGAAAAGAAGGTCGCCTATATTCGTGAAGATGAGTGCATCGGCTGTACCAAATGCATTCAGGCCTGCCCGGTGGATGCCATTCTTGGTGCCGCCAAACTCATGCATACCGTCATCATCAGTGAATGCACCGGCTGCGACCTGTGTGTGGAACCCTGCCCGGTGGACTGCATTGACATGCTGCCGGTGAGAAGTGACCTGCAACACTGGCAATGGCCACAACCTGCCGGGCCAGGCACACCAGCAACAACCCGTATCATCGCCACAGACCGCATTACACCAATGGCTGCAAATCCTTCCACTGTCAGGGAGTCGGTTTGACGTGATCCAGCAAACCATCAGCCGACCCTTCCACGGTGGCATTCATCCACCGGAACACAAACACCTGTCCAATCAGGCACCGCTACGCACCGCCCCTTTACCAGAAGAAGTGGTGTTGTCACTGGTGCAGCATGCCGGACGCATTGCCGAACCCATCGTGCAAGTGGGTGACCGGGTACAGACCGGGCAATTGCTGGCTGGCTGCCAATCCGGTACCGGTGCCTGCATTCATGCCAGCATCAGTGGTGAAGTGATTGCCATCGAACCACGTCCCATGGCACATCCTTCCGGGCTCACAGCACCGAGCATTGTGATTCGCAGTGATGGTCAGGACAGCCGCTGGCCCTGGCCGACGCTGCCGGATTGGCAACAGGCCAGTGACCAGCAACTGCTTGCCCAACTGGAACATGCCGGACTGGTGGGCCTGGGCGGTGCCACCTTCCCGACCTGGATCAAGCTGGAAGGTGCCCGTAAACATGGCATCAGAACACTGATCATCAATGCGGCCGAGTGTGAACCCTACATCACTGCTGATGATCTGTTGATGCGCAGTCGTCCGGAGGCCTTGCTGGAAGGCATTGCACTGCTGGAAAGACTGCTGCAACCCGAACAGCTGTTACTGGGCATTGAAGACAACAAACCTGAAGCACTGCAAGCCATCGCGCAGGCAATAGCAGGCCATGCCCTGGAAAGCCGGTTAAAAGCCTGTGTACTGCCCACCCGTTATCCTTCCGGTGGTGAAAAACAGCTGATCCAGCTACTCACCGGGCAGGAGGTGCCCAGTGGCAAACTACCCATTGATCTGGGCATCCTCTGCCAGAACGTCGGTACGCTGGTTGCCCTGAGGGATGCCGTGGTACTCGGCCAGCCACTGATAGAAAGAGTCGTGACCCTTACCGGGCAGGCGGTCAGAAACCCCGGCAACTGGCTGGTGCGCCTTGGCACCCCGATCAGCCAACTGCTGCAACTGGCTGAAGCCGATCCCGAGCAGGCAGAGCGCCTGATTGTGGGTGGCCCGATGATGGGGTTTAACCTCGACTCTGATCAGTACCACGTCACCAAGGGCATGAACTGCCTGCTGCTGACCACCGCTGAAGAACTGCCACTGCCTGGCCCTGAGCAACCCTGCATCCGCTGCGGGCGCTGTGAGGATGCCTGCCCGGTCCGGTTACTGCCACAGCAACTGTATTTTTATGCTGCCGGTGGTGCTTTTGACAAGGCTGAACAACAACAGCTGGCGGATTGCATTGAATGTGGTGCCTGCGCCTGGGTTTGCCCCAGTGAAATCCCGCTGGTGCAGTATTATCGCCACGCCAAGGACCAGTTGATCCGCAAACGTGCTGATGCCCGTAAAGCGGATCTGGCCAAACTGCGTTTTGAAGCACGCAAGGCACGCCTGGAACGCGAAGAACAGGAAAAAGAAACCAAACGCCGGGCCAGAGCTGAAGCAGCCGCCAAAATGGCAGCTGCCAAACGTGCTGCCAGTGAAACGGCTGAAAACCCTACACCAGCACCAGCTACAGCCGCAGCCACAACAACAGCAACACCAGCTCCAGCAGCTGAAAACACTGCTTCTGCACCACCAACTGCCGCTGCCGCCTCAGGATCACTTGATGACAAGCAGCTGAAACAATTAAAAATTGCCAGGGCAGCCGCCGCGGTGGCGGTGAAAAAAGCAGAAAAAACCCTGGCCAACCTACACACCACGCCGGATGCCACCCCTGAACAAATTCAGGAACAACAGCAGCGAGTGGAAGCTGCGCAACAGCAACTGGCGCGTGCGGAACAACGCCTGCAGGATGCAGAGCAGGCTGACGCAGCCACTTCACAGGAGCCTGACCGCTGATGCCACTGCTGAAACTCTCCTCACCGCATGCCCACAGTCAGACCAGCACCCGCTGGATCATGCAGCAGGTACTGCTGGCCTGCCTGCCCGGTATCCTGCTGCTGAGCTGGCATTTTGGCCCCGGCATTCTGATCAATCTGCTGCTGACCTGCAGCAGCGCCCTGCTGGCAGAAGCGCTGGTTTGTCGCCTGCGCCGCCGCTCACTGGCTCAGCTCCAGGATTATTCAGCACTGGTCACCGGGGTGTTGCTCGGTGTTTGCCTGCCAGCCACGGCTCCCTGGTGGATACCGGTGATTGGTGGCCTGTTTGCGTTGCTGTGTGGCAAGCACCTGTTTGGCGGCCTGGGGCAAAATCCCTTTAACCCGGCCATGGCTGCTTATGCCTTTTTATTGATCAGTTTTCCGGTGCAAATGAGCATCTGGCCATTGCCCCAGGCGGTTGAAGGCACTCACTGGCTGCATACCCTGCCGGGCACAGATGCCCTGACCGGAGCCACCGCACTGGACGCCTGGCGCAACAAGGGCCTGTTGATGGCGGATGAATTCTGGCAATCCGACCGTCTGCAACCGGCCATGCTGCAGGCCACCACCAGCGTGGCACTGGCCTGGCTGCTCGGTGGACTGTATCTGATTGCACGACGCATCATTCAATGGCAACTGCCACTGACCTTCCTGCTGACCTTGCTGGTATTTGGCGCACTGGTCTGGGGATTGGATACCAGCCACCACATTCCACCCTGGTTGCATCTGGCTGCAGGTTCGGCGGTATTTGCGGCCTTTTTCATTCTCACTGACCCAGTCAGTGGTGCCACCAGCCTGAAAGGCAAAATGGTATTTGCCCTGGGCGCGGGCATTCTGGTGATCAGCATTCGCACCTGGGGCAGCTACCCGGATGGAGTGGCCTTTTCAGTGTTGTTGATGAACTTTGCCGCACCGGCCATCGACTATTACACCCGCCCCAGAGTCTATGGTCATGACAAGGCACACAGCGGTATGAAATCGGGAGGCCAGCACAAATGAGTGACCTGCCCAGCTTGAAACAAAGCATCCTGCGCAGTGTCACCGGGCTGGTGCTGTTTGCCCTGATCACTGCCGGTGCTGTCAGTCTGACTCGCCTGCTGACAGCCGAACGCATCGAAGAAAACCGCCAACTGGCCGCTGCCCGCTTGCTGCATGAGCTGGCCCCACCGGATCAATACCGGATGAACCTGCAGCAGCCACTGTTGTTGCCTCCCGTGGCAGCATTGGGTCATACCCGCCCGGTTGCCCTGCAAGTGGCCTTTCAGAATGGACAACCGGCCATGGTCCTGCTGCCGGTGGTGGCTCCGGATGGTTACACCGGCCGCATTGAATTGCTGGTGGCACTGCGCCTGGATGGCCAGGTGCAGGGGGTGCGTGTGATTGAGCACCGAGAAACACCCGGCCTGGGTGACAAGATCGAAGCCGCCAAATCCGACTGGATTTTCAGCTTTAATGGACGCAGCCTGAATAACCCGGATATCGCAGGGTGGACCGTACGCCGTGATGGCGGTGAGTTTGACCAGTTCACCGGTGCCACCATCACCCCGCGCGCCGTGGTGCATGCGGTGCGGCGCAGTCTGGAATGGCTGCAGGACGATACCGAACTGTTGGCACTGCTGAATGAGTACGCAGCTGCCTTGCCCGTTGAGGAGCCCACACCATGAGCACAACTGCTCCCAGCCAAACGGCCCCCAGCCAGACGACTGTCAGCCAGACAGCCCCCGCTCTGGCATCATCTCCGCCAGCCAGTTCGGCAGTATCGCAGGCGAATTATGGCAAGATTTCGGCCGATGGCCTGTGGCACAACAACCCTGCACTGGTTCAGCTGCTGGGGCTCTGTCCCCTGCTGGCGGTGACCGGCACAGTGGTCAATTCCCTTGGGCTGGCAGCCGCCACACTGCTGGTTTTACTGGGCTCCAGCCTGTCGGTTTCGATCATCCGCAACCATGTGGCCAGCAGCGTGCGACTGCCTGCCTTTGTGATGATCATTGCCTCCTTTGTGACCTGTGCCGAACTGCTGATGCAGGCCTTCACCTACGAGCTCTACCAGATACTCGGAATTTTTATTCCCCTGATTGTCACCAACTGTGCCATTCTCGGCCGGGCCGATGCCTTTGCATCCAAAAATCCGCCGTTACCGGCACTGGTTGATGCACTAATGGTCGGCCTGGGGTTTGCAGCTGTGCTGGTATTGCTGGGAGCCTTCCGGGAAATACTGGGCCAGGGCACCCTGTTCAGCGGCATGGAACTGCTGTTTGGCCCTGCTGCAGCCCAGTGGCAAATCACCTTCTTCAGTGACTTTCAGGTATTGATCCTGCTGCTGCCACCCGGTGCCTTTTTTGGCATGGGATTGATCATTGCGCTGAAAAACCTGATCGACCAGCAACTGAAACAGCGCGCCAAACCTCAGCCGGTTGCCACAGAAAAAGCCAGCCGCCGTGTACGCCTGACACCCAGCGCCTGAAAAAACGCTCCAATGACAGCAGCCATGAATGAATCGCCATGAACAAGGAAAAACGCCAGCAGATTTTCAGTCGACTGCGGGAAGCCAACCCCCAGCCAACCACTGAACTCAACTGGAGCACCCCCTTTGAGCTGCTCACTGCCGTACTGCTGTCCGCCCAGGCCACCGATGTCGGGGTCAACAAGGCCACCGCACGGCTGTTTCCGGTAGCCAACACCCCCCAGGCGATTCTGGATCTGGGCCTGGATGGCCTGAAGGAATACATCAAGACCATCGGCCTCTACAACACCAAGGCCGAAAACCTGCTGAAAACCTGTCGCATCCTGCTGGAACAGCATGGCGGTGAAGTACCTGCCACCCGCAAGGCACTGGAAGCCCTGCCCGGTGTTGGTCGCAAAACCGCCAATGTAGTCCTGAATACCGCTTTTGGTCAGCCCACCATTGCCGTGGACACCCATATTTTCCGGGTCAGCAACCGCACCGGCATTGCACCGGGTAAAAACGTCGATGAAGTGGAACAGAAACTGCTTCGCCATGTACCAGGCGAGTTCAGGCAGGACGCCCATCACTGGCTGATCCTGCATGGCCGCTACACTTGTGTGGCTCGCAAGCCACGTTGCCTGAGCTGCATCATTGAAGATTTATGTGAATTCAAGGATAAAACTGAGTAAGATGCAGCTGTAAAGCCTCATCAGAAAAACGGGAATTCACATCCAATACAAGAGGTCCATCGTGACACAGATTGCCACCGCCAAACGCTCCCGCGCCATCACCACCGAAGAAGTCCTGCTGATTCTCTGCCATTCCGTATGTGAAGTACTCGGCAACGCCGGTAATGACAAGATCACTTATTCGCCCATGGTGCAGAAGATCAATAAAACCTGTCTGCGCCCGGACATCGGCTGTTTTGTCCTGTTTGACGGTGGTTTTTCTGGCCTGGTGATCATCAACTTCACCGCTGAATCCGCCATGGAAATTTACCGCAAATACCTGCTCAGCATGGGCATGCCGGAAAATGAACTGGCCCAGTTTCACACCTCTGATGAAGTCGGCAACGTGATGGGTGAAATCATGAACCAGATTGTTGGTGACTTTACCAACAAGGTTCGCCACCAGCTGAAAACCTCCATCACCCAAAGCCAGCCGAAGATGATGGCCATCAACAAGCAGGTGCAGATCTCCGTCAACACTGCACTGGATCAGCCCCAGTCTCGCCGGGTCACCTTCAGCACCGAAAAGCACAACATCTTTTATCTGGAACTGTCGATGGACAAGACCGAGTTCATCAAGCTGCACGACTTTGATGAATCCGAACTGGAAGATCCCGATGACATCCTGGCTGAATCCGGCAACGACGCTTACTCCGGTAACGACAACTCCGGTGGTGGCCAGGGGGATGATCATGATGATCTGATGAAGGATCTAGGCATTTAACCCTCTCTCAGAACACAGCCCGCCCTTGCGGCGGGCTCTCCAGCAGATGTTTCAGTCGCAACAACCCCTCTTTCAGCAGTTCACGTTCTGCCGGTGGACTGACACACAGACGCACAGCCCTGGGCACGGCCTGATTACCGACACAAAAGGGTTCCGCTGCCAACACCCTGACACCCGCATCCGCCGCCGCCCGAACAAATTCACCGGCCCGCCAGTCACCGGGTAAGCTCAGCCACACCACAAAACCAGCCGGATGACGGGAATACACCTGCCCAGCCAACACCTCACCCAGCAACTGCTGACGGGCCTGCACCTCCTGCCACTGCCAACGCAATAAACGATCAGTTTCACCTGATTCAATCCAGGCACAGGTCAGGGCCACCATCAAGGGTGGAGCCATCCAGCAGTGCGCCCTTAATGCCGCCATCAGGCGTGGCAAAATACCGGCAGGTGCCGCAATCAAACCAACCCGTAACCCGCCCGCCAGAATTTTTGAACTGCTGAACAGATAAAGCGTTCGCTGCGGTGCCAGATCAGCCAGCCGTTGCAGCCGAAATTCCGGCGGCAGAAACTGCACCGCATCTTCAATGATCCAGAAGTCATAACGCTCGGCCAGCTCAGCCAGATGCTGCCGACGTGCCGGTGACAGCACCCGACCGGTCGGATTGTTCTGATCCGGCATCAGGTACACCGCTCTGGGGCGCTGCTGCTGACACAGGCGCTCCAGAGCATGGGTATCCAGTCCTTCTTCATCCAGCGGCAAACCCTGATGGCGCAGGTGCAACTCCCTTGCCGCCGCAATCACACCCGGATAGGTCAGGGCATCACTCACCAGCAGTTCACCGGGTGCCAGCAAGGCCTGCAGACTCAGGAAAATGCCATGCTGACCACCATCCGTAATGATCATCTGTTCGGGATTGACCTTGACACCCAGGCGTTGCAACCAGTCAGCAAACACCTGCAGCTGCCGGGGCTGTCCCCGTTCCGACTGATAGGCCAGTGCCGCAGCCAGTTGCTGCGGATCGGCTGCCACCTGTTGCATGGCCTGATGCAGACTCTGCAAGCGCAACGGACAAGGCACCATCAGGCTCAGCGACAGATCAATGCTGCCATCACCGCCCTCAGCCATCAGGTGGTAAAAATCCGGGCGATCATCGGCCTGCACCACTCGCACATAGGTACCACTGCCAACACGCGCTTCAACCAGACCCCGCCGCTCAGCCTCGGCATAAGCGCGGGTCACGGTGCCGGTGGTGACTTCCAGTGCATCAGCCAGCAGTCGCTGAGGTGGCAAGCGGGTATCCGGCTGCAACTCACCCTGCTGAATGGCTGCAGCCAAGGCATCAGCCAACGCCTTGTAGCGCGGTGTTTTGTTATCTGCAGCAGAGCGATTTGATGACGGGTGATGCAACGCACGCCAGGCATCCAGATCCGGCAACCAGCTGCAGCGCGCCTGCGCCTTGTCTCTGAGGGTAATTGTCATGGTGGCAATATTCCGATTGCAGTTCTTTCAGGAAAGAATAACCTGATATTGCACCCATTCAACAACAAACCAACAAGAATTGCACCCATACAATTTGTGGAATCAGGGACATGAACTCTGCCAGTGCAGCAACAACCTCAAACACCCCTTTAAAAACCGGAAATAATCCGCAGGGTTATTCCCCCCTGTTGAATCCAATCCTGATTGCAGGCTGTGTGATTCTGTTGATCAGTTTTGGCGTCCGCTCTTCCTTTGGCCTGTTTCAGCTGCCGATTGCCGAGGAGTTTGACTGGCTTCGAGCCGAGTTTTCCTTTGCCCTGGCCCTGCAGAACCTGTTCTGGGGCATCGGCCAGCCGATTTTTGGAGCACTGGCGGAAAAATACGGTGATCGCAAGGCCATTCTGGCCGGTGCTGCCTGTTACATCCTGGGGTTATTGCTATCTGCACTGGCCTTCACGCCGGGTCAACACCAGTTGCTGCAGATACTGGTTGGTCTGGGCATTGCCGGAACCGGTTTTGGTGTGATCCTGGCAGTGATCGGACGGGCTGCACCTGAGCGTCATCGTTCCATGGCACTGGGCATCGCCACGGCGGCCGGATCTGCAGGACAGATTGTCGGGCCACCGGTGGCCCAGATGCTGCTGAACAGCCTGATGTGGCAGGACACCCTGCTGGTGTTTGCCGTTTTTATTGCCCTGTCGATGTTGGCACTGTTGTTTCTGAAGGCACCCACACCCGACAGCAGCAAAACCCAACTGGATGAACCCATGGGAAAAGTGGTGGCACGTGCCGTTCGCGACCCCTCCTTCATTTTCATTTTTCTGGGGTTCTTTTCCTGCGGTTACCAGTTGGCCTTCATCACCGCCCACTTTCCGGCCTTCATCACCGAAATGTGCAGCAGCATTGACCCCGGAAGCATCGTGCAGTCGCTGGGAGTGTCATCCACCTCCACACTCGGTGCGCTGGCGATTGCACTGATCGGTGTTTCCAATCTGGGCGGCACTATTCTGGCCGGCTGGCTGGGTAACCGTTATTCCAGAAAATACCTGCTGGCGATTATTTATCTGCTGCGCACGCTGGTTGCCGCTGCCTTCATTCTCAACCCCATCACACCGGAATCAGTGGTGATCTTTTCAGTCCTGATGGGGGCCTTGTGGCTGGCCACCGTGCCGCTGACCTCCGGCCTGGTGGCGCACATCTATGGTCTGCGCTACATGGGCACCCTGTATGGGCTGGTGTTCTTTTCACATCAGCTGGGCGGATTTCTCGGTGTCTGGCTGGGCGGAGCCCTGTATGACCTTTATGGCAGCTACACCCTGGTCTGGTGGGTCGGCGTCGGTTTTGGTGCCTTTTCAGCCTTGATTCACCTGCCGATCACTGAAAAACCCCAGCAACAACAATCACCTGCTGCCATGGCCCTGTAAAACCCAAGGAGGAAACCATGGAAACCGGCTGGAACCTCACCCCCGATAGTCTGCTGTTGCTGGGTGCCGCCATGCTGTACATGATCAGCATGACCCTGACACCTGGCCCCAACAACATCATGCTGACCGCATCCGGTGCCAACTATGGCTTCCGGCGCACCCTGCCACACATTTTCGGCATTGCCTTCGGCTGCCTGCTGCTGTTCAGCACCCTGGCACTGGGGCTGGGCAGCGCCTTTGAACATTTTCCGCTGCTGCAGACCGGTTTGAAGATCACCGGCAGTGTGTACCTCTTGTGGCTGGCCTGGCAGATTGCCACTGCACCGCCACCGGTGATCAGCACTGAACACCAGGGCCGCCCGCTGACCCTGTGGCAAGCGGCAGCCTTTCAGTTTGCCAATCCCAAAGCCTGGATCATGGGTATTGCACTGATGGCCGGTTTTCTGCCGGATCAGGGCAACCTGATCATGAATGCCCTGCTGCTGGCCGGAATGAGCGTCCTGGTGGGATTGCCCTGCATCAGTTTATGGGCCGGTTTTGGTGTGGCGATTGGCAAACTGCTGAAAAGTGAGCATCACTGGCGCTGGTTCAATCGCAGCATGGGTGGCATCACCGCGGCCTGTGTGGTGATGATTCTGCAATGATTTTTTGCATTGGCATGAGCAAAAACGGGCGTTATCCCTTAGAATGACGCCCAGCATTTTTCCTGACTGCAACAATTGAGGACATAGGTATGGCAGCTGCATTTGGAACGGTTTTCATGCCGGAAATGGCAATTTCCTGGTTTGATGGCAAAAGCTGGAGCCCCGCCGAAATGGTACCCAGCGACAAGCTGACCCTGCACCCCGGTGCGCATGTGCTGCATTACGCCAGCACCTGCTTTGAAGGCCTCAAGGCCTTTCGCCATGAAGACGGTTCCGTTGCCATCTTCCGCATGGATCGCAATGTTGCCCGTCTGGCCCAGAGCAGCCGCCTGCTGGCCCTGCCTGCCATTGACGAGAAGCAGGTCACCGACATGATCATCCAGACGGTGAAACGCTTTGCTGCCGATGTTCCTGCCCCGCCCGGCTCGCTTTACATCCGCCCGACCCATTTCGGCACTGAACCAGCCATCGGCAAGGCTGCCGCACCGTCGCTCAGCTCCTGCCTGTACATTCTGGTTTCACCCGTCGGCGACTACTTTGCCGGTGGTGACACCGCCCTGCGCCTGCTGCTGGAAGATGATGGCATGCGCTGCGCACCGCACATGGGCATGATCAAGAGTGGTGGTAACTATGCCAGCGCCCTGCGTCCGACCCTGGAAGCCAAAGCCGCCTTCAAGGCTGATCAGATCCTGTTCTGCCCCGGCGGTGATGTACAGGAAACCGGCGCGGCCAACTTCCTGCTGATTGATGGCAACGAAATCATCACCAAGGCACTGGATGAAAGCTTCCTGCACGGTGTCACCCGTGACTCCATCCTGACCCTGGCACGTGATCTGGGCATGACCGTTTCCGAGCGCCAGCTCACCGTGACTGAACTGCTGGAACGTGCAGCCAAACCCGGTTGTGAAGCAGCCCTGTCCGGCACTGCTGCAGTATTGGCACCGGTCGGCACCCTGATTCACAAGGGCAAGGAGCACCCGGTTGGCAGTGGCAAACCCGGCGCCACCACCCTGAAGCTGCGCAAGGCACTGAATGACATTCAGTGGGGCAAGGCAGAAGATAAACACGGCTGGCTGACCCGTATCTGATCTGCCCGTATGGAGGTGATGCACTCAGTGGTTGCATCACCTCCTGTCAGGATTTTTACTTTTCACTCCCCCCCACCCTATAATCAACTTTTCCTGACCTGCTTTTTGTGACTGAATGCCATGCGTATCAGTGAAAAACAACACCAGATCATACTCGACATAGTCCAGCAATTATTGGGACAGAATGTCCGTATCCGATTGTTTGGTTCGCGCACGGATGACCAGAAAAAGGGCGGTGACATCGACCTGCTGATAGAGTTGGATGAGCCAGTCATGAATCCAGCTGAAATATCTGCGCGCCTCAGCGCCAGACTGATGCGAGCCATGCATGGAAGGAAAGTAGATGTATTACTCCTGGCATCAAATCTCAGTCGATCTCCCATTCATGATATTGCATTGCGTCAAGGGATTATCTTATGAAACCTGAGCTGGCTGAACGCCTGCAGTTTCTTCAACGCGTTATCGAGAAAGAAATCCAGCACTTACGCTACTCAGCTTCCCAGGTGTTTCAAAATGCCATGACACCCGAAACAGCAGCATCACTACAGCATAATGAAATACTTGCTGAAAAAGTTGAAGCCTTTGCCAGCCGCTTCAGTCGGCTTCAAGACACCGTCGGCGATAAGCTTTTACCTGCATGGCTGCGCGCTTTAGGTGAACATACCGGGGCAGTGATCGACAACCTTGATCGTGCAGAAAAACTGGGCATGCTGAAGTCTGCAGACCAATGGCTGGAAATACGACTGATCCGCAACCAGATGGTGCATGAATACATTGAGCAACCCGAAATACTTGCCAATGCGTTGAACCTTGCCGCCAGCTTTCAACCTGAGTTAGAGCATTTTGCTCTGGCTTTAATCAAGGATCTTCAAAGTCGCGGGCTACTGATCAATCCTCAGTAATCAACACCTTGATGCCAGGTGTAACCTGTTCAAAAAGCGCCACCATGGCATCGGGCTGCAAACGGATGCAGCCGTGAGACAGTGGCACCCCCATCGGTTGGTCGTCCGGTGTGCCGTGCAGGTAGATGTAACGCCGCTGCGTATCGACTGATCCACCCCGATTAAAACCCTTCTCCTCACCACACAACCAGAGAATCCGACCCAGAATCCAGTCACGATCAGGGAAGTTTGCCGCCAGTTCAGGCGTCCAGATTTCACCGGTTGGGCGTCGCCCCCGCAGCACCGCACGGGGATTCAATCCGGCACCGATACAAACACGAATCCGATGCCAGCCTCTGGGGGTGGCACCACTGCCTTCCTGCTCACCGGCACCGGCCAGCGCCGTGGATACCGGATAATCCGCCAGCACCTTGCCACTGGCATCTTCCAGCCAGAGGTGTTGTTGCGCCAGCGAAATACGGATCATGAAGGCTTCAGGCAACCTGCTCGGACAGTCTGGGGGGCTGCTCCGGCACTGGAGCATTCATCGCCGCAGTCACCACCGGCAACAGACGCGCAACCAGATCACGAATACGGGTTTTTTCATCATAGTCGCTGGCGGCAATGTCACGCAGAGCATCCAGTGACGACATGGTGAACACCACCGCACCCAGCATGAAGTGAATGCGCCAGAAACGCTCGGCATCCGGCAATTCACTGGTGCACTGTTTCAGCAGATTGGTGAAGCGGAAAAAAGTCTTGCCGTAATGCTCCTGCAGATAACGGCGCATGTGCCCCTGAGCCTGGGTATAAGCCAGTCCCAGCAGGCGCATGAACACTGACAGGCTGCCTTTACTGGCTGGCACACTCACGGTGGTGGTGGCCAGCACCGTCAACAGCTCTTCCAGCGTTAAACCCGGCTGTTTTTCCAGACGATCCAGCTCACGGTTGAACTGCTCACAGAAAGGGTCCAGGTAGCGGGCAAAAACAGCCTGAATCAGTGCCTTTTTAGAACCAAAATGATAGTTCACTGCAGCCAGATTAACCTTGGCTTTGCCGGTGATGGTACGAAGGGAAGTTTCAGCAAATCCCTTTTCAGCAAAAAGAGCTTCTGCAGTATCAAGAATGCGAACAACGGTATCCGACTGGGCCATGCCTGCTCCATATAAAACGCCTGTTTCAAACATTATCCGGCAAAGCTGCAGCAAGGGTCAAGCCCGCAAAGCTCCACACTTTCACCAGAAACCTGCAGCAGATCAGAAAAAGATGAACTTATTTCACCTATCATGGAGTGTTTTTAAAGCAGTTGAAAGGAATCAGATTTGGTTCGTTATATTTGTGTCATCCATTGCCTGCTAATCCTCAGCCTTCCGCTGTCGGCTGAAATGATCACCCCTGTGCCCCAGCCACCGAAAATAGATCCTGCCATTTTGCAACTGGGCCAGCAGCTGTTTCATGACACCCGGCTTTCCCGCGATGGCGACATCAGCTGTGCCTCCTGCCATGACTTAAGCCGCAACGGTGCGGATCAGCAGCCCCTGTCACGCGGTACCGATGGTGCTCTTGGCAAGCTTCGCTCTCCCAGTGTTTACAACGCAGCACTCAACGCCTTCCAGTTCTGGGATGGCCGTGCCCGCACCCTTGAAGAACAGGTTGATGGCCCACTGCACGACCCGGTGGAAATGGCCAGCAACTGGCCGGATGTGATGGCTCGCCTGCAACAGGATCAACAACTGGTCGCCAGTTTTTCCGCCATTTACCCGGCGGGCCTGACCCCGGAAACCCTTCGCTCGGCGCTGGCAGATTTCCAGCGCAGCCTGCTGACCACCAACGCCCCATTTGATCGCTGGCTGCAGGGTGATGCAGATGCCATCACTGCGCAGCAGCAGCACGGTTTTCGACTCTTCCGGGATTATGGTTGCATCAGTTGTCATCAGGGTGCCAATGTGGGCGGCAATCTGTTTGCCCGCATGGGATCACTGGAAAACTACTTTGCACTGAAAGGTGATGCGATCCAGACCACCGACCTGGGGCGTTACAACGTCACCGGGCGGGAGTCTCACCGTCATGTTTTTAAAGTGCCCGGGTTACGCACAGCCGCCCTGAACAGTCATTTTTTCCACGATGGCAGCGTGGACAATCTGGAAGAAGCCATTCGTGTCATGGCACGTTTCCAGTTAGGCCGGCAACTGACGGATGATGAAGTGGTTGCCATGGCTGACTTCATTCAGTCACTGACCGGTCAGCACCCCTTCATGGATGAAGGAGCCCAGCATGAAAAACGCTAGTGCTGCCACTGCCTTCATCAGTGTCATCAGTCTGCTGTTACTGGCTCTGCTTGCCCTTTACAGCCAGACCGGCAGCCACACGGTTCAGCATCACAGTGAACGCCTGGCAGTGCTGTTGGAGTTCGGTGATTTATCAGCACAGATCAGCGAAGAAATCCTGCTGATCACCACCAATGCACGACTCAACTACGACCGCATCAGCCAGTTGCAGGCCCGTCAGCGGCTGGCTGTGCAACAGCAATTCAACGATGGGCCCTTTCGTAATGGCCTGGACAGTGAAGCCCTGAAGTTACTGAGCGACTACCAACAAGCGCTGGAACAGCAGGAACTGCTGATTGAAGACATCAAGCTGCATGCTGCACTGGTTCGTAATGGCCTGCTGTATCTGCCACAACTCGTCGGCCAGATGCACCGGGAAAACCATGCCATCACCACAGAAGCCCGTGAATTGATGAGTCGCATGCTGCGCTACCAACTCTTTCGCCAGACCAATGGGCAGGCAGACATCCATCAACAACTGCAAACCCTGCAACAAAAAGCACCAGACGACCACCTGAGCCAACACTTCCTCTACCATGCCAGCCAGCAACTGCGCCATCTGGGCCAGGTACAACAGGAACTGGACAGCTTACTGGCACTGGATAGCCAGCAACTGCTGCGACAGATTGAAGCCAGTTACCACCGCCACCATCAGCAACAGATGCAAAGAGCCGATCACTTTAACCTGGGCTTGCTGCTGCTGATCATTCTGTTATTGCTGATCCTCAGCGCCATGTTCCTGAAATGGCAGCAGGCACAGGAGCGCACCGAACAGGCCCATAACCTGCTCAGTGATGCTGTCAGCAGTCTGAAAGAAGCTTTTGCGCTGTTTGATGATCAAGGCAGACTCAGGTTATACAACCAACCCTGGTTAAACGCCTACCCCTGGCTGGATACCCGCCAACCGCTGGACTGGCAAAGCTTTCAGCAACAGCAGAAACAAGCCGGTGTGCAACAAACAGCAAACCAGTCCGACACCGGCGGCTCGGCTCAATACACCGAACAAACACCTGATCAGCGCTGGTTTCTGGCCAGCGACAGCAACACCAGCAATGGTGGCAAAGTCTGCGTGCGCACCGACATCACCGAAGAAAAAAAGGTGGAAGAACAACTGCGCCGTGTTGCCACCATCTTTGAAACCGCCAACGAAGCCATCATGGTGGTGGAAGGGAATGGTCGCATCAAAGCCGTCAACCCGGCTTTCACCCGCATCACCGGTTACAGCGAAGCAGAAATCCTCGGCCAGAATCCGAAAATCCTCAAATCAGGCCGCCACAACGCCTATTTTTACCATGCCTTCTGGCAAAGCCTGCAACAACAGGGCAACTGGTCCGGAGAAATCTGGAACCGTCGCCGTTGCGGACAGATTTACCCCCAGTGGTTATCCGTTTCAGCACTGCGTAATGACCAGGGCCAGATACTTGAATACGTCTCCGTGTTCACCGATATCACCCAGCGCAAAAAAGACGAGGCCCACATTCACCGGCAGGCCTATTATGATGCCCTCACCGGGCTACCCAACCGCAGCCTGCTGACCGACCGGCTGGAGCTGGCGATGGATACCAGCAAACAGAAAAACCAGCCACTGGCACTGATGTTCATCGATCTGGACCGCTTCAAATACGTCAACGACACCCTGGGGCACAAATGGGGTGACACCCTGCTGAACCTGGTGGCTCAGCGCCTGCAGCATTGCATCAATCGGGAAGACACCCTGGCCCGCTTCGGTGGTGACGAATTTGTGCTGCTGATGCCACAGATCACCAGCAACCGTGATGCCACCCTGGCTGCTGAAAACATCATCCGCCGACTCAGCCACCCCTTTGATCTGGCCGGACGGGATATCACCATTGGCGCCAGTATCGGCATTGCCCTCTACCCGGATGATGCCACCACTGCCGATGAACTGATGCGCCATGCCGACCTGGCCATGTACCGGGCCAAAAACACCGGTCGCAACCAACTGCAGTTTTTCACCAGCGGCCTGCAATTACAGGCGGCTGAACTGATGGAACTGGAACAGGATCTGCGCATGGCTATAGATGCTGGGCAACTGCAGGTGCACTACCAGCCGATTGTCAGCAGTGAACAAGGCCAGATACGCGGCGTGGAAGCCTTGCTGCGCTGGCAGCACCCACAACGTGGCTGGATTCCACCGGACCAGTTCATTGCACTGGCCGAAGACACCGGCCTGATCGGCCCGATTGGATACTGGGTACTGGAAACAGCCTGTCATCAGGCCGCTGTGTGGAATCGTCAGGGGGCGGGGCTCTACCTGTCGGTGAACCTGTCCGGTCGCCAGAAAGAGCTTGGATTAACGGCCGAGGTGCTGGCCCGGTTACTGCAACAAAGTGGCCTGCAGGCCAGGGATCTGATGCTGGAAATCACCGAAAGCCTGCTATTGGATGATCATCGGGGCGCAGCTGAGTGGCTGGCATCCTTCAAGGCACTGGGTGTGCAGCTGGCCATTGATGACTTCGGCACCGGTTACTCATCCCTCAGCTACCTGAAACGCTACCCGCTGGACACCCTGAAAATTGATCGCAGCTTCATCCGTGACTGCACCAACAACCCCGAAGATGCCCTGCTGGTGGATGCCATCATCGCCATGGCCCGCAGCCTGAAACTGAAACTCATCGCGGAAGGCGTGGAAACCGCTGAACAACAGACCCACCTGCAAAGCCTGGGCTGCGAACTGCTGCAAGGCTACCTGTTTGCCACTGCCCTGCCGCCTGAAGAACTGACCCGACGGCTTACAGAAGCAGCAACCCGAAGCTGAACATCACAACTGCAACCCATTCACACCTTCACAATTAATGGCATCCACCGCTGCATTGGCAGAGCGCACGGCGGACTCCAGTAGCGGCACACCTTCATAAGCCCATGAACCACAGAAGAAAACCTTGCGGCCAGGTTGATCATGCCATTGGTTGAGGGCTTCATGAACTTGAGCAGTGCCAGGGTGAACCACCGCGCGTTCCAGTGGTATCCGAGCAAGCACAGTGTCCGGGGCGGGTTCATACAGAGGATTCCAGGTCTGGAACACCGGCGCACAACCCTTGAGGGTGGGTTCAACCTGATTGACCCAGACGGTGAACATAGGCTTTTTAAGCGCCTCATCCATCTGGAAATTCAGCGCAGTCCAGTCCTGCTTTTTTGCAGGCATAAAACGCTGATCCTGATGCACCCAAAGCTCACCTGAATCAAAACGGATGTTTGCCAGCATTTTTTGTTCTTCAGCAAACTGGGTGTTGTCCAGAAAATCCAGCTGATTGGCTTGGGTGGCAACAATCACCCGATCAAACACACCACCATCACCCCGTTGGTTATAAACCTTCACTCCTTCATTGTTTTCTTCGACCTGTGCTACCGGACTGCCGGAATACAGTTTCAGATTTTCGGATAAGCCCTTAACCAGCGCCGAGGTACCTCCCTCAAGGCGATAAAGTTCAGAACCATGGAGGATGCCGCGAAGAAGTGATAACAACTGCGCCGCTGGCCAGTTCAGCAGGTGTTTTTCCTCACAGGTACAAATGGTGGTGAGGATGGGCAGTACCAATCCACGCCAGAAAAGCGGATCAAATCTGTGCTGCTCAAGAATTTCTCCCAGCGTGAGCTCTGTGCCCTGCTGTTCGAGTTTACGGGTCAGGCGTTTCAGTTGCCAAATACCCCAGCCCATACGTAATGCGCGGATGTTTAGATAACGCCAGGAACCAACAAAAGGCCAGCCAAGAATAGGGATTTCTCCACTGCGAAACCAGGTTTGACGGTTGATCCAGCTGCAGGAGGTGTAGGTACGTACACTGAAGGTGCCCACTCCCACCCCTTTCGCCAGCTGTAGCACACCAGGCCAATCATCGGGGCTCATCACACGCAAGGGCACATCCACCAAGCCGCCGTTGAACGTCATGGCGTGAGCATCCATACCATGGCTGTCGAGGGCTTCAAATACAGTGACATCATGGCCTGTACAACGCGCCCTATAAGCCGCCGCTAATCCGGCCATGCCACTACCAATCACTGCAATGGAATAGGTCATTCCAAACCCTTGTGTGAAATAAAACCCAAGGGTAACAGCTTTCAGTGGGGTTAAAAATCAGGCCAATCCAGTGACACTCAAATCTGCCGTAGAGCCATCAGAGGATAGATTACCACCGTTACAGGCCACCCCAGCAGGCATAACGTCCATTACATTGCTGGTACCAACGAGTATACTCGTCGGCAGGCAAGGGTTTGGACATCAGATAACCCTGTGCCAGGTCACACCCCAGCCCAGACAGAAAGTCGTAGACTTCCAGGGTTTCCACACCTTCAGCTATCGCCTGAATGCCCATTTTATGCGCCAGGGTAATGGCAGCCTCCAGAATATGAGCCGCGCCTGCATCCCCAGGAAGGCGACGCACAAAGCATTGGTCGATCTTGAGCAGGGAAATGGGCAGACGATGCAGGTATTGCAATGAAGAATATCCGGCTCCAAAGTCATCAATCGATATTATGATTTTAAGATCATCCAGCCGCATCAGTTCATCCAGCGTGCGCTGGTTGCTGCATGGCCTGATCCAGAGCAAATTCGGTAATCCGATTAATCAGGGTGCTCTGCTCAGCACGGGGAATAAAGGCCCCCGGCGGGACATTACCTCGGGTGGGATGATTCCAGCGCATCAGGGCTTCAACACTGTGAACCTCGCTGCTGGGAATATGGATTTTTGGCTGATCATGCATGGAAACCTGCCCCGAGCTGAGTGCACTTTTCAACTCACCCAGCAGGATCACACCAACAATCAAAAGTAACAGCAAGGGCAAGGTTAAAAGGGGAATCAAACGTTTATGATAATCCAGCGCTTCAAACATCCAAATTTTGTTCATTTGCCACTCCCGGTCAAATACAGACTCCAGACTTCTTCCTGTTTCTGACTATAGATATCAGCATTTCAAAACAAAAAAAGCAAGTCTCAAGTACCCGGTTGCTTTCAGCATTCCTCCGCACGCTCCTGCTTGTTTTGATACATCGCCTGATCCGCAAGGTTCAACAGCTGATCCATGTCGGTTGCATCTATCGGATAAATGGCATAACCCAGACTGATACCGGGGTTGATTCTTGTACCCTGGCTTAAAAGAACCGGCTGCAACACCTTGTCGAATACTTGCTGGCAAAAATTTTCGGCGGCCTGATGATTCTGGGTATCCGGCAGTAAAATAACAAACTCATCACCCCCCACGCGAGCCAGAGTGCCACCGGGAGTCATACAAGCCTGCAGCCGCTGTGCCAGAGTCATCAGAACTTCATCACCGGCCTGATGCCCCCAGGTATCATTAATCTGCTTGAATTTATCCAGATCAGCCACAACCACAGTAAAACCAGTGTTCTGAAGGTCGGCTTGCTGCTGAACCTTTTTAAAGCTCTGGTTCAGCCGTTTACGGTTAGCCAGCCCAGTCAGGGCATCATGATGAGCCTGATGCTCCATCAATTGATGGTTCTTCTGCAGCTCTTGATTGGCTTGCTCCAGCGCTTCGGTTCTTTCCGCCACTCGCATTTCCAGGTAGCGCTCCTTTTCCTCCAGTGCTTCCACCATTTCCTGTCGCAGCCGGATCGCCTGCGCCTGCGCTTCATCCCTGGCTTTCTGAATCCCGTTGATACGATCCGCCAGCGCCAGTGCCAGCAGTAACATTTCCAATGCAGACCCGATCAGCAAGGCATTGGAGGTCAGGAAATTGGAAGGCAACACACCCAGGTTATGCAGGGAAATCACCAGCACACCGGTTAACAACGCCACCCAGGCCAGTACAAAATAACGCGCACCGGGTTGCCGGTGATACAGGCTCACCGCCCCCATCAATAAAGCAGCCAGCACAAACACCAGAGAAAGCAGGTTAACCGCCACGGCAGCCAGATAATAAGACCAGAACAAGGCGGTCAGAAAAACCAGCGCATAACCCCCACTGATCAGCGGCATCAACCAGCCCAGGCGTAAACGCCGTGGTGTGCTGCCCAGAAAACCCTGCACAAAAAGGGCACCAAAAAAGCCAGCCAGGGAGACACCGCCGGTCGGCGAAAGGTTGGTTAAATAGGCATTATCCGGCCAGAGAAACTGTCCGGAAAAACCGGCCAGCCCCGCCTGCCCCACCGCCAGTGTACTGATGAAGGCCACATAAGTGAGGTACAGCGGATCACGCAGGGACAAAAAGAGAAAAAGGTTATAAACCAGCAGTGCTACCAACAAGCCGTAATAGGCACTGAGCAGTGAATAACTGAGCTGATCCTGCTGCCAGAGAGCATCCGGTTGCCAGAGGGTAACCGGTGCGCTGAGTGTACCTTCGGAAACCACCCGAAGATAAAGAGTGTAGTGGCTTGCAGGTTGCAGCGACACATCAAAAACATGATAACGATGCTGAAAAGGTCGCTGACTGAAAGGAATCAAATCACCCGAATACTGGTGCTGATAGGCCTGATTATTTGCGGAAAGATACAGATCAACCCTGTCCAGAGACGCATGAGCCACTTCCAGCAGCCAGCGTTGTGGCAAGTTCGGTGGGGTGGAAAAATGCAGGCGCAACCAGATTTCATCCCGTGTCAAACCAAAGTTGGTGCTTGATACAGATCCGACTTGCGGCGGCTCAAACGCCTGCTCGGCATCCAGCCTGATCGCCTGCTCCAGAGTTAAAGGCTCACCGGCATGGCGATACACCGAAAAATGGCTGGATAAAGGCTGCTGTACTTGCTGACTGATCTCCAGATCAGGACTTTTGGGCTCCTGAGCAAAACTCATCGAGCCACCCAGCAAAGCCAGGATCACAAAACCCAGCCAGCCTCTGATAATAACCATCGTCAGGAGGTCACCTGACAAGGGCATCAACTGGTGCAACATAGCCACCAGTAGCAAGACCAGATTTGCTGTATGGCTGCTTCATCATCAACCCATTTTCTGTCATCAGGATAGTATTGGTGCTGAACGGATAATTGTAACTTTATACTGGCAAATAACGAAGGTTATTTACAAAGCATTACAAACCAAAAATGGCAATGCCTGCCCCACATTGATTAAGGCTGTTTTATGACCATCGGGAAGCGCTGTACAATCTCATCGGCGCTGATTGCTCTGGAAAACAAAAAGCCCTGCCCTGTTTGGCATCCCAGCTCATGCAACACATTACACTGCTCCTGGGTCTCTATCCCCTCGGCCACCACTGAAAGATTCAGGGAGTCGGCCATTGCCATAATGGTTCGGGCAATGGCTTTGTCATCCCTGCTGGATGCCACTTCATTAACAAAAACACGGTCAATCTTAAGTTCATCAATAGAGAAACGCCGCAGTTGTGCCAGAGAGGAATAACCTGTACCAAAATCATCAATACTTACATGCAGCCCCATATCCTTCAGCTTACGCAAAACCTTTTGCGCCTGTTCAGGATCAACCATCAAAGCAGTTTCCGTCAGCTCAATAACCAATAACTCCGGGGGCAATTGATATTTTTCCAGCAGATTATGGATGGATAGTGCAATGTCACAACGGCGGAATTGTTCCGCAGATACGTTGATGGACACACGGGGTATTGCATACCCCTGCTCTAACCAGGCAGCAGCCTGGCAACAGGCAGCATCCGCAACCCACTCTCCAATGCTGTCAATAAGACCGGTTTTTTCTGCCAGCGGGATGAATTTGTCCGGTGGAATCAAACCCAGCTCCGGATGATGCCAGCGTAATAAAGCTTCAACACCCACCAGCATCCCATCAGCCAGTGACAACTGTGGCTGATACATCAGGAACAGCTCATCCCGATCCATGGCCTGACGCAGGCCATTACCCAGCTGCAAACGCTCATCGGCTGACTTTTTCAGATCGCTGGTAAAGAAATAGTGAGTGCATTTCCCGGCATCCTTGGCCTTGTACATAGCACCGTCGGCGTGCTTGAGGAGGGTGTCTGCATCCTCACCATCCTCAGGAAACAGGCTGATCCCGATACTGGCACTGACATGAATCGCCTGTCCCGCCAGGATAATGGGGCTCGACAATGCTGCAGCAATTCTTCCAGCGGTTATCTCCGCCTCCGCAATGTTGGCATCTTCAAGCAGCAAGGCAAACTCATCACCACCAAAGCGAGCCACGGTATCAGCACCTCGCACACAATTACGCAAACGTACGGCCACTTCCTTGAGCATGTCATCACCAGCCTGATGACCAAGCGAGTCATTGATGACCTTGAAGTTATCAAGATCCACAAAAAAAACGGCCGCTCGGGTTTCCTGCACACGGCGGGCTTTAATAACCATCTGGCACACCCGGTCAAGAAACAGGCCACGATTGGGCAACGAGGTCATTTCATCATGGGTTGCCAGGAATTCGATACGACGTTGTGACTCCTTGATCACGGTGATATCGCTGAAAATACCCACATAGTTGATGATCCTTCCATCATTATTTTGCACCGTATTCACGGTCAACCATTCAGGATACAGCTCACCATTTTTTCGCTTGTTCCATATCTCGCCTTGCCACCAACCCTGATCCTGCAGGGTATCCCACATAGTCTGGTAGAACGCCTTGTCATGACGACCGGAGTTGAGGATGGCTGGTGTTTTACCTAATACTTCCGCAGCCTCATAACCGGTAACCTTGGTGAAGGCATCATTCACCGTCAGGATTTTTTGTGATATATCGGTAACCACGATCCCTTCACCAGCACGGTCAAAAACCCGTGCAGCCAAGCGCAACTGCTCTTCGGCATGTTTGCGCGAGGTAATGTCAATGGACTGGGTACAGATACTCTGAACAACACCATCCACATCAAACAGCGGAAAACGCACTGACATCAGATAGCGTTCACCCTCAAGAAAATCAATCACATCCTCGGATTCAATGGGCGCAGCCAGACGTGCAACATCCAGATCCCGAGCACGCAAGGCTTCCGCGATATCACCCGGAAACAACTGCGCATCGGTTTTGCCGATCACATCACCGGCTTTCAAGCCAAAGACCTTTTCAAACTGGGCATTCACGAACTCATAACGACCTGCCAGATCCTTGAGCGTGATGAGTGTTGTGGAGTTACTCATGATGGCCATCAAACGCTGACGACTCTCACGAACCTCCCGCTCCTGATTCATCTGCTCGGTCTGATCCATAAAAGCAATAATGGCACCACGCGCCCCAGGCAGCAGGGTTTGCTCATAGGGTGCAATATGCAGCAGGTAGTGGCGATCGTTGGTGTAAACCGGCTCTTCAATGGTGATGTTTTCTTCAATGGCCTGATAAACCCAGGCCGAGAAGTCTTTCATCCCCCTGGGTAAACGCAGCGCCGGAATCGCCTGACCAATGGACTTGCCAACCAACGAAAAGATATCTGCGGCTGGGCTGTTGAAGCGAGTCAGCTCCATGGTGGTGTTACAGACCAGAATCGGGAAACCGACGCTGTTCTGGATTTTTTCCAGATCATTCAACGCCTCGGCCAACTCCGCTGTGCGCAGCTGCAATTCATCATTAACGGTGGTCAGTTCTTCATTGGTGGATTGCAGCTCTTCATTGGAGGACTCCAGTTCTTCATTGGAGGATTGCAACTCCTCATTGGCAGCCTGAACCTCTTCATTAAGCGCCTGCATCTCCTGATTCGAGGTTTCCAGCTCCTCAATCACGGTTTGCAGACGTTCACGCGTGATGATCAGCTCATCCTCAAGCACCTTGATATCTTGCACCGTTTCACCAGCATGGGCAGGTGCAGACAGGGTACCCACCACCTTGGGCTCTGGCGCCGGCTCAAAACAAACCAGAAAGCAGGTATTGGTAACGCCCGGCTCCAGTGGATGTACTGCCATGCGGACATGAACGCTTCCATCCGGCACCTTGATCCAGTGGGGCCGGGCATAAGCTGTTTCAGGTTTGCGCTCCACCTGGTGGACCAGTAATTGCAGATCAGTACGAAATTCCTGCCTGATCAACTGTTGCAAATTGGTTGTGGGCCTCCCGGCACTGATGCTCACATAGGGAGAAACATCCTCGTGGATATGCTGGATTTCATGACTGGAATTGATCAGTACTGCAGGCGGGATGTACTGCCTGATCGCAACATTCAGCAAACGCTGCTCACTGTCCGATGCACGAAAAACCTTCTGGCCTGGATCACGGATTTCCGGAAGGCGAAAACTGGTGGACACCAGACACCCCTCACCCGCCTGACGGCTGAACAGGTGGGCCGATTTATCGATCGGAACAAACAGGCTTTCCTGCTGAAAAATCCCTTCTGACTTGCCAAGAAAAAGCAGCCCGCCCACCCTCAAACCATAGTGGAAGGTGGACAACACCTTGGCCTGCAGCTCCGCATTAAAATAGATCAGCACATTGCGGCAACTGACCAGGTCCAGGCGCAGAAAGGGAGGGTCCTGAATAATATCCTGACGTGCAACCACGACCATTTCACGCAGGGAGCGTGAGACTTCAAAATGATTGCCTGTGGAGCGAGTAAAATAACGATTCAGCAGCTCTTCACTCATATCACTGAGCACACTTTCGTTATATGAACCACGACGTGCAATGGCCAAGGCATTCATGTCGATATCGGTGGCAAAAATCTGAATACGGTAATGAACCAGAGTAGGACCCAAAAGCTCGGAAAGCAGGATAGCCAGAGTGTAGGCCTCCTCCCCGGTTGCGCAGCCGGCCACCCATAAACGTATCTCATCACCCGGCTGCTTACCCTGCAACATGGCTTTTAATGATGCCCGTAATACCTCAAAGGCCTCTGGATCACGGAAAAATGCAGTGACCGAAATCAGGATATCCTTACACAGCCTGTCCAGCTCATCGGTATCACTCTCAACCAGAACCAGATAATCCTCCAACGTGCTCACCCGGCGCGCCGCAAGACGACGTTCAATACGGCGAATCACTGTGCCTTCCTTGTAACCACCAAAATCAATACGGGTATGTTGTTTAACCTTCATCAACAGCTTTTTCAGCGAGGTTGCTGCTGTGGCCGGTTTAGGAGTCAGAGAAACAGCGCCATGAGTACGGGTGATCATGGCAATTTCGGTGGCAATCATTTCCGGCGGCAAGACGGCATCAACACAACCGGTATCAATTGCCGCCTGAGGCATGCCGGAATATTTGGCCGAGCTGGGTTCCTGGGCAAAGGTAAATCCACCGGCAGCCTTCACCTCACGCATTCCGGCAGCACCATCCGAACCAGTACCGGAAAGAATCACACCCATGGCATCCTCACCCTTGCAACTGGCCAATGAAGTGAAAAAGGTATTCACAGAAGGGCGTGGCAGGGTCTTTCGAGGGCCATCAATCAGTGAGAAACGCCCCTCTGTCAGCACAACATTGTGACAAGGGGGTGTTACGTAGACAGTATCAGGCTGAGGCAGGGCACCGTCTTCAATCTCCAGCACCGCCATGGCAGTTTCCCGCCCCAGCAGTTGCACCATCATGCTGCGGTGCGTCGGCGAAAGGTGTTGAATCACCACATAAGTAGCACCAAGGTCCGTGGGCAAAGCACTGATCAGATGGGTCAGGGCCTCAAGGCCACCTGCAGAAGATCCGATACCGACAATATAAGGACGTTTAACCGTCGGAGCTGCCGTTTCTGGCTTGCCCGGTGACTTGTCCGGATGCTTTTTTATTGTTGTAGTCTTGCGCTGAACCCGCTTGTTACCTGCTGCGGTTCGTTGTGCTGTCACTCAGCAGTGCTCCTGATGGAAATCATGACATGATGCTGAAAAATGAAATCAACTGGCCTGTAAATACCACCCTTGAGTGGCAATGGATACTATGCAAGCTGGCTCAATCCTACACAAAACGAATGGGAATAGCCATGAAAGCACGGCATTGCTGTCAGGAAGTCACTACAGGCTCTTTTTCCAGCCGTTCACGCCAGCTTTCCACAGAGGCCAGCAGGGCTGGAATGACGACCAGCACCAGCAGGGTTGCCACGGCGAGGCCGAAGACCAGAGATACCGCCATGGGGATCAGGAACTGGGCCTGCACCGAGCGTTCAAACAGCAGCGGCACCAGGCCGGCGATGGTGGTGATGGAGGTGATCAGCACCGCACGCAGGCGGGCGCAGGAGGCTTCAACGATGGCGGTATCACGGTCCATGCCGTCATCCCGCAGGGCCTGATAAAAGCTCACCAGTATGATCGAGTTGTTAACCACAATGCCGGTCAGACCAAACAGGCCAAAAAGTGACAGAATGGTCAGTTCGATGTTCAGCAGCCAGTGGCCCAGCACCGCACCCAGCAAGCCGAAGGGGATGATCGCCATCACCACCACCGGCAGCAGGTAACTGCCGAACATCCAGGCCAGCACCATAAAAATGGCCGCCAGGGCAAATAACAGCCCCATGCGCATGTCACCCAGGGTTTCGGCCTGATCCACTGCCCGCCCCTGGAAAGACCAGTGAATGCCGTAACGCTCAGCCAGCTCCGGCAATACCGATGTAGCCAGGCGCTCACGGATCTGTCCGGCATTACCCTGCGCCCGGTTCACCTCGGCGGAAACATGAATCGCCAGTCGGGCATCAGCATGGCGCAGGGTTTCAAAACCCGGCTGAAATTCCTGCCACACCAGTTGATCCAGCGACACCCAGCCACGCCCATCCGGCAGCGGCAGTGCCAGTTCGCTCAGGGTGGACGCACGGTGCCGCTCGGCATCCGGCAGCATGACTCGCACTTCCAGTTCGTCCAGACCGTCCTGATACAGCTGCACCAGTGCACCATCAAAAAAACCACGCAGCTCAGCCGCCAGGGAGCGCGGTGAATAACCCAGTGCCAGAGCTTCCGGCCGCAGCCGGATCAGCAACTGTTCACGCCCGTAGGGGGTGTCATCTTCCACCGCGTACAAGCCCGGAATGTCGGCCATGCGACCGGCCAGCTCCAGCGCCGCCTGTTTCAGCACTTCTGCCGAGGCACCACTCAGGCGCACATCCACATCCCGCCCCGGCGGCCCACCGGTGACCGCCGTGACCACCACAGCATCCAGTCCCGGCGCGGTGGGCATGCGGGCATTCCAGGCATCCATCAATTGCTGGTTACTGACATCACGTCGATCCGGTGAAGTCAGTTCCACCAGAATGGAAGCAAACTGGTCACCACGGGGAGCATTGCCATCCTGACTCAGCTGCTGACCCAGACGGGTGACCCGAGTCTGCACCAGCCTGCCGTTCTGCGCTCCCGGCTGGCCACCGAGCAGCGCTTTTTCAGCATCCTGCAGGGCCTGATCCATCTGCAGCATGAAGGCTTCCACCTGCTGTGGTGAAGTACCGGCCACAAACGCCACATTGGCCCGCACGGTGGTGCCGTCCGGGCTGGGGAAAAAAGTGAAGCCGACCCGACCACCGGCCAGCATGCCAATCGCCAGAATGAACAGTGCCAGCGCTGATGCCAGGGTCAGTCCTTTTTGTGCCACCGCCGTGGTAACCCAGCGGCGAAAGCGATGATCCCGAAATTCTTCCAGCCCGCGTTCAAAACGGGCACTGATGCCGGTTCGCTGCTCCGGTGCGGTCAGCGGATTGCGCGCCAGCCCACGTTTGAGCTGATGCGGCAGGATCAGGAAACTGATGATCAGGGTGGCCAGAATCACGCAGATCACCACCAGCGGAATTTCAAACATGATCTTGCCGATGATGCCACCCACCAGCATCAGCGGGAAAAAGGCTGCCACGGTGGTCAGCGATGAAGCCACCACTGGCCCGATCATGCGCCGGGCACCGCCTTCTGCCGCTTCTTCGGCAGAAAGCCCCTTCGCCCGCAGGGTGTAAGCATGTTCAGACACCACAATGGCGTTATCAACAATGATGCCCAGCGCCATGATGAAACCGAACAGGGACATCATGTTGATGCTGCCCCCAAACAACCAGAGCGCCACAAAGGCGGTGGTGAAGGCCACCGGAATGCCCAGTGCCACCCGCAGCGCCAACTGGCCGCTGAGAAACAGAAACAGGATCGCCACCACCAGCACCAGCCCGCCCAGACCGTTTTTCAGCAGCAGCTTGATGCGCTCGTCAATCAGTTCCCACAGCTGGTCATACGCCTTCAGCTCCACGCCCGGTGGCAGTTGTGGTTGTGTTTCTGCCAGCCAGTCACTGAAACGTCTGGCAGCCTTCAGGGCATCGGTGTTTTCGGTGCGTTGCAACCACAGCTCCACTGCCGCTTGCCCCTGATAACGGATCAGGGTCTGGCCATCCCGTGGACGCCGTTCCAGCTGTGCAATGTCTCCCAGGGTAATCAGGCCTCGCATAGCATCACTGGCGACCGGCAGGCGGGAAAAGGCATCCAGATCCCGCGCCTGTTCCAGAATCCGCAACTGACGACCGCCCTGATCCCGCCCCACCAGACCGGCAGGCTGATCCTGGGTATAAGCCGCCAGCCGTTCGGCCAGCTGCCGGGGCGTCATGCCAACCGCCAGCAATTGCGGCAGCGGCACTTCAATGGCCACCACCTCCTGCGGCAGACCACCGAAGTCCACTCGCTCAATGCCGGCATCCAGCAACTGCTGTTCAAACTGGCGGGCCAGACGGCGCAATTCTTCCGGTTGCTCCGGGCCGGTGATCAGCAGACGGGCAATCGGTTCATAACGCACGATGCGAGTCACCACCGGGGTTTCAGCGGCATCCGGCAGGTTACGCAACTGCGCCACGCGATCTTCCACCTGCGACAGCGCCTGGGTCATGTCGGTGCCATCCCGGAATTCCAGCGTGATGGCTGAAACACCCAGCGACGAAGTGGAAGTCATTGATTTCAGGCCATCGACACTGCGCAGCACATTTTCCAGTGGCAGTGTGACACCGGCTTCAACGTCCTCGGCACTGGCACCCACCCAGACCACCCGCACACTGACAAAATCCAGTGCGAAGTTCGGGAAAAACTGGGTGTTCAGCTTGATCAGCGCCCAACTGCCGGACATCAGCATCAGCACCACCAGCAGATTGCTGGCCAGCTTGTGTTTCAGGAACAGCCCGATCAGCCCGCCGTGTTCACTCATGGCCGGGCTCCAGTCGGCTCACCACATCCACCGATAACCCCTGCATGGCATTGGGCAGGCGATTGGCCAGCAGTTCATCACCGGGTTGCAGCAACGCACTGCGCACCAGCAGGCCGGGACGACCATCACGCT
Organism: Marinospirillum alkaliphilum DSM 21637; assembly: GCF_900119735.1. Taxonomy (GTDB): domain Bacteria; phylum Pseudomonadota; class Gammaproteobacteria; order Pseudomonadales; family Halomonadaceae; genus Marinospirillum; species Marinospirillum alkaliphilum. The sequence continues at coordinate 541,728 of NZ_FPJW01000001.1, read as the reverse complement.
GATGATCCCCCAGCAGTTCCACCTGCAAGCCTTCCAGACGACCATCACTGATGCGATACACACGATCCTGCCCCTGCACGGCATCGGTGGGCAGCCAGTAAACCTGCTGCTGCACCGGCAGCTTCAAACGGGCATCCACAAACCGCCCCAGCGCCAGACCATCCACGTCACCTTCCTGCAAGGCAAAGCTGGCCAGCACACCGGCAGCATCCTGGGTGCGACCGGCCAGTTGCTGCATGCGGAACACCAGCCTGCGGCCATCCACTTCAGTGGTGGCCAGCAACGGCTGACCGGCGGCCAGTGCATCACGCACCTGAGCAATGCGACTCAGCGGCAGACGGGCTTCAAACTCCAGGGCTTCAGGCACAAAGATACGCAGCAACGGCTCATTCACATTCACCCGATCACCACGGGCCACCAGCACCTCCTGCACCCGCAAGGGATGCGCTGCACGCAACGCAGTGGCTTCAAGATCCCGTTGCGCCAGTTGCAACTGGCTCTGTGCCCGGCGAATGGCGGCATCCAGTTGCTCCATCCGGGATGGGTGCTGTTCCACCGCCAGCTCCCGGTTCATCAATGCCAGACGCTGCTGACTCAGAGCCAGACTGGCTTCTTCCACCTGCCGCGGGGATGCCCTGTCGCCCTGTGCCAGTTGCCGCTGGCGTTCATACTGGCGCTCAGCCAGTTGCAGCATGCTGCGCTCCTGCACCAGTGCCTGCTGATCCACCTGATGCTGCATCAATCGCTGCTGACGCTGGGACTGCAGATCCAGCAACTCGGCACGGCGCTGATCAAACAAGGCCTGTGCATCCAGGTCATCGAGTTGCAACAGCAGCTCTCCGGCGAGCACCAACTGACCACTGCGCACCGGCACCGCCTGCACATCACCGGCCGTGCGTGCCCGCAACAGGGCATCGGTGTTACTGGTCAACTGACCGAACAAACGCAATTCAGGAGACAGGTCCTGTGCCTGCAACACCACTGCCGCCACCGGCCAGCGTCTTTCCTCATCCCCTGCCTGCGGTGGTTCCGGGCGTGTCAGTCGCAACAGCACAAAACCCAGCAGGGCGACAAGGATCACCAGCAACGGCAGAAAACGTTTGATCGGGGCAGGCATAAATCAGGATTTCCTGAATTAAAAATGGAACGGCAAGTCTAGAAGAAAAAACAACAGAAATACACAGCTGAATCGTCGCAGAAAAAGCTTGATGCAGATCAAAAAGATATAAATTAATGGAGCATTAACCAGTCAGTCAAAAAGCGTTTTAAACAGTAAGAAAAACCTTGAAAATCAGTCCGAGCCAGTCAATAAAACCAGCAATCATTCAATTGCACCAAAAGCGGTCAGAAAATATGCAATTCTCATGGGTTTTTGCAACCAATGACACTTTAACCAATTGATTATAAACAGCTTTAGTGGCGTTGACACCCACCTGCACATTGCATGTAATGCGCCTGAAAAGGGAGATCCAGTTTTTCAGCCGACCGACTTACAGCTTCAAGGAATCCTTGTTTTGCCACTGGTACATCTCGCCCATTTACGCCAGGCCACTGCGGCCGAACATCAGCAACTGGAACAACTTCCGGCACTGCGTCTGTTACTGACTGATCAGCAAACAGCCTGTCAGGCAGCCATAGATACCTTTCGCTTTTTCCGCCAACAACTCCTGAACATTCAACCGATACACGCAAAAATACTGGAGAAACAGCCTTGAGTACCCCCCCGGTTGATGATCTGCTGCAACACGGTGAAAACGAACCCATCCATCAACCCGGCCTGATTCAGCCAGATGGTGTACTACTGGTCATAGATTCAGAAAACTTCCGGATCATTCAGGTCAGTGCCAACACCAATGAGTGGCTGGGAAAAAAGCCAGATGAGTTGTTAGGGCAACCCGTCAGCCAGGTGTTGGGCGCTGAGGCTGGTGGTTTTTTACTCAAGGTGCTGTCTCATCCGCCCTCCTGGCAGCCTCAGCTACAACCTCTGGTGTATGGTGGTCATACCTTTTCAATGCGGGCACATCACCACGACAGCGGTATTCTGGTGGAGATGGAGCCCCTTCCCGATGATGAAAAGCTCCTGACTTACCGGCTTTTTTCCCGGCTGGGTAATTTCTTCGATGAAATGGAACTGACCAACGACCCGGATCGGCTGCTGAAAATGGCCACCCGCATTCTGCTGGAGGTCACCGGTCATGAAAGTGTGATGGTGTACCGCTTTGATCCGGAGTGGAATGGTCAGGTCACCATCGAAGAGCGTACTGATGGCCAGCAACGTTTTCTGGGGCATCACTTTCCGGCCAGCGACATTCCGGCTCAGGCCCGTCGCCTTTACCGCATCAACCGCACCCGTCAGATCAGCAATGTGCATTACACACCGGTACCACTGGTGCCTGCAGTGAACCCGCACACCGGCTCACTGGATCTGTCCCGGACCCAGTTGCGCAGTGTTTCCCCAGTGCATCTGGAGTACATGCGCAACATGGGCACCCTGTCCTCCCTGACCCTGTCACTGATGCCGGATGGCCACCTGTGGGGGCTGCTGGTGTGTCATGGCAGCCAGCCCCGTTACCTCTGCCCGCAGATCCGCACCTTTTGCAGCATGGTGGCACAGTTGGTCAGTGAAAACCTGCAACTGGCATTAAACCGTGAGCTCAGCCATCAGATGAGCCGACTGGGTCGCAGCATCGACCTGTTCAACGCCCGCTTTCAAGCTGAAAATGATCTGGCGATCGGCCTCGGCAACATCACTGGTCTGCTGGCAACCTTTGAAGCGGATGCCATTGCATTGCGCCTGGATGGCGTGGATTACCTCTTCGGCCGACCGGTCTGCCAGTCCGCCATTCAGTGCCTGAAACAATCAGCTCACCAGAATACCCGTGCCGGCCTGGCCTATGCCGAACGCGTGCCTGTCGACCTGCACGGCAAAACCGACTGGATCTGCGGCTACCTGTTTCTACCCTTGTCTGCTTCCGGTGATGAATACCTGGTGCTGCTGCGCGCAGAAAAAATTGCCACCAAATTCTGGGCTGGTGAACCGGCCAAGGCGGTGCGCGAAGACACCACCAGCACACAACTGTCGCCGCGTCATTCTTTTGCAGTCTGGCAGGAAGAAATCAAGGGACAAAGCCTGGCCTGGGAGCGCCATCACCGAGCCGCCGCCAGCCGCCTGCGCCGGGCCATCAACCTGCGTATGGCCAGTGAAATGGCGCGCATCCGGCAGCATGATGCCGAAATGGCCCACCTGGCCACCCATGACAGCCTCACCGGCCTGCCCAACCGACTGCTGGTGGAAGACCGGCTGGATCGGGCCCTGGCCAAAGCGCGCCGGGAACGGGGTGTCTGTGTACTGATGTTTGTTGACCTGGATGGTTTTAAACCGATCAATGACCAGCAAGGTCATGACTGTGGTGACCTGATCCTGCAACAGGTAGCCAGACGCATGGAAAGCAGCATCCGGGAATCAGATACCCTGGCCAGGCTGGGAGGTGATGAGTTTTTGTTCATTCTGAGTGGTTTCAGCTCACAATCCACCGCCCGTTATGGCACCGAAACGATAGCTACCAAACTGATGCGACAATTCAGTGAACCCTTTGTGCTGGAAGATGGACGCCGCTTCAACCTGGGTGCCAGCATCGGCATCGCCCTCTATCCCTTTGACGCAGAAACCCCGGAAGCGCTGATCAAGGCTGCTGATCAGGCCATGTACAAGGTCAAGGAAAATGGCCGCAACAACTACCACTTTTTCAGTGATGGTCATCCTTGAGCCCATGCCTGGCTTCGTAAGCAGCCACCTGACGGCTGACCGTGGACGGATGAACCTGATAAAAAGCAGCAATCTGCTGCAGGGTGTAATGCCCTTCCAGATAAGCCCGAGCCATGCCTTCCTGATAATCCCAACGCTGGCGGAAGGACTGCAGTGACGGGCGGGAGTCGGGCGATTGCATATCCGGCAACCTTTGCTGCATCCGCTGCACAAACTGCCGATCCCCCAGAAACAACTGATGGCGCACCCGGTCCCACAAACGCTGTTCCTGTGCCTGGCTGAGGTAAAGCGGCCAGAACTCCTGTGGTGCAGCAGTCACGGCCGGATGCCGGTGCAAGGGCTCCAGATCCAGCGGAACAACTGAGTCGCCTTGACCAAGCAAGGCCGCTGCACTGCTCCATGGCCATGAGTGAGGACTATCCACCAGACCCAGCCGTTGCGGTTCCGTCAGCACTTCGTGCACCAGCGGCAGCAGAAACCTGTCTTCATCCACCAGCAATGCCTGAAAGCGCCCGGCAAAAAGCTTGCCTTTGCGTTGGTGACGATGATTGAAAAAACGAGTGTAACGGCCATTCAACTGACTCATGCCCTGCGTCAGCAAACCGGTTAAAGGGCTGACCACCAGGTGATAATGCTGCTCCAGTTGACACCAGGCCAGGCAGCGCCAACGATACCGGGACATCACACTGCGCAGGATCCCGATCCAACCCAGGCGATCCTGATCGCCCTTAAAGAGCACTGCATCACAACTTTTTGAGGTGAGATGATACAAAGCACCGGGTAACTCGTAACGCATTGGCCTGGCCATGGTTCGAACCCTTTTCATTGCTTTACATCAAGCTTAGTACAGAGCGTTACATTATGCGTCAGATTAAAAAGAGGGGAGATCAAACAAGGGAGCTCTCAGGCCTCCCTGCTTTAGGAGCAACACACGGAGGTTAGATGGGGCAGATAAACTCACAGGTCAGCCATTTTGTAGCGACTTAAACTGCTCCAGACCTTCGAGCAAGGCAACATGAGCCAAAAGATGGCTCAAGCCACCTGGCCCGGACGATGGGTAATGTCACCACGGCCTGCAAGCAAACCTTCGACCGAGATATCCTCATCCAGCGCATCCCAGTGAATACCACGTGGACTCAACTCAAAATTAAGACGCTGTTCCGGAGTGGCAGACAACAGCCGAGGAAACCATGCCAGAGGTACGCCCAGCATCCTGCCGTCACTTAACTCCACCCAGAAGCTGTTGTCATCAAAACGAATGGACTTAGGTGAAATACTCATTCCAGGCTTCCTTTAACGTTGCTGCATGTGACAAGGAGAGTTCAAGGATACGCTTAAGTTCCCTGGCATCAAAGCCATCATTGCGAGCAAGCTGCACTTCCGGTTCCAGCCAGACTTTGGCTTCTTTGACAGACTGACGGATGTGCACATGGACAGGCTCAAGCGGATTCCCCTCGTTAGAGTAGAAGAAAAACCTGAGTCCATCCACGCGCAGTATGACAGGCATGGGCTTAAATCAGTTCCAGCCCGCCCATGTAGGGTTTGAGAACTTCCGGTACACGGATGCGGCCATCGGCCTGCTGGTAGTTTTCCAGCACGGCAACCAGGCAACGGCCCACCGCCAGGCCGGAGCCATTGAGGGTGTGCAGCAGTTCCGGTTTACCGGTTTCCGGGTTGCGGAAACGCGCCTGCATGCGGCGTGCCTGGAAGTCTTCGCAGTTGGATACTGAAGAAATCTCGCGGTAGGTGTTCTGGCTGGGAATCCACACTTCCAGATCATAGGTCTTGGCAGCACCAAAGCCCATGTCACCGGTGCACAGGGTCAATACCCGGTAAGGCAGTTCCAGCTTTTGCAGAATCGCTTCCGCATGACCCACCATTTCTTCCAGTGCAGCATAGGACTGCTCGGGATGTACCAGTTGCACCAGTTCCACTTTTTCAAACTGATGCTGGCGAATCATGCCACGGGTGTCCTTGCCATAAGCGCCAGCTTCGGAGCGGAAACAGGCACTCAGCGCAGTCAGTTTCAGCGGCAGCTGTTCAGCTGGCAGAATGGCATCCCGACCGATGTTGGTCAGTGGCACTTCAGCAGTGGGAATCAGGTAATAAGCCTGATCCTGCTCCAGTTGCAGGCGAAACAGGTCTTCAGCAAACTTGGGCAGCTGGCCGGTGCCATACAGGCTGTCACCATTCACAATCAGCGGAACGTTGCACTCTTCATAACCGTGTTCATCCACCTGGGTGTTCAGCATGAACTGCGCCAGCGCCCGGTGCAGGCGGGCAATGCCACCACGCATCAGGTTAAAGCGCGAACCGGTCAATTTGGCTGCGGTTTCAAAGTCCAGCAAACCGGACGCTTCGGTCAGGTCCACATGATCCTTCGGCGTAAAATCAAATGCCTGTGGTTCACCCCAGCGGCGCACTTCCTGATTGTCGGCCTCATCACGACCGACCGGCACGGATGCATGCGGCAGGTTCGGCAGGGTGGCCAGCAGCGACTGGTATTCATCCTGCAGTGCCGTCAGTTCCGCCTTGGCGGCATCCAGTTGATCACCCAGGCTGGCCACTTCGGCCAGTAACGGCTGAATGTCTTCACCGGCAGCCTTGGCCTTACCGATGTTTTTGGAGCGGCTGTTGCGTTCCGCCTGCAGGGTTTCTGTTTGCACTTGCAGGGTTTTGCGCTTTTCTTCCAGCGCAGCAAAAGCGGCCTTGTCGAGTTGGAAACCGCGGGTTGCCAGGCGCTCGGCCACGGCATCCAGTTCACTGCGCAAGAGTTTGGAATCTAACATAACGCCTCAGTTCTTCCGGGGTTTGGTGTCTTTGGTTTTTTTAACCTGAGCTTCTTTTTCCTTGCCGTCTTTGTCCTTGCCATCCTTGCTGTCCTTGCTGTCCTTGCTGTCCTTGCTGTCCTTGCTGTCCTGCTCATCGTCATCCTTGTCACGCAGACGGTCCAGACGTTCGGCTATTTTTCCATAAACGCTGTTTTTCGGCCACTTACCGGTGCTGGTCAACTGTCCCGCGGGCAAGTTCAGCATCAGTTGAATGGCTTCTTCCACCTGACCCACTGCCCAGATATGGAACTGCCCCTGCTCCACCGCTTCCAGCACTTCTTCACGCAGCATCAACTGCAATACGTTCTGGCGCGGGATGATCACACCCTGATCACCGGTCAGGCCACGGGCGTTACACACCTCAAAAAAGCCTTCGATCTTTTCATTCACACCACCAATCGGCTGCACTTCACCCAACTGGTTGATCGAACCGGTCACTGCCAGGTTCTGCGCCACCGGCACTTCTGCCATGGCTGACAACAGACAAATCAGCTCGCCAAGGGAAGCCGAATCACCATCCACGCCGCCATAAGACTGTTCAAACACAATGCTGGCATCCAGCGGCAGGCTGTCTTCGGCACCGAACAGCCCACACAGATAACCGGTCAGGATCATCACACCCTTGGAGTGCATGGAGCCGCCCAGATGCACACTGCGCTCAATGTCCAGCACTTCACCGTTGCCATAATGCACCCGGGCAGTGATGCGGGAAGGCTGACCATGGAGATAATCATGACTGCCGATCACGGTCAGACCATTCACCTGCCCAACCTTGCTGCCACTGGTGCTGATCATGATGAAATCCTCACGAATGGATTCCAGCACATGATCCGGATAACGACCGGCCCGACGTCGGCGGGCAGCCAGCGCCTCACGCACATGTTCAGCGGTGATCGACGGGCTTAACTCCTGGGTGGCCAGATAATCAGCTTCCCGCAGCAGGTGATTCAGATCCGCCGCATTCAGGGACAAGCGATTCTGGTGCTCTGCCATGCGAGCCGATTCTTCGATCAGGCGCATCACACCATCTGCAGCCACCGGCAGCATGCCCTCACGGTGCACCATACTGGAGATCAGGCGAGTATACAGGCGCTGGTTATGCGTGGTACGCGACATCTCGGTTTCGAACTCGGCCACCACTTTAAACAGCTCAATAAACTCGGAGTCCTGCTCCTGCAACGCATGCAGCAGTTCATAGTCACCCAGCAGCGCCACAGTACAGTTCAGCGGAATCGGTTCCGGTTCCAGTGACACACTGCCGGAAACTGACAGTTGCCGCTCCAGCGTGTCAATGCGCAGGCTACCGGTGCGCAGTGCCAGCTTCAAGCCATCCCAGGCATAGGGTTGGCTCAACAGACGCTCGGCATCCAGCAGCAGAAAACCACCGTTGGCACGATGCAAGGCACCGGGACGAATCAGTGAGAAGTCAGTTGCCACAGTGCCCTGATAAGTCACATTCTCGACATGACCAACAATGTTATTGTGGGTCGGCAAGGCCTCTTCAATCACCGGCGCATGTTCACGCTCGCTGTGACTGACCAGCAGATTGACCTGATAACGGGTCGGAATGCGTTTGTCAGGTGACACACTGGATACTGCGTCGCCATCTTCATCTTCACTGTCCAGAAAGATCGCCACGTTATCCAGCAGGTCTTGATGCAAGGCAGTCAGATACTCTTGCAAGCGCGGGAAGTCGAGATACCTGGCCTTCAGCGCCTCCAGCCCTTCCTCAACCGCGTAGTTGGTGACTTCTTCATTCAGCCGCTGCTGTTCCTGACGACTGCTTTTTTCCAGTTGTGCCAACTCGCGCAACACCAACCGCAGTTTTTTCTCCATCGCCTCGATCTTCTCACGGAAGTCGCGGCGCAGTTCATCATCCAGCCCGGAGAAGACATCTGCATCCATCGGCTGACTTTCTTCATCCGCCGGTACAAAGGCATAACCACCGGGAGACTGCAGAATCAGCTTTAACTGCATGGGTTCGGCTTCTGCCGCCAGGGCTTTTAATGCACTGCTCTGACGCTCGGAAAAGTCATCCTTGATCTTCTCGGCTCGCTCAAAAAAACCTTCGTTATCAAAAGCTGCCGGAATCGCCTGCTTTAAATCAAGAATCAAATCCTGCAGGTCTTCTTTAAAGACCTTGCCCATGCCACAAGGCAAGCGCACGGCCCAGGGTTTGCGCGGATTGGAAAAATCGTGCAGATACAGCCAGTCAGACGGCGCCTCCATACTGACTGCCCGCTGCTCCAGAAAGCGGCGCACCATGGTGCGCTTGCCAAGACCAGCATGCCCCACGGCAAAAATGTTGTAACCCTTGCGATTGACCGAAGTGGCAAAACGCAGCGCTTCTTCGGCACGTTGCTGGCCGATGATGGTGTCCAGGGCAGGAATATGGCGGGTATCTTCAAAACTGAAATCCCTGTGGCGGCAGGCCTTGTAAAGCTTGCTATACGGCAGGGGCTTGGGTGTTCTCATCAGTGACTCTGGCAATCCGTGAAATGATGCAAAAGAAAAGGCCAGAAGGTTAACAGTACCGAAGCAAAAGAGCGATAGGCAAACGCCACTTCAGCCGCTAAGATGATAGTCCAAATTTGTGCTACCCAGTCTGATCAGGATGATGATGAAGCTGACCACCCTTCTGAAGCAGTGTTTTACCTTGCTGGTCCTTGGTATCAGTTGGCCGCTATTTGCCAGTTCCATGACCCAGTCACAACTGCCCATGAGCCAGTTCAACTTTCAGGGCTTTGTACCAGACAGCAGGGAAGCCCGCAGACAGGCAGAAGAAGATCCCAACCTCATTCGCCTGCTGGTTGACCCCAGCTTTTACTGGGTCATCAACCGCATCATCGACCGCTATCAGGAAACCAGACCCAGCCCTTTCCGCATTCACCAGGGCACTCACCTGGACCTGGAAAGACTACTGGATGAAGGCCTGCAGTTCGACATTCTGATTTTTACCGAAATGGCCCGCGCGCATGAGCAGGTGACACGCAATCGCGCCACCGAAGCCCGCGTGCTGGCGATTGGTCGCATGGGCTTATGGGCACCACTGGAAAGCGCCCGCAGCCTGAACGTACTGCGCCTGCAAAACGAAGCCATTGGCCTGGCTGCTGAAAACTCCGTGCACTACCGCGCTGCCCGCGAAGTGCTTGAGCGCCAGGAAATGCTGCGGGAAGTGGAAAACCGCCTGAAAGCCACCGGAGAATTTGAAGACCTGTTCGAACGCGTGAAAACCCGTGAAATACCCATAGCCTTCCTACCCTGGCAGCGCCTGGTTGAAGGTGGCATTGATCGCCAGCGCGATGTTTTAAAACTTCCTGCTGATCATCACTCGCGCATTGTTTATGCCGCTGCCCTCACCAACGCCGGTAATCAACGCGCCAATGCCCGCAGTTTCTGGGACTTTCTGTTTAACGACCGAAGCGCAACCGAATTGCGTCGTGCCGGTTTTGACTGAAAAAACTTCTACTTAACAAAAAGCTTCAAAGCAAACACTTGTTTAATTCGTCACTCTTGCCCAGAATGTAAAACACCTGTTTTATACAAGGGTTTATAGTGATGGAACTCCAACAACAAACCATCAATCCCCGCACCACCCTGTTCAGCTTTCGTAACCGGGTCACGTTTAACGTCCAGCTCTGGACTTTACTGGCCCTGCTGCCAATGATTGCTGTGCAGTTTTATCAGCAGCATCATGGCCTGGCATTGATGATGCTAGCCTTTGCGATATTCCTTGCCTACAACCTGCGGGTTGGCCGCCAACAAGCCTTGCAACACTGGCAGGCGAAAGGTTTTGTGCTGTTTGCCAGTGTCTGCGTGATCTACTCCACCTGGCTGAATGGGCATCAGGGCATCTACTGGGCCTTTCCGGTGATGGCCAGTTACTTTTTCATGCTGCACTCCACTCAGGCCGGCAAAGCGGCACTGGCCTTCATGGCCTGTCTGACCCCGGTGATCCTGCACAGCTTTCCCTGGCAAGAAGCCATTCGGGTATTGCTCGCACTGGGGTTGACCACCCTGTTTATCAACTTCTTTGCCGATATAGTGGTGCGCCTGCACCGGGATCTGGTCAAGCTGGGAACCTGTGACCCACTCACCGGCTGCCTGAACCGCAGCCAACTGCAAGACAGCCTCGCCGCCGCCCTGCAACAACATAAACAACAGCAAACACCTTACAGCCTTTTGCTGCTGGATCTGGATCATTTCAAGGAGGTGAATGACCGTTATGGCCATCACCAGGGGGATGTGTTGCTGGTGGAGTTTGCCGAGCTGATTCGCCAGCACATCACCAAATCAGACCGATTATTCCGCTTAGGCGGTGAAGAGTTCTTAGTGCTGCTGGACCAACAGGATCAACGAGCAGCCATGCAAACCGCAGAAGGCTTGCTGCAGACCATCCGCACCCACACCTTCAGCAACGGCCTGAAAATCACCACCAGCGCAGGCCTGGCCCAGGCTCACAGCGAATACCAGGACTGGTCCCTGTGGCTGCACCAGGCGGATGAAGTGCTCTACCAGGCCAAACATGCCGGGCGTGACAGCTACCGGGTGGCGGATTGAGGTAAAACTTAAGAACCAGCCACCCAGTTCTGTAGCCGGAGTCCATCAACGCGCTCAAATTCTTTCATATTATTGGTGACCAGAGTGGCACCGATGCTTCTGGCATGAGCAGCAATATGCAGGTCATTCACCCCGATAGGCCGCCCCTGTTTCTCCAGTTGAGCACGGATATCGCCATAATGAAAAGCGGCCTGTTCACCGTACTCCAGAACATCCAACCGACTGTAGAAATCCTCAACTGCCAGCAAGTTTTTGGCGACCTGCTGGCTTTTTTCCACGCCATGCAGCAGTTCTGCCAGCGTGACTGATGAGATGGCCAGATGCCCAGCGGCCTCATTAAAACGCGCTAAAGCCTCAATGGGGCGGCGCTTGATCACATAGATACAGATATTGGTATCCAACAGATATTTAATCATCAAAGCCTTCCCGTGGCGTTTCTATCTGCTCGGCCCGCTCGGCCATAAAGTCAGGACTTACAGTGGCTTGCGGGTTGTGAAAAAAGCTCTCCCAACTGTGTTCCACCGGCGAAATAATACGATCCTGCCCGACGCTGCGGATCATGACTTTTTTTACTGTTGAGGGAAAGCGCACTGATACGGGTAAACGCACTGCCTGAGTTTTGTTGTTTTCAAAAACACTTCCAGTCACCATATCGATACTCCTCTACCTTTCACTACCAACCATATACCCGAAGTATATAATAGCAGTTTTCAAGTATCCAACAAACAGGCTTTATGCCAAGCCAGGCGAATTTTTGACCTCTGGCACCCCAATACCTGCAACAAGTATTAAAGGACAATCAGCTTTTTACACCTGAGCGTTTACTGCAATGGTGGTGCTTATCCGGTGGCATTCCCAAGTACCTGGAGTGGCTGCTGAATGCGGGTGAAGCACCCTTTGAAAAACTCATTTCTGCCTCTTCCCCCCTGATCGAAGAGGGCTTGCATCGTTTAGCAAACCCCGCGTAAACCCTCGCCCAATCGGGCGGGGATATAAGCGGATGACTGCGTAGCAGTCATGGGTTGCTGGTCGCAGCGATGACTGTCATCATATACAGTATGATTAAAGCCACCAAAGTACGCATCTATCCCACACCTGAGCAGGCGGAATTTTTAAACCGCCAGTTCGGTGCTGTGCGCTTTGCGTACAACAAGGCGCTGCATATCATCAGCTCACAGTACAAGCGTCATGGAACCAAACTGAATGCCAAGCGGGATATGAAACCGTTGTTGGTCGTGGCGAAGAAATCTCGCAAGTATCACTGGCTCAAAGATTTTGATTCGATTGCATTGCAGCAGGCCTGCATCAATCTGGATAAAGCCTTCCAAAGCTTCTTTGATCCGAAGCTTGCCTCCCGTTACCCCAGGTTCAAGCGTAAACACGGCAGGCAATCCAGCTATCATTGCATGAGCGTTGATTGTGGTGATGACTGGATCAAAGTGCCTAAGCTGAAGCAACCGATCAAAGCGCGGATGCATCGCAAGGTTGATGGCAAGCTGAAAAGTATCACCCTGTCTCGCACCGTGACCGGTGAATACTATGCCTCACTGCTGCATGACGATGGGCAAGAAGCACCAGCACCGATCCATGATCTGGATGCAAGCCTGGTGTTCGGACTGGATATGGGCTTAACGCATCTTGCCATTGATTCAAGCGGCGATAAAACACCGAATCCACGCTTTTTGAAGAAAGCCAGTGCCAATCTGCGCCGCAAGCAAAAAGCCCTATCACGCTGCAAAAAAGGCAGCAAAGGTCGTGCAAAAGCGCGACTCAAACTCGCCAAGGCGCATCAACGCCTGGCAAATGCCCGTGCTGATTTTCAGCACAAACTGTCTCGCATGATTATTGACGAAAACCAAGCGGTGATTGTCGAGACACTAAAAGTCAAAAACTTGCTGAAAAACAAAAAGCTGTCCAGGCACATTGCTGATGCCAGTTGGTCAGGCTTGATTCAAAAGCTGGAGTACAAAGCCAAAGAGCAAGGCAAACACCTGATCAAAATTGATCAATGGTTTGCCAGCTCCAAGACATGCTCTTGCTGCGGACACAAGCTGGAAGAGTTATCGCTGAAAGTGCGTGACTGGCAATGTCCAGCTTGTTTGGTAGAGCATGATCGAGACATCAATGCTGCGATCAACATTCGAGCGCAGGGTATTTTGAAATTAAAGGCCGCAGGACTGTCGGTCTCTGCCAATGGAGGCAAGCGTCAATCTGGTCACGCACCAGTTGCTGCCTGAGAAGTTGGAAGCCTCGCCCGTGGCGCTTTAGCGCCAGGGCGGGGAGCAGTCACTGGAAGATTTTGGCAGTGAGCACCGTGCTTATTTCAGCATCCTGGCAGCTCTTGCCAAGGGGCATACCAGCAGAGCAAGAATAGAAAGCTATTTAGACATGGGCGTCGGCCCGGCATTGGACAAACTGGAAAACGAGTTCGACATTATTGCCAGGCAGCGCCCCATTCATGCCAAAGAAAACTCGCGCAATCTTCGCTACAGCTTGGTCGACCCTTTCCTCCTCTTCTGGTTTCATTTTATTCATGCCAACCGCAGCGCAGTGGAAATGGAAAACTTCAGCTATCTGCACCAGCTGATTGCCCGTGACTTTGATACCTTCTCAGGCAAGCAGCTGGAAGGTCTTTTTGTCGCCCAGTTGAAGCACTCAGGTCAGTTCAACCGCATTGGCAGCTACTGGGACAACAAAGGCGAACACGAAATAGACATCGTCGCCATTAACGATCTGGAAAAGCGCCTGCTGGTGGCTGAAGTCAAACGCCAGAGTAAACGCTTTAAACCGGAACAGCTGGCTGCCAAAACGGAGCAACTTCTGCAAAAGCTCAACTGCCAGGGTTACAGTCTGGAACAGCGCTGTTTTTCACTGGATAATCTGGAGCAGGTTTTTGCTGAATTCCCCAAATAATTCGCCATATATCAAACAAAGACCTAAAACAACCCATTGTTTGGTATAGGCGAACAAATGAGGGCGGCATGTCACGACAAGAATAAATAGTTTGAATAGCCACTTTGTTCAGAGATACTTGATCAAACGGACAAAAAAGGTGAAGCTGAATTCAGCAAAAGTGTCAGGCTACAAGACACAAAGAGTCTTCACCATCAAGCTGTCATCAGGGGCTGACAATGAATCTGATCAAAAAAACATCTCGCATCAAAGCAAGCCTGCTTGCAATCGCTTGCCTCAGTATCGGTGTGACATCAATAACCCCCGGTGCAGCGCAACCCTTTCCTGATGCACAAGCCAGTGACCCGAAAAAACTAGGCTGGATGCAAGGCTCACCACCACCAGCAGATAAAATCCTTCGCTTTGAGGATGGAAGCTACTTTGAGTTTCCCGCCATGCGCTGGAGTGTATCGAACTTTCGTCAACTGATGCCGACGATCAGCGTTTCACGTGGCAGCGACCCTATTCACCATTTCCCGGAGCACCCTGACGCCCGAATTGACAGCCTGACTTTCACTCCCACTGGCAGCCATCAAAAAATGCGCTGGGATGATGCCCTTCTGGAAAATTACACAGATGGAATACTTGTCCTGCACAGAGGCAAGCTGGTTTATGAGCGCTATTTTGGTGTGCTCACACGTGAAGGGCAGCACGGTGCCATGTCAGTCACGAAAACCTTCGTTGGTACACTGGCTGCCATGCTGGTTGCTGAAGGCAAACTGGATGAGGCAAAAAGTGTGGCTTTTTATGTGCCGGAACTTGCTGACTCCGCCTTTGGCACAGCCACCATCAGAGAGTTGATGGATATGACAACCGGTATCAAGTTCAGCGAAGACTATGCTGACCCCGGTGCTGAAGTCTGGGCTCATGCGGCGGCTGGCAACCCGCTTCCCAAACCGGCTGAATATACCGGTCCTCGCAGCTACCATGAGTTTCTCCAGACAGTGCAACCCCAGGGAAAGCATGGTGAAGCCTTTCATTACCGCACAGCAAACACTGATGCCCTGGGATGGGTGCTGGCCAGAGTGACCGGAAAAAATGTTGCAGAACTGCTGTCTGAGCGTATCTGGAAGAAAATTGGAGCAGAGCGGGATGCCTATATGTCGGTTGACTCCACAGGCACCCCTTTTGCCGGAGGTGGCCTGAACACCAGCCTCAGAGACCTCGCTCGCTTTGGAGAAATGATTCGTGATCATGGGCAGGTGGAAGGTAAACAGGTTATTCCCCCTGCAGCCATTCAGGATATCCGAAACGGTGGCAACAAGGCTGCATTTGCAGCTGGAGGCTACACCTCACTGCCGGGCTGGAGCTACCGAAGCATGTGGTGGATCACCCATAATGAACATGGTGCCTTCATGGCTCGCGGTGTCCACGGGCAGACCCTCTACATCGATCCCGAAGCAGAAATGGTGATCGCTCGCTTTGCCAGCCATCCTGTTGCTGCCAACGCTGCCAACGACGCAACTTCATTACCGGCATGGCATGCACTTGCCATCTACCTGAAAGGACTGAATGAAAACAGCAATTGACGCTCCCCTACCCTGAGGGCTGATACAATTGTTGCTGCAGACGTCCAAGTCAGCAAGAACGCAGGATGCCAAATGCAAAATCCAGTAAAACCTGATACTTGCGAGCCTTGATGATCTGCAGCACTACCGCTGGATCAAAGTTGAGGTAGTCGTGAACCAGCGCATTGCGTAAACCGATAATACGATTCCAGTCTGCATCTGTCGGATCCAGACCCAGCGCACGCAGCTTGATGAATGACTGGCGAGCATCACTTGGCACAGCCAGGGCTCTGGATTTCAGGGTTTGCTTGGCAATGCCAATACAAGCCTCCGTCAACAACTGCAGATTACGTTCAGCCCCCCGATAAATCAGTTGCGGCAAACGTTCGGATACTTCAAGCAAAGCACTTAACTCTTCCAGTTCCTCTGCCAGCTGAGCCAAGTGCTCTTGCATTGCTGCGATGTAGATTTCATCCATAATGAGCCCTGTGATACTGATAATCGACCTCCCACATGGAGCTGATTCGCAGTTCCTCACGAATCAGCCGCAAGGGGTTGCGCACAAACACTGCTTTTCCATCACGAATCACAGCCATTGCCAAGGGCAAAGGGGCCTGATTGATATCAACCAGAGACAACCTGTCACCATCCAGCCCCAATGCATCGCACCACTGCTGACTTAACAGCTCTGGTCGCAACCGTCGCTCCAGAGGATCGGTTTCAAAATCAGTGAAAGCAACAGCCAGATCATAATCACTGGATTCATCAGCCGTTCCTTTTGTCCTCGAGCCATATAACCAAAGCACGTCCACTGGCGCATTTTCCGCCAGATGGCGCAGAGCCGACAAGGTTTTATCCTGTTTGATCCACTGGTCTGAATCCATGTCACTCATAGCATCACCTTACAGCCAGCCGTTAAATCTCGATTCGGGTGTAACCAGCATCCAGCCCTTCGGCCATTTTGCTGCCGGTGACAATGGCGACGCTGGCCTGTGCCGGTTTCAGCCAGGTGGCTGCCACCCGCTGCAGGTCTTCACCACTGACCTGCAGGATGCGGGCACGGAAGGCACGGCGGTGTTCCGGGGTGCGACCAAACAGGCTGGAATGGAAGGTCTGACGGGCATCACCGGCCGGTGAACCGGGTTTGTCGATGGATGCCACCACGCCCAGAATCGCCTCTTCCAGCTTCACGGCATCCACCGGCTGGCTCTGCAGCCAGTCCAGTGAAGCACGGAAATCCTGCAAGGTGCCTTCAATGCGCGGATCACGGTAAGAGAAGAAACGGAACACGCCATCCCCATTGTCCTGCCCGGCACCGGCACCATAAGCACCGCCCTGCTCACGAATGGCACGGTGCAGGAAACCATTGCGCAGGTAATCACCCAGCACCGTCAGCGCGGCAGCATCAGCATGACCACCCGGCACGGTCGGGAAAGCCAGCGCACAGAAGTTCACCTGAGTGCTGGTTAGCCACAACTGCTGCACCGGTTCACGCGTAGTCGGCAGGCTGAATGCAGCCTGTTCCGGCACATGCAGCAGATCCGCCCAGTTCATTTCCAGTGCCCGCAACAAGGCCTGTTGATGATCGGCTTCAGCCACCAACAGGAACTGACGCGGTGCCTGCTTCAATTTATTGTGCAGGGCGGCCAGACGCTGCCCCAACTGCTGCAATTGAGTCTCATCAGCCAGTGCCAGATCCAGTTGCTTGCTGGCCTGAATCGCGGCCAGGCCACGCGTCAGGTGCGCAAAACGGGCTGCGGGGCTGAAACCGGCCGCCGCCGCCTGCATCGCCAGACCATGCCCGCGACCGGTGATCGACTGCAATTGACGTGAAGCCCGCTGCGCCACGATTTCACGAATGCGCGACAGTTCATCAAAACGGGCCTTTTCCAGCGTTTCCGCCATCAGTTGTTGCAGCGGCTGCTGGTTCACCGCCAGCGCCTTGCCGGACAACACCAGATAACCAGACACCTGCTGTTCATCCTCCACCGCACCACGCACCGATACCGAAGCACTCAGGCCACCGGTGATTTCACTCTGCAACGCCTGATTGGCGCGGTAATCCCGCTCACCACAACCCAGTTCGGTCAGGCAGTGGGTGTAAAGGGGCAGCAGCTGTTGTTCGTCTTCATCCAACTGCGGCAGATCCAGCACCGCCTGCACATACACCAGGCCATTGGTGCCAGCATTAAACCAGGTGGTTTTCAGCGGGCCTGCCGTCAGTTCATGCGCCTGCGGCAGATGCAGTTCCAGCGGCACATCCTGCAGCGTCACCTTCGGCAGCACGGCATCATCATCCACCTGTTGCTGACGTGCTTCCAGCGCCTTGGCACGCACCACAATGGCCTGCTTTTCAGCATCGGTCAGTTGTGCCTTGATCGCAGCCAGACGGGCCGCTTCGGCAGCATCCCGACGCTGCGCCAGCTGATTGTCGGGACGCAGGGTCACCCGCACCCGATGCGGATTATCCAGCAGCCATTCACGCACCAGCCCCGGAATGAACTGCGGGTCTTTCACCGCCTCACGCAGCTGTTCCAGCACCGGATCAATGTTCAACACCGATACCGGATCACCCCGATGCACAGCCGGAGACATGGCGGTCAGAATCAATTGCAGGCCAAAAGGCATGCCGTCACCGGAGATTTCACGCTGACTCAGCTCCAGTTGATGCAACTGGGCTTCCACCGCCCGCTGATCCACACCTTCATCGGCCACCTTTTGCAGGGTATCCAGCACCAGCTGCTCAAACGCAGCCGCCTGTTCTGGCTCACTGCCTTCCAGACCACAAACAAAACTCATCTCACGGTTGGAATCCTCCAGCCCGCACAAGGGTGACGGACCACTGCCCAGCTCACTGGATTCCAGCGCCGCCAGCAAGGGCGAACTGGAATTGTCCAGCAGCACCCGACTCAACAGATGCGCCTTCAGCAACGACTCCACATCAATGGATTTCGGCAGCAGCCAGCCCAGCACATGATGCGTCTGTTTGCTGGTATCCGGCTGCTCCAGGGCATAGGCTTCCTCCACCCGCAGCGGCGCAAAATACCGCTTCTCGTCCGGTACCGATAACTCCAGCTCACTGCGCACAAAACGGCTCAAGGCCTGGTCGTGCACCTTCTGCTGCAAGGCTGCCACATCCACATCACCAAAGGTCATGAACACCGCATTGGAGGGGTGATAATGGCTTTTGTAAAAATCCACCAACTGCTCATAACTCAGATCCGGAATCGCCGCCGGTTCACCACCGGAATTGTGGTGGTAAGTGGTTTCCGGGAAGAGGTATTTGGTCAGGGTCTGCCACAAAATCGAAGTCGGCGCGCTCATGGCACCTTTCATCTCGTTGTAAACCACCCCTTTGTAGACCAGATCCGACTCAGGATTTTCAGGCTCGGCAAACTCCACCCGATGGCCTTCCTGGGCAAAATCCAGCGGGTCCAACCGGGAAAAGAAAGCGGCATCCAGATACACATCCAGCAGGTTGTCAAAATCCTTCGGGTTCTGGCTGGCAAAGGGGTAGGCCGTCCAGTCGCTGCTGGTGAACGCATTCATGAAGGTATTCAGCGAACGGCGCGTCATCATGAAAAAGGGATCACGCACCGGATAGCGCTCACTGCCACACAGCGCGGTATGCTCCAGAATATGCGCCACCCCGGTGGAATCCTGCGGCATGGTACGAAATGCCACCAGAAACACCTTCTCGTCATTATCCGCCGCCAGGTGAAAATGTTTTGCCCCGGTCTGCAGATGCTCAAACTCCTGCACATCCAGGTTCAGAGAGGCCACAGACTGGGAACGAACAAAACGAAAAGCGGAAGCATGTGCAGGGGTAACTGCCATAAAAACCTCGGAAAACCAGATTCAAAAAACCCAATAAAAAAGGAGCAGACCGGCTGCTCCTTCAGAAAATGCCTTGCTGCAATACTAAACGAATCAAGCAAACTGAACCATAACTCCCTGCACAGCTCAAAGAAGAGTGGGTAATGTTTTACCCCGCAATGGAAATTTCATATAATTGTAGTATTTAACCATGGGCGGGATGTAAATAAATGTCTGATCATAAGCTGTTGCTGGCTGCAGAGACACCTTTACTCAAAGGTTCTGCACGACACATTTACCAGCATCCGCATGACAAAAATCTGCTCGTAAAGGTGCTCATCCACCAACCCTATGCCACAAGACCAGGCTCACTTAAAGAATGGCGCCATGAGCTGCGCTTTCGTTTCAAGCACCTTTGTGTACTGCGTGAGCTAAACGAATACGTACGCATTAAATCCATTGCCACTGAATCTTCAATCTTTCCACACCTGGCAAGCTTCAGAGGATTTGCTGATACAGACCTGGGTCCGGGCATTATTGTTGAAGCTCAAAAAGATCAGTATGGAAAGCTTGCCCCCACCTATACAGAACTTCTCAAAACGGGCCGCTTTGATGCCCAGGCCGCTGCAGATCTGGAAGCTTTTTTTCAAACCTACAAGGCCTCATCACTCGTGATGAGTGACTTGACAGGCAGAAATATTGTCTATGCATGGCAAGGTGATTGCCACCGTTTCATGATCATTGACGGTTTAGGCGACAAAACCCTGTTTCCCATTCGCTCAACCTGTGCAATCAGCAACAAGCTACTGAAAATAAAATCCATTGAGCGTCAAAGACGCCGGTACCGCAAACTGTTTAAACACTCAATCATGCTGGAAACAGTTCGCGCCATCAGCACAACGCCCCTTATAGGAAAAAACAGTAAAAAGGGGAAATAACTCCCCTTTCAAGCTATCAGGATAGCCGCCAACAGCTACTGAAATACAACCAAAGCATCAACAGTGGACCGGCCTTACGCTGAGCAGGTCGTGGTTCCAGCTCTATCCCAAAATGCTCACAAATCGCCAACCACTGCAGCCTATTGGCATCCTCATGCACATTGGTTTTCTGCAAAGACACCCACTGGGAACCAATAATTCCTACTGGCTTTGGCAAGGGATCACGCGAGCGCCTGACTCGTGTACCCTTACGAAAAGACATCGCCTTAAACCAAAGATCATCAGCCTTTGGAGCCAGGCGCATGAACAAGTCAACATCCGTGGCTTCGGGCATCAAGGCACCCGGGGGATAAAGCACCCCTCCATAACCGATTGGCAGCAAATCCATACCTGCAGCCCCCGCCTGCGTAAGGGTTCGCCATTTCCTGTAGGGCAAAGGCGCACCATCAGCACCATAAGCAATTCTGCGGCACTCATGAGCAATCACATCCCCAGGAAACTGCAAGTGATCACGATACAAGCGCTCAAGCCATGTCTCCTCATAAATCTCATCATCATCACAGGTAACCAGCACGCGATCCGGAAAAGCAGTCAGCGAATGAATCAACTTACGATGTGAGCAAGTCAAATCCACATAATGGATTTGAAATACCTCACCCTGCAGCTCAACAAGGCTTTGCGGCAGGCTGTGCTCAAGATCACGGTGAAGCCACAACACAATACGCTCAGGCTTTGTTGATTGTGCCAATAAACTGCGAATTGTTAAGTGCAAAGTCCGCAAACGAGAAGGAATCGATGTCAGTGTCACAATGACAGGCAAGGGTTTTTCGGCTGACCGCTTCAAAACAGCCGAAGAAAGTCGGCAGACACGCCAGGTCGCTCGCAAGGATGGCCAGACTTCACGTAGTTTCATTTTGTGATCATCTCACTATAAATATTGATCAATACCCAGACGCGCCTTCACTACACGATTCTTTTTGGTGTCCTGGCGGATAGCACGGCTATTGGCCAGCATCTCAGGCGTTACATAACCCCGCTTGTGATCCAGATGCACACATACCGCAGAATAACGGATGCGCTTTGCCTTCAGACCAAAGTTCACCAAACGATCACCAAACTCACAGTCCTGACCACCATACTGCATCTTCTCCTCAAAACCGTTCACCGCCAGCGCAAACTCCTTGTAACAAGAGGCATTATGGCCGTTCCAGGTCGGACGCGTCGGGCTAATGGTATTCAGAAAGTCAGCCCAGCGCCCCTGAGCGGTCAGCTTCATGAACTTATGCGTTTTTTTCATGCCCTGACTGACCAACCAGGCCGGATCAAAAGGACGTTGATGCATCACATCATCCTGAGTGATGGCTTCACTCACATGCATGGGTAACTTGAAATAACCGCCGGACAGATAAGCACGCGGCTCACGATGACGTAGATGCTGCTCAACAAAATCAGCACGCGGAATACAATCTCCGTCCGTGAAAATCAGGTAATCACCCTTTGTTGCCAGAATGGCCTTGTTCATGATGCGGCACTTCTGGAAACCATCATCCTCCTGCCACACATGCTGAATCGGCACCGGTGACTGACTGCGCATCCGCTCAATCAGCTCGCGGGTTTCGTCACGTGAGCCATCATCAGCAATAACGATCTCGAAATCCTTCACGGTCTGCTCAAAAAAACCCCACAACACCTTCTCCAGCCAGGCAGGTGAGTTGTAGGTTGTAAAAATCACACTGGTCGTCATACGCTACTCTTCAGACAAGGGTCCATTCAAACCAAGGACCAAAAACGGTAAGATACACCAACACCAAGCAACTTACAGCAGACACCTCAGCCCAATGTCCCACAATATCTGGTTTAACGTTTCGAGCCTGTACCACCTTCCGCAATTTCTTCCTGTTTATCATGAACTGGAGCTACGAGGCATTAAAAGCCAACTGCTGATTCACAACAAAAGCGATGCAAAAACACTCATACAACACTTTGCCGCAACATCCCAACTGCGATTCAGGATTATTGAAGAAGCTGCTGTGACAGCACACTACCAACAGGAAGAACCAGACTGGATCATTTTTGGCAACAACTACAGCGAACTGTCGCAACTGCCGGAAAAAACCCGAACAGCCCTGCTGTATCATGGAATAGGAACAAAAGCCTGTTACTACGCTGAAGACCTGAGTCACTTTGATGTACGTTTCACTGAAGGCCCACACCGCCAACAACAACTCCAGAACCTCTACCCGCAAGCCTGCTTCATCCAGAGTGGATTCGCCAAACTTGACCCCCTGGCCCCCATAAACCTGCCATACCCACAGGCTTTCAAACCGGAACAACACGGGCTAAGCAGCAACAAACCCACCCTGCTGTATGCACCCACCTTTTATCCCAGCTCCATTGAATGCATGCCCCGCGATTGGCCAGCGTTGCTACCTGACTGCAACATCATCATCAAACCCCACCTGAACAGCTACCTGCATCCGAACTACAAGGCACAGCGCAAATGCTTTCAGGCATGGAGCAAACACAACAACACCTATCTGGCCCCACCGGAAGAGCTCTCCCTGCTGCCCTACATGGCTACTGCCGACCTGCTCATCAGCGAAGCATCATCAGCCCTGTTTGAATTTGCAGCACTGAACAAACCAGTAGTCTGGCTGGATTTCCTCAAACTGCGCTGGAGTTATCGCGGCCCCTTACGTTTCCGATTTGAAAAGCGCATGGACCAGACCATCACGCCCTATCAAACTCTTGCTGCTCATGTAGAAAAACCATCACAACTGGTCAAAATCCTCAAGGCAGAACTATCAAACCCTGAGCGACTCAGCAGCGAAAGAAATCGCACCACAGAAGAATTGATTGGCACGCTGGATGGGAAGGTTTCAGAAAGAATTGTTAACTACTTGCTCAATAACTGACCGGAGTAACGGAAAAACTTTTCCAGCACCAAAAGCCCTACCAGCTCCTCCAGCCGGGCATCTTCAAACATCCGGCTGAACTGGCGGGCATTGGCAATAATCTGTAGCGCCTCATCCGGATGCGACTCGTACCAGGCAATCTTCTCTTCAAGATCAGCATGGTCATCACGCAGCTCCACATAATGCACACCCGCTTGCAGACGCCCCTCCATAAACCAGGTTTCAAAACGTGGGCGACGCATCATGCACAAGGAATTGGAGCGCAAAATCCACTTCAGATTGGTGGCAACATCATAACCTTCAATGCTCACCACATAACGGTAACGCAACTGCTCCCGAATCGACATAAAAGGCTTTAAAAACTCGGGCCTGCGAGCCTTTTTGCCAACACAGCCCACATCACAGAAATGGCTATTTGCATACCGCTGCAGAAACTCCTGACGCCAGGGCATATGATCCACACCACGCCATACCGCCTTACCAATCTTTCCTTCAAAAGAAAGAAGGTCCGACTCAGCATAATAGTGTCGAACCGAATTCAGTTTCAGCAACACGGAATTGCGGACATCTCCCTCAATCGGGCGGCTTTTCAGAAAGCTCGGCACATCCGGTACGTGCGTGATGTCACCAAAAAGATAGTGCATGCGGTAATCAGCAGGGAAATACCGCGCCAACCGCTTCAGATCAAGAAAATAGGCACTGCTGCCATCGCGTCGGAAATCACCGATGCGTACACCGGCATCACCCAGATCAAAAGGCGCATCCAGGCGGTTGTAATAGTTCACCCGGTCCATCACCGCCTGTTCGTCATAATCGGACAGGGCAGCCAGTCTGGATTGCAGAAATGGTCGAAACAAGGCATCCGGCAGATAAGCCGTTGTTGCACCCGAAAGATAAAAACCCGCCTTGTGCAGTGCCTTGGAAAACCTGGCAAACATTGTGTGAGTTACTCCAGATCCTGGCGCAGCATTTCCAGCACTTCAAAAGCCTTCAACAGGTCTTCATGCGGAATCGACAAAAAGCTTTTCAAGGATTTTTTCAGCTCTGTGGTGGAAATGTTCCGGGTGCGCTCCAGATAGACCACCTCGCAGTGCTCTTTCAGAAAATCAAACTTGCCTTCCCAGTCGTTGCCCATGGCAAACACATCAACACCATACTTTTTTACATCCTCAACCTTTTGATCCCATGAAACCTCGGGAATCACCAGGTCAACATGACTGATGGCCGACACAATCTCTGCCCGCTGCTCATAAGGAATCAGGGTTTTCTTGCCTTTACCGAGATTGAACTCATCCGTGGATACACCCACGATAACCCGGTCAGCCATATGACTCAGGCGCTCCAGCAAGCGCAGATGACCGATATGGAACATATCAAAAGTGCCATAGGTCAGAAT
Organism: Marinospirillum alkaliphilum DSM 21637; assembly: GCF_900119735.1. Lineage (GTDB taxonomy): Bacteria > Pseudomonadota > Gammaproteobacteria > Pseudomonadales > Halomonadaceae > Marinospirillum > Marinospirillum alkaliphilum. The sequence continues at coordinate 517,046 of NZ_FPJW01000001.1, read as the reverse complement.
GGTTTTGGACATGTCAGACAGAACTCAGAAGATTAGCGTTGTTGATCAGCAGAAACAGCAGCCAGGTCATCCTGCCTGTAGTTCCACGCTTCCACCGGCGTGCGCCAGTCACCGTAGCGACAGGTCAGATAACCATCCAGATCCGCCGGAACAGGGTAGGTTTTGCCATCAAACTCAAGGGTTGCAAGGTTATCATAAAAGTGACGCGGCACTTTCTTGTTCACCGTCTGACCTTCACCCTTGCCAACCGACCAATGGTAAAACGCCTCATCGGCATACTTGACAAAAATATCCAGCAGAATCTCGCCGCGACTGATCAACCGCTTGCGGTTCCTGAACTTCACAACACGCAGATCGCCCGGCTTTGCCGGGCCACAGACAGATTCAAAAGCCTCTGTTCTTACCCGCAGGCCACTCAACCACAGTGGCAGAATGCACTTTCTAAGCTTATCCACTTCTGAAGCAGGTACAAAAAGGTCCATGTCATCATCCCAGGGCAGCAAACGCCCTTCTCTGGCGATCCCCAACAGGGTTCCACCATCCAGACAATAGATCACACCCTTTCTGTCCAGCACATCAGTGACCTGCTTCAGATACTTTCGAGCTTTATCAGCCGTTGCACCTACCAAACGTGCACTACCACTCACAGTTGGCCTCATATTCAGTCAAGGGATACAGGGGGTGCAGACCAATAGAAATAAACTGACCTGCATTGGGATAATCCGGCCTTCTGCGTTCGATTTCATCCACCATGACTCGATAATCCTCTGGGCCAATACACAGCTTTTTCAAATGCCGTGTCACTGATTTCGGGATCCGCTGAGATGCGTTGGAATAGGTGGGGTCCGGAACTTTCCAGCCGCTGCCGTAATAACTGATCAGAAACTTTTCTGCAGATGCGGGAGTATAAACCAGCTTGCCGCGCAACTGCTGTTCTGTCACCGGCAAAAAGTCTGATTGATCCAGTGGCAGGCAAGCCTGCTTGTGCAGCCATGCCTTGCCCTTCTCAAACCAGACCGGACGTACATCCAGATGCAGTCCAGGTGTGGCCTGGTCACGAATCCGGAACAAACGGCCATTGGTATTGAAGCTGCAGGTGAATCCAGCCAGAACCAGCTCCACAACCAATTGCATGGTTTCCTGTTTCACAGACTCAGCGTTGTCGGCAAAGGAAACATAACCGGCATCAAAATCATCATCACCCTTGATAAAATCACCCTCCCGGATCAATCCCAGTAAGGTGCCATAAAGAATGAAGAGCTTTTTGTCGAGTTTTTCATCAAAGTGCTGACGCACACGTACATAAAGATCCAGAAACCGATCCTGCTGCAGCGAGACCTGCTCATTCGTCAGGGTCAGAAATCCCTTCTTGTTGATTTTTGAGCCCTGTGCAAGCCGCTCAAACAAGCTGCCATCCCCATGAGGTACCAGCAGATTAAAACAAGTCACACCACTACAGGCCAGCGGCTGACCAAGATCATCCCTGAGTGACAAGCAGGATTCAGCAGGCAAACGATCCACGACCGAACGCTTGAGATAAGTTTTGAAATGTCCTTTTCGAAGGCCACTCTTTCTGAACGAAAGACTGGTCACCGGCTGGTCATCAATGCATAAACAAACTTGCTTTCCAGTCCCTTTATAAATCCCCGTGATGAAGTATCCAGAGTGCAAAGTCCGAATGGAAAAGCTACCGGTAACAGATTGCGGTATAACGGAGGGAACTGCCTGTTTAAAGTCCACATCAAAAAAAGGGTCTGCAAAAGGCGATTCACCCAACCGATAAAGTGAACGGTAATACTCAAACTCCCACTGGCGCTTTACATTATAAACACTTGGCAAATCAACCCTTTCCAGGGAAGCAAGGCATTTTTTATAGGATTTGCATGCCGCACTGAATTTACCGACCCGGTAATATCGTCGCGCAGTTTTAACAACAAATGAACGCAGATAACGGTACCTGATCACATCAAAAAAATGATTCAAAAACATTCCCCTTTTATATTTATTTAAAAATCCCTTGCAACTCATGCAGCACTGCTTGATCAGTCACCACAGGGCGAATCAGTGGCGGACCCGGCCAGTCTTCGTCCTGCCAGACCTGGCCAGCAAACTGCAGTGGCTCAGCATAACGCGGAAAAACATGAAAGTGCAGCAAAGGGTCCTGCATCATCAGACACAATACATTGATGCGAACGGCATCAAGGCGCTCTTTTACCAACTGCTCAGCATGGGCAAGCAACTGCCCCATCTCCTGACACTGGCATGCAGTAAGCTCAGCAAAGCTTTTTGCTTCAGTCTGCACACTTAAAACCATTGAGCCAAGAGTCAACTGCTGTGGACGCACTGAAAGAATCCAGCCAGGTGTTTCGGCTATGCTCAACTCATGAACCCGAAACTTTTCCTGAAAAACTTTCAGCGCGTTGTCGCTCATGCTCAGCTCTCCTCAAGAAACTTGTTAAGCACTTCCCTTAGCTTGGTACTTGATGTATGAGATGTATAGGGAAAATAAACAATTTCAACACCAACAGCCGCAAATTCCTTTTCCATCTGATTCCACTTTTCGGATCCCTTCCAGTCATCGCCCACAAACATCTTGTCAAACTTCAGGTTACGCCAGGCTTCCATTTTGTCCATATTGACCTGCGGCACTACCTCGTCCACAAAATCAATGTGCTCAACAATTTCCATTCGCTCAACAAAAGGAATGATTGGCCGCTTGCCCTTGCGTGATTCGCAGAGTTCATCGGTGGTGACCCCGACAATCAGGTAATCACACTCCAGCCTTGCACGCTTGAGTACGTTCAGGTGACCAATATGAAAGAGGTCATAAACTCCTGTTGTGTAGCCAATTTTCTTGGTCATATCAGTCCTCATCTGAATCATCTTTTATAAGCTTCAGTCCACACAAATCAGAAACAAAAACATCATCAACAAATACATTGTATTTTGAGAGCTTTTGAAGAATAGCAATATCTGCAAGCAAATGTGGTCGAAGCGCTTTCTTTCTTTTATATGCAACCCCATCAACATCGTATTGATAATCATAAAAGTGAATACCAACCCCTACAAGGTAATATTCAAAATCAGCCCCAAATCGATCTATTGCCTCAACCAAAGCATAAACACCATTTGAAGGCCTGAACAAGCCCGGGCAATCATCATTATTTGCTATCCCACTGAAAAAATACCTCAGACTCTCATAAAAAGGTAAAAAATGAAATCTAGCCAACAGTTTCAAAGAAACAAAAAAACCAACTGGAATATCAATACTACAAACTTTCTTGACCTTTTCATTGCGAGATTCAGGTTGCACATCTTCAAAACTTAAACCATCTAACTGTCCACCAAAATCATTATAGACGGAAGAAAAATTTTCGAAATCACCCTTACCAACAAATAAAATGTGATCAATATGGCTAACATTCTTTAAAACAACCTGACTTCTCCACACAACATCATAATCTTTAGTGCTTTTTGAGGCTTTTATAAAGGCATTTTTAGCTACAACCTGATAAATCTTCTTAAACTTTCCAAGATGCGCCTTGCTAATAGCTCCATTAACAAAAAAACCATATTCGGCATCATAAATCTTTGCACCAGGTCGAGAACCACAAACAAGCACTCGCATTATTATTTTTTCCACATGGTTTCAGAAAGATCAGAAACAAAATTTAATCCATAAATACCATTTAACATCAACCATGAATCTATATCATCAACTTCAGACCATGCACGAATAAAAACAAAATCTAAATCAGCTCCGGATGCAGCTTCAAAGTCATACTTGCTATCACCAATAAAAAGAGCAGGCTTTTGCAAGCGACCATCTATTGTTAGCTCATTCAGTATTTCATCTTTTGTAGCTGGGCTTCCAAAAATACCACCATCAAAATATTGGTCAATATTACGTACTTTAAATATTTCGCGAAGTTCCTTCTGATCGCCACCAGAAACAATCATCCATCTTGAATCCGATGTCTGTTCACGAAGCACCGAAAGGCCATTAGTAATTTCACAGCTCAGAAGTCCTTTACGAACTTCCTCAGCGTAAATTGACAGCAGCTCTTTAATACTCAACACATCTGGGTTACCAGCATACTCTGGTGCAATGGATTTTAAGAAGTAATCAAATTTGCTGTATCGCGATATACCACCATTTTTAATGTGATAATCAACCATCGCCTTCGCAGCCGACTTACCAAAAGGCAAGGTTGAATTATAAAAAGCTTGCGTTTTTACCTTGTTGGAGTTGAGAACCACACCATCACAATCAAAAACCAAGGTTTTATATTCTGATAAATTATTAAGCATGATACCCAAGTTCCAACATGGCTTTTTCAACACGCCCTACATCTTCTGGAACATCAACAGCAAGACTTCCTGGCTTTGTTTCAACCATTCGTATACTTTTACCTAGCTCAAGAAAGCGCAGAATTTCAATATCTTCACTATGCTCCAACTGACTTTTTCTTCCAAAGCTACGAAATGCTTTCAACTCATCCTGATTAAATGCATAGATACAAACTTGTTTTTTATAGCCTACAGGTGCACACTTTTGATCTTTAAATCCCGGCAAGGCTGCTCTTGACATATAAACCAGAGTATTATCTTCACGCGTAATCACTTTCGGGATATTCACTGAATGAGGATCTTCTGATTCTGATACCCAACTGAAACCATTGATAATATGCTCTGGCGTTGTCAGTTTTTCATTCATTATTTTCAGGATGTCCTTCGGATCCACCAATGGCTCATCACCCTGAACATTGATATAAATATCAGCCTTTATTTTTTCAGCTGCCTCTGCAAGCCGATCAGTCCCGGTCAAAGCCTCGGCACTGGTCATTACGGACTGAAAACCAGCAGCCTCCACGACACTTCTTATACGCTCATCTTCAGTGGCAACATATACATTCTCTTGCCCCACAGCTTTAGCAGACAGCTCAGCAACCCATAAAATCATCGGTTTACCCAGAAGTGAAACCAGTGGCTTTCCAGGATAGCGGCTTGATGCAAAACGAGCCGGAATCAGTATTACTGTACGCATGATTACTCCAGATAAGCCTTTAAAAAACAAAAATCAAAGTGCATAAACCGATCGAACTGGCAAGTTATAACGCGTGGGGGTAATTGACTCCAGTGGGATGGCGGCTTCATTTCTCTGGTATACATCCAGTAAGCTCTGCATCTCCTTACTTCGTGGATCATCTGCACCATAACCATCAAAACCTGCCATGGCAATTTTCCTGGCTTTCCCACTGGTGAGTAAAGCTAGTGCATAAGCAGCCACTAACGAAGTAGGAAGGAGACAAAAGTTTTCATGAAACTCAAACGTATCGGATTGAACTTTCAAACCATAGTCCAGCAGGTTCTTATCTTTCAAAGCTTCTTTAACATCTTCGGGTAACATAGAGTAGGGTGTAATCAAGGGCTGAGGAAGCCTTGTGTGCGCCTCACAGTCAGCCAGTAAGCGAACCGGGTGGCAGGCCGCCCGAAAATCAATCAAATCAGCTGCAATATGTGTCTGCGTATTCAGAGCCAGAACCAATGGCCGGTGACTACGAATATAAGACTCAATAGCTTTACCATGCTGTTCAACACCTGGTCCAGTACCAAGAAGCAGAACCTCTTGCCCCTCAAAAGCAGTGTATGGAGACCATTTTCCATCAGGCTTGCCCTGATAAAAATGACGTGCTGCATCTAGTGTATTCAGGCTGAATTTTTTGCCGCCTTCAACACGCAGATGCTCAATTACAGCCAATACATCTTCTTCATCATAGCGGGCGTCATTCAACATTTCCTGGATATAGGTGGGGTGAATCCCATATTTTCCAGTCAAATAGTAATAAGGATTAGTTCCCCAGCCGCACTTTTGCTGCATTGGAGCGAAGTGTTGGCGAATTAATGACATGAGTGGCACCAGATTGATATTTACGCCACGGCGCTCTGCAATTTCGATAGCAAGCTCTTCCGTACGCGCATTCCCGGGTCCACGTCCCATACCAGTGACAGTTGAATCGACCCAAGTTGCTCCTTCACCCAGAGCTCGCAGGGTATTTGACAAGGCAAGCCCCATATTGTCATGGGTATGAATGCCAAGATCACCATGCCACTCACTGCGTATCCAACTGATAACCTGTGCCGTTTGCTGAGGAGTCATGCTTCCCATGCTATCTGCAAAATAAAGCACATCAAGGGGGTAGTCAGCGGCCTCTCTGGCAAGTGCTTTAATTTCTGCTTCACTGCGATCAGCAACCTGCATCAGATTGAACCCAACACGGTAGCCTTTTTTCTTCAACCAGTCACTGGCCGGTAAAGCTGCAGAAAACTCATGCACATGGCATGCAATGCGCACTAAATCCACACGTGAATTTACAGCATTCACAGGAAACAACTGTTCCAGCACCTGATCCTGTGGTAAAGAACCAACCAGCTCACTGGCATTAACCATGACAGCAACTTTCAAACTCGTAGGTACATCCAGAGAGTTAACGAACGCTTCCGTCGTAAAAGCACAAGCCCCCTTGAAACCATTATTGGTCAGCGTTCTCATGCCCAACTCGACCACATTCACGCCAACAGCAGCTGCTGCTGCAAGATATTTCCGTATCAAAACTTCAGAAAAGTTCCAACCGTTATAATAACCACCATCTCTCAAGGTGCAATCCAATAAAACCATATCTTTAACTACCCAAACAAAAACGCTCAGAAAGAATATCAAAAAATCTTTCATCAATTAAATAAGATACCAGCTGTTCAGAAAAAACATAATCCTTATCTATAAATCTCCCATCAACACCGACTTCGATAACATAGTCTTTTGTAACAACAACTTCATTCTTATTATGACCAGAAACCCCTCTACTTACCGCATAATCATAAATATAGTTATTACCAGCGCTTAAGGTAGGAATACTCAATGCATTAGTAATAAAATTTGATGTTCCAATAGAACCAATCGAATAAGCACACGATAAAGCAAACGGGATTTTTTCGTCTACACTCATCCCAAAACAATTTACAAAATCACAATCATTTTCTTTACACCAAGAAGTAAGAATATTTTCCTCATACAACCTCTGATCTGTTTTATACCCAGAACAAACCCTGTTAATGGTCTGCGTCATCCCACTATTTATAATAACAGCTTTAGAACCCAATCTTCGTACAATAAAATCTAAAAAATCCAGCTGATTTAACCACTTTCTTTTTTCTGACTCAAAAGATAGAAAAATAGCTTTTCGACCCTCAAAATAATTAGCAGAAAAGCTGTAAGAATACCTTTTAAAAGAATCGTAAAGTTCCGAATATTTAAACACACCACCACTATTTAAAAAAAACGTCGATCTATGTGGTGCGACATAATTACCCCTTCGATTAGGAACCTCAATAAAATCTATAGATGAAAATATATCAAGCAACCTATAATCAAAAAAAAGGCTATCAGCCCTGTAAAACACACGATTCAAATACGATGAAATACTTGCAAGCGCAGCTAATTGCTTATAAAGATCACCCGGTCTTTTTGCAGATATAAAAACATCTTCCTTCCTAAAAAAATCAAATATTAACATACCTTACCTTCCTGCATCAAAAACCATTGAAAAGCTTCTGCAATTAGCTTAATGGCAAACAACTTAAATATTTATTTACAAGCAACTGTTAAAACATCCAAAGAAACATTCCTTCATTGCCGCCTTTTCTGCTTTCTTTTGTCCAAGCTTTGAGACTGGCTTTGTTATTCAAGTGGTTCATTGTAATGTGTCTAATACTAACCTAAATTTATTTAGCCATCCGATACAAACCTAGTCGGTATTTCAATTCACACCCCCAACCTGTATCGGTGTTGTTTGTACTCTGCTGCAAGGTGCCAAATTCTTTTATCTCAGATGCTGTTTTCGGTACGGTTGAAGATCACCAGATGCGCTTCTTCTGCACCCAATTGATGAGGTAGTCACACAAGGTTTTCGGCTTGATCATCACCCGCTGCTCAGCACTTTCACGCCAGACTAGTGGCATCATCATTAAACTGCATTTTATGCAGGGTGGCATACATGCCGCCTTTTTCCAGCAGCTGTTGATGGCTGCCTTCTTCAACAATTTTTCCTTCCGAAACCACCAGGATTCTGTCTGCAGCTTCAATGGTGGACAAGCGATGTGCCACCACCAGGGTGGTACGGTTTCTGGTGACTTCTTCCAGTGCACTCTGGATATAACGTTCGGATTCAGTATCCAGTGCTGAAGTGGCTTCATCCAGGATCAGGATTGGCGCATCCTTCAAAATGGCCCTGGCAATGGCAATGCGCTGGCGCTGACCACCTGACAAGAGTATCCCGTTGTCACCCACCAGGGTATCCAGACCTTCGGGTAACTTTTCTGCAAACTCTGTTACATATGCTGCCTTTGCTGCGCTTTCAATTTTTTCGCGACTGATACCTGGCATGCCATAGGCAATGTTTTCTGCCAGGGTACCGTTAAATAGTGTGACTTGCTGAGTCACCAGTGCAATCTGTTGGCGCAGGCTCTTTAAGGTAAGCTCCTTGGTGGAAATGCCATCCAGCCGGATATCGCCTTCTTCAATTTCATAAAAACGCGGTATCAGGCTGGCAATGGTGGATTTGCCGGAACCGGAACGCCCCACCAGTGCCACCATCTCCCCAGCCTTGATGTTGAAGCTGATCCCCTTCAGAGCCAGCGGCTGGTCTTGTCCGTAACGGAAGCTGACCTGATCAAATTCAATATCACCAGCAGCTCGCTCAATCATATGAGTACCATGATCTGGTTCAGCGGGTGCATCAATGTAGGTGAAGATATCCTGAGCTGCGGCCAGACCTTTCTGGATGGTGCTGTTGATTTCGGTTAGTTGCCGCATAGGCTTGGCCATCATGGAGGCGGCTGTCAGAAAGGCGATGAACTCTCCTGGTGTCATGGCACCCACCAGTTCCGGTGACAGCGCCAACCACACCAGAAACCCCATGGCCAGAGCGATCAGTAGCTGAACCACAGGGGTATTGATGGATTTGGTGACGGCCATTTTCATGGTTTGGCGTCGGTGGTAATCACTGGCCTTATTGAAGCGCTGGTATTCAAATTCCTCACCACCAAAGCTGCGCACGACCCGGTAACCACCAATGGCTTCAGATGCAGCATGGGTGATTTCACCACTGGACATCTGGATGCGCTGGCTGAGTTTACGAAAACGTTTGGAAGCATAACGCACCACCAGTCCGATGATCGGTGCCACGGCCACAAACACCAGTGACAGTGCCCAGTTCACCCACAGCAGGTAGCCCATCAGACCGATCACAAACAAACCTTCACGCAACAGGGTTTTCAGTGCATCGGTGGCAGCGCCAGTGACCTGATTGACGTTATAGGTAAGGCGGGAGACCAGATGACCGGAAGAGCTCTGGTCGTAATAGCGTGCAGGTAATACAAGAAAACGACTGAACAGGTGCATGCGCAGGTGATGCACCAGTTGCCTGGCAATGTGCCCCATGAAAAAAGTACCGAGAAAGGTACCAACCCCACGCAGGGCAAAGATACCGATGACAACCAGTGGGAAAAACAGCCGCTTGTCTGCCAGGCCGGTTTCAATGGAGTCAATCAGCATTTTCATGACATGGGCCAGCCCGGCGCTGCTGCCGGCATAGATGCCAAAACCGATGAAAGCCAGCATGAAGGCCCACCAGTAGGGTTTTACATAAGTCAGCAGGCGCTTGTAGGTTGTCCAGCTGCTGGGCAGGGTCTCATAGCTTTCCGCGCGGATCTGCTCCAGAACTTTTGTTTCTTTCTTTGCCACGTGTTTTGGTGCCTGTGTATGTCAGAGGACTAAATTATAGAGTAATGTTCAATCGCTACCGAACAGGTCGCGGGTGTAGATTTTATCTTCAACGTCTGCCAGTTCGGGGGCTCGGCGGTTGGCGACTATCACGTCACTGATGCGTTTGAATTCTTTCAGGTCACGGATGACGCGGGAGTTGAAGAAGTGCTCATCTTTCAACACCGGTTCATAAACCACCACTTCGATGCCTTTGGCCTTGATGCGTTTCATCACGCCCTGGATGGCAGAGGCTCGGAAGTTGTCTGAGCCGGATTTCATCACCAGGCGGTAAACACCCACTGTTTTCGGTTTGCGGGCCAGAATGGATTCGGCAATGAAGTCTTTGCGGGTGGTGTTGGAGTCAACAATGGCACGAATCAGGTTGTTGGGCACCTTGTCGTAGTTGGCCAGCAGTTGTTTGGTGTCTTTGGGCAGGCAGTAGCCACCATAACCAAAACTGGGGTTGTTGTAGTGGTTGCCAATGCGTGGGTCCAACCCGACACCTTCAATGATCTGACGAGAGTTCAAGCCATGGCTCTGGGCATAGGAGTCCAGTTCATTGAAGTAGGCCACTCGCATGGCGAGGTAAGTGTTGGCAAATAACTTGATGGCTTCCGCTTCGGTGGAGTCGGTGAACAGCACAGGCACATCCTGTTTGATGGCTCCTTCCTTCAGCAGGTTGGCAAATACTGCTGCGCGTTCGGACTGCTCACCCACAATGATGCGTGAGGGGTAAAGGTTGTCATACAAAGCCTTGCCTTCACGCAGGAACTCAGGTGAAAACAGAATGTTCTGTGTGCTGAATCTTTCTCGCAGGCTTTGGGTGTAGCCCACCGGCACGGTGGATTTGATCACCATCACTGCATCAGGGTTGATGGCCAACACATCCTGAACAACGGCTTCTACACTTTTGGTATTGAAGTAGTTGGTCTGTGGATCGTAATCCGTGGGGGTGGCGATGATGACAAAATCTGCCCCTTGATAAGCATCCTGAGGGTCCAGCGTAGCCCTGAAGTTGAGTGTTTTTTCAGTCAGGTATTGCTGAATTTCCGTATCTTCAATCGGTGACTGACGGTTGTTCAGCAGTGCAACTTTTTCCGGCAGGATGTCCAGCGCAACCACCTGGTGGTGCTGCGCCAGCAGTATGGCATTGGAGAGGCCGACATAACCCGTGCCTGCAATGGCGATTTTCATGATTGAAGGTTCTTGCCTGTGAGTAGATTCCTGAAAAGAACACGCTACCGCCCCGAGATTTTTGCGGCGCATTCCCGAAGCCGGATAAAAACACTCACGGATTCTAGCATTTTCCGGCACCGTTCAGGCATGAAAAAGGGCACGCTTTTGTGCCCTTGGTCATTTTTTACTTTGGATTCAGTAGACTGAACCACTTGTTCTATTCTGGCAGCAGCACTTCCACACCCTTCCGTTTACTGGCATATAACCGCTCAATCTGCTGCTTCAGGGTTTGTCGGGCAGTATCCTGCCCATGCACCAGTCGTATCTGGCTGGGCCAGTGGCGCATGCGCCGGATGAAGTTCAGCAGGTCTTTCTGGTCTGCATGGGCCGAATAACCGCTGATGGTGTCGACGCCGGCCTTGATGGTATAGCGTTGACCTTCCAGCTCCACCCAGCCGCCCTGTGGGCCGTATTTCTGGATTTTCCGGCCCGGTGTACCGGATGACTGGTAACCCACAAACACTACCTGATGGCGTTCATCACCCAGCATGGCTTTGAGGTAGTTCACGATGCGTCCGCCGGCACACATGCCACTGGCAGCAATCACCACTGCCGGACGACCGCTGCTGGCAAGGTAACGCACGGTTTGTTCGTGGGCTTCATGGCTTTCCACGGTGTAGAGGTTGTCAAAACTCAGCGGATGACGACCGGCCTGCAGACGCCGCTGGGCCTCTTTGTCCCAGTAGGGTTTGAGCTGGCGATAAACCTGAGTGAAGCGGGCTGCCAGAGGCGAATCCACAATGATTTCCAGGTCTTTCCAGAGACCACCGGCAGAATGAGTCAGTCCTTCCAGCTCATACAACAACTCCTGGGTGCGCCCGATGCTGAAGGCCGGGATCATCACGGTGCCGCCATTCTGCAGGGCTTTTTCAATGGCCTGCTGCAGTTGTTTCACCCGATCACGCCGGTGGGCATGCAAGCGGTCGCCGTAGGTGCTTTCCAGAATCAGGGTGTCAGCACGGTAAGGCGACTGGGGTGCGGGCAGCAGTGGCGACCAGGGGGCACCCAGATCGCCGGAGAAGATAATGCGCTGCTTTTTGTTGCCGAGTTGGTCGCCAGCACTTTTGTTGTTAACGGCCACTTCCACATAACAGGAGCCGAGAATATGCCCAGCCCGGTGGAGTTTGACCCGCAGGCTGAGCTTTGGATTGTCCACCAGGGTGAACCAGGTTTTGTAATCCAGGGGTTTCAGCTGTTGCTGCACCCGCTGCTGGAACTGCTCGATCAGCCGGGCATCACGTGTGAAACCAATGCGCAGTGCATCTTCAATCACCAGCGGCAATAATTGAGCAGAGGGTTTACTGCAGAGGATCGGCCCGGTGTAACCGGCAGCCAACAGGTAAGGCAGGCGCCCGATGTGGTCAATGTGCACATGGGTGACAATCAGTGCCTTGAGGGTGCTGATGTCAAACTTCACCTGCAGCTGTTCAAAGCTGTCGGTTGCTTCATCTTCACCCTGAAACAACCCACAATCCACCAGCAAGCTGTTTTCAGCATCCGCCAGCAACTGGTGACAACTACCGGTAACGCCTGATGCACCACCATGATGAATAAAGTCCGGGTATTGCATAAAAACCTCCTTGTTTTGTTGTTCAGCTTCAGGGCTTTTTAAATGGCCTGCCCCCTGCCAATGCCTGAGTAGGTCCAGCCCTGGTGATGCATGTCCTGTGGATCGTAGATGTTGCGGCCATCCAGCAATAACGGGGTGTTCATGCTGCTCTGGATTTTCTGCAGGTTCAGGTTCCAGAATTCTTTCCACTCGGTGACCAGCAGGATGGCATCAGCGCTTTCTGCAGCAGCCTCCGGTGAGCTTGCATAAATCAATTCTGATCGCTGGCCCAGATGCTTTTTCAAGGTTGGCAGGGCCATGGGGTCATACACCTGCACCTGAACGTCATGCGCCAGCAGGGCTTCAATCAGTACCAGTGCAGGGCTTCCGGCAATACTGGCGGTGTTGGGTTTAAAGGCACAACCCCACAGGGCAACACGTTTACCCTTCAGGTCTGCACGGTAAAAGCGCCAGAGTTTCTGGAACAGCAGGTCTTTCTGCTGATCATTAATCGCCCGCACACTGCACAGCAGGCCAAAACCGGTTCGATCCTGCAGTTCATCAGCCAGTTGATCCAGGGTTTGTAAAAATGCCTCACCACCAAAACCACAACCGGGGTAAAGGTACTGGTGCCCGATGCGACCGTCTGAACCGATGCCCTGGCGTACGGTTTCAATGTCAATGCCACGCTGACTGGCCAGCTCCGACAGTTCGTTCATGAAACTGACACGCGTGGCCAGCATGCCATTGATGGCTATTTTGGTGAGCTCCGCTTCTTTGGGCGGCATCACCATCAAGGCATCACGACTGCGGTTAAAGGGTGACATCAAACGGCGAATCAGCCGGGTTGCCACGGGCTGGTTGCTGCCCAGAATGATACGACCGGCACGGGTAAAACTTTCCAATGCCCGACCGGCTTGCACAAAGCCGGGCCAATACACCAACGTCAACTGGTGATAGCCCTGCTGTTGCAACAAGGTTTGCAGGCGCTCGGTGGTGCCCACGGGTACGGGCTGCACCAAAGCCACCACACAGGTGTGATCACCCGGCAAGGCTGCCACATGTGAAGCAAAATCCAGCAAATCCTGCTGCAATTGGTGCTGCCCCTTGTCATGGTGGCGCGCATCAATCAACAACTCCACGGCAGCCATTGAGGAAGCGTACACCAGGCGTCCGGCATCCTGCTGTTTCAGCAACAGGCGATAAAGGTCCGGCTCCATCAATTCACTGTCTGCTTCCGGCAGTTGCGCGGCACTCAAGTGCACCACACAACCGGTCGAGGCCAGTGCAGCCGTCAGTGTCCAGGACTCCAGATTATTGCCCAGCATCAAGACATTCATGCTTGCTGCTCCTGTATGTAACGTGCCAGTTGCAGGGTGGAAGAGTCCAGCAGCACTTCTCCCTCATCCAGGGTGGAAACCAGCAGTGGCTGCAGCTGCAATGCGACCTGTTTACCCAGTTCCACGCCCCACTGGTCAAAGGGGTTGATGCCCCAGATCACCGCCTGGGTGAACACCTTGTGTTCATAAGCCGCTATCAGGGCACCCAGGCTTTCCGGCTCCAGGCTTTCCATCAGCAGGGTGGAGGAAGGTTGGTTACCGGGATAGTGGCGAAACGGGTTATCAGTCGGCTCCACAGCAGCATTGCCGAGTGCGAGTACTCGTGACTGGGCCAGGCAGTTGGCAATGTTCAGCTGGTGCTGGGCCTGGAGCTCAGCATGATGGGCATAATGGCGGGCATTGTCATAACGGCGGGCCGCCAGAATGAAGTCCGACGCCACTGCCTGAGTGCCCTGATGCAAGAGTTGGTAAAACGCATGCTGGGCATTGGCACCGATTTCACCCCAGAGTACCGGGCAGGTGGCGTGGTCAATCGGCTCGCCATCACGGCTCACGGATTTGCCGTTGCTTTCCATTTCCAGCTGTTCAAGGTAAGACGGAAAATACTTCAGGCGACCATCATAAGGCAGGATGGCATGGGCACGAATGTCGAGAAAATTGACATTCCAGACACCCAGCAACCCCAGCATGACCGGCAGATTCTGCAGCAGGGGCGCATGCCGGAAGTGTTCATCCATGGCATGTGCACCCGCCAGCAGTTGGCGGAATACAGGGGCACCCAGCGCCAGTGCAATCGGCAGGCCGATGGTTGACCAGAGTGAAAAACGCCCTCCAACCCACTGCCAGAAAGCCAGTTGATTTTCGGCTGGCAAGCCCCAGGCATGCATCTTGTCTGCTGCCGCTGAGACACCAATAAAGTGGCAACGCAATACCCGCTGCTCATCAGCACAGTGGCTGTTCAGCCAGGATCGTACGGTGCTGGCGTTGGACAGGGTATCAATGGTGGTGAAGGACTTGGAGCAGATGATGAACAGGGTGGTTTCCGGGTTCAGGTGTTCCAGCAGGTCAAACAGCTGGCTGCCATCAATGGTGGATGCAAAATGCACGCGCAGGGATTTTGCTTCAGGCTGGGCATGTTCGCGTAACGCATGGGTGACCATCAAAGGTCCCAGATCACTGCCCCCCACCCCAAGGTTGACCACATCGGTGATGCGCTTGCCGGAAAAGCCGCGCCATACACCCGACTGGATGCGAGTTACCAGTTGCTCCATGCGCTGCAGTTGTTCTTCCACGCAGGCCAGTTCAGCCGGCTGGTTCTCTGCCGGTGTGCGTAAGGCAGTGTGCAGCGCGGCACGGTTTTCACTGGCATTAACGACTTCACCGGTAAAGAGTTTTTCACGCCAGCTCTGCAACTCAGCCTGTGTGGCCAGCTGTTGCAAGGCTGCCAGCACCTCTGCGGTGACCCGCTGCTTGCTGTAATCCAGCCGCAGCCAAGGGGCTTGCAGTGAAAAGTCTTGTCCTCGCCCAGGTTGATCGGCAAACAGATCAGCCAGGATTAAGGGACGCTGGCTGAGTTCCGTCAACCGAGAAAAAGCATCCAGTTTTTTCATTCTGTTTTATTCCAGCAATCCTGCTTCGCGGGCCAGTTGCTGATTGGCCTGCAACCAGCCTTGCACATAACCACAATCAAAGGTACGCCCCTGCATGCGGAAAGCTTCCACCGGACGGCCCAGACGAATCAGCTCGGCAATGGCATCGGTCAACTGGATTTCACCACCGGCACCGGGCGGTGTGTTGGCGAGTAGGCCCATGATTTCGCCGGGCAGGATGTAGCGCCCGATCACAGACAGGCGGCTGGGCGCATCGGCAGGTTTCGGTTTTTCAACCACGCCTCGCATGGCCGCTGCCGTACCCGCAGCAGGCTCCACACCACCACAATCCACTATGCCGTACTGGTCCACTCGCTCCAGCGGCACGGCTTCCACCATGATCTGTGCTGCCGCATCACGCTGGTAGGCTTCAGCCATCACCGCCAGGTCGACCGGTGCTGCATCCCCCGGTACCGGTTTCACCAGTACATCCGGCAGGATCACGGCGAAGGGTTCATCAGCCTGTAGCAGGTGCGCTGCACAGTGAATGGCATGCCCCAGACCCAGTGCACGATCCTGACGCACACTGGTGACTTTCAGCTGAGGTGGTGTAATGGTGCGCAGCGCTTCCAGCAGGGCCGTTTTGCCCTTTTTTTCCAGTTCAGCTTCAATTTCATAGTGGGTATCAAAATGATCTTCCACTGCCGACTTGCCACCACGGGTCACCAGAATGATTTCATTAAGGCCTGCAGCCAGTGCTTCCTCCACCACATGCTGAATCAGCGGGCGATCTACCACCGGCACCATTTCCTTGGGAATGGACTTGCTGATGGGTAACAGACGAGTGCCGAGACCGGCAACGGGAATGATGGCCTTGCGAAGGTTGGTTAACACGCTGAAAGCTCCTGAGGTGGTTCCGTTTTCAGGAAAGTTTAACATGTGCTTCCAGCAAGAGCTTGAACATAAAATTAAGCCTGAATAGTGATTTCATGACCCAGAAATAAAGAAAGGGTGCCGAAGCACCCTTTCTTGTCTGAGCACTGCTGGCCCGAAGGCAGGCGACGTCAGAATTTCTCTTCAAAGCCCAGACTGATGGCAAAGTAGCGAGGGATGCTGTCACCATCAACATCCACAGTTTCCAGACCCATGGCCACATCAAGGTTGAACATGCCGCCCAGCGTGATACCACCATTGATGGTACTCAGCTCAGTACCTGTGAGGTTCTTGTTGTAACCAAAACGGGCACCCGGTATAAACCAGGAATCAGAGAAGTAACCTGCGGACACACCCATCATCTGGGACTCATCACCCACAAAGTTGGTGGCCGTGCCCAGGGTGTAATAACCCTGGATCACCCAGTTGCGATTCTGGGTGAAGTAGGCACCTTCCACCACAGCATGGCGGGTCAGAGTCACTGAATCAGCCACCTTGGACTTACCGTAGGATTCCAGATTCTGGAGTGCGGTCAGCGAACCACTGTCCAGCACATCCGTCAGATCAGGGTACTTGAAAGTAGGCTCATTCAGGTTGTACAGAGTAACACCCGCCTGCATATTGCTGGTGTGCCACATCAGACCCAGGTCCAGACCCATCTGGCTGGTGTTTTTGGTGTTGTTCTCAGCTGCATCAAAGCTGTCACCAATATCAAACTCGTCGTCATCAGTCTGCAAAGCAATGAAGGTACGCGCGGTTTCCACCTGGTAAAGGTTCAGGCGCGCACCCAGTTCCAGCTCACCCTTTGGCAGGCTGAAGTCCGCCCACTCACCCAGGTTGGTACCATAACCCACTGCCAGATGCGTGATACTGGCAACACGCAGATCAACACCCGCATCGGTGTTACCTGAGTCCAGCTCAATAGTTTCATCTCCTGGATTATAGGTCTTTAGCGTGATATTAGTTTTACCGTTAATAATACCCAGCGAGCCCTGCACACTACCGGAAGCATTGATGCTGAAGGTACCCTTGGCTGACTGGGAGCCAATGATAAAAGGTGTCAGCGGGGCCTGCACCATGCCCCCAAAACGGAACTGGCCATTACGCTCCAGATCATTCAGCAGCTTGTCAATGGCATCCACCACCTCATCAACTGCACCTTGAGGGTCCAGACCAATATCTTCCAGGTTAATTTCTTTGTCGCCAAACAGATCTACCAGACCATCCAGTGTATCTTCCAGCTCATCGACCTGACCGAACTCCATGTACATCCCAATATTACTGAAATAGCCAAAGCGCAGGCGCTCACCTTCCTTCAGCAGCAGGTTGTTACTGGCCGGATTGAATGAACTCGAGTGCACAGTGCCTCGGTTGGATACACCACCTATGGTCGCAGAGTAGCCCGGCGATACCAGGGATTGGTTAGCAGCGGCGGTGGTGGCGACCAGTGGCAGGCTGAGTGCTGCCATGGCAACGGCCAGACGGGATAATTTCATTTTAAGTTCCTCATGATTGCTGTAATCAACTGCTGCAGTTCCTTGTTTTTTTGTTGTTCTTATAGGTTGTATTTCAGGTATAGCATATTTCCCAGGTATCAAACAGTAAACCGCTGCTTTGGTGGTGCCTCTTTATTGTATTGGTCATGATCAGGCAGCCACCGGTGCACCCGAATGAAAGCGGAACTGGGCATCGGGGCCTTCGATCAGTTCCTGCTCCACCTGCAGCAGTTGCTCCACTCGCCCCGTAATCGGCTCGGATGAGTAGAGTTCTGCCAGCATCAGATAGTCTTCAAAATGCCGGGCTTCGGATTTGACCAGTGAGCGGTAGTATTTTGCCAGTTCCTGATCCAGGTGCGGAATCAGCGCCACAAAACGCTCACAGGAGCGAGCTTCAATGATGGCACCGATGATCAGCAGATCAATGAAGCGCCCTTCTTCACTGGTGCGCATGGCCTTGCGCAAGCCTTCGGCATAACGCGCCGGACTCAGGTTTTCATAGGCAATCCCCCGCGCCTGCAGCAGGTTCACCACCTGTTCAAAGTGCAGCAGCTCTTCCCGCGCCAACTGAGACATTTTTTTCAGCAACTCCGGCCGATGCAGGTGTTTGTGCATCAGGCTCATGGCAGTGGCAGCGGCTTTTTTTTCACACTGGGCGTGGTCAATCAACAGCGTGGGCAGATTATCCAGTGCCTTGTTCACCCAGGCCTGTGGCGTGCGGCATTTCAGGAAGGCATCAATTTCAGGTATGGCGGGTGCTTCAATGTTCATGTCAGGGATTTCAGTTGTGTTTGCAAGGTGTTCAAAAAGGTTTGCGGCAATGCAGCCTGCACTTCTACGACCCAATGGCGTGCGTTCAGCCAGGGCTGGAGTTTGACGGCATCCTTGGCGGTCATCACGATGGGATGGTCACCCGGCAGGTTCAGGGTCTGGGCATCCATGTGGGCATGGTCAGCCAGCGGATGCTCAATCACAACCAGCCCCTGCTGCTTTAATTGTTCAAAAAAACGCTGCGGATGACCTATACCCGCCAGGGCATGTACTGTTTCACCGGGCTGAAAAGGCATTTGTTGTTGCCAATGCCCATCACCGCGCCGCCAGCCGGTTTGCTGCAGGTGGTAATGAATCAGTTCAGGCGTTTGATCTGAACCGGTTATGAGCAAGCCTGATTGCAGTTCGCCCTGGCACAGCAGGTGATCAACACTTTGCAGGCGGGTGGCTGGCTCTCTTAAAGGACCAACCGGCAAACAATGGCCATTACCCAACCCCCTTGTGCCATCAATCACCACCAGCTCAATGTCTCGTGCCAGCGCCAGATGTTGCAGACCATCATCGCTGAGAATCAGATTACAGCCTTGCTGCACCAGCAGGTCAGCAGCTTTGGGCCGATCCGGGTCCACGGCAACCGGCACCCCCGTCTGACGTGCCAGCATCAGGGGTTCATCGCCACTGCGTTGAGGATCTGTTTGCGGTGTGACCAGCAGGGGGTATTGCGTGGCCTGGCCGCCATAACCCCGGCTGACGATGCCCGGTTTCCAGCCCTGCTGTTTGAAGAAATCAGCCAGCGCAGCAACCACCGGGGATTTACCGCTGCCACCCACAGTGATATTGCCGACTATGATCACCGGCACACCGGGGTGGTGGCTGTTTTTTTTACCGGTCTGGAATGCCCTGCTGCGCCGTTGCTGCAAATAACGATAAAAACACTCCAAGGGCTGCAGCAGACGCAAGGTACCGGGTGTGCTGGCGTACCAGCGTTGTTCAATCCAGCGCTGAAGCTTCATCATGGGGTTTAATCCGCTAAACGGGTTGCTATTCTAACCCGCTCAATGCCCAGGCGTCTTGCCAGATCCAGGGCCGCTACCACCTGACGGTGGCTGGCATCGGCTTCGGCTCGAATCACCAGGTCCAGCTCAGGGTTGTCTTGCAACAGTGCCTGCAGCGCATTTTCAAGGGCTGCAACATCCTGCAGTTCCTGTTCATCCAGCAGCAGGCGACCATCAGCATAAAGGGTTAGTACCTGCAACTGCGACACCGGGTCGCGCTGCACGGTGGCGGTTTCTGCCGGTGGCAGTTGCAGGCTGAGCTGGCGTTCGGCAAAACTGGTGGTGACCATAAAAAAGATCAACAGCAGAAACACCACATCGATCAGGGGTGTCATGTTGATCTGTACGGCTTCCGGAGCCTGGCGACGGAATTGCATGGATCAGTTCCAGCTGCTGCTGTTTTCCTGCACCGGGTCAGTGATCTCCTGATCCAGTTGCAGGTGTAATTGAGGCTGTGTTGCAGCCACCGCGTTGGCATTGGGCGTGAGGTGATCCAGCAGCTTCTGGGACTCTTCTTCCAAAGCCACCACCAGGTCACTGACCCGGCGCAGAAAATAGCGATGCATGACCAGTGCCGGAATGGCAACGGTGAGACCGGCTGCCGTGGTGATCAATGCCACCGAAATACCACCGGCCAGTTGCTGGGCGTTACCGGCAGCCAGATCCAGTTGCTGGAACACATCAATCATGCCGACCACTGTGCCCAACAGACCCAGCAGTGGTGTAATGGCCGCAATCGAACCGAGTGGACTGAGAAAGCGCTCCAGCAGATGCACTTCATGCGCACCGGCTGTTTGCAGGGCTTCGCGGATGCGGGCAGCGCCTTGTTCACGGCGAGCCAACCCGGCTGCCAGAATGCGGCCGAGTGAAGAGTTTTCACGCAGTTGCTGCAGTTGTTCACTGCTGAGAGGCTGCTGACTGCTCTGTGTTAATGTCTGCTGTAACAGACCGGGGGGGGCCACCTGTTCTGCACGCAAGGCCCACAGGCGCTCCAGCACGATGGCCGTGGCCACAATGGAACAGAGCAGTAATGGCAGCATCAGCCAGCCACCGGCAATGAGTATCTCCAGCACGCGCTTTCTCCAGATCAAATCCGTGCGCTATTCTACCAGCCCTTCCCAGAGAGGACGATGTTTCTGACGCCACCAGCGCAGCTGCTGTTGTTCCGGTGAAAAACTGAAGTGCACCGCACCCTGATCTGCAGTATCCAGTTGTATGCTTTGATTTTGCCGCAAGCGCTGCACCACCGTTGGATGCGGATGGCCATAAGCATTGCGCCAACCGGCGGTGTGTACCGTCCAGCGCGGTTGGGTGGCATCCAGCAGGGCTTGCCCGGTGGAGGTGCGGCTGCCGTGGTGG
Source organism: Marinospirillum alkaliphilum DSM 21637 (assembly GCF_900119735.1). Classification (GTDB taxonomy): domain Bacteria; phylum Pseudomonadota; class Gammaproteobacteria; order Pseudomonadales; family Halomonadaceae; genus Marinospirillum; species Marinospirillum alkaliphilum. The sequence goes on along the minus strand of NZ_FPJW01000001.1, from coordinate 495,895 downwards.
CCACTGACCAGCAGGGTCAGAGGCTGATCTTGCAAAAGGTGTGGCAAACCCTGGCTGAAAAAAGCTTCTTCCTGAGTACGGGCATCACCGGTTAACAACAGGCTGGCACCAGGTCCGGTGATCAGCAACACACAGGAGTCTTCATTATTGATGCGCCCCTGTGGCGATTGCGGTGGCCACAGCGCCAGCACCTGCAGTGCTCCCATTTGCCAGTGATCACCGGCTTTACAGTCGTGTATTTGCTGACTTTTAACATCCAGCACTTCTCGGCGTGCTTCTGCATATACCAGTTGCTCAACCGGCCAGTGACGCAGCACGGCTGGCAGGCCACCGCTGTGATCCTGATCATCATGGCTGATCACCAGCCAGTCCAGCCCGGCAGGTTTCAGCCAGGGTTGCAATGCAGGAACCACGGGAGCCCAACCGGATGCAAAACCTCGCCCGGTGTCGTACAGCAGGGTTTGTCCCTGACTTTCCACCAGTACGGCGGTGCCCTGCCCGACATCCAGCACCCGCACCTGCCAGGTCAGTTCCTGCTGCTTTGTCAGGTGGTGATTAACCGGTGGTGGCAAAAATGCCAGCAGCAACCCCAGCCAGGCCAGGGAACGCCCCGGAAAACCGGGTGGCAGCAGTGCCAGCAGCCCGATCCATAAAAACATCGGGTAATGAATGGGCCATTGCGGCAACTGGGCAGCATACATCAGCCCCAGAGCCGCCCATTCAAACAACTGGGCCAGCCAGAACAGCGGCTGACTGAAGCCGGTGATGAATTGCAGCAACAAAGCCAGCAGTGTCAGCGGCAGGAACACCAATCCGACCAGCGGCACCGCCACCAGATTAACCAGTGGCGCCCACACACTGAACCAGGCGCCCTGCCAGATCAGCAGCGGTGTTAATCCCAGGGTGATCAGCCATTGCACCCGAATGAGCGCCAGCCACCCCGGCATGGCCGGATAACCTCTTGATCCAGCCAGCAGAATGGCCACCGCACCAAAGGATAACCAGAAGCCACGCGTCAATGGCAGCAACGGATTGATCAGCAACAGGATCAGCAATGCCAGTGCAAAGGCGGTCCAGGGTGCCAGTTGCCGCCAGCCACTGAGTATCAGCAATCCGAACACCAGCATGATGCCCGCCCGCTCGGCAGCCACGCCCCAGCCTGCCAGATGGGCATAACCCCAGGCACACCCCCCTGCCAGCACCAATGCCAGACTCCAGGGCACCCGTAAGCGCCGAGCCAGCCACAGCATCACCCCGGCTACCATGCCCAGATGCAGGCCAGACACCACCCACAAATGAATGGTGCCGGTACGCTCCAGCAGTTGCCAGTCTTCCGGCAGCAGCGCCTGACGCTCCCCCAGACCCAGTGCCAACAGAAAACGCTGCCCCTGACTGAGGGTGGTGGGATTGGGGATGGGTGTACTGAAGATAGGTGAGTGAGGTTGATGCTGGTCTTGATATTGGAAATGAATGGCATCAATCAGTGACTGGCGTGCCTGTTGCCAACCACTGGCGATTTGCAGGCGTTGCACCTTGGCATCGCGTGTCACATAACCCCTGGCAACCAGACCCTGTGCCAGATGCAAACCGGTGGAAGGCGGCTGACCAAAGTTTTTCAGGGATCGCAACGGACGCAGCCGCACCTGCAATTGCCAGGTTTCACCGGGCTGTGGCAGATCAGCCGGTGCATACCAGTTCAGGCGTATTCGGGCCGGAGCACGTAATTGGCAGGGCTGGGGGCTCTTCTGCAGGCCACTCTTTTGCAGGCCACTCGCTTGCAGGTCACTGGCCCGCTCACAGCGGTGGATTTTGACCAGCAGTGAATCCAATCCACCGGGCGAGTGTCTCACTTCCAGCACCTGCGCCGTGATGACTGCCGTGCCCTGGGTATCCGCCCGATTCACCGCCAGATCCATGCGCCAGGCCAGAAACAGCAACAACCAGCAAAACCCGAACAGAAATGCGGCAATGCCATGAAATTGCAACCGCAGCAGGCGAAGCTGCACCAACAGCAGCAGGATCAGCAGTTCAACCGGTGGCCAGGCAGACAAGCATAAAGCCAGCAGGATACCTGTCAGCAGCCCGCTTGCCGCCAGTGGAAGACGCCAGGTCGGCTGAGGTTTTAAAAATCGGTCGAACAATAAGCGGACAGTCCCTGTCAAAATGTGCGCCTCCCTGCTTGGTCATTGCTTCCGTTACAGTCATAATACGCGCACTTTTTGAAGAGGTACTGGCACAGATCATGCCCCGCAAGTTTATCAAGCGCTATTTGCCCAAGCCTGAAAAACTCCGCCAACAGAAATCCCTCGGTTTCATCGCCAGTCATCTGGGTGATCCGGGGCTATGGACCTTGACCCGCAACTCCGTGGCGGGCGCTTTCAGCATTGGGTTGTTTTTTGCTTTTATGCCGATGCCTTTTCAGATGCTGCCTGCTGCCCTGCTGGCCATTTTGTTCCGAGTGAACTTGCCCATTTCTGTGGGCATGGTCTGGATCAGTAATCCCATCACCATGCCTGCCATGCTTTATGTCTGTTATCTATTGGGTGCCTGGATGCTGGACATGCCCGTTCATCCCCGCCCCGCGGAAGGCATGCTGGACTGGATCTCTGCCCAGTTCACCCACGTCTGGAAACCCCTGCTACTGGGTTGTGTGGTGGTGGGAGCAACAGCCTCCCTGCTGGCCAATATTGCCGTGCGACTGATCTGGCGCTGGCATGTCTCTTCCCTCTGGAATCGCCGACAATACAAACGCCTGCCACCACCACCGCCAAAAGATCAGTAAGAGGCATCACCCCGGCTGATGTTCTTCCACCAGCCGGCCATCATCCAGCCGCAGGATGCGGCTTTGTTGCATGGCTAATTTAGGGTCGTGAGTGACGATGACAAAGGCGGTGCCGGAGTTTTCTGCCAGTTCGCGGATCATGTCCTGTACCTGGGCTGCAGTGTGCTGGTCGAGGTTGCCGGTGGGTTCATCCAGCAGCACACAGCCGGGTTCTCCGACCAATGCGCGGGCCAGTGCCACACGCTGGCGTTCACCACCGGAAAGTTCTGCCGGTTTGTGATCCGCCCGGTGTGCCAGATTGACCCGTTCCAGCAGTTTCATGGCACTGGCTTTGGCCTTGTCCATGGTTTCACCCCGCAACAACAGTGGCATGGCGGCATTTTCCAGTGCGGTGAATTCAGCCAGCAGGTGGTGAAACTGGTACACAAATCCCAGATGACGATTACGCAGGAAGCCTCGCTGCTTTTCGCTCAGATCAGCATAACTTTTACCCGCCAGCTCCACCCGCCCTTCACTGGGCAGATCCAGCCCACCCAGCAGGTTTAACAGGGTGGTTTTGCCAGAGCCGGAACTGCCAATGATCGCCAGCCGGTCACCTGGGTGAATGTCCAGGTCAATGCCTGCCAGCACCTCAACATCCTGCGGGCCTTCGGTATAGATTTTTTTCAGCGCCTGACAGCGCAGTACTGCCTGATTCATCTTGTTGTTTCCCTGTTCAGTCATGACGCAAGGCATCCGCCGGTTGCACACGGGATGCTCGCCAGGCCGGGTAAAGGGTGGACAGCAGGCTCAGCAGTAATGCCGCCAGCGTAATGAAACGCACATCATCAAAGCGCAGCTCGGATGGCAGGTAGTTGATGAAGTAAACATTGGCATCGAGGAATTGAATACCCAGCAGCCCTTCAATCCACAACACCAGGTCACTGACATTCAGTGCCAGAATGATGCCCAGTAGGACCCCGACCACCGTGCCCACCACACCGATGGTCAGCCCCTGCACCATAAAGATTCCCATGATGGTGGCCGGGCTGGCACCCAAGGTGCGCAGGATGGCAATGTCGGACTGTTTGTCAGTCACCACCATCACCAGCGTGGAAACAATGTTGAAGGCTGCCACCGCCACAATGATCATCAACAGCAGACCGATCATGCGTTTTTCCATCTGGATGGCCTGAAACAGGTTGCCCTGCGTCTGGGTCCAGTCCTGCCCCCGATAGGGATGCCCCAACTGGTTGACCAGTTCACGGGTGATGCGGGGCGCCTGGAACAGGTCATCCAGCTGCAGTCGAATGCCTTCAATGCCATCGCCCATACGCATCAGGGTTTGCATGTCCTGCAGGTGCACATACGCCAGATTGCCATCCAGCTCCGCCCCGACACTGAAGGTACCCAGCACCGTGAAGCGCTTCAGGCGTGGAAAAACACCGGCCGGGGTGATGGAGGCCTCCGGCAGCAGCAGCGTCACCTGATCACCCAGTGACACACGTAGGAAACGCGCCAGTAGATCACCAATGATGATGCCGTATTCACCCGGCTGCAGATCATCCAGTTGCACACCACGCAGGTGGTTGCCGATGATCGACACCTGGCCTTCCCACTCTGGCAGAATGCCGGACACCAGTGCACCGCGATGATTGCCCCGATGCATCAGCATGCCCTGGGTATTGATAAACGGTGCAGCCCCCTGAACACCGGGATACTGCTGCAAGCGCTCGGCAATATCCGGCCAGTTGGAAAAGTCCTGATAGTTTTTGATGGCAAGATGAGGCACCATACCAAGAATGCGCTGCCGCAGTTCCCGGTCAAAACCGTTCATCACCGACAGAACTAAAATCAGCACTGCCACACCCAGGGTCATGCCCAGCATGGATGTGAGGGAGATAAAGGATATAAAATGGTTTCTGCGCTTGGCGCGGGTGTAACGCAGTCCGATCAGCAGTGGTATTGATGCCATGTAAGACCAGCTTCCTTAAGATGTGAAGTCGCTCATTGTAAGGGAAAAACATGAACACACACTATCGTCTTCTGTCCCAGCTGGACAGCTGTTTCGAGATGCTGGTGAACAGCCTCGAAACCCTGTCTGATCTGCTGGATGAAGCACAGCCTGCTTGCTGGATGCTTGGCTGTCAGACAGAAGAAGACAGCCGCCGTAGCCTGCATCACAGCCTGCAGGATCTCTGGTATCTGGATGGGCAGGATGGTCGCGCCACGCGCAGTTATCCGGGGCTGGTGGCCTGTGATCCGGTGATCTGGGATCAACTGGGCAGTGTGAACTACTGCAAGGTCACCTTTTCCCGCGCCATTGAAGCCATTCGCCGGGAAAGCCCCGATGAGCTACCCGAAGCCCGTGAACGCCTGGCTGCTCGTCATCGAGCCCTGCATGCCCACCTGACCGATGAAGGCCTGGCAAGACTGCACCTGAAACAGAGCTGGCGACAGATACCGGGATGTGAGACAGCACTGGAGCAAATCCGTTTCAGTTGGTACACCAGTGGCCGCAGTATTCGCCGCATCAGCCGCAAAGAAGCCGAATACCGCCTGCTGCAGATGAATACTGAAGCGCCCCATATCCAGATTCAGCTGAAAAAACTGGCTGCACTGCCGCTGGATGAGCCCTTGGCGCAGGTGCAGACCCAGGCTCCTTTGATGCGCGCCAATCTGTTTTTCAAAGATCAGTTACCTGGCCTGCCGGATCGTAAAGCCATCAATGCCGCCATGCCGCTGTTTGTGTTATCACCGGATGGCAAACTCCCCCCCTTCAACATCCCGTCCAGTGAACCACCAGAAAAACGCCAGCGTGCCGTGCGCTCAGACAACCGCCTGGATGACACGCCTTTCCTGCCCAGCATTCGGGTTTATCGATACAGCCAATAACCTTGTTCGTATTAACGGTGGACAGGTTGCAGGCATACTGGTTCTGGCCAACACCTGGGGGCCTTGTCAACACTAGGGGTCCTGGTCAACACTACGCACCGTGCCTGGCGCACCCATAAAAAAAGCCGGAGGTTTCCCCCCGGCTCAGCAAAGCTTTCACTTACATGTTGAACGCAGGTCAGAACACCCGGTTCAGGCCGTTGATGGCTGCTACGCGATAAGCCTCAGCCATGGTTGGGTAGTTGAAGGTGGTGTTGATGAAGTATTTGAGGGTGTTACCACCACCCTTCTGTGCCATTACAGCCTGACCGATGTGCACAATTTCCGAGGCCTGGTCACCAAAGCAGTGGATACCCAGGATTTCCAGAGTTTCGCGGTGGAACAGGATTTTCAGCATGCCCACTGGTTCACCGGTGATCTGGGCACGGGCCAGGGTGCGGAAGAAAGCCTGCCCAACTTCATAGGGAATTTTTTCTTCGGTCAGTTCGCGCTCGGTTTTACCGATGGAGCTGATTTCAGGAATGGTGTAGATGCCGGTGGGCACGTCATCAATGAAGCGGAAATCCGGTTCTTCCAGGAAGTCAGCTGCCGCAGAACGCCCTTGGTCATAAGACGCTGAAGCCAGGCTGGGCCAGCCGATCACATCACCCGCTGCATAAATGTGCGGAATGGCGGTGCGATAGTGGTCATCCACCTGCAACTGACCGCGGGAATTGGCTTCCAGACCGATGTTTTCCAGGCCCAGATCCGCGGTGTTACCGGTACGGCCATTACACCACATGAAGGCATCGGCCTTGAGCTTCTTGCCGCTTTTCAGGTGCAGCGCCACACCCTGCTCAACCACTTCAACCTTTTCATATTCTTCGTTGTGGCGAATCAGCACCCCATTGTTGCGCAGGTGGTAGCTGAGGCCATCAGAAATCTCATCATCCAGGAAAGACAACAGACGATCACGGTTGTCGATCAAATCGACCTTCACACCCAGGCCGCTGAAAATGGAAGCATATTCACAGCCGATGACACCGGCACCATAAATGATGATGGAGCGTGGAGTGTGGGACAGGCCCAGGATGGAGTCGGAGCAGTAGATGCGCGGGTGATCAAAGTTGATGTCTGCCGGACGATAGGGGCTGGAGCCGGTGGCAATGATGATCTTCTGGGCTTTCAGGAATTCGATGCCGCTGTTGAAATCACGCACTTCCACCGTGTGGGGATCAACAAAGCGGGCCTTGCCAAAAAACACATCCGCACGGTTGCGGGCATAAAAACCGGTGCGCAGGGACACCTGCTTTTCGATCACACGCTTGGAGCGCTCCAGCACCTTGGGAAAGGAGAACCAACGGGGCTCACCAATGTCACGGAACATGCGATTGGTGTTGAACTGGATAATCTGTTTGACCGCATGACGCAGCGCCTTGGATGGGATGGTGCCTTTGTGGGTACAGTTACCACCAACTGAACGCTGGTCTTCCACTACAGCCACCTTTTTGCCGTGCTTGGCAGCATTCATGGCAGCGCCTTCCCCGGCAGGTCCGGTCCCGATCACAATCACGTCATAGTTATAAACGGCCATTCACTACCCCTTGTATTTCAGTATTTTACCCTCGTTATTGCCGTTATGATGACCAATCAGTCACTGAAGGGCAATAGGGCTTTGGAAGCAGGTTATCATTTACGCGTTGCATCATAAGCCAGGTCGGCTGCTGATGACTTGCGCGCCTTGCGATTTTTCTGTTGTTCGGTTTCGCAGATGTCCTTGTTACCACCGCAGATATCGCATTCAGTATCCATACCCAGCGCACTCATGCCACCGCAGGAACCGGCAATCGGTTTACGCCCCATCAGTACACCCACCGACATGATCAGGATAATGGTGCCCAGCACCAGCAGGGTTAAAAAGAAGGTTTGCATTGTTGACCTCGTTAAAAAGAACAAAGGGTTGCCTCTGGTTAAGAGACAACCCCATGCGTCTAACAATTCCGTGAATTGAAACTGTCAGTCTGTTGCATTAGCCACCGAAGTCATCCAGCAGGATGTTCTCAGGCTCAACACCCATGTCTTCCAGCAGCTTGATGACAGCAGCGTTCATCATGGGCGGTCCGCACATGTAGAACTCGCAGTCTTCTGGTGCAACGTGGTCCTTCAGGTAGTTTTCATAAAGCACGTTATGAATGAAGCCTGTTGGGCCAGTCCAGTTGTCTTCCGGCAGCGGATCAGACAAGGCCAGGTGCCAGGAGAAGTTTTCATTTTCTTCAGCCAGCTTGTCGAACTCTTCCACGTAGAAGGCTTCGCGCAGTGAACGAGCACCGTACCAGAAGCTGATCTTGCGCTTGGAGTGCAGGCGCTTGAGCTGGTCAAAAATGTGCGAGCGCATCGGCGCCATACCGGCACCACCACCCACAAACACCATTTCGGCATCGGTTTCCTTGGCAAAGAACTCACCAAAAGGACCGTACACATCAATCTTGTCACCCGGCTTCAGACTGAAGACGTAAGACGACATGATGCCGGGCGGCAGGTCATCACGACCGGGCGGCGGTGAAGCGATACGGATGTTGAACTTCACCAGACCACGCTCTTCCGGGTAATTAGCCATGGAGTAAGCACGGATGGTGGGTTCAGTGCACTTGGACACATACTTCCATACATTGAACTTGTCCCAGTCAGGACGGTACTCTTCCTGAATGTCGAAGTCCTTGTAATGAACGGTGTGCGCCGGGCACTCGAGCTGCACATAACCACCGGCACGGAACTCGACGTTTTCGCCTTCCGGCAGTTTCAGCGTCAGTTCCTTGATGAAGGTGGCTACGTTGGGGTTGGATACCACTTCGCAGGTCCACTTCTTCACACCGAAGACTTCTTCGTGCACTTCGATTTTCATGTCCTGCTTGACCGGCACCTGACAAGACAGGCGCCAGCCTTCTTTTTTCTCACGCATGGTGAAGGCAGATTCTTCGGTCGGAAGAATCGAGCCGCCACCTTCCAGTACCCGGCAGGTACACTGGGCACAAGAGCCACCACCGCCACAAGCGGATGACAGGAAAATGCCATTCGCTGCCAGGGTGGTCAGCAGTTTGCCGCCCGCCGCAGTAACGATGGTGTGATTGGGATCACCATTGATTTCAATGGTGACGTTACCCGAGCTAACAAGCTTGCTGCGGGCCGCCAGGATCACCAGGACGAGACTAACCACGACCAAGGTGAACATGACGACGCCCAGCAGAATGATGGTTGAGTCGACCATGTTAATACCCTTTCCTTAACCTGTTCATGAGCGGCTTACAGCTGCACGCCGGAGAAAGACATGAAGCCCAGAGACATCAGGCCCACCACAATGAAGGTGATGCCCAGACCCTGCAGACCCGCAGGGACGTCACTGTATTTCAGTTTCTCGCGGATACCGGCCAGAGCCACGATTGCCAGAGCCCAGCCAACGCCAGCACCAGCACCGTAAACCACTGACTCACCAAGGTTGTAATCGCGCTCCACCATGAACAGGGAAGCACCAAGAATGGCACAGTTCACAGTGATCAGCGGCAGGAATACACCCAGGGCGTTGTACAGCGCCGGTACGTATTTATCCAGGAACATTTCCAGAATCTGAACCATCGCGGCGATAACACCGATGTAGCTCAGCAGTCCCAGGAAGGACAGGTCAATGTTTTCTGCACCGGCAATGCCGGTCCAGGTCAGTGCGCCTTCACGCAGCAGGCCATTGTAGATCAGGTTGTTGACCGGCACGGTGATGGCCAGCACCACCACAACCGCAACACCCAGACCAAAGGCTGCATCAATCTTCTTGGATACCGCCAGGAAGGTACACATGCCCAGGAAGAAAGCCAGTGCCATGTTCTCCACGAACACTGACGAGATAAACAGCGACAGATAATGTTCAAACATGATTTACATCGCCTCCCCGGGTTTGGTGTTGTGGGTGATCTTGAACTCTGGCACTTCATTCTGCTCCGGATACCAGGAGCGAATGGCCCAGATCATCAGACCAATGATGAAGAAGGCAGAAGGTGGCAGCAGCATCATGCCGTTAGCCACATACCAACCGCCATCTTTGGACAGTTCCAGAATCTGGATGCCAAACAGACTGCCGGCACCAAAGAGTTCACGGAAGAAGCCCACGACCAACAACACCATGCCGTAGCCCAGACCATTACCAATACCATCCATGAAGCTCATGCCCGGACCATTTTTCATGGCATAGGCTTCTGCGCGCCCCATAACAATACAGTTGGTGATGATCAGACCCACAAACACTGACAACTGGCGACTGATGTCATAAGCAAAAGCCTTGAGCACCTGGTCAACCAGAATAACCAGCGAAGCAATGATGGTCATCTGCACAATAATACGGATGCTGGTGGGAATGTGATTCCGGATCAGCGATACCGACAAGTTGGAGAAAGCTGTTACAAAAATAACCGCAAAGGTCATGACCAGCGCAACACTCATGCTGGTGGTCACTGCCAGTGCAGAACATACACCCAGTACCTGAAGGGCAATGGGGTTGTTCTTGAACACCGGATTGATCAGAACTGTTTTCGGAGTTTCAGTTGCCATGATTAGACTCCCTGCCGAAATTTAGCCAGGAAAGGTCCGTAGCCACGCTCACCGGTCCAGAACTGCAGCAGGTTGGTTACACCACGCGCAGTCAGGGTCGCACCGGCCAGGGTATCCACCTGGTGATCCGGATCCGGATTACTGGCCAGACCCAGACGGGGTTGCATGGAATCCTCAGCAAAAACACGCTTGCCGGGCCACTGGGCTTTCCAGTTAGCGTTGTCCACTTCACCACCCAGGCCGGGGGTTTCAGCATGCTGATAGAAACCCAGGCCAGCAATGGTAGAGCCATCACCTTCCAGGGCCAGGAAGCCATAGAGGGTGGACCACAGACCAGAACCACGTACTGGAATGATGATGCGATCAGGATTGTCCACATCACCCACCAGGTACACCAGACCATAGTGTTCCAGACGGCGAATACCCGCTGGATCTACAGCCAGACGCTCTGAAGTGGCAGGCTCAGCGGCTGCACGCAGCTGATCAAACTCGTTAGGATTGATATGGTCAACATATTGGCCGGTACGCAGGTCAACAACCTTCACCTGAATCTTGTCAAACTCAGCGTTGACGCGCTCGCGGGTTGCTTCACGCGGCTGAATCAGACCGGCAGCCACCAGAATGTTGGTGCGGCGATCATGTTCCTGGTTGGCAACTTGCAGCGGCTTGAGAGCCACGGCAGCGCCAGAGACGATGACCGAACAGACCAAACACAGCAGGAAAGCAACGGTCAGAGTCTTTTTGATTGAATCATTGCTCTTAGACATTGCGCAGCATCCTCCGCTTGATGTTTGCCTTCACCACCATACTGTCAATCAGCGGTGCAAACAGGTTGGCAAACAGAATGGCCAGCATGATGCCTTCCGGGAAGGCCGGGTTGATGACACGAATCAGCACAGTCATGATGCCGATCAGTGCACCGAACACCAGCTTGCCCTGATTGGTCATGGAGGCAGACACCGGGTCGGTGGCCATGAACACCATGCCGAAGGCAAACCCACCGATCACCAGATGCCAGTACCAGGGCATGGCAAACATGGCGTTGGTTTCGGAACCAATCATGTTGAACAGCGTAGAGGTGAATACCATGCCGAGCATGACACCGGCCATGATGCGCCAGGAGGCAATGCGGGTCAGCAACAGGATTGCGCCACCAATGAAGATTGCCAGGGTGGAGGTTTCACCAATGGAGCCAGGCATCACGCCAATGAAGGCATCCCACCAGCTCAGCTGCTGCTGCAGGCTGGCCATGCCATCCTGATAGGCAACAGACAGTGCGGTAGCACCGGTGTAACCGTCAGCGGCAACCCACACTGCATCACCGGAAATTTCTGCCGGATAAGCAAAGTAGAGGAAAGCACGGCCAGTCAGTGCCGGGTTCAGGAAGTTCTTACCAGTACCGCCGAAGATTTCCTTACCAATCACCACACCGAAGGTGATGCCCAGTGCAACCTGCCACAGGGGAATGGTGGACGGCAGAATCAGTGCAAACAGCACGGAAGTCACAAAGAAACCTTCGTTGACTTCATGGCCACGACGCATGGCAAACAGCACTTCCCAGAAACCGCCGACAATAAAGGTCACGGCATAAATGGGAATGAAGTAGGTTGCCCCGTGGATGATGTTGTCCCAGATACTGTTTGGATCATAGCTACCAGCACCCAGCAGCACTACAAAGCTTTCACGCAGGCCACCCAGGGAACCAAAACCGGCATCAATGGCGGTATTGGCGTGGTAACCGGCATTCCACATGCCGAAGAACATGGCCGGGAAAGTACAGAACCACACAGTGATCATGATGCGCTTCAGATCCACGCCATCACGAACAAACGCAGTGGTTTTGGCCACACTCGGAGGAGAATAAAAAATGGTATCAACGGCTTCATAGAGCGCGTACCACTTTTCGTACTTGCCACCCTTGTGGAAGTGGGGCTCCATGGCGTCCAGAAGTTTACGTATAGCCTTCATCATCAGCCCTCTTTCTCGATCAGCGTCAGGTTGTCACGCAGGATCGGACCGTATTCATACTTGCCAGGACACACGTAGGTGCACAGGGCCAGGTCCTCTTCATCCAGCTCCAGACAACCCAGCTGCATGGCCACTTCCACATCACCAACAATCAGTGTGCGCAGCAGCTGCGTGGGCAGAATATCCAGCGGCATGACTTTTTCGTAAGCGCCTACCGGTACCATGGCCCGCTCGGAGCCGTTGGTAGAGGTATTCGGCGCAAAACGCTGACCCAGACCAAAGAAGCTGGACAGGTAGATGCCCATCACCGAGTGACGGTTGCTGCCCGGCAGACCTGGAGACAACCAGCCGAGGAACTGACGGTTGCTGCCGTCTGCCAGCACCGAAACCTGATTGTGGTAACGACCCAGATAAGCCAGCGGTCCATTGGCAGCACGGCCACCAAAGACAGAACCGGAAATCAGCTGAGTGCCATTGGGGGCATTCACTTCACCAGCCAGCAGATCATTCAGATCAGCGCCGACACGGGTACGAACCAGGCGCGGCTCTTTAACCAGCGGACCAGCAATGGCCACCACACGGGAAGGATTCAGCTTACCGGTCAGGAACAGGTGACCGACAGCAATCACGTCCTGATAGCCCAGGTGCCAAACTTGTTTCTTGGCACTGACCGGATCAAGGAAATGAATGTGGGTACCGACCAGACCAGCAGGGTGCACACCTTCAAACTCGGCTACTTCAAAAGAGCCGCCGGTGATTACCGGAAGATCAGCGCCGGTTTTTTTACAGATGAAGGTCTTGCCTTCGGTCAGCTTGCTGACCACCTTCAGACCGGCCAGGAAGGCTTCTTTCTGTTCGGCAATGATGACTGCCGGATCAGCAGCCAGGGGGTGGGTATCAATCGCGGTGACAAACACCGAGCTGGGTTTGGCATCCAGCGCTGGAACACGACTGAAAGGCCGGGTTCTGAAGGCAGTCCACAAGCCGGAGTCAACCAACTGCTGCTGCACTTGCTCGCGATTCAGGCCATCCAGCTGACTTTCACCATAAGCGGTGAACTCAACAGCTGTTTCCTGCTCCGCTACTTCAATCACTACGGACTGCAGTGCGCGACGGTGACCACGATTGATGGCTACCACCTTGCCTGCTGCGGGTGCCGTGTACTGCACACCTGCGGTTTTTTTGTCCGTAAAAAGGATCTGACCCAGTTTCACCTCGTCACCTTCCTGGACTGCCATGGTCGGCTTCATGCCGACATAGTCAGGTCCAAGGACTGCAACTGAGCGCACTGCCTTGCCGTCCGAGATGGACTGCTGCGGTGCGCCGGCGATGGGTAGATCAAGGCCACGCTTGATTTTAATCATAGGTCTCGCCCAATCACCAAGTTTAAAGACACAGCTTTTTAAAGCTAAGGTTTTACATCAAAAAAATCGTGTCTCGCCCTGCAGCTTGCTCGGCGGTTGTCTGCACCACCCTGCAGGACTTGAAGTATTCGCTGACCCGTTTTTTCCGCGTCCATTTGTCGCAGCGGATGGGTCATAAAATTGGGAGCATTATAAAGACCCTGCCCCCTGATGGCTACTCAACTCAAGGATCATTTGACCTGAAACAGATAAAAAAAGGCTGTAAGCCAAAAGCTTACAGCCTTTTATCAGTATGACCGAAGGGTCAGTCGCGATCAGCCGGGAAGTAGGGGAACTTCACGTTGGCAATATCCTGCAGGATACGCACCACCTGACAGCTGTAACCGAACTCGTTGTCATACCATACGTAGAGAACAGCCTGTTTGCCACTGACGATGGTGGCCTTGCCATCCACAATGCCGGCGTGACGGTTGCCAACAAAGTCCGAGGACACCACTTCTGCAGACTCAACAAAGTCGATCTGTTTTTGCATCGGTGAGTAGAGGGCGGTCCAGCTCAGGTAGTTGTTCAACTCTTCAACACTGGTCTCCTGATTCAGGGTCAGATTCAGGATCGCCATGGAAACGTTGGGGATCGGCACACGAATGGCGTTGCCGGTCAGTTTGCCAGCCAGTTCCGGCAGTGCCTTGGCAACCGCTTTTGCTGCGCCGGTTTCGGTCAACACCATGTTCATGGCAGCAGAACGACCACGGCGATCTCCCTTGTGGAAGTTGTCGATCAGGTTCTGGTCGTTGGTGTAAGCATGCACGGTTTCCACGTGACCACTGACCACACCGAACTTGTCATTCACTGCTTTTAATACCGGCACGATGGCGTTAGTGGTACAGGACGCTGCAGAGATGATCTTGTCATCATCCGTCAGTGTCTTGTCATTGATGCCATAAACAATGTTCTTGATGTCACCCTTGCCCGGCGCAGTCAACAGCGCACGGGCAGCACCCGGACAGGCCAGGTGTTGACTGAGGCCTTTTTCATCACGCCAGATACCAGTGTTATCGACCACCAGGGCATTGCTGATGCCGTATTTGGTGTAATCAACCTCTTCGGGTGAATTGGCATAGATGAACTGGATGTAGTTACCGTTGACAATCAGTGCCTTATTTTCGCTATCGATGGAAATGGTGCCATTGAACGGGCCATGTACCGAGTCACGACGCAGCAGACTGGCACGCTTTTCCAGGTCACCATCCTTGCCGCCACGCACGACCACAGCACGCAAGCGCAGCAGGCTACCGCCACCGGCTTTTTCAATCAGGATGCGCGCGACCAGACGACCGATGCGACCAAAACCGTAGAGCACCACGTCTTTTGGTTCACCACCCAGATCAGCATCCTTGTGCTTACCCAGAATTGAACCCATTTCAGCCTGCAGGAAGGCTTCCATGTCGCCACCGCCCTGCTTGCGGAATTTGGCAGCCAGCTTGCCGATATCCACGTGAGCGGGAGCAGGCTTGAGTTTCAGCAGTGTTTCCAGCAGCAGATGGCTGTCACGCACATCCAGCTCGTCACCTTCCACCTGACGCACAAAACGGTGATCCTTCAGAATGCGGATGGCGGAACGATTCACCAGTGCACGACCGAAGATGGAGGTGACCACATTGTATTTGCGGTACAGGCGTCCAATCATCGGGATCATGGCTTCAGCAGTGGATTCACGCTCTTGCCAGTCTTCGAAGTAGGAATCCAGTTTAGTGTCAGTCACGGGGGCTGCCTCTCATTGATTGATTAATACTTTTGCACGGCTTTTCAGGTTCACACTGGGCGATTCATTGAAGACCAGGTACCCATTTTTTGGGCGCTATTATGCTTGCTGAAGGCAAAGCAGGCAAATCAGTCACCCACTGACACCTTTATACTTTGGAGTGACGCAGACATTTTGTCCTGTGCAACAGGCTGGTATCATCCGGTTTTTGCCGATTTCAAGTGACCCACATCCATGCCAGCTGCTCCACAACTTTTATCTGCCTCCCTGCCCCGTAAACCCGGCTTTTTACAACGCTGGCTGCAGCTTCCAGATGCAGCCGGGGCACTGGCATTGACTGAAGCCGCTGCGGCACTGGATGCACCACTGTTAGTGGTTTGCCCGGACAGCAGCAGTGCTCAGCAACTGGTGGATGAACTGCGTTTTTTTGCCGGTGATCAACTGCCGGTATTCAGCCTGCCGGACTGGGAAGTGTTGCCCTATGACCGCTTTTCACCCCACCAGGACATCGTTTCAGAACGCCTGAAAACCCTGCTGGCTCTGCCCACCCAGAAACAGGGATTACTGGTGGTACCGGTCACCACCCTGATGCAACGCCTGCCACCAGCGGATTTTGTGGCCAGCCATGCACTGGATCTGCAACCCGGCCAACGCCTCGATCTGCATGGTTTCCGACGCCAGTTGGAAGAAGCCGGTTACCGCAATGTGGACACGGTGTACGAACACGGTGAGTTTGCCGTGCGGGGTGGTTTGCTGGACCTGTTCCCGATGGGCTGTGAGCAGCCGATTCGCATTGAGCTGTTTGATGACGAGATAGAGTCACTGAGGTTTTTTAATCCGGAAACCCAGCGCACCGAAGAAAAGGCAGAGCGCATTTCATTGCTGCCCGCCCATGAATTTGCTCTGACCGAAGCGGCACTCAAACATTTTCGCACTGAATTTCAGACCCGCTTTGATGTGGATCTGTCTCGCTGCGACCTGTACCAGGACACTTTGAAGGGCCGTGTGACACCGGGACTGGAATTCCTGATGCCGCTGTTTTTCAGTCACACCGCCACCCTGTTTGATTACCTGCCGGACGCCAGCCTGATTGCTGAACAGGGGAATATCCAGCAGGCCGCCAGCCACTACTGGGATGAAATCCAGCGGCGCTACGAAAGCCTGCGCCATGATGTACAGCACCCCTGCCTGGCCCCGACTGAACTCTATCTGCCGCTGGAGCAGCTGAACCGCGAACGCAATGCCTTTGCCCGCATTGAACTCCATGCCGGTGCCAGTGACACCAGCCTGTCCGGTGATGTCACCATGCCTGCGCTGCCGCTGCCTGAGCTGGCAGTAGCGGCCAAGTCACCCCGTCCACTGGGTGCCCTGCAGGACTTCATGGCACAACACCCGGAGGCCAGCATCCTGCTAACTGCCGAGTCTCGCGGTCGTCGTGAAGCCCTGCTGGAACTGCTCGGTCGCCATGATCTGCAACCGGTGGATGTGGCTGACTGGCCCGCCTTTGTCACCGAGCGCCCACGCCTGGCCCTGACCCTGGCACCCCTGGATCGCGGCCTGTACATTCAGCAACCCCAGTTGCTGCTGGTCACCGAGTCCATCCTGTTCGGTGAGCGCATCATGCAGCGCCGCCGCCGCCAGACTGCAGCCGTGAATCAGGAGCTGGCCTTTCGCAGTCTGACTGAGCTGACGCCCGGCGCACCGGTGGTGCACATCGATCATGGTGTTGGTCGTTACATGGGACTGGAAACCCTCAGTGCCGGTGGCCAGACCCAGGAATTCCTGAAGCTGGTGTATGCCGACAATGCCAGCCTGTATGTGCCGGTGGCGTCACTGGATCGCATCAGTCGTTACAGTGGTACCAGTGATGAGGTGGCACCACTGCACCGACTGGGTTCCGATCAATGGGATAAACAGCGTCGTAAAGCAGCTGAAAAAATCCGTGACACAGCGGCTGAACTGCTGGACATCTATGCCCGCCGTGAAGCCCAGAAAGGCCATGCCTTCACGCTGGATGAAACCGCCTGGGAACAGTTCAGTGCCGGTTTTCCCTTTGAAGAAACCGTTGACCAGCAACTGGCCATCAACGCGGTGATCCAGGACATGTGCCGCACCCGCCCAATGGATCGGGTGGTCTGTGGTGATGTCGGTTTCGGCAAGACCGAAGTGGCGATGCGTGCGGCCTTTATTGCCGTGCACGGCCAGAAGCAGGTGGCAGTGCTGGTGCCCACCACCCTGCTGGCCCAGCAGCATTTCGAGAACTTTCGTGACCGTTTTGCCGACTGGCCGGTGAATGTGGAGCTGCTGTCGCGCTTTCGTTCGGCAAAGGAACAGGAAGTCTGCATTCAGCGCCTGGAAGAAGGCAAGGTGGACATCCTGATCGGCACCCACAAGCTGCTGCAGTCCTCGGTGAAATTCCAGGACCTGGGGTTGGTCATCATTGATGAAGAACACCGTTTTGGTGTGCGCCAGAAAGAACAGTTAAAAGCCCTGCGCGCCAACGTGGATCTGCTGTCTCTGACCGCCACGCCGATTCCGCGCACACTGAACATGGCCATGTCCGGCATTCGTGACCTGTCGATCATTGCCACGCCTCCGGCTCGTCGCCTGTCGGTAAAAACCTTTGTGCGCCAGCGGGATGAAGCCATCATCAAGGAAGCCGTGTTGCGTGAGCTGCTGCGCGGCGGGCAGGTGTATTTCCTGCACAATGAAGTCAGCACCATTGAAAATGCCGCTGAAAAGCTGCGTGAACTGATTCCGGAAGTGCGCCTGGGTGTGGCTCATGGCCAGATGCCGGAGCGTCAGCTGGAACGAGTGATGCAGGACTTTTATCACAAGCGTTTTAACCTGCTGCTCTGTTCCACCATCATCGAAACCGGCATTGACGTTCCCAACGCCAACACCATCATCATTGAGCGGGCTGACAAGTTTGGTCTGGCTCAGCTGCACCAGTTGCGTGGTCGAGTCGGGCGCTCACATCACCAGGCTTATGCCTACCTGCTGACCCCGGAAGGCAAAAAACCAACAGCAGAAGCCGAGAAACGCCTGGAAGCCATCGCCCTGAATGAAGATCTGGGTTCCGGTTTTGTGCTGGCTTCACAGGACATGGAGATTCGTGGGGCCGGTGAGTTGCTGGGTGAAGAACAGAGCGGGCAGATTGAAAGCCTTGGTTTTTCACTCTACATGGACCTGCTGGATGAAGCGGTCAAAGCCATTCGCAGCGGTAAAACTCCCAACCCGGATTTACCACTGCAGCGCGGTACGGAAATCAATCTGCACCTGCCTGCCCTGATTCCGGATGACTATCTGCCGGATGTGAATACTCGCCTGCAGCTTTACAAACGCATTGCCAGCACCCGTGACAAGGCCGGATTAAAAGAGCTGCAGGTGGAAATGATTGACCGCTTTGGTCTGCTGCCGGATGCCACCAAAAACCTGTTTCGCCTGACCGATCTGCGCCATCAGGCTGAGGCCATGGGCATCCAGCGCATTGACGCCGGCAAGGACAAGGGGGTACTGCATTTCAGCAGCCAGACCCGGGTGGAACCCATCAAGCTGGTGCAACTGGTGCAGCGTCAACCTCAGGTCTACCGGCTGGATGGCGCTCAGGCATTAAAATTCACTCGCAGCATGGAAGATGCCGAAAAATGTTTCACCGCACTGCAACAGTTACTGGATGCACTGGCGTGAAGCTTTTGACTTCGGGAAGCCAAGCCCCTAACCTTCGATACCGGACATGCGTACAGTCAGAATGGAAAAAAATGTCATGCAATTAAAACCCGCTTTCGGGACCTGTTTGTTGCTGCTGGCTCTGTTGCTGCCTGCCCCACCGCTGCAAGCAGAAGACACCCAGCCTCACCGCAATGAGCGGGATTATCTGATTGAGGTACTGATTTTCACTCAGACTCCGGCCACCAATTCCACTGAAAAACCCGGCCGCCCGCAGATTTTTGAGCCGGTTACAGCCGCAGCGATGAAAATCGGGCCATCACCGGCCTGGAGCCGTCTGAATTACTTGCCCCAACCCCTTTATGAACCCATCGAGGTTCAACTGGTGCGCGAGGCAGCAGCCATTGAACGCAGCCGTGATTATCGGGTGTTATTCCATGACGCCTGGCGCATGCATGTCGTCGGAGAAGATCGCAGCATTCCACTGCTGATTGAAGGGGGTAACTATTATGACGGCATGCCCGAACTGCAAGGCACACTAAAAGTCATGGTAGCCCGTTACCTGCACGTTGAAACGGACCTGTATTTCAGCCGTTTTGAAGCAGTACCGGAAGTGCTCAGCGGCAGTGTGGACCAGGTACTACTCGACAGCCGCAATCCCCTGTCTCTGAGCGCAACATCCACTCAACTGCAGCTGCCTGCACTCATACAGCCGCCGACAGCGGATGAACTGCGCCATGGCTCTTCCCGGGTGGAGGGACGTTATCAACCCATCGATTCAGCCCGCATGCACCAGCGCCGCAGAATGCGGAGTAACGAACTGCACTTTATTGACAGCCCATATATGGGCCTGTTGATTCGCATTGAACGAGCACCGGAACGGGAAGTGCCTGCTGCCACTCGCTGAGGGCCGAGGCTTTTAAAGGTGCAGGTCAGGAGGTTCTGACAAAGGCCCGCAGCAGTTTTAACACCTCGCCCATGCCCTGCTGCAGCACCTGCTCAATCCCCGCCATGGTGATGGCTTCACTGCTCAGACCTGCTGCCGGGTTGACCACCAGCGAAAGACAGGCATAGGGCAACTCCAGCTCACGAGCCAGCATGGCTTCCGGCATGCCAGTCATGCCCACCAGCGTACAGCCATCCCGGGCCATGCGGGTGATCTCTGCAGCAGTTTCCAGCCGTGGCCCCTGGGTTGCACCATAGACTCCACCAGCATGGACAGGTATTTTTTCCTTGGCGGCTACAGCCAGCAGGCTTTTACGCAGGTTTTTATCATAAGGCCAGGTGAAATCCAGGTGTTTTAATGGCAGATAATCGCCATCAAAGAAGGTGGCTTCACGCCCCCAGGTGTAATCAATGATCTGATCGGGCAGCACCAGCGAACCGGGTGTAAATGCAGGATCGATGCCCCCCACGGCATTAATCGCCAGTATGCGGGTGGCACCCGCCGCCTGCAGCGCCAGCAGATTGGCACGGTAATTAATGCGATGGGGTGGAATGCGATGGGGATGCCCATGCCTGGCCAGAAACAGTACCGGCTGGCCTTCCAGACGGGCCTCGGTGACCGGTGAAGAAGCAGAACCCAGTGCGGTGTGCGCAGAACGCTCGGCCAACAGCTGCACCCCTTCAATCTGGGTCAGTCCGGTACCACCGATAATCGCCAGCATAACCTGTGCCTCGTCTTAAAGCCCGCGTGGGGCATAAATGGCCGGCAGATTACGCAGGTAACCCTGGTAATCCATACCACAACCAAACAGGTAGCGGTCCTCGATCTGCAGACCGGTAAAGTCAGCCACAAAACCCGGCACTGCCTTGCGATTATGCTGTTTATCCACCAGCACCGCACAACGCACCTCACTGGCACCCTGCTGGCGACAGTGTTCAAGAATTGCAGCAAGGGTGGCCCCTTCATCCAGAATGTCGTCGACGACCAATACACTGCGGCCTTTCATGTCGATTTCCGGCTCGACCCGCCAGTGCAACTCGCCACCGGAGGTTTCGCGGCGGTAACGGGTGGCATGCAGGTAATCCACTTCCAGTGGAAAACGCATGCGTCGCAAGAGTTCAGCCGTCACAAACAGGCCACCATTCATCACACAATAAACCACCGGCAGGCGATCTTGCAGACAGGTCGTGATCTCCGCTGCCATGCGGTCCAGGGCTTCACTGATCTGAGCCTCAGCGATCAGGCAATCAGCCTCTTGCAGCACCTGGTTGATGCGTTGAATTTCGACCTGCTTTTCTTCTTTCATGATTCAGCTCGCGGCAAATTTGAAACAGGGGGTGCAGCCGTTTCCAGCAGTACCGGGTCAGCCACATGCAGCGTGCGGGTTGGAAAGGCTATGTCGGCACCCGCTTCCCGGATGATTTCAAAAACCTTTAACAGCACTTCTTGCTTGATGCGGTGAAACTCAACCCAGTTGGTGGTTTTGGTAAAGGTATAGATAAAAAAGTCCAGTGACGATGCTGCATAGGTATTAAAGTTGACGATCAGGGTGCGGGCATCTGTTTCCAGTTCCGGATGGTTTTTCAAATAATTGTGCACCTGCTGAATGATGCCAGCCATCTTGTCTGCATCCTGATAACGGATACCAATGGTTTCAAAAATCCGCCGGTTAAACATGCGCGATGGGTTTTCCACTGCAATATTGGCAAAAATGGAGTTGGGTACATAGAGGGGGCGTTGGTCAAAAGTTCGAATACGCGTCAGGCGCCAACCGATTTCTTCTACCGTGCCTTCAATTTCACGGTCCGGTGAGCGTATCCAGTCCCCCACAGCAAAGGGGCGGTCGAAATAAAGCATTAATGCGCCAAAGAAGTTGGCCAACAGATCGCGTGCCGCAAAACCGATGGCGATGCCACCAATGCCACCAAATGCCAGCACACCGGCAACCGAGAAGCCCAGGCTTTGCAGCAGTACCAGTGCGGCGGTGATCAATGAGGTTGCTTTCAGCAGCTTGCCGATGGCCTGGGCCGTGGTGACATCCATCGGCCTGCGCAACATGCCAGGACGCACCAGTCGAGATTCCAACCCGGAAATAAAACGCACCACAAACCAGGTCAACAGCACCACCACGGTAATCCGGCGCAGTGGGTCGACCACCTCAAACAAGTCCACGTCCGAGTTGGCGCGCACAATGTCCAGTGCCCACAAAAGGCCTTGAACCCAGATAAAAATGGCTGCCGGTTTACGTCCAGCATCCAGCAACAGGTCATCCCAGTGATTGCGAGTGGCGTTAAAGCGGATTTCCAGCTTGTCAAAAAAACGTCTGGCAAAATAATTCGCCAGCAACGCCACAAACACCACAATAAACACCTGGATAATCCAGGCGTACTCCCGGGGAATGATACCGCCCGCTGAAGAGACGTTTTCCAAAAAATCGATCACTAGCCTTTCCTGTTCATTGTGTCATGTCTGATCAGACCAGCAGATGCAAGGCTGCCTGTAACTCCTTGTCAACCAGTAATCCTGCCAGCTGGCGAGCCAACAAGGCTTCCGGTGATGCCAGCCAGTCACCACCGGTGGGTGGGTTTGCCTTTAATCCACTAGCCGCCTCACAACAACCGGCATTGCTTGATTCCAGCCACTCCAGCACCTGCAAGGCAGCAGCTCGGTCATTACAAACCAGCACCTGATCACATCCGGCACTGAGTGCTGCTTCGGCTCGCTGAGCAAAATCACCTGCTGCACCTGCACCGGCCATGGTCAGATCATCACTGAAAACCATGCCGGAAAACTTGAGTTCTTTACGCAACAAGTCCAGCCACGGGCGTGAAAAACCAGCAGGACGATCATCCAGTGCGGTATAAATCACATGGGCTGGCATGATGCCTTGTAAACGCGGCGCCAGGGCAACAAAGGGTTTTAAGCAGGTATCACGAATTTGCTGCATGCTGCGATGATCCACCGGCAGGCAGGTGTGAGAGTCACCGGCAACATGACCATGACCCGGATAGTGTTTACCGGTTGCAGCCATACCTGCCCGATGCATGCCATCGATAAAAGCCTCTGCCAGGCGGATCAGTGTACCGGTATCCGATGCAAAGGCACGATCACCGATCACTTCACTCTGGCCATAGTCCAGATCCAGCACTGGTGCAAAACTGATATCCAGCCCAACATCAATCACCTCGGCAGCCATCAACTGGCCCATTAAGCGAGCCGCTTCAAGTGCTGCACTGGCATCAAGATCGTAAAGGCAGCCCAGTTGCCGCATCGCTGGCAGGCGGGTAAAGCCCTCTTTTAAACGTTGTACCCGTCCCCCTTCCTGATCCACTGCCAACAGCAGTTCAGGGCGTAACGAACAAATTTCAGCCGTTAAATGTTCAACCTGTTCACGATTAATAATATTTCGTGCAAAAAGGATGACCCCACCCACTGCTTCACGCTGCAATAGCAGACGTTCATCATCAGTCAGTTGTGGGCCTTCCAGGTCCAGCATGAGACGTCCTGGCAACATGGTCAGCTTTTTCCTGCATCATCAAGGATCTGCGCAACTCTACCAGATCAGGACTGGCTTGCCAAAATGCCCTGAATGCCATATTTTGGTGCATCATAACTAAAACTCTGACTTCCGAGCCTGCCGTGACTCTTAATCTGCGTTTTTTCCTCCATGCCTTTTTGCCCTTTGCGCTGGGTTATTACCTTTCTTATTTTTACCGGGTGGTCAACGGTGTGATTGCCGAACCCCTGACCTTGGAGCTGGGACTTGGCCCAGCTACCCTGGGCTGGATTGGCAGTGCCTATTTCCTGTTCTTTGCAGCAGCGCAATTGCCACTGGGTGTGTTGCTGGACCGCTTTGATACCCGCAAGGTTGCCTCAGCCATATTGGTGATTGCTGCAGCCGGAGCACTGATTTTTGCCCTGGCCCAAAATGCCACCCAGCTCTGGATTGGACGCGGGCTCATTGGCCTGGGGGTTTCTGCCTGCCTGATGTCTGCATTTCGAGCCTATGCCGCCCTGGTTCCACCCGAGCGCCTGGCGATGATTAACGGGCTGCAGCTGGCCTGCGGCGGTTTGGGTGCACTTACCGCCACCGCACCGGTGGAATGGCTATTGCCATTAACGGGTTGGCGCGGCATGTTTTTTGGTCTGGCGATTCTGACCCTGGCCATTGCACTGCTGCTTCGTTTGCGGGTTCCGGTGATCCTGTCTGCCGAGCAACCACGCGAAGACTCCTTGATGACACAAATCCGTGACAGCCTGGCCATATTCCGGAATCGCGCCTTTCTTCGGGTTGCTCCGGCCAGTGTACTGAACCAGGCAATTTATATTGCCCTGCTCAGCCTCTGGGCCAGTGTCTGGTTAAGGGAAGTTGATGGTTACTCAGGTTCGGCTACTGCTGATCTGCTGTTCTGGTCGGCAGCGGGTATGGTGGCTGGTTTTATGGGGCTCGGCTGGCTGACCACCCGGCTGCAACAACTGGGCTTTACCACCACTCAAGTCAGTGTCAGTGGCATGCTGGTGTTTTCGGTTTGCATGCTGGCATTGATCCTGCGCTGGCCAGTACCCACAACGCTACTCTGGGTGATATTGGGCTTTTTTGGTAGCTCTGGCACCCTGATGTATGCAGCCCTGTCTCAGTCTTTCCCAAAAAAACTAGCCGGCCGTGTTAACACCGCACTCAATCTGCTGGTCTTTGCATCGGCCTTCCTGATCCAGTGGTTGATTGGCGTGTTGATTGCGCTCTGGACTCCGGCAGCAGATGGCAGCTATCCAGATATGGCCTATGTTTACGCCTTTGCTGCCGTTGCAGCCTGTCAGATGCTGGCTCTGGTGTGGTACTTCCTGGCACGCCCTGGCACGCCGTAATCATCAGGAAGCCTGGTTAATTATTACGCTTACCAATCAACTCAGTCCTTCTCCCGAAAAAAAACCGGGCATCAAAAGATTGCCCGGTTTTTTCGTTCCAACAAAGATCAGTGATTAACTGATATCAGCGCAGTTCTATCTTGGCTTCACTTTCCAACTGTTTCACAAAACCAGCCTGCAAACGATAACCACGATCCTCCAGCAACAAACGGCGTAGCTGTGCCAGTTCGGCTTGATCCTGACTCACCTCACCTTGCTGAACGCGCTGCAGTTCAACCAGCGCAGTATCACCATTGGCCAGGGTTACCAAACCAGCTGTATTGTTGTTGCTTAAACGGAAGGCCTCACGATTGATATCACGGGGGGCATTCTGTGTATTGCGTGTTGCACCAGTGATTTCACGCCAGTTACCACGCAGGGTTTCACCTGCTTGCAGTTGCTCCAACTGAGTGGTGGCAGCCTCACGCGCCATTTTAGTGGCTTGAACCTGCGTCAGGTGCTCACGTACTTCATCGGCTACAGCTTCCAGCGGCTGCTGCTGACGTGGCTGGTAAGCATCACGAGCCAGCACCAGATAACGACCATCCTGCAGTCGCAGTGGTTCAGTGATCCAGCCATCTTCAATCACATCACGGGAAAACAGTGCTTCACGTACCGCAGACTCAGCCCAGAAGCTCGGCAGCGTTTCACGTACCAGCCAGCCACTCTGGTGCAGTTCGATACCTGATGCTTCAGCGACTTCTTTTAAGCTCTCGGAACTGAAGCTCAGATTACGCAGCTGTTCCAGCTTGTCGCTGGTGGCCGCGCGTAGTGGCTGAGCCAACAGACGGCTGCGCAGCTCTTCACGCACTTCATTCAACGGCGGAACGCTGGCATCTTCTCGTGCCAGCAGCTGGATCAGGTGCAGTCCAAACTCGGTTTCCACCACCTCAGAGACCTGACCCGGCTCACTCATGGCAAACAGGGCTGTTTCAAAGGCGGCATTCAGGCTGCCAGGCTGCACCGGTCCAAGTTCACCACCACGACGGGCAGTGGCCAGATCTTCGGAAAGATCACGCGCCAACTCAGCAAAATCGGCACCAGCCAGTACTTCCTGGCGGGCTTCCTGCAAACGCTGTGTGGCTGCCTGTTTTTCTGCATTGTTGCTGTAAGTCAGCAGGATGTGAGCAGCAGAATAACTGCTGGACTGGGAGCGCAGGGTATCTGCATAACGCTGATACTCCTGCTGCAACTCTTCTTCACTGACATTCATCCCGGCAACCAGGCTGGCCGGATCAAAAATCAGGTAGTCGACACGAATCTGCTCTGGGGTCATAAAGCGAGCGATCTGCTCACGATAAAAGGCTTCCAGCGCTTCATCAGTGATACGGACCTGACTGATGAAGTCTTCTGCAGCAATGACCCGGTAACGGTAATCACGCTGCTGACCGACTAGCAACTGAAACTCTGTCAGCTCAGAAGCCAGCACAAACTCACTGTCAGAGAGGCCACCCAGCAACTGCTGATTAACCAGATCTTCATGCAGCTGTGCGCGGAATGCAGCGGGTGATAAACCTTCCTGGCGCAACAACTGGGTGAAGGTTTCCTGCTGGAAACGACCATTTTCATCCTGGAAGGCACGCATGCGAACGATCTGACGTTCCACCTGGCGATCCGATACCCGCATGTTCAGGTCAGCAGCCTTCTGACGCAGCAGTTCCTCTTGAATCAGCTGATTCAGGGAAAACTGGCGCAGCAGGTTCATATCCAGCTGTTCAGGGTCGATCTGGCCGGACTGCAGCAACTGACGCATCTGCTGCTGAGCCATGCGGTCAACCTGAAACTGACTGATGCTTTCACCGTTCACTCGGGCGAGTTCATTGGGATCACCGCGCATGGCGGTGAACAGTGAATCCATACCCCACATGGAAAAAGCAATGGCAATCAAACCTACGAGAAAATAGGCGACGATTCCGCGGGATTTCTCTCTGATTTTTACAAGCATGAAACACTCGGTCCAGGCAAAATGAAATGAAGTTCAACGCCGGATTATAGCCTTTTGACCAGCAACAACCAACGAAGAAGCTTCTTTCAAGGCAAAAAAAACGCACCCTCTGGGTGCGCTTTTGGTTCTGACTGAGATCAATCAGTTAACTGCGTCTTTCAGGCCTTTACCGGGCTTGAAGCTGGGCACTTTGGCAGCAGCAATTTTGATTTCTGCACCAGTCTGTGGGTTGCGACCAGTACGAGCAGCGCGTTCTTTAACGGCGAAGGTGCCGAAACCAACCAGAGAGACGCTATCACCCTTCTGCAGAGCAGCAGTTACCGCTTCAATCACTGCGTCCAGTGCACGACCGGCAGCAGCCTTAGGCAGGTCTGCATTGGTAGCGATAGCATCAATCAATTCTGACTTATTCACTCTTCCACCCCTTTTTTGGTATTTAACAAGCTTCTGTTCCGTAAAGTCTTGGCTCAACGTCCAGAATGCAAGGATTTACTTCTTTTCCTGCTGGTCGCGAACTCCGTGGAGAACTTATACCAACAAGCCCGGAAAATTGTCAAGCTGACAGTAACCGCAGTTACAAAACGGCCCTTAATGCCTCTGGAAGCCGCATGAACCCTATCTTAGCCCTTTAGACAGCTTCAGGGAAATACCCTGAGGCAATTATTTCAGGAATTAGTGGGTTCCCGGGCGCAAATCCGTGGTTTTATCCTCAGTTTTTGCCAGGGCTTCTGCCGTGAGCGGCACAGGGTGTTCGGAAAGCGCAACATCCAGCACCTGATCAATCCATTTCACTGGCACAATTTTCAACGGGCCTTTAATACTGTCGGGAATTTCTTTCAGGTCGCGCTCATTATCCTGCGGGATCAGTACGGTTTTGATGCCTCCACGGCGAGCCGCCAGAAGTTTTTCTTTCAGGCCACCAATCTGCATCACCTCACCCCGCAGATTGATTTCACCCGTCATGGCAACATCTGAGCGTACTGCAATGCCCGTAAAAGCGGACACCAGAGCGGTACACATGCTGATACCGGCGCTGGGACCATCTTTTGGGGTGGCCCCTTCAGGTACGTGGATGTGGATGTCTTTTTTCTCAAACAACTCTGGATCAATGCCCAGCGCCATGCAACGGCTTCTGACCACCGTCAGGGCGGCTTGAATGGATTCCTGCATCACATCACCCAGCTTGCCGGTTTTCACCAGGCGCGCCTTGCCTGGCATGATGGCCGCTTCAATACTGAGTAGCTCACCACCCACACTGGTCCAGGCCAAACCGGTCACCCGCCCAACCTGATTTTCAGCATCTGCCAGGCCGTAGTTGTATTTGCGTACCCCCAGGTAATGCTCAATGGCTGCGGCATCAACCTTAACCGGTGCCTGCACCTTGCCTTCACCCAGCTCACGTACGACTTTACGGCACACGCGGGTAATCTGACGTTCCAGCTCACGCACCCCGGCTTCGCGGCTGTAATAGCGGATCATCTCCAGCAGCGCGGCAAGCTCAAAGGTGGCTTCGCCAACCTTCAAACCGGCATTTTCCATTTGTTTGGGTACCAGATAACACTCAGCAATGTTGCTCTTTTCGTCTTCGGTATAACCGGGCAGGCGCACCACTTCCATACGATCCAGCAGCGGACCGGGAATATTCATGGAGTTGGCAGTACAGATGAACAGCACTTCGGACAGGTCAAAGTCCACTTCCAGATAATGGTCACTGAATTTGCTGTTCTGCTCCGGGTCCAGCACCTCCAGCAGCGCAGAAGAAGGGTCACCACGGTGATCCATACCCAGCTTGTCAATTTCATCCAGCAGGAACAGCGGGTTTTTGACGCCAACTTTAGACAGTTTCTGCACCAGCTTGCCGGGCATGGAACCGATGTAGGTACGGCGATGACCACGAATTTCCGCTTCATCACGTACACCACCCAGCGCCATACGCACATACTTGCGATTAACGGCCTTGGCAATCGACTGACCCAGCGAGGTTTTACCAACACCGGGCGGCCCAACCAGACACAGTACCGAGCCTTTGATTTTTTTGACCCGCTGCTGCACAGCCAGATAATCCAGAATGCGTTCTTTGACTTCTTCCAGACCATAGTGGTCTGCATCAAGAATTTCAGAGGCCTTTTTCAGGTCAATACTGGCACGTGAACGCTTTTTCCATGGCAGATTCACCATCCAGTCCAGATAACCACGCACCACAGTGGCTTCTGCTGAAGTGGGTGACATCATTTTCAGCTTGTTGAGCTCAGCAGTCGCCTTTTCTCTGGCATCCGTCGGCATGCCAGCCGCTTCAATCTTGCGCGTCAGCTGCTCGATTTCGTTTCCGGTGTTTTCCAGATCACCCATTTCCTTCTGAATGGCTTTCATTTGCTCATTCAGATAGTACTCACGCTGGGTTTTTTCCATCTGCTGCTTAACGCGGGCACGAATGCGTTTTTCGACTTGCAACAGGTCAATTTCTTCTTCGATCTGCGCCATCAACCGCTCGATGCGGTCACGCACACGATCCAGTTCCAGCAATTGCTGCTTATCTTTCACACTCAGCGACATGTGGGCAGAAACGGTATCCACCATGCGTACCGGGTCAGCAATATTTTGCAGGCTACTGAGGACTTCACCAGGTACTTTTTTGGACAGTTTGACGTACTGCTCAAACTGGTTCAGCAAGACTCGGGTCAGTACTTCCTGTTCACGCTCGGACAGGGTTTCACTATCCAGCAGAGTGGCACTGGCAACCAGATAACTGACAGCCTCGCCCTGAGGATTATGACTGGACTCAGCACGCACCGATTCCAGGCGGGCACGCTGATCACCCTCAATCAGCACTTTGACCGTGCCATCAGGCAAGCGCAATAACTGCAGAATGCTGGCCTGCGTACCAATGGTGTAGAGGTCTTCCACTTCGGGATCATCCACCTCAGCATCCTTCTGCGCCAACAGAAAGACTTTTTTGTCTTTCTGCATGGCGGCTTCCAGTGCATGAATGGATTTTTCACGTCCAACAAACAGCGGAATCACCATCTGCGGATAAACCACCACGTCGCGCAAAGGCAACAAAGGCAGCTCAAAGGTCGGCATTACAGATGCATCTTGGGACTGCGACATCGCAGGGGTACTCCAGGTTCAGTTTCGGTTCGGTCCACAGACCGAGAATACAGAGTTATGGTGGCAAGGCAGCAAGAAAAAAAGGGCAACCAGGCCCTTTTTTTTCTACACAGATGCTTTTTTTATGCTGGGGTTGTGACACCGGGCAAGCCACTTCACCCGTCATGATGGTCAATCACGATTAACGGCTAACTGCTCCAGTTCATCATTTTCGTAGAGCATCAGCGGACGAGCACTGCCTTCAATGACGTTTTCATCTACCACCACCTTGACCACATTGGTCAGTGACGGGATTTCGTACATGGTATCGAGCAGTACATTTTCCATGATGGAACGCAAACCACGGGCGCCGGTTTTACGCTCCAGCGCTTTTTTGGCAATCGAGCGCAGGGCTTCTTCACGGAATTCCAGATCCACCCCTTCCATTTCAAACAGCTTGGCATACTGCTTGGTCAAGGCATTTTTGGGTTCGGTCAGGATCTGGATCAAGGCATCCTCATCCAGGTCAGTCAGGGTTGCCACGACCGGCAGACGACCAATGAACTCAGGAATCAAACCGAAACGGACCAGATCTTCCGGCTCGATTTCAGTCAATGCCTGACCCAACACCTTGTCTTCCTGCTTACTTTTGATTTCAGCATTAAAACCGATGCCACCTTTTTCAGTACGCGCACGAATGACCTTTTCCAGACCGGCAAAAGCACCACCGCAGATGAACAGCATATTGCTGGTATCCACCTGCAGAAACTCTTGCTGCGGGTGTTTACGACCACCCTGGGGAGGCACCGAGGCCACCGTGCCTTCAATCAACTTCAGCAACGCCTGCTGCACACCTTCACCGGACACGTCACGAGTGATGGAAGGATTGTCGGATTTGCGCGAAATCTTGTCGATTTCGTCGATGTAGACAATACCGCGCTGAGCACGCTCAACATCATAATCACACTTCTGCAGCAGCTTCTGGATGATATTTTCAACATCCTCACCCACATAACCCGCTTCAGTGAGCGTGGTGGCATCAGCCATGGTAAACGGCACGTTCAACATACGGGCCAGGGTTTCAGCCAGCAGTGTTTTACCGGATCCTGTTGGGCCAATCAGCAGGATGTTACTTTTACCCAGCTCAACATCCTTGGTGCTGCCACCATGAGAACGCAGGCGCTTGTAATGGTTGTAAACCGCCACAGACAAAACCATTTTGGCGCGATCCTGCCCAATGACATAGTCATCCAGGTGCTTGCGAATTTCTTTCGGAGTCGGCAGGCGCTCAACTTCTTCGCCCAACTCATCATCCTGCAGTTCATTGCGGATAATATCGGTGCACAAGGACACACAGTCATCACAGATGTAGACCGAAGGCCCTGCAATCAGCTTTTTCACTTCATCCTGGCTTTTGCCACAGAATGAACAGTACAAAAGCTTGTCTTTACTCTTCTTGCCGTCGGTCATGTCATACCCCGTTTACTTCATTAATCTGCTGCAACCCTTCCGGAGTTACAGCAAATACCCTGCCAGCTTTGTTTCAGGCAGGGCGTTTATCCAGCACCGCATCGATCAGACCATAGTCTACCGCAGTCGGGCCATCCATGAAATTGTCACGATCAGTATCCTTGGCAATGGTCTTGATGTTCTGACCCGTGTGATGCGCCAGAATTCGATTGAGCTTGTCACGAATACCCAGAATTTCTCGGGTGTGGATTTCAATATCAGAAGCCTGCCCCTGATAACCACCCAGCGGCTGGTGAATCATCATGCGCGAATTGGGCAGACAATAACGCTTGCCCTTGGCACCACCCGCCAGCAGCAATGCACCCATACTCGCTGCCTGACCGATACACATGGTCGATACATCCGGCTTGATGAATTGCATGGTGTCATAAATGGACATGCCTGCAGTCACCGAACCACCCGGAGAGTTGATGTACAGATAAATATCCTTGTCGGGGTTCTCAGACTCCAGAAACAACATCTGAGCCACCACCAGATTGGCCATGTAGTCTTCAACCTGCCCGACCAGAAAAATCACCCGCTCTTTCAGCAGACGGGAATAGATGTCATAGGCGCGCTCACCCCTGGCAGACTGCTCCACCACCATCGGTACCAGGCCACCGGCATTTTGAATATCCAGATTTTTCAACATAGTGCATTCCCGAAAGGTTAGGTTATAGCAACTAAACTAACCGAGGTTGAAGATAAATTCCACCGTGAATTGCCGCTCATCCCCAAAAAAAGATCCGGCGCCTAAGCGCCGGATCAGGATTTACCGCAACCGTCTGAACGACTGAATCACTGACCGGGCATAGCCAGTTCACGGAAGGTTTTGGTTACATCAGTGACCTGAGCCTGAGACAGGAGTTTATCCACCACCTGCTGCTCCAGTGCTGCACCCTGTACCTGACGCAGCATTTCCGGGTTGGACTTGTAATAGTCAACCACCTTCTGGGGCTCCTGATAAGAACCTGCCATCTCATTCAGCAGCTCATCAACCAGTGCGTCATCGGCTTTCAGTTCATTAGCCTTGATTACTTCACCCACCAGCAGACCCAGGGTCACGTTGTTTTTAGCCTGGTCTTTGAACAGGTCAGCCGGAATCTGGCCGATATCAAAGTCCTGACCCAGGTTGTACTGCTGCGCAGCCTGACGACGCAGGTTGTCAATTTCACCACTGATCAATGCACGCGGCACTTCAATCGGATTGGCCTTCATCAGGGCTTCAAATACCGCCTGCTTGGTGGCATTGCGGGTGGCCTGCTTCAACTGAGCCTCCATGTTCTTGCGCACTTCAGCACGGAAGGCTGACTCACCACCTTCAGCAACACCAAACTGGGCAAAAAACGCATCATTCAGTTCCGGCAGTTGCTGCTGCTTGACTGCGTGCACCTTGCACTTGAATACGGCAGCCTTACCAGCCAGATCAGCAGCCTGGTAATCTTCCGGGAAGGACACTTCCACGTCTTTGCTGTCACCCGCTTTG
Source organism: Marinospirillum alkaliphilum DSM 21637 (assembly GCF_900119735.1). Lineage (GTDB taxonomy): Bacteria > Pseudomonadota > Gammaproteobacteria > Pseudomonadales > Halomonadaceae > Marinospirillum > Marinospirillum alkaliphilum. The sequence goes on along the minus strand of NZ_FPJW01000001.1, from coordinate 463,026 downwards.
CTGCCCACCAGCTGATCTTCGAAGCCAGGAATAAAGGAGTTGGAACCCAGTGTCAGGTCATAACCCTCACCCTTGCCACCAGCAAAAGCTTCACCATCAATGAAACCTTCAAAATCAATCTTGACCTGATCACCGGTCTCAGCAGCCTTGTCAGTCTCAACAAAGGTTGCACGCTGTTTGCGCAGGTCCGTGATCAGCTCTTCAACGTCAGCATCCTTGATTTCAGCAACCGGACGCTCAACGCTTTCACCTTCCAGAGACTTCAGCTCAACTACCGGGTAAACCTCAAAGGTGGCAGTGAATTCAAAGGGCTCACCGGCATTCATTTTGACCGGTTCAATTTCAGGTGTGCCAGCAGGATTCAGTTTTTCCTGGGTCACTGCTTCGATGAAGTGATTGCGCATCAGCTCCGACAGCACTTCCTGACGCACGCTGTCACCGAAACGACGCTTGACCACGTTCATCGGCACCTTGCCAGGACGGAAGCCATCGACCTTGACCCGGCGGGCAGTCTGCTTCAGGCGCTCATCAACTGCGGTATCAACCTTCTCAGCGGGCACCTGAATGGTCAGACGGCGCTCCAGCGCGGAAGTCGTTTCTACGGAAACTTGCATGGACAATCCTCGTTAAACACTAAATGGTCTTTATAAAAAGATGCATCAATCAAAGACGGGATTTTAAGAGTAACAGCCCCGGTCAGCAAGCCAGACAGCCGAAAAAGTACCCATCAAGGACAAATACTGCTTTTTAGCCAACAAAAAAGGCGCTTTCCGGGAAGAAAGCGCCTTTTTCATTAAATACTGGGGTGAACGATGGGGCTCGAACCCACGACCGCCGGAGCCACAATCCGGAGCTCTACCAACTGAGCTACGCTCACCACAAAAATTACTGCACAAACTGCTCTGTCTTGCTTACATGGAGCGCAGTGGCGCGCCCAGCAGGACTCGAACCTGCAACCTACGGCTTAGAAGGCCGTTGCTCTATCCGGTTGAGCTATAGGCGCCAATTCGCTTGTTGCCTGCAAACAGTTCGCATCTTAACAGGAAGAAGCTTGGTCGGGGTAGAGGGATTCGAACCCCCGACATCCTGCTCCCAAAGCAGGCGCGCTACCAGACTGCGCTATACCCCGAAACAACTTCCCAAGTTGACCGCACCAGAAGTGCCTGCCAACGAGGAGCGCATTATAGGGGGTTAAAAGCGGGCGTCAAGCCCCTGATTCAAAAAAAATTCCTGTGACTTATCAGTTCGTGCGGAAGGCATTGTTTCACTTGCAGTCAACTCATGCCACAATAGCGACCATTTCAAGGACCCCCTTACACAGAGTAATCATGAGCGCCCAACTGATTGACGGCAAGCAGGCCGCCCTCGATATTCGCAACACCCTTGCTGAACAGGTCCGCCGCAGATTGGCTGATGGCAAATCAGCACCTGCACTGGCAGTGATCCTGGTGGGTGCTGATCCCGCCTCCGAGGTTTATGTTCGCAACAAACATCTGGCCTGTGAAAAGGCTGGCATCATCTCTCATTCACACACCCTTCCTGCTGAAACCACCCAGCAGCAGCTGGAAGTGCTGATTGACCAGTTAAATGCCCAGCCGGATGTGCACGGCATCCTGCTGCAGCTACCGCTGCCTGCACACCTGGATGCCACCCCCCTACTGGAGCGCATTCGCCCTGAAAAGGATGTTGATGGCTTCCACCCTTACAACCTTGGCCGCCTGGCTCAACGCCAACCACAGCTTCGTCCCTGTACCCCCAAAGGGGTAATGACGCTGTTAAAGCAGCTGGGTATTAATCTGAAGGGCCTTAAAGCCACGGTTGTGGGTGCCTCAAACATCGTGGGCCGCCCCATGGCACTGGAGCTGTTGCTGGCTGGCTGTACTGTTACCGTCACCCATCGCTTCACTCGCGACCTGGCCGCTGAACTGGCAGATGCTGACCTGGTGGTGGTGGGTGTTGGCAAACCGGGCCTGGTAAAAGGAGAATGGATCAAACCCGGCGCCATAGTGATTGACGTTGGCATCAACCGCCTGGCCGACGGCAGCCTGGTGGGTGACGTTGAATATCAGGCAGCCAGCGAGCGCGCAGCCTGGATTACACCAGTACCCGGTGGTGTCGGCCCCATGACCGTTGCTTCACTGATTGAAAACACCCTGCAGGCCTGTGAACTGCAGGAACAAATGCGTAATGAAGGTTGATGGCTGGACTCTGAGCGGCCACTTGATTACAATTCATTACAATAAAGTATAACCTAAGATAAAGGTCAGGTAACAGAGCCATGACTGATGCAAACCCAACGCCACTGCGCATCCTGCTGGTTGATGACAGCAGGGTCGCACGCCTGACATTGCAACACCTGCTGAAATCAACCGGTTTTGAAATCAGTGTTGCAGAGGCAGCCAACGGTGACGAGGCCCTGGCCGCTTTCACCCCGGGTCAGTTTGATCTGGCATTGATCGATTTTAATATGCCCGGCATGGATGGTATTGAACTGGCAGGTGAACTGCGCAAACAGGATCCCCTGCTACGTATGGCCCTGGTAACCGCCAATATTCAGGACAGCATTGTGGAGCGCGCCCGCAGTATGGACATGGCATTTCTTGGCAAACCGGTTACACCAGAACAGTTATCCAACCTGATCAGGGGATAGATCATGAGCCAGCTTTTCAGCACTGATGAGCAGGAAACCGTTGTTGAACTGATGAATATCGGTGTTGGTCGCGCCGCTTCCGCACTCTCACGACTGGTGCAGGATGAAGTACTGCTCTCAGTGCCCAAGGTTGACTTTGTCGACATGCAAACCGCCCAATCAACCTTCAATCAGTTGTTACCTACCGCACTAGCCGGCGTGACCCAGGCTTTTGACGGTTTTATCAATGGCAAGGCGGCACTGATCTTCCCTGAAGAACGTAGCCTGGAGCTGGTACGCATCGTTGTTGGTAACGAAATGAGTGCCACCGAAATCTCCGAGCTGGAGCAGGATACCCTGGCTGAGCTGGGTAATATCCTGCTTAACTCTTGCCTGGCAACCCTCGCCAATATCCTGCACCGTGAAATCCACACTGCCCTGCCTGAAGCCTACAGTGGCAATTGCAATGAGATGCTGCAATTGCTGTGTGAAAGTGACGACTCCATGGTGATGTTGGTACAGATCGACTTCTCACTGCGCCAGCGTGCGCTGCAAGGGTATCTGGCATTTATCATTGACCTGCGCAGTGCTCAGGGTTTTCACCAGGCACTCAGCGAATACCTTGACAAGTTGACCGGACAATGAACCTGCCAGACAGGAATTTCCTGAAACAATGACCCTGCAGCAGCGTGACTACAAGCAGCTGATTGATCTGCTGGAAACCGGCCTGATTGTGCTCGATTCCGAGTTGAAAGTATTACTGTGGAATCCCTGGATTGCCCGTATCAGCGGTATCAGTGAAGCTGAAGCACGTGGCTGCTCGCTCAACACCCTGTTTAAAGGCGTTATTGATCCAACACTGCTGGATGCGCTGACTCAGGCCACCAGCAATCGTCTGTCACGTCGCCTGTCTCACCAGCTTCACCCTCACTTGCTGCCACTCTACCAGCGCCAGTCAAACCAACACCTGCACCACTCCATTCTGGTGCAACCAGTGACACATGATGGCCATCAGGCCTGCCTGGTACAAATCACTGATGTCACCAGCACCGTGCGCCGTGAGCAACACCTGCGTGCCGCAATGGACCAAGTCCGCCATCTGGCTCATCACGATGTATTAACCGGGTTGGGCAATCGCAGCCTGCTGAATGACCGTCTACAGGCAGCCTGCCGTCAGGCGCGCCAGCACAACGAACCCTTCGCCTTGTTTTTTATTGATCTGGATGGTTTTAAAAGCGTCAATGATGTGTATGGTCATGATGCTGGTGATGCACTCCTGCAGGAACTGGCACAACGCCTGGCCAACCGCCTGCAAGCGGGTGATACCGCTGCACGCCTGGGTGGTGATGAACTGATCGCCCTCACCCCGTCCATCACTGATCCGGAAGCGGCCGTAAGCTTTGCTGAAACCCTCTGCAGCTTGCTGGCGGAGCCTTTTACCTGGCAACAAATCCAGCTGCAGGTTGGTGCCAGTATTGGTGTCGCCCTGTGGCCAGAGCAAGGTGAAACCCCCGATGCACTGCTGACCAGTGCTGATAATGCCATGTATCTGGCAAAATCCCTGGGTAAGGGACAAGCGGCTCAAGCCGCTCCTGTTAAAAACACATCAGCTACCACCAAATCCTGATTCATTTGCGGCACCGGGTTGGGTACAATGCCGCGCAAATTCACCCTGCTTCCTGAAAGGAAAAATCATGTTCGGACAAGTAGAACTTCTGCCTGCTGATCCTATCCTTGGCCTGATCGAGGCCTTTAACCGTGACACCAACCCGAACAAGATCGATCTGGGTGTCGGTGTCTACCGGGATGCACAGGGAAATACCCCTATCCTGCAAGCGGTCAAGGAAGCAGAAGCGCTACTGCTGACTCGTGAAAAAACCAAAAGCTACATTGGTTCCCACGGTGATCCGGCGTTTGGCCAGCAACTGCTGCCACTGGTACTGGGCCAGGACTCTGCAGTGCTGCAGGCCAGCCGCGCCACCCTGACTCAGGCACCTGGCGGAACCGGCGCACTGCGCCTGGCTGCAGATTTTATTCATCGCTGCGCACCAGGCAAGAAGGTCTGGATTTCTGATCCTACCTGGCCCAATCACTACGCTATTTTTAATGCTGCCGGGGTTGAATATGCAAGCTACCGTTATGTAGACAGCAACACCAACCGCCTGGATTTCCCGGCCATGCTGGCTGACCTGCAACAAATCCCAGAAGGTGACGTGGTACTGCTGCACGCCTGCTGCCACAACCCAACCGGTTTTGACCTGTCCCTGGAGCAGTGGCAACAGGTATTGGAGATCCTTAAAGCCCGTAAGCTGCTGCCACTGATCGACTTTGCTTATCAGGGTTTTGGTGCTGGTCTGGAAGAAGATGCTGCGGCTGTGCGGCTGCTGGCTGAACAACTGCCAGAAGTAATGATCACTGCTTCCTGCTCCAAGAATTTTGGCCTGTACCGCGAGCGTATTGGTGCCTTTATTGCTGTAGCGGCCAACCGCAATGATATGGAAAAAGTACGCAGCCAACTGGCTGTTGTCGCTCGCTCCAACTATTCCAACCCACCTGCACACGGTAGTGCCATTGTTGCCACCATTCTGGCCAACCCGGAGCTGAATGGCTTGTGGCGCAGGGAAGTGGATGACATGCGCAACCGCATCAACACCCTGCGCCAGCAGTTTGTAGATGCGCTGAAACCCTTTGGTCTGGCTGAAAAGTTTGCCTGTGTTGCTGAGCAGCGCGGCATGTTCTCCTACTCTGGCTTAAAGCCGGAAGAAGTCCAGAAACTGCAGCAGGAGTTTGGCATCTACATGGTGAAAACCGGTCGTATGAACATTGCCGGTTACAGTGAGCAGAACCTGCAATACCTCTGCAAAGCCATTGCCAGCGTCTGCGGCAAGGCCTGAGCGGATAATCTCCAGTATGCCCCGGCCATACAGAATTCATCTGCTGTATGCCGGTGGCACCTTTGGAATGCTGCCTGGCCCGCAGGGATTAACTCCAGCCCCGGATCTTGGCAGTCGATTACTTCCCCTGTTACCCGATGACTGGCTGCAGGCATCCGGCATTGACCTGGAAATCAGCGAATGCCAACCACCGCTTGATTCCTCTGCCATGAACTGCAGCCACTGGTTTCGGCTGGCTGCACAGTTGCGTCAACTGGACCCCAAAACCCATGCCTGCATTCTGATTCAGGGAACCGATACCCTGGCCTGGAGTGCTTCCGCGCTGCATACACTGCTACCAGACCTGCACTGCTCATTACTGTTGACTGCAGCCATGCAACCGTTAGCAGAAACCGGCAGTGATGCCTTAAGCAATTTGATGCATGCCCTGCAGCAGGCCATTGAGTTGCCACGTGGCAGCCAGGGCATCTGTTTTAACCGGCAACTGCTGCCACCAACACGGACTCGCAAATTTCACAGCCAATCCCACCAGGCGTTTCATGCGGTTGAATCAGCCGCTGAACACTCCAGTGGTGGCGTATGGCCAGATATTGCACCCTTATCACTGACAGACTTGCAGCATCTGGCCGAACACTTCAAACCCTGCTTACTGCGCCTGCCAATCATACCAGGCATGGATGACAACTGGTTAGCCAAGCATCTGGATGGCCTTGATGGATTAATCCTGGAAGGCCTTGGCAGTGGTAACACTCCTCATCTACCCAGGTTCTTTCATTTACTGCAACAAATGCATAACAGTGGCAAGCCTGTTGGCCTGGTTAGCCAATGCTGGCAAGGCGGAGTTACAAAAGATTACGAATCGGCAGTTGGCTTGCATCAGGCAGGCGTCATCAGCCTCGGCCAGATGACACCTGAGACAGCCGAAACCCGCCTGACACTGCTGTTGGCACTTCAATACATGGGAAAAATATCTTTCTCAACACTCTGCGACTTCTGGCCAGATAGCATCTAAACTTCAAAAAATATGTGAAGAACTTCACATGCTCAGCAAAGATATGCTGAGGACTGTGAACTGGTTCAAGCTTTGGAAGATATCCCACATATTAGGCATGGAATTACTGCACCAGTGGCATACAATGCTTAACATTAGTTCAGAAAAAGCCACAAAATAACAAGCTATCGACGGAGTCAGGCCATGAAAAAGCTCGGAGAACGCATCAAGCGTCTACGTAGAGCGCGTAATATGACCCAGCAGCAACTGGCTGAGCTACTGGGTATCGATCAGGGTGCTGTTTCACGCTGGGAAAGAGGCCACATCATGCCTTCTGCCCGCTACCGGCAAGAACTTGAGAGGGTGCTCCAGGCTCCCTTGATGGAAATGGACCAACCGCTGCTGGATAGCGTTAACCGCGATCTGCACTTTTCATTGGTACTGGACTGTGAACTGCGCGTTCTGGCTGCCTCTGAAACCACTTTGGCCATCAATGGCTGCCGCAGCCGCAGTGAACTGATTGGCAGCAGTTACCTGCCAATGCTGAATGAAACCGCCCGCAGCCTTTATTTGTGGCTGCAAGAGTCCGGTGCCTTTGACGAAGGCATCAACTGGGCCAGGTTTACAGTACCCACACCCACTCTTCACTCGGGTTATCGCTGGATGGAAAGCCTGTGGATCCCCTTTCGACTGGACAGTGGCGAACTGGTCTATCGGGTCTCCAGCCGCCTGCTGGATGCACCGCCCGCTGAAGGTTTGGGACGTGCCATTCTGGAAGTGGATGGAAAACAGCGCGAATTGCTGATTCCCACTCACGGCAACAATCAACCAGCAAGGCAGCAGCCCCAGCACAAGGACTGGTCTCGTGCCATGTAATCAACAGCAGCGTTTTTAGTGCTCCCGGGTTGAATGGAATTCAATCTCCGGGAAGCGCTCCTGGGTCAGCTGCAGGTTAACGCGGGTTGGTGCCAGATAGGTCAATAAGCCCGCTCCATCCACACCCAGGTTCTCCTCCGCCTTACGACGGAATTCTTCCAGTTTTTTGGCATCCTTGCACTCTACCCAGCGCGCCGTCTGCACATTGACTGGCTCATACATGCAGTCCACCTTGTATTCATCCTGCAGACGGAACATGACCACTTCAAACTGCAGCTGACCCACAGCACCCAGCACCAGATCATTGTTTTTAAAAGGCTGAAACAACTGCACCGCCCCCTCTTCAGACAGCTGTTGCAAACCCTTCTGCAACTGCTTCATTTTCAGTGGATCTTTGGGGCGTACACGTTTAAACAACTCAGGGGCAAAATGGGGAATACCGGTGAACTTCAGATCCTCACCTTCGGTGAAAGTATCACCGATCTGAATGGTACCGTGGTTGTGCAAACCAATGATGTCACCAGACCAGGCTTCTTCCAACAGTTCCCGTTCACCAGCCATGAAGTTCACGGCATCCGCAATGCGAACATCCTTGCCAATGCGGCAGTGACGCATTTTCAAACCTCGGGTGTACTGACCCGAACAAATGCGCATAAAAGCAATGCGATCCCGGTGTTTCGGGTCCATATTGGCCTGGATTTTAAACACAAAACCGGAGAATTTTTCTTCTGCTGCATCCACCTGACGGGTTTCCGTGGCACGTGCACGGGGTGACGGCGCCCACTTCACAAAGTCACTGAGCATCTCCCGCACACCGAAGTTACCCAGGGCAGTACCAAAATAAACCGGCGTCAGCTTACCGGCCAGAAAGGCCGCTTCATCCCAGGGATGCGTGGCACCCTGCACCAGCTCCAGCTCTTCCACCAGCGATTCGTATTCATCACCCAGAAAGTCACGCGCTTGCTGCGAGTCCAGCCCCTGAATGCGCTCATCATCCGGCAGCACATGGCCCTGACCGGGTTTAAAAACATGGATTTCATCGGTGTAGAGGTTGTAAACCCCTTTGAACCATTTACCGGAACCGATGGGCCAGTTGATCGGTGCTGCCTGAATTTTTAATACTTCTTCAATTTCGTCCAGCAGCTCGATCGGATCACGAATATCCCGGTCCAGTTTGTTCACAAAGGAAAAGATCGGGGTGTCGCGCAGGCGGCAGACATCCATCAGCTTGATGGTGCGTTCTTCAACACCCTTGGCACCATCGACCACCATCAGGGCAGAGTCCACAGCCGTCAGGGTACGGTAGGTGTCTTCAGAGAAGTCCTCGTGACCGGGGGTGTCCAGCAGATTGACAATGCGGTCATCAAAGGGAAACTGCATCACTGACGAGGTGATGGAGATACCCCGCTCCTGCTCCATGGTCATCCAGTCAGAGGTGGCGTGTTTGTCGCTCTTCTTGCCCTTCACGGTACCGGCGGTCTGGATCAGCTTGCCGAGCAGCAACAGCTTTTCTGTGATGGTGGTTTTACCGGCATCGGGGTGGGAGATGATCGCGAAAGTGCGGCGTTTTTGGACTTCACTGGCAAGGGTCGACATCAGGCGCTCGTGTTCAGATGGAAAATGGCGGCTATTTTCGCTGATCCTGTCCGCTTAAACAATGCCATAACACCAACCCCTGCCAGCAAGGTCAATCACCAATGCGCACAACCACGCGACCGCGCACCTGCCCTTGCAGCAGTTGACCCGCCAGCGGGATCGCCTCTTCCAGGCTGATTTCACGACTGATGGCATCCAGCTTGCTGATGTCCAGATCCTGAGCCAGACGGCGCCAGGCTTCCAGACGTTCTTCACGTGGACACATGACACTGTCGATGCCCACCAGTGTGACGCCACGCAGGATAAAGGGTGCCACAGTGGCGGGTAAATCCATGCCACCGGCCAGACCGCAGGCAGTCACAACACCCCGATAACGAGTGGAAGCACAGATGTTGGCCAGGGTATGGCTGCCCACCACATCCACGGCTCCCGCCCAACGCTCCCGTGCCAGCGGTTTGCCAGGCTGTGAAAAGTCGGCCCGGTCCATGACCTCACTGGCACCCAGAGACTTCAGGTAGTCCGCATCGGCAGGACGTCCCGTCACCGCCACAGTGGTGTAGCCCAGTTTGCTGAGCAGCGCCAGCGCGACACTGCCCACACCACCGGCAGCACCAGTCACTACAATTTCACCGTCTGAAGGCTTGACGCCATGACGCTCCAGCGCCATCACACACAGCATCGCGGTATAACCGGCAGTGCCAATCGACATGGCCTGCGCCGGCGTGAATGCAGATGGCAGGGGTACCAGCCATTCTGCTTTTAAACGTGCTTTCTGCGCCAGACCACCCCAGTGACCTTCACCCACACCCCAACCGTTCAGCAGTACCGCATCACCCGGTTGATAATCCGGGCTGTCCGACGCTTCCACAACACCCACCAGATCAATACCCGGCACCATCGGAAACTTGCGCACCACCGGACCCTTGCCGGTGATGGCCAGACCATCCTTGTAGTTCAGCGTGGAATGGCTGACTCGCACCGTCACTTCACCTTCGGGTAGACGACTGTCATCCAGTTGCTGAATGGCGGCCCGATAACCGGTGTCGTCCTTCTCGATCACTATTGCCTTGAACATAAAACCTCCGCTTGACTCACAGCATAACTGTTCATGCAGAACAGCGACCTGACTCATCCAGGCCTTGGTGTTCGCAGATAGTAGACCGGGAGGACACAAACTACAAACCGACCTGTTGGACACATAAATCCTGATCTGCATCAAGGTTTGTTTAAACGGGGTTTTCCCTTAAACTTCATCGAACCCTGATGGAGAAACACTTGAAAGACACCAGCCCCCCCCAACCCCTTCCCCTGTCCACCCCCGGCCGTAACCTGATGCGCCTGACTCTGGTGCGGGGTATCACCTGGACGGGTTTTCTTGGCGGGATCATCTTTGGCCTGGAAGTAGTCAATTTCCAACTCAATGTGCTGGCGGTTTTTTCCGTGATCATGGGCATGGCACTGATCAACCTGTTGACCTGGTGGCGGTTGAGTTGGCCCAGACCAGTGGCAGACATTGAATACCTGTTGCACCTGCTGGCTGATGTCATCGGATTAACCCTGCTGTTTTATTTCACGGGTGGCGCCAACAACCCCTTCATTTCCTATTTCCTGGTGCCTCTGACCATTTCTGCAGCCACCCTGCCCTGGCGTTTCACCTGGATCATTGCCGGTTTTATCCTGCTGGCCTACCCACTGCTGATGCTGTTTCACCATCCGGTGCCCCAGTTGATGCAAATGGAGCACGATAGCCGCTTCAATCTGCATATCCTCGGCATGTGGGCCAACTTTGTGCTGAGCACCACCCTGATCACAGTATTTGTCTACAAAATGGCCCAATCCTTGCGCAAACGGGATGCCGATCTTTCCGATACCCGTGAGCGCGCCCTGCGTGATGAGCAGATCATGGCCGTGGCCACCCAGGCAGCCGGCACTGCCCATGAACTGGGCACCCCGCTGTCGACCATGGCGGTCATGCTGAAGGAACTCAGCAATGAACATGCTGACAATGCGGAGCTGGCAGCCGACCTGGCACTGCTGCGTCGTCAGGTGGATACCTGCAAGGTCACCTTGCAGTCCCTGGTCAGTAACGCAGATCGCAGCCGTCTGCTGAACCCGGAAAGCAAACCCATCAAGACCTTTCTGCGCGATGTATTGGAGCACTGGGAGGTGTTAAGACCCGATGTGCGTTATTGCATCGACTGGCCGGATGAAAGCAAAACCGAGCCCTGGATACCGGACGACATCACCCTGCAGCAGGCACTGATCAACCTGCTCAACAATGCAGCAGATGCCAGCCGGGAGCCGGTGATGATCATGGTGGAATGGGGTCGGCAAGTGGCTCAGATTGAAATCCACGACCAGGGGCCTGGCATCCCGATGGACATAGCTGAACGCCTGGGACAGACTTTCATCTCAACCAAAAGCAAAGGCCTGGGATTAGGGTTGTTTCTGACGCATGCGACGATAAACCGCCTCGGCGGAACCGTGCGCCTGTATAATCATAGCCAGGGCGGAACCTTGACCGAAGTCAGGATTCCAGTGCTTTCACCCTCACTCAAATCAGCCAGCCGGGAGAACAGGACATCATGAACCCTGAAGAGCAGCAGGAAGAACAACTGCGCATTCTGATCATTGATGATGATGAAATTTTCGGACAGGTGCTGCAGCGCGCTTTCAGCAAGCGAGGCTATGAAGTTGCCCAGGTCACCAATGAAACGCAGGCACTGGAACAGACTCAGGAATTCGAGCCAGACTACATCACGCTGGACCTGAAACTGGAAGGCAGCTCCGGCCTTAACCTGCTGCCACAACTGGTCGAACGCTCACCTCAATCCAGGATTGTGGTGCTCACCGGTTACTCCAGCATTGCCACAGCAGTGGAAGCCATCAAACTGGGGGCAGTAAACTACCTGTGCAAACCAGCCGATGCTGATGAGATCCTGGCTGCCTTCAACAAACAGGAAGGCAACCCTGATACACCGCTGGCGGAACAGCCCATGTCAGTGAATCGCCTGACCTGGGAACACATCCAGAAAGTGCTGCATGAGCATGATGGCAACATTTCTGCCACTGCACGAGCACTGGGCATGCATCGACGCACATTGCAGCGTAAACTGCAGAAACGGCCAGTACGCCGCTGATTCAGCAGGGTGCTTTATGCCTCATCCAGGTACTTTTTGGGATCAAAAGCACGCACCCAATCTGGCAGATAAGCCGTCAAACCACTCAAAATCATACCGTTGACCACTGCTTCCGGCGGCAGGGTCAGCGGCAAAAACAAGAAGTAGTCTTCTGCCAGGTGGCGAAACTCGTGAGCCGAGGTATAAAGCCAGGTCAGCCCTATCACCACCAGGCCTGACGACAGGGTCGCCAGGGCACTGCCCACCCCTCCGGCAATCAATACAAAAATGAAATAGTTGGCTGGCAGCTTCCATTCCACCCAGCGCCATACCCAGTGGCTGACAAACACCGGCAGCACACACACAATCAGCGCATTAATGGCAAACATGTCCCAGCTGGCCTTGCCACTGACGGTCACACCCAGCAGAGCAATGCTGGTAGCCAATAGCGCCATCGGCCAGTAGAACATCAGGGTCAGGGTGGTAGCTAGCAACAGGTGGATGGATACGGTGTAGCTGATACCGGCCCGCATCTGCCACAAAAAGGCAACCAATACCACGCTGCCCAGAAACAGGTGCTGCAGACCCCGCTCGCGCAGCAGGATAGTCCACGGCACCTGCCACAAGGCCAGGACCAGGAACAGCAGGTAAAACACCCAGGCGACCCAACCCAGCATACCGGGATCAAAACTGCCGGAAAAACTCATTAACTCACCTCAAGAAGAACCATAACAATCAGAAACATCCACTGACAACACAAACCAAAGAAGTACTAGAAGCACAGCAAATAAAATCGCATACTGCGCCGCAACATAACTAACAACTAAAAAATCACCTTTCAGTCGAGTATAAACCAGCCACCCCCTCTGATGGCACTCCATAACAACACCACTCGGCAAACTGCAATCTGACGAAATACGCTGTTCTGGAGAAAGAACTCATGCTATCCCTGCTCAGACAACTGGCGATCCAGTCGCGCCTGTGGCTTATCCTTGGTTTAACCCTGCTATCACTGGTGTTGGTTGGCCTCCTGGCCGTACAACAAGAACGTCGCGCCATTCTGGCCGAAAAAGACCTGAAACTGCAGCAACTGCTGGAGCTGGCACATACCACGCTGGAGCACCATTACCAGCGGGCTCGTCGCGGTGAAATCAGTGAACAACAGGCACGCACCGAAGCTTTTGAGCTGATTCGTGCTTTCCGTTACACCACCGACACCGACCGTGACTACTTCTGGATACTGGATGGTCAGGGCACCATGCTGATGCATCCCGAACAACCTGAACTGGTTGGGCGTAATCTGGCCGGGTTAAAAGATCCCAATGGCTTTGCTTTTATTGCAGACATGCTTGCTCAGTCAAGAAGCAGCCAAGGTGGCAATACCAGCTACGTCTGGAATAAACCCGGTTTTACCAATCCGGTCGGTAAGCTGGCTCGTTACCAGACCTTCCCCCAATGGAATCTGATTCTGGTGAATGGCATTTATCTTGATACAGTGAATGCCTTGTTATGGCGCCATAGTCTGGCCCTGCTGACCATTGTGCTGATCGGTGCGGGCATTACTGCGGTACTGATCCTGCTGGTTGCCAGCTCCATCAAACGTCCATTACATGACATGCTGGTGCGCATGCGCGAAATTGCTGATGGTGACGGTGATCTGACCCATCGCCTGCCGCTGGAAGGCCGGGATGAAATCATGCACATCAACCGGGCTTTTAACCGTTTTATCGGCAAAATTCAGGAACTGGTAAAAGAAGCACATCAGTCTTCCCTGTCTGTGTCTGCTGCTGCAGAAGAATTGTCAGCTGTCACTCAGCAAAGCGCCCAGACCGTTCGTCAGCAGAGCCAGGAAACGGACCAGGTGGCTACTGCCATGAACGAAATGACTGCCACGGTTCAGGAAGTTGCCGGCAATGCCACCCAGGCTGCAGGTGCAGCACGCACTGCCAGTGAACAAACCCAGCGAGGCCAGGGCCGCCTTAAAGAAACCCTGCAAACCCTGTCTGACCTGGATGCCAGCATTGAAAACACCGCTGTCACGCTGGAGCGCCTGAAAGAAGGCACTGAAAACATCGGTGCCATTATGGAAGTGATCAGCAATGTGGCTGAACAAACCAATCTGCTGGCACTGAATGCAGCGATTGAGGCTGCCCGTGCCGGGGAGCATGGCCGAGGCTTTGCAGTGGTTGCAGACGAGGTCCGCAACCTGGCTGCCCGTACCCAGCAAAGCACGGTGGAAATCCGTGACACCATTGATCGGCTGGTGAAAGAAGCGGAAGCCTCTTTTGTTGCCATGGCTGCCAGCCGTAAACAGGCTGCCGCCACGGTGAGTCATGCACGTGAGACGTCAGCAGCCCTGGATGAAGTGGCCAGTGCCATTCACCACATTGCCGACATGAACACCCAGATTGCCAGCGCTGCGGAACAACAGGCAGCAGTGGCGGATGAGATCAATCGTAATGTGGTGAATATCAATGAGCTGTCAGATCAGACTGCAGAAGGGGCTGCACATACCACTCAAGCCAGTGAAGAGCTGGCGGCGCTGGCAGAGAAGCTGAATCATCAGGTCAGCCAGTTCCGTACCTGAACTGAGCTTCAGCCCACCACCTGATTGCGGCCTGAGGCCTTGGCAATATACAGCTGCTTGTCCACTCCGGACAGCAGCTGATCCAGGTTCATGCCCGGTGATAAAGCCATCACCCCTGCACTGACATGCTGTTTTAAACCTTCATCAAACGGTAGATCCTGCAAGGCAAGACGAATTTTATCTGCCACTGAAACCGCTTGTTTTAAAGTGGTTTCCGGGCAAATCAACAAAAACTCCTCACCCCCCCAGCGCCCAAATACATCCGAGGTTCTGATCTTGCTGCGAACCAGCTCGGCAAAACACTGCAATACCCGGTCACCAGCCTGGTGCCCGTAGGTATCATTCACTTCTTTAAAATAATCCAGATCAAATAAAACCACCGACAGGGGGCGTTGATGACGGGATGCCAGAGACAACTGCTCACTGAGTACCTTGTCCAAGTGATGGCGGTTGTAAACGCCTGTCAGTTTGTCAGTGACTGAAACCAGCTCCAACTGCCGGTTTTTTTCCAACAGCTCAAGCTCAGCCGCTTGCAGCCGGTTATTAAACTGCCGAATACGCTGATTTAAACGTTGCAGATAGAGGGTGTAACCGCCTAATACCAGCAATAGTGCCAGCATGCTTAATACCGGTAACAGCATACGCTGCCAGGGAAAACCTGGCTCTGGCTGCAAACTTACCCAGCGATCATAAATCTCGGCATGCTGCTGCTGGGTAATGCTGGCAAGTGCCTTGTCCAGAATGGAGCGCAATTCAGGGCGGTCTTGAGGGGTTGCCATGCTCAAATCAAAAAAGTAAGGCGTTTGACCGGATACCTTCAAATTGGCCAGACCTTCGTTGCGGATCAGGTAACTGACCACTGCCAGATTATCCACAAAGGCATAAACTTCACCGGCGGCAACTGCCTGCAACCCCTGCAAGGTGGTTGCCGTTCGCACTAGTGGTATCAGTGGATGGCTGCTACTTAACCATTCATCCGAAGCATAATCCCTGACCACCGCCACCGGACGACCGTGCAACTGCTCCATGCTGGTCACAAAATCCACCTGCTGGCCCGTGACAATCACCATCGGTGAGCGTACATAGGGCTGGGTAAACTCCAGAAAACTGCGTCGATCAGGTGTGGAAGTGATACTGGTGATCAGATCCAACTGGTTATTTGCCGCAGCATCCAGAACTTCCGGCCAGCTTAAATTCAGTAACGGATCAAAGCTGACTCCCAGTAACTCCGAAAGGATGTCTAGATAGTCCTGACTGATGCCGCGTAAACGACCTGTTCTTGCATCCAGAAAATCAAATGGGGGCCACTGTGTATCAATACCCACCGTTAAACGTGGATTGGCGCGTAAAAATGCCTCTTCTTCCTCCGTCAGATCCAGCTGGTTACCACGACTCGACTCAAACACCAGACGATCAATCCCGTACTGGTCAGGTTCAATGATCCGGTGTCGGGCCAACAAACCCAGCATGTAGTCCAGGCGCCCGGCATCCAAATGCCCCAACTCAACGGTGTGGCGAGCAATCAAGGGCTCCAGGCCAAGCGCTTCACTCATCAGCGCCGTGCGGGATTTACCCTGAGTGTTGTAGCGTGCATGGATCAGCTCAACCAGCTCTTCCTTGTTGTCCAGCGCATAATGCCAGCCCCGGATCACTGCGCGGCGCATGCGCTCCACTCGCTCAGGATGATTGCGTGCTTCTTCACCGCTGGTGAAAAAAATATCGCCGTAAAAATCCATACCATAGTGTTTCGGATCAATGATATGCACCGGGTGGCCCAGTTCACGCATCACATTGGGCTCGTTGGTGCTGTAGGCCGCCACAGCATCCACTTCACCACTGAGTAGCCGTTCAGTGCGCTGGCTCCAGTGTTCACGAATCAAACCATCCCGGAGCACACCCTGTTCAGCCAGCATGGCCAGGATGGCAATGCCATCGGTGTTATTGTCGTAAAAAGACAGGCGTCGCCCCACCAGATCCCGCGGAGTGCGGATACCAGAGGAGCGCAGGGTCATCAAAACATTGGGGGAGTGTTGAAAGATGGGGGCAACCAGCACCAGGTCACGTCCCTGGGCATACATGCTGAGCAGTATGGCATCGGCAATGCCATAATGCGCTTCACCACTGAGTACCTGATCAATGTTGTCGTGTTCCATACTGCGTTCACGCAACACAACATCCAGACCTTCCTCAGCAAAATAACCCTGCTCAAGGGCAGCGTAATATCCGGCAAACTGAAATTGATGCAACCATTTCAGCTGTATCACCACTTGTTCAGCGCGCACGGGCAAAGCCACTGCAAACATCAGCAGCAGAATCACCACCAAACCCGACCAACGGTTCGGGAAGTACGCCGCGCTTTTCACTGCCTGCAACCTTCCTTATTCAAGACGCAAATGACAAGAATAAAGCATCTCTGGCTCAACTTAAATGGCGTGAAACCACATAAGACAACATTTTACATGCGAATTGTTACGAACTGTATACCATACAACCAAGGAGCCGCCGATTAACGTGATGCATGGATGCAGGAGGTAGAGCAACGTAGGATGCCAAAGCCGAGTTACACAGAGTAAATGAGCATTTTGAGATCAATTTCAACGCTGTATTGGCAAGTACAATAGTTAATCAGTAGTTTCAGCGAATCTCGCGGCGAAAGGGCGGCAGACTATTCAGCAACTGACTGCCATAACGCTTGGTCAGGATGCGTCGATCCAGCAGTGTCACCCGCCCCTGATCCTGTTCGGTGCGAATCAGTCGACCACAGGCCTGTACCAGGCGAATGCTGGCATCCGGTACACTGATCTGCATGAAGGGGTTACCGCCACTGGCTTCAATCCACTCCGCCAGCGTGGCTTCCACCGGATCATCCGGGGTTGAAAAAGGCAGGCGTACAATCACCACATGGGTCAGGTATTTGCCGGGTAGGTCGATGCCTTCTGCCAGGGAAGCCAGACCAAAAATGATGCTGGGTTTTTCCGCATCCACCCTCTCACGGTGTTTTTCGATCAGGCGGTTTTTGGACAGGGCATCCTGGGTCAGGGTCACTCGCTTCAGCTGGCTTGGCAAAGCATCATAAACCTCGTTCATCTGGCGTCGGGAGCTGAACAATACCAGTGCCGCAGCAGCCGGATGATCCAGATGCTCCTGCATGTAATCGATGATGGCATCGGTATGGGCTTCTGCCTGAGAGGGGTCACAGGCCTGACGTGGAATCTCCAGCACCCCCAGATTGGGGTAGTCAAAAGGACTGGGATAGGCCTTGCAGGGTGTCTGACCCGACAAACCGGCCCGCTGCCGCAAACGGTCAAACTGCCCCAGCGCTGTCAGAGTGGCAGAAGTCAGGGTGGCACCAAAACAACGGGACCAGAGACGATAAGCCAGATCACCAGCCGCTGTTACCGGGCTGGCACAGAGTTCCAGATCCTCATCACCATCCTGCAGACGGTGCCGAATCAGCCACCGCGCCAGTGGCGGCTGACCTTCCCGATCAGCCTCGGCACAAAGGCTCCACAGCTGATGAGCGGCCAGTGCCCGGTTGTGCAACACCGCCAGCAGCGGTTGCCATTCAGCTGCCAGATCGGCATCCAGTGCGGTGTTCTTCTCCGGGTCCTGGGCATCCTTCAGCTGGTTCACCAGACTTTCCAGCAGGCGGCAAAGGGTGGCAAAGTGCACCAGCAGTTGTGCGGCAAAATCCCTTAAGCCCTGGGGTAACTGACCTTGCGGCCAGCGATAAATTTCCGTGCTGCTGCGATCCGGCTCAAAACCAGCCTGCTCATGCAGCTGGCCATACAACACGCCCAGATCCTGCTCCAGCATCCCCAGCGGTGTACCCAGCTGATCCAGCAAGCGGCAAGCCGTTGGACTGGATGCCAAAGCAGTTAACAGATCCGGCTGGGATTTACGCAACAGGCGCAACCAGCTTAAGGAGGTATTAAAACGAAAACCGGCGGCAAAATGATTGATGGCCTTGTCCGGCAGGTGATGAGCCTCATCAAACACATAATAGGTCTGCTCCGGTGGCGGCAAGATCACACCGCCTCCCAGCGCCAGATCAGCCAGTACCAGATCATGATTGGCGACGATCACATCGGCCTGTTCCAGTTCGCGCCGGGCATTAAAAAACGGACAGGCCCCATTAAAGTGAGGGCAACGGCGATTGGTGCAACGCTGATGATCGGTGGTCAGGCGATCCCAGAGTTCCGATGGCAGGGATTCTTTCAGGCTGTCACGATCACCATCCCAGCGACCGGAAGAAAAATCATCCGCCAGTTGCTGCAAACGGGATTGGTCAGCACTGCCGGACGCTTTTAACAATTCGGCCTGAAACAGATCCAGCGTGGCATCCTGCTGTTCCGGTTTGCCTGCATCCAGCTGTTTGATCAACTGACTGGTGCAGACATAACGCCCGCGCCCCTTGGCCAAGGCATGACGGAATTGCAGCTGGGTGTGTCTGGCCAGATCCGGCAGGTCACGCAGCAATAGCTGCTCCTGCAAGGCAATGGTGGCAGTGGAGATGACCAGGCGTTTTTCCCGTGCCTGAGCCACCGGCAGGGTGGCCAGCAGGTAAGCCAGGGTTTTACCGGTGCCGGTGCCTGCCTCAATCACCATCAGGTGATCCTGGCTATTGCGCCGACCCTCCGCATCTTCGGTGATGGCCGCAAAGCTTTTGGCAATATCGGCAATCATGTGGGCCTGTCCACGGCGGGCATTGACCTGGCGTCCTGCCAGAAAATCCCGGTAAGCCTGCTGGATCAACGCCTGCCATTCAGGATTCATGCGTCGTCTTGCAGCAGCTCATCCGGTGGATAAACACAAGGCAGCTTGCTTTTGGTCAGTGCTTCAATGCCCGGTAAAGCAAAGGCATCTTCCTCGCCAATAAAACTGATCGAAGTACCCAAAGCGCCAGCACGGCCAGTCCGACCTATGCGATGCACGTAGTCTTCCGGGTCTTCCGGCAGATTAAAGTTGATCACGTGACTGACATCATCGATGTGAATGCCACGCCCGGCCACATCAGTGGCCACCAGCACTTCAATCTTGCCTTCGCGGAAGCTTTCCAGCGTGGCAATGCGTTTTTTCTGTTCCACTTCACCCGACAACATCGCTACGTTAATGCCAGCCTTTTTCAGGGCTTCACAGACATTACGGGTGGAGTCCCGGCGATTGCTGAACACCATCACCTTGGTCAGCTTCCAGTGTTCAATGATACGGATCAGCAGCTTGAGCTTTTCATTGTCAGACACCAGAAAGGCGTGTTGCTCAATGTTGTCAGCGGTTTGTACCTTGGTGGCAATTTCCACTCGCTGCGGATGAATGGTCCACTGCGCCGCGAGGTTCATGATGTCCTGGGTGAAGGTGGCCGAGAACAGCATGGTCTGGCGTTTTTCCTTCGGCGGTGTGGCACGGATGATGCGCTTCACATCCGGGATGAAACCCATGTCCAGCATGCGGTCAGCTTCGTCCAGCACCAGTACTTCCACTTCCCGCAGATCCACATCCCGCTTGCTGTGGAAATCCAGCAGACGACCGGGTGTGGCTACCAGCAAATCGATCGGTTCACTGCGCAGCTGATCTCGCTGTTTGACGTAATCCATACCCCCCACCACCGACAGGAGCTTGAAGGGGGTGTATTGCATCAGGGTTTCGGCATCCTTGCAGATCTGCAGTACCAATTCACGCGTTGGTGCCAGAATCAGGGCTCGTGGGGCACCAATCTTCTGACCTTCCGGTACTTCTTCTTCCAACAGATAAGTGAGGATGGCAATCAGGAAGGCTGCCGTTTTGCCGGTACCTGTCTGGGCCTTGCCGATCAGATCCACACCATGCAGGGTGTAAAGCAGGGAACCGGCCTGAATGGGTGTGCAGTAGTTAAAACCCTGTTCACTGATGGCGCGCATCAGGGGTGCAGGCAGGTCAAAATCATGAAAACGCACCTTGCCTTCCGCAGGTTCAACCACAAAGGATTCCGGTGACCAGTCGCTCATTGCAGCAGCAGCCTGCTCGCGGCGGCTCTGCTGCCATTCAGTCACATTCACTCGCACTGCTGGTGCAGTGGTACGCGCCTCGCCAGACTGGCCAGCGGGATTGCTTCTGCGACGACGGCGCTTGGGTGCAGCGTTTCTTGATCCGGACGATGTAGCAGACGAATTAGTCAAAACACGACCTCAGAAATGTTGATGTAAAGTGGACCGCATGGAGTTCGGGCCAGCCATGATACCAAGTTTTGTCTCTCACTCCTAACGACCCATCACCTTGCCTGTTGCAGCTCCCGCACCTGATCCATCAGTTGAGTCACCCGACTGACCAACTGGCTGCGGCTGGCTTCCAGAGAAGCCAGAATCTCTTCCTGTTCTTGTAACTTTTGCTGCAGTTCAGCTGGCATGCCACCGGCAGCCACCTTCTGTTCCAGCACTTCAAGCTGGCGTTTCAAGGCTGTCACTTCATTACGGTTATCCTGATTTCTCAAACGCTGGTCCAGTGTGCTGGTGGTCAGGCTAACCTCTGTCAGCCGCTGCCCCATGGCTGCGATATCCTTTTTGAGGGCTTCGGTCTGGGTTTGCAGGTTACGCCCCGCCTCCGAGGCTCGCTCACTGGCGGTACGGGCAGCAGTTGCCGCTTCACCGGCCTGGCGCTCAGCCTGGGTCAGCTTGCCTTCCAACCCCTTTACCTGCTCTTGCAACTCAGCAATGGCTGGACGGTTGCGTTGATGCGCAACCACCCAGAGTTTACGAATTTCACTATCCGCCCACTCCAGCTTCTCACGGAAGGTGGTACCCGCTTCGGACAGGTCTTGACCGGTTTCTGATAAACGGATTTCCAGCTCCTGTACCCGATCCGCCAGTGCCAGCATCGATTGCTGCTGTTTTTCCGCACGGGTATATTGCCAGCCGCCAAATGCCAGCCCCACCACAGCCAGCACCAGAGCCACCCACAGCAAGGGTGAAAAACCACCGCCACCACCGGGTTGATCCGGCTCACGACGCACCAGGTAATGGGGGTGATCAAAACCACCACCGCCACCCTGACCGGCAGAAGCAGTCTCGGAGGGTTCTTTATAACCGGAAGCGCTTGATGTTGAGGCTGAAGCTGAGGCACTGAATCCTGCACCTGCTGGGCGCGGAGAAGATGTTTCGCGGTGGCTGTCTGATGCCGTCGCTGTTTCCTGATTCACTGCTTGCCCGGTGCGTTTGGCTGCAGCTTCAACGGCTGCCTTTAACCTTGCTGCCGCTGCCGCCCGCTTTTCAGCGGCATCAACATCCTTTGATGCGGCCTTGTTGGTGGCGACACCAGAAGGACGAGAAAAAGCGGCTGGAGCAGGGTCAACAAGCGAAGTTCTGGTTTTCTGCTCTGACAAACCTGGCGCAACCCTGCTTTCAGTTGTACGAGCGTCAGTCGAGTGGGATGCCACTTTGCCAACATCCATATCCAGCAGTGGTTCTTTACGATCAGGCATAAACAGTTTCCCTGCTTCTGTGAAAAGATGGTCTATTCTGCCAATTCCCAAGGGTTGCCGCCAGCCCAACACCATAACCCAGTAAAAAGGTCGGAATTGTCACATCTGCAATGCAATGTTATGATTCCAAGGTAATCATTGATTTATGTCAGAGCAGCCTTGAAACTCTGCTGCACTGCCACCATTACTCAATAAGCACTGTCACTTGATGATGAAAAAAGGAGATTGACCATGGCTTTTGAATTACCGGCACTGCCCTACGCCAAGAATGCGCTGGAGCCCCACATTTCTGCCGAAACCCTGGAATTCCACCACGGCAAGCACCACAACACCTATGTCACCAAACTGAACGGCCTGGTGCCCGGTACTGAATACGAAGGCAAGAGCCTGGAAGACATCATCAAGGCCTCCAAATCCGGCCCGGTATTCAACAATGCTGCCCAGGTCTGGAACCACACCTTCTACTGGAACTGCCTGAGCCCCAACGGTGGTGGCGCAGCCAAGGGTGCCATTGCTGATGCCATCAATGCCAAATGGGGTTCTTTTGAAGCCTTCCAGAAAGAGTTTGATGACAAGGCAGTCAACAACTTCGGTTCTTCCTGGACCTGGCTGGTAAAAAATGCTGCTGGTCAACTGGAGATTGTAAATACCTCCAACGCCGGCACCCCCATGACCGACGGCCACACGGCACTGCTGACCGTTGACCTGTGGGAACATGCCTACTACATCGACTTCCGCAACCTGCGTCCCAAGTACCTGGAGGCTTTCTGGGCACTGGTGAACTGGGACTTCGTCAACCAGAACTTCGCTGGCTGATACCCGTTCAGGGATGCACTTCAAACCCGGCCTTTTGTGCCGGGTTTTTTTATAGCCGGATCAGATACCCAGCTTGTCGCGCAGATCGTAGTACCAGGCACCCAGTGCAGAAAAAGGCACCTGGAACAGGCGACCACCGGGGAAAGGGTAGTGCGGCAGACTGGCAAAGGCATCCAGTTGCTGTGTCTGCCCCTGAATGGCCAACGCCAGCGACTGACCGGCAACATGAGTAAACGTCACACCATGACCGGAACACCCCTGGGAATAAAAAACATTGCTGCCGATGCGCCCCATCTGAGGCAAGCGTGACAGGGTCAACAGGAAGTTGCCGGTCCAGGTGTAGTCCACCTTCACATTCTGGAGTTGCGGGAAGGTTTTTAACATTTTTGGGCGAATCAGCCGTTCGATGTCGACCGGATCCCGCGCACCATAAACCACCCCACCGCCATAAATCAGGCGATGGTCGGCACTCAGGCGGTAATAATCCAGCAGGTAGTTGCAATCCTCGATGCAGGCATTTCGAGGAATCAGGCTGCGTGCCAATTCTTCACCCAGTGGCTCGGTGGCCAACACCTGAGTACCGCAGGGCATGGATTTGCTGGCCAGTTGCGGCAACAACTTACCCAGATAGGCATTACCAGCCACCACCACCCACTCCGCCTTCACCACTCCTTGCGCTGTTTTAACCACTGCTGGCTGGCCCTGCTGGATGTCCACCACCGCAGAATGCTCATAAATCACACCACCGAGGGATTCAAAGGCAGCCGCCTCACCCAGCGCCAGATTCAGCGGATGGATGTGGCCACTGCCATGATCCATGCTGCCACCGATGTACCGCTCGGTGTTGACCTGTTGCTGCAAGGCCTGCTTGTCGAGTAGCTCCAACTGATCATAACCATGGCTTTCCCAGAGTTTTTTCTGATGCTCCAGCTCTTTCATCTGGCGAGGATTAAGGGCAGCAAACACGGCACCATCCTGCAGGTCACACTGAATGCCATAGTGCTTCACCCGCTGGCGAATGATGCGCCCCCCTTCAAATGCCATCTGCCCCAGTAAGCGTGCAGCATCGGCACTGGTCTGACGCGCCACCACGTCCAGATCACGACTGTAACTGTTGACCATCTGACCACCGTTGCGCCCGGATGCCCCCCACCCCACAGTGGCAGCCTCCAGGATCACCACCTTAAAACCGGCTTCAGCCAGAAACAGTGCGGTGGACAGGCCTGTGTAACCAGCTCCGATCACACACACCTGGGTTTCGATGGACTCTGACAAATGCGGGCGGGATGGAGTAGGATTGGCAGACGCTGCGTAATAAGAAGGAACCGGAGCAAAAGCGGTCATAAGGACACCTCGGCCAGAAAAATAGACTGACCCCAGTCTATGCCACTGGCCAGAAAGCGCAAGACAGAAAGAACAACTGACGAGGTAAAGCATGAGCAAACAACAACAGATGACCCGTGAAGAATGGCAGAACATGGCTGCCAGCCTGGAGATCCGCAATCAGGCCTTTATCAATGGCCAGTATGTGAATGCTGTCAGTGGTGCCACCTTTGACTGCGAAAGCCCCGTGGATGGCCGCATCCTGACCCAGGTCGCCAGTTGTGATGCCGAAGATGCTGATCGTGCCGTAGCAGCAGCTCGTGCTGCTTTTGAGTCGGGTGTATGGCGTAATCTGGCCCCCGCCAAACGTAAACAGATCTTGCTGAAGTTTGCCGAGCTGATTGCCGCCAACCGTGACGAGCTGGCGCTACTGGAAACCCTGGACATGGGCAAACCCATCCGTTTTTCGCGCAGCGTGGATGTCGGCTCCACCATTCGCACCCTGCAGTGGACCGCAGAAGCCATCGACAAGGTGTATGACGAACTGGCCCCCACTGCGATCAATGAAATTGGCATGGTCACCCGCGAACCTGTGGGTGTGGTGGCAGCCATCGTGCCGTGGAACTTCCCCTTGCTGATGGCCAGCTGGAAATTTGCACCTGCCCTGGCCATGGGCAACTCGGTGATCCTGAAACCGTCGGAAAAATCACCCCTCACTGCCATTCGTGTGGCAGAACTGGCCAAACAGGCGGGTATACCTGACGGGGTGTTCAATGTTTTACCCGGTTTTGGTCATACCGTTGGCAAGGCGCTGGCCCTGCATATGGATGTGGACACCCTGGTGTTCACTGGCTCCACCGGCGTGGCAAAACAGCTGATGATTTATGCCGGTGAGTCCAACATGAAACGGGTGTGGCTGGAAGCTGGCGGCAAAAGCCCCAACATTGTATTTGCCGATGCACCCGATCTGCGCCGTGCCGCAGAAGAGGCCGCTCAGGCCATTGCCTTCAACCAGGGTGAAGTTTGCACCGCCGGTTCACGCCTGTTGGTGGAAGCCAGCATCCGGGATGAGTTTGTGGCACTGGTCACTGAAGCCCTGAAAGACTGGCAACCCGGCCATCCACTCGATCCAGCCACCACCTGCGGTGCCATTGTTGACCAGGCTCAGCTGAAACGTGTGCTGTCATTCATTCAACTGGGACAAAGTGAAGGGGCCAGCCTGGTCAGTGGTGGTCAACAGGTGGATCAGACCAGTGGTGGTTATTATGTCGAACCGACGGTGTTTGCCGGTGTGAACAATCAGATGAGCATTGCTGCAGAAGAAATTTTTGGCCCGGTACTGTCAGTGATCAGCTTTGAAACCCCGGAGCAGGCCATCAGCATCGCCAACGACAGCATTTATGGCCTGGCAGCAGCGGTGTGGACCAGCGACATCAACAAGGCCCACAAAACCGCCAAAGCCCTGCGTGCCGGCAGCGTCTGGATCAACCACTATGATGGTGGTGACATGACAGCACCCTTTGGCGGCTTTAAACAATCCGGAAATGGCCGCGACAAGTCCCTGCATGCCTTTGACAAGTACACCGAAATCAAGGCGACCTGGCTGAAACTGGATTGATCTGCAACCTTCAAAGCAACACCCTCAACCTGGGGTGCATCTGATAAAACCATCAGGTGCACCCTGGGTGGTCATCAACCCAGGCTTATGTCAGGATGGTTATGAACCACACACGCAAGGAGCAAACATGCCAACTCAGCCCACCACTCATTTGCCATGTATCCGCAACAGGCTGACCAACACCTCAAGAATCCTGTTCACAAGCTTGTTATTGACCGGAAGTTTGCTGCTGACCAGCCCTGCAATGCATGCACAGTCCCCCGTTTCAGCTCAACCCAACCTGCTGGACCCGGCGCGTTTACTGATGCAGTCGGGTAGTGCTTTAAGCGCCGAAGATATTGAACAGCTGTTTGCCACGGGTGTCACCGCCAACATGGGCGTGCCACCTGAGTATCTGGGTGTGCGCTTCAGTGACCGTCGTACCGGACAAGACATTCCACCGGGTGTCATCCGTGAGCTGATGGGGGCTGCTCGCCAGGATGGTGCCATCGAGCTGCTGTTGATTGCAGAAATGCTGGTCGGTGATCGATTGCCCATGCCAGTGGAACAGATCATCACCCTGATGGATGCCGCTTATCTGGCCAGCATGCGCAATCCCCCACCCTATATCGACATCGAGTACTATGACCTGCGCACCGGCCCAACCGGCCAACCCGGTGACGGTGTGTCTGGTAGCACCCCTCATGGTGGCTTGCAGGCACCGAACATGAGCAGCGCCGAACGGGCAGCCCAACGGCGCCAGCAACGTGCTGTAACTGAATGATCGCAGTTGACAGAAACTGCCTGATCATTGAGAAAAATCATAACAAGTGCCAACTGCATCACAAATAAGTGACGAAAGCTGTCACTGATGAGTGACAATGAACAATAGATTAATTAAGGTATCTTTTTCAAGAAGAATAACCTGACCCAAGGTCAACCAACTGCCATGACGCTGCCCATTGTAATCTGTGATGATTCAGCGCTTGCCCGCAAACAACTGGCCCGCTCTTTACCCGGTGGCTGGGATGTCAGCATCAGCTTTGCCAGCAATGGCCAGGAAGCTTTGGAAGCCATACGCCAGGGTAAGGGTGACCTGCTGTTTCTGGACCTGAACATGCCAGTGATGGATGGTTATCAAACCCTTGAAGCCATCCGCCGCGAAGACCTCTCAACACTGGTACTGGTGGTTTCGGGTGATATTCAGCCAGAAGCACGTCAACGCGTGATGGCGTTGGGTGCTCTGGACTTTATTCGTAAACCCTTTGGTGCTGACACCCTGACTGATATCCTGCTGCGTTTTGGCATCATCAGCAGCAGCCAGCCACAGACTGAAATCGAGCTGGCCCGTTTTGATGATCAACCGGTTGACCTGCCGGGGTTGATCCAGGAAGTAGTCAACATTGCCATGGGACAGGCCGGTAAACTGCTGGGCGAACTGCTCGGTACCTTTATCCATCTGCCGGTTCCCCGGGTTCACCTGCAACCCTACCCGCGTCTGGCCAACCTGATCACCACACGCCCCGATGCTGACTATTCCGGTGTCTCCCAGGGGTTCAGCGGCTCCGGCATTACCGGGGAAGCACTGATACTGATTGACACCACCAGCCTGCCCACCCTGGCACGACTACTGCCCGAAACCCAGCAACCTGATAGCAATAGTGAACTGGAAATCCTGACGGATCTGGCCGGCTTGCTGGCTGGTGCCTGCCTGAAAGGTTTTGCCGAACAACTGGATATTCAGTTCAGCCTGGGGCACCCGACCCTGCTGGGACGCAACACCTCCTTACAACAACTGCTTGGCAGCAATCAGCAGAAACAGGTGCTGGCGATTGATCTGGATTACCAGTTACCTGAAAAAAAGATTGAATGTGATCTGCTGCTGGTTTTTACTGAAGACTCCCTGCCAGCCCTGACTGAACGCACCGGATACCTGCAATGACCGCTCAGGAAAAACAACCGGATCTCACCGACTTCTACTGGATGATTCAGATGCTCCAGACTGTGGACGTGGGGCTGGTGATTCTCGGTCGGGACTATCGCATTCAGTTGTGGAATGGCTTTATGGAAAACCACAGCGGACTACCCGGCAAACAGATCACCGGACAGGACATTTTCAGCCTGCTGCCTGATCTGCCCCGAACCTGGATGGAACGCAAGATTGAGTCCGTATTCAAGCTGGGTGCACCCGCTTATTCAACCTGGGAACAGCGCCCCCACCTGTTTCGCTTCAAGAGTTACCGGCCACTGACTGGGCAGTCGGAACTCATGTACCAGAACATTACTTTTATGCCGTTGCTGGGCCCTGACCGCAAGGTACAACAGGTCTGCCTGCTGATTTATGACGTTACCGAAAGCGCCACCAGCAAACTGCAGCTGGAGCAGGCCAATCAGCAGCTGGAAAAACTCAGCCGTACGGATCGTTTGACCGGACTGAACAACCGGGGCTTCTGGGAAGAGTGCCTGCAACAGGAATACCGGCGCTGTAAACGCTCGGGGGGCCATGCCAGCCTGATCATCTTTGACATTGATCACTTCAAAGCTGTGAATGACACGCATGGCCACCAGGCCGGTGATGAGGTGATCCGTCAGGTGGCAAAACAGCTCAAACACACAGCCAGAGACACCGACCTTGCCGGGCGTTATGGTGGTGAAGAGTTTGTATTACTGCTGCCGGACACCGATGAGTTTGGCGCACTGGAAGTCGCTGAACGCCTGCGCCACCTGATTCAGGACATGACTGTTGACTACGAACAATTAAAATTGAAGATCACCATCAGTCTGGGTGTCTGCCCTTACAGCAATGAGCTGCAAACTGCTCGCCAATGGCTGGAGCAGGCCGATCAGGCGCTATATCACTCCAAGCACCAAGGGCGCAACCAGACCAGTCTGTGGCGGCCCGATCTGACACAACTGGCCTGATAAAACCTGACCGGCCTAACTGCCAAAGCGATCTTTAATTCGATACCAACTCATCCCCGCTGCCAACAAAGGCCCACGCAACCACTTGCCACCGGGAAAAGTCATGTGCCTGACGCTGGCAAAAAGATCATAACGCCGGGTTTCACCCGTAAACGCTTCTGCCAGTACACGTGCCGTCATGTGGGATGCATTCAGGCCATGCCCTGCATAAGCTTGAGCAAAATGGATGGACGGACAGTCCGGCAGATGACCAACTTGTGGCAGACGATTGGCACCGATGCCCAGCATCCCCCCCCACTGATAAGCCACTTTCACATCCAGCAGCTGTGGAAACACCTGATGCAAATGCGGCAGCAGGTGTTTTGACGGATCAGGCAGATCCTTGCCGGAGTAGGTGCACAAACCACCAAACAACAGCCGTTGATCGGGTGTGAAGCGGTAATAATCCAGCTCCACCCGCAGATCAGCAACAGCATGACCACCCGGCATCAGGGCATTGGCCTGCTCATCACCCAGCGGCTCCGTCACCAGAATATAACTGCCAGCCGGTAACAACTTGCCACCCAGCCAAGGCTCCAGGTCAGGGTCCAGGTAACCATTGGCGGCAATCACCAGCCGATCACAGGTCACTGAACCCAGAGCTGTTTCCACCCTTGGGCGCTCGCCCTTGTGAATCTTTTGCACCGCTGACTGTTCAAAAATCCTCACGCCAAGACCGGCAGCTGCTTCAGCCTCACCCAGCACCAGATTCAGCGGATGCAGGTGACCACTGCCTTCATCCACCAGGCCACCGACATAAAAGTCCGACTTGACCACCTGTTGTTTCAGTTCACTGGCATCCAGCAATTTCAGCTGATGCGGATAACCCAGTGACTGCAGATCCTTCAGGTCTTCTTCCAGGGCGTGCAGGTGCGAAGGACGAGTAGCCAGATCAGCGTAACCTGGCCGGTAGTCACACTGGATATCAAAGCGCTGGATGCGTCGTTTAACGATATCCACCGCCTCAAAACCCATCTGTTTGAATTGCAGGATACCTTCCTGACCGATCTGCCCGGCAAACTGTTCCAGTCCATGACCAATACCACGGATCAGTTCGCCGCCATTGCGCCCGGATGCCCCCCAGCCGATACGATGAGCTTCCAGCAGCACTACACTGAATCCCCGCTCGGCCAGCTCCAGCGCTGTGTTGACACCGGTAAAACCGCCACCCAGTACACACACCTGCACATCCAGTGCTTCAGCCAGTTGCGGCCAAGGCTGATGACTGTTCGCTGTGGCGGCATACCAGGAAGCCACATGATCACTCATGTTTTAGACTCCCCATTTTCAGACGGTATGCAAATACCAGAGGTACTCCAGATCAGAAATGGTGTGCTCAAACTCATTGATTTCATGTTCCTTGCAGGCCACAAACACCTTGAGGAAATCTTCACCCAGATAATCCCTTAACACTGGGGACTCTTCCAGGCTGCGCAGGGCATCCCGCAGGTTGTTGACCAGATTGGCATCCTGCTGCTCATGGGCATTACCTTCAATCATCGGCGGCGGTTCTATCCGATGAGTCAGGCCGTAATGAACACCCGCCAGGATGGCGGCCATCAACAGATAGGGATTGGCGTCGGCACCGGCGACCCGATGCTCAATGCGCAGGGCTTCCGGGTCACCACCGGGAATCCGCAAGGCTGTGGTGCGGTTGTCCAGCCCCCAGGTGGCAGCACTGGGCACATAGAACTCGGGGCTGAAGCGCCGGTAGGAATTGATGTTGGGGCAGAGCAAAGCCATGCTGGCATTCATCACCTCCACCAGGCCACCCACCGCCCAACGCAGCTGATCATTAGGCTGCAGGGGATCACCGGCAAAAACATTCTGACCGTTTTCATCCAACAGGCTGATGTGCAGATGCATACCACTGCCGGACTGACCCGCGTAGGGCTTAGCCATGAAGGTGGTATCCATTTCATGGTCATAAGCCACACTCTTGATCACCCGCTTCAACAGGATGGCGTGATCACAGGATTTCAACGGGTCATCCACATGATGCAGGTTGACTTCAAACTGGCCCGGCGCTGATTCGGCCACCAGCGCATCTGCCGGAATGTTCTGCTCATGGGCAGCATCCAGCACATCATCCAGAAAATCGGCATATTCATCCAGGTCATCAATGGAGTAAACCTGCACACTGGCGGGGCGCTTGCCGGAAATAGGCGATTTGGGCGGCTGTGGACGCCCGGAGATATTTTCCTGATCGATCAGGTAAAACTCCAGTTCAAATGCCGTCACCGGTTTCAGTCCCAGATCAGCAAAACGCTCCACCACCTTCTGCAGCACCACCCTTGGATCAGCAAAAAAAGGCGTTTCCCGGTCCAGTTCATACATGCTCATCAATAACTGAGCAGTGGGACGTTTCTGCCAGGGTTCCATGCAAAGGGTATCAGTGACCGGCAGACAGATGCGGTCTGCTTCACCAATTTCCAGCCCCAGGCCGGTTTCTTCAACGGTGGTGCCCTGAATATTGAGGGCAAAGATGGAGGCCGGCAGGGCAATGCCCTTTTCATACACCTTGGCCAAAGCGGCAGGATCAACACGCTTACCACGTACGATCCCGTTCATGTCAGAGATCAGCAGATCAACATACTGAACTTCCGGATGTTCATCCAGAAAAGCCAGCGCCTTTTCGAGCTGGGTAGGCATAGAGCACCTGTTGCGGACGCCTGTCATCAGGCCTTAACCTGCAGTAAATTCCATCTTGACCGAACTGTCAACGCTTAAGGAAAGCTGCCGCAAAACAGGGCTTTATGCCTTGCAGTGCACCATATTCATGCAGCGCAAAATTTTACTTTTCAGGCGCTACCGGATCTTGCTATTGTCACTGCAGAAGGCTACAAAGTGACTTTACCTGTGGAGTGTTCTGCCCCATGCCCTCTGCTTCCGAATTTGCCTCCCTGCTACCAGTCATTGGTGTTAATGCCTGCAGCCAAACGCTGAATCATCACCCTTTTTTTGTGGTGGGTGAAAAGTATGTCCGTGCGGCCAGCCAGGGTGCCGAAGGCCTGCCCTGGGTTATTCCACCACTTGGCGATCAGCTACCCCTGCAGCCACTGCTGCAACATCTGGATGGCATCCTGCTGACCGGCTCACCCTCCAATATCCAGCCACACCACTATGATGGCGAGCCAGCCGACCCGAACAGCCCACAGGACATCAAGCGGGATGCCACCAACCTGCCGTTGATCCGTGCCGCCATTGCTGCCGGAGTACCGTTACTGGGCATCTGTCGCGGTTTTCAGGAAATGAATGTGGCACTGGGTGGCAGCCTGCATCAGAAGGTGCACGAATTGCCGGGTTACCTGAATCACCGCGAAAACCCGGATGACCCAATCCTGGAGCAGTACGGCAAACTCAGTCACAATATCAGCATCCAGCCCGGTGGCCTGCTGCAGCAGATCTGGCCAGAAACAGAAACCAGGGTGAACTCCCTGCATGGCCAGGGTGTCAACCGCCTGGCCGATGGTGCCCGCATCGAAGCCCTGGCACCGGACGGACTGATTGAAGCCTTTTCACTACCGGCAGCACCGGCCTTTACCCTGGCAGTGCAGTGGCACCCGGAATGGCAGTGGCATCCGGATGACAAGGTAGGTGACTTCCCCTTTTATCGCGCTATTCTTAAAGCTTTTGGTGCTGCCTGCCGTCAACGCATGCAGCAGCGCCTGAACTCACGCTGAAACAACCACTCCGAGCCTTGTATGAAAGACCTGGAAAACTGGCTGCACGAACATCGCATTACAGAAGTTGAATGTGTCATCAGTGACATCACTGGCATTGCCCGTGGCAAAATCAGCCCGGTGTCCAAATTCATCACTGAAAAGGGCATGCGTCTGCCGGAAGGCCTGCTGCTGCAGACCGTCACCGGCGATTATGTTGAGGATGATGTTTATTACTCACTGCTGGACCCGGCCGACATTGACATGCACTGCCATCCGGATCCTGAAGCCCTCTACCTGATTCCCTGGGCACAGGAACCTACTGCTCAGGTGATCCACGATTGTTATGACCGTGACGGCAATCCTCAGGAGCTGTCAGCTCGCAACCAGCTAAAGCGCGTGCTGAAACTTTATGAAGAACAGGGCTGGAAACCGATTGTATCTCCGGAAATGGAGTTCTACCTGACCAAGCGCGTGGCCGACCCGGACTTTCCGCTGCAACCCCCCATTGGCCGTTCCGGTCGTGAAGAGACCGGTCGCCAGTCCTTTTCCATTGATGCCGCCAACGAATTTGATCCGCTGTTTGAGGACAT
Organism: Marinospirillum alkaliphilum DSM 21637; assembly: GCF_900119735.1. GTDB lineage: Bacteria > Pseudomonadota > Gammaproteobacteria > Pseudomonadales > Halomonadaceae > Marinospirillum > Marinospirillum alkaliphilum. The sequence goes on along the minus strand of NZ_FPJW01000001.1, from coordinate 429,929 downwards.
GTATGACTGGTGTGAAATTCAGGGACTGGACATCGACACCCTGATCCATGAAGAAGGCACCGCCCAGATGGAAATCAACTTCCGTCACGGTGACCCACTGCAACTGGCTGACCAGGTGCTGATTTTCAAACGCACCATGCGCGAAGCAGCTTTAAAACATGGTGTTGTGGCCACCTTCATGGCCAAACCCATTACCCGGGAACCCGGCAGTGCCATGCACCTGCACCAGAGTGTAGTGGACGCCAATACCGGCATCAGTGTGTTCACCAACCCCGATGGCAGCATGAGTGACCTATTCCTCTATCACCTGGGTGGGTTACAGAAGTACATTCCTGAAGCCCTGCCACTGTTTGCTCCCAACGTGAACTCCTTCCGCCGCTTTCTGCCGGATACCTCGGCACCAGTGAATGTGGAATGGGGCATGGAAAACCGGACCTGTGGCCTGCGCATCCCGGAATCGGATGCCCAGAACCGCCGAGTGGAAAATCGCCTGGCCGGTGCTGATGCCAATGCTTACCTGGCCATTGCTGCCAGCCTGCTGTGCGGTTACATGGGCATGATCGAAAAAGTCCAACCCTCACCACCTGTACAGGGACGGGCTTATGAACGTCGTAATCTGCGTTTGCCTTTTACGCTTGAAGCAGCATTGGAGCGGATGGAGCAATGCCAGAAATTGCGTGACTACATGGGCAACAAATTCATTGAAGGTTATATTGCTGTAAAACGAACCGAAAACGAAAACTTCAAACAGGTGATCAGCTCATGGGAGCGTGAATTCCTGCTTTTGAGCGTGTGATACAGTTTTTTGATTTTTTTGATCAGGACGTATTTTCAAAGCTGTAAAAAAACCCGACAATGCGCCGCTTTTTCCCGGCAGCCATTGACCTCACACCAGGAGGCAACACCATGAAGCAACCCGTAAAAATGACCCTGCTTGCCACTGCAGTGGCAGCCCTGATGTCCGGTACTGTCAGTGCTCAGTCCAATCAGGTTCGTGTGTACAACTGGTCGGACTACATTGCCGAGGACACCCTGTCCAACTTCACGGCAGCAACCGGCATCCGCGTCATTTATGACGTGTTTGACAGCAACGAGGTGCTGGAAGCAGCCCTGCTGTCGGGTCGTTCCGGTTACGATCTGGTAGTACCCTCCAACCACTATGTCACCAAACAGATTTCTGCCGGTGCCTTTGCCAAGCTGGATCACAGCAAGCTGCCGAACATGAAACACCTGGACCCGGTGTTAATGAAACAACTGGCTGATGTAGGCGCCAGCAGTGACTACGCCATTCCTTACCTGTGGGGTACCAACGGCTTTGGTTACAACGAAGCGCGGGTACTGAGCATTCTGGGTGAAGATGCTCCGGTAGACTCCTGGGCGCTGCTGTTTGACCCAGCCATTACTGCCAAACTGGCCGCTGGTGGCTGTGGTATCTCAATGCTGGACTCTGGCGAAGAAATGCTGCCCGCAGCCCTGGCTTACCTGGGCATGAACCCCAACAGCAACGAAACCCGTGATCTGGAAAAAGCCGCAGAAGTGATCAGCAAGGTGCGTCGTCACGTCACCTACTTCCACTCTTCGCGCTACATCTCTGATCTGGCCAATGGCGAGATTTGTGTGGCCGCCGGTTATTCTGGTGACATCTTCCAGGCCGCTGATCGTGCTGAAGAAGCTGAAAACGGCAACGTGATCATCTACACCATTCCGAAAGAAGGTGCTGCCCTGTGGTTCGACATGATGGCGATTCCGGCCGACGCTCCGAACAAGGACAATGCTCACGCCCTGATCAACTTCCTGCTGGAGCCGGAAGTGATTGCTGAAATCACCGACTACGTGATGTACGCCAACCCCAACAAAACAGCCAACAGCCTGGTGGATGAAGAGATTTTCAACGATCCATCCATCTATCCGACCGAGGAAGTTCTGGCCAAGCTCTACATCGCCAAAGAACGCCCCCTGGCGACCCAGCGCGTAATCACTCGCGCCTGGAACCGCGTCAAATCTGGCCGTTAAGGTAAGGAGAACAACCGGCATGGCAGGTGCAGCAGGCAGCTACAAAAAGATTCTGTCCGGTGGTAGCCAGACAGAAGTGCTGTTACAAATCGAAGGTGTCAGCAAAAGTTTTGATGAAACGCTGGCCGTCGATAATGTGAGCCTGAGCATTCGTCAGGGCGAAATTTTCGCCCTGCTGGGTGGCTCGGGCTCCGGCAAGTCTACCCTGCTGCGCATGCTGGCCGGTTTTGAAAAACCCACCAGCGGGCGCATCATTCTGGACGGCAAGGACATTACCGACCTGCCGCCCTACGAGCGTCCGATCAACATGATGTTTCAGTCCTATGCACTGTTTCCACACATGACGGTGGCACAGAACATTGCCTTTGGTCTGAAACAGGACAAGCTGCCCCGCCCGGACATTGAACAGCGGGTGGCGGAAATGCTGAAACTGGTAAAAATGGAAAAGTTTGCTCATCGCAAACCTCACCAGTTATCTGGCGGTCAACGCCAGCGTGTGGCGCTGGCACGATCACTGGCCAAGCGTCCGAAGCTGTTACTGCTGGATGAACCCATGGGCGCGCTGGATAAAAAACTGCGCACCGAAATGCAGCTTGAAGTAGTGGATATTCTTGAAAAGGTTGGCGTGACTTGTGTGCTGGTCACCCACGACCAGGAAGAAGCCATGACCATGGCCGAGCGTATTGCCATCATGGCCGATGGCTGGATTGTGCAGGTTGGCTCTCCGGTGGATATTTACGAAAGCCCCAACAGCCGCATGATTGCTGAATTCATCGGTTCCGTGAATATCTTTGAAGCGGAAGTGACCGAAGACGAAGCCGACAGTTGCACGCTGGTTTCTCCAGCCTTGGACAACCCGATTTATCTGGATCACGGCATCACCACCCAGGCCGAGGCCCGTAAAGGCTGGGTGGCCCTGCGTCCGGAAAAAACCCTGGTCAGCCGTGAACAACCAGCCGATAACCACAACTGGTCAGCAGGCACCGTGCACGACATCGCCTATCTGGGTGGTCATTCGGTCTATTACATCAAACTGCCATCCAACCAGGTTGTACAAGCCTATCTGGTGAACAGCGAAAGGCGTGGTGAGCACCCCACCTGGGATGAGCCTGTCTTTGTCAGCTGGGATGCCCATAGCCCGGTTGTGTTATGGCAATGATCAAGGTCATTAAAAAATATCTGCCCAGCGGCCGCAGTTGGGTTTTCAGCATCCCATTCATCTGGTTGCTGCTGTTCTTCCTACTGCCTTTTGCACTGGTACTGAAGATCAGTTTTTCTTCAGCGGTGATTGCCATTCCACCCTATCAGCCGGTAGTGGAGTTTGCCGACAACACCCTGACGCTGATATTCAATCTGGGCAATTACCTGTTTCTGGCGTCAGACAGCCTCTACATCGCAGCCTACTGGGGTTCCATCAAGCTGGCATTTATCTCCACGCTGGTGGCGCTGCTGATTGGTTATCCGATGGCTTATGCCATGGCCAAGGCCAAACCCTCGACCCAACTGGTGTTGTTGATGCTGGTGATGCTGCCATCCTGGACATCTTTCCTGATCCGCATTTATGCCTGGATGGGTATTCTGGGTCAGCAGGGGCTACTGAACTCGTTTCTGCTGTGGATTGGCATCATTGACACCCCCTTGCGACTGATGAACACCAACATCGCAGTGGTGATCGGTATTGTTTATGCCTACCTGCCATTCATGATTCTGCCGCTTTATGCCAACCTGGTGAAGCTGGATCGCAGCCTGCTGGAAGCAGCATCCGATCTGGGTTCCCGCACCATCAACACCTTCTGGAGAGTGACCCTGCCCCTGTCAAAAGGTGGCATCATTGCCGGTTCAATGCTGGTGTTCATTCCGGCTGTGGGTGAGTTTGTCATTCCAGAACTGCTGGGCGGACCCGGCACATTAATGATCGGCAAGGTACTGTGGGAGGAGTTCTTCAACAACCGTGACTGGCCGGTTGCATCTGCCTTGGCCATTGTGATGCTGTTGATCCTGATCATCCCGATCACCCTGTTCCATCGCTATCAGTCAAAAGAGCTGGAAAAAAATGGTTAAGCTGCCAAAACCGGGTTTCTCCACCATCATGCTGTTTCTGGGGCTGATGTTTCTTTATGTCCCCATGCTGATACTGGTGATCTACTCTTTTAACGCTTCACGGCTGGTCACTGTCTGGGCCGGCTTTTCCACCCACTGGTACGGTGAGCTGCTGCGTGACCAGCAGTTGATGAATGCCATCTGGACCAGTTTGAAAATTGCCTTTTATTCCGCCAGCATGGCGGTATGCATCGGCACCCTGGCAGCCTTTGTGATGACCCGCTTCCACCGTTTTCGCGGACGCACTACCCTGTCCAGCATGATCACTGCGCCGCTGGTCATGCCAGAGGTAATCACCGGTCTGTCATTACTGCTGCTGTTTGTGCACATGGCCCAGATCATCGGCTGGCCTCAGGATCGTGGTGTGGCCACCATCTGGATTGCCCACACCACCTTCTGCAGTGCTTATGTGGCGGTGGTGGTATCCTCCCGCTTGCGGGAAGTGGATTTATCCATTGAAGAAGCCGCCATGGATCTGGGTGCTACTCCCTTCAAGACCTTTTTCCTGATCACCCTGCCAATGATTGCACCAGCACTGGCTGCTGGTTGGCTACTGGCCTTCACCCTGTCGCTGGATGATCTGGTGATTGCCAGTTTTGTCTCCGGCCCCGGCGCCACCACTCTGCCGATGGTGGTGTTTTCATCAGTGCGACTGGGCGTTTCACCCAAGGTGAATGCGCTGGCCACCCTGATCATTCTGGCCGTGTCTCTGGCAGCATTCATTGCCTGGTATCTGCTGCGCCGGGCTGAAGAAAGGCGCAAGCAGACACTACCCTGAAGCAACTTTCAGCTTGCTGACACCTTTTCAAAAATAACAAAACGCTTGGTGGTGGTTTCCACCACCTCCCAGGTGCCAGTAAACCCCCGCGGGATAACAAACTCATCACCGGCTTTCAGCCTGACAGCTTGTCCCTCGGCATCGGTTACAATACTGATGCCTTCATGGATACAGCAGTACTCTTCTTCCGTGTAATGGATGCGCCATTTACCCGGCTCACTGCGCCAGACACCACTGAAGAACTGATTACTTGCATCGGTGTACTCCAGCCACAGCGTCTGCAATGGATTACCAACAAGACGCTTCTCTTCTGGCAGCTGGTAGGTTTCCGCCGCAACAGCAGGCTTTTTATCCAACAAACGAATCAAAGAGCTCATACTTCCTCCGGTTCAAATTCATTAAGGAACCACTTACATGAAGTAGCGCCAGCCAGCCGTCACCAACAACCCTGCTGCAATCGCTGGCAAGGGCTTTTTCAGCCATAACACGGTTAACAGGGTGGTCAGGAGAGCCAGCCTGGCTGCGGTATCCCCTTGTACAGCCATGGGAAGAATAATAGCCAACAACACCGAGCCGGACATGCCATTGATAAATCCCTCTACCCGGCGGTTAATGGGCACCCAGGACATCAGCAACACCCCGCCATAACGGGTCGTCAGGGTCACCAGAAACATGGCCAGAATCACCAACAAGACAGCATGGCCGGTATTTTCCAGCATCATGAATCTACCTCCATCTGATCTTTATCTGCTGTTTTGCCGTGATCCGCTACTGGCTCCAGCCACAGCGCACCGACCAGGCCACCCGCCAGCGCACCAGCAACCACATGGCTATTGGGTGGTAACAACCAGAGCGCCAGCAGTGTTACCATCGCAGCAACCGCCCAGATGGTGAACAGACGGGCATTCTTTTTGCCACCCACAGCCATGGTCAGCAAAAAGCAGCCCAGCACCATATCCAGGCCCAAAGCCTGAGGATCTGGAATACCCTGAGTCAGTATCAAACCCAGCCAGGTGCCCAGCATCCAGGTCACCCACAAAGCCAGACCACCACCAAACAGGATGCCGAGATTTCTTTCACCTCGCTGGTAATCCTGCACCGCCATCGCCCAGTTGGCATCACTGATCACGGTGAGAATGCCATAACGCTTACCGGGTGGAAGCTGGCAAAGCCAGGGATAAAGGGATGCGCCCATCAGCAAGTGACGGGCATTGATGGCAAAGGTGGTAATCATGATGGTCAGCAGCGGGATATCCTGCTGCCACAATTCCAGTGCAGCAAACTGGGAGGCTCCGGCAAACACCAGACCACTCATCAGCAGGGTTTCAAACTTGCTCAAACCTGCCTGGGCAGCAGCCAGGCCAAAAGCCAGACCAAAGGCCACCACAAACATTGAAAGGGGTAATAAACGCTTGAAACCCAGCCAGGTGCCGTAAGCATCCAGCCGGGTCTCTGTGGAAATCAGAGCCATGGAAAATTGTTCCGGGTCAGGGATCAGTGGGTGATCAGCAGCTGTTCATCCAGTTCGCTGGCCGTCATTGGCCTGCAGAACAGATAACCCTGAAAAGCCTCACACCCCTGCTCCATCAGGAAGAATTGCTGTGCCTCGGTTTCCACCCCTTCCGCAATCACGTGCAGGCGCAAGGCCTTGCTCATGGCGATAATGGTTTTAACGATGGCGGCATCTTCCGGATCCTGGTGGATGTCCCGCACAAAGGATTGGTCTATCTTGATCTGATCCAGCGGCAGGCGTTTCAGGTATTGTAGCGAAGAATAACCGGTTCCGAAATCATCCATCGAAAAGGTCAGACCTAGCTCCTTGATCTGCTTCATTTTTTCAATGGTTTCTTCCACCCGGTCAAGAACCGTACTTTCTGTCAACTCCAGTTTCAACTGATGTGCAGGAGCACCGGTTTCATCCAGCAACTTGCGGACTCGCTCAACAAAATCAGCCTGCTTGAACTGGCGCGCACTGACATTAACAGCCAATACCAGATGACGCGTTTTTGGATTTTGCTGCCAGGTCAGCAACTGCTGACAAGCCGTTTGCAAGACCCAATAACCAATCGGAATGATCAACCCGGTTTCTTCTGCCAGTGGAATGAATACCCCGGGTGAAACCAGGCCATGCCGCTCACTCTGCCAGCGCAGCAAGGCTTCAGCACCAATCGGCTGGGCCGCTGTATCCACCTGCAACTGATAAACCAGATACAGCTCCTGGCGCTCCAATGCCAGACGCAGGTCCCGCTCCAGTTGGGTGCGGGCCTCCAGAGCCGACTGTATTTCGGGGTCATAAAAACAAGTGGTGTTTCGTCCCGCCTGTTTAGCCTGATACATGGCTGAATCAGCAAAACGGAACAGATCGTCAGATGTGTACTCGATGCCATCAAAAATCACGATCCCGATACTGGGTGTGATCTGGTAATTTTCACCTGCCAGATTAAAAGGTTCATTCAGCAGTGTACGCACCTGCTCTGCCAACTGCTCAACCCTGGGTGCCACCAGTGCCGGATCGGTGCCGAGGGAGTCCAGCAACAACACAAATTCGTCACCACCGGGGCGACCCAGCATCGGGCGCAAGTCTTCCAGAGTGCGCAGTCGGTCAGCCACCTGCTGCAGTAACAAGTCCCCGACCTCCAGACCACCGGTATCATTGACCGCCTTGAAGTGGTCCAGATCAAAATAAATCAGCGCACCCAACTGGTGGGAGCGGGAGTTCATTTTTAATGAATGCTGCAGGTGTTCGGTCAACAAACGGCGATTGGCCAACTGGGTCAGCGGATCATAATAAGCCAGGTGTTCAACCTGCTCTTCTGCCGCCCGACGGCGCGTTTCAGCATCCCGAAAATCCAGTAATGCACGAGCGATCAGGCTGAATTCACCATCCCCCTTGCCTTTTAAAGCCTCAATGGCGGGCAGCTCTGGCAAGGTTTTGCTGTCATAACTGCGTGCCAGTTTTAATAACGCATCCGCCACCACTCGCAGACGAAAACTGACCAGCCTGGCGGCAAACAATGCCAGCAGCAGCATCAGAATCAGACTGAAAAAACCCAGCAGTGCAATAGTGTTAAAGTGATCATGTACAACCTGTTCGGAGCGATTCCGGCGCTGCTCCCCCCGCTCGGACAACAGCTGGGTGATGCGGTGGGCATAACCGGAGAACTGAATGAAATGTTGCTGAGCTTCTTCAATGTAATAACGTGCCATGGGTGGGTCTATGGCTGCAATATCGGTGGCCATGATCACAAACTGGCGATAAAGCTGGAATTCTCGCCGCAGCTTGTCAGCGCTGCCATGATTCACTTCACGCAACAGATCAGAGGTTGCCAGCACCTCCACCCGTTCCAGTAATTGCCCTAATTCTTCGGTGATGTCCGAGTGCATAAAATACAGCTCCAACTCACTCTTGCTGCCCGTCTTGGCATTGGCCAGAGCCGTAACCACCTGCTCATGCACCAGCGCCATATCCCGACTGAAAGTGGCTGAGGCATGAATGGTTTGCAGGTCGGTGGATTGCAGATGACTGGAGTTGTCAAATTGAGCGCGAAGGCTGGTGATCGACCAGTAACCCAGCATCAGGGTCAGTCCGATCACCAGAAAAGCGGGAAGTAGAAAAATCAGCAGCAAGCTGCGACTGGCTTTCATTTTTGCTGGCTTTCCAGTATTCCAGCCCAGTCATCAGGTCGAATACTGGCCTGATATTCAAACTGCCCATTGCCCAAAGGACGAATGATCACCAGGGTACCTTCCGGCGGGAAGTAACGCAGGGTTTCAGCCAGATTGGGGCCGTGAGCAAGAATGCCACGATTAACACCAGGTTGAGTCACCGGTGCAGACAAGAGTTCACGAGTGCGCGCCACCACTGGTTCTTTTTCAGCACGGGTCATGGCAGCGGTGTACATCAGGAGTTTTTCAAGCTGCCAGTTACCCTCACCAAAGGCTGCATTGGCACTGGCCTGAGTCCGGCAAAAGGGACTGACATGAATATCACCCAGCGGCAGACCCAACTGACGGATATTTTCACCCACCTGCTGCATCTGCCGCAGTCCGGCTTCGGTCAAGGGGCGCTGGGTTTCACACTTGTCCAGCTGGACTGGCACCTGATCGGGAATTGAAGAGTCGGTACTGCCGTGACGGATATACAGCACATAACCACCGGCTCGCACCTCGTGCAACAAGGCTGGTGTCAGGCTTTTTACTTCAAAATCTGCCTGAACCGTTGGAATCAGCAGTAACAGTAGAAACCCTGAAAGTCGCTTGCGTAGCATGTGAATACCCTTTCACTTGTTTTTTTCCATTATTCAACCCGGAAACTGCTTTTGCAATGCCTTATCGACTTAATGGGTATTCTTTGTTCAGAAATCACTGATATACCCTGCTGTATTTTTAATCAAGGTCGCCCTGTTTTAATCCAGATCACCCTGGTGGACAGGATTCAGTTGCTCCCATTCATTAACTTTGTCCCGCGCCAGACGGCGACCCAGTTCAATCAACTGGCTGGCTTTATGAAACTCATAACCACCACAGGCTGTGCGAGGCACTTCGATCAGAATGTCCGGGGGATAACCGGCCACCTTGTACTGGCTTAAAGCAGCCTGGGTGATCTCAAAGGATTGCAACATCACATCAAGCTTGCCCCAGCGGGTATCACTGACCTCACCATCCTGGCGGGGGTCTGCATCCTCACCATCCCAGAAATTCAAACGATCCAGCAGTTGCCCGGCACGACCACGAATCCGTTGCATCCAGTCACGCAGTGCTGTGGGTTCTGTTTCAGTTTTATCGGATTTATTCCAGTCCGGCATCAAATCATCCAGGGTGGCCTGGGAGTTCTGAGCCGTCACGTTTACAGCAAGGATCAGATCTGCATGCCAGGCGACAGCAGGAGTAATCGGCAAGGGATTGAGCAGACCACCATCCACCAGGGTACGTCCACGGTGGTGAACCGGTGTGATGACACCAGGTACGGCAATAGACGCACGGATGGCTTCTTCCAGAGAACCTTCCTGGAACCAGACTTCCTTCTGATTGACCAGATCCGTCGCAACCGAAGTATAGGGAATCGGCAGGGATTCAATGGTGCGCCCATTCAGCATACCCTTGATCACTTCCATGACCCGCTCTCCTTTGATGGCACCCATGGGACTCCAGGTCACATCCACCAGGCGAAACAGGTCAAAATAATCCAGGCCGGTGACCCAGTCACGGTATTCCTTCAGCTTGCCCGCGGCATACAGCCCTCCGACCAACGCTCCCATGGAGCAGCCGGAAACACCAACAATTTCATAACCGCGGGTTTCCAGCTCTTCAATCACGCCAATGTGGGCATACCCCCTGGCACCACCTGAGCCCAGTACCAGCGCCACCCGTTTATGATGAGCAGAACGTACCGCAAGGCTTTTTCCTGCTGCTCCTTTGCTTGTCATCGTCATTGCTCCTTACTGCAAAAACTTCACAACCACCTCAGCCACTGCATCACAACTCCCAGTTTCCAGATGCAAGTGATGCCCACCTTCAAGCACTGATTTTTGCGCATTTGTCAGTGCCTGAAAACGGGTCTCAATTTCCGGACGATTGATTAACAAACCCTGCTGGGCTTCGACCAACAAGGTGGGTGCCTGTATGGCTTTCATGAAAGATAAATTCTGCGCCTCGGTCAAGCGCCAGGGTGAAGGGTGCCGCAGACGTGAATCACTGCGCCAGAACCAACCACCCGCCTGATGGGTTTCATCAACCTGCCGCAGGGCCCGTTGGCACAACATCAATGCAGCATCAAAATCCACCGCCCCGACACCTTTCATGCGTGCCTCCGCCGCATCCTGCACACTGGCATAAATGCGAGCTGAAAATGCCGATAAGGGATCACTCTCGGCATATTTTTCCTGATGCCCAATCCAGCGACCCAACGCACGTCCCAACTGAGCAGCAGCCTCCTCATCGGGTGTTGTCAGACTGCCGATACCATCCAGCATCACCAGTTTTTCCACCACCTCCGGGTGGGCACCAGCCAATAACGAGGCCACCCCTGCCCCCATGGAATGGCCAATCAGCGTAAAACGGGACCAACCCAGCGCCAGAGCAGCGGCCTGCACATCAAAACAGTTTTCCATCAACAGGTAAGTCTGTCCGGCCGGGCGCCAGTCAGAATAGCCATGACCTGCAAAATCGGGTGCCACCACACGGTATCCTACTTTTGCCAGGACCGGTGCCAGCCTTGCAAAAGTCATGGCGTTATCCAGCCAGCCATGCAGTGCCAGCAGCGGCTTGCCATCAGGATCACCCCAGGCCAGCGCTGCAAGTTGCAGATGTGGCAGGTTCAAGGTCAGGGTTTCAGCACCCTCGGGAATGGGGTGTAGGGTATTATCAACAGTCATTCATCAGCCTTGACTTAATCCAAACCAGTGCAGGAGAAAAACACCCAGACTGATACTGAGTGTTCCAAACAAGGTGGTCAGTGCCACAATATTGGCAGACAGTACCGCATTACCACCCATGGCTCTTGCCATCACATAACTGGCCGCAGCAGTTGGACAACTGAATACCAGAAATAATATGCCCAGTGTCATGCCTTCATAACCCAGCAACCAGGCACCCAGCACCATCGGTACCGGCAAGAGTACCAATTTATAGGCTGTAGCCATCAGCGCCGGGCCGCTGGTTTCGCGTAAAGCCCGCAAGTCCAGTGCCGCACCGATACACAACAAGGCCAATGGCAGTGTCATGCTGGCAAAATAATCACCAACCTTTAATGCCAACTGGGGGATAGGCACAGACCAGAGAGAAGTAGGCACGGCCAGGGCTACAGCGATAATCAATGGATTACGCACCACATCCAGCAGCATCCGTCGCCAGTTGATGCCCTTGCCACCATTGTCACGCCACAGGTTCAGCGCCACCACGGACAAGAGGTTGTATTGCACAATCAACAACGCCAGCAGAATCGAAGTCAGTGCCAGGCCCGCTTCACCATACTGATTGCCAGCCAGTGCCAGCCCCAGAATACCCAGGTTGCCACGAAAACTCCCCTGTACAAATACCCCGCGATCAGCGGCTGATGGCAAGGACCTTGCTCGCCATACCAGCCAACCAAACGCCAGCAGCGTGACCAACGCAGCATAAAACAGCAGGTCCAGGGCAAACACCTGGGTTAAATCAGTTCGCAACAGGTTCAGAAACACCAGCGTCGGCAGGGTGACATTAAACACCAGGCGTGAAGCCACCCGATTGAACTCATCGTTGATCAGGTCCATGCGGCGAAACAGCATGCCCAGAAACACCAGCACAAACACCGGGGCTGTGACATGCAGGGTAAAACTCAGGGTATCAATGAACAGCTGCATTTACAGGGTCGCCAGTCCATAGGCAATACCTGCCAGAGCAATCAACAGGAAAATCAGGTTACGGGCACGATTATCACGAGGTGGTTTGTTATCAGACATATTTTTCTCCCAAGGCTAGCTTTGACTCTTCAGTCTATTTTTATGCATTCTAACAGCTAAAACTGCCTTGCAATTATTTAAAACAGGCGTTTTACTGATCACTTATTCTGTTTATAAGGATACTGCATGAGCCTCCCCATCCTGCACTTTGCCCATGCCAACGGCTTCCCTGCCGGCAGTTACCGGGTATTGCTGGAACCCCTGAAAACCCACTGGAAGGTTGAAAGCCTGGATCGCTTCGGGCATAACCCCACTTTTCCGGTGGACCATAACTGGCAGGCGCTGGTTAACGAACTGCTGGACCACTTACAGCAGGCCTGTAGTGATCAAAAAGTTACCGGCATCGGTCATTCTCTCGGTGGAGTCATCACCTATATGGCTGCCTTGAAACAGCCACAACGTTTTGAACAGATTATCCTGCTGGATCCACCCTTGATGACAGGCCTGGATAGCCTGGGGTTAAAACTGGCTAAAAAACTTGGATTCATAGACAAGGTAACCCCGGCAGGCATCACCAGAGGACGTCGCAGTCACTGGCCTAATCGTGAGTTGGCCATTGAGTACTTTGCTTCCAAAAAGCTGTTCAGCAAGTTTCACGCCCAGGCACTGGCTGACTATGTTGATCATGGCACCGAGCCAGACCCGCGTGGCGGCATCAGACTGCGTTTTGATCCAGGTGTGGAAGTGGCTATCTTTCGGAATCTGGCCGATCACCTCAGTGGTAGCCTGAAACGCCTGCAGGTTCCAGTGACACTGGTTCGTGGTCAACAAAGTGACCTGTTAACCCCAGAGCGTGAAAAGCGGCTGAAAAGAAGCGGATTCAGCTGCATCAGTGTGCCTGGTGGACACATGTTTCCACTGGAACATCCGGAAGAGACACGCCACTGCCTGTTGCAGCTCCTCAAGCCGCAGCAGTAAAGGCCTTGATAAAGCGGGAAGCCTGACGAACACTGGATGCTGCCTGAGGCAGATAACGATAAAGCAGTTGCCAGACGTGTGGCATCCAGGCGGTTTCCTTGATTTCAGCCCGACCACCCTGCTGCTGCACACCCTGCACCAGGCGTCTGGCGTCATCCCGCAACACCTCCTGCAAGCTCACCTGTACATGCAAGGGAGCCAGACCCTGCAGGTCACCAAAAAGGGGCGAAATGGCCGGGCTGTCCAGCGGTTGCTTGCCGGCATAAAGCTCGGCAAAAGCACGCATCTGCACACGATTCAACAAAGGGTCGGTAGCTGCATTCAAGTCCATGGAAGGACTGGAACAACTCAGATCCACCCAAGGCGACAACAGCACACAGGCAGCCGGTTGACGATGGCCTTCACGGCGCAAGCTCTGCAACAAGGAAACGGCCAGGCCACCGCCCGCCGAATCACCACCAATGGCCAGACGCTCCGGTGTCACTCCCTGCTCCAGTAACCAGTGGCAGGCCGCCAATGCATCTTCCAGGCCGGCAGGCCAGGGATAGTCCGGCGCCAGGCGGTAATCAATCGCCAGCACCCTGGCATCAGCATGACGAGCAAAAGCCATCGCCAGTTCGCGGTGAGTATCCAGTGAACCCAGTGCAAAACCACCGCCATGCAGATAAAGCATATAACGCTGTGTAGGACTGCCCTTCGGACTCAGCAGTTCGGCAGCTCGCCCGTTAATGTCCAGGGTCATCAGTTCGATATCATGAGGCAAACGACAGTTGGTATTCAGTTCATTCAGATAGTCACGCAATAAACGACACTGACTGGCCAGCATCTGTCGGTTGACCAGATCCATACTCTGCTGGGCTGCAGCCAACGGCCAAAGCATTTCATGCCACATCAGATACCCTCCGGTGTATGCTTCACTCTTTTTCAGTGGCCCGCAGTGGAATCACTGTCATCCGGCGGATTATGTGGCATATAAGGATTGCTGTCCGGCTGTTCGGTTTCCGGCCATTCACTGAATGGAAAAGGCTTGGTATCAGTGTTGAAGGTCAGGTAGCGGAAAAGCTGGTAAGCATAAACCGTCAGCTGGGAACCAAACTGCTGCAGCTGCTGTTGTGGTTCACCCATCACCAGGCGGTAAACCACCTGCACCAGAATCACACCAATCAGTACCAGCTCAGTGAGTTTCCAGGCCAGAAAAAACAACACCATAAACGGCAGGCGCAACCAGTAGCTTTCATCCTTGAGGCGTTCTTTGATACTTGTTGAACTCATTGGTCATTTCTCCAGAGTCAGGTGTCGACTCGAGTGATGTTTCTTGCTGATTTAACCACTTCATCATGGGGCAATACAAATTCCACGTCAGTGCTCTGCTCTCGCCCCATCATTGAACCAGCAACTTCGGTCGGCTGGTGCCCTTCAAACAACACCAGGTACAGTGCCTGCACCAAAGGCATGTAAATCCCCATTTCATCGGCTTTATGCTTCACCAGACGAACGGTATTGACACCCTCTGCAACCTGGCCAAGTGATGCCACAATCTGATCCAGCGATTGCCCACGGCCCAGGGCCTGCCCGACCCTGAAATTACGTGACAAAGGTGATGAACAGGTCACGATCAGATCACCCACACCGGACAAACCCAGAAAAGTCATTGGGTTGGCACCCAGGCTGACCGCGAAGCGGCTCATTTCAGCCAGCGCCCGGGTCATCAACATGCTACGTGTGTTTTCACCCATGCCCAGGGCAGAAGCCATACCCGCTGCGATGGCATAAATATTCTTCAAGGCACCACCCAGCTCTGCACCATACATATCGGTATTGGCGTAAACCCTGAAATATCGATTGCCGAGGACTTGCTGGACTGTGGCACGGGTCAGGTCATCCGGACTGGCAATGACGGTTGCGGTGAGTTGTTTCTGAGCCAGCTCACCAGCCAGATTGGGCCCGGATAACACCCCCAGATGTTTAAAACCGGTTTTCTGCTCCATCACCTGACTCATCAGGCGAAATCCCTGTTCCTCAAATCCCTTGGTGGTACTGACCAACAACTGATCCGGATGCAGGTAAGGCAGCGCCTGATCGAGCACCTGGGCAAATCCCTTGCTGGGAATTGCCAGAAAGACCAGTTCGGCACCTTCCAGGGCCTGCTGCAGCGATGCAGTGGCCTGAATGGATTCAGGCAACACCAGATCCGATAAATAACGTGGGTTACGGTGCTGCTGATTAATATGTACGGCAAGCTCCGGGTCACGAACCCAGAGACGGGTGGCATAACCATTATTGGCAACAATGGAAGCCAGTGCGGTACCAAAACTGCCACCACCCAGCACAGTGACAAGGCGCTCTGAAGCCATGAAATTCCTTAATGCATCAGATTGAACAAAATAATGGCTTTTATTCTAACTCATCTGAGGCCATGGAAACGCATCGGCTTGTAAAGGATTGCAAAAGAGTCACTGACCCCGCTCAAGAAGAGCAGGACAACACGGGACTCACAGCGCCTGCTGGTGGGCCTGCCAGATCTCCGGGCAATTTGCCATCAGGGTCAAAGGGATCACGCAACACTGCCAGCAACCGATTCACCTCACTGAAATCACCGGACTCCGCCAGACTGATGGCCTGTTGCAACATCCCAGTGCGCGGCAATACACAAGGATTCACACGACATAATTGTTTACGACGCACTTCAGCATCCGGCCAGTGGTTGGCGACCCGCTGCTGCCAGTCCTGCAGCCAGCGAGACCACTCCTGCAGTGGCTGGTTGCGATCCCCCTGCATCAGCCTGCCTGCCCGCTCCAGCTGCCCTTCAGCCAATAAACGCAAAACACGGGTCCAGTCGGCGGCACCAGCTTCACACAAAGCCAGAAAACGAACCACCAACGGCCAGTCCTGAATGGCATCCACGCCTAAACGGGCTGCCATCAACTGCTGATACTGCTGCTGGTATTCATCAGCAAAGCGCTCCAACACTGCCCGGATGGAGGTTTCATCACTGAGTGGCAACAAAGCCTGCCCCAGACACACCAGATTCCAGTGCACGATACCCGGCTGGCGGTTGAAGGCATAACGCCCCCGGTCATCACTGTGATTACAGACATAACCCGGCTCATAATGATCCAGAAAGGCAAAAGGGCCAAAGTCAAAGGTCTCACCCAGAATTGACATGTTATCGGTGTTCAACACGCCATGACAGAAACCATAGGCCTGCCATCTGGCCACTAATCGCACAGTGCGTGACTGAACTTCAGCCAGTAATCCGGCCGCCGGGTCCGGGTGGTCCTTTAACTGCGGATAAAGATTGTTGATGACAAAATCCAGCAGCACCTGCAAACCGGTTCGGTCACCCTGATAACAGAAATGTTCAAAGTGACCAAAGCGGATATGGCTGGGTGCCAGACGCAACAGGGTAGCGGCAGCTTCATAGCGTTCGCGCCTGACCGGTTCGCTGCTCACGGCAATCGCCAGTGCACGGGTGGTGGGAATGCCCAGATGATGCAAGGCTTCACTGCCAAGAAACTCACGAATACTGGAGCGCAGCACTGCCCGACCATCGGCAAAGCGTGAATAGGCTGTTTGACCGGCTCCTTTCAGATGCAGATCCCAGTATTCACCCTGACAGTTGACCACCTCGCCCAGTAACAGACCGCGACCATCGCCCAGATCCGGGTTGTAAACACCAAACTGATGCCCTGCATATTTCATGGCCAGCGGAGAAGCACCAGGTGGTAACCAGTGCCCGGTGAGCAGATCAAGCAATTGCTGTTGATCCTGACGGCACAGATCCAGATCCAGCAGCGCTGCAGCATCACTGCTGACAGCAACCAGCGCGGTCTGTCCCTGCAGTGGGCCTGGATGGCGCTGCTGGTAAAATGATGCAGGCAGACCGCTGTAGCGGTTACTGAACGTCAATTGAGCCAGGGTTTTCATGCGGGTCTCCAACAGGTATAACAGAGTATTTTACTCAACTATAGCTGTAAAACCAGCAGCAAAACCTTCAGGGAGTCGCGCTGACTTCTTCCTCCAGCAACAGCTGCAGTGCCTGATCAATGAATGCCAGATTACTGTTGATCATGGAAATGACTTCATCCACATAAGCCTGGCGACGCTCTGAGTAACTGATCAAGCCCGGTGCCAGATCAACACCCGTAGCCTCAATGCCTGATTCACGCAGGTTCTGGCGAATCAACCGCAATTGCCGATAAGCCCGGTGGGTATTGATGTTACGCATGTAGGCCTGCACGCTGTCCAATACTGTTTCAAAACGGCGCACCTCATGATTCATGCCAGGTACCCGTCGCTCAGGGACCAGACCACAACCCACTGAGAAACACCACTGCCCAAACAGGTTGTTACCTTCTTGCGCAAAACGTGAGGTCCCCCAGGCGGACTCATTGGCGGCTTGCATCAACACCAGATCCAGAGGCACCTGGTCGGCGCGTCGCAACAGGGTCAGCCATTCGTTTTCAGTGAGTGGCCACTGCAATCCGTAATAACGGGCAATATCAGCCACCAGCTTCTCGTCTTTGGTGACCAGTTCCTGCCCGGAGTCCAACAAGGCTTTCGCTGCCAATAACTGCTCCCGCTGCCAGGCAATGCGCTGGTTTTCATAAACCACCAGCGGCAACAGCACATTGAAAAAGGCCTCCTTTCGCCAGGGCACATGGGTGATATGTGAATAATCCGGCATCTGTTTCAGGGGGTCTGCAATGACCAGATCAAAAGGTTTTAACTGAGGCCTGGGGGATAACCACTCATTGACCAATGCACCCAGCGCCACCAGCAAGGACAGCAGAATCAATAACGGAAAAATGCGTGGTACGGCAATTGTAGGTTTTTCGGTTACAGGCACTTGCATCAGGCACACCAGAAATATTGATAACAATTAATTACATCATACAACAAAAATCCCGGCCAGGGCCGGGATTTTTGTTGTACTTGTCTAATGCTGCATCAAGTGACCTGAATATGCCAGGGCTCATAACGAACACCATAGTTATTGTCTGTGGTGTAGCGAATCTCGACAAAACCCAGATCCTGCAGACGCTTGTAGACATCAGTATCAGCAAAGTCATCAGTGAAGTTGCGATAACCAAAGCCCACCTTACCCACATCAAAGTCGCCCACAGCATGGTAAGAGTGACCGGGCGGAGCCAGCGAGCGTGAAGCCTTGGACAGATTACCGGCAGACTGCTCCGTCTTGGCCAGGAACAGGTGCATCTGTTTAACCATACTACGCACACCGGACGTCAGCACCAGGTCATCACCGACTTCTTTTAACAGTCGATCATAAAAGGCTTCTGACTTGCCTTTGAACAGGAAGTGGCCGGTACGACCAACACCAATCACATCCTTGCGGGAAATACTGGCAGTCAGGGTATCCATGACCCGTTCACCGTAGAAACCGTAAAGGCGTGCATCGGTGTGATACAGCTCATCCAGGAAATCCAGCTCTGCCTGGGTAAAGGCGCCGATTTCTGAATAGTTACGTGCAAAACGCAGGGCATCATCAAAAGACAGCAGATTGAAGTTGCCATGTCCAACATAGGACTGCACACGATCCAGGCGCTGATAAGCAGCCATCATGACATCATGCTTGTCGGCAGGCAGGAAGTAGTCATCATCAAACACGCTTTCAAAATAACGAATGCGCGTCTGGGCGTCATTCTGACCGCTGGCAGCAGCCTGAGCTGCAGCTTGCTGGTGGACAGCAGAAAGGGCCTGACTCAACTCAGTTGGCAAAATATCTTCCATGCCATACTGCAGGTTGGATGCTGCCCACTGACCTTGCAGTGCACCCATGCCAAAACTTTCCTGCAACTGGCTATTCAGATGTATCTGGCGCAGCACCGAGCCACTGCCAAGCGCCACAAAACCAGTGACAGACAGCGCTTTCAGAAGTGTTCTACGTTCCACAAATCACTCCACCCTTGTTCGTTATAATGCTTTGATGAGTAAACTTTACCGAGGTGATTTGAGGCTGTCCAGAATAACTGGTGAAGAGATGATGAGAATTCTCAATGGTATCGATTTAAAAATACCATAGTTACAAATAAATCAATCAGTATTACATATCAAATACAAGTCAGGCTCGATTTGTATTGAGCCTGACTTGAGTTTAGTGTTGCGATGAAGCCATCAGTGGCTGCTCAGCTCCAGCAACAAACGGTTGAGCCGCTGCACAAACTGGCCCGGATCTTCCAGACTTTCACCGGCGGCCAGTGCCGCCTGGTCACACAGCAGCAATGCCAGCTCACCAAAACGCCCTTCCTGCTGCTCAGCTTCCAGACGCTCAATCAGCGGATGACCTGGGTTGATCTCCAGAATGGGTTTGCTGTCCGGTGCTTTCTGACCTGCTGCCTCCAGAATCTTGCGCATCTGCACACCCAGATCACCTGCACCAATCACCAGCACCGCCGGAGAATCAGTCAGACGAGTGGAAACCCTGACTTCACTGACGCGCTCTTCCAGTGACTTCTTGATGCGCTCCAGCAGGTCTTTTTTGGTTTCACTGGCCTGTTCCTGAGCCTTTTTATCTTCTTCAGAATCCAGCGCGCCCAGATCCAGATCACCCCGTGCCACATCCACAAAAGACTTGCCATCAAACTCATTCAGGTGGCTCATCAGCCACTCATCAATGCGATCGGTCAGCAGCAGCACTTCGATGCCTTTTTTACGGAATACTTCCAGGTGCGGACTGGATTTCACCTGCGCCAGGCTTTCACCCACCAGGTAATAAATCTTGTCCTGACCTTCCTTCATGCGGCTGACATAATCCGCCAGACTGACTGACTGCTCATTTTCACTGGTGGAACTGAAACGCAACAAACCGGCAATGCGCTCACGGTTGGCATAGTCTTCACCCGGCCCTTCCTTCAATACCTGGCCAAACTCTTTCCAGAAGCCCTGATATTTTTCCTTGTCTTCCGCCATTTTTTCCAGCAGGCTCAACACGCGCTTGGTCAGTGCGGTTTTCATGCTGTCGATCTGCGGATTCTGCTGCAGAATCTCACGGGAGATGTTCAACGGCAGGTCAGAAGAATCCACCACACCCTTGATAAAACGCAGGTACAGCGGCAGGAACTGTTCGGCATTGTCGAGGATGAATACCCGCTGCACATAAAGCTTCAGGCCACGTGGCGCTTCGCGGTGATAGAGGTCAAAGGGTGCCCGTTTTGGCACATACAGCAGAGAGGTGTACTCTTGCTTGCCTTCCACCTTGTTGTGGCTCCAGTCCAGCGGATCTTCAAAGTCATGAGCAACGTGTTTGTAAAACTCCTTGTATTCTTCTTCCTTGATGTCGCTCTTGCTGCGAGTCCACAGCGCATTGGCCTTGTTGATGGTTTCCCATTCAACGGCACTGGCCTGCTCGCCTTCGGAGTCCACCTCAACATCCTTCTGCAACTGGATCGGTAAGCCGATGTGATCCGAGTACTTGTGAATGATGTTGCGCAGTCGCCAGCCATTGGCAAATTCGCTGGCATCTTCTTTCAGCTGCAGGGTAATGCGGGTGCCTCGTGGCGCGCGCTCAATGCTCTCAACGGTGAACTCACCATCACCTTTTGAAGTCCAGCGCACTGCATCAGCCAGTGCAGCACCTGCTTTACGGGTTTCCACGGTCACTTCATCAGCCACAATAAAGGCTGAATAAAAACCGACACCAAACTGGCCGATCAGGTGGGAGTCTTTTTTCTGATCGCCGGTGAGTTGCTTCATGAATTCGGCCGTGCCTGAACGGGCGATGGTGCCCAGATTGGCAATCACATCTTCACGATCCATACCGATGCCGTTGTCTTCCAGCGTCAGGGTACCGGCTTTTTCATCAAAGCTGATACGCACCCGCAGCTCTGGATCTTCTTCCAGCAATGCCGGGTGGGCAATCGCCTGAAAGCGCAGCTTGTCGCAAGCATCTGAGGCATTGGAAATGAGTTCGCGCAGAAAGATTTCGCGGTTGGAATAAAGTGCGTGCACCATCAGGTGCAGCAGCTGTTTGACTTCCGTCTGGAAACCCAGTGTCTGTTTTTCTGCCTGGCTCATGATTATGCGGACTCCTGAACATCATGTTGTTGGTTGGGATATCCGCATAGATGGGGGCATTCAGCTGAATTTCAAGTCTTTTATTCCGGCCATACCAGGTGTGCTCTGGCCAGTGCCACCGGCTCATCACGTCGCTCACCCTGCCAGGCCGCAACAGAAACATTCACCACCCGCTTGCCAAGCCGCCCCAACTGGCAACTGGCCAGCGTCGGTTCCAGACGAGCAGATCGCAGGTAGTCAATCGAGAAGTCGATCACCTTGGGCACCCGCTTGCCACCGGTGTGAGCCATCACACTCAGCACTGCTGCGGTTTCCATAAAGGCCGCCACCACCCCACCATGCAAGGCAGGTAACAGTGGATTACCGACATTGCTGCTTTCCGGCTGCAGTTGGAACAAGAGTTCATCACCCTGCTCCAGCGCCTGAACACCAATCAATCGGGCGTAAGGGATCAGATCAAACCAACCATTGATGGTGGTTGCTGTCAGGCGTTCACCCAACTGACCGGACTGCAGGTCACTCTCATTCATGCCGCACCTCCGGTACCAAATAAATGCTGGGCAAAACCTTTTGGAGTACGTTCCGGGCCCAGGCGCATAAAAGTACCGGTTCCCTTGGCGACCGGATGATCCTCTTGTTGCTGCCAGATCCATCCTTCGGTAAAAACGATCTGACGCGCCAGATGCGTCACACGGGCGCGACAAAAAAGCCTTTGCCCGGCCGAGGCTGCCCGGTAGTGATCCATCCGTAAATCCACGGTTGGACAGACTTCCGGTTCCGGCAAAGCCAGAATGGCTGCCGAACCACAGGCAGTATCCATCAGCACGGTCAACAATCCACCGTGAATCAGCTGATCACGGGCATTACCCACAAAACGCTGATCCCCTTCCAGAGACAGCACCAGATCTGTTTCGCTGACTGCTTCCACCTGCATGTTCAGCATCTTGCAGTGAGGAATCAGGGTCATGAAACGCTTTAAGCCCGTCAGGCGTTGTTCATTGGTCATTGATCTTTCCAGCAGCGTCCATAGACAAACACTTGTTTGACTAGCATAACGACAGAAAGCCTTTCTGAAAAGTTTTGCGAGGGAAGTACCAGGAAGCCTTCCACAGGGATATCGCCCTGTGCAAAACTGCCCAGAGCTCTTAAAATAAGCAGATCCTTAATTAAGCTGGAGTCACTGATGCTGTTTCCACCCCGTTATACCCGTTATGTCTTTTCTTTCATCATGTCCATTTACATGGTCACCATCATGACCTTTGTCATCACCCTGGTGAACACCGGAATGGACAGTGATTTCATTGCCCGCTGGTGGCGTGCCTTTTACATTGCCTGGCCGATTGCCTTTGCACTGATCCTGCTGGGTGCTCCGAAACTACAGATACTGGCAGGCAAATTAATCCGTACCCCACCTGAACAACCCCACTAAAACACCCTGATCAAGCCTTAGACTTCATCCTGTCAGACCATCTGCTAATAGCCATTTACCCCACTGGCGACAGGTGGAAAAATACCGGACAACACCTACACTCCTGTTTAACAGCCCTTCTCAGAACAATAAAAAAACAGGAGCTTTACCATGTCGTTGCCTGTCAACCCGGCCTGTATCACTCCGGCCAATCCCATGGGGACTGATGGCTTTGAGTTTGTTGAATACACAGCCGAAGACCCACAACAACTGCACCAGCTTTTTGAATCCCTGGGTTTTACAGCTATCGCCCGTCATCGCTCAAAACAGGTGACCCTGTTTCGCCAGGGTGACATCAACTTTATTGTGAATGCTGAAGCAGATGCCTTTGCCCGTCGCTTTGCCCGGCAACACGGCCCCAGTGCCTGTGCCATGGCACTGAGAGTTGCTGATGCGGCCTGGGCTTATGAACGAGCCATTAGCCTGGGTGCTCGGGCCATTGCCAACCCGGTTGGACCGATGGAGCTGAATATACCGGCTATTGAAGGCATCGGTGGCAGCCTGATTTATTTAGTGGATCGTTACACCCCGGGGCACAGCATTTATGACCTGGATTTTGTGCCACTGGAAGGTGTTGATCAGCAACCCAAGGGGGTGGGTCTGCAATCCATTGATCACCTGACCCATAATGTTTATCGGGGGCACATGGATCAGTGGGCCGACTTTTATCAACGCTTGTTTAATTTTCGTGAAATCCGTTACTTTGACATTGAAGGGCAACTGACCGGACTCAAATCCCGCGCCATGACCAGCCCCTGCGGCAAAATTCGCATTCCCATCAATGAGTCAGCGGATGATAAAAGTCAGATTGAGGAATACCTGCGCAGCTACCGCGGGGAAGGCATACAACATATCGCTTTAAGCTGCGCCTCCATCTATGACAGCGTGGAAGCCTTGCTGCAAGGTGGTGTGACTTTTATGGCAGCCCCACCCGACAGTTATTATGAAATGCTGGAACAACGCCTGCCCGGTCATGGTGAGGATGTCTTACACCTGAAGCAACTGGGAATACTGCTGGATGGTGCACCAACACCCGGAGGTGGTTTATTGTTGCAGATCTTCACTCATACTGTGATAGGACCGATCTTTTTTGAGCTTATCCAGCGTAAGGGCGATGAAGGGTTCGGTGAGGGTAATTTCCGCGCCCTGTTTGAAAGCATTGAACGCGACCAGATGCAAAGGGGAGTCTTATGAAGCTTTATGGTTCTGCCACATCACCCTATGTACGCCGACTCAGAATCTGGCTGGAGCATGCCGATTATGAGTTTGTGGCCATGGATATTTTTTTACCCGAAGGCCGAAAACAGCTTGAAGCAGTCAGTCCGGCACGCAAAATCCCACTGCTGCAACTCGGCAAGGACACCATCTATGACTCAAGGGTGATCTTTTATCATCTGAATGACCGGCTGCAGCGGGAAACGGTTGGTGTTCGTGAAGACAACCAGCTCACCCTGATTGATGAAGCCAATACGGCTTTTGTGCAGTTGTTCCTGCTGAAAAAATCTGGCGTGGATGTTGATCAGGATGCACTCTATTTCAACCTCCAGCGTGAGCGCATCAATAACCTGATGATGCACCTGGAAGGCATGGTCAGCAGCGGCCACTTTGACAACTGGAACTATCCAGCCATCTGCCTTTATTGCCTGCTGGACTGGATTGATTTTCGTGAACAATTCCAGCTGGAGTCCACACCCGCACTGAAAACCTTTCGTGATGCCAATACTGAACGCGAGTATGTGATCAGTACCGATCCAAGACGCTGACCAGCATTGGGCAAAAAATCTGCAACCCCATACCCATACCCATAAAAAAAAACCGCCTGATCAAATCATCAGGCGGTTTTATGGATGGTCAACCTGCCGAAGCAGATTGACTCAGGTCACAGGCTGGAACTTACCAGCCAGTCACTTCTTTCAGGGCTGCACCGATGTCGGCCAGAGAACGCACGGTCTTGACACCAGCATCTTCCAAGGCAGCAAATTTCTCGGCAGCGGTACCCTTACCACCAGCGATAATGGCACCCGCGTGACCCATGCGCTTACCAGCAGGTGCAGTCACACCGGCAATGTAAGACACAACAGGCTTGGTGACATTGGCCTTGATGAAGGCAGCCGCTTCTTCTTCGGCAGAACCACCGATTTCACCGATCATTACAATCGCTTCAGTCTGCGGGTCTTCCTGGAACAGCTTCAGAATGTCGATGAAGCTGGAACCGGGGATGGGGTCACCACCGATACCAACACAGGTAGACTGACCAAAACCGTAATCAGTGGTCTGCTTAACAGCTTCGTAAGTCAGGGTGCCGGAACGGGATACGATACCAACCTTGCCAGGCTTGTGGATGTGACCCGGCATGATACCGATCTTGCACTCACCGGGAGTGATCACACCGGGGCAGTTCGGGCCGATCAGGATAACACCCAGCTCGTCACACTTGACTTTACAGTCCAGCATATCAAGCGTCGGGATACCTTCGGTGATGGTCACAATCAGCTTGATACCAGCGTTGGCTGCTTCCAGGATGGAATCCTTGCAGAAGGGAGCCGGAACGTAGATCACAGAAGCTTCTGCACCAGTTGCTTCCACCGCTTCTTTTACGGTGTTGAAAACCGGCAGACCCAGGTGAGTGGTACCACCTTTACCGGGAGTAACACCACCAACCATCTTGGTGCCATAAGCAATCGCTTGCTCAGAGTGGAAAGTACCCTGACCACCGGTGAAACCCTGGCAGATAACCTTGGTGTCTTTATTGATCAATACGCTCATTATTTGCCCTCCGCAGCTTTAACAACCTGCTGAGCTGCATCGGTCAGGCTGGTGGCCGCAATGATGTTCAGACCGCTGTCAGCCAGCTTTTTGGAACCCAGTTCTGCGTTGTTGCCTTCGAGGCGGACAACCACGGGCACTTTTACACCCACTTGCTCAACCGCACCAATGATACCTTCAGCGATCATGTCGCAACGAACGATACCACCGAAGATATTGACCAGTACGGCTTTAACATTGCTGTCAGACAGGATGATCTTGAATGCTTCAGCAACGCGCTCTTTGGTCGCACCGCCACCTACGTCAAGGAAGTTGGCTGGCTGGCCGCCGTGCAGGTTAACAATATCCATGGTTCCCATGGCCAGACCGGCACCGTTAACCATGCAGCCGATGTTGCCATCCAGAGCAACGTAGTTCAGTTCCCACTTGGCAGCATTGGCTTCACGCTCGTCTTCCTGAGAAGGATCGCGCATTTCCTGCAGGTCTTTGTGACGGTACAGGGCATTGCTGTCCACAACCAGTTTGGCATCCAGGCAGTGCAGATTGCCCTGCTCGGTGATGACCAGCGGGTTGATTTCCATCAGCGCCAGATCTTTGTCCTGGAAAATCTGGGACAGACCCAGGAAGATCTTGGTGAACTGCTTGATCTGCTCACTGTTCAGACCCAGTTTGAAGCCCAGTTCACGGGCCTGGTAAGGCTGAGCACCGACCAGCGGGTCGATGATGGCCTTGAGAATTTTTTCTGGAGTTTCTTCGGCAACCTTCTCGATTTCCACACCGCCTTCAGTAGAGGCCATGAAAACCACACGACGAGTTGCACGATCCAGAACCGCACCCAGATACAGTTCATTGGCGATATCGGTGCAGCTTTCTACCAGAATCTTGCTAACCGGCTGACCATTTTTGTCAGTCTGGTAGGTTACCAGATTCTTGCCCAGCCACTGCTTGGCAAAAGCAGCTGCTTCATCGGCAGACTTGATCAGTTTTACACCACCAGCCTTACCACGGCCACCAGCGTGTACCTGGGCCTTAACAACCCACATGTTGCCACCGATTTTTTTACAGGCTTCTGCAGCTTCTTCCGGGGTGTCTACTGCAAAACCGGTGGAAACTGGCAGACCGTAATCGGCGAAAATTTTTTTTCCCTGATATTCGTGCAGGTTCATATTCAATGCCGTCTTTGTCTGTTACTTGCGATCCTGATAAACCCTGTCCGAACACCGGCTTGTAACCAATGTTCTGACAGGGTTTATCCCCAGTGAGTCTGCCGGTCAGGCTGACCCACAAACCTTACAACTGATTAAATCAGCGCTTCTTGCGGTTGGCCATGTGAATGGCATGACCATCCACAGCCAGAGCTGCTTCGTGAACTGCTTCGGACAGGGTCGGGTGTGCAAAACACATCAGCGCCAGATCTTCAGCCGAAGAAGCAAACTCAAGAGCAATAACACCATTGTGAATCATTTCACCGGCGTTCTGACCAAAAATATGCATGCCCAGTACACGATCAGTTTCTTCGTGAGCCAGGATTTTCACCATACCTTCAGTGCAGTTGTTGGCCATGGCACGACCAATCGCGGAGAAGGGGAACACACCGGACTTGTAGGGTACACCCGCTGCCTTCAGCTCTTCTTCGGTCTTACCGACAGAAGCCACTTCCGGGAAGGTGTAAATTACGCCAGGAATGGCGTCATAGTTCATCTCGGCCTTGTGACCAGCAATCAGCTCAGCAACTGTCACACCTTCTTCAGATGCCTTGTGTGCCAGCATCGGGCCGCGCACCACATCACCAATGGCATAAACACCCGGTACAGAAGTGCGGCACTGATCATCAACAAAGATGAAACCACGCTCGTCCAGTGATACACCGGAGTCATCAGCCAGCACACCCTTGGTGTAAGGTTTACGACCCACACAAACAATCAGCTTGTCAAAAACCTTGTTGTGCTCACCCTTGGCATCGGTGTAGGTCACTTCAACTTCTTTACCCTTCACCTTGGTCGCAGTAACGCGAGCACCCAGCTCAATCTGCAGACCCTGTTTGGTCAGTGATTTTTTGACTTCTTTGGCAATCTGCTGGTCGATTGAGGCCAGGAAGGTATCCATGGCTTCAAACACAGTGACCTCAGAGCCCAGACGGCTCCACACAGAACCCAACTCCAGACCGATGACACCACCACCAATTACGCCCAGACGTGCGGGGGTTTCAGTGAAGTCCAGTGCACCAGTGGAATCTACAATCAGGCCTTCAGTCAGCGGCGCTGGTGGAATTTCAACCGGCACAGAACCGGATGCAATAATGATATTCTCAGCTTCCAGTAGCTGGGTTTTACCGTCATGACCTGTCACTTCAACCTTTTTGCCAGCCAACAACTTGCCAGTACCTTCAAAAGGAGTGACACCATTGGCCTTGAACAGCATGGCAATGCCGCCAGTCAGTTGGGTAACAATCTTGTCCTTGCGGGCAACCATCTTTTTGACATCCATTTTGACGTCTTTGGCTTCAATACCAAAGGTGTCAAAATCATGCTTGGCTTCATGGTACTTGTGCGAAGCTTCCAGCAATGCCTTGGACGGAATACAGCCCACGTTCAGACAGGTGCCACCCAGTACGGTTTTACCCTCTTTATTTACCCACTTCTCAACACAGGCAGTTTTCAGGCCCAGCTGTGCTGCGCGGATGGCGGCAACATAACCGCCAGGACCCGCACCAATGACCACTACATCAAATTTGTCAGACATATCTCTGTTCCTGTTTCAGGGTCTCAGGATGGATTGCTTCCCGGCTTTTAGACATCCAGCAGAATACGCGCCGGATCTTCCAGCAGTTCCTTGATGGTAACAAGGAATTGTACAGCATCCTTGCCGTCAATCATGCGGTGATCGTAAGACAACGCCAGATACATCATCGGACGGATAACCACTTGACCATTAATAGCCATCGGACGCTCCTGGATTTTGTGCATACCCAGGATCGCAGTCTGCGGCGGGTTGATGATCGGAGTGGACATCAGGGAGCCGAATACACCACCGTTGGTGATGGTGAAGGTACCGCCCTGCAGGTCTTCGATACCAATTTTGCCTTCACGGCCACGTTTGCCAAAATCAGCAATGGTGCCTTCGATATCAGCCAGGTTCATGGAGTCACAATCGCGCAGAACCGGAACCATCAGACCACGATCAGTGGATACTGCAACACCGATGTCCTGATAACCATGGTAAACAATGTCAGTGCCATCAATGGAGGCATTCACATCCGGGAAACGCTTGAGTGCTTCAGTGGCGGCCTTCACAAAGAAGGACATGAAGCCCAGACGCACACCATTGTGACGCTTCTCGAACAGGTCCTTGTACTGCTTGCGCAGATCCATGACAGGCTTCATGTCCACTTCATTGTAAGTGGTCAGCATGGCAGCAGTTTGCTGAGCCTGTACCAGACGCTTGGCAATGGTTTGACGCATACGGCTCATCGGAACACGCTTCTCGATGCGCTCACCCGGAGCTGCAGTCACTTGAACGGCAGCAGGTGCAGCTGCAGGTTTGGCGGCTGGAGCAGAAGCAGCTTTCAGTACGTCTTCCTTGGTGATCATGCCACCCTTGCCACTGCCTTGAATGGCAGCCAGATCCAGGCCCTTTTCAGCAGCCAGTTTGCGAGCAGCAGGTGCAACACGCTTGTCACCAACAACTTCAGCTTCTTCAGAAGCAGCAGGTGCAGCGGTTTCTGCAGGCTTGGCAGCAGCCGGGGCTGCAGCAACAGCACCTTCTTTCACGCGTGCCAACAGCTGTTCAGAGGCAACAGTGTCACCTTCAGCAGCAATAATTTCTTCCAGCACACCATCAGCAGGAGATGGAACTTCCAGCACCACCTTATCAGTTTCGATATCAACCAGAATTTCATCACGGCTGACGGCTTCACCAGGCTGCTTGTGCCAGGTTGCTACGGTGCCTTCGGCAACCGACTCGGGGAAAGTTGGAGCTTTAATCTCGATGGCCATGTTATACCTTTCCTGTTTTATTCTTTGTGGTCCGGGCCAACTGACCCGGACTTGTTGAGGTTTACCTGCTGTTATGCCTCGAAGGCGTCAGCAACCAGTTTGTTCTGCTGCTCAACGTGCACGCTGGCATAACCACAAGCCGGCGCAGCGGAGGCCGGACGACCGGCAAACTTGAGCTGATGAGTCAGCTCAGGTTTAACACGGCTCAGCACGTGACGCATGTGGTGCTGGCTGGAGTACCAGGCACCCTGGTTCTGGGGCTCTTCCTGACACCAGACAACATGTTCCAGATTGGTGTACTGTGCCAGCTCAGCTTCCAGATCCTCTTCCGGGAAGGGATACAGCTGCTCAATACGCACAATGGCGGTATCGGTATTGCCCATCTCTTCACGCTTGGCAGCCAGGTCGTAGTAAACCTTGCCGCCACAGAGAATCACACGCTTGACCTTTTTCGGATCGAGGTTTGCCTGATCACCAATCACCGTCTGGAAGTGACCATTGGCCAGGTCTTCCAGGCTGGAAATGGCATCCTTGTGGCGCAGCAGGCTTTTTGGTGACATGACCACCAACGGCTTGCGCAACGGACGCAACACCTGACGACGCAGCAGGTGGAAAATCTGCGAAGGTGTTGTTGGTGTACAAACCTGAATGTTGTGCTCAGCACAAAGCTGCAGGTAGCGCTCCAGACGGGCTGAAGAGTGCTCTGGGCCCTGACCTTCATAACCATGCGGCAGCAGCATGGTCAGACCACACAGACGACCCCATTTGGTTTCACCAGAAGAAATGAACTGGTCCATCACCACCTGGGCACCGTTGGCAAAATCACCAAACTGAGCTTCCCAGATCACCAGTGCATTCGGCATGGTGGTGGCATAACCATATTCAAACGCCAGTACTGCCTCTTCAGACAGGTAG
The DNA here is from genome assembly GCF_900119735.1 of Marinospirillum alkaliphilum DSM 21637. GTDB lineage: Bacteria > Pseudomonadota > Gammaproteobacteria > Pseudomonadales > Halomonadaceae > Marinospirillum > Marinospirillum alkaliphilum. The sequence goes on along the minus strand of NZ_FPJW01000001.1, from coordinate 399,503 downwards.
GAGTCATGAATCACAAACTTCGGCTGGCCTTCTTTCAGGTTCTGCAACGGCACATAGACACGAGCATCATTGTAATCGTGCAGTACGGCATGGCGGTGAGAGAAGGTACCACGACCCACGTCCTGACCGGTGATGCGGATCGGGTGGTTGGCATCCAGTAGCGTCGCATAAGCCAGCACCTCGGCAAAGCCCCAGTTCAGAGCCATGCCACCGGCCAGCATCTTGCGGCGGTCTTCGTAGATCTTGGCAACCTGGCGCTGCATCTGGAAGCCTTCCGGGACTTCACACATTTTAGCGGCCAGTTCTTGCAGATGCTTGATATCCACACTGGTGTCGTATTTGGCAGTCCACTTGTGACCCAGGTAAGGCGTCCAATCAACAAACAGCGCCTTGTTGGGCTCTTTCACCAGTGATTTGGCAACATGCTGACCATTGTCCAGTGCATCACGGTAATCATCGCTGAACTTCTGGTTTTCTTCAGCGGTGATCACACCCGCTGCAACCAGTTTTTCACCGTAAATTTTGCGTGTTGATGGGTGTTTGGCAATCTTCTGGTACATCAGCGGCTGAGTACCGGACGGCTCATCCGCTTCGTTGTGACCACGACGACGGTAGCAAACCAGGTCAATCACCACGTCTTTCTTGAACTGCATGCGATAGTCCACTGCCACCTGAGTGACGTGCAGTACCGCTTCAGGATCATCACCATTCACGTGGAAAATGGGCGCAGAAACCATTTTTGCCACATCAGTGCAATACTCGGAAGAACGGGTATCTTCTGGCTTGGAAGTGGTGAAACCCACCTGGTTATTGATGACGATGTGGATGGTACCGCCCGTTTTGTAGGCGCGTGTCTGGGACATCTGGAAGGTTTCCATCACCACACCCTGACCAGAGAAGGCAGAGTCACCATGAATGGAAATCGGCAGTACCAGCTCACCGGTACGGTCATCACGGCGATCCTGACGAGCACGCACAGACCCTTCCACCACCGGGGAAACAATTTCCAGGTGTGACGGGTTAAAAGCCAGTGCCAGGTGCACTTCACCACCGGGAGTCATCACGTTGGACGAGAAGCCTTGGTGATACTTAACGTCACCGGAGCCATCGGCAAACATTTTTTTGCCGTCAAACTCATCAAACAGATCAGAGGGGTTTTTGCCCAGGATGTTAACCAGGGTGTTCAGACGGCCACGGTGGGCCATACCAATCACCACTTCTTTAACACCATAGGAACCAGAGCGCTGAATGATTTCATCCATCATCGGAATGTAGGACTCACCGCCCTCCAGACCAAAACGCTTGGTGCCCGGGTATTTGGAGGCCAGGTAGTTTTCCAGGCCTTCAGCAGCTGTCAGTCGCTCCAACAGGTGTTTGCGAACTTCAGCACTGTATTCCGGTTTTGAGCGCACTGACTCAAAACGCTGCTGCAGCCAACGCTTCTCTTCTGTATCCACAATGTGCATAAACTCAGCACCGATGGTGGAACAGTAGGTTTGGGTGACTGCTTCATGGATCTCTCGCAGGGTTGCCTTTTCCTTACCGATAAAAAGGGAGCCTGTCTGGAATTCTTGTTCAAGGTCTTCCTTACCCAACTGGTGGAAGCCAAGATCAAGATCGGGCACTTGCTGACGCTTCATCAGCTCAAGCGGATCAAGCTTGGCGTGCTGATGACCACGGAAACGGTAGGCATTAATCAGCTGCAGTACCTTGACCTGCTTTTTCTCGTGCGCGCTATCCACACTGCCTGAAGCAGCACGGGAAACACGCTGGCGGGCTAATTGGGAAAAATGATCGCGGACGGGAGCGAGCGGAAGATCCTGCGCAGGTGCGCCTTCCGGGCGGGGGAGCTTGTTGAAATATTCACGCCATTGCTCCGGAACGGCGTTGGGATCGTTCAGATACTCTTCGTAGAGATCCTCGATGTAGTGGACGTTGCCCCCATAGGTATGGGAGGTGTTCCACATAAACTCCATGCTGCCTTCTTGCATTCTGTTATCACCCTGCATGAAGGGGAGTCCATTCGCTTCGACCGCTGAGTCATTTTCTGAACCGGGCTGTTCGCCTGTTCAGAATCTACTTTCTCAGTTCCCCTGGCCGCCGCGAACAAACGGGGAAAACCCGTATCCCCTGATGGTTTCTCAATTTAGTCAGAAGCCGGTGGATCACACCGGCTTCTGCTTGCGTATTGTACCCGACTGACAGAAAAACGACAGTGCCGGTACAGGGTTTTGCCCACGACTTTTGGTGCATAAAAGCCCCTTTTTACAAGGGGCAAAAAAAACCTTAGGTCGCGTTGGCCAGCAACATGTCGCGAATGTGGCCGATAGCCCGGGTCGGGTTCAGACCCTTCGGACATACGGACACACAGTTCATGATGCCGCGGCAGCGGAACACACTGAACGGATCATCCAGATCAGCCAGACGCTCGCGGGTGGCCGTATCGCGACTGTCGATCAGGAAGCGGTAGGCCTGCAGCAAACCGGAAGGACCAACAAACTTGTCAGGATTCCACCAGAAGGACGGACAGGAAGTGGAACAGCAAGCACAGAGAATACACTCGTACAGGCCGTCCAGCTTGTCACGCTCTTCCGGAGTTTGCAGACGCTCAATGGCCGGGGCCGGAGTGTCATTAATCAGGAAGGGTTTGATGCGCTCGTACTGCTGGTAGAACAGACTCATGTCCACCACCAGGTCACGAATGACCGGCAGACCCGGCAGCGGGCGCAGCACCAGCTTGCCACCCTTGACCACTTCGGACAGGGGTGTGACGCAGGCCAGGCCATTCTTGCCATTCATGTTCATGCCATCAGAACCACACACACCTTCACGGCAGGAGCGACGATAAGCCATACCATTGTCTTTTTCCTTCACCAGGGCCAGAACATCCAGCACCATCAGGTCCTTGCCTTTGGTGTCGATTTCAAAGTCCTGCATGTAAGGCGCTTTATCCGTTTCCGGATTGTAACGATACACAGATACCTGAAGCATTTTGTTCTCCAAATCGGCAAGTCTGATCAGTAAGTACGTACTTTGGGTTCAAAGTACTTCAGCAGTTCACCCTGCACCAGCTTCGGCGCCATATTAACGTCGCGCTGCTCAAGGGTTTTGGTTGCCGGCATGTACAGAGAGTGCTTCAGCCAGTTCACGTCATCACGTTCCGGGTAATCGTTACGGCTGTGGGCACCACGACTTTCCTTGCGCTCGTTGGCGGCAATGGCAGTGGCTTCAGCCACTTCCAACAGGTTGTCCAGCTCCAGTGCTTCGATGCGGGCCGTGTTGAAAGCATTGCTCTTGTCACCCAGGTGGGCTTCAGCAATACGACCACGCAGATCTTTCAGTTGGGCAATACCCTTCTCCATGTACTGACCATCGCGGAATACACCGAAGTAGTTCTGCATGCAGGTCTGCAGCTCGGCGCGCAGTGCCGCAACAGACTCACCACCTTTGGATTCATTCCAACGCGTCAGACGCTTCATGGATGCTTCAATGTCGGAAGCAGAAGCTTCGTCATAAGCAATACCCTGATCCAGCGCCTGCTCGATGTACAGACCTGCTGCACGACCGAACACCACCAGATCCAGCAGCGAGTTGCCGCCCAGACGGTTGGCACCATGCACAGATACACAAGCCGCTTCACCACAGGCAAACAGACCGTTAACAATCTTGTCGTTGCCGTTGGCATCACGAGTGATGGCCTGACCATGAATATTGGTCGGGATACCGCCCATCATGTAATGGCAGGTTGGCACCACAGGAATTGGGGCCTTGACCGGATCCACGTGAGCAAAGGTTTTGGACAGCTCACAGATACCCGGCAAACGCTTGTTCAGTACGTCTTCACCCAGGTGATCCAGCTTCAGGAATACATGGTCACCCTTCTCACCGGCACCACGACCTTCCAGAATTTCCAGAACCATGGAGCGTGCAACCACGTCACGCCCCGCCAGGTCTTTGGCGTTCGGAGCGTAACGCTCCATAAAGCGCTCGCCATCCTTGTTGATCAGGTAACCACCTTCACCACGGCAACCTTCGGTCACCAGTACACCCGCACCAGCAATACCGGTTGGGTGGAACTGCCACATTTCCATATCCTGCATCGGGAAGCCGGCACGCAGCGCCATACCAATACCGTCACCGGTGTTGATCAGGGCATTGGTGGTCGAGGCATAAATACGGCCCGCACCACCGGTGGCCAGTACCGTGGCCTTGGACTTCACAAATACGGTTTCACCGGTTTCAATGCACATGGCAATACAACCCACCACGTCATCTTTGGCGTTTTTCACCAGATCAACGGCATACCACTCATTCAGGAAAGTGGTGTTGTTCTTGATGTTAGCCTGATACAGCGTATGCAGCAGCGCATGGCCGGTACGGTCAGCAGCGGCACAGGTCCGTGCAGCCTGACCACCCTTACCAAACTCTTTAGACTGACCACCAAACGGACGCTGGTAGATACGGCCTTGTTCAGTACGGGAGAAAGGCAGACCCATGTGCTCCAGCTCAAATACCGCTTTCGGGCCTTCATTACACATGTATTCGATCGCGTCCTGGTCACCGATGTAGTCGGAACCCTTGACGGTATCGTACATGTGCCAGCGCCAGTCATCATTCGGATCATCAGAAGCGATGGCACAGGTGATACCACCCTGAGCAGACACTGTATGCGAGCGAGTCGGGAACACCTTGGAAATAACTGCTGTCTTGCGACCGGACTGAGCCAGCTGCAGCGCAGCACGCAGACCGGAACCGCCGCCACCGACAATGATGGCATCAAATTCGAGAGTACGAAGAACTGACATGGATTATGCTCCCCACAAAACTTGAACGCCCCAGACCACATAGGCAAACAGACCCAGCGCTACCACCGCCTGGAACACCAGACGCACACCGGTTGCTTTCATGTAGTCAGTGGATACGGTCCACAGACCAATCCAGGCGTGTGCAGCCAGCGACAACAGCGCCAGCAGGCTGAAAATGCGCATCAGAGTGCACTGAAAGAGTGCTGACCAGGCCGCGTAATCCAGATTGGGATTCAGCAGGAAAAAGCCAACCATAAACAGGGTGTAAGCCAGCAGGATGACCGCTGAAATACGCTGCATCAACCAGTCAGATAGGCCGCTGCGACCAAAGTTGGTGATATTGGTTACCATACCCAGACCCCCGCCAGCAGAACAAGAACAACAGAAACAGCCACTACCGCCTGAGACATCTTGTGACCGCCTTCCAGAGTCACACCGATATCCAGATCCATGATCAGGTGCTTAACACCCGCCACGCAGTGGTATGCCAACGCAGACAACAGGCCCCAAAGCACAAACTTGGCGAGGAAATTCTGCTGCAATACAGTCTTGACAGTTTCGAAGCCCTCAGGAGAGGACAGCGACACATCCAGTGCCCAGAACATAAAAATCAGGCCGACAAACATGATCACACCGGTAATCCGGTGAGTAATCGATGTCAGCGCTGACAAAGGAAGTTTGATCGTCGATAGATCGAGGTTTACAGGTCTTTTGTCTTTCACGGCTCTACACACTCTTATGGTGCTTGCACAGGTTTCCCCGGCAACAAGCGATTGTAATAAGAAGCACTTGCCAGAACGGGCTGATCCAGTCAGTTCTGCTGCAGTACTACTTCCCCCTGGTGCAGGTCGCCGATTATAGGAACCCGCTTCTGCTTGTGCAATCTAGCCAAAGGTTGTGCGCTGCATCAAAATAAGCCAATCTAATGTACGGCCTGAAACTCAGGCGTGGCGCATTCTGGCAGCCCAGCAACCCCTCAACCTAGCCCATTGGCTCAATTGACAAGTCATTCAAGCCTTTTATAGTGGTGCGACTTTGAATTTTTGTATGGCAAGTGTGACCAAAAATAAATAAGGAGGCCTTATGGCTGACAAGAAAGCAGTACTGACCGTTGATGGTCTTGAGCAGAGCATCGAATTCCCGATCCTGAGCGGCACCACTGGTCCTGACGTGATTGACGTGCGCAGCCTCGGCGGTGCAACCGGCATGTTCACCTACGATCCTGGTTTTCTGGCCACCGCCTCCTGTGAATCCAAGATCACCTTTATTGATGGCGAAAAGGGAATCCTGCTGCATCGCGGCTACCCCATTGAGCAACTGGCAGAACACTCTGACTATGTTGAGCTCTGCTACCTGCTGCTGAACGGCGAACTACCTACCCCGGCTCAGCGTGAAAAGTTCGAAAACACCATCCGTCGTCATACCATGGTACACGAACAGCTGACCCAGTTCTTCAAAGGTTTCCGCCGTGACGCCCACCCAATGGCCGTCATGTGTGGCGTGGTTGGCGCACTGTCTGCCTTTTATCACGAAGCCATGGACATCAGTGATGCTTATCACCGCGAAGTATCTGCCCATCGCCTGATCGCCAAGATGCCAACCATTGCAGCCATGTGTTACAAGTACTCCACTGGCCAGCCCTTTGTTTATCCGCGCAATGACCTGACCTACGCAGAAAACTTCCTGCACATGATGTTTGCAACACCCTGCGAGGAATACAAGGTTAACCCGGTGTTTGCCAAGGCCATGGATCGCATTTTCATGCTGCATGCTGACCACGAGCAAAATGCATCAACCTCAACCGTACGCCTGGCTGGCTCCACTGGCGCCAACCCCTTCGCCTGTATTGCTGCCGGTATTGCCGCCCTATGGGGACCGGCTCACGGTGGTGCCAATGAAGCGGTATTGACCATGCTGGATGAAATTGGTGACGAGTCACGCATCGACGAGTTTGTTGCACGCGCCAAAGACAAAAACGACCCCTTCAAACTGATGGGCTTTGGTCACCGTGTTTATCGCAACTTCGATCCTCGCGCCAGAGTCATGAAAAAGACCTGTGATGAAGTACTGCAAGAGCTGGGTATGGCTGATGACCCACAACTGAAAATCGCCAAGCGCCTGGAGCAGATCGCCCTGGAAGACGACTACTTCAAGTCTCGCCGCCTCTACCCGAACGTAGACTTCTACTCCGGCATCATCCTGAAAGCAATTGGCATTCCGACCGCCATGTTCACCGTAATTTTTGCCATGAGCCGCACCATTGGCTGGATCTCTCACTGGAACGAGATGATCAGCAACGATTACAAAATTGGTCGCCCACGCCAGCTGTATACCGGTGCTCCTCAGCGCGACTATCCTCAGCGCTGATTCTGGCCACCCACTTAAAAGGCTGCCTGCGGGCAGCCTTTTTTATGCATTGCTGTAAATGATGCAGCCCATTAAGCTGTGTGCAATAAAGACAAACGACCACCCAACAATCACAGGAGCCACCAATGACTTCATCCCGTAAATTAGCCTTTATCGGCATGGGTGTTATGGGAGCACCAATGGCCAGCCACCTGGTCAAAGCGGGCCATCAAGTCACTGTGTACAACCGCACTTTTGAAAAGGCACAGGCCTGGGCCGAGCGCCATCCTGGTCAACAGGCCGCACGCACCCCGGCTCTGGCAGCGGCCGATGCTGAAATTGTGCTGCTATGCGTTGGCAATGACGCCGATGTTCGTGAAGTCATCAGTGGGCGCAACGGCCTGCTGGAAAGCCTTAAACCCGGCAGCCTGATCATCGACCACACCACTGCATCCGCCAGCCTGGCCAAAGAAATGGTCGAATGCTGCGACCAGAAACAAATTGATTTTCTGGATGCCCCCGTATCTGGCGGCCAACAAGGCGCTGAAAACGGCCAGCTCACCATCATGGTTGGCGGTAACAATGCAGCCTTTGTGCGTGGCGAACCGATCATGCAATGTTTTGCCAAGGCGGTCACCCACATGGGCCCTGCCGGCTCAGGACAACTCACCAAAATGGTCAACCAGATTTGTATTGGCGGCCTGGTGCAAGCGCTTGCGGAAGGACTCAACTTTGCAGCTGCAGCCGGACTGGATCAACAAAAGGTGATTGATGTGATCAGTCTGGGTGCGGCCGGCTCCTGGCAAATGAACAACCGTCACAAAACCATGATTGCCAATGAGTATGAACATGGTTTTGCGGTAGACTGGATGCGTAAGGACCTGGGCATCTGCCTTGAACAGGCTCGCCAGATCAATGCACAACTTCCCGTGACAGCCCTGGTTGATCAGTTTTATTCTGAAGTTCAACAACTTGGCGGCGGCCGCTGGGATACCTCCAGCTTGTTACGACGCCTGCAGGCCTTCTCGAAACCGGCTGACAATAAGAACTAAAGGCATTCAGCTGCACCCACAACTCAAGGCCCTTGCTCTTTCTTGCAAAAATCAATGACTTAATCTTGATTTTTGACACATGAAAAGGTATTAAGGAGCATTGGCCAACCCTCACCGAGCCAGGACCGACTTAGTGGCAACTATGGAAGAAAGCAGAACCGATAACAACTCAGGTGCGCACCAAAACAAACCTGAGGGTCAACTGATCAAGTCACCGGAAGGCGTCTATCGTCTGCTGCGCCGCCTGCAGTCCAAGCACACCCCCCTGAAACTGCACTTTGATTCAGTGGCGGACTATTACACCAGCATGGTTCTGGCGGTTAACTACAAGGAAGGTTATTTCCTGCTCGATGAAGTCACTCCCAAGTGGGGTGATGAACTGATGGCCAAAGCCATCCCCTTCAGCTTTGACAGCTTTCACGACGGCTGCAAAATCAGCGCAGCCCACATGCAGGCTTCCGGCAGGGCTGTAAAGGAAGGTAGCCCGATCTACAAGATCCCCTTTCCGACGGAGCTGCAATTTTTACAAAGGCGTCAGTTTTATCGCGCCCCCATTCGCATGTCACTGGAAATCCCGGTTCGCCTTGGCGTAAAGGTGCCACCCGTCAAACGGGACGAATACGACAACATCATTCCACAAAACCCAACCTGGGCACATGAAGGCCTGCTGCGCGACCTGTCTGCCCAGGGCTGCCAGATTGAAGTACCCGGCGATCTGCAGGAAGCACTACCCAAAAACACTGAATACACCAGCTGCCATATCATTTTCCCCAACGGCCATCTGATTGACCTGGGTATTGCCGTTCGCCATGTCGGGTATGATGAAAACCGCGACATCAGCAGCCTTGGCTGCCAGTTCATTAACATGAACCCCAAGCTGGATCGCCAGATCTCCTTTGTGGTCACCGAACTTCAACGCGACAACGCCCGTGCCAGCAGCGGCAACGCCATTTCTGCACCAGCCTCAGAACTCTTTACCCCACCTGCTGCCAACAAGGAAAAGGGCAAAGACGGCAAAAAGGATGAAACGGGCAAAAACCAGGAGCGGAATGAACCCAATCCGGCACTGCCAGAAAAAATCAGCATTGCTGAAGCTCACACCAAGGCTGTGGGTGCTGTTCGCCGCCTGGTCATGCAACTAAGGGAAAAGAACCCTCTTTCCATCAAGGAAATCTGGGAAGTTTGTGACCTGTTGCTGCAAGCCCTGGAACAGGATCGCCAGGAACTGATTCTATACACACGTATCCGCACCATTGGCAACTACCTTTATGAACACTCCGTTAGTGTTGCGGTGCTGCTGGTCGATCAAACCCAGCACAATGTCACCAACCCCAAATCACGCGACAAGGACTACCTGCGCAATTTGATGTTTGCCGGCTTGTGCCACGATCTGGGTAAAGGGCTTATCCCTGAGCGCATCATCGGCAAAGGGGGTGACCTGACTGAGCAGGAAGCCAAGGTAATGCACAAACACTCCCTGTTGACCCGTGAAATCCTTTCACGCCAGCAAGGCACTCCCGAAATTGCGCTGCTTGTGGCCACTCAGAACTGTGAACGCCTGGACGGCAGCGGGCACCCCGAACACTTGAAAAGCATCTCCATCAGTCCCGTTGGCAAACTGGCGGCAGTGATTGATGTCTTTGATGCCATGACCAATGGTCGCAGCTACAAGGCTGGCTTACCCCATGCAGTTGCTTACAAACGCCTGATGGGGATGCAACAGCAACTTGAATTGGCTGCCGTACAACAACTCATCAAACGCCAGGGGCTTTTCCCCATTGGCTCACTGGTCAGTTTTGAAAATGGCGATTTAGGCTTTGTCAAACGCCAGAATGAAGATCATCAGCCGCAGGTGGTGCGCCTGGTGTACAACAAACAAAGCAATCAGGCTATCCCGATGCGTGATGTAGACCTGAACAAAACGCCTTCGCTTGGTAAGCTGATCGGCCCGGATGATCCAGCCCGTTATCAGCTATCCAACGACCTGCTGCTAGACGAACTCTGATCAACAACAAAACTCATCTTTCCATCTGTTTTGCCTTGTGATTCGCATGGATGCGGGAGGAATCAAGCACTTACTCGAAAACAACCAACCCACAGTCTCGAATCGAGCCAGGGATATCGTAAAGATCAGACACTGAAAACGAAAAAAACCGACACCAGGTCAGTTATTTTGAAAGGCGGGGTTTAACACTGAAGAATCACTGAAACAAGTGGCGTCCCATAGGGGGTTCGAACCCCTGTTACCGCCGTGAAAGGGCGGTGTCCTGGACCACTAGACGAATGGGACGTTTTATCACTCTAAAGCTTTTCATAAAACGTTTATCAGGTCTTATAAAAAACTTTGGTGGAGCTAAGCGGGATCGAACCGCTGACCTCCTGCGTGCAAGGCAGGCGCTCTCCCAGCTGAGCTATAGCCCCACGATGTCCGGAAGACGGTGCGTATATTACTGCCGACCCTACGCACCGTCAAGACTTTTCTCCAATGAATTCAAAGTTTTTTGGATTCACCAAACAGCTGATAAGCCTTCTCGAGTTTCTTGGCCTGCTTCTTCGAGACACCGCCCTCAGTCACCAGATCCAAGGCATGACGCAAGCGGGCACGACTCATGTCCGGCCCCAGGATCACCATGGCATCCAGCACTGAAGTGGAGCTGGTGCTGCCGCTCACAGCAAGAAACACCGGCTGCAGGTAGGCTTTCATTTTTAATCCCGCCTGCTCACTCAGCGCTTTAACACACGCCATGATGCCGTCCTTGTTCCAGTCGCGCAATGCATCCATTTCCCACACCAGAAACTGCAGCAACTCGACCAGCGCTTCCTCTTCCATGCCCAGCGCCAGGAAGTCACTTTTTTGCAGTTTTGGCAGACCACTGAAGAAAAAAGCCGCCAAGGGAGCAACATCAGACAGGGTTTCCACCCGCGGACGCAGCTGTGGAATGATCTGACGCACATAATCGCTATTAAAGGCCCACTTCATCAGCTCGGCAATAAACTGCTCGTCTGACAGGTCTTCACGCAGGTACACCCCATTCAGCCAACTGAGTTTTTCAACATCAAACACCGGACCACCCAGGGATACCCTGGAGATATCAAAGTGAGCAATCATTTCATCCAGGCTGAATTTTTCCCGCTCATCCGGCATCGACCAACCCATGCGCCCCAGATAGTTGATCACCGCCTGCGGCAGGTAACCCATACGCTGGTAAAAGGTGATGGAAGTCGGATTCTTACGCTTGGACAGCTTGGACTTATCAGGATTACGCAACAGCGGCAGATGACAGAGCACCGGCATCTGCCAACCGAAGTACTCATACAACAACTTGTGTTTGGGTGCTGAGTTGATCCACTCCTCACCGCGCAGCACATGAGTGATTTCCATCAGGTGATCATCCACCACATTGGCCAGGTGGTAAGTGGGCATACCATCGGACTTCAGTAGAATCTGCGCATCCACCATGCCCCAGTCCAGCTCAATACGGCCGCGTAACAGATCATCAATCACGCAGGCACCTTCCTCTTCCGGTACCAGCATGCGCACCACATAGGGCGCTCCAGCGGCTTCACGCCGGGCAACCTCATCATCCGGCAGATAAAGATCTGAGGGTTTTAAAGCAGTGGATTTTCCTGCCAGTTGACGCTCACGACGCAGCTCATCCAGCTCTTCAGGGGTACGGTAACACTTGAATGCCTTACCCTTGTCCAGCAGTTCCTGGGCATAACCGGCATACAGCTCCCGCCGCTCACTCTGACGATAAGGGCCATGGGGGCCGCCCACATCCGGACCTTCATCCCACTCCAGACCCAACCAGCGCAATGAATCAAAAATCTGCTGTTCTGATTCACGGGTTGAACGCTGCTGGTCAGTGTCTTCAATACGCAGAATAAACTGGCCTTGGTGCTGGCGCGCAAAACACAGGTTAAACAAGGCAATATAGGCCGTACCAACGTGAGGATCACCGGTTGGCGAAGGAGCAATGCGGGTGCGCACGGTCATGGGTATTTAACCTTCAGACTGATGGATGGTAGAATCTTTCACAGCCGCGCAGTATAAAAGATTCCGCCCTGTTCTGCATTTCTGCGACAATCCGCCACCTTCCTTGACCTCCATTTTTCTCTGACAATGCAGTCTCGGTTTACCGAGGTCTTTGTCTGTTATCACCTCAATCGTTAGCGGCAAATACGGAAGTTTGTCCTACGCACTTGCTCGTTTCGGCGGCCCTGCTCCCCCTGCAGTGGCCGCCTTTTTGTTTTACAATGCTTACCTTTTATATTCTGACTGACTGCCATGCCTGATAACGCCTGGGGCGGCAAGCCCTACCCTGTTTTTTCCGTTGCACCCATGCTGGATGTCACCGACCGGCACTTTCGTTATTTTCTGCGCCTGCTGAGCCGCCACACCCTGCTTTACACAGAAATGGTCACCACCGGTGCCATCCTGCATGGTAAGGACCCACAACGCTTTCTGGACTTTTCAGCTGAAGAACACCCACTGGCTCTGCAGCTGGGCGGCAGCAACCCGGATGAGCTGGCACGCTGCACTGAACTGGCCACCCAGTGGGGTTATGACGAAATCAATCTGAATGTCGGCTGCCCCAGCGACCGGGTGCAGAACAACCTGATTGGTGCCTGCCTGATGGCACACCCACAACGCGTTGCAGAATGCCTGCAAGCCATGCAAGCGGCCACTCCTTTACCGGTCACTGTCAAGTGCCGTATTGGCATTGATGAGCAGGATGAAGATGCTGATCTGGAAGCCTTCATTGAGGCGCAACAACAAGCCGGCTGCCGGATTTTTATCCTGCATGCCCGTAAAGCCTGGTTGCAGGGCCTGTCACCCAAGGAAAACCGTGAAATACCACCGCTGAATTATGGTCGCGTTCATCGTCTTAAACAGCAGCATCCAGAGTTGGTTATTGGCATCAATGGCGGCCTGGAAACCCTGGATGCCTGCAAGGAGCAACTGCAGCAGGTGGATTCAGTGATGCTGGGGCGCGCCATCTGGAACAACCCCTGGCTGGTGGCTGAAGTGGATCAGCAGCTGATGGGTGACCCCGCCACCGGCCTGACGCGTCATCAAGCCATTCGTGACTACCTGCCTTATGTGGAACAACGCCTGCAAGCAGGTGATCGACTCAACCCAATGATTCGACCACTGCTGGGACTGTTTCAGGGCGTACCTGGTGCCCGCCGCTTCCGCCGCTTACTCAGTGAACGCGCTCACCTAGCGGGGGAAGGCCCGGAACTACTGGAACAGGCCCTGGCCCTGGTGCCTGAACAGCAGCCAGCAGCTTCTTAGGTCGAATTGAATCTGCTGCTTTGCTCTGCTCAGATAGGAAAAACATAGGAGACATGGAACATGCCCACAAAACTTGAACAACTCAGGCAAATGACCCTGGTGGTTGCTGATACCGGTGATTTAAATGCCATTCGCCAATATCAGCCGACTGATGCCACTACCAATCCATCCCTGTTGCTGCAGGCACTGGATATCCCGGCCTATGCACCGCTACTGCAACAGGCAGCAAATCAGTCCAGACATACTGGTCTGCCCCTGTATGACACCTTTGCCGCATTGCTGGCCAGCCAGCTGCAGCAGCAGGTACCCGGTTATGTTTCGGTTGAAGTGGATGCCCGCACCTCCTTTGATGAAGAAGCCAGCTTGCAGCGTGCCCATCAACTGATTGAGCAGATCAGTCGTGCCGGTGGTGATCCAAGTCGTATCCTGATCAAACTGGCCTCCACCTGGGAAGGCATACGTGCGGCCGAGAAGCTGGAGAAGGAAGGCATCAGTTGCAACCTGACGCTGTTATTCGGCTTTGATCAGGCACGCGCCTGTGCGGATGCAGGTGTCACACTGATTTCTCCCTTTGTGGGACGCATCCTCGACTGGTACAAGGCACAACAACCAGATGCTGATTTCAGTGGTCACAAGGACCCGGGCGTGATGTCTGTACAGCAGATCTATCGCTATTACAAATCCCGTGGTTACCAGACCATTGTCATGGGCGCCAGCTTCCGTAATACCTCGGAAATTGAATGCCTGGCCGGTTGTGATCGACTCACCATTGCGCCCAAACTATTGGCGGAACTGGAAGCTGACTCGGGTGATTTGCAGCGGGTGCTGCACCCGGACTTGCCGCAGGAACCGGCTGATGTGGAATTGAATGAAGCGGCTTTTCGCCTGGCACTAAACCAGGATGCCATGGCCACCGAAAAACTGGCCCAGGGCATTCGTCAATTCATCAAGGATCTGGAAACGCTGGAGCAGCGTTTAGCCAGTCTTTGACTGGCATTTCACCCTTCAACAAACCTTCCCTTCAGAAAAGGATCAGGAAAGCAGTCCTGATCAATGGGTTTGCGGGCACTCTTCCAGTGCCTGCACCACACTCTTGAAAGCTTCCTTGTTATGCTCATTCATCGACATCAGTGTTCGATGTGCATCCAGCACCTGAGCACGAATATGGGACTCAGAACCAGCCAGTTGCGGCACTTCCTGCAATTGCTCACAACTGGTCAGTGGTCGATCCAGAATCAGGAAATACTGCTGGAATCCCATCGAGTTCAGCAGCAGGGTAATATCACGATTGGAAGAAATGATACTGGGTTGCATCAATCCTTTCAGTGAGGCCTTTACAGCGATCTTGGCCAGCAAACCCAGAGTGGTGCTATCCAGGTTATCCGCCTGAGACAAATCAATCACAATGCTATTAATCTCGGCATCGTTAAAAATTCGCTCAAAAAGCTTATCCAACGTACAGCAGAGGGTCAGCCTGACATCACCAACCAGCTTCAGTATATAGGTGTGCTGCGACTTGGCCGACAACAGCTTACCTGTTTGCATATCAAAAACCGCTTACAGTCATCAGGGTCACATCGTCAGGCCAGTTATCAGGCTCACCGGGCAAACGCTGCAACAGGGATTCGAGATCTCCGCCGGAGGCGGCCACTCTTAGTCTCCATTCTTTCTGCCGGGCTTCCAGACCCTCTCCAGGCAGAACTTCAAGCACGCCATCACTGGCCATCATCAGACATCCCTTTTCAGGAAAGGTGCAAGTGTAATCCTTGTATACTGCTCCTGGGAAGAGCCCAATCGGCATTCCGCTTCCTTCCAGTTCCTGAACCTCGCCATCACTGACCATCAACGGCACCGGCAGATGAGCACCCAAGGTATAAGTCAGTTGCCGTGTCTGGGTATCGAGACAACCCATCACCAGTGTGAGGTGTTTATCCAGACCGCCAACCAACAACTCTTCGTTAATGCGGGTACAAAGGCGTGCCGGGCTCAAATCATCTTCCTTGGCGTAACGACTAACGATGTATTTCAGAAGTATAGTCACAAAGGCTGAAGACGCACCGTGTCCAGAGACATCCGCAAGATAAAAGAGGAGTTTGCCCGGCTTGGGTGACCAGAAATCCAGAAAGTCGCCGGAAAGATAAAGGGAAGGTTGCAGCCAGTAATTGAGGCGAAAACCCTGATGCTCCATGGCATTCAGTGGCAACAGGCGTTTCTGTACATGATAACCGGCTTCCTGATCCTGACGTAGCATTTCCAGCGACGTCCTGAGATCAGCATTTTCTTGTTCCAGTTGCTGACACCTGAGCGCTGCATCCTGCTCCGGTTTGCTCATGCGTACCTCATCTGATGCATGTGACAGAACTCGGTCTGACGTTTCATTGAACGGTAATCCGACTGTTCGGTTAAATCAAGCAGATTTAACCGGCGTACAACTGATGGCTAATAAGCAAAATCATCGTCGTCAAAGAAAAAGTCTTCATCATCCAGAAACGGATCAGAATCCATTCGCCCATCATTTACCAGAAATGAACGCCGTTGCAGGTAGGCATCGCGAATAAAGGTGTAGCGATCACCTCGGATCAACTTTTCAGCATCAAGCAACTCTGATCGCTGGTGCACAGCATAAAGGGCAGCCAGACCATAACGGATTTCAGGCTCATCCACCGCATAACGCACCGGATTGAGATAATAATAATCCACCGGCAAGGAGACCGTATGGCTGAGGGTCTGACCACCAATAAAGGGCCAGACAATGTAGGGGCCCTGTGGCACACCCCAGGTATTGAGAGTCTGCCCGAAGTCTTCTTCACTGCGCCTGATGCCCAGCGACGTTGCCGGATCAAACAAACCCAGAACCCCGACGGTAGTGTTCAGGGTGAAACGCACTGCATCACGACCTGCAGCGGCTGGTTTGGCTTGCAGCAGGTTATTGGCAAAGTTGGGAATCTCTCCCAGATTGGCAAAAAAGTTGCCGACACCCTTGCGAACAAAACCAGGGGTGACTGCACGGTAACCCCGTGCTATTGGCTTGAGTACCCAGCCATCCAGGGTTTCATTAAAAGCAAAAACCTTGCGGTTCCAGCTTTCATAAGGGTCTCTGGGGTGAGGTCGATCCTCCCCCCAGTCCACAGTGTCAGCATGCCCTGGCAGGCTAAATACAACCAACAGCATCAATGTGACAGTTCGGCAAAATGCCATCAACATCTCAGGCAACCTTACGCACCAGTAAACAACCTGCTGAATAACCGGCACCAAAGGAGCAGATCACACCCAGATCACCGGTCTGTAAATCCTGGCGATGCAGGTGAAAAGCAATGATTGAACCTGCCGAGCTGGTATTGGCATAACGATCCAGAATCACCGGAGCCTCCAGCGGTGTTGCATCACGACCCAGCACCCGACGGGCAATCAGTTGATTCATATTCAGGTTGGCCTGATGCAACCACAGACGGCTGAGCTGTTCTGGCTGCAGCTGGTTGGCCGCCAATTGCTCAACAATCATCTCGGCAACCATCGGGCAGACTTCCTTGAAGACCTTGCGCCCTTCCTGCACAAACAGCTTGTCATCCTTGCCAAGCCCGGCTTCATCACAGCGATTCAGAAAACCGGCATTATTGCGGATGTTATTGGAAAACTGTGTCATCAGGCGTGAAGCAAAAACCTCATAAACATTGGATTTGCCCACCGCCAGCTCAGCAGCTTCCAGAATCACCGCTGTGCAGGCATCACCAAAAATGAAATGGCTGTCGCGGTCACGAAAGTTCAGGTGTGCACTGCAGATCTCAGGATTGACCATCAAAACCCGGCGGGCCTGGCCCGACTGAATAGCACTGCACCCCGCCTGAATACCAAAGGTGGCACTGGAACAGGCTACATTCATGTCATAAGCAAAACCCTGCGCACCCAGCAATTGCTGAACCTCAATGGCTACTGCCGGATAAGCTCGCTGGGGGTTGGAGCAAGCCAGAATCACCAGATCAATATCACTGCCCTGCAAACCCGATTGAGCCAGCGCTTCACGCGCAGCGGCCACCGCCATTTCAGCCTGAATGCACGGCTCATCATTGCTGCGCTCAGGCAGGTGGGGTTTCATGCGTTGTGGATCCAGTACACCATCCCGATCCATCACAAAACGGCTTTTGATGCCTGATGCCTTTTCTATGAACTCAGCGCTGGAAGGTGTTTTTGCAGTCACGCTGCCTGCAGCTATGGCTGCTGCCTGTTCATGGTTCCAGCCTTCCACCCAGGTATTAAAAGACTGCACCAGTTCTTCATTACTGATGCGTTGAGAAGGAGTAAACAGACCAGTTCCGGTAATCAAAACAGATTTCATGCAATTCTCATCAAGAAGGGAAAAATTCCGGCCTATTGGCCGGAGGTAGCCTGATGTTCTGGCAGTTCTTTCAGCCAGTCCAGCAATAGCGGGAAATAATCCTGCTCTGCCGCTTCATGCAGGCAAAGCTCGGAGCGACGGTAGTTTTTGTGATTGCCAACACGTCGCCCCAGCTTGATCAGACGACCATTATGGGCACCCAGATCAAACATGAAGGCGCGAGCATCAGCATCACTGCCGCGCCAGGACTGATAAAGGCTGGCAAAATACAGACTGGGCGGCCAATCCAGTTGTTTCACTGCAGCGGCATAATCAAAACCATCCTTGCCGCGCCAGGGTGAATCCAGCCAATACAACACATCCTGGTAAAAATTCAGGCTTTCGTTGCAACGACCCAGCTTGAAACGCACTGCTGGCACGTAACCCAGTAAGCGAGATACCAGGCTGATACCCCGACGGTGCAGCCAATTCACCCAGAAATGCTTGATGCGACCGGCAGGCTGGGATTCACGGAAAGGACTGAAATGCACCATGCCTCGTAACTGCTGCAGCTGTGCCGGATGACGAGCCAGGTAACTGGTCAATAACAAACTGCCAAAACCCTGACCAATCCAGATTTGCCCTGGTGTTGCAATACGCTTGTTCATGGCTTCCACCAGGCGGTGCAAATCCTGATTGATGGCATCTTCCACACCAAAAGGATGCTTTTTCAGCGTACTGCCGTCCAGTCGACGACTGCGTAACTCACCCATATAAACGTCATATCCCTGACGCGCCAGAACATAAGCCAGGCCAGTGCGTGCCTGACTGTCATGGAAGCAGCGGGCATCATCCATCAAACCATGCAGCATAAACACCGCCGGACCTGGATCCTTAACCGGATGAATCCGCACCAACTGAGCAAACTGCTGACCGGCAACCGGTATATTGATCCGCTCCTCAATGATCGAGACGGTTGTTGCGCTCTTCTGATTCATTCCTGGCTCCGTGGTTTCATCCCGGCATTATCCCATGTAAAACGACAGCAATAAACTCATCATCAAGAGACAAGTTTGGACCAGGCTTCTTCAAGCCGTCGAGCAGAAACCACCTGCCGGGTTCCCAGTTGCTGAGCGTAGAGGGAAACCCGATATTCTTCAATCAGCCAGGGGAATTCATTAAATGCCGGTGTGATGGCTGCTTTATCCTGCAACACCTTCCAGCGACCCTCCCAGCGCTGCCACAACACCTCCAGTTCTTCAGCCTGGCGCTGATCACGCAACCGGTCTCTGGGCGCTTTTTCCAGTCGGATATCGATGGCTTTCAGATAACGCGGGTATTCCTTTAACCAGTCACCCGCTCGCCAGATGAAGCCTGGATAAAACAAGCGCTCCAGTTGGCGCCGTACATCCTGATAGGTCAGCGCCAAAGCCAGGTCCAGCTTGCCCTTTAAACGGGCCGCCAGTGGTACCTGCAACTCCAGTGCCGCACGCACCTGCTTCAGACGCTCTGTTGCCAAGGGCACCCACTGTGCCTGTCGCTGTTCCAGCAACTGCTGAAATGCTTCTTCATCCCTTGGCCAGGTTGCAGCGTCCGCATCCAGGAAGGCGTCTCTTGCTGTTGCATCCAGCAGGTCGTCCAGTAACTGCTGACGACTGCCGATTTTACTGAACATCAACTGCACCTGACTCAACCCCGGCAACTGGCTCTGCAGGTATTTATCCTTTTGCGGCAGGCTCAGGCGAATCAGTCGCACCAGCCCCCGCTCACTGGCCTGACGTGCCTTCTCTGCAGTGTCAAACAGGGTGACACCAATGCTGCTGCCTTCATCCACCAGCGCTGGAAATGCCTGAATTTTCACACCGGCCTGCTGCTGCTCCAACACTGCAGGTAACTCACCAAAACTCCAGCCGGTGGCACCGGTCACCTGCAGCTGCCCGGCATCCAGTGCCCGGGTGGCTGCCTGAATCTGGCCTGCATACTGCTGACGCAGCTGCTCCAGATCCCGCCCCTGCCCCAACAGGCGCCCCTTTTCATCCAGCACCCGAAAGTTCATCTGCAAGTGGGGTGGCAGTTCCACATCCTGCCACAGGGTGTCATCAATCCGGACACCGCTGGTTTTGTAAAAAAACAGGCCCAGCGCCTTGCCCAGCGGCAGGTCATCCGGAACCAGCGCATTGATGGCAGCATCCACATAATCCGGCAGCGGCACAAAATTCTTGCGCACCTGCTTGGGCAGACCCCGCATCAAGGCCAAGCACTTTTCTTTCAGCAACCCGGGAACCAACCACTCCAGACGAGCATCTGGTAACTGCGCCAGCATCGCCGCCGGAACCGCCATACTGACACCATCATCGACTTCACCCGGTGCAAAGTTATAGGTCAGCTGCCAACTGATGCCCTGCCACTGCAAATGATCTGGAAAAGCCTCCTGGGTCACTTCATCCGCGGTGCGGGCCAGCAATTCCTCTCGGGTCAGCAATAACAAATCCGGCTGTTGTAGTTCGGCCTGTTTGCGCCATTGTTCAAAACTGGCGCCTCGGCACACTTCCGCTGGAATGCGGCTGTCATAAAACTCATACAACACCTGATCATCGACCAGAATATCCCGCTTGCGTGCCTTGTCTTCCAGTGTCTGCACTTCATTCAGCAGCGCCTGGTTGTGGGCCATGAAGGGTGCTTTGGTGGCGTAATCCCCTTC
The DNA here is from genome assembly GCF_900119735.1 of Marinospirillum alkaliphilum DSM 21637. Taxonomy (GTDB): domain Bacteria; phylum Pseudomonadota; class Gammaproteobacteria; order Pseudomonadales; family Halomonadaceae; genus Marinospirillum; species Marinospirillum alkaliphilum. The sequence continues at coordinate 378,988 of NZ_FPJW01000001.1, read as the reverse complement.
CACCAGAGCGGCCCGGATAAACAGCTCACGTGATAACACCGGATCAATGCTGCTGTAGTCCACCTTGCGACCAGTCACCACAGGCAAACCAAACAGGGTAACTTTTTCAAACGCTGCCACCCGGGCTGCCTTTTTCTCCCAGTGGGGCGAAGAATAATCACGTTTCAGCAGATGACCGGCCAGTGGCTCCACCCATTCGGGCTGAATTCTGGCCACCATGCGGGCATACAGGCGGGTGGTTTCCACCAGCTCAGCGGCCATCACCCATTTGGGTGGTTTTCTGGCCAGTTTAGAACCGGGGTGCACAAAAAACTTGCGGTTGCGTGCGCCCAGAAACTCACGGTTTTCCTGCTGCATGCCAATATTCGACAACAGGCCCGACAAGAGTGCCTGATGCAGTGGCTGCGGTCCCGCCGGTTGAGTGTTCTCTGTCAAGCCGATTTCCCGACACAACAACTTCAACTGATGGTGGGTGTCACGCCATTCACGCATCCGCATCCAGGACAGGAAGTGTTTCTGACAGTATTTACGCAGCTGACTGGCACTCAGCTCCTGACGCTGGGTTTCATAGTGGTGCCAGAGGTTCACCAGTGCCACAAAATCCGAGTCCGGATCCGCCCACTGGGCATGGGCCTGATCAGCAGCCTGCTGATGTTCCACCGGTCGTTCACGCGGGTCCTGCAGATTCAGTGCAGCAGTGATGATCATGACTTCCTGCAGGCAGCCCCTTGCGGAGGCTTCCAGCAGCATGCGCCCCAGACGCGGGTCCACCGGCAGGCGTGCCAGCTTGCGTCCCAGTGGCGTCAGTTCATTGCGGCGGTTAACTGCACCCAGTTCAAACAACAACCGAAAACCATCCTTGATGCTGCGACTGTCCGGCGGTTCCACAAAAGGAAAGTCAGCAATATCACCCAGGCGCAGCGCCAGCATCTGCAGAATCACCGCCGCCAGATTGGTGCGACGGATTTCCGGTTCGGTGAAATCCGGACGACTGTTGAAGTCATCCTCGGCATACAGGCGAATGCACAGGCCTTCGGCAATGCGCCCGCAGCGTCCGGCACGCTGCCGGGCACTGGCCTGGGAAACCGGTTCCACCGGCAAACGCTGCACACCTGCACGCACACTGTAACGACTGATGCGCGCCAGGCCCGGATCAATCACATAACGAATACCCGGTACGGTTAACGAGGTTTCTGCCACGTTGGTGGCCAGCACCACCCGTCGACCGGTATGGGACTGGAATACGCGCTGCTGCTCAGAGGCTGGCAAACGGGCATAAAGTGGCAACACCTCGGTGTCACGAAAACGACCGCCACCCTGGGCACGGCGAATTTCATGCGCCACTTCGCGGATTTCCCGCTCACCGGGCAGAAACACCAGTACATCCCGCGGACCATGCAGCCAGCCTTTTTCACGCTCCAGTTGCGCCACTTCTTCCAGTGCCTGCAACAACCCCTGCTGCAAGGTCAGATCAGCGGTGTCGGGGTCATCGGTCAGCAAGGGGCGATACAACTGCTCCACCGGATAACTGCGCCCGGAAACTTCAATCACCGGGCAGTCATCAAAATGTCTGGAAAAGCGTTCCAGATCTATGGTGGCTGAAGTGATCACCACTTTCAGATCCGGCCGTTTCGGCAGAATGCGTTTTAAATAACCCAGCAGAAAATCGATATTGAGGCTACGTTCGTGGGCCTCATCAATGATGATGGCTTCATAACGGTTTAAAAAAGGATCTTTCTGGGTTTCAGCCAGCAGAATACCGTCAGTCATCAGTTTGACCAGGGTGGTTTCGGACTGCTGGTCCTGAAAACGCACCTGATAACCGACTTGCTCACCCAGGGGCACACGTAACTCTTCCGCCAGACGCTGGGCCACCGAACGGGCAGCAAGACGCCGCGGCTGGGTATGACCGATCAGACCACGCGCTCCCAGGCCCAACTCCAGGCAGAGTTTAGGCAACTGGGTGGTTTTACCGGAACCGGTTTCACCGGCCACCACCACCACCTGATGTTGACGCAGGGTTGCCAGAATCTTGTCCCGGTGTTCACTGACCGGTAGATCCGGGTAGTCAATCTGCGGCCAGGCAGCTCGGCGTCGCGCCAGCTTTTCGGCAGAAGTCTGCAACTGCTGTTGCAGTGAGTCGGACAAGGCTTGTCCGTTGCGAATGGCCTGTTGGACCGGCCTGCGCAGGCGATGAAAATCCTGCAGCAGGCACTGGTCGAGCAAATCCTGATAAGGCATGGATACAACGGCTCACTGTGTCAAAAAGTGAGGCAGTATAATGGATATCAGGCGGCTTTTCCTTCGTCCTTGACCTCATCCCTCAACTGACGGCGCAATACCTTGCCAACATTGGTTTTTGGCAACTCATCACGGAACTCCACCAGACGCGGCACCTTGTAACCCGTCAGCCGCTCCTTGCACCAGTCACGGATTTCCTTCACATCCATATCCGGGTTACGCGATACCACAAACACCTTCACGGCTTCACCACTCTTTTCGTCCGGCACACCCACTGCAGCCACTTCCAGTACATCCGGGTGAGAGGCAATCACATCTTCCACCTCGTTGGGATAGACGTTGAAGCCGGACACGTTAATCATGTCTTTTTTGCGATCCACAATTCGTGCATAACCATCTTCCTGGATCACGGCAACATCCCCGGTGCGGAACCAGCCATCAGCACTGAGGCACTTGGCGGTTTCTTCCGGACGCTGCCAGTAACCCTTCATCACCTGCGGGCCACGAATACACAGCTCACCCGCCTCACCAATCGGCAAGCTGTTGCCCTCTTCGTCAATCACCTTCAGCTCGGTACTGGGCACTGCTTTACCGATACTGCCCAACTGAATGGCATTGGGTGGGTTAAAAGTTGCCACCGGTGAGGTTTCAGTCAGGCCGTAACCTTCAGCAATCGCGCAGCCTGTCACTTCCTTCCAGCGCTCTGCTGCAGAAGTGGTGAGTGACATGCCACCGGAAATGGTCAGTTTCAGCTTACTGAAATCCAGGGCTTTGAAGTCGTCACGATTGCACAGCGCCACAAACAGGGTGTTCAGGCCAACAAAACCAGTGAATTCGTTTTTCTGCAGTTCTTTCACAAAAGCTGGCAGATCACGCGGATTGGTGATCAGCAGTGAATGGTTGCCCAGCTCCATCATCACCATGCAGTTCACGGTGAAAGTGTAGATGTGGTACATCGGCAGGGGAGCCACTACCGTTTCACCGCCTTCACTCAATGCCTGCTTGATCACTGCCCGAGCCTGCAGCATGTTGGCCACCAGGTTGCGATGGGTCAGCATGGCACCCTTGGCCACACCGGTGGTGCCACCGGTGTACTGCAGCACCGCCAGATCATCCAGGGTGGGTTTGTTCGGTACCCAATGCCCCTTGCGCCCCAGATGCAAAGCCTTGCGGAAAGACACAGCGTGCGGCAGATGGTAAGCAGGCACCATCTTCTTGACGTGTTTCACCACCTTGTTGATCAGATGGCGCTTCACAAAGGGATGCATGTCCCCCAGCTCAGTGACAATCACATGCTTCAGATGAGTGTGAGTCAGTACCTTTTCGACGTTGTGGGCCATGTTGGCCAGCACCACAATCGCCCGTGCACCAGAGTCATTGAACTGATGCTCCATCTCACGCTCGGAATACAGCGGGTTGGTATTCACCACCACCAGGCCGGCGCGCAATGCACCAAACACGGCGATGGGGAACATCAGGGTATTGGGTAGCTGGATGGCAATGCGGTCGCCTGGTTTCAGATCGGTATGATTCTGCAGGTAAGCAGCAAAATGGCGGCTTTTTTCTTCCAGCTTGCCGTAGGTGATGGTTTTACCCATGCAAGTGAATGCAGGGCAATCCGCAAAGCGCTGGCAGGATTCGTCAAACACCTGCAGGATGGATTCAAAACGTCCCAGATCGATATCAGTCATACCTAGCCCTCGCCAGATTATTTTTATAAATGAGCAAGTGATGCCTGATCTGCAGTATAGTCATGCAGTAGATCAGCACACCAATTCAAACGTTCGTTTACTATACTGAGGCAGGCAAAAAAAAGCCAGCCCCCGGAGGACTGGCCAAAGTACAGCAGGAAAAACGCTTGCAGCAAACAGGCCTTAAAGGGTTTTGACCCGATCCCGCAACACAAACTTCTGAATCTTACCTGTTGAGGTTTTTGGCAGCTCACCAAACACCACGGTTTTGGGTGCCTTGAACTTCGCCATATTGTCACGACAAAAATCAATGATCTCCTGCTCGGTGACCTGTGCTCCTGCCTTCAGGTTAATGAAGGCACAGGGTGTTTCACCCCATTTTTCATCAGGACGTGCCACCACCGCTGCCTCGGATACTGCCGGGTGGCGATACAGCACATCTTCCACCTCAATGGAGGAAATGTTCTCACCACCGGAGATGATGATGTCTTTGGAGCGATCCTTGATTTCCACATAACCATCCGGGTGCCAGACGGCCAGATCACCGGAATGGAACCAGTCACCGGCAAAGGCCTCTTCGGTGGCACGCGGATTTTTCAGATAACCCTTCATCACCAGGTTGCCGCGCATGAATATCTCACCAATGGTCTGGCCATCCCGGGGTACCGGCTGCATTGTTTCCGGATCAGCCACCATCAGGCCTTCCTGCATCGGTGACTTCACACCCTGACGAGACTTCAGGCGGGCTTTTTCAGTCAGGGAGCGATCGTTCCACTCATCATGCCAGGCACAGACCACACAAGGACCGTAGGTTTCCGTCAGGCCATACACGTGGGTCACCTTGAAGCCCATCGCTTCCATCCCTTCAATGACTGCTGCAGGTGGCGCAGCACCGGCCGTCATCACCTTCACTTCATGGTTGATGCCGGTTTTTAAGCCTGCATCGGCATTGTTCAGCATGTTCAGTACAATCGGTGCACCACAGAAGTGATTCACCTTGTTGTTGCGGATCGAATCATAAATGGCATCCGCACGAACATGACGCAGACTGACACTGGTGCCAACGGTGGCAGCCAGTGTCCAGGGGAAACACCAGCCATTGCAGTGGAACATCGGCAGGGTCCAGAGGTACACCGGATGTTCACCCATGTTCCAGGACACGGCATTGGACACCGCATTCAGATAAGCGCCACGATGGTGATACACCACACCCTTGGGGTTGCCGGTGGTGCCCGAGGTATAGTTCAGGGTGATGGCATTCCACTCATCAGCGGGCAGGCTGTAGCTGAAACCTTCATCACCCTGGGCAATAAAGGCTTCATAATCCATCTCACCAATCAGTTCACCACCCTCATAAAAGGGGTCATCAATATCAATCACACGTGGACGGTTGGCACCCAGCATCTTGATGGCACGAGAGGCCACTTCAGAAAACTCACGATCCACAAACACAATTTTTGCTTCTGCGTGCTGCAGGATAAAAGAAATCGCCTCGGCATCCAGACGCGTGTTCACGGCATTCAGCACCGCACCACACATGGGTACACCAAAATGCGCTTCAAACAACGGATTGGTGTTGGCAGCAATGAAAGAAACTGTGTCACCTTCCGCAATACCCGCCTTGCTCAAGGCTGAAGCCAGGCGCACACAGCGCAGGTAGGTCTGCTTCCAGGTGAGCTGCTGATCATGGTGAATCTGGGCCACACGATCCGGGTAAACACTGGCAGCACGCTGCAGGTAAGAAAGGGGTGTCAGTGCGGCGAAGTTAGCGGCATTGCGATCCAGCCCCAGATTATAGATATTGGTATGCTGCATGGAAGTTGGCCTCTTTGGTCTGTTCTGTGTCTTATTGAAAACAGCGGAATCCATCCGTCATCTTTGTGTAAAAAATTTACATGAAGATTATTTAGCACTATGCTGCATCGCAACAAAATACGACCCTTGTCTTATTGCAACCTGCCACAAATAACCAAGCAAGCGCTCGACTGGCTTTCAATAATGGCAGGAGTTACCATTCACGCCAAGAGGCACAGATCAAAAACCACAAGGAAACAACAACCATGGCCACTCTGGAAAATCGTCCTTACGACACCCTCAACATTGGTGACTCAGCCACTTTTGAAAAAACCCTGACCGAGCGCGAACTGGTGTTGTTTGCCGCCGTATCAGGCGATGTGAACCCAGTGCACCTGGATGCCGAATTTGCCAAAACCAGCATGTTCGGTGAGCGTATTGCCCACGGCATGTGGTCCGGCTCCTTGATCTCTGCTGCCCTGGCCACAGTATTGCCCGGCCCCGGCACCATCTACATGGGGCAGGAACTCAGTTTCCGCCGCCCGGTGAAACTGGATGACACCCTGACCGTGACCCTGACGGTTAAAGACAAGCAGGATGCCAAAAAGATTGTTGAACTGGATTGCCTGGTCACCAACCAGAAGGGTGAAAAGGTGGTAACGGGTACGGCCAAGGTGATTGCACCTGCTGAAAAGGTCGTGCTGCAAGCCCCCACCCTGCCGAAGATCAGCATTGGCTGAATTTGTTTCAACGGCCATTACCCTGTGGGTCTCAGTTGCCAATCAACCCAGGGGCATGGCCGTTTCGTTCTTGATTTCGCGCAGGGCAAAGTTGGAATTGACCTGCGCGATGCCTTTCAAGGTAAAAATCTTTTCATTCAGAAAGCGGTCATAGGCCGGCATGTCCTGAATCACCACCCGCAGAATAAAATCCGCCTGACCGGTGGTGGCATAACACTGCAGCACTTCGGGATACTCCCGCATCCGGCTTTCAAATTCGGTGGTGTTATCAATCGAGTGACGCTGCAGGGTCACCATCACCAGAACATTTAATGGCTGACCAACCTGCACCGGGTCCACCAGCGCCACAAAACCACGGATCACTCCAGCCTCCTCCAGCGCTTTCACCCGACGCCAGCAAGCTGCCGGAGAAAGGCCGATGCGTTCCGCCAGTTCCTGATTGCTGATGCGGCCATCCTGCTGCAAATACTGCAGGATACGTTGATCGTATTTGTCCAGTTGCGGGCGATGCATGGCAGGTCACTCTTGTTTTTATTATTCAGCATAAGGAAACCTCTGATTAACTACTTTGCTGGCTTATGCTGTGTTGAAGTTGGCCTCAAAATGCTCATTTACTCTGTGTAAACTCCGCTTTTTCAGCCAATTTCGCCTTGCCTAACCTGCACTCGTGACATTAATCAGAGGTTTCCAGGAAATGATATTCATCAATTATATCGATCAGCGCAAGAATATTGTGTAACCGGGCTTTTCAGCCGGTGTATTTGCAAGCACTTTTCTGATCTTAAGCACTAGACTTCACTGCATAACAATGACAACAACCGGTGAAGATGATGAACATCCCCCAGCCCACAGCCGGGCAACCCCATCTGGACGATTACCGTCTGGAAGACCGTTACACCCGTGACCAGGGCCGTGTGTTTTTAACCGGCACTCAGGCACTGGTCCGCATTGCCCTGCGCCAGGCCGAACTGGATCGAAAAAAAGGCCTGAAAACCGGTGGTATGATCAGCGGTTACCGTGGCTCGCCACTGGGAGCGGTTGATCTGGAACTCTGGAAAGCCCGTAAACTGCTGGACAACCACCAGATTGAATTCATTCCAGCCATCAATGAAGACCTGGCCGCCACCCTGCTGCTGGGCACCCAGCAGGTGGAAACCGACCCGGAGCGTCAGGTTGATGGGGTGTTTGGCCTCTGGTACGGCAAAGGCCCCGGTGTGGATCGCTCGGGTGATGCCTTAAAACACGGTAATGCTTATGGCAGCTCCCCCCACGGGGGTGTACTGGTGGTGGCCGGTGATGATCATGGCTGTGTTTCCTCTTCCATGCCGCATCAGTCAGACGTGGCTTTCATGTCCTGGTTCATGCCAGTGATTCATCCAGCCAGCGTGGCCGAATATGAAAGTTTTGGCCTCTGGGGTTATGCCTTGTCACGTTATTCCGGCTGTTGGGTAGGGTTTAAAGCCGTATCAGAAACGGTGGAAAGTGCCGCATCGGTGGAAGTGCCTCCCCTGCCTGAGTTTGTGATTCCAGATGATTTCACCCCCCCAGCTGATGGACTGCACTATCGCTGGCCAGATCTGCCAGGGCCTCAACTCGAAACCCGCATGGAACACAAACTGGCCGCAGTGCAGGCTTTTGCCCGTGCCAATCCGCTGGACCGGCGCATTCTGAACCTGCCACACGCCCGCTTTGGTCTGGTCACCACCGGCAAGGCCCATCTGGATCTGATGGAAGCCTTGCAACTGCTGGGATTAGACGAAACCCGGCTGCGTGAACTGGGCATTGATATCTACAAGGTCGCCATGGTGTGGCCACTGAATCGTCAGGGAGCCCTCGACTTTGTGCATGGCAAGCAGGAAATTCTGGTGGTTGAGGAAAAGCGCGGCATCATCGAAAGCCAGATCAAGGAATACATGTCCGAACCAGACCACCCCGGTGAAGTCCTGGTCACGGGCAAACAGGACGAGCAGGGGCAACCGCTGATTCCTTATGTGGGCGTGCTCAGCCCACTGCTGCTGGCTGAGTTTGTAGCCTTGAGACTGGAACGTTTTTTCGGGCTGAAATTCAGTGATCAACTGGAGGCACTCAAGGCAAACTGCCTGAAAGCCCAGGACCCCGGCGGTGCCCGTCGCCTGCCTTATTTCTGCTCGGGATGCCCGCACAACACCTCCACCAAAGTGCCGGAAGGCAGCAAGGCACTGGCTGGCATTGGTTGTCATTTCATGGCCTCCTGGATGGGTCGCCAGACCGAATCCCTGATCCAGATGGGTGGTGAAGGCGTCAACTGGGTGGGTCGCAGCCGTTTCACCGGCAAGGGTCACATCTTCCAGAATCTCGGGGAAGGCACCTGGTTCCATTCCGGCTCCATGGCTGTACGCCAGGCTGTGGCTGCAGGCGTTAACATCACCTACAAGATCCTGTTCAACGATGCCGTGGCCATGACCGGTGGCCAGCCGGTGGATGGCCCCGTCAGCGTGCCGATGATTGCCCGTCAATCACTGGATGAAGGGGTGAAAAAAGTGGTGGTGGTCACTGATGAGCCGGAAAAATACCGGCGTGAACACCTGCCGGCCGGTATCAGTGTGCATCACCGCGATGAACTGGACAGCTTGCAGCGCAAGCTGAGGGATATCCCCGGCTGCACGGTGCTGATCTATGATCAGGCCTGTGCGGCTGAAAAGCGTCGCCGCCGCAAGCGGGGGCTGTATCCGGACCCCGCCAGACGGGTGATGATCAACCCTCATGTCTGTGAAGCTTGTGGCGACTGTTCAGTGCAATCCAATTGCCTGTCGGTGGTACCACGCGAAACACCACTGGGGCGCAAACGTCAGATTGATCAGTCTTCCTGCAACAAGGATTTTTCCTGTGTGCAGGGTTTCTGCCCCAGTTTTGTGACCATTGAAGGCGGGCAATTACGCAAGGGTGAAGGGCTGACCGTTGATGCTGCCTTCCAGCAACGCATTGCTGCCCTGCCACAACCTCAGCCACCCAGCCTGGAGCAGACTTACAACCTGCTGGTCTGTGGTGTGGGTGGCACCGGTGTGATCACGGTGGGTCAGTTGATCACCATGGCTGCTCACCTGGAAGGCAAAGGCAGCAGTGTGCTGGACTTCATGGGGTTTGCCCAGAAGGGTGGCAGTGTGATCAGTTTCATACGCCTGGCACCCAGCCCACAACACCTGCATCAGGTACGCATTGAAAATGGCCAGACCCACGCCCTGCTGGCTTGTGACCTGTTGGTGGCCACCTCCGCACGCACCCTGCCACTGCTGCAGCCGGGCAAAACGCGCATGGTCTGCAATGAAGCCGAACTGCCTTCGGCCGATTATGTCTTGCAGCGGGATGCCAGCATGGGTGTGGCCCAGCGCCTGGCGTTACTGCGCAGCACTGCGCCGGCCTCCGGTTTTGCCAGCCTGCAGGCCAACCGCCTGGCTGAACGCCTGATGGGTGACAGCGTTTACGCCAACGTGCTGCTACTGGGTTATGCCTGGCAACAAGGCTTGTTACCTGTGTCTGAAAGTGCGCTGTTACGTGCCATCGAATTAAACGCTGTTGCCGTGGATCTGAACAAGCAGGCTTTTGCCTGGGGCCGACTGGCTGCCGCAGAACCTGAGCAGGTGGAACAACTGCAGGACCACCAGCCACTTCCGGAAACAGCCTCGCTGCAGGAGCGCATCCAACACCATGCCGGTTATCTCACCCACTGGCAGCACCAGGCCTGGGCTGATCAGTATCAACAACAACTGGAGCGAGTGCGTCAGGCAGAAATGCAACTGCTGCAAATAACAGATACAACTGAAAACCCATCCCTGCCCTTAACCGAGGCTGTTGCCCGTCAGTTATTCCGATTGATGAGTTACAAGGATGAATACGAGGTGGCCCGCCTGTTCACTCGCAGCGACTTTCTGGATGAAGTGAACCAGACCTTCACCGGTCACTGGCAACTGCATTTCCACATGGCCCCACCGCTGCTGAACTTTGGCAAGGATGCTGCCGGTCGCCCGAAAAAACGTCGTTATGGTCGCTGGTTGCTGCCGGTGTTACGCCTGCTGGCCAACCTGAAAGGCCTGCGCAATACAGCATTGGACCCCTTCCGCTTCAGCCAGGATCGCAAGCTGGATCGACAGTTGCTGACGGACTACCAGCAACTGCTGGATGATCTGCTGCAAGGGCTCAAGCCAGACAACCACACCACAGCAGTGGCGCTGGCTCGCCTGCCGGAAGAAATCCGTGGTTTTGGTCCGGTTCGGGAAGCGGCTGCCCATCAGGTGCAAGCTCGCAAGGAAAAACTGCTGCGGGAATTTCGTGAGGGCAAAACCACAACCCTGGCCATTGCAGTGTAGGGTTTATTGGCAGATCAGGCAGGATCTGCCAATAACTGACTGACTTCGCGGATCGACAGATAACCCCCGACCTGGGGTGCACAGATGCCGGTTTCCAGATAATGCACATTACCCAGTCGGGTTGGCTCAGGCACCAGAGTATGACCACAGACCACGGCATCGATGTGATGAACACGGTGTGCCAGGCCAGTGCGAATACGCGTTCGCAAGGTGGTGGTCACTTCCAGTAGATGGCTGGTCATTTCACCGCGCCAATGGCGTAAACAATTCCAGTCGTCCTGGGGGACTTCAGCATGAATGATGCCCAGTTGCTGCCCCTTGCAGGGTACTTCCAGTGCCAGTGGCATTTTTTCCTGAATCAGCTGCGCCATGTCCTGCAACTCTTCATCCGTATAGAGTGAACTCCAGCGCCCGCCATTCAGCAGCCAGGTCATGCTGACATCTGCGTCACCGGTCAGGCTGTGAATCAAAAAACGCTCATGGTTGCCCTGCACAGAAAAAAACCAGGACTCCTTCACCAGCTCCAGACAGCGCACCGAATCCGGGCCGCGATCAATCAGATCACCCACTGCCAGCACCCGGTCACAGGTCGGATCAAAACGCAGCTCTTCCAGCCGTTCCATCAGGGGTGAGTAATAACCATGCAAATCACCCACCACAAAATCCCGTCCACGGGTATTTTCAGTCAACAGCTGCAGGATACGACTCATTTCACCAGCTCCCGCATGGCCGCATCCAGGCCTTCCAGCGTCAGCGGAAACATGCGGTCATGCACCAGTTGGCGCAACATGCCAATCGATTGGGTGTACTCCCAATACTTCTCCGGCACCGGATTCAGCCACACCACCCGACTCCAGGTGTCAGTGACCCGCCGAATCCAGGCCTGCCCCGGCTCATCATTAAAATGCTCCACACTGCCACCGGGCATTGCCACCTCGTAGGGTGACATGGACGCATCACCGACAAAAATCACCTTATAGTCGGGACCATACTTGTGCAGCAGATCCAGCGTGGCAGTACGCTCATTAAAACGCCGATTGTTATCCTTCCACACCGACTCATACAGGCAGTTGTGAAAATAAAAATGTTCCAGATGCTTGAATTCCGTGCGACAGGCAGTGAACAACTCCTCCACCAGCTCGATGTGATCATCCATTGAACCACCCACATCCAGCAGCAACAACACCTTCACGGCATTGTGCTTTTCCCGCACCATCTGCAGGTCCAGATGCCCGGCATTGCGTGCCGTGGCACGAATGGTGCCATCCAGATCCAGTTCCTCCGCCGCGCCGGTGCGGGCAAACTTGCGCAGCCGCTTGAGTGCCACCTGAATATTACGATTGCTCAGGCCCTGGGCATCATCAAAATTACGGAACTCGCGCTTTTCCCACACCTTCACGGCACGGCGATTTTTCGACTGCCCACCCACCCGGATGCCCTCCGGATGATAACCACCATGTCCAAAGGGTGACGTGCCGCCGGTACCCACCCACTTGTTGCCTCCGGCATGGCGTTCCTTCTGCTCTTCCAGCCGCTTTTTGAATTCTTCCATCAGCTTTTCAAGGCTGCCGAGGCTCTGAATCTTCTGGCGTTCTTCTTCAGTCAGGTACTTCTCAAAGGTCTGGCGCAGCCAGTCATCGGGAATCACCTTCTGCAACAGTTCATCCAGGCTGCCAATGCCTTCAAAATAACTGGAGAAAGCCAGATCAAAGCGGTCGTAGTACTTTTCATCCTTGACCAGACAGGTTCGCGCCAGCAGATAAAAATCCTCCTGATCAGCAAACCCCAGATCCGCCTGCAAGGCACGAATCAGATCCAGCAACTCCCGTGGCGTTGCCGGCACACCTGCAGCACGGACTTCCTGAAAAAAATCAATCAGCATGAATGACTACCGGACTTGATAACTGAAATGGAGCTGGCAACCTTGCTGAGCGAGCCATGAATCAACACTAGCGTGATTGCCGACGCATCATGAATGCCAGGCGTTCCAGCAGGCTGGCATCCTGTTCGTTTTTCACCAGCGCACCACACAAGGGCGGCACTGCACTGGCTGAGTCCTTTTCCAGCAACACTTCACGCGCCAGATCATCCGCCATCAGCAGCTTGATCCAGTCCACCAGCTCGGAAGTACTGGGCTTTTTCTTCAAGCCGGCAATGTCACGCAGATCATAAAAGACTTCCAGTGCCTTCTGTACCAGCTGCTGCTGAATGCCCGGATAATGCACCTCAACGATCTGGCGCATGGTGTCCTTGTCCGGAAAGCGGATGTAATGGAAAAAGCAACGACGCAGAAAAGCATCAGGCAGTTCTTTTTCATTGTTCGAGGTGATGATCACCAGGGGTCGCTGGCTGGCCTTGATGGTCTGCTGGGTTTCATACACATAAAACTCCATGCGATCCAGTTCCAGCAACAGGTCATTGGGAAACTCGATATCGGCCTTGTCCACTTCATCAATCAGCAACACAGCCTGCTTTTCACTGCTGAAGGCTTCCCAGAGCTTGCCCGGCACAATGTAGTTGCTGATGTCGTGCACCCGGTCGTTACCCAACTGGGAGTCACGCAAACGCGATACCGCGTCATATTCATACAAGCCCTGTTGAGCCTTGGTGGTGGATTTCACATGCCAGGTGATCAGTGGCATGTCCAGGGCGGCGGCCACTTCTTCTGCCAGCAGGGTTTTACCGGTCCCTGGCTCACCCTTGATCAACAGCGGGCGCTGCAGGGTTATGGCGGCATTCACTGCCAACTGCAACTCATCAGTAGCAACGTAGTTTTTGGTTCCGGTGAATTTCATAAGGATCTCTTCTTGAACGGGCCACTTTGAATGGACTGGCCATTTTGAACAAAGCAAGGATGCCACAAAGTCTAATCGGCTCGCAGGGGTGGTTCAAACCAGAAAGGGGTTAATTGCTGGTTACTGTGTGACTGGTGCGTCGCGCAACCAACTCGCCATCACGGAACACCACCAGCTCGCCGGTGGCCATAATGGTCCAGTCTTCATTAGTGGTCAGCGGTTCAGTCGCCAGAACACTCACCACATCCTGCGGTGTTGTACAGGCGGCAAAATCCACCTTCAGCTCGGTATCTTTTAACAAGGCTGGTCCAAACGGGGCTCGACGGGTGATGTGTGCCAATTTGGTGGAGCAATAAGCATAGAGGTATTCACTGTCAGAAAACAGCAGATTGAACACCCCCAGGCTGCGCAGGGTCTCACAACTTTCGTGAATCAACTGCTGCAGGGCTTCCGGGTTTTCCGGCGGCTGTGGAAACGCCTCACGAATCCTGCTTAACAGCCAGCAAAAGGCCCACTCGCTATCCGTGTGGCCAGTGGGTTGATAAAAACCCAGTGATAAGGCCTCACGAAAACCTGCCAACTGACCATTGTGGGCATAACACCAATGGCGTCCCCAGAGTTCACGGGAAAAAGGATGGGTATTACCCAGGTTAATCTGGCCCACATTGGCCTGGCGAATATGACTGATGACAATCCGGCTTTTGATTGGATAGTCCAGTATCAGTCTTGCAACCGGAGAATTGATGGAAGGATGAGGATCCTTGAATTCCCGGTAACCCTCATCTTCATAAAAGGCTACACCCCAACCATCCCGATGCGGACCCGTGGCACCACCACGCTGCAGAAATCCGGCCATGCTGAAGGTGATGTCAGTAGGGACATTGGCACTCATGCCCAGCAGTTCACACATTCAGCACGGCTCCCGAAACTCAGCGACGATCGTCCTGGTCATCAAAGTCCAGTCCGTCATCCAGATCTTCAAGTTCCAGATCCACCGCTTCCATATTCTGCGCCTGTTCACGTGCCTTGCGCTTGTTCACAAAGCGCCGGTACATCAGGAAAGCGATCAGGAACAACAGGATATTGGCCACACCCAGCGCAATGTAGATCCACAACATGCGGGGATCATCCCAGCTCTCGATGGGTGACAAGTCCAGTGATGGCAACTCTATTCCACGACTGCTGGCCGGTGGCGCAACAGCTTCGGCCTCAGGTGCAACTGCAGGTTCTGCAGGAACCCCCGGTGCTGGAGCTGGAGCCGGAGCCGGAACCGGAGCAGCAGGCTGAGCTGCTGGTGGCACAGGAACAATCGGTGCCGGCACAGCCTGTTGTGCCGGTGGCAGGGTTGGCACAAAAGCAGGCGGTGGTGGCTCATCAGCCGGACTGTCCATCAAGTCAGGGCGAGATGCCTGCGTTCCCGCAATGCGGGGTGGCAACAGCATGTTAGGCAGGTCAACCTGAATGGCACGGTTCTGCAACTGGCCCTGCACTTCCACTTCCAACGTCTGTGCCTGACTGCGATCCAGACCACCCAGATCAACCTTCCACTCGCCATCACCGCGATATTCCGGTGTCAGCGGCTGACCATTGGCAGTAATGGTGAAACGAATATCCGAAGGCCGCAGTTCAGGATGCTGAGTGCGCAGGATCACACGTGGTGGACTGCCATCTTCCGGTTGTTGCAAGGTGGCCGCCACCACATCCTGCACGTTGAAACTATGCACCAACTGACGACGGAAAGTACGACCATCCACTTCCACCTTCAGGGTTTGTTCACCCAGTTGCGGGAACTCTGTGATGCTGGTGGCATAACGTGGGCGATTGGCAGCCAGAGGCATGGCGTACTCACCCAACACCTGACCACCCTTGCTATGGTGTGCCTTGCTTTCCAACAGACCAAGGAACTCACGACGCCCCACCACCTGGCCTTCTTCGGTGAACCAGACTTCCAGTTGCTGCGGGAAACCCCGATAAACAGTGGATGGAAAACCAGAGCTCTGCAAACGAATATCCGATACCACGGTGACCCGGTTGTCAGGATGTTCAGGCGTTTCGATGCGCCACTCACCCGCTTCCGGGCGACTGACAGTAATCAGGGTATAACGCTCATTACCGTGCCAGCGAATATGACGTACCGGTTCTTCACGGCTATGGCGCTGTCCGGAGGGAGCATGCAAGGCAACCGTAGCAGCAGGCGCATGGAATACCAGCGCAGTGAACTCATCAATGGCAGAGTCGATCAGGAAGCGATTGCCCAGCAGCGGCACTTCCTCAGATGGCATGAAACGATTCAGGATCTGCAGCAACAGTGGCATCAGGTCATCAGCATCGTAGGCAATGGCATGCAAACCACCGGTACGCTGTGCCATGGTGGCCATCAAGTCATGGTCTGCTTCATCAGACAGCGCCAGGGTATGAATCACAAAACCAGCATCTGCCAAACGCGGCACCAGTGTTCTCAGCAGGTGATCACGAGACTTCTGGTTTTCTTCCGCACGTGCAGCCGCCGTTGGTTTTTCAGAAATATCAACCAGACCATCAGACAACAGGATGATATGACGCTCACGCCCAGGTGCAGGGCGGGCATGATCCCAGCTTGCCCGCTCGATGGCATTTTCAATATCGGTAAACAAAGCAACTGAGTTGATCTTGGCGGCTTGCTGTCGTGCATTGGTGCGCCAGGCTTCATCAACAGCCCCGTGAGGGACCAGCATGTTGACATAAGCACCAAAGGTCCAGATCCCGGCTCGGCTGTCAGCAGGTAACAGATCAATCAGCAGATTGGTAGCCGGTATACGCAGGTTGTTCGGATCCGTGCGCCGCATACTGCCGGAAATATCAACCACCAGGCGCACATCCGGCTGGGGGGTTGCTGCCAGCAGCGGTGCACTGACAGTCAGCAGGGCAGGAAGCAGCAGCAACATCAGCAGTCTGCAGAATGCCTTGTATCCGAACATTGTTGTTTTCTCCTTAAACGCTGGCTTCCGCCAGTCGACGGCCACGCTCACTGAGGTGCCAGCGCAATCCCCAACTGGAGTTCACCTTGCCTGCCAGACCTCGCGTCACCAGAATATTCAGTGATTTAAGCACATCATTGTCTGCCATATCCAGTTCCTGCAGCAGGCTTTCCTGAGTACGGAAGATATAGCGGCCCGTGCCCAGTGCTTTCAGCACCTGGGTAGCAGCCACATCCAGATCGTCCAGTACTTCCTGATCCTCGGCCTTGGTGTTTTCCATCTCGGTTTCAGTTTCAATCAGCGGCAACAAGGTTTGGTGCAACTGTTTAACCTGAACGCGTAAATCATCAACCTCAGCTTTGGCAGAGTCAGCAGCCAACAGGGTACGATCCAGCTTGTTGGTCACCACTACCCGGGAGGCAATCGCAGCAATCAGACACAAACCGGTATAAATCAACAATTGGCCCGGGTCATTCTGGCTCTGGGTAACCATACCGCTACCGACCAGATCCAGTGCCACTGGCACCAGAAAAGCGGCACCCACACCCACCACGACACAGCGCAGCATACCGGTGGTATCCCGGTTGTTCTGATTCAGCAGATAGAAGTTAATCAGTCCACCAAACACACCGGCAATCAGCATGACAAGCGTTAAGATGATGACAAATCCGACCATGACTTGAGTTTTCCTGTCTTGTTACGTGCAAGGTTCAAATAAAAAATGGTTATTCTTTTTCCTGCTCAGCCGCTTCCCTGGCTGCAGACTGCTGCTGCAGTCGCTTTCTGGCCCAACCCCAAAGCAGCGCCAAAGGCCAGGCCAACACCAGGGCAATCAACAGCGGCAGTGCTTTTTCAATCAGCACTACGGCTGGTACTCGACCCAAAAGATCCAGAATCAACACAATAAAAGCAGGAGCCAGCGCAGTATCATTAACCGCAGCAGGCACCAACAAAATAGCCAACTGGCTTAAAAATACACCGGCACGGAGGGTAAAGGGAAGCCAGAGCAGGAGTTTCCAGCTTGCCAGCAGCAGCAAAACACTGCTGATCAGGTAAGCGAACCAGCTGAGAAGAATCAGACTATCCATGGTTGATCGAGTTCAGGTCAGTTATTTGAGGCAACCATACTAGTAGGGCTGGCCCCGGATTAAAAGAAACAAGCTGTAATCTTTTTGTTCGAAAAATCAATTGATCCAGTGGATGATGCGCTCTTCAAGATCCTCATCCCTGGCCAACCGGGTTTCACAAACCACCTGACCGCGCACACTGATTCCTGCCAGATGCATGGCTTGATCATCCCCGGTTAACAAGGGATGCCAGACCGGCAGCGACTTGCCAGCATGACGCAAGCGGTAAGCACAGGTCGGTGGCAACAAGGGGAACACGGCCTCCCCTTCACTGCGAATGGACATACAATCCGGCACATATTCCAGCCTGCGTTTGTAACGACTGCAGCGGCAACTGGTTAAATCCAGTAGTTTGCAGGCCACATCCGTGTAATAGACCTGGTCATCTTCTTCATCTTGCAGCTTGTGCAGGCAACAACGCCCACAACCATCACAAAGGGCTTCCCACTCGGCATCCTGCAACTTCTCCAGCGGCAACAACCAGAAATCCTTGCGCAAACCGACAGCTGTAGCAGGCATCAATAACGCGCCTCGGTGGGCGCACGATAAAGATCCAGCAGGTATTCTTCCCTTGCCGGAGGCATCTGCAGGTAATAACCCTGAATCATCAGCGCTTTACAAACTTCACTGGCCTCAATTCTAGCCAGTGTTTTTTCCGGAGTCAGCAGCATTGTCATCACTGCGCGAGGTTTACCAAAGTGATCCAGCAACTCTTTGGGAACCGGCTTCAGTCCCTTTTGTTTGTCCACATAAAGGTACATTTCATCCTTTACCGGACTGGCAAACACCTCTGTCAGAATTCTCATTC
Organism: Marinospirillum alkaliphilum DSM 21637; assembly: GCF_900119735.1. Lineage (GTDB taxonomy): Bacteria > Pseudomonadota > Gammaproteobacteria > Pseudomonadales > Halomonadaceae > Marinospirillum > Marinospirillum alkaliphilum. Next base: position 360,492 of record NZ_FPJW01000001.1, on the reverse strand, counting down.
AGGCTTACCTTCATTTTTTGCCAGGTTTTCAACCAAATGTTCCAGCACTTCACGACGCCAGCTCGGCCAGTCTTCCGGCACTTCAGGCTGCTGCCCACAACTCAGCGCCTGCAACCACTCCTCCTGCTGACGGCGGCGGGTTAACAGCTCTGCCGGTAACTGGAGTTTTTCAGCCAGTTGATCCAGCGCCTGCTTCAGGCGTTTGCGTTGCTGTTTATACACCTGACTCATCGGCGAAATCAGCGGAACTGGCAAGGCTTCCGTGGGTAGCTGACGAGCCATTTCGATTTCCGCCAGCACCGCTTCACCATAACGCTTGATCCAGCCAGGTGTTGCATCGGGCAAGGCTGCCAGAGCAGCGGCATGGCGTGGCTGTTTTTCGGCTAAAAGCTGCAGCAGGCCATCGGAAGCCACACGACTGCGCGGTCGATCCAGATGACGAGCGGTGGCTTCACGCCAGCGCGCCAACTGCTGCAGCACCGCCAGTTGCGGTGAATCCAGACGCCATGCCTGCTTACAACGCAACCAGGCATCTTCCGGTGCATCACTGGCAGCTTCCGTCACCAACCACTGACTTTCTTCGCGCACCAGCTCCAGGCGGCCCTGTTCCAGCAGGCGATTTTTCAATAACTGCCAGACTGGCAGCAGGTATTCCACATCCAGCGCCGCATAGTGCTGCTGCGACTCAGTCAAAGGCCGCTGCAACCAGTTGGAACGGGTTTCACCCTTTTCCAGGCTGATCTGAAGCAGTCGCTCCACCAGTCGGGAATAGCCCATGCCGGTTTCCTGCTCAGCCACCGCCGCAGCCAACTGGGTATCAATGAGCGGTGTGGGTAATACACCCAACCAGTGCTGCAGCATTTCCAGGTCTTCCGAACAGCTGTGGAAAACCTTGACCGGACCACCCACCAGCAAACGACGCAGGGATTCAGGCTTGCCCAGCGCCAACACATCCAGCAGATAACAAGCCTGACCATCACCCACCTGCAACAAGGCGGGTTTCGGGTAAAAGGTATCCGTGCGGATGAATTCAGTATCCATGGCCAGCTCCTCCAGCTCCATCCAGGCAGCACAGAGGGCATCCAGTTGTTCCGGGTCATCAACCCAGACGTGAGGTAGACTCATCCGTCAGAATCCTTGCGGGTGGCGAAACCCAGGCGCCCGGCAAAAGCCCGCGACAGGGTGCCACCATCGATAAATTCAAGCTCACCACCCAGTGGAATACCATGTGCCAGGTGGGTCACCTTCAGTGGCAAGCCAGCCAACAGCTCCACCAGGTATTGTGCCGTGGTTTCGCCTTCCAGCGTAGGATTGGTGGCCAGAATCACTTCATCCACCGGTTCATCTTTCAGGCGTTGCAATAACTCATCAAACCCCAGATCTTCCGGGCCGATGCCTTCCAGCGGTGACAGGTGGCCGAGCAGCACAAAATAGCGGCCGTCATACACACCACTCTGCTCCAGCGCCAGCATGTCTGCGGGGGTTTCCACCACACAGAGTACGTTTTGATTACGGCGACCGCTGCTGCAGATACGGCACAGGTCTTCTTCGGTCAGGGTGCGGCAATTCTTGCAATGGCCCACCTGCTCCATTGCACGTGCCAATACCGAGGACAGGCGCTGCCCGCCCTGGCGATCACGCTCAAGCAGGTGTAATGCCATGCGCTGGGCACTTTTCGGGCCGACACCAGGCAAACAACGTAATGCCTGGATCAGCTCTTCGATCAGGGGACTGAATTGCATCTGGGTCAGACTTGCATGGGTTTAGAAGGGCATTTTAAAGCCGGGTGGCAGCGGAATACCCGCTGTCAGTTCTGCCATCTTGTCCTTGCTCAGCTGCTCAACACGACGCACGGCATCATTCACTGCAGCAGCCAGCAAGTCTTCCAGCATTTCTTTATCTTCCTGCAGCAGGCTGGAATCAATTTCAACCTTGCGCACATCATGACGCCCGGTCATGGTGACTTTCACCAATCCAGCGCCCGCTTCACCCACAGCAGTGGCATTGGCGGCTTCTTCCTGCAGTTTCTGCATTTTTTCCTGCATTTCCTGGGCCTGCTTCATCAGCTTGCCCATGTCACCCATACCTTTAAACATGAGATTCTCCTGCAAACATTAAAATCAATGGAGGGTATTGTCCTGCATCCAGACGGCAGGCACAACGCTGCCGGTATCCAATTCGGCCTGAAACGTCTGCTGCAACACCTGTACGTGGGGATGCTGCTGCAAGGCAACAATAGCCTGCTGATGCTGTTGTTCACGTATTTTGACACGGCGGGCTGAAACATTATCCAGCGGCAAGGGATCACGCGCCTCAAACTGCAGTGTCAGCGGCTGTTGCAACAGCTGTTGTAAACGCTGCTGCAATTGCCGCCGGGTATCATCACTGATAAACGCCAACGCCTGAGCCGGTGCGGCAAAAAACAGGGTTGAACCCTCCTGCCCCAGTAAACACAGGTTACGTGCCTGGCTGGCGGCCCAACCGTGTAAATCCAGCTGGCTGAACAATTGCAGCCAACCTTCATTATCCAACAGTGTGTTGCTATCCAGCACCCAGGCTGCCGCGCCCGGGGACTCAACAGCTGATTCGGCCATAACAGGCTCGGCAACAACCGGTTCAGTAACAACTGATTCGACAACAACAGGCGCTGCAATCACTGGCTCTGCAATGACCGGCTCAGATACAGCTTCCTCAACAACCGCCGCCATCGGGACCTGAGCAGGTTGAATTGCAACAGACTGAATTTCAGCAGATTGAGTTTCAACAGGCTGGATAGCCGGAGCAGGCTCACTCACCTGCATGGCAGCACGCATCGGCCCCTGAACCGGCATTTCATCCACCACCGCCAGTTTTGCCCAAGCAAAATCTGCAGCAGAAGGTTCAGGGGCTGACGGCTTTGGGCTGTGAGTGGTTCCAGTCATCAGGTCATGATCCGGCAGCTCAGGAATCCCCTGAGGGCGGAAAGCCAGCATGCGCAACAGCGTCATTTCCAGTCCGGTGCGGGGATCAGGTGCCAGGGGCAAGTCACGGCGCCCTTCAATCGCCAACTGATAAAAGAGCTGGACTTCTTCAGCAGGCAGGGTGGCCGCCAGTTGCACCAGCTCATCCCGATCCGCTTGATCCGGTGGCAAGGCTTCCGGCACCACCTGCGCCAGCGTCAGACGATGCAAAAGAGTGGCAAGATCCTGCAAAACGGCTGCAAAATCAGGTGCCTGCTCAGCCAGACCGGCCACCACGGCCATCAACTGCCGAGCATCATGTGCCACCAGCGCACGCAACAGGTCCAGCAGGTGACGGTGATCCAGCACCCCCAACATACTAGCCACCTGATCGGTGATCAGTTGCCCCTGACCAAAAGCAATCGCCTGATCGGTCAGACTCAGGGCATCACGCATGGAACCGTCAGCCGCACGCCCCAGCAGCCAGAGCGCGGCATCGTCATAACTGACACCTTCTTCACCCAGCAGGTAACGCAGATGCTCCACCACCCGCTCGGGCGGCATGTTCTTGAGCTGAAACTGCAAACAACGCGACAACACCGTCATCGGCAGCTTCTGCGGATCAGTGGTCGCCAGCAGGAATTTGACGTGAGGGGGTGGTTCTTCGAGGGTTTTTAACAGCGCATTAAAACTGTGGCTGGACAACATGTGCACCTCGTCAATCAGGTACACCTTAAAGCGGCCTCGGGTCGGCGAGTACTGCACATTATCCAGCAGCTCACGGGTGTCCTCCACCTTGGTGCGGCTGGCGGCATCCACCTCTATCAGATCAACAAAACGACCGGCATCAATTTCCTGGCAGGAAGAACAAACCCCACAGGGCTCACTGCTGATGCCTTCCTCGCAGTTCAGGCATTTGGCCAGAATCCGCGCCAGGGTGGTTTTACCCACACCGCGGGTGCCGGTGAACAGATAAGCATGGTGCAGCCGGTCAGTATCCAGCGCATTCACCAGTGCCTTGCGCACATGATCCTGGCCCACCAGCTGATGAAAATTCTTCGGACGCCACTTGCGCGCCAGCACCTGATAACTCATGAACTCGTTTCCGCGACTGCTGAAAAGGAAAAACGACAAAGCAGAAGGATAACATGAACCCCCCGGCAAAATTCAGAAATTGCCGTGCAACTCACTCGGCAGCCGCTGTTATTCAGAAGCTGCTGACCCGGTATCCACGGCGTTCCAGCAGGGCCAGCAAACCATCCGGCCCCACCAGATGACCTGCCCCCACCAGCACCATCTCCGTGTGGGGCGATCCAAACATCGCCTCAATCTGCGGTAACCAGTTCAGGTTGCGCTGCACCAGCAGGGTTTCATACACACCGGGAACCGCCTGAGTGCTGGCGTTGATCAATTGGTGCAGTTCATCCCTGCTCCCCGAACGCCATGCAGCAATCATATCGTCAATCAACGCGGGCATTTCATGCAGGTGATCCAACGTCTGAATCACCAGTTCATTTTCATGCCCTTCGCCCATGGTGGCCAGATAGTGCAACTGCTGATTCAAGCTTTCCAGAGCAGCGGTACGCTTACCATCCCGCAATGCCCGGCGGTGAAAAATAAAATCCACACCCTCCTGCGTCACACCCAGTTTCTGCAACTCCATCATGGAAATGTTCAGGATGATCATCTGGGGACGAAAGCGCTCCAGTTGCCCCATTGGCAAGCCCACTGAACGCAAATGATCATTCAGTTGCTGATACACCTCTGGGCGCAGGTTTTGCCTCAGGGTGGTGCCATCCCGATACATCATCATGGCCATCATCTGCTGCTGGGCTGCTGGGTCGGTCAGTGTTTGCAGCTCCACCTCAAACACCAGCCGGTCCGACTGGGCATAAGCCCGGTCAAAAGCTTCGGGCAAAGGCAAATCCTGTTGACGCAACAGATGCAGGGTTCCTGCCAGATACACCACTGAATTGCCCCGCTGCACCTTCCACACTGACGACTCTGCCAGCAGGCTGCCGGGGATCACCAGCAACAACAAAATGATCAGAATGCGCTTTAACATGCCCTCTCCTTGCAGTGGTTTTCTTCTGTTAAGATAGCCCTTTTACACGGGGATGCCCATCATGACCCTGGAAACCTGGATTGCCTTGTTTCTTGCCTGCTGGTTCATCAGCCTGTCGCCTGGTGCCGGAGCCATTGCATCCATGTCCTCCGGTCTGAATCACGGCTTTCGCACCGGTTACTGGAATGCCATTGGCCTGCAACTGGCCCTGCTGTTACAGGTAGCCGTAGTCGCTGCCGGTCTGGGTGCCATCCTGAGCACCTCGGAAATGGCCTTTGGCATCATCAAATGGTGTGGTGTGGCCTACCTGCTCTACCTGGGCTGGAAACAGTGGCATGCACCCATCACAGTGGTACAGGCCGATCAGGAGCATAAAACCCGAACCACGGCCATGGCGCTGGTGTTACGCGGTTTTCTGGTCAATGCCAGCAACCCCAAGGCGATCATCTTCATTCTTGCGGTACTGCCGCAGTTCATCAATCCACAGCAACCGTTGTTGCCACAGTATCTCATCATGACCATCACCATGGTCTGCGTGGATCTGGTGGTGATGGCCGGTTACACAGGGCTGGCAGCCAAGGTGCTGCGCCTGCTGCAACAACCCCGGCACCAGACGTTGATGAACAGAACCTTCGGCGGCACTTTTGTGGCCGCAGCCCTGTTGCTGACCAGCGTTAAAAGCAGCTGACACGGCCGGATACTCCGTCAACAACAAGACATCAACCAGCGGATCATTGATTTATTTTTAGCACAGATTTACATTCATCCTTACCCCTGTCTCCGAGAGGCTTCCCATCATGCACCTGCGATCCTGGATGCTGTCCCTGCTACTGCTGTTTCTGGCTACCAACCTGCAAGCAGCGGATTATTACGTTGATATCACCAACAAGACCGGCTACACCATCATGTTCATCTATGTCAGCCCTGCAGACTCCACCTCCTGGGAAGAGGATGTGCTGGGCAACGACGTGCTGGGCAACGGAAAAACCACCCGAATCAATTTGCGCGGTTACAAAAGCCCGGTATTTGACATTCGTCTGATCGACAGTGATGGTGACAGCTACACCTTCTGGAAAGTGGATGTCTCCAGGAAAGACATTGTGGCAACCCTGGAGCATCTGGACTGACAAGAACTGTGCCAGCCATTAAAAAACCCCGACCAGTGTTCAGCTGGCCGGGGTTTTCTGCTTTTCAGGCGTTTACAGCGGCAACTCAGGCCAGATCAAAACGATCGGCATTCATCACCTTGGTCCAGGCAGCCACAAAGTCCTTCACAAACTTCTCTTTCGCGTCATCCTGCGCATAGAGCTCGGCATAAGCGCGCAGGATGGAGTTGGAACCAAACACCAGATCCACGCGGCTGGCTGTCCATTTCACGGCACCGGTGTTGCGATCCACGATGTCGTAGCTGTTGCGCCCGGTGGGTTTCCAATTGTAGTTCATGTCGGTCAGGTTGACAAAAAAGTCATTGGTCAACTGCCCCACCCGATCGGTGAACACACCCACCTTGCTGCCGCCGTGGTTGGTGCCCAGCACCCGCATGCCACCCAGCAGCACCGTCATTTCCGGTGCGGTCAGACCCAGCAACTGGGCACGATCCAGCAAGAGTTTTTCCGGCGTGACGTTGTAGTCCTTTTTCAGCCAGTTACGGAAACCATCATGCACCGGCTCCAGATAACTGAAAGACTCCACATCGGTGGCGTCCTGAGTGGCATCACCACGACCCGGTGCAAAGGGCACTGCAACCTTTACCCCAGCCGCCTGAGCCGCCTGCTCAACACCCACATTACCGGCCAGCACAATCACATCCGCAACACTGGCACCGGTATCGGCAGCAATGCCTTCCAGCACCTTCAAGACCTTCTGCAGGCGTGTCGGTTCGTTGCCTTCCCAGTCCTTCTGTGGTGCCAGACGAATGCGGGCACCATTGGCACCACCGCGCATGTCTGAACCCCGGAAGGTACGGGCACTGTCCCAGGCGGTGCACACCAGCTCACTGACACTCAGACCACTGGCGGCAATTTTGGCTTTCACTGCAGCCACGTCATAACCGGTTTTACCGGCCGGAATCGGGTCTTGCCAGATCAGGTCTTCTTTCGGCACTTCCGGACCGATATAACGGGACTTTGGCCCCATGTCCCGGTGTGTCAGCTTGAACCAGGCGCGAGCAAACACCTGATCAAAATAGGCTGGGTCCTTGTAGAAGCGCTCGGAAATCTTGCGATATTCCGGATCCATCTTCATCGCCATATCAGCATCGGTCATGATCGGGTTATGACGGATGGAGGCATCTTCCACATCCACCGGCTTGTCTTCTTCCTTGATATTGATCGGCTCCCACTGCCAGGCACCGGCCGGGGACTTTTTCAGCTCCCAGTCATAGTTCAACAGCAGATGGAAATAACCGTTATCCCACTGCGTCGGGTTGGTGGTCCAGGCCCCTTCCAGGCCGCTGGTCACGGTATCCCGACCGACACCACGGGTTTTGTGGTTGTTCCAGCCCAGCCCCTGCTCTGCAATATCCGCCGCTTCCGGCTCCGGCCCCAGATTGGCCGCACTGCCGTTACCGTGTGCTTTACCCACCGTGTGACCACCGGCAGTCAGGGCAACGGTTTCTTCATCATTCATCGCCATGCGGGCAAAGGTTTCACGCACGTCTTTGGCGGTTTTCAGCGGATCAGGTTTGCCATCCACCCCTTCCGGGTTGACGTAAATGAGACCCATCATCACCGCAGCCAGTGGGTTTTCCAGATCCCGTTCACCGGAATAACGGCTGTTGGGATTATCAGTGGGTGCCAGCCACTGGTCTTCACTGCCCCAATAGATGTCTTTTTCCGGATGCCAGATGTCTTCGCGACCAAAGGAAAAACCAAAGGTCTTGAAACCCATCGACTCATAAGCCACGTTACCGGCCAGAATGATCAGGTCGGCCCAGCTGATGCTGTTGCCATACTTTTTCTTGATCGGCCACAAGAGGCGGCGGGCCTTGTCGAGGTTAGCGTTATCCGGCCAGGAATTCAGCGGGGCAAAACGCTGGTTACCGGTTCCGGCACCACCACGACCATCCGCCACCCGGTAAGTACCGGCCGCGTGCCAGGCCATGCGAATCATCAGGCCACCATAATGACCCCAGTCGGCCGGCCACCAGTCCTGACTGTCGGTCATCAGCTCGGTCAGGTCTTTTTTCAGCGCTGCCACATCCAGTTTTTTCAGGGCTTCACGGTAGTTGAAATCCTGCCCCAGCGGATTGGTCTTGCTGTCCTGCTGATGCAAAATGTCCAGATTCAGTGAGTCGGGCCACCACATTTTCGGGCTGCTCTGGCTGGTGTTGCCGCCATGCATCACCGGGCACTGGCCTGCAGATGTATTGTTATTGCTCATGGAATGGTGCTCCTCTTGCCTTAGTGGGTCCTTAAATAGCCTTTTTCTATAAATTAGGCTGCACTTAATCAAATTTACCCTATAAGTAATAGTCGCTTTTTTTCCTCCTGCACAATAAATCTCTTGCATTGGGTCAATAGATTCAATGATTCAGCAACCGGATGGCGTGAGCGGTAAAAAATGCTAGCATCGCTGGACTGATGAGTATAAACCTGAAGAGAAAACCGGCATGACCACTCCTACAAAAACACTCTGGCAGGAACGCTACCGTGATGACCACCAGCAGGAACGGCTGATCAGCAACCCGGTGATTGAACAGATCCTGGCCCACCGCAGTGTGCGTGCCTACAGTGATCAACCCCTGCCGGAAGGATGGCTGGAAACCCTGCTGGCCACCGCCCAGTCAGCAGCCACCTCATCCAACCTGCAAGTCTGGAGCCTGCTGGTGGTGGAAGACCCGGCCCGCAAGGAACGCCTGTCCAAAATTGCGCGTCAGGCTCATGTCGCCAGGGCACCGGCGATTCTGGTATGGCTGGCAGACTTTTCACGCATTCAACAGCAGGCCACAAAACGCGGCGCTGAACTGCCCGCACTGGATTATTTTGACAGCGCCCTGATCGGTAGTGTGGATGCGGCTCTGGCTGCCCAGAATGCCGCACTGGCAGCGGAATCCCTGGGACTGGGAACCGTTTACCTTGGCTCGCTGCGTAATGACCTGCAGGCCACTGTGGATGAACTGCAACTGCCACCGCTGGTGTTCCCGGTGTTTGGCATGGCCATCGGTTACCCGGACCCGGACAAACCTGCCGCCATCAAACCCCGCCTGCCACAGGCAGTGATTCTGCATCGGGAAACCTACCAGCCCCATCCGCAGCAGGATGAGTTGATCAGCGCTTTTGATCAGCGCCTGGGCGAGTTTTATCAGGAGCAGAAGATCAACGTCTCTGACTGGAGCGGTCATGTGATTGAGCGCTTGCAAGACATCGATGCCGGTGGCACTGCCCGTTCACAGATCGGCCCGGTGATTCGCCGCCAGGGCTACCCTATGCGCTAAAACATGTGTTAAAACCTACCGGCCCAGTTGCACCTGATACACCCCGCCAATCACCAGATGTTCCTGCTCTCCCTGCAGCACATCGGGCAACAGGCCGGGGAAATACAGCAACTTCGGGCCGGGCACCCGGGTTTCCAGAATCGCATCACCAAAGGCTCCGGCCATATCCCGATCACTGCTGAACGAATTCAGGTTATTCAGTACCAAACGGCAGCAGTCGGATTCACTGGAGCCCAGCAACTCATGGGCTTCAATCCGGTTCACCCCACGATACAACAACCAGTGCTGCTGCCCCGGAAAACGCCGCGCCAGTTCGTACTGACAGAAGCTGTACAGCAGGTCCAGCTGCGCTTCCAGCGCGTTGGCGTTGTACAAACCGCGTGATACCTCAGCCTGATAAGCGGCATAACACGCACTGTTGAAGTCCTTTAACGAACTCCGGTGGTTACGCGGCAACAAACCAAAGCGCGACTCCACCCAGTGCTTTAACACCGCCGCCTCCATGCCATCGGCATTAAACAACCAGCCACGCAATAACCGCAGGTAGTCTGCCTTGTGGCGCTTCAGACGCTGACGTGCAGGATCAGCACCGGCCAGATCAACCTGATTCAACAGAAACGCCGAACACATGTACTGACGAAAATGCAGCGCCCGCAGCGCCGGATCGACCAGCTCATCCAGCGCCATGAAAAAACGCCGGTGCAGATCATGCACCCCATCAATCAACAGGGGCACCGGTTGCTGCTGAAAGGTCAGGCTGCCGAGAATCACTGGCGGCAGGTTGCAACGATTGAATGAACGCCGCGCCCACACCGGCAGCGTTGCCTCACCGCTGGTGGCAATGGCCAGCTCCAGGGCAGAAGGTACGGAAGAAAGGCTGTTGCGATGGATCAAGATGGGTGTCGCCCGCTCAGTTATCATCCCGGACAGCATAAAGATTTTTTGACTGAACAACAGGAGAAAACGCCGGATGCCTGATCGACAGCAACGCTATCGCGGTTCCCTGCTAGGCCTGGCCGTTGGCGATGCACTGGGCACCACACTGGAATTTCGTGAAAGGGGCAGTTTTGAACCCATCAGCGACATGGTCGGTGGCGGGCCGTTTTTCCTCAAACCCGGCCAGTGGACGGACGACACCTCCATGGCCCTGTGTCTGGCCCATTCACTGCTGGAATGCCGGGGTTTTGATGCCGAAGACCAGATGCGCCGTTACTGCGACTGGCGCTCCAGTGGTTACATGAGCAGCAATGGCCGCTGTTTTGACATCGGTGTCACCGTTTCCGAAGCCATCAGCAGCTTTCTGCGCACCGGCAATCCGCTGGCCGGTTCCCGTGACCCCTTCACCGCTGGCAACGGCTCACTGATGCGACTGGCCCCGGTGGTGATGTACTACAGCCCCGATACCAAACAGGCACTGCACTTTGCCGGTGAAAGCTCACGCACCACTCACGGTGCCAAAGAATGCATCGATGCCTGCCGTTATTTTGCCGCACTGCTGCACCAGGCCTATGCAGGCAACAGCCAGACACGCGAAGCACTGCTGCAAATCGACCACTACAGCCCGGAAACCACCAAGGTTCAAGCCATACAGCAAGGAGAGTATCGGGAAAAAAACAGGGATCAGATCAAAGGCAGTGGTTATGTGATTGACTGCCTGGAAGCAGCACTCTGGTGTTTTCATCACACCAGCAACTTCAGTGATGCCGTGCTGGCCGCAGCCAACCTGGGGGATGATGCAGACACCACCGCTGCCGTCTGTGGACAGATCGCCGGTGCCTGGTACGGCCTGGAAGGCATACCCGAACACTGGCAGCAACGGGTGGTGATGGGGAAGGAAATTCTTGAACTCGCCGATCAACTGCTGACAAAACCCTGAAAAACCATCGCTGCACTTAATGCGACTCGCTTTCTTTGTATTTGATTTTTTTGACTAAAACGCAAGTCATCACCAAGGTTAAAGCCAATAACATAGTAGAAATCAGCGCATAAACACCTGCAGCCTGCTCATGCCACACAATCTGCCCATCAAAATAACGCCCTAGCTCATCATAAGGAAGTAGTGCCCTTTCATACGTCATGCTGGCAAAAAACAAACAAAGCAGGGCATTTAAAACGATTAACACTATCAAGAATATCGGCATGTTTATCTTCTTAAAACCCACTGTTCATCCTCACGATAAGAATGCGACACGGCGGTACCACTATTCTCTACATACCGAATCAGGAAGTTCTGGAGGAATCCGTCCGGACTGGGAAGGAAACCTCCAAACGATCAGTCTTCTTTGACCACATCCACGTAGTAGCCTTCCACACCGTCCACCACTTCCCGTGCCAGGCCGTGTACATCGGTCTCAAAGCCGGGGAAGCGTTCATTGAAGTCACGTACGAACTTCAGGTAACGCACGATGGTGTTGTTGAATCGCTCACCTGGGATCAGCAGTGGAATACCCGGCGGATAGGGGGTGACCAGAATGGCAGTGATGCGCCCTTCCAGATCATCAATCGGGCAACGCTCCACCTGGCGGTGGGCCATTTTTGCCCAGGCATCCGCAGGCAGCATGGCCGGTTCGATCTTCGACAGGTACATGTCGGTGGTGATCCGTGCCAGGTTGTATTCCTTGTAAACCTGGTGGATGGCAGTACACAGATCACGTAGGCCGGTGCGCTCGTAACGCGGGTTGCGCGCGGCAAATTCCGGCATCACCCGCCACAGCGGCTGGTTGCGGTCGTAGTCGTCCTTGAACTGCTGCAGCTCGGTCACCATGGAGTTCCAGCGGCCCTTGGTGATGCCGATGGTGAACATGATGAAGAAGGAATAAAGACCGGTTTTTTCAATGATGATGCCATGTTCAGCCAGGTATTTGCTGACAATGGCCGCCGGAATGCCCTGCTCGTCAAAGTTGCCATCCACATCCAGGCCGGGGGTGATGATGGTGGCCTTGATCGGGTCGAGCATGTTGAAGCCGGTTTTGATGTCACCAAAACCGTGCCAGTTGTCACCGGAGTGGATCACCCAGTCATCCCGGTCACCAATGCCTTCATCCACTGTCAGATGATCCGGTCCCCAGACCTTGAACCACCAGTCAGTGTCACCGAACTCTTCATCCACCTTGCGCATGGCGCGGCGGAAGTCGATGGCTTCATGGATGGATTCTTCCACCAGCGCATGGCCACCGGGCTCTTCCATCATCGCTGCCGCCACATCACAAGAAGCAATGATGGCGTACTGCGGGCTGGTGGATGAGTGCATCAGGTAGGATTCGTTGAAACGGTAACGGTCCAGTTTGCGGCTCTTGCTGTCCTGCACCAGAATCTGTGAGGCCTGAGACAGACCGGCCAGCAGCTTGTGGGTGGACTGGGTGGCAAACACCAGCGTTTCTTCCGAGCGCGGACGGTCGGCACCAATGGCGTGCATGTTGCGATAAAACTCATGGAAGGCCGCATGAGGCAACCAGGCTTCATCAAAATGCAGGGTGTCGATGGTACTGCCGAGGACCTGCTTGATCTCCTCCACGTTATAGAGGATGCCATCATAGGTGGACTGAGTGATGGTCAGAATGCGCGGCTTCTTGTTTTCTGCCACCCGGGCAAAGGGGTTGGCTTCAATCTTCTGACGGATGGTCTCGGGATCAAACTCACTTTTCGGGATCGGCCCGATGATGCCGTAATGGTTGCGGGTCGGCATCAGGAACACCGGAATGGCGCCCGTCATGATGATGGAGTGCAGGATCGATTTGTGGCAGTTACGGTCCACCACAACGATGTCGCCCGGTGCCACCGTGGAGTGCCACACCACCTTGTTGGAGGTGGAAGTGCCGTTGGTGACAAAAAACAGGTGATCACAGCCGAAAATGCGCGCGGCATTCTGTTCACTGGCCGCCACCGGGCCGGTGTGATCCAGTAACTGACCCAGCTCATCCACAGCATTGCATACGTCGGCACGCAGCATGTTTTCACCAAAAAACTGGTGGAACATCTGCCCCACCGGGCTTTTCAGAAAAGCCACACCACCGGAATGGCCGGGGCAGTGCCAGGAATAGGAAGAGTCACTGGCATAGTCCATCAGTGCCGTGAAAAAGGGCGGCGCCAAGGCATCCAGGTATTTTTTGGCTTCACGGATGATGTGACGTGCCACAAACTCCGGCGTGTCCTCAAACATGTGAATAAAGCCATGCAGTTCACGCAGGATATCGTTGGGAATATGGCGCGAGGTACGGGTTTCACCGTAAAGGAAAATCGGGATGTCGTGATTGCGCTTGCGCACTTCACGGATGAAGCTGCCGATGACTTCAACGGCACGGTCTACACCATCAACAGCATCGTTAAATTCTTCATCATCAATCGACACAATGAAGCAGGAGGCACGACTGGCCTGCTGGGCAAAGGCAGTCAGGTCACCATAACTGGTGTACCCCACCACCTCCATGCCTTCCTTGCTGATGGCCTCTGCAAGATCCCGGATACCGGAACCGGAGATGTTTTCAGAGCGGAAATCTTCATCAACAACTACAACGGGAAAGCGGAATTTCATGCGTGCTGGCCTGCCTGATTTTCAATAGGTGGACAAAGTGCGCAATCTAACGCATCCACCTGCTGAAAACCAATGAATTTCTGTTACGTCGTACAAATGCGATAACCCACACCGGAGAAGGTCTGAATCACATCCTTGCCACCCAGCTTACGGCGCAGACGATGCACCAGAACCGCAATGGTATCCACGCTGGCCTGTACACTGCCTTTACTCACCGCATCAGCCAGTTGCATCTTTGACAAGGGCTGCCCTTCGGCGTGCAGAAGGGCATGTAACAGATCAAATTCGGCGCGGGTCAGCTTGATGCTTTTTCCTTCTGTGCCGGTCACCATGCGTGTTGTTGCATCCAGGGTCCAGCCGGAAAAGTGCCAGCGCTGCGCACTGGGTTTGCTGCCATGATCACGAAACCCGATGCGCTTGAGAAAATTACGGGTCTTGGCTGCAACCAGGTCAGGAGAAACAGGCTTGCCAATGCAATCATCAGCCCCCATTTCCAGTACCGCCAGCTGACTACGGCAATCCTGGTCGCCGGATAACACAAACACCGGTAGATCCTGATGCTGTCGCAGACGCCTGAGCACCACCAAACCATCCTCTTCACCCAAGTCCCGATCCAGCAACAGCAGGTCGTAAGGCTGGTACTCCAACAGACTATAAAAGTCGCGTGCCCCGGCAGCCTTGTATCCCTGGATGCTGAACTCACCCAAGGCTTCCTCCAGCTGTCTTGAAAAGTCTTCATCTTCCGATGCGATGAGGACGTTATAGATGCAGTTATCTCGCATAAAGCCCCCAACTTCCGCCAACCCTAATCAAGAAAAGATTACATCATTAAGTAAAGATTAACAAAACACAAAATAAATGCTGTCAGAAAACCAAGACAAATCGCCAAGGTCTTATAAACGCCCAACACCTTGTAATTTTACTACCGAATGCTTTATACTTTCGTATAGCAAGCAAGCGCAGCATTTCGGAGGCCAGCATGATTGATACCCAACAGCTGAAAACCCTGCTTCAAAGTAAAGAACACCTGGAACAGCAACTGGTGCTCAGCCTTTCGGCTCGCCCCGAAACCTGGCGCAGCATCCATGCACGCCATCCAGAACTGGCCTTTGTACTGGCACAGAACCCCAGCCTGCCGACAGACCTGGCAGATGAGCTGGCAGCACATCCAGACAGCAGGGTACGCCTGATGATCGCCAGGCGCGGCAAACCCGGTTATATCGCCTTGCTGCAACTGAGCCAGGACCCGGAAGCAGCCGTCAGACTTGCTGTTGCCAAACGTGACGACCTGGATAATGCCTTGATCGAGCAACTGCAACAGGATTCCGATCTGGCTGTCAGCCTTGCTGCACAGCTCTACCAGCAACAACCACTGGCCATGGCCAGTGGTTGGTAAAGAGGCTTCTAAACAAGTTTTAAATTTTTCCTTCGTCGATTGACTGAGTGCGTCTTTTGCACTGACGGGCAGCTGAATAGCTGCCCTTTTTTTTACCTCTTTTCCAGCCGTTCTCATCATTCAGTTATCAACATTTCCTGTGGATAAGTCTGTTAAAAAACCTGTGGCAACAGCCCCATCAACTGATCATCCCTAGCCTCTGTTCAGATTGGCTAAAAAGGCAGCACCCCAACCATAGACCTTCTTGATCCATAGCAACAAAAAACACCATATCATTGATAAATATAGATTTTTATAAAAAATTAACACCCAGGGGTTGACATCTCAGTCATCAGAAGGCAACTAAAATCCCATCGCACCAACACAGTGCCATAAGTCTTGCATGATGCAAAAAGATCCATTTTTTTCCTGTGGACACTTGACGTCAGCAAGATGACAGGTTCACCCATGACAAGTCCTTCAACAGCCTGCTATTCTGGACTCAATAACGCTATTCAAAGCCATCAGGGCCAGGAGAAAACACCGATGCAATTACAAGACAGCAAACTCTTCCGTCAGCAGGCCTGGATTAATGGTGCATGGACAAATGCTGACTCAAACAGCACCACACAAATCCATAACCCCGCCAACGGTCAGCTGCTGGGCAGTGTGCCCAATCTTGGTAAAGAGGAAACCCGTCGTGCGATTGATGCAGCCAATGCGGCCCTACCCGCCTGGAGAGCTTTAACAGCCAAAGAGCGCAGCCAGAAACTGAGAAACTGGTTCAACCTGATGATGCAGCACCAAGACGACCTGGCGCGGATCATGACCAGCGAACAAGGCAAACCCCTGGCCGAAGCCAAGGGCGAAATTGCTTATGCTGCTTCATTTGTGGAGTGGTTTGCTGAAGAAGCCAAGCGTGTTTATGGCGAAACCCTGCCGGGACATCAGGCAGACAAGCGCATTGTGGTGATCAAACAACCCATTGGAGTAGCGGCAGCCATCACCCCCTGGAACTTCCCGGCCGCCATGATCACACGCAAAGTGGCACCTGCACTGGCAGCTGGTTGCACGGTGGTTGTCAAACCGGCACCCCAGACACCCTTCTCGGCGCTGGCACTGGCGGAGCTGGCTGATCGTGCCGGTATTCCGGCGGGTGTACTGAACATCCTCCCGGCTGATGTGAACAACTCCATCGAGGTCGGTGCTGAAATGTGTGCCAACCCCATTGTTCGTAAACTCTCCTTCACGGGTTCTACAGCCGTGGGTGTCAAACTGATGGAACAGTGTGCGCCCAGCATTAAAAAGCTGTCACTGGAGCTGGGCGGCAACGCACCTTTTATTGTGTTTGATGACGCCGATCTGGATGCTGCGGTGGAAGGTGCCATGTTGTCCAAGTACCGCAATGCCGGGCAGACCTGTGTCTGTGCCAACCGCATTTATGTCCAGGCGGGTGTTTATGATGCCTTTGCAGAAAAACTCCAGGCTGCCGTTAGCCAGCTTAAGGTCGGTGATGGTTTTGAAGAAGGTGTCACCATCGGCCCATTGATAGATCAGCGCGCCGTTGAAAAGGTCAAACGTCATTTGCAGGATGCCATCAGCAAGGGTGCCCGGATTCTCAGTGGCGGACAGGAACACCCCAGCGGTGGCACCTTTGTGACACCAACCATCATCACTGACGCCCATCAGGACATGTTGTTGGCTCGTGAGGAAACCTTCGGACCACTGGCTCCGCTATTCCGTTTCACTGACGAAGATGAAGTGATCCGTCATGCCAATGACACTGAGTTCGGTTTAGCTGCTTATTTTTATGCCAAAGACCTGAGCCGGGTCTGGAAAGTGGCAGAAGCACTCGAATACGGTATGGTAGGTATCAACACTGGCATCATCTCCACTGAAGTTGCACCCTTTGGTGGTGTTAAATCTTCAGGACTGGGTCGCGAAGGTTCCCACCACGGCATCGAGGAGTATCTGGAAATGAAATACCTCTGCATGAGCGTTTAACTGATGAGTGATTATGCCAAACAACTCAATCACCACTATGCCGATGATCATCTGGCCGCACGACTGCGGGAAGCACTGATTGCTGAAGGGCTCAACCCTGAACAGCTGACGCTGGATAATATTGCCGCAATCGATCAACTGCATGTCGGTGGCCGTAAGGCCAGTCGCGAGCTGGCAGACCAGGCCGAATTTTTACCGGGCCAACAAGTGCTCGATCTGGGCTGTGGCACCGGTGGTGCCAGTCGGTTACTGGTGGCTGAATACGGTGTGCAAGTGGTGGGTGTGGATATCACCCAGGCTTTTGTGCAGGTGGCTGAATGGTTAACTTCGGCCACCGGGCTGACGCCCCGCTGCCACTTCCTGCAAGCAGATGCGCTGAACCTGCCTTTACCAGACCAGCATTTTGATGCCGTGTGGTGTCAGCACACCCTGATGAACCTTCCTGATTTACACCGGGCATTACAGGAAATTCACCGGGTATTAAAACCCGGCGGCAAATTACTGCTGCATGAAATCCTGCGGGGTGAAAATAACGAACCACTTGCCTACCCGGTTCCCTGGAGTGATGAAGGCAACAACAGCCATTTACACAGCCCGGATGCACTGACCAGCGCACTGCAACAAGCTGGATTCAGGCTCCACAGTCACCAGGACATTTCCGAGCAAGCCATTCACTGGCGTGAAAAACACACCGAACGGGAAGCTCGCGGCCAAACGGGTATTCTCACACCACAACTCATTTTTGGACCTCGTTTTCTTAAGATGGGAAAAAATTTGCATCTTAATCTTGCACAACATAAGATCAGGCTGATAGAAGGCATTTACATGGCAAGCAGCTGAGGTTTTATGCTTGGTGCTGACATTAACCAAGCAGAAGGTTCACGAATTAAAGGGAGAAATACACCATGGAACAGGATCTGGAAGCCTATATCCGGCAACGCTGCCGAAAACTGAAACTGAGCCTATCGGATCTTTCCCGGCAAGCGGGCATCAGCCGTCAGACGCTGTATGAATGCTGGTCCAATAACCAGAGCTATCCCAGTCTGAGCACACTGGTAGCCTTGTCTCAGGTGCTGGAAGTCCATCCGTTACGTCTGCTGCAGTTGGTTTTTCAACGCACAGAACTACCTGCAGCCCATCACGCCCTGCCAGGTGATCAAAGTGCTTTTGTAGATGATGTCACCGTCCCAGATGGTGAAAAGCTCCTCACCGGACAACGCTTCACCAAAACCTGGCGCTTGCAGAATGTCGGCACCGTCCCCTGGGTTGATCGCCAGTTGGCCTGCCAGGATGATGACCTGCTGGTTTTTTATGGCAAAGGCGAACAATTAAAGCTCGCTGAACGATTAAAACCCGACATGGAGCGACTTGCCATACCGGAGACCCAACCCGGTCAGACGGTTGATCTTTCAGTGACTTTCACCACCCCCAGTATTCCATGCACCGTCATATCCTACTGGAAAATGCTCAAGCCCGATGGCAGCTTTGCCTTCCCGGAATCAACCGGGTTATGGACCAAAGTCAAGGTTGTAGGACCAACCCAGGCTGCCGGGTTTAACACCGATGCCTGGCAGGAAAACTAGTCACCAGGTTATTTCTCTGTTCTGACCCAACTGCCGTCCCAGTCTTCAGCAGGCGGTTCACTGCGCAGCTGGGCGATGCGCTCCAGGTACAGCACATACTGATGCTCTTTCGGGTGCTGCTGCTGCAATGCACTGAAAGCCAGCTCGGCCTGATCCCACTCCCTGGAACGAAATAGCTTCAAGGCTTGATCCAACTGCTGCAGCTCCTGCTCCAGTTCCGGAGTGGCCTGAGCCACCGGGCATACCGGCTGATACACCCGCACCGGATGCACCTTGCCCTTCACCTTCACCAGATCCAGCTCGCGCCAGACAAAATGTTCCAGTGCCAGTTCGCGGGTACGCTCACCCACCACCAGACTGACACCATAATACTTGGTGGTGCCTTCCAGGCGTGATGCCAGATTCACGGCATCACCCAGCACTGTATAAGCGCGGCGGTAGGTTGAGCCCATGTCACCCACATTCATCACACCGGAATTGATACCAACACCAACACTGATCGCCGGTAGCCCTTCAGCGACAAACTCAGCACTCAGTCGTTCCGTCGCTTGCAGCATATCCATGGCAGCCTCAATGGAATGACGGGCATGCTCGGGATCATTGATTGGCGCACCCCAGAAAGCCATCACCAGATCACCAATGTACTTGTCGATGGTACCCCGGTGATCAAAAATGATGCCGGTGATGGGTGTAAAGTAACGGTTCAGCAGGCGCTTCAGCTCATCGGCTGCCAGAGATTCTGACAAGGTGGTGAATCCGCGAATATCGGAAAACAGCACACTCATCTCCCGAGACTCGCCGTCAAAATTAAAAGCGGCAGGATGACGACTCATCTCCTCCACCAGTTGTGGCGGCACATACTGGCCAAACATGTTTGCCAGGCGGTGATGAGTCATGAACTCATAAAAGAAGCCCCAGACAAAGTTGAACGTTGAAAGGACCAGCACCATGAACAAGGGGCCTGCCAGTGCCAGCACCACACCCTGCTCCACCCACAACCAACTCACCCATCCCAGCAACACACCTGCCACCATCAAACCACTCAACAGCTGCCAGACCGGATTTAACCAGGGCAACAACAAAGCCAGCAGTAATCCAGCCACCAGGGTGATCATCAGATTGGCTCCCGGAGCCCAGGAAGGCTGTTGCAGAAATTGCTGATCCAGCATGGCAGCCAACAGATTGGCATGCACTTCGACACCGGGATAAACCGCATCCACCGGTGTGCTGCGCAGATCAAACAGGCCAGGAGCACTGGTACCCACCAGCACGATTGCTCCCTCCAGCAGATCGGGATCAGTGATACCAGCCAGAACCTCCCAGGCGGGTAGATACGGGAAACTTCCTGCAGGCCCACGATAGGGAATTAATAGCTGGCCACTGCTGTCGGTTGGTAATGCCAGGGCATTATCCAGAAGAATGTGTTCAATGTGATCCCGATCAGCAATGCGTGCGGTACGCAATGCCACTTCTTCCAGAAACATGAATTGTCGCAAGGTCTGCAGGGAAAGAGATGGATACAACTGATCTTCATGGCGTGCCAGCATCGGTGCCCGACGAACCACACCATCAGCATCCGGTGCCAGACTGAAAAAACCGGCACCGGCAGCCTGTTCCATCAACACCGCTAATGGAGCGGCATAACCCGGCAACTGCGGTAATACAAGCCGGGCAGGATCCACTTCAGCCAGCTGCAGCGATTCGGGTAATTGGCCAGTCCCGCTGGACTCCTGATGATGAAACACGTAACCCAGCACCACTTCAGCCTGTTGTAAGGCTTCCGCTAGACGCAAATCGGCATCATAACGGGGAAGCAATGCCTTCAACTGCTGTTGCAGCTCCGCTACATCCTGACCTTCCAGCCCGGCCAGCACTTCCACAGCCGGATTACGCTCCGGCTCACCAAACAGCACGTCAAAGGCAACCACTGCGGCACCGGCTTCATGCAAAGCCATGACCAGGTCTGCAATGCGTGCCCGTGACCAGGGCCAACGCCCCTCCACCCCCAGTGACGCCTCATCAATATCCACAATAACAATGGATGCAGCAGCCGGTGCCACCTCACTCGGTAAATGCCACTGCATGCGCAGGTCATAAGCCAGCAGCTCAAAACGTTCATACAAGCGGGTGAAGGTGGGCAAAAAGCCGGACTGGGCAAGCAACAACAGGCCGGTCAGTAACAGACCAGCCAGCGTGGCAAAAAGGTGAGCGTTACGAGGGCTCATGGGCCTGTTGCTGCACCTGATTCAGTGCGATCGAATACAGCTATACCCTGCTCACCTGCAAGGTCATAAGCAGCAATAGCACCCTCCGCATTAGAGCCAACAAAACGGCCAGTAATCATGCCGCTACCATCACCACTTGTTAGCTGGATACCGCTACCATAAAACTGCCTGACTGTACCAAGCCCCTTCCACTCACCACCATCTTCCTGAAGAAAAACATCAATGGATCCCGTTAGAAAATTAACATCTAATGTGCCATCAACAATATATCCACTAGAAACAAGCGTGTACTCATAAGACCCGACAGAAGGTAAGGTAGCTAAAGTGGTATGTACCTGTGTTGCTGTTACCCAGGCAAACGAGAAGTTTTCTTCCTGCTGACCGTTAATTGTACCCGTTGCCCAGTTTCCCCACTCGACTTGCGA
Source organism: Marinospirillum alkaliphilum DSM 21637 (assembly GCF_900119735.1). Taxonomy (GTDB): domain Bacteria; phylum Pseudomonadota; class Gammaproteobacteria; order Pseudomonadales; family Halomonadaceae; genus Marinospirillum; species Marinospirillum alkaliphilum. Next base: position 338,910 of record NZ_FPJW01000001.1, on the reverse strand, counting down.
GTCCCCAATAAGCCTGGGCTCACGTGATTCCACCCACAAATCAAAGCTGTTGACTGACTGTAAATTGAATATGTCAGTGCCACCAGAGCCTGAAACCTGATTCTCAGTACTGGTTATTGAGCTACTGAAAAAAGCCCCACCATAACCACCTCCAACCACAAAACCATAAGGCCCAGGCGAGATAACAGCCACCAAGCCCGCGTAATTCTCTGTATCCCCAGTCAGCAATGATGCCAACATCGGCCCCGGTGTTCTCGGCACTGGCGTTTCCACCCGATCAGCGGGTTGCTCTTCCTGCTCTCCTGCCAGCCCTAAAGTCACGTCTTCTTCAAAGGCATTGTCAAAGAAGTCTGGTAAATCACGCTGCGGAATGGCTACCGGTGGCTGGTTGACACTCAGGATCTGTGCAGCCCGCTGCGGCATATCCACCCCGATTTCTACCCGACCAAAACGGTTCTGAACATAAATATTGCCGCGCTGGGTTCTGACAAACAGGTTATTACCCTGTTCACTGAACACTTCAAAGGCGGTGCCCCGGATGCCGATGGTCCCTGCCCGGCTTTCCACCCGGTAGCCTTCACCACCCACAGCACCGGTGATGGTGCGCAGGCCTCCGGTGACCAGACGCTTGACGCTGGCATCATCGGCAGCCGGTGCATCAGGCTGGTGTTTGAAGGCTTCAATCACCAACTGGCTGTTGGCCGTCAAAGAGATCATTTCGCCATCAGCCATACGCAACTGGGCACGCCCACCTTCCGGGGTGCGAAGGGTATCACCCACAAACACCGGGGAGCGGCGTGCCAGCTCACGCTGTGCCTGCCCCGGTTGCTGGGCCGTCACACCAGTGGTGGCCATCAGAATACGCCCAACCTCCTGCGGCTGGGCCAGTACGGATCCTGAGCAGGCCAGCAGTATCAGCAATAGCAAAGTCAGCCCATAATGCTTATAAAATTTGTTCATACTGCTCACCACTCTTTCCTGATACCCGCTGTCAGTTGGGTACGGTTATAAGTATAAAGATTCATGTTCGAGTCGTTTCCACTTTGCTGTAAGCCAAGTTCCAGTTGCATGTTATTGGCAGCTCGATGAGTAAAATTCACACCGTAACTGGTCTGGTTGTCAGTGCGCCGCTCAAGAAAAACGGGGTCTTCGGCTTTATGCCGGGCACGGATGTGGCTGAGGTTGAAATCCAGTCGCTGTTGTTCATTCAGGGCATATCCTGCACCTGATCGCAGGCCATACCAGCTACGCCCAAAGTGTGGACCTTCATCACTGGCGTTTTCATTACCATACACCGGGCCCAAATAAAGTCTCAGTTGCTCCATGGGGCGCAGTGAATAGATAAAACCAGCAGTAAAGGTGTCTACATCACGCAAAGCACCACCCGGCTCATGATCCACTTTCGCTAATTGCCCGAACAGGGTGTAATCGCGTGCAGCATCGATCCGTCGGGTGTATTCGGCGGCAAGAGACTTTAACTCGGTACGGTTGTCATCACTGCGCACCTGAAAACCCAGCTGCAGCGGTAACACCAAGCGCCAATGGGTGCCCAGAAAAATCGGGCCGCCACGCAGATTAAAATTGGTGGCATTCATTTCTGATTGGTCGTGATAGGTGCGCAAACTCAAATCACCACCCATAAACCAGCCCCAGCTTTCCGCTCTTTGTTGAAAGAAGGTGACACCACCAAAAACCTCGTGAAAGGTATCTGATTCAGGTTCCGGCAAATCCAATAACAAAGCACCAAATAAAAGCACATCCTGATGGGTCATATTGCGCGGATTACTATCATGACCCAATCGAATACCCAGATGAAAACGCGCTGACATATCGCTGGCCGCCACGGCACGCCCTGCTTCACGCTGATCTATAGCGTTCAGAAACCACTGAATACGTCGAGCAACGGCTGGTGGTGGGGGTGGATCTTGTTCAAGGACCTGGTTGAAGTGACGGCGGGCGGCAATCAGGTTACCCATCATAAAATGAGTGCGTGCCAGCTCCAGGCGTGGCAAGGGCGCATTGCGGTTAACCATCAACACCCGTTCAAAGGCAAACAACGCCTGATCGTAATGACCACTTTCCAGTGCCGCCACACCAAACGCCATGTCGAATGCTGGTCGTCCAGCTTCGTGGGCAAGCTGCCTCAAGCCCAGCTCATAAGCTGCCTGAAACTGTTGCTCCTGGTTCAATTGCTGCAGGGCCCTGGCAGCATCAGCCTGGACCTGTACCGAAAAAAGCAAAACCAGACAAAACAGCAACCTGCCACTCAACCCGGATGCTGCTGAAAGTGTGTTTCGAACGAGCATGCTGCCCCCTGCAACCCTGATCAGCGATGAGAATAGATCCATAATACTGGCGATAAACTCGCACTTGACTGAAAGGATAGTGGAGCAGAAATAGCGGGGCAATGAAAAGTTATGTGACGCAGTTGGAGAATAAAAACACTCTTTTAATACGCAGCTTATCTTGCAAAATCATGCACTAGAAGCGTGCAAGACGGCATAAGCCAGCAAAGTAGTTAATCAGCGGTTTCCTAGCAGGCCCTGAGCGTTGCATTCTGGGCAATCCAGGCTAGCAGGGCGATAAACCCCACCCCAGCCGCAGCAATCAACAGCCATTGCAGCCAACCCAGATTAAGGTTCAGGCTGAAACTTTTTTTACGTACCGCCAGTTCACGACGATCGGTTTTTAAGCCATCCTTTTCCATCTGGATCTGGGTTGCCGCCTCCACCAATAACCTTACATCTGGTGCTGCCCGCTCCAGCAGGAACTCAGCAGCCGCTTGCCAGTTAGGATTGCTCTTGCCAGTGCGCAGGGTGCGCAAGGCTGAACCGGAAGAGGTAAAGGTTGGTGTGTAACCGGAGGCAGTGTCTTTCTGTTGTTTACTCATGCTGTTGTTTACTCATGTGCAAAATACATCCGTGTCAGGGGCGTCGGACCGGTATTGTAAGCAGCACACGGGTGCCCTTGCCAGTTGTTGCTGTCCGAATGCTGAGTTCAGCCTGGAGTTCAGTCGCCCGGTGATGCAGGTTACTTAATCCCCGGCCGCTGGCATCATCCTGAAGGTTAAAACCACAGCCATTATCGGTGATACTGATCTGCAGTGTCTGACGATCCTTTAACCGTGCCACCAGCTCCACTTCACTGGCCTGGGCATGTTTGATCACGTTGATCAGTGATTCCTGAACAATGCGCTGCAGGTTCAATGCATTCTGGGGAGTCATTTCAGGCAAGTCTGGCAGGTCATCAACCTTCCATACCAGCTTTAGTCCAGCCGCCTGCAAACGGCGCTCCATGCGATAGCGCAACTGTCCCAGCAGGGTGGCCACATCGCCATCAAAGGTCTGCAAGGAGTCCATCATCATGCGCAGGTCTTCCAGCGCCAACTGCAAATAATCAGCCATCTCCTCCACACTGACTTGCTGACTGCGAGCCGCATAAAGCGCTGAGGTCAGCTGTGCGCCAAGACCATCATGCATCTCTCGCAGCAGACGATTGCGTTCCCGTGCGGTAGCTTCTCTTTCCTTGCTGCGTTGTAACTGACTACTGGCCTGGTGGCGGCTTTTTTCATAAAAAAACACCAGTGCGGTTAAAGCAAAAGAAGCAATCACAACATTGGCCAGGGAAACAATCGTCCAGGGTGCAGCCTCCCAGCGATCCAACCCCGTCAGCATCAGCAGGTAAACCGGTAGAAACACCAGCAGAATAGACCAGCTGCCGCGTTTGAGGCCGTTCAGAAAGTAGGCAAAAGGTGGGAAAGTGGCCAGCCAGAACAGGCTGTACTGATAATGCTGTTCGATATAGAGGTAAGCAACCAGCGCCAAACCGATGATCAGGGTGGTGTAAAAACCACCCCGGATGATGTTACGGCTGCGCTGAAAATAAAGCAGGGTGAATGCGGCACCAATGAAAGCAACCAGATTCAACAAGCCCGGCGCCAGCAGATCAAACACCAGAAAGTTGAGCAGTACAAAAGTACCAAAATTGCACAGTGAAGCGAGCAACATGGCATTAATCAGGTAAGCACGGCGGTAATCCCGGTGCTCAGGCGTAAAAATGCCATTACAACTGACAAAACGCTGCCAGTAGTGATTGATACGGCTCAAGGTTGGTGATGTGCTGCCAGCCATGGGTATCAGCCCAGCGTCCTGATATCCAACAACCCCTGGCGGGTCGCCTCATAAACCGCTTCGTTTTTGGTATTCACCGACAGCTTGCGATAGAGGTTTTTGATGTGGGAGTTAACCGTGTGACTGGATACCGCCAGATCTTCAGCCACTTCACGATAGGTGTAACCCCGTGCCAAAAGTTTTAACAGCTGCATTTCTCTTGGCGTCAGTGCAATACCATCCAACTGCTCACCACTGGTGGTGGTGTAACTGCTGCTCTGACTGCCCTGATGCATGCGCTTCAGCAGGTGGCGGGCAATCATCGGACTCATCGGGCTGCCACCATCACACAGCTGGATGATGTGTTCAGCCAGGCTGGCATCATCCGTGTCCTTCAGGATATAACCACTGGCCCCTGCCTCAATGGCCTGGATCACATGGCCTTCATCACCAAACATGCTGACCACCATGATTTCCGTTTCCGGCAGTTTGCGTGCCACTTCACTGATCACTTCCAGACCTGAACCATCCGGCAACCCCAGATCCACCAACAACACACGCGGGCAAGCTTCCAGCACCAGCGCTTTACCATCGCGCACATTGGCTGCCTCACCAACCCACTCCAGCTCTGGGTGGCGATTGATGGAGGCTTTAAAACGCTGACGGACTGCCGGATCATCCTCAACCAGCACCACGGTGATTTTTGCTCTGTTCATTGGATTCCCTGCTTCCAGCCAAATTTTTCATGCAGTCCAGTGTGCAACAAATTGTAACTATTGCCTATCCCTAAGGTTAGGGAACCTCAGCTTATCTATTACGCTAGATCATGACGTTAAGCAGCGGCTCCCGGAATAACTTTTTATTAACAACTGATGCGGGGAAATACTCGCTGCAGGTTTTCATACAGAATTTCAGCCAGTGTGGCCGGCTCCATTTGCCGGATTTCAGCCAGGCAATTCAACACCAGCGGAATACGGGAGGGTTCGTTACGCTGCCCCTGAAAACCGGCCAGCGGCATATCCGGGCTGTCTGTTTCCAGCAGCAGTGCGGTGAGCGGCAACTTGCCGGCCACCTGTCGCAGACGCTGTGCACGTGGGTAGGTCAGCGCGCCACCCAGGCCGATGCAAAAACCCAGGTCCACCAATTGCTCTGCCTGCTGCAGACTACCGGAGAAAGCATGCACTAACCCGCCGCGTGGCAAACGAGCTTTTTTCAGGCGTTGAATCAGCAGATCCATGCCCTTGCGTACATGCAGCACCACTGGCAGATCAAATTGATGCGCCAGCGCCAGTTGAGCATCCAGCAATTGCCACTGGACTGTTGCCTGTGCCTGTAAGGCAGGGCTCCAGAAATCCACACCAATTTCACCTACCGCCACCACATCAGTACGTTGCTGCAACAGGTCCTGCAATTGCTGCAGGTGTTGCGGCTGATGCTCATGAATGAACAGGGGATGTAAACCCAGGCAGGGAAACAGCAGGGGATCACGGTCACTCAATTGCAGCAGGCGAGGCCAGCTTGCGGCACTGACACCCGGTAGCAGCATTTCCTGCACACCCACTGCCCTGGCCCGCTGCAAAACCTCGTCCCGATCGGCATCAAAAGCAGCAAGATCCAGGTGGCAGTGGGCATCAAAGAGGTGCATCAGCTCACCGCAAACACCAGGTGACCAATGACCTGCAACAGACCAAATCCTGCCAGCAGGCGACCAGTCAGGGGCGTCAGGGGTTTACGGGCGGCAGCATCCGCTTGCAACAACTGCAGCGGATGAGTGATCAGAGGCAAAGCCAGCAAGGTTAACCAGATGCCTGGAGCCAAACCCTGCCACCAGAGCAAGAGGGGGAGCGCAAACACCGTCAGTAACAACAGGCGGTAGAGTTGGGACACCCGCTGGTAACCCAGGCGAACCGTCAGGGTACGCTGACCTTCGAGGCGATCCAGTTCAAAATCCCGCAGTTCATTGGCCAGCAACAACAGGGCCACCAACAGGCTTAGCGGCAGGGATAACCACAGCACATCCAGGCTGAGCTGACCGGCCATCACATAATAGCCGCCTTGCACCATCAGCAGGCCCATCAACAGAAACACAGCCAGCGCACCCAGGCCACGGCGCTTGAAATCCACTGGCGGCTGGGAGTAACAAAACACACCGATCACACCCACCAATCCGATCCAGATCAGCAACGGCCCGGACAACCACACCAGCCACAACCCCAGCAACACCCCCAGCAGGATGGCCACCAGTCCGTAATTGAAGTTCAGGCGGATGCTGGCTGAGATCTGCTGTTGCTGGGCAAGACTCAGGTGCCCGAAGCGTTCACTCACCAGATCCCGGTCACCATAATCATTGATCAGATTCACACCGGACTGCAGCAGCACACTGGCCAGCAGCGCCAGCAGGGCGGGCAACCAGGGGGAAGCTGCAGACTGCCAACCCAGCACCAGGCCAAGACTGCAGCTCATCACCCCCACCACCAGCGAAAAAGGACGCAAGGCAGCCCGAAAACGGTATTTATCCACCGACCAGATGCGGTGAAAAGCCGAAGGACTGTCAAACGTTTCCGTCATGGTGTTTCCTTATTGGGGAAGATCGCGACACACCATAGCATACTTCAAACTTTCCCCGTCAAGCGCCTCACCCGGCAGTGGAATGCGTACAAAATGCCCGGTTCCCGGTGCCACACTCACCGCCTGTCCATTTTTGATGTTTTCCATGGCATCCAGTTTAAAACGGCGATTACCGGTGGGCGTGATCACTTCCAGGAAGTCACCCAACTCAAACTTGTTTTTCACTTCGATGTCGATCCAGCCACGATCATCGGCAGCCAGCACTTCACCAACAAACTGCTGATGCACACCTACGGAGTTACCGCTTTCATAATTCTGGTATTCATCATGCACATGACGGCGGTAAAAACCTTCGGTGTAACCGCGGCTGGCCAGGTTTTCCAGCGCGTTCATCAGATCCATGTCAAACGGACGACCGGCCACGGCATCATCAATCGCCCGACGATATACCTGTGCGGTACGCGCGACGTAATAGTGGCTTTTCGTGCGGCCTTCAATCTTGAGGGAGTCAATGCCCATTTCTGCCAGTTTAGCCACGTGCTGAACAGCTCGCAGGTCCTTGGAGTTCATGATGTAGGTGCCATGCTCATCTTCATATATAGGCATGAACTCACCGGGTCGCGTGGCCTCTTCAATCAGCGCAGACAGTTCTTCCTGGCCTTCTGTACCACCAGCCGTTTTACTGCTGCTTGCCAGACCCTGCTGCGGCGTCCAGATACCCTGAGCTTCGGCCTGCGCCAGAGGAATCAGGTCACCGGTTGCATCAGTGGTGGTCTGCACGGTGTTGTATTTCCAGCGGCAGGCATTGGTGCAGGTGCCCTGGTTCGGATCACGGTGATTAAAATAACCGGACAGCAGGCAACGACCGGAATAAGCAATGCACAGGGCACCATGAACAAAGGTTTCCAGCTCCATGGTCGGGCATTCCTGACGGATTTCAGCAATCTCGTCCAGCGACAGTTCCCGCGATAAAATGATGCGCTGGATACCCAGCTTCTCCCAGAAACGCACAGCAGCATAGTTGACCACGTTGGCCTGTACCGACAGATGGATCACCTGATCCGGCCACTTTTCACGCACCATCATGATCAGGCCGGGATCAGACATGATCAATGCATCGGGTTTCATTTCGATGACCGGTTCCATGTCTTTCAGGTAGCTGCGCACCTTGCTGTTGTGGGGTGCGATGTTGCTGGCCACAAAAAACAGCTTGCCGCGCTGATGGGCATACTCTATGCCTTCAGCCAGCTTTTCGAGCTTGAAGTCATTATTGCGCACGCGCAGACTGTAGCGCGGTTGACCGGCATAAACGGCGTCAGCACCGTAAGCAAAGGCATACTGCATGTTGCGGAAGGTGCCCGCGGGAGAAAGTAACTCTGGGGATTTCATCAGCCTGAATACCTGACTATTGAACTGGGAATAACCGCGTATCTTAGCACAGAGGCGACCGAGTAAAACACCATGATGCCTGGCATTGCATTACATGATCTGAATGAAAACCACCTGAATGACCTGGAACACGGCTGTCGCCCCGGTTGCGGTGCCTGCTGCATTGCCCCCTCCATCAGCTCGCCGATCACCGGCATGCCAAACGGCAAACCGGCTGGTGTAGCCTGCATCCATCTGACCCCGGATCACCTCTGCGGTATTTTTGGTCAACCCGGCCGGCCCGGGGTTTGCAGTGACTTCAGCTTTGACCCGGCCGTCTGTGGCAATTGCCGTGATGAAGCCCTGCAGCGATTGCAATGGCTGGAAGAAGCAACCAGACTATAATTCATGACAAAGCCGGAAAGGAGACCGCAATTCCAACCATCTCTATGTTCTATGGCATTTTGATCAGGATGTTCTTTTTTGATACTGACAAGCATAAGTCACCACACATCCATGCTGAGTATCAAGGCCAGTTCGCTGTTTATGCCATAGAAGATGGGCGTTTACTGGCTGGCAGTTTGCCACCCGGAAAACACAAACTGGTGATTGCCTGGATGGAAATTCATAAGGATGAGTTGCAAGCGGACTGGCAACTGGCCGTTAATGGTAAAAAGCCCTTCCCCATCAGAGGACTAGACCAATGAAACTGATTGAAGTGACACCACTGGATAACCATTGTCTGCTTCTGAGAACCGAGGATGGTCGTAGCGGGCAATTTGATGTGAAACCCTATCTGGAATACGAAGCCTTTCAATCTCTGAAATCCCAGTCTGTATTTGAACAGGTTTACAACGGCGGGTATTTTATTGAATGGCCTTGCGGTGCTGATCTTTCAGCAGACACGCTGTTGGCACGCTGGGTACCAGAACCCAACGTACTGGAGTCAGCAACAACACCTGAAACCAGCAGCAGGGCTCATCTTTAAACCGCCATCAATTCTCCATACAGGTCAGCATCATGCAACAGGCTTATATTATTGCAGCAGCAGGTGTTCAGGATGGTGAAGGCAATCTGGATGCCCTGCATGACATCCGTGAACAGGTCACTCAGGCCGGGTTGAAGCTGGAGCGGCTGGTGATTGACCCACTCAGCACCCCCTGGGATGCACCCCTGGCCCGTAACCACTTTCGCTCTGGCTGTGGCCCGCTGGAAGCACTGGCTTATGCCCACACCCAGTTGCGTGAAGGGGCTTTTGAGGCAGTGCTGATTGAAGGCAAGGATGCCATCCGCACCGGTTACAATCGTGAAGAACGCAGCCAGTTGATGCTGCAGGTGTATGGTGAGGACTACCCGCTGACCGAAGCCTACACCGACCTGGCGCGTCATTTCTGTCGTGAACAGGGGCTGGATTTTGATGGCTTCCGGCACCTGCGGGACGCCCTGTTTGAAAATTATCGCCGCTCTGCAGCGGATGCACCCGTCAGTGACACCTGGCTGCAGCCTCTGACCGAGTTATTCCGCGGCGTTGATTGTGCCAATCCTTATGTTGATTACGCAGGTGGCTTGCTGCTGACCCGTGAAGACCTGTTGGGCAGCTTTGATTTACCCCACCCACCGATTCAGGTTGCAGGGGTCGGTATCGGTTATGCACAGGGTGATGGGCCGGATCATCTGGATGAACTGGCCGGTTACTGGCATCTGGAAAAAGCCGTGCACTATGCCAACCTGCAAGCCGAAATGGAGTTTGCCGAACACTTCAACGCTGGTCATGCCCTGCTGGAAGCCTATACCTGTTACCCGGTGGTGCCCATGGCACTGCTGCTGCGGGGCGGTTTTGTCAATGACATCAATGAAATCGAAGACTGGCTGCAATGGCACCTGCTGACCCTCAAGGGAGGCATGAACCTGAACCGTGCGCCCTGGAACCTGCCGGCATTGCGTGCACTGATTGAAATGACCCAGGCACTGCACCACAACCGTGTCACCCTGGGCGGCGTGCATGGCAATGGCGGACTGGGTTATAAACAGGGCTTTGCCATTCTGCGACGGAACCCGTAAGCTTAGGCACTGTCAAATTTTCGCTGGCTTTTCATGGCCTTCATGTTACAGACCTCAACCCTGTCAGGAGAAACAGACATGCGTTACGACGCTTCCACTGCACAAACAGGTTCACGCACCCTCAGCGCTGAAGCGCATAAAGTTCTGCGCAACACCTACATGCTGCTGGGCATGACGCTTGCCTTCAGTGCCCTGGCTGCTTTTTTTGCCTTGGCCACCGGCCTGCGTCTGAATATTTTTGTATTTTTCATCGGCGCCTATGGCCTGATGTTCCTGACTCACAAGCTGGCTGATTCCGCCTGGGGCCTGTTGAGTGTGTTTGGTTTCACCGGCTTTATGGGACTGTCGCTGGGCCCGATTCTGAGTGCCTATCTGGGTGCTGGCATGGGCAACGTGGTGGTTTCTGCACTGAGTATGACCGCGCTGGTGTTTTTTGGTCTGTCTGCTGTGGCACTGGTGACCAAAAAGGATTTCAGCTTCCTGGGTAAATTCCTGCTGGTTGGTGGCCTGGTGCTGATTGCCGGTATTGTGGCCAACCTGTTCCTTGGCATGGCTGGCCTGCACCTGGCACTGAGCGCCGGTTTTGTGATCTTTGCCTCGGCGCTGATCCTCTTCCAGACCAGTGAAATTGTGCATGGCGGTGAAACCAACTACATCCGTGCCACAGTTGGCCTGTTTGTTGCCATCTACAACCTGTTTGTCAGCCTGCTCGCCCTGCTGGGCATGAGCAACGACTGATCCGGAAAACCCTTTTCCGTGGCCGGTTTTGTGCTGAACATCTGTGGGGCGCCTTACACCAGTCAGGCGCCCCTTTCTGCTTTGCGTTTTGCTCGTGCAGCCCTGGCTGCGGGCCATCAGATTCAGCGGGTGTTTTTTTATCAGGATGGTGTGTTGCTGGCCAATGCGCTGACCTGCCCTCCGCAGGATGAAACCCATCTGACCCGTGAATGGCAACAACTGGCTGCCAACCATCAACTGGAACTGCTGGTCTGTGTGGCTGCAGCACTGAGACGCGGTATCCTCGATCAGAAAGAGGCCGCCCGTCATGGTCTGGCCCACCACAATCTGGCAGAAGGTTTCACGCTCGCCGGACTGGGACAACTGGTCGATGGCATGAGCAGCACTGATCGCCTGATGACCTTCAGCGGATGACTTTAAAACGATGAGCACTTCAACACTGGATCTGCTGGTCATCTTCAGTCATCCCCCCCTGACCGGCCTGCGTGGCCGCGAAGGCCTGGATGTGGCACTGGTCAGCAGCACCTTTGACCAGAACACCGCTCTGCTTTTCATGGGTGAAGGCGTGCTGCAACTGCTGCCGGATCAGCAACCCGACTGCCTGCAGTTAAAAGGCACTCAGGCGATGTTAAAAGCCCTGCCCCTCTACGACCTGGATCAGGTTTATGTTGAAGAAGCGGCACTGTTGCGTTATGGGCTGTCAGCGGACAAGCTGCTGCTGCCGGTACAGCCGCTGAATAACGTTGAACTGCAGCAACTGCTTCAGCGCAGTCGCCATCTGCTGAGTCACTGAAACCATGAGCACCCTGCATCAACTCAATCACCCAGGCAAGCTCAATACCTGCCTGCCGTTACTGGCAACCGGTGATCGTTTACTGTTGATCGAGTCTGCCGTGGCGCTGGCGGCGTCCAGAGACTTCCTGCTGGCCTTACCCGAAGGCGTGCAGCTACTCGCACTGGCGCAAGACCTGCAGGCGCGGGGTTTGCAACAGCATTTGCCGACAGCAGTGAGCAGCATCAGCGATGAACAATGGGTCAGCCTTTCTCTGGAGGTCGAGCGTGTCATCAGTTGGTGACCAGCTCCCCGACCTGCCCCAGCTGGACCCGGAAGGCCATCTGCAAAACCTGGCGGACTGGACGCCGGAAGTTGCTGCCCGGCTGGCGGCACTGGACGACCGCGAGTTAACACCGGCTCACCACGAAATTCTGACCCTGCTGAGACAGTTTCATCAGGAGTTTCAACTCTCCCCTGCCATGCGCCCACTGGTGAAATACCTTCGCCAGCATCTGGGAGCCGACAAGGCCAGCAGCATCTACCTGATGCAACTGTTCGGCGAAAGCCCGGCAAGAATTGCTGCACGTTATGCCGGGCTGCCCAAGCCCGATAACTGCCTGTAACAGCGTTTCATTCACTCCCACGATCACATACAATGTGTGGCATTTCTTATTGCACCGACTCCAGAGAACAGGAAACCCCGATGTCCGATAACAAGCGCGTTGACAACCTGAACGTGGCCGCTCAGGAAATTCTGATCACCCCGGATCGCCTGAAAGACAAGATTCCCCTGACACCCGCCGCTGAAAAAACCGTGTATGAAGGTCGTCAGGTGATTCAGCGCATTCTTGATCGTGAAGATCCGCGCCTGTTCATTGTGGTGGGCCCCTGCTCCATTCACGACGTGGAAGCCGCCAAGGATTACGCCCGCCGCCTGAAAGTGCTGGCCGACAAGGTGGGTGACACCCTGTACCTGGTGATGCGTGTTTATTTTGAAAAACCCCGTACCACCGTGGGCTGGAAAGGCCTGATCAACGACCCGCACATGGACGATTCCTTCCAGATCGAAGAGGGCCTGCACATTGGCCGCAAGCTGCTGGTGGAACTGTCCGAAATGGGCCTGCCGCTGGCCACTGAAGCGCTTGACCCGATTTCACCCCAGTACCTGCAGGATTGCATTGCCTGGAGTGCCATTGGTGCCCGCACCACTGAATCCCAGACCCACCGCGAAATGTCCAGCGGCCTGTCCTGCCCGGTCGGTTTCAAAAACGGCACTGACGGCGGCCTGGAAGTTGCCGTTAACGCCCTGAAATCCATGGCCCATCCGCACAACTTCCTCGGCATCAACAGTGAAGGCCAGGTTGCGATCATCCGCACCCGTGGCAACCAGTATGGCCATGTGGTACTGCGCGGTGGCAATGGCAAACCCAATTATGACTCCGTCAGTGTCAAACTCTGTGAAAAGGATCTGAGCAAGGCCGGTCTGTCCAACAACATCATGATTGACTGCAGCCACGCCAACTCCAACAAGGACCCTGGCCTGCAGCCACTGGTGCTGGACAACGTCACCCACCAGATTCTGGATGGCAATGAATCCATTGTTGGCCTGATGATCGAATCCCACATCGGCTGGGGCAATCAGTCCATCCCTGCCGACAAGAGCCAGCTGAAATACGGTGTGTCCGTCACGGATGCCTGTATCGACTGGGATACCACCGAAAAAGCCCTGACCGAAATGGCTGACAAACTGCGCCCGGTACTGGAACCACGCCGCCAGCAAGCCAGGGGTTAAGCTGAATTTTTCAGCATATTCTGAATGAATGAAAAAAGGCGCTGACCGTTACCGGCAGCGCCTTTTTAATCAAGATATTCTTAACACATCAGACCTTAACAGGTCAGCTTTTTACTGGCCTATGTCATCAGATCAACCTTGTCAGATGAACTCAGGCCTGGTCCTGTTCCACATTGCTGTCATCAAACAGGGGCTTTTCCTGTTGCTGGTCCAGACCCAGCATGCGCTGACGGAAGGCTTCCAGTTTTTCATGCACAAACTCCTGGGTTTTCAGGGCATTGTCCTTGATGGCTCCGTCAAACACACCAAAACCGTCCAGAATGGTGATGGCTTCACCAATTCCCTTGTCCACAGCCGGACTGATGATGCTGAGGAATTTTTCGACCTGCTCTTCATCACTCAGGTTAGGGTTCTGCTTTTTAAACGCCTCAAAATAACCTGTGGCACCGGCCACAATGCGATTGGCCGTCTGCTCTGGTGACCAGTAGTCTTCCTGACCTTCCACACCGGAAGTTTTTTCTGCCAGCTTCTGCAGGCTGAATTCTTCATCACCCAGCTCTTTTTTCAGCACCTCTTCCAGCTTGCTGACCACTTCCTGATAAAAAATCCGCATGGCATTGGAGTCACGTGCACCCGCCTTGCCAAACATCGCCTGCAACAGGCCTTTATTGGCTTCCAGCCGCGCTTCAGCAGCATTGGAAGGCCAGGCTTTACGGCCGTCCTCATCCTTGTTCTGTTCAGCTTTATTGCCTTCAGGTTTATTCAGCGCCTGCATTTCAACAGCACGCGCCTTGGCAGGATTCGCCTGACCGGGGGTAGTCAGATGCAAGGCATTGGAAAATGAAAGGTTTTCAGAACTCATGGTCACTACCCTCACAGGGTGAAAGATAAAAAATCAATAGCGATAGATCAATTATCGACCAAAATTGCAGAAACTTTACTCTAGAATGTAACAAATGTTGGGATATGTAAATTTTTGCTATAAAGGCAAAAGCAAAATAATTGCGTGAAGTTTGATCAGCGATGGACAAATCAACCACTCTGCTACAGCCCACCCCAGGAATGGTTATGTATTCAAACATGCCTTTACTGCAAGGTGGAGCGCTCAGGTGAACCGGGATACCACAGAAAGAATGGATATCTGGCTCAGCGAGCCTAGTAATAACAGAAGTGAACATGCCCCACTGGTCATCTGACCGCCATCACGTGTGACAGGAGCAGCGCCTGTCACAGCGCACCCACATAAGGAAAAGGCCCCCGCAGGAGCCTTTTTAAAGTTTCATGCTTTAGAAATCAATCTCAACCACCAGGGGCAGTATAAGTGCAGTTTTGCAGCGTTACGTCAGCAAAAGTGTGCGCACAAGTCCAGCCTGTTGCGCCACGTGTGAACGTAACAGTTGAGCCACCAACAGGTTTGGTTGAAGCAACAACAACGTTAGTATCACTTGTGTAAGTAATCGCTAAAGTAGCAATAGGAGTTGCAATTGCAGCAATATCCGCAGCCTTAGTTGCTGTATTATCAAAAATCAGGGCATCAATTGGGGTGCGAACTGCAGAAGCTTCAGCATAAGCTGCATTAGCATTAGCTCGGGTTACATAGTTCTGATACTGCGGTACTGCTACTGCAGCCAGAATACCGATGATGGCAATAACCACCAGCAGTTCAATCAGGGTAAAACCTTGTTGTGCAGATTTCATGATAAACGTCTCCTTAGGGTATGTCCTGCTGATTTGCCAGCCTCCCTGCCGGGATGGCTTGAGCTTCACTGTTAACTATGAAACACTCCGTTACCAAAAGCAACTGCATTTCTTATGATCCAGGACAAAAAAAGATATTTTTGTAACTCGCACAGCCCTGTGAGACAGTGTCATAATCATACTTTGCGTTTTGTAACCCTGCGTTAAGGATTCAGTGCAGATGGTGGATACATCCAACCCAAACGTCATGAGCTCCCTATCCCGTCGCCTTGTTCGAGAAGGCTTGATGGATGAGGGTGAGGCACTTTCTGCCCAGGCTGATGCACGCAACAAAAATGAACCCTTTATCCATTACCTGGCCAGCACCGGGCGCATTGAGCCTGATCTTCTGGCTTCAGTGGTTGCCGAAGAGTTTGGTTTGCCTTATCTGGATCTGGATGCCTTTGACCCCAAGCAGTTTCCCAAAAAACTGGTGGATGAAAAGCTGCTGCGTAAACACCAGGTCATGCCACTGCTTGTGCGCGGCAACATTCTCAGTCTGGGCATGTCCACGCCAACCAATCTGGCGGCAATGGATGAAATCCAGTTCCAGTCTGGGCTGATCATCCATCCGGTGATTGTTGCTGAAGACAAGCTGCACAGCGTGCTGGAAAGCTCACTTGAAACCGACATTGCCGCACTGGGTGATCTGGATGGTGATGATCTGGCAGGGCTGGAAGTCACTGAAGATCAGTTACCCGATGATGAAACGGTAGGGGCTGAGGGGGGAGCTGAAGATGCGCCTATCGTCAAATTTGTCAACAAGGTGCTGCTGGATGCCATGCGCAAGGGTGCCTCAGACATTCACTTTGAACCCTTTGAACACAGTTACCGCATCCGCTTTCGTATTGATGGCATGTTGCACGAAGTGACACGCCCCCCGTTATCACTGCGGGGTCGTTTGGCCGCTCGTTTAAAAGTCATGGCCAAGATGAACATTTCGGAAAGACGCATTCCGCAAGACGGTGCCATCAAACTGCGTTTATCCCAGACCCGCACCATCGATTTTCGTGTCAACACCCTGCCGACCCTCTGGGGTGAAAAAATTGTATTGCGTATTCTGGATGCCAGCAGCACCAAAATCGGGATTGAACAACTGGGTTTTGAGCCAGAGCAGCAACGACTCTATGAGGAAGCCCTGTCTCATCCTCAAGGCATGATTCTGGTCACCGGTCCAACTGGTAGCGGTAAAACCGTGACCCTTTATACCGGGCTGAATATCCTCAACATCCCGGAGCGCAACATTTCCAGTGCCGAAGACCCGGTTGAAATCAACATGGAAGGCATCAACCAGGTCAACGTCAACCCCAAGGTTGGACTGGACTTTGCCACCGCCCTACGTGCTTTCCTGCGTCAGGATCCCGACGTGGTGATGGTGGGTGAGATCCGCGATCTGGAAACCGCCGAAGTGGCTGTCAAGGCTGCACAAACCGGTCACCTGGTGCTGTCCACCCTGCACACCAACTCGGCATCAGCCACCCTGAACCGCTTGATGAACATGGGGGTTCCACCCTACAACCTGGCTGCATCCGTGCAGCTGATCATTGCCCAGCGACTGGCCCGCAAACTCTGTCCACGCTGCAAGATCCCAGATGAAACGCCTGCTGATGTGCTGGAATCCATCGGTTTTACTCCAGCGCAACTGGAAGGCCGTACTCTCTACAAGGCTGTTGGCTGCAGCCATTGCACCAATGGCTACAAGGGGCGCGTGGGCATCTACGAAACCGTTAAAATAACACCGGAGCTGGCTGATATGATCATGCATGGTGCTGGAGCCCTCGATCTGAACCGCAAAGCTCGCGAACTGGGTTTTGATGACCTGCGCATGTCAGGTCGCAAAAAGGTGCTGGCCGGTACGACCAGCCTGGCTGAACTGACCCGCGTCACCATGGAGTAACCCTGAATCATGGCTAACAAAGAAAGCAAGGTTTACATTTTTGCCTGGGAAGGCACCAACGCCCGACGCGAAAAGGTCAAGGGCGAAATGGAGTCCGAAGACATCAACCTGGTGCGGGCACGCCTGCGTGAACAGGGTGTAACGCCCAGACGAATTCACAAAAAATCCTCACTGGCCATCCGTTTGGGTGGTGGCATCAATGCGAGGGACATCACCATCTTTTCACGCCAGCTGGCCACCATGATCAAGGCCGGGGTACCGATCGTTCAGGCTTTTTCCATTTGTATTGAAGGCCAGACCAAACCTGCCCTGCGAAAAATGATGGTTGATATCCGTGATCAGATTTCAGCCGGTACGCCCGTTGCTCAGGCTTTGCGCCGTCACCCCAAGGTATTTGATGAGTTGTTCTGCAGCCTGGTGGAGGCTGGTGAAAACTCCGGTTCACTCGAAGTGATGCTGGAGCGAGTCGCCACTTACAAGGAGCGCATGGAATCCCTGAAAAACAAGATCAAAAAAGCGCTCTATTACCCGATTTTTGTCATGATTATCGGCCTGGTGGTATCTGCGCTGCTACTGGTCAAGGTGGTGCCAGAGTTTGAAAGCATGTTTGCCAGCTTTGGTGCTGAACTGCCTGCCTTCACCCAACTGGTTTTAAACATCTCGCGTTTTATGCAGGACTGGTGGTATCTGGTATTTGGTGCCCTGCTGGCTGCGGTATATTCTGTCTTGTGGCTTCGCAAACGCTCAGAAGCCTTTGACTACCGGCTAACCAAACTTTTTTTGCGTCTTCCTATCATGGGTGAGCTGCTACACAAATCTGCCGTGGCACGCTTTTCACGCACATTGGCTACTGCCTTTGCAGCCGGTGTTACTCTGGTGGACTCACTGGACTCAGCGGGCAACTCAGCGGGCAACCTGGTATACAAACGCCAGGTCGACAAGATGAAAGATGATGTTTCCACCGGTCAGCAACTGCATTTCACCATGCGCAACGGCAAACTCTTTCCAACCATGGTTAACCAGATGGTGGCTATCGGAGAAGAGTCTGGCGCACTGGATACCATGCTGACGAAGGTGGCAGACTTCTATGAAGAAGAAGTCAACACCATGGTCGACAGCATGACCAGCCTGCTGGAGCCGCTGGTGATTGCCGTACTCGGTATCATTGTCGGCAGCCTGGTTATTGCCATGTACCTGCCAATCTTCATGATGGGTGACATCCTCTGATGCCATTATGGGAGACTGCTGATTGGCCGCTACCCCTGTGGCTGACACTGGCAACCTTGCTGGGACTGGTGATCGGCAGCTTCCTGAACGTGGTGATTTACCGCCTGCCACTGATGCTGCGACGTGAATGGGGCGAAGAGCACTTGCCGGAGCTGACGCTCAGTTGGCCAGGTTCTCACTGCCCCAGTTGTCAGGCACCGGTGCGCTGGTGGCAAAACCTGCCATTGATCAGTTGGCTGCTGCTTCGCGGTCGCTGTGCCAGTTGTGCCACACCCATCTCCCGGCTGTATCCACTGGTGGAACTGACCGCCGCTCTGCTGAGCCTGTTGCTGGCCTGGCGTTATGGCATGAACCTGCAAACCCTGGCATTGATGGGATTTGCCTGGACACTGCTGGCACTTGCAGTGATTGATACCCAGACCCGATTATTACCGGATCGACTGACACTGCCGCTGCTGTGGACAGGCCTGACCTGGCACTGGTTGTTTTCTTCTGAGGCACTGTTTAACCAGGCTTTTCTCGGTGCCATCATCGGTTACCTGTCGCTCTGGAGTCTTTACTGGCTGTTTAAACTGCTGACCGGTCGCGAAGGCATGGGCTACGGTGACTTCAAGCTGCTGGCTGCGCTGGGGGCCTGGCTGGGGGCACCGGCACTGCTGCCAGTGATTCTGCTATCGTCTGTGTCAGGGTTGCTGGTGGCACTGGTATTGAAACTGCGGGCTGAGTGGCAAGGTCAGGCACTGCCTTTTGGTCCCCATCTGGTGATTGCAGCGCTGCTGCTGTTAGTGGGGGGTCGTGAGTTAACCAGCCTCGCGTTTCTGGATGACTGGTTACTCATCACCAACTGGGCATTTATTCTGCCATAGGTTCACCTGGTGCGGCTGGTACCGGATCGCCGGGCCACTTCATCCTGCTTCCGCAGGTGACGCAGTTTTTCGGCAATGCGAATTTCCAGTCCCCTTTCAACCGGTTGATACCAGGCCTGATCTTCTACAGCCTTCTGCAGGGCATCGGGGAGATAAACCTCACCGGCAGCATAAGCCTCTGGTTCATCATGGGCATAGCGGTATCCATCACCATAACCCAGCTCTTCCATCAAGCCAGTCGGCGCATTACGCAAATGCAGCGGCACTTCGTAACTCGGGGTGCTTTTTACCGCCTTCATGGCTGATTTAAAGGCCATGTAAACCGCATTGGATTTTGGGGCCACTGCCAGATATACCAGTGCATGGGCAATTGCCAGCTCACCTTCCGGACTACCCAGTCGGGTCTGTACATCCCAGGCATTCAGCGCCAGCTGTAAACCACGTGGGTCAGCATTACCTATGTCTTCACTGGCCATGCGCACCGCCCGGCGGGCAATGTAAAGTGGATCGCAGCCACCATCCAGCATGCGACAGAACCAGTAGAGGGTGGCATCCGGTGATGAACCTCGTACCGCTTTATGCAGCGCTGAAATCTGGTCGTAAAACTGCTCCCCACCCTTGTCAAAGCGGCGCAGGCTTTCCTGCACCACTTCAGCCACAGTGTCCGGAGTGATCTGTCCTTGCTGTGCCAGATCAGCAGCTATTTCCAGAAAATTAAGTGCCCGGCGGGCATCACCATCTGCGGCGCGTGCCAGTAACTGCAAGCTGTTATCCGTTGCCTGCAATTGCATCTTCCCCAATCCCCGGGCTTCATCCTGCAGGGCCTTTTCCAGCAGCCCTTGCAACACTTCCGGTTGCAGGGATTTCAGCAGATAAACCCGAGCACGCGATAACAGTGCCGAATTGAGTTCAAAAGAAGGGTTTTCGGTGGTGGCACCAATAAACACAAAGGTGCCATCTTCGATATAAGGCAGAAAGGCATCCTGCTGGGATTTATTGAAGCGATGCACTTCATCCACAAACAGCAGTGTGGGTTTGCCGTTGAACTGCTGCTGTTCCTGTGCCTCGGCAACCGCAGCACGGATTTCCTTCACACCACTCATCACTGCCGACAGGCTGATGTACCGCAACTGCCCCTGTTCAGCCAGCAAGCGCGCCAGGGTGGTCTTGCCAACACCGGGTGGCCCCCACAGGATCATCGAGTGCAACTGACCGGCTTCCAGCGCCTGGCGCAGGGATTTATCCCGCCCCAGCAGATGCTCCTGCCCCAGATACTCATCCAGGTTTCGAGGGCGCATGCGTGCTGCCAGTGGCTGCCAACCACGGGTTGCAGCGTGATGAGATGCACCGGCAAACAGGTCGCTGACCATCATTGCTCCTGGATCACATCCACCCCGGCAGGGATTTCGAAGGTGAAGTGGTGGGCAGCCATTGGCTGGTTGTATTGTTCAATATACAGCTCAACACGAGTGCTCTGCCCCAGGCTATCTTCCAGTTGCAGGGCACGGATGCGACCATCAACAAAATACAGTCTCAGCACTTCAAACAGACTGTCAGCGCCACGCGGCACCAACCGGAACTCTTCATCGGTGCCACTGCGGGTCTGGTTGATGCGAAAGTGTTCGGTCAGATCAGTGCTTTCCCCGGACAGAATCAACGCCGGAGTGCTGGCCACACGCTGGTCCAGCGCTTGTACCGTGACTTGCTCCAGGTCGGGATCATAAACCCACAGGGTTGATCCATCGGATACCAGTACTTGTGGGTAGGGACGTTCGGTTTCCCAGAAAAAACGCCCTGGCTTCTGCAGGCGCATCACGCCGCTGGATTCCTGTAACCGCTGACCACGGGCATCCTGAGTCAACTGTTCAAAACGCCCTTCCAGACTTTGCATCTGCTGCAACAAATCATGCAGACGCTTAACGGCCGGGTCAGCTTGCAAGGGCAAAGCCAGCAACAACAAGCCACTGATCATCAGTGAACGGAATAACCCTTGCGTACCCTTCCAGCGATCAAAAAATGCCATCAAAGCTTCCTTAACGTTCAGGGATCAGCAGTTCACGCTGTCCATTGGATTGCAGTGGAGACACCAGCCCAGCCCTTTCCATGGCATCCACCAGCCGAGCTGCACGGTTGTATCCGATCTTGAAGCGTCGCTGCACCGAAGAGGTGGATGCACGCCGGGATTCGATCACAAATGCCACTGCTTCATCGTACAGCGGGTCATTTTCATCGTCATTGCCCTCCATGCCCTCGGCTTCCAGACCGGCCAATGCCTGAGCTTCGACATCACCGGAGAGAATGGATTCCTCATAATCCGGTTCACCACGCAATTTCCAGTTCTCAACAATACGATGCACTTCATCATCGGCTACAAACGCACCGTGGATGCGCTCCGGCTGAGGCGCACCGGTCGGCAGATAAAGCATGTCGCCATTACCCAGCAACTGCTCCGCCCCACCCTGATCAAGAATGGTGCGTGAATCAATTTTGCTGGACACCTGGAAGGCCACGCGTGTGGGAATATTGGCCTTGATCAACCCGGTGATGACATCCACTGATGGCCGCTGGGTGGCCAGAATCAGATGAATACCCGCTGCACGGGCCTTCTGGGCCAGACGTGCAATCAACTCTTCAACCTTTTTGCCAACCAGCATCATCATGTCGGCAAATTCATCAATCACCACCACCACATAGGGCAGTTTTTCCAGATAAGCAGGCTGAGCACCGGGTACCGGCTCTTTTAACGGATCAGCCACCCGTGCACCCTGAGCCTCAGCCTCGGCCAGTTTTTCATTAAAACCGGCGATGTTGCGCACACCCATGGCTGCCATCAACTGGTAACGCCGCTCCATTTCCGCCACACACCAACGTAGCGCATTGGCGGCCTCTTTCATATCCGTGACCACCGGAGCCAGCAGATGCGGAATGCCTTCATACACCGACAACTCCAGCATCTTCGGATCAATCATGATCAACCGCAGTTCTTCGGGGCTACGCTGCAACAAGAGTGACAGCAGCATGGCATTCACACCCACCGATTTACCCGAACCTGTGGTACCGGCCACCAGCAGGTGAGGCATTTTGGCCAGGTTAACCACCACCGGTCGCCCGGAGATGTCCTGCCCCAGTGCCAAGGGCAAAGGATGTCGGTCCTGCAGGAAGTCATCATGATTCAGCACTTCCAGCAAACGGATCAAGGCACGCTGGCTGTTGGGCAATTCAATGCCAATGGTGGATTTACCGGCAATCACCTCCACCACCCGCACACTGGGCACCCGCAGGGCGCGAGCCAGGTCCAGTGCCAGATTGGCAACCTTGGACGACTTGACACCAGCAGCCAGCTCCAGCTCAAAACGGGTGATCACCGGTCCGGGGTGCACATCCACCACTTCCGCCTGCACACCGAATTCTTTTAACTTCTGCTGCAGCAACAGGGCCAGGCTTTCCAGCTCCTGAGCGGTGAAACCAACCTTCTGGGGTTTGGGAGCATCCAGCAGATTCAGTCCCGGGCGATCACCTTCCAGAGACTGGGGCTGTTGATTACGTTCCGGCTGCAGGTCTTTTAAAGTCAACAGGCGAGGTGCCGGGCCTTCTTCCGGTTCTGGCAAGTCGTCAGAAAAATCGCCCAGACGCGGCTCTGCGCGTTCAATGTCAGTACGCACCGGAGTGGATTCAAGTTTGGGCAAGCGTTCACGCAGCCGTGGCAGCCAACCTTCTTGAGGTTCTTCTGGCTGAGATTTTTCTGAACCGGGAAGCTCAGCGGCATAGGCCATTTCATCCTGATAACGCTGCTTTTCTTCGCGCCGCAGTTGATCCGCATCCTGCCAGGCATTTCTGGCCCGCTCTGCCAGACGCACCAGCAGATGACCGATTTCATCCATGATGGTCAGCCAGGACCAGCCGGTGATCAGCGAAAAACCGGCAAAACAGGCCGTCAGAAAAATCAAAGTGCTGCCCAGGTGCCCTAACAGAGGACCTGCCAGACTGGAGAGGCTTTCTCCCAGAATGCCACCGGCACCGTAAGGCAGGCTGGTTTCAAGCGCATGGAAATGCCGAGCGGCAATACCGGAAACCCCGATCAGCAACAACACCAGCCCCAGAAAACGCAATGAAGGAATGAATGGGTCCCAGTCTTCCTGCTGCCAGGGGCGACGCAATAACTGAATGGACAGATGCAGCAGCGCGGCCGGTAATAACCAGGCTGCAAAGCCCATCAGGGAAAAAAGCACATCGGCCAACCAGGCACCGGACAGGCCCATCAGGTTGGTTGGCGCTGCGGTGGATACCCGGTTCCATCCGGGATCTGCTGCATTAAAACTGAACAGCGCCAGCAGCAGCATCAATGCCACCAATGCCAGCAGCAGCACACCCGCTTCCTGGGTGGCTTTTCTCAATCTTGCGGCAAGTCGGTTGTCCTGTTCATTCATGGTCTGGCTTCACTCAGCATTTGCTGCAGGTTGTTCAAAAATCTTATGATAAAGCCTGATGGCAGATCGGCCGGTTTGTCGCCATTGTATAACAGCTTGCAGGCTCCGACATGCTTGAAATCTGGCAACTGGATGAAACCCTCTGGTTCCCCTCTCCCCACCGTGCGCTCAAGGAGCCCAATGGCTTACTGGCCTTTGGTGGTGATCTATCTCCCGAGCGCCTGCTGACAGCCTATCGTATGGGTATTTTCCCCTGGTTCAGTGAAGGTGAGCCGCCCCTCTGGTGGTCACCGGCACCTCGCATGGTGCTTTATCCTGAGGAGGTCAAAATCAGTCGCAGCCTGAGTAAACGCCTGAAGCGCGGTGACTTTGAACTGACCCTCGACCTGGCCTTTTCACAAGTCATTCATCAATGCGCCAGCCTGCGTGAACACAGCACCGGTACCTGGATTACACCGGAGATGGAAAGTGCCTATAATGTATTGCATCAGCGGGGTTATGCCCATTCGGTGGAAGCCTGGCAAGAGGGTAAGCTGGTGGGAGGGCTTTATGGACTGGCACTCGGTGGTATCTTTTTTGGCGAGTCGATGTTCAGCACCGCCACTGATGCATCCAAAGCAGCGCTGGTGTTTCTGGCACAACACCTGCAACGGCAAGGCTTCCATCTGATTGACTGCCAGGTGCATTCAAACCACCTGGCAAGCCTTGGAGCACGTGAAATACCCCGCGAAACCTTTTTGCAGGCGCTGCAACTGCATACTGCCAGTCAACTGCAATTTCTGGATGCTTTAAAAGCCCCTGTACAGCAGGAGGATGCAAGTGACCATTAACAATCCCGGCTCACAGGCAGTGGCACTGCGTTTTTACCAGACCATGCCACACCGCTGCAGTTATCTGGCGGAGCGAGAAGCCACCACCCTGTTTCTGGACCCACAACAACCCCTGACACCAGCCATCTATGATGCACTCACTCAGGTGGGCTTTCGTCGCAGTGGTCGCCACCTCTATCGCCCTCACTGTCAGGGGTGCAATGCCTGCCAGTCCGTGCGCGTACAAGTGCAGGGCTTCCGCTTTAACCGCCAGCAACGCAAAATCTGGAATCGCAACCAGGACTTGAGCTGGCTGGTCACCCCCACTCGCTTCACCGATGAATACTACCAACTCTACCGGCGTTATCTGGAAAGTCGCCATGCCGATGGCGACATGTTCCCACCCAGCGAAGAACAATTCCGCAGCTTTTTGCTGTTAAGTGAATCCTGGGCAAGACTGGTCGAGTTCCGTGATGCACACGGCCAGCTTCTCGCTGTAGCGGCTGTGGATCGCCTGTCGGATGGCTTGTCTGCAATTTATACCTTTTATGATCCGGAACAGAAACGCCGCAGTCTTGGGGTTTATGCCGTACTCTGGCAAATTGAAGAAGCCCGTCAACAAGATCTGCCCCATGTTTACCTGGGCTACTGGATCAGTGAGTGCCGCAAGATGAGCTACAAGGAAAACTACCAGCCACTGGAAATTCTGCAACAGCAGGAATGGCAACCCTTCCCGGCGCGCGATAAATAAAAGCCTTCCAATCCTGCTTTCCTTTGCGCTTTGTCGAAAAATCAGGCAGAATGCTGGCGGTTTTTTCCGACATCAGAGGTTTATGCCGAATGGCAAAAGAAGATCATATTGAAATGGAAGGCGTGGTGATCGATACCCTGCCAAATACCATGTTCCGCGTTGAGCTGGAAAACGGCCATGTGCTGACTGCTCACATTTCCGGCAAGATGCGCAAGAACTACATCCGCATTCTGACCGGTGACAAGGTCAAGGTTGAGCTGTCTCCCTATGACCTGACCAAAGGCCGCATCACCTACCGCGCGCGCTGAAGCCAGACCTGGGGCGACTCCCTTCGCCCCGGCTTTCCCCGACTCGAATCATCTGCTGGCTCGAATCACCTGAAGAAGGCCCCGCCGTTAAACGGCGCCTTCCTCTTCTGCTTGTGCTGCCGGTTCAAACTCCAGCGCCAGCCCATCCTTATCCACGCTGACATGCACCGTACCACCGTTGGCGGCCAGCTCACCAAAGAGAATCGCTTCAGCCATCGGCTTCTTGATCTGTTCCTGGATCAAACGCGCCATTGGGCGAGCCCCCATGGCTTCGTCATAACCTTTTTCAGCCAACCAGGCACGCGCTTTAGCGTCCACCTCCAGCACCACCCGCTTGTCATCCAACTGGGCTTGAAGCTCGACCAGGAACTTGTCCACCACACTCTTGATGACTTCGGTATCCAGCGCCTTGAACTGGATGATGGCATCCAGCCGGTTACGGAACTCCGGTGTGAACAGCTTACGGATGGCTTCCATTCCGTCAGTGCTGTGGTCCTGATGTTGAAAGCCGATGGAACGGCGACTCATGACTTCTGCGCCGGCATTGGTGGTCATCACCAGAATCACATTGCGGAAATCTGCCTTGCGGCCATTGTTGTCCGTTAAAGTGCCGTGGTCCATCACCTGCAGCAGCAGGTTAAAGACTTCCGGGTGGGCTTTTTCAATTTCATCCAGCAGCAGCACACAATGCGGATTTTTGGTGATGGCCTCAGTCAACAGGCCGCCCTGGTCATAACCGACATAACCGGGCGGTGCACCAATCAAGCGTGACACGGTGTGCCGTTCCATGTACTCGGACATGTCAAACCGCACCAGCTCAATACCCAGTGTACGCGCCAACTGTTTGGTGACCTCGGTTTTACCCACCCCGGTAGGACCGGCAAACAGGAAAGCACCAATGGGTTTTTCCGGGGCCTTTAAACCGGCACGGGACAGCTTGATGGCATTGGCCAGTGCACCAATACCTTCATCCTGACCAAACACCAGCATTTTGAGATCGCGCTCAACATTGCGCAGCACTTCCTTATCGTTGCTGGACACGGTTTTTGGCGGAATCCGGGCAATCTTCGCGACAATGGCTTCCACTTCACTGACACCAATCACCTGTACCCGCTGCCCTTCCGGCAGCAGTTGCTGATAAGCACCGGCTTCATCCACCACATCGATGGCCTTGTCCGGCAGGTGGCGGTCGTTGATGTAACGAGCAGCCAGGCGTGCCGCTGTTTCCAGCGCATGATCGTCATAACGCAGCTTGTGGTGCTGCTCAAAACGACTCTTCAAGCCTTTCAGAATGGCAATGGTGTCTTCAACACTCGGCTCCATCACATCAATCTTCTGGAAGCGCCGCGCCAAAGCACGATCCTTTTCAAAGATGCCACGAAACTCCTGGAAGGTCGTTGAACCGATGCAGCGCAGCTCGCCACTGGACAACATGGGTTTCAACAGATTGGAGGCATCCATCACACCGCCGGAAGCCGCACCGGCACCAATGATGGTGTGGATTTCATCAATGAACAGGATGGCATTGTCCTGCTTTTTCAGTTCATGCAGCAGCGCCTTGAGGCGTTTTTCAAAATCGCCCCGATATTTGGTGCCTGCCAGCAACGCACCCAGATCCAGCGAATAAACGATGGCATCAGCAATCACTTCCGGTACTTCACCATCCACAATGCGCTTGGCCAGGCCTTCAGCAATGGCGGTTTTACCGACACCGGCTTCACCCACCAGCAGCGGGTTGTTCTTGCGACGCCGCGCCAGCACCTGAATGACCCGTTCAATTTCATGGTCACGACCCACCAGCGGATCAATGCGTCCGATGCGGGCCTGTTCATTCAGGTTGGTGGCAAAGCTGTGCAACGGATGATTGGTGCTGACACCTTCTGCCTCTTCCTGCTCCTGACCAAACAGGTTGCCATGTTGCTCGGAGTTGTCTGATACCTTGGAAATACCGTGAGAGATGTAATTCACCACATCCACACGGGCAATATCCTGTTGTTTGAGGAAATAAACGGCCTGGCTTTCCTGCTCACTGAAGATGGCCACCAGTACATTGGCACCGGTCACCTCACTCTTGCCGGAAGACTGCACATGAAATACGGCACGTTGCAACACGCGCTGGAAGCCAAGTGTTGGTTGAGTTTCCCGTTCCAGATTGTCATCCGGGATTACCGGGGTGGTGGCCTGAATGAAATCACCAAGATCTCGACGTATATTGCCAAGATCTGCACCACATGCCTTCAATACCTGAGCAGCAGACTCATTATCCAGCAGGGCCAGCAGCAGGTGTTCGACGGTCATGAATTCATGGCGTTGGCGCCTTGCCAGGGTGAACGCCTCATTCAGCGTGTGTTCAAGATCTTTGCTAAGCATGAGCCTACCCTCACTTACCCGCCTGGGAACCATTAATGACCCGTTACAGGCCGATTACTCCGCTACTTCCACATTGCACATGAGGGGATGCTGATTCTCACGGGCAAAGTCCACAACCAGGGCTGCTTTTGTTTCAGCCACATCCCTGGTGAACACTCCGCAGACTGCACGCCCCTGTGTATGCACAGCCAGCATGATCTGCGAGGCTTTTTCCATGTCCATATGAAAAAACTTCATCAATACCTCAATCACAAACTCCATCGGAGTAAAATCATCATTCAGCATTACAACCTTATACAGCGGCGGCATTTTCAGCTTTGGCTTAGCCTCAACCGTGGCAAGGCCTCCATCGCCCTGCCTTTCGTGCTCATCCTCACCGGGGCCGCCCGAACAGCGGACTGGGGTGGTGGCAACCATCTGTGACTTCAACGTCCAACCCTCTTGCATCAACGCTCCTGACCACTTAGTCTCCTGCCGGTGCAAATAATTCCCTCGACAGAAGGCATAAGCCTTTCACTAGAACATAGGGATAAATCAGCAAAATCACAAGGGAAGCCAGCAAAAAAACCTGCTGCGCCAACCATCTGGGACCTGCTTGCCCCTTCCAGCAGCCCACCAACTGATACCATGAGACAGTCATGAGTGACCTTTTTCTGTTTTACAAGCCTTATCAGGTGTTATCCCAGTTCACGGATGACAAAGGCCGTACCACCCTGGCTGAATACATCAAGACCGAAGGCATTTATCCTGCCGGTCGCCTGGACTATGACTCTGAAGGTTTATTACTGCTGACAGGGGATGGGGAACTGCAGGCCCGCATCACCCATCCTGAGTTCAAACTGCCAAAAACCTACTGGGTGCAGGTGGAAGGTCAGATCACCGATGAAGCCCTGACCGCACTGAGCAACGGTGTCGAACTGAATGATGGCAAAACACGCCCGGCGCGTGCGCGTCATATGAAAGAACCCAAACTGCCGCCTCGTTCAGAACCGGTGAGCCCTCGGCCCGGCAAGGGCACCAGCTGGCTGGAAATCACCCTGATTGAAGGACGCAACCGCCAGGTCCGGCGCATGACGGCCCATGTCGGTTTCCCGACCCTGCGATTGATTCGCTGGTCCATCGGCACCTGGACGCTGGAAGGCATGAAACCGGGCCAGATCAGACAAACCCAGGTGCACCTGCCCACCAAAGCGCACAAGGTGGCACTCAAGCCCCGTAAAAAAGGCGTGAAAAAGGAGCAACCATGAGTCGCTGGACCCCCAATTCTACCGTGGCCACCCTGGTCTTTGATGGTGAGCGTTTTCTGCTGGTGGAAGAGCTGGATCAGATGGCACGCCCCGGTACACCGGTACTCAATCAGCCCGCAGGACACCTGGAGCTGGATGAAGACCTGATGACTGCGGCAGAGCGTGAAACCTTGGAAGAAACCGGCTGGCAGGTGAAGGTGGAAGCCTATCTGGGGTTGTACATCAACATTGCACCCAATGGCATCACCTATCACCGCCACTGCTTCATTGCCAGCCCGGTGGCCGAAGTGCCGAACGCACCGCTGGATGAAGGCATTCTTGGTCCACGCTGGATGACCTTTGCGGAAATCCTTGCCGCTGAAGCGGCAGACCGGCTGCGCAGCCCAATGGTACGCCCCTGCTGCGAAGATTTTCTGGCCGGTAAACGTTATCCACTGGAGTTGATCCGGGATTTTCGCTGAAAAATGAAAGTGCACATCCCGGCCAAGAGTCGCCCTACGGTACTGGCCAGCCTGGTACTGACACTGACCCTGGTTTCGGATGCAGTACTTTACCTGCTGCTACCGCTTTATTTTGAGTCCTTTGGCCTGACGCTGATCTGGGTTGGTATTCTGCTTGCTGCCAACCGCCTGATCCGCCTGGCCATCAACCCCTGGGTGATGCACTACTTCCTGCTGCTGGGTCCACGTCACTCGGTGATTATTGCGGTAACGCTCGCCACGCTGGCCAGCCTGGCCTTTGTTTTCATCCATCAGATCTGGATATTGCTGCTGGCCCGCTGCCTGTGGGGGGCTGCTTATGCCCTGATGCGTCAGGCCTGCCTGCACTATGCAACCGAACACCCTCAACAACGCATGCAGAATCTTGGCTGGTTCACCACCCTGCAGGAGGTTGGCCCACTGCTGGTGTTACTGGCTGCCCCTTGGCTTACCGGGCTGTTTTCCACCCAGGCAGTGCTACTGCTGGCCAGCGGCCTGTGCCTGGTGGCTTTCATTCCAGCACTGGCCCTGCCACCCAGCCAATCCGGCAACAATCAGGCGGCGTTTCGTTTCACCCTGCCCTGGCCCGGTGCCTGGCAACAACTGACACTGCTGGTCTGCCTGCTGTTTGATGGCCTGTGGCTGGTGATGCTGGCTCCCCAGTTACGTCAGCTCGGCTGGGGACTGCCCGAAGCTCTGGCACTGGCGTCACTGCTGATGGTGGGCAAACGCCTGTTCAATCTGCTGCTGGGCATCATCAGCGTGCGTTTTTCCCTGTTTCAACAGGAAGACCCCTGGCTGTATGCCGCCCTGCTGCTACTTCTGCCTGCCGGATTGCTGCTGCCCGGACCCGGCATACTGATCGGCAGCCTGCTGGCCATCCTCGGTCATGGGTTATTCATGCTGTTGTTACCCAGAAAACTGGCTGACCTGACTCCTGACACCACTGAACGCCAACAGCAATTGAACAGTTTCACCTTCTGGCGCGATGTTGCTGCCGCACTTGGTGCACTACTGGCCGGACTCCTGCTGCAATACCAACTGCTGCAGGTATTTTTCATACTGATGACGCTGCTGACCGGCTGGCAGGTATTCAGGGTTTATCGTCTTGATCAAAGGCACTCAAACGATTCCCCTTAAAATAAAACCACCATTTCATGTATAATCGGCCACTGTTTTATTTAACTTGATCCTTGTCGAGCCCGGAGCCACCAGTGCCTGTTGCCACCTTACCTGACCCTGCATCCACCCGCGTGATTGTCGGCATGTCCGGCGGTGTGGATTCTTCTGTTTCTGCCCTGCTGTTGCTGCAGCAGGGGTATCAGGTGGAAGGGCTGTTCATGAAGAACTGGGAAGAGGACGACAACACCGAATACTGTACCGCCAAGGAAGATTATGCCGATGCCCAGGCGGTGTGTGACAAGCTGGGGATCAAACTCCACGCAGCCAATTTTGCTGCCGAGTACTGGGATCATGTGTTTGAGCATTTTCTGGCTGAATACCAGGCCGGACGCACCCCCAACCCGGACATCCTCTGTAACCGCGAAATCAAGTTCAAGGCCTTTCTGGACTACGCCCGCTTGTTGGGTGCCGATTACATTGCCACCGGCCATTATGTACGCCGTGGCCAGGATGAAAACGGCCAGGCTCTGCTGCTGCGCGGGCTGGACAACAACAAGGATCAGAGTTATTTCCTGCATGCCGTGGGGCACCGTGAGATCGGCCTGACCTTTTTCCCGGTGGGTGAGCTGGCCAAGCCGGAAGTACGGCGTCTGGCCGAAGCACACGGATTGGTTACGGCAAAGAAAAAGGATTCCACCGGCATCTGCTTCATCGGTGAGCGGCGCTTCAGTGATTTCCTCAAGCGTTACCTGCCCGCGCAGCCGGGTGAGATGGTCACTGATCAGGGCGAAGTTATCGGTCAGCATGCCGGACTCATGTATTACACCCTCGGCCAGCGTCAGGGCCTGGGCATTGGTGGCGTCAAGGGTTACCCGGAAGCGCCCTGGTTTGTGGCTGGCAAGGATCTGGAAAACAACCGCCTGACGGTGGTTCAGGGTGAGGACCACCCCTTGCTGTTCACCAACGGATTGATCAGTGCTGCCCCGGACTGGGTTGCTGGCCATCCACCTGCCACGGATTTCCAATGTACCGCCAAGGTGCGTTACCGCCAGGGAGATCAGCAGTGTGTGGTACAACTACTCGATGAAGGCCGCTGCCGCGTGGTGTTCAGTGAACCTCAGCGGGCCGTGACACCAGGGCAGTCAGTGGTTTTTTACCAGGGTGATATCTGCCTGGGTGGCGGTGTGATTGAAACAACCTTTTTACTGGAAAGCGGAAAAACTGCATGAACAGCCTTGATTCCGGCATGCGCCAGACCCTTGCTCTGGCCGGTGTATTTCAGGCCGCACAACTGGTGCATGACATGGCCCAGCGCGGTCTGGTCGACCAGGATACCTTTGAAACCAGTGTTGGCTCGATTCTGGTCACAGACCCGGAGCGCACTGAAGATATCTACGGCGGTGACTTTTTCAACCTGCGCAGTGGCGCCCGCGCCTTGCGCAAGATTCTGACCAAAGAGGGTGACGTTCACCCGAATGTGCTGCGTTATGCCATGGCCATGCTGGTACTGCAGACCAAACTCACCAAAAATCCCGGCATGCTCACTGCCATCGGTCAGCGCCTGGATGCCATCAAGGCACAGGCACTGCATTTCAGCCCGACTCACGAAAATGTGCTGGCAGCACTGGCCGGGCTCTATCAGGACACCCTCAGCACCCTGTCATTCCGGGTGCAGGTTCACGGTGATCCCAACGTTTTGCAACAGCAGGGCAATGCCGATAAAATTCGCACCCTGCTGCTGGCAGGCATCCGCTCCGCCATGCTCTGGTCTCAGGCAGGTGGCAAGCGCTGGAAACTGCTGTTCTCCCGCAAACGCATCCTGAAAGACCTGGATGCCCTGGGCTTCTGATACGCCGAACTTCAATTCCTTTCAAACATCCGGAACCTCGCATGTCACTTGATCAACTCTCCGCCCTGACCGCTCTGTCTCCCGTTGATGGCCGCTACGGCAGCAAAACTGCTGCGCTGCGCGAACACTTTTCCGAATACGGATTGATCCGTGCGCGGGTTGAGGTCGAAGTGCGCTGGTTGCAGCGTCTGGCAGAACACCCTGAAATCAGCGAAGTGCCCGCGCTTTCAGCAGAAGCCAACCAACTGCTGAATGATCTGATCGCCAATTTTTCCGTGGCCGATGCTGAAGCAGTCAAAACCCATGAGCGGGTCACCAATCACGACGTGAAAGCGGTCGAGTACTTCATCAAGGATCGCATTGAAGTGCTGCCTGAACTGGCTGCCATCAGCGAGTTTGTCCACTTTGCCTGTACCAGTGAAGACATCAACAACCTGTCTCATGCGCTGATGTTAAAAGGCGGCCTTGAGCAGGTGCTGCTGCCGGAAATGCGCAGTGTTGCCAACGCCATCCGTGATCTGGCCCATAAAAATGCCGAAGTGCCGCTCTTGTCACGCACCCACGGCCAGACCGCCAGCCCCTCCACGCTGGGCAAGGAAATGGCCAACGTGGTGTATCGCCTGGAGCGCCAGATCCGTCAGGTGGAAGCGGTGGAACTATTAGGCAAGATCAACGGTGCCGTGGGCAACTACAACGCTCACCTGAGTGCTTATCCAAAAATTGACTGGCAGGCCAATGCCGAAGTGTTTGTGAAAAGCCTGGGACTGAACTGGAACCCCTACACCACCCAGATTGAACCTCACGACTACATTGCCGAGCTGTTTGATGCCATCGCCCGTTTTAATACCATCCTGATCGACTTTGACCGGGATGTCTGGGGTTACATTTCACTGGGTTATTTCAAGCAGAAAACCGTGGCTGGTGAAATCGGCTCTTCCACCATGCCCCACAAGGTCAACCCCATCGACTTTGAAAACTCCGAAGGCAATCTGGGCATTGCCAATGCGCTGTTTGACCACCTGGCTGCCAAACTGCCGATTTCCCGCTGGCAGCGTGACCTGACCGACTCCACCGTACTGCGCAACCTGGGTGTCGGCCTGGGCCACAGCCTGATTGCTTACCAGGCCAGCCTGAAGGGTATTTCCAAGCTGGAAACCAATCCGGCACGCCTGGCTGCAGATCTGGATGCAGCCTGGGAAGTACTGGCTGAGCCGATACAAACAGTGATGCGCCGTTACGGCATTGAAAAGCCCTATGAAAAACTCAAAGAGCTGACCCGTGGCAAAAGCATCACCCAACAGGGCATGATCGAGTTCATTGATACCCTGGCGATTCCTGATGAAGCCAAACAGGAGTTAAAAGCCCTGACACCAGCCAACTACATCGGCAATGCCATTGCCCAGGCCAGGGCCATCTGACATGACCTCATCCATCTCGATTCTGGGCTCCATCAGTCGTGAAGACTTTCTGCGTGACTACTGGCAGAAAAAACCATTGCTGATCCGCCAGGCACTGCCCGGTTTTACACCGCCGCTGGACATTGACGAGCTGGCGGGGCTGGCGCTGGAAGAAACCGTGGAGTCGAGGATTGTGATGGAGCAAGGGCCTGAAGCGCCCTGGCAGCTGTTCAACGGCCCTTTTGAAGAAGCGTTTTTTGACCAGTTGCCCGCAACCAACTGGACCCTGCTGGTGCAGGCTGTAGATCATCTGCTGCCAGAGGTCGGTGAACTGCTGCAACACTTTGACTTTCTGCCACGCTGGCGGGTCGATGACATCATGATCAGTTATGCACCACCCGGCGGCAGTGTTGGTCCACACATCGATTATTATGATGTATTTTTACTCCAGGCATCCGGTCAGCGCCGCTGGCAGTTGGGTCAGTTCTGTGATGAATCCACCCCGCTGCGCACTGATACCCGCCTGAAAATTCTCACCGAGTTTCAGGCCAGTCCGGAGATGGACTGGGTACTGGAACCCGGTGACCTGTTGTACCTGCCACCACAGCTGGCACACTGGGGCACCTCGCTCAGTGAGGACTGTACCACCTGGTCTGTCGGTTTCCGTGCTCCCAGCGCCGAAGAAGCCCTCTGCGGTGCTGCAGATTTCATCGGTGAACGCCTGAAAGAAGATCAGCGCTACACCGATGCTGACCTGACACTTCCTCGCCATCCTGCCGAAATGGATGATGCGGCCATCCAGCGCCTGAAAAACCTGCTGCAAACCGCACTGGACAACCCGGCGGCACTGAGTGAATGGTTTGGTCGTGCCATAACCCAGACCAAGTATGAAGACCAGCTACTGCCACCGGAACAACCCTGGCAGCAGGAACAACTGGAAGCCCTGCTGCGTTTTGCAGCACCTAACCAGGTGTTACTGGCTGTTGCCGAAGGCAGTCGACTGGCGTTTCGTGCCGCAGCAGAAGGGCGCTGGTTATTTGCAGACGGTGAAGCCTGGTGCTACCCGGCAAGCCTGCAGGGCTGGATTGAAAACCTGTGCCAGCAGTTCACCTTTGACACACAATTCATTAAACTGGCGTTACAAAGCCCTGAATCAACGGCCTTGTTACTGCAATTGATCAACCAGGGCAGCCTGTATCTCCCCGATGAAGCAGATGAAAGGGGCCAGGCACTGCACTGAAGGAAACCTTTCAATCCAACCAACAGGAGTTCCCGATGACTGATACGGCCACGCAGAGCAGCCGAGCCCGCCTTGTAGCACGGCAAGGTAGTTGGGAACAGCTAGGGGAAGATTGCCGCCTGATCCGTCACAAGGTTTTTGTAGCAGAACAACAAATTCCAGCTGATGAAGAATGGGATGAACAGGATGCTGTCAGCGAACACTTCCTGTTACTGGTTAATGATCGTCCGGTTGCCACAGCCCGTGTCACACCCGATGGCAAGATTGGTCGACTTGCCGTGCTGCAGCCCCTGCGCGGCAAAGGCCTGGGCGAAAAGATCATGCAGCGGGCCATTGAACACTGTCGCCGCATCGGTTTGAAAAAAGTTGGCCTGAATGCCCAGATCAGCGCATTGGGGCTGTATCAGAAACTCGGTTTCAAGGCTGCCGGTGAGGAATACATGGAAGTCGGCATTCCCCATCTACCGATGGAACTGGAGCTCACTACCGAGCAGCAGCAAGATAGCCAACTGACTGAGTCAGACATACTTGATTCACTTCCGACGACCAATCAGCTGCGTATTCAAGGCCACGAACAATTACGCCTTTGCATCACCACACTGATCAAACAGGCCAGCCGCAGTTTTGCTTTGGAAACTCCGGCTTACATCGATCAATGGTTCTCGGAAGATACTTTATCTCCCTTGTTATCTCTGGCACGCCGTCATCAACATAGCCGTGTGCAGTGTTTATTGGGGGAAACCCGTCAGTTTGCACGCCAGGGTGGCGCCTTGTTAAAACTTTACCAGCGTGCACCCAGTCATATCGAAATCCGCCAGTCGCATGCACTCTATCGTCCGGCACAACAAGCCTTGCTATTGATTGATGAACGTCATCTGCTGTGGTGGCCTCACTACCGCGAATCCCGCGCCGAGCTTTACACCGCAGAGCATCGCGAGGCCTACCGGGCAGCGCAGGCATTCAAAGTCAACTGGAGCAAGGCCGAGGTATCCAGGCATTTGCAGACCCAGCAACTCTGATAAATCACTTCCCGTCATGATCCTGTAATTTGACTACCACTGTAGTCAAATTACAACCAAAACCCCCCGACTAATGCCTATTTGTATCTCGATGGATGCTGGTGCATGATGCACTGCACCAAACGGTTGGCAACCCGAGATGTTAACCGTGGACGTCAATAAACCAGCACCTGTTTTGAGGAAATAGCATGTCAACTTATCAGAAAGACATCGATGCAGTCGCAACACTGAAAGCCAAAAATGGTTCTGCATGGGATGCGATCAATCCTGAATATGTCGCTCGTATGCGCGCTCAGAACAAATTCAAGACCGGCCTGGACATTGCGCGTTACACCGCTGGCATCATGCGCCGTGACATGGCTGAGTTCGACAAGGACAAAACCAAATACACCCAGTCCCTGGGCTGCTGGCACGGTTTTGTAGGTCAGCAGAAGCTGATCTCCATCAAGAAGCACTTCGGCACCACCGAGCGCAAGTACCTCTACCTGTCTGGCTGGATGGTTGCTGCCCTGCGTTCCGAGTTCGGTCCACTGCCTGACCAGTCCATGCACGAAAAAACCGTTGTTGCCAACCTGGTTGAAGAACTCTACAAATTCCTGCGCCAGGCTGATGCCCGTGAACTGGGTGGCCTGTTCCGTGAACTGGACAAAGCCCGCGAAGCTGGCGACAAGGCTAAAGAAGCCGAAGTTCAGAAGCAGATCGACAACCACCAGACTCACGTAGTGCCAATCATTGCCGACATCGACGCTGGTTTTGGTAACGCTGAAGCGACCTACCTGCTGGCCAAGAAAATGATCGAAGCCGGCGCCTGCTGTCTGCAGATCGAAAACCAGGTGGCTGACGAGAAGCAGTGCGGTCACCAGGACGGTAAAGTGACCGTTCCTCACAACGACTTCCACGCCAAACTGCGTGCCCTGCGTTACGCTTTCCTGGAGCTGGGTGTGGATGACGGTGTGATTGTTGCCCGTACCGACTCTGAAGGCGCTGGTCTGACCAAGGAAATCGCTGTAGTGCGCGAGCCAGGCGACCAGGGTGACGTTTACAACTCCTACCTGGATTGTGAAGAAGTCACTCCTGAGCAAACCTCTGAAGGTGACGTACTGATCAGCCGTAACGGCAAACTGGTTCGTCCGAAGCGTCTGGCTTCCGGCCTGTACCAGTTCCGCGAAGGCACTGGTCACGAGCGTTGTGTATTCGACTGTGTTGAAGCCATCAATGCCGGTGCCGACCTGCTGTGGATCGAAACTGCTGTTCCGACTGTTCACGAAATCCGTGACATGATGAATGAAGTGCGCAAAGTACACCCGGATGCCAAACTGGTTTACAACAACTCGCCTTCTTTCAACTGGACACTGAACTTCCGTCAGCAGGTGTTTGACTCCTGGGTTGAGCAAGGCAAAGACGTTTCTGCCTATGACCGTGCCGACCTGATGAACGCCAAGTACGACGACTCTGAACTGTCTGCTGAAGCTGATGCACGTGTTCGCACCTTCCAGGCCGATTGTTCACGTGAAGCCAACGTGTTCCACCACCTGATTACACTGCCGACTTACCACACCACTGCCTTGTCTGTAGACAACCTGGCGAAAGAGTACTTCGGTGAAGCAGGTATGCTGGGCTACGTGGAAGGCGTACAGCGTAAGGAAATCCGTCAGGGCATCGCCTGTGTGAAGCACCAGAACATGTCTGGTTCTGACATCGGTGACGACCACAAGGAATACTACGCTGGTGAAGCGGCTCTGAAAGCCGGTGGTGCCAAAAACACCTCCAACCAGTTCAGCTAAGCTGACAAGGGACGTGTTCTGACTCATCTTAGCATCGTGTCAGAAGCATCCTGATAAAAAGGCGACCCTTCCAGAAGGTGTCGCCTTTTTTTGTTAGAATGACAAGGAAACTTTTGATTAGCGCAATGAGTGCAGGCAAGGGCAAGCACAATAGTCAATCAGAGGCTTCCAGGCTGATTTCTACTGCAAACTGAATAAGTGGCTCAATGATGACTGACACACCGGCTTTTCTGAAAGACTCCAAAGATTTATTAACTGAACAGGGTTTTGCCACCAGCAATGTCTGGTACCACGGCACCTCCTCGGCGCTGATTGAGTCCATTCAGCAGCAAGGGATACTGCGCTCTGGTGATCAAGCCCTGAGAGAAGCCACCAGAAAAACCATGGCAACCATTGGTGATGATGGTTATACAGACACCACCGAACCTGTTTTCCTCACTCAAAGTAAAGCCTTGGCCTGGTATTGGGCCAGACAAACTGTTCGCAATCGCAGCGTACGCTTTGAGGGCAAGGAGGAACCGGTTGTGTTTGCAGTGCAGCTCCCTGAAAACCTGAACGCCGAGATAAGGCCGGATGTAGGCGCTGCCAGCCTGTTATTGCTGGAAGCAGGTGAGCACTACCTGGCATACCTGGCTGAGATCTATCAGGATAACGGATTCAACCTACCGGTCATCGACCTGATGAAAGCTGATCGCATGGAATATTTAAAACTGCTGGGCATGGCATATATCGATAGAGATATCCCGGCAAACCATGTGAGTTTGGTAAGCAACACCATTTGATTTATAAGTTCCGTCACGGATATAAAAAAGCCCTGATCTTAGTCAGGGCTTTTTTTGAGCTGCAGACAGTTAATCCTTTTCTTCTACCAGCCAGCCTTCAACCGTCTCTGAACCGTGCTCTTTTTTCCACTCTTTCAGAATCTTGTGGTTACCACCACGGGTTTCAATCTTTTCGCCCGTTTTGGGGTTCTGATACACCTTCATCTTGCGGCTACGACGGTTGCCACGACCAGAAACTTTAGTGGATGTTGAAGCATTCAGGCCAAAAATTTCGAGCAGGTCGGCTACAGAGCGCTGGTGTTTATCCAGCAGTGCTTCCACTTCACTTTTGAAATCCAGCTCTTTCTTTAATTGCTGGTTTTCTTCCATTTTTTTAAGTTCATCCTGAAGCTTGCGCAGTAACTCTTCTTTTTCACGGTAGGATGCTAAAATAGACATATTTTTCTCCAGGGGAATTTCAACAGGCGGAGTAATTTTTATACAAAAAAATTTTTTACGCAAGCCTGACATTCAAATCAATATAATTTTATTTTTAGTTTCATGAAACCGAGGCACAAAGCTTTCAAATGACTGGCAACGATATTATAGATCAGCAGAAGCCCCGATTAATTGTTGGTTTAACTGGCGGAATTGGATCAGGGAAAACAGCCGCATCAAATATCTTTGAAAAACTTGGCATCAATGTGATTGATACTGATGTTCTTGCCCGTCAGGCACTGGCTTCAGGCTCGCCTTTGCTTGATCAGGTCTTCTTGCATTTTGGTTATCAACTTCAAAACGACGACGGCAGCCTTGACCGCGCCCAACTGAGGGAACTGGTTTTTAATAATCAGCAGGCACGCATCTGGCTTGAACAGTTAATCCATCCCTGGGTTGCTGAGCAGGTGTCAAGGGCATTAAAACAGAATCAGTCAATTTATAGCATCCTGTCTTCCCCACTGTTATTGGAAACCGCACAGCATCAGCACGTGGACCGCGTACTGGTGATTGACGTGCCTGAAGCAATGCAAATAGAGCGCACCTGCCAACGTGATGGCAACACGCCAGAATTAGTCGAGCGTATTCTTGCCCAGCAGATCAAAAGGGAAGACCGAATCAAACGAGCCGATGATGTGATTAACAACACCGGGAGCTTGAGTGAGCTGCAACAACAGGTAGAATGCCTGCATCAACACTATTTAAAACTGGCTGAAGAAAAAAGCGCATGAAAGGTGAACCAACCCGGATTTTTCCCTGCCCAACCTGTGGCAAACCCTCCATCCTTGGCAAAGAAAACCCCTGGCGGCCCTTTTGCAGCGAACGCTGCAAACTGATCGATTTGGGTGAATGGGCTGCTGAAGAACACAAGATTCCCGGTGAACCAGCCATCACCGATCTGGATGATCAGGAAGACCAGTAACAGCTGATACCAGCAACACCCTGCCCACCCAGACCAAAAACCCTGTCACGGTCGGTGGGCGACATCCCTCCCAGCGCATAGACCGGCATGCGGACCTGTTTAATCAGCTCCTGAAACGCTTGCCAACCTAACGGTGCCACATCTGGATGACAGCTTGTTACTTGTATCGGTGACAAGGTCGCCAGATCAGCCTGCAAGGTTTCAGCCTTTTTCAAGCTGGCCAGGTCATGGCAAGCAACAGACAGCCACTTGTTACTGCTCACCGGGCGATGATGGAAGGCTGCCAGGCGAGCTGAATTCAGGTGCACACCATCAGCATCCACTTGTTCCAGCAATGCTGGATCAGCATTCAGCAATAACTGGGCATTGGCTTTGCGACAGGCCTCCAGAAACTGCTGCGCCACCAAGCGATAGGCTTCAGCATCCAGTTGCGGGGCGCGCAGTTGCACCAACCGGATGCCTTGTTCCAGCGCTTGATGGAGTCGCTGCAACGCCATTTCTGGCGATGCAAAATCACCAGTCACCATATATTGATCTGGCAAACGTATGGCATTCAGAATCGGGCGATTGGCTGCAGGAAAGGAGTAATCACCCAAGTCCTGCATATCCACCCAGCGTACTGGCTGTCCTTCACGCCCCCAGGGTTCTCCCGAGAAGTCCAGCACTTTCCATACATCCAGTAGCACGGTTTTTCCCGGGTATTCATGACGCACCCGGATCAACGGCCTGGCTTTTTGTATTTCAATGCCGAGCTCCTCATGTATTTCCCGCTTCAGGGCCTGCAATCCTGTCTCATAAGGTGCCAACTTGCCGCCGGGGAACTCCCACAACCCGCCCTGATCTGCATTAACAGGCCGACGTGCAATCAGCACCTGGCCTTGCTCATTGATAATGGCAGCAGCAGCAACCAGTAAGGGTTGTGGCATGGTTAGAAAAACCTCAAGTGCGATAGTCAGCGTTGATGGTGACGTAATCGTGCGAGAAGTCGCAGGTCCACACGGTTTCGCTGATTTCACCGCGTCCCAGCAGAATGCGGAAAGTGATTTCTGCCTGCTTCATCACTGCTGAGCCTGCTGCTTCCGTGTAACTGGCTGCACGGCCACCCTTTTCCACCAGCAACACATCACCCAGATAAACCGTCACACCAGATACATCCAGGTTTTCCAGGCCTGGTGCACGCCCTACTGCCGCCAGAATGCGTCCCCAGTTGGCATCACTGGCATACAGCGCTGTTTTAACCAGCGGGGAGTGAGCAACAGTAAAAGCAGCTTCCAGTGCTTCTTCACGGCAGCCTGCCTGTTCTACCTTGACGGTAACAAATTTGGTCGCCCCTTCACCATCACGGACGATGGTATGAGCCAGTTGAGTCATCACTTGCTTCAGGCAAGTGCGGAAAGCCTCCACGGCTTGATGATCTGCAGCATTAATTTCGGCAGAACGTCCGGTGGCAACCAACATGCAGCAATCATTGGTGGAGGTGTCACCATCAATGGTAATACGGTTGAAACTGGCGTCTGCAGCTTCACTCAGCAACTGTTTTAACAGTGGCTGGGCAATGGCAGCATCCGTGGCAACAAAACCCAGCATGGTGGCCATGTTGGGTCGAATCATGCCCGCACCCTTTGCGATGCCACTGATTTTAACCGGCTGTCCATTAATCATGCAGCTGGCCGTAGCACCCTTGGGCTTGGTGTCTGTGGTCATGATACCAGCGGCGGCATCAGCCCAACCTTTTTCCGACAAGGCCTCGAGGGCAGCCGGCAAGGCTGACAGCAGTCGATCCATCGGCAGGGGTTCACCAATCACACCCGTTGAAAATGGCAGTACTGCACTTGCTGTTACACCAGCCAGATCTGCAACGGCTTGACAGCTTTGGCGTGCATTTTCCAGGCCCGACACACCTGTTCCAGCATTGGCATTACCGGTATTGATCAGAAAAAAGCGCGGCGCACTCTTTTGCAGGTGTTCACGAGAAACCTGTACTGGAGCAGCACAAAAAGCATTGAGAGTGAATACACCGGCAACACTGCTGCCTTCAGCCAGCTCAAAGATCACCAAGTCCTTGCGGCCCGGCTTTTTAATGCCTGCACTGGCCGTACCGATCCTGACACCATCAATTGTTTCAAACTCAGGCAACACCAGCTCACCAACGGCCATAACACTCCACCCCAGCGCTATTCAATTCTAACGATTTGGACTATCCCAAAGCTTCCTTTCACCCCGGCTCAATCGAGCCAGGGGTATCAATCTTCCTGTTTAATCAGGTAATTGCAGCTTACTCAACTGAGCTTGCCATGACACTGCTTGAATTTTTTGCCTGAACCACAAGGACAAGGATCGTTACGCCCTACCTTTGGAAAATCACGCTTGAACGGCTGTGCACTGCCATCCTGCTGCCCTGAAGCTGCGTCCGGGTTTTCGTGGCGAGCATTCTGACGCTGCATCAACAGCTCAGATTCCGCTCGGCGCTGCCGTTCCAGCGCTTCAACTTCCTCTGGTGTACGAATCTTAACGTGGCTGAGAATACGCACCACATCCTTGCGTACATTACCAAGGAAGTGCTCAAACAGCCCATAAGCTTCACGCTTGTATTCCTGTTTCGGATTCTTCTGAGCATAACCACGCAGATGGATACCCTGTCGCAACTGATCCATGCTTTGCAGGTGCTCTTTCCAGCGGGTATCCAGTACCTGTAGCATCACCTGCTGCTCAAACTTGCGAAGCAGTTCTGCACCAGCCTGCTGCTCCTTTTCAGCATAAGCATCCTGCAATGCCTGCTGCAACTTCTCACGCAGACTTTCTTCATGCAGTTGCTTGTCTTCATCCAGCCACTGCTGAACAGGGACTGACAGATTAAACTCTGCTTCCAGATGTTTTTCCAACTCGGCAATGCGCCACTGTTCGGGCATCGATTGAGGTGGTATAAACTGTGAAACTGCATCATCCAGCACGTCCTGACGCATCAGCGTTACTTCTTCTGCAATTTCCTCTGCTTCCAGAATTTCACGACGCTGGCTGTACACAACACGGCGCTGATCGTTATTGACATCATCGTATTCCAGCAGCTGTTTACGGATGTCAAAGTTACGACTTTCAACCTTACGCTGTGCTTTTTCAACGGCATTGGTGACCATCTTGTGTTCAATGGCCTCACCTTCTTTCATGCCAAGCATGGACATCATGTTCTTGACGCGCTCTGATGCAAAAATCCGCATCAAGTTATCTTCAAGCGACAAGAAGAAGCGGGTACTGCCAGGATCACCCTGGCGACCAGAGCGGCCTCGCAGCTGATTATCAATACGGCGTGATTCATGGCGCTCTGTACCGATGACATGCAGGCCACCAGCTTCCAACACCGCATCATGACGTTGCTGCCACTCACTCTTGAGTTTTTCGAGCTTCTCAGGGGTGGCATCTGCCAGCTTGGCCGCTTCAGCTTCCCAGTTGCCACCCAGCATGATGTCTGTACCACGACCGGCCATGTTGGTAGCCAGCGTCACAGCACCCGGACGTCCTGCCTGAGCAATGATTTCCGCTTCACTTTCATGCTGCTTGGCATTCAGTACTTTATGCTGGACACCTGCTTTTTTCAGCAAGCGACTGACATATTCAGAGGTTTCGATGGATGCCGTACCCACCAGTACTGGTTGACCCTTCTCAACACAGTAACGAACGTCTTCAATAATGGCTGCGTATTTCTCTTCAGCAGTCATGTAGACCAGGTCGTTCAGGTCAATACGCTGTACCGGACGGTTGGTAGGAATGACCACCACATCAAGACCGTAGATGTGATTAAACTCATAGGCTTCCGTATCAGCCGTACCGGTCATACCAGAGAGTTTTTCGTAAATACGGAAATAGTTCTGGAAGGTAGTGGAAGCAAGAGTCTGGCTTTCTGCCTGAATACGCAGGCCTTCTTTTGCCTCAACGGCCTGATGCAGTCCCTCGCCCCAACGACGGCCCGGCATCGTGCGTCCAGTGTGCTCATCAACAATGACCACCTGACCTTC
The DNA here is from genome assembly GCF_900119735.1 of Marinospirillum alkaliphilum DSM 21637. Lineage (GTDB taxonomy): Bacteria > Pseudomonadota > Gammaproteobacteria > Pseudomonadales > Halomonadaceae > Marinospirillum > Marinospirillum alkaliphilum. The sequence goes on along the minus strand of NZ_FPJW01000001.1, from coordinate 294,779 downwards.
GCTGACGATATAGTCCACATCTTTATGGAACATCTGGTGTGCACGCAGCGCTGAATGCACATGGTGCAGCAGATTCAGATTACCTGCTGCGTAGAGGCTATCACCCTCTTTCAACAGGCCTTCTTTGGTCAGCAACTCTTCAACCAACTGGTGGCCTTGTTCCGTCAGTTCAATGCTGCGTTGTTTTTCATCAACAATAAAATCGCCTACCTCTGCTTCTTCATCCCAGGGCTTCAGAGACGGCATCAAACGATTAATTGCTCGATAAAGCTCTGAGCTGTCTTCAGCAGCACCAGAAATAATCAGCGGGGTACGCGCTTCATCAATCAGGATGGAGTCAACCTCATCCACCACCGCATAAAAAAGATCGCGCTGTACGCGGTCCTGCAACGAAAAAGCCATGTTGTCGCGCAGGTAATCAAAACCAAATTCGTTGTTGGTGCCGTAAGTGATATCCGCCTGGTACGCCGTGCGCTTCTCTTCCTGGCTTTGACCGGAATAAATGACACCCACTGTCAGGCCCAGATAGTTATAAAGGCGCCCCATCCAGCCCGCATCGCGACGCGCCAGGTAATCGTTTACCGTAACAACGTGAACACCTTTTCCTGCCAGGGCATTAAGGTAAACCGCCAGGGTGGCTACCAGTGTTTTACCTTCACCAGTACGCATTTCAGCAATCTTGCCTTCGTGCAGTACCATGCCACCGATCAGCTGCACATCAAAATGGCGCATGCCTAAAGCCCGCTTACTGGCTTCACGGACCAGGGCAAAACTTTCAGGCAACAAACGATCCAGCGATTCACCTTGTGCGGCTCGCTCCTTTAAAGCCTGGGTCCGCTGTTTAAAATCAGCTTCCTGCAGACTCTCCAACTGAGGCTCAAGCGCGTTAATCTGCTCAACAATTTTACGCAGGCGCTTCAGCTCACGCTCGTTCTTACTGCCAAAGATTTTTTTCAACAAGGGGGTAATCATCGACTGTCCTTACCCGTGGTTGGATGATGGGCGTTTTAGCGCAACAACATACCATGTTTTCAAGCAAAAGTGTGGCACCAGCAAGGGTAAGCAATGCACTTTTGAGTCAGCATTTCATTTACTACTGTGCACCAATAAAAACACCCGCCGCAGCGGGTGTTTTTCTACTCAACCGATCGATACATCAGGGAGCAGCGCGAGATACATAACGAACCGGATCGACTGCACGACCATTACGCAGGATTTCATAGTGGACGTGGGTACCAGTACAACGACCGGTACAACCCATCAGTCCAATGACGTCACCACGCTGAACGATGTCACCTTTAGCAACCTTGAAGTCATTCAGGTGGGCATAACGGGTCAGATAACCGTCTCCATGATCAATTTCAACCAGCTTACCAAAACCGCCACGGCGCGATGCAAACACCACCACACCAGCACCAGTAGCAATAACATTGGAGTTTTCTTTACCGGCGTAATCTATCCCTTCGTGCCAGGAGCTACGGCCGGTAAAAGGATCACTACGACGACCAAAGGGCGAAGACATCCAACCACGCTCAATCGGACGACCAGCAATATAAACCTGCTCAGCAAAACTACGATTGGTCAGCAAGGAATGAATCAGCTCCAACTGCTGCTGACGCTGCTCAATTTTCTGATTCAGTGAGTCCAGTGCTTCCATCAACTCTGAATCGGTATAACCAGAGCTTTCTTCAAACACATACTCAGGACCACCCAGTGGCGGTGGCTGGTCAAAATCAAATTCATCACTGAGGTTTGCAACAGAGGTAAGACGCTTACCCAGTGCATCCAGACGGAACAGACGGGCCTGCAGCTCACCAATCTTGGGGGTCAGCGCATCAATACGCTCCAGAGATTTGCGCTTCAGGTCTTCCACTTCCTGGCGCTGCGCCTCCAGCTCACGTGTCCACATCAAGCTGGCTTGATCCTTCATCATTCGTTCACTGGCATCCACCCACCAGTAAACCAACATGCCACCCATCGCGGCCGGAATCATGAACACCACCGAAAAAACCATTGCCAGTAACCCTGGCGTAAGATTGATGGATCGGCTTGAGCTATGCTTGCTGCTGCAGAAAATCAGATTCATCGATTGCTTCCCATTCCTTGCCCCTTGGTGTTTTGGTGGTTTTTGACTAAGCTCTGATAATCCAGAACTTCTAGGGGGCAGTGGTGAGTATAAAGGCAAGAACAGGCAGAACAAAATCCCTAAATGCTCTGATTAACAAAGATACGTCAATTTTCGGCCAGGTATTAAACAAGGCAGCATATTTGAAACAATTGGAAACACTTGTAAAAGCTGCTTTACCTGCTGAATTGCGCGATTTTTTCCGGGTTGCCAATTACCAGAACCAGCGCCTGACCCTGCTAACAGGGAGCGCCGGCAACCTGACACAACTTCGATTTCTTGAGCAGGAATTAATCAGGAGCCTGAAAAAACAACTACCTGAACTGGAAAAAATCGAAGCACTGGTTCGACCTGACCCTCCACCAGCCAGACCCAAAATAAAAAAAACGCGCATCACTCCCCATGCCCGCAAGGTCATGGCTGAGCTTGCCAATGAAATTCAGCACGCCAGGCTCAAAGCTTCGCTACATCGCATTGCCAATCACAAAGAAGAAAACGACCAATAAAAAAGCCGACTTGCGTCGGCCTTTTTATTGGTCATGACTTGCTGGCAATTTTAGGCGACAGCCGGTGATGACGAATAGGATATTGGAGAGCGCTCTTCCTCACCCACAAAGGTCACCACTTCCCAGGCATCAGGCTGGCGAATCAGCTCGCGCAACAGGCGATTGTTCAAACCATGACCTGACTTGTGACCCTTGAACTCGCCAATAAGGCTCTTGCCCAGCAGGTACAGATCACCAATGGCATCCAGAACCTTGTGTTTAACGAACTCATCCTCATAACGCAAGCCGTCTTCATTGAGGATACGATAGTCATCAACCACAATGGCATTTTCCATGCTGCCACCCAATGCCAGGTTGCGTGAGCGCAAATACTCAATATCACGCATAAAACCAAAGGTACGGGCACGACTGACTTCACGAACAAAAGAAGTGGTTGAAAAATCAATCACTGCATTCTGCTTCTGATCACGAAACACCGGGTGATCAAAGTCGATGCTGAAGCCTACGCGGAATCCATCATAAGGCTCGAAGCTGGCAAGCTTGTCATCTTCACGCACTTCAACCTTTTTCTTGATACGAATAAACTGCTTGGGTGCATCAAGCTCCTGGATGCCAGCTGACTGGATCAGGAAAACAAATGGACCAGCACTGCCGTCCATGATCGGGACTTCAGGCGCACTGACTTCCACATACAGATTATCTATACCCAACCCAGCCAAAGCTGAGAGCAGGTGCTCTACCGTACTGACCTTGGCCTCACCTTCCGAAAGGGTTGTAGACAGCGTTGTTTCTGTCACATTCTGGGCACAAGCATGAATTTCAGCCACCGGCTCCAGATCCACCCGTCGAAAAACAATTCCAGTGTTGGCAGGAGCAGGACGCAGTGTCAGGTAAACCTTCTCGCCAGAGTGCAAACCCACACCGGTTGCTCGAATGGTATTTCTCAGGGTGCATTGCTTGATCATTGCCACTCATCTCAGTCCCGACGGGACTATGCTACATGATGAACCCGAAAATCTGGCTCCCGGGCATAATATTCATCAGATTTTAACAAACTTCTGAAATATGGAAAGTGTCGCAAAAAAGATATTTGTAAAAATGTGAAGCAATCGGCACTCCAGTGCTACTGAAGCGCCGATATATGCAACCTAGTCAGCCTGACGGCGAAGGAAAGCCGGGATATCCAGATAATCGATATCTGACTCTGTCTTGGTGCTGGGAACCGGCTTGGCAACACGCGCCGCTGCCACAGCCTCCACACCAGACACCTCACCCATCGAAGGGCGCACGGTGCGAACCGGCTTCTGCACCACAGCAGCCTGCTGCTTTTCAGCTTCAACCGGCTTACGATTCTTGTGACTGAGGCCGGTTGCAACAACAGTGACTCGCAGCTCATCTTCCAGACTATTGTCCACCGAAGTGCCGACAATGATGGTTGCATCCTCAGAAGCAAACTCACCCACAACATCGTTCACTTCACTGAACTCATGCAAGGTCATGTCACTGTTGGCCGTGACATTCACCAGAATACCGCGCGCACCTTTCAGATCAATATCCTCCAGCAGGGGTGAACGAACGGCTTGCTCTGCCGCCTCACGTGCACGCTGATCGCCTTTCGCTGCACCCGCACCCATCATGGCCATACCCATTTCGGACATAACAGTGCGCACGTCGGCAAAGTCAAGGTTGATCACACCCGGGTTGGTTATCAGTTCAGCAATGCCCTGCACGGCGCCAAGAAGCACGTTGTTGGCAATACCAAAGGCATTCAGCAGCGAGGTGTTTTTGCCCAGCACAGACAACAGACGCTCATTGGGAATGGTAATCAACGAGTCAACATGCTGCACCAGTTGCTCAATCCCTTCTTCTGCCAGGCGCATGCGTTTCTTACCTTCAAAAGGAAAAGGTTTGGTCACTACCGCTACAGAAAGAATTCCCAGCTCCTTGGCAATTTCAGCAACCACAGGCGCCGCACCCGTGCCCGTACCACCACCCATACCGGCAGTGATGAACACCATGTCAGCTCCCTGCAACACCTCTTCTATCAACTTGCGATCTTCCAGAGCTGCCTGGCGACCCACTTCAGGATTGGCGCCGGCTCCCAGCCCTTTGGTGATTTCACCACCCAACTGGAGTACCGTTCTGGCCGCATAGGTTTTCAAAGCCTGGGCATCGGTGTTGGCACAGATAAACTCAACACCCTCAATCTTTTCGGCCACCATGTGGTTGACCGCATTACCACCACCACCACCCACGCCAATCACCTTGATGACTGCCGATGTTGAAGGCGTATTATCTACAATTTCAAAAGCCATTTGCCCGTCTCCTGAAAACAGCCCACCTTTGTCGCGGCCAGGCGGTACTGCCCATAAACGCTTGATTACGCAACTTTGCATTAGACTAACAAATACAGAACACTATTTGAAAGCCATTTGATAAAAAAATCTGCTGCCTATCCTTGTTTAATTACATGAAAAAAGCAAATCGATTAAAACTGTCGCTGAAACCAATGTTTCACTCGCTGAATCACCCCCTCCTGGGTCATTTCAGCCCGTAGCGGCTCGTGTCGATATCCACCTTCTGGCAAACCTTCAGCCACCGTGCGCTGCAAAGCATAGTGCAATAGCCCCACACCCGTTGCATGAATCGGATTACTGACCACATCATCCAGTCCCACCACAAACTGCGGACTGGCGAGGCGAACCGGTGCATGAAAGATTTCTTCAGCCAGATCTACCGCACCTTCCATTTTTGAGGTGCCACCGGTCAGCACAATACCGGCAGGGATCAGATTCTCATACCCACTGCGGCGGATTTCCGCCAGAATCAGTGTAAACAGCTCGTCATAACGTGGCTCAACCACTTCAGCCAAAGCCTGTCGAGACAAGTCACGCGGCGGACGATCACCAACACTGGGGACTTTCAGCATTTCGTCTGGGCCAGCCAGCTGAGTCAAGGCGCAAGCATACTTGATCTTGATGTCTTCAGCATGAACCGTTGGTGTACGCAGTGCCATGGCAATGTCATTCGTGACCTGGTCACCGGCAATCGGAATAACGGCAGTATGACGTATGGCACCTTCCGTAAAAATAGCAATATCGGTTGTCCCTCCCCCGATATCAACAATACATACACCCAGTTCTTTTTCATCTTCAGTTAATACTGCATAACTGGATGCCAATTGTTCCAGAATAATATCTTCAACTTCCAGACCACAGCGACGCACACACTTTTCAATATTCTGAACGGCATTAACTGCGCAGGTGACCAGATGCACCTTGGCTTCCAGACGCACACCAGACATACCAAGGGGTTCACGAATACCCTCCTGGTTATCAATCGCGTATTCCTGCGGCAGAATATGAATGATTTTCTGATCAGCAGGAATGGCAACGGCACGAGCTGCATCAATAACCCGCTCCAGATCTGCCTCACGCACTTCACGATCTCGAATGGCAACAATACCATGGGAGTTCATGCTGTGTACGTGGCTACCGGCAATTCCCACATAGACAGAATGAATTTCACAGCCAGCCATCAATTCAGCTTCTTCAACCGCACGACGAATGGATTGCACGGTTGAATCAATATTAACCACCACGCCTTTTTTCATACCGCGGGAAGGGTGGGAACCCAGACCAATGATTTCCAGTTTTCCTTCCGGTGTACGCTGCCCAACAATGGCGACCACCTTGGATGTACCGATATCCAGGCCGACAACAAGATTACCGTGGTTGGATTGGTGAGCCATACGCAGGCTAACTCCTTGATTATTTTCGACCTGACTCTAGCCAGGCAACCGACATACCATTGGGATAACGCAAATCAATCCGCTCGATTTTTTCTGACTCTGCTGCCAGCCAAGCTGTCCAGGCCCACAAAAAACGGTTGATGCGGGCTTCCATGTTATCACGACCAACCAGCACCCGGACAGCTCCATCGAGTTCTAACTGCCAGGAACCTCGCGCCTCATAGCGTAATCCGGTTAATTCCAGATCACGCGCCTCGAGCAAAGGCTCCAGCTTATGCCAAAGCTGTACAGCTTCTGGCATGGATTCCACGCCTGCATGAATATGGCGAGCAGGTAAAGGCTGCACAGGTGTTGGTGGGTGGAACCCCTGACCATCAACATCAATCAGCGCTGTTTCATTCCAGCGTGCCCAGGCTTCCCGCTCCACCAGATCCAGTTGAATCCGGTCTGGCCAGTGCCGACTGATCTGCACTTTTTTTAACCAGGGGTCCTGCTCCAGTGCCTGTTTGAGTCCTTGCAGATCCACTTTCCAGAAGGGCTCTTCCAACCAGGGCAAAGCACGTTGCTGCAATTGCGCCAGATCGCTATGACGAACCTCGCCATAGATGGCAACCTGACCCACAGGGCGTGCCAGAGTCCAGTTCAGCCAATAGCCAACCAGTAGCAAAAGCACCACCAAGGGTAAAATCACCCTCAGCCAGAACAGCATTCTAGCCACGAAACACCTTCAGGCGTGCTGTCGCAAGAATATTGAGCACCAGGGTATCAAAATCCACACCGGCATAAGCTGCTGCCTGAGGTACCAGACTGTGGTCCGTCATACCCGGACTGGTATTCACTTCCAGCAGCCAGGGCTGGCCTTGTTCATCAACCATGATGTCAACCCGCCCCCAACCCTCACAACCCACTGCCTTATAGGCCTCCAGAGCCAGTTGCTGCAGGCGGGCCTCTTCCGCCGCATCCAGTCCACAAGGCAACAGGTAACGCGTATCTGTAGCCATGTATTTGGCACTGAAATCATAAAAGTCGTGGGTGGTTTTTAAACCAATCAGTGGTAGTGCCTGGTCATCAACAATACTGGCAGTGAACTCGGCACCGGTAATGTACTGTTCGGCCAGAATCCGGTCATCATAACGTGCCGCCTCATCATAGGCTGCCGCCAGCTGTTCGGCCGATGTCACCTTGCTCATGCCAATGCTGGAGCCTTCATGTGAAGGTTTAACCATCAATGGCAGACCCAAACGCTCGACCAACGTCTGCGCATCAATGTCAGGCGTCAGTAATGCCGAAGCAGGGGTCGGCAGCCCCATGCCCTGCCAGACTTGTTTGCACTTGTATTTATCCATTGCCAGTGCTGATGCCATCACATCACTACCGGTATAAGGAATGCGCAACCACTCCAGCACGCCTTGAATGCTGCCGTCCTCTCCACCGCGACCATGCAGGGCAATAAATGCCCGATCCATGGGTTCAGCCATGATCTGCGCCAAGGCATCCGGTCCCAGCTCCAGACCAAAAGCATTCACACCCGAGCGCAATAATGCAGCAAGCACGGCCTGGCCACTGCGCAAAGAAACCTCTCGTTCAGCCGAGCAGCCACCCATCAGCACAGCCACACGTCCCAGTGCCTGAATCTCCTGATCTGTCCGCTTCATGCATACCTCGGCTCAAACAACTTTTACAAATTCAAGTTGGGTAGCAGCCAGACGCTGGGCTATACCACCAATATCCCCGGCACCCTGAGTCAACAGGATATCACCAGGACGCAACACGTCAGCCAGCAAGGACTCCAGCTCATCAGCAGCATCCACAAACAAAGGATCAAGTTTGCCGCGCTGACGAATGGAACCACTCAAACTGCGACCATCAGCACCTGGAATCACCGCCTCACCGGCAGCATAAACGTCCAGCAGAACAAGCGTATCAACACGTGATAACACCTTTACAAAGTCTTCATATAAATCTCTTGTGCGGGTGTAACGATGTGGCTGATAAATCATCACCAGACGCCGATCAGGCCAACCCTCACGCACAGCCTGTATCACTGCTTCAACTTCTCTGGGGTGATGACCGTAATCATCCACCAGCATGATTTCGCCTTGCCCAACCGGGAAGTTACCCAGCTGCTGGAAACGGCGGCCAACCCCCTGAAAGCCAGCCAGACCCTGCACTATGGCAGCATCTGCAATGCCTTCATCGGTGGCAACAGCAATGGCTGCCAGAGCATTTAACACGTTATGACGGCCTGGGATTTTCAGACGAATATCCAGCGGCGGCAGTTCTCCGGGCCGCAAAACAGTGAAACTGATTTCACGCCCCTGCTGACTGAAGTTGACTGCACGATAGTCTGCATCCTCGGCAAAACCATAAGTCAGCAACGGCCGGCTGATTTTTGGCAACAACTCACGCACCACTTCATCATCAATGCAGACCACGGCCAGGCCATAAAATGGCAGGTTATGCAGAAACTCGATAAAGGTTTGTTTCAGCTTCTCGAAATCACCACCATAGGTGGACATGTGGTCAGCATCAATGTTGGTGACAATCGATACCATCGGCTGCAAGTGCAGGAAAGAGGCATCTGACTCATCCGCCTCTGCCACCAGATAACGCGATTCACCCAGTCGGGCATTGGTGCCTGCCTGAGTCAGCTTGCCACCGATGACAAAAGTAGGGTCCTGACCTGCCTCTGCCAGAATGGAAGCAATCAAGCTGGTGGTGGTGGTTTTACCGTGGGTACCGGCCACTGCAATGCCATGCCGGAAACGCATCAACTCGGCCAGCATTTCCGCCCGTCGCACCACTGGAATACGTGCCTCCAATGCTGCACTTACCTCTGGGTTGCTTTCATTGATGGCACTGGATACCACCACCACATCGGTTCCTTCAATATGACTGGCAGCGTGGCCAATATAAACCCTGGCTCCCAGGCGCTCCAGACGCTGTATCGCACCACCCGTCTTAAGGTCAGAGCCAGTGACTTGATACCCCTGGGTTAATAGCACCTCGGCAATACCACACATGCCAGAGCCACCAATACCAACAAAATGGATATGGCAGATACGACGCATGGTCGGTACACGGTAGGGTAAATCGGTCATGTCACGTCCTTCAGAAGGTTTTTTATCAATTGTTCTCCGGCATCCGGCCTGGCCAGTTGCCGTGCTTTTTCCGCCATGTCCACCAGTTGTTCACGCTGCCACAAAGAACCGAGTAACTCAGCCAGGCTGGCTGCACTCAATTGCTTTTGTGGCAACAAAACCGCAGCCCCTGCATCAGCAAGAAAATGGGCATTATGCGTCTGATGATCATCCACCGCAAAGGGGAAGGGTACCAACACCGAAGCAACACCGACGGCAGCCAGCTCAGAAACGGTTAACGCACCCGCACGACAGACAACCAGATCAGCCCAGTCAAATGCTGCTGCCATATCATCAATAAAATCCTGTACCTCAACCTGCCCCTCTGGCCAACCATGCTGATAGAGCTGTTGCACTGAGGTTGCTCGACCAGCACCACACTGGTGACGTACCCAGAGCTGGGCATCGGGTGGTAACAATGACAAAGCCTGAGGTAAGCGTTCATTGAATACCTGAGCGCCCAAACTACCACCAATCACCAACAAACGCAGTGGCCCCGTACGCTGCGCATAACGCAGGGTCGGGGCTGCAAGTTGCAACAACTCGGCCCGTACCGGGTTACCGACACAAATCACCTTGTTCCTGATTGATCCGGAATGGGCAAAGGCCTGAGGGAAAGCAGTAAAAACGTGGCGGGCCAGGCGGGCCAGAATGCGATTGGTCATGCCCGGCAAGGCATTTTGTTCATGGATACTCAGTGGAATACCCAACAGCCAGGCGGCGATACCACCCGGCCCACTGGCAAAACCACCAAAACCGACAACACAGCAAGGTTTAACACGCCGCAAAATAACCATTGCCTGCCAGACACTTCGCAACAGCAAAAAAGGCGCTAAAAACAGTTTTTTGTAGCCCTTGCCACGCAAACCAGATACCGCCAGGGCATGGAAAGGTAAACCGGCCGCAGGTACTCGTTCTGCTTCCATACTGCCACTACTGCCCAACCATTCAACCGGGTATCCCGACTGCTGTAACAAACGTGCCACAGCCAGGGCGGGGAAAATATGACCACCGGTTCCACCAGCCATCAGTAATACCGGCTGTTTGCCTGTCATGACAAATCCTCTTGTGGAGCCTTCACACCTGCAAGCTGTTTTCTGGCTTCATAATCTGCACGAAACACCAGGCCCAGCATAATGCCGCTGGCCAGCAGACTACTGCCGCCATAACTGATCAAAGGCAGCGTTAATCCCTTGGTGGGCAACAAGCCGGTATTCACACCCAGGTTAATCATCACCTGCACCAGGAAGATCACTGCCAGCCCGTAACAGAGGTAAGCCGCATAAAACTGCCCCAACAGCTCACAGCGTCGACCAATGATAAAAATGCGGGCCACCATCAGTACAAATAACCCCAGGGTGACCAATCCACCAATCAGCCCCAACTCTTCAGCCAGAATCGAAAAGATAAAATCCGTGTGGGCTTCCGGCAGGAAAAAAAGCTTCTGGACACTGTTGCCCAGCCCCAGACCAAACCAATGGCCTCGCCCATAAGAAATCAGCGCCTGGGTCAGCTGGTAACCTGAATCAAACTGGCGCGCCCAGGGGTCAGTAAAGCTGATCAGGCGCTGCATGCGATAAGGCTCCAGGACCGCAATAGCCACCAAAGCAGCAACCGCCAGCAGCAACACCAGTAAAAAATGACTGACCCGCACCCCAGCCAGGAATACCATCCCCATCACTGCAGCCATCACCACCACCAGGCTGCCGTAATCCGGCTGGGAAATCAGCAGGCCACCATAAAGCACAACCAGCACCAGAGGTTTTAAAAAGCCGGAAAAGGTCTCACGGACATGTTGCAGATGACGCACCAGATATCCTGCCATGTACACCAGCAGGCAGATCTTGGCCAGTTCAGAAGTTTGCAGGTTGAAGGGACCTAAACTGATCCAGCGGGTACTGCCATTCACTTCCCGACCGATCAACAGCACCAGCATCAGCAGCAAAAAAGCCAGCAACAAAAACCACTGACCATTAAAGCGGCTGAATGCCAGTGGAACCTGACTGACCACCAGCGCGGCCATAACGGCCAAAGCAATAAACAATCCCTGACGCAAAGCAAAATAACCAGGATTACCGGTCCAGGCCTCAGCCACAGCCACAGAAGCAGAACTGACCATCAACCAGCCCAGTAGCAATAACGCCAGGCAACTGAGCAACAACCAGCCATCAAAATGACGAACACAGCTTTGATGCCAGAGCCGCAGGTTCTCTCGCAGATGAGTAAACCCTGGCAAAAGTTGCCTCAGGCTGGCAAGTTGTTGACGCACTGACTGAATACCTCTCCGCGGTGAGCAAAACCCTTGAACTGATCAAAACTGGCGCAGGCAGGTGACAGCAAAACCTGGTCACCCGGCGCAACCTGCGTTGCCAGCCAATTTACAGCCTCAGGCAAGGTTCCACACGGCTCAACATGAAGATGGCCGGGCAAGTGCTCGGCAATGATGACTGCATCTCGCCCAATCAAGGCAACGCCCCTGACATTTGATAAACCAGTCTGAAAGGGTGAAAAATCCTGCCCTTTGCCTTCCCCACCCAGAATCAGCCACAAGGCTCGATCAGGTTGCTGAAGACCTCGCACAGCAGCCAAAGTAGCGCCAACATTGGTGGCCTTGGAGTCGTTATACCAGGTGGCACCGCCGCGCTCAGCCACACGCTGGCAACGGTGCGGTAAGGCTTCAAAGTCCCTGATCGCATCACACATGGGCTGATCTGGCCAGCCTGCAGCATATCCCAGTGCCAAAGCCGCCAATGCATTGGCCAGACCATGCTCACCCGCCAGCGGCACAGCGGTGGTCGGCATTAACAACTGTTCACCGCGTGCCAACCAGCGCGCACCTGAATGAACCACCAAACCTAACTCATGCGCCGTAGCGGGTGCACTCAGACCAAAGCTTAACTGCGGTGCCTTACGGTTATGCAGTGGCAAGGTCTGATCATCATCACGATTAAAAATCACACACTGGCTGCGGTGGTGAATACGTTGTTTGGCCAGCTGGTAGTCTTCCATACTGGCATAGCGATCCAGGTGATCCTCACTGATGTTAAGAATCACACTGGCTTTGGCCTGCAAAGACAGGGTTGTTTCCAACTGAAAGGAGGATAACTCCAGCACATAACAGTCATGCGGACCCTGCTGCAACAGATCCAGTACCGGTAAACCGATATTCCCCCCCACGCCAACGTGCAGACCGGCCCTGGCTGCCATCTGACCAACCAGCGTGGTGACGGTACTCTTGGCATTGGAGCCGGTAATGGCAATAACCGGAACTGTCACCGCCTGGCAAAACAGCTCAACATCTCCGATCACCGCCACACCCGCTGCACGGGCGGCAACAATGGCTGGCTCACTGACACTGACACCAGGGCTGACCACCAGGGTGGACATACTGCAGGTTAATGAAGCATCCAGGGGGCCCAGCCAGATGTCCACATCAGGCCAGTGCAGCTCCAGCTCTTCCAAACCCGGTGGATGCAAACGGGTATCGGCCACAGCAAAGGTGATACCCTGTGCAGCCAGATAACGGGCCACCGACAAACCGGTAATACCCAGACCGATGATCAACCACTGCTGCTGTTGCCCGTTTGCCACCATGCTTACCCTTCTCAGCGCAGTTTCAAGGTCGACAAGCCTATCAGCACCAGTACCACGGTGATGATCCAGAAGCGCACAATCACACGCGGCTCAGGCCAGCCTTTCAGTTCGAAGTGATGGTGCAAGGGTGCCATGCGAAATACCCGGCGCCCGGTCAGTTTGTATGAGGCTACCTGAATGATCACCGAAAGGGTTTCCAGCACAAAAATGCCGCCCATGATGAACAGCACGATTTCCTGACGCACCACCACGGCCACCACACCCAGCGCAGCACCCAGTGCCAGGGCACCCACATCACCCATAAATACCTGAGCCGGATAAGTGTTGAACCACAGAAAACCAAGGCCGGCACCAATGATGGCAGCACAGAAGATCACCAACTCACCGGAGCCGGGTACAAAGGGAATCAACAGGTAGTTGGCAAAATTGATGTTACCACTGGCATAAGCAAAAATGCCCAGAGCCCCCGCCACCATGACCGTTGGCAGAATGGCCAGACCATCCAGACCATCGGTCAGGTTCACGGCATTACTGGAACCAACAATCACCAGGTAGGTCAGCAGAATGAAAAACACTCCCAGCTCCAGCACCCAGTCCTTGAAGAACGGGAAAATCAACTGGGTTTCAGCGGGTACCTGAGCCGTTTGAAACAGCAGCAGGGCAGCAGCAAAGCCTACCACCGATTGCCAGAAGTACTTCCAGCGCGCCGGTAAACCACGTGGATTTTTTTCCACCACCTTGCGCCAGTCATCCACCCAGCCGATCGCACCAAAACACAGGGTGACACCCAGCACGATCCAGACAAAGCGGTTACTCAGATCTGACCACAACAAGGTACTGAGTGTGATGGACAGCAGAATCAGCGCACCACCCATGGTCGGAGTGCCTGCCTTGGAAAGGTGTGACTGGGGGCCGTCATCACGCACGGCCTGGCCAATCTGGCGCTCCGTCAAGCGGCGGATCATCCAGGGTCCGAACAGCAGTGAAAAGGCTAACGAGGTCAAAACCCCAAGGATGCTTCGAAAAGTCAGGTAATTAAAGACTTCAAAGACGGCATGAAACTGCGCCAGATATTTGGTCAGCCAAAGCAGCATCGGTTATTTCATCTTATGTTGTTGAGTAGCCACAGAGGCACAAGGCCTCAACCCTTTCTTTATTATTTCAAGTTCCACTCGCCCTTCCCAGCAGGGCAACCAGCTTGTCCATTGCAGAGCTGCGCGACCCTTTCACCAGCAGACAGGTATCAGCATCCAGTACAGGCTTAAGCAATTCGGCCAGCGCGGCATGATCATCTGCAATCACAGCATCCGGGCCATAGGCCTCAGCAGCCAGAGCCGCTGTTCCTGACAGGGTATAAAAACCATCCAATCCTCGCTGGCGGGCATAATCACCCAGCTCACGATGAATCCGCTCAGTGGCTTCACCCAGCTCTGCCAGCGCACCCAGTGCCAACAGGCGCTTACCAGGCAACTCGGCCAATACATCAATGGCCGAGCGCACCGCTCCGGGACTTGCATTGTAACTGTCATCCAGCAGCAGAGCACCACCCCAGGTGTTAATTCTATGTAAACGCCCTGACACAGGCTGTAAAGCATTCAGGGCCACTGCCTGGGTTGCCAGCGGCACACCCAGTCGACCTGCTGCAGCCATCACCGCCAGAGCATTCATCACATTATGCCGACCCGGTAATTGCAGACTGACCAACTGACGCCCCCAGGGGGTGATGGCTTCAAAAGATGGATTGCCGAAACGATCCAGGCTGATGGTTTCTGCCCGCACGTCTCCCTGCTGTAATCCAAAACTCAAAAACTCGCCACACACCTGTCGCTGCCAGAAATCAAAAAAATGATCCTCGGCATTTAGTACCGCACAACCAGAAGGCTCAAGATGCGCCAGCAATTCTCCTTTGGCACTGGCAATGGCTTCCATACTGCCAAACTCACCCAGGTGCGCCCCGGTGACATTGGTGATGATGCCAATATCGGGACGGGCAATGGCAGCCAGATAATCAATTTCACCCACATGGTTGGCACCCAACTCCAACACTGCAGCACGATGCACCGGCTGCAACTTGAGCAGGGTCAGCGGCATACCCAGGTCATTATTCAGATTACCCGCCGTTGCCAGCACCTGGCCGAAGTGGGCTCGCAATACTGCCGCCAGCATTTCTTTAACGGTGGTTTTACCACTATTCCCTGTCACACCAACCACAGGACCAGAAAACAACTGACGATTCCAGGCTGCCAGCTGTCCCATTGCTCGTCGCGGTGAGACCACTTTCAGTTGTGGCAGCGGGTCGGCCTGCCAGTGTTCAACCAGTGCCGCACTGGCTTTGCCGCGCCTGACTGCCGGGATAAAACGATGCCCATCCGTGCGCGCCCCGGGCAAGGCCACAAACAGGCTACCTGGCTGTACCTGGCGACTGTCAAAAGTAAGGTGATTGATGCGCTGACTGGAATCACCTTGCAGCCGGGCATCAAGCAGTGTTGCCAATTGCTGCAAACTCAGTGCCTGCATCATGATGCAGCCCTCCTGTCCAGTGCCTCTCTGGCCTGAAGTACATCATCAAAGGCATGACGAACCCCGGCCACTTCCTGAGTGGTTTCATGACCCTTTCCGGCGAGCAAAATTACGTCTGTTGCAGCAGCCTGCTTCACGGCCCACACAATGGCTTCAGCACGATCAGCTATTTCAGTGGCAGCGGGTGCACCTGTCCGTATCTGTGCTCGAATGGATGCCGGATCTTCATGGCGCGGATTATCGTCCGTGATGATGACCTGATCAGCCAGACGGGCAGCAACTTCACCCATTAATGGCCGTTTGCCACTATCCCGATTACCGCCACAGCCAAACACACACCAGACCTGACCTGAGCAGTGCTGACGCACAGCCAGCAAAGCCTGCTCCAGAGCGTCCGGGGTATGTGCATAATCCACCACCACCAACGGAGCGCGGGTATCAGGCTGAATGCTCTGCATCCGCCCCGGCACTGGCCGCAACAGAGGCACTGTCGCAAGCAGTTTTGGCAGATCAAGGCCTTCTGCCAACATCGCAGCCATCACCGCCAGCAAATTGGACAGGTTAAATCTGCCCAGCAGGGGTGAGTTCAGCAAGTGGGTCTGACCGGCATAATGAAGCCTGGCACGGAT
This sequence comes from Marinospirillum alkaliphilum DSM 21637, assembly GCF_900119735.1. GTDB lineage: Bacteria > Pseudomonadota > Gammaproteobacteria > Pseudomonadales > Halomonadaceae > Marinospirillum > Marinospirillum alkaliphilum. The sequence continues at coordinate 278,514 of NZ_FPJW01000001.1, read as the reverse complement.
ACCATCCTGACGATATTCGATCTGATCAGCGTAAAGGTCTGCCTGCGGGTTATTGAGGCTGTATGTCAGGCGTTGCGACGCCTTGCATACCGGCAACCACTCAGTGGTGTAGGGATCATCCAGATTGAGCACTGCCTGCTCTGCTTCCTGACGCAAAAAGAGTTTTTGTTTACAGGCTGCATAGGCTTCCAGACTGCCGTGGTAATCCAGATGATCACGGGTCAGGTTGGTGAAAATACCCGTTTGCATCAACAGGCCATCCAGACGCCCCTGATCCAGCGCATGAGAAGATGCTTCCAGCGCTACCCGACGGATGCCGACAGCACACCAGTCACTATACAGCTGGTGCATGCGGAATAGGTCGGGAGTCGTGTGAGTAGCAGTTTGCAGGGCATCCAGGCGACCATAACCGAGTGTACCCACCAGCGCACAAGGCTCACCAAGCAACTCCCACAATTGACATAAATAATGAGCAACCGATGATTTGCCATTGGTCCCTGTAACCGCCTGGGTTCTGATGCCGGTCAAGGCTGCCTGGGTGCTAGCAGCCAGCAATTCACCCAGCTTTTCTCGAAGATCCGGCAGCGTTAAGTGCCAGGCTGATGCAACAGGCTGAAGTGCCAGGGGGCCCTCAGCAATCAGCAAGCTGGCCCCCCGCTCCAGGGCCTGAGCAGTGAAGCCAGCTGCCTGCTGTGGGTCAACAGCCAGGGAAAAAAACACATCACCAGAACCAACCTGGCGACTGTCATGAACCAGGCGCCCAAAAGACAACTGCAACAAGGCATTTCCCTGCAACAGATTTTCCAGCTCCGGCCAGATGGGATACCAGCGCGCCAGATTCAGGGGAGACTTCAGCTGCACCAAACTCATGATTTGTTTTTATCCATCTGTCACTAAAAAAGCCACTGATTACGGGCGGCCATTGTTCAGCGGAGCATCCGGAGGCACATCCATAATACGCAAGGCATGTCCAACCACTCGACTGAACACCGGGGCCGCCACTTCACCACCAAAATATTCCTGTCCTTTCGGGCTATCAATCATCACCACTGCCACCAGGCGCGGATCACTGACCGGGGCAATACCAGCAAAGGTGGCAATGTAATCACCCGAACGATAGCCTTCACTCCCCAGTTTGTGCACGGTTCCCGTTTTACCGGCAACCCGATAACCGGGAATGGCCGCTCGGGTGCCGGTTCCACCCGGCTGCACCACCCTCTCCATCATTTCCAGCACTTCACGGACAACCTCAGGGTCAAACACCTGCACCGTGATCGGATCATTAACCTTTAACAGCGATAACGGATGCAAACGGCCGTGATCCGCCAGGACCATATAGGCCTGAGCCAGCTGCCCCAGCGTGACCGACAAACCATAACCATAAGAAAGCGTGGCGCGTTTGATGCGGCTGATGCCAAATCCACCCGGCAAGACACCAGACCCCTCACCGGGGAATCCGGTACCGGTGGCGCGCCCGAAACCCAAGGCATCATAATAATTCACCAGCATCTCATCCGGCAGCTCCAGAATCATTCGTGCCACCCCCACGTTACTGGAGTGTGCAATGATCTGCCCCGGTGTTAACTGCCCGTAGTTTCGGAAATCACGTATGGTCTGCCCGGCAAGACGTATCACACCCGGCGAAGTATCAATCTTCTGATCAGCTGTAAACTGACCTGACTGCAAAGCCACAGCAACACTGAGGGGTTTAATGACCGAGCCCGGTTCAAACAGATCCACCAAAGCTCGATTGCGTAATCGGGCAAGATCAAGCTGGGAGCGATTATTTGGGTTAAAGGCTGGCTGATTAACCATTGCCAGCACCTCACCCGTGCGGGCATCCAGTAAAATCAAACTGCCTGATACCGCCTGATGCTGATCCACAACAGCTTTCAGCTCCCGGTATGCCAGATACTGCAGTCGCATATCCAGACTCAGTGTCAGCGTTTGCCCCGGCTGAGGGTACTGGAGCACAGCCAGATTGCGGATGGTGCGCCCTTTCAGATCCTTTAATACCCTTTTACGTCCTGCTGAGGCCTGCAACCAGTGATCCCAGGCCAGCTCCAGACCTTCCTGTCCCCGCTCGTCCACATTGGTGAAACCCACCAGGTGGGCAGCCACTTCACCCGCAGGGTAATAACGACGAAATTCATCCATCGCGTACACACCGGGAATCTGCTGTGACAAGACGGATTCGGCAATATCAGGCGTCACCTGACGGCGCAGGTACATAAACTCACGATCCGCAAAACGCTGCAGACGCCGGACAAACAATTGGGGATTTTCACCCAGGGCCTGAGCCAAATTCCGGATCACAACCAGATCATCCGGTAACTGCCGAGGATTGGCCCAAAGAGTTGTAACGGGGGAGCTGATGGCCAGGGGTTCGCCGTGACGGTCGGTGATCATACCGCGATTTGCCGGTATGGTTTCCACTCGCAGGGTGCGAACATCGCCCTGACGTTGCAGAAAATCACGCTCAAACAGGTGCAACTGGATCAGGCGACCGGACACCAGCAACAACAAGCTGGCCAGTAACAGCCAGACCAGCCGCAAACGCCAGTTGCCTGCCACCGGTTGCATGCCGTTGCTCATGGCTGCTCCAGTTTACGTATCTGCAAATCACGACCCTCAGGAAAGCGCATTTGCAACTGTTGACGAGACATCTGCTCCAGGCGTGCAGGTGAAACCAGAGCACTTTCTTCCAGCAATAAACGCCCCCACTCCACCTGCAGCGCATCCCTTTCCCCTTCCAGGGTTTGTAAACGCACCTGCTGGTTACGCGCTTCATGCGTTAAGCGAATCAGCAGCTGGGCACTCATCACCAATAGCAACAACAAAACCAGGGGCAACCAGTAGCGGCGAAACATACCAGGCAACTGCAACACCAGGCGGCGGTATCTCGATAACAACGGAAAAATCATGTTTCCTCCGCTGCTGCTCCAGTCAGCTTTTCAGCAACCCGCATCACAGCGCTGCGGGCGCGTGGATTCTGACTGACTTCCTGATCACCAGGTTTGATTGCTTTACCGATCAGTTTTAATTGCGGGCGCAATTCATCCTGTCGGAAAGGAACACCAGGTGGCAAGTGAGCATCACCGCGGGCGGCATCACGCATAAAGCGTTTGACCATCCGGTCTTCCAGTGAATGAAAGCTGATCACCACCAGCCGACCGCCCGGTGCCAACAACTCAGTTGCCTGATCGAGCAGGTCACGCAAATCATCCAGCTCACGATTGATGTGGATGCGTATCGCCTGAAAGGCACGAGTGGCTGGGTGTTTGTGCTTTTCCCAACTGGGATTGGCCGCCTTGATGATTTCAGCCAACTGGCCAGTGCGGGTAATGGGCTGCTCCTGACGGGCACGGATCACTGCCCGCGCCATACGCCGGGAATGACGTTCTTCACCCAGATGAAACAGCACATCACTGATTTCAGTTTCAGAAGCAGTGGCAATCCAGTCAGCAGCACTTTGTCCACGCGTTGTATCCATACGCATATCCAGCGGACCATCCTGCATGAAACTGAAACCACGCTCTGGATCATCCAGTTGCGGCGATGAAACACCCAGATCCACCAGGATGCCATCGACACCTGAAGTCCAGCCCTGCTGATCAATGAAGCGGGGCAACTCAGTAAAGGAGCCATGGCAAATCACAAAACGGGAATCCTGCTGCGCCAGAAGGGTACCCGCTTCAAGGGCGCGGGGGTCCTTGTCGATGCCCAGCAAACAGCCCTTTTCATTCAGGCGCTGCAACAGGTGGCGGCTATGGCCGCCTCGACCGAAAGTACCATCCACATAACAGCCATCCGGCCGGGTCATCCAGGCGTTGACTGCTTCCTCCAGCAGGACACTGAGGTGCTGATCCGTGTCAGCCTTGATTGTGGACATAATGCACTCGGGACAGGTTCAGAATTTGGAAAAGCGGAAGCCAGCCTGTAAGCCGGGTTCTGTCGAGGACAGTCATTCCTCTAGGCACAGGATCACTCCTGCGCTCAAGCAACCTACCCGAACCCAGCGCGGGCCACGCCTGTTGGGTTCCTATTTGGTCTTGCTCCAGGTGGGGTTTACCCTGCCACGGCGTGTTACCACCCGTGCGGTGCGCTCTTACCGCACCTTTTCACCCTTACCTGTGCTCCTTTCCGAAGAAAAAAGCCATCGGCGGTATGTTTTCTGCGGCACTTTCCGTAGGCTTGCGCCCCCCAGGCGTTACCTGGCACCCTGCCCTTTGGAGCCCGGACTTTCCTCCCCCGCTGCAAGCAGCGGCAGCGACTGTCCAGCCGACTTCCGCTGCGCAAGGATATAGACAAACGCCATTCGCCTCAAGCGCTGCCACTTGCCTCCTGCTCCAGCATCCATTGATACAGTGCTTTTTTCTTCACTCCGGTCATACGCGCCACTAATGCACAAGCCCTGGATGGTGGCATTTCCTGCTGTAACTCCTGCAGCCAGCGACAAGCTTCTACCCAGGCCTGATCCGCAGACTGGCCGGTAAACCCCTCTACCAGCAATACAAACTCACCCTTCTGCTGATTGGCATCTGACAGCACCTGCTGCAACAGCTCGTCCAGTCTGCCACTTAAAAAAGTTTCAAAGCGCTTGGTGATTTCGCGTCCCAGACATGCCCTGCGCTCCTTGCCCAGCACTTCTGCCATGGCCTTGAGACTATCCAGAATACGATGGGGGGACTCATAAAACACCAGCGTGCCTTGCTGCTGCTGCAAAGCCTGCAGCTGATCACGCCGTGCCTGATCTTTGGCCGGCAGAAAACCGGCAAAAAAGAATCGATCTGTTGGCAATCCCGACACACTTAATGCCGCAATCAACGCACAGGCACCGGGAACCGGAACCACCGGATACCCTGCCTCACGTACAGCCTGCACCAGATGAAAACCCGGATCAGAAATCAAGGGGGTTCCGGCATCCGAGACCAGTGCTACCGATGCACCGGCCTGCAGATGGGACAAGAGCTGAGTTGCCCGACCAGACTCATTGTGATCATGCAAGGAGACCAGTCGCGCACGAATGCCATAATGGTCCAGCAATCGACCTGTGTGGCGTGTATCCTCTGCCGCAATCAGGTCGACCTGTTGTAATATGTTGCGTGCACGATCAGTGAAGTCGTCCAGATTTCCGATGGGTGTGGCAACAACATACAAAGCCGCTGTTTTTTTGTTATGCTCACGGCTTGCTGCCGGATCTGCCGCTTGATCATCCAGCGGTTCAGCGTCCTGGGTTTTGTGGGTCATGAAAGGATCAACCAGAGTGACATTGAATTTTTCAGCCTGCCGCGCAGGCATGTTATGCCTGCTACTGGTCATGCTGGCCGGTTGCGCCACCAAAGAGCCATCAGGCCAACTGCCATTACGAACCAGTGTTGTGGTATCAGAAGACCGCGCGCCTCACGCCAATCCCGAAGTTGAGGCACAGCTGGTCAGGCTGGATGCAGCGGGAATCTTAGCACAGCAACAAAGATTTCAGGAAAGCCTGGACCTGATCCAATCCTTGCAGATTCAACTGATTCCCGCCAGCTTTCACTGGCAGGCGCTGGAAACTGCAGCCATCAGTGGCCTGGCGCTGGATGATGGCTGGGTCGTTTTACGTTTGATCGATCGTTTCAGCCAACAACTGCCGCGTCTGGATCAACAACAGGAATACCGCCTGGCCGGTTACCGTGCGGATGCCTTTTTACTGACCGGTTTTTATGCCAGCGCTGTACAGCAACGCCATCGACAAACCCTGCTCGCCACAAGCGACGAACAGCGCACCAGTGCGCAGCAACAGCTATGGAGTAACCTCAATCAGCTCAGCGGTGAAGAGCTGCGTCAACTCACCCAACAGGAACGCCAGCTCTTGCTGCTTGGCTGGATGGAGCTTGCACTGATTCGCCATTCAGCCACCGAATCGCCACAACAGATCAATACCCTGTTGGACAAATGGCTTGGCCGCTGGCCACAACACCCTGCACGCAACAACCTGCCAGAAGACATCAAACTACTGGTAAAACTCAGCGAACAGCGTATTCAACATCTGGCCGTGTTCCTTCCGGAAAGCGGCCCCCTGGCAGAAGCAGCTGCAGCCATCCGTGATGCACTGATCAGCCGCCATCTGGATGCTCAACGCCGCTACCTGGATCCACCCCGCCTCAGCTTTTACGACTCCCAGGCCAACAATTTAGACGACCTCTATCGCATGGCGCAGCGTGACGGCGCCGAAGTTGTGATTGGCCCCCTGGCCAAAGCCCAGGTTGACCTGTTGGAACGACGTCGCAGTCTGCCGCTGCCAACACTGGCACTGAACTATGGCAATGATGACACCACCCCCAGTCGCAACATGTTCCAGTTTGGCCTGTCCGCAGAGAACGAAGCCCAGCAGGTGGCCATCAAGGCCTGGCAAAGTGGTTTTCGCCGTGCACTGGTATTAACCCCGGAAAGCAGCTGGGGTACCCGGGTTGAGGCCAGTTTCATCAAAACCTGGCAGGAACTGGGCGGCGAGATCAGCCATACCCGCCAGTTCGGTGAAAATCTGACCCTGGACGCCTCACTCAGACAACTACTGGAAGTGCAGCACAGCCAGCAACGCCATCAACGCCTGACTCGTTTGCTTGGCCAGCGCCCCCATTTTGTTCCACGCCCACGCGAGGACAGCGACTTCCTGTTCCTGCATGCCGACCCAGCCACCGCTCGTCAGATTAAGCCAGCTCTGAGCTTCCTGATGGCATCCGGCCTACCAGTACTGGCCACCTCATCAGTATTCAGCGGCCAGGCAAACCCTTCCCTTGACCGGGACATGAACGGCATCGCTTTCTGTGACATTCCCTGGTATCTCGACAGTGGCGACCCCCTGGCGCGTGAAATGCGCCAGATCTGGCCGGAGGCCATGAGCCGTTATGGCCGACTTTATGCCATGGGCGCTGACGCCTATCTGCTGGCACAACGTCTGCCACTGCTTGAAGCCCTGCCAGAAAGCCGCATCCAGGGTGCAACAGGACGCCTCAGCCAGCAGAACCGTCGCATTCAACGTGAGCTGCAATGGGCCCAGTTTATTAATGGCCGCCCACAACCACTCACCGCTAGCGCTTTTGAACAACAGCAATTGGTTGACCAGATACTACCGGACTGAAAGCATGAAAGATCAGGGAAAGATCAGCCGCCAGATCATTGGCCAACAGGCTGAGGCAGTGGCTTGTAGCTATTTGCTAAACCATGGATTACAACTGGTTGAAAAAAACTTCCGCTGCCGCATGGGTGAAATTGACCTGATCATGCGCGACGGACAGCAACTGGTGTTTGTAGAAGTGCGCTTTCGCAGCAGTAGCGCCTATGGTGGTGCTGCAGCCAGTATCAATCATAACAAACAGCTAAAATTGCAAAGAGCAGCAGCATTTTATTTGGGACGACTGAATACCCAGCCCGCCTGTCGTTTTGATGCCGTGACCTTGTCACCGGACAGTAGCGGAAACCCTCTATGCGACAACTGGATCAAAAACGCCTTTTAATCCAGCAACCAGATGCACAGCAGCCACAGGAGCAAGCATGAGTTTTACTGAACGTATTGTACAACACTTCCACAACAGCATTGATACCAAGGTTCAGGCCAGCCAGGTTTTGCCGCCACTGATTGAGCAAGCCAGCAGAATGATGGTCGAAACCCTGTTAAACGAAGGTAAAATCCTTAGCTGTGGTAATGGTGGTTCAGCAGGTGATGCACAACACTTTTCATCTGAAATGCTCAATCGCTTTGAGCGCGAGCGCCCTAGCCTGCCCGCCATGGCACTCACCACCGACACTTCAACACTGACCTCCATTGCCAACGACTACAGCTACAACGAAATCTTTTCCAAACAGATTCGTGCGCTGGGTCAGCCAGGCGATATCCTGCTGGCCATTTCCACCAGCGGCAACTCGGCCAATATCATTCAGGCCATTCAGGCTGCTCACGAAAGGGATATGAAGGTTGTTGCACTGACTGGCAAGGATGGTGGCAATATGGCGGCGTTACTGACCCAGGAAGACTGTGAAATCCGGGTTCCCGCCAAGGTGACAGCTCGTATTCAGGAAGTTCACCTGCTGGTGATCCACTGCCTGTGTGACTTGATTGATGAACAACTGTTCGGCGGACATTAATCCGCCGCAGCTATTTAACGACTTTCAGATGGGAAACAGTGCGGCTACGAGCTGCCTGACCGGCTGCCTCGACTGTCGAATCCTCTGCTGATGTTTCAGATCCAGCATCTGCAGTAACGGCCGCAGCAACTTGCGATTCAACCAGCCGCGGCTCCTGACCAAACACCATGCCTGCTCCATTCTCACGCGCATAAATGGCTAACACAGCATCAACGGGGATATAAAGCTGCATCGGCACCCCGCCAAAACGGGCACTGAATGCCAGCGCCTGATCATCAATCAGTAAATCACGTGTGGCATCCGGTGAAATATTCAATACCAGCTGCCCATCCTGAACGTGAGCTCTGGGTACAACCACCCCATCCATATCAGCAGCAACAATGACATAAGGTGTCAATTGATTGTCCAGCAACCACTCATAAAGAGCACGGAGCAGGTAGGGGCGGCTTGAAGCAGTCATTTCAGTAATACCTGTTGTTATCTCATTTCCCGCTCAGCTTCAGACAGGCTGTCAATAAAGCCATCCCGACTGAAAGAACGTTCCATATAATCCAGCAGAGGTTTTACCTGCTTTTCTGGCAGATCAATACCAAAAAAGGGCAAACGCCAGAGGATTGGCAATACACAACAATCCACCAGACTGAACTCATCACTCATAAAGAAAGGGCGGTCAACAAAGATTGGTGAAACCCCAATGATGCTTTCTCGCAGCTCTTTGCGTGCCTTATCCACTTTTTTGGCGCTCTCATCACTGGTTAACAAATCAACAAGGGGACTCCATTCCTTTTCAATGCGGTGCACCCACAGACGACTCTGTGCACGAGCAACCGGATACACTGGCAACAAAGGTGGATGAGGAAAACGTTCATCCAGGTACTCCATCATCACCTTCGACTCATAAAGCACCAGATCACGGTCCAGCAAGGTTGGCAAACTGTTGTAGGGGTTAAGATCTGCCAGCTCGTCCGGTTTGTTGGTGGGGTTGATATCCAGCAAATCAACAGTAATGCCTTTTTCTGCCAGTACAATACGTACCCTATGACTGTAATGGTCGGAACCATCAGAGAAAAAGGTCATGGAAGAACGCTTGGTTACAACGCCCATTGATAAATCCTCACTAATCATCCAGCCCGTTACTATAACCTTTCAGGGCCGCAAAAAGCAAAAAGCGCACGATAATCGCGCGCTTTTTGCCAGCATTTACATCACATTGCGCATTTCTGCCACAACAAGCTGATCAATGCTTGATATCCCGCCAGTATTCCTTCTTCAGCAGGTACGCAAAGATGAAGAATACAAAGATGAAGATCAGCACTTTTGGACCAAGACGATCACTCTGATACTTACTGGGCTCAGCTACATACACCAGGAAGTTGGTCAGATCATAAACTGCACGATCATACTCAGCCGGAGACAGGCTGCCAGCACGTACTTCACGGAAGCAGTCGCGCGGGTTAGCAACAGTACCTTTCAGTGGATCAACAGTACGAGCTTCTACAGCATTTGGATCACAAACCAGCTCATACTCACCCTGCAGGTCCAGCAGCGGATGTGGCATACCGATATCCGCAAACACGGTATTGTTCACACCAAATGGACGGCTTGGATCCAGGTGATAACCACGCAGCAGGCTGTAGACATAATCCGCACCCTTCAAGCGTGTCATCAGGCTCAGATCCGGCGGCGGCGTGCCAAACCAGGCAGCAGCGTCAGATGCAGTCATGCCAATGCGCATCTGATCGTTGTAGGCCAGTTGCGGGCTCAGGATCAGGTTCTCCTCAATCACTTCCTGTGGAATACCCAGATCTTCAGCAGTACGGGCAAAACGCTGATGCTCCGCTGAGTGACAGCCCATGCAGTAGTTCACGAACAGGCGCGCACCATTGTGCAGGGATTCAAAGTTATAGATATCCGGCTTCATCGGATCCAGTCTGCCGGATGGGGCAGCCAGTGCCAGAGCCGGCACCAGAGCCACCAGTAATGCGATCAGTTGCTTTTTCATCAGCCGGTCACCCTTTCTGGAACTGGTTTGCACTTCTCAATTCTGGTGTAGAAAGGCATCAGAACGAAGTAGAGGAAATACACTGCAGTTGCAATCTGTGCTACTACGGTACGGCCGGGAGTAGACGGCAGCGCACCCAGAATACCCAGAACTACAAAGCTGATGCAGAACAGAACCAGTGCAACCTTGCTCATCCAGCCTTTGTAGCGGATGGATTTAACAGGGCTACGATCCAGCCAGGGCAGTACAAACAGTACAGCAATGGCAGCACCCATAAATACAACACCCAGGAACTTCGCATCCAGACCGAACAGCGAGAAGGTAATCGCGCGCAGAATGGCGTAGAAGGGTGTGAAATACCATACCGGGGCAATGTGGTCCGGAGTTTTCAGCGGGTTGGCTGGCTCAAAGTTCGGATGCTCAATGAAGAAGCCGCCCATTTCAGGGAAGTAAAACACCACGATGGCAAATACAAAGGCAAACACTGCCACACCCACAATGTCTTTCACGGTGTAGTAGGGGTGGAAAGGAATACCGTCTTTCGGCACACCGTTCTCATCCAGGTTTTCCTTGATCTCAACACCGTCCGGGTTGTTGGAGCCCACTTCGTGGAGGGCAATGATGTGCAGTACCACCAGCGCCAGAATCACGATTGGCAGAGCAACCACATGCAGGGCAAAGAAGCGGTTCAGGGTAATACCGGAGATCAGGTAGTCACCACGTACCCACTGCGCCAGATCAGGACCGATCAGCGGAATGGCACCAAACAGGGAGATGATAACCTGGGCACCCCAATAGGACATCTGACCCCAGGGCAGCATGTAGCCCATGAAGGCTTCAGCCATTAGCGCCAGATAGATGGTCATACCAAAAATCCAGATCAGCTCACGTGGCTTCTGGTAGGAGCCATACATCATGCCGCGCAGCATGTGCAGGTAAACCACCACAAAGAAAGCCGATGCACCGGTAGTGTGCATGTAGCGAATCAGCCAGCCATACTCTACATCACGCATGATGTATTCCATGGAGGCAAAGGCACCTTCAGCGGAAGGATTGTAGCTCATGGTCAGCCAGATACCGGTCAGGATCTGGTTCACCAGCATCAACAGTGCCAGAGAGCCAAAGAAGTACCAGAAGTTAAAGTTTTTGGGCGCATAATACTTGCTCAGGTGATCCTGCCACAGCTGGGTTGCAGGGAAGCGGTCATCAATCCACCGCATCAGACCTTTTTCAGCCTTTGCGCGATTCGGGTTACCCATCAGGCGTTCTCCTCATCGACACCAATGATAATGGTATTCTCGTCCAGGTAGCTGTAGGGAGGCACTTCCAGGTTAGTCGGTGCCGGCTGGTTGCGGAATACGCGACCGGACAGGTCAAAGCGTGAACCGTGACAGGGGCAAAAGAAACCACCCAACCAAGTGCTGCCGAGGTCAGCAGGAGCAACCTCAGGACGATAGGTTGGTGAACAACCCAGGTGGGTACAGATACCAATCACCACCGCGTACTCCGGCTTGATGGAGCGAGTGCGGTTTTTGGCATACACGGGCTGTTGACTGGACACATCGGAGTTGGGATCCGACAAACGGTCTTCAACCTGTGCCAAAGTTTCCAGCATTTCCGGTGTACGGTGGATGATCCATACCGGACGACCACGCCACTCAACAGTCATCTGCTGACCTGGTTCCAGCCTGGAAATATCAGCACGAGCCGGTGCACCTGCAGCACGAGCCCTGGCACTGGGATTCCAGGAGGCCACAAAAGGTACCGCAACCCCGACTGCGCCCACCGCCCCTACGACGGATGTCGCACCAACGAGGAAGCGTCGCCGCCCCTTGTTCACGCCATCATTACTCATTGAAGGTTCTCCCCATCGACAAAACTTCATTCAGGTACGCCATAGCGTCCCGAACCATTTTTCAAATAGGCCGTATCTTAAAAAAAAGCGCCAGTTAACACAAGAAAGGCGACCTTATTAAAGATAATGAATTAGTGGTATAGCTGCTTGTCGCAGCAAAAAAAAACGCCCAACCAACAGCGGCCGGGCGTTTCTTGCGGGTGGCCTGAGCCGGACCCATCGATTAACGCTTGGAGTACTGCGGACGCTTACGAGCTTTACGCAGACCCACCTTCTTACGCTCAACCATACGCGCATCACGAGTCACATATCCAGCGGCACGCAGGCTGCTGCGCAGGGACTCATCATAATCCATCAGGGCGCGGGTGATGCCGTGGCGAATTGCCCCAGCCTGACCACTGGAGCCACCACCAGCAACAGTGATGAACAGGTCAAACTTTTCAACATTACCAGTCAGTTCCAGCGGCTGCATCACGATCATGCGAGAAGTTTCGCGACCGAAATACTCAGTCAGGCTGGAGCCATTAATAGAGATCTTGCCACTGCCGGGCTTCAGAAATACACGGGCAGTGGAGGTTTTGCGACGGCCGGTGCCGTAGTTTAGATTAGCAGACATGACGACCCTTCCGTTAGATATTCAGAGTTTGCGGTTGCTGGGCAGCATGGGGGTGTTCAGCGCCGGCATAAATCTTCAGCTTGGCCAGCATGGCACGACCCAGAGGACCCTTGGGCAGCATACCCTTCACTGCACCCTGAATGACACGCTCAGGCGCATGATCAATCAGCTTTTCAAAAGACATTTCTTTGATACCACCGGGAAAACCGGTGTGGCGGTAGTACATCTTGTCCTTGGACTTGTTGCCAGTCACACGCACCTTCTCGGCGTTGATGATCACCAGGTAATCGCCAGTATCAACGTGCGGGGTGTATTCAGGCTTGTGCTTGCCACGCAGGCGGCGGGCCAGTTCAGTTGCCAGGCGACCCAGCGTTTTGTCCGTGGCATCAACCACGTACCAGTCGCGCTTTACGCTAGCTGGTTTTGCGGAAAAAGTTTTCATTAAATCAATAACCTCAGTAGGACCTTCACGACTTGGGAAACCCCAGATCGCACTGATCAATACCTATTTTTATTGGTTGTACCGAAGCCTAAGCCTTCCATACAACATCTGGACCTGAAGAATACAAGCTTTTCAGGAGCGCGAATTCTATACCAGCATAAGCGCTGCGTCCAGCCCCTAGGGTTTATGTTCACGCCCCAGATACTCGTGCGACTGCATCTCAAGCAAGCGACTTTTGGTACGCTCAATTTCAAAAGCCAGATTGCCGCCGGTATACAATTGATCAATTGGTACTGCCGCAGAAATGATCACCTTGACGTTACGATCATAAAACTCGTCGATCAGGTTAATGAAGCGGCGGGTCTGATCATCTTTTTCCCGGCCCAGTTGCGGCACATTGGACAAGAGCACGGTCTGGAAAATTTTTGACAGCTCAATGTAGTCGTACTGACTACGGGGGCCATCACAAAGCGTCGAAAAATCAAACCAGGCCACCTGATCATGACAACGCCGGGCAACAATCGGACGACCATTAATATCTATCGCCAGATCACGCTGCCCCTCCACCATCACCATCGCTTCAAAACTGCGATTCAGGCTGGCATCCGCTTCTGCATCCAATGGTGAGTGATAAATTTCTGCCTGCTCCAGGGTACGCAGACGGTAATCAACACCACTATCCACATTCACTACTTCGGTATAACGCTTCAGCAGATCTATCGCCGGCAAAAAACGGGCACGCTGCAAACCGTCTTTGTAGAGGCCGTCAGGCACAATATTGGAGGTGGTGACCAGCACCACACCTTCTTCAAACAGCGCCTCCATCAGGTTGCCAAGGATCATGGCATCAGTGATGTCCTTGACAAAAAACTCATCCAGACAAAGCACCCGAATTTCTTTGGCCAACTCTTTGGCAACCAGCTTCAGCGGGTTGGGCTGACCATCAAATCTTTTAAGATCCGCATGCACCCGCTGCATGAAGCGGTGAAAATGATTACGCATTTTCTGGTCAAACGGCAGACACTCATAGAAGGTATCAACCAGGTAGGTTTTACCGCGACCCACACCACCCCAGAAATAGAGCCCCTTGATGGGCTCCGCCTTCTTGCCACGCCCAGTCAGACGCGACAATAAACCGCTGCGCGCAGGCTTGTTTGCCACCAATTCATCATGCAGTCTTTGCAAGTGCTCCACCGCCATCTTTTGCGCTGGATCCGACTTGAAGTCTTCTCGCTGAAGGTCCTGCTGATAACGCTCCATTGGAGTCATCTGTACTTCACCTTTTCTGTATTCACTGGTTGTTGCAGGAAAATCGGCTGATTATACGCAACTCACCCCACCCTCCCAACCCCGTGCGACCAATGGATTGTGTCTGGATACCTCAGGTCTTGACCACAAGTCTGTACTGGCCGATATAATGCACGGGTAACCATCCGGGCGGAGTTTGCCGCCCTTTGCTGAGGAGCTGCGTGTGACTTTTGCCGATATTCAATGGGTTTATGTGATTACCGCCTTTCTGATCGGCGCCGGCCTGGGCGCACTGGCCTATCATCTAATGAACTCCAGTGTGGCCAATAGCATCCGGATTCGTCATCAGCTGACTGAACGTGAACTGGAGCTTAACCAGCTCAAAGAAAGTCTCAACGACCATTTTGCTCGTACCGCTGACGGTCTTTCCTCCATGAGCAAACAACTGAAAGACATGGAAGACCAGTTGCTGAATGATGCCGGACGGCTGTGCAGTGATGAGGGTGTCATTAAAAAACTGACCAACACTAATGAAAAGACCAGCAAAACTCAAAGCGCAACCACAACAGAAGAAAGCCTTGTTGAACCACCACGCGACTACGCTTCAGACAAGGCGCGCGGCACCCTGTCTGAGGATTTTGGTTTGAAACCAGAAGTGTTTGAGCCACCGCGCAACTGATCAGAGGCTTCCCAGGCGGGCCGCCAAAGCCGGCCCAGCCTTGAATTACACCGGGTTGTGAATATCCACAAACTCACACTCGATGCCCAGATTTGCTGCCAACCAGCCACCCAGCGCTTTAACGCCATAACGCTCGGTGGCATGGTGACCGGCAGCAAAATAATCAATACCCAACTCCCTGGCCTGATGCAGTGTCTGCTCGCTGACTTCACCACTGATGTAAGCATCCACCCCCAGTTCCGCTGCACGCACGATGCCGCCCTGAGCAGCGCCGGTGCACCAGGCCAGGGTTCGAATCGGTCGATCATGACCCTGTAAATGCAAAGGGCGCTGCCCCAGTCGCTGCTCCAGATGCACAACCAGGTCACGAGCCTCCCAAGCCTGGCGTAACTGACCGGTTAAACCAAACGACCAGCCACCACCCTCCATACTGCCAGTGACGTCCAAATCCAACACTTCCGCCAACTGTTGATTATTGCCATGCACCGGGTGAGCATCCAGCGGCAAATGATAAGCCAGCAGACTGATGCCACGCTGCATCAAACTGGCCACACGCCGCCCCTTGATACCGGTCAAAGGCAGGGATTCACCCTTCCAGAAATACCCATGGTGCACCAGTAAAGCATCTGCATCACGTGCAATGGCTGCATCAATCAGCGCCTGACTGGCGGTCACACCTGTCACCACACGCTGGACTTCTGATCGGCCCTCAATTTGTAATCCATTAGGGCAATAATCCTGGAAAGCGGCCACTTCCAGATGAGAATCCAACAACTGCACCAGATCTACCAGCCTGACCACAACAACACCTCCCACCTGAATTTTGCTGCCTGAACTTTTGCAACCAAACTTTTGCAGCTTCTTTTGCAACTTGGTTTTTTGCCAGTTTGCCCCAACATCAGAGCAAACCCAATGCGCTTATTGTAAGATAAAAGAAGCAAGCCTAGCCGAGAGACTCTTTATAATGCGTTTTCTGAAGCCCCAACTCGTCTGGCCCGTAATCAGTGGCCTACTACTGGCTGCACTGCTGCTGCAGACCTTTCCGGGCTTATCAGGGCAGCAGGGTGCAAGCAATAATGTCCGCGCTGAAATCCGTACCAGCGAGCCTATATTGGTGCCTCGTCAGGATGGCCCTGTCTCTTACGCCGGCGCCGTGCGCCAGGCAGCACCATCGGTGGTGAATATCTACACCACCAAGGTGGTGGAGCAGCAGATCAACCCCCTGATGAACGATCCCTTTTTCCGGCATTTTTTTGGCCCGGGCGGTCAACCACGCCAGCAGCGCATGCAATCCAGCCTGGGATCCGGTGTTATTGTCAGCAGTGAAGGCTACATTCTCACCAATCATCATGTGGTCAGTGGTGCGGATGAAATTCGTGTTGCCCTGCGCGATGGCCGCGAAACCTTTGCACGCATTATCGGTAGTGATCCGGATTCGGATCTGGCAGTACTGCGCATCGAGCTGGACAACCTGCCCGCTATTGCCCTGGCATCCTCTGACACCCTTGAAGTGGGTGATGTGGTGCTGGCCATCGGCAATCCTTTTGGTGTCGGGCAAACCGTCACTCAGGGCATTGTCAGTGCACTGGGTCGCAACAGTCTGGGCATCAATACCTTTGAAGACTTCATTCAGACTGATGCGGCCATCAACCCCGGCAACTCGGGTGGTGCATTAATCAACCCTTACGGCCAGTTACTGGGCATCAACACCGCCATTTTCAGTCGCAGTGGCGGCTCCCAGGGCATAGGTTTTGCCATTCCATCCAACCTGGCAAGACAGATCATGGTGGATCTGATCAATGAAGGGTTTGTGGTACGTGGCTGGCTGGGCATTGAGGTACAGGAAATGACCCCGGCACTGGCTCAATCCTTGCGTCTGGATAGTCCGCGCGGGGTACTGGTTGCCGGACTGCTGCGTAATGGGCCGGCTCATAACGCGGGCCTGCAGCCCGGTGATGTGATTGTTGCCATCAACGGCCAACGTGTAAGTGGCGCACGCGAAACCATTAACTTTATAGCCAGCCTCAGACCTGAAACCCAGATCACTCTGGAAGTCGTGAGAGAAGGGCGCAGTCGTAACCTGACGGCTACTATCGGGCAGCGCCCTTCTTCACCCAGAAGAGGCTAACCAGCGGGTCACCTAGAAGAAGCTAATCAGCGGATCACCAAGAACAGGCTGATCAGCGGGTCACCAAGGCAAAGCTCATCAGTGGATCGACAAGATGAGCTTCATCAAGAGATTCTTGAAGCTGATTTCAGCGCTTTACCCGATAACGAGCAGATCGGGCATGGGCTGTTAGTGATTCGCCATCCGCCAGCTCACCAGCAATCCGTCCGAGGGTATCTGCACCCTCGGCAGAACAGAAGATCAGTGAAGAACGCTTCTGGAAGTCATACACTCCCAGCGGTGAAGAAAAGCGCGCGGTTCCCGAAGTGGGCAACACGTGATTCGGACCGGCACAATAATCACCCACTGCCTCAGCCGTGTAACGCCCCATGAAAATGGCACCGGCATGGCGGATACCCGGCAGCCAGGCTTTTGGATCGGCTACCGACAACTCCAGGTGTTCCGGTGCAATCCGATTGATCATGTCCAGCGCTTCAGCTTCCGATGCCACCTGAATCAGGGCACCACGGCTTTCCAGCGAAGTGCGAATGATGTCAGCACGCTCCATTTCCGGCAGCAGGCGATTGATGCTTGCCTCCACCTGATCCAGCCAGGCTGCATCCCAGCTCACCAGAATCGACTGAGCATCTTCATCATGTTCAGCCTGAGAAAACAGATCCATGGCAATCCAGTCCGGATCGGTCTGGCCATCACCAACCACCAGGATCTCGGAAGGTCCGGCAATCATGTCGATGCCAACCTTGCCAAATACCGCACGCTTGGCAGTGGCGACATAAATATTGCCCGGCCCCACAATCTTATCGACTGGCGGCACACTTTCTGTGCCATAAGCCAGTGCAGCAACCGCCTGAGCACCACCGATGGCAAATACCCTGGTGACACCGCACAACCAGGCTGCACCCAGCACCAATGGATTCAGTTCACCGCCGGGAGCCGGTGCAACCATGATGATTTCTTTTACCCCGGCAACCTTGGCAGGCAGTACATTCATCAAAACCGATGAAGGGTAAGCCGCTTTACCACCCGGTACATAAACACCAACACGATCCAGTGGCACCACCTGCTGACCCAGTAACGTGCCATCAGCTTCGGTGTATTCCCAGGAACCCTGGCGCTGATGCTCGTGATAGGCAGTCACGCGGTCTGCCGCTGCCTGCAAAGCTTCACGTCGCGCTTGTGGCAGGCTATGAAACGCAGCTTCCAGCTGCTGCTGACTCACCACCAGCGCATTAAAATCAGTC
The DNA here is from genome assembly GCF_900119735.1 of Marinospirillum alkaliphilum DSM 21637. Taxonomy (GTDB): domain Bacteria; phylum Pseudomonadota; class Gammaproteobacteria; order Pseudomonadales; family Halomonadaceae; genus Marinospirillum; species Marinospirillum alkaliphilum. Next base: position 260,176 of record NZ_FPJW01000001.1, on the reverse strand, counting down.
GCCGGGTGACGATCAAACTGCTGGGTATAAGCCAATACCGCTGTATCACCCTGTACACGAACCTGTTGAATGATGTCATCCACACGCTGCTGCACATCATGGCTGGACACACCCTCCCAGGCCAACAGCTGGTCCAGGGTGGCATTAAAATCAGCATCCGAGGCTTTCAGTCTTCTAATGGCAAGCGTCATGGGTTTACCTCATCTCAAAACAGGAAAATCTTGCAGGCACTTCAGGCGGTACGTGCTTCAACTGCGGCGGTCAGACGCTCCAGCAAAGGCTGAATCTGCCGGTACTTCATTTTCATGGAGGCCTGATTCACCACCAGACGAGAAGATATATCTGCAATGAATTCGCGTGGCTCCAGGCCATTGGCTCGCAGGGTATTGCCGGTATCCACAATATCCACAATTTCGTCAGCCAACCCCATGATGGGAGCCAACTCCATACCGCCATACAGCTTGATCAGATCCACCTGAATGCCCTGCTCGGCGTACCAACGCTTGGCCGTATTCACAAACTTGGTGGCCACCCGACGACGCCCTTCAGGCCTGGGAGCACCCTTGATGGCCGCAGTCATCAGGCGACAGGCAGCAATCCGCAGATCCAGCGGCTCATACATGCCTTCACCACCATGTTCCATCAGCACATCCTTACCAGACACCCCCAGATCCGCCGCACCCAGCGATACATAAGTGGGCACATCAGTGGCACGGATTACCAATAAACGCACACCTGGCAGGTTGGTGTCAAAAATCAGCTTACGGCTCTTGTTGATGTCTTCTGCAGGGTGAATACCGGCATCAGCCAAGAGTGGCAGGGTGTCATCCAGAATACGGCCCTTGGAAAGGGCCAGCGTCAGGCTTTGTGGCATGAGTATCTCTTGATCTTTAACTAATTCAGGAAGCAATGCGTCGGATACGTGCACCCAGCAACATCAATTTTTCCTCGATGCACTCATAACCCCGATCAATGTGATAAATACGGTCAACCAGGGTTTCACCTTCAGCCACCAGCGCTGAAATCACCAGGCTGGCAGAGGCCCGCAGATCAGTGGCCATTACCGGCGCACCGGTCAGGCGCTCAACACCACGAATGATGGCTGTGTTGCCTTCCACCAGAATATCCGCACCCATGCGCTGCATTTCCTGCACATGCATAAAGCGGTTTTCGAAAATGGTTTCAATGACTGTACCAGTGCCTTCAGCGGTAGCATTCAATGCCATGAACTGGGCCTGCATATCCGTCGGAAAAGCCGGGTAAGGCGCTGTTTTGATGCTCACAGCCTTGGGGCGACGCCCATGCATGTTCAGTTCAATCCAGTCATCACCCGTTGTGATGTCTGCACCGGCTTCTTCCAGCTTGACCAGTACCGCATCCAGAATATCCGGACGTGTTTGTTTAACCCTGACTCGGCCGCGCGTAGCTGCACCCGCAACCAGAAAGGTACCGGTTTCAATACGGTCAGCGATGACATCAAAATGACAGCCTTTCAGCGCTTCAACACCTTCAATGATAATGGTGTCAGTGCCATGACCACGAATGTCAGCACCCATGGCAATCAGGAACTCGGCCAGATCCACCACTTCCGGTTCACGGGCTGCGTTTTCCAGCAGGGTACGCCCTTCTGCCAGCGCTGCCGCCATCATCAGGTTTTCGGTACCGGTTACGGTAACCGTATCAAAAACAATACGCGCGCCCTTCAGACGTCCATTCACCTTACCGCGAATGTAACCCTCTTCAACACGGATTTCGGCACCCATCTGCTTCAAGCCATTCAGGTGCAGGTTGACCGGGCGACTGCCGATGGCACAACCACCCGGCAAAGACACCTCAGCCTCACCATAACGGGCCATCAGTGGGCCCAGCACCAGAATCGAGGCGCGCATGGTTTTCACCAGCTCATAGGGGGCACGGCAATTTTTCAGGTGCCCGGCATCCAGCTCCAGCGACATCTTTTCATCCACAACGGCCTGCACACCCATACCACCCAGCAGCTCAATCATGGTGGTAATGTCATGCAGGTGTGGCAAATTGCCGATAGAAACCGGACCTTTCACCAGCAGGCTGGCAGCCAGAATCGGCAAGGCAGAGTTTTTGGCGCCGGAAATCCAGACTTCGCCGTCCAGCGGTGCACCGCCGGTGATCATCAGTTTATCCATGAAGAAACCTTAAAAAACCATCAGGGTTTTGGCTTTTTCCCACTGTTCGGGAGTGTAGGTTTTTAACGCCATGGCATGCAGCTTGTCACTGGCAAACTCTTCACTCAGAGCAGCAAAAACCAGCTGCTGCTTTTTCACCGGGCTAGGGAGGGTGGCAAACACTTCACCAATGGCGATCACTTCAAAGTGACGACCATCCTCACCCTTTACGATGAACTCGCACTGGGGCAGGCGGCTTTCCAGCAGTTCTTTGAGCGCTTGAGCTTGCATGGCAGTTCCTCATCAGTCACTCCCCGGGGGAGCCTGGGTTTAAATTGCAAAAAATTCAGGGCTGGCATGATAACCGAAAACCGGCTGCAAGGGCAGCCACGACTGTCAACCAGCAGCTGTTTGGCGGGTAAAAGGCAGCAGTTGATGCAGATCACTCAACTCTGCCACTTTCATCAACTGCTCGGAGGGATTGGTCAGCGTCAGCTTAACACCCCGGTTTTCACATTCGCGATACCAGGACAACAACACCAGCAGTAGGGCCGCCCCCCCACTGGCCTCCAGCAAATCAACACAGGGGTTTTCACCCGTGCGAATCTCAAGCGCCGCAACCAGTGCAGCAGCTTGATCCCGATCCACTTCACCACTGAGTTTCCAGGTAGCCAGCGCCAGGGAACTTAACCGGGCTTTCATGCATCCTCATCCTGCGACTGAATTTCTTCCAGTGCCTGATCCGGTGACCAATTATTTATCACACGATCAAAATCCCGGTTATGTTCACGCATGGCACGATCAAACTGGCTGTTAAAGGTCAAACCCAGGTTCACACCGTTCACAATCAGATTAATGATTTTCCATTCATCGTTGTGACGACGCAGGGTGAACACCACCGGGTAGCGTTTACCATCTGCAGCCACCACTTCCAGCTCAACATTATCCTGATCTTCAAAACGTGCCGGACGCTCACGGAATACCAGATCAAAAGCCTGGTAATCAAAGTTCATCAAACCCTGCCCGAAGGTGCGCACCAGGGTACTGCGGAACACCTCCGCAAAACGGCTGCGCTGTTCAGGTGTGGCCGCCCGAAAATAGCGCCCACCCATCACCCTGGCACTGATGTAACGGAAATCGACGTAAGACTCCATGGCATCATCCAGTGCTCTGTAAAGCTGGTCTGGATGCTGATTGAATTGCCCCTTGTTCTCTTCAAATGCGACGGTCAGGTCTGCAATGCCGGCCTCCACCACCTGCCAGGGTGAGCGAACCTCTGCCATCGCTCTGGCTTGCAACAGGCTGATGGAAACCAGACCGAAAAACAGCAGGGAGGTTACCAGCAGCCTTCCACTGCCGGGTTGTTGCTGCAAATGCTGGTTCACGGTGTTAGTCCCTTGTTGAGTTGGTAATGAATTGATTTATCAACTGCTCAAGAATCAATGCTGACTGGGTGTCTCTCAGCGTACCGCCATGCACCAGCATTTCATCATCAATGCCTGGTGTCAGGCTAATGTAGTTGTCTCCCAACAAACCAGACGTCTGTATGGCTGCTGCAGTATCCAGGCTCAGTTTCCCTTTCAGTCGCTCATCCAGCTGCATGACCACCCGTGCTTCAAACCACTCTTCATCCAGTTCTATACTGGTCACACGGCCAACCACCACACCCGCCAAAGTGACCTTGGAGCGAGGTTTCAACCCCCCGATATCACCAAAAAAAGCTTCCACTTCAAAGTTGCTGCGCCCCGGATCATAAGTCAGGCCGCTAACCTTGAAGGCCAGAAACACCAGCGCCAGCAAACCCAGCAGCATAAAGCCACCCACTGACACTTCCACCCAGCGCTGATTACGCATGCTTAACTCCATTCCTTACAAATTGCTGAACATCAGGGCAGTCAGGACAAAATCCAGACCCAACACTGCCAGTGATGAATAAACCACGGTCTTGGTGGTGGCTCGGCTGATGCCTTCCGAGGTGGGCACCAGATCATAACCCTGGAATACCGCAATCCAGGTCACCACAAAGGCAAACACCAGGCTCTTGATCAGCCCGTTGACCACATCCTCACGAAACCCCACGGCAGACTGCATGTTGCTCCAGAAGGCACCGGGGTCAACACCCAGCCAGTCAACACCGACCAACCAGCCGCCACCAATGCCCACCATGGCAAAAATCAGCGACAGAATCGGCAGGGCAAAAAAACCGGCCAATAACCGGGGTGCCACAATACGGCGCAGTGGATCAACACCAATCATTTCCATGCTGGATAACTGCTCGGTGGCCTTCATCAAACCTATCTCGGCAGTCAGTGCAGAACCTGCCCGACCGGCAAACAACAATGCAGCAACCACCGGAGCCAACTCACGCGTCAAACTCAGCGCCACCATCTGCCCCAGTGCCTGCTCAGCACCAAAATCCACCAGAATGGTGTAACCCTGCAAACCCAGCACCATGCCAATGAACAAGCCGGAGACCAGGATGATGATCAGCGACAGCACACCCACCGCATAAACCTGTTGAACCCACAGGCGAAAGGCTTCGCTGCTGCGCGGCCAGCCAACCAGTGATTGCATGAGGAAAACGCCTGAGCGCCCCAGTGCAGCAATCACCAGAAGCCCACTTCGTCCCAGCCCTGCTAACCAATCAAGCATTTGCCACTCCTTCAGAGGCAAAAAGATCATCCCGAAAACTCGGAGCTGGATAATGAAAAGGCACCGGACCATCTGGCAGGCCAGCCACAAACTGACGAACATCAGCCTGCTCAGAAGCCTGCAGTTCAGCAGGAGTACCCTCAGCAATCACCTTGCCACCGGCCAGAATATAGGCGTAATCAGCAATCGACAGGGTTTCAGCAATGTCATGGGAAACAATGACGGATGTCAGCCCCAACGCCTGATTCAAGCGCTTGATCAACTGCACCAGCACCCCCATGGAAATGGGGTCCTGGCCAACAAAGGGTTCATCGTACATCAGCAACTCAGGGTCCAGAGCGATGGCTCGTGCCAGTGCTACCCGGCGCGTCATGCCGCCAGACAGTTCAGAAGGCATCAGATGCCTGGCACCCCGTAATCCCACCGCCTCCAGCTTGATCAGCACCAGATCACGAATCATCTGCTCAGACAGACTGGTGTGCACCCGCAGGGGAAATGCCACATTCTCGAATACCGTCATGTCGGTAAACAAGGCACCTGACTGGAACAACATACCCATGCGGCTTCGCAGCGCAAACAATTGCCTGCGCCCCAGCCTGGGCACTTCCTGTCCGAACACCTTGATCTGACCCTGATCAGGCTTTAACTGCCCACCAAGCAAACGCAACAGTGTTGTTTTTCCAGTGCCACTTGGCCCCATGACTGCAGTGATCTTGCCTTTTTGCAGGCGCAGGTTCACACCCGAAAAAATGGGGTTATCACCGCGACTGAAACACAGCTTGTCCACTTCGACCAGATAATCCTGCATCCGGTTCTCCGGCTGGATGTACAATTGAAAAAAGTTATAATCTAAAGACTCACGGCACCCGGCACAAGTCTGGACTGCCGCTTTTGCACCTGACGCCATCAATGGACCTACCCTGACGCATGACAACAAGTGACCACCTGAGCGCTGCACGGCGCACCCTGCAACTGGAAATAGAAGCCCTGCAGGAAATTCTTGGCCATCTTGACCAAACCTTCAGTGAAGCCTGCGAACTGATGCTGAAGTGTCAAGGACGTATTGTTGTCACTGGCATGGGTAAGTCCGGCCATATTGGCAACAAAATTGCTGCCACGCTTGCCAGTACCGGCACCCCCGCATTTTTCATGCATCCCGGTGAAGCGAGCCATGGCGATCTGGGCATGGTGACGCGTAATGACCTGGTGCTGGCATTATCCAACTCAGGCGAAACCCAGGAAGTCACCTCGTTATTACCCTTATTAAAGCGCCTGGGTATCCCCGTGGTCAGCATGACCGGTGCACCTGCATCCACCCTGGCACGTGAAGCCACCCTGCACCTGAACGTGGCCGTCAGCCGTGAAGCCTGCCCACTGAACCTGGCCCCCACCTCCAGCACCACCGCTGCCCTGGCACTGGGTGATGCACTGGCCATCGCCCTGCTGGAAGCCAGAGGCTTTGGCCCGGATGATTTTGCCATGTCTCACCCGGGTGGCAGCCTGGGTCGCCGCTTGTTATTGCGCGTCAGCGACATCATGCATGCGGGCGACACCATTCCTTGCGTGACCCCGGCTACCAGTCTGCGCGAAGCATTACTGGAAATGACTCGCAAAGGCCTGGGTTTCACCTGCATTGCTGATGAACAGAAGCAGCTGCTGGGTGTCTATACCGACGGTGACCTGCGTCGCACGCTGGATCAGGCGATTGACTTTCACAGTTTAAGTGTCAGTGATGTCATGACACGCGGCTGCAAAAGTATCCAGCCAGACTTGCTGGCAGCAGAAGCAGTGCACCTGATGGAAGAAAACAAGATCAACGCCCTGCCGGTGACAGACTCCGATAACCGGCTTGTTGGCGCACTCAACATGCACGACCTGCTGCGAGCCGGGGTTATCTGATATAGTCCTGCCTCTTTTGCAGTCTTCAACTCCTGTAGCACTGAACTCTGAGTGAGTACCCATGGAAATTTCTGATGCCCTGCTGGAAAAACTTCGCCCCCTGCGTCTGATGGTGCTGGATGTTGACGGTGTGCTGACTGACGGCAGTCTTTTTTTTCATGTTGACGGCAGCGAAACCAAAGCCTTTAACACTCAGGATGGTCAGGGCATCAAACTGCTGCAGGCCAGCGGTGTTGAAGTTGCCATTATCACCGGGCGCGACTCCAGCATTGTCAGCCAGCGCGCTGCGGCCCTGAAAATCAACAACGTGATGCAGGGCCGTGAAGACAAGATCAACGCCTTGAGTGAGCTGGTTGCCAAGCTCGGACTTGACTGGAATCAGGTGGGCTATTGTGGCGACGATCTGCCGGACCTGGCCGCCATCCGCAAAGCCGGTTTTGGTGCCAGCGTACCCAATGCTCCCGACTATATCCGCCAGCACAGTGACTATGTCACTCAGCGAGCCGGCGGTCAGGGTGCGGTGCGTGAATTGACTGACCTGATCATGAAAGCTCAGGGCAACTGGCAAGCCTGCCTCAACCACTACCTTTACAGCCAGCGCAGCCACTGATTTATGCCGGGCCTGATCACTCGCCTTAACAGCCTCATCACTCCGGGCATGCGTCGACTGGCTGGCGTACTGGCTCTATTGCTGCTGGGCGGAGTGATTGTATGGCTGCAGGAAAGCACCCAAACCCCACCCTACACAGCACTGCCACGTGAACATGGTGAGCCGGATTATTACATCGAACAGGCTCGCCTTTCCCGCTTTGATGCAGAAGGGCGATTACTGCAGGTGATCCATGCAGAACAGGTCACCCACTATCCGGAAAACGACCTGGCACTGATGCAACTACCAGTGGTTTATCATCATGGTGAGTCGGGTCAAAGTTGGCGGCTGCAGGCCCTGCGTGCAGAGTATCGCAGCAACCAGGAACTTTACCTGGAAGAACAGGTGATACTCCAACCCATCGATCCGGAATCTGCTTACCTGCCCGAATTCACCACCAACCGCCTGTGGGTTGATACCAATGCACAACAGGCAAACACCCCTGACCCGGTCCACTTCACCAGCCCCGGCGGAGTCACCCAAGGCATTGGACTTGCCGTTGACATGCAAACCGGACTGGCAGAAATCCTGCAACAGGTCAGCGGCAGCTACCTGACGAACCCGCCTTCTCAGGAGCCTTTACCATGAAGGATGCGCTTCTTGCTCCATCCCGCTTTTACAAGCCAGGCCTCCTGTTAAGTCTGCTGCTGGCATACAGTTCACTGACCCTGGCGCTTCCGGAAGATCGTGAAAAACCGGTCCAGGTTCAATCAGAACGCATGCAGTGGAATAATCAGCAACAACTGGCAACCTACACCGGCCAGGTGGAAGTCACCCAGGGTGAACTGAAAATCAAAGCTGAGCTTCTGGAGTTACATCGGGGTGAGGACGGCGCACTGGAGCGGGCAACCGCCAGCTCACCCGGCGAGCTGGCTTATATGCGCGATCGACCCAGGGCAGAAGAACCCAAGGTGGAGGCCTGGGCTGAAACCATCGACTACCAACCCGCACAAGATCGTGTTGTGTTAACCGGCAATGCCCGCCTGGTTCAGGGCGAAGACAGTTTTCGTGGTCACCGCCTGACCTACAACCTGCTCAGCCAGGACATTCAGGCAGAACAGGCTGAAAGTGATGCCGGTCGTGTTGAGGTCATTCTTACCCCCAGACGACGCGAAGCCACCATTCAGCCAGAAGGGAACCAGCAATGAGTAAAAGCCTGACTGCCCGCAACCTGCAAAAAAGTTACAAGGGCCGCAAGGTGGTCCGAGACATCAGCCTGGATGTGCGTCAGGGCGAAATTGTTGGGTTACTGGGCCCTAATGGCGCCGGCAAAACCACCTCTTTTTACATGATTGTCGGGCTAGTGAAAGCCGATGCCGGAAAAATCCTGCTGGATGACCGTGACATCACGCGCCTGCCAATGCATGGTCGTGCCCGCGCAGGCCTGGGCTACCTGCCGCAAGAGGCTTCGGTATTCCGCAAACTCAGCGTGGAAGACAACATTCTGGCCATTCTGGAGCTGCGCAAGGAGCTGGACAAGGCACAGCGCCAGTCCCTGCTGGAGCAACTGCTCGAAGAATTTTCCATCACCCACATTCGCAAGAACAAAGGCATGAGCCTGTCGGGTGGTGAAAGACGGCGGGTTGAAATTGCCCGCGCCCTGGCCAACGAACCCGACTTCATCCTGCTGGATGAACCCTTTGCCGGTGTTGATCCCATCTCGGTCGCCGAAATCATGGGCATCATTCGCCAACTCCAGGCCCGCAATATCGGGGTGCTGATCACCGACCATAATGTGCGTGAAACACTGGAAATCTGTGAACGTGCTTACATTGTCAGCGAAGGTGCACTGATAGCCCAGGGCAATGCTGAAGAAATTCTATCCAATGCTGATGTCAGAAGGGTTTACCTGGGCGAGCAATTTAAGATATAAAGTGTTCATGAGCCATGGCATAAAAATTGCTGAGTTGGCCACCCGGATATTTTTGCGGCACCTGATGAGTAGCTGAACACCCATGTCGATGAAACCCAGCCTCGGGCTGAATCTTTCCCAGAACCTGGTTATAACCCCCCAGTTGCAACAAGCCATTTACCTGTTGCAGCTCTCCACACTGGACCTGCAACAGGAAATCCAGCAGGCACTGGAGTCCAATCCACTACTGGAACTGGAAGAGAACGAGGATTATCCGCCAGCCCCTCAGGCAGACCCTTTTGACACCTCCACCCGCGAAGCACAAAAGGCTGAAGCCCTTCAAGACAGTGCTCCAACGGAAATGAAAGAGTGGGATGAAGATCACCTGCCCAGTGAGCTGCCTGTTGATACTGCCTGGGATGATGTCTTCAGCCATGACTACTCCCCGCCCTCCGGCAGTGGCGAGGATATGGGCGACCAGTTTGAGCGAGACACCGCTGGAACCAGCCTGGCTGACCACCTGCTGTGGCAGCTCAACCTTAACCTGCATAACGAACATGATCGCCTGATCGGTGAAACCCTGATTGACAGCATCAGTCCGGAAGGTTACCTGACCGAAGACCCGGAAGTGATCTGTGAAGCACTGCGCAGCCAGGACCCGATGTTCAGTGATCTGGAAACGGATGAAGTCATTGCTGTACTGAAACTGGTCCAGCGTTTTGACCCACCGGGGATTGGCGCACGCGACCTGCGTGAGTGCCTGCTACTGCAACTGGAGCAACTGCCTGCCGATACGCCACGCCTGGCCTGTGCCCGCAAACTGGTTGACCAATACCTTGAAGTGCTGGCCAGCCGTGACTACCGCTTCCTGCTGCGTCGTTTGAAACTGAACAGTGAAGATGAGCTGCATGAAATCATCACCCTGATCCAGCAGCTGAACCCCCGCCCCGGCAGCAGCATTGAAAGTGAAGCATCCAGCTACATTGTTCCTGATCTTTTAGTCAGTCGCACTCGCCATGGCTGGCGTGTGGAGCTGAACCCGGAAACCCTGCCAAAACTTCGCGTTCAACCTCACTATGCCGACCTGATTCGGCGTGCAGACTCCAGCGACACCAATCAATATTTAAAAGATCATTACCGTGAAGCCCAGTGGCTGATCAAAAGCCTGCAAAGTCGCAGCGAAACCCTGCTAAAAGTTGGTAGCAAAATTGTTGAAGTACAGCAGGACTTCCTCGAAAAAGGCGAAGAATACATGAAACCCATGGTATTGGCCGACATCGCCACTGCCATCGAAATGCACGAATCCACCGTATCCCGTGCCACCACTCAAAAATACATTCACACACCACGCGGTATTTTTGAGCTGAAATACTTCTTCTCCAGCCATGTATCCACCGCTGAAGGTGGTGAAGCCTCATCCACCGCCATTCGGGCCATGCTGAAAAAGCTGATTTCTGCCGAACCACCACGCAAACCCCTATCCGACAGCAAACTGGCAGACCTGCTTGCTGACTCCGGCATCCAGATTGCCCGCCGCACTGTGGCAAAATACCGCGAAGCCATGAACATCCCGCCTTCCAGCGAGCGTAAACGCCTGCGTTAAGCCTGATTGTCAAGCCCTTTTTTGCCGGAAACATCCGGCAACGGGGCTTTGCTTTATGGCAAAAAGGGTTACAATGAAATTGTAAAACCCAATAAAACCAGGAGCCCAACATGCAACTGAACATCACTGGTCATCACGTCGAACTGACTGCTGCACTGCGTGAATACGTCGAGTCCAAGTTCGCCAAGCTGGAACGCCACTTTGATCAAATTTCCAATGTTCAGGTCACCCTTACTGTCGATAAGCTGCGCCAGATTGCCGAAGCTACCTTGAACGTAGCTGGCGGTGAAATCCACGGCAGTGCAGAAAAGGAAGACATGTACGCTGCGATTGATGAGCTGATTGACAAGCTGGACCGTCAGCTGATCAAACACAAGGAAAAAACCCAGGCTCGCCATCAAGGCGCCACTCACTGACCCGGTCTCCCTGCCCGCCATGCAGATCAACGAAATCCTGACCCTTGAGCGCACCCTGTTTGGGGTGCCCGGGGGCAGCAAAAAACGTGTACTGGAATATTTCAGTAAATTCATTGCTCAGCAGATTCCGCAGCTGGATGCCGAAGAAGTTTTCTCGCGGCTGATTGCACGGGAAAAACTGGGCAGCACTGGCATCGGGCAGGGTGTGGCATTGCCACACTGCCGCATCAGCCATTGCGACCAGGCAGTTGGCACCTTCATCCGCCTGCGCGACAAAATCGACTTTGACGCCATAGACGGCCAACCGGTTGATCTGATTTTTCTGCTACTGGTTCCTGAAGAAGCCAACGAAGCCCACCTTCAGACCCTGGCATTGCTGGCTGAACGCTTCTCCGATGAAGAACTGCGTAAAGAGCTGCGTAAAACTGATCAGCCGGAACAACTGCATCAGTTGATCACCGCACCCATTCCATCCTGAGCACGTCAACTGCCATGCAAGGAAGGAGGCCCGGAGCCATGCAACTTGTCATCATCAGCGGACGTTCTGGCTCTGGCAAAAGTGCTGCCTTGCATGCACTGGAAGATCTGGGCTACTACGCCATCGACAACCTGCCGGCTGGCCTGCTGATTCCACTGGCCGAACAGGCCCGTGTGCAGGAAAACCTCAGCCGGGTTGCCGTCAGCATTGATGCCCGTAACCTGTCCAGAGATTTAGACCACTTCCCCACCATCATGCGTGAACTGAATGCGGATGGTGTGGATGTCCTGGTGGTTTATTTAAATGCCAATGCAAAAACCCTGATGGAAAGGTTTTCAGCCACTCGCAGGCGTCATCCACTGACCCGTGATGGCCAGCTGTCGCTGAACGAAGCCATAGAGGAAGAACAGAAACTGCTGGACCCACTGGCCAGCCTGGCACAGCTGACACTGGACACCACCCGACTTTCTGTTCACGAATTGCGCAACACCATTGCTGAACAGGTTGCCCGTCGACCACACCAGACCAGTACCCTGCTGTTCCAATCGTTTGGATTCAAGCGTGGCGTTCCCCTGGATGCTGACCTGATTTTTGATGTGCGTTGTCTACCCAACCCCTTCTGGGACATCAAACTACGGGACAAAACCGGGCTGGACCCTGAAGTTGCAAGCTTTCTTGAACAATATGAACTGCCAGAACAGATGTATAACGACATCAGTCAGTTTGTCAGCCACTGGTTACCGCGTTATGTTCAAAGCAGCCGCAGCTACATCACTGTAGGTATCGGTTGCACTGGTGGACAGCATCGTTCAGTTTATCTGGCTGAACGCCTTGGACAGCATTTCCGTCAACTGCATGACGACGTGCAAATCCGTCATCGTGAGCTGGCTGCACCATCACCTGCTGCCGACCACTGACAGGCTCCAGTATGCAAGAAAAGAAAGTCACCCTGATCAATAAACGCGGCCTGCATGCACGGGCTGCCACTCGTGTGGTGCAGGTATGCCAGCAGTTCCAGTCACAGACCGAAATCTGCCTGGGTGAGCGTACGGCCAACACTCGCAACATCATGCAACTACTGATGTTGGCAGCCCCCTGTGGCACCCAACTCAGTATCCGCGCCAACGGAGAGGATGAAAACCAGGCCATTGAGGCACTGGAACAACTGATCCTCGACCGTTTTGACGAAGAAGAGTAAACATGCACAACGAAAGCCACGAACAGGATGAACTGCCGAGCAAAAGCGAACTCAAGCGCCAGATGCAAGCGCTGCAGGAAGTCGGCAAAAAACTGCTCGAACTGAACAAGAACCAGCTTAAAACCCTGCAGCTGGATGAGGAACTGCTGGAAGCCCTGGCTGAATACAAGCGCATCTCATCCCATGAAGCACGCCGCAGACAACTGCAACGCATCGGCAAACTGATGCGCAGCCGGGATCATGAAGCCATCCAGGCAGCCATGGATATTTATGATGCCGGTTCGGAAACTCATGCCCGCCACTTCCAGCAACTGGAACTCTGGCGTGAGCGCCTGCTGGCAGAAGACAATGCACTGGTTGATTTCATGAATGAATGGCCAGCCTGCGAAGCTCAGAAAATTCGCCAGCTGATCCGTAATGCCAGGCAAGAACAGGCAGCAGGCAAACCACCGACCAACAGTCGCAAACTGTTTCGTTACCTGCGCGACCTGTGTGATCCAGGCTAAAACAAACACCTGCCGAGCTTTACAAGCAAAACGACTCACCGGCAGAAGGATTCAAAAGGCCCCTTAACCGGGCCTTTTTTGTTTGCGGGCTTCACAGCACAGCTTGTGGGTTTTGCGGGGCAAATAAAAAAGCACCCCGAAGGGTGCTTTTTTATTGAATTCTGGCGGAGAAGGAGGGATTCGAACCCTCGATACGTTTCCGTATACACACTTTCCAGGCGTGCGCCTTCGACCACTCGGCCACCTCTCCGCAATTCACTCATCAAGGGGGTTTCCCTCTCAACAAGTGGCGCGCATGATACTGACTCCATTAAGAAAATGCAACCCCAACCACACCAATCAGGTTGAATTTCCAAGCGCTACATAAACGCCTTCATAACTGAAGCACAACTGATCGCCCTGCCGGGCTTCAACATTCAGGCTCATGCGCGCACGCCCATTGCTCTTGTAACGCTCCAGAAAGCTCTCCATGCCCTTTGGATCATCACACCAACAGAGCATTTGAAAATCGCCGGTGATGGGGGCTACAAAGCGGTTGGATGACTCTTTGATCACCACCGGACAGCGCCCCGTAGCCTGGTCGAGCAACAGATTGACATAACACCAGCCCAGCAGGGTTGCCAAACCTGCCACACCACCTCCAAAACCGGTGCCCTTGTCGTTAACCAGCGGCTCCAACTGCAGGTTAAACACCAGGATCTGGTCTTGCCATTCAAGACCATGAATGCCCATGTGTTGTGTCAACGGGATGTGCTGTTTCAACCAGGGTAAAAAATCCGGTTTAACCTGCAGCTTCATACCCAGCGCTCCACAAAGTCAGCGAGTTGGCGCTCCGGTAACTGCTTCCGGCGCCCTGCCGGTGTTCCCAGATAAATAAAACCCACCAACTCATCCTGTGCGGCCAGTTTCAAGCTGGCTTTGACATGGGGATCAAAGCATAACCAGCCAGAGCGCCAGATACCTGCAAAACCTTCCGCTTCAGCAGCCAGCAACAGTGCATGAGCGGCACAACCTGCTGACAGTAACTGCTCCGATACCGGCACCTTGGGGTGTTCCTGAATACGAGCCACCACAGCAATCAACAAGGGAGCACGATAAGGCATCATCCGCAGTCGATTCAGCTCTTCGATATCTGTGCCCGGTTGTTGCTGCAACTGAGCTTCAGCAAAAATCTCACCCAGCGCATCCAGACCTTTACCACTGAACTCAATAAAACGCCAGGGGGTGAGTCCCGCATGGTCAGGGGCTCTTAATGCTGCCTGATAAATTCGTTCCAGAGCCAGCCCCCGGGGTACAGGCTCTGTCAGCTTTGGATGTGAATTACGATTCAGCAACAGCTCCATGGCTTGCATAAATTAACTCCGGATTTGCAATTTTTAATGACCCTCAGGTTGCGGCCTGCAGCCTTGCAGCTTAATCTTTACGGACGCGCATCAATAATGGACACCTTTGAGGAAAGCATAACATGGTGTTATCTCCCCTGGCAGTTGTTCTGCTGGCTCAGTTGGGAATCCTTCTGTTCGGTATCATCTTTTACCTGAGACTGCAGAGAAACCGCCTGATCAAGGAACTGGAAGGCTTTAAATCAACCGGTGCGAGTGGGCAGAAATCACTCGACATCGAGCAGGGTGATATCAGTTTTGATCACCAGCAGGCTGAGCTGCTGCTGAATCGCAGTCTGCAGAATGTCAGTGACATCGCATCTGAAGCACCGGCTGCACGTGCGTTATGCCAGCAACAGCAAGAGTTGTTGATTGCGCTGGGTGATTGCCTGGGCATGATACTGGATGACAAACCTGCTCCAGCAGCTGCACCAGCCCGTAAAGCCGCCGTTGCAGCTGCACCGGCAGCCGCTGCCGCCATGGCCAGTGATGAGCTGGTCAGCCAGCCGGACCTGGATGCAGTTCTGGCAGAGGCTGATGACGTGGAAGAGTTTGACCTGGATGATCTGGATGGCCTGGAAACTGACGAAGATGCCGCTGACGACGATCTGGCACTTCCCGGTGAAGAGCCGGAACTTCCGGAAGATACCCTGCAGGCCACGCTGGATAGTCTGGATGACTTTGATTTCAGCGACCTTGAGGAAGAGCTCCTCAAGGACGATGATAAAAAATGATCCCGTTGCGGGGTATTACTGACGGATACCCCGCCCTCGCTCCAGCAACCAGAGTGCCAGCGAAAACAACACCAGAATGAACAGCCCGATGGTGCCCAGCGCCGCCCAGTGGTTGATGTCTGAAACCCCCAGAATGCCATAACGGAAAGTGTTGACCATATAAAGCACCGGGTTCAGCAGTGACACACCCTGCCAGAAGTCCGGCAGCAACTGGATCGAATAAAATACCCCACCCAGATAAGTCAGCGGTGTCAGCACAAAGGTCGGAATGATGGCAATGTCATCAAAAGACCGGGCAAACAGCGCATTGATGAACCCGCCAATGGCAAACAGCACCGCCGTGAGAAACACCACGGTCATGGTGACAAACAGGTTGTGGACGGTCAGCTCGGTGAAAAACAGCGCCAGCAGCGTCACAATCAGGCCCACCAGCAAGCCGCGCGCCACACCACCCAGCACATAACCACCCAAAATCACCCAGCCAGGCACCGGTGCCACCAGCATTTCTTCCACCGACTTCTGAAACTTGCTGCTGAAAAAGGAAGACGTCACATTGGAATAGCTGTTGGTGATCACCGACATCATGATCAGTCCGGGCATGATGAACTGCATGTAGGTGAAACCGCCCATCTCACCAATACGGGTACCAATCAGGTTGCCGAAAATCACAAAATACAGCGCCATGGTGATGGCTGGTGGCAACAAGGTCTGGGCCCAGATGCGGGTGAAACGCCGCACTTCCTTGATCAGGATGGTGGTGAAGGCAACCCAGTAAAGACGTGCAGGATTCATCAGGTGCTCACTTTTGCAGTCGGTTGGTCCGCTTTAAAATCACTGGCGGCGGTTTTTTCCACCAGTGATACAAAGAGTTCTTCCAGTCGGTTGGCCTTGTTGCGCAGGCTCAATACCTCAATGCCTTGCTGCTGCAAGGCAGAAAACACCTGGCTGATGCTCTGTCCCTTGCGCACTTCCACCTCCAGCGTGTGATCATCCTTTAAGCGGCTGACAAAGGCATCCAACTGAGGTGCAGCCTGTACCGGCTGGGTCAAGTCCAACACAAAGGTTTCGCTGTTCAGCTCACTCAACAGGGCTTTCATACTGGTGTTCTTGACGATTTCACCCTTGTCGATGATGGCAATGTTGCGGCACAGGTTCTCCGCTTCTTCCAGGTAGTGAGTGGTCAGAATGATGGTGGTGCCCTGACGATTGATTTCCTGCATGAAACTCCACATGGAGCGACGCAATTCGATGTCCACACCGGCAGTGGGTTCGTCGAGAATCAGCAATTTAGGGTTATGCACCAGCGCCCTGGCAATCATCAGACGGCGCTTCATGCCACCGGACAACATCCGCGCTTGCTGTTTGCGCTTTTCCCACAGCCCCAGATCGCGCAGCAATTGTTCGGTCCGCGGGCGCGCCTGAGCCTGAGTCAAGCCCTGGTAACCGGCCGCCGTCAGCACTATGTCTTCCACCTTCTCAAAGACACTGAAATTGAACTCCTGGGGCACCACACCAATCAATTGTTTGGCAAGGGCAAAATCCTGATCGATGTCGACACCAAAAATGCTGACCTTGCCTGCCGATTTGCGAACCAGAGAGCAGACAATACCCAGTGTGGTGGATTTACCGGCACCATTAGGTCCGAGCAGGGCAAAAAAATCACCTTCGGCAACGTCCAGACTGATGCCTTTCAAGGCCTCGTGTCCGTTGTCATAGGTTTTCTGAAGATTACTGATGGTAAGTGCTTTCATTGTCTCGACTTTATTGGAGTGCAGAAGAGTATTCAGGCAGAAGACTGACCATTCTAACAGATATGAAGGCAAAGCCCTGCGCTTTCAACTAGGATGAAGACAGAAATTTCAGGAGTTACTGATGAACCGTTCATTGTTCAGATCTTTACCACTGGTGTTACTGTTTAGTGGAATGATCCTGTTGCTAGCCAGCAGCCTAACAAGCACCCAAGCCAGCCCAGCTCGACAGGATGCCCCGACAGCTCTGCTGCTACAGATGAAAGGTGCCATCACCCCGGCGGCGACTGAATACCTGCGCCGCGGCCTGCAGCAGGCTGAAAAACAACAGGCCCGCCTGCTGATCATGCAACTGGATACCCCCGGTGGTCTGGATGCCGCCACCCGTGACATGATTGCCCTGATACTGGCCAGCCCGGTACCGGTGGTCACCTGGGTGGCTCCGGAAGGTGCAAGGGCAGCCAGTGCCGGAACCTATCTGCTTTACGCCAGTCATGTTGCAGCCATGGCTCCCAATACCCACCTGGGTTCAGCCACTCCGGTCAGCATGGGTGGTGGTTTGCCCGGCCAGGAGACGGAATCCGACCAGCAGCAAAAGGACCAGGATCAGCAAACCACCGATGAAACAGGCAAACGCCGCGGCAGTACAGCCATGGAACGCAAGGTGCTGGAGGATGCTGTCAGTACCATTCGCAACCTGGCTGAACGCCATGGGCGTAACGCTGACTGGGCTGAAGCTGCAGTGCGTGATGCGGTCAGCCTGACCGCAAGGGAAGCACTGCAGCAGCAGGTGATTGACCTGCTCGCTTACAACACTGCCGAACTGCTGGATCAGCTGCATGGGCGTGAAGTGGTGATGGCTGAAGGCCGCCGCCTGACCCTCGACACCGGCGGGCTGCTGCTGGAACGACTGGACCCTGACTGGCGTACCCGGCTGTTATCGGTGATCAGTGATCCCAGTGTGGCCTATTTTTTATTGATCCTCGGTTTTTACGGCCTCATTTTTGAGTTCTCCAACCCTGGCAGTCTGGTTCCCGGCACCCTGGGTGCCCTGTGCCTGCTGCTGGCCCTTTATGCTTTCCAGGTACTCCCCGTGAACTATGCCGGACTTGCTCTTGTGTTCCTTGGTCTGATCCTGATCGTGGCAGAAGCCTTCATACCCAGCTTCGGTATTCTGGGTGTGGGAGGCATCGCTGCGTTTGTTGCCGGTTCCATCATGCTGATGGACAGTGTTGAGCTGGCAGTGTCCCTACCATTGATCGGTGGAACTGCCCTGGCTGCCGGGGTGTTTCTGCTGTGGATTGTGACCCGCTTTACCCAACTGCGAAGGCGTCGACCCCGAACTGGTGAAGAAGCCATGACCGGAGAAACCTGTGTGGCAATGGAAAATTTTGAACATACCGGTCGTGTCCGCCTGCACGGTGAAATATGGAAAGCCGTCAGCAAGGTTCCAGTACAGGCTGGCCAGCCATTAAAAATCACCGGCCTGCAGGGATTAACCCTGCAGGTCACTTTGCTCGATTCAACCCTTGAAGGAGTCTGATCATGCTATTCAGTTACCTCACCCCGCTGGCTCTGGTATTGATGCTGCTGGCTGCATCCATCCGCATCCTGCCGGAATACAAGCGCGGGGTGGTTTTTTTCCTCGGACGCTTCCAACGTGTCAAAGGCCCCGGACTGGTCATTGTAATTCCCGGCCTGCAGAAAATGGATGTGGTCGATCTGCGCGTCATCACCATGGACGTCCCGGAACAGGATGTGATTTCGCAGGACAACGTCACGGTAAAGGTCAACGCAGTGCTCTATTTCCGAGTGGTTGATCCGGAGAAAGCCATCATTCAGGTAGAAAATTTCGTGGTTGCCACCAGCCAACTTGCACAGACTACGCTCCGCTCGGTACTGGGCAAACACGAACTGGATGAAATGCTGTCCGAACGCGACAAGCTGAATGATGACATTCAGGAAATTCTTGATGTCCAGACAGAGGACTGGGGCATCAAGGTGGCCAATGTTGAAATCAAACACATTGATCTGAACGAAAACATGATCCGTGCCATCGCCCGTCAGGCTGAAGCTGAACGTGAACGTCGTGCCAAGATCATTCATGCCGAAGGTGAACTGCAGGCCTCCCAGAAGCTGGTGGAGGCCGCCCATGTGATGTCAGGCAACCCGGCTGCACTGCAGCTGCGTTACCTGCAGACCCTCAATGACATGGGCAATAAAAACTCCTCCACCATTGTCTTTCCGCTACCGATTGAACTGATGGACGCCTTTCGCAGCATGCGGCCAAAACCACCGAAGGAGTAAATGTCAGGGAGCTGAGGCAAGCTGCCGCCGTGCTTGCCACAGCCCCCACATGAACAACAGCATCGCTGCCCAGATCAGAGCAAAGGTGATCAGGCGCTGTGGCGGGTAGTCTTCATTCAGAATCAGCACCGCTGAAATAAACTGCATGGTCGGGTTGATGTACATGATGAAACCCACCACCGACAGATCCAGTCGTTGGGCCGCAGCAGCAAATAACAGCAAGGGTGTGGCAGTCACCACCCCGGAAGCCATCAACAACAGGGACAACTGCATGGATTCGCCAAACTGCAGGTTCTGCCCTGCCCACAACATCCAGCCCAGCCACATCATCGCCACAGGCAGCATCCACAGGGTTTCCACCGTCAGCCCCAGCATGCCATCCACTGGCTGTTGTTTACGCACCAGACCATAGAACCCGAAAGTCAGCGCCAGAGACAAGGGAATCCACGGCAGACTGCCCAGACTGTACAGTTCCCACAACACAGCTGCAGCTGCCAGCCAGCCCGCCAGCGCCTGCCAGATGTGCAGTTTCTCTTTCAGCAGAATCCGCGCCAGCACCAGGCTGACCAGCGGGGTCATGAAATACCCCAGACTGGCTTCCATCACCCGCTGCTGACCGACCGACCAGATGAAAATCAGCCAGTTGGAACCGATCAGCAGTGATGTCACTGCCAGCCAACCCAGCGCACGAGGTTGCTGAAGCAGCTGCCACAACTGCTGCCTGCGTTTCATCAGCAGGATGATCAGCAGGGTTGCCAGCAGTGACCAGATCACCCGGTGTGCCAACACTTCACCCGCCGCAACACTGTTCAGCAGACTGAAAAACAGCGGGAAACAACCCCAGATCACATAAGCAGCCACTGCCAGCCACAAACCCTGCATTCAATGGCACTCCTGCTGCTGACTGAGCAGACCATACACCAGCGCTGTCATCGGGGTGTTAATCGCCAGGCGTTTACCACGCTTCAGCAGCGTGCCACTGATACCATCCAGCTCCAGCGGACGCCCTTTTTCCAGATCCACCAGCATTGAGGTTTTGATGCCATCAAAATTGCAGATCAATTGATACATTTCCTCAACATCCTGCTGACCGATCGGCAGGCCTTCAGCAGCAGCAATGGCTGCCGTTTCCTGCATCAACTGATACACAGAAGCACCAAACAAGGGGTGAGTACTGAGCGTCTGGGTATCCAGTCGCGTCAGAGCTGACAAAGGATTCACGGCATTGTTGAGCATCAGCTTGCGCCACAATTCCACCGCAATCCGGTCACTGATGCGGGAAGGAATCCCCGCCTGCTGGAATGCCTGATCAAAGGCCTGCAACTGGTCGGTCGGCACCTGACCACTGGTCTGATCCGGCCAGGCACCAAAAATGATCTGTGCCGGACCACTGGCTGTGATCACACCCGGCGCTTCAATATGCCCACCAATACGCAGGGCAATACCGCCCAGGGTGCGTGAAGTACCCACCACAGCCTCCAGCTCCGGTTCATTATCCACCCCGTTCTGCAGCGACAACAGTGGAGTGGCACCTGCCAGTAACCAGTCACGACAACGATCAAGCCAGGCAGCCGTGTCCTGAGATTTAAAACACACCAGCAGCAGGTCAAAATCCGTAACGCTGTAATCTGCCAGCAGGGCAGCTTCATCCACCGCAGTCACCGGTGCTTCAAAACGAAAACTTTCATGCTCAACCTTCAGGCCTTGTTGCTGCATGGCTCTCAGGTGTTCACCGCGCGCCACATACACCACCTGATGCCCGGCTTGCTGCAGACGCGCCCCGTAATAACAACCGATGCCACCGGCACCCAGAATCAGAAACCGCATGCTTCGCTCCGAAAAAATGGAATGATGAGTCTATTCTACTCCCTGATGCTGATTAACGCCTGAAGGTTTTTATGGTGTATGTTTGGTACAGATACAACGACAGAACCGCTTTCCTGAAGGAATCACTGCAATGAAATACCTGACCTTGATCCGCCACGCCAAATCCAGCTGGAAAGAAGCCGGTCTCTGTGACTTTGACCGTCCATTGAACAAACGCGGACAACGTGATCTGCCCGGACTGGCAGAACGTGCCAGCCACCATCTGCCAAGGCCAGATCGCCTGTTATTCAGTCCGGCACTGCGCACCAGCCTGACCCGTGAACCGCTGGTTCGCGCCTGGCAGTTGCAGGATGATCAATGCCTGGCAGCTCCTCAGGCTTATGAAGCAACAGCTGAAACCCTGCTGCAACTGCTCCAGGACACACCCGATGCAATCAACCATCTGGTGCTGGTCGGCCACAACCCCGGTCTCAGTGATCTGACGGCACTGATCAGTGGACAGCCGATGGATTATTTTCCCACCTCGGCTTTTGCCCACCTGTCACTGGATCTGGAGCACTGGTCGACACTGACCGCCGGATGCGGCAAGCTATTGCAGTTTGACTATCCCAAACTTCATGCCGCCAATACTGATGAGAATCAGAAAAGCCAATAAGTAATACCAGGAAACCTGTGATTAATGTCACGTGCGCAGGTTAGGCAAGACGAAATTGGCTGAAAAAGTGGAGTTTACACAGAGTAAATGAGCATTTTGAAGCCAATTTCAACACGGTATAAGCCAGCAAAGTAATTAATCAGGGTGTTCCTGATACTCACCAGTCAATCACCTCTCTTGGCGGAACGCATCCAGTGGTTTAACGTGTAGACTGCGAAGTCCATAATAAGGATAACCAACATGCTTCCGTCCCCCCGTTTGCGGGTACTGCTGGCTGGTGTTTTCAGTCAGATCCTCTGCATTGGCATTGCCCGTTTTGCCTACACCCCACTGTTACCCGTGATGCAGGACCAGACCTGGATGGGTGATGCCGTGGGCGGCTGGCTGGCCGCCGTGAATTATCTGGGTTACATGAGTGGCGCCCTGCTGGCAGCCTCGATCAGTGACCTGAAATTAAAAGACACCCTCTACCGCATTGGTTTGATTCTGGCAGTGATCACCACTGCGGCCATGGCAGTCACCGAAAACCTCTGGCTGTGGGTGATTCTGCGTTATCTGTCCGGATTATCCAGTGCCGGTTCGATGCTGATTGCCTCCGGTCTGATCCTCAACTGGCTGATACGTCACCATCATCGTGGTGAACTGGGCATTCACTTTGCCGGCGTTGGTTTTGGCATTGTGGTGGCGGCCTTGTCAGTGGAGTTGATGATGCACCTCAGCCAGCAATGGGATGCCCAGTGGTTGTGGTTATCCGCCCTGGGGTTGTTGCTGGCCATTCCCGCCTGGCGGTGGCTGCCACGCCCGGAAAATGCCAGCCTGACCAGCAGTGGCAGCACCCTGACTGACAATCCGCCAACCCGGCGTTTTATGGGACTGATGCTGGCGGCTTATTTTTGTGCCGGTTACGGTTATGTGATCACCGCCACCTTTATTGTGGCTTTTGTGGAGCGACAGCCGGAACTGGTGGGAATGGGGCCAATGGCTTTTGCACTGATCGGGCTGGCAGCAGCACCCGCCGTGATGGTGTGGGATCTGATTGCCCGTTTCACCGGTTACCTGAATGCCCTGCTGCTGACACTGGTGCTGCAGATTGCCGGTATCCTGCTGCCGGTGATCCAGCCCAGCCTGCCAGTGGTGCTGTTCAGTGCCCTGCTGTTTGGTGGCACTTTTATTGGTTCGGTGAGCTTGGTGCTGACCATGGCCGGTCGCCTTTACCCCACCAAACCCGCCAAACTGATGGGAAAAATGACTCTGTCTTACGGCAGTGCCCAGGTGATTGCTCCGGCACTAACCGGCATGCTGGCGGCCCAGTCCGGTCACTACAACACGGGGCTATGGATTGCCGGAGGTTTTGTGGCACTGGGCACCCTGCTGGTGGTCTGGCTGAAACTCACCGACCAGACCGCCCAGCAACTCGATGCCTCAGCCAGACTGGTCAGCCGCTGATGGCGTCCAGTTTCAGGCCCACGCTGCGGGCCAGTTCGGCAAAGCCGGGGAAGGAGGTGTTGACAGTGGCACAGTCTTCGATGGTGATGCTGCCGGATGCCCGCAGACCGGCCACAGCAAAACTCATGGCAATGCGGTGGTCGTGGTGGCATTGCAGGCTGGCCGAACCAAACACATTGGTTTCATTGCCCTTACCCTGAATGTCGATGCCATCATCCACCACGGTGCAATCCACACCCAGTGCCAGCAGACCATCCGCCATCACCTGAATGCGGTCGGATTCCTTCACCCGCAGTTCTTCAGCACCGCGCAGGCGGGTGGTGCCTTCGGCACAGGCGGCAGCAATGAACAATGCCGGGAACTCATCAATCGCCAGCGGTACCTGATCTTCCGGAATATCGATGCCTTTCAGCGGCGCATAACGCACCCGGATGTCGGCCACCGGCTCACCGCCCACTTCACGCTGATTGGACAGGGTCAGGTCAGCGCCCATCAGGCGCAGGATATTGATCACACCATCACGCGTCGGGTTGATGCCCACGTGTTCCAGCGTCAGATCACTGCCGGGGCTGATGGCAGCGGCCACCATAAAGAAGGTTGCCGAGGAAATGTCCGCCGGAATGTCGATGTCGCAGGCGGTCAGTTCACCACCACCCTGTACGGCTGCAGTGGCACCCTGCTTGAACACCGGATAACCAAAACCCTGCAACATGCGTTCGGTATGGTCACGGGTCGGGGCGGGTTCAGTGACACGGGTTTCACCCTCAGCCCACAAACCCGCCAGCAACAGGCAAGACTTCACCTGAGCCGAAGCCATTGGCAGGTCATAGGTGATGCCCTTGAGTTTTTGACCACCCTTGATTTTCAACGGCGGACGTCCGCCTTCAGCGGTTTCGATCTCGGCACCCATCAGGCGCAGCGGATCAGCCACCCGCCCCATCGGACGCTTGCTCAGGGATGCATCACCGGTCAGCTCGGTATCAAACGACTGGGCTGCCAGAATACCGGCCAGCAGGCGCATGGAAGTACCGGAGTTGCCCAGATACAGCGGTCCCTGAGGTTGTTTCAGACCCTTGATGCCAACACCGTGAATGGTCACTTCGCCGTTGTGCGGGCCTTCAATCAGCACCCCCAGATCGCGGAAGGTCTGCAGGGTTGCCAGTGCGTCTTCACCTTCCAGAAAACCCTTCACCCGGGTGATGCCGGTGGCCAGAGCACCCAGCATGATGGAGCGGTGAGAAATGGATTTATCACCGGGAACCCGGATCTGACCGGCAACCGGACCGCCGCCGGGCTGGGTGACAAAGTTGATGCGCTTGTTTTGCATGGTCTGATAGCCCGTCTCGTTGAGCAAAGCAGTAAAATAATCGCGGGCGGATTTGGCACGGGTGAAAATACTCACCAGCGCCTCCGCATCACGGGATTCAACGGCTGATTTCAGTCGCTGCACCCCGTTGAGAAATTCGTCCAGTGCATCCAGGGTGGCATCCCGGTTGGCCAGGAAAATATCACGCCACATCACCGGATCACTGGCAGCCACGCGGGTGAAGTCACGAAACCCCCCGGCGGCATAACGGAAAATATCCAGTCGTTCGTCCCGGCGTGCCAGGGTATCCACCAGTGAAAAAGCCAGCAGATGCGGCAAATGACTGGTGCGTGCCAGCACCTGATCGTGCTGCGTCACATCCATTTCCAGCACTTCGGCACCACAGGCTGTCCAGAGTTGGCGAACCAGCTCAAGTGCCTGAGGGTCATTATCGGGGGCAGGAGTCAGGATCACCTTGCGGCGTTCAAACAGCTCCACCCGCGCAGCCAGCACACCACTTTTTTCCGCACCGGCAATCGGGTGGCCCAGTACAAAACGGGGGGGCAACTGGCCAAACACCGCCGTTGCTGCATCCAGCACCACCGCCTTGCAGGAACCCACATCAGTGATGACCGCCGTTGGTTTTAACAACGGCTTGATGGCCTGCAACACCGGCTGCATGGCCAATACCGGCACCGCCAGCACCAGCAGGTCGGCTTCTGGCACCAGTTCGGCCAGGGATTCACTGGCCCGATCCACCACCCCCAGAGTGAGAGCACCCTGACGCTCATCCTGCGCCAGATCCACCCCCAGGTATTCAGCGGCAAACCCGGCACGACGTGCAGCCAGCGCCACGGAACCACCAATCAGCCCCAGACCCACCACCAGCAGTTTATTGATCCTGTTATGCACCACGAATCAGAGCACCTTCTTCAGGGCATCAATAAAACGCTGATTCTCTTCCGGCAGACCAATGCTGATGCGCAGGTGGTTGTTCATCCGGTAAGGACGCAACGGGCGCACAATCACGCCTTCCTTCAACAGCGCCTGATTCACTGCCTCGGCATCACCCACATCCACACAGATGAAGTTGCCGACCGAAGGAATGTAGTTCAGGCCCAGCTCACGAAAGGCGGTTTCCAGTTGCAGCATGCCTGCCTTGTTGGTGATCACTGACTGTTGCAGGTACGCTTCATCACCCAGCGCTGCCAGTGCCGCTTCCAGTGCCAGTGAGTTGACGTTGAACGGCTGACGCACCCGGTTGAGGGTTTCAGCGATGCCCACCGAGGAAAGGCTGTAACCCACCCGCAGTGACGCCAGACCATAAGCCTTGGAGAAGGTACGGCAGACCAGCAGGTTAGGATAATCCTGCAGCAGCGCCACACCATCCGGATAAACACTTTCCTCGACATATTCGAAGTAGGCTTCATCCAGCACCACCAGCACCTGTTCCGGCACCTGCGCCATGAATTCACGCAGCTGCTTTTCCGACAACCAGGTACCGGTCGGGTTGTTCGGGTTGGCAATGAACACCACCCCGGTGTTTTCATCTATCGCCTGTGCCATGGCATTCAAATCATGGCCCCAGTCTCTGGCAGGCACCACCTTGTGTGCCGCACCAGCCGCCTGGGTGGTAATCGGGTAAACGGCAAAGGCGTATTCGCTGTACACCGCATTGCGGCCCGGTGCCAGCCAGCAACGACCGACCAGATCCAGCAGGTCATTGGAGCCGTTACCCAGGGTGATCTGGCGAGGGCTTAATCCCAGTTTCTGCGCCAGCGCCGCTTTCAGGCGATAACCACTGCCATCCGGGTAACGTGCCAGCTCAGTCAGTTCACGCTGAATGGCGTTCAGTGCCTGCTGTCCCGGCCCATGAGGATTCTCATTGCTGGCAAGCTTCACAATGCTGTCCGGATCAAGATTCAGCTCACGCGCCACTTCTTCCACCGGTTTACCCGGCTGGTAAGGCATCAACCCCTGAATACCGGCATTGGCCAGTTTTAAAAAATCACAGCTCATCACATCACTCCCGAATGAATCAGAGAACACCTCTGGGATAAGAACCCAGCACCTTCATGTCGGCTGCTCGTTCACCGATTTCCTTCAGCACCGGTTGCACCCGTGCATCATCCACATGCCCGGAAAAGTCGATGAAAAACACGTAGTTCCAGGCACCGGAGCGGCTGGGACGGCTTTCAATGCGGGTCATGTCGATGTTATGGCGATTGAAGGGCTCCAGGATCTGGTGCAAGGCACCCGGCTGGTTGCGCATCGACACCATCAGGGAGGTCTTGTCATCACCGGAGGCCGGTACGGTCTGACGACCGATGATCAGGAAGCGGGTGGAATTGTCCGGGGTATCTTCAATGTTTTCGGCCAGGCGCTTGAGGTTGTAGAGTTCAGCGGCCATATCACCGGCAATGGCTGCCGAGTGCCACTCACCCTTCACCTTGCGCGCTGCTTCGGCATTGGATGGCATGGGCACCCGCTCGATACCGGGATAGTGAGCATCCAGCCACTTGCGGCATTGCGCCAGTGAAGAAGCATGGGAGTAGATGGTGGAGATTTTTTCCGGGCGGGTGTTTTCACCCACCAGCAGGTGCTGATGAATGCGCAACACCACTTCACCACTGATTTTCAGACCGGAATCCATGAAGCTGTCCAGCGTGTGGCTGATCACCCCTTCTGTGGAGTTTTCAATCGGCACCACACCGTAATCGGCACTGCCGGCTTCCACTTCACGGAACACTTCATCAATGGCGGCCATCGGCACACAAACCGCTGAATGACCAAAATGCTTGATGGTGGCCTGCTGAGTGAAAGTACCTTCCGGGCCCAGATATGCCACCTTGACCGGACGCTCCAGCGCCAGACAAGCCGACATGATCTCGCGGAACAGTCGGGCAATCTCCTCATTGGAGAGAGGCCCCTGATTGCGCTCCATGATGTTACGCAACACCTGGGCTTCACGCTCCGGGCGGTAAAAGAAGGCATTTTCGCCTTCTTCGGCAATTTTCACCTGAGCCACTTTCTGAGCACAGGCCGCACGCTGATTGATCAGCAGTTGCAACTGCTGATCAATGGCATCAATTTCTTTTCTGACTGCTGCCAGATCCGGCAGTGATTTATCCTGACTCATCTGGGTTCAGCCTCTATTCCTGGCAAAGTCGGTCATGAATTCGATCAAGGCATCCACCGCCGCTTCCGGCACGGCATTGTAAATGCTGGCCCGCATGCCACCAACACTGCGGTGACCAGCCAGATTCAGCAGCCCGGCAGCCTCGGCCTGTTGCAGGAACAGCTTGTCCAGGCTGGCATCGGCCAGACGGAAAGGCACGTTCATGATGGAGCGGTGTTGTGGCTCAATCGGGTTGCTGTAAAAATCGTTGCCATCAATGGTGGCATAGAGCTTCTGCGCTTTACGGCGGTTGATTTCCGCCATCTTGTCCAGACCACCGACCTCATTTTTCAGCCAGTCGAATACCAGACCGGACAGGTACCAGGCATAGGTGGGCGGGGTGTTGTACATCGAGCCATTGTCAGCAAAGGTCTTGTAGCTGAACATGGTCGGCATCTGGGCCTGCGCCTGATCCAGCAGGTCATCCCGCACAATCACCAGCGTCAGACCGGCCGGGCCGATGTTCTTCTGAGCACCGGCATAAATCAGCCCGAACCGGCTGACATCCAGCGGGGTGCTGAGAATGTCCGAAGACATGTCACAGACCAGCGGCACTGCAACGTCCGGAATGTAATCAAACTCCAGTCCACCGATGGTTTCGTTGCTGGTGTAGTGCAGGTAAGCAGCATCCGCACTCAACTGGATTTCACTCTGAAAGGGTACACGGCTCAGGCCGGTGGCTTCGCTGCTGGCAGCAATGTGCGTGGGCAGATAACGCTGACCTTCTTCAATGGCCTTCTTGCCCCAGATGCCGTTGTAGAGGTAGTTGGCGGTGCCACCCTTGCCACCCAGATTCAGCGGCACCATGGCAAACTGGCTGGAAGCCCCACCCTGCATGAACAGCACCTTGTAGTTGGCAGGCACTTTCAACAGTTCACGCAGGTCCGCTTCAGCCTGCTCGGCAATGCCGACAAATTCATCACTGCGGTGGCTCATTTCCATCACCGACAGGCCGCGGCCTTGCCAATCAAGGATTTCATCGCGCGCACGCTGCAACACGGCTTCCGGCAGCGCCGCAGGACCGGCGCAGAAATTGAATTTACGGCTCATGGATCAGACTCTTGAATAGATAAACGACTGAATAAGGCAAAATAAATGGGGCTAATGATACAGTAAAAAGTGACTTGTCGCCTGCTCCGGACCCCTGGCTTCAGATCAGCAGCAACTGATCTGCCAGGGTGTCGGCATCTTCTTGCCGGTGACTGACCAGCAGGGCCACCTGTCCGGCAACTTTGATGGTCTGTTTCAGCCACTGCCCAGCGGTTTGGCGCATGGCATCATCCAGTGCACTGAAGGGTTCATCCAGCAACACCACCGGCTGTGGACGCAGCACCGTGCGGATCAGTGCCAGCCGCTGTTTCTGCCCACCGGACAGTTCCGAAGGCAGGCGTTGCAGCAGACCCTCCACCTGCAACAGCTGACAGGCATCCAGTACCGCCTGCCATTGAGCAGCATTCGGTCTGGCTTTCGGAAAGCCCAGCTGAAGGTTTTCGATCACTGGCAGGTGCTCAAAAAAATTCTGCTGCTGGAACAACAGCGAGATCGGGCGCTGCTCGGGTGGTAACTGCTCCATAGCCTGCCCCTCAATCAGAATGCTGCCGGACTGAATGGGCAAAAAACCAGCCAGGGCTTCCAGCAAAGAGGTTTTGCCACTGCCACTGGCACCCATCACCACCACCAGCTCACCCGGCAACACCTGCAAATGGTGATGCCAGTCATGGCCACCCACCCGCAACCGCAGATTATTGACGTACAGCAAGGGCGATGTATTCAGTTCAGACAAAAGGGCAACTCCAGTCCACATAACAACCTGACTTCAAAGCGGGTCAGGAAAAACTCCAGCTTAGTGCAATTTCAGCAATCATTGGAACTCTCACTGAATCCTGAACTCAAAAAAAACACTGTCAGTCCGTATTCCACCAGCATCACCAACCAGCACCCTGATCGACTGATTCAGTGTTTTGTTTTGCTCTCATCTTCCCCACTCCGCCCGGCACCTGCCGGGCTTTTTTTCCAGCAACCACAGTCCCGTAAACGCCAGTGCCAGTAACCACAGGGAGGCCAGTGCCGCTTCACCCAAGCGATAAGCACCGGCGAGTTCGTGAATCAGCCAGGGCAGGGTGCGGTGTTCGGCCTGTCCGAAGATGCCAAAGATGGCAAAATCACCCAGCGTCAGCACCAGACACAAACCGGTCACGCGCAACAGGGCCGGTTGCAGGCTGGGCAAAATCACCCGTTGCCAGTGCAGCCAGGGCGCAAGTTGCAAGCTGGCAGCCAGTTTCTGATAACTGCTGCGATAAACAAATACCGCCGGTTTCAACTGGGAAAAGGCAAAAGGCAGCGCCACCAGTGCATTCAACCAGATCACCGCCACCCAGCCCCAGTCCAGCCAGTTGATCTGCGCCATGAAAAAGATGTACAGCCCCACACTCAGCACCATACCCGGCACCACCAGATGATGCAGCGCTGCCAGCTCAGCCAGTTTTGACCAGCCACGCCGAGCAGGCTCTGCCGCCACCCAGGCCAGCAGCAAAGCCATCAACAGTGCCAGCAAACTGGCAGCCAGCGCAAAAATCAGTGACCAGCCACTGGCCAGCCCCAGCTGAGACCAGGGCAGACGCGCCCAGCCACGACTGATCACAGCCGGTGCCAGGCTTAAGGTCGGCAGGGTCAGAAACAGCAATACCAGCAGGTAGTACCCTCGACCCAGCCAGCGAACAACACCGGGCAGACTCGGTTGCCAACCCGTTTCACCACTGGGTGCCGCCAGCCATTGCAGCTTGCCCCAGCGGCTGATCAGCCAGAACAGACCACCGGCCAGCAGCAGTTGCACACCCGCCAGAAACAGGGCTTCAGAAGGATTGAACTGGTATTTCAGCGCCTGATAAATCGCCACTTCCAACGTGGAAACGCCAGGGCCACCGCCCAACGCCAACACCACCGCAAAGCTGTTGAAACACAAAAGGAAAATAAAACCCGACAGCGCCGGTAACACCCCGCGCAGGGCGGGCCACTCCAGCAGCAGAAAACGCCTGAAACCGGTCAGTTGCAACTGGGCTGCCATTTTCCAGGCAGACGATGGAATGCTGCTCCACTGGGCACTCAGCACTCGCACCGCCAGCGGCAGATTCAGAAACACATGAGCCAGCAGAATGCCGGTCAGGCCATAGAGCGACCAGCCGGAATGAAACAGCCTTGTCAGCAGTGGCGTCAGCCAACCACTATGCCCAAACATCACCACCAGACCAGTGATCAAAATCAGGCTGGGCATCACAAAACACAGCAGGCACCAACGCAGAAAAGCCGCCTTGCCCGGTAAACCTGAATCCAGCGCCAGCACCCGAGCCAGTGGCAAGGCCAGCACCACAGAAAACAGGGCACTCAGCAATGCCTGCCAGAAGGTGAAACGCAACACCTGCCAGAACCAGGGGTCCTGCCACAAGTGCAGATCGGTGGGTTGCTGCCAGCCAGTCAGCGCCAACAACGCCAGCGCGCTGCTGCCAAACAACAGCAGCAACACTGGCCACAACAAAACGCGATCAGGTTTCACTGGCTGACGGCAGAGCGCCACTCGCGAATCCAGGTCTGGCGCTGCTGACGGATCTGTTGTGGTGAAAAACCCACGGCTTGCGGCTGTATCAACTGATCAAAAGCCTCGGGCAGCTCCACACCCTCACGCACCGGCAGCATCCAGTTGGTCACCGGGATGATCTGCTGGGCTTCTTCACTCAGCAGGAATTGCAGGAAATTCCGCGCCAGATCGGCCTGTTGGCTGTAACGGCTGATGGCAGCCACTTCGATCTGCATCGGGTGGCCTTCACTGAACAGGGCAGCCTGGTAGCGGCTTTCTTCTTCCACCAGCAGGTGATAAGCCGGCGAAGTGGTGTAACTCAGCACATAGTCGGCCTCCCCTTCCAGAAACAGGGTGTAAGCCTCTGACCAGCCTTTGGTCACCGTCACGGTGCGTGGGCGCATCTGTCGCCAGGCCTGTGCGGCCTGATCACCGTACACCGCCTTGATCCAGATCAGCAGCCCCTGCCCCGGTGTACTGGTGCGCGGATCCTGATAAATCACCCGTGCATCACTGGCCAGCAATGCCGCCATTGATACCACCGGCTCAGGCGTGCGCTGGGCATCATAAATGAAGGCAAAATAACCGTAATCAAACGGCAGAAAATCCTGATCCTGCCAGTTCAGCACCGGTTTTAATGCCAGGGTCTCCAGCGCCAGCCCATGCGGCTGCACCAGACGCAACTGACGCGCTTCATCAATCAGCGCATCATCCAGCCCCAGCACCAGATCGGCACGAGTATTGGCACCCTCCAGACGCAGCCGGTTCAACAGACTGACACCATCATCACTGCTGATATAATTCACCCGACAATTGCAGTGCGACTCAAAGGCCTCCTTCAACTGCGGCCCCGGCCCCCACTCACTGGTGAAGGATGAATAGGTGTACACATTCAATGTCGGCAGCGATGCACCGGATGACTGAGCCAGCAGTGAACTGACCGGAAACACACACAGCGCCAGCAACAGCAGGCTGCGCTGTAATACAGCAGAGATTTGATTGTTCATGATAAGAATGACCTTGCCCATCCCACTCCCTACGCCGGTGCTAACCGGATCAGGTTCAGCGGGTAGAATTTCTCAGCCGCACGGCAGATCACCGTGGGCACCCCGATGAGACCAGGGCATTCTAACGCAAAAATCACTTCGCCACTGCTGCAATTGCCACCCCTGCCAGTTGCCTGGCAACCTTTGCAGCCACCGGCATTTCTGGCCCGCGGCACCGGCAACAGTCACTGGTTACTGCACACTGCGTCAGGTCCGCTGGTCTGGCGCCAGTTCGGTGCGGCACCCGGCAGCAACCACCCGCGTGAAGTGCGACTCTTATCCAGCCTGCAACATCATCGCTGGGCACCCCGTCTGCTGCCGCTGAAAAGCAGCCAGGGCTTGCTGATGCAACAGGCCAGCGGCCAGCATCCCCTTGCCAAGCACCTCAGCAGCCTGCAACGGCAACAACTGCTGCAACTGGTGACACAACTCTGGCAACACCCCTGTGAACACGAAACACCGCTGGATTACCCGGTACTGCTGCTGCACTACTGGCAACAGGCAGGTGCCCGGCCTGAGCTGCAACCCCTGCTGGAATCACTGATACAGACCACAACCAACTGGCCGGTGTCGACTTTCCGCCTGACTCACCATGACCTGCATGGCGGCAACCTGCTATTGCATGAAAATGACTGGACCCTGCTGGACTGGGAATACGCCGCCCCCGGCAACCCCTGGATTGATGCGGTATCCCTGGATCGTTTCCTGCACCTGACATCAACCGAAAAGCAGCAATTGCAGGCATACCTGCCTTCCTTGCCGCATCACAACCCCTGGGAAACACTGGGGCAGTGGCTGGAAGGGCTGGATCAGCTCTGGCAGCAGGCTGCCTGCTGATTGTCAGGTATCCGACAATCACCAACCCGGTTGTTGCAGCTGTTGCAACTGCGACACAACCACCTGCCCTGACACACCGCTGATCACTGCATCCATCCTGCCTCTGCGGCAGGGCCAGGGCGTGGCACAGGCTTTGCAACACCCCCACTGACTCGCAACCTCAGGGGGATGCCCATGCAAGCAAAAGAACTGGCCGCGCTGATGGACGAGCCCGCCTGCGACCACAACACCAAAGCCAAGAGTGGCTGCGCCCCTGCCAAACCCGGTGCTTCCGATGGTGGCTGCGCCTTTGACGGCGCCCAGATTGCCCTGCTGCCCATTGCCGATGTTGCCCACATCGTACACGGCCCGATTGCCTGTGCCGGCAGTTCCTGGGATAACCGCGGCACCCGCTCTTCCGGCCCGCGCCTGTACCGCATTGGCATGACCACCGACCTGAACGAGCAGGATGTGATCATGGGGCGGGGTGAAAAGCGCCTGTTCCACAGCATCCGTCAGGCCATTGAATCCTACAACCCGGCAGCAGTGTTTGTTTACAACACCTGTGTTCCGGCACTGATCGGTGATGATTTTGAAGCCGTCTGCCGGGCGGCCAGTGAACACTTCGGACTGGCCGTGGTGCCGGTGGATTCCGCCGGTTTTTACGGCACCAAAAACCTTGGCAACCGGCTGGCCGGTGAAGCCATGTTCAAATACGTGATCGGCACCGGTGAACCGGAACCCATTCCCGCCTCGGCCCAGCGCACCGGCATCCAGGTGCACGACATCAACCTGATCGGTGAATACAACATCGCCGGTGAATTCTGGCAGGTATTACCGCTGCTGGATGAACTGGGACTGCGGATCATCTGCACCCTGTCCGGTGATGCCCGTTTCCATCAGGTGCAGGCCATGCACCATGCTGAAGTCAACATGGTGGTCTGCGCCAAGGCGCTGCTGAATGTGGCCCGCAAGATGAGTGACCAGTACGGCATTCCCTGGTTTGAAGGCAGCTTTTACGGTGTGGAAGACACCTCCGAAGCCCTGCGCTCCTTTGCCCGCCTGCTGAAGGATGACAGCCTGACCCAGCGCACCGAACAACTGATCAGCCGTGAAGAAGCCCGCATTCACCAGTTGCTGGAACCCTGGCGGCAGCGCCTGCAAGGCAAACGGGTACTGCTCTACACCGGCGGCGTGAAATCCTGGTCGATTGTTTCTGCCTTACAGGATCTGGGCATGACCGTGGTTGCCACCGGCACCAAAAAATCCACCGAAGAAGACAAACAGCGCATCCGTGAAATCATGGGTGAAGAGGCCCGCATGATTGATGATGGCAGCCCCCGTGCGCTGCTGGACACCATCCGCGATTACCGCGCCGACCTGCTGATTGCCGGAGGGCGCAACATGTACACCGCCCTGAAGGCACGCATTCCTTTTCTGGACATCAACCAGGAGCGTGAATTCGGTTATGCCGGTTACGACGGCATGCTGGAGCTGGCCCGCCAGCTCTGCCTGACCATGGAATCCCCGATCTGGGAAGGCCTGCGCCAACCGGCACCCTGGCATTCAGATAGCGCTGACACTGGAGATAACCAGGGAGAGGTGCAACATGGCTGAAATCATCAAGCGCAACAAACCCCTGGCGGTGAACCCGCTGAAGGTCAGCCAGCCAGTGGGCGCCATTCTGGCCTTTCTCGGCATCAGCAACAGCCTGCCGATGCTGCACGGCTCACAGGGTTGCAGCGCCTTTGCCAAGGTGTTTTTTGTGCGCCACTTCCGTGAACCCATCCCCTTGCAAACCACCGCCATGGATCAGACCACCACGGTGATGGGAGCCGACGACAACGTCTTCAAAGGGCTGGAAACCGTCATCAGCAAGCGCCAGCCGGCACTGGTCGGCCTGCCCACCACCGGCCTTTCAGAAACCCAGGGCAGTGACATTCAAGGCCTGGTGAAACGCTTTTATCAGCAGCAACCACAACTGGCCGACACCCCGGTGGTGCCGGTGATCACCCCGGATTACAGCGGCGGTCTGGAAAGTGGTTATGCCCTGGCGGTGGAAGCCATGATCCGTTATCTGGTACCGGACAATGCCACCCAGGTCGGCCAGCAACCCCGGCAGATCAATGTACTGGCTTCAGCCATGCTGACGGCGGCGGATCTGGAATACCTGCGCGACCTGATTGAAAGTTTTGGACTGACGCCGGTGATCCTGCCGGACCTGAGCGACTCGCTGGACGGGCATCTGGTGGATGTGGATTTTTCACCGGTCACCGTGGGCGGCACGCCCGTGGCCGCCTTCAAAACCCTGGGGCAGGCAACACACACCCTGGTGGTCGGTCACTCCCTGCACAAGGCTGCCGACCTGTTGCAACAGCGCACCGGTGTACCGGATACCCGCTTCAGCAGCCTGATGGGATTAAAAGCCATGGATCAACTGGTCGACACCCTGCACCGGATCAGCGGTCAGCCGGTTCCGGCTCGTCTGGAGCGCCAGCGCAGCCAGTTGCAGGATGCCCAGTTGGACACCCACTTCATGCTGGGTTTTGCCCGCATCGCCATCGCCTCCGACCCGGACCTGCTCTACTCCTTCACCGGGCTGGTACGGGAAATGGGCGGAGAAGTGGTGGCTGCCGTGGCACCCCACAATGCAGCACTGCTGGCCGAAGTGGACTGCCAGGAGGTGTTGATCGGTGATCTGGAAGACCTGGAGCAACAAGCCGCAGCCAGCCATGCCCAGCTGTTGATCAGCAACGCCCATGCCGCTGAAACCTCACGCCGACTGGATTTGCCACTGCTGCGGGCAGGCTGGCCAATTTATGACCGCCTCGGTGCCCAACATCGCCTCTGGATCGGTTACTCCGGCAGCCGCAACACCCTGACCGAACTGGCGAATCTGCTGTTGTCCGAACATCACAAACACGAAATTGCGCCCCGCACCTCCATCTACGCCCGCGGAGAAACATCATGCGTCACCTGAAACTGGTCAGCAACCAGACCCCGCTCAGCCAGCAACCGGTGCTGCGCATTGCCTTTGCCAGCAGCGATCGCCAGACCATCAACCAGCATTTTGGTGCCGCCGAAGCCTTTGTCATCTTCGAACTGCGCCAGAACAGCTTTCAACTGGCCGAAGTGGCCGAGTTCCATGGCCGCGATACTGCTCGTGATGGCCATGAAGGCAAGCTGGAAGCCAAGGTGGCCCTGCTGCAAGGCTGTGCTGCCGTTTATTGCAACGCCGTGGGTGCCTCTGCCATCCGTCAGTTGCTGGCCGCCAATATCCAGCCACTGAAGGTGGATGAAGGCCTCAGCATCGAATCCCAGTTACGCCTGCTGACCGAAGAATGGCAGCAGGAACCACCGGTGTGGATGCAACGCTCCCTGCGCCAGCAGCAGCGTTCCGGCCACAACAACCGTTTTGCCGACATGGCCGCTGAAAGCTGGAGCGAGGAGGGCTGAAGATGATCCGCACCGAAGGTGAAGTGATTCGCAACGCACAGGGTGAACTGATGATGCAGGCCACCTGCCAGACCCAATGCAAAAGCTGCGGCGTGCAGAAGGTTTGTGGCGGCAGCCGTCGCAGCCTGATGCTGAGCCTGGATGAAGAACAACAGATGCGTTTTGAAGAAGGCCAGCGACTGCATGTCGACGTGGCTGAAGAAGAACTGCTGCGTGTCACCCTGCTGGCTTACACCCTGCCCTGCCTGCTGTTGATTGGCCTGGCACTGGCTGCCTCACCTTTCGGGGATCTGGCCACCGCGCTGGGTGGTGCCCTGGGGCTGGCACTGGGTGTTTGCCTCAGCAGCCTGCTGGCCCGCCGCCGTCCACCCCAGGTTTTCCTGTCACCTTTCACGGAGCAACCCCATGACAGTCACTGCTGAAACCCTCACCTTACCGGATCACCCCTTCATTCCGGAAATGGTGCGCCAGACCCGCGCCTTTGACAGCTACGGTGTCAACGATGGCCTGACCCCTGCCGAGCTGCTGCAACCCTATGTGGTCACCAAAGAGCAGCGCCGCGAAATCCCGGTCATCGGTGACCCCGATGAAGAACTGATTGCCCGCCTGAAGGCTTATTACAGCGCCATGGCCATGCGCGTCGAAGCCGACTGCGGAAAGATGGCCTCCCCCATGTTCAGCATCACTCACGAAGGTTTTGGCCGCGTCATCATCAGTGTTGGCAAACTGCTGGTGGTCGATCGTTCACTGCGTGATGTACACCGCTTCGGTTTTGAATCGCTGGAAAAAATGTGCAGCGATGCGGACAAGATCATCAACAGTGCCCTGGCACTGGTTGAGGCCCACCCGGATGCGGCAGCGGCCTGATTCAGAAAAAAAGATGAGGAGAACCCCATGACCCCCGAAGAACTCAAAAAGCTCGACAAGGAAATGCGCAAAGCCAAGCGCATTGCCGGTGAGTGGGCCATGCAACTGCACGATCTGGTGGAAGACGGCCTGCCCGGCGAATACCAGAAACTGCCCGAAATGGCACAGTCCACCTACGAAGCTTGCAAAGCCTGGGACGATGCCCGCAAACAACTGGAAGCAGCAGAACAGGAGACCGCCTGATGAGCCTGATTACCGGACTGACCCGGGGCGGCAAAGCGTGGACCCCCGCCTTTGTCACCGCTGTCAACGAAGAGACCTGCATCGGCTGTGGCCGCTGCTTTAAAGTCTGCCCGCGCAACGTCTTTGACCTCGAAGAACGTGAACCCGATGACGACGATGACAGTGATGATGTACGCAGCGTGATGGTCATTGCTGATGCCAGCGACTGCATCGGCTGCGGCTCCTGCGCCCGCGTCTGCCCGAAAAACTGCCATACACACGAACCTCAGGCCCTGCTAGCCTGAAGGATCACAAGCTTGCATAGTGGGTGAAGTAGCCTCTTGAGCCGGGAACTCCCCGGCTCTTTTTTTGCAAAAAGACCATAAAAGGACTAAATTAAATCCTGATCATTCAGGAGTCAGGGCATGCGTTATTCAACCCAGGTCAAACCCATCAGTTACCTCAAGGCCAATGCTGCCGAAGTGCTTGCACAACTCGCTCAGCAGCGTGAACCGCTGCTGATTACACAGAATGGCGAAGCCAGAGCTGTTTTACAGGATGTTGCCTCCTGGGAAGAAACTCAGGAAACCCTGGCATTGCTCAAAATTTTGGCACTTGGAAATGAGCAGGTGGAAGCAGGTAAAACCCGACCACTGGCAGATGTGGTCAGTCGCCTGAAATCCCGTAATTCAGCAGTTGATGAATAACAAAACATCCAAGGCAACCAGCTCTTATGAGATCCTGCTTACCGAAGGAGCAGAACAGGATCTCGAAAGTATTCATGGCTACCTTACCGAGTTCGACAGCCCACTGAAAGCTGATCACCTACTGGATCAACTACTGCAAGCTGTGGGTGAACTGAGCCACTTTCCAGAACGAGGCAGCTTTCCAAAAGAGCTGGCCGCACTGGGCATCAGAGAATACCGACAGGTCTTTTTTAAACCCTACCGCCTGATTTATCGCATCATCAATCAGCAAGTCATTATTTACCTGATCGTTGATGGTCGTCGGGACATGCAATCACTACTAACACGACGACTGCTTGCGCGTTAATCCATAATGCCTTGCAAGGCTGCAATTTTATCGTCAATAGCATTTGCCCCATAAAACCGAACAATTGAATCCTTCACTAGCTCGCCTTCTTCAAAATGTGCTTGATATGCTTACTGATGATTGCCTTGCCTTTATTCAATTTGCAAAAATCACCTCTTAAAATCAGGGTGTGTATTGTGTGATACATTTCTCCCTTTCAACCCATGAAACCCATGAAACCCATGAAACCCATGAAACCCATGAAACCCATGAAAC
>NZ_FPJW01000001.1:0-220903 GCF_900119735.1 Marinospirillum alkaliphilum DSM 21637 | reverse complement strand
CATGAAACCCATGAAACCCATGAAACCCATGAAACCCATGAAACCCATGAAACCCAAGTACCGTAACCTTAGACTATCCGATACGCTTCTGTTTTTGCTCCATTAATTGCTGACCTTTAACTGATAGGCCTAATAGCCTCGATAGTTGCTGTTTCTCCTTGTAATCGACAGGAAACATATAAATATGCTGAATTACCAGCTCTTTCAAAATCCGAGTACAGACAAAATTTCCTTTTAATTTCTCAACACTCTTAGCGATACTTTTTATATCAATACGCTTCAAAAAATGGAGCTCAATAGACTGCTTAAGAAGCAGCAGTGCAGGCGTCGGCTCCTTTTCCTCTATTGATCTATATATCTCCATAGCCTCCTTAGATCCAACTGAAGCGGCAATTTTTCGAACCACACTATTTATTACACCGTAGGTTAGATGTAGATAAGCATTTTCAGCATACTTCTCAATTTCATCATTTGTAAGTCTTGGATTCTCTGAGAGATGAGATGAAATAACTTTTACAATTTCATTTTTTGCAATATCAGACATGGCGATAAAATACTTTAAAAATCTAAGCCCAGCATTAATTCCATTTTCAGCTAAAACATTTAGTGAATCCCTCTTCAATGAGGCATGGCGATTTCTAATTATTTGACCAGCTATTTCCATACCTTTAAAAGTTTTATTTATATCAGCCAGTATACCAGGATACTCAAACTCATCTTCATCACTCTGAGATCGCTCACTAACATCTAGCTTTTCATTATAGGCATCACGCTCCTTTTGAACTTCTCTCTGCTCCAGAATAAGCTCCGGAATTTGTCTCATAAAGTCATTCATGAAAGATAGCTGATCTGTATCAAGCGTTGCAGATGGGTGTTCATCAAATAGTTCAGAAAGTACCTTTTTAAGAAGATTTATTACCCATCCATCTTTTGTGTGATGAGCCACAAATATTAAAATATTAGCAAAATCTTCCCTATGAAGATTATCCAGAAGGTAGCTTACTTTATCTTGAATATCCACATACTCCAAGTAGGACTCAGAAATCTTCTTTCCAACAAAAAAATAATATATATATGGATATTTAAATCCGGTTTTAAATTCTTTAACCTGTAAAATAGAATGGCTTGAAAGCCTAGATATAACAACCTCTTTATCTACATCCAGGTACAACTTGCAATATTCCTCAAAGAACTCATCAAGCTGAGCTTCGTTAGGGTTTTTGTTATTTACAAATATCCACCAAGCAAGCTCTGTTAGTACATTTAGGTACTTATCAAAATCCCTCTTGTTTATTTTTGCATTTTCAAATGACTGGTAAATAAGCTGCTGATAGCAGTGTCCATGCGAAGAAAGCTCAAGATTTAAATTTGTGTGCGCCTCAAACATTTGAAGAAGCATCAATATATAAATTGGTTTTGGTGGAACAATATTCTTTTTTACCACCGAATTAATTGTATCTTTAAGCTCATCACATCTTGTATAAAGATCTTCTTCAGTGATGGTTTGCTCTACTCCAAGCGATATCCACCGCTGAATAATTTCCTCCCTCTTTTTATTTCCAAGCCCCATAATTTCGGCTTGAGCAAAATCATCAAGAGCAGGTATCTCATCTATAAGCAATGAAAAAGCTAACTGATGTGTGAATATACACTTGCCAGACAAATTGCAGATCTCAGTTATGAACTTATCCCGATACTTTCGATTGAGCCCAATATCATCAATGTTGTCAATTATTACAACCTTATCATTCGAGCTTATGAAGAACTCATATGACACCCCGCAATACTGTCGAGCAAGCTCTTTCTTTATTATAACTTCAGGGTTTGAGTCCTTAACACTACCCCCCTCCAATATTAATGGAATTTTTGATTGCGCTAAAAATGACTTATAGTAGTACTTTAAAAGTGAAGTTTTACCCTGCTGTTCCTCGCCAAATACGAGAAATCTCTCAAATTTGCCAGGTAAAAAGCAAGCACTTCTATAAGTCCTTAATTCATTTTTAGGCTCACTATCAATTTCAACATCAGGAATAGTGTAAATATCCGATAGTTTTATCCTATTCACCTTCCTGTGGGTTAGCATTATTTCTGTATCATCTATCCAATCCAGAATAGATTCAGTAGGGTGTACCCCCCCTGAATCAACCAGCTTAATGCCTGCATTTTTTTTTGGCTTAAACTCACTTATATTCTTTTTTATTCCGTGGATCACATTAACCCATGCTTCATCTCTATCTGGCCATAGAGCTACTGGTTGAGCATCCTTAGGAAGACCTTGCAACTCAGAGAGTGGTGTGTCAGACCAGTCAACTGATCTAATTACAATTGGTATGAGCTGCGCCTCCCCTGACTTATGCATTGATAAAGCTGTTTCTGCTTCAATATTCACGCAATAGTCAGAACTCAAGAAAGACGAGCTAATTAGAAACAAAATTAAATCAGAATCCTTCAGATTTTCACTTATTTCATTACTCCAATTAGTTCCAGGAACTATTTTCCTATCATTCCATTCACTAATAACACCAGACCTTAAAAGACCAGATAAGTGCTCCGTCAAGCTGTTCTTAAACTCTTCATCTTTGTGTGAATAGCTAATAAATACTTTTACTGTCATTTTTACTCCATTATATTTTATATCCGTCTAACACTATTTAATATCTACTGTAACAGATATTTATTGTTAAAAATAACTCTTCCAAATTAAGGTGCTTAAAGCATATGCAAAGCATTTCACCTTCAGGAGAAGCATAGAATCACTCTTGTCCCATATAGCGGCAGAACCAAATTGACTATCAAGCACCAGTAAAAATAAAGACAGGTAAACCCTGTGGAGTCTCATAGACGTCCAGAAGTATCTGGTATTATACCGATTGCACCCTTGTGTAAATTCTACCAACCGTAATTGAACCGATCTGTACTCTAACAAAATGTACCGCTGAGTCAACCGCTTCTATTCAACGAAACTCACGTGCTCAGCACCTTTCACATTTAACTCTGCACCCAATCTTTTAAAGGCGCCATTTGTTTATGGAAATAGGCTTTTTTCAAGGAGTCATCTTTTTTCAGATGCTCTATTCCTCGATAAACCTAATCCCATTGAGCGGACTTCCCCCAGTATTGTTGCCCCTCCCCCCCCCAAGCCTCACAATGAGGCAGCTTCCATCCTTCCTGCTTAGGTTACATTGTGCCATTGATTGACTATATGAGCTGCGTAGATCTTTGTTCATCGCATTCATCATGCGCTGGAAGTTACAAAGCATTGTAAAAGAAAAAGCCAGGCTGGGGATGGGTAGGAAAAGAAAACCAGCCACCCGGGGTAAACCGGATGGCTGGTTGTTTTATACGGGGCAAGTGTTACAGCTGCAGCATCCAGCGTTTCTGGAGTTGCTGGCGTTGTTTGTCTTGCAGGTATTCGAGGATTTTGGGACGGGCTTGTTCCAGGCTGGTGTTTTCAGCCGGGATGATGGCCTCGCAATACAGGATGTGATACCCCAGAGGTGAGCGCAGGGGCGGGCTGATGTCTCCGGCCTGCATTTCAAAAAGTGCCTGATCCAGGGCTTCAAACAGCAGCCCTTTGGTGACCAGTCCCAGCTGTCCACCTTCCACCGCGGTGGGGCACTGGGAATGCCGCAGGGTCAGT
Source organism: Marinospirillum alkaliphilum DSM 21637 (assembly GCF_900119735.1). Taxonomy (GTDB): domain Bacteria; phylum Pseudomonadota; class Gammaproteobacteria; order Pseudomonadales; family Halomonadaceae; genus Marinospirillum; species Marinospirillum alkaliphilum. Next base: position 217,263 of record NZ_FPJW01000001.1, on the reverse strand, counting down.
TCGGAGAAGAGCTCCGGACGCTTTAACAGGCGGGCACGGATGGCTTCCATCTGTTGCAGTACCAGCAACTCACCGGCATCGGCACGGTTTTCATCCACGGTGATCAGCAGGTGACGGGTGCGGCGCTTTTCCGGGATGGTGAACTTGTCTGGGTACTGGTGATAAAAACGTGCCACGGCTTCGTCGGAAACGGGTTCAGCACGGCTGGCAACCTTTTCCAGCACGGCTTCAATCCGCAGTTCACGACTCAGTGCCAGACGGTAAGACTTGGGAGTCAATTGCACCAGTGCCAGTGCCTGCTCAAACTCCTGCTCTGTTTCATAACGTCCGCGAATGCGCAGCCAGGCATCTTCCAGAGTGGCTTCCGGCAGGTGCACCTGCTGGCTTTCCGGCGCGGCCAGTACCTTTTCTTCCAGCCGGTACTGGCGCTCGGCCTGCGCCATGACTTCCTGCAACTCTTTTCCTTCCAGCTCATTGAGTTGTTTGCCGTAACGGGCATCGGCTATTTTCAATCCCAGATAGGCCAGCGCCTGGGCTTCAGTCAGCTGTAGCATGTTCCGGCTCCCGGTAACCCAGTGCAGCGGCTTCCTGCTGGTTCATCAGTGCCTGCTCCGGTACGGCCAGCACATGACCGGGGAACAGGATGTGATAGGTCACTCCGGTTTCGGGATCATCCCGATTCACCTTCAACACTTCGCCCAGGGTGCCGGGCTCCACCACAATTTCACCGCGCAGCGACAAGGCCAGGCGGGAATGCACCTTTTCGCGGCTTTCAAACAGGCTGGGTGTCCAGGGATCGGAGGCTGGTACCAGCTCTTCTTCACGGCAGCCGACCTGCAGGTCCTCTTCGATGAAGTGTACGGTGTAGATGATCTGATCCTGCAAAAAAGTGCCGATGTTGCGCACATGGCCGGTCTGGCCCCTGCGGATTAACAGGTCGCCCTTGTCCTTACCAGGGAAACTGCCGTCGTTGCGCACATTGCGGATCACCCGCACTTCATCGCCATAGTCATAAATCGGGTTCATTTCACACCTCCAATGGCACCCAGGGACACAAAACCACTGCCGGGCTGTCCACGCTTGAAGATTTTCAGCACCTTTTCCTGCTGGGCACTGGAATTGACAAAACTCAGGTAGGCCTGCCCCAGCAGTTGCTGGTAATGCTCAAAGCGGGCATCCAGGGTTTCCGGCATCGGCTGGGCAGCCAGGTAATTGTGGAAACGCTGCAGGATATGCAGGCGATTCACCTGCACCACACGCGGATCGTATTCAATTTTGAAAAACACCAGAAAGTCTTCGGCACTTTCCAGCTCCTGCAGTGCATCGTCAAAGTCCTCAAGGGATTCGATTTCATCGGCATCCAACATACACACCTCACATCACGGCAGAAGAATTCACAGAAAGGGACTGATACAGGCTAAGCAGTTCAGTATCCCGCGGGGGTTGTTTGTTGAGGCCGCTGCGGCGGCGGATTTCCTGCAACAGCAGGCGTGCCTGTTCAACACTCAGTTGAATGCCCAGACGGGCATAACTGGCTTGCACAGCACGGCTGCCGGAATGTTTACCCAGTACCAGCTGATGACTGCGACCCAGCAGCGCCGGATCAACTCCCTGATAGATCAGCGGGTCTTTTAACAGGCCATCCACATGAATGCCTGCTTCGTGAGTGAACACGCCCTCACCCACCAGGCTTTTCTGCCAACTCACCGGACGACCGGAGGCCTGAGCCACCAGTGCAGACAACTCAGGGAAGGCGGTCAGGCTGATGCCGGTGTCCATGCCATACAGCTGATTCAGACCCAGCACCACTTCTTCCAGTGCGGCATTACCGGCACGTTCACCCAGGCCGTTCACAGTGGTGTTGATGTGGGTGGCACCGGCACGGGCAGCCGCCAGACTGTTGGCAGTCGCCAGCCCCAGGTCATCGTGGGCGTGCATTTCAATCTGCAGGTCACAACGGCTGGCCAGTTGGCTGATGCGCTCATACACCCCGAAAGGTTCCATGATGCCCAGGGTGTCGGCAAAACGGATGCGACTGGCTCCGGCCTGCTGGGCGGTTTCCGCCAGCTGCAGCATGAATTCCGGGTCCGAACGGGAGGCATCTTCACAACCCAGGATGATGCGGTAGCCCAGATCACAGGCACGCGGCACCAGCTCACGAATCTGCTGCAACACCCAGTCACGGCTTTTTCTGATCTTGCGCTCCAGATGCAGATCAGAAGAAGCAATCGACAGGTCCAGCCACTGGATCGGCAGCCCGGCACTGGCTTTCAGGTCATCCGGGTGCATGCGCCCCCAGGCCACCAGTTCAGCCGACAGGTTCAAAGCGGCCAGGGCACGAATGTCATCCCGCTCCACTTCACCCATCGCCGGAATACCCACTTCCAGTTCGGGTACACCCAGGGCATCCAGCCGGGTGGCAATGGCGCGCTTTTCATCCAGCGTGAACGCCACCCCGGCAGTCTGCTCACCGTCCCGCAGGGTGGTGTCATCAATGATGATGTGTCTGGGCTGAGTCATGGGTGGCTCCTGTTCATCTGGCGTATCAGGCATAAGCCGGATCAAAGGCTTCTTCAACCGGGGCACCGTCTTTCCAGTAGGGTGAAAGTTTACGCAACTGGTCGATGATGCCCGGCAGCACTTCAATCACCTTGTCGATTTCCGCTTCGGTGGTGTAACGCGACAGGGAAAAACGCACAGTGCCGTGGGCGGCGGTGTAAGGCAGCCCCATCGCTCGCATCACGTGGGAAGGCTCCAGTGAACCGGAGGTGCAGGCCGAACCGCTGGATGCAGCAATGCCGTGTTTGTTCAGCAGCAGCAGGATCGACTCACCCTCAATGTATTCAAAAGCGATGTTGCAGGTGTTGGGCAGGCGGTTATCCGGGTCACCGGTGACAAAAGCATGGCTGACTTGAGCCAGGATGCCCTGCTCCAGCTTGTCGCGCAGGCGCTTGACTTCAGTGTTCTCATGCTCCATCGCGGCCAGTGCCATTTCTGCGGCCTTGCCCAGTGCCACAATGGAAGCCGAGTTTTCAGTACCGGCACGACGACCACGCTCCTGATGCCCACCACGCAGCAGTGGACGGAAGCGGGTGCCACGGCGCAGGTAGAGCACACCAATGCCCTTGGGGGCATGGAGCTTGTGGCCGGAAATGCTGAGCAGATCAATTTTGGTGTTTTTCAGATCCATCGGGATCTTGCCCACCGCCTGCACCGCATCGGTGTGGAACATCACCCCGGCATTCCAGGCCATTTCAGCCATTTCCACCACCGGGAAGAAGGTGCCGGTTTCGTTATTGGCCCACATCACACTGACAATGGCGGTCCGGTCACTCAGCAGGCTTTGGTACTCATCCAGATCCAGCCGCCCTTTACCGTCCACCTTCAGGTAGTGCACGGTGTAACCTTCTTTTTCCAGGTACTCACACAAGGCCAGTACGGCCGGGTGCTCCACCACCGTGGTGATGATTTCCTTGCGCTCCGGCTGAGCCTTTAATGCGGAAAGAATGGCGGTGGAGTCACTTTCGGTTCCGCAGGAGGTGAACACAATTTCGGTTTCATGTTCGGCACCCAGCAGTTGCTGGATCTGCTGGCGGGCAGCTTTTAATGCCTGACCCACACGGTTACCGTAGCTGTGCAGGGAAGACGGGTTGCCGAACTGCTCGGTGAAATAAGGCAGCATGGCTTCCACAACCGCAGGATCAACCTGGGTGGTGGCATTGTTGTCCAGATAAATGGTGTTCATGCGTTATACCCCCGTGATGAATCAGGCACTTGTGGCAGGCGCTTTGCTGACCGGAACCAACTGGATGAATTCCTTCAGTTCTTCCATCATCTGCTGCTGGATGCCACTGAGGGTCATGCTGGCCATCTGGCAACCACTGCAGGCACCGGTCAGCTTGACGTAAACCATGCGGCCATCCACATCAATCAGCTCAATGTCACCACGATCCCGCTGCAGCGCCGGACGGGCCCGCTCAATCACTTCTTCAATCTTGCGAATGCGCTGCAGGTTGGTCAGCTTCGGTGCACCACTGGCTGCCGGTACTGCACCGGCTGCAGCAACAGGCATTTCAATCTGGGTCAGTGCCGCCATGGCATCAGCCTGTACTTGGTCGACACTCTTGTTGACCGGTGCAGCATTCACCACCTGAGCCGCATCACCACTGAAGGCTTCACCACGCTCAGCCATCACTTTGGCAAGAATTTCTTCAATGCCTTCATGGCAGGCTGAACAGCCGCCACCGGCCTTGGTGTAGTTGGTGACTTCTTCCACCGTACTGAGGCTGTTGGCACGAATGGTGTCTTCAATCAGCACCGCATCGATGGCAAAACACTTGCAGATCAGTGCGCCTTCTTCGTGATCATCACTCCAGACTTCACCCCGGTAGTTGGCCACGGCGGCCTGCAAGGCTTCACGCCCCATCACCGAACAGTGCATTTTTTCCGGCGGCAAACCATCCAGATAATCAGCAATGTCCTGATTGCTGACCTTGAGTGCTTCATCCAGGGTTTTGCCCTTGATCATTTCGGTCAGTGCCGAAGAAGAAGCTATGGCTGAACCACAACCAAAGGTCTGAAAACGGGCATCCAGAATCACTTCAGTTTCCGGCTCCACCTTCAGCATCAGACGCAGGGCATCACCACAAGACAGCGAGCCGACATCACCCACCCCATTGGCATCTTCCAGCGCACCGGCATTACGCGGGTTGTAAAAGTGTTCCTGAACCTTCTCGGAATAATCCCACATAATCTGTTCCTCCTCAGGCGGCAAAAGACTTGCCGCAGTTGCAGGCAGCCTTGGCGTTAGGGTTTTCAAACTTGAAGCCACTGCCTTCCAGGCTTTCCACAAAATCCACGGTGCAGCCGTCCAGCATCGGGAAACTGGTCGGGTCGACCAACAGGCTGACGTCACCAAAAGGCAGTACCTGATCTTCAGCACCGGCTTCAGTTTCCAGCTGCATGGCGTACTTGTGCCCGGAGCAGCCACCATCCGAAACGGAAATGCGCAGTCCAACCACCGGCATACCTGCCTGTTCAATAAAGCGGGCGATGGTTTCCTGGGCCTTGGGGGTAAGGGTGATCATGACAAGCCTCCGAATCTCTTCTGGGTGAACAGCCTCTGACGGACTGCGTTACCTTGCTGTGGCAAAGCCTGTGCCAGTTCGGCAACACGCCCAATCCGTTGATCTGGCGCAATATTTGGCAGAAGTCGCACAAAGAAGGGATGTGCAAAAGAAGACTTGTGTGGGGTTTTGTCGGGTTTAAAACAAGAATTGTCGGATCAGAAGCCCCTTTGACCCCAGACAGGGATCAAAGGGTTCAGGGCGTTACATCACCCGGTTGGTGGTCAGGTATTTGGAAGCTGATTCCGGGCCGGTGCCGTCAGCATAAAGGGTGACACCAGAACGCAGGCAAATGGACAGATTCTCATGAGAAGCTGCGGTTTCAGCAGGCAAGAGGTGCTCCACTGCAGCCTTTTCCTCGAGCAGTTCGGTTTCAGTGGTTTTCATCATCTGCAGGCTGAAGTCATTCAACTGCAAACCCCGCACAATCTGGTAACGGCCATAGTTACAACGCACCGGGAAAGAATAGAAGATACCCTTGGTGATGCCATAACTGCCATCACTGACAATACCCATGCTGACAACCTGCCCTGAGGGTGTACCCAGCACCCAATCCCGCATGTGGTGAATCACTGCCTGAGCGGCAGATGCTGCGCTGGATACACCTCGCGCCTGAATAATCTGCCCGCCACGGGTTTGTACCCGGGGAATGAATTCGTTTTTGTACCAGCCATCATCTATCTGATTCAGTACCGGCTCACCCAATACCCGAGCATGGTGCAAGTCCGGGAACTGAGTCGTGGAATGGTTGCCCCAGACAATGATGCCATCAATATCCTGTGGGTTGGCGCCGGTATGATTGGCCAGGATGCCTTTGGCACGGTTGTGATCCAACCGGGTCAAAGCAGTGAATTGTGATGGAGACAGACGCGGCGCATTACGGCTGGCTATCAACGCATTGGTGTTGGCCGGATTGCCCACCACCAGTACCTTCACATCACGGTTGGCATGATCATTCAATGCCTTGCCCTGGCGGGTGAAAATTTCGGCATTCACTTCCAGCAGATCACGCCGCTCCATACCCGGTCCGCGTGGGCGAGCACCAATCAGGATGGCGTAATGGGCATTGTTGAATCCCTCTTCCACATTGTCATGCAGGGTGATGGTATGCAGCAGCGGAAAGGCACAGTCTTCCAGTTCCATTGCCAGTCCACGCAAGGCTTCCATACGCTCTGGCATTTCAATCAATTGCAGGATCACCGGTTGGTCGTCACCCATCATGCTGCCATCAGCAAGCTGGAACAACAGGCTGTTACTGATGGCACCGGCAGCTCCGGTGATGGCAATACGGACAGGTCTTCTCATGATGGCAAGCTCACTATTCTGGTTTCTTATCAGTTATCAATAAATCTTATAGCTTTTGTGCCGCCAGCATAGACCAAAGTCAAAGAAGGGTTAACCCGTAGTCCCTGTGGTGTCTTGTCGCAAGACCTGACTGAAACTCTGAAGTGACATCACTCCATCAATATGCTTACAATTGATTACACCCTCTGCAGGGCACCACCAGACAATGATGCACCCCGCTTATGCAGCCTCGTCAGTAACCTCCCCCACCCACATCCGTTGGTTTTACGCCTGGCTGGTGTTATTGCCGCTGATGCTGTCGACTCTGCCTGCCTGGAGTGCTGAGTCTGCCGCCACACCACCGGTACGCATGTGCATTGACCCTGACTGGGAACCACTGGAAAGGTTGACACCGGAAGGTGAGTTCATTGGCATCGCTGCCGACCTGCTGGACATGATTTTTGCCCGTGTCGGTCTGGACTATGAAGTGCAACCCAGCCGTGACTGGGATGAAAGCCTGGCCATGGCCCAGGTGGGTGACTGTGATGCGCTGGCACTGCTGAACCAGACCGAAGCACGCAGCCTGTGGTTGATATTCACCGAACCCTACCTGACTGATCCGAATGTCATCATTGCCCGCAGCGATCACCCTTATGTGCGCAGCCTGCAAGGCATGGCTGGAAGCCGGGTGGCATTGCCCAGTGGCACCTCCATCATGGAGCGGGTCAGGCGGGATTTTCCCGATCTCACGGTGATTCCGGTTGCATCCGAGTTTGAAGCCTTTGACCTGATCGACAAAGGACTGGCCGACTTCACCATTCGCTCTTTAACCGTGGCTGCTTACACCATCCGCAAGGAAGGCTGGTTCAACCTGCGGATCGTGGGTGCCATACCGGAGTACCGCAACCAGTTGCGGATTGGCTTGCTGCCGGAACATCAGGCCGTGCGCGACCAGCTGAATCTGGCGATTGCCACCCTCACTGAACAGGAAGTTCAGGCTGTATTGAACCGCCACATCCATATTGAAGTGAACCAGCCCCGCAACCTTGGTGTGATTCTGGTCATTCTGGCGGCTTCATTGCTGGGCATGGGATTGCTGCTGGCCTTCGGTTTGCACCAATACCACAGTGGCCAGCGCCTGTTAAAGCTCAAACACCAGTTGGAACGGACGCTGGAAGCCAAAGATGAAGCCGAAGCACAAATGCATTTTCTGGCCCGACACGACTCCCTGACAGGCATCGCCAATCGCCTGCAATTGATGGAGCGACTGGACGTGCAACTGGCTCAGGCCCAGCGTTACAGTCACTCACTGGCAGTGATTTTCATCGACCTGAATGGTTTTAAACCAGTCAACGACACCTGGGGCCATGAAGTGGGTGATCAACTGCTCAAAGCCGTGGCACAACGACTGCAACATCAATTACGCAGCACAGACCTGCTGGCCCGCATCGGTGGTGATGAATTTGTGGTGCTGCTGCCAGAGATCAGCAACCCGGATGAACCGGCCCGCGTGATGGACAAACTGGCCGCTGCCGTGGCAGAGCCTTTTATGCTGAACACCATCACCCTGAACATCAGCGCCAGCCTGGGGCTGGCGACCTATCCTGATGACGGTGAAAGCGCATCCGAACTGCTGCAACATGCCGACAAGGCCATGTATCGGCATAAAGCAGAAAACCGTCAGAACCAGAACCAGAAGCAGTCAGCAGATCCGGACTGATCAGACCGGATCTTTGGGTGGCAATTCCCGCACCGGACGGATTTCCACACTGCCGAATCGGGCCGGTGGTATTTTACTGGCCAGCTGGATGGCTTCATTCAGATCCTGAGCATCCAGCAGATAAAAGCCCGCCAGTTGCTCGCGGGTTTCTGCAAAAGGACCATCCGAAATCAGCAACTCACCATTACGCATGCGCAGGGTGGTAGCAGTATCCGTTGGGTGCAGCGCCTGCCCTGCCAGATACTTGCCCTTTTCCACCAACCCCTCAACACAGCCGATGCACTGCTGATTCAGGTCATGCCATTCCTGTTCAGACATGGCATTAACCTGACTTTCCTGGTAATAAACCAGTGCCAGATATTTCATGAATCCTCTCCATTACAATGCGAGCAGTTGATGATCCAGCCGATGCCGAACCGATCCGTCAGCATGCCAAACCCTTCTGCCCAGAAGGTTGCGCCAAAAGGCATCTGCACCTGCCCACCTGCTGCCAGCTGTTCAAACACCTGCTGCGCCTGTTCAACCTGTGCATATTCCAGTTGCACCATCATGCCCCTGGGTAGCTGATAGTGGTCGGCAGGTGCATCTGAGCCCATCAGACGGCGTCCGCCGATGTTAATGCAACCATGAATGATCTTGTCTTGCCAGTCAGCAGCCACTTCACTGGCAGCAGGTGTTTCACCATGAGTCAGCAGTGCCTCGATACGACCACCCAGCAGATCGGCATAAAAACTCAGTGCTTCCCGGCAGTGACCGTTGAACATCAAATAGCTATTGATGCCGGATGGCTGCCGGGTCAGTTGTTGATCAAGCTGGCGATGCACTTCCAGCCCCTCACCTTCGGCAAAGTCTGCAAGCTCATAATAGCGCCGTAGCTCCAGCGTCAGCTCACCGTCACCGACATCCTCGCGTGGCCACTGTCTTGCCCATTCGATGGCCTGTTCCGGTGAATCCACTTCCAGCACCGTGAAACCGGCCAGCAGTTCTCTCGTTTCGGTAAAAGGTCCCTGGGTCACCAGGGGTTCACTGCCGCGGAACGTCAGGCGATACCCTTCCGATGTCGGTCGCAGGCCTTCTCCGGAAACAAACACACCCGCATCATGCATTCGTCTGTTGTATTCACCCATGGATTGCAGCAGCTCATCTGAAGGCATGCAGCCCTGTTCGGTTTTGCTGTCTGCCTTGCGCATCATCATGAATTTCATCGTTTTCACTCCTGTTATCTGTCGAGACCCTTGTTCTGGTATCTCTTGTCGTCCCTGACCTGCTGAAATCGACACTGCTCCAGGCGTTTTTTCAGATAACGTCGTTCAGGCTCCTGCTCACACAAGGCCAGCGCCTGCTGATAGGCCTGCATGGCAAGATCCAACTGGTCATTGCGTCGATACAGATCAGCAACAGCTGCATGAAACAGATGATAATCCTGCAACTGCCCTTCCGCAGCCAGCGCACGCAGGGCAACCAGACCAGCCTCAGGTCCCCGGTGCATGGCCAGGGCCACGGCACGATTCAATGCCACCACGGCAGTGGGCAGCTGATGATGAAGGTGGTCATATAATCCCAGAATCTGGCCCCAGTCCGTTGCATCCGGTGTTGCCGCCTCAGCATGCAAGGCCGCAATGGCCGCCTGGAGGGTATAAATACCCGCATGCCCCTGTTTTAAAGCCCGCTCAAGCCATGCCTGGCCCTCATGAATCTGTGCCTGATCCCAGCGACTGCGATCCTGCTGTTCCAGAGTGATCAGATCACCCTCAGCATCCAACCGTGTCTCACGCCGGGAATCCTGCAGCAACAACAAAGCCAGCAACCCCATGGCTTCAGTGGCCAGCAGCAGTTGCACCAGCTGTCTGGCCAGACGTATGGCTTCCGCCGACAACTGCACGTCCAGCAACTGCTCACCACTGCTGCAGGCATAACCTTCACTGAACACCAGGTAAATCACCTGCAACACCGCCTGCAGTCTTTCCGGCAACTCACGTTGCTCCGGTACTTCATAGGGAATGGCCGCATCACGGATCTTGCGTTTGGCACGCACAATCCGTTGTGCCAGGGTGGCGGGTTTCTGCAGCAGAATACTGGCAATCTGTTCGGTGGTGAGGCCGCAGACCTCACGCAGGGTCAATGCAAGCTGGGCTTCACGCCCCAGTCCGGGATGACAGCAGGTGAAAATCAGCCGCAACAGGTCATCGGTTATCACTTCGTCACCAGTCGTTTCGGGGCTTTCGATCAGTTGTTCCACCTCCCGGGGTGGCAGGGCTGTTTCATGCTTTTGTTTACGCAACCTGTCGATGGTGCGAAAACGTCCGGCACTGATCAGCCAGGCCAATGGTTGCGCCGGTATGCCTTGTTGCGGCCAGTGCCTTGCTGCCTGTGCAAAGGCTTCCTGCAGGGCATCCTCGGCCAGCTCAAAACTGCCCAGCAGGCGAATCAGGGTTGCCAGCACCTGACGGGAATGCTGGCGATAGAGCTGATCCAGTTGCCGGTGAATGTCCGGCGCAGAGGTTAAAGGGTCATCCGGCATAAGCACGCTGCAACGCATCCAGTTGAATCTTTTTCTGCTGCAGCATGACTTCCATCACCCGATTTGCCTTGTCAGGGTCTGGGTCATCCAGCATGTGAGTCAACTCATCCGGAAATACCTGCCAAGACAAACCAAAACGGTCTTTCAGCCAGCCGCATTGCTGTGCTGCAGGATCACCACCTGCCGCCAGTGCCGACCAGTAATGGTCCACCTCAGCCTGATCCTGACAGATCACCTGCAGCGAAATGGCTTCATTGAACCTGAAGTGAGGCCCACCATTGAGTGCCGTGAACGGACAACCATCCAGTTCAAAGCTGACTGTTAATACTGAGCCCGGTGGCTTGCCATGGATCTCTTGCCCGGCATCGGGATAACGGCTGATGTGGGTGATGCGAGATGAAGGGAAAATTCCAACGTAATACTCCGCTGCAGCCTTGGCCTGATCATCAAACCAGAGACAGGGAATAATTTTCTGTTGCAGTTGCATGTAAACCTCCCGAAACGTTGTCCTACCGGATCAGATGATCCGGTAGGTCTGGTCGTTTGAATCGACCACCATTCGACAGGTGACATTAGAAAGATCAGCGGTGGCGGATTTCAAAACACTGGTGGATTTTGCTGTTGCGTTCAAAATCCGGATCCAGGGTCTTGCGGGTAATATCGACCACTTCGAAGTCTTCTTCCAGTTCGGGACTGATTTTGAAGCCACGCAGGTTGTTGGAGAAGATCAACAGGCCGTCAGTGCTCAGGCGCTGCATGGCCAGGTGCACCAGCTCCACCTGATCCCGCTGGATGTCCAGTGTGCCCTGCATGCGTTTGGAGTTGGAGAAGGTTGGCGGGTCCATGAAGATCAGGTCATAAGCACCCCGATCCTGCTTCAGCCATTCGCGGCAATCTGCCTGCACCCGGCTGTGGCGTTTCAGATCCACCTTGTTCAGTTTCAGGTTGCGTTCCAGCCAGCCCAGATAGGTGTTGGACAGATCCACACTGGTGGTGTGGATGGCACCACCCACGGCCGCATGCACGGTGGCAGCACCAGTGTAGCAGAAGAGGTTGAGGAAACGCGTGGCACGGGCTTCCTGGCCAATGCGCAGGCGTACCGGACGATGATCCAGAAACAGTCCGGTGTCCAGATAATCAGTCAGATTGACCAGCAGTTGCACCTGGCCTTCACGCACCGGGAAAAACACCCCCTGCCCGCCGAACTTTTCATACTGCTGTTTGCCGCTCTGACGGCGACGCTGTTTTAAGTGGATGGCATCGGCAGAGACGCCCAGCACGGATGGCATGGCTTGCAGGGCTTCCATCAGGCGCCTCTGTGCCTTGCCTTCATCAATGCTGGCCGGTGGCGCGTATTCCTGCACATGCACCTGATCCCCGTAAATATCCACTGCCAGGGCATATTCCGGCATGTCGGCGTCATACACCCGATAACACTCAATCTGTTCCCGCTTGACCCAACGCGCCAGTTTTTTCAGGTTCTTGCCCAGACGATTGGCAAACATCTGCGCCCCCTCACTCAACACCACCGGCATGGGGGCAGCAACAGATGGCTCACCTTGCAACCGGTCGGTCCGTGAAGAAGCCTCAGTCAAGCTGCCGGCCTGCTGCTGAGGCACTTCAAACAGATACAGGCGGCACTCCAGTGAGGCATGTTGCAAGGGATAGTTTTTGTAGGGTTTCAGCGGCACCCGGTAGGCCAGTTCCTGATTATTGGTGAACAGCGCCAGTCGCCAGCCGGGGTAATCCCGCACCGCCCGCTGCCCCAGCTCAGCATAAACACCCGCCAGTTTCGGCAATTCATCCAGGCGCTCACCGTAGGGTGGATTGGTGATCAACAGGCCACGCTCGGCAAAGGCAGGAGGCAGGGCATTCAGTGGCCGTTCGATCAGACGCACCTGATGCAAGAGCCCGGCACGTTCCAGGTTGTCACGGGCCATCTGGATCACTCGGGCATCCTGGTCACTGCCTTCCAGATTCAGTTCACGACTGGCCGCAGCAGCACGGCGGGCTTCAGCCTCTTCACACAGATCCTGCCAGAGTTTCGGGCGATGTCCCAGCCAGTTTTCCAGCCCGTGCCAAGGGCGCAGCAGCCCCGGTGCAATATCCAGCGCCATAAAGGCTGCTTCAGCCAGCAGGGTACCGGAACCACAGAAGGGGTCCAGCAACGCAGCGCCTTCTTCCGCATACAACCGGGGCCAACCGGCACGCATCAGCAAACCGGCCGCCAGGGTTTCCCGCAAGGGTGCCAGACCAGCCTGCAGGCGATAACCGCGCTGATGCAAGCCAACACCACCCAGATCCAGATTCAGCAGGGTTTTATGGCCCTTCTCAAACCTCAGTTGAAAACGCACATCCGGGCGATTTTTTTCCACCGAAGGACGCTGCCCGCGCTGCTGGCGGAAATAATCGACAATGGCATCCTTGGCCTGCAAAGCCGTATTGTGGGTGTTGCGCAACTGGGGGGTGGTGCCGATCACATCAATCGCCAGGCTGCCTTCCGGCAACAGGTGTTCACTCCAGTCCACCAGTGCCAGCCACTCTTGCAGCTCTTCTGCACTCTGGGCTGAAGATTCTTCCAGCTGCAACAGCACGCGACTGGCCAGTCGTGACCAGAGCACCGCACGGTAAGCATTTTCCAGCGTGGCTTCGCCGGTCACTCGACCCACTCTTGCTCTGGCCGAGACAAACCCCAGTTGCAGCAACTCCTCCGCCAGCAGGGATTCAAGGCCTCGGGAGCAGGCTACATGCAGGGTGTGGAGCTGATTCAGGGATGACATATCTAAGCCTTATTGTGAGGAGCAATCGGAAGCACTGAAACGATAAATAAAAAAAGCTGTCATTCACATGTCATCTGGCCTATCAATAGAGCTTGAGGCACTTGCCAGGTGGTGACCTGCCGTTGGAAGTAGATGGAAAGCTGTATCTTACATCAAAGCAAGAGAGGCCGTACTCTATGAAGCGTCAGAAACGAGATCGTGCAAACCGTGTTTACACCCGTGGATACCAGGCTGGCCTGGCTGGTCAGTCGCGGGAAAAATGCCCGACCCAACAGGAAGACTTGCGCACCAGCTGGCTCAGTGGCTGGCGTGAAGGCCGCGAAGACATGTGGTCAGGAATGCGTGGCGTATCTGCCATCCACAAAAACCCCGCCGTCATCACCGGCAACTCCTGACCCCCATTCGCCCGGTCACACCCGACCGGGGAGATGCCCAGACCCGTGCCCAGGCACGGGTCTTTTGCTTTCGGTGGCTTCCCACTTCAGGATCAGGGATAATACCCGGCTCACTGAATGGAAGGATTTTTTGAATGTGGTTTAAAGCCTTACGCATCTATCAGGCACGTACCCCGCAAAACTGGAACAGCGACAAACTGGAGCAGGCACTGGCTGTTCGCCCCTTCCGCCACTGCGGCAGCCAGGAAGACAGCACTGCCGGCTGGGTATCACCGGCCGGTGGCAAACTCAGGGTACACAGTCAGGGGGATCACTGGCTGCTGAAACTGAAGATCGAAGAAAAAATCCTGCCATCCACGGTGGTGCGGGAACAATTACAGGAACGCATTGAAGCGCTGGAAGCCGAAGAACAACGCCGTGTTGGCCGTAAAGAGCGCCAGAATCTGGCTGAAGAATTGCGCCTGACCCTGCTGCCACAGGCTTTTACCCGTTCACGCCACCTGTGGGTATGGCTGGATGGGCAGAATAACCGCGTGATGATGGATACCACCAGCGACAAACAGGCCGAACTGGCACTGAATCTGCTGCGTGAAGGCCTCGGCAGTCTGCCGGTGGTGCCACTGAATACCCAGCTGGCTCCAGTACAGGTGATGACCGGCTGGGTGGCTGAAGGCGGCCCATCTGATTTTGAGCTGCTGGACAGCTGTGAGCTGCGCGATGCTGAAGACGAACAGTCGGTGATGCGCTGCAAAGGCCAGGATCTGGCCAGTGATGAAATCCGCCAGTTGCTGGAAGCGGGTAAACGTGTCACCCAATTGCGGCTGGACTGGCAACAACAGGTCAACTTTACCCTGACTGATCAGCTAACGCTGAAAAGCCTGAACTTTGCTGAACAACTGCTGGAAGAAGCCGCAGATGTCAACCCGGACCAGGACCCACTGATCGCCCTGGATGCCGAGTTCATCCTGATGAGCAATACCCTGTCTGCCCTGATCGACCGCCTGCTGGCCGTGCATCAGGGTTTAAGTGATAACCTGCTGCCCTGATCCGAATACCGAGGTTTGCCCGAAGCATGGAAACCAGTCTGATGAACGCCTCACCTGAGGCCTTTGACGCCATCCGTCCTTATCGTGATGAAGAAGTTCGCGAAGTGCTGGATCGCCTGCCGCAAGATCCGGAATTACTGCGTGCCATTTTGCGTTTTAAATTTCCCCGCCTGGCCGACAGCTTTCTCGCCCCGGCACTGCGCTGGATGATCAGCCGCGCGCTGGCCAGTCGTGTGATCCGCATTGGCTCCATCAGTGATTTGCAGGTGTATGTGGGTGTTTACATGGCCCGCATGATTGCCACCACCACCCGGGGTTTCACCGTGGATGGCATCGAGCACCTGGATAAAAACAAGAGTTACCTGTTTATCAGCAACCACCGTGACATCGCCATGGACCCGGCATTTGTGAACTATGCCCTGCATATCAACAACATGGACACTGTGCGCATTGCCATTGGTGACAACCTGCTGAAAAAACCCTATGTCAACGACCTGATGCGTCTGAACAAAAGCTTTATTGTGCAGCGCTCGGCCAAGGGCATCCGCCAGATGATGGCGGCTTTTAACCTCTTGTCCCAGTACATTCACCACAGCATCAAACAAGAACACCAGTCCATCTGGATTGCCCAGAAGGAAGGTCGCGCCAAAGACGGCATTGATCACACTGATCCGGCCATCATCAAGATGTTCTGCATGGCTGAAAAGAAAAGCGGCAAAGCCTTTGCTGACACCATCCACGACCTGAACATCGTGCCGGTTGCGCTCAGCTACGAATATGATCCGCTGGATGTGCAAAAATCCCGTGAAGTGGTGCAAAAACAGAAAGATGGCCACTACGCCAAGGGTGAGTTTGAAGACATCGACAGCATCGCCCAGGGCATTGCCGGTTACAAAGGGCGGGTGCATGTTGCCTTTGGTCAGCCACTGGATGGTGATTTTGAAGATGCTGATGCAGTGGCTGCTGCCGTGGATGAACAGATCCGTCGTCTCTACCGCCTGTTCCCCAGCAATTACCTGGCGCTGGAAGCCTTGCACCAGGAAGGTGACTTTGCCATTCCGTCTTTTGACACCGAAGTGCGCGCCGCCTTTAATGAACGTCTGGCGGCTTGCCCCGAAGAGTATCAGGCCCAGTGGCTGGCCATGTATGCCAACCCGGTGAAAAACTTTCTGGGTCGTTTGTAAACGGCCCCGGACTCAGCCAACCTTTATAGAACGCAAGGTAAGCCAGTATGTCCAGCATCCAGGATGTCGAAACACGCGCCGCCCACAAGGTCACCCTGATTGGCATGGTGGTCAATGCCCTGAATGCCATCGCCAAGATCCTGGTCGGCTTCTGGGCCAACTCTGCAGCACTGGTGGCTGACGGCATCCACTCCCTGTCAGACCTGCTCAGTGATTTTCTGGTGCTGGGCGCCACTCACTTCGGCCGTCAGAAACCCGACCAGGATCACCCCTACGGCCACGACCGCTACGAAACCCTGGCAACCTTGCTGCTGGGTGCCATCCTGATTGCGGTGGCCGGTGCACTGGTATGGGACAGTCTGACTCGTCTGTTGCACGCCGGTGAGCTGATGACGCCCGGTGCCATTGCACTGCTGGTGGCCGTAGCGTCCATTCTCAGCAAAGAGTGGATTTACCGCTACACCCTGCGGATTGCCCGCAAGATCAACTCCAAACTGCTGGAGGCCAATGCCTGGCACCATCGTACCGATTCCCTGTCCTCCATTGTGGTGTTTGTTGGCATCGGCGGCGCACTACTCGGCTTCCCCTGGCTGGATCAACTGGCGGCAGTGATTGTCGGCATCATGGTGGCACGCATCGGCATCAAGCTGATCTGGAACAGCCTGAAGGAACTGGTGGATACCGCACTGCCGGATGAAGAAACACAAAAAATCCGTGAAATTGCCCGCAGTGTTCCCGGTGTGCGCGATGTTCACCACCTGCGCACCCGCACCATGGGCAGCCGCAGCCTGCTGGATATCCACCTGCAGGTGGCTCCTTATGCCAGTGTATCCGAAGGCCATGAAATTGGTGTCTGGGTGGCCCGACAACTGCGTGATGAATTTGAACACATCTCCGATGTCACCTTCCACATCGACCCGGAAGATGACGCCGAAACCGACAATCCCGACCCGGCACGCATGCTGCCCTTGCGCCCGGAAGTGCTGAACAACCTGCACCAGCGCTGGGTGGGTGATCCCGACTACGAACGCCCCCACCACACCACCCTGCATTATCTGAATCTGGGTATTGATGTGGATCTGTTCTACAGTGCGGATCAGGTGCAGCCTGAACAGATTTCAGCACTGGAAACCCGTTTACTGGAAAAAGCCAGTGATCTGCCCTGGCTGAAAAAAGTCAGGGTGTGGATTGGCAAACCCAACACCGAATAACCTGAATTTCTGATAACCAGCACTGCAAGGAGAGCACTGATGAATGCTGTTGTCCGGCTCAGAAACACACTTTTGCTGTTATGGCTGTTCAGCACTGGCACCTTGGCCGAAACCCCTTATTTACAGGTGTACGGCTGGCCGGGGTATCTGCCGGTGGAAGTGCTGCAAAGCTTCACAGCTCGCACCGGCCTGGCTGTACGTTACACGCCTTTAGCGGATGACAGGGCAGTGGCCGATAACCGCTCACTGCCGGAGCAGGCGGACCTGGTGCTGCTGCCTGCCCACCAGTTAACTCCCGAACTGCAACAGGCGTTAATCTCCCTGCCGGCAACATCCCTGCCTGCGCTGACTTTGCTCAACAGCGGACTGCATGGCAAAAGTTTTGATCCCCACTATCACTACAGCCGCCCGCTGCTCTGGCGCAATGCCGGTATCCTGCGCCCGGAGCAGAGCACCACTCACTTCAGCAACCTGAACCAACTCACCCAGCCTGGTCATGAGCGTCAACTGGCACTGCTGGATGATCCGCGTGAAGTGTTTGCGCTGGCTTTTCGGGCACTGAATCTGCCACTGAACAGCGAACAGCCTGAACACCTGCAAGCCGCCAGCGATTGGTTACACAGCCTGCTGCCCAGCCTGCACAGCATCACCGGGCCGAATGAAATCCTGCAACTGCTGCGCTGGGAACAGATCCGACTGGCACACCTGCATCAGGGTGAAGCCAGCCATCTGATGCGCAGCCGCAATGGTTACACCTTCACTTCGCTGGAAAACACCGTCACTCAAGGGCAGGCCGTTCAACGCATGGATCTGCTGGTGATCCCCAGAAGCAGCAGCCGACCCGATGATGCATTAAAACTGCTGGCTCACCTGACCGACATCGAAGCCAACAGCCTGATGGCACTGCATACCGGCTACCGCTCACCGTTACTGACCACACAGGGACAAGCCCCGCGCACCGCCAACTGGATGACCCAGCGCCTGACGGAAGGCAACAGCTTTCTGCTGCCCCTGTCTGCCACGGGAGAAACCCTTTACCAACAACACTGGAATGCATTTCTGACTGCAGCAAGGGAGGCCGGTGTCCATGTCCGCGATTAAAAATCTTCCCCACCGCACCCGCAGCTTCACCTTCAACCAGGTGATGCTGTTTGCCACCCTCACCATCCTGGTCGGCAGCCTGATCATCCTGTTCAACTACAGCCAGTCACATCGCAGTGCCCTGCAGTTGTCTGAACAACTGACGGAACAGATCACCGAAAACGTGGCTGCGCGACTGAGCCAGCACTTCTCCCAGTCTGCCAGTCACCTGCGTACCCTGCTGGCACTGGAAAGTGATTCCAGCCGTCTGGAAAAAACACCACAACTGGAACGCCTGATGAAAGAACGGCTGTCCAACCGGTACATCTCCAGCATTTATCTGGCCGACAGTGAAGGACGCTATTTTCAAGCCCGCCAGCATCCTGAACCCTCCCTGCGGCACCTGGCACCAGTGCAAGGCCAGCGGGTGGAAATCATTGAATACCTGGATGAAGACCTGAACACCCGCATCATCGAAAGCCGCCTGGCTGAACATGATCCACTGCTGCAGGACTGGTACCTGCAGGCGGTGGATCGACGCAATCCTTTCATGAGTTCGGTGTATCGCTTTGATCAGACCGAACAACGCGGCATCACGCTATCAGTGCCGCTGTTTGATGATTCCGGCCTGCGCATCAAGGTGGCAGGCATGGACATCACCCTCGATGCACTGCAGCGCTACATGCAACGTCAGGCTGAAATCCTCGGTGGAGAGCTGGTGCTGTATGACAACAACGGCAGCATTGTGGTGACCTCCTGTGACGGCACTCTCTGCAGTGACAACCTGCAACAGGTCTATCGCCTGTATCAGCAGGGTAGCCAGCGTGGCACCCTGCCGCTGGAAAAGGAAAGCGACCTGCTCTACTCGCTGCGAGAACTACGTTTTGGCCAGCACGGCTGGATGCTGGCAGCCCTGATTCCCGAAGACGTGCTGTTTGCGCCGGCTCGTGCCACTGCACGCCACTCCATGCTGGTGTCTTTTGTGATCCTGCTGGTGTTCATTGCATTGGTGTATGTGCTGGCCCGACGCATGGGTCGCCCGATTGCCGAACTGGCCTGGCAGGCCAAAGAGCTGAAAGCCCTGAACACCAGCTTCACCATCCCGACCAATTCCGACATCACCGAAATCCACATGGCCCAGGATGCGCTCAACAGCCTGAAAAACGGCATGTCGGCCTTCTCTCGCTACATCCCCAAAACCCTGGTGCGCCAGTTGATTGAATCTGGTGTTGAAACCCGCATCGGCGGTGAAGAAAAAATGCTGGTGGTGATGTTCACCGACATCGAAAACTTCACCAGCATTTCCGAACAACTGTCACCGGCGGAACTCACCGAACAGCTGTCCGAATACTTTGAACTGATGTCCACCACCATCATGAACAACGCAGGCACCATCGACAAATACATCGGTGATGCCGTGCTGGCCTTCTGGGGCGCGCCGCTGGAAGTGGAACATCCGGTGCATCGTGCGGTCACAAGTGCCCAGATGCTGATGCGCAAACTGAAAGCCTACAATGCCGAGCGCGAAGCCCTGGGCCTGCCGCCCTTCCACACCCGCATCGGCATCCACTATGGCAAAACCCTGGTGGGCAACATCGGCTCCAGCGAACGCATCAACTACACCATACTGGGTGATGCCGTGAACCTGGCGGCACGACTGGAAAGCATCAACAAGGAATACGGCACCCAGGTGCTGGTCAGTGAAGCCGTACAGCAGCAGCTCGGCAATGACATTGCGACCCGTTACATTGACGAGGTGCAACTGCGCGGCCGCAGCGAAACCACCCGGATTTACACCCTTGATGAACCAGAGGAGAACACAGACTCATGAGAATCCTGCACACCATGCTGCGCGTTGGCGACCTGGACCGCTCCCTGAAGTTCTACACCGAAGTGATGGGCATGCAACTGCTGCGCACCAGCAAAAACGAAGCATACCGCTACACCCTGGCCTTTGTCGGTTACGGCCCGGAATCCGAACAGGCCGTGATTGAACTGACCCACAACTGGGACACCAGTGAATACGACCTGGGCAGCGGTTACGGCCACATCGCCATCGCCGTGGATGACATCTATGGCACCTGCGACAAACTCCGCGCAGCCGGAGCCAACATCACCCGCGAACCCGGCCCGGTGCTTGGCGGCACCACCGAAATCGCCTTTGTGCAAGATCCCGATGGCTACAAAATCGAACTGATCGCCCGCAAAGGCGCGGGGAAAGGGCTGGAAGGGTGATACTAAAATATGGTACTGTATGAACAGCAAGCACAAAAAAACCTTACAAAAAGTTTTCAGTGATCCTATACAGTCCGATCTGCATTGGTCAGACATTGAGGGATTGTTTACAGCACTGGGCGCAAAAATATCAGAAGGGAGAGGTTCCCGTGTCAGAGTAAACCTGAATGGGTGCCTGGCTGTATTTCATCGCCCACACCCAGAACGGGTAACAGACAAAGGTGCTGTAAAATCCGTAAGGCGCTTCTTAAGTAATGCAGGAGTACAGCCATGATGCAACATAGAGGCTACAAGGCACATATTGAGTTTGATCAGGACGCTGAACTATTCCATGGAGAAATTCTGGGGATACTGGATGTTATTACCTTTCAAGGCAGCAGTGTTGAAGAGCTCAAACAGGCGTTCCAGGATAGCGTGGATGACTATCTGGAGTTCTGTGCAGCAGAAGGGAAAGAACCAGATAAACCCTATTCAGGAAAGTTTAATCTGCGTATTCCACCAGAGCTGCATCGCCAACTGGATGAAGAAGCCAGAACACATCACGCCAGCCTGAATCAGTGGGTAATACAGAAGCTATCTGGCAGAATAGAAACCCATGCATGAGCTCCTGTCTGGGATTAGCTGAACACTACATAGGTTTTGATTCAGCTCAGTAAAAAGCCCGGCCTTTTCAGGTCGGGCTTCAGTTGGTAGCCAGTCAAGCAGATCAGTTAATCAGTGGCACCAAAGTAGTTTTCAGCGATGGCTCCATGCACCTGGTTAAAGCCGATTTGCAGTTCGTCCACAAACAGGTGGAGTTGCTCCGGCTCGGCGGCGAGGCTTTCCACGTCGGCGGCAATCAGCAGTTTCACCAGGTCGTCCACCACTTGTTGCACTCGTTCGTGGCGCGGCAGGGCTTCCAGCACTTGCACCATTTCCCGCAGGCTGCAGGCCACAGCACGGGGGAAGGCTTTATCTTGCAGCAGGAAGCGCAGCACGTCCGGGCCTTTCACCCGCAGGCGTACCTGCTGGCGGTACATCTGGTAGCCGGTGAGGGATTTCAGCACACTCATCCACTGCAGGTTCTCGAAGGGGGTGAGTTCTTCCGGGGAACGCGGCAGCAGGTTGGCTGAGCGCACATCGATGATGCGGGTGGTCATGTCGGCGCGTTCCAGGTGGCGACCCAGCAGCAGGAAGGTACGCACCTGGGTGTAGCTGAGTGACCCTTCAATCAGGCCGGTGACGGTCTGGCAACTGCGAATCACCCGTTTCAGGAAGTTATCACGGTTGCGGGAGTTGATGCCTGCCTGCACCTGTTTGTCGGTATCCAGGTAAAGCTGGTTGATTTCTTCCCAGATTTCACGCGGCATGATGTCTCGCGTGGTGCGCAGGTTTTCACGGGCAGCAGCCAGCGAAGAGATGATGGAACCACCGTAACGCCGATCCCCGCAGAGGAAATTCAGCACACTGGTTTCATCACGCTTGTCATAGTGCTTGTCAAAGATGGCTTCGCTGCCGGTGATGTTCACCAGGGAGTCCCAACCCAGGCTGGTGGCCCGTGGAAAATCCAGCAGCAGGTGGCTGTTAACGCTGATCAGTCGCGCGGTGTCTTCGGCACGTTCCAGGTAACGGGCCAGCCAGTAGATGTTTTCAGCAACACGAGACAACATGATCACTCACCTCCCTGATTCTGATGCTGCGACTGGCTGGGTGACAGCGCGCCATCGAGGTTGTCCACATCCACAATCCAGGTGTCTTTACTGCCGCCCCCCTGAGAGGAGTTGACCACCAGCGAGCCACGGGTCAGTGCCACACGGGTCAGACCACCGGTGGTGACGTGAGTCTGGTTACCGGCCGACAGGATAAACGGCCGCAGATCCACATGGCGGGCTTCCACCACACCATCACACAGGGTGGGTGCCGTGGACAGGGACAGGGTCGGCTGGGCCATGTAGTTGCGTGGGTTGGCC
Organism: Marinospirillum alkaliphilum DSM 21637; assembly: GCF_900119735.1. GTDB lineage: Bacteria > Pseudomonadota > Gammaproteobacteria > Pseudomonadales > Halomonadaceae > Marinospirillum > Marinospirillum alkaliphilum. The sequence continues at coordinate 194,732 of NZ_FPJW01000001.1, read as the reverse complement.
TTGATCAGCTCGGCAAATTGCTTCTGTTCTGCCTTGGTGGAATGAGGACCGACCAGCATGCCGTAACCACCGGATTCATTGGCCGGTTTAACCACCAGTTTATCCAGGTTGTCCAGCACATAACGCCGGTCGTCATCCCGCATGCACAGGTAGCTGGGCACGTTGGGCAGTAGCGGTTCCTGATCCAGATAATAACGGATCAGCTCCGGCACAAAGGCATAAACCACCTTGTCATCGGCCACGCCGGCACCGGGTGCATTCACCAGTGCCACCTTGCCCTTGCGCCAGGCACGCATCAGCCCGGCCACACCCAGTGTCGATTCCGGGTTAAAGGCTTCCGGATCGAGGAACAGGTCATCAATGCGGCGGTAGATCACATCCACCCGTTTCAGGCCATCCACCATGCGCATGTAAACGCAATCATCATCCCCCACCAGCAGGTCGGAACCTTCCACCAGTTCCACACCCATCTGCTGGGCCAGGTAGGAATGTTCAAAATAGGCCGAGTTGTAGATGCCGGGTGTCATCACCACAATCTGCGGGTCATCACCGGGACGCGGTGACATGGCAGCCAGCATGTCATAGAGGTTGGAACAGTAGTCATCCACCGGCTGAATGCGCCCGGTGGCAAACAGCTCCGGCAGGATGCGTTTGGTGACGTTGCGGTTTTCCAGCATGTAAGACACACCGGAGGGCACCCGCAGGTTGTCTTCCAGCACATACAGGGCGCCGTCTTTATCACGCACCAGATCGGAGCCACAGATGTGTGCCCAGATATGGTGCGGCGGGTTGATGCCCACACACTGAGGCCGGAAATTCACCGATTGAGCGAGGATTTCTTTGGGTAAAACACCATCTTTGACCACCTTCTGATCATGGTAAAGGTCATCAATGAACATGTTCAGGGCTTGCACCCGTTGCTTAAGCCCTGCTTCGGTGCGTTGCCATTCATCCAGTGGAATGATTCGGGGCACAATATCAAAAGGCCAGGCCCGGTCAATCATGCTGCCTTCGGAATAGACGGTGAAGGTGATGCCCATCACCTGGATGGCCACTTCAGCCGCATGCTTGTGTTCTTTCAGCTCTCGCGCATCCAGTTGCGCCAGGTATTCACACAGCATTCTGGCCGCAGGATGCGGCACTCCGGGGGCGGCCATCAGCTCATCATAAAAGCCATTAAAGGCGTAGTTGTTCCAGTTGATCTTGCTCATCTGACTGACTTCCCCTTACTGCAACCAGGCCTGAGGCCGGTTTGTTGTTTTCCATGACGACTTTGTTGCAATCTGTATACCAGTTATCACAGCGTCGGTTTCAACGCAATACAGATCAATCCCTGGCCCGGTGATGCCAACGTAGATCCAGCGTGCAGGGGTATTCCCGATTCACTGGTTCCTGTGCCGGCTGCATCCGTCCCTGACTGTGTCCCTGTGGCCAGAAGCGGGCCAGACGCCGGGCTTCGGCTTCATTGGCATTGACCGGGAAAGATTCATAATTTCGACCTGCCGGATGCGACACATGGTAGGTGCAGCCGCCCAGTGAACGCTGATTCCAGCTGTCGTAAAGGTCGAACACCAAGGGTGCATGCACCGGAATCATCGGATGCAGTGCAGATGGCGGTTGCCAGGCACGGTAACGCACCCCGGCCACCGCCTCGCCTTCCACACCGGTGGCTTGCAGTGGCAGCAGGCGGCCATTGCAGGTGACCTGATGACGGGCCGGATTAAAGCCCTTCACCTTCAATTGCAGCCGTTCAACGGAGGAATCCACATAACGGGCGGTACCACCCCCGCTGACTTCTTCACCCAGCACATGCCAGGGTTCCAGCGCCTGACGCAGTTCCAGTTGCACCGCGTCGTAGGTCACCCGGCCATAACTGGGGAAACGGAATTCCAGGAAGGCAGCAAACCATTCCGGCTGGAAATCAAAACCGAAGTCGGCCAGATCCTTCAGTACGTCCTGCAGGTCTTGCCACAGGTAATGCGGCAGCATCCAGCGGTCATGCAGGCTGGTGCCCCAGCGCACCAGCGGCTTGCGATAGGGTTCACGGGCAAAACGCGCCACCAGTGCACGAATCAGCAGTTGCTGCATCAGACTCATGCGGGCATGCGGCGGCATTTCAAAACCGCGCAGCTCCAGCAGTCCCAGACGCCCGGTGGGGCTATCCGGTGAATACAGCTTGTCGATGCAGAATTCAGCCCGGTGGGTGTTGCCGGTGATGTCGGTCAGCAGGTTGCGCAGCAGGCGATCCACCAGCCAGGGCTGGGTGACTTCACCGACTGGCATCTGTTGCAGGGCAATTTCCAGCTCGTACAGAGCTTCATGGCGCGCTTCATCGATGCGTGGCGCCTGACTGGTGGGCCCCATGAACAGCCCCACAAACAGGTAAGACAGGCTGGGGTGGTGTTGCCAGTAGGTCAGCATGCTGGCCAGCAGATCCGGGCGACGCAGGAAGGGGGAGTCCACCGGGGTTTCACCACCAAGGGTGACGTGGTTACCGCCACCGGTGCCGGTGTGACGCCCATCCAGCATGAACTTGTCGGTGCCCAGTCGCGTCTGGCGGGCTTCTTCATAAAGAATTTCAGTGTTGCGCACCAGCTCCGGCCAGCTGCGGGCGGGCATGATGTTGACCTCAATCACACCGGGGTCCGGGGTGATCATGAATTTTTCAATGCGTGGGTCAGACGGTGGCGGATAACCTTCAATGCACACCGGCAGCTGCAACTGGGCGGCCGTCTGTTCCACTGCAGCCAGTAACTCGACCCAGGCTTCCAGATCATGCAGCGGTGGCATGAACACAAACAACTTGCCTTCACGCGGTTCAATGCACAGCGCGGTGTGAATCACTTTCGCACCCGGTTCATCCGGGTACTGGTCACTGAGCCGTTGTGGTTGCTGTGTCTGCCAACTGCTGTAACGGCTGGCCATTTCACCATGCAGGTCAGCCAGTGGCTGGCGGGGTTCAAACAGGCTGGATGGCTGTGGTTGATCATCCCGTCCGGCTCGCGGCAGGGCCGACAGCGGCAGGCGTAATCCCATCGGGGAATCACCGGGCAACAGGTAGAGGTTGCTGCGTTTTAATGGCCAGTGGCCGGATGTCCAACCCTTGCCGGGCTCCGGACGCGCCAGCGGCAACACAAACCCGGTGACTTCATCCAGCCCACGCTCCAGCAAGCGGGCCAGACGGGCACGGTTTTCATCATCCTTGAGGTTTTCGCCTTCCAGCTCCACATCCACCGGCTGGTTTCTTTCCAGCCACAGGTAATGGTAGGCATCTTCATACGCACGGATCAGCCAGCGGGCACTGACCCCCAGCCGACGAGTGAGGGTTTCAGAAAAAGCACCGGCCTGTGCCACACCCACGCCGTAATCTTTGGTAATGTCGGCCAGCCAGCGGTCTTCCCGCCACAACGGCTGACCATCCTTGCGCCAGTAACAGGCCAGCGCCCAGCGCGGCAGGCTTTCACCCGGATACCACTTGCCCTGCTGGTAATGCATCAGGCTGCCGGGCGCAAAACGCGGACGCAGGCGTTTTAATAACTGTTCAGACAGGCCCCGTTTGGTGGGCCCATGCGCGGCCGTGTTCCATTCTGGTGCATCCATGTCATCAATCGAAACAAAAGTGGGCTCACCACCCATGGTCAGGCGCAGGTCTTCCGCTTCCAGCACTTCATCCACCTGTTCACCCAGTTGCAGGATCTGTTGCCAGGCGTCTTCGGTGTAGGGCTTGGTGACACGGGGTTCTTCGTGGATGCGGGTGACTTCCATGTGAAAATCAAAGGTCACTTCACAGGGATCAGAAAAACCGGTGATGGCGGCGGCAGAGGTTGGCTCCGGAGTGGCTGCCAGCGGCAGGTGGCCTTCCCCGGCCAGCAGGCCGGAGGTAGGGTCCAGACCGATCCAACCGGCACCGGGCACAAACACTTCCGTCCAGGCGTGCAGGTCGGTGAAATCCACTTCCGTGCCGGACGGGCCATCCAGCGCTTTGACATCCGGCGTCAACTGAATCAGGTAACCCGATACAAACCGGGCCGCCAGCCCCAGATGCCGCAGGATCTGCACCAGCAGCCAAGCCGAATCCCGGCAGGAACCCAGGCGTTTTTCCAGGGTTTCTTCCGCCGTCTGCACCCCCGGTTCCAGCCGCACGGTATAAGCAATGTCCTGCTGCAAACGCTGGTTGATTGCGACCAGGAAGTTGACAATGGCTGCCGGTTCACGTGGCACCTCGGTCAACCACTCCATCAACAACGGGCCGGATTCGGTCACTTCCAGATAAGGAGCCAGATCGCGTTTCAGGCTGTCACGATAAGAAAAAGGAAACTGCTCGGCGGATTCTTCCACAAAAAAATCAAAGGGATTGATCACCGTCATCGGGGCAACCACTTCCACTTCGACCTGCAAAAACTTCACCTTGTCCGGAAACACCAGCCGTGCCAGATGGTTACCGAAGGGATCCTGCTGCCAGTTGATGAAATATTCACCGCCGGTGATTTTCAGGGAATAACTGTCAATCGGGGTGCGGCAATGGGGAGCAGGCTTGAGACGTATCAGGTGAGGTGACAGCTTTACCGGCTTGTCAAAGTCGTAACGGGTATGGTGCTTCAATGCAACACGGATGGTCATGGTGACGTATTCCCTCGCTGTCTCACGAATAAACGACTTTAGAAACCTGAATAAATCAGAGCAAGCCCTGTGCCATGATCACCTGATGCACCAGCCGCAGTTTGTTGATCACTGCCGGGGCCAGTACAAACGGGTAGGCATGATCATGCCCCATGCTGCGATTCAGGCTGTTGAGTGCGGTGGTCAGTGGCAGCCAGGTCTGGATCAGCCAGTCAAAATCGGCACCCAGCGCCGGATTGAACCCCTGAGCCAGTTGCACACCGGCAGCACCACTCAATGAAGGCTGCACACTCAGGCCAAACTGCCCAGCGGTTTCCAGGGTATCCAGAATATGCAGGTAGTGCGCCCAGGTTTCTGCCCAGTCTTCCCAGGGATGGGCACTGGCATAAGCACTGACATGCTGCTGTTGCCAGTCACCGCTGGCACCTTCACTGTAATGCCGCTGCAAGGCGGCGGCATAATCCTGGCGCTCATCCCCGAACAGCTCCCGGAAGGCAAACAACCATTGGCTGTTGCGGATCAGTCGGTCCCAGTAGTAGTGGCCGGACTCATGGCGAAAATGCCCCAACAGGGTGCGATAAGGTTCTGCCATGCGGCTGCGCATCTTTTCGCGCCGCACCGGATCAGCCTCAGCAATGTTCAGCGTGATCAGGCCTTCGGAATGACCGGTCAGCACCCGCCCACTTTCAGAAAAGGTGGGTTCAGTGTCTTCCAGAAAATCAAATTCCAGCCCGGTCGGATCAATTGAGCGGGAGATGAGTGGCAACCCCAGTTGCAACAGGCTGTAGATCAGGCGGCGTTTTTCGGTTTCCAGGCTCAGCCAGAACCCGCGATTCTGTGGTTGGCCAAGGTCCGGAATGGTGCGGTTGAGGCGGCAGGCAATACAGAAATCATGCGGATCATCCGCTGGCAGCATCCAGTTGCACACGGCCTGGTACTGATAGTTGCTGCACTGGCGATACAGGGGAACAGTGAAATCCTGCTGTCCCAGGGGACGCCAAAGGGTTCCATCCACCGGTTCAAAGGCTGTTAACGTCAGTTGTTCCGGTACAAAGCCCAGCAGTGCACCACAGTGATTACACTGGGTATTCTCAAAAAACACCAACTGACCACAGCCAGTGCAGGAATAAAGCTTCATGCCTTTGGACTCCCTGAATACGCGCCTCTTGTGGGAGGTGACAATAATTGGTGACAATAGCAGCTAAATGCCATCGGGAATATCTCTGTCATGCTGAATACCTCTGCACTCGGTGACGAGTTGCGCCAGTTGCTGGACAACTACCCGGTCACGCCGGGTTATGACGAACTCGTCGAACCGGATGGCAATATTCGTGCCCGCTGGCAAGGCGTACTGGATGAACTGGCTGATCTGGGTCTGGATGGGCTGAGCCAGCGCTCAGAAGAAGTGCAGAACCTGCTGCATGAAAACGGTGTGACCTTCAACGTTTATGAAGACGATGCCGGTAAACTGCGCTCCTGGCAACTGGACCCCCTGCCCTATGTGATCAGTACCCAGGACTGGGAACCGCTGGAACAGGGCCTGATTCAGCGCAGCCGCCTGCTGGAAGCCCTGGTTGAAGACCTCTACGGTGAACGCCGGGTGATCCGTGATGGCATCCTGCCTCCCGAACTGGTTTACACCCACCCGGCTTGGCTGTTTGCTGCGGCGGACAATCAACACCGCTCGGAACGCCCGATGCTGATTTTCCACGGCATGGACGTGATTCGTGATCACCTGGGTGAATGGCGAGTGATGGCCGACTGGACCCAGGCGCCTTCTGGTGCCGGTTATGCGCTGGAAAACCGCATCCTGCTGGCACGTGCCATGTCCACCCTCTACCGGGATGCACCCTTGCGGCGACTGGCCGGTTTTCTGCAGGCACAGCACCGTTGCCTGGCACAGCTGGCCCAACACCACCGCGAAGAACCCAATATTGTGCTGCTGACCCCCGGCCCTGGCAGCCCCGGTTATTTTGAACACGCCTGGCTGGCCAACTACATGAACTTCTCACTGGTGGAAGGCGGCGACCTGGTGGTGCGTGACGGTCAGGTGGCCATGCGTACCCTCGGTGGCCTGAAAACCGTGGACGTGATTGTGCGCCAGATCACCGATCCCTGGTGTGATCCGCTGGAACTGCGCGGTGATTCCCTGCTGGGTGTGCCCGGTCTGATGCAGGCAGCCCGTCGTGGCGAAGTGGAAATTGCCAACACCCTGGGTGTGGGTGTGCTGGAACACCCGGCACTGACCTGCTTCATGCCTGCACTGTGCGAGTTTCTACTGGGTGAGCCACTGCTGCTGAAAGGCCGTGAAACCCGCTGGTGCGGTGAACCTGAACACCTGCAAGACCTGCTGCAGTTCCCACCCCGCTGGCAACTGCGCGACATCAGCGACCCCGGCACGGTGATCCATCCCGAACACCTGACCACCAGCCAGCGTGAACGCCTGCAGCAGGCCATGCAGCACTCACCACACCTTTATGTTGGCCAGTTGCCGATGCAGGCCGCCTCCACCCCCAGTTTCAACAGCCGCGAACAACGCCTGCAACCCCAGCCGGTGAACCTGCGCCTGTTCAGCCTGGCTGATCCGGGTGAAATGAAAAAACCGGCGCGTGAGCGTCAGCACCGCATCATGCCCGGCGGCTTGGCCTGGGTTGCTGAACCCGGCACCCCGGTGATGGAAAGCACCCTGGTGAAAGACATCTGGGTACTGGCACCAGTCACCCAGCCGCACGTCAGTCTGCTGCGCCAGGCCCACGGCCCGGTACTGGTCACCCGTGACGGCAAGGACCTGCCCAGTCGTGTCGCCGACAGCCTGTTCTGGATGGGTCGTTACGGTGAACGCCTGGACAACCGCACCCGCCTGCTGCGTGAAACCCTGGGGCATCTGCTGGAAGACGGCCAGTTACCGCTGGACCAGACACTGCTACCGGATCTGTTCACCGCACTGGAAGTGGAGCTGCCGGACTTTGATTCCACCGAAGACACCCCGGCACTGATTCGTGCCCGCAAGATGAATTCCCGCAGCAGCCGCCAGTTCATCCTGCTGCGTGAAAAACTGCTGGATCAACTGGGTGAACAGAGCATGGATGGCCTGCCCTGGCTGTTCAGCCACTTTTTGCGCAACAGCCGCGCAGTGCGTGATCACCTGGGTGATGATGCCTGGCGTACCCTCAACAGCCTGCGTCAGAAATTCAATGACCTGCCGCGCACCCAGGGTGCCAGCAGTGGGCGCCGCAGTCTGGAAGACCTGGTCACCCATCTGGCCGCCTTTTTCGGGCTGTGCAATGAAACCATGCCGCACCATTACGGCTGGCGTTTCATGGACATCGGCCGTTTCATTGAGCGCCTGCTGACCAGCCTCGAACTGCTGAAACTGGCTTTGATCACCGCCCAGCAACCGGGCATTCCCCTGTGGGAAGTGGTGCTGGCAACCACCGACAACCTCACGGTATATCGCCGCCGTTACCGCTCACAGTTGCACCCGACCGCCATTCTGGATCTGCTGCTGTTTGATGAAACCAATCCGCGCTCGGTCGGCTACATGCTGAAGCGACTGGGCCGCCAGATTGAACGCCTGCCGCAGCCGGGTTCTTCGCCCTTCCGCAGCCGGGAAACCCGTCTGGTGATTGAAGCCACCAGCCGTCTGCACCTGGTGGATCTCGACAGCCTGGTGGATCTGGATACCTCCAGAGATGCCCGCAAGGCACTGGAGGCCCTGCTGGACCAGTTGATTGATCCCATTTCCAGCCTGTCCGACGCCATTTCGCACAGTCACTTCAGCCATGCCGAAACACCACGGCAGCTGGTCACCCTGCAGACCAGTGTATGAGAGCCGTCAACATGAAATACCTGCTGCGCCACACCACCCGTTACGACTACACCAGCAGTGTCACCCTCAGCCACAACGAGGCACGACTGCTGTTGCGGGACCTGCCCTGGCAGAAGTGTGAAAACACCCGACTGATCATCACCCCGGAACCGCTGCGCCAGCATGAACGGCGTGATTTTTTTGGAAATCGAGTGGTGTATTTTGCCATTCAGGACATCCATGACAGTCTGGAAGTGACGGTGGAAAGCCAGGTCACTACCCAGCCACGCCCGCAACCGGACATCGGCATGACCACCCCCTGGGAAACCGTGGCTGAACAGATGGCACCCGGCAGCCACCACCAGAACCCGGTCACCGAGGCCGCTTGCCTGGAAGCCCGACTGTTCACCCTGGACTCCCCCTTCATCCGTCGTCAACCGGAGCTGGCCGAGTTTGCCATGGAAAGTTTCACACCGGGCCGTCCGCTGATTGAAGCCATCCTGCACCTGAATCGACGCATTTTCACCGAATTCAAATACGACCCGGAATTCAGTACCCTGGCCACGCCGGTGCTGGATGTGCTGCACAATCGCAAGGGGGTGTGTCAGGACTTTGCCCACCTGGCCATCGGGGCCTTGCGTTCCATCGGTCTGGCCGCCCGTTATGTCAGTGGTTATCTGGAAACCCTGCCACCACCGGGGCAGGAAAAACTGCTGGGGGCTGACGCCAGCCACGCCTGGCTGGGTGTATTTGTGCCCAGTTGGGGCTGGATGGAAATTGACCCCACCAACGGCAGCACCCCTTCCGAGCGTTACCTGACACTCGGCTGGGGAAGGGACTATGCTGATGTCACCCCGCTGAAAGGCGTGATGAATGGTGGCGGCGCACATGATCTGCATGTGGCGGTGGATGTATTGCCTGCACCCTGAACCTGCGGCAGTTGCAGGGGTCTGATTCTTTTAGAATAACTTTCTGATAATACAGAATAACTGCACTGGAGAGATTGATGGGCTTGCTTGTTGAAGGTCAGTGGCACGATCAGTGGTATGACACCGAAGAAACCGGCGGACGTTTTGAGCGTTCCAGAAGTCAGTTCCGCAACTGGATCACCGCTGATGGTTCAGCCGGTCCCAGCGGCAAGGCAGGATTCAAGGCCGAGGGTGGTCGTTATCACCTGTATGTGTCACTGGCTTGTCCCTGGGCTCACCGCACCCTGATCTTTCGTCGCCTGAAAGGGCTGGAAGCCTTGATTGATGTATCCGTGGTGCACTGGTACATGGCTGAACACGGCTGGACCTTTGAACCCGGCCCCGGAGTGATTGCTGACGCGCTGTTTCAGGCGGATTACATGCACCGGATTTACACTCAGGCAGACCCGGACTATTCCGGCCGCGTCACCGTGCCGGTGCTGTGGGACAAACACCGGCAAACCATTGTCAGTAATGAATCTGCCGACATCATTCGCATGTTCAATTCAGCCTTTGATGGTATCGGTGCCCTTGCCGGGGACTACTATCCCGATCATCTTTGCAGTGAAATTGATGCAGTGAATGCGCGGGTGTATGACGAGATCAACAACGGGGTTTACAAGGCAGGTTTTGCCACCAGCCAGGAGGCCTATGAAGAAGCTGTGGTTCCGCTGTTCAAGGCGCTGGACTGGCTGGAAACACGGCTGGGTGAGCAGCGTTATCTCTGTGGTGATCAGGTGACCGAAGCCGACTGGCGGCTGTTCACCACCCTGATCCGTTTTGATGCCGTTTATGTCGGGCACTTCAAATGCAACCTGCGCCGCATTGCCGACTATCCCAACCTGCAGGGTTACCTGAAAGAGTTGTACCAGTGGCCCGGCGTGAAGGAAACCGTTGATTTCCAGCACATCAAAGGCCACTACTACCAGAGCCACGACATGATCAACCCCACCCGGGTGGTGCCTGAAGGACCACTACTGGACCTGGATAGCCCCCACGGGCGCAGCTAGGATTCACTATTGCGCTTGGCCATGCTGCGTTGAAATTGACCTCAAAATGCTCATTTACTACGTGTAAACTGCGCTTTCTCGGTCAATTTCGCCTTGCCTGGCCTGCGCTCATAACGTGAATCTTTTAGCCTGTCTACTTAACTGACTTAACCAATCACTGGCCGTGAAGCGCAGCAATTACAACACTCGGTGGTAGGCTGGCAAAATATAAACGCACTACAACAGTTGGTTATGAGCAACGTAGCAGGAAACCAACAGCTAAAGCTAATGGATCCATTTATCCCCTCCCAGCAGCAGGGTCATAGGCATATGGTCACTGAAGGGTATCCAGTCTTCATAGCCGCCCACTGACAGCTCCGACGACTCGGTTAGGTCCGAGGACGTGAAAAAATAGTCTATGTGATAGGGTTTTTGGAGATTACGCTGCAAGAAGAAAGTTGGCCGGGTTTCACACCCCTGCTGTTCCCCTGAGTCATGATGATACTGGCTCTGAAATCCCAGCACACTGAGTTCCGCCACTACATCCGAGTGATTCCACCAGCGATCTGGTTTGTCCCAAACACAATTACTGTTGAAGTCGCCAAGAATGACCGTGCCAGGCTTGTGCAAGTCTGAGCGGTGAATTTGAAGGTACTTCCAGAATTGCCCAATGTAACCAAAGGACTCGTTATTACTGCCTTTGGTCCATACAGCCAATACAGTGATCTTTTCATTAATTGTGAATGGCAAAAACAAACGAAGGTCTTCTGTGCTCCAGCATAGCGTTTCACTTTGACTTTGCAGACCAGGCAAATGAAAAAAGCCACTCCAGTTTAAGCGTTGAACTGTGCAGCCTTTTTTAGGAAACACACCAATACCACGATTTTTTGACTCACCAATCCAGAGATAACTCCCTGCCCATGCTTTGTATTCGTCCGTAGAGCAAGCCGGGTCTTCGCACTCTTGAATCACTAGCACATCAGCATCAAGGCTATCAGCCTGTGCCAACTTTCGCCTCAGTGCGCCATTGCAATTCCAGGATACAATTTTCATCGGTTCAGTGTAATCGGCGGCGAGCACTGCCCAGTGCCGTCGCCTGCTGATGCCAGTCGCGCTGGCGTTCACCCGGCCAGGCCAGGGTGTACCAGAGGCCGCCCTGGGGCGGTACTGCAATCAACAGGCTCAGCAGTCGCTGACTGAAAACTTCCAGCAGTTCAGCGCGGTTGTCACTTTCATTCATAAAGAAGTTGTAACCGGCCAGCAGGGCACGGGCAAAGTCTGCCCAACCGTGGTATTCACGGGTGATCAGGCCGCGTATCCGCGCCAGCCAGTCCAGCAGCTCAGCATCGTCCAGCCAGTCCAGTTGATAACCGGCCACCGCCAGATCCACCAGCTGCACCATGTCCCAGGCGGCCAGGTCCACATCATTGATGCCCAGGGTATTGTGCTTCACCCGCAACAGCCGCTGGTAATAGGCTTCCTGCTCTTCATCCCGCTCTTCCTGCTCATGGGTTTCGATTTCGATATCGAGCCTGGCCGGATTCAGGGTGAAGGGTGAAAAGGCAATCATGAACTCCTGACGGTCACCGGCCTGGAACAGGTGATTCAGGTAGTCCTTGAGATCTTCTTCCTGCTGGAACAGGTGAGTTTCCTGCAGCAGATTGCGCAGCTCCTCACGTGGGCCCATCGGCAGTTTTTCCGGCCAGGACCAGTGAATGCCGGTCAGCGGCCCAACCAGATTCAGTGTCGCCAGATCGGCTTCACTGACCGGTTTACCCGGTTCGGTGAAACGGGTGGGCGGGCGTTTCCAGGGCAGGAAGCGGAACAGGCTGCCGGGATCTTTCAGGTGCCATTCCAGTTCAGCCTGCAGGGGTTTTTCCTCACCGCCAAGAGTCAGCACTTCATCCCAGCCCTGCCAGGCTTTTAATAATTGCATGGCGGAAGGGTAGTGCCAGCTCAGGTAATCCTTGAGTGCCAGCGCCAGTTGGCGGGCTTCAGTTTCCGGGTAATGGCCGGTTTCCAGTGCCTTGACCAGATAAAAGGCATACTTTTCCGCCATCACCACCCCGGCGGGCTGCTTCACCAGATCAGCCAGCAAGGGGGCCTGTTGTTGCCAGGCATCCCAGACTTCCGGCACTGCCGCCAGATTGTCAGGCAACTGGGGAATCCGTCCGACCCGTGCATTCAGCGCCAGTTGATCATAATGATGCACCCGTCCCGGCTGCCAGAAACGCGCCAGCGTAGTGGTCAGGCCTTCTTCAGCCTGGATGTCGAGCCCGGCAAACAGGTATTCACGTGCATCATTGCGCCGTGAAGCGGGCAGACTACCCGGTTCCAGACCGGTCAGCAGGCAGGCATCATCCCGCAGGCTGGCAACCAGGCAACCCAGCAACAGTGGATCATCCAGGCGGGCGGAAAAATGCTGGATGGCATCACGAAAATCCGGGTGATCCAGAGACAGGGCCTGCCAGTCCAGTTGATTGCAGGGTGAAAAGGGCGATTCCGTCAGCAGTGCCCAGGTCTGCTCCAGCTCGGGGCTGAGGGTGAAACTGGTCTGGGTCTGCCACAGCTGATAACCCAGCAGGTAACTGTCACGCAGTTGTTGCCAGTTCTGATACTGGCTGCGCAGCAGCCACAGGGCCACCAGCGCCACACTGCGCCATTCGGTGGCGGTCAGGTAACCGGCCAGATATCCGGCCAGTGCCAGGTCCGCCATGCGTACCCAGTCCCAGGCGGCCACATCCAGCTGGGGCAATTCGACCAGCGTTTCCAGAAGGTCACCATAACCATCAAACCCTTCCGGCAGTTCACTGCGCCAAAGTTCATGGTCTTCATCAGAAGCCTGCTGCAACCACTGAAAATCCAGCTGCCAGGCATAACGCTGACCCTGTCCGCACAACCAATAGAGCAGCTGGCGGCAATCAGTGGCGGAATGCACCTGCCAATAATCATTCAGGGTGGCCTGCACATCTGGCCAGAAACGCTGACGCAACAGCTCCGGGTCATTCAACGGCTGACCATAAACCACAAAACTGGATGCACGCACTGCCAGTGCATAACCCATCGGGGTGCTGCGCACCCGCAGTGGCTCCGGCAAACGCCGAGTTAAAGCCGCCAGGGATTCCGCCGGTTGCTCCAGCTGGTTCCAGGCGGAAAAATCAGCGGTTGCCAGTTGCTGTAACCGGGGTGCTGAAAAACCTTCATGCTCCAGTTCCGCCAGCCAGGTCTGCCAGCGGGGAAAACGCAACAACAAATGGCGGGCAAACAACCCCTGCCAGGCATCTGCCTCTGCTTCGCTGATCCAGTGCAGCCGCTGCATGGCCTGAACCACCAGCAAGCCGTTGATCAAGGAAGAAGCAGTGGACTGCTGCCAACAGAGATACAGAAACGGGTAAGCATCCGCTAGCTGCGACAGGCGACATTCGGCTAAAATCTCTCCTGTCTCGCGGTCATCACAAGACAGGGAAATGAAAGGACGCAGCCAATCGGACAAGGAGACAGACAAAAGAACCCCCGCGGGAACAAGATAAAGTGGCCTATTCTAACTGAGACACGCGCCAGCGTCAGGCCAATTGCACAGGGAATCCAGCCATGACCGACAAGCTCCACATCAAATGGCTTTACGCCCCCAAAGAAACGCAGGATGGCACCCGCATTCTGGTGGATCGACTGTTGCCACACGGGCGGGATCAGCGGGATCTGGACATCGACCTCTGGTGTCAGCAGGTGGCACCCAGCAGTGGCCTGAAGCGTCAGCTGGCCCAGGGTGAACTGGACTGGAAAAACTTTGCCCGTTATTACCGCGACGAACTCTACCAGCAGCCCGACAAGACCGATGAACTGATCCATGCCCTGCAGACTGGCCCGGTCACCCTGCTGACCGCTGAACGGGAGCCGGAACAGTCACCCTTGCCGGTCCTGAAAGAACTGCTGGAGCTGTGGATTAAAAACGGGGTACCGGAAAAACCCTTTTCCTGAGTAGACCGTGCTGAGCTGTCCGGGCGCAATGACTGCTTACAGACGGCGATGCTCAAGTGCGGGTAACTGCTGACGCAGCTCGGCCAGCCGCTGGCTGCTGAACATACCGGTTATCACACCCTCACCTTCCGGCAGACAGGCCAGCACCTCCCCCCAGGGATCGACCAGCATTGAATGCCCCCAGGTGCGACGGCCACTGGCATGTTCACCGGCCTGTGCCGGTGCCAGCAGGTAACAGAGATTTTCCACCGCCCTGGCACGCAGCAACAACTCCCAGTGCGCCCGTCCGGTCGGCACCGTAAAGGCCGAAGGCAACACCAGCAGGTCAACACTGTCCAACTGGCGAAACAGCTCAGGGAAACGCAGGTCATAACAGATGCCCAGCCCCACCCGACCAAAGGGAGTATCAAAGGTCACCGGCTGATCACCCGGCACAAAGCTGCTGGCTTCGTTGTAACGCTCTTCCCCGCGCTGAAAACCAAACAGGTGAATCTTGTCATAACGAGCCACCCGACCGCCGTCCGGGCCATACACCAGGCAGGTGTTGGTGAGTCGATCAGGAAACGGGCTTTTTAACGGTACACTGCCACCCACCAGCCAGATACCCAGTCGCTGCGCCTGCTCAGCCAGAAAATCCTGCATGGGCCCCTGCCCATCCTGTTCAGCCAGGGCAAATTTGGCCTGTTCATCCCGATGTAATAACGGGAAAAACTCCGGCAAGGCCACCAGTTCTGCACCGGAACCTGCTGCCTCGGCCAGCAGTCGGGCAGCCGTGTCACGATTGTGGGCCCAGTCTTCACTGCTGGTCATCTGCACTGCAGCCAGCATGACTTCAGCCTGTTGGTGGGAAAAACTGCGGGGATGCAACATAAGCGCTCCGGCAATGAAATCAGCAAGATGAATGGGGTAGAATCCGAAACCTGATTTCGAAGTTTAACAACAGGACCCTTTTTATGGCACCCAGCATTGTGTTTCTGCACTTCATTGGCGTGGTGATTGTGATTCTTGGCCTGACCCTGCGGGAAAAACGCCGCACGCTGGGCACCGCGCTGGCAGTCGCCGGTTTCCTGATTGGCACCGCTCCGGTCTGGTACGGGCATTTTGTCGGCCCCAGCCCCAGTGAAATGCGCCAGATGCAGATTCAGCAATTCATGATCCCGGACCGGCCTGCTGAATAACCCCTTGCCGACCCACACAAGGTGCCAGCCGGAAAAAAGCCTGTTTACCCAAAAAGGCTTGTTTCGTCACCGGCTGGCGGTATAGTGAGCCCCTTCTTTTTTGCCGTCTGAACAGGTTGGTTCCATGCAAAATGCTCTGCTGAAAAACAACGCCCTGCTGTCGCAGCTGAAATCCCAGTTGCGTGAGTCCACACCGCGTGTGGAAGGGCGCATCAAGGCCACTGACAAGGGTTTTGGTTTTCTGGAAACCGAAGACGGCAAAAGTTATTTTGTGCCACCACCGCAGATGAAGCTGGTGCTGCACGGTGATCTGGTGCGCGCCGCCCTGCATGAAGAAACCGACAAGAAGGGTGAACAGCGCCAGACCGCTGAACCCGAGGAATTGCTGGAAGCTAGCCTGAGCCGTTTCATCGGCCGCATCCAGCGGGTGCAAGGCAAACTGGCAGTGGTGCCTGATCACCCCTCCATCAAGCAGCCGTTAAAAGGCAAAAGTGTTTCCGGGCTGGATGAAAGCAGCCTGAAGGACGGTGACTGGGTGGTGGCTTTTCTGGAACGCCATCCGCTGAAACCGGCTGACAAGAGCTTTTTTGTTGAAGTCACTCAGTTGATTGCCACTGCCGAGGATCACTACGCTCCCTGGTGGGTGATTCTGGCACGGCACGACCTGCCCCATGAACAACCGGTGATTGAAGAAGACTGGACCCTGACCGACCCGGAAGGGCTGGTGCGCCAGGATCTGACGGCAGAAGCCTTTTTCACCATCGACAGTGACTCCACTCTGGACATGGACGATGCACTGGCCATCACCCCGCTGGATGCCGGTGGCTGGGAATTGAAAGTCGCCATTGCTGACCCTTCTGCTTATGTGCTCGAAGGCAGTGCCGCTGACATTGAGGCCCGCACCCGTGCCTTCACCCTTTACCTGCCGGCCCGCACCGTCACCATGCTGCCGAAAACCCTGTCCGACGATCTCTGTTCCTTGATGGAAGGACAGAAACGCCCGGCACTGGTGGCCAGCATCCGCATTGATGCCGCTGGCAATCTGGTCGGACCGGCTGACTTCACTGCGGCCTGGATTCAGTCCAGCGCCCGCCTGGACTACCAGAAGGTATCCGACTGGCTGGAGGGTCAGGGCGACTGGCAACCGACCAGTGACAGCCTGACCAATGCCTTGCGTCAATTACAGGCACTGGCTGCCACCCGCCTGCAATGGCGACATGATCATGCACTGGTGTTCCGCGACCAGCCGGACTACCGCTTTGTGCTGGATGCCGATGGCAAGGTCACGGACATTCTTGCTGAAGAGCGTCGAGTGGCCCACAAGATGGTGGAGGAAGCCATGCTGCTGGCCAACACCTGTGCAGCAGACCTGCTGGCAGAAAAAGTCGGTCAGGGCATCTACAACGTGCATCAGGGCTTTGACCCTGAAAAAATCGGCCATGCCTTGAAGCTGATTGAAGAACAGGGACTGAATTACCACGGCGAAGCCTTTAATGCCGAAACCCTGGACACCCTGGCCGGTTTCCGTCACCTGCGACTGGCACTGGATGACTTGCCATCCGGCTGGCTGGATGCGCGCCTGCGCAAGGATCAGGGTTATTCACTGCTGTCGATCCTGCCGGGTCCGCACTTTGGCCTGGGCCTGCAACAGTACGCCACCTGGACATCACCGATTCGCAAATACGGCGATCTGGTCAACCACCGTTTGATCAAAGCAGTGCTGGCCGGTGTCACGCCGCACCCGCTGGAAGACACCCTGACCGAACAACTGACCGCAGCCCGTCGCATCAACCGACTGGCTGAACGGGATGTGAAGGACTGGCTTTATGCCCGCTTCCTGAGTGAACAGATCGGCGAGCGTTTTGATGCCGAAATCATCAGCATCAACCGCGGTGGTCTGCGCGCCCGACTGCAGGCCAATGGTGCGGTGGTGTTTGTACCCGCTTCCAGCATTCATGCCGTGAAAGAAGAAATGAATGCCGATGCGGAACACGGCTGGATCATGATTGGTGACGCCATACGTTACCGTCTCACCGACCGGATTCAGGTCGAATTGAGCGAAGTGAAAGTGGACCAGCGCAGCCTGATCGGACGCCTGGTCGGCTGAACAAATCGCTTGCATATCAAGGGCAAATCATTATGATATGCAGCGTTCGGAGTGTAGCTCAGCTTGGTAGAGCACTGTCTTCGGGAGGCAGGGGTCGAAGGTTCGAATCCTTTCACTCCGACCAGCATTCCCGCTTCATATCCTGCATATGAAAGCTGCATCAGCAAAAAGCCACCATCGGTTTCACCGGGTGGCTTTTTTTGTTCATGATCCTGCCATTGCTTTTCATTCTGCCTCAGGACAAACTGACCAGCATTCATCTGTCGTCAAAGGAAGCAAACGATGAACCTGATTCCTGCCCTGATGTTCCGCACTCCGGCCAACCCCATTCCCCGCCTGGAATTACAATACCGTCTGACGGATCAACAGGACGCACCGCCGGTACTGTTTGTGCATGGTATTTTCAGCGGCGCCTGGATCTGGGCCGAATATTATCTGGACTGGTTTGCGCAACAGGGCTTTCATGCCTACGCCCTGAGTTTTCGTGGTCACGGTCAGTCCTCGGCACCCGACCCACTGGGACAATACAGTCTGCAGGAATACGTGCAGGATCTGGCTGATGCCATTCGCACCATAGAACAGAGCCACGGCCAGCAACCCCTGCTGGTGGGTCATTCCATGGGCGGCATGGTGGTACAGAGTTACCTGTCACAGTATCGCGGCCGCGGTGCACTGCTGCTGGCCAGTATTCCACCGCAGGGCTTGTTGCCCGTCTCTTTCAGCAGCTTTCTCAGCAACCCGCTGCAGGCGCTGAGCATGAGCAAAAACTACCTGCTGCCGGAAACCGTGGCACCGCATGAGTTTGCCCACTTCATGTTTGCCCGCCCGGTGAACGGACACAAGATGCTGCAGTGGATGCAACAGATGGTGCGGGAATCCCTGCCCCTGTTATGGGACATGAGCTGGCAGGATCTGCCTGCACCCTGGGCAGTGGCCCGCACACCGCTGGTGGTGGTAGGAGCTCGCCACGACCGGCTGATTCCACCGGACATGGTGCAACTCACTGCCAGCACCTATGGCACCCAGGCCTATTGGCTGGACACCGGCCACGGCATGATGCTGGAAGAAAACTGGCAGGAAGGTGCCGAACAACTGGTCGAACTGCTGCAGAAACTGGTTTTGAAAACCCGTTGAAACGGATCGAAAAAAGGCTGTCCACAAGGTGGACAGCCTGAAGTTTACAGCTGCGTCATTTCGACTGGGAAAACGTCAATTCAGCAAGCGTCAACTCAGAAAGGATAATGCCGCTCGCCAGTCTGGCTGGTGACCCAGCGCAGCTCGGTGAACTCATTGATTGCAGCCTTGCCACCAAAACGCCCGTAACCACTGGCCTTGACACCACCAAAAGGCATCTGGGCCTCGTCATGCACGGTCGGACCGTTGATATGGCAGATGCCACTGTCCAGCTGTGCTGCCAGTTGCATGGCCCGTGACACATCACGGCTGAAAATGGCGCTGGACAGACCATATTCGGAGTCATTGGCCAGATGCAGGGCATTCGCTTCATCCTTCGCACGAATCACCGACACCACTGGACCAAAAGACTCTTCACTGTAGATCCGCATGCTGCTGTCAACGCCATCCAGCACCGTGGCCTGAATCAGATTGCCATCCGCCTTGCCGCCTGCAACCAGTTTTGCCCCTTTGCCGACCGCATCATCAATCAGTCCTTTCAGTTTTTCCGTGGAATGGCTGTTGATCACGGAACCCAGCACCACATTGCCACCGGCCGGATCACCCACCGGCAGCGCCTGGGCCTTGGCTGCCAGCTTGCTGACAAACGCATCAGCAACAGCCGGAGTGACAATCAGGCGCTCGGTTGACATGCAGATCTGCCCCTGGTTCATGAAGGCACCAAAGGCTGCCGCATTCACGGCTGCATCCACATCAGCATCATCCAGCACCAGCAACGGTGCTTTGCCGCCCAGTTCCAGCAACACTGGCTTCAGGTGTTCGGCTGCCAGTTTGGCAATGATCTTGCCAACCCGGGTGGAACCGGTGAAGTTGATGCGGCGCACCGCCGGATGATCAATCAGGGCTTTGACCACTTCCGGAGCATCTTCCGGTGCATTGATCACCATGTTCATGACACCCTCCGGAATACCGGCTTCACGCATCGAATCACTGATCAACTGGTGTGTGGCCGGGCACAGCTCGGATGCCTTGAACACCACGGTATTGCCGCAGGCCAGTGGCATGGCAATGGCACGCACTCCCAGAATCAAGGGGGCATTCCAGGGCGCAATACCCAGCACCACACCCACCGGCTGACGAATGCCCATTGCCAGACTACCGGGTACATCAGATGGAATCACTTCACCGGCAATCTGCGTGGTCATGGCAGCAGCTTCACGCAACACACCGCAGGCAAAGTGGGTGTTGAAACCACCCCAGGGGCCTGTGGCACCCATTTCAGCAGTCATGCGACTGGACGCCTGCTCACCCTTGGTGGCAAGGATATCAGCTGCTTTCAATAACAGGGCGCGGCGTGCATTGGGTCCCAGGGCGCGCCAGGCAGGAAAAGCTGCAGCTGCAGCATCAGCCGCTTTCACTGCATCAGCAGGGGTGGATGCTGCAGCGCGGGTCACCACTTCACCGGTCACCGGGCTGATGACATCAAAAGTCTTGCCGCCAGTGGCCGGGCAATCCTGATTATTGATCATGGAATGGACTGTGAACATCTGAGTTGCTCCTGTTATTTTTGTTGATGCAAAACAATAGTTATACTGCTTAACTAATTACAGGGTGAGAGTAGGATGCTTTTGTACCAGATACAAGCCTTTTACATGGCTCTAACAGCTATAACAGGATGCGATAGCCACAGGGGTGATTTGACACTAACCTAGATCCGCAATGCTGACTGACCATCGGAGCCGGCAATGAATAGCCTCGCACAGATTCCCTTTTTCACCCTTTACGGGGAACAGCCGGAAAAAAGTGTGCTGGAGTCCCTGCACATTGAAAGCATCTCCACCCGCAGCTCTTCCAACAACTGGGTGATCCGACCGCACCGACACGGCCAGTTGTATCAGGTGGTGGTGATGAGTAGCGGCTCCGCTGAGGTGTTGCTGGATGAACAACGTCAGCAATGCAACAGTCCGGTGGCCATCTGCATTCCACCGGGTGCCGTGCATGCTTTTCATTTTGCCCCCGGCACCGAAGGATCGGTGCTCACCTTTGGACTGGACCTGCTGGAAGATCAGGATTACAGCCACACTGCAGGGCATTTTTCCGAGCTACTGTCTGCGCCACAGATGATTCGCTTCACACCAGAAAACCTGCAGTTGCAACGCCTGCAAGGTTACCTGAGCGATATCCAGCAGGAACTCAATTCCGAACGCCCCGGCCAGTTTCTGGTTCAGAAATGGCTGGTGCGGCTGGTGATGATGTCGCTCAAACGCCAATGGCTGGATCTGGGACTGGAACAACAGAACCCGGATCAAAGCCTGTCGCTGATCCGCAGCTTCCGCCATCTGGTGGAACAGCATTATGCTGAGCAGTGGAAGGTGGAAGACTATGCCCGCGAACTGAACCTGCCACCGGCCCGCCTCAATCGCCTGTGCCGCAACCTGCTGAACTGCAACGCCAAACAACTGCTACAGGAACGCCTGCTGCTGGAAGCACGGCGCAAACTCATCTACACCCGCATCCACATTGAACAGATTGCCTTTGAACTGGGTTTCAGTGATCCGGCCTATTTTTCTCGTCTGTTTCGCCAGCACCAGGGCTGCTCACCCCGCGAATACCGTGCCCAGCACGAACACACCCACTGCCACTGATCGGACCACTGAAAGAAAAGTACCAGTTTTTGCTCGAAACCTGACTTCAGTCAAAAAACACCCTGACGGATCCTTGACTCACCCAATTGACACAAAGACAAAAACAAAAGAGGTGAGCAATGAACAAATCAAGAACCCAGGTTGCCATCATCGGTGCCGGGCCTTCCGGCCTGCTGCTGGGCCAGTTGTTGCACAAACAGGGCATCAGCAATGTGATTCTGGAACGGGTGACCGGCGATTATGTGCTGGGCCGCATCCGGGCCGGCATTCTCGAACAGGGGTTTGTCAACCTGGTGCGGGAAGCCGGCGTTGCCGAACGCATGGATCAGGAAGGTCATGTGCATGATGGCGTGGAGCTGTGCATCAATGACCAGCGGCACCGCATTGATCTGAAAAAACTGACCGGTGGTGATGCTGTGGTCTGTTACGGCCAGACCGAAATCACCCTGGACCTGATGAATGCCCGCAAGGCCTCCGGCCAGACCACGGTTTACGAAGCTCAGGATGTGCAATTGCATGACGTCAAATCCGAACAGCCTTACGTCACCTACACGCTTGAGGGTGAAACCCACCGTCTGGATTGTGACTACATTGCGGGCTGTGACGGCTTTCACGGTGTTTCCCGCCAGACCATTCCTGCCGAGGTACGCACCGAGTTTGAGCGCGTTTATCCTTTTGGCTGGCTGGGTCTGCTGTCTGACACACCACCGGTGCATGACGAACTCATCTACAGCAAGACAGATCGTGGTTTTGCCCTGGCCAGCCAGCGTTCATCAACACGCTCTCGTTATTACCTGCAGGTGCCTCTGACCGACAAGGTTGAGGACTGGCCGGATGATGCCTTCTGGGCCGAACTGAAAAAACGCCTGCCCGCTTCGGTACGCGACAAACTGGTCACCGGCCCCAGCATTGAAAAAAGCATTGCTCCGCTGCGCTCCTTTGTCTGTGAGCCCATGCAGTACGGCAAGCTGTTCCTGGTTGGAGATGCCGCCCACATCGTGCCGCCCACCGGTGCCAAGGGTCTGAATCTGGCCGCTTCCGATGTGGCCACGCTCTACAAGGTGATGACCCGTGTTTACCGGGAAGGTGACAAGGACTGCATCAACCAGTATTCCGACATCTGCCTGCGCCGTGTCTGGCACGGTGAGCGCTTCTCCTGGTGGATGACCAACATGATGCACGAGTACGACAACCTGGACGTGAATGGCACCGATGCACAGACTTTTCAGCGCTTCATGGAGTCCGAGCTGGATTATTTCCTGAACACGGAAAATGGCCAGCGTGTGATTGCCGAGCAGTATGTCGGCCTGCCGTTTGAAGACCTGAAATAAACAACGTCAGGAGGGCCAAACCCATGGTCTGGAAACAGCACGACTATGATGCCATTCCCGGCACCTATGTTTTTGACGGTCAACGCTCCCACTCGGGTTACAACCTGAACCGCATGGCCTTTTCATTCAATGAACAGGCCAACCGGGACGAGTTTGCCCGTGACATGGATGCCTATTGCCGCAAGTACAACCTCAGTGATGAACAGCGTGAGGCGGTACTCAGGGGCGATTTTCTGAAGCTGCTGCAACTGGGCGGCAATATCTATTATCTGGCCAAGATTGCGGTGTTCCATGGCCTGACGGTTCAGGATGCCGGAGCATCCTTTCACGGCATCACCACGCCCGAATTCAAGCAGCACCTGGTGAATCAGGCGCAGGGGTTTGAAGAGAAGCTCAGAAAAACCGGAGGTTACTGGCATGGCTAAGATTGTTGGTGGGCTCACCACCTCACACATTCCGGCCATCGGCAATGCGATGAGCCAGAAGCTGGAAAAGGATCCCTACTGGAAACGTTTCTTTGATGGTTATGAACCGGTCAAGGCCTGGCTGGATGAGGTGAAACCGGATATTGCCATCGTGGTGTACAACGATCACGGCTTGAATTTCTTTCTGAATCAGGTACCGACCTTTGCCATTGGCTGTGCCGATCAGTATGAAAATGCTGATGAAGGCTGGGGACTGAAAACACTGAGTTCCTTCAAGGGTGATGCCCAGTTTTCCTGGCATCTGGCTGAATCACTGATCAACAGCGATTTTGACATGGCCACCTGTCAGGAAATGCTGGTGGATCATGGCCTGGTGGTGCCCATGGCACTGATGTGGCGCCATCTGGACGAATGGCCGGTCAAGGTGGTGCCACTGGCGGTGAATACCGTACAACACCCCTTGCCCGGTGCACGCCGTTGTTTTGCACTGGGCAAGGCTCTGCGCCAGGCCATTGAGTCTTACCCGGAAGACCTGAAGGTGGTGATTTTCGGAACCGGCGGCCTGTCGCATCAGTTGCAGGGAGAACGTGCCGGTATTCTGGATACGGATTTTGACCTGCAGTGCATGGAAAAAATCATCCATGATCCGGAATGGCTGACTCAACTGAGCAACACGGAAATCATGGAAAAAGCCGGTACCGAAGGCATTGAGGTGATCATGTGGATGGTGATGCGTGGCGCCTTGCAGCCTGAGGTGAAAGTGGTGCACAAACACTACCATGCCCCCATCTCCAACACCGGCGCCGGGGTGCTGGTACTGGAAAACACCAACGACAGCTGAATCACGCAGCATGCGGCAAAAAACAGGCGGCCAGTAAAATGACCGCCTGTTTGCTTTCATCAACAGCCTTTCAGAGCACAAAACGCCGAACGGTTTCCTGCAGGGATCTGGACAGCTCGGCCAGACGTCGACTGGAACTGGCCACCTCGGTGGAAGACCGGTTGTTCTGCTCACTCATGCGGGCAATCTGCTCAACACTCTCGGCCACCTCGGCACTGGTGCGTGTCTGCTCATCCAGTGCCGAAGAGACCTGCCCCACACGATTCACGGCCTCCGCAGACGCCTTGCTGATATCACGGATCACCTCACCGGCATGCCCGGCCTGCTGAACACTTTCCTGTACCTGCTCCACCTGCTGCTGCATCACCTGCACTACTGCTGCAGTTCCTTCAGTGATCAGATTGACCTTCTGGGTGATTTCACGGGTGGAGGCCGCTGTACGTTCTGCCAGTTGCCGTACTTCATCCGCCACCACTGAAAAACCCCGCCCCTGTTCGCCTGCCCGTGCCGCCTCAATCGCCGCATTCAAGGCCAACAGATTGGTCTGCTCCGCCACATCACGGATCACTGTGACTACCTGGGTGACCTGATCAGAATGCTGTCCGAGCACCGTGACAGAGTCCGAAGCCTGAGCAGAAATTTCCGCAACTCGGCGGATATCAAGGATCACGGCTTCAAACACCTGCTCACCCTGGCGGGACAGCTCACCGGAGTGGCGGGAAATGTTCCTGGCTTCACCGGTGAGCAGATTGATGTTCTCGATTGAACTGCGCAGTTGCTGAATGGCACTGCTGATTTTCAGCGCCGCCTCGGACTGCTGATCGGTTGCCTCGGAAATGGCATCGGTGGTACCGGCCAGCTCACCGCTGGCAGCAGCAATCTGTTCCGCATTGGACTGGATGGTTTCCACCATCCGTCGCAACTCCTGCTGCATCTGCTGCAGCGCCTGAACCAGTTCACCGATTTCATCACGTCGCCGAAGACTGATTGCTGTATTCAACTGACCGCTGGCAATATCCCGGGCAAAACGCATGGCTTCCTTCAGGGGACGCATCAGAATTGACCGCGCAAAATAAAGTCCGGCAGCCGCTGAAGTGATGGCAGCAAACAGGATCACCCCCACCACCGTCCACACCGCCTGACGAAAATCCTGTTGCTGCTGCAAGTAATCCATTTCGGTCTGCTGCAACAGCACTTCAATCAAATTGCCGATGCCCCCCACCAGCGCATTGATGGCCGGGTAAAGCTCGGTTTCAGCAACAAAGTGCAGCTCCATGGTGGCCCCCAGGCGTAACTGCCCGATAATGCCACGAATCATCTCGTGCCCCTGCTCAAGCTGCGGACTCAGTTGCCGGTAAAGCTGTTGTTCACCAGCCGTCTGAGGCAACGCCAGGTACGCTTCCCAACCTGCGGTGATGGCATCATAGGTCTGCTGAATATTTTCAGCAGCAGTGTAAGGATCCAGCGTACCATCCCGAACCTGCTGCACCGACTGGGTCAGTTCAATAGAGTAACGATCCGACAGGTGTTTCAACCCGTTCAACGGCACAATGCGGTGATGATAGGTCTGATCAAAGCCCTGCAACTGGCCTTGCATGCCTTGCAAACCGATCACGCCCACAAAGATGGCAATGAAGATCTGATAAAAAATGGCCATGTACAGGATATTGCGGACGGAAAAACGTCCTGCTGCCGAAGCAGTGAACCTTGCATTCATGACAACCTCTGCATTGTTGTTATTGAGGCCTGCTGACCGGACAGGAACCTCTGAGGCTCCTGTCATCGCGGCAAGGAAGCAGTACCCTATCCACCCAGCCAACTGATCAGACCCAGCGACAGAACCGGGAACGCCACCAGCAGTACGATCCGCATCACATCAGCAATCAGGAAAGGCCAGACACCGCGGAAGATGGTGGCCATCGGAATGGTTTTGGCCATGTTGGCAATGATGTACACATTCATGCCGATCGGTGGTGTGATCAGGCCGATTTCCATCACCACCAGCGCCAGAATGCCGAACCAGATGGCCTTCTGCTCCATGTTCAGATCGAAGAAGTCCATGCCAAGAACCACCGGCAGAAAAATCGGCACGGTCAGCAGGATCATGGACAGGGAGTCCATCACACAACCGAGCAGGATGTAGATCACAATCAGTGCAAACAGCACCACAAAGGGATTGAGTCCAAGCCCCTGAATCCAGCTGGCAAAATTGGCAGGAATCTGGCTGATGGCCATGAAGGCATTCAGCATGTCTGCACCCAGCAGTATCAGAAACATCATGCCGGTGGCTGTTGCTGTACCGGTCAGGCAATCCAGCCAGACACCGTTTTTTAATCCACCGGTCTTCCAGGCCATGAAGCCTGTCGCCATCACACCAATGGAGGCCGCTTCGGTCGGAGTGAAGATACCGCTGTAAATCCCACCGATGACAGCAGCAAAAATAAGCAGCACCGGCCAGGTGTTGATCAGGGTGTAAATCCGCTCACTCCAGCTGTGAGGTGCATCCAGCTCACCACCGGAAGCAGGGTCAACACGGGTGATGATGCCAATCACCAGCATGTAGCTGACCACAGCAATCAAGCCCGGCACAAAGGCTGCCATGAACAGCTTGGCAATGTTCTGTTCCGCCAGAATGGCGTAGATCACCAGCGGCACTGATGGTGGAATCAACATCCCCAGGGTGCCACCGGCAGCCAGGGACCCGGCGGCCAGGGAATCCTTGTACTTTTTGCGCTGCAATTCCGGCAGCACCACCTGTGTCATGGTGGCGGCAGTGGCCAGCGAAGAACCACTGATGGCACCAAAACCGGCACAGGAAGCCACACCCGCCATGGCGGTACCACCACGCCAGTGGCCAATGAAGGCATTACCGGCGCGGAACAGTGCCTTTGAAAGGCCGCCATGGGTGGCAAACTGACCCATCAGCAGAAACAGCGGAATCACTGACAGGTCATAGATGGAAAAGCGGCTGTAAGGCATGCTTTTCAGAAAGCTGATCAGCGGAAACCAGCCGGAAATCCAGATGTAACCCACGGCACCAACAATGAACATGGCAATACCAATATGAATCCGGATCACCAGCATGCCCATCAGTACCAGCATCATGATGATGCCAATCATTGTACCTGTCATGATTTAAACAGCTCCTTCAGGTCGCTCAAGCAGGTGACCAGAGCTGCCACACCGAGCATGAAAAATGCAGGAATCATTGGGATGTAGGTCCACCAGATGGGTAAACCCAGTACCATGGTGGTTTCCTGGTAGTCCACCATGTCCAGATAACCGTGATACACCCGCCAACAAAGCAGAAAAGCCACCAGCGCCAGCAACAGTGCCGCCAGACTGTCGAGTGCCTTTTTCAGGCGCTCCGGAGCCCAGAGGGTGAAGAAGTCCACAAACACGTGACCCCGGCGCAACTGGCAATAGGGCAGACACAAGGCAATGGCCATGGCTGAAACCATTTGCACTATTTCGTAATCACCCTGAATGGGTTGGTTGTACACCGCCCGCCCCAGCACACTGATGACCGTCATCACTGATTCGAGAATGAAGATCAGGCCACCGATGACAGCAAAAGCCAGGCAGATCCATTCGATCAGTTTGTACAGCAGGTTGCTGCCTTCACCGGGTTGAGCAGGAGTTGACATTTCAGACATGAAGCTTGCCTCTGAAGCACCCTGACTGCTGCGAACAGCAGCAGGATGTCCTGGTTTACGGGTCGGGTTCAGTTGTAATGATTGATCAATTCAACAGCACGATCATAAAGCGCCTGACCATTGGCACCACGCTTGTTCATGTCATCAATCCAGCTGGCAAGCACCGGGCGTGTTGCTTCCACCCAGCGCTGCATTTCAGTGCCGGACAAGGCATAAACATCATTGCCACGGTTCAGAGCGGCATTGCGACCGGCAGCATTGGCAGCTTCAAACTCACCGGACACCCAGGCCGAGGTTTCGCGCCCGGAGTTGTTGTCAATCACACGCTTCAACTCATCAGGCAGGCTATTGTACTTGCGCTCGTTCATGACAAAGATCACGGTGGCGGAAATCATCGCCGTTTCAGCCACCGCCTCCGCATGAAAGCGGGTCATTTCATGAGCACGAGTGGACGGAATCACTTCCCAGGGCACAATGGCTGCATCAATCACACCGCGAGACAGGCTTTCAGCCATCTGAGGCACTGGCATACCGACAGGTGTCGCACCCAGTGACTGCAGCATCTGATTACCCAGGCGTGAAGGTGCTCGCACGCGCAGACCCCGCATGTCTTCCAGGGTGGTTACTTTTTTATCACGCAGGTGGATGTGGTAAGCACCATTCAACCAGGTGGCTATCGGTTTGACGCCACGAAACTCTTCCATGGCATTTTCCTGGATGAAATCCCACAGCGCTCGCGAACTGGCCTTCTGGTCTTTCATGATGAAAGGCAGTTCAAAAACTTCAGAAACCGGGAAACGACCCGGAGTGTAACCTGGCAGGGTCAGGGCAATGTCAACCACCCCGTCACGCGCCTGGTTGATCAACTGGGATGGTGATCCCCCCAGCTGCATGGCAGGATAAATTTCACATTCCAGCCGGCCCTGGGACTCTTCCTTGATTTTTGCACACCAGGGATCAATGAACTTTGCCTGGGCAGGCGCTGTCGGCGGCAGGAAATGATGCACACGCAGCTTGACCGTTTCAGCCTGTGCCAGGCCGGTTGCAGCCAGCATTGAAGTGGCCAGCAGGCCCAGAGTCAAACGTCGAAAGGACATGGTAAACCTCGCGTTTATAGTTGTTTTTGTGTATCTGGCAGCACATCGGCTGCTCAGTGATTTTCAGTTTCTGGCTTTTCCTTGCCCTGATAAAGACTTGAAGTCGGATAGCAGATATCAGGAAATGTTATAACCTGGAGAAATCAGAACTCCTCGGTGTCAATTTCCTGCTGGGTGGCGACATTGTAGCGGGCACCCTGAACCGTCTGCGGGTTGATCAATGCCTCCAGCTGCTGCATGAGCGCTGCATCCAGTTGCAGTTCCATGGCTGCCAGATTGTCGATCAGATGGTCGGGACGGGTGGTACCGGGAATGGCAATCAATTGGTCATTTTTGTGCAGTAACCAGGCCAGTGCCAGTTGGGACGGACTGCAACCCACCTCTTCTGCCAGCCTTTTGTATTGCTGCAACCAGGCAAGGTTGGTTGGCAGGTTGTCCGGCTGAAAACGGGGCATGCCACGACGAATATCTCTGGCATCCAGCGCATCAAAATCTGCCAGACTGTTGAAAGCACCCGATAAAAAACCCCTTGCCAGCGGACTGAAGGCCACAAAGGAGACACCCAGTTCACGGCAGGCATCCAGCACCGCAATCTCCGGATTGCGGGTCCACAGGGAGTATTCAGTCTGCAAGGCAGCCACCGGGTGCACGGCATGGGCACGGCGCAGAGTAGCGGCAGAGACCTCCGACAGCCCGATATCCAGCACCTTGCCTTGCTGCACCAACTCGGCCAGAGCTCCAACACTCTCTTCTATCGGTACCTGCTTGTCCCAGCGATGCAGATAATAAAGGTCGATGTGATCGGTTTTCAGGCGTGCCAAGGCTTCATCACAGGTGCGTAGAATCGTCTCCGGCCGCCCGTCAATCACCCGCTTGCCATCCACCCCGGTCATGCCACATTTGCTGGCCAGATGAAAATGCTCACGGTGCGGTGCCAGCACCTCGCCAACCAGTTGTTCATTGGCACCAAAACCATACAGCGCAGCTGTATCAAAGTGATTCACACCCCGTTCCAGTGCACCCAACAACAGTTGTTCAGCCTGCCTGCGATCCGGTGGCACTCCATAGGCATGGCTCAGGTTCATGCAACCCAGCCCCAGAGGAAAAACCTCAAAACGGCCCAGTCGGCGTGTGGATTTCACAGGCTTGGTGTTCATGGTGTTTCCTCCGGTTAGTGATCAACCTGCCGCATTCAACTGTGCTTCCAGCTGCTGCAATACCCGATAACATGGCAAGACCTGTGCCACGCTGGAGTTGGGTTCATCGCCTTCACGGATGGCACGGAAGAACTCCCGATCCTGCAGTTCAATGCCATTCATGCAGACATCCACCTGGCTGACATCAATGGCTTCTTCCTTGCCGTTGACCAGGTCATCGTAGCGGGCTATATAAGTGCCGGTATCACCGATATAACGGAAAAAGGTACCCAGCGGGCCATCATTGTTGAACGACAGCGACAGGGTGCAGATGGCACCGGTGCTGCTTTTCAGCTGGATGGACATGTCCATGGCAATGCCCAGCTCCGGGTGGATCGGACCTTGCACGGCATTGGCCTGCACGATGTCACCACTGGTCTGGTGAATGAACAGGTCCACGGTGTGCGCGGCATGGTGCCACAACAGGTGATCGGTCCAGGAGCGAGGTTCACCCAGCGCATTCATGTTGCTGCGGCGGAAGAAATAGGTTTGCACATCCATCTGCTGGATGTTGAACTCACCATTGCGAATTTTTTCATTGACCCACTGGTGGCTGGGATTAAAACGGCGGGTATGGCCACACATGGCCACCAGGCCGGTTTCCTGCTGCAGTTGAACCACTGCTTTCGCATCCTTCAGGCTGTCGGCCAGCGGAATTTCCACCTGCACATGCTTGCCAGCCTTCAGACAGGCCAGTGACTGAGAGGCATGCATCTGGGTCGGGGTGCAGAGAATCACTGCATCCACTTCAGGCATTGCCAGCGTTTCATTCAGATCAGTGGTGACATGACCTATGCCATATTTTTCGGCCACCGTGCGCGTCTTTTCCAGATCACGACCGATCAGGGAAACCACCTCCACACCATCAATATTCCTGATGCCGTCCAGATGTTTGATGCCAAAAGCACCGGCACCGGCCAATGCGACTTTAA
Organism: Marinospirillum alkaliphilum DSM 21637; assembly: GCF_900119735.1. Taxonomy (GTDB): domain Bacteria; phylum Pseudomonadota; class Gammaproteobacteria; order Pseudomonadales; family Halomonadaceae; genus Marinospirillum; species Marinospirillum alkaliphilum. Next base: position 163,827 of record NZ_FPJW01000001.1, on the reverse strand, counting down.
TTGTTTTCATCCTGCACTCCTTGATGCTGAGTGAAACATTTCGGGGTTAGGTTGGGTTAGGTTCTGTTCTTCAAAATCAGGTGACCCACCGCAGTATTGGATGCCGGAACGTGATAAAAGCGGTATACCTCTTCCACATCCAGATCCAGTGCACCCCGCATGATCAGCCACATCACCAGTTCGATGCCTTCTGAACCGGCCTCACGGACATAATCAATGTGCGGCACCCGGGCCTGGGCTTCGGGATCCTTCACCAGTTGATCCAGAAAGGCCTTGTCGAACGCCTGATTGATCAGGCCGGCACGTGGCCCCTGCAACTGATGCGACATGCCACCGGTGCCCCAGATCTGTACATTCAGGTCTTCACCGAAGGATTCAACTGCTCTGCGAATGGCCTTGCCCAGGTTATAACAGCGATTGCCGGTGGGTGGCGGATACTGCACTACATTCACCGCCAGCGGAATGATTCTGCAGGGCCACTGCTCCGGCTCACCGAACACCAGTGACAGCGGCACCGTCAGGCCATGATCCACATCCATCTTGTTGACAATGGTCATGTCAAACTCATCCAGGATGGTCGACTGGGCAATGTGCCAGGCCAGTTCGGAATGCCCCTGCACGGTTGGCACAGGGCGTGGTCCCCAGCCTTCATCCGCAGGCTGGAAGCTTTCTGCACAGCCGATGGCAAAGGTTGGGATCAGTTCCAATGAAAATGCCGAAGCGTGGTCGTTGTAGACCAGAATCACCACATCGGGTTTTTCTTCAGCCATCCACTTTTTTGAAAACTCATAACCGGCAAACAGCGGTTGCCAGTAGTCTTCGCCGGTTTTACCCAGATCGATTGCGGCACCAACGGCCGGAACATGAGAGGTGGTGATGCCACCAGTGATACGTGCCATGTCAACGATCCTCCGATTTACTGCGATTGCCTTCCGGTGAACGACCACCGGCCAGCATCATGTTGCGATATTCTTCTTCTGATACCCCGGTCATGATAGAGGCCAGCTTCTGAAAGGAATTGCCATCAGTTGCACCGATCTTGGCAAGAAAATAGATATTGCCACCCAGTGCAATCATGCGATTGTAATCCCGGTCCAGCACTGCCTGCCGCTGCTCATCACTCATCGGGTACAGCTGCAGATAAGCCTGCTCGTCAGCCTTGAAGGCTTCCCGGTTTTCCGCTTTCATCAGTGACATGCAGAACTGGTTCAGATGAAAACCAATCCGCGATTGGGTGGCATCAAAGATTACCGTTCCCGGTACATCCTTGAATGCATCGTTATAGCCTTTCACTTTACCTCCTCTGGCCAGTACAGGCGCATCGGGTTGTCCACCAGCAACAGATGCTGGGTTTCCGGTGTCAGGGCAATCTGTGGAATAAAGTCCACCAGCAGCCCGTCATCCGGCATGTGGTCTTTCAGGTTAGGGTGGGGCCAGTCGGTTCCCCAGAGCACCCGATCAGGAAAACGCTCAATCAGATGACGGGCAAAAGGCACCACATCCTGGTAGGCCTGCTGTTCACCCTTGAGTGCTTTCGGGCCGGTCACACTCAAGCGCTCCGGACAACTGACCTTGGACCAGATATTCGGATGCTCGGTCATCAGCTTCACAAACAGCTGAAATTCAGGGCCATCCACTGGTTTGCTTACATCCGGACGCCCCATGTGATCCACCACTACAGTGGTCGGCAAACCAGTGAAAAAATCCCAGAGTTCCGGTAGATCCACTGCTTCAAAATAAATCACGATGTGCCAACCCAGCCTGGCGATGCGTGCAGCAATCTCCTGCAGCTCATCCTTTGGTGTGAAATCCACCAACCGCTTCACAAAATTGAAGCGCACGCCTCGCACACCGGCTTCGTGCAGTTCAATCAATTCGGCATCAGTGACGTCGCGGCGCACCGTGGCGATGCCTCGTGCCTTGCCTTTAGAAGCCTTGAGTGCATCCACCAACGCCCGGTTATCTGCACCATGGCAGGTGGCCTGCACAATCACATTGCGTGCAAAACCCAGTTGATCCCGCAGGGCAAACAACTGGTCTTTGGAGGCATCACAGGGAGTGTATTTACGCTCTGCCGCATAGGGAAACTGATCACCGGGACCGAAAACGTGGCAATGAGCATCCACTGCACCATCCGGCACCTTGAAGCACGGCCGGGAGGGGTTGGCATACCAGTCCAGCCAGCCGGGAGTTTTTTCAAAACGCATCATGAGTTCCTTGTCAGTCAATGTACCTGAGTCCTGCTGCGGCCAGGGTTTCACGCATCTTGTACATATCCAGTCCCAGCTCACCGGAAGCCAGGCGTTCACGCTTGGATGCCTCGTTGTTTTCGCGGGCTTCGGCAGCATCAGCAACCTGCTGGGCCTGGGCTGCAGGCACCACCACCACGCCATCATCATCAGCAATCACTACATCACCAGGGTGCACCAGTGCACCGGCACACACCACCGGGATGTTGACCGACCCCAGGGTGGCCTTGACGGTACCCTTGGCATTGATGGCTCTGGAAAACACCGGGAACTGCATGGCGGTCAGGTCCTTCACATCCCGCACGCCACCATCAATGATCAGTCCCTTGCAACCACGGGCCTGAAAGGAGGTGGCCAGCAGATCACCAAAAAAACCATCGGTGTTTTCAGTGGTGCAGGCAGCCACCACCAGGTCACCGGGCTGCAATTGCTCGGAAGCCACATGCATCATCCAGTTGTCACCCGGCTGCAGCAGCACGGTCACCGCAGTGCCGCAGGCATAAGCACCGGTATAAATGGGTCGTATCCAGGCTTTCATCAGTCCGACCCGCCCCATGGCCTCATGGATGGTGGCCGTGCCAAAACGCGACAGTTTTGCCACTGCGGCCGGATCTGCACGCTGAATAGTGCGTTTCACCACGCCCAGTTGGTTGTAATACTCTGTCATGACCTTCTCCTGTTCATTTCCTGAATCACCATTCCTCTGGATGGCTGCACAGGCTCAGGCTCGTGTCCCCCGCCTGCGGCCACCTTCCCGAGTGATATCCTGGGTGGCTGCACAGGCCCAGGTGCGTGTCCCCCGCCTGCATCCACCTTCCCGAGTGATATCCTGGATGGCTGCTTGTTCATGTTTAGTGTTTATCGACCCTGGGCTTTCAGAATGGCATCCATCCGCGGGTAAACCCGACGGGCATTGCCTTCGTAGATCTGGAAGCGCTCTTCAGCCGTCAGGTCAGCCGCTTCAATGTAGCGTTTGGTGTCATCAAAGTTGTGGCCGGTGCGCGGGTCCACACCACGTACTGCACCAATCATTTCCGAGGCAAACAGTACATTTTTCACCGGAATCACATCCGTCAGCAGGTCGATGCCGGGCTGGTGGTAAACGCAGGTATCGAACCAGACATTGTTCAGCAGGTGTTCTTCCAGCTCCGGTTTTTTCAGCGCCTGCGCCAGGCCACGGAAACGCCCCCAGTGGTAAGGAGCAGCACCGCCACCGTGCGGAATCACAAAGCGCAGTTCGGGAAAGTCACTGAACAGGTCCGATTCCAGCAATTGCATGAAAGCCGTGGTGTCACCGTTCAGGTAGTGGGCACCAGTGGTGTGAAAGCAGGCGTTGCAACTGGTGCTGACATGCACCATGGCTGGGATGTCATGTTCAACCATTTTTTCGTAGATGGGGTACCAGTGACGGTCATAAAGTGGTGGCTCCTTCCAGTGACCGCCGGACGGATCCGGGTTGAGGTTGATGCCGACAAAGTTGTATTCATTGATGCACCTTTCCAGCTCCGGAATGCAGGTTTTCGGATCCACGCCCGGCGACTGGGGCAGCATCGCCACACCGATGAAGTTTTCCGGAAAAAGCTCAGCCACTCGGTAACAAAGCTCATTGCAGATGGCGGCCCAGGTGGCGCTGGTGTTGAAGTCACCGATGTGGTGGGCCATGAAGCTGGCACGGGGCGAAAAGAGTGTCAGGTCCAGCCCCCGCTCCTTCATCAGTTTCAACTGATTGCTTTCGATGGTTTCCCGGATGTCGTCATCGCTGATTGTCAGATCAGCCACCCGTGGTGCCAGCGCAGGGTCTTTCAGGCTGGCGATCTGCTGGTTGCGCCAGTCCTCCAGTGCCTTGGGGGCAGTGGTGTAGTGGCCGTGAATATCAATGATCATGTTCTGGCTCCGCAAGGGTTCTGTCCGTTGGACTGATTAGTGTTCACTTCCAGCTGTCCGCTGGAATCATGATTTCGCCGCGCATCAGTAAACGTGCGGTTCGCAGCAGGGCCGCACGGATAATTTTTCCGGGATCGGCCGCATCGGTTTCCAGCTCCACAGTGAACTCACCACTCGGGTGTTCAATCGACAGGTGTTTCACCTGTCCATCCGGCACCACCGCCACACCCTCAGTCACGGATCCGGGCAACACGCAGGCAGTGGCCACCGTGACAGCGGCCAGCACACCCAGTGCTTCATGGCAGACATGTGGGATGAAGCAGCGGGTATTGAGATGTCCACCCTGACGGGCAGGGCTGATCAGGCACATCTTGGGGTAGGTTTTACTGCTGACATCACCCAGCCCCATGGCCACACCAGCCTTCAGGCGCAGAGATTCCAGCCGGGCCCTGAGTTCAGCATCACGGTTCAGTGCATCCACACTTTCATGGCCACTGCGGCCGACATCCTCCGCGCGCAGCAGCACCATCGGCATGCCATTGTCGATGCAGGTGACCTGCAGACCATCAATCTCATCACAGGCCTTGCCTGTGGGGAGCAGCCCGGCGCAAACTGAACCTGCAGTATCCAGAAAGCTGATCGTCACCGGCGCACTAGTGCCGGGCACACCATCAATCCTGGCATCTCCCTGATAGCTCACCTGTCCATCCGGTGTCTGCACGGTGATGTCAGCGGCCATGTCGGTATTGAGTGTCAGCACCCGCAGCGTGGTGGTGTCTCCCTGTGCCTGCGCCAGCCCGGTCTCCAGTGCAAAAGGCACCACGGCAGCCAGCATGTTGCCGCAGTTGGGGGTGGTATCCACCAGGGCCTTGTCTGGAGTCACCTGGGCAAACAGGAATTCCAGATCGATGCCGGGGCGCTGGCTGGGCGACACAATGCCCACTTTGCTGGTCAGTGGATGAGCACCACCCATGCCGTCAATCTGACGCCGGTCCGGTGATCCCAGCACCGCCAGCAACACCTGATCACGGGCAACCGCATCATCGGGCAGGTCTGCCGCATTAAAAAAAGGACCGCGGGATGTACCACCGCGCATGAACAGGGCAGGAATGGCTTTTTGCATGAGTCATCGTCATTGTTGTTTTGATGGGCCGGCCATCATTGGCCGGAACCTGACAAGGACAACTCTACCCTTTTGCCACAGATTCAACCTGAGGCCTTGCGAACTAGCTGCTAGTCAAAAATTGAATGGCTCACGATCCAGTGCATGCCATGCAATAACTGGTACTTTTCATCAGCCTGTCGAGTGGTGACGCACGCCACTGCGTGCAGCAAAAGGAACCAGCACCCAGGCCACCAGTGCAATGAAAATCCCACAGAACCACATGCCCAGCGTCATCGGATAAACACTGTCGCCCATGAACTGCCCAAGCCAGTGACCGATCACAAAAGTCACCAGCACCATGATGAAACTGCTCCAGGCCGAGGCAGCACCGGCTGCACGCGGGAAAGGTCCCATCACACCACTCTGCGAACAGGGCTGGTTAATGCCATGTGCCATGATGAAGAGATACACCGGTAACATGATGGCCAGCAGGCTCTGCACACCCAGCAGTGACAACACCGCCAGCAGGCTTCCTCCCAGCAGGGATAAGGTGCCACCGACAGCCACGGTGCGGGGCACCGAATAATGGCGTAGCAGTCGACGGCACAACATGGTGCCCAGAATGAAGGCAATCGACATGGAGAACATCAGCAGACCGTAAACGGTCGGTGAAACACCCAGCAGTCGGATGAACACAAAAGAAGAACTGACCAGAAACACAAACAGCCCGGCATAGGTTCCAGCCTGCAACAGGGCAAAGCCCCAGAACACCCGATTACCGAGAATGCTGCGCCAGGTCTGCACCAGATAAGCCGGTTTCAGTGCATCCAGACTGGGTGCCTTCAGGGTCTCTTCCAGACGCCATGCCAGCAGTACCAGCAATGCCACCCCTGCCAGCGCCAGAAACATCAGGGCCATGCGCCAGCCAAACAGATCCGTCAGCAGGCCACCAATCGGTGTACTGATGCAGGCCAGTACGCCCAGCCCGGTCAACCCCTGACTCATCAATCTGGCACCGGCTACCGGATCATCAAACAGATCCCGGACCAGCGCCCGTGCACACATGATGGACGCCCCCATTGCAGCCCCCTGCAGCACGCGCCAGGCAATCAGGCTTTCCATGGAAAAGGAAAAGGTGCTGCCAATGGCGGCAAGGGTGTAAAGCGTCAGACCGAACAACAACACCGGTCGACGGCCGAAGCGATCGGATATAGGCCCCCAGATCAACTGGGAAGCACCAAAGGCCAGTAACAGGGCAGACAAGGTCAACTGTGCCTGCCCCATGCTGCCATCAAAAAAATCCGTGATGAAAGGCAGTGCCGGAAGATACAGGTCAGTGGTCAGGGGTTGCAGGCCAAGCAACAGGGACAGGGCCAGTACAGTGAACAGATTGGACATGCAGAAATCAACTCGGGTTGGGATGACAAGTCAGCCCGGCATCTTCGCTCCGGGCCGGAACCAGCTCCACAGACATATCCAGCTAACTGTTATATAAATTTGCAATATCTGTTACCATGACTGCATACCAATAACAACAGAGCAACATCATGGATCTGAAGCAGATTGAATACTTCATTCGTGTGGCGGAGCTGGGCAGCTTTACCCGCGCCTCCATTGATCTGGGCATTGCCCAGCCGGCACTGAGTCGTCAGGTGCGTTTGCTTGAAGTGGAGTTGCGCCAGAACCTGCTGCTGCGCAATGGCCGTGGTGTCACCCTGACCGAAGCCGGCAAGATGCTGCTGGATCATGGTCGCGGCATCATGCACCAGATCGCCCGCACCCGTGAGGAGCTGTCACGGGTTCGCGGCAGCCTGGTCGGCAAGGTTGCTGTCGGTCTGCCGCCCAGTCTTTCAAAAGTGCTCACCGTACCGCTGATTCATGCCTTCAAGGCCCATCTGCCGGAAGCCAGCCTGTCCGTCACCGAAGGCTTGTCATCCGGTATGGTCGAGTCACTGACTGCCGGACGACTGGATCTGGCGCTGCTGTACAATGCCGCCCCTTCACCGGAAGTTGACCTGCTGCCACTGGCCGAAGAGCCCCTTTATCTGGTTCAGAGTGCCCGCTGCCTGCCGGATGAAGAGCTGGCCGTGCCGTTGAAAGAACTGCCTGACCACCCACTGATCACGCCCAGCCCACACAATGCCATTCGCATGTTTGTGGAATCGGAACTGGCTGCACTGGGACTGAAACCAAACATCGTGCTGGAAATTGACAGCATCAATGCCATTCTGGATCTGGTTGCTGATGGTGCCGGATCGGCCGTGCTGTCCATCCATGCCGTCAACAGTCTGGGTGCCCAGCATCAACTGCTGGCTCGCCCGATTGTTGATCCCTGCCTGCACATCAAACTCTACATGGCCTGCAGCGCCCGACGTCCGACAACCCTGACCCAGAAAGCCGTGATGGATCTGGTGCAACAACAGGTTGACCAGCTCTTTTCCTGAGCCGGTCAACCTGGCTTTCAGCGCCGCATCACAAACGGTCGGAGTGCTGACGGATCAGCTCCTGGCCCCGCTCGTACAAGGCACGCGCATTTACATCGTTGCTGGTATTTTCCTGGATCCAGCGATCAATCACCGTCTGACCGGCCTGTCTCCAGCGCTGCATTTCTGCAGGCTCAATGGCATAGATGGTATTGCCTGCATCACGTGCCATGCGCATGCCGGTCTCATGTCCGGACATCAGCACCTCGGCACCCCAGCCGGAAGCCTGCTGGCCGGAGTTGTTGTCAATCACCTTCTTCAGGTCATCCGGCAGATTGTTGTAACGGCGTTCATTCATCACAAACACCATGGTGGAGGTCAGCATGGTGTAATCCCCTTCTGTCAGGGCATGGTAACGGGTCAGCTCATGCAGACGGAAGGCAGGTACTGCTTCCCAGGGCAAAACAGTGCCATCAATGATGCCGCGCGACAGGCTCTCACCCATCTGGGTCACCGGCATGCCGACCGGGGTGGCGCCCAGTGCTTCAATCAGTCGATTACCAAGACGAGACGGCCCTCGAATGGAAACACCCCGGAGATCTTCAAGGGTTTGCACCTGGCGATTGCGGAAGTGCAGGTAGTTTGAGCCATTCACCACCGTGATCAGGGGTTTGACGCCACGAAATTCCTGCAGACTGTTTTCCTGAATGAAATCCCACAGTGCCATGGAAGAGTTTTTCTGCTCCGCCGTGAAGAACGGCAATTCAAACATTTCCGTCAGTGGAAAACGACCCGGTGTATAACCCGGCAGGGTGAAAATGATATCCGCCACACCGTCACGCGCCTGATTGATCAGTTGCGGTGGTGTGCCACCCAGTTGCATGGCCGGATAAATCTCACACTGCAGGCGACCCTGGGACTCTTCCTGAATCCGGTCACACCAGGGCTGTATGAAGCGTGAGTGCAAGGGTGCGGTGGTTGGCATGAAATGCGCCACACGCAGCGTCTGGGTCTGAGCTGTTGCCATGGTCGACAGACCCAGTCCGGCCACGGTCAGCATGACTGCCAGGGTTTTGCTTTTTCTGAACATCACTTCGCCCTCTTTGTTGTTGTTCTGACTTGTGCGTCTTGTGTTACTCAATCCAGCTCAGGTGAGCCAGAGGATAACAGGAGGCTTCAACCATCCTGATTCGGTAATCCGCTTCCGGTAACAGATAGCGGAAATAAAAATCTGCCGTGGCCAGCTTGTGCTGATAAAAAACCGGGCCGGCGCTGCCCTTCGCCTGCAACGCAAGGCGCGCCGATCGCAGCCAGCCATAGCCCAGCAGGTACAGGCCCATCAATTGCAGAAAGTCATCGGCGGCGCGCAGCGGACGCTCAGCGTCCGGCGTCTTCTGCAATGGCTCAACCAGTTGCTGCAATGCCTGGGTCAACTGCTGCAGATGCCTCCAATAAGCGTCCAGCTCGCTGTGAGATGTAGCCTGCTGAATTTCGGCATCCACCAACGCCAGCAAACGCTGCAGTTGCTGCCCCTGATCAGCCAGTACCTTACGCAACAGCAGGTCATTGGCCTGAATCTCATTGGTGCCTTCATAAATCATGGCAATGCGGCTATCCCGCAGGGTTTGTTCAATGCCGTATTCATGGGTGTAACCGTAACCACCAAACACCTGCAAGGCCGAGCTGGCCAGCCTGAAGCTGCGATCAGTGAAAAACGCCTTCACCACTGGTGTCAGCAAACCAGCCAGGGCTTCATCCTGTTGATCCAGCAGTTGTGCAGTCCAGTAACCGATCACCCGCATGCCTTCACTGAAAGCCCTCAGCTCCAGCAATCTGCGGCGCATGGCCGGATGCCAGTGCAGCGGGGCAGGGTCACGTAACAGCTCACCCGGTGGTGGTGGTGCCCGCATCTGGGTTCGCTCCAGCGCATAAGCTGCGGCCCGCTGGCGCGACGCCTCGACATGCCCCAGCCCCTGCTGTGCCACTGACAGGCGTGCTGCATTCATCATGCTGAACATCGCCTGCAGACCGGCATGGGGTTCACCAATCAGCCAGCCGGTGGCTCCCTGGAAACTCAGACTGCAGGTGGCACTGCCTCTGATGCCCATCTTCTTTTCCAGGCTGTCACAGTAGACTGCATTGCGCTGCCCACCGGGATGGTCCAGCCATTTGGGCACCAGAAACAACGAAATGCCACGGGTCCCGACTGGTGCATCCGGCAGGCGAGCCAACACCAGATGGATGATGTTGTCGGTCAGGTCCTGATCACCACCGGAAATGAAAATCTTGCTGCCGGTCAGTCGATGCGCCTTGCCGTCCGACTCAGCCTTGCAGCGCAGCTGCCCCAGATCACTGCCCGCCTGAGGTTCGGTCAGGCACATGGTTGGCAACCACTCACCGGACACCAGCTTCGGCAGGTATCGATCTTGCAATTCAGCCGAGGCAAAACGGGAAATGCACTCATAGGCCCCGTGCGCAATGCCGGAATACATGCCAAAGGCATGGTTGCAGGCATAAATCATTTCCGTCACGGCAGCCTGCAGCACTTGCGGTAACTGCTGCCCACCCCAGTCCTCACTGCAGGCCATTGCAGGCCATCCGGCATCCACAAATGCCTGCCAGGCCTGTGGAAAACCTGCCGGGGTTTTCACCTCACCCTGTTCCAGTCGGCAACCTTCCAGATCACCGCTGCCATTCAGTGGCTCCAGCACCTCACTGCAGAAACGACCGGCTTCCTCCAGAATCTGGTCGGCCGTTTCCGCATCCAGTTGCTGATACTGCGAATGCTGTTGCCAGAAGGAATCAGCCTGCAGCCATTCCTTCAATACAAACTGCATGTCCTTCAGCGGTGCCTGATAACGCCACATCGATTTTCTCCAGTCACTCAGGACTTCATGGGGTCAGCATCAACCCGATCCCTGTCTTCACCGGCATAAAGTGCGGTGATCTTTGCTGCCCGATGCTGCAGCACTGCGCGCTGATTGATGCTGCCCTTGTCGGTCACCTCGCCCTTGTTGATGGAGGGTGAATCAGCCAGCAGGCAGGCCCAGGCCACACGGCTGGAGCTGCCTCGTGCCTCAAGGTTGACCTCTTGCAGCAAGTCTTGCAGCCAGGTCCGGGCAGCAGGACTGCTGATCAGCTCGGCCAGTGAGGCATCCGCTTTTGCACCTGGCAGTTCACGCAAGGCCTCAACACGCGGGAAAACCAGCAGACCGATTTCATCCTGATCCGGAGCGGTGATCACCACATCCTGAATCACCGGTGAACCAGCCAGAATGATGCGGGTGCGCAAGGGACCGACACTGACAAACACACCGGTGGAGAGCTTGAAGTCCTCGGAAATGCGGCCATCAAACATCAGGCCCAGCTCGGGACGCTCTGGATCAACAAAACGGATGGCATCACCGGAACAGAAATAACCCTGCTCATCAAAAACCGCACGGGTTTGCTGCTCGGCACGCCAGTATCCGGGGGTGACATGCGGGCCACGATAACGGGCTTCCAGCTTGTCACCAACCGGCACCAGGCGAATCTGGCAACCCGGAGCAGGCAGACCGATGTAACCGGGCAGATCCACATCACCGGTGGTGAAGGTGCAGGAAGGTGCGGTTTCGGTCATACCCAGCCCGGCCATCATGCGAATCCGCTCACCACAATGAGCCAGACTCACGGCATCCAGGCGCCGTCGTACAGCATCGGAAAGCCCGGCGGCCGCAAAAAAGAACAACTGCATGCGCTTGAAGAAGGTGTTACGCAAATCTGCATCCTGCTCCAGTGCTGTGACCAGCTCTTCCCAGCCTCGCGGCACCGTGAGATAGGCAGTGGGTGAAATCTCCCTGAGATTACGGAGGGTTTCAGCAAACAACTGAGGCGTGGGACGCCCTTCATCCATATAAAGGGTGCCGCCGTTATAAAGCACGATGCCAATGTTGTGACTGCCACCAAACACATGATTCCAGGGCAGCCAGTCGACCAGCACCGGCGGTCGCTCTGCAAAACAGGGAAAGGTCTGCAGCAACATCTGCTGGTTGGCGCACAGCATCCGGTTGGTGGTCATCACTCCCTTGGGCTGACTGGTGGAACCGGAGGTGTAAAGTATCTTGGCGAGGGTATCCGGCCCGGTGGCTCTGAACACGGCCTCAGTGGTTGCATCAGGCTGTTGTTGCTGAAGATCGGCAAACGCCACTGCCGGAAAACCCTCAACACTGCCGGACACACTGATCAGGGGGGTACCGGGTTTTGCCACGGCACTGATGGCCGCTGCAAACGGAGCAGTATCCGTGACAAACAATGCACCGGGAGTCAGTTGTTCAAGGATGGCGGCCAGCTTTTCATAATCTGTGGCCAGCAAGGAGTAAGCCGGTGAAACGGGGCAATAGGGAATACCGGCATACATGGCGGCATAAGCCAGGGTCAGATGATGCAGGTCATTGCCGGACAGGATCGCCAGCGGCTTGTCCGGCCCCAGATCCAACTGGCGCAATCCGGTGGCCAGGCAACGCACTTGCTGCAGCATCTCGGCATAGGTGATGTGCTGCCAGTCACCGCCCTGCTGTCGCATGGCCACAAAAGTCTGATGTGGACGCAATTCAGCCCAGCTCACCAGACTGTCCAGCAAGCGAGACTGCAGGGGCTGCAAAGCCTCAGCCGGCTCCAGGTGAAAAGCCTGCTGCTGTGTCACCCGCAGACCCGGATAACCGATACGCACATTTCTGGCATTTTTCTGTTCAAGTAAGGCGGACACCGATCCGGCCTCCTTATGCTGTTGTTTTTATAATTTTGCTGCCACAGGCGGGACCATCAATGGCCCCGCCAGCCAAATCAGGTGCGCTTGTAAGCTTGCAGACCCGGCTTGATGCTCTTGTCATCCAGGAACTGTTTGAGTCCCTGTTCACGACCCTTTTCAGGATCACGCAACTGTGCCTGATCCAGCTTGGCGTAGAGGTAATCCTCCCCCTGCTCCCAGGTCAGCTCGCGGCAACGCTTGAAGCCATTTTTGGCCGCTCGCAGCACCACCGGATTCTTGTCCAGCAGCTTGCCTGCCAGCGCAACCACTGCCGCTTTCAGTTCTGAGCGCGGCACACTGGAGTTGATCAACCCCATGGCAGCAGCTTCCTTGCCGGTGAAGGTATCACCGGTCATGATGTAATAAAGTGACTGGCGATGACCCACGGTATCTGCCATGGCCTTGCTGACCAGGTTACCGGGCGGAATGCCCCAGTTGATTTCTGACAGACCGAACACTGCCTCATCTGCCGCAATCGCCAGATCACAGGCCACCAGTGGGCTGAAACCACCACCGAAACACCAGCCGTTGACCATCGCGATGGTCGGTTTGCTGTACATGCGCAACAGTTTCCACTGCCACTCGGATGCCTCGCGGCGTATCTTTTCCTGCAGGATTTCAGGACCACCGTCCACTTCACGGAAGTATTCCTTGAGATCCATGCCGGCAGTCCAGGCATCCCCTTCACCTGTCAGCACCAGCACCCGCACATCCTGATCCTGCTCCAGAGCACCCAGTGCATCAATCATTTCACGGTTGAGCGTGGGACTCATGGCGTTGCGTTTTTCCGGGCGATTGAAATAAAGCCAACCAATGCCTTCAGCGGTGACTTCAGCCTTGATACAGGTCCAGCGATCCTTGTATTTGCTCATATCTGCTTCTCTTGTTTTGTTTTGTTGAAAGTTTTGCTTTGATGAAGCGGCTGATGTACTGCAGCCATTTAGTTAACTTAATTAACTATATTTCATGATTGCAGCCTAGTACAAGATCAAAAAACAAGATAGTTAATAGAACAAACTTTTATAGCTTCCCTGATGCAAAAAAACTAAAATGACCAGCTGCCAACATCACAATCACATCGGAAAGTGCCATGGATCCCGTCAATAGCCGTACCACCAGCCCCAGCACAATTCTTCTGGATGATCTGCTGGGTTATGCCCTGCGCCGTGCCCAGTTAAAAGCATTTCAGTGTGTGGTTGAGGCATTTGAACCCTACGACCTTCGCCCTGCGCAGTTTTCCGCACTGGCCATCCTGGAACAGAACCCCGGCATCATGCAGGCAGACCTGGCCAAGGCACTGGCCATTGAGCCACCTCAGGCAGTGGTACTGGTGAACAAGCTGGAGCAACGCAACCTGGCCTTGCGCATTCGCTCCCAGACTGACCGGCGCTCTTACGGACTCTACCTGAGCCGCCAGGGTGAAAAGCTCCTGAATGAACTGAAAGAAATCGCTCAGCGCTGCGACCTGGAAACCACGGCAGCACTGAGCGACTGTGAACGCGAGGAACTGCTCAGGCTGCTGAAAAAACTCTGCCTGAGCTGAGCGATCTGATTTCACCCCGCTCGTTTTGCTGCAGCACCGCCCAGATAAGCGTGCTGCACGGCAGGGTCTGCCAGCAGTGCAGCGGCCTGGTCACTGCCGATGATCTCACCGTTTTCCAGCAGATAACCCCGGTCTGCAATCGCCAGACTCTGACGGGCATTCTGCTCCACCAGCAGAATGCCCAGACCGGTGTCGCGCACCCTGCGCAATGAACGAAACAGCTCAGAGGTCAGCAGCGGTGACAGGCCCAGTGAAGGTTCATCGAGCATCAGGATCGCCGGTGCCGACATCATTGCACGACCGATGGCCACCATCTGCTGCTCACCGCCACTCATGGTTCTGGCAATCTGTCGGCGTCGCTCAACCAGCTTCGGAAAAAGGCTGTAAACCAGCGCCAGATTCTGCTGCTCCTGTTTGCGGGCACGTTCTGAATAAGCACCCAGACGCAGATTCTCCTCTACACTCAGGTCACCGAAAATGCCCCGCCCTTCCGGCACCAGCGCCAGCCCGGCTTCAACAATCCGGTGCGGCGGCAGATCGGTCAGCGGCTGCTGACCCAGCAGCATCTCTCCCTGTTGACTGGGCACCAGCCCGGCCAGTGCATTCAGAAGACTGCTCTTGCCTGCACCGTTGGCACCCAGAATCACCACCAGCTCTCCGGGTGCCACCTGCACGGAAACACCCCGAAGTGCAGGATGCTGCCCATAAGCCACCACCACATCCCGGCAGCTCAAACCCTGATCATCACTCATCGTCTTTCCCCAGATAGGCCTCAATCACTGCTGCATCAGACAGCACGTCTTCCGTGCCGCCTTCACTGATCTTGCTGCCACTGCTCATCACTACACATCGGTCACAGAGGCTGCGAATGGCATCCATCACATGTTCCACCAGCAGGATGGTGCGCCCTTCATCACGCAGATCTGCAATCAGCTCGATGCCCTGCTGCAGCTCCGTGGGATTCAGTCCGGCCAGCCATTCATCCAGCAGCAGAACCCGTGGATTGGATGCCAGGGCACGCGCAAGCTCCACCCGTTTCTGATCGATGTAGGTCAGGCTGGAGGTGGGTGCATCAGGGTCATGCATCACCCCCACCCGCTCCAGTAACCGCCGGGCATGGTGATCCAGCTCGGAACCCCACAGCTGCTGGTGACCAAACACCGCACCGGCTTTCACATTTTCAAGAATCGACAGGGAGGGCAGCATGCGCACCAACTGAAAGGTTCGTGCCACACCACTGCGGGCAATCCGGCGTGCCGGCAGTCGCGAGATGCAGGTGTCCCCCAGCCAGATTTCACCGGAGCTTGGCGGCAGGGCACCGGAGATCAGGTTCATGGTAGTGGTCTTGCCGGAGCCATTCGGACCGATCAAACCCACCACCTCATGTTCGTGCACATCAAAACTGATGTTGTTGACCGCCACCAGGCCACCAAAGCGGCGCGTCAGGTTGCGTACTTCAAGTACCGTCGGTTTATTCATCTCATCCTCCCCGGCGCTGCCTGATTTTATGCAGTTGCTGCTCCAGCACACCGGCCACACCCTGCGGGATGAAATAAACCACCACCAGGAAAGCCAGCCCCATGAACAACACGGTCTGCCCCGGAAAGTTTGCCGCAATCAATTCCCAGACAATGGCAAAAGGCACCACGCCCAGCAGCGGCCCCCACAGGCGATGCACCCCACCCAGCAAGGCCATCACCACTACCATGAAGGATAACTGAGGTGAAAAAGCCATGGACGGCTCCACATAAACAAAACGTGGTGCCATCACTGCGCCCACCACGGCTGCAAAGGCGCCGGACAAGATGAACAGCAGTACTTTGGTTCGGGCAGTGTTGATGCCGCTGTGCCGGGCCACCAGCTCATCATTGCCAATGATGCGGATGGCAAAACCCAGACGTGAACGGTTGATCAGCCAGCCCAGCAGAAACACCAGTGCCAGCAGCCCGAGCAGTTGCCAGTAAATCTGTGCTTCGGTGATATCGGTGAACACATAACTGCCCCGACTGCCGGTGAAGTTGTTCTGATACCAGGTCACCAACTGACGAATCAGCTCAGCCAGTCCCAGAGTGAAGATCACAAAATATACCCCGGACAGGCGCAGTGTGGTCATGCCCACCAGTGCTGCCAGACCTCCGCCCAGCAGTGCCGCCATCAGCAGCAACAGCGGATAGGAAAACACTTCCAGGCCATTGGCCAGGGTATAGGCGCCGACACCATAAAAAGCTGCAGTGGCCAGCGAGATGTAGTGAGTCGGCCCGGAAAACAGTGACCAGGATGTAGCCAGCACGGCATACATGGCAATCGGCACTGCCAGTGCCATCAGGCGATCATTGGCGGGTATCAATGGCAACAGCGCCAGCAGACCAAACACCAGCGCCACCAGTACCAGGCGAATCAGTTCCTGCTGTTTCATAATGCACTCCTCCCGAACAACCCCTGGGGGCGAAACAACAGAATCAGAATGAACAGAAGGTATGCGGCGGCCAGTGTCAGCCCCGGATCCAGCAGGGTGGCCACCAGGGTTTCAGCCAGCCCCAGCGCAAGCGCTGCAACAATGGCACCGCGGATATCACCAACCCCCCCCATGATCACAATCACCAGTGCCTTGATGGTGAACACCACACCAATGGAAGCATCAAAGGTCAGGAAGGTGCTCAGCAGGGTGCCACCAGCTGCAGCCACGGCACCGCCCAGCGCAAAGGTCAGGGCGGCCACTTTTTTCACATCAATGGCCACCAGTCCGGCTGCCCTGGGGTCAACCGCCACCGCACGTATGGACAATCCCAGTCGGGTGCGATTGATCAACAGGTACAGACCACCACAGATCACCGCAGCCACCGCAAAAGCCAGCACCCGGTTCTGGCTGTAATTGCTGCCCAGCAACTCAATCGGCCGTGCCAGCCAGGAGTAACTGAAGTAGCTGCCACCAAAAGCCATCAGCATCACTCCAACCAGCACAAAACTCATGCCGAAGGTGGCCAGAATGCTGTCCACTTCCAACTGGCCACGATTTTTTGCACGGCGCACCAGCGGCAACAACAACCAGTTGTAAATCAGCCAGTTAAAGGCAAATGCCAGAGGAACCACAAAAAACAACGCCACATAAGGACTGACACTGAACGCCGTATACACCCAGAAACCGGCAAAGGCACCGGCCACCAGCATTTCACCACTGGCCAGATTCATGATGCGCGCCACGCCATACTGGAGTGACAGTCCCATTGCAATCAGGGCGTAAATCCCCCCCAGAAACAATCCGGTCAGCAGAATCACCATAATTTTTCACTCAGTTGGCGGTGCACCCTGAATGGATGCACCGTCTTGATCATTTCCAGCCGTTCTTGATAGTTGGAGCCACGGCACCGGGCAGATTGCCTTCCGAAGCAATTCCCTTGAACTCACCGTCCTGCCACTGACCCACGGTCCAGTAACTGCGGATCTGCTGGTTCTCGAAACGCCACTCACCCATCACCGTCTGAAAGGTGTTGTTCTTGATGTAGTCAGTCACCGCAGCACGATCAACGCCACCCACCCCTTCAATGGCCTGCTCCAGCACCTGGAAGCTGGCATACTGCACGGCACTGGCCCAGAAGTCTGGAGCTTGCCCCGTTACTTCCTGATGCCGCTTTTGATAGGCTTGAAAAGCATCAGAGTCAGCATTGACACCACCCACACCCATCACACCATTGATGGCATCACCAAAACGCCCCTTGTAGGACGGAAAGGGAGTGCCCACTGCGGTGTAAAAAACCTTGACGTCAAGGTTCTCGACCTGTGCCAGTTCCGTCAGTGCAAAGGTATCCGGCGGATAGGAAAAGGCCACAAAGGCATCCGGGCGGGCAGCCGCTGCACCGCGCATCACCGGCGTCAGATCCTGGGTACCCAGCGGGTAAGAACGGTTGAACACTATTTCAAACCCCTTTTCCTGCAGTGCCGGACGAGCAGCCTGTGCCAACTCGATGCCAAAGGCATCGGCAACATTGACCAGCGCCACCCGGTTGCCGATCTCACCGGCTTCCCGCAACTGGACCAGTGCATCCACCACACCGGCAGCCAGCACCGAAGTTTTGCCCAGGGTGAAGAATATCCGCTCATAACGGGCTGACAGGGTATCGGTCTGGTCCGTGATGGTACTGACATTCACCATCGGGTAACCGTAACGGTCAAAAATGGGTGCCGCAGCCAGTGCCAGCCCGGTGCTGTAAGGTGCCAGAATGAAATCGGCCCGGTCATTGGTGGCCAGACGCTGCACGGCACGAATGGTTTCCGCCGGATCCGTGCGGTCATCGTATTCAATGATGCGAATCGGACGTTTGCTGCCATCGGCCATCTGCAGACCGCCACGGGCATTGACCTCATGCTCCCAGAGTTTGACATTGGGCCAGTAGGTCACTGCCGCGCCACCGGCCATGGGTCCGGTTTTGGATGCAGCAGCCCCGATCAGGATGGGTTCTGCTGCCTGAGCTGCAGAAAGGAAGGTCATACTGCCTGCCAGTGCCAGCGGCAGCAGCTTCTTGATCATCAGCCAGCGTTTCATGGAACGCCTCCTTATTGTTGTTGTGGCTTGCTTTTTTGATACATATCAAATGGTTATATTTTCAGGCTAAAAAAGCCCGTCTGAATCAGACGGGCAACGCCACATAACTGCTTGAGGTACATCAATCGCTGACAGACCGCTTAGAAGCCGTACCTGGCCTGGAAAGTCAGCAGGGTATCGGTGTAGTCGTCATCATTGTAGATTTCGACTTCACCACCCAGCTCCACACCCAACTGAGTCCGGTAAATCGCATTCACGAAAACTTTCTGGTGATCTTCATGGCGCGGGCCGGAAAGTCCTTTCGGACGATCGGCTGGGCGACGTACAACGGTACTGCCAGCGCCGCGGGTTCCCATGGCATCATCACTGTGCATGATCTGCTCAACCACCAGGTTGGTGCGCAGACGATCAGTCAGCTTGTACTGCGCTGAAACAGCCACACCGTCATAGTTGTCTTCATCCGTGATGAAGGATGCACGCAATGTCAGATCATCCGTTACCGGCGCGCGAACACCCACAATAAAGCGGGTCTTGGCTTCGGAATCGCCGGAACCATCAAATTTGTCCAACTGGTACATCTGGGCACCGACATGCAGCCCGATGCCATTGAAAGTTGCACGATAGTTGGCGGTCAGGTCAGGCACAGCAGTACCGTTGTCACCCTGCAACTGGCGATCCTCAAGTGACACGGCAAAGGAGCCGGCATCACCGAGGTTAAAGTTGCGGCCAAAGATGAAGTTACGACTTGCCCAGGAAGAACCCGCAGCCAGAGGCACGGGCGCCAGAACTTCACCGCCACCGGTGAAATCGGCAAAGTTTGACCAGGTCCAACCTGCCACATAATCACCCCAGAACAGGGCACGATGACGTCGACCCGGAGTTGCCCCTGACACCTCATCCTCCAGCAAAACACGTACTTCGCCGTATTCCGTACGGGTACGAATATCAAAATTCAGACGCGTTGTTGCCTGATTGATGCCAAAGGAAGTATCCGCATCGGCATTGCCGCGATCTGCATCATTGTCCGGATTGGCCCATACCGCCTGCGCAAAGATAATGCCGCCGATGCCAACCGTGGTGTTGTCATTGGCCTGGAAGGTCACGGCATGGGCAGAAGCAGCAAACATGGCAGCCGCCAGAGGCGTAACAGCCAGTGCGGCCAGTTTGCCGATATTAAATAATGGAGCTTTTGATAAGCTTTTTGATTTCATAATTCACCTGTTTTGTTTTTATAAGTGTTACAGCAAGGAATTTCCTTTCGGAGGTGCACCTGCCATGAAGCAAGTGTTTGCATTCTTGCTGAGTTTTTCAGGTGAAGACACGGCACAGGGGAACTAACAGCTATACCAAAAACATATAGCGCAAGTGCGAGATAAGATTTTTTATCTAACGCCGAGGTTCAACGCAACCCGCGAATGAATGGGTCCACGTTGCTCAGGTCAACCTTGATGTTGACCCTCAGGGCATCAAAGCCCCACAGCTGGGAAGGGTCAACTCTGACCCGGTCGGTAGGATCACACACGTGGCGAATGCCAAACTCTTCTTCACCGGAGTTACGGCGGCGGGGAGACGGATGCATGTTGCCATCCGGTTTTTTGATACTGGCTACAAAAGGCGCTTTAAAATCACTGGAGCGCCCCACCACCACAGCCAGCTCACCATTGTTCAGACGAACATAAATACCCGGCGGATACAGCCCAAGCTCATTGATGAAGATGCGTGTGAGTTTGTCATCAAAACTGCTGCCACGCTGAATAAAAAGGTCTTTTAAGGATTCGGTAAGTTTCAGCGGGCCACGATACACGCGGGGGGTCACCATGGCTGAATATACATCAGCCAGTGCCAGGACCAGGGCTTCGTGGCGAATTTGATTCCCCCTTAAGCCTCTGGGATAACCCGTGCCATCCACCTTTTCATGGTGCTGCTCGACCAGTTCAATCCACAGTTCATCATCCACACCTGATTGACGCAGTTTATTTGCACTCATCAGCGGGTGGGTGTTGATCATCTTGCGTTGAGCGTCACTCAGTGGACCTTTTTGCTGGTTGAGTGCTTTTTGATAGGGGTTCATGGCCAGATTGGAGGTCAGGGCTGCTGACAGGGTACTCAGACGCACATCCTGAGGCACCTTCAACCGCTCCAGGATCAGCTCTGTCAGCACCGCTATCTGCATCGGGTGGTGCACATGGTATTCAAAACGATCCGACAGGTGCACAGCGCCCATCAGCGCGTCGGCATCATAACGAACCAACCCCTGCAGGTTAACAATGATGTCCTGAATGCGCCGCTTCACACTCCCTGGTGACAGCTGACGGCGTGTTTCCAGGTCTGCAAACAGGGATTCCAGCTGCAGACACAGATCATCAAACTCGGCAAAGGGGTTAACACGGCCTTTAAAAGTCACCGGTTGACGAACCGGCCCTGCAACCACTTCACGGGCAAAGTAGCCCACCTGTTCGAGTAGCCGCAAAAAATCTTCGGAAGGAACCAATGCACCTTTTTTCAGCAGCTCCTGCCCTTTTGCATCGCAGACAGCCCAAGGCGCAGGCTGCCCTGCCTGCAATTCGCCGGAAGAAATCTTCAGCAACTCAAAACCTTTTGACGACATGATGCTTCTCAGATGCACATTATTAATATGAACTTAGGCCGACAGGTTACAGGATGTCAACAGAAGGTTTCTGCTCTTTTCCTAATTTGCGCCATACCAATTCTATACATTTAAGCCCGGCCTTATCGACTCTTTCCAACCATAAATGCTCAACCCTGGTTAACGAAAAATTATGCGCCCATAAAAAAAGCACTGACAGTCACCTGCCAGTGCTTTTCACAACCTGAGAGGGTTTACATGCCCAGGTAGGCTTCGCGCACCTTCTCGTTGCTGAGCAGTTCTTTACCGGTACCCGACAGCACCACTTCGCCGGTTTCCAGCACATAACCACGATCCGCCAGTGCCAGCGCCTGAGACGCATTCTGCTCCACCAGAAACACCGTGATGCCTTCGTCCTTGAGTTCACGAATGGTCTGGAAGATTTCTTCCACGATCAGCGGTGCCAGACCCATACTAGGTTCATCCAGCAACAACAAACGGGGTCTGGCCATCAGCGCCCGTCCCATGGCCAGCATCTGCTGCTGACCGCCGGACAACTCACCCGCCAGGTTATGGCGTTTCTGACGCAGGATCGGGAACTTGCCGTAAATCTTTTCCAGATCCTCCATCACTTCCGGCGTCTTGCCACGAGTGTAAGCACCCAGCAGCAGGTTGTCATGCACACTCAGGTCCTTGAAAACCTGACGACCTTCCGGCACCTGCACAATGCCTCTGGCCACCCGCTTGTCTGCCGGAATTTTTGCCAGATCTTCACCTTCAAACAGCATCTGCCCCTTGTCGGTGGGCTGCAAACCGGAGATGGTCATCAGCAGGGTGGATTTACCGGCACCGTTGGCACCCACCAGTGAAACGATTTCACCGGTTTTGATGCTGATATCCACCTCATGCAGCACTTCGATCTGACCATAAGAAGTCACCAGCCCCTTGATCGAGAGCATTTCCTGCCCTTGATGGTGGGCCGTGACTCGACCGGTATGCGCCAGTCCCAGACCACCCAGGCGTTCCGGAGTCAGGCTGATGATGCGGTGACGCAGCTCACGGAACTCTTCGCGCACCCGGTCACCAAACAGCGGATCATCCTGCTGATCCCGCGCACTGATGATCTGGTCCCAGTCTTCCGGTGCCAGCACTTCACGCGCACGGGGAATCACCACCCCTTCTTCTTTTTTGATGTGTTTGCGCAGCGCCACACTGAAGCGGCTCAGGGCGTGACCAAAGGCTTCCCGGCCATTTGGCCAGTTGACCATGCACTCACGCAACAGTTGGCGCAGCTCCAGCAACTTCTGGTGACCAACCACATAACCCTTTTCCAGTTTATCCAGCAGCGGCGCGGTTTCCGGTGCCTTTTCGCGCAACAGTTTATAAAGACGAATTTCAGTCGGCTGGCTGTGCACTCGGTTGGAGAAGTGTTCGATGTAGTCAAAAATGGTACTGAACAACAATTCATCCGGTTGGCTGGCATTGATGTTCATGTCCTGTTCCAACTGGTCCAGCAGATCAATGATCCGCCACAACCCCTGGTGTTCACGAATGATGATGCGGATGGCCTGCTCACTGCGGGAGCGGGCAGGCGCAATCTGATTTTGGTCTTGCGTCATGTTCTTGCCTCCTCGCTCAGCCACCCAGATAGGCAGCAATCACATCAGGGTTGTTACGGATTTCTTCCGGGGTGCCTTCGGCCAGTTTGCGACCATAATTCAGCACCAGCAGCCGGTTGGAAATGCCCATCACCAGTTTCATGTCATGCTCAACCAGCACCACAGTGATGCCCTGTGCAGCGATTTTTTTGATCAATGCTTCCAGTGCTGCCGTTTCAGTACCATTCAGGCCCGCTGCCGGTTCATCCAGCAGAATCACCTTGGGATCAGCAGCCAGTGCGCGAGCAATTTCCAGGCGCTTTAACGCGCCGTAAGACATGGCCGAAGCATCACTTTCGATGTATTCACCACAACCCACAAACTTCATCAGTTCAATGGCATGGTCGCGGCAGTCTTCTTCATCCTTTAACAGTGAAGGCAGGCGCAGCAGCGTAGTCAGCAGATTGCTTTTTAACTGCAGGTGTCGCCCCAGCATGACGTTTTCCAGCGCCGTCATGTTCATGCAAATCTGCATCTGCTGGAAGGTACGGCTCATGCCCCGCTCAGCCAGCTTGTTGGGTTCCATTCCCACCACACTTTCCCCATTCAGGTGAATTTCACCTTTGGTGGGGGTGTAAATGCCGGTAATCAGGTTGAACAGGGTGGTTTTGCCCGCACCATTGGGGCCAATCACCGAATAGATCTGCCCGGCATCCACACTGAAGCTCAGGCCTTCGACCGCATTCACACCACCAAAAGCCTTGTCCAGACCTTTGACATCGATCAGGGCGCTCATGCCTGTTCCTCCACTTTTTTCCGGCTCATCTTTTTCTTCAACAGCTTCTGGGCAGTGGGCAGCAGACCCTTGGGCATGAAGATCATGGTCAGCATCAGAATCAAACCGAACATCATCATTTCCAGTTCCTGGAAATCAGCCAGCACCTGGGGTAACAGCTTTAATACCGCAGCGCCCAGAATCACACCAAAGGTAGAGGCCATACCGCCCAATACCACCATGGTGATCAACACGATGGAGTGTTCAAAACTGGCAATGTGCGGAGTAATGAAACCGGTGAAGTGTGCATAAAAACTGCCCATCAAACTGGCGTAAACAGCCGAGATCACAAACACCAGGCTTTTGTAGCGGGCGGTATCCACACCCACGACGCGAGCCGCCACCTCGGAGCCATGCACCGAGCGCAGTGCACGACCAATCGGCGAATCAATGATGTTCTGTGCCACCCACACCGCCAGCAGCAACAGCAGTCCGGCAAAGAAGTACCAGGCCTTGTAACCGTTCACCTCCATACCAAGGAAGGAGTACTGGTTAAAGGAGCTGAGTTCCCAGCCAAACACACTGAAAGAAGGCACCGGCATACCATCCGGACCACCGGTGATCCAACCTTCATTGTTGATGATGATGGCAATGATAAAACCCACTGCCAGCGTTGCCATCGACAGGTAGTGGCCTTTCAGCTTCAGGATCGGCCGCCCGACAATCCAGGCAATCACACCCACCAGCGCAGCGGCCAGCAGCAAGGTTGGCAAGGGTGGCCAGTCATAATTGCTGGTCATGACCGCACTGAAATAAGCACCGATGCCAAAAAATCCGGCATGCCCCAGACTGATCTGCCCGGCATACCCCACCAGCAGGTTCAACCCCACCACGGTGGCAGCAATGATGGCAATCTGGGTGGCCATGTCATAGTGAAAAGGGTTGCTCATGAACAGCGGCAGGATCAGGATGATCACCGCCAGGATCACCAGCCCTTTTAATCGCATCTGCATAAACGAATTCAGCATCACACACGCTCCACAACACGGCTGCCGAACAGACCACGTGGCATGAAGAAGAGCACCAGCAGAATCATTGAGAAGGCCACGGCATCCTTGTAGTCAGACGAGATGTAACCAGCGGTCATGGCTTCCACCACCCCCAGCAACAGGCCACCCACAACTGCACCCACACCACTGCCCAGACCACCCAGTGCAGCAGCCACAAAACCTTTCAATCCCAGCATGATGCCGATGTCATAAGCAGTGAAGGTAATCGGAGCCACCGTGACACCCGCCATGGAGCCCAGCAGCGCGGACAGCATAAAGGCCAGCATCAACACCATCTGGGTACGAATACCCACCAGGCGGGCTGCATCCTTGTTCATGGAGGTTGCCAGAATGGCCTTACCCATCAGGGTACGAGTGAAAAACAGCACCAACGCCACCACCAGCAAGGCACCAATGCCCAGCACCCAGAAACTCTGGCTGTTCAGCACGGCACCGAATAAACGGATGGGTTCGTCGGAGGAGAAATTCGGCATCACGTGGTATTCCTTGCCCCACACCAGCTGGGCAATACCACGGATAAAAATGGATGCACCAATGGTAATAATGATCAGGGTGACCACATCCGCCTGTTTTGCCGGTGCAATGGCAAAACGCTGCAGCGCAACACCAATGATACCGGCCAGCATCACCGCCAGCACGATCGCCACAGGCATCGGGAATCCCATTCCCAGCAGGGATACAGTCGCCATGCCACCGATCATCAGGAATTCACCCTGAGCAAAGTTGATCACATGACTGGCGTTGTAAATGAGGGTAAAACCCAGAGCCACCAGTGCATAGGTTGCACCAATGGTGATACCGGTAAACAGGTATTGTATAAATTCTGCGAACATGGTTTTTGTCCCGTCGAAAGCCGGCAGCAGTCCGGTACCCATCAAGGCACCGGAACGCTGACCGTCAGGCAGGTTTTAGAAAAGAATTACTGAATCAGATGCCACTGGCCGTTGCGTACTTCCAGGATACGGAAGGATTCAGGGCCAACACCGTTATGGTCAGTCGGTGACATATTAAAAACACCTGTCACACCCACATAACCCTGGATGCTTTCCAGCGCCTTACGCACTGCTTCACGATCCGTGCTGCCAGCTCTTTCAATGGCTTCTACTGCCAGCATCAGACCATCAAAAGCATACCCACCGAAGGTAGAGACCTGGGTATTCCAGCGCTGCTCATAAGCAGACTTGTAGGCCTGTACCACACGCTTCTGTGGGTCGGTATCCGGCAGAGAGTCCGGTACCAGCAGTGGTGAAGCTGGCAGACGCAGACCTTCACCCGCTCGGCCGACCAGTTCCAGGAAGCGGTCAGACGCTACACCGTGAGACTGATAGAAAGGCAGATCAATGCCCAGTTGTGCGTAGTTACGCGTCACAATGGCTGGGGACTGGCCAAAACCGAAGTTGAACACAGCCTGCACACCGGGGGTGTTACGGATACGGGTCAACTGGGCGGTCATGTCAGTATCAGAAGGGCTGTAAGTCACATCAGCAACCACTTCGATGCCCATTTCAGGAGCCACTGCCAATGTTTGCTCACGACCGGAACGACCAAAACCGTCAGTACCGGAAATCAGGCCAATACGCGTAATACCGCGATCCTTCATGTCTTGCAGTACACGCTGGGCAGCGGCACGGTCAGACTGAGGGGTTTTGAATACCCAGGGTTTGACCGGATCAGTGATCACCACAGCACCCGCCAGGGAGATAAACGGCGTACGTGCCTGCTCGATCAGCGGTACTGCAGCCATGGTGGTACCCGTGGTGCTGCCACCAACAATGATATCCACGCGGTCTGAACGCACCAGGCGACTGGCGAAGTTACGTGCAGCAGAGGCATCGCCAGCATCATCATAATGAATCAGCTGCAGCGGACGACCCAGCACACCACCGGCTTCGTTAATACGCTCAACGTACATTTCCAGGGTTTTTAATTCCGGGTCACCCAGGAAGGATGCCGGACCAGTCACAGAGAGGAAGGAACCGATTTTGATCGGCTGAGCGGCCTGAGCACCTGCAAAGATGCCTGCAGCCAGGGTTGCGGCCAGAAAGCCCGCACGGCGCAAGAGTTTTTTACTCATTGTTGTTGTTCTCCAAGATTGGGGCAGTGGCTGCCCTCGTTTATTTTTGTTGCAAAAGCAAAACAGACCTTTCATCCAAGAAATGAAAATCCGTATCACTTATACCCTTTACAACAGCAGATGCCCGAAACCGGAAACAGCAGACTGTTAACAAAAGGTGAATCACTCCTGGCTAGATCAGCCCTCAAAAGCGACACATTTGATGAGCTAGATCAAAAACTATTGTATCATAACGAGCCTGTCAACCAGTTTCATGCTTGCCTGATACCAAATAACAACAATGACCGAAGTCAAAATCCTGCAAAGCTTTGTCCACAGCGCTTTACCTGCGCATCCAGACAAGGATAATAACGCCGGTGCAGATGTATGACTTCAGCAACGGAAAAGCAAAGGCCATGGCCGCAAAAACCCAACTGGACCTGCTGGTTCACAACTTTCAACAAAAACGCCCACTACGGGCTGGCTCCCTGATCATCACCCTTTATGGTGATGCCATTGTTCCGCGTGGTGGCACCGTCTGGCTGGGCAGCCTGATGAAACTACTGGAACCCATGGGCATCAGTGAACGCCTGGTGCGCACCTCCGTCTTCCGCCTGACACGGGAATCCTGGTTGCAGGCTGACAAGGTGGGCCGCTGCAGTTATTACAGCCTGACCGGGCCAGGTTTGCGCCGCTTTGAGCAGGCCTTTAAACAGGTTTACAACGCCTCAACCGAGCAGTGGATTGGCAGTTGGTGCCTGGTGTTTTTATCCCAACTGGACAACAGCAAACGCCGCACCGTCAAGGAAGAACTGGAATGGATGGGTTTTGGTAGCCTGGCACCAGGCGTGATGGCCCATCCCCGTTTTGAACGCAGTGAAATCCTGCCACTGCTGCAAGAACGTGAAGCACTCGACGACATCATCGTGATGCAGAGTGAACCCCAGGAGTTGCTCACCTCCCGCGCCCTGCGCTTACAGGTCAAGGAAAGCTGGAACCTGGAACACCTGGCTGACCGTTATCGTAATTTTCTGAATCAGTTCCGCCCGCTGTGGCAGGAATTAAAAATCGACGACAGCCTGACACCGGAAGAATGCCTGATTGCCCGCACCCTGCTGATTCACGAATACCGCAAGGTACTGTTGCGTGATCCGCAGTTGCCGGACGAACTACTGCCCGGCGACTGGGAGGGCCGCAGCGCCCGTCAGTTATGCCGTAATCTCTACCGTTTGATCTATGCTCGTGCCGAACAATGGCTGGATCAAACCCTGGAAAATGCTTCCGGCCCCCTGCCAACCCCCAACGCCAGCTTCTACAAACGTTTTGGCGGACTGGACTGACCCCACCCACCAGAAAGCGACACAGAAAATACAGAGCAATTAACAAAAAGCTATCACTTTATGATGGCTTTTTTTTGACTTTCGTCTAGGATTCTCCTCTCAGAGGCGTGTGAGCTCCCTCCCAGCTCCCAAAAAATAATGATAAAGAACAAAGGGGAAAGTCTTATGCTGACGTTCGTGCGCAATATCTCCGTGCGCGTCAAACTCCTGTTATTAGTGGTGCCGCCGCTACTGGGCATGCTGGTTTATGCTGGCCTCAGCACGCGTAATGACCTGCAGCTTTATGCTGGCCTGCAACTGCAACAACAACTGGTACAGGCTCGCACCCAGCTCGACCTGTCGGTGCGTGACTACCTGCAACTGCGCAGCGCTCAACTTTCCGGCAACAATGCTCAGGCTGCCTCTTCTTCGCTGCTGCGCAATCTGGAACAACTGCACCAACAAACTGCTTCCTTACCCACTGAATTGCAACGCCCCTTGCAGCATTACCGCACACGAGTACAGGAAAGCCTTGATACACCGCTGAATCTGGCGGGTTTGTTACAAGCTGATCACCCCATCAACCAGCTTGCCAGCCAGCTGGAACTTTTCTCCACACTCTTATCCGGCCACGCCGATGGCCTGACCACTCGCTGGCACTCAGCACACCACGCGTTGTTGCTGGCGGTGACTCGTCTGGATGAAGAGCGCCTGCTGATGGCTGTGGCTTTTGAGGAAACCTATTTTCCAACCGGAGCCTACCCACGTTTTGTGCGTTTGCTGAGTGAGCAATCGGTCTTTTTCAACAGTTACAACAACCAGCTGCCTGACCATCCTGAACTTCTGTTAAAGCAATGGCTGCAGGGTGAAAAGCATCAGCAGGTCAGTGAAATTCGTAGCCTGGCAGAACAGATTTACCTGGATGGCAACTTTGGCCTCAGCACCCCTGCCGACCAGTGGTTACAACTGACAGATGAGCTGATGCAGCAGCCTCTCAAGCAGCGCCAGCAACTGCTGGATAGCCTGGCACAGCAGGTAAATACCGAGCTGCAAGCAGCTGGACAGCGGCTCATAGTGATCGGACTATCCAACCTGCTACTGGTGTTTACTGGTGCTCTGGTGGCCTGGTTCATCTATCGACAAATCAGTGGCCCGACCCTGCAATTAACCCGCACCATGGAAGGTGTTGCCCAGGATCTGGATTTAACACGCAAACTGGCACTGCCAGGCAAGGATGAAACCGCGCAGGCAGCACAAGCCTTTGACACTATGCTGGCACAGGTGCGCAAACTCCTGCAGCAGGTGATCCACGCCACCACCGAAGTTTCCAACAGCTCCAGCCTGGGGCAACGCGTGGCCAACAATCTGGATCAACAGGTGCAACAGGGGCAACAACGCCTGCAGGAAATGCTGACCAGTGTAGAGGAGTTACACCAGGCCATTCATGGTATAGCCAACAATGCCGAAACCAGCCAACAAGCTTCACTGGATGCCAGCCAGCTGGCCGCCAATGGCAGCCAACTGGTGCAAACGCTGCAGCAGCACAACCAGACACTGGAATCGGCCCTGCGTGATTCTGCCAGCAAGGTTAATGAACTGGCTGAACACAGTGAAAAGGTCAATAACATCCTGAATGTGATCAACGACATCGCCGAACAAACCAATCTGCTGGCATTAAATGCCGCCATAGAAGCCGCCAGAGCCGGTGAAGCAGGTCGTGGTTTTGCAGTTGTTGCAGATGAAGTGCGCTCACTGGCTGGGCGTTCACGTGATGCCACAGTAGAAATCAGCCGTTTGCTGGATGCCAACCGTCAGGCAGCCCAGCAGGCTGTCAGTAAAATGGAATTCAGCCTGCAACAAGCCGATGAAGTGAGCCATCACCTGGAACAGGCCGGGGCTTCTTTAAACAACATCAATCAGGCTGTTGGTGGCATTCACAGTGCCAATGTGGAAACCGCTTCAGCGGCCAGTCAGCAACGTGTGACGGCTGATCAACTCAGTCAGTTGGCCAATGGCATGCATGCGCTGTATCAGGAAACCACACAAGCTGTTGGTGAGCTGGAACATAACAGCCAAAGCCTGGAACAGTTACTGCAAGGATTGGAGCAACAGCTGCAGCGCTTCACCACTTGAAGCACAAGCATCAAGCCGTCCAGACCGGTGCCTGCTGCCAGTGTTTAATCCACTCCGGAATTTCTGCAGCAGGCATGGGGCGGGCAATGCCATAACCCTGTGCCAGCTCACATCCCAACTTCAGCAGTTCGTTACCATGCTGCAGGGTTTCCACCCCCTCAGCAATCACCTGGCGTCTGAAAGCTGCAGCCAGACGAATCACACCCTCCAGAATGGCGAGATCTTCTTCATCCTGCAGCATATCGCGCACAAAACTCTGATCAATTTTTAATAACTGGGCAGGCAGGCGACGCAGGTAAGTCAGGGAAGAATAACCGGTTCCAAAGTCATCCAGCGCAAACCCTACCCCCAGGCGGGAACAGGCTCGCATCACGGCAGAAACCTCCTGCACATCTTCCAGCGCACTGGTTTCCAGGATTTCCAGCTCCACATCCGCAGGATTGATTTGCGGATGATTGTCCAGCAAGAGCTGCAAACGAGCCACAAAGTCTGGCTGCTGCAGGTGGTGTGCTGAAATATTGATGCTCACCGGCACTGAGTGGCCTGTCGCCTGCCAATGACTCATCTGGCGCAGGGCGGTTTCCAGCACCCAGTAGCCCAGTGCCGCATCCAGCGGTTGCTCCGCCACCAGTGGCAAAAAGGCACCCGGAGCCAACAGACCGCGTTCGGGATGCTGCCAACGGATCAGTGCTTCCACCCCGACCACCTGACCGGTACGCAGATTCACCTTGGGTTGATAAAACAGCACAAATTCTTCCTGATTCAGCCCCAGACGGATGCGTTCAAGGGATTCGTGTTGCCCCCGGATATGGCGATCCCATTCAGCATCAAACACCTGAAAACTGTGCTTGCCGGTCTGTTTGGCCAGATACATGGCTTGATCGGCCTGACGCAACAATTGTTCAGCCTCGATGTGTTCTTCACCCTGCGGATAAAAACACAAACCTATACTGCCAGACACCTGCAACTCCCTTTCCCCAAGCGTCACCGGGCGCTCCAGCAACTGCTGTAAATAACGCGCCTGATACACCCCTTCTTCCTGATTTTTTAACCCCGGCATGACGACCACAAACTCATCACCACCCAAACGCGCCAGCAGGTATTTTTCCGGCAGGCAAGAGCGCCACTGGTGTGTTAGTCCAATCAACAACTGATCACCCACATCGGTGCCATGGCGATCATTAATCTGCTTGAAACCATCCAGATCAATCAGTGCAACCAGTAGCAGCGTCTGATTTTCATTGGCCTGTTGCATCAGGGACTGCAAACGGTCAGCCAGCAGAATCGGATTCGGCAACCCGGTCAGTAAATCATAGTGAGCCAGATGTTCCAGATGACGATTCAAGGCTGCCAATTCCCGGGTGCGCTTTTTAACCTGCAAGCGCAACAACAACATGCCACCGGTTAACACCACCCCCAGCACCACCAGTGCCGCCAGCAGCTGCCAGACAAAACCGGGCACCAGCGTTTCCGGACGCTGACCACCCCAGCGACGGATGATCTGGTAATAAGGGGAATTGGGTTCAGCCAGCCAGCGCTCCAGATAAAAATCAATGCGGGCCAGCACATCCCGCTGCTGGCCCTGAGGCGCACCATAAAAAATGCGTGCGGGCATTAATACAATGGGGCTTTCCACCAGTCCGTAATCACCATGGCGATAACCACCAAACTGATAGTTGGCAATGGCCGCGTCTGCACGCCGCTCAGCCACGGCTCGAAAGGCTTGATCCAGGGAAACCACCGGTACCGGATAAAACTCAACTTCAAAGCCAGCCAGTAACTGACGCAGGGCAGCATCCTGGACACTGCCCTGTAACACGGCGACACGTTTGCCTTGTAAATCCAGCAGCGACTCTATGTGCTGATCGGGATGCCGGTAAATCTGCGACCAGGAATTCAGCGCCGGGTAGGTATGAAAATCAAAACGCTGTAAGCGCTCGGGGTTAATGGCCACATCAGGCATTAAATCCAGTTGCCCCGCCGCCAGCTGCTCCAGACAGTTCAACCAGGAACAAGGGTGATACTCAATACTCCAGCCTTCACGCTGTGCAATCTCATCAAGCAACTCAATCAACATGCCGCGAGGTTCACCCCGCGGCCCGATGAACAACTTGGGAGGGTTTTCATACAGACCGACACGCAATTCACGCGGCTGAGCCTGTGACGGGGGCACCATCAGAAGCAGCAGCAATACCGCCATCCATCTGGCAGGCATCCTATGCCACCATCTGCTGCTTTCATTCCTGACGCTGCCCCCATGCATGCTCCTGCTCCCCAGATCCAGATGGCTCAAGAATTCAACCTTTCAGTCAAGATTAGCAGTGATCAAAAAAATTGCACCCGCTGCCATCAAAACATCACAGGTCTTTCACACAGGTTTCACTTGTCAGAAGAAGAATCAGAAAAAACCAGCCAGAGTAATCGGCCATGACCAGTGCCCAGTTCATCAAACCGAATCAAAAGCGCAGTGTACGCACCCTGTGGATTTCAGATGTTCATCTAGGCACCAGAGATTGCCAGGCAGAACACCTGTCTGACTTTCTGAAACAGTTCCAGGCTGAACGCATTTATCTGGTCGGTGACATCATTGACGGCTGGAAACTGCGCAGTGGCATCTACTGGCCCCAGGCGCACACCAACGTGATTCGCCGCCTGCTGACCCTCAGCAAACGGGGTACCGAAGTGATCTACGTCACCGGTAACCATGACGAATTTCTGCGTGGTTACGCCAGCCTGATCCTTGGCAATATCCGTCTGGTGGATGAGGCCGTGCACACCACACTGGATGGCCGCCGCCTGTTGGTGGTTCACGGTGACCAGTTTGACGTGATCACCCGTTACCACCGCTGGCTGGCCTTTCTCGGCGATTCAGCCTACGAAGTGACGCTGGTGCTGAACCGCTGGCTCAATCACTGGCGACGACGCTGGGGTTACGGTTACTGGTCCCTGTCTGCCTGGTTGAAATACAAGGTCAAATCAGCCGTTAACTTCATCAGTTACTTTGAAGAAGCCATTGCCCATGAATGTGGCCGTCGCGGTCTGGATGGTGTGGTCTGCGGACACATTCACCATGCCGAAATCCGCCGCGTGAATGAAGTCGACTACCTGAACTGTGGCGACTGGGTGGAGTCCTGCACGGCACTGATTGAAAACTGGGATGGCCAGATCGAACTCTGGCGATTAACCGACACGCAGCAGAAAAACGAACAGCAGAAGGTCGAACAGCAAAAAGAAACTGCCGTGACCGGAAGTGAAGCATGAAACTGCTGATTATCACTGATGCCTGGCAGCCCCAGGTCAATGGTGTGGTCACCTGCCTAAAGGCCTTGCAACAGGAACTCGGTGCACTGGGCCACCAGGTGAGCATCCTGTCTCCGGCAGATTTTCGCAGCCTGCCCTGCCCGACCTACCCGGAAATTCCGCTGGTGTGGAATCTGTGGCAGGTCGGAAAAGCCATGAAAGCCTTGAACCCCGATGCCGTGCACCTGGCCACCGAAGGCCCCCTGGGCTGGGCTGCCCGTCATTGGCTGACGCAGCACGGACTGGCCTTTTCATCCGCCATTCACACTCGTTTTCCGGAATATGTCAGCAGCCGCTGGCCCTGGTGGCCAATCAGGTGGAGTTATGCCTTGCTGCGTCATTTTCATCAACCCAGTCAGGCCATCCTGGTCACCACCGAACGCATGCAGCAGGTGTTCAGTGATCAGGGGTTTGAACGCCTGAAGTTATGGCGCAAGGGTGTGGACACCCGTATTTTCCGGCCCGCCCCTGCAATGGCTGCATCCGGAAAAACCGTGTTTCTTTATGTCGGTCGACTGGCTCCGGAAAAGAACCTGTCGGCCTTTCTGGAACTGGATCTGCCCGGTGAAAAATGGGTGATCGGTGACGGGCCACAACGCCAGGCGCTTGAACAGGCTTACCCACAGGTGCACTTTCTCGGTTATCAACAGGGTGAAGCACTAGCCTTGACTTATCAGGCAGCCTCGGTATTGGTGTTCCCTTCGCTGACAGACACCTATGGCCTGGTGATGCTGGAAGCCATGGCCTGTGGCACTCCGGTGGCCGCCTTTCCGGTGCCCGGCCCGCTGGATGTGGTGCAACAAGGTATTAATGGGGTGCTGGATGACAACCTGCAACAAGCCTGCCTGGCTGCCCTGCAACTGGATCGCAGGCAATGTGCCGAGATCGCAGCCCTTTACTCCTGGCAGGCTTCCGCTCAGGAATTTCTGAGCCTGCAACCACTGCTGATAGACAGGCAACTGCTCGCCGCAAAACAAACCGCCTGAACCTTTACCCTGATCCCCCACAATTGCCACCACCAGCTGGCTGCTGATAGGAAAGTCCACCAGACAGTGCGATAATTAGAAAATTCTTGGAAAGCTTCTGCTGAAGCAACACTTCGGATTTTCTGACATGAACCTGGACCCTCTTTTTCTGGCACTGATCGGTGGCTTGCTGATTGGTGCTGCAGCCTGTCTATTGCTGCTGTTCACCGGACGTATTGCCGGTATCAGTGGCCTGATCAATCGCCTGGTGTTTTTACCCGACCGCCTCTGGCCTGCCCTGTTCCTGATCGGTCTGGTGGCAGGCGCTGCAATGTTTTATGCCCTGGGTGGAGAACGCCCCGCGGCTCGTGAAGGTTTCCCAGTCTGGTTATTGGCTCTGGCCGGCGTGCTGGTTGGTTTTGGTACTTCACTGGCAAAGGGCTGCACCAGTGGTCATGGTGTGTGTGGCCTGGGCCGTTTATCCCTGCGCTCTCTGGCTGCGGTACTGACTTTTATGCTCACCGCTGTTTTCACCACCTTTGTAGTACGCCACCTGTTTGGAGTAATGTGATGAACCACCTGGCAACATTGCTGGCCGGTCTGGTGTTTGGTCTGGGACTGGCTGTATCGGGCATGACCGATCCACTCAAGGTACTGGGTTTTCTGGATGTTGCCGGTGAATGGAATCCCAGCCTGTTGCTGGTGCTGGGTGGAGCAGTTGGCACAACCCTGATCGGTTTTCACCTGATCCTGAAACGCCGCCACCCCCTGCTGGCTGAACAATTTCGGCTGCCGGGACAAACCACCATTACTCCTTCATTGCTACTGGGTGCTGGACTGTTTGGTATTGGCTGGGGCATCAGTGGTTATTGCCCAGGTCCTGCTGTAGCGTTGATCGCTAACCCCTCATGGGAAGCACTGGTGTTTTTGCCCAGCCTGCTGCTCGGACATTGCCTGCAACGCTGGGTGGCAGCAAAGCAGCGGCCACAGCAGCCTGAAAAAACCAGCGACTGCGGGTAAAATCAACAAACTTGATCAGGAGCCAAGCGATGGAGTGGATCATCGGTATTCTCAGTGTGGCGCTCAGTGCCGCTCCCTGGCTGCTGCTGGGTTTGTTGCTGGCCGGGTTGATCAAGGCTTTTATGCCGGAAAGCCTGATTCAGCAGTGGATCGGTGGGCGTGGTATCGGCAGCATCAGCCGGGCAGCAGTGATCGGTGTACCCTTGCCCATCTGCTCCTGTGGTGCCATACCAACCTCTCTGGCACTGCATCGGGGTGGTGCCGGGCGTGGCCCCACCACTGCCTTTCTGATTGGTACACCCGGTGTCGGTGTGGACTCCATCCTGCTGACCAGTGTTTTGCTTGGCCCCTTGATGGCCGGTGTCAGGGTACTGGGTGCCGTTTTCACCGCCATCAATACCGGTTTGTTAGTCGCCACCACTGAACAACCCAGACCCGTGCCACTGACTGAACCTGCCCCGGCCAAAACAGCCTGCTGCGGTGGTTGCTGTGACAACAAAAAAGACGAAACAGCCACTTCTCCTGCCACTCGCCTGAAACAGGGGTTGCACTATGCCTTTGCCGATTTGCTGGATGACATCAGCCGTTGGGTGGTGATCGGTTTATTGCTGGCAGGGCTGTTGATCACCCTGTTGCCACCCGATGCGCTCAGTGGTTTGTCCGGTAATTTCTGGTCGCTGTTACTGATGGCCGTAATCGGAATACCGCTTTACATCTGTGCCACTGCCGCCACCCCGATTGCCGCCGGTTTGCTGCTGACCGGCATGTCACCGGGCATGGCACTGGTGTTCCTGCTGGCCGGGCCGGTCACCAGCCTGGCCACACTCGGCGTATTTCGCAGGGAATTTGGTAACCGGGCACTGGCACTGTACCTGACCGGCATTCTCGGCAGCAGTGTATTACTCGGCTGGCTGCTGGATGCCACACTGCAAACCCTGGGCATCAACCCGGTGATCCACGCCAGCCAGGCACAGGAACTCCTGCCGGAATGGCTGGAGTGGTTGGCACTGGTGGTTCTGGCATTACTGATCATCAAACCCCTGCGCAAAAAACTGCTGGGGTTTTGAATCCACTGATCACTGTACCTGTTGCTGAATCTGTTCGGCAGACAGGTTCTGGCAGCAGAGCTGCACCAAGTGCAGGGCAAAGCTGCGCAGGTAGTGCCCCCGGCGAAGTGCCAACTGGGTGGTTTTAACCGGGAAAAGATCGGTTGAGTCCAGCAATACCAGCTCACTGTCGCGTTGTGGCTGCCAGGCCACCGAGGCAATGATGCCAATCCCCAGCCCCAGCTCCACGTAGGTTTTAATCACATCCGCATCCAGCGCCGACATCACGATATCCGGTTTCAGACCAGCCTGTTCAAATGCCAAATCAATGGAGCGGCGTCCGGTGTATCCCTGGTGGTAGGTGATGATCGAATACTGGGCAACCGCTTCCAGCGTCAGGTTTTTTTCTTCTAATAATGGATGGTGTTTTGGCACCACCACTGCATGCTGCCAGGAGTGAAAGGGAAAGCAAACCAGGGAGGGCTCATCATGCAGGGCTTCAGTGGCTATACCTATGTCCACCTTACCGGCCTTCAACAAACTGACAATTTCTTCCGGCCCACACTGGTGCAACTCCAGGTGCACCCGTGGAAAGGTTTTCTTGAACTCAGTAATGATGGCAGGCAGCACATAACGCGCCTGAGTATGGGTGGTCGCCAGACTTAGATGCCCTTCATCTTCTTCTGTGTACTGCTGTGCCACGCGTTTGATGTTGGCAGTATCCAGCAGGATGCGCTCCACCACATCCAGAATCTCCCGCCCCGGGCCAGTGAATCCCAGCAGACGCTTGCCCTTGCGCTCAAAAAGCTCCACACCTAGCTCATCTTCCAGGTCCTTGATGTGTTTGCTGACTCCCGACTGGGAAGTAAACAGGGCATTGGCCACTTCAGTCAGGTTGAAGTTCTGGCGTGCTGCCTCACGCAGGATACGTAACTGTTGAAAATTCATGATGAATGCATGCACCGCACAAAAAGTTTATTCGATGCAGCGATATTAAGCATGCGCAGATATAACCAGAAATATGGAATATGAATATCCATAGCAGTTTTTCTGCAATAGCGGCTGCAACTGCCAACACTCCTTCATTAGCAGTTTTTGTGATTAACATTTCAGCTTTTATTCGTTTTTTGCAAAAGTCTGGCCGCTTAGTATCCGCAGCATCACAAAACAAAACCCTGATGGAGAAGCAACGATGCTGAAAAAACTGGCCACGGCCGCCCTGACTTCGGTTCTGCTGGGAACCACTGCACTGGCAAGTGCCCAGACGGTGAACCTGCTGAACGTTTCTTATGACCCGACCCGCGAGTTCTATCGTGAATACAACACCCACTTTGCCAACCTCTGGCGTGGCAAGACCGGGCAAACGGTCAATATCCGTCAGTCACATGGTGGATCAGGCTCACAGGCTCGTTCGGTGATTGATGGACTGGATGCCGACGTGGTGACTCTGGCACTGGCTTATGATGTGGATGCCCTGCGTCAACGCGCACAACTGATTCCAGAAGGCTGGCAGGAACGTTTACCCGCCAACTCGTCTCCTTACACCTCTACCATTGTGTTGCTGGTGCGTGCCGGTAACCCCAAAAACATCAAGGACTGGGATGACCTGATCCGTGATGATGTGCAGGTCATTACGCCTAACCCAAAAACCTCTGGTGGTGCACGCTGGAATTACCTGGCCGCCTGGGGTTATGCCGAAAAGAAATACGGCAGCCATGAAAAAGCCCGTGAGTTTGTAGAAAAGATCTTTGGTAACGTGCCGGTGCTGGATCCAGCTGCGCGTGGTGCCACCAATACCTTTGTTCAGCGTCGTATCGGTGATGTGTTCATCGCCTGGGAAAATGAAGCCTTCCTGTCGGTGGAGCAACTGGGTCGCGGTCAGTACGAAATTGTTGTTCCATCGGTGAGCATCCTGGCCGAACCTCCCGTCACGGTGGTGGATCGCAATGTGGATCGCAAAGGCACTCGCACCGTGGCTCAGGCCTACCTGGATGAACTCTACTCTGACGATGCCCAGCGTCTGGCCGGTAAACACTTCTACCGCTCCTCCAATCCGAAAATTGCCGCTGAGTTTGCGGATCGTTTCCCGAAAGTGAACTTCTTCACCATTGATGAAGTGTTTGGCGGCTGGGACAAGGCCCAGAACGATCACTTCAATGATGGCGGTATTTTTGATGCCATCCTGGAAAACATTGCTCGTAACCGCCGCTGATGTGAACTCTGCCCACAAGGAGGTGGGCACTGCTGAATCCCTGAGGGACCCATCACGGAGATTGTTAGTTTATGCCACTGTTCAAAAGACAACCCAGTGTACTGCCCGGCTTTCATATGACGCTGGGTTTTTCTTTGTTGTATCTGACCTTTATCTTTTTCATCCCGGTTGGCGGGTTGTTGCTCTACACCAGCCTGATGAGCTGGGAAGAGTTCTGGCGTGCCATCAGCCATCCTCAGGTGGTGACTTCTTACCGGCTGTCGTTTTTTGCTTCACTGATTGGTGCCTCCATCAATCTGGTATTCGGTGCACTGGTGGCCTGGGTGCTGGTGCGTTACACCTTCCCCGGTAAACGTGTGGTGGATGCCCTGATCGACCTGCCGTTTGCCCTGCCAACCGCTGTGGCCGGTGTTGCCCTGGTCACCCTTTATGCCAGCACCGGCTGGGTGGGTCAGTATCTGGAGGTCTTTGGCATCCGTGTCGCCTACACCCAACTGGGTGTGGTGGTGGCACTTACCTATATCGGGCTGCCTTTTGTGGTGCGAACCGTACAGCCAGTGCTGGAAGACTTTGAAAGCGAGCTGGAAGAAGCTTCGGCTGCATTGGGGGCTTCTCGTCTGACCACCCTGCGCCGGGTGATTTTTCCTACCCTGCTGCCTGCGCTATTGACCGGCTTTTCCCTGGCTTTTGCACGGGCGCTGGGTGAGTACGGATCAGTGGTTTTCATCTCCGGCAACATGCCCTACCTGACTGAAATCACGCCCTTGCTGATAGTCGCCAAAGCTGAACAGTACGACTACAACGGTGCTGCCGCCATCGGCACCGTGATGTTACTGACTGCCTTTGTATTACTGATCATCATCAATGGCCTGCAATGGTGGTCCAGCCGCCGTTTTGCCCACTGAGAAGGGAGATTCATTTCATGTCGTCATCCATCCCCGCAAACACGGCGCTGACACTGGATCGGGCCGGAAGCTGGAAACGCGCCACCGAAGAGCCGGACTGGGTTCGCCTGTCACTGATTGCCCTGGCATTGAGTTTTCTTGCACTTTTTCTGGTGCTGCCGCTGCTGGTGGTGCTGTACGGTGCCTTTGAGCAGGGTCTGCAAGTCTGGTATGCCGCCGTCACCGAACCGGATGCTGCCCACGCCATCCGGCTGACACTATTAGTGGTGGTGATCGTTGTTCCTATCAATATGGTGTTTGGTGTGGCCATTGCCTGGGCCATCGCCAAGTTTGAATTCCGTGGCAAACCCCTGCTGCTGGCTGTAATTGATCTGCCTTTTGCCATTTCTCCTGTGGTGGTCGGTTTGATCTTTGTAATTCTGTTCGGCTCGCAGGGTTGGCTAGGTGACTGGCTGAGTGCTCACAACCTGCGCATCATTTTTGCCGTACCCGGCATTGTCATTGTCATTGCCTTCGGCACCCTACCGTTTGTCGCGCGTGAACTGATTCCGCTGATGCAACAACAGGGCAAACAGGAAGAAGAAGCCTCGCTGACACTGGGTGCCAGCGGCTGGAAAACCTTCTGGTATGTCACTCTGCCCAACATCAAGTGGGGCCTGATTTACGGCGTCATTCTGTGTAATGCTCGTGCTATGGGGGAGTTTGGTGCCGTGGCCATTGTTTCCGGTCGCATTCGGGGTGAAACCAACACCATGCCCCTGCACATCGAAGTGCTTTACAACGAATACATGTTCACTGCTGCTTTTGCCGTG
The DNA here is from genome assembly GCF_900119735.1 of Marinospirillum alkaliphilum DSM 21637. GTDB lineage: Bacteria > Pseudomonadota > Gammaproteobacteria > Pseudomonadales > Halomonadaceae > Marinospirillum > Marinospirillum alkaliphilum. The sequence goes on along the minus strand of NZ_FPJW01000001.1, from coordinate 123,502 downwards.
TCTTCAATCCTCACCGGTCTGGCACTGGTCACCATCGCAGTGAAGAGTTTTGTCGAATGGCATGAACAACGCAGCGGCGAAACCGGTTCATCCCATTAAAGATTACAGGACACCCTCATGAGCATTCGAATCAATCAGATCAACAAGCGTTTTAAAGACTTTGTCGCCGTTGACAATGTCTCACTGAACCTGCCCGAAGGACAATTGACCGCTTTGCTGGGGCCATCCGGTTCTGGCAAAACCACCCTGCTGCGTATTATTGCCGGGCTGGAGCAGGCTGATTCCGGTAGCATTGAGTTTCATGGTGAAGACCAGACTCACCAGCACGTCAGTGAACGGGGTGTGGGCTTTGTATTCCAGCACTATGCCTTGTTCAAACACATGACCGTTTTTGAAAACGTGGCCTATGGCTTGACCGTCAAGCCCCGTAAACTGCGACCTTCCAAAGAAGCCATCCGCAAAAAAGTGATGGATCTGCTGGAACTGGTTCAGCTGGACTGGACCGCCCATCGCTTCCCCAGCCAGTTATCCGGCGGTCAGCGCCAGCGTATTGCCCTGGCGCGGGCACTGGCGGTGGAACCCAAGGTACTGCTGCTGGATGAACCCTTCGGTGCGCTGGATGCCAAGGTGCGGGCTGAACTGCGCAGCTGGTTGCGCCGCCTGCATGATGAAATCCACGTCACCAGTGTGTTTGTCACCCACGATCAGGAAGAGGCCCTGGAAGTGGCCGATCGTATCGTGGTGATGAATCACGGACGGGTCGAGCAGGAAGGTACGCCAGAAGAAGTGTATGATCACCCGGCCAATCCTTTTGTTTACCAGTTCCTCGGCAAGGTCAACCTGTTTCATGCCCGTGTGGATCAGGGACAAACCCGTATCGGTGAACTGCAACTGGAAACGCCTCACCTCAGTGATGCTGCACAACAAGACGGTTTGGCTTATATCCGCCCACACGAGATTGAATTACGTGCAGACAACAGTGCCGGAGATGGCTTGCACGCGGTGATCGAAAACGTCACCGTCATCGGACACACCGTAAGAGTGGAACTCAAGGCCGACGCAGCACCCAACCCAATCACTGCAGAACTGCCAAAACAGCAGTTCCGTGCACTTGGATTACTGCAAGGGGATGAAGCCTGGATCAAACCGCTGAACAGCAAGGTGTTTCTGAAAGAAACCCACCCGGCGGCCTGAGCCACCGAGTGACCAGTATCAACGCATGGCTCAGGGATGAGCCAACAATGACCTGAAAATCAAAAAAACACACACTACTCCGTATTTTTTAATACATGCTATCCTATACACAATAAAGCACAAAATAGTGCAGAGGTGTTTTATGAGCATGCATGTAATACTTGCCGAAAAAACCGTCAGCATGACGGACTTACGCAAAAACCCAGCCCAGTACTTCATCAACGAACCGGTTGCGGTATTGTCCAACAACAAACCTGCCGGTTACATGGTATCTGCTGCCGTTTTCGAACAGCTGCTAAAGGCCGCTGAACAACAGGGAGTACAAACCTTCCGTTCCCGCTTTCGTCCAGAAGAAACCCGGCTCAAGGAAATTGCAGAACAGGGTGCTTCCTTACTGGACAGCGCTTCTGATCAAGACCTAGTGTTTGTGGAATGATCCGGGTGTTTGCCAGTCAGTTGCTGAAACAGCAACTACCCAAACAAGAGCTGGAGAATCTATTGAGTGACTTCAGGCAATACAAGGATTCTGGTGTATTGCCTGATACCTTCGGCAGAGATGTTCCTTATGATCACCCAAGCAATCTGCCACTGATCCGCAGCGAAGAAGTTCAACACCTGCATTTGAAACCTGCAAACACTCCTGATTGGCCAGCCCATCTTGCTCCCTTCCGAAGAACCAGCGATATTCATCTGGTCTATTGTCAGGGTGCAATCCACCCACAGTATTACTACTTAATGCTGATTCTTGCGCCTGATGCACACCAACAGGCTCGAGATAACAACAGAATGTTCAAGCTGGCCAGGATGGCAGAAAGCTTTCGGCAGCATTACTGAACCCGCATCCCCCACTTTTTTTGCCGGCCCCTGCAACTGGGATTCAAGGAAGATCGACTGGAAAAGCTGCTTTATGAGAATGCTGCGCGCCTGTTTGGGCTGAATGACTGATGAGAGTTCAAGGCGCACCCGCCCTCACGGCAGGAGCGTCTTATCATCATGGGCTTCCGGCTGTAAGGTGGCAGCATTCAGCAGTGGCTGAAAAAAACTCTGCAATTGCAGGTGCGCAAAAAAACCGCTGATACCTTCAGGCGATTTCTGTAGCGGATCAGTACCCCCCCCAGAGTTTGTGTTGTTCATTTTGAAAGTGTTGTTGCAAGGCATCCAGGGCAACGTTCATTTTCTTTTCCAAAAAAAAGCCGCCATTGCTGGCGGCAAAGTCTGACAATGAGGAGGACACACCAAGTTACAGACCCAACCCCATCTCGGGGTGTAAACGACAGTTCTGAGCAAAAAGCTGACCCGCCTTTCCTGCAGTGATCAACTGCTGAAGATCACTGCTGTTCAGCAATGAACCGCTGACCAGTTGAAAACCAAGATCCAGTAAAAGATTAAGTTCCGCCGCTGTTGCAACACCTTCAACCAGCGTTTGCAGGTCGTGGTAACCAGCCACTTTCGACCATTTACGAACCTGAGCCCAGTCCGTATTCTGCTGCTGCAAATGTTGCAGATTCAGTGATACCAGTTGCACACCCAGGTCTTTTAACAGGTTCAATTGCGATAAATCCGGGTGTTCACAGGCAGCCAGCAGACTGTAACCACGAGCCGCAAAGCTGCTGATGGCCTGCTCAATACCGCTGCAATCATCGCAGGTCGGCAGGTTCAGGCGCAGGATAATCTGCGCTGGTGCCAACCCAAGGCTGGACAACAAACCTTCAAATACCTGGCCGTGCCCACTGGGTACAGCACTCAGATGGCGAGCGTGCACATCCAGTATCAGTTGCTCTGTGGCACCCTGATGCTGCTGGTTGACATGGTGCAGTGCATGCAGGGTACGCAGGAAACGATCCAGAAAAATCACGTCTTCCGCATCCCAGACCTGTAAATACAGCACTTCAACTGGTTGCTGCCTTCCAGAGGAATTCGTTACCAGTAGATGACTGTCACTGGCAACGCGTTGCGTATTGGCAATACGAAAAACACTGCTTTGTACCGGGGTGAGTCGCAGTTCGCCCAGTTGGGCATAAACAGCCTGCTGCTCATACTCCAATGAAGCGTGGCGACTCAATGCTGCACTGGGATGCAGTGTTTTTAATTGCTGATTCAGGTGTTCGATCACAAAAGTTAATGGCATGGTGCTGCTCCTGAAAAACGGTTGAAGGCGTAACAGATGGCAAGCAACAGCAACACATTCGTAGGTTTTTCATGGCAAGCACTCACTCTGTTCTTTTCGGTTTGGTCAATTTAATGTGATTACTTATGAAACCCAACCAAGAAAAACTGCACTGCATATTCCACAATCTGCTATCGCTACAGATTTTTATTCTTTTTCTGTTGATTGCCTTTTCCTTTAATCTGCCAGCCAACTGTTTGATCCAGACGATCCAGATTGAATGCTGCGGAGCCGGAAATGCTGTCCACCCTGTCCTTGTTGATTCGCTTTTTGTTTGCCACCACCCTTGCCTTGCTGTTACTGGTCAGTCTGTCTGCGGAAGCCCGCAGCATTACGCTGATGAATGTGTCTTATGATCCCACCCGCGAGTTTTACCGGGATTACAATGAGCAGTTTGCCCGGTGGTGGCAGCAGCAAACCGGACAACGGGTGAACTTTCGCCTGTCCAACGGGGGTTCAGGTACCCAGGCACGTTCACTGACCGAAGGCTTGCCCGCTGATGTGGCCACGCTGGCGCTGGCTTATGACATCGACCAATTGCATGAACGCAGCCAATTGATTCCCGCCGACTGGCAACAACGCCTGCCCTACAACAGCGCCCCTTATACCTCCACCGTGGTGTTTCTGGTTCGATCCGGCAACCCCAAAGGCATTCAGGACTGGGATGATCTGATTCGTGATGATGTGCAGGTGATCACACCCAACCCCAAAACCTCCGGTGGTGCCCGCTGGAACTATCTGGCTGCCTGGGCTTATGCCGAAAGAAAATACGGCAACAAAGAGCAGGCGCGGAATTTTGTACAGCAGCTTTTTGCTCGTGTGCCAGTGCTGGACCCAGGTGCGCGTGGTGCCACCAATAGTTTTGTACAGCGTGGATTGGGGGATGTGTTTCTGGCCTGGGAAAATGAGGCTTTTCTGGCGATGGAAAAACTGGCACCCGGCCAGTTCGAGATTGTTTTACCTTCACTGAGTATTCTGGCTGAACCCCCAGTGACTGTGATTGATGCCAACGTGGATCGACGCGGCACGCGTACTGTAGCCGAAGCCTATCTGGAACACCTTTACTCCGATGAAGCGCAACGGCTGATTGCCCAGCATTATTACCGCCCGGCCAACCCCGTCATCGCCGCTGAATTCAGTGATCGTTTTCCGGCGCTGCAGCTGGTAACGGTGGATGAGTTTTTTGGTGGCTGGCAACAGGCGCAGGCAGATCACTTCAGTCATGGTGGTGTGCTTGACCAGCTACTGCAGCAACTCAACCGGCGCTGAAAGCCTTAGGGCTTTTCAGACTCCGCAGCAGGTTTTGGCAAAGGCCGAAAAGGCATCAGCAGTAGCCTGATCAAGCCCACCTGCTGGGGTTGCTGGCAGTAGTCCAGTCCCAGCACCATCTGCAGATGACCATCCCGAGGTGCCTGAGTATAGGTGCCGAACAGCCGGTCCCAGATCGACAGGAAAAAACCGAAGTTGCTGTCGGTTTCATCCCGGTGGATGGAATGGTGAATCCGGTGCATGTCCGGGGTGATGATCAACCAGCGCAGCATACGCTCCAGTTGTGCTGACAAGCGGATATTGGCATGGCTGAACATGGATGCTGCATTCAGCAGGGCTTCAAACACCAGCACGGTCAGGGGGTGCAACCCCAGCGCAGCCACCACGGCCACCTTGTAGATCAGCGATACCAGGATTTCCAGCGGGTGAAAACGCAGGCCGGTGGTGACATCCAGATCCAGATCAGCATGATGCACCTGATGCAGTCGCCAGAAGATCGGCAGGGCATGAGACAACACATGCTGCAGGTAGATGGCCAGATCCAGCAGCAACAAACCGATCAGGAACTTCAGCCACACCGGCAGCTCAACCAGATTCAGCAATCCCCAGCCCTGTTGCTGCACATGCACAGCCATCAGGATGGCTGCGGCACCCAGCGTCAGGCGCAGGATCACCACATTCAAGGCAATCAGGCTGAGGTTAATGCCCCAGCGCCGGGTTCTGGATTCACGCCAGCCGCGTTTGGGTCGCCAGAATTCCAGGCTGGCCACCAGCAACAGCGCCAGCAGAAAAACACCACCACGCCACCAGGCTTCGTCAGTCATGCTGCACTCCTTTAACCGGTCAACGCACCACCACAGCTGCTGCCTTGCCCGGCAGTGCAACCATAACAATGATCAGCCACACGGATGGGTCGACCATTCAGTTCTACATCCAGCAACTCCTGCAGATGCACGGGTTGCCTCGCGTCTCCCAGCGGCAACTGCAGTTGCTGATTGAAGTCACAATCATGCACCTGCCCCAGATGATCCACCGACAGGGTATTCAGGCACATCAAACCCGGCAGGGTGGCGGCGTTGAAGCTGCTTTTTAACAACTGCATGTAGGGCTCAAACTGGCCTTTGCTGATCAGGGTGCTGCCAAAACGCTGGATCGGCATATTGGCCAGAGTCAGCAGATGATTGAATTGAATACCAAAATGAGCTTGCAGCTGTTCCTTGTAGGCCGTCTCCAGTGATTGCTGTGACGGCGGCAGGCTGGGACCCAGTGGGTTGTAAACCAGATGCAACTCCAGCCCTGCTCCCGGTTGACCATAACCCAGCGCATTTAACTGCTTCAGCCCACGGATGCTGGCTTCAAAAACACCATCACCCCGCTGGGCATTGACGTTTTCTGCTGAGTAACAGGGTAAGGATGCAACCACCTGCACCTGCTGTTCAGCCAGAAATGCCGCCGTATCTTCCTGCCCCGGCTCACTTAAAATGGTCAGGTTGCAACGATCCAGCACCGTCACATTGCGTTTGCGCGCTTCACTGACCAGCCAGCGAAATTCCGGGTGCAGTTCTGGTGCGCCACCGGTGATGTCCAGGGTGTGAATGGACGGGTGTTGATCCAGCATCTGCAACAGCAGCTCCAGGGTTGCATGGCTCATGGCTTCCTTGCGTTTGGGGCTGGAAGCCACATGGCAGTGGAAGCAGGACTGGTTGCAGGTCAGGGTGATGTTGGCCTGCAACACTTCCAGCCGGCTGCGCTGCAGGGCCGGAAAGTCCGTGGCAATCAAACGGGGCAAGGTGGCATGCATGGTTTTTCCTCAAAATTGGTCGATTCAGAAAACAGCTTCAGATCAGGCTTGGTCGCCACACCGGACAAAATCTTACACATCCAGGCGCAACAGGTCTTCCGGTCGATCCACGTCCCACAGGCTGGCGGGTTCCACCCAGCGCAGCTGTTGTTGCTGCAAGCGCTGACGAGTTTGCAGCATCACCTGATCCGTACCCCAGTCCACCTCAACAAACAGTGCACGGCAGGGTGATTGCAGCCCCACCAGTACATAACCGCCGTCTTCGGCAGGCACAAACACAGCGGCATGATTCTTCAGGTGATCGGCACAGTCTTGCAGCAGATCCACCGTCAGCGCCGGGCAGTCACTGCCGATCAGCAGGGTCGGTTGCCCGGTATGAACAAACACCTGATGCATGCGCTCGCCCAGATCACCTGTGACTTGTTCTTGCCACTGCAGTTGCGGAAAACGCTCGGCCAGCTGTTGAAAAAAAGCATGGTTTGCCGCTCCTGCTGTCCATAAGGTCACCACTGCATCCGGCAGCTTCAGTGCCGTGTTGACACAATACTCCACCAGTCGCGCGTGAAGTGCGGCCGCACCCTCAGCACCGAGTGTCGGAATCAGGCGGGTTTTGCATTGTCCCGGTACCGGTGCGCGCGCCAGAATAGCCAGTTGCAATACTGAGTCCTGCATTATTGATACTCCCGCGCCAGCTGCTCTGCCGCAACACCTCGCCAGTAACACCAGCGCAAACGCCACATCAAAACCACAGTGGACCAGAAGCCGCGTTGATCCCAGCGTCGCCCCGAGGTAATCACTCGTTGAGACAGACAAAGCGGTCGGCAAATCTTTTTCAGGCGTCTGGACAGTTCGATGTCTTCCATCAGGGGTTGTTCCACAAAACCTTGCACCGCATCAAACAGGCAGCGATGCACAAACATCAGTTGATCCCCGGTGGCTATACCGGTCAGGCAGGAGCGCAGATTCATCATTCGTGCCACCAGCCACAACAGGGGGTGTTTACCTTGAATGCACACATCAAACCGCCCCCAGCAAGCCTTGTCCCGTTCAGTCAATGCCAGCAAAGCCTGCTGTGAAGCCGCTGTCAGGCGGGTATCCGCATGCAGGAAAAACAACCACTCACCACGAGCTGCCGCCGCACCTCGATTCATCTGTATGGCACGTCCGGCCGGTGATTCGAGTAACTGATCCACCAACCCTGTTGCCAGACTGCAACTGGCATCACTGCTGCCACCATCCACCAGCACCAGCTCCACTCCCTGACCCCGTAAGGGTTGAAGTGCTTTCAGCAGTTCAGTCAACTGATCAGCCTCATTCAACACCGGTATAACCACACTGGCCTTGCTCAAACCGTTCTCCTCCTATAACCGCCATTGATGGTATTTTTTCAACCAGCGCAGCACGCCTTCCGGTGCATGGGCTTTTTTCCAGTGACCGGCAGCAAATTTGTTGGCTTCTGTCATGGTGGGGTAGATGTGAATGGTGCCCAGCAGCTGGTTCATGCCAAGGCCATGCTTCATCGCCAGTACAAATTCCGCGATCAGATCTCCGGCATGAGGCCCGACCAGAGTCACACCGAGGATCTTGTCCTTGCCCGGTACTGTCAGCACTTTCACAAAACCGTAAGCCTGCCCATCCGCCAGCGCTCGATCCAGATCATCAATGCCATAGGTGGTCGCTTCATATTGAATGCCTTGTTCTCTGGCATCCTGCTCATTCAGTCCCACACGCGCCACTTCCGGGTCGGTGAAGGTGGCCCAGGGTAAAAAAGAATAATCCACGGCAAAACGTTTGAACTGACCAAACAGGGCATTCACGGAGGCGTGCCAGGCCTGATGGGAGGCTGCATGAGTGAACTGGTAAGGGCCCACCAGATCACCACAGGCATAAATATTAGGGTAGAGGGTTTGCAGGTAGGTGTTGGTATCCAGGGTTTTACCGGAATCCGGCAACAATCCCAGTTCTTCAAGACCATAACCTGTCAGGCGCGGTTTGCGACCCACCGCCACCAGCAGGCGGTCGAAGGGTAGCTGTACTTCTTCACCGGCCTTGTCACTCGCCACCAGCCAGCGTTGCTTGCCGTCCACTTCAATCCGCAAGGCCTGATGTTCCAGTCGCAGATCCACCCCTTCATCACGAAAGTACTGCATCACCAGCTGGCTGGCATCCTGATCTTCACGCGGCAGAATGCGTGCCCCCCGCTCCACCTGAGTCACCTGTGAACCCAGCCGCTGAAAGGCCTGCGCCAACTCACAGCCAATGGGCCCACCACCCAGTACCAGTAAGCGTTCAGGGCGTTCCCGCAACTGCCAGAGGTTGTCGGATGTCAGATAATCCACCTGCTCCAGACCGGGCAGATCCGGCACCAGCGGTTCAGCACCGGTGGCCAGTACAATGCTGCGTGCCGTGACCCGCTGGATTTCACCTGTGTTCAAGGTGATTTCCACTTCCCAGGGTGACAGCAAGCGTGCTGTACCCTGACGCACATCCACCCCCAATCCGGTGAAACGCTCAACAGAATCATGGGGTTCTATCGCCTTGATCACCGAGTGAATACGATCCATCACTGCGGCAAAATCAACTTCAGGCGGCTGTTTTTCAAGGCCAAAATGATCGGCATGGCGCATCTCATGGGCAAGCCTTGCCGAGCGAATCAAGGCTTTGGAAGGCACACAACCGGTGTTCAGGCAGTCACCGCCCATCTGGTGTTTTTCCACCAGAATCACCCTGGCTTTCACTGCAGCAGCAATGTAAGCCGACACCAGTCCACCACTGCCCGCACCAATCACCAGCAGGTTGGCATCAAAGTGTTGAGGTTTTTTCCAGCGACCCAGTGCCTGACGACTTTTGAACACACTCAGCCCCTTGCGGGCCAGCAATGGAAACACCCCCAGCAGGGCAAAAGCACCCAGCAACTGAATCGACAGGATATCGGCAGGCGACTGGAGTTGTGCCAGCTGGGTTCCGGCGTTCACATAAACAGCAGTGCCCAGCAACATACCCAGCTGACTGACCCACCAGAAGGTCCACACCTTCATACGGGTCAATCCCATGACCAGATTGATGACAAAAAAGGGAAAAGCAGGCACCAGACGCAGGGCAAACAGATAAAAAGCCCCTTCGCGTTCAATACCGGCATCCAGTTTTTGCATGGTTTTGCTGAAGCGAGTCTTGACCCAGTCTCGCAGCAGAAAACGGGATACCAGCATCGCCAGTGTGGCGCCCAGCGTTGAAGCAAAAGAAACCAGCAACAACCCCCAGCCCAGCCCAAAAATTGCACCACCGGCCAGGGTCATCAGCGCTGCACCCGGCAGTGACAAGGCCGTGATTCCCACATACACCAACAAGTAGAAGCCACTGACCAGCAAGGGCTGTGCATCACGCCAGGCCAGCAACTCGGCCTGTTGACGCTTCAGATTCTCGAAAGTCAGTGCGTCCAGCCAGCCCAGTTGCCAGATCAATAGCACCAGCAGTACAAGAAAGGACAAAAAAACCAGTTTTTTCAGCACAGTCTGTTTCCTCGGATAAGCGGCTTGAATACTGGTCTGTCGCTGCCATCAGGAATTTCTTACACGCCATCCCAATTCATTCACTTGATGATCTGTTTCCCTTATTTTGCATCAATCCGTCATGAACAGCCTGTAGAATGATTCATTTTGGCGGAAAACTGATGAATCAATCTGCTTCCTTTCTATCGACCCTGCTGATTTTCCTGCGCCTGGGGTTAACCTCTTTTGGTGGCCCGGTGGCCCATCTGGCGTTTTCCGGCACGAGTTTGTGGAGCGCCGCCGCTGGTTGTCGGGTGGGCTGGGTTTGGTTTAAGCCTTGCCACCCGTTATAAAAAAGCCGCTAGAATGTAAGTCACACTCTACCTATGCTGATTCCGGAGCCTGCCATGCTGTTATCCCTGTCCGATGCCATCCATGACCCGGTGATCACCGTGGTTGCCAGTTATGCCGGGGACGATGCGGCAGACCCAACCACTGCTCCGATTCAACTGCACATCGGGCAGGTGTGGTTTGATGAGGATTTCCGACTGAGGTTATGGCTGCCGGAAGGCCATGATTTTCGGGCAGGAGACCTGCTGACCCTGCATCTGGATAACCGCACCGGTGTGGACAGTTATGATGCTGAGCTGCGGGTTTACCGTACTTCCTACAAGGGACAGCTGTTGCAGCGGCTGAGTGACAACCGGCTGCTGGTGGAGTGTCGTGATTTCAGTCTGGTGCATGGTATCAGTGAAGTGCTGGCTCACCGTGCACCCGGTTATGCCTTCCCGGCAGATGAACGCCCGCTGCAGCCACTGCCGATCACCCCGCTGACCGCACTGCCACAACTGGACCCGGATCAGCGCGACAACAAGATCGGTGTGCTGGTGACCCGCACTGCAGAGCAACCCCACACCACGGTGATGGCGTTTTTATCCACCCGGGATGATGACATTTTCATCATTTCCTTTCCCTCAACCTTCAAGGTTCAGCAGTTGCAGCGTAATCCTTCCTGCTGTTTTGCCATTGATGAACGCGCCAACTTCACCTTCGACAAGGCGATTCAGTGGAACTACACCCTGATTGATGCCATAGCGCATGAAGTACCGGTGGATCACCCGATTTATGAACCGGTGAAAAATGCCTTCATCGAAAAGAACCCCTGGGAAGTGGCCTTTTTTGATGACCCCAACGTACGCCTCTATCACCTGCAATGCCAAACCAGCTTCTGCCCGGCGCGCAAGGGCTGAAATCAACCGGTATCCAGATCAGGATGATGGGGCTGCGGGCAGAGGAATAAACTCCAGCTCATCACCTGCCACCAGCGGGAAACGCCCGTCTTGCCAGTCTGCCTTGGCCTGTTCAATCCGCTCCTTGCGTGATGAAACAAAATTCCACTCAATAAATCGATGTCCTACCGGATCACCACCAATCAGGGCAATGCGACTGGCCTCCAGCGCCTCCAGTGTGATATCCGGTTGTTCGGAACAAACCGCCAGTGAATGAGCTGTCAGTTCATTGTCATCCACCTTCACCCGACCCTGAACCACATAAACGGCCCGTTCACGGGCTTGTGGCAACACCAGTTGCTGACCCTTTTTTAAAGCTGCCTCCACATAAAGCGTAGTGGCAAAGGTCTGCACTGGAGAGGTCACACCATAAGCACTGCCAATCATGACGCGAACCGCCACACCCTGCACATCCAGGGCAGGAAGGGTTGCCGCTGGGTAATGGAAAAAGGCCGGTTCGGTTTCTTCATCCTGCTCCGGCAATGCCAGCCACAGCTGCAAGCCATGCAGGTGATGTGGTTGCTGAGTGGTTTCCGGTCGCTCCCGCTCGGAATGTGTGATGCCCTTCCCGGCCACCATCAGGTTGATATCGCCCGGCTGAATGGTTTGCAAGCTGCCGACTGAATCCCGATGCAGCACCTCACCTTCAAACAGGTAGGTCACCGTGGCAATACCGATGTGAGGATGAGGTCGCACATTGATGCCCTGACCGGCAGCAAAATCTGCCGGCCCCATTTCATCAAAAAAGATCCACGGCCCCACCATTTTGCGCTGGGCTCTGGGTAACAGCCGCCGCACGGAAAAACCACCCAGGTCAGCCACTCGAGGCTGCAGGATCAGTGCAACGGCCGGGCAGGGTTTACTGATATGTTCACCGTCTTGTTGCACCGGGTTCAGACTATTGCTCATGGCATGCTCCACAACTGGTTGACCTGATGGAATCACTATAGCAGCCAGGCCTGCCGTTCACCGCACACTCAGCGAGTGACTTACCGGGCGAAGTGGAAACAGCCATAAAAAAACCGCCTGACACTTCAGTGTCAGGCGGTTTTCATTGCCAGCTTTCAACTGGGCATATCAACAAAACAAGGCTTAGAAACTATCACCGGGAATGCGCACCCAGCCTTCCATCAGTACCCGCGCACTGCGGCTCATCACCGCTTTGGTGGCGGTCCATTCACCGTCCACCAATGCAGCCGCGGCACCGACGCGCAGGGTGCCGGAAGGATGACCGAAGGTCACGGCATCCCGCTCTCCGCCACCGGCAGCCAGGTTCACCAGTGTGCCGGGCACAGCGGCGGCCGTGGCAATCGCCACAGAAGCCGTTCCCATCATGGCGTGATGCAGCTTGCCCATGGAGAGCGCACGAACACAAAGGTCAATGTCACCGGCTTGCAGGTTTTTACCACTGGAGGTGACATAGTCTGTGGCCGGGGCAACAAAGGCGATCTTGGGGGTGTGCTGACGGGCAGCGGCTTCGGAGATATCCTTGATCAGACCCATCTTCACCGCGCCGTAAGCACGCATGGTTTCAAATTTTGCCAGCGCCTCGGCATCCGAGTTGATGTCCTTCTGCAGCTCGGTACCGGTGTAACCGATATCAGCGGCATTGACAAAAATGGTCGGAATACCGGAGTTGATCATGGTGGCTTTGAAGGTACCGATGCCAGGCACTTCCAGCTCATCCACTACATTGCCGGTGGGGAACATCGAGCCTTCACCATCGGCGGGGTCCATGAACTCGATCACCACCTCGGCGGCCGGGAAGGTCACGCCATCCAACTCAAAGTCACCCGTCTCCTGAACTTCGCCATTGGTGATGGGCACATGGGCAATGATGGTTTTACCGATGTTCTTCTGCCAGATACGCACGGTGCAGATGCCGTTTTCCGGAATGCGTGAAGCATCCACCAACCCCTTGCTGATGGCAAAGGCACCCACGGCACCGGTGAGGTTACCGCAGTTACCGGACCAGTCGACAAAGGCTTTATTGATGGCGACCTGACCAAACAGGTAATCCACGTCGTGATCCGGCTGTTCACTTTTGGCCAGAATCACGGTTTTGGAAGTGCTGGAGGTGGCACCACCCATGCCGTCAATCTGCTGACCATAAGGATCAGGACTGCCGATCACCCGCTGCAGAATCTTGTCACGCGCTTCGCCCGGCACCTGCGCCACTTCGGGCAGGTCGGTCAGGCTGAAAAACACACCCTTGGAAGTACCGCCACGCATATAGGTGGCGGGGATTTTAATCTGGGGAACACTGGACATCATTAGGCTCCTTAAAAAAAGTAACCGCGCCAGAAAACCAGCGCGGGATGGGTGCGGGGACGTTTCTGGGCGGACCGCCTGTTGCCATGGTCGCAATACTGCTCCTGCGTTTGCGACATTTCTGCCATCCATGGCAGTCAGATGCAACAGCGAGCCCCCAGGGAAGGGTTCACGGCGTGTCCGAACAGACATGCCCCGTACCCAGCTCAAAAATCAGAGCAGGGTGATTTAAACACTACCTTCCAGGAAATCCTGGGCGAAGCGTTGTAATACACCACCGGCTTTGTAAACGCGGACTTCAGCAGCGGTATCCAGACGGCAGAGCATGGGGACTTTGACCTGTTCACCATTCTTGCGATTGATGACCAGGGTCATGGTGCCACGGGGTGCCAGCTCGCCTTCAACGTCGTAGGTTTCAGTACCGTCCAGACCCAGAGTCTTGCGGGTGGTGCCAGCTTCAAACTGCAGCGGCAGCACACCCATACCGATCAGGTTGGTGCGGTGAATGCGCTCAAAACCTTCGGCAGCAATCACTTCCACACCCGCCAGACGTACACCCTTGGCTGCCCAGTCACGGGAAGAGCCCTGACCATAATCCGCACCGGCCACAATAATCAGCGGTTGTTTGCGTTCCATGTAGGTTTCAATCGCTTCCCACATGCGCATGACCTTGCCTTCCGGTTCCACCCGAGCCAGTGAACCCTGTTTTACCTTGCCATCCACTACGGCCATTTCGTTGATCAGCTTCGGGTTGGCGAAGGTGGCACGCTGAGCAGTCAGGTGATCACCACGGTGAGTGGCGTAAGAGTTGAAGTCTTCTTCCGGCACGCCCATCTTGTGCAGGTATTCACCGGCGGCAGAGTCCATCATGATGGCGTTGGACGGTGACAGGTGGTCGGTGGTGATGTTGTCCGGCAGGATGGCCAGCGGACGCATGCCTTTCATGGTGCGCTCACCGGCCAGAGCACCTTCCCAGTAAGGCGGACGACGGATGTAGGTGGACATCGGACGCCAGTCATACAGCGGGCTCTTGGCAGCTTCACCCTTGTCCAGATCAAACATCGGGATGTAGATCTGCTTGAACTGCTCAGGCTTCACGCTGGTTTTTACCAGTGCATCAATTTCTTCATCCGATGGCCAGATGTCCTTCAGTGTCACTGGCTTGCCATTCTTGTCGATGCCCAGCACATCTTTTTCGATATCAAAACGGATGGTACCAGCAATGGCGTAGGCCACCACCAGCGGCGGTGATGCCAGGAAGGCCTGCTTGGCGTAGGGGTGAATGCGGCCATCAAAGTTACGGTTACCGGACAGCACCGCCGTGGCGTACAGGTCACGGTCGATGATTTCCTGCTGGATTTTCGGGTCCAGTGCACCGGACATGCCGTTGCAGGTGGTGCAGGCATAAGCCACGATACCAAAACCGAGTTTTTCCAGTTCAGGCAGCAGACCGGCTTCTTCCAGGTACAGGCGGGCGACTTTGGAGCCAGGCGCAAAGGAAGATTTAACCCAGGGCTTGCGGACCAGACCCAGTTCGTTGGCTTTTTTCGCCAGCAGACCGGCCGCTACCACGTTGCGCGGGTTGGAGGTGTTGGTACAGGAGGTGATGGCCGCAATGATCACTGCGCCATCGGGCATCAGGCCCTGTTCTTCCTGCTTGCGTGCTGCGTCCAGGTTACCGGCAATGCCTTTGGCCGCCAGGTCACTGGTGGAGACACGGGCATGCGGGTTGGAAGGACCGGCCATGGTGCGAACCACGCTGGACAGGTCAAACTTCAATACGCGTGGGTACTGGGCCTTGCTCAGGCTGTCGGCCCACAGGCCTGTGGTTTTGGCGTAGTTTTCCACCAGTGCCACCTGTTCCGGCTCACGACCGGTCAGCTTCAGGTAGTCAATGGTCTGTTCATCAATGTAGAACATGCCTGCTGTTGCACCGTATTCCGGTGTCATGTTGGCGATGGTGGCGCGGTCACCGATGGACAGGCTGGAAGCGCCTTCACCGAAGAACTCCAGATAAGCACCGACGACTCGCTCCTTGCGCAGGAATTCGGTCAGGGCCAGGACGATATCCGTGGCAGTGATGCCGGGCTGACGCTTGCCCACCAGCTCCACACCAACGATGTCCGGCAGGCGCATCATGGAAGGCAGACCCAGCATCACGGTTTCGGCTTCCAGACCACCGACACCGATGGCAATCACACCCAGTGCATCCACGTGCGGGGTGTGGGAGTCCGTACCGACACAGGTATCGGGGAAAGCCACACCATCACGCGCCTGAATCACCGGAGACATCTTCTCCAGGTTGATCTGGTGCATGATGCCGTTACCGGCAGGAATCACGTCGACGTTTTTGAATGCGGTTTTGGTCCACTCGATGAAGTGGAAACGGTCTTCGTTACGACGGTCTTCAATGGCACGGTTCTTTTCAAAGGCATCCGGATCAAAACCGGGCGCTTCCACAGCCAGCGAGTGGTCAACAATCAGCTGGGTGGGTACCACCGGGTTGACCTTGGATGGATCACCGCCTTTTTCAGCGATGGCATCACGCAGACCGGCCAGATCCACCAGAGCGGTCTGACCCAGAATGTCGTGGCACACCACGCGGGCGGGATACCAGGGGAAGTCCAGCTCCTGCTTGCGCTCGATCAGCTGTTTCAGCGCATCGGTCAGGTCTTCGGGTTCACAGCGGCGCACCAGCTGTTCGGCCAGTACACGGGAGGTGTAAGGCAGGGTTTCATAAGCACCGGGCTGGATGGCTTCAACCGCCGCACGGGTGTCGAAGTAGTCAAGGCTGGTACCGGGAAGGGGTTTGCGGAATTCTGTATTCATGGCAGCTCATCATCAGGCAAAGGGGATCAGCAACAACAGCATCTAAAGCTGAAAAAGCAGTGAGTGGCGACAAACTGGCAAGTGTGACCGCCACCCACTGAAACCGTTTAACTGCGCGCGTTGATCGGCGGCACCGGACGGCAGTCTTCACCCACATAGTTGGCGCTGGGACGGATGATTTTGCCGTCGATGCGCTGTTCAATGGCGTGGGCGCTCCAGCCGGAGGTGCGGGAGATCACAAACAGCGGGGTGAACATGTCAGTCGGTACACCCATCATGTGGTAGCTCACCGCAGAGAACCAGTCGAGGTTGGGGAACATCTTCTTGATTTCCCACATGGTCGACTCCAGACGCTCAGCAATGTCGTACATCTTGGTGTTCTGCTGTTCTTCTGACAGTTCTTTGGCGACCTTTTTGATCACCACGTTGCGGGGATCAGAGACGGTGTAAACCGGGTGACCAAAACCGATCACCACTTCTTTACGACCCACACGCTCGCGGATATCGGCTTCAGCCTGGTCCGGGTTGTCGTAGCGCTTCTGGATTTCAAAAGCCACTTCGTTGGCACCACCGTGTTTCGGACCACGCAGGGCACCAATGGCACCGGCAATGCAGCTGTAGAAGTCAGAACCGGTACCGGCAATCACACGGCTGGTGAAGGTGGAGGCATTGAACTCATGCTCTGCATACAGAATCAGCGAGGTGTGCATGGCACGAACCCAGGATTCACGCGGCTTTTCGCCGTGCAGCAGGTGCAGGAAGTGACCACCGATGGAGTCATCATCGGTTTCCACATCAATGCGCTTGCCGTTGTAAGCAAAGTGGTACCAGTAGAGCAGCATGGAACCCTGGCAGGCCATCAGCTTGTCAGCGATATCACGGGCATCCGGGTGGTTGTGATCGTCCTTCTCAGGCTTGACACAACCCAGCACTGAGACACCGGTACGCATCACATCCATCGGATGGGCAGAAGGCGGCAGTTGTTCCAGTGCCACTTTCACCGCAGCTGGCAGGCCACGCAGGGCTTTTAGTTTGGTTTTATAAGCGGTCAGTTCAGCCTGGGTCGGCAGCTTGCCGTGCACCAGCAGGTAAGCCACTTCTTCAAATTCACACTGCTCAGCCAGGTCCAGAATGTTGTAACCCCGGTAGTGCAGCTCGTTACCGTTACGACCCACAGTACACAGTTCGGTATTACCGGCAGCAGTGCCAGACAGGGCAACAGACTTCTTCGGCTTGGGCAGGTTTGAGTTGTTCTCGGACATCGGATACTCCTCGTTATTCTTCGACGACTTTTATTTGTTCTTACCCTGGGCAAACAGCTGGTCCAGCTTCTGCTCAAAGTCGTGGTAGTTCAGGAAATCGTAAAGTTCCATGCGGGTTTGCATGGTATCCACCACCGCCTTCTGGTCACCGTCATCCAGCAGGTGCTGGAATACATTCAGGGCAGCCTTGTTGGCGGCACGGAAGGCGGACAGGGGGTAAAGCACCATGGTGGCACCGTTTTCTGCCAGCTCTTTTTTGTTGAACAGTGGCGTGGCACCGAATTCGGTGATGTTGGCCAGCAGGTGAGCACCCTTGATGCCGTCAGCAAAGGCCTTGTAGTCTTCCAGGGTGTGTACGGCTTCAGCAAAGATACCGTCAGCACCGGCTTCCAGACAGGCCTGGGCACGTTCAACGGCAGCATTCAGACCTTCCATCTGGAAGGCATCAGTACGGGCAATGATAAAGAAGTCGTCATCGGTACGGGCATCCACGGCAGCCTTCACGCGATCCACCATCTCCTGCAGGGAAACGATTTCCTTGTTGGGACGGTGACCACAACGCTTCTGCTGCACCTGATCTTCCAGGTGCACAGCTGCTGCACCGGCCTTGATCATCTCTTTCACGGCACGCGCCATGTTAAAGGCACCACCCCAACCGGTGTCGATATCCACCAGCAGCGGGGTTTCCACGGCGCTGGTGATGCGGCGCACGTCTTCCAGTACGTCATTCATGCTGGTCATGCCCAGATCCGGCAGACCATAAGAGGCATTGGCAACACCACCACCGGACAGGTAAATGGCCTGATGACCCACGCGGGTCGCCATCATGGCGTGGTAGGCATTGATGGTGCCAACAATCTGCAGCGGGTTGTTGTCTTTCAGGGCCTTGCGAAAACGGCCACCAGCGGTCAGTTTCTGGGTCATGTCTGCTTCCTCTTGTTCAAAATCCGGTTTTCAGGGGTGGTTTGTCCGGCGGCTTCCCGCAGGCGCTGTTCAACGTTGTCGCGTGAGGCACGGATGTGCCGACGCATCAGCATTTCAGCCAGTTCCTCATCGCGCTGCTCAATGGCATCCACGATGCGGTGGTGTTCGGTGAAGGCACGTTGTGGGCGGCCACTGGTGGCACTGAAGCGGTAACGGTACATGCGTACCAGGTAGTAGAGCTCACCACACAACAATTCCATCAGCTTTTTGTTGCCGCTGCCCAGCACAATGCGATAGTGGAAATCCAGATCGCCTTCTTTCTGGTAATAGGCAATGTTTTCCTGCAGCTCAGCTTGTTGTTCGTGTTTTTGCAGCAACGCCTTGAGGCTGTCGATTTCAACCTGCGGCATCTGCCGGGCTGCCAGGCGACAAGCCATTCCTTCCATGGCTTCACGCACTTCATAAAGCTCCAGCAGCTCTTCCAGCGACAGGGATACCACACGAGCACCGATATGAGGAATACGCGTAACCAGGTGCCGACCTTCCAGCCGCCGCATGGCTTCCCGCAAGGGACCACGAGAGATGCCATACTGTTTGGCCAGACCTGGCTCAGTGATTTTGGTGCCGGGTGCAATGCTGCCGGTGACAATGGCATCCTGAATTTCTTCAAACACCCGATCCGCCAGGGTGCGCCCATCCACGGGCTCACTTTGCAGCTCTGCAGTGGAATCCAGTGCAGATAACTGCTCATCAAGGTCGGAATCGTTTATCATTTTGGCCTGACGGTTCACATGTGCACTCTTGCAGGTTTATTACTGGTGCAGGTTTATTACTGGGCTCAACATTGCACAGACCCAACATTGTCGACAATCTTTGATTGATTCAGCACTGTAGACACCTACCCCAGACAGGTCAACACACACCTTAGTCTAAAAATCAGGCCATGAAATTCAAAGCATTGTTAATAAAGGATTTTATCTTGAACTCATCAGTCACGCTTCACCCTAGCTTTCTCAAAGTGTCAACAACCCGGGCTTTTTTCTGATGAGCAACAAGGTTTCTGCATCCACAAAGGCACAACTACTGCCTTATGCTTCTGCGACCGAACTGCTGCATGCCGTACGTCACCTGCCTGATCCGATATTGCTGGACTCCTGCCATCCATCAGACAACGCCGGGCGCTTTTCGATAGCCTGCGCGACACCCACCGAAGTGCTTGAAATTCATTCTGCAGCCGAGTTGTTGTTACTGGAAAAACTGCGCCAGCCACTGCCGCCACTGACAGCACCGGAGATCCAGCACCTGCCTTTCACTGGCGGCTGGATGGGTTACTGGAGTTATGACGCTGGCAGGTTGTTTGAACAGCTGCCGCAACAGGCTGAAGATGATCTGGCACTGCCTTTGATTCGCATGGGGCTTTATCCCTGGGCACTGGTGACCGATCACCAACTGCAACAGACCTGGCTGGTTGGCAGTTTTAATCCCGAACTGGCTGAACAACTGCTGCAACACCTGCAGGCAAGCCCTATTCAAGTAGCAGATGAAGCGGATTTCCAGCTGACCAACCCTTTTGTCAGCAATCTTTCACACCAGGCCTATCTGGAACATTTTGAGCAAGTGCAGGCCTGGTTGCGCAGCGGTGATGCTTACCAGGTCAATCTGGCGCAGCGTTTCACCGCTTCTTATAAAGGCAGCCTCTACCAGGCCTGGCAACAACTTCGCAGCGACATCAATGCTCCCTGGGCTGCCTTCATGCAATGGCAGGACAAAGCCCTGCTGTCACTGTCACCAGAGCGCTTCCTGCTGGCCGAGCCTGATGGCCGGGTGGAAACCCGCCCGATCAAGGGCACCCGCCCGCGCGGACAAACACCCGAAGAAGACCAGCACTACCGCGATGAACTGCTGCACAGTGCCAAGGACCGGGCCGAAAACCTGATGATTGTGGATCTGCTGCGCAATGATCTGGGGCGGGTGTGTGAACCGGGCAGCATTCGCGTACCACAACTTTTTGCACTGGAAAGCCACACCAATGTGCATCATCTGGTCAGCCATGTGACCGGACAACTGGCACCGGGAAAACATCCACTGGATCTGCTGCAGGCATGTTTTCCCGGTGGTTCCATCACCGGTGCACCCAAGTTGCGGGCGATGGAAATCATCGAGACACTGGAACCTTGCCGACGCAGCATCTACTGCGGCAGCATCGGTTACCTGGATCGCAGCGGCCGGATGGACTTCAACATTGCCATCCGCACCTTTATTGCCAGTGACAACCAACTGCATGTATGGGGCGGGGGTGGGCTGGTGGCTGACTCGGATGGTCAGACTGAATATGAAGAAACCTTTCATAAGGTCAGTTGGTTGATTCGCTGCCTGCAGCCAACCTTCCCGGATTAACCGTCCTGGTGCCAGTCGGTGCGATACTCCCGCTCCTTCCAATCCTGCAACCGGTCAATTTCATAAAACAGTTGCTCCAGGCTGCGGGCCACCAGTTGCTGTTGTCCGGCCTTGAGCTGGGTTTCCAGGGCTTCGGTGGTCTGCGCCAGATCCGGCACACCACAATAACGACTGGCACCATGCAGGCGATGCACGGCATCCAGCAGGCTCTGATCATTCTGCTGACGCAGAGCTGCTTCAATGGCATCACGGCTCTGCTGCAGTGAGCTCAGCAACATTGCCAGCAATTCATCAGCCAGCTCGGTTCGTCCTGCTGCCAGCTTGATGCCCAGCTCACGATCCACCGGACAGGTCTGCCAGGCTTCTTCGGAGTGATTGGGTTCCGGCAAAACGGGCAAGCCCGGTGTCTGGTAACGATCACCCAGCCAGCGCTGTAACAGGTCAACCAGTTGGCGTTCATCCAGAGGCTTGATCAGTACATCATTGATGCCGGCTTCCAGCCATTTTTCCCTTTCTTCCGCCACCGCATGGGCCGTCAGGGCTATCACCGGCAGGGTGCGCCAGCTCTGGCCCAGCCTACGGATATGACGGGTCGCCTGTACACCATTCATTTCCGGCATCTGGATATCCATCAATACCAGATCCACCACCTGCTGCTGTACCAGCTCCAGCGCTTCCACACCATTTTTAGCCTGCAGGGTGGCAAACCCTAACTGCTCCAACAGCGTCACCAACAGCAGCAGGTTGGATGGCGTGTCATCAACAGCCAGAATCACGGGCTGCTTCTGTGTAGCGGGTTGCTGCGTGGTCAGTGTCAACAATCCCTGATCAGGAAACTTTCGCTGCTCCATCACAGACTTGAGCGCTTCACAAAAACGCTTGGGTAACAAGGGTTTGGTCAGCAGATGCAATCCACCAGCCTGACGCAGACGCTGATGAATTTCGGCTTCCGAGCTGTTCACCAGTAATAACCCTGCCATTTTTCTGGTATGCAGTTGACCGATGGCATCCAGCCATAGTGGTGAAGCAGCCTGGCGGGCACTGAGGCCAATCACCACAGCCTGCAGCTGTGGTTCATCTGCCACTGCCTGCAGCATTTTTTCCGGGCTGTCCCAGGCCAGTACCTGAGCACCCCAACTGCGCAACAGGTGGCACCAGGACTGATTGGTTAAACGGTGTGTTTCCAGCACCCCAAAAGTTTTGCCGGTCAACCAGGGCTGAGCTTCCGGTGGCATGTCCAGCAGCTGCATCGGCAAGCTGAACCAGAAGGTGGAGCCCACACCCTCAGCACTCTCCAGATCGATATCGCCACCCATCTGCTGCACCAGCTGCTTGCAGATCGCCAACCCCAGTCCTGTGCCGCCAAACTGGCGAGCCTGACTGGCATCCGCCTGAGTAAAGGCCCGAAAAAGCTTCTGGCGTTGGGGCTCACTCAGACCGATGCCGGTATCACTGACAGCAAAACGCAGGCGACAACTTTTACCCGGTTGCAGATCGACGGCAGCCCCTTCTTTTTCATCATCCAGCATGATGCGCACCACCACTTCACCCTGCCCGGTGAATTTCAGTGCATTACTGACCAGGTTACCCAATAACTGCTTGAGGCGCAGCGGATCACCACGCACCACGGCGGGCACATCGTCATACACCAGCCCCAGCAATTCCAGCCCCTGACGATGGGCATGGGGAGCCTGCAGTGAAAGGCTATCTGCCAGCAATTCCCGCAGATCAATCGGCACTTCTTCCAGCACCATCATGCCTGCCTCGATCTTGGAAAAATCAAGAATGTCATTGATGATGCCAAGCATGGTTTCCGACGCCCCAAGGATATGCGTCAGGTATTCCTTCTGGCGGGACTCCAGCCGGGTGCGGGACAAGAGATTGGAAAAGCCGATGATGCCATTTAAGGGGGTGCGGATTTCATGGCTCATGTTGGCCAGAAACTCGGATTTGATGCGACTGGCCTGCAAGGCATCCTTGCGTGCACGATCCAGTTCGATGTTCTTGATTTCAATGGTTTCCAGACTGCGCTGGGCATCTTCGCGGGTTTCTTCTATCGCCTGGCGATAACTGGCTTCTCGCTGCTGCACAACTTCAGCCATGCTGTGCACTGCCTGCTGCAACTGGTTCAATTCAACCACAGCCTCAGTATCAGCCTGTTGCAGGGATTCACCTTCGGCAAACCGCTGCAGATTGACACCCATCTGTTCCAGATAGCGCTGCAGGTGCTGCACCAGCAGATGGGTCAACATCAGGCTAAACAACAGCAACCCCGTTACCAGACCACCACCCAGCAGCAGTAAGCGGTACTTGTCCAACAACACTGAACTGCGATTCAGCTCCAGTTCTGCCCAGCCCACCAGCGGATTGTTTTCACCCGGACGCAAACGCTGTGTCGGCAGTGCATAAAGGGGTTCAATAAAGCGCACGGTTTCCCGCTCAACTGCTGTCACTGATTCCCGATTCCAGCGGGCATCCGGATTCAGCTCAAGGCTGCGCATACTGGGCCCGGCATGCAGCAGGCTGGTCTGACGATGATCATAAAGGGAAAAGGCACGCACATCCGGGGCTTCCAGCAGTTGATCAACCAGTTGCCGCAAACGTGGAATCTGGCTGCTGCGATCCGTCTCCGCCAGACTGTTGACCAGCGATGGTCCCAGATGTTTAAGCGTCAACTGCCCGCGTTCCAGCATCTGCCGGTCCATGGCATCAAAGTGGTTTTTCAGCAGCCAGCCACCCAGCCCCAGCACCAGCACCAGCAACCAGAGAGGTAAAAAACAGCCAAAAAGAATCCAGCCTTTAAGGGAAAGTTTCATCAGCCTGTTCCTGGCGCTCACGGCGCTTGGCTTCCTGCCAGAAGGCTTCCAGCTGTTGCAGATCGATGCGAGTAGCGGGATCTTCCTGTCGGGCAACTGTCAGCGCTTGTCCCTGCTCGGCACAGAGGGCTTCCACCACCCGAAAACGCTGCTCAAACTTGCGGTTGGTGCTGCGCACTGCGGCTTCCGGGTCAATCTTCAGGTGACGTGCCAGATTCACCGCAGCAAAAATGAAATCACCGGTTTCATCCAACACCTGCTGGGCATCACCACCGGCCAGAGCTTCGCGGATTTCTGCCAGCTCTTCTTCCAGCTTGTCCAGCACAGCCAGTGGATCACCCCAGTCAAAACCCACCGTAGCAGCACGTTTTTGCAGCTTCAGGGCACGGGTGATGGCGGGCAGGGCTTGTGGCACACCATCCAACACCGACTCAGCCTGCTGTTTTTGCTGACGCTCCTCGGCCTTGATGGCTTCCCAGCGGCTTTTCACTGCTGCAGTGTCTATCTGGCTGGCATCACCTGCGCTGCTGCTCTGCAGGGTGCCGTCAGGGAACACATGCGGATGGCGGCGAACCAGCTTGGCAGTCAAGCCATCCACGATGTCAGCAAAATCATAACGCCCTTCTTCTTCAGCAAAACGGGCGTAATACACCACCTGAAACAGCAGGTCACCCAGCTCTTCCTTCAGGTGATCATAATCACCCTGCTCAATGCACTCTGCCACTTCATAAGCTTCTTCCAGCGTATGCGGCACAATGCTTTGCCAGGTCTGCTTCAGATCCCAGGGGCAACCCTGCTGCGGATCACGCAAGCGCGCCATCAACAACAGCAGGTCTTCCAGGTGATAACGGGCACTCAACGCTTTTCCTCATGTTTGGCATGCTGACGAAAACGCTGCACATCCACCACGTTGGGCAACTGACTGATTTTGTTCAGCACCTGCCCCAGTGCTTCCAATCCGGATACTTCCAGGGTCAGCAGGATATTGGCGAGGTTTTCCTTCTTGTCAGTCAGGGTGTTGACCGACAGCACATTCACCCGCTCATTGGCCAGAATCATGGTGATGTCACGCAGCAGACCGGTGCGATCCCAGGCCTTGATGCGAATTTCCACCGGGTACATCTGCGTTTTTTTGGTGCCCCATTCAACATTCACCAGGCGGTTGGGATCTTCCGCCCGGAGTTGATTGACATTGGTGCAGTCATGGCGGTGAATGGTGACACCTCGCCCGATGGTGATGTAACCAATGATTTCATCACCCGGCAGCGGCTGGCAGCACTTGGCCATCTGGGTCATCAGATTACCAACACCCAGAATGGTGATGTCATCCTTGCCCGGATCCTTGCGGCTGCCCGGACGGGTCAGCAGGCGATCCAACTGATCCACGTCTTCGGTTTCACCAAACAGGTGTTGCGCCATTGACAACACCTGACCTGCGCGCAGATCACCGGCTCCCAATGCAGCATAAAGATCAGCCGCTTCATGCAGGTTCAGGGCATGGGCCAGTGCACTCATGTCCAGGCCTTCCAGCCCCAGGCGCTTGAACTCCTTCTCGATCAGTTGGCGACCTTCATCAATGTTCTTGTCACGGTCCTGGAGTTTGAACCAGTGCTGAATCTTGGCGCGGCAACGTGAAGTGCGCACGTAACCCAGGGAAGGATTAAGCCAGTCACGGCTGGGCCCCCCTTCTCCGGCAGTGGTGAGAATCTCCACCTGCTCACCGGTTTTCAAGGCGTAGTTCAGCGGTACAATGCGGCCATTGATCTTGGCACCCCGGCAACGGTGACCGATTTCAGTGTGCACCCGGTAGGCAAAATCAATCGGGGTGGCATCCTGCGGCAAGTCCACCACATGGCCGTCCGGGGTGAAGACATAAATGCGATCCGGTGCCACATCATTCTGCAGCTCTTCGCGGATACCGGTGGCATCCCCCACTTCTTCGTGCCATTCCAGTACCTGACGCAGCCAGGCGATTTTTTCTTCGTAGGCGTTGCTCTTGCCACTGGCATCAGTGCCCTTGTAACGCCAATGCGCACACACACCCAGCTCGGCTTCATCATGCATGGAGAAGGTACGAATCTGCACTTCCAGCACCTTGCCGCCGGGGCCAATCACTGCAGTGTGCAGGGAGCGGTAACCGTTTTCCTTGGGGGTGGCGATGTAATCATCAAATTCGTTGGGGATGTGCTTGAACATTGAATGCACGATGCCCAGCACGGCATAACAATCCCGTACTTCCGGCACCAGCACTCGCACCGCACGCACATCATAAACCTGGGAAAAGTCGATCTTTTTGCGCTTCATCTTGCGCCAGATCGAATAGATGTGCTTGGCACGTCCTTGCAGGTCGGCACCATCAATGCCCTGCGCCTTGATGGCCTGATGCAGCGACTGGATCACCTGCTGGATGTACTCATCCCGATCCATGCGTTTTTCTGCCAGCAGGCGGGCGATGTACTTGTAGCTGTCTTCTTCCAGATAACGGAACGAAAGGTCTTCCAGCTCCCACTTGATGTGACCGATGCCGAGGCGGTGCGCCAGCGGTGCATAAATCTCGAACACTTCCCGCGCCACACGCAGACGTTTGTCACGCGGTGCTGTTTTCACCTGACGCAGGGCACAGGTTCGTTCGGCCAACTTGATCAGTGCCACTCGCACGTCATCCACCACCGCCACCAGCATCTTGCGCAACTGCTCCAACTGGTTCTGCTTCTGACCGAACGCAGGCGCATCACTGGTCTGAATCTGGCTGATGGCAGCCATCTGCTGTACACCGGCAATCAGCTTGGCCACGGTTTTGCCGAAACGTTTTTCCACTGCGTCGATGGTAATCAGTTCCTCACGCACACCCCGGTACAGAATCGCAGCAATCAGAGTGTCATCATCCATGCGCAGCTCACCGAGGATATCGGCCATTTCCAGACCGGTACGCAGGTTGCTGGCACCTTCATACCACTGGCGGTTTTCCGCCTCCGCCCGTTGTTCCAGTTCGGCGGCCAGGTCGCAGGCTTCCCGCACACGCTGGGGATGTGCCAGTTGCACATCCTCCTGCAGGTGGGTTAACCAGAGATCCAGATCAACACTGCCATCAGGCCGGAGGGGCTGATCGTCTCTTACTTTTACCATCGTTCATTCCGCTGCTGTTTTTCCGAAAACCCCATCCGACATCCCTGCCGCTGAGGTGATTGGCCTGTTTTTGATCTCAGGCTTTATTGTTATTGACCTGAAGCGGCAAACACGCCCGTCGACAGGTAACGATCACCCCGGTCACAGATGATCGCCACAATCACTGCATTTTCTACCTCAGCGGCCAGACGCAGGGCACCGGCGATGGCACCACCGGAGGATACACCGGCAAAAATCCCTTCTTCACGCGCCAGACGACGCATGGTGATTTCTGCTTCCTGCTGACTCATGTCCATCACACGATCCACACTGGCCGGATCAAAAATGGTCGGCAGGTATTCCTGCGGCCAACGGCGGATACCGGGAATGCTGGCACCTTCAGAGGGTTGCAAACCGATGATCTGCACTGCCGGATTCTGTTCTTTCAGATAACGTCCGGTACCCATGATGGTGCCGGTGGTGCCCATGGAACTGATGAAATGGGTCACCCGGCCCCGGGTCTGTTGCCAGATTTCCGGCCCGGTGCTGCGGTAATGCGCCAGTGGGTTGTCGCTGTTGCCAAACTGGTTGAGCACCTTGCCCTTGCCTTCAGCCTGCATCTGCAAGGCCAGATCCCGAGCTCCTTCCATGCTGGCTTCCTTGCTGACCAGAATCAGCTCGGCACCGTAAGCCTGCATCGACCATTTGCGTTCTTCAGAAGAGTTTTCCGGCATGATCAGGATCATTTTGTAACCCATCACTGCCGCCGCCATGGCCAGCGCAATGCCGGTATTACCGGAAGTGGCTTCAATGATGGTGTCACCGGGTTTGATATCACCGCGGGCTTCTGCCTCGCGGATCATCGAAAAGGCCGGACGATCCTTGACCGATCCGGCGGGGTTGTCCCCTTCCAGCTTGGCCAGGATGGTATTGTTTTGACCTGCAGTCATGCGCTGCAGGCGTACCAGCGGGGTATTGCCAACCAGATCAGCAATGGTTGGCCAGTCAGGTGTAACACTGGACATTTTGGATGTTCACTCCACACGGGTCAGCGGCCAAGGCCGCATCACGACAGCAGATCGACCACCAGCCCCTTGATGGTGACCAGGCTGCGGGCAATCGATACCCTGTCCTTCTGTTCATTCATAACCAGTTGCAGCAATTCTTCAGCTTCTTCATCAATACGGCGAATCACCTGATGACGATCCGCCGGATGCCAGCCAGGTCCAACACTTTCAACCTGAAAACCACCCTTGACCACCTTGGCGACCAGGTTCGACAAGAGTGCTCGAAACACTTCCAGGTTACCAATGGTAGGATGACGCTCCAACTCATCACCCGCCTTGCCCAGCAGATCCTGCAACTGTTTAAGCTCCTTGCGAAGATCTGTACGGCCGCCGGTTGCAATCTGATGCAGCAACTGATCACCAAAGCTGGGAGTATCAGAGTCCATGCGGCCAACCGCCCCGGATGGACGCCCTTTCTGGCGGTCCGAGCGCAGGTTTTTCAACATGGTGTTGATCGGCAACATGGCTTATTTTCCGTCAGCGGCATTCACAAACAGGGGCGACTTCGCCTGGTATCCCTGCTGCTCACAAAACTCGCGCAGGGCCACTGCGGCCTGATGCACCTGAGCTTCAAACTGCTCTTCCAGTGCCCGTCGCTGCTGATCCTGTTTTTCACGTTCGGCTTCCGGCAAGGCTTCACGCTCAGCATGGGTCGCAAACTGACGCGCCTTCTGATGCACCTGATCAATCACGGCCCAGGCTTCATGGTGCACATGCTTGCCTTCATCCAACAGATCCAGAAACACCCGCACCCGCAGACAGCCTTCGGTTAAATTCACCTGGCGATCCTCTATGGCGCGAACCAGCACCAGCAGGTTTTCCATAATATTGTCACGGGCCTGCTGCTGCTCTTTTGCGCGACTTTCACGCGCCAGCATCATCTGGCGTTTTGCTTCCAGATGCAGATGCAGGGCATAACCTGCCAGCGGGATCAAAAAGGCAATGGCTGCTGCAAGCAGGATTCCGGCAGTCTGGGCGGTCATAAAAACTTACTCACTTGTTGCGAATTTTCAGCCACCAAGCATAGCAGATCCCAAGGGTGCAGGGCAGCCACCCTGTCACCCGGTGTTGCGTAATCCTGCTGCGATGCCCGCAATGGTCACCATCAGCGCCCGCTCCAGCATCGCCGGATTGGCACTGCAGACCCCCTGCTGTTCACAGGCACGCACTCGCGCCAGCAACTCCGCCTGCAATTGATGCAATGGAATGATATAGGGATTACGGACACTGATCGCCTGACGGGTCAGCGGCACCTGCTCCAACAATTCCTGTTGCTGCAACAGCGTCAGCAGGCAGCTCACCAACTGCTGTTCACGGTCACGCAGGCCTGCACCCAGAGGTTTCAGTGCATCCTCCACCAGCAGCTCTTCATACTCCACCACCGAAGCCAGATCCACTTTGGTCAACACCATTTCCAGCATGTTGATGTTACTGGCAAAAAATGGCCAGCCTTCGATCATTTCACGCAGTGCCTGGGTTTCTCCACGCGCCACCGCTTGCTGCAAGGCCGTGTCACTGCCCAGCCAGGCGGGCAACATCAGACGCACCTGAGTCCAGGCAAAAATCCAGGGAATGGCACGCAAGGATTCAATGCCACCACCGGGTTTACGTTTCGCCGGGCGACTGCCCAACGGCAGTTTGGCCAACTCCTGTTCTGGTGTCAGCTGACGGAAATAGGGCACAAAATCCGGTGTTTCACGCACCATGCCGCGGTAACTGGCCACTGCATCCGCAGCCAACCGGTTCATCAGCTCACGCCATTCCGGGCGCGGTGCCGGTGGCGGTGCCAGCGTGGCTTCCAGTACCGCGCAGGTGTAAACCTCCAGCGCCCGTTCTGCCAGGGCTGGCAAACCAAATTTGAAGCGAATCATTTCACCCTGTTCAGTCACCCGCAGACGACCCTGCACTGACCCCGGCGGTTGCGCCAGAATCGCTGCCTGAGTCGGGCCACCACCACGGCCCACAGTGCCACCACGACCATGAAACAGGGTCAGGTGCACCTGATGGCGGGCACAAACCTCGGTCACTGCTTCCTGAGCACGATACTGGGCCCAACTGGCCGCCAGTTGGCCGGCATCCTTGGCAGAATCCGAATAACCAATCATCACCTCTTGCCGACCACGGGTGTAGGTTTGATACCAGGGCAGGGACAACAGACCATCAATCACTCTGGGCGCACGCTCCAGATCAGCCAGTGTTTCAAACAGTGGCACGATCCGCATGCTGCGCTCCAGCCCGGCGGTTTTCAGCAGCAGCGCCACGGCCAGTACATCAGAGGGCTGCCCGGCCATCGAAATAACATAAGCACCCAGCGCATCATGACGCTCAGCGGCAATCACCCGACAGGTATCCAGCACCTCCCGGCTTTCATCACTGCAGGGCCAACTTTCCGGCAACAGCGGCCGTGGATTGGTCAATTCGTGCAGCAGAAAGTCCACTCGGCGCTGCTCATCCCATTCGGCATAATCACCCAGTCCCAGATAACGGGTAGCTTCCGACAACACCTGGGCATGACGCGGTGCTTCCTGGCGCACATCCAGCCGCATCAGGCTCATGCCAAAAGCAGACAGGCGCCGCAGGATATCCCGCAACAGGCCATCAGCGATGACCTGCATGCCACACTCACAAAGGGATTCATAACAAAGCATCAGGGGTTCACGCAACCCATCCACGTCAAACAGGATGCGCTCATCGTCATAAGGCTTACCATCCAGCTGCGCCTTGAGCCAGTCCAGCGTGGCCCGCAGCCTTTCCCGTACCTGCCCCAGCAACACCCTGTAGGGTTCGCGCACTGGCCCAACCCTTTGCACCAGCGCCTCACTGGCCTGATGCATGGACAGCTCGGCCCTCAACTGATCAATATCACGATGATAAAGATCAGCAGCCTGCCAACGTGACAACCACAAGACTTGTTGCGTTACCCGTGCAGTCACACGTGGATTACCGTCACGGTCGCCACCCATCCAGGATGCAAAACGCACCGGGGCTGCATCCAACGGTAACGGCTGACCACAAACCCGCAGCAGCTGTTCATCCAGCGCCCGATAATAGGCGGGCACGGCCTGCCACAGGGAGTTTTCGATCACCGCAAAACCCCACTTGGCTTCATCCACCGGTGAAGGGCGTTGACTGCGGATTTCATCGGTGTGCCAGGCCTGGGCAATGATTTCTTCCAGGCGGCGCAACACCTGGGCACGATTTTTTTCACTGCTGTCCTGCTCATAACGTGCCAGACAAGCATCCAGTGCGTCATATTTCTGAATCAGGGTGCGGCGGCTGACTTCAGTGGGGTGCGCAGTGAACACCAGCTCCACACGTTGGGCGTCCAGGGCTTCAGCAATGCGCTGGGGGGCTACACCCTGCTCCAGCAGCTTGTTCAGCAACAGGGTTAAACCCGGCTGTTCGCCACGACGATAATCCTCCACCACCCGCTCACGGGCACGGTAGTGCTGTTCTGCGGCATTGGCCAGATTAAGGAACTGGGTAAAGGCTCTTGCCACCGGCAACAAGGCTTCATCATCAAGCTGGCGCAAGGACTCACTCAACTGCTGCGGTGTGGCTTCACCCTGATGCACCTGCTTGGACAGGGTCCGAATGGATTCCACCTGTTCCAGAAATTCTTCCCCATGAGCCGCACTCATGGTGCGCCCCAGACTCTCACCCAGAATCCTGACATGCTCGCGCAGTGATGTATCCAGACTGGTCATGGTGTTTCCTCCGATGAATAAAGCAAATCTATTACCTTCAACTCTGGCATGCACACAGGGGTGCAGCAAGCACCTCATCAAAAAAATCAGACTCTTTTTGGCATCAGGGTTGCGAAAGCGCCATAGATCATTATAATGCGCAGCCGTTGGCTATGTAGCTCAGTTGGTTAGAGCACATCACTCATAATGATGGGGTCCCCTGTTCGAGTCAGGGCATAGCCACCACCTTTCCGAATCCCCGGATTCACCAATGAAAGGTGAAAAAGATGAGTGGATTGCAGCGTCGAGTTCAGTGAAATCAAATGTCACTTGACCTCAGGGAAAATTACCCTAGAATGCAACCCTCTGTTGAGCAAAGCCTTTTCAGGCAGAAGTGTTCCCGAATAGCTCAGTCGGTAGAGCAGTTGACTGTTAATCAATTGGTCGCAGGTTCGAGTCCTGCTTCGGGAGCCAGACTCAATATCTTTTCTTGCAAGGCCCTATATTCCCGGATAGCTCAGTCGGTAGAGCAGTTGACTGTTAATCAATTGGTCGCAGGTTCGAGTCCTGCTCCGGGAGCCAACCTTGTCAACCGCTGAATCCCCTCTTATTTTTAATCTGCAGACTGCTGGACAGGCGTACTCCTGCTTCCTATGATCAGCAGCCATGACTGCTTCTGTTGTGTTACGCCCCACCTGCCCACCCGGTGCCTGCATCTGCGGGCTGCAACAGCTGCTGTCTTCGACCGCCAATTCTGATCATCGCATCCTGCGC
The DNA here is from genome assembly GCF_900119735.1 of Marinospirillum alkaliphilum DSM 21637. Classification (GTDB taxonomy): domain Bacteria; phylum Pseudomonadota; class Gammaproteobacteria; order Pseudomonadales; family Halomonadaceae; genus Marinospirillum; species Marinospirillum alkaliphilum. The sequence continues at coordinate 91,163 of NZ_FPJW01000001.1, read as the reverse complement.
CTGACCCGCGCCGAAGAAAAAAAGCTGCTGGAGCGCCTGAAAAGCTTGCGCGACCTGGATGACCTTCGGCACATGCAGCAGCGGATGTTTGAACAACTGGGGCTGCAGATGGATATCAACCCAGGTTTTGGTGAAGTGCGCAGCGCCAGAGGCATTCAGATTCAGGTTCACGAACAGCCGGGGCTCTGCCGCAAGACCCGCAAAGCCATTCCTTCGGCCATCCGCTACAGCCTGAATGCCAACCCGGAAATCCTTTACCGGCTGCTGGATGAATACGACCTGTTTGGCATGCACAACCAGCAACCGGATGCCCCGGAAGTGCCTGAGTCCTGACTTATTCCTGCCCGGTCCAGCCGGTGATAAAAGCCTGCAAGGCCTGACACAGATACCAGGCATCCTGCGTTCCAGCCGTTTCACGAATCGAGTGCATGGCCCACTGTGGCGCACCCACATCCACCACCCGTACGCCCAGCCGGGTCGCAGCAATCGGACCAATGGTGCTGCCACAGCCCATATCCGAACGGACCACAAAACGCTGTACCGGCACCCCGGCGGTCGCACAAAAACCGGCAAACAGGGCAGCTGTTTCACTGCTGGTGGCATAACGCTGATTGGCATTCAACTTGATCACCGGACCAGCATTCATTTTAGGGCCGTGATTTTCATCATGCTTGTCAGCATAGTTGGGATGCACGGCGTGAGCATTATCACAGGACACCAGCAGCGAACGCGCAATCATGCGCTGATACTGCTGCTCATCACCACTCAGGCGACGCAATACACTTTCCAGAAACGGCCCTTCAGCACCAATGGCAGAAGCGCTACCCACTTCTTCGTGATCATTACAAACCAGCAGGGAAGTTGCCGCCTGCCCCTGATCAGTCGCCAACAGAGCCTGCAGCCCCACATAACAGGACAACAGATTATCCAGCCGTGCCGAACTGATGAAAGATTGCTCCAGACCAACCAGTGCCGGCGGCTGGGTGTCATAAAAGCACAGATCAAAATCCACCACCTCGGCCACCTGATGCCCTTCACGCTTCAACCAGCTGGCCAACAAGCGTTTCAGCGCCGGCTCAGCAACCTCGCCGTCTACCGCACTCTCTGCTGCACCCAGCACCGGCGGCAAATGCAACTGGGCATTCACTTCCGAGCTTTTATTGGCTTCACGGTTCAAGTGAATCGCCAGAGAAGGAATCACCGCCACCGGCTCACCCAGATCCACCAACGCCTGTTGCAGCTGCCCGGCTTCATTGCGGAAATACACCTGCCCGGCCAGCGACAGGTCACGATCAAACCAGGGGTGCATCAATACCCCACCATAAACCTCCACCCCCAGTTGCAAGTATCCCTGACGCACCAGCTCAGGGTTGGGTTTAACCTTTAAACAAGGGCTGTCAGTATGAGCGCCCATCATGCAAACACCCGCTTCCACTACAGGTTGCTGCCCCAGCCGAAAAGCCAGCAGTGAACGCCCTCCCCGTACCAGAAAATAGCCCTGACCCGGCTCAAGCACCCAGCTTTCGCCTTCGTGCAGTGGACTGAAACCCGCTTCCTGCAACTGGCGCACCATGTTTTCCACGGCATGAGCCGGTGTAGGGGAAGCCTGCAAAAAACTGATCAAACCCTGATTGAATACCGCTTGTTGCTGCGTCACTTGAATGCTCCAGCTGTGTTGTGGCTGTGTAATGGTTTGTGCACAAGGCTGTCATCCCTGCCCTGATGGGTTATGCTTGGCAGAACCCGATAAAACTAATTCTAATTGCTGCAATCTATAGCTGACAGTGTTTTACAACTGATGATTTTGAACCAGTTCTGGGAGTAACAACGGATGCGCAAGCACCTTCTGCGTGGATTGATGATCGGCTGGCTGCTGCTGGGGCTTGTTCCTCTTGCACTGGCCACTGAACCCTCTACACGCCAGTATACACCGCTGGAAGAACTCCAGCCGACCAGCGCACACCGACAGGTTGCCCGCGAAGTCACTCGCCTGATGACCCGCCAGCATTTTGCTGATGTCACATTAAACAGTAGCCTGGAACAACAGGCGCTGGATAACTACCTGAAACAACTGGACCCCAACAAGGCCCTGCTGACTGCTGCCGAAGCGCGTCAGATTCTGGCCCGCACCGGTGATCTGGAAGCGGCACTGGTGAAAGGCGACCTGGAATTTGCCTTTGAGGTATTTATCCATGTGACCGGACTGCACAAGGAGCGTCTTGAGCAGAACCTGCGCCAGTTGAACAATAAACTGGACAGCTTCCGCTTCGACCAGGACCAGCGTTTCAGCGCCGACCGCCGGGAAGTGGCATGGCCGGAAACCCAGGCCGAACTGGATCTTTACTGGCAACAGCGCCTCACCCATGAGCTGCTGAGCCTGATGGATGCCGATCAGAGTGTTGAGGAAGCACGTGATCTGCTGGTACGGCGTTATCAGAATCAGTTGAATCGACTGCGCCAGACCAACGCTGATGACATTTTCCAGGGCTTCATGAATGCCTTCACCACCAGCGTGGACCCCCATACCAACTATTTTTCACCGCGTCGCAGTGAAAGCTTCAACATCCAGATGAAACTTTCACTGGATGGCATTGGTGCCATGCTGCAAAGTGAAAATGAATACACCAAGGTGGTCAGCCTGGTACCCGGCGGCCCGGCTGATCGCCAAGGCCAGCTGCGTCCCACCGATCGCATCATTGGCGTCGGTCAGGGCAAGGACGGTGAAATCGAAAACGTGATCGGCTGGCGTCTGGATGAAGTGGTGGATCAGATTCGTGGTCCGCGCGGCTCCATTGTGCGCCTGGAAGTCCTGTCTTCCGACAGCACCAACCGCCGCCTGATTGAAATCGAACGCAATGCGGTACAACTGGAAGACCAGGCCGCCAGCAAACGCGTGATTGAAACCACGCTGGACGGTGAAACCCGTCGTATTGGTGTGATCGAAATCCCCACCTTCTACCTGGACTTTGAGGGGCAGCGTACTAATCGTCGTGATTACCGCAGCACCACCCGTGATGTGGCACGCCTGATTGATGAACTGAAAAAAGAAGGCATTGATGGTCTGGTGATTGACCTGCGCAACAATGGTGGCGGAGCCCTGCAGGAAGCCAACAGTCTGGTTGGGCTGTTCATTCCGCGCGGCCCGACCGTACAGGTGCGTGATGCCGATGGCAACGTCAACATCCTCGGTGACAATGGTGGCCGTGTGCATTATGACGGCCCACTGGCGGTGGTGATCAACCGCCTGTCTGCTTCAGCTTCGGAAATTTTTGCCGGCGCCATCCAGGATTACGGCCGTGGCCTGGTGGTGGGAGAACAGTCTTTTGGCAAGGGCACCGTTCAGACCATCATGGATCTGAGTTATGGCCAGCTGAAAATCACCCGTGCCAAGTTCTACCGCATTTCCGGTGACAGCACCCAGCACCGCGGCATCGTGCCGGACATCCTGTTCCCACCACTGTTTGATCCGAACCGCATTGGTGAAAGTGCATCCCCCAATGCCCTGCCCTGGGATCAGGTCCAGGCCGTGCTACCACCGCGCCACTCCATCGTGCAACGCGCCCTGACACAATTAAAGGATCGTCACCAGCAGCGTATTGCCAGCGACCCCAACTTCCGTTTTCTGTCTGAACAGTCTGACTGGTTGCGCCGCCATGATGGTGCACCCAGCATCAGCCTGAACCGCCAACAGCGGCAACTGGAACAGGAAAAGGAAAAAGCTGAACAGCTGGCGATGGAAAACCGTCGCCGTCAGGGACTGGGACTGGAGCCACTGGCAAAACTGGAAGAAGAGACGGAAGAAGATCACGCCACCCAGCGCGAACCGACCCCCGTTGATCTGGCCATTCTGGAAGAAACCGGCCGCATCCTGGTGGATTTCAGCCGGATGGTTTCCAGCGCCAACTGAGCTGAAAAGCCACTGATTAACTGGTTGACTGCTGGCTCTCCCCAGCCTCCACCGGCAAGCGCCCCGCAGCAAGGGGCGCTTTGCGTTTCAGCATAAACACCTCCTCCACCACACCATCTTCCCGTTCCTCCCGGTGCAGGCATTCAATACGGAAATTGCCACCATAAAGCTCATCCACTTCAGCAGCCGTCAGGTTAAAGGGTGGACTTTGTCTGGCTTCAGGTGCCTGGCGGGTCACCAACAGCATTTTGGCACCGGGTTTTAAGCATTGCGCCAAAAACAGCGCATAGTTCTGGCGCACCGCCTTGGGCAAAGCAACCAGAGCAGCTCGGTCATACACCGCATCCACCGAGCGCAGCATTTCCTGTTTGAGGTGAAACACGTCGCCGGCCACAAACAACAACCGCCCCTGCCAGGCCAGCTTCAGGCTGTTTTCCTCGGCATACCGCACTGGCTCGGCATGGCTGGCCAGATAATCCTGCTGGGCCTTTTCTGACAGATCCACACCAATCACTTCATGGCCTTCAGACAACAACCAGTCCATATCCAGGCTTTTGCCACACAAGGGCACCAGCACCCTGGACTCGGGTGCCAGCTTTAACCGTGACCAGAAACGCTGCAGATGACGATTCACCTGCGGCTGGTGAAAACCCAGATCATCATCCCGCCAGACGACTTCCCAATAACTTCTGTCCACACCCTCTCCTATCGTCTCAACTATCCACATCATCTGTGGATAAACCTGGGAGCATCCTCAGAGTAAGCCCTCCGATTCCCGAATCTGCAGCCACTATAACAAACTGCCGAATTTTTGTTCACTGGCACTGAAAGCATCCGGCTCGTATAATTCAACCCCGATTTTTACCCTGCTCCTGAACTGAGGTTTTCTGCCAACCCATGTCACAATCCAGCCCCGCTACAGTCACCAAGAAGCTGTTCATTAAAACTCACGGCTGCCAGATGAATGAGTATGACTCGGCTCGCATGGCCGATCTGCTGGGTGTTTCTCACCAACTGGAACTGACCGATGATGAAAATGAAGCGGATGTCATTCTGCTGAACACCTGCTCGATTCGTGAAAAAGCACAGGAAAAGGTCTTTCACCAGTTGGGCCGCTGGAAACAACTGAAAGAAAAAAACCCGGAGCTGCTGATTGGTGTGGGCGGCTGTGTGGCCAGCCAGGAAGGTGAAAAACTGCGCCAGCGTGCTCCTTATGTTGACCTGGTATTTGGTCCACAAACCCTGCACCGGGTGCCGGAAATGATTGATGCCACCCGCAGCAGTAAAATCCCGATGGTGGATGTCACCTTCCCGGAAATTGAAAAATTCGACCGGCTACCGGCCCCCAGGGTAGAAGGTGTCACTGCCTTTGTATCCATCATGGAAGGCTGCTCCAAATATTGTACCTTCTGCGTGGTGCCCTACACCCGTGGTGAAGAGGTTTCGCGCCCGTTTGAAGCAGTGATGCTGGAAATCCAGCAACTGGCTGACCAGGGCGTTCGGGAAGTTAATCTGCTGGGCCAGAATGTCAATGCCTACCGCGGTCTGAATGCTGAAGGTGATGAAATTGATCTGGCTGAACTCATCACCTGTGTTGCAGCCGTAGATGGCATCGATCGCATCCGTTTCACCACCTCCCATCCAGTGGAGTTTTCCGACAGCCTGATTGAGGTGTACAAGCAGGTACCAGAACTGGTCAGCCACCTGCACCTGCCGGTGCAAACCGGCTCGGATCGTATTTTGGCCGCCATGAAGCGTGGCCACACCCGTGATGAATACATCAGCAAGATGGAGCGCATTCGCGCCAACCGCCCGGACATCAGTTTTTCGTCTGATTTCATTGTCGGTTTTCCGGGAGAAACTGAAGAAGATTTTGCACAGACCATGGACCTGATTGCCCGCATCGGTTTTGATCTGTCCTTCTCTTTTGTTTACAGCGCTCGCCCCGGCACCCCAGCTGCCGAACTGCCCGATGACACCCCGGAAAGTGTCAAGAAACAACGCCTGCACATCCTGCAGGAGCGTATCAACCAGCAGACCATGCAGATCAGTCGCCGCATGGTCGGCAGCCGTCAGCGCATTCTGGTGACCGGTCTGGCACCCAAGGACCCCGGCCAGTTCTCCGGGCGCACTGAAAACAATCGCGTGGTAAACGTCAGCAGCGATCATCCAACTGATTACATCGGTCAGTTTGTTGATGTTATCATCGAGGAAGCCTATCCCAACTCACTGCGTGGCCGTCTGGCCGACTGAGGAAAGCCCTTACTTGAACAGCAATAACCCTTCTGGCAAACCGGCTGCAGCGGCAGCCGATGACGCCCAACCCGGTCAACGGGTCATCCGCCTGTCTCTGCAACCGCTGGACAGCCGTCGCCTGGCCAATCTCTGCGGCCTGCATGATGATCACCTGAAACTGATCCAGCAGCGCCTGGGCGTCAGCCTGCGCAATCGTGGCCATGATTTTGAAATCACCGGCGAAGCCCGGCGTGCCAATGTGGCCGCAGCCATTATTGAGCAGCTTTACAAGGATGCAGCCACTGAAGAGCTGCACCCGGAAAGTGTGCACCTGCACCTGCAGGAAGCCGGATTGGAAGCGCTGGAAGAAGAGGGTGTTGAAGACACCGGCATTCCGGTCAGCATCCGCACGCCCCGCATCAACGTCAAACCCCGCGGGCACAACCAGCAGGGTTACGTGCGCATGATTCGCCAGCACGACATCAACTTTGGCATCGGCCCGGCCGGTACCGGTAAAACCTATCTGGCTGTGGCCTGTGCGGTTGAAGCCCTGATGAAGGATGAAATCCGTCGCATTTTGCTGGTGCGACCGGCGGTGGAAGCCGGTGAAAAACTGGGCTTTCTGCCCGGTGATCTGGCTCAGAAAATCGATCCCTACCTGCGCCCCCTGTACGACGCCCTGTATGAAATGCTCGGTTTTGAGCAGGTCGGCAAGATGATTGAAAAAAATGTCATCGAAGTGGCACCCCTGGCCTTCATGCGTGGCCGCACCCTGAATAATGCCTTTGTGATTCTGGATGAAAGCCAGAACACCACCCGTGAACAGATGAAAATGTTCCTGACCCGCATCGGTTTCGGGACCACCGCAGTGATCACCGGCGATGTCACCCAGATCGACCTGCCACGCGGCACCCGCTCCGGTCTGACCCATGTGATGAACGTGCTGCAGGGTGTTCAGGGCATCGGCATCACCCGTTTTGAAAACCGCGACGTGGTTCGTCATCCGCTGGTACAGCGCATCGTGGAAGCCTATGATGTGGCTGAAACGGCAGAAGAAAATGAACGCCTGCAACAGCAGCAGCGGGAAGCCGAACGACTGGCCCAACGGACAAAATCTGATGACCACTGAAACCCCATCACTGTGGGTCGACCTGCAACTGGCCACCGAACAGCCCGACGCCTGCCCGGATGAAAGCCTGTTCAACCGCTGGGCCAGCCTGGCACTGCAAAGTGATGCACCGGAACAGGCGGAAGTGACCATCCGAATTGTGGATGATGCGGAAAGCCGCCAGCTTAATCATGATTACCGGGGCAAGGACAAACCAACCAATGTACTCTCCTTCCCCTTCGAATCGCCCATTGATTTGCCGCCCGAGGCTGAGTTAAGTTTACTGGGTGATCTGGTCATCTGCCTGCCGCAGGTATTGCGGGAGGCCACCGAACAGGGCAAACCACCTCTGCATCACTGGGCGCATCTGGTGATCCACGGCATGCTGCATCTGCAAGGTTTTGATCACGAACAAGAACACCAGGCTGAGGTTATGGAACGCCTTGAAGTAGCTTTGCTGCAACAACTGGGCATTCCTGACCCTTATGCCGACAACCCCGTCAGCAACGATGTGCAGGTTAATCCATAGACATCATGAACGAAGACCGATCGAGCCGGGGGCAGCCCCCGAAAAACTGGTTTGACAAACTGCTGGGGGCTTTTTCCGCTGAACCCCGCAACCGTCAGGAGCTGCTTGATTTTCTGAAGGATGCTTCCGATCGCAAGCTGATCGACTACGAGGCACTTACTGTCATTGAGGGTGCCTTGCAACTCACCGACATGCAGGTCGGGGATGTGATGATTCCCCGCTCCCACATGGTGGTGGTGAAAATCGACCAGCACCCGCGTGACTTCCTGCCAACCCTGATTGAATCCGCCCATTCGCGTTTCCCGGTGATCGGTGAAACGGCCGATGAGGTGCTTGGTATTCTACTGGCCAAGGATCTGCTGCCGCTGATCATTGATCATCAGGCCATGGAAGACTTTGATATCCGCCAGGTACTGCGCCAGGCTACCTTTGTTCCTGAGTACAAGCGCCTCTATTCGATGCTGCGTGAGTTCCGTGAAACCCACAACCACATGGCCGTGGTAGTGGATGAATACGGTGGCACCGCTGGCCTGGTCACCATCGAAGACGTGCTGGAACAGATCGTCGGAGAAATTGAGGATGAGCACGATGTTGAAGAAGAAGCCGATATCCGCCCGGTGGAAGCAGGCAATTACCTGGTCAAGGCCCTGACACCCATCGAGGACTTCAACGAGTTCTTTGACAGTGATTTCAGTGACGAAGAGTTTGATACCCTTGGCGGGATCCTGATGCAGAAGTTCGGCCACCTGCCGCGTCGTGGTGAAAGTGTGGTCATTGCCGGTTTTGAGTTTACCGTCATCAATGCTGACAACCGCCGCATCCGCCTGCTGCAGGTTCGCCGCCTGACCAGCGAGGAAATTGCCGAACTGCCTGAACAGGACTGACCGGTGCTGCCAGAAGCCCTGCACAACCCCCGCATCAAGCACCTGCTGGCACTGCCTTCAGGTGCATTGATCACCCTCTCCCTGGCACCTTTTAACCTCTGGCCATTAAGCCTGGTGGCACCGGTATTGCTACTGTGGTTATTACAGGATTGTAATGCCCGCAATGCGCTGCTGCGTGGCTGGCTATTTGGTGTCGGTGTGTTTGGCAGCGGTGTTTCCTGGGTGTATGTCAGCATTCACGAACACGGCCATGCACCACCACTGCTGGCTGGCAGCATGACCTGGGGGTTTGTGGCCGGACTGGCACTGCTGTTTGCCCTGCACGGATGGTTATGGCAGCGTTTTTTCCGAGACACCCAGGCACTGATCAGCTGGCCTGCACTCTGGGTGTTAATGGAAGGCCTGCGAGCCTGGCTGTTGACCGGTTTTCCCTGGCTACTGCTCGGCAATGCCCACCTTGACAGTCCGTTCAGTGGCTGGGTGCCGGTACTGGGTGTATATGGTGTATCCGGACTCAGTGCACTGACCGGCCTGCTGATCTTCCGACTGCTGCAACCCAGCTTGCACACCCATCGTTTATCCTGCATACGCCTGTCACTATTGACGCTAGCCCTGCTACTCCCCGCCGCCGGAGTGTTGCTGCAAAAACAGCAATGGACCCAACCCTTTGGTGAGCCTTTGCAACTGGGGCTGGTGCAAGGCAACATTGCCCAGCAGGATAAATGGGACCCACGCCAGCGGCGCCAGATCATCCAGCAGTATCTGGACCTCAGCCATCAACTGGGCGACACACCTGATTTATTGTTATGGCCAGAAACAGCGCTGCCACTCTTGCCAGAACAGGCAGAAGGCATTTTACAAACCGCTTTGAGCCAGGCGGGTTCCAATGCCGGACTGATCACAGGACTGGCCAGCCGCAGTGAATCAGCAGGGCGTTTCCACAACAGCCTGATCACTGCCGGAGCAGCCGAAGGCCGTTACCACAAGGTCAAACTGGTGCCCTTTGGTGAATACGTGCCGATGGAAGACTGGCTGCGTGGATTGATAGCCTTTTTTGATCTACCGATGTCCAGTTTCATTCCCGGTACAGAGCACCCGGCACAGCTGACTTTTGCTGGCACTCACATTGCACCGCTGATCTGTTATGAAGTGGCCTACGCTGGCTTCACTGCTCGCCAGGCACGTGACAGCCACTGGTTGCTGACGGTTTCCAATGACAGCTGGTTCGGCACCTCGATTGGCCCATTGCAGCATTTTGACATTGCCCGCATGCGTGCACTGGAAACCGCCCGCCCGATGGCACGGGCCACCAACAATGGCATCACGGCCCTGATTGATCATCGCGGCCAGGTACAGGATCGCCTGCCCCAGTTTGAAGCTGCAGTCCTGTCTGGCAGCCTGCAACCCCGTGAAGGCAGCACCCCCTTCATGCTGACCGGCCCCCTGCCCTTATGGTTAGCTTGCATCCTGTTGCTGGAGTGGCAGCGCTATGGGTTAAGGCGGCGTAAAAAAGCGCATTGAGTCATTGATCAACGACTTTTTGAAACAAGTGGATAGTCAGAACCAGACAAACGCTCAGTTTCTGGCGTCAGGATAACTTTACCAAGGGTTTATTTTTGTAATTTTTAATATCCCATGTTAAATAGAATATTTATTGCATAAATATTCTATTTTAATGAAATCAGCAACTTACCAAAAAAAATGCAGCAGATGATATGTACATCCCCACATATCATTTACATTATTTGAATCAAATCATGACGCCAGTCAAAAGCAGCATTGACACCTTTTTGTCACAGATCATAATGCGCGTGTTTTTTAACTGCTCAGCCGTCCATTCAGCCATTCTTACACTATAGTGATTTCACCGGCTCAGGGACATGCAGCAGCCCCCAGGATCAACAATCAACAAGAAAGTTGCCGATGAAAATCAATCTTCCAGTCACTCAGCAAGAACACAAATACGCCTCAGGCGTTCGCCTGGTTTCAACCACCGATTTAAATGGTGTCATCACTTTTGCCAATGCCGACTTTTGCAAAGTCAGTGGTTATTCACTGAATGAGCTGGTGGGTCAGAACCACAACATGATCCGCCATCCTGACATGCCGCCGGAAGCTTTTGCAGACCTATGGAATACCTTGAAAGCTGGTAACTCCTGGATCGGAGTGGTGAAGAACCGCTGCAAAAATGGTGACCATTATTGGGTGGATGCTTATATTTCGCCGATTTATGAAGGTAATCAGATTGTTGGTTACCAGTCCGTACGCACCAAACCTTCCAGCCGCCGCATTGCTGATGCCGAAACAATTTACCAGCGCCTGAAAGCTGGCAAGTCAGTGCATGCTACTCCCCGACCTTTCATGCACATGAAAGTGATGGCACTGGCAGCCCTTGCTCCACTGCTTTCCGCCCTGGGGATGCAACAACTGCCGGGCCTTGCAGTCCTGTGGCTGATTGCCATGCCACTGGTTGCTCTGGCTCTGGGTTGGCTCAGCCTGGCACCGATTCGCCGGCTGCAGCAGATGGGACTGGAAATCATCAACAATCCGCTGGCACAAAAAATATTCACTCGCCATCGGGATGAAACCGGTGCAGCCCAACTGGCCCTTTATACCTACCGAGCCAGAACCCGTACCATTCTGGGTCGTATGGATGACACCCTGGCAGCCTTGCGCCAGGTGACTGAGCAGCTTAATGAACAGGTTGCCAATAACTACCAGTCGCTGGATCGCCAGGAAAACGATCTGGAGCTGATTGCCACTGCCATCCACGAGATGTCTGCCAGTATCCGTGAAATTGACAGCAGCATTACGGAAAACAGCCAGCACATTGAAGGCTCATCGGATGTATGCCTCACCGGGCGCAGCAAAATTGAAACCAGTGCGGAAAAAATCCAGCAGGTGTGCAGCCAGTTGCATGACACCTCAACGGAAGTGGACAAGCTGAGCCAGGCCAGTGACAAGGTGGATGCGGTGATGGATCAGATTGCCGGTATTTCCGAACAGACCAACCTGCTGGCACTGAATGCAGCGATTGAAGCTGCCCGTGCCGGTGAAGCCGGTCGCGGTTTTGCTGTGGTTGCAGATGAGGTCCGCCAGCTGGCTGCCCGCGCCCAGTCCTCCACTGAGGACATCCGCCAGACGCTGGAGCAGATCCGCCAGATTGTCAAAACGGTGGTGAGTCGCATGGACACCAGTGAATCCAGCGTCGCGGAAAGTCGTGAACAGATCCTCCATGCCATTGACAGCTTTCGTGCCATTGAGCAGGCATTCAGCGGCATTGGAGAGCGGGAAATTCAGGTGGCTGCAGCAGTCAGTCAACAGCGCATGGTGGCAGAAGAGATCGATCAACGCATCCTGTCGATCAGTCATCAGGCTGCCACCACCCTGGAAGGTGCCCGTAAGGCAACTCAGGCACTGGAAGAGCTGCGCAGCCAGAGCCGACAGCTCGAATCCACCATTCGCGCCTTTAATTACGTCTGATCTGATGCTTCACTGAAGTCGGTTTTGCGCACAAACACCCTGCCATCACAACGGTGGCAGGGCTCCAGCCGATGGGTATAAGCCACCTGCACTTCCTTTTCGCAACCGGCACAAACAAAGGTGCCGGCAATGGCCAGCTCACCGGCATGGTAGAGAGTGGAATCGTCACGACTGTCCAGATCCTCTTGCAGGGTGCGTGCATCCAGTATGGATGGATCAGCCACCTGACGTAACCAGTGCATGAACTGCTCACTGATCAACTGGGTTTCCTGTGCCAACCATTCGCGCACACCCAGTCCCGTTTCAGCCAGATAACCACGCAAGTCCTTCAGGTCACGCTTTAACCACTGGGTCAGCAGTTCGGTTTCCTCACGGGTTAAGCGCTCAACTTCCTGTTCAGCCTCCACCAGCCGCTCAATTTCTTTATCGAGGTCCAACTGTTGGCTGGTTTTTTCCAGATCCATGCGCACCTCATAAAGGCGCTCCACCAGCCGGTCATACAGCTCAACCAGGCGTTCGGCTTGATCAGACATGATGCGTTCCCCTTTTGGTCATCTATTCATTTCAGTAAAACAGACTCAGCAGCAAAAGCAAGAGCAATACACCCGCCAGCCCTTTCCAGAAGGTGAGCGGATTGGACTCATTGCTTTCGGGGGCCACTGCCGTCGGGGCTGGTTTTTTCAGATCATAAATAAACTCGGACAAACGCCGGTAACGCAGCTCTGGATTGGGCTGTAATGCCTTGCGCAGTGGCACGTCCATCCAGATCGGCAGCTCCGGGTTCAACTGAAAGGCAGGCAGGTACTCCATACGCGAAAAATCCACCTTGGAGCTGAGCTTTTCCAGCTGACCTTCATAGGGCTGGTGACCGGTTAACAACTGGTAAGCAATGGCAGCCACCGAAAACTGATCGGCTCGCTCACCTGGCTCACGGCCCAGGCGATATTCAGGTGCACTGTAGGGTGTCAACCCCACCCGCCGCGCCAGGGTTAACAAGGGTGGCAGGTCATTCATTTTTGCCACACCACAAGCCGCAAAATCCACCAGTTTCACCACCCCCTGATGATCGACCAGGATGTTGGCGGGCGTCAGATTCTGATGCAGGATTTCACGCCGATGCAGGGCTCGTACTGCCTTGGTGAGCTGCTCAACCAGATCCACCCGTACCTTGATATCCGCATCAGGGTTTTGCTGCATCCACTCTTCCAGCGTACGGCCATCAACTGATTCCATCAGGTAATACAGCTGCCGCCTGGGCCGGGACAAGTCCACCACCCGCGCCACATAGGGTGAACTGACACGCTCCACCACCCATTGCTGCATGATGAAGTGGGCAATGAATTCTCTTTTGCGGGCAATCTGGGGTGAAGGCGCTTTTAACACCAGAATCCGGTCGGTTTTTGGATCATGCACCCGATACACACGGCTCGTGGCACTGCGCGAGATGACTTCCAGCACACGATAACCATCCAGCTCATCACCTGCCTGCAACTCTTCGGGAACCGGTAGCGCCGAATAGGCTTCACCCAATCCCTCACTGGACTCATGCGGAATCTGATCCACACGCAGCAACTGGAAGCAGAAGTTGTAGCTGGAGTAACCCCGTTTACTGGCCTTTTCCATGGCCTGCTGCAGGATCGCATCACAGGCCTGGTTCAAGTCCTCAGGATACTGGCTGATCAACTGCACAAAGTCCGAGGGCATCAGGGTGCCTTTCACCGCCTGGGTGGTGAACAGGAAAATATCCCCCTGACGCACATTGAAATTCAGATAATCAATATCCAGACTGGGGTCCATGCCCATGGCACGCGAAGGGTAACGATAACCACCCAGATAGGTGGTGTGCTCACGGTTAAGCAACTGCAGTTCTGCGCCACGCAAGCGATACACCAGGGTATCACCCATGTGGAACAGGTTGGCCTGGCGGCCACGCAGTAGCAACACACTCATGGAGCTGATGTAAGAGCCGTTGGTGACGGTACGGCTTTGCGCAAACAGCCAGCTGTTAAGTGCTGACAAGACCCGGTTGGCGGAGGTTTTTACATCCCAGTTATCCGGCGTAGCATAGTAGTCAGCAATAAACCCTTTGACGCAGGTTTCACCGGCCTGTTTGGCTATGGCGTTACGCCAGGTGGAGTCAGCGATGATCCCGGCAACCCCCTTGATCGCCAGCTGTGAATCCTTCGGGCAGGACACTGCCATCGAGGAGCGCGCACTGCGCCTGTCCTGTGCCAGATAAGCCTGACCGTAACTGACCCTCAACTCACCCAAATGCATGTGCAACGCCTTGACTGCCATTCAAGATCTGATAATACCCGAGTCTTTCGCTGCTTACCCCTGTCCAGTTGGTAAAATCCTGTTATCCCTTGGTCGGAAGCAGCTGTAACAGATTGGTGTTATGGTTGAAGGCCACGTATAATTCGCTCGCAAAATTTTTCCACTTTTCAAAGGGTCTAAAGCTGATGAGCTACAACAAGATTCCTGCCGGCAAATCTCTGCCTGACGACATCAACGTAGTGATCGAGATTCCTGCCAATCACTCTCCGGTCAAATACGAAATCGACAAGGACATGGACGCGCTGGTTGTTGACCGCTTCATGGCCACCCCCATGTTCTACCCAGCCAACTATGGCTACATCCCGCAAACACTGGGTGAAGATGGTGATCCACTGGACGTGCTGGTGATCACGCCCTATCCGGTTGAGCCAGGCAGTGTGATTCGTTGCCGTGCCGTGGGTGTACTGAACATGACTGACGAATCCGGTTCTGATGCCAAGCTGGTTGCAGTTCCTCACAGCAAACTGACCAAAATCTACGATCACATCAATGACATCAATGATGTACCTGAGCTGCTGCGCAAGCAGATTGCTCACTTCTTCGAGAACTACAAGGATCTGGAAGAAGGCAAATGGGTAAAAGTGGAAAGCTGGGGCACTGCTGCTGACGCCCGCGATGCGATTGTGAAATCGGAAGCGGCCTACAAAGGCTGATCTGTTTCCGGCATCATCAAAGCCCCGCTGGTTATTGCACCACCGGGGCTTTATTGTTTTCCAGCCAGGGCAGAAGTTGTGACTCCGGTACCGGTCGACTGAACAAATAACCCTGACCAGCATGACAGCCTCGCTCGGCCAGAAAACTCAACTGATGCCGACTCTCAATACCTTCCGCCAGCACCTGCAATCCCAGCCCCCGCCCCATGGCAATGACTGCAGCCACAATTTCGCTGCCCGCCACATCATCAGGCAAATCCCTGACAAAGCTCTGATCCACTTTCAGTTTATCAAGCGGAAAACGCTTCAGATACGCCAGGGACGAATACCCCGTACCAAAATCATCAATGGCCAGGCGCAAACCTAACGCCTTCAGTTCCTGTAATGCCTCTTCGGCATGAGCCCCCTGCCCCATCAGTGCCGTTTCAGTGATTTCCAGCTCCAGGCATGCAGCCGGAAAGCGCCAGCGTTCCAACGCTGCGGCAATGTGTGAAACCAGATCAGGCTGCATGAACTGGCGCGGTGACAGGTTTACGGCCAGGGTATCCAGCTCAACACCTGCTGCACGCCAGCGTAGAAAGTCCTGCATGGCCCGCTCCAGTACCCAGTCCCCCAGAGCATGGATCAGGCCACTCTGTTCCGCATGAGGAATAAAATCCATCGGAGGCACCAGGCTGCCATCTGCCTGTTGCCAGCGGACCAAAGCCTCCACACCACTGCAGCGGCCGGTGTCCAGATCCAACAGCGGCTGATAAAACACCACCAGTTGATCCTGCTCCAATGCCTGACGCAGGCGTACATCCATATTCAGATAACGGCGGGCCCGGTCAGTCAGGTCACTGGTATAACTGCTCAGGGTGTTACGTCCGGCATCCTTGGCCTGGTACAAGGCGGCATCCGAGTTGCGCAGCAACTCATCGACTGAAGCCGCATCATCCGGCCAGATACTGCTACCCAGACTGGCAGTCAACCAGACCTGCTGGCCATCGGCCAGCTCAAATGGCTGGCGCATCAACTCCAACACCTGATTCGCCAAAGCCTGCAAGGGTTCAGGTGAGTCCATGCCCTCCAGTACCAGCAGAAACTCGTCCCCCCCCAGACGGGCCAGCAGGCACTCCTGCCCGACTGCCTGATTCAGGCGACGCGCAGCAGCCATCAACAACTGATCACCCACCTGATGGCCCAGGCTGTCATTGAGGGTTTTAAAACCGTCCAGATCAGCCAGCAACACCCCAACCTTGCGATTCCAGCGCCGGGCACGAATCAAGGCATTGTCCAGCTGCATGGAAATCAGATTGCGATTGGGCAGGTCGGTCAGGGTATCGTAATACACCAGGCGCTCCAGTCGGCTTTCAGTCTCTTCCAACTGGCTGATATCGGTCATCACAAACAGGTAGCGGCGGGGTTCATCCAGCCGATTGAGGGTCACCCACAGGTGGCAAAAACTACCATCCTTACGAACCTGGGTCAGGCGACCTTGCCAACGCCCCTGACGCAATACCTGACGCCAGATATCACGATAAAAGGCTGGTGTTTGAGTCGCATTAACCAACATCGAGGGTTTATGGCCCAGCAGGGAGGCTTCAGACTGACCAAAAATTCTTTCGGCAGCAGGATTGGCTGCTTCCAGTTCTCGCCGTGCATTTAATAACAGCACGGCTTCACCAGAAGACTGATAAAGGGTCGCCGCCTGACGCAACTTGTCGCGGCTGTGCTCCAGACGTTCAATCAGATGATCCTGCACCGCCAGTGCGCGATAAACCAACCAACCGATCAAAAGGCTGGACAGTGAAATGAAGATGAGTCCCTTTTTGGTCTGAAACAGTGTCAGGGTTGCGGCATCCAGCTCCAGCGATTCCACAAAACGGTCGCTGTATATGATCCATAAAGCGCTGGTAAGCGCATAGATACCGGCAACTTTAAGCACCTGACGGCACTGAGGCGTTAACCCGTTGCGAAAACATTTCATCAAGCCGGTTCCTTGTCTGGCTGTGGCACTAAACAGTAAAGCAGAAAAAAGGATGGATGAGCAATTATTGACTAAACTGACAGAAAACCATCTGATAGGCCAGTCCCGGAGGCTGTCATGATCCATCAATCCTCGCGCTTGCCTTGCTTTGATGAACTGCTGACCATGGCTCAGCAATCACCTGAACAGTTAGAGGCATTACGGGATCAGCTCACACAGGAGGTGCTGGATGCCACACCGGATCAGGGCATGCGTCAACGGCTTGAACAACTGGTATTCAGAATCAATGCTGAACGCTCCAGACACCGCAGCCCGATGGCACTCTGCCTGAAGTTTTCCGGCCTGATGCATGAGGGTTTGTTGTCAATGCGACGGGAGCTGGAAAAACTCTCTGGATCAACTGCTGTAGAAGCACCCAAAGTAATGACCAGCGCAGAGAAAGTAGCCGACCAGCCAATCACTCGCCGACCCAAGGTGGTTTATCTCAAGGATTACCGCTGAGCGCACCCTGACGCCAGGCCAGGTATTCATCCAGTAGATGCAGATAACGCTCTGGCAGGGTTTTGCCTTTTAAAGTCACCCGGTAAATGGTCCAACTGGCTTCTTCCGGCAGACGCCATTCACGGGTCTGCTGTTGCCAGGTTGAAGCCTCCCAGACACTGCGCGGCACCACACTGAATCCCAGCCCTCGTGCCACAGCATCCAGTACCAGATGCACCCGGTTGACATAACTGCGCTGGGTCAACTGGCGCGAGCCCCGGTATTCTTCCGGGAAGTTGACTTTCAAGAGCTTGCCGGCCTGTTCCTGACCCTGCTGATGATCAATAAAACCCAGACTGATCAGCTCATGCAGGCTGCTGCCCTGAAAATCGGCAGGCACCACCACAATCAGCGGTTCACTCAGATATTCCATATAATCCAGCTCAGGATGGCGCTGCATCTCACTGACCAGCGCCAGTTCAATGCGTCGGTTCAACAGATCCTGAATCGCCTCGGCATTGTCCGCAAAACGCAGGTGTAAACGCAGGCGGTGATGATTTTTTAACAAGCCCAGCGCAAAGGGATAAAACAACACGCCCAGCACTTCAATACTGGCCATACGGCATTCACCACCTTCCAGCAGATCCTGTTCCAGCCCCTGACGAAACTGCTCATGATCAGCAAAAAGCCGCAACGCATAGTCATACACCTGACGCCCGGCTTCGGTGAGATCAAAACGCTTGCCTTTGCGCTCCAAAAGCTCCAGGCCAAAATAGGTTTCCAGTTTACGCACATGCTGACTGACACCCGGCTGGGTCATTTCCAGCTTACGCGCAGTCTGGGTGAAACTACCAGTTTCTACCAGCGTGATAAAAGTCTGGAAATACAAGGCATTAAACATGTTGGTCAGCGGTTTCCGGCAGCGGCAAGAAAAAACCCCGACCGGCTGATCGGGGTTTTTATTGTAGAGGCATTCAGCGCCTGAAAACAGCCTGCTCAGGTCTTATCCGGTAGCTCCTGATCAACCGGCATATTGTCTTCAACATGAATGGGCTCCTCGGTATCGTCTGCCGCCTTTTTATTGCGGCCACGGAACTCGATCATGAAATAGAGCACCAGACCCGCGCCCAGACCCCAGGCAGCGCCATGAGTGGCCAGCACGACACCCATGATGCCCGCCACACCCATCGACGTGGCATTGTCAATTTGCTCCACCGCCACCGCAATACACAGGTAACCAGTGATCAGCAGGGTAATCGACAGGGCAATCGGCAGTACCGGACGGAACAAGGTGACCAGCGGCAGCAGGAACAGCGCAATAAAACCGACAATCCAGAAAATACTGGCACCGGAATAGATGGTATCCATGGCTTTGCGGCCATAACGGTAACGCTCGGCAATGGTAGCCATGGCACCGGTAAACAGCGGACCCGCCAGTCCCGGATAGGGCGCAAAGAAAGAATGCAACAGGTTACGAATACCCGTGACCAGATGCACCCGATCCACATTCACTTCAATCTTTTCATCAGGGCGCAGGTGGTCAACACGCTTGATCAGACTCTGGCCAACAATGATGTCACCAAAGGCAATGATGTAAGCAATAATGGCGGTAGGAATAGCCAACAACAACAGGTCCAGACCAGGAAAACCAACAGTAAATGGCAGGTAAGCCCAGATCTGCCCCATGGCCGGTACGTTAAAGCCCCACTGCACATCCGGCAGCGGATATTCAGCCACACCCCAGCCAATGAACATGGTGAGCAGCATACCCGGCACCATGCCATAACTGGCCACCAACTTGGCCCAACGGTGTTTTTCCGTCCAGTCACGGAAGGATAAGGAGAACAACACGTAGGCCGTGACCAGGCCACCAATGGTCAAGGAAATGGGAGTATTAAACAGTCGCCCACCCTGACTGATCTCACCACTGATGGCGGCAATACCGGCACCCAACAAAATCCCCGCCTTGATGGAGTTGGGAATGTTGTTGACCAGTTTACTGCCCAGGCGAGTCACCGCCATGAACAGGAAAATAAAGGTCACCATCAACTGCAGGGCCACCAATGCACGTATGGCTTCCGGGCCCGGTTCAAACTGACCGATAAACAGCAGTACCACCGGAATGGCAGGAGTGATCCAGCCGGGCACAAAAGGCACGCCCAGCAGGGTTGGCAACATAAAACCTATGCCACAAACCACTACGTAAGCCAGCGCCACTTCATAGGGCAGGCCCAGATACTGCTCAAGTAGCGGGATCATACCCATGGCAATCACAAACATCACCAGGGCTTGAATGGTTTCTGGAATTTCCCAGCGATAGTGAATGAACGGCAGGCGAATCTTGAAAGGACCGGCAGGCCAGTAAGGGTGTTCTTCACCGTGTTTTCTTTTCAGGAGCACGTCTCTAGTTCCTTGCTTCAGTTGTCTTTATGAAGCTGCAACAGCCTGATTCAGACAGTTACAACCCAACATGGAACCGACGTCACTTTACTGTTTTTGTAGGTGTGATCGTTCAGCAGAAGCTTTTTACCTTTCCTGCCCGCTTTAGCCTATTCGACCTTGGCACTAGCAACCGCTCGCTAGATAAATGACAAAAATGCGAAAATGCCTGATATAAAAGCCTAAAACACAGAATAATTATACGATTTATGCAACAAATACACGACTAATTCACTACTGCAGCGCAGCACTTGGCAGTACCACCTTTTCTTGATGTCATCAACACCTCATAAAACCCCCATATCTTGATCAGAAACAAAAAGATGCCGCACAAGCAGGCATGGATGGATTATCATGTTGGCTGTTTTGTTATTGACTAGCAGTGAGGAGTTGTACTCAGGATGCACCCAGCAGCCCAGGTTGGTGTTAATGCCCTTGTTTCACCGGAAGGTAGCCTTGAAGTCCTTTCCCAGCATGAGGTGAATCGACTGAAAGACACTTCCAGCAATGGCCACCATGAAATTCTCAGACGCTGTGCGCTGGCAGTCCTTTCCTGCGGCAGCCCGCTGGATGACAGCAAGGCACTGCTGGAATCACACCCGGATTTTGATATTGAGGTACTGCAGCAGGATCGCGGCATTCGCCTGAAGTTAACACAGGCACCCAGTGAAGCTTTTGTGGATGGCGAGATGATCCGTGGTATCCGCGAACACCTGTTTGCCGTGCTGCGCGACCTGGTCTACGTCAGCAATGAAATTGAGCAGAATCCGCGTTACAACCTGAATGACAGTGACGGTATCACGGATGCCGTGTTCCATATCCTGCGCAACGCCAGGGTATTGCGCACCAACCTGCAACCCAACCTGGTAGTGTGTTGGGGCGGTCATTCCATTTCCCGTGAAGAATATGAATACACCAAGGACGTGGGTTATCACCTGGGACTGAGAGGACTGGATATCTGCACAGGCTGCGGCCCCGGTGCCATGAAAGGCCCGATGAAAGGAGCCAACGTCGCCCATGCCAAACAGCGCACCGCACTGCGCCGTTACATCGGTATTTCCGAACCCGGCATCATTGCTGCAGAAGCACCCAACCCCATCGTGAATGAGCTGGTCATCATGCCGGACATTGAAAAGCGTCTGGAGGCTTTTGTTCGTCTGGGGCATGGCATCATTGTTTTTCCCGGCGGAGTGGGTACAGCCGAAGAAATCCTTTACCTGTTAGGACTGCTGAGTAACGAAGAAAACCAGCAACAGCCCTTCCCGGTGATTTTTACCGGCCCGGCAGACTCACACGAATATTTTGAGCAGATTGATCACTTCATTGTCACCACCCTGGGTGAAGAACAGCGCAGTCGTTACCGCATCATGATTGATGATCCTGCCGGAGTGGCCCGCGCCATGCGCAACAGCATGGAGGCTGTGACCAATCATCGCCGCCAGCACAATGATGCCTTTTACTTCAACTGGCGCCTGAGAATTGATCCGTTGTTCCAGCAGCCTTTTCAGCCAACACATGACGCCATGGCTGCCCTGCAATTACATCGCAATCAACCGGTTCACCTGCTGGCAGCCAACCTACGCAGAGCTTTTTCCGGCATAGTGGCAGGTAATGTCAAAGAGTCAGGCATTCGTGCCATTGAACAGCATGGGCCTTTTCAATTGCACGGTGAGCCAGAGCTGATGCAACTACTCGACGCCCTGCTGCAGGCATTTGTCAGCCAGGGACGCATGAAACTGGCCGGCAAGGCTTACAATCCCTGCTATCGAATAGTAACCTGAACCTGCAACGAATCATTGACAGAAATAACACGAGCAATTGCAGCAGACTGGCGTGATAGCAGTTAAACTGCGCAGCTGATCCTGAATACCACTGAAAACATCAGGAAGCATCTGATTAACGTTGTGAGCGCGGGTCAGGCAAGGAGAAATTGATCGAAAAAGCGGAGTTTACATGAAGTAAATGAGCATTTTGAGAACAGTTTCAACGCAGCATCACCTAGCACAATAGTTAATCAAATGTTTCCCAGGATTGTTTGACACAAGATTGGAGATGGTCAACATGGTTGATATGGCAAAAATGAAGGAGGAGGCCCTCCAACGTAAACGCCAGCATGAAGAAAAGGAGCTGAAAAAACAGCTTGGACTCGACAAACGTCCAGCTCGTCGCTCCTCTTCAGCATCACGTGAACGCACACGAACGGCAGGACGCGGCACAACACGCAACCCAAGTGCTCAACGCGCCCTGGCGCAGCGACCCCAACCCAAAAAACGCAAGCGCTCCGTCAGCCGTTGGGTATTGGACATTCTGTTGGTATTGGGTGCCCTGTTGGTGGTACTGGTGATGCTCAGTCCCTTCCGTTGAACTCTTGCAAAGCCTCCAGCCAGCCATCAATCCATTCCCGTGCCGCATCAGTGGCCTGAAAATGCTCTAAAGCGTCAATCCTGAGCATCTCCTGCAAACACACCGCACCCAGGCCGGACATCAGCTCCTCAAACAGCTGACCAGCAGCACAAAAGGTTTCACCATAAGACGAATCCCCCAGCGCAATAATACCCAGTGGGCGACCAGATAGGCTGGCAGGGTTATTCTGTAATGCGGCATAAAGTGGCTGAATGGCATCCGGCAGCTCACCACTCCCTGTTGTGGAGGTCACCACCAGCAAGGCCGAGCGGCCATCCAGATCCTGCAATACCGGCGAAGTTGTCATGCGAACCTTGAAACCCCTGGATTCAGCTACCTGCACCGCCTGCTCGGCCACTTCCTCGGCACCGCCATACACACTACCCACCAACACCAGAATATCAGCCACGCTGCCACTCCCCTGTTTCACTGAAACACCCTAGAATCCAGCAGATACCGAAATAAGCCTTTCTTATTTCACCCACAGGCATAAACCAAGTAATTTGGTTGGTTATGGTAACACAGAGGAAAAATGATGCACTATACCGAACTTGAAGCACTGGCCATGCCAATCCTGATCGGCGGACTGATTCTGTTTATGGGGTTTATTGTCTGGGATCTGGCCAGAAAATCCAAAGCGGGGCGCTTTGGCACCACCATCCTGTTTATTGCACTGGGATTGGGTGTGCTGGGGTTTGTGATAAAGTCTGTGGCACTGGCCGTGATTGGAGGCAGTTAATCAGTGTTTTTTTAAGGTTAGGCACCTGAACCCTACTGGTTTCAGGTGCCAGAAAAATCACATGATTTCTGTGAGACGGTCACGCCAGTTCTGGGTCAGTTGCTGACGCTTGTGGGCATGCTCCAGCATGGCCTTATTCAACTGACAGAAAAGATCAGCACAATCCTGTCCAAGCTTCACCGGGTTATTGTCATCACCACTGTGGATGCAGGCCTGACTCAGGCGGAACCAGGTATCCCAGTACTGACGCACAGCTTCCAGCTCAGTTTCCATTACCGCTTCCATGGCTGCCAGCCACTGGCGCTGAAACTCAACCATCGGCAATTGCTGCTTTTGCATCTGCTCACGAAAAGTATCTATCACACTCTGCATGTCATTCCCCTCCTGAAAAAATAAACCTGCTGTCAAGTCTATAATGGTCTTTTCAGCAAGAGTTTTCCACTCCAATTCATGCCGTAGATCAACAGGCATTCACTTGCAGTCAGGCATCACCCGCTGTTAACCTAAAATAAAGAGCAGGTTAACAACATTTCAGGAATACACCATGCCCCATTCTGCTGTCTGGTATCCCTACTGCCAGATGCAAAACCTCACCGAACCCCCGGAAGTGATCAGTGGCAAGGGAGCCTGGATCCACCTGAAAGATGGCAGCCGCCTGCTGGATGCCACCAGTGCCTGGTGGTGCCTGATCCACGGCTACCGGCATCCGGATCTTGATGCTGCACTGCATCGCCAGATTGATCAACTCAGTCACGTCATGCTGGGTGGCCTGACTCATCAGCCTGCGCTGCAGCTTGCAGAAAAACTGGTCGGTATCACTCCCGCACCACTGACCCGCGTATTTTTCAGTGACAGTGGCTCAGTGGGTGTGGAAGTGGCCATCAAGATGGCTGTGCAATACCAGAAACAACAAGGACAGGCAGAGCGCACCCACATACTGGCCGTCAAACAGGCTTATCACGGTGACACCAGCGGTTGTATGGCGGTCTGTGATCCAGAAGAAGGCATGCATCAGTTGTTCAAGGGCTGGCTGATGGAGCACCCATTTACAGCAGCACCTCGTGCCGGCTTCGATGCTCTGCCAGATGATCCGTTACTCCAGCAGGATCTGCAAATTCTGCAGCAAAGCTTTGAGCAACACCACCAGCAGCTGGCAGCGTTTATTGTTGAACCACTGCTGCAGGCTGCCGGTGGCTTTAACATGTATTCACCCTTATGGCTGCAGGAGGTTCGTCGCCTCTGTGATCACTACGGCATTTTGTTGATACTGGATGAAGTAGCCACCGGGTTCGGGCGCACCGGTAAGCTGTTTGCCTGTGAACACGCCGCTATCTGCCCGGATATTCTGGTGCTGTCCAAAGGACTGACCGGAGGTTATCTGGGACTGGCAGCCACCCTGGCCACCGAAAAGGTATTTGAAGGCTTTTATGGCGGCCCGGCACAAGCCTTTATGCATGGCCCCACCTTCATGGGGAATCCACTGGCCTGCAGTGTTGCCCTGGCCAGCATCGAGGTGTTTGAACGGGATCACTACCTGCAGCGCATTGCGATGATGCAGCAGCAACTGCAACAGGCGCTGGATGATTTTCAGGCACCCGGTGTAGTGGCCACTCGCACCCTGGGAGCAACAGGAGTCATTGAGGTCGATCATGCCGATCGATTAAAAGGCATGAATCAGTGGGCCAGAGCACAGGGTGTATGGTTGCGGCCCTTTGGTCGTTACGCTTACACCATGCCCTGTTATGTGATCAGTGATGAAGAGCTGCTCACCATCACCCGCACCATGAAGAAATTTTTCACGATTCAGTGAGCAACGGCTCCCAGTCTTCCGGGAAATGGGGCCACAAACCTGACTCACCACTTTCCCGTAACCACTGGCTGATCTGCTCAGTGGATGCCGGTCTTGCCAGCCAGTATCCCTGGCAAACATGGCAACCCAGGCCTTGCAGTAACGTCGCCTGCGCACGGGTTTCAACACCCTCTGCCACCACTTCCAGTCCCAGTGCAGTTGCCATGCCAATAATGGCCTTGACCAGCTGACCATCCTCACGATTTCCCGGCAGCTCCCGGACAAAACTGGCGTCGATCTTGATAACACTTAAAGGCAACTTGCGCAGATAAGACAGTGAAGAATAACCGGTACCAAAGTCGTCAATCGACAAGGTCACACCACCGGCATGCAGCTGATCCAGTAACTGATACTCACCATCTTCCTGCTCCAGAATCAGGCAGCTTTCAGTCAGTTCAAGCTCCAGTAACTCACTACCCACGCCACAAGCTTTCAAGCGGCGGAAAATACACGCAGCAAAATCTGCATCCACCAACTGGCGGGCAGACACGTTAACGGATACTGGCATCGGCCGATAACCCCGCTTAATCCATTGCCCCAGCTGCTGACAAACCTGATCCAGCACCCAGTCACCCAGAGTTTCGATCAATCCCAGCTTTTCTGCCAGAGGGATAAACTGCAGGGGGGATACTTCACCCAGGTCTGGATCATGCCAACGCAACAAGGCTTCCATCCCCACCCAGCGACGTGACACCACATCAATTTTCGGTTGCCAGGCCAGATGCAACAGGCCGCCTTCCAGTGCCTTGCGCAAACCGTGTTCCAGCGCCAGGTCTTCGTAGTTGCGTTCCCCCATCACCGCGTTGTAAAAACAGTAGCTGTTACGACCGGCATCCTTGGCCCGATACATGGCTGTATCGGCATGCTTAAGCAGTACTTCTGCCGTATCACCGTCATCAGGGAATACACTGATACCGATACTGGTTGATACCACCAACTGCTTTTGTTGTAGCGTCAGGGGTTGGGTGACTGCACGGATCAGCCGAGCAGCCTGGGATTCCAATGCATGCAAGGAGTCGACCTCAGGCACCAACACAGTAAACTCGTCACCCCCCAGGCGTGCCACCGAATCACCTTCACGCACCGCTTGCTGCAAGCGTTTTGCCACCTGCTGCAACACCTCATCACCCACCTGGTGCCCCAGGCTGTCATTGATGCGCTTGAACAGATCCAGATCCAGAAACAAAATGGCCATCTTGTGTTGGTGACGGCGCGCATTGGCCAACGCCAGTGACAGGCGATCCATCAACAAACGGCGATTGGCCAGCCCCGTCAATTCATCGTAATAAGCCAGTGCATGGATCTGTTCTTCTTTGAGCTTGCGATCCGTGATATCACTGAAAATGGCTGCATACTGGCGGATTTCACCATCCACACCACGAATGGCTGTAATGGTCAGCCACTCGGCATATACCTCACCATTCTTGCGGCGATTCCAGATTTCGCCCTGCCAATACCCCTGACTCTTGAGTCCCAGCCACATCTCGCGATAAAAATCCGCACCATGGCGTCCGGAACTGAGCACTGCCGGTGTTTTACCAATCACTTCTTCCGGGTTGTAGCCCGTCAAGGTGGTAAAGCTCGGATTAACCGCCTGAATCACACCCTCATGGTTGGTCACCACAATGCCATCCAACGAGGCTTCAATCACCTTCTGCGCCAGCAGCAGGTTTTCGCTGGACGTGCGCAGTGCCATATCACGCGCCTCAATGGCGGCGCGCAACTGGTTGACGTACTCATATTCAATACTGGCCAGGATGTCATTAAAAGACAGCAGACCACACAGAGTTTCAGTCGCCTGGCCGGACTCATCACACTCCAGCACACCCAGATGACGAAACCCTTTCTGCCTCAGCAAATCCACCGCACGCAGCAGACTCATATCACGTGGTACACAGAGCAGCTCATTGTGCACCAGCTCCTGCAAGGTTGAAGCCTGCACCTCTTCGGCCAGCAGCGCAATCAAATCCCGCTCGGTGACAATACCCGGCGGCTGCCCGCGCCCCCGCTCCACCACAGCCGCCTCAACGCCCGCTTCACGCAAGCGAGCCACTGCCTCGGCAATGGTCAGGCTGGCATAAAGGCGCAGGGGGGACCGACTGATGCTGGAGCCAACATTACGCATCAACAGGTAGTGTTCCACCCCCTGATGGCGCACCAGATCAGACTGGGTCAGCATGCCCAGCGGTTCACCCTGCTGATCCAATACCAGCAAACGGCGCAGACGTTTCTTTTTCATCAGACTCGCGGCATCACTCAAACTGGTTTCCCAGGGCGCAGTGATGACTGGTGAACTCATCAGTTCACGAATGGGGGTGTTTTGCAGGGTTTCACAGGAAAAGTCCAGTCGACGGGTATCCCCTTCGCTCCAGATACCGGCTATTTCTCCAGCCTCAACCACCAGAATACAGCTGACTCTGGCTTTGCGCATCCTGCGCGCCACCTCACGTAAAGGCAGATCTGGCTCACAGGTCAGCAACCCACTGTTCACCAAGGCACCAATCTGCGGATCATCGCCTAACTTGAGTGGTGGAACCTGCTGATTCAACTGATGAATAAATTTCAAACGCTACTCCGCAGCCGCTGGGTATCAACCCGCTTCAGGTTCCAGTAAAGACACCAGCAACTGGCGCACCTGACTGACTTCAAAAGGTTTATCACAGATGGCAGAAACACCCGCCTGACGAACACCTGCCAGGCGTGATTCATCTTCAGAAGTGACCATCATGATGGGAATATGGGAATAATCAGCAGACTGGCGGATATGGTTCACCAGTGCCTCACCATCCATCACCGGCATGTTGTAGTCAGTGACCACCAGATCATAGGCAGCCTGCTCCAGGCAGCGTATGCCTTCACTGCCATCCACGGCTTCATCAATTTGCTGCACACCAATTTGCTGCAGCACCCGAGACAGGTGTTTGCGTGCCATGCGTGAATCATCCACCACCAGCACCCGCAGGCTGGCAATATCATAAAGCTCCAGCTCCACTTCCTCATGGCTCAGATACTCCAGTGTTGTGCTCAGCGCACGCTCCAGATCCTTGCGATCAAAAGGTTTGGGCAGCAGGGCCAGTACCCCGGCCTGACGAACAGCCTCAAGGTTTTCGCGCTTCTGTTCACTGGATACCACCATCTTGGCCACCTGAGCCAGACGGGGTTCTTTCTGCATCAGTGCAAAAAGCTCATCCGCATTGGCATCGGGCAGATAAAGGCTGCTGATGATCAGGTCTGGCACAAAACTACGCATGCGGTTGAGTGCTTCACGCGCATTTTCAACTGCCTCCAGGGTATGGATGCCCTGTTCCATCAGGTGCTGGCAGATCACCTTGCGCTGAACAGCAGAAGGCTCCACCAGCAGAATTCCCAGTTCCTCGATCGAAAGATCTGCATCCATCGTTTTTTCACTCCAGAACAATCGTTTTTGTTGTCATCAGTGCTTGCGTGTTTTACCCGGCAAACCAGGCCGGTAAACATCGTCCCGATAGATCAGGCGCTGAGTTTCCAGCGGACGCTTGGGCGCCAGACTGAATACAGCTTCACGCAGGCGGAACAAGCGCATGCCCTGACTGCGTGCCAGCTGAATTTCAACCTGACGCGGCAGCGGCGGCAAGCGTAATGCTTGACGATCTTCCGTCCAGATGGTGGCCTTATCAAGAATCAGGCTAATCAGATTGCGCTGATTGGTTTTTATTTCCGCCAACAGGGTCAGAGCAATCAACTGCCTGGCCCGGCGGATTTTTGCCATACGGGTCATCGCCATAACGAGGGGTATCCCATTCAGTTC
The DNA here is from genome assembly GCF_900119735.1 of Marinospirillum alkaliphilum DSM 21637. Lineage (GTDB taxonomy): Bacteria > Pseudomonadota > Gammaproteobacteria > Pseudomonadales > Halomonadaceae > Marinospirillum > Marinospirillum alkaliphilum. Next base: position 62,361 of record NZ_FPJW01000001.1, on the reverse strand, counting down.
CTTGCACCTATCATAAACCTTCAACCGGATCCCGTCAGCGTGCTTTTCTGCTTAAAGATGCAACAAAGCGTCACAAAAGAGCCTGATGTTGGGGATGGGAGAAAGTCATCGAGTTGGTTAATATGAAGGAAGCTCTTTCAGAGCAAACCAAAAGTATTATTATAATGCCTGCACACAGGCAGCATCTGGACGGTAGAACAGGAACAGCCATGGAACCACTATCCGAAGAACTCATGTTGAGCATCCCGACTCCCGAGGAGCTTGGCCTGACTTTCCGCGTTGATGAAGAAAACGGAGATTTTTACGTCACCTACGCCCCGTCCGGGTTGGCACTACCGGTTGATCCCGAGCACTTCCCTCATATTGTGGAGTTAGCCGGTTTTTCTGCAGCAGAACACCCCATCGAAGCCTCTGCACTGGCTACCCTGCTGGAAGCCATGCGCCGTGGCCAACCCACTGACCTGCGCCTGGGCGGCTCGGTTGATGCACGCGTGGAAGTTTTTGCCAGCCCCAACCAGATGCTGGCAGGTGTGGTGGTTTACCCCCCCCTGGGCAAAGGGCTGGACCTGACACGTGAAGCGCTGGATTTTTCACTTAAACAATCCAAGATCGTTCGTGGCATTCTGGATGAGAGCTTAAAAGACCTGACTGATCCAGCAACCTGCAAACATTTACGCGAAACCGGGAAACCGATTTGTATGGTGGTCGCCTACGGTGAGCCAGCATATGACGGTGAAGATGCCTGGCTGGAAACCCTACTGGATGAAATCACCGATCGCCGCCCACAGATCAATGAAGAAGGCCATGTTGATTTTCTGGAGCTGGGTGACTTCCCACATGTGGATGCTGATCAGGTACTGGTTCGCCGCCACCCTCCCACCCAAGGCAAGTCTGGCTGGACTGTTACCGGCCGCACCCTGAAAGGGCGCAACGGCAAAGACCTGGTGTTAAAGCCTAAAGATGACACTGTTAAGCTGGCCCCGGGTGACAACGATCTGCTGCTGTCAGCCGTTTCCGGCATGCCGGTAGTGCATGAAAAGGGTGCCCACATCGAGCAGGTGTTGAAACTCGAAGAAGTGGGTCTGAAAAGTGGTCATGTGCGTTTTGATGGCAGCGTGCACATCAAAGGCAACGTTAACCCCGGCATGAAGGTGGAAGTTACTGGCGATGTGAAGGTTGGTGGTCTGGTTGAAGCCGCTTTCATCAAGGCAGGCGGCATGATCGAGGTTGGTGGCGGCATCATCGGTCGTAAACGCTCCGAGAATGGTCGTAATGCACCGGATGAAGAAAAAACCGGCAAGATTGATGACGCCTTTTTAGAAGCTGGCAGCATCATCAAGGCCCGCTTCATTCAGGAAGCTCAGGTAGTGGCTGGACAGGAAGTGGTGGTTCAGAAGCAGATCCTCCACTCTCAGATCAAGGCCGGTATCAAAATCCACATGCCTGGCAAGGGCGCCATTGTTGGTGGTGTTGCCGAAGCACGTGAACTGATTGATGTTGCGGTTACCGGCGCACCTGCCAATATGCCCACAGTATTACGCGTGGGCGATACCCGGGATATCAAGGCGGACATCGCCATGGTGAATAACCAGTTGAAACAGCTTGATGTGCAAAAGAATCAGCTGATGGATGTGGTGGCCAAGATCAAAAAGCTGCGCAAACCCATCACCGAAGAAAAGAAACAGCAGATCATCAAGGCCAGAGATAGTCTGCAGCAGAAGGAAGTACGCCTGAACGAAGAGCTGGCAAGACTGAACGCTGAGCTGAACCAGCTCAAATCATCCCGTATTCAGGTACGCAAGACCTGTTACCCCGGCACCCAGATAGAAATTGATGAAGCCAGTTTTTCACCCCGCAATGATCTGGGCAAGGTCACCTTCTTCCTGCGCGACAACGACATTCACATGCGTTGATTTAAAGTTGATTTAAAGCTGTGGCGGTAACTGCCAGTTGATGCCTGGCAGTCCGCGCTGCTCCAGCCAGGCATTAGCCTGTGAAAAATGCCGGCAACCAAGAAACCCACGATGAGCGGATAAGGGTGAAGGGTGAGGTGCCTGCAATACCAGGTGCCGCTGCCGATCCACAAAAGCCGCTTTCTTCTGCGCGTAACTTCCCCACAACATAAACACCAGGCTCGGTGACTGCTCATTCAGCAGGTGAATCACTCGATCTGTGAATTGCTCCCAGCCCTTACCCTGATGGCTGTTGGCCAGACCAGCCTCTACCGTCAACACTGCATTCAACAGCAGCACACCCTGTTGTGCCCAGGGCAGCAAACAGCCGTGATTGACCGGTGCAATACCCAGATCCGTCTGGAGTTCTTTGTAGATGTTTTGCAGTGAAGGAGGGATTCGAACCCCCGGAAGCACAGAAAAGCTCAAACCATGGGCCTGATCGGGGCCATGATAAGGATCCTGCCCCAACACCACCACCCGCACACCCGACAAGGGTGTTTGCTGAAAAGCATTGAACCAGTTGGATGAATGAGGAAAGATCACCTTGCCGGCAGCTTTCTGCTGTTGCAGAAAGGCTTTTAACTGCTGCATGTAGGGCTGTTCAAATTCAGCGCCCAACCAAGCCATCCAGTCATCAGGCAAGGGTTGTTTCATGGTTTAACCTTTACGATGCTGGTTAATCACCGGTTCCACATAACTGACACCCATATCCCAGGGGAACTGGATCCAGGTATCCTGACTGACCTCGGTGATGAAATCATCCACCAGCTCACGTCCTTCCGGTTTGGCATAAACCGTCACAAACCAGGCTTTTGGCAAGAGTTCACGCACCACTTTGGCAGTTTTGCCGGTATCCACCAGGTCATCCACCAGCAGGTAACCTTCACCATCTCCGACCTTTTCATCCGGGGCTTTGATCAGAGTCAGATTGCGCTGATTCATGTGATCATAACTCGACACCCCCAGCGTATCGATCCAGCGAACATTCAGCTCACGCGCCAGCAAACCGGCAGGAATCAAACCTCCCCGAGTCACCGCAATGATCCCTTTAAAGTCACGCGCCACCAGGCGATGACTCAGTTCACGGGTATCACGGTGCAACTGATCCCAGGTGATGGTGAAATCCTTGCGGTAACGGTCTGCGGTCATGGGCGTGTCTCAATTCCGGATCGGATGACTCCTGAACGAATGGTCAGGCGCTGAAAAAACGCGCATCTTACCCAAAAGACTGGCGTGATGCCATGACTCTTTCAACCGTATCCACGATCACCTGAGTCTGAGGGTCAATTTCCAGGTTCACCCTGGTACCTTCCTGCATCTCGCCAAAGGTGGTGGCGCGACGGGTTTCCGGAATCAGATAAACACTGAAGCGGTTATCCTCCACCTCGCCCAGGGTCAGGCTACAGCCATTCAAGCCGATGTACCCCTTGGGAAAAATATACTTCATCCATTTGGGTGCTGCAGTGAACTCCAGTCGCAGGTTATTTTCATCCAGCTCCTGACGAGCGGTTAACTCCACCTGGTCGATGACATGACCGGACATCAGGTGGCCACCGATTTCATCAGAAAAACGTGCCGCCCGTTCAAAGTTGATCTGATCACCCTGCTGCAAACCACCCAGGTTGGTCAGACGCAAGGTCTCGATCATGGCATCAAAATACACCGCCTGATCATCCCAGCGCACCACGGTCAGGCACACACCATTGATTGCAACGCTGGCACCCACCTGCAACCCCTCACGGGTTGCCGGCGGCAAACAAATGCCCAGCGTGCTGAGATTACTCTTGCGCTCAAGGCTCGCCAGTTCAGCCACACCCTGCACTATACCGGTAAACATGACGTTTTATCCTTTTGTTGCCAGCAGATCAGCCTTCAGCAGCTGCACTCGATCTGCACCAAAATACAACTGATCCTGCCAGATCAGCGTGGGAGCACCAAAACCACCGCGCTCGATCAACTCATCGGTCAGTGCCTTCAAGGTTGCTTTAGCGGTTTCAGTCTGGCCCAGGGCAGCAATATCCGTGCCCAGCAAAGCTTCAGCCACTTCCGGGGGCGCCACATCCTGCCCCTGCCCCCAGTAAAAATCATAGAGCTTCAATGATAACGCCGGGCGCTGCTCTACTGGAGCTGCGGCCAAAGCCCGCTGCACCAGCAGCGTATTGGCTGGAAAAACATCCGGGCGGGTGTAGGCCACCTGATAAAAACGTGCCAGACGTGGCAAATCCTGCGTCAGCATGTAGTGTTTTTTAGGCAGGTTGGTCAAGGGAGCACTATTACCCAACTGCTTGAACAGCCCCCCTAAAAATATCGGTTTCCATACCACCTGAACGCCGGTTTCTGCTGCCAGACTCTCCATCTGGATGGCAGCAAGATAACTGTAAGGACTGACAACATCATAATAAAAATCGACTTGTTGCATCACACCAGACTCCCGTTATTGTTATTAAATGGCTGTTTCATCCGGCTGTTCGCCCGTCAACATCACATGCGTTTCCAGCAAGGCTCGCACCTGATCTTCCGCGCGAGTGGGGTCTAATCCCAGAAACTGCTGCGTTTCCTGGTAAGCCTGTGACCAGTCAGCAGCCTCACATAACTGCACGGCTTCTGCCAGTTCAAAGGTCACTTCCTGCCCGGCAGCTGCAAACAGCTTCAACAGCCAGCCTTCCTGTGGATGCAGCTGATCCAGGTAGTACACATCATCCTGCTGATCATACAAGAGTTCCCGCACCACCTCATCCGCCGAATAAGACTCTACAGTCAGATCAGCATCCTGCATCACCGGTCGCTCATCACCAGCCTCCAACCAGCTGTCATCTGGCTGAATCAGCGCATGCTTGATGCTGCCATCCGGCAGTGACCAGGCAATACTGACCGGGAAACTCTGCGCATCCGCAGCGGCTGCTTCAATGGCAATAAAGGTTGGCAGACTCATGGGGTTTTGATCTCCAGCAGGTCATCAGGCAAATGAAACAGCTTACAGGCATTTTGGCTGGTTTGTTGTGCCAGCTGCAGTGGCTCAACACTCCGTAATTGTGCCAGCTGCACCAGCACCCAGGGTAAAAATGCCGGCTCATTGCGGCCTTTTTTGGGTTTCGGGCGCAGGTTACGTGGCAACAACCAGGGGGCATCACTTTCAATCAATAACCGCTGCTCGGGGATTGAAGACACCAGAGGCCACAGGTGCGTGCCTCGGCGCTCATCACAAACCCAGCCGGTCAAGCCGATGTACAGATCCAGGTCCAGATAACCGAACAGGCTGGTTTTGTCACCGGTGAAACAATGCACCACTGCACCGGAAAGGTCATCACGCCAGTGACGCAGGATTTCCAGCATGCGTTGCCCGGCATCCCGCTCATGAATAAACAAAGGCTTGCCACTTTCCACAGCCAACCCAAGCTGAGCTTCAAAAGCTGTTTCCTGCTCAGTCGGGGTGGAAAAGTTGCGATTAAAATCCAGCCCGGTTTCACCCACTGCCACACACAGTGGATGCTGCAACAGCCCTCGAATATCTGCAGCCAATGACGCAGACCACTCAGAGGCATGATGAGGATGCACACCCGCAGTGGCTCTCAAAAGTGCGGGGTGGCTTTCTGCCAACTTGAGTGATGTTTCAGAAACCAAACCATTGGTGCCTGTTAACAACAAACCGGTTAAACCCGCCTGCATCGCTCGCTGCAGCACAGTATCAACATCTTCGGCAAAAGCCCGGTCGGTCAGATTAACGCCAATATCCACCAGCGGAAATAGAGGTTGCTCGTAAGGCAGGGGTACTTGCATCAGAAACCTTCATAAAAAACACGGCAAACCGGCCTGACAACTCCACAGGAAGTAGTCAGGCATCAAAATATTCTCTAGTATGTCAGAAATTTCCACCGACAGAAGAATACAACGAGGAAACGCCCATGGCCGGGGTACTGGATAGTGTCGACTCACGCACCCGTCTGGTTGGACAAAACCGTCTTGAACTGCTGATGTTCAAGCTGCATTCCAGCCAGCTGTTTGCCATCAACGTCTTCAAGGTCCAGGAAGTCCTGCGACTCCCCAAGCTGACCAGCCTGCCGGGGCACCATCCTCACGTGGTTGGTGTTGCCCACCTGCGTGGACAGGCCGTTCCTGTGATCAATCTGGCTCAGGCTGTTGGCATGCCTGCACTGGAGGCCAAGCCGGAAAGCAACCTGATTGTCACTGAATACAACTCCACCATTCAGGCTTTTCTGGTTGGCGGCGTGGATCGGATTGTCAACCTGAACTGGGAAGACATCATGCCGCCACCTCGCACCACCGGCCGCCAGCACTACCTCACAGCCATTACCCGGCTGGATGAAAAGATCATCGAGATCATTGATGTTGAAAAAGTGCTGGCTGAAATCAATCCCTACACCATCGTGCTGGACCCGGAGCAACTGGAAGAAGAGATCGTCAGTGCCGCACGTGGCATGGAAATACTGATGGTGGATGATTCACCCACCGCCATTTCTCAGGTTAAACAAACCCTGGCCCCCCTGGGTATTACCGTGCACACTGCCACCAACGGCAAAAAAGGCCTGGAACTGATGAAGCAGTGGGCTGATGCCGGTGAAAATGTGCCTGAAAAACTGCTGATGTTGATCACCGATGCCGAAATGCCCGAAATGGATGGTTATAGCCTGACCAGTGCGGTACGTGAAGATCCGCGCCTGCGCGATACCTTTGTGGTACTGCACACCTCCATGTCTGGTAACTTCAACAAGGCCATGGTGCAAAAAGTCGGCTGTGATGATTTCCTTTCCAAATTCCAGCCCAAGCTGCTGGCCACCCTGGTTGAAAACCGTGTTCGTGTAAAAGCAGGTCTTGCTGAAGCCTCATGACCCTTCTGCGTTTTGAAAATCTCCACCTGGCCTATGGCCGTACCCCCCTGCTGAATGATGCCAACCTCACCCTCGAAGAGGGTGAGCGGGTGGCTATTCTGGGCCGTAATGGCGCAGGTAAATCCTCTTTGCTGAAACTGGTGGCCGGAGAAGTCCATTCCGATGGTGGCAGCCTGTGGCGCAAACCCGGTCTGCGCATCGGTGTTTTGCCACAGGTGCTACCCGCAGCCGATGACCGTGACGTGTTTGAAGTGGTGGCACTGGGACTGGCAGAAGCCGGTCGCCTGCTGGAGGAGTTCCATCACATCACCCACCTGCCACCGGATCAGGTGGACTTGAAACGCATGGATGAACTGCAGCATCAACTGGATGCCTGCAATGGCTGGGCACTCAGTCAAAAGGTGGAGCAACTGCTGAAGCGCTTGCACCTGAATGGCGACACCAGAATGTCGGAGCTGTCGGGTGGCTGGCGTCGTCGTGTGGCCCTGGCCCAGGCGCTGGTCAGTGAGCCGGACCTGTTGCTGCTGGACGAACCCACCAACCACCTGGACATTGAAACCATTCAGTGGCTGGAAGAGCAGATCAAAAGTTTCCCCGGTGCGGTATTGCTGATCACCCACGACCGAACCTTCATGCAGAACATTGCCACTCGCATGCTGGAGCTGGATCTGGGTGAAATCACCAGCTGGGAAGGTCGTTATCTGGATTTTCTTGAATTCAAAGCCCATCAACTGGAAGTGGAAGCCCGCCACCAGGCTGCTTTTGACAAAAAACTGGCCCAGGAAGAAGTCTGGATTCGTCAGGGCATCAAGGCTCGCCGCACCCGTAATGAAGGCCGTGTTCGTGCCCTCAAGGAACTGCGCAAACAGCGTGCTGAACGTCTGCAGCGCCAGGGCAAGGCAGATATCCAGCTGGAAGCGGCAGAACGCTCCGGCAAACTGGTGGCCGAGCTGACGCATGCCAGCTACAGCTACGAGGGTGTTCCAATCATCCGCGATCTCACCACCAGCATTCAACGGGGTGACAAGATCGGTATTCTCGGCCGCAATGGTGCCGGCAAAACCACCCTGCTGAAAATGCTGCTGGGTGAACTGCAGCCGCAGGAAGGTCAGGTCAAGATCGGCACCAAACTGGAAGTGGCCTATTTCGATCAGCTGCGCGGTCAGCTCGACCCGCAGAAAACCGTGCTCGACAACCTCGCGGAAGGCCGCACCAGTGTCACCATCAATGGGCGTGACAAACACGTGATCGGTTACCTGCAGGATTTCCTGTTCACACCTGAACGTGCCCGCCAACCGGTCAGCGCCCTGTCCGGTGGTGAGCAGAACCGTCTGCTGCTGGCCAAGCTCTTTGCCAAACCGGCCAACCTGCTGGTGATGGACGAACCCACCAACGACCTGGACCTGGAAACCCTGGAGCTGCTGGAAGAACTGCTGCTGAACTACGAAGGCACCCTGCTGCTGGTCAGCCATGATCGTGCCTTCCTCGACAGCGTGGTCACCGGCATCCTGGCATTTGAAGGTGATGGCCGTGTGAAGGAATACATTGGTGGTTATGAAGACTGGATCCGTCAGGGCGGGCGTTTCCCACCCCTGCCAACACCCGGCAGCTTAAAAACAGCTGGCAAGGTGGCTGCCTCAGCACCTGCTGCGACAACCGATACGGCCCCATCGCAGCCCAAGGCATCAACAGCCTCTCAGACCCAGTCACAGCCTCAGAAACCAGCCAAAAAACTCAGCTACAAGCTGCAGCGTGAACTGGACCTGCTACCCGGTGAAATTGAACAGCTGGAACAGCAGATAGCCACTCAGGAAGGCAAGGTCAGCGACCCGACCTTTTACCAGCAGGATGCCGCCCTGGTGGCCAGCGAACTGCAACAACTGGAAGCGCTTCAGCAGCAGCTGGAGCAGAAAATGGAACGCTGGCTGGAGCTGGAAGCGGAAACCCAATAATGGATCAGCCGCCCCGCCGCAACCACTGACGCAGTGCTGGTGCCCGATTCACCAGCACTGCGGTAAAAATCAGGCTACAACCGATCAATTGAAATAAACTCATGGTTTCGCTGAACCAATAGCTGGCCAGCATTGCCGTCCATACTGGTTCCAGCGTCATGATAATGGCACTGTGACTGGGTGGTGCCAGACCCTGTGCATAGGTCTGCAGCAGAAAACGCAGACTGGTGGCCAGCAACATACTGGCCAGGAACCAGCCCCAGATAGCCGCAGGAAACTGGAAACTCCAATCCTCAAAAACCAGTGAACACAAACCAGTGATCCCACCCGTCACCAACAGCTGAATGGCCGTTAATGGCAAAGCCGGTATACGCGTGGCAGCCCGGCTGTTCTGGATAAACATCAAAGCCAGAAAACACGCCGACAATAAAAAACATAACTCGCCGAAACCCAGATGAAACTCACTGTCCAGCGATAAAAAAGCCAGCCCAGCCAACACAAAGGGCAAGGATAAATAAACCAGACGGCCTGGTTTCTCACCACCCATCAACAAATTAAGCAAGGGCACCAGAACGATGCCCAGACTGGTCAGAAAAGCCCCCACCCCCAGATGCTGGGCAAACTCCAACCCCAGAATCCAGAACACCATGGCCGCACCAAACAACACCCCGACCTGCAAGGCACTGATGAACTGGGCACGACTCAAACCACGCAAAGGCGTCAGGCATAACAAGGCCAGTACCAGCCCGGCACCTGAAAACCGCAAGGCAATAAATAACAAAGGGGCAAAACCGGCCAGCGCTTCCTTGGAAAAAATCCATCCAGCGGCGGCAATTAACGTGGTCAGCACCAGCAGCAGATCCGCCTGAAGGTGTTGTTTATCTGATATTGGAGTCATTTCAGTTGTTGCAGACAGAGATCAAGAGGCAAGAGCGCAACATCAAATCATAAAGCACAACAAAACTCACTGAATAATTCCTGGGTGCTCATACATTTAAAACAATCCTCCATTTTCTGAGGCGCAAAACAACAAGACACAAAAAAGCCGCTGCACCTTTGATCTTCGGAGAAGAAGGGCAGCGGCAAGACAGCACGCCGTGATGCAAGGGTTAATTCAGGTTTAAATAATGCACTTACGTATGGCCTTGGCCACCTGTTCCACAGCAATCACCACCACCAGAATCACCAAAATGATGCTGATGGCTTCGTTGTAACGGAACAGGTTCATCGCAGAGGTCAACTCCACGCCAATACCACCCGCACCTACCAGACCCAATACCACTGCACTGCGCACGGCTTTTTCAACACTGTACAGGCTGGTTGCCACAAAGGAAGGGAAACATTCTGGCAGAATGGCTCCCGCCACCACGGCTGTACGTGATGCGCCAGCGGCTTTTAATGCCATGCCTGGTTTGGGATTAATTTCCTCGATCCGCTCGGAAAAAAACCGTGCACAAAAAACCAATGGTATCCATCACAATGGCCAGAAACACCAGCAGCACCACCCACATAAACACCGAAGGATTCTGAAAGCGCTGCGGCTGCTGATAACGCGACTCACTGGTAGGCATAAACACCTCCCATTGCGTCAGTATCGTCAGCCAGGTCCTCACCCACATAAAGTTCGGCCAGCGCTTCCGGGCTGATGCCGGACGGCTTGCCATCCAGCACCACTCGCCCGTTTTTCAGCCCCACCAATCGATCAGCATATTCTGAAGCCAACTCCAGCTGGTGCAATACACAAACCACGGTCAGTCGATGTTCATGCACAATTTCAAACAGCAGATCCATGACCTCACGCCCGGCACGAGGGTCCAGGCTGGCCACCGGCTCATCCGCAAAGACCAGTCGGGCATCCTGCATCAACATACGGGCAATGGCGACTCGCTGCTGCTGCCCGCCAGACAGGTGATCTGTTCTGCGCTGAGCCAGATGAGCCAGCCCCACACGCTCCAGACAGTGCATGGCACGATCCCGAGTGGTCGCACTGCAGGTCAGATTCAAGCTGCGTAACAGCCCATCATTGCCCAGTCGTCCGAACAGCACGTTCTGGAACACTGACAAATTGTTCACCAGATTAAACTGCTGGAATACGCTGCCAATGCGACTACGCAGGCGACGCAACTCTCCACCTCGTGCACGTGTCAGGGAGACTTCACCCATGCGGATTTCGCCCCGACTGATGGATTCCAGTCCCAGCATGCAACGCAGCAGCGTGGATTTACCACAGCCATTGGCACCCAACAGCACCACCCCTTCACCAGAAGCAATCGACAGATCCACTGAATCCAGTACTGGTGTTCCATCTGGCCAGATTTTGCCAACGTTCTGAAGACAAACATCCATGCTTATTCCGCCTTCAGACCCAGTGCGGCATAAGCCTTGCGCACCGCACTACGTCATAACTGGCATCATTCACCGCCATCAGACGGGCACCCCGATAACGCTCACGGCCTTCCGGCTTCAGGGTTGCCTGAATCAACGCATCACCATTTTTCATCATGGCATCACGAATGTACGCCACGCAGGTCGGATCAATGTGTGGACCAGCCACCACCAGATCATCCGGCATCTGCGGTGACTGCGCCAGAATACGGTAACCGCCACCGGTACGCTTGATGAAACCATCCCAGTCACGTACACCGGTGGCAGCAGCCTGCACATCACCGGAAATCAACGCTTCAAACAAGGTGCCACCAAGATTCAGAATGCGCACATCACGATCCACATCCAATCCTGCTTCCACCAACATGTAAGCTGGAATGATATGACCGGTGGTGGAGCCGACACTTTTCATTGAAATACGCGCACCCTTCAGATCAGCCAACGTCTGATAAGGGCTGTTTTCCGGCACAATAAAAATGGAGGCATATGAAGGACGTGCCAGACTCACCAACGGCTGGGCACGCAGGAAGCAGGTGGGTTTGCGGCCATTCCAGCCGTTGAAAACAGGGTGGACAAAGCCAGCGCACCGGCAGCCAGCAGGGCTTTTTTCTTCATCTTCATCGTGCTTCACTCCAGTTTATGGGAAAGGGAAATCAAAAATCACCGAGCTTCCCTGCCCGTTTCTGGATGAATACCTTGAAGCAGCTGCATGACAGAGGTGTTTAAAAAATATGGCCATTTCATGTCGAAACAATGACCCCACCATGAAGGCAATCCTGCTGTTGCCACTGCTTTTACTGACCGCTTGCACAGCGACGCCGGAAGCAGTGAAACCACTGAAAAACACCAGTGATGCATTACCCCGCCATCCGCTGGTGATCATCAATCATGGCTGGCATACTGGCCTGGCTTTGCCTGCTGATCAGATCAAACACCACCTGCCCACGATGAGCAGCGGCTTGCCGGATGCTGGCTGGTATGAGTTCGGTTGGGGGGATGCCGGTTATTATCGTGCTGAACAGAAAAGCCTGTGGCTGGGTGCCAGGGCACTCTTCTGGCCCAGTCCAACCGTGATGCATCAGGTGGCACTGACTGACCATCCGGACCAATCGCTACCCGGTACCGAACGCCTGCATCATTGTCTGACCGATGCTGAGCTGGCATCCTTGCTGACTTTCCTGCAACAGAGTTACCAGCAGGATGCAGATGGCAGACGGCTGCACCTGGGCTCTGGGCGTTATGGGCAAAGTGATTTTCATCAGGCTAATGGGCACTATCACCTCTTCAACACCTGTAACAACTGGACGGCTCGCGGCCTGCAAAGCAGCGGCATGCGCCTGACTGCCGCCAATCGGATGACAGCTGGCAGCCTGATGCGTGTTGCCCGTCAACAGGTCAGTGACTGTCCCTGAACACAAGGATTTTCTCGACAATGAAACTGGCAGTTTTCTGTGGTTCCAGCTCCGGCCATGACCCGCTTTATACCCAGACCACTCGTGAGCTGGGACTGTTTATGGCCGCCCAGGGGGTGGATCTGGTGTATGGCGGTGGCCGCACCGGGCTGATGGGTTGCATCGCTGATGCCGTGCTGGACGGTGGCGGCAAGGTGTATGGTGTGATTCCTGAAGCCCTGAAAGAAAAAGAAGTGGCTCACACCGGACTGACTGAGCTGACCGTGGTGGCCGACATGCATCAGCGCAAAGCCCGCATGGCTGAGCTGGCTGACGCCTTTGTGGCACTGCCCGGTGGAGCTGGCACCCTGGAGGAGATTTTTGAAACCTGGACCTGGGGGCAACTGGGTTATCACCGCAAACCCTGCGCCTTTTTTAACGTCAACGGCTTTTATGATCCACTGCTGAACATGATTGATCGCATGACAGACAGCGGCTTCCTGAAACCGGAACATGCCGCGATGCTGATTCGCACCGCTGAACCTGAAGCACTGCTGCAAGGCATCCGCGATTATCAGCCACCGCGTCACAAGTGGGGATAAGCAGCCATCATTTGTCTGACGACAGCAGGTCATGCACCTTGCAGATCAGGCTGCCGATAGGGCGGGGTTTTGGCGGCGGCAGGTTGTTGCGGCAATAATCCAGCACGGCCTGCCGCGGGTCAGTTTCCGCCGTGAGCAGCGCAGTCATTCCCCGCTGTTGCATCTTGCGGATGAAGTTGTCACCGGCACTGGCCCCCAGCACCGCCACACAATCGCCCAGCGGGTGAGGGCAGTCATCCCTGAAATGGTGAAAAACCAGCGCTTTTGGCAGATGCACCCGCTCCACTTCCTGTAGCGTCGGCTCCCCGTCAACATCACTTGTCACTTCATAAACAATCCAGCGGTCACACTTGCCTAGGTGCCCGGCAAGTGTCACACCGTCACGGCTGGCAGCTGCAATGCGCATGTACCTCTCCTGATCGGCTGATGAATGAACCCTTCAGGCGAACACAAGCAAAAGCTGTACCGCATCAACCCAAGGCAAACACCCGGTTCAGTTCGTTGATGTGAGCTTCCTTTTCATCATCACTGATCCATGCCCCTTCAAAGGCATTACGGGCCAGTTGGTAAAGGTGGTCCCGAGTCACCGGCAGGTGTTGGATCAAGGCCCGGTAGTTGTCATTCACATAACCACCAAAATAGGCCGGGTCATCCGAGTTCACCGTGGCTTTCAGACCCTTTTTCAGCATGCTCAGGATCGGGTGCTGCGCCATATCCTTCACCACACAGAGTTTCAGGTTGGACAGGGGGCAGACGGTCAGTGTCAGACCGGCACCAACCAATCGCTGTACCAAGACCTCATCCTCCATGGAACGGTTACCGTGATCAATGCGATCCACCTGGAGTTGATCCAGCGCCTGATAAACATAATCCGGCGGACCTTCTTCTCCGGCATGAACAGTGATCCGGAACCCCAGTTCCTTGCAGCGTGCAAACACCCGGGCAAATTTTTCCGGTGGATGCCCCTGCTCGGAGGAATCCAGGCCAAAACCATCCAACTGATCGTAAAAAGGACGTGCCAGCTCCAGGGTTTCCAGTGCACTGTCTTCCGACAGGTGGCGCAGAAAAGACAGGATCAACCGGAAGCTGATACCCAGTTCGGCCTGTCCCTGCTCCAGCGCCCGGCGAATGCCACTGATCTGCACATCAAGAGGAATGCCACGCTCCAGGTGCGCCTGAGGATCAAAAAAGATCTCCACATGCACCACATGATCCTGATGCACCCGGTTCAGGTAGGCCCAGGTCAGGTCATAAAAATCCTGCTCCTTGAGCAACACCGACATGCCTGCATAATAAACATCCAGAAACTCCTGCAGGTTGTTGAAGGCATAAGCCGCCCGCAGCGCATCCACACTGGAATAAGCCAGCTTCACACCATTGCGCTCGGCCAGTTGGAACACCAGTTCCGGTTCCAGACTGCCTTCGATGTGCAGATGCAGCTCGGCCTTGGGCATGGCTTCGGCCAGTTGCAACAGTTCTTCGTTCATCGACTCACCTGATTGGAATACACAAAAAATCCATATTGCCTAAAAGTCGTGGAAATCTCAAAGACTGCAACAGACCAGAGGTTCGGCAATTGACTGGCATGATAAAAAAACCGCAAATGGGGTAAAAATCCAGTAAGATTAAAGCCATGCCCTTTATGCAAACCCACAGACAAGGAGCCTGTTCATGAGCAGCTCAACAGAAATGAGTAAAGCCCGCGCCCTGTCCGAACTGCGCCAGTTCCTGAAAAAACTGCTGCTGGAACCGGGCACCCTGGAAAAAACCCTGGAAATTGCCAAGCGCCATTACGGCGATCACAAGATGCTGGACAAGGTGGCTGATGACATCACCGCTGAAACCCTGGTGAAAATCCCGATGACCCCGGAAGAGCGTACCGAAGCAGACCAGTTGTTTCTGGAACTGCTGAAAGAAGTGGTGGAAGAAAGCCAGGCACTTTATTAAGGTGATCAGGAAACAGTGCTACATCTGGCCGCAACTGCACACCCGGTTGCGGCCTTCATGTTTGGCCTGGTACAAAGCCTGATCCGCTCGCTGGATCAGGTCATCCAGATTCAGATCCTGCCGTTCAATCTGCGCCACACCAAAACTGGCAGTAATCTGCACCCTTTCCCCCTCATATTCCATCAGCGTGTTTCGCAACACTTCCAGCAAGCGCCCGGCAAAGGTGACTGCCTTGTCCAGGGTGGTGTTGGGCATCAGGATGATGAACTCCTCACCACCCCAGCGAGCCGCCAGATCCTGCTCACGAATGTTCTCACGAATGCACTGACCTAAGCGCTGCAGTACCGCATCACCAAAAGCATGGCCATAGGTGTCGTTAAAATCCTTGAAGTGATCAATATCCAGCACCACCACACTGAGCGGTACTTTACGCCGCTCAGCCACACCCCAGAAGGTTTCGGCCCGTTGATACAGTGCCCGGCGATTGTTGAGCTGTGTCAGTGAGTCAGTATTGGCTGCCAGTTCGGCCTGCTGCTGGCGCTGCTGGGCACGACGAATGCGTGATGCCAATGCCAGTGCCAGCAGGGTGGCCTCCACCAGCATGCCCATTTCAGCCGCCCGAAACGTCCACTCACTGCTTGGCAGTGCACCCCAGACCGACAGGGTGGTCACCAGTGTACCCACCGCACCAAACACTACGGCAGCCAGGTAAAAACGTGCACTGACACTGCCTTGCCGCACGCGATAAAGCCCCATCAGCAACATCAGCAGGGTGAATACCAGCATGAATACAAAAGCCACCAACAGTGCCATTGGCTGATTTTGCAGCACCAGGCTGAGGGTGAAAGCCAGCAATACCAGCACCACACTGACAACTGCGGCACGATAAGCCGGACGCCAGTGGCGACGCATATCCAGAAAAGTGGTGGCAAAAAGCAGACCAGCACAACCAAAACTGATCATCAGCAGCGGCTGCGCCCAGCGTTGCCATTCCACTGACTCAGGCCAGAGCCAGGCAAAACCATGGCCGGTGTAAGAGAAATTGGCAATGGTGAATACACTCAGATAGAGCGCATAAAGCAGGTAACGCCGGTCACGAATACCAAAATAAAGTGCGGTGTTGTAGAAGATCAGTGCCAGCAGGAAACCGTAACCCAGGCCATAGGTGAATACCCGACGCAATGAAAAATCCATCAGTTCGGCATCATCCATCACCCGCAGGGGCACCAGCATCGGATCGGGTGTGGACGCATGAATCAGCACCTGAGTCAGGCCAGGGCGCAGTTCGAGTGATTTGACAAAACCCGTCTGCAACTGGCTGCGACCGGTGAAGGGATAGTTATCACCGGTGATCCAGCGACTGATCTCCACCCCGTGCCGAAAAACGTGGAAGTGCACCTCATCAATCCAGGGGGTATCCAGCAACAGATGGCGAAACTGAGTGAGTGGTGTGGTGTTGTCCAGCTCCAGCAACAGCCAGACACTGGCACCACCAATCCCAAAAGTCAGGGTTGCATCAGTGCCCGGTACAAAATCACCCTGCAACCAACGCTGATAAGCCTGTTGATAATCCAGTTGCTGCTGCGGGTCTTCAAGATAAACCACCGCCTGCCCCAACGGGCCGGTGTGCCTGTCCATCACCGAAACGGCAGCACTGGTTGTGGTGGCCACAACCAGCAACAGCAAACACAGCAGTAACCGGCAAACTGGCATCAGAAATCTTCGCCTCAAAGCAGCGGGGGCCTTGATTATAGGTAAGCCTGATGCAAGTTTTCGATATAATAATTTGTTAAGAAACCTCTGATTAATGTCACGAGCGCAGGTTAGGCAAGGCGAAATTGGCTGAAAAAGCGGAGTTTACACAGAGTAAATGAGCATTTTGAGGCCAATTTCAACACAGCATAAGCCAGCAAAGTAGTTAATCAGAGGTTTCTTAATACAAGCCTATTCCGGTTTGCGTACCACCGCCAGAGTCACCGAAGCCCGCGCCAGCAGGCGATCCTGCTGCTGATCGGCAAAAAGATCAGACTCCACCACAATCAAACCCTTGCCCGGCTTGATCACTCGCGCCACACAGTTTAATTCCTTGCCATACACCGGGCGTAACAGGCTGATTTTAAAGTCTGCGGTCAGCACCATAAATCCTGCAGGAATAAGGGTTGCACCCGCAGCACCGGCAGTATGATCCGCCAGCGAACACTGTGCGCCGGCATGCACAAAACCATCCTGCTGTTGCACTTCACGACGTATCTTCAGGCGAGTCTCACAGTGGCCCGGTGCCACCTTCACCACCTCCAGACCCAGCAACTGCATAAAGGGCGCAGCATGCATGATGCGCCCAACTTCAGTCTGGTAGTTCGGGTTGGCTGGCTCAAATGCTTGTTTTTGTTGTTTCATCGGCGCTCTCCATCTGTATGAACAGTCTGGAGTCTGGTTCATATTTCATTCAATGCCAAATAGTGTGAGCGACTCAGGAGTCAGACTCTGTGGAAGCAACTACTTGATGCCCAGCCGTCGTGCCAGTTTATGCAGGTTACTGGAGTCCAGATCCAGCAGGCGGGCCGCGGCTGACCAGCTGCCTTGTGTCTGCTCCAGCGCCTGGCGGATGGCCTGACGCTGCAAGCTTTCCACCTGATGTTTCAATGGCAGCACCTCAGCCGTTTGGCTGGGTTCATCGAGTTTCAGGTCTGGTGGTTTACTGCTTTGCAGATCCAGCTCTTCCGGCTCCAGGGTGATCCAGTCACTGTCATCCGACCGCCCCTGACGTGCCAGGGTTTTTAACGCCGCACGGCTGATCACATGCTCCAGCTCCCGCACATTACCCGGCCAGTCATACTGCAAGAGCGCCGCTTCCGCTGCAGCCGACAGGCGCAGGCAACGCACCCCCAGACGAGCACGATTCAATTCCAGAAAATGACCGGCCAGCAACAGCAGGTCTTCACGCCGCTCACGCAAGGGTGGAATCGGCACCGGATAAACAGACAGCCGGTGATACAGATCAGCCCGGAAAGAACCGTTGCGTACACCTTCCTGCAGATGGCGGTTGGTTGCTGCCACAATCCGCACATCCACCTGATGTGTGGCATCCGAACCCAGACGCTGAATTTCACCACTCTGCAGCACCCGCAACAACTTGGCCTGAATATTCAGCGGCAGCTCACCGACTTCATCAAGAAACAGCGTGCCACCCTGTGCCGCTTCAAACTTGCCGGGGCGATCCTGGGTGGCACCGGAAAAGGCACCTCTGACATGACCGAACAACTCACTTTCAGCCAGTGATTCCGGCAGGGCAGCACAGTTGATATGAATCATCGGCTGCTTGCGGCGACGCGAATGCTGATGCACAAAACGCGCAAACAATTCCTTGCCGACTCCGGTTTCACCCAGCAGCAACAAGGGCAGATCGGACTGAGCCACCACATCCAGTTCATGCAGCAACTGACTGATGGCTGAGTCACGGGTGATGATTTCCGAACCGGAAGCAGGTGTTGCCAGATGTTCTGATGGCCGTGACAGGCTGCGCAATGCCATGCGCTCCTGTTCCAGACGAGTGACACGAATGAAGGTTTCAATCAACAGGGTGTACTGCTTCAACTGATCCGCAGACTGGGGACCAAAGGTTCCGGGCACCAGTGAATCCAGCGTCAACACACCCCACTGCTGACCATCCACATACAGACTCACCCCCATGCAGTCATGCACCGGCAAGGGTTCTCCGGCCAGTGAATCCAGCAGACCGTCATAAGGATCCGGGACATTGCTGTGCGGATCAAAAATCACCGGTTCGCGGCTGCTGAGCAGGGTTGCCAGACGGGGGTGCTGTGCCACACGAAAATGCCGCCCAAGGGTTTCACGAACCAGGCCCGCCACGGCCACCGGACGCAACACCTCATCTTCTTTTTTCAGCAGGGCCACTGCACCACAGCTGAACTCCTCCCGCAAGGCTTGAATCAGCCGCTGAAAACGCACGGCAGGTGCCAGCTCAGTGGTCAGGTCAGTCAACAACAGGGAATCCATCATGGCCAGTTTTATCCTTCACCCTGCAGGGTTGCCACCAGACGGCGCGAACCGCCATGGTTGCGATGCTCACACAGATAAATGCCCTGCCAGGTTCCCAGCGCAAGCGCCCCGTGACTGATCGGCAAGGTCAGAGAAGGTCCCAGCAGACTGCTCTTGAAATGGGCGGGCAAGTCATCCGAACCTTCGTAAGTATGCTCATAGCCCTCAGTGGTTTCCGGCACCAGGCGATTAAAAAACACTTCAAAATCCCGCCTGACGGCAGGATCAGCATTTTCATTAACCGTCAGCGCTGCCGAGGTATGCTGAATGAACAGATGCAGCAATCCCACCTGCAGATCACGCAACTGAGGCAAATGCGCCAGCACCTCATCGGTGATCAGATGAAAACCGCGTTTGCGGGGTTTAAGCTGCAGCAACTGCTGATGCCACATGGGAACTCCTCAGATCCTATTCAGCGCCTTCTCAAAATTCTGCATCCTGCCGTTTCATGCGATACAGGTCTATCTGGCGCTGGTGAAACACCATCCGCTGCGGATCAAGGAAACCAGCCTTTTCCGCCACACGGCGCGAAACCGGGTGATCCGGCTCAATGATCACCACCACTGAATCCAGCTGCAGCGACTCAAAAGCCAGCGACAAGACCGCTTGCACTGCCTCGGTTGCCAATCCCTGCCCCCAGAAACCACGCGCCAGCCGATACCCCAGATTGGTTTCCAGCTGTTCAGCCACCAGCTCCGGACTGATGCCACAAAAACCCACCAATTCACCGGATGAACGCGCTTCCAGTGCCCAGGGACCAAAACCATAGGTGGTATAACAACGCAGGCACCAATCCAGGAAAGTCTGCGTCATGGCAGCATCACACACACCACGCAGGGAATGTTTCATCACCTCGGGATCGGCCAGCATGGCAGCCAGTTGCGGGTGATCCCCCTGAGTGAACTCACGAACCACCAGACGAGGAGTGATGCAGGGCAAAGTACACTTCATTATTCTTTCTTTTATGTTGGCCAGCCAGAGAAAGCGAGAGGATGGCGTTGTACGAAAAGGACATGATGTTTATTCTTTCTCACATGGTAACTGTTGTATCACAGTCTTCCAGCAATTCCAGGTGAGTTATCTGGAGCCATGTGCTTCGACTGCTGCTCCGCATGCTCCACCAGGCGGTTATGAGCAGACCAACGTTTTGCCTACTCAAGGAAGCACGACTCAAACGCTTTATCAAGCAGGATGCACAGCATGACCAACAAGGAACCCACCGCCAATCATTTGTTTACCGCAATTGCCCAAGTCATTCAGCAAGCACGCCAGCAAGTCAGGCAAGCGATCAATCAACAGATGGTGCTGGCTTACTGGGAAATTGGGCGATTAATTGTTGAGCAGGAGCAGCAGGGGCAGCAGCGTGCTGAGTATGGCAAGCAACAGCTCAAGCATTTGTCAGAGCAGCTGCAGAGTGAGTTTGGCAAAGGCTTTGATGTTGGCAACCTACGCAATATGCGTCAGTTCTACCTTACCTTTCCAAAACACTACACGCTGTGTAGTGTTTTGAGCTGGAGTCATTACCGCACTCTGATGCGTATCGAAAACCCCGCTGCCAGGCAGTGGTATGCAGATGAAGCAGCAGCACAAAACTGGAGTGTGCGGGCACTGGAGCGCCAGATTGGTGTGTTTTATTACGAGCGCCTGCTGACCAGCAAAGAAAAAGCACCGGTAGAGCAAGAGGCACGCAAAAAAGCTACTGAACTGCTGGAAAGCCCCAGAGACTATCTGCGTGATCCCTACATACTCGACTTCCTGAACCTGCAGGATAAAACCTGGCAGGAAAGTGATCTGGAGCAAGCCATCATCAGCAACCTGCAACAATTTCTGCTGGAGCTGGGAAAAGGCTTTGCTTTTGTTGAGCGCCAGCAACGTATCCGCACCGATGATGGTGACTACTTCATCGACCTGGTGTTTTACAATTTTCACCTGAAGTGTTTTTTGCTGATTGATCTGAAAATGCACAAACTCACCCATCAGGATGTGGGACAAATGGACATGTACGTGCGCATGTATGAAGAACAGAAACGTCGCCCCGACGACAACCCCACTATCGGCTTGATTCTGTGCAGCGAGCGCAACCAGACCGTTGCCAGGTATTCCGTACTCAACGAAAGCAAACAGCTCTTTGCCTCAAAATACGTTACCGAACTCCCCAGCGAGGAAGAGCTTCAAAAAGAACTGGAGCGTGAACGAGAAAAAGTACTGCGCATCCAGGAAGCACAAGCCCAGTACAAAACTGACAATCCATCCTGGCAGACATTAAATGTCGACGTAGAAAACTATTTAAAATAAAACCGGCCTCAGCCGGTTTTATTCATTCCAACACCACAAACCCAAAACCATCAGGCTCTGGTCCAGCTGGTGCCGTCCTTGGTGTCTTTCAACAGAATGCCTTGTGCTTCCAGTTCCTGGCGGATGCGGTCGGCTTCGGCGAAGTTGCGTTCCTGTTTGGCCAGCAGGCGTTTTTCAATCAGGGTTTCGATCACGTCGGGGTTGATACTGCCCTTGGCGGTATCGCCTCCTTTCAGGAAGTGTTCGGCATCCTGCTGCAGCAGTCCCAGGATGTCACCCAGGGCTTTCAGTTCAAACGCCAGCGCTGCAGCCAGAGGCTGATCACCCGCTTCCCGCGCACGATTCAGGGCACGGGTCAGATCAAACAGCACAGCCAGGGCTTCGGGGGTGTTGAAGTCATCATCCATCACGCGATGGAAGTCTTCCCGCCAGTGACCGGCCTGCTGCACAGCAGCGGCATCTTCCACCGGTGTCACACCCTGCAGGGCAGTGTAAAAACGCTCCAGCGATTTGCGTGCATCGTGCAAGGCGCTTTCTGCGTAGTTGATGGACGAGCGGTAGTGGCTGCCCAGCAGCAAGTAACGGATCACTTCCGGGTCGTGTGTTTCCAGCACATCACGGATGGTGAAGAAGTTACCGAGGGATTTGGACATTTTTTCCTGATCCACCCGCACAGCACCGGCATACATCCAGGCGTTGACGTACTTCTGGCCGGTGGCGGCTTCACTCTGGGCAATTTCATTTTCATGGTGTGGAAAGGGCAGGTCCGGCCCACCACCGTGAATGTCAAAGGTGTTGCCCAGACAACAGGTAGACATGGCCGAACATTCAATATGCCAGCCGGGGCGTCCATCACCCCAGGGCGAAGTCCAACTGGGTTCACCGGGTTTGGCGGCTTTCCACAACACAAAGTCCAGCGGGTCTTCCTTGGCATCTTCAACATCCACACGGGCACCAGCCTGAAGTTCGTCCAGCTTGCGATTGGTCAGTTGACCGTAGTTTTCAAACTTGCGCACCCGGTAATACACATCACCATTGTCGGCGGCATAGGCATAACCTTTTTTCTCCAGCTTCTGCACCAGTGCAATGATGTCTTCAATGTGCGCGGTGGCACGGGGTTCGATATCCGGGCGCAACACCCCCAGGCGAGCTTCATCTTCATGCATGGCAGCAATCATGCGCTCGGTCAGTTGCACCATGCTTTCGCCGTTTTCTTCTGCACGCCGGATGATCTTGTCATCAATATCGGTGATATTGCGCACATACACCACGTCATATCCCCGCTCACGCAGGTAACGGGTGATCATGTCAAACACCACCATCACACGGGCATGGCCGATGTGGCAGAGGTCATAAACCGTGACACCACAGACGTACATTTTCACGGTGCCGGGCTGAATCGGTTTCAGCACTTCCTTCTGACGGGTCAGGGTGTTGTAGAGGTGAATCTCGGGTAGCTGGCTCATCTCAATCCTGCTTTTGCTGAATTTTGGCCCAGGAGTCTTTCAGACCCACGGTGCGGTTGAACACCAGCTTGCTGCCAGGCTGGTGTTCACGGCGGTCGGCACAGAAGTAACCCACCCGCTCGAACTGGAACTTGTCTTCCGGCTCAGCGCTGGCCAGGCTGGGTTCACAAACCGCCTGCACCACACTGAGGGATTCCGGGTTCAGGTGCTGCAGGAAATCCACATCCTTGTCAGCGTCCGGTGCTTCCACCTGGAACAGGTTGTCATACAGGCGCACTTCGGCAGGAATGCCATGTTCGGCGCTGACCCAGTGAATCACACCCTTGACCTTGCGACCTTCCGGATTCTTGCCGAGGGTGTCCGGGTCATGGCTGCAACGCAGCTCGATGATTTCACCGCTGGCATCCTTGATCACTTCATCACAACGGATCACCCAGGCATTACGCAGGCGCACTTCCTGACCCGGTGCCAGACGGAAGTACTTCTTCGGTGGTTCTTCCATGAAGTCGTCACGGTCGATGTAGAGTTCCCGCGTGAACGGCAGGGTGCGCTCACCCAGATCTTCCCGCGCCGGGTGGCTGGGGCTGGTGAGGTTTTCCACCCGACCGGCTTCCCAGTTGGTGATCACCACCTTGATCGGGTTCAACACCACCATGGCACGACGCGCGGAATGTTCCAGATCGTTGCGCAGGGCAAAATACAACATGTTGATGTCCACCACTCCACCGGAGCGCGTCACACCAATCATGTCACAGAAATCACGCAGGGATTTCGGAGTGTAACCACGGCGACGCATGCCGGAGATGGTGGGCATGCGCGGGTCATCCCAGCCTTCAACGATGCCTTCATCCACCAGCAGTTTCAGCTTGCGCTTGGAGGTCACGGTGTAGTTCAGGTTCAGGCGGGCAAACTCGGTCTGCACCGGCTTGCAAGGCACTGGCAGGTTGTTCAGGAACCATTCGTAGAGCGGCCGGTGGTCTTCAAACTCCAGGGTACAAATGGAGTGAGTGATGCCTTCAATCGCATCCGACTGGCCGTGGGTGAAATCATAACTGGGGTAGATGCACCACTGATTGCCGGTCTGATGGTGATGGGCATGGCGGATGCGGTACAGGATCGGATCGCGCAGGTTGATGTTGGGTGCGCTCATGTCAATTTTGGCACGCAGCACCTTGGCACCATCCGGGTAAGTACCGGCGCGCATGGCTTCAAATTCAGCCAGGTTTTCTTCCACACTGCGCTCACGGAACGGGCTGTTTTTGCCCGGTTCGGTCAGGGTGCCACGGTATTCCCGCATCTGCTCGGCGTTCAGCTCACAGACATAGGCCTTGCCTTCACGGATCAGGTGCACCGCCCACTGGTAAAGCTGTTCAAAATAATCCGAGGCATAACGCACCTTGCCCGCCCACTGGAAACCCAGCCACTGCACATCTTCCTGAATGGCGTCGATGTAAGTCTGGTTTTCCTTTTCCGGGTTGGTGTCATCAAAACGCAGGTGACAGTCACCACCAAACTCCTGAGCAATACCGAAGTTCAGGCAGATGCTTTTGGCATGACCAACATGCAGAAACCCATTGGGTTCAGGGGGAAAACGGGTGACAACCTTCTGTTGCTGGCCCGCCTCGCGCTGCTGGACGATCATGTTGCGGATAAAATTGGGGGCAGCAGTAATCTCGGGCTGGCTCATGGCGCTCGCTTCTTGACGGGTTGGTGAAAAAATCGAAAGAAAGTATTATAGCGGATGGATCGCGCCGGAGACTAGGAAACCTCTGGTTAACTATTACGCACCACCCTCACTGATGGAGTTTACTGATGTCCGATACCAATCCTCAGGTTCGCCTGACCACCAACTTCGGCGAGATCGTGCTGGAGCTGAATGCCGAAAAAGCCCCGAAAACAGTGGCCAACTTCATCAGCTACGTGGAAAGCGGTCATTATGACGGCACCATTTTCCACCGCGTCATCAACAACTTCATGATTCAGGGCGGCGGTTTTGATGCTGACTTCAACCAGAAGCCGACCCAGAAGCCGATTGAAAACGAAGCCGACAACGGCCTGAAAAACGTCGCCGGCAGCATTGCCATGGCACGCACCATGGATCCGCATTCTGCCAGCGCCCAGTTTTTCATCAATGTAAAAGACAATGACTTCCTGAACCACAGCGGCAAGAACATGCAGGGCTGGGGTTATGCAGTATTCGGTCAGGTCACCGAAGGCATGGATGTGGTTGAGCAGATCAAGGCCGTTGCCACGGGCAACAAGATGGGCCATCAGGATGTACCACGTGAAAACGTGGTGATCGAAAAAGCTGAAGTGGTGCAGTGATCATCTGATGCAGCTGTTTATCTCCGATCTGCACCTGCACGAAGACCGCCCGGCTCTCAGCCGGGCGTTTTTGCATTTTCTGGCCGAGCAGGCGCCACGTGCGGAAGTGCTTTATCTGCTGGGGGATATCTTTGATATCTGGATTGGTGATGACGCCATGACGCCTTACCATCAGGAAATGGCCGCCGCGCTGAAAAAACTCAGTGAAACCGGCACACGGATTTACCTGATGCATGGCAACCGGGACTTTCTGCTGCGCCATCGATTCTGCAGACTGGCCGGTTGCGAACTCCTGCCGGATCCCTGTGTGATTCGCCCTTATGGTGAACCCATCCTGCTGATGCATGGTGATCTTTTGTGCACCCGGGATGAACAGTACCAGAAGATGCGCCGGGTGCTGCGCAACCCCATCATCAACTTTATCCTGCGCAACCTGCCCCTGAGCCAGCGCCGCAAACTGGCTGCCAAAACCCAGCAGATCAGCAAGTCTCTCAGCAGTAAAAAAGAAGCAGGCATTGTGGATGTCACCGAAGACGAAGTGATTCGTCGCATGCAGGAACATCAGGTCACCACCCTGATTCACGGTCACACTCATCGACCGGCCGTGCATGATCTGACCTTGCAAATCCAGCAACAAACCCTGCCCGGCAAACGTTATGTGCTGGGTGACTGGACGGATAGCGGTGCCTGGAAACTGGAGCTGGATGAAACCGGCTTGCGCTTGCTGCCCTTCAACTACTGATCGAACAACGACCCCAGCCCTGCAGCAACAGCTTGCACTCACCAGCTTCCCGACTAGGCTTAGATTAAAGTCTGCGGAGGTACGCTATGCGCTTGGCTCTGGCTCAAACCCTGCCCCCCGACACGCCCGAAGCGGCAATGCATCAACTGGAATGGCTCTGTGCCGAAGCGGCCAAGGCCGACGCCGATCTGCTACTCACCCCGGAAATGAGTCTGACCGGTTATGCCACCAGAACCACCGAGCTGATACAACTGGCAGAAATACCCCTGCTGGGCCCACTGACCAGCCGCGCCAGCGAACTGGCACGCCAATATGATCTGGCACTGGTCGTCGGTTACCCGGAAGTAGCCACAGGCCCACTGCCTTATAATGCCGCGCTGCTGATTTCCAATGAAGGCGAGCCGCTGCTGAACTACCGCAAAACCCACCTGTTTGGCGAGCTGGATCGTCGCCGCTTCACACCCGGTGAACGGCTGATGAAACCAGTGGAATGGCAGGGCTGGCTGATCAACCTGGCGATCTGTTATGACGTGGAATTTCCAGAAGTGGTTCGTAGCCTGACCTTGAAGGGTACTGAACTGCTGCTGGTGCCCACCGCCAATATGCACCCTTACACCAGCGTGGCTCAACGCCTGGTGCCCGCCCGTGCGGAAGAAAACACCCTGTTTGTGGCCTATGCCAATTTTTGCGGGCAGGAAGCCGAGCTCCACTACTGTGGCCACTCCTGCATCTGCGATCCTCTGGGTGAAGACCTGGCCCGTGCGGATGATGACCCACGGCTGTTACTGGTGGATCTGCCACACCGCCAGTTGCTGCATGTACGCCAGCAACTGACCTACCTGAAAGACCGGAGGCCCGGCCTGTATGAGTGACACCCGCTCGCCCCACCAGAAACCCTTTGCCCTGTTCGGACCGGATTTCACCTTTGCTTATGATGACTGGTTGCAACACCCGGCCGGGCTCGGCCAGTTGCCACCCACACAACACGGCACCCGTGTCGCCATCATTGGTGCCGGACTGGCCGGGTTGGTGTGTGGTCACGAGCTGATGAAAATGGGCCTGCACCCGGTGGTGTATGAAGCCGGACGTCTCGGTGGTCGTTTACGCTCAGCCGTGTTTGACGGCAGTGACGGGGTGATTGCCGAGCTGGGTGGCATGCGTTTTCCCCGCTCTTCTCGCGGCTTTTACCACTATGTGGAACAAACCGGACTGCACACCGCTCCCTTTCCTAACCCACTGACTGAAGCCGCTGGCTCCACTGTGATCGAACTGGAAGGCGAGCGCTTTTATGCCCGCCGACTCAGTGATCTGCCACCCCTGTTTCAGCAGGTGGCGGCAGCCTATGATCAGGCACTGGAAGAACAGGCCAGTTTCAGTGCCCTGCAGGAAGCCATCCAGCAACGCGATGCCGCCGCCGTGAAGGCCATCTGGAATCCACTGGTGAAAGACTGGGATGAACGCACCTTTTATGACTTCATTGCTTCATCCCGCGCCTTTCAGCAACTGAGCTTTCGACATCGGGAAGTTTTTGGTCAGGTGGGCTTTGGTACTGGTGGCTGGGACTCCGACTTTCCCAATTCGATGCTGGAAATCCTGCGGGTGAATGTCACCCGCTGTGATGAAGATCAGCACCTGATCATCGGGGGTGCCGAACAGTTACCACAAGGCCTGTGGCAGCAGCCGCTACAACAAGCCGTTCACTGGCCTCCCGGCACCAGCCTGCAACAGCTGAATCAGGGTGCACCCCGACCGGCGGTTCGACGCATCCACCGGAATGACCAGGGGCAACTGACCCTGACGGATAGCCGCGGCCATCAGGAAAGTTTTGCTGCCGTCATCACCACCTGCCAGAGCTGGTTGCTGACCACAGCCATCGACACTGAAGAAAACCTGTTCAGCCAACCCTTGTGGATGGCGCTGGATCGCACCCGTTACATGCAATCAGCCAAAACCTTTGTGATGACAGACCGCCCCTTCTGGAAAGACAAAAACCCGCAAACCGGGGAAGACTGCATGTCGATGACCCTGACCGACCGCCTGACCCGGGGCACCTACCTGTTTGATCAGGGTGACAATCGGCCGGGCGTGATCTGCCTGAGTTATGCCTGGATGTCGGATGCCTTGAAAGTGCTGCCACTGGATGCAGAAAAACGTGTTGAACTGGCACTGGCGGCATTGAAAAAAATCTATCCAGATGTGGATCTGGCCAGCC
Source organism: Marinospirillum alkaliphilum DSM 21637 (assembly GCF_900119735.1). Lineage (GTDB taxonomy): Bacteria > Pseudomonadota > Gammaproteobacteria > Pseudomonadales > Halomonadaceae > Marinospirillum > Marinospirillum alkaliphilum. The sequence goes on along the minus strand of NZ_FPJW01000001.1, from coordinate 34,183 downwards.
ACATCCGTGGCAATCCCATCACCGTCAGTTGGGAAAGTGATCCCAACTTCCTGGGTGCCTTCAAGGGTGCGCTGCCGGGGCATTACCGCTACAACCAGCGGATGTACAGCCACTTCATGCAGGATCAATTGCCCGCAGGGCAACGCGGGCTGTTCCTGGCCGGTGACGACATCAGTTGGACACCAGCCTGGGCCGAAGGAGCAGTGCAAACGGCTTTAAATGCCGTGTGGGGCGTGCTGCACCACCTGGGTGGTCACACCCACCCGGACAACCCCGGCCCTGGTGACTGCTGGCACACCTGGCAACCCATTACGCTTGACAACTAATTACAATCTACAACTGATCAGGCACAAAAACAGAACAAATAATTTTTCCGCACCAGAAAGAAGCACATTACCCCCTGAGTCATCACACACGGCGCACCAGCACAGTGCAAATGCATGTGCTTTTTATGTGGATCACCCCGCATCCCACTGAAATAAAAGGGGCTTTATTTATGGCCCACATCTTGCTTAACACCAGGCATCCTTGATTTACATCAAATAATAACAGCACCAAAAACACCCACTTCCATGATTCCTGGTAAACGGAGACTTTTACCAATGACTGCATTGCAAAGCCATAACATGAACCTTTCCGCTGCTGAAAAACGCTGGTTACCCGTTTTTGGTGGCAACGGCAAAATCCAGTTGGGTTGGTCCTGCTTTTTAAACCGCAAGCTTTACCCAGTGATTGAGCAGATTTTTGAAGGCATTGCCAGCACCCGTGTGCGTCTGCTGCAAGAGTGGGCCACCAGTCGCTGGCAGCACCTGGATGAGCTGGCCACACAATGCGGCGAGCTCAACAACAGCCAATGGCCAGAGTTGTTGCAGCGCCGACAGCAGCAAGCCAATGATTTTTCTGAACTGTTCATTGTGGATCGGGAAGGTCGCATCCTGGCATCAACCCACGCCGCTCGCACCAGCCAGGTGCATCAGGGTGGGTTGCTGAGTCGTGCATTGCAAGAGGGATTACAAAAACCCTTTTTGCATGGCCCCTATGCAGACCCCGTCACTCTGGAGCTGGGGCCATCCACCTCCAGTTTTCATGATGCCGTCACCCTGATGTTTTATCAGCCGCTGGTGCGTGGCGGCAAGGTGATCGGCTGCATTGCCGGTCGTGTACCCAATGACGTGATTGGTGACTTGATCCAGCGTGAAGCCGGGCACGTTTACCCCGAATCCGGCGACAACTACATCTTTATGGTCAAGGCCGGTTTTGATACCAGTGTGCAGCCCGGCACAGCCCTGTCACGCTCACGTTTTGAAGACAGCACCTTTTCTCACGGCGAAAACCTCAAACAGGGCATCCACACCCGCTGGGGCGTGGTCAGTGTTAAACACCACACCGAACTGGAACTGCGCTTCACTGACCCGGCCACCGGTCAACTGCACCCCGGTGTGCGTGAAACCATGGCCAACGGCAGCAACCTGTTCATCACCTATCCGGGTTATTCCGACTATCGCCACATTCCCGTCATTGGCAAGGGTGTCACCTTCCAGTTGCCCGGTTCACCAGACCGCTGGGGCATGATGTGTGAAGGGGATCTGGAAGAGGTGTACCGCCGCCGCTCGATCAGTGTTGGCCTGATGAACACCTACCTGGCAACCGTGATCAGCCTGCTGGTCACCACCACCCTGCTGCAGCATTTTTCACCCTTCAACCTGCTGCCCACCCTGGGTTTGAATGCCTTGCTGCTGCTGGTGTCTGCCTGGGTATTTGCCAACACGGGTCCGAAGCGGGTGGCAGAACGCTTGCGCAGAACCACCCAGATCATTCGCACCATTGCTGAAGGGGAAGGCAATCTGCAGCAACGTCTGGATACCGGCAAGCTGGCCCGTGATGAAAGTGGCAGTATGGGGCGCTGGTTCAACAGTTTCCTCGACAGCCTGGATGGCATCATGAGCCAGGTGATCCATACCACGGATGCAGTCAAACACAGCAATGACACCATGTTGTCCCGTGCCGGTGAAGCCAGTCAGACCAGCCGCGAAGTGAATGAAGTGGTTGGCAAGATGCTGACGCTGGTGGAGGAGCAACTGGGTGAAATCAACCAGGCCTCGGAAACCGCCCAGACCATGAAACGTGCCATGGATGAGGTGGTGCAAAACGCCCGTGAACAGTTTGAAGCGGCCCGCACCGGCACCCTCAGCATTCGCAAGGTGGTCGATACCACCGCTGCACGAGTGCAAAACCTCGATAGCCGCATGAAGGAAATTGGTGACATTGTTTCGATGATCACCGACATCACCAGCCAGACCAACCTGCTGGCTCTGAATGCAGCCATTGAGGCGGCTCGTGCCGGTGAAGCCGGACGTGGATTTGCGGTGGTCGCGGATGAAGTTCGTTCACTGGCCAGCCGTACCGCTGATGCCGCCTCGGAAATCCAGCAGACGGTTGCCAGCCTGCAGAATGAAACCCGCGCCGCCGTCGATTTCATGGAAGATGGTGTCAAGGAAGTGGACCAGCGCCTGAAGGCTGCTGAAACGGCCGGTTCGGAAAACACCGAGCTGCATCAGGCCGTGGAACGGATGTTTAATATCATCACCCAGTTGAATGAACGCAGCCACTTTTACGGCGCATCCATTCGCCAGGTGGAAGTGGCCTCGGGTGAAATGACACAGGTGATGGGTGAGCTGCATGACAGCGCTCATCAGGTCAAACACGCCACGCAGTCATTGCAGCAGCTGGTGGGACGTTTCACCGTCACCGGTGTCAAGTAACACCTGATTAACTATTGCGTTCATGACCTTAATCAGCGGCTCCATAGCCGATTAAAAGTGCTACTCATCAATAAAAGGGGTCAGGAAACAACACCTGCCCCTTTTTTCGATTCAGGCCAGCAGGTTATACAAAAAGGCAAATACCAGCAGCAGATAACCCGAAATCGAAACCACAAAGGCTTTATTCAACAGGCTGTATTTACGTGACACGATGCCGGATAACAGATGATTGTGGCGCAGCATTTTTTCCAGCAGTTCCCAGCGCGACATCTGAATCAGCTCATCCACATACTCCTGCTCCTGATAAGCTCGCACCCCTTCCCAGTAAAGCAACCCCTTGTCCCGACGCCTGACCCGACGTGGAAAAGCCACGGTTAAAGCCAGGGCCATACCGGTAAACAGCAGGGCCGCACCCAGGGTAAAGGTCAAGGCAGACAGCGGGTGATTAATCACCATTTCACGAATCAGCAGGCCCAGCAATGTACCGTTCACACCAGCCAGGGCGGCAGCTTTAAGATCAGCAAAACGATTGGAATTGTTCAGGTAGAGGTGCTGATGATAAACAAAGTTGAATTTGGTGGAACGATCAGAGTTGGCCGTTTCGATGCGCAGTCGACCATCTGAATCAACCAGCGACTGCAACAGCTCCTGCGTTTGCATGATGGGAATCCATCCTTCGGCGTTACAAAAAATGAAAAACCTGTTACACGAAGGATGGATTTAACGCCTTTCAGCGCCGTTTTTCAACGGTGACGGAAGTTTGCTGCACGTTTTTCCACAAAGGCTTGCATGCCTTCACTGCGATCTTCAAAGGCAAAGCTGCTCTGGAAGGCACGCCGTTCAAACTTCAGCCCGGCCGCCAGACTCGTTTCATAAGCCTGATCCACCGCCTCACGAATCATCAAGGTCACCGGGCGGGATTGTGCCGCAATCAGTTCAGCCGTTTTTAATGCCTCACCAAAGAGTTCTTCGACCGACAACACCCGACTGACCAGTCCACTGCGCTCGGCTTCTGCCGCATCCATCATGCGACCGGTCAAACACATTTCCATCGCCTTGGCCTTGCCGATGGCACGGGTCAGGCGCTGTGTACCACCGGCACCAGGCATGGTTGCCAGCTTGATTTCCGGCTGTCCAAAACGGGCAGTTTCACTGGCCAGAATAAAATCACAGGCCATCGCCAGCTCACAACCACCACCCAGCGCCATACCGGATACTGCCGCAATCATGGGTTTACGGCGTGATTCCAGTGCATCCCAGCCATCACCGGGAAGATTTGGAAAGTCGCTCATGAACAGCTCGGCGTATTCCTTGTTTGCCATTTCAGCAATATCGGCACCGGCTGCAAACACCTTCTCACTGCCCTGAATCAGCAGGCAGCCAATGGTGTTGTCCCGCTCAAACGCGGTGATGGCCTGCCCGACTTCGGCGATCAGTGCCATCGACAGGGCGTTGTACACCCTGGGGCGATTCAGGGTGATCACCCCGACCGCACCTTTTGTTTCTACCAGAATATGTTCGTAAGCCATGCTTTTTTCTCATTGTTTGTGCTTGGGCTGGGTTTCACCGGCATCCACCTGCGGCCGGTTGGGTTCCACTTCCGACAGGGGTTCACATTCTTCCATGCTGGCCAGACAACGCAGGGTCAGGCGCTGGTATTCACCGGTGCCTTCCTGTTTCCAGGCGATTTCCTGTTCACTGAGTTTGCGGTGTACCTTGGCCGGTGAACCGATGATCAGTGACTCGGGTTCACAGGTAAAACCGGCTTTAACAAAAGCCGTGGCCGCCACAATCGAGCGAGGGGCAATCACCGCGCCATCCATCACCACGGCGTTCATGCCAATCAGTGAATCCTCACCAACAATACAGCCGTGCAGCACTGCGCCATGGCCAACATGACCATCCTTTTCGATTACGGCATCCAAACCGGGGAAAGCGTGCATCACGCAGGTATCCTGCACATTGGCACCTTCCTTGAGAAGGATGCGGCCAAAATCACCCCGCAGGCAGGCAGTGGGGCCAACATAACAACGTGGGCCGATCTGCACATCACCGATTAATACTGCAGTGGGATGCACATAAGCGGTGGGATGCACCACCGGCACCACACCTTCGATCTTGTAACAGGGCATAAGGGTTCCTCGATTTCGATCCGAAACCGCCAGACTAACTGACCATGATCCCGGTAGCCAAATACAAAACTGACGACCGGGTCACGGTGTTTTCAGCGAGTGGCGTGTCAGACGTGCCGGCGGCTCTGTACCACCACAAAGCGGTTCACCAGGAATGCGGTATCGGTCAGGGAGGCATTGGCTGCCGGGTTACCGCCGGTGGCGTGGAAGTCACTGAAAGCTGCCGACTGGTTCACAAACACACCGCCATCCAGGTTGCAGGAAAGTGCCACTTTCACATCCATGGCCAGTTCTTCAGCCTGTTGCAGTACGGCATCCGAGGTGGAATAAACGCCCAGAGTGATAGCACCCTCTTCATTGATGACCTCACGCGCCAGACGCATGGAGTCTTCAGTGCTTTCGGTGGCGATCACAAAAGAGATGGGGCCAAAACGCTCTTCGGAGTAAACCGCCTTGTCCTTGCCGTCCACTTTCAGGATCAGCGGGGTGCAAATGCGGGCTTCCGGAAACTCCGGGTGCTGGCGGGTTTCGCTATCCAGCACAAGGGCACCCAGTTTGCGGCATTCATCAATGCGCTGGAAGGTGGCATCAGACTGGATGGCACCCAGCACCATGCAGGCACGGTCATTGTCGGACAGGAACTTACTGGTGGCAGTGGCCAGAGCCTGGGCAAACTCGTCAAAGCTGACCTTGCCTTCAGGAGTGTTGATGCCGTCTTTAGGCACATAAATGGCCTGGGTAGTAGTACACATCTGGCCGGAATACAGGCTCAGGGTAAAGGCCAGGTTGCGGGTTACCGCCTTGAGGTCGGAAACGCTGTCCACAATGATGGAGTTGACCCCGGCTTTTTCGGTGAACACACGGGCGTGGCGGGCATTGTCTTCCAGCCAGTTGCCAAAGGCACTGGAGCCAGTGAAATCAATCACTTTTACCTTGGGGTTCAGCGCCAGCGCTTTAGTGACTGGTTCTGCCACGGTATCCGGTACCAGGCTGACCAGCGTCGGATTCAGGCCGACTTCCTTCAGTACTTCACGCGCCACTTTAACGGTCAGGGCTGCGGGCAGAATCGCTGTGGGGTGGGGTTTGACAATCACCGGGTTGCCGGTGACCAGGCTGGCAAACAGGCCGGGATAGGTGTTCCAGGTCGGGAAGGTGGAGCAGCCCACCACCAGTGCCACACCGCGCGGTACAATGTGGAACTGCTTGTCCATCACCAGTGGATCCATCTTGCCCTGGGGTTTGTTCCAGCGGGCCGTTTCAGGAATACCTTTCATGGCATCCCAACCATAAGCCACAGCTTCCAGTGCACGGTCTTGCGCGTGCGGTGCACCGGCCTGGAAAGCCATCATGAAACCCTGGCCACTGGTGTGCATGACAGTGTAGGCCATCAGCGGGCTGAGTTCATTCAGGCGATGCAGGATTTCCATGCACACGCCCACCCGGCCTTTGGCACCCACATCACGCCACTGTGGTAATGCAGCATGCATTTCATCCACCAGCGCGTTCATGTCGGGCTGGTCATAACTGATGCCCAGATCAAAACCATAAGGGGAACGCTCGCCGGTGATTTTTTTCACACCAGTGACGCCTTCAATGGCAAAGTGGCTATCACAAAGCGCTTTAAAATCCGCCGGGGCAGATTTGACCGCTTCTTCATTGTATTTTTTCAGATTTTCGGAATAGGGTGACCAGTATTCACGGGTGTGAATGGCCTCAACGGCACGGTTGAGTAGTTCCTGATGCCGCTCAAACAGAGCCGCAGGTGATGTGTTGGACATGGCAAGCCTCCTGAAAGATTCAGTTTCTTAATATAGGACAGGCAGCCGCTTACCGCGCCAACATGGCAACAACAATTCAGATCAAGACGCGCTTTTTGTATCACATCAGGCCAACAAAGCAAAGGAAAGCGGCCAAAAAAGCCTGTAAACAACCCCTTTTCGACTGACCAAAGCGTCACAAAAAAGCCAAAACCTGAGATATTATTGATTACTTTCAATAGATTACACATAAGACCAGGCAGCAACCCTCAAAAGCGATACACAAATTTGATTTTAAAATCTTGATGAGTGTCAAATTTTAGATATACTCATCAGCAGCAAGTCGCCCGGGCCAACATGGTTCACAATTAAGACAAGACAAAACGGCGCAACTGCTACCCAGAGGTCGCTGAAAAGCGATCCGCATCACCGCAGCAGTGACTATAAAGAAAAGAACAAACACCAAACGGGTTGCTTATGCCGCAAAACCTGCTCATCAAAGGGCCGGAGAAGGGTGTCCGTCTACTCACCCTACATCGACCGGAAGCCCTGAATGCCCTGAATACCGCCCTGCTGGGTGAAATTGCTGCTGCACTGGATGAGGCCGAAGCCGATCCGGAAACCCGTGCAGTGGTGATCACCGGCAGTGAAAAAGCCTTTGCCGCCGGAGCCGACATCAATGAAATGGCGGCACGTGACCTGGTTGGCATCCTTGAAGACCCCCGTCAGGCACACTGGCAACGCATCGCCCGCTTTCCCAAACCCATCATTGCGGCCATCAATGGCTTTGCTCTGGGTGGCGGCTGCGAACTGGCCATGCACGCCGACATCCTGATTGCCGGTGAAAATGCCCGTTTTGGCCAGCCGGAAATCAACCTCGGCATCATGCCCGGAGCCGGTGGCACCCAAAGATTACGTCGCGCCCTTGGCCCGTCCTTAACCATGCAGCTGGTGCTGACCGGTGAACAGATCAGTGCCGAACGTGCTTTGCAGGCAGGCCTGATCAGTGAAATCTGCCCCACCGAGCTGACCGTGGAGCGCGCCATCCGCATTGCCGAAATCATCGCCGAAAAAGCGCCGCTGGCCGTCCGCCTGACCAAGGAAGCAGTGCACAAGGCGGCTGATACCGACCTGGCGACCGGCCTGCGTTTTGAGCGCCATGCTTTTACGCTACTGGCTGGCACTGCCGACCGCGCTGAAGGTTTAAAAGCCTTTCAGGAAAAGCGCAAACCGCAGTTCAAAGGCTGCTGATTCCAATCCAACAATCGACTTTAACAGGACAATTTTTTATGTCTCAGCCCAGTATTCTGCTTGAAATTGATCAGGGTGTGGCCCTGCTGACCCTGAACCGCCCGGATAGCCTGAACAGCTTTAATGCTGAAATGCACGACCAGATGCGCGCAGCCCTGAGCCAGGTTCGCAAGGATGCCAGCGTGCGCGTATTGGTGATCACCGGCGCTGGCCGTGGTTTCTGTGCCGGTCAGGATCTTTCTGACCGTAACGTGGCACCCGGTGCCGAAGTGCCGGATCTGGGTGAGTCGATTGAAAAACGCTACAACCCGATGATCCGCACCCTGCGGGATCTGCCCCTTCCGGTGATCTGTGCCGTGAATGGTGTGGCCGCTGGTGCCGGTGCCAACATTGCCCTGGCCTGTGACATCACCCTGGCCGCTCGTTCCGCCAGCTTTATTCAGGCCTTCTGCAAAATCGGCCTGATTCCGGATTCCGGCGGCACCTGGACCCTGCCGCGGCTGGCCGGTATGGCCCGTGCCAAAGGCATGGCACTGCTGGGTGACAAGATCAGTGCGGAACAGGCCGAAAGCTGGGGCATGATCTGGCGCTGTGTCGACAACGAACAGCTGATGGATGAGACCATGAAACTGGCACGCCATCTGGCCACCCAGCCGACCAAAGGACTGGCACTGATCAAACGTGCCCTGCACGCCAGCGCCAGCAACTCCTTTGATGAACAACTGGATCTGGAGCGCGACCTGCAGCGCCTGGCCGGTCGCACCGAAGATTACCGCGAAGGGGTTGCTGCCTTTATGGAAAAACGCCAACCCAACTTCAAGGGGCAGTGACATGCAAGCGCTGAATACCTCCGTTAAAGTTGCTGTGATTGGTGCCGGTGCCATGGGTTCCGGCATTGCCCAGGTTGCGGCTCAGGCCGGACACCTCGTATACCTGCAGGATCAGCGCGAAGGTGCGGCTGCGGCAGGCAAGGCCGGTGTGGCAAAAACCCTGCAAAAGCGCGTGGACAGCGGCAAGATGCAACAGCGTGATCTGGATGCCCTGCTGCAACGCATCCAGCCGGTCGACAGCCTGGAACAACTGGCTGATTCTGGACTGGTGATTGAAGCCATCATCGAAGACCTCGACATCAAGCGCCAGCTGTTTGCACGACTGGAAGACCTGTGCGGTGAGCAAGTCATCCTGGCCACCAACACCTCCTCCATTTCCGTCACTTCACTGGGCGCACAACTGAAACGCCCCGAGCGGCTGCTGGGCATGCACTTCTTCAACCCGGCACCCCTGATGGCACTGGTGGAAGTCATTCTGGGACTGGCCACCGACAAACAACTGGCAGCAGTGATTCACGCCACCGCCGCCGCCTGGGGCAAAAAACCGGTGTTTGCCACCTCCACCCCCGGTTTTATCGTCAACCGCGTGGCACGTCCTTTTTATGCTGAAAGCCTGCGCCTGATGCAGGAACAGGCTGCCGACCCGGCCACCCTGGATGCCCTGCTGCGTGAAGCAGGCAACTTCCGCATGGGCCCGTTTGAACTGATGGACTTGATCGGCCATGACGTCAACTACGCCGTTACCAACTCGGTATTTGACGCCTACTACGGCGACTTTCGTTTCCAGCCCTCGCTGATCCAGAAGGCCCTGGTCGAAGCCGGACGCCTTGGCCGCAAAACCGGACAAGGCTTCTACAGCTATGCCGAAGGTGCCACCCGCCCGGAAGCCGCTACCCTGCCACCCGCTCAGGCCCGCGACAACCAAGTCATCATCGAAGGCGAACTCGGTGCTGCCGCCGGATTGATCCAGCGTTTTGCTGATGCCGGTTTACAAATCATCCAGCGTGATGGTGCCGGACTCATCCGCTACGGCGACGCCACTCTGGCACTCACCGACGGCCGCATGGCCACCGAACGCACCATCAGCGACGGCCTGCAACAACTGGTGCTGTTCGACCTGGCCTTTGACTACAGCAAAGCCACTCGCCTGGCCATCGCTGCTGCCAGACAAACCACCGACAGCGCCCTGCAGGATGCCATCGCCCTGCTGCAAAAAGCCGGATTGGCCGTCAGCCAACTCAGCGACGCCCCCGGACTGGCTGTCATGCGCACCCTCGCCATGCTCACCAACGAAGCCGCCGATGCCGTATTACAAGGTGTTGCCAGCGCATCCGACGTGGATCTTGCCATGTGTGCAGGCGTTAACTACCCACAAGGCCCATTAAGCTGGAGCGAACGCCTCGGCCACGGGGTTATCTGGCGTGTATTGCAAAACCTGCAAACCAGCTACGGCGAAGACCGTTATCGGCCCTCCCTGCTGCTGCGCCAGCAGGCATTTACCGCTGGACAACAACCAGATAGCAACAAGAAGCCGGGAGCTGGTTAAGCGAAGTAAAGGAGGAGCCGCAGGCGGGGGACATGAGCGAAACCAGCTACCGGCTCCGCAGCAGAATTGCTGAAGTGGCAAGTAACAGATTTGAGCGAAGTAAGGAGAGGCCGCAGGCGGGGACATGAGCGAGAAGCGTTCCTGGCTCCGTATCCGAACAGCTGAAGCGGCAAGGAACAGCTCCAGGCGAAGTAAAGGAGGAGCCGCAGGCGGGGGACATGAGCGAGAGCTGTTCCCTGTCGCGAAGCTAAACTGAGCAAGACCTGTACTTGCCTGAATGAACATCAATATAGAGAAGAACAAAAAGATGACCCAACTTACACCGCAACAACTGGCCGAAGCCTGTGCCGAATCCATGTTTTCACGGGATCAGGCCAGCCAACAGCTCGGCATGAAAATCGTCTCCGTATCCCCCGGACGCGCAGTACTGACCATGACCGTCGACAACCGCATGATCCAGGGCCACGGCAACTGCCACGGTGGCTACCTCTTCACCCTGGCCGACTCCGCCTTTGCCTTTGCCTGCAACACCTACGACCTGGCCACCGTCGCCTCCGGTTGCAGCATCGAATACGTTGCGCCAGCCAAAGAAGGCGACCGCCTCACCGCCACCGCTGAAGAGCGCAGTCGCGGCAGCCGCACCGGTGTTTACGACATCACCATCACCAACCAGGACGAGCAGGTTGTTGTGCTCTTCCGTGGCAAATCCTATCAAGTCCGCGGCACCGTACGCCGCCTGGAGGAACAAGCATGAACCAGAACGCCACCCTGCAAAACGCCTGGATCATCGACGCCATTCGCACCCCCATCGGACGCTACGGCGGTGCTCTGTCCAGCGTACGTGCTGACGACCTGGGTGCCGTACCTTTAAAAGCCCTGATGGAACGCCACCCTGATCTTGACTGGGCTCAGGTCGATGACGTCATCTATGGTTGCGCCAACCAGGCCGGTGAAGACAACCGCGATGTGGCACGCATGTCCTCACTGCTGGCCGGACTACCGGTTGACGTACCCGGCACCACCATCAACCGCCTCTGCGGCTCCGGAATGGACGCCGTGGGAACCGCCGCCCGCACCCTGCGCACCGGCGAAGTGCGACTGATGCTGGCCGGAGGCGTGGAATCCATGTCCCGCGCCCCCTTTGTCATGGGCAAAGCCGACAGCGCCTTCAGCCGTCAGGCGGAAATTTTTGACACCACCATCGGCTGGCGTTTTGTTAACCCGCTGATGAAAAAACAGTACGGCATCGACTCCATGCCGGAAACCGCCGAAAACGTTGCCGAAGACTTCAACATCTCCCGTGAAGACCAGGATGCCTTTGCCCTGCGCAGCCAGCAACGTGCCGCCGCCGCCCAGGCCAACGGACGACTGGCTCAGGAAATCACCCCGGTGGTGATTCCGCGTCGCAAACAGGAAGCCCTGGTGGTCGACACCGACGAACACCCCCGCATGACCAGCCTGGAAGCTCTGGCCAAATTGCCTACCCCCTTCCGTGAAGGTGGCCGCGTCACCCCCGGCAATGCCTCCGGCGTCAATGACGGTGCCTGCGCCCTGCTGCTGGCTAATGACGAAGGTGTTAAAGCCTTTGGCCTGAAACCCCGCGCCCGCGTAGTGGCGATGGCAACGGCTGGTGTTGAGCCGCGCATCATGGGCTTTGGCCCAGCACCGGCCACACGCAAGGTGCTGCAGGTCGCCGGTTTGCAGCTGGACGACATGGATGTGATCGAACTCAATGAAGCCTTTGCCGCTCAGGCACTGGCCGTAACACGTGATCTGGGCCTGCCGGATGATGCCGCTCACGTGAATCCCAACGGCGGTGCCATTGCCCTTGGCCACCCGCTGGGCATGAGTGGTGCTCGCCTGATCACCACCGCCCTGCATGAACTGGAAAAACGCCACGCCGAAGGCCAACGCAGCCGTTATGCCCTCTGCACCATGTGTATTGGTGTCGGGCAGGGCATTGCACTGATCATCGAGCGGGTTTGAATCGCAGCTCACTTTAAGTGAATGATGCTTCTCCTGCCTGAGCAGGCTGTCTGCAACAGGGATGTTGCAGCAGAGCTTACATGGACGTATTCACGCGTCCTGATCAGGCACGGGGGAGCATCAGGAACCTTGGTAAACACTTGATAAAAATAACAGGAAAACCAACATGACCCTGCCCCACCAGAAACTCGGTCCACTGGACCCGCTGGAAACTGCCAGCATCGATGAACTGCGTCACGTACAACTGCAGCGCCTGCGCTGGAGCCTGAGCCACGCTTACACCAACGTGCCGTTTTATCGCAAAGCCTTTGATGACAAAGGCATCCACCCGATGGATGTTAACATCCTGAGCGACCTCGGCAAGCTGCCCTTCACCACCAAGGCAGATCTGCGCGACAACTACCCCTACGGCATGTTCGCCACCCCGATGCGTGATATAGTCCGCATCCACGCCTCCAGCGGCACCACCGGCAAACCCACCGTTGTGGGATACACCAAAAACGACATCGACACCTGGGCCACCGTAGTGGCACGCTCCATTCGTGCGGCTGGTGGCCATGCCGGTGACAAGGTGCACGTGGCTTATGGTTATGGCCTGTTCACGGGCGGACTGGGTGCCCACTACGGCGCGGAAAAACTCGGTTGCACCGTGATTCCCATGTCCGGCGGCCAGACCGAAAAACAAGTCCAGCTGATTCGTGATTTTGAGCCGGACATCATCATGGTCACCCCCTCCTACATGCTCAACATTGCGGATGAGCTGGATCGTCAGGGCATCGATCCACACAAGCTGCCACTGCGGATCGGTATTTTTGGTGCCGAACCCTGGACTGATTCCATGCGCAAGGAGCTGGAAGAACGCCTGGGCATTCAGGCGCTGGACATCTATGGTCTGTCCGAAGTGATGGGGCCAGGGGTGGGTCAGGAGTGTGCGGAAACCAAAGACGGTCCAACCATCTGGGAAGACCACTTCTACCCCGAAATCATTGATCCCAATACCGGCGAAGTACTGCCGGATGGTGAATACGGTGAACTGGTGTTCACTTCCCTGACCAAGGAAGCCCTGCCGATCATTCGTTACCGCACCCGCGATCTGACCCGTCTGCTACCCGGCACCGCACGCCCGATGCGCCGCATCGACAAGATCACCGGGCGTAGTGACGACATGCTGATCATCCGTGGCGTCAACGTGTTCCCGACGCAGATCGAAGAACAGATCCTGAAAATGGCACAACTTGCACCTCATTATGAGATAGAAGTGTATCGTGATGGCAACCTCGACTGCATGGATATCCGCGTGGAGCTCAAACCGGAAGCCTCCGCTGCAGAAGCCGACACACGCCAGCAGATCTGCAAGGAGCTGCAGCATCACATCAAGTCGTATATCGGCATCAGCACTCGCATTGAGGTTTGTGAATCCGGACGCCTGGCGCGCTCCGAAGGCAAGGCCAAGCGAGTGTTTGACAAGCGCAAACAGTAATTCACACGGACTTTTTCAGCCCTTTTGCCCTGCTTTTGCAGGGCTTTTTTTTGCCCTGGATCAAGCTTTTTTGTTGATATACATCAACAAAACAAATGATACATAAATAGATCTATTGCCTGTTCTTTGCGTGTCATATACAAATATGACCATGGTCAAAAAGGCCATGTACCCAACCACAAAAACAACAATCTCAAGAGGTCACCCGAGATGGCTAAGAACGAGCAACTCGCCAAGACGATGGAATTCCCCCCGGCTACCGAACAGCCCAACGTTTACCCCCTGTCCTGGCATTCACAGACCGCCAAGATGGAAGAAGTATGGGATGCTGCCCAGCGCGAAAACTGGGACCCCAAACACCTGCCCTGGGACACCCTGGACGTTGAATCCTACAGCTGGGAAGAGCGCGAAGCCATTGCCTACTGGTGGACGCTGCTGTCGGTTTTTGATGCTTCTGCACCGCCGGTTTTTGCTGAAGCCTTTATCAAGACCTATGAAGTTCATGAAGAAGATGCCGTGCGTCGTTGCTTCTTCTCCGTCACTCGTGACGAACAAAACCACGAACAAATGTGCGGCCTGGCCATCACCAAGTTCCTGGAGCATCCGGACCCCCTGACCTACGAACCCAAAACCGAGCTGGGCAAGCGCCTGCAGAAAAATGCCAAGTGGCTGTACTACAACGGTGGCCGCTACTGGAATGGCTACAAAAACGCCGTGCCAAAATATTCTCTGGCCGTGCTGTTCAGCTCCTTCCTGATGGGTGAAATTGCCGCTGCCACCATCTTCAAGCAAATGCATGCCAACAGCCGTGAACTGGTATTCAAGGAAGCCTTCAAGAACATCGGTCGTGACGAAGGCCGCCACATGGCCATCTGTATGGCACTGATGGAACGCGACTACCCCGGTATGCCGGAAGAAGATCGCGCCATGGTCACCAAACAAATCCGCGCCGGTTACCTGTTCCTGTCTGCGGTGCTGTTTGAACCACCGATGGAGTTCTGGGATCTGCCGGATGACTTCATTGCCACCCAGCGCGAAGCAGAAGAAGTGGCACGCGGTGCCGGTTTTGGTGTACCCAGCTACGAAGCCAAGAAGGAAAACTGGCGTAATGCCATGCTGAACCTGAAGGGTGTACTGGACCGCTACAACATTCCTTTCCCGGCCATCCCGGAAGTAGGCATCAGCGGCCAGGAAGTATCCGACATCGATATGCAGGACATTATCCCGGTGTTCTGATCAACACCCCTGCTGCAACTGACAGCCTGCACCCGCAGGCTGTCTTTGTCTGATGACGCACCTCGATTAACCACCTCAGCAAGAGACAGGCTATGCAGAAAATCCTCCTTCATCCTTCCGGCCGCGAAGTGGAATGCACACCCGGCGACACCGTGCTGGCGGCACTGGAAAAAAAGGGTTACGCCCTTCCCAACAACTGCCGGGCGGGTGCCTGTGGCGAATGCAAGGTCAAGGTTTTATCCGGCCAGTTTGACCAGGGTATGGTACTGGACATGGCACTCAGCCAGGAGGAGCGCAAACAAGGCTTTGGACTGATGTGCATGGCCAAGCCGCTATCCGATGAACTGATCATCGAGTGGGGCACCGAAGACGCCAAACCCAAGCTCTTCCCGCCACGCGAAAACCAGCGTTACATCATCTCCGAAATCAGCCAGTGCACACCCCGCATTCGTCAGTTGCGCCTGCGTCCAATCGGGCCTGCCATGCGTTTCTGGCCCGGCCAATATGTCACCCTGGGTGATGACCGTGCCGGCGCACCACCCCGCTGCTACTCGATTGCCAACGCGCCCCGCCCGGATGGTGAAATCCAGCTGCAGATCACCCAGGTGGAAAATGGCAAAACCAGCAACTGGGTCCACCAGCAGCTGAAACTGGGCGATATGGTTAAGGTGAACGGCCCTTACGGCACCTTCATCGGCGACCCTACCACCGAAACACCGGTACTGTGCCTGGCGGCCGGTTCCGGCCTGGCACCCATCCTGTCCCTGACCGAAGCCGCCCTGCGCCGTGACTTCCGCAAACCGGTGACCCTGATGTTCTCAGCCCGGACCGAAGAAGACCTCTACGAACTGGGCATGATGAAATACTGGGAAGCCAAACATCGCAACTTCAACTACAAACCCACGCTGACCGAACAGCAGAAAGACGGCTACCTGCACGGCTTGTTACCCGAGGTACTGCCCCAGACGTTTAAAGACCTGTCTCAGCACAGCATTTTTATCTCCGGCAGCCCCGGCTTTGTGGATGCCTGCATTCAGGCAGCCAAAGCCCTGGGCGCCAAAGATGAAATGATTCATACCGAGGGGTATTTTGATCAGGCCCAACCCCAGACGGCACCTGCCAGCCACCTGGTATCCTGACCCAACCTGCAACACTGGCAATAACAGCTCCCTTTTACCGGCCAGCCTTTTGAGGCGGGCCGGTTTTTTATTTTCACCCGAAACAGCAACACAAAAGATAAAAATAAAATCACTGACGTATCACTTTTCCATGCTGATCTGGATCAATTTTTTCTACAAATACCATCTGACACAGATCAATGAACTTTTTTGATGATTTTTCCATCAAATAAACATGACACACAAAATAATCACTTGCTATTCTTTTCAGTATCGCTTAAAAAAGTACCCAGGTTGCCAAGTCAGATCAACTGAACTACAGATCGTTACACAAGAAGAAAAACCAGAACCGGAGGCACAAGATGTACGCCCAACTCGTCGAAACCGGCGTCAAGCGCCTGAAAACCCTGGAAGAAATGTCGCCTGAAGAGCGCGCCTTTCAGGAAAAGGTTGATGCTGAAATCAAGATTGAACCCAAAAACTGGATGCCCGAGGCTTACCGCAAGACCTTGATCCGCCAGATTTCCCAGCACGCCCACTCGGAAGTGGTTGGCATGCTGCCAGAAGGCAACTGGGTCACCCGTGCCCCGACCCTGAAACGCAAACTGCAGCTGATGGCCAAAATCCAGGATGAAGCCGGTCATGGGCTTTACCTCTACAGCGCCATGGAAACCCTCGGTGCGGATCGGGATGAAGAAATCCAGAAACTGCACGAAGGCAAGGCCAAATACTCCAGCATCTTCAACTACCCCACCCTGAACTGGGCCGATATGGGCACGGTTGGCTGGCTGGTGGATGGCGCGGCCATCGTGAACCAGGTGGTACTGCAGCGCACCTCTTATGGCCCCTACTCCCGCGCCATGATCCGTATCTGCAAGGAAGAAAGCTTCCACCAGCGCCAGGGTTACCAGATCCTGCTGGACCTGATGCGTGAAGGCACCGCCGAGCAGAAAGCCATGGTGCAGGACTCCATCAATCGGTTCTGGTGGCCTTCGCTGATGATGTTTGGCCCATCCGATGAGCACTCACCCAACTCCCAGCAGTCCATGGCCTGGAAAATCAAGCGCAAAAGCAATGATGAACTGCGCCAGATGTTCATTGACCAGACCGTGCCACAGCTGGAATTCCTTGGCTGCACAGCACCCGACCCGGACCTGAAATGGAACGCTGAGCGCGGCCATTATGACTTCGGTGAAATTGACTGGAACGAATTCTACGAAGTGCTGAAAGGCAATGGCCCCTGCAACCGCGAGCGCATTGCCACCCGCAAAAAAGCCATTGATGAAGGCACCTGGGTACGCCAGGCCGCCAGGGCTTATGCGGTAAAACAACAACAAAAGCAGCAGAACGCTGCCTGATCTGTCAGGAGAATCAACATGTCCGAATGGCCTCTCTACGAAGTGTTTGTACGCAGCAAACACGGTCTGAACCACAAACACGTTGGCAGCGTGCATGCTGCGGATGCCCGCATGGCAATTGAGAATGCCCGCGACCTTTACACCCGTCGCAACGAAGGTGTCAGCATCTGGGTTGTACCTTCCAGCCAGATCACTGCCTCATCACCGGATGAAAAAGAACCCTTGTTTGATCCGTCACAAGACAAGGTGTACCGCCATGCCTCCTTCTACCAGTTGCCCGACGAAGTCGGTCACATGTAAGGAGTGAACAACATGACTCAACAACCCTCTCAGGATCAGGCATTGCAGGAATACCTGCTGCGGCTGGCTGATTCGGCACTGATCCTTGGCCAGCGCCTTTGTGAACTGTGTGGCAAGGCACCGGCCGTTGAAGAAGAAATGGCACTGATGAACGTGGCGCTGGATCTGGTTGGTCAGGCGCGCAACTGGTACGACTATGCCGCAGAGCTGGAAGGTGGTCAGCGGGATGCTGATGCTCTGGCTTATCGCCGTGATGCCCATGAGTTCCGTAACCTGCTGCTCGTTGAGCAGCCCAACGGAGATTATGCTGTCACCATGGCACGCCAGTTCTTTTATGACGCCTGGCATTATTTCACCCTGCAAGCCCTTGTGAATGCCCCTGATGAACGGGTGGCAGGCATTGCCGCCAAGGCACTCAAGGAAGTGACCTACCACCTGCGCCGTTCATCCGAGTGGATGAAACGCCTGGGGGATGGCACCGAAGAAAGCCACCAGCGCATGGAAGTGGCCGTGGAAAGCCTGTGGCGCTTTACCGGTGAAATGCTGACGGCTGATGCAGTGGAACAGCATCTGGCCACTGCCGGACTGGCACCTGATGCTGAGCAACTGGCTGCTGACTGGCAGGGCCTGGTCAATAGCGTACTGACCGAAGCCACCCTGAGCCTGCCACCCGCAGATGCCTGGATGCAGCAGGGCGGTAAAACCGGCCGCCACACCGAACACCTGGGTTTTATTCTGGCAGAAATGCAGTTCCTGCAAAGGGCTTATCCGGATGCAAAAATCTGGTAATCAACCCCGCCCGATCCCGGCACCGCTGGAGCAACCAATCATTGCCAGCGACCGGGTACCCGCTAATGTGGGGGGAGAACAGCTGACCGAAACCCAGCTGTGGCAATTGCTGGATGAGGTGAAAGATCCGGAAGTACCGGTGGTCAGCGTGGTGGAGCTGGGCATCGTGCGCAGCATTCAGTGGCTGGACAATCAGCTGCAGGTTGCCGTGACACCCACCTATTCGGGCTGTCCTGCCACCGAGTTGATTGAACAGCAGATTGCTGCCGCACTGATGCAGGCAGGAATTCGTGATCCACAGGTGACCCGGGTGCTGAACCCTGCCTGGACCACTGACTGGATCAGTGATTCCGGGCGGGAAAAACTGCGGGCTTACGGCATTGCGCCACCCCAGGGCAGCGCCAGCAAAATGACGCTGCTGGGTCATGCGGAACAGATCTCCTGCCCGCATTGTGGCAGCAGCCACACCGAGCAGGTCAGCGAGTTTGGTTCAACAGCCTGCAAGGCGCTGTATCGCTGCATCGACTGCCTGGAACCCTTTGATTATTTTAAATGCATTTAATTGCTGCCAAGCTGACAACACGTCAAGGATAACCTGCGGCAAGCGAAGCAGGGACTGCGTAGCGCGGCGTTTGAGGCATGGAAAGCCGAACACGCCGGAAGCGGGTTACCTTGTACAAGTGTTGTCCTGAAGTCTGGACCAGAATACTGATAACAAAATGAGAGAACCATGAGCCAATTTCATTCATTGACCCTGAAAGAGGTCCGGCCGGAAACCCGCGATGCGGTTTCACTGCTGTTTGATGTGCCTGCCTCGCTGCAGGAGACTTTCCGCTTCACTCAGGGCCAGCACCTGGTGCTGCGCACCCACCTGAGCAACGAAGAAGTCCGCCGCTCCTACTCCATCTGCTCCGGTGTGAATGATGGCGAGTTGCGCGTTGCAGTGAAACGTGTGGCAGGTGGCCGTTTTTCCAACTTTGCCAACGAGCAGTTAAAAGCCGGGCAAACGCTGGATGTGATGCCACCCCAGGGTCATTTCCATGTGGCACTGGACCCTCAGCGCCAGGGTGATTATCTGGCCGTGGCCGCTGGCAGTGGCATCACACCAATCCTGTCCATCATCAAAACCACGCTGGAAAGTGAACCACAAAGCCGCTTCACGCTTTTTTATGGCAACCGTTCCACCGCCACCACCCTGTTCCGTGAAGCGCTGGAAGATTTAAAGAACCGTTACATGCAACGCCTGAATCTGGTGTTTATTTTCAGTCGCGAACAACAGGACATTGACCTCTACAACGGTCATATCAATCATGAGAAGTGTGATGCCCTGTTTGATCGCTGGGTGAAGGTGCCGGAGCTTACCGCTGCGTTCATCTGCGGGCCGCAGGTGATGACTGAAAGTGTGCGGGACTCACTGATCAACCATGGTCTGGACAAGAGCCGCGTGCATTATGAGCTGTTCACTCCGGCCGGTGGTGCCCCGGTGGCTCGCAAGGACCGTGCGGATGTGCAGGTGGATCAACAGGCCGTCAGCCAGGTCACGGTGGTGGCCGATGGTCGGGCACTGACTTTTGATCTGACGCGCAACACCCAGAGCATTCTGGATGCCGGCAATGCCAATGGTGCGGATCTGCCCTGGTCTTGCAAGGCGGGGGTGTGTTCCACCTGTCGCGCCAAGGTAGTGGAGGGTGAAGTGGATATGGATGCCAACTTTGCCCTGGAAGATTATGAAGTGGAAGCCGGTTATGTGTTGTCCTGCCAGTGTTACCCGGTCAGTGACAAGGTAGTGCTGGATTTTGACCAGTAAATCCCGGCAATCGGTTTAATCTGCATCTGTCATTCCCCGCCTCGGCGGGGTTTTTTATGCCGTTTATTCCGGAGCAAAACACTCCTTGTAATCCGGGCAGGCATCACAGCTGGGTGAACGGCAGTAGGTCAGGCCGGTGTCCATGCACAACTGGCGGTAAAGAAACTTTTTCCACTTCATATCCAGATGATTGCGACGCACCAGCTCCGGGAAGTTATGCGCCAGCAGGGTTTGCAGATCCATGCGACTCCACAATCCCAGGTCATACCAGAGGTGCTCCTGACCGGCACAACCCGATGCCAGGATGTTGGCAATCCAGGTCTCGCTTTCGTCCCTGGCAGCCCGAAAACTCAGCAACAAGCGCGTCAGTGAATCCTGCTCCGGAAAGTCGTGCACCGGTTCATCCTGAGCCGGTAACCAGTCTTCTGCCATCGGGAAACAACGTGGGAAATAGCGCTGCAACAAAGACTGAAAGGCATCGGGGCTTAATCCCAGGCAACAGCCCAATACTGAATGGCCTTCAGCCTGAGAAGCCAACATGCGTGCCAGATAAATGGCATTGATGTCACCATCCGAACAACCCACCCAATAACTGTAGAGTGAGCGGATTCGAGGAGGCTGCACCTGTGCATTCATGGTCTGACCCTCCATCACCTGGTGCCTCAGGCCGCTACCTGCGGCAGAATGCCAATCAATGAACCCGGTGGATTCAGCGGATCACCCAACTCGTCGAGAATCGCCCCTTCAATCGGGCAGATGCTGGCACACTGAGGATCCGGGTAGGACTCGGCGCACTCGGTACAAAGGCCAGGATCAATTTCAAAGTGCAGTTCACCGGCACTGATGGCCTGATTGGGGCAAACCATTTCACAGGCCGTGCAGCTGACACAGGCTGCCACGATTTCAAAAGCCATGTTTCACCTCCTCAAATCTGGTCGATCAGCCTTGTTCAGGCTGTTTGCAACTGGCTCAGGCTTTGCTGCTGATCAGCCGGTTTTTCTGCCAATCCGCGCGCCAGCATCTGCTGATAAACGGCTTGCACTGCTTCTTCAATCGGCTCCATGGCATGCTCACCATCCGGTTGAATGCCAGCTTCTTCCAGTGCACTCCAGGGTTCATAACCCACCTTGGAGCAAAGCAGCACTTCACAGTCTTCCAGTTGGCGCACAATCGACTGCAGTACAGTTTCACCATCATCACCGCAGCTCGAGCCACCCTCGCAGTAGGGCTTGTCCACCTGGCGGTGCCCGATAAAACGCACCCCCTTCTGACTGGCTTCATACACCAGAAACTCGGTGGCATGACCAAAGTGCTGATTGATGATGCCGCCCCCTTTGGTGGCCACTGCCATTTTCACCGGACGTGATGGCGGCAAAATACGGATCGGCTGTTCCTGAACCTGGTTCTGCAACTTGTTGCGCTGACTGTTGAGCTGCGCCAGCAACTGTTGCTGCACTTCAGCACGCTGCACCATGGCGGCTTCATAATCCACCTCCATGGCATCGATCTTGTCGAGGGTAAACTCTTCACCACGGTCTTCACCCAGCAGGCCAACGGCATCCGCACGGCACTGGCGGCAGTGGCGCATCATGTTCATGTCACCGGCACAGGCATCCTGCAGTGCTTCCAGCTCGGCTGCGGTGGGTTCACGCTGTCCGGTCAGGCCAAAATAGGTGCCATGTTCTGCCTCGGCAATAATGGGCATGACGTTGTGCAGGAAAGCCCCTTTTTCCTTGACGATGCGTGAAACTTCTTTCAGGTGTTCATCATTGATACCCGGGATCATCACCGAGTTGACCTTCACCAACACGCCCCGTTCGATCAGCATTTCCAGCCCTTTCTGCTGCTGTTCGATGAGGATGCGCGCCGCTTCCACACCGCGGATACGGCGGTTTTCCCAGAAGATCCAGGGATAAATTCTGGCACCGATTTCCGGGTCCACACAGTTGATGGTGATGGTGACGTGATCAATGTTGTGCTTGCTGATTTCTTCTGCACAGGCAGGCAGATTCAGACCATTGGTGGACACACACAACTTGATGTCCGGCGCTTCTTCACTGAGGCGACGGAAGGTTTCAAAGGTGCGCTGCGGGTTGGCCAACGGGTCACCAGGACCGGCAATACCCAGCACTGACATCTGTGGAATGGCGGCAGCTACCGCCTTGACCTTTTTCACCGCCTGCGCGGGGCTCAGCACTTCGGATACCACGCCCGGCCGGGATTCATTGCTGCAGTCGTATTTACGATTGCAGTAGTTGCACTGGATATTACATGCCGGTGCCACAGCCACGTGCATGCGGGCAAAATAGTGGTGTGCCTGCTCGGAAAAACACGGGTGGTTGGCCACCTTGTCACGGATGGTATCGGGCAGGTGATCCATCGCTGAGGCAGAAGAGCCACAGCCACTGGACGAGCACCCACCGGCGGATTCTGTTTTTTCATCATTGAGAACGGGCAGCTTCACGGTCAGTTCCTCATCATCAGGTTCACTGCTTGCTTCGCAAATTCCGTACCCACTTCAGAAAAAAGTTATAACCACCTGATTTACTGGATTTTAATTCTTGTTCGATGATGATTTGTCGGTTATCAAACAGGTTCCGAACAGTCACTTGTCGCACTCAAGACACTGATGGGGTCACCCTTCCATCCGCCAGACAACTGATTCAGCAGACAACTGATTCACCAGACAAAAAAAGACCCGACCACTCCACAGGAAGTCAGTCGGGCCAGTAAGAAGACTCAGATCTGTTTGACGCGAATGTTCAGGGTCTGAATGCGGTAGGCGATCTGACGCGGAGTCATGCCCAGCAAACGTGCCGCCTTGGCCTGAACCCAACCGGCCTGCTCCAGTGCAGCGATCACCCGTTCACGCTCATCGAGGTTTTCATCGGCCAGATCCACCTGGCCGCCGCGCGAGCCGGTCACCTGCTCTTCAATGCCGGTCAACAGTACCTGGTCCCGGTCAATCACCCCGTCATAAGACATGACCGCTGCCCGCTCCAGACAGTTCTGCAATTCACGCACGTTACCCGGCCAGCTGTGGTGCATCAGCACCCGCAACGCGGCATCAGTGATGGTCAGCTCACGCTCCTGTGCCACGGCCACCTTCTGCAGCAGGAAGTTGGCAATATCAGGCACATCTTCCAGCCGCTCGCGCAGGGTCGGCATAAAAATCGGCATCACATTCAGGCGGTAATACAAGTCTTCACGAAACAGGCCGTTTTCAACATCAGCTTCCAGATCCCGGTGGGTTGCCGCCACCACCCGTACATTCACCTTGATGCTGCGAGTGCCACCCACCCGCTCCAGCTCACCTTCCTGCAACACTCGCAGCAGTTTGGCCTGAAAACCGGGCGACACTTCACCGATCTCATCCAGAAACAGGGTGCCCTTATCGGCCTGCTCAAAACGCCCCTGGCGCTGGGACACGGCACCGGTGAAGGCACCCTTTTCATGGCCAAAGAGTTCCGACTCCAGCAGGTTTTCCGGCAGCGCAGCGCAGTTGAGTTTAACAAACGGACCACGTGCACGCGGTGAGTTGTAGTGAATGGCATTGGCAATCAGTTCCTTGCCGGTGCCGGTTTCACCCCGGATCAGTACGGTGGTGTTCCACTTGGCCACCTGCCGCACCTGCTCAAACACCTGCCGCATCACAAAGGAGCGTCCGATGATGTTGTCAAAACCGAACTGGCCACGTACCGTGCGCTTGAGTTCATCCCGTTCATCCTTTAACGCACGGCGCTCACTTTCCACCTCACGCGACAGACGCACCGTCTGCCCGATCAGGTTGGCAACCATTTCCAGAAAGCGGGCCCGTTCACCCAGCAACTCTTTCTGGTTGCTGCTGGGCTGAGCGGCAAACACCCCCAGCACTTCATCACCGCTGCGAATCGGCACCCCGATGAAGGGACGTTGCGGATCATAAATACCCAGTCGCCCGAGAAAGCGGGAGTCGTCAGTGATGCGATGCAGGATCACACTACGACCTTGGTCCAACACCTGCCCGACTATGCCTTCACCGGAACGGTAACGGATGTCACCAGCGGTCAGATCAGGGACGCCGTGCAAGGCGTACACCACCAGTTCTTCTTTTTCTGGTGAAACCAGCGCCACCAGTCCACGCTCCAGCCCAACCCGGTCATCCAGCACTTCCAGCACCCGGCTGAGTGTAGCCTGCAGGTTCAGGGACTCGGACAACACCTGACTGACCTGGTAAAGGGTTTCCAGTTCACCGACCAGTATCGCCTGCAGCACATCCGGCGGCAGGGCATCCGCTTTATCTTCCGGGAAGGAATCATTTAAGTCATACATAGGGAAGTTGCACCTTAATCCGACATCCTGAAACCGTTTCCGGGTCTATTTCGATCAGTCCGTGGTGGCTGTTCACAATATCCTGAGCCAGGGTCAAACCCATGCCGAGATGGCCCTCCCCGGGTTCCCGGGTGGAGTAAAAGGGTTCAAACACCTTCAACTGATCAGCCACCGGAATACCACTGCCACTGTCTTCCAGCAGAATTTCAACACTTTCATCCCGGTTACGCGTCACCAGCAGAATTTCCCGTACCGGCCCACGATGGTCTTCCAGGGCATCAATGGCATTTTCCAATAGCTGTTTAAACAAGCTGGACAAACGGGTTGGCTGTCCACGCACAGCCTTGAGCTGACTTTCCGGTTGCCAGTCCACGGTGATGCCGGTCGCCAGCAGGCGAGGTGTGAGCAGACTGAGGGTGTTTTTCAGCAATTCATTGATGTTGATACTTTGTGCGGCTTCTTCGCTCTGGGCCGGAATGCAAGCCTGCAGCATGTCCAGGGTCTGACGACCAGCCTGCTGCACCTCGCTCAACAACTTCAGCAGTTCTGCCGGGTCGGTATGACCTCGCCGCTCCACCAGGCGGGCAGCTGCGTTAATCAGGTTGAGTGGTCGCTCCAGTTGATAAATGGCTCCCGACAGGGCTTCACGTACACTCTGAATACGCTCCTGTTCAGCCAGCAAGGCTTGCAGGCTGTTCAGGCGCATCAGGTTCTGCTGCTCTTTCAGGCTGGTGATGTCCTGCAAGGTCACCAGCAGGTAACAGCGTACCTGGCTCTTGTAATAAGCATCAGCACTGGTGTCCTTCTCTTCGATCACCGATCCGGAACAGTTCAGAAACACCGTCTGGCGCAGTTCTGGCAGATCCAGACAGGCTTCCATGGCAGCAAACCCTCTGGTTAAACCCAACTGATCAGCCACTCGTTCCGGCCATTGCTGCTGCAAGGCATTAAACACCACCTTTAGTGGCTCGCGCCCCAGCTTCTGTTGCAAGGCCTTGTAACTGCGGTTACTCAGGATTGGTTGTAGCTGATCATCAATCAGCACCATTGCCACTTCAGCAGCATCCACTGCTGACTCAATCAGTGCCCGCTGGTTCATCACTTGATGCTCCAACTGATGCACCTCTGTGACATCCCGATGCAACCCCAGAAAATGAGTGACTTCACCAGCATCATTCATCACCGGTGTGATGGTCAGATCCGCCAGATAACGACTGCCATCCTGGCGGCGGTTCACCAGCAGACCATTCCAGGGTTCTTTTCGAGCCAGTTGAGCCCACAGGCTTTCATACACCAGCCGTGGTGTGACCTTGTAGGACAAGATGGACTGGTTGCGCCCAATGATTTCTTCGGCGGTATAACCGGTCACCTGCTCAAAGCAGGGGTTGGCATACACTATACGAGCCCGGGTATCGGTAATGCTGATCGCCACTGCGGCCTGTTCCACTGCCAGCCTGAACACTTCTGGCGGCAATGCTTCTGCTGCCGCCTTGAGTTGAAGTGCCAGGGATGTATCGCCGGATTCATGCATGGGTCTGCTCCTGGGTGCTTTGTCGTCTTCCATGCAACAGGCGTACCAGTGTCATACAAAGCCACATATTGCAGAAAACAGCGTCAGCCGGGTCTTTAAAATGCAAGTCTGTTTTTGTCAGCTTTGCGACAAAAATGGGCGGTTTCGTGGCTCCAAAACAGGGTGTCACCGCCTCATGCACCAGAAAATGGCAGTGCCAGGCCCTTCCAAAACCATGGCACACTCCTTGCTCCAGCACTGACATAAACGACTGAATGCGGAGAAAGGCATGTCGGATTATCTGCTGTTGCTGGTTTCCACGGCGCTGGTCAACAACGTCATCCTGATCAAGTTTCTCGGGTTATGCCCGCTGATGGGTGTGTCCACCAAAATGGACGGTGCATTGGGTATGGGCCTGGCCACCACCTTTGTACTCACCCTGGCTGCTGCAGCCAGCTGGATGCTGGAGAACTGGCTGCTGCAACCCATGGGACTGGAATACCTGCGTATCCTGTCCTTCATTCTGGTGATTGCCACTGTTGTGCAGTTCACTGAAATGCTGATTCGTAAAATGAGCCCACCGCTTTATCAGATCCTGGGGATCTATCTGCCTTTAATCACCACCAACTGCGCTGTGTTAGGTGTTGCCCTGCTGAATGTGCAGGATGGCCACAGTTTTATTCAGAGCCTGATGTTCGGTTTTGGGTCGGCCATGGGGTTCACCCTGGTACTGGTACTTTTTGCTGGCTTACGGGAGCGCCTGGCGGTACTGCAAGTACCAGCACTTTATCAAGGCGCACCCATCGCTTTTATTGTGGCTGGTTTGCTGTCGGTAGCCTTTATGGGTTTTGCCGGTCTGGCCTGATGCTGAAAAAGGAGATGCCAAAATGCTGATGTCTGTCCTACCCCTGACCCTGCTGGGAGCCACACTGGGTTTTCTGCTGGGTGTTGCTTCTCGGGTATTAAAGGTTGAGCGCAGCAATGTTGCAGAAGAAATTGAGCAACTCTTACCTGGCACCCAGTGCGGCCAGTGTGGCAATCCCAGTTGTGGTGCTGCTGCAGAAGCGGCGGCGGCTGGTCAACTACCAGCCACCTTCTGCCCTCCGGGTGGCCGTGCGGTTGCTGAAGCCATCGCTGAAAAACTGGGTATTCCACTGAACCTGTCCGGTGTTTGTGATGAAGGTCCCAAGGTGGCCTGGGTGGATGAAACTCTCTGTATTGGCTGCACCCGTTGTTACAAGGTATGCCCGACCGATGCCATTCTGGGTGCCGCAAAACACTTGCATGTGGTGTTTGCTGAAGCCTGTACCGCCTGCGGCAAGTGTGAAGATGTTTGCCCAACTGAATGTATCCGTCTGGAGCCGGTGAAACCCACACTGCAAACCTGGACCTGGAGTCAACCGGCCCTTTTATCCTGATCAGGAGCCTTGCCATGTTTCGCAAATCCCTGCGCGGTGGCGTACATCCAACCGCCCACAAGGCACTCAGCAACACTTCGCCGATACGGCGTTTTCCATTGCCGCAACGTCTGCATATTTCCATGCAGCAACACCTGGGCACTCCGGCTACACCGGTGGTGCGGGTGGGTGATCAGGTATTAAAAGGCCAGCTCATCGGTGCCAGCCAGGGACACATCTCCGCTCCGGTACATGCCCCCACCTCAGGGCGCATCACCGCCATTGCCGAACACACTGCGCCACACCCCTCCGGATTGCCGGTGCTGGTCGTAACGCTGGAGTGTGATGGTCGTGACCAGTGGCAAGATACACTGGTGGTCGCTGATCCTTATAAACTGGCTCCAGAAGAAGTTTGTGTGCGGGTTGGTGCTGCCGGGATTGTTGGACTGGGTGGAGCCACCTTCCCAGCAGCGGTAAAACTGGGACTAAGCCTGAAAACAGGTGTTGATACCCTGATTCTAAATGGTGGCGAGTGTGAGCCCTACCTGACTTGTGATGATCGCCTGATGCGTGAATCGGCAACAGATGTCATTCAGGGTGCTCTGCTGATGCAACATGCCGTACAGGCTCGCCAGGTATTCATTGGTATTGAAGATAACAAACCAGAAGCCCTGCAGATCATGCAGACGGCTGCCGCAGGTACTGGCATAGAAGTCAGAGCGGTCCCTAGCCGTTACCCGATGGGTTCAGAAAAACAACTGGTGCAACAGCTGACCGGGAAGGAGCTGCCTGCCATGAGTCGGGCAGCTGACTCAGGTTTGTTGGTGCATAACGTGGCCACCGCTCGTGCTGTGTATCAAGCCATCGTTGAAGGTCGTCCATTGATTTCCAGAGTGGTCACGCTCAGTGGTGGCGCTGTAACTCACCCCGGTAACTGGGAGGTACCACTGGGTACCCTGGCCAGTGAGCTGATGAATCACGCCAGTGGTTTTGATGTCACCCCGGCCCGCCTGATCATGGGTGGCCCAATGATGGGTATTCAGCTACCTAACCTGCATGTGCCCATCATCAAGGGCACCAGTGGCATCCTGGCGCTCACCAGCGAAGAAATTCAGCAGAAACAACCTGAACCCTGCGTGCGCTGTGCAACCTGTGTACGCTCCTGCCCAATGGGCTTGCAGCCACTTGAAATGGCTGCAGCCATCCGTTCCGGCAATGTCAAAGCAGCTGCGTCACTGGGACTGCACGATTGTGTTGGTTGTGGTGCCTGCAGTTACATCTGTCCCTCCAGCATTCCTCTGGTACACCTGTTCAACTATGCCAAGGGTGAACTGGCCGCCCAGACGCGTGCCCGCCAGAAAATGGAGAACACCCGTGTTCTGGCTCAAAGACGTGAAGAGCGCCTGGAACGTCAGGCACGTGAGCGGGAAGCACTGATGGCCGCACGTCGCGCCGAAGCAGCCAGAAAAGCTGCGGCCCAGGCAGCAGAGGAGCAAGCATCATGAGCCAACCCATTCATGGGCCGCACGCACACAGCAATCAACGCATGCCATTGATGATGCTGCAGGTGTTGCTGGCGCTGACACCAGCAACCCTTTATGGCTTCTGGCTTTACGGCTGGCCGGCTTTTAATCTGTGGTTGATCTGCCTGCTCAGCGCACTCGGCTGGGAAGCCCTGTTTCTGAAGTTTTTCAGCAAGAACGTACCGCGACACCTGCTGGATGGTTCAGCACTGGTCACCGGCTGGTTGCTGGCTCTCTGCTTGCCACCCTGGGCCCCCTGGTGGCTGGCTGTGGTGGGAACCTTTCTGGCGGTGGCCATGATCAAGCAGATTTTTGGCGGGCTGGGGCAGAATGTGTTCAATCCGGCCATGGCAGCACGCGTGATGTTGTTGATTGCCTTCCCGGTTGAAATGACCCAGTGGATTGCACCAGAAGCGGTGCAACTTGATCGGCCAGATTTTGTGGCTGGGCTGGGACAGACTTTTGGCAGTCTTTCACTGCTGGATGCTTATACCGGTGCAACCCTGCTGGACGAAGTCAAAAACCAGCAGAGCCTTGGTGCCGCATTGCCCGATATTCTGCAAGCACAACAATACAACATGGCTGCAACCCTGCTTGGTCAGCATGCTGGCAGCACAGGTGAAAGCACCGCACTGCTGTTACTGCTTGGCGGACTGTTTCTGCTGTTCCGAGGGGTAATCACCTGGCAGGCGCCAGTCGGATTACTGCTTGGACTGGGTGTACCTGCCCTGTTGATGAATCTCTGGCAACCGGAAAGTTATCCCGGACTCGCTTTTCACCTGTTCACTGGCGGAGCCATGTTGGCAGCCTGGTTTATTGTCACTGATCCGGTCACAGGACCAACCACCGCCACCGGGCGCCTGGTATTCGGCCTGGGTTGTGGTCTCCTGGCCTGGTTGGTCCGCACCTGGGGCAGCTACCCCGAAGGTATCGCCTTTGCTGTGATGCTGATGAACAGTGCCACTCCCGTACTCGATCGCTACTTCAAACCGCGCATTTATGGTCGTACCAGTAGCGGTGCTCCCTTACCAGCCACCGGCAAAACTTCAGGAGATGCATCATGACCCTGTCTGGCATTCGTGATCGGCTGGATTATCAAGCGGCATTGCTGGGGCTGGTGGTACTGGTCACCTGTACAGCACTGGCCATGGCTTATCAACTGACACGCGAACCCATACGCCTGGCACTGGAAAATGACATGCGCCAGAGTTTCTCCCGTGTATTACCCGCAAGCCTGCATGACAACGATCTGTTGAGCAGTCAGGGCATGATCACCGCACCCTGGGGTGAGCTCACCTATTATCAGGCCACCCTCGAAGGCACTGTGACCGCGGTCATTTTTCCACTGACTGCTCAGGGTTATGCCGGTCGTATTGAAATGCTGATGGCAGTGAAGGCTAACGGTGAAATTTCCGGTGTCCGGGTTCTGGTACACCAGGAAACACCGGGGTTGGGTGACAAAATTGAAGAAGCCCGTGACCCCTGGATCACCTATTTCAGTGGTAAATCACTGAACAATCCACTGCCTGCTGACTGGGGTGTTAAAAAAGACGGTGGCCATTTTGATCAGTTCACCGGGGCCACCATCACTCCTCGAGTGATCGTTGCTGCCATCAAGCGTGGTCTGGAGTTTTTTGAAACCAGCCAGGACCAGCTGCTTTACCCCTTGCGCACTTATCAGGCAACTACAGAAGGAGTCAGTCATGACTGATTATCGCCGCCTTGCCAAAGATGGCCTGTGGAGCAATAACATGGTGTTCGCCCAGATGCTGGCGCTGTGCCCAGTCATGGCCGTCACCGGCACCGCTACCAATGGCCTGGGCATGGGACTGGCCACCTTGTTTGTGTTGGTGGGTGCCAACCTGATCATCTCGATGATTCGTCATACCATCAGTCAGGCCATTCGCATCCCGGTATACATTGTTATCATTGCCACCCTGGTGACACTGACTGACATGCTGATCAATGCCTTTGCCTACGAGCTTTACAAGGTACTGGGGTTATTCATTGCCCTGATAGTGGTCAACTGCGCCATTCTTGGCAGAGCAGAAGCCTTTGCTTCCAAAAACACTGCCTGGGACTCATTTGTGGATTCAATATTGATGGGAATCGGCCTGACCTGGGCACTGGTTGCGATTGGTGGTTTCCGTGAAATCATTGGCAGTGGCACCCTGTTTGCAAATGCTGATCTACTGCTAGGGCCAGCCTTTGGTTTTCTGGAAATCACCCTGATCCCCGATTACAAAGGTTTCCTGATCATGATCCTGCCACCCGGTGGTTTTATTGCTGTCGGTTTCCTGCTGGTACTGAAACGCTGGATTGATCAGCGCGTTGAACAACGCCAACAACGAGCAGAACAACTGAGGAGTGCATAATGCAGATCAGCATTGCCTACAGCAGCAATAGTGGTGAACAAAGCTGGAGTGACCTGCAGGTGGAAGAAGGGGCCAATGTTGAGCAGGCCATCCAGGCCTCCGGCATTCTTGCTCGCTACCCTGAAATTAATCTCGAGACACAGAAAGTTGGCATCTTCGGCAAGCTCGTTAAACTGGAGCAACAGCTGCAAGAGTTTGATCGGATTGAGATTTACCGCCCAATCATTGCTGACCCCAAACTGGTGCCACGACGCAAAACTGCAGATGCCAGTGAAGATGATTAAAACTGCAGCTCTTTAATGCCTCTGTTCGTTGCCGCGCAGACGGGTAGTGGGATTTGCAAGAGACTATCCATTGCCTAATCGTGGATATCGATCGGTATCCACCTCTACCCACCACAGCAACGGAGAAATCCATGAGCAAACCAAGCAATAGCGAACACACCACCACTGATCAGCTGTCGGAAAGTGCCCACCAGTCGGTTGACCAGATTGCCAGAAGTGCAGGAAAGGTGGAAGAGCGAATTCGCCATAATGCAGCAGATGCAGAGGAATATGTGAAGGATGCCGGACACAAAACCAAAAAATACAGTGACAAAACCCTGGAGTCTGTAAGTGCTTATGTGCAAGATAATCCCTTGATTTGCTTGGGTCTTGCTTTTGCAGCAGGATCCTTGCTTTCAGCCTTGAAGCATCGATCCTAGTGTCACGTTGTAGCCAGTTAAAACAGGAGGCCGCGCAACTGCGTGGCCAAATGGAGCATCGTACCATTCTTGTACACCAGAGTATCAATAGCCTGCTCCAACAACTACGTACTCTTGCTCGTTGCCCTGCCACACTGCTCTTGGTCTTTGTTTGTGGTATGGTTGCGGAACAGCTGCGTGTACCCGGTATCAAGCGTGTCTACGGATTAATGGCACGCTTACTCCTCCAGTGACCGGTCAACAAGTGTTCGAGCATGGGTCAGCAAGTTATCCATGCTTGCTCTGCTCTCGCGAAAAGTAAGGTCCCGCGTAATAAACACTAACCGCCAGAAAACCAGCGCTGCAAGCACAAGATGTAATAGTGCCACGGCTAACAAAGCACCCGTCAGGCTAAAAACCGACAGGTTAGCCAGCACCATCACCAGCGCCACCCCAGCAAACAGCCACCCACCCACCATCAACAGCGCAATCGACAGGCTAAGGGCCACCATTGTCAGAGCTGTGTAGCCAAACAACTTTGCTTCAACAGCAATAAGTTTTAACAGGTCAGCCAACATGCTCCTGATGAGGTGTATCAAACCTATGATACCGTCACTGCTATGGGGTTTAACCAGTGATGGGTGCACATTATCCTTCATAACCTGAAACCTCGATTATTCAGCAGATCTAGCAAAACCAGCTTACCAGATTAGGTAAAAGCCCAAATCAGTTCAGTGCGGTATATAACCCAGATGGATTTTCCTTTCAGGAAAACTTGTGACAAAACTATTCGTTGTATGTAGTGGGTCAGCCATACAAAAATGGCAGGGAGTTTCCTCACTGCCGAACTTTACTTCAACTAAACTTTGAGTATAGGAGTTTATTTCTTGTTTTCATACTTGGGTGCATTGCGCAGATCGGCACCGGTCACATCAACACGTAGTTCTCGCTTGTCAGCAGCACCAGAAATGGTTACGTGATCCCAGCCGATTGCTACGTCACTCTTACCCATGCCCAGAAAACCACCAGTACCGACTACAATGGCTACAACCTGGCCATTCTGGTCAATAATCAGTTCACTGACTGAACCGATATCTTCATTTGCAGCAGTACGAACCTTGGCACCAATTAGATCACTGGCCTGGTTGCCATTGGCAGGAACTGATCTGATATGACCACGATTTTGCATGCTGGATTGGTTACGCAGGGTATTAGCATCTGTTCCTGTCGTGGAGCCAGATTGGCCGGTTTGCTGCCTGTTGCCTTGGTCACCTTGCAGGGACTTCAGATTGGATTGGTTGCCGCTCTGTCCTGGCTGTGTGTTCTGCTGCTGTCGATCTGTACTGCGATCGGTGGATTGTTGAGCCAGTACTGTACCTGCGCCCAAGGTAATGGCTGGTGCAACTAGCGCATAAAATACAAAAGAATGTAGCTTTTTCATTTGAATATCCTTCATTGGGATGTAACCAGACAAGATGTCTGTTTTACCGCCTCAACACAGCATTTCTTCACGACATGATTATCGCGAAAAAAACTGAATTATCAGTAGAACTGGAATTCAGGTTGAGGTGTTAAAATACAATGAAGGATTTATTGCGTCGGTTCACTAACGCACCAAACAACAAAGAAAAATTATTCATCAGATGAAAACCAAAATAAAAAAACCCCTTAAGCTTTCGCTCAAGGGGTTTTTGAATAGGTGCCTGACGATGACCTACTTTCACATGGGGAGGCCCCACACTATCATCGGCGCTGATCGGTTTCACTTCTGAGTTCGGCATGGGATCAGGTGGTTCCCGGACGCTATGGTCGTCAGGCGTAACTGTTGGAGGTTGGCGTGTTTTTTGATACTTGTGATGCCTGTGCTGTTGTACAGCGACGCCAACATCCTTAAAAGGGGCAAGAACCGAGTTTTTAATTTACGCTTGCTTGTTAATGCTGCTTGTTGCTTTTTCTTGAAGCTTGCTGTGTCAAAGCGGGATCAGTCTCACTGTATCCGGTGTTTCGTTCACTGTGTTACCTGGATGGTTGCG
>NZ_FPJW01000021.1 GCF_900119735.1 Marinospirillum alkaliphilum DSM 21637 | reverse complement strand
CAGCGGTTGTACCGGTAAACAGGCTGTTAAAGCCAGCCGCTGTAGTGGTGGTAAGGTTGTATCCGCCACCACTGATACTGTTCAGGCTGATATTGCCTGCAGTGCTGTTGAGGTTGGTGGTATCAGTTAATGACAGATTGCCAGAGTAGGTCTGGTTTCCGGTGGTGGTGATGCTGCCACCCAGCTGAATTGAACCCCCATTGGAGTTCAGGTTCAGGAAGCCACCGCTGCCCTCTACGGTGCCAGCCACTCGAATGTAGCCTGCTGCGGCATTCTCAAGAGTCAGGTTGTAGCCATAAGCAATAGACTGCAGGGTGATGTTGCCGGTGTGGCTGGTGCGACCCACCGTGATGGTCCCTGCAGTGATGGACAGGGTGCCCAGGTCATAAGTTGAATCAAACCCGCTGCCACTGCAGGAAGTTGTGGAGCAAACCTGCAGGGTATTGGTTTGTGTCTGGGGGGCCAAGGTCACGGTGCCACTACCGGCATTCAGGCTGGCATCAGCGCCGATCAACAAACCATCAGAATAAACCGTGATGTTACCGGCCGTGCTGTTCAGGGTTTTGTTGGCGGCCAGCTGCATGGACTGAGTGGTCAGTTCAAGGGTGCTGGCAGACAGGTCGCCATTAAACGCTGTGGTACCAGTTCCCGCTACTTGCAGGAAGGCTTCGTTCAAGGCGATGTCCTGCAGTGTGACATGCCGAGCCTGTGTCAGGGTCAGGCTGTACAGGTTTGAGGTGCCACTGATCAGGATGTCAGCGCTGCCGGTATTCAGGGTCAGGGCATAATCACCTTGAATGCCACTCTGGAAATCAATGTTCTGGTTGGTAGTCGTCAGGCTGGTGGCATCGGTTAGCGTAACTACACCTTGATAGGTCTGACTGCCGCTGGTGGTGATGGAGCCACCCAGCGAGGCTGCACCAGTGACATCCAGTACACCCAGAGCAAGGATGTCACCGGTAAAAAAGGTCGTTCCACTGCTGGCTTCGGTTGTCAGGTTCTGGGTAGCACCAGCAATACCGTTAAAGCTGATGTCGCCACCTGTGCTGGTCAGGCTGGTGGCCTCTGTCAGGGTCAGGGTGCCGTTATAACTCTGGTTGCCGGTGGTGGTGATGCTACCGGTATTCAGGGTGGTGGTGCCGCTGATGTCGAGTTCACTCAAGCCAGTGAGAGCACCATTCAGGATGGCATTTCCCTGCAGGGTAAGGCTTTCACCCGTGGCATTGACACTGCCTAGAGTGATCTGTCCTGCACCGGCATTTAAGCTGCGGGTGACACCAGTGCCACCGGTTAAGGTCATCGGGCCGGTATAAGTCTGAGCACCAGTGGTGGTGACATTGCCGCCCAGGGTGATGTTGCCAGCAGTCACAGCCAGGCTGGTGAGTGCTGTTGTGCCGCCAATGACACCACCAAAAGCGGCGGTACCACTGCCAGCAGCCAGGGTC
>NZ_FPJW01000011.1:101043-101902 GCF_900119735.1 Marinospirillum alkaliphilum DSM 21637 | reverse complement strand
ACTGGAAATCATGGAGGATCGACAAGGTAGACGCTCAACCATTGCCACCAGTCAGCTACCGCTTGAGGAGTGGCATGGCGTCATTGGTGACGCCACCCTGGCTGATGCAATCCTGGATCGACTGGTTCACAACGCCTACAAGATCAATTTAAGAGGGGAATCGATGAGGAAAAAACGAAAAGCGTTGACTGAAAACCCACCTTCAGAATAAAAATGAGCCCCCCGCACTGAGCATCACTTGGGGTGGCAGCTTTGCCGCGGTCCGGGTGGCAGCTTTGAAATGGAATGGGTGGCAACCTTCACCGGTTTACGCACATTGCCGCGCTCGAGGCGTATGTAGGCCGATTCCCCGCAGGTGCGGGGATAAACCGCCAGATCAACCCAAGCGGCACAACACTGCCGCCGATTCCCCGCAGGTGCGGGGATAAACCGCGATTTAAAATTATCTGATGACCACACCATCCCGATTCCCCGCAGGTGCGGGGATAAACCGTGGACCGGGGCACAGAAACCCATTACCGCTTTCGATTCCCCGCAGGTGCGGGGATAAACCGACACATTCCACGGAAATCTAGGCTGCTGCGGCCGATTCCCCGCAGGTGCGGGGATAAACCGCTTTTCGTGTTGTGCTTAAAAACGGCAGGTCACGATTCCCCGCAGGTGCGGGGATAAACCGGCCGTAATCTCCTGACGAGTCGGGGGGCAAGTCGATTCCCCGCAGGTGCGGGGATAAACCGGGTCGCTATTGACGTAACGGCTAGTCAGTTGGCGATTCCCCGCAGGTGCGGGGATAAACCGTGGACGCTTTCAGCGCCCCTGAACATGGCCGTCGATTCCCCGCAGGTGCGGGGATAAACCG
>NZ_FPJW01000011.1:0-100668 GCF_900119735.1 Marinospirillum alkaliphilum DSM 21637 | reverse complement strand
GCTCGATTCCCCGCAGGTGCGGGGATAAACCGGTAGAAACAATCCCGCAGTGCCGATTGTTGATCGATTCCCCGCAGGTGCGGGGATAAACCGCGTTAATCAGGGCGCGGTAACTGGCACTTGTGGCGATTCCCCGCAGGTGCGGGGATAAACCGTAAACTGTAGTTAACTACTATTCAGTTGTGGTCGATTCCCCGCAGGTGCGGGGATAAACCGCATTGAATGTATGGCTTTTTAACGCCTGCCTCCGATTCCCCGCAGGTGCGGGGATAAACCGCACCGGCTCATGCCTCCAGTGATAATCCTGGCCGATTCCCCGCAGGTGCGGGGATAAACCGCGTCACGAACTCAGGCAGATAGAGCAAGACAACGATTCCCCGCAGGTGCGGGGATAAACCGATATGGAAGATAAAGATTTTGAGCTAATCGGCCGATTCCCCGCAGGTGCGGGGATAAACCGGTATATCTAGCCATGTAACTGTGCCTGTTGTTCGATTCCCCGCAGGTGCGGGGATAAACCGGTGGCTTGCTTGCGCTTTTCCATCTTTGTGATCGATTCCCCGCAGGTGCGGGGATAAACCGCACAGCAACCATTCTCAGACCTCCAGCTTTTTCGATTCCCCGCAGGGCGGGGGTAAACCGCGGGATCAAACGGGATTAGACGGAGGTCAAATCGATTCCCCGCAGGGCGGGGGTAAACCGCGGGATCAAACGGGATTAGACGGAGGTCAAATCGATTCCCCGCAGGCGCGGGGATAACTTAAGGGTATTGGATGATACGAGTTGCGAACGCATCGATTCCCCGCAGGCGCGGGGATAACCGGAGCTACTGAAATGCGACAACCTGTAGCGAACAACCAACACCAGGCAGCGCTCACAATTGTCTGCCATTGCTTCGAAGGGTTGGCCGATTGACAGTATTGCCAGGAGTGACTAGATTGGCTGTTAGACCCTGAACCGGTGAACCACTCTTGGGCAATTGGAGCACCATCAGTCGTACCAGTTTGGGGTTTTTCTTTTTTCAGTGCCGGGTACTGGTACGACTTATCAGCAAAAGCGGGATACACCAGTTGAACTGAATTGCGGCTTTTTCACGGGTTGGATATTTGTTCACTCAGTAGGCTTCAACTCTCCCACCCTTGACCGATATGGTTTTCGGTTGTTTTGTTTAACGCAGTAAGGAGGATGTGATGTCCAGACGCAAGAAGCGCACCAGTGATCTGGGTTTCCATAATCTGGTGGCGAAGTTCATGCCTGTGGGGCATGCCGGTGAGCATCCGGATCGGAAAAAGCAGGCCAAAGCGGGTTACCGCAAGGTCAAGCACAAGGGAAGGGCCTTCCATGACGGACAGGCCCTTTTTCTTTTGGCCGCTTAACAGCCCATGGGGCCTGGGGTGCAACTGTCTGTTGCATTCAGTTCCGCAACGCGCTGGTTGTAACTGACCGGCTGATACCCTTCTCTCAGCATTTTCATGATGCCGCCTTCCATGTTGATCACCTGATATCCCTGTTCACTGAGAAACTGGCTGACTGCGCGTGTGCGGTTGCCGGTGCGGCAGATCAGGGCGATGGGCTGGTCCTTGTCGACCTGTTGTTCCAGTTGTTGCAGAAAGGCCTGTGCATCGTAGCGGCCTCTGGCATCAAAGAAGGTGATGGGGATGGCACCAGCCACTACGCCGGTTTGCCGCCATTCCTGTTCGGTGCGGATATCGATGACGGGGATGCCGCTGTTGATCAGTTCCGCGCTGGCGGGTCGGTGGGTGACTTCTGCCAGTGCAGGAAGAACCAGTGCCGGCAGGGTCAGCAGTGACAACAGCAGGGTCAGGGCAAGGTGTTTCATGGTGGCTCCCGGTTTAATGGCTTCAGGTTATTATCCCTTTGAAAGGCAGGGTGCTGCCAGGTTCCAGACAAAAATGTCGCAGCTTTCTGATAGACTTCAAAAAAACACTGCCCAATCAGGGTTTAAGGAGTTTCCATGCATATCGAGTTTCTGGGTGCCGCACAGGAAGTGACGGGTTCCTGCCATCTGGTGCAGGTCGGTCGTTCACGCATTCTGTTGGATTGTGGCCTGATGCAGGGTGGCGGCAAGGCGCGGGAAGAAGAGGCCAACGGTGAGCCCTTTCCCTTTGATCCGGCCAGTATTGATGCCGTGGTGTTGAGTCATTCCCACCTGGATCATTGCGGTCGGATTCCGGTGCTGGTTAAGGAAGGTTTCAAGGGCAAGATTTATACCCAGCGTGCCTGCCAGGAGATGTGTCGGGTGATGTTTATGGATGCCGCCCACATTGCTGAGCGGGATGCCTTCACTCAGAACCGCAAGCGCGAGCGCAAGGGGCTGCCGTTGATTGAGCCGCTGTTCACCACCGCCGATGCTGAGAAAGCGCTGCGTCATTTTCGCGGCATGGATTATGACAGCCCGCTGAAGATTGCTGATGATGTGGTGCTGCGGTTGTTTGATGCCGGGCATATTCTGGGTTCTGCCATTGTGCAACTGGATGTGGAAGAAAAAGGCCATCAGCGGCGGATTGTTTTTTCCGGTGATCTGGGCCATGCCGGTGCCCCCATTCTGCGTAATCCCACTTTCCTGAAGCAGGCTGACGTGGTGTTGATGGAGAGCACCTACGGTGGGCGTTGTCACCGCAGTTGGGAAGAGAGTTTCATCGAGATGGGTGAGGTGCTGAAGGAGGCACGTCAGTCGGGTGGTAATGTGCTGATTCCCG
This sequence comes from Marinospirillum alkaliphilum DSM 21637, assembly GCF_900119735.1. Lineage (GTDB taxonomy): Bacteria > Pseudomonadota > Gammaproteobacteria > Pseudomonadales > Halomonadaceae > Marinospirillum > Marinospirillum alkaliphilum. Next base: position 97,948 of record NZ_FPJW01000011.1, on the reverse strand, counting down.
CTTTTGCGGTGGGGCGCACTCAGGAGCTGTTGTATCTGTTTGCCAAGCATTACAAGGAGTGGGGCGTGGCTGACTGGCAGATTTATCTGGATAGCCCAATGGCGATAGAGGCCACCGAGGTGTATGCCAATCACAGCCATTTGTATGATGCTGAAACCCGTGAGTTGTGGGCAAAACACCAGTACAAGGATCTGCTGCCGAATCTGCACATCACCCGTTCACCGGATGAGTCGATGCAGATCAACAACATCAGGAAGGGTGCAATCATCATTGCCGGCAGTGGCATGTGTGAAGGGGGACGGATTCGTCACCATTTGAAAAACCATGTCTGGCGTGAAGGCAATCATCTGGTGTTTGTTGGGTTCCAGGCGCGTAACACCCTGGGGCGGCGCATCATTGAAGGCGCGACCACCATCAAACTCTGGGGTGAGGAGATCAATGTGGCCGCCAGGGTGCATACCATTGGTGGTTTTTCTGCCCATGCCGATCAGAAGGGTTTGATTGACTGGTATCGGCATTTTGAGGATGCCCCGGCCTTGTTGCTGGTGCATGGTGAAACGGAATCTCAGCAAGCCTTGATTGAAGCCATCAAGCCCTGGACCATGGCGCGTGCGCCTTCAGCAGGGCAGCAACTGGATTTATTGGACCCTTTCAGCCCTTTGCGGGAGGTTGATGCAGCATCATGAAGTTGCGTGGTTTGTTGAGGTTGCCCGCTTGGTTGCTGGTGGTTGTGCTGCTGGGCGGTGGTTTTTTCTACTGGCAGGAAGTGCAGCAGCGGGAGTACCATGCTTATGCCGGTTTGCCGCAGGTGCAGGACTGGAAAAACTGGCAGACCTGGCACCGGGTGTTGCGTAATCCCGGTTTTATGGTGGGTTACTCGGAGTTTCGCATGAATCCCCTGTGGGTCACCTATCGGCTGGAACCGGTTGAGCCGGGGCCGAGTGATCCACGGCCGCAGCGTTTTCAGGAGGACCGGCGCACCTTCACCCGGGTGAATCATGATGAGTACACCGGGTCTGGTTATGATCGTGGGCATCTGGCACCCAATCATGCCATGTCGCGGGTGCATGGGCGTGAAGCGCAGTTGCGCAGTTTTCTGATGACCAATATCAGTCCGCAAACACCGGAGCTGAACCGGCGGGTGTGGCAGCGCATTGAGGCAACGGCACTGGATCACTTTGCGCCAATCAAGGGTGAGGTGTGGGTGATCACCGGGCCGGTGTTTGGTGAACCGACACAGCGCCTGAATGGCAGCTGGGTGGAAATTCCCGCCGGGTTTTACAAGATTTTTGTCGCGCCACCCACTGCTGAAAGGCGCCTGAAGGTGTTGGCGTTTCTGGTGCCGCAGCAGGTGCGGGGGAATGAGCCGCTGGATCAGTTTCTGGTGACGGTGCGCGAAATTGAGCAGTTGACCGGGCTGAATTTTCTGCATCGTTTGCCGCAGGAATTACAGGATGAGCTGGAAACAGTCATTCACCCTGAGCCCTGGCGGCTGTCGGAAGTCAATCGCAGGATGGGGCGTTTTTGAAACAAAAAAAAGCGCCCGGTTAAGGTCGCTTTTTTTAATTGCTTGCAGTCACTTCGATGGTGCCCAGGAGAAGACTCGAACTTCCACGACCTTTCGATCACTGATACCTGAAACCAGCGCGTCTACCAATTCCGCCACCTGGGCAAGAAGTGCTGCTGCTGTTTTGTTGGGGATGGTGCCCAGAAGAAGACTCGAACTTCCACGACCTTTCGGTCACTGATACCTGAAACCAGCGCGTCTACCAATTCCGCCATCTGGGCATCCCAACGGAGGCGTATTCTACAGCGTTGTTTTTACCTTGCAAGTGTTTTTTGCAAAGAAATTGAAAACCTTATGAGGAAGCCCGCTGGCAACGTGCTAAACTCAGACGATTGCTGAAATCCAGACCTCATTCAGCCCCGCCGCGAGTCAATGCAGAGCATTGCAAGGAAGAAAAGGACCAATACCCTATGAAAGCAACCTGGCCGCTTGATAAAGACCCCTATGCCCACCGCGAGTCGGGCAAATATGAACATCCCGTTCCCAGTCGTGAGTACATTCTGCAGTGCCTGGAGGAATCCGGTCGCCCGATGACCCATGAGCAGTTGTGCAAGGCTTATGGCATGACTGATGAAACTTCCATTGAGGCGCTGCGCCGTCGTTTGATTGCGATGGAGCGGGACTGCCAGTTGCTGGTCAACCGGCGGCGGGCTTATGCACTGATCGACAAGCTGGATCTGATCAAGGGTCGGGTGCAGGCGCATCGTGATGGTTTTGGTTTTCTGGTGCCGGAAGGTGGCGGCGGTGATCTGTTCCTGCATAACAAGCAGCTGGCCAGGGTGTGGGATGGTGATCTGGTGCTGGTGCGTGAAAGCGGCAAGGATCAGCGCGGTCGCCGTGAAGGGGTGATTGTTGAGGTGCTGGAGCGCGGTGTCAAACAGCTGGTGGGTCGCCTGAAATTCCAGCCCGGCGGTTTTGCTGTGGTGATTCCTGAAAACACTTCCCTGCATCATGAAGTGTTGATTCCACCGGATGAAATGGCAGGTGCCCGCGAGGGTGAGATTGTGCAGGTGGAGATTCTTGAGCACCCTGGTCCGCGCCGTATGGTGGTGGGTCGCATCACCGAGGTGCTGGGTGACTTCATGGCTGCCGGTATGGAAATTGAAGTGGCACTGCGCAGTTACAACCTGCCGTTTGAATGGCCGGAAGCCGTGTTGAAACAGGCAGCCAAACTCAGCAGTGAAGTGGCTGAAGCGGACAAGCTGCATCGGGTGGATCTGCGTGATCTGCCGCTGGTCACCATTGATGGTGAAGATGCCAAGGATTTTGATGACGCGGTTTATTGTGAAAAAACCCGTACCGGTGGCTGGAAGCTGTGGGTGGCGATTGCCGATGTGTCTCACTATGTGGGCATCAACTCACCGCTGGATCATGAGGCACAAAAACGCGCCACCTCGGTGTATTTCCCCGGTCGGGTGATTCCGATGTTGCCGGAGGCGCTGTCCAATGGCCTGTGTTCACTGAATCCGCACGTGGATCGTTTGTGTATGGTCTGCGAGATGAACATCAGCAAAACCGGCACGCTGACCCGTTATCGCTTTTATGAAGGGGTGATGAACTCCAAGGCACGTCTGACCTACACCCAGGTGGGTGCATTGCTGGACGATTCGGATTCAAAAGTGGCCAGGGATCTGAAAAAGCGTCACCCGCAACTGGAAGCCCCGTTGCGGGAGTTGCATCAGTTGTACAAGGCCTTGCGTGCGGCGCGTGATCAGCGTGGTGCCATCGACTTTGAAACCCGTGAAACACGCATTGTGTTCGGGGCAGACAAGAAGATCGAGCAGATTGTGCCGGTGGTGCGCAATGATGCCCACAAGATCATTGAGGAGTGCATGCTGTGCGCCAACGTGGCCACTGCGCGCTTCCTGGAAAAACACCAACTGGCCGGTCTGTACCGGGTGCACGAAGGACCCAAAGCCGAACGACTGGAAACCCTGCGGGCGTTTCTGGCGGAGCTGGGTATCAGTCTGGAGGGGGGTGAAAAACCCAGTCCGCAGGACTATCAGGAAGTGTTTAATCGCATCAAGGATCGACCGGATTCGGAAATCATCCAGACCATGATGCTGCGTTCCATGCGTCAGGCGGTGTACACCCCGGTGAATGAGGGGCATTTTGGTCTGGCTTATCCGGCTTATGCCCATTTCACTTCACCGATCCGTCGTTATCCTGATTTGCTGGTGCACCGTGCAGTGCGTGCGCTGGTGCGCAGCGGCAAGGAATCCGCACACATTCAGCGGGTGGAAACCACGCCGGTGCAGAAGCTGGAGCAATGGTTACCCTATAACCCGCAGCAGATGCTGGAGCTGGGTGAACACTGTTCGATGGCCGAGCGTCGCGCTGATGAAGCGGTGCGGGATGTCACTGACTGGCTGAAGTGTGAGTTCATTTCTGCACACCTGGGTGAGGTATTCACCGGTAAGGTCACTTCTGTAGTGGCTTTTGGCCTGTTCATCGAGCTGCATGAGTTTTTTGTGGAAGGGTTGGTGCACATCAGTGCCCTGCCGGGTGACTACTACCACTTTGAGCCGGAAAAACAGCGCTTGAAAGGTGAGCGCAGCGGGCGCAGCTGGCGTCTGGGTGATGAGGTGGAAGTGGTGGTGTCGCGGGTTGATCTGGATGAGCGCAAGATTGACTTCGACCTGACTGAAACCCTGGCCAAACCGGCTCGACCGCCGCGTCGACGTGCGGCACCGGCAAGGCGTCCGGGGGTCAGTCGTCCGTCAGCAGATCAGTTGGCTGATGCCAGACAGCAGTTGGTTACTGAACCGGTGGTCACTGAGCCGGTCGTGGCAAGTGAGCTGCAACCGGAAAAAACAGCGCGTAAACCACGCAAGAAAGTGAAAGATAAAGCGGCCAAAGAAGGCGGCAAAAAGAAAAAAGACACCAGGGACAAAAAAGACACCAGGGACAAAAAAGACACCGGGGACAAGAAACCCAAAAAGAAACGGCCAGGTAAAAAAGAGCGCGCCAGAAAGAAAAAGGCAGAGTGAAGCATTCAATGAGTAAGGAACGCAACAGGCACAAGCCGCGCGGTAATAAACCCGGTCGTGAGCGTCCGGTGGTGGAGGCGGGGCAGGCACAGGTGTTTGGTTTGCATGCCGTGAACAGTCTGCTGCGTCATCAGGCTGGCCGGGTGCATGCCTTGCAGGTGCAGGAAGGGCGGCGTGATGCACGCATGCAGGAAGTGCTCGACCTGGCGCAGGCTGCCGGCATTGCGGTGAGTGAGTGCCCGCGGGAAACGCTGGATCAGTTGACGGACGGGGTGCACCAGGGGGTGATTGCGCTGGTGGAGCCGCGTCAGGCAGGCAGTGAAAGTGATCTGGAGCAGCTGCTGGAGCAGGCTGCAGATAAACCGTTATTGCTGCTGGTGCTGGATGGTGTCACTGATCCACATAATCTGGGAGCTTGCATTCGCACCGCTGATGCAGCCGGTGCGGATGCGGTGATTGTGCCGCGAGACAAGTCGGCCGGTCTGAATGCCACGGTGCGCAAGGTGGCCTGTGGGGCTGCTGAGAGTGTGCCGTTGATTCAGGTGACCAATCTGGCGCGCACGCTGCGTAGTCTGGCTGATTATGGCGTGTGGGTGCTGGGTACTGCCGGTGAAGCCGAGCAGTTATTGTATCAGGTGGATTTAAAAGCTTCGCTGGCGCTGGTGATGGGTGCCGAGGGTCGTGGCATGCGCCGTCTGACCCGTGAGCATTGTGATCAGTTGGTGAAGTTGCCGATGGCGGGTGAAGTTTCCAGTCTGAATGTGTCGGTGGCGGCTGGTGTGGCACTTTATGAGGTGGTGCGTCAGCGACTGGTTTAAGTGGCTGTTCTGGTTGCGGCCACCGGGCATTAAAGGGTAGAATTTCGCGCTTGTCTGGGTAGCTGTCGGAAATTGGCTCAGGCAGGCGGTGGATTTTTCTGCCGTCAACATGCAGTTTCCTCCTTGCTTTTCATTTTGCGGCAGGCTTTTGATGTCGCGGGGTGGAAGGCTGTCAAACCGTAAGGAGCATATCAATGCGTCATTATGAAATTGTTTTCATGGTTCACCCCGACCAGAGCGAGCAGGTTCCTGCCATGGTCGAGCGCTACACCACTCTGGTTACTGAAAACCAGGGCACCGTTCACCGTCTGGAAGACTGGGGCCGTCGTCACCTGGCTTACCCAATCGACAAGATCACCAAGGCTCATTACGTACTGATGAACCTGGAGTGCCCGGAGAGCGTGGTTAACGAGCTGGAAGAAATCTTCCGCTACAACGATGCTGTAATCCGCAACCTGATTATTCGCACCAACGAAGCGGTGACCGAGCCTTCCCCGATGAAGTCCACCGAGTCCCGTGAAGATCGCCGCCGCGACGACCGTGATGATCGTGAAGATGATCGTGACGACCAGTCTGACGATGATTCTGAAGACGCCGAATAACCTTTTAAATCAGGAGAAGCATCATGGCCCGTTTTTTCCGTCGCCGTAAGTTCTGCCGTTTCACCGCTGAAGGCATCGAACAGATTGATTACAAAGATCTGGACCTGCTGAAAGGCTACATCACTGAAACCGGCAAGATTGTTCCCAGCCGCATCACTGGCACCAAGGCCAAGTACCAGCGTCAGCTGTCTACTGCCATCAAGCGTGCCCGTTTCCTGGCACTGCTGCCTTACTCCGACAGCCACGAGTGAGTTTGAGGGGCTGAGGCCCTGATACTTATGCGCGCCGTAGCCGAATTTGTCATGAAAAGCCGCGGTAGAGCCATTGGCTCTGCCGTAGCGACGGCCTTTGTGCCGGTTCTTTCGCTGGTCAGCTGTGCCATTGTGGCGCTGGTCTGGCTGCGTATGGGACGCAATGAAGGCATCAAGGTGTTGCTGGCGGCTGCCATCCCCGGCCTTTATTACTGGCTGGGATTGGGTAGCCCGGATGTACTGCTGGCGCTGATTGGTGCAGCGGTGTTGGCTGAGGTTCTGCATTCACAGCAGGGCTGGAGCCGCATGTTACTGATTGGTGCGTTTCTGGCGTCACTGGTTGCACTGAGTGTGCAGTGGTTGTCGCCAGATATGCTGCGAGAAGTGATTAATCTGTTGCTGGATCAGGGTGGCCTGGCTCAGCAATACAATCTGAGTGCCTCTGACCAGGAGCAGTTGCGGCTGATGTTTGGCCTGCTGCTGAATGGTGTCATCACTGGTGTGCAGTTGATCATGCTGATTGTCAGCATGGCACTGGCGCGGTGGTGGCAAGGTCTGTTGTATAACCCCGGTGGTTTTCAGCAGGAATTTCATGCACTGAGATTACCGGCCTGGTCTGGCCTGGTGCTACCACTGGTTATGGTGGTGGTTGCTTCCGGACAAAGCTGGTTGATGCCGGTGATTCCGGTGCTGGTGGTGCCACATCTGATTGCGGGACTGGCACTGATTCACGGTATTTTCGGAATCAAGCAGTACAACAGTTTCTGGCTGGGCCTGTTGTATGTCACGCTGTTGTTTGCCCTGCCTTACATGAGTGTTCTGCTCGTACTGATCGCCCTGGCGGACAGTCTGATGAACTTTCGTCACCGACTGGCCCCACCGCCACCGCCGCCACCACGCGACGGGGATGGTGAGTCCTAACGTCTTGAGGATATAAACATGCAAGTTATTCTGCTCGAAAAAATCAATAAGCTGGGTGCACTGGGCCAGGAAGTTAACGTAAAAAACGGTTACGGCCGTAACTACCTGATCCCCCAGGGCAAGGCTGTACCTGCCACTGCTGCCAACCGTGAAGTGTTTGAACAGCGCCGTGCGGAACTGGAAGCTGCTTCCGCTGAGCGTCTGGCTGCTGCCCAGGCTCGTGCTGCCAAGCTGGACGCACTGGAGCGTGTGACCATCGCTTCCAAAGCGGGTGACGAAGGTAAACTGTTCGGCTCCATTGGTGCCCGTGACCTGGCTGAAGCTGCCACTGCTGCTGGCGTTGAGCTGAGCAAGAGCGAAGTTCGCCTGCCAGAAGGCCCGCTGCGCACCACTGGTGAATTTGAGATCCAGGTTCACCTGCATGCTGAAGTTGAAAGCGTACTGCGCGTTGCCGTAGTTGCAGAGTAAGTTTCAGGCAGTAAACTGAGCCGAACCGGTTACTGACCGGCCCCGGTTTCTGATCAAGGCACAGGGGTCGTCCTGTGCCTTTTTCATTTGAGGATCAGCATGGATACCACCCGCTTCAATGATGATAAGGAAGCAGCTGCCATCAAGCTGCCGCCCCATTCCATGGAGGCTGAGCAGTCCGTACTGGGCGGGCTGATGATTGATAATGCTGCCATGGACGGTGTGGCAGAAATGCTGGTTGAAGCAGATTTTTACCGAGGTGAGCACCGCCACATTTTCAGCGTGATGCAGGAGTTGGCTGGCCGCAGCTCACCTTTTGATCCAGTGATTCTGTCAGCAGAATTGCGTTCCCGTGATTTGCTGGATAAGGTGGGTGGAGACCCCTACCTGATTGAACTGGCACGTAACACCCCCTCCACCAGCAACATTCTGGCTTATGCACAGATCGTGCGTGAGCGCTCGGTGCGTCGCAAACTGATTCAGGCCGCCCGCCGTATTGCTGACTCAGCTTATAACCCGGAAGGCCGTACCTCCGATGAGTTGCTGAATGAAGCTGAGCGTGAGGTGTTTACCATTGCCGAGGAGCGCCCGAAATTTGGTGGTCCGCGTAGCATTCAGGATGTGGCCGTTGGCCTGCTTGATAAATTGCAGGAAATGGATGGCAGTGAATCCGGGATTACTGGTTTAACCACCGGTTTCAGGGATCTGGATGCAATGACCTCCGGATTGCAACCTTCGGATCTGGTGATCATTGCCGGTCGTCCCTCCATGGGTAAAACCACCTTTGCCATGAATCTGGTGGAAAATGCCATGATGAACACTAATAAGGCAGTGGTGGTGTTTTCCATGGAGATGCCTGCAGAACAGCTGTTGATGCGTGTATTTTCATCATTGGGTCGGATCGATCAAACCAAGGTTCGCACTGGTCACCTGGGTGAAGCTGACTGGGATCGCATCGGTTCAACCCTGTCCCTGCTGAAAGACAAGAAGCTGTTTATTGATGACACCCCGGGTCTTTCACCCAATGACATGCGTACCCGTACACGGCGTATTGCCCGTGAAAACGGTGACATTGCCATGATCATGGTGGATTACCTGCAGTTGATGCGGGTACCGGGCAACAGTGAAAACCGCACCGCTGAGATTTCCGAGATTTCCCGCTCGCTAAAGGCGCTGGCCAAAGAATTTCAATGCCCGGTGGTGGCCCTGTCGCAGTTGAACCGGGGTCTGGAGCAGCGCACCAACAAGCGCCCGATCATGTCGGATCTGCGTGAGTCTGGAGCCATCGAGCAGGATGCTGACGTGATCGGTTTTGTTTACCGGGATGAGGTGTATCACCCCGAGAAGGAAGGCAATAAAGGCCTGGCTGAAATCATCATTGGTAAACAGCGTAACGGGCCGGTTGGCAGTGTGCATCTGTTGTTCACCGGGCGTTTCACCCGTTTTGATGATCTGGCACCGGAAAGTTATGCCCAGTACAAAGAAGCGGGCATGATTTACAGCGAGTGATCAGCAGATCAGGCAGCGGCTACGGCGTCGGTCATAGTGCTGCTCAATGGCTGCAAAGGCTTCCGGTTCAGTAAAAACACCCATCCATTCATGCCGCAGATCAGCGGCATAAATCACTTCCACCTGATGCTTCTGCTCTAGGGGTCTAACGCCATAACCGCTCCAGGCGCTCCCCAGTTGCCCATGAAAGGGTGGTGGGGTGAGTTGCTGGGGTTGTTCCAGCCAGGCATGCAGAGCTTCCGGGTCTAAAGGCAGTTGTACTGTGGTGGCGGGGTTTTCCAGAAAGCGCACCTGCTGTGCTGCCAGGCTGCCGGGATCACTGAACGCGCCGAGATGCAGGGCTTGTGGAGGCGAATCAGTGGCCGCTCGGCTGGCATAAAGATACCAGCAGTGAGGGGTTTGCACCCGCCAGAACTGCCAGTCCGGGTTTTCGCGGCTGTCCAGAGGTTCTGGTATCGATAACGATGTGGGTGCCATGGTCTTCTCTATATCAGTGAATGCTTATGTATTCTACATCTGATGTTTGCGTTCTGCCAGCCAGCCAACAAACAGGAAGATGCCAACAACCAGTGGCGCCAACCATTTAACGTTGACCAGAGAAAACCAGCCAGCCAGCACTGGTGTAAACAGCACGGTTAAGGCACCGTAACCGAATGCACACATGATGACAAAACCGATCAGGCGAACAAAGCGTGGGTAGGGTTTGAGCTGGCGTTTGACAAAACGGTTGATGTCATCGCCGTAGATCACCAGCAGGGTGGCAATCAGGGCCAGGGTAATGTTGCCCATGTGGGAGCGAGCCCAGAGGCCGGAGCGCAGCAGTATTTCGTTGATAATATCCATGAGTTGATCCGCAAGGTCAGTCCAGTGGTGAAAGCACTGCTGGAATGATAGGCGTCTGGTATTGGAGTGCAACAGGGATATTCAAAAATTTGTTACACCCTGGCTATTGGAGGTGAGAGACTGTCAGGTTAGAGTAGCAAGGTTACATAATTTTAACTTTTATCAAGCTCAAGGCGCTTCGCACGATGAATTCGGCAAATAACCAGACAAAAAAAACGCCCAGTGAACTGATGCTTCCCGATGCAAATGGTTTTTTTGGCCCCTACGGTGGGCAGGCGGTTCCGCCGCATTTAAAAGCCATCATGGATGACATCGCAAAAGCCTATCTCGAAATTCGTGAAACCCAGGCCTATCAGCAAGAGCTGATGGAGTTGTATCAACACTATGTTGGACGCCCCAGCCCGATTTATTTTGCGCGTCGGCTGACGGAAGCCTGTGGCGGAGCAAAAATTTATCTGAAGCGTGAGGACCTGAATCACACCGGTGCTCACAAGATCAACCATGCGCTGGGTGAAGCCCTGTTGGCCAAACACATGGGTAAAACCAAGGTGCTGGCTGAAACGGGTGCCGGGCAGCATGGTGTGGCCATGGCCACTGCCTGCGCCCTGGTGGGCCTGCCTTGTGAAATTCACATGGGGGCCATTGATGTGGCCAAAGAACACCCGAACGTCACCAAGATGAAAATCCTGGGTGCCAGATTGATCAGTGTGGAAACCGGCACCCGTACCCTCAAAGACGCGGTCGACAGCGCTTTTGAAGAATACATGAAGGACCCGGACAATTTCTTTTATGCCATCGGTTCGGTGGTGGGTCCGCATCCCTTCCCGATGATGGTGCGTGACTTCCAGTCCATCATTGGCCGCGAAGCGCGTCAGCAGTTCCCTGCGCAGACCGGCAAGCTGCCCGACTACGTGGTGGCTTGTGTGGGCGGTGGTTCCAATGCCATGGGTCTGTTCTCCGGTTTTATGGACGATGAAGCAGTAAAACTGGTGGGTGTGGAACCTTCCGGTCGCGGCCTGGGCAAGGGTGAGCATGCAGCAACACTGACTTATGGCAAACCGGGTACCATGCACGGTTTCCATTCCTATATGCTGCAGGATGAGCAGGGTGAGCCTGAGCCGGTTTATTCGATTGCCTCGGGCCTGGATTATCCATCGGTAGGACCACACCACAGTTATCTGAAGGATCTGGGTCGTGCTGAATATCACGCAGTGGATGATACTGCTTGTCTGGATGCCTTTATGAAACTGTCACGTCTTGAAGGCATTATTCCTGCCCTTGAATCAGCACATGCGGTAGCCTGGGCGATGCAGGAAGCCAGGCGTCTGGGACCTGATGCAAGTGTGCTGATTAACCTGTCTGGTCGCGGCGACAAGGATGCTGACTTTGTGGCGGAAAAACTTGGGCTTTGATGCCCGGGTTTTGGCCTGTGTCATGGATTCCTTTGCCTGAAACAGGGAATATGGGAATTTTATGTCCTTGTCTGATGCAAGTCAGGCAACTGACGGAGAAACCTGAATGAATAACTGGTTTGCTAACAGCTCGATCCAGACCAAGGTGAACGCAGTGCTGCTGGCCGTGTTGCTGGTGGTCATGGTGGTCTCCATGCTGTTCACCATTCGTAGTGAACGAGCCATGGTGGAAGAGGCCATGCTGCAGAATGTCCAGGACATGGCTGATAGCTATCTGGATACATTAAACATCATGATGCTGACCGGTACCCTGGCGCAGTTTCGTGAAGTGCATCGAGACAAGGTATTAAGCCAGCCGGGCATCACTGAGGCGCGGGTGCTGCGTGCAGAGCCGGTTCGTCGTTTCTTCGGACCGGGTACCGATGTGGATCAGCCGCGTGATGAACTGGATCGCCGTGCACTGGGCGGTGAAGCCATTCAGATGATTCAGAATACTCCTGATGGCCGGGTGTTAACGGTGCTGCGCCCGGTGATTAACCAGACGGATTACCGTGGCACCAACTGCATGACCTGCCACGTTGGTACAGAAGGTGAGCTGTTGGGTGTGATTCGTTTGAGTTATTCCCTGGCGGATCTGGATCGTCGTATCAACCTGAACCTGTTGCAGTTGGGTGGTATCCAGCTGTTGTTGTTTATTGGTGGTCTGATCCTGATTTCCATGGTGCTCTACCGCATGATTCTGCGTCCACTGCGCTACCTGCGCCGGGCCATGCAGCAGGTGGAGGATCATTCTGACCTGACCATTCGGGTACATACCGTGCGGACCCAGGATGAGATAGGCACCCTGTCAAAAACCTTCAACACCATGCTGGAGCGTTTTTCCGCCAGTATGCGTCAGGTGGCATCAACAACCCGTACTTTGAAGTCTTCAGCCCACACCATTGCCACTGTTGCTGATCAGACTGTGCAAGCAGTTAACGATCAGTATGCAGAAACCGAGCAGATGGCCAGCTCGATGGAACAGATGCAGGCCAGTGCACAGAATGCCCGTGAGCATGCCGTGCGTACTTCTCAGGCATCCTCGGAGGCTGATGCAGAAGCAGCATCCAGCCGTGATCTGACACGGGAAAGCATTTCCGGTATCCATCAACTGACCGAGCACCTGGAGCGGGCTTCCAGCGTGATTCAGGAGCTGGATCATTACAGTGATGATGTTGGCAAAGTGCTGGAAATCATTACCGGTATTGCTGAGCAAACAAATCTGCTGGCGCTGAATGCTGCCATTGAAGCAGCACGCGCCGGTGAAAGTGGTCGTGGTTTTGCAGTGGTGGCTGATGAAGTGCGCTCACTGGCCAACCGTACCCATGAGGCGACCCAGGAAGTCCGTCGCACCATTGATCGCCTGCAGGAGGAAGCCAAGGGTGCGGTTGAGATGATGGAAACAGCCCGCCTGAGTGCTCAGAAGAGTGTTTCTGATGTGGAGCGTGTGGGTGAGTCACTGACCAACATTGCCGATGCAGTGAACAACATCAGCAGCCTCAACACCCAGTTGGCACAGGCCGCTGATGAGCAACAGGACGTGGCTGGTCGGGTGAATGCCCAGGTGTCTCATATCGGAACACTGGCACAGCAGGCTTCGGCGGATGTAACCAAGTCCTCACAAGTCAGTGAAGACCTGGTGCAGCTGGCGGATCACCTGGAAAAGCTGGTGGATGGTTTTAAACTGGATTGATGCCTTTGCTGCCCACTACATCACCAACGGTTGCCATGAAGTAAACCGGGTCGAAGGAAGGGGGCAGCTTTTCATGGATAATGAAGTACATGAATACTGCATGCAGCGCGCCAAAACGGTAGAACACCCCGTTGGTGCAACGACTGATCCAACCGGGTTGGTGACGCTGCAGGCGCAGTTTGCTCTTGGCTGCCCCGAACAGATAACCGTAGGTGGCACCGATGATCTTCTGATCAGTGCGAAGGCTGCCGTTCTGCACCTGCTCTTTGGAAATCCTCACCGCATCACGAATCGACCGACTCAGGGAAAAAGCCAACTGACGACTGACATTGCCTTCAGCCTTTTTCAGTACCAGTCGGTGTTTTTCTGCCAGCACCGCATGTGCCTTGGCCAGGTGCAAGTTGATATGGCCACCGGCAGTGCGGCGATAAAACACATGCTCACTCAGGTGGGTAAATAACCCACGGCGATTAAAAAAGCTGACGCAGCGATGTACTACATCCTTGAAGGAAAAGAAGGGCATGGTGGCCATGGGTACAACAACAAGCAGGGTGGTCAGCATGCCAAAGGTCAGCACCAGCGTTCGGCGCTTGAGGATCATGCCTTCAAATAGTCCAAACAGCAGCAGGGATAAGGCGGCCAGTACCAGCAAGGCAAGCATCAGGGTGTTCAGCAGGTGATAAACCAGAAAGTGGCGTCCTTCCTTACTGGAAAGGATGGCCGTTAAAAAGCGTCGTGTTTGATCAAGTCGAAAAACGAGTTCGGATGCCATCTTTGGGTTTCTCCTGAAAACTGCCGGAGCCGTCCAAGGTGTGCCGGGAAAGCTGAAACAATTGGATGTTAATAAGCAGGTTGTGAACTGTTGCACGTATTCTACCAAAGAAACCGTGTATCAGGGTGATTTATGGTGTAGGGGGCTATGCTAACAGGCCAGACCCTTTTAGACTTAACCAAATATTTTGCTGAATCCGGGACGAGACGATGCTCGATAAAGATGTGGCACTGGTTGTGGATGATTCGGCAACGGCAAGAACGGCCATTACCAATGTGCTGAGGGATCGCTTGTTTTGCAAGGAAGTGATTGAAGCTCACGATGGGCAAGAAGCACTGCGCCTGCTGAAGCAGCGCCCGGATGTAGACTGGATTTTCTGTGACTGGGAAATGCCGGTGATGTCGGGTGATCAGGTGCTGGCAGCAGTGCGTGAAAACCCGGAAACCAGCCACTTGCCGTTTATCATGATTACCTCCAAGGGTGATCGCGATTCTCTGGTGACGGCGGTGCAGTTGGGTGTGACCTCGTTTGTAGTCAAACCTTTTACTGCCAAGAAGCTGGTGGAAAAGGTGTTTCTGGCGCGTGGTCGGATGGAACGGCGTAATGCTGAGCGGGTGCGTGCCGCCAAAGGCCAAAAGGTGGCGCTGAAGCTGAGTAGCGGCGGTGAGTTGATTGAGGCTGATCTGGTCGATGTGTCCCTGTCCGGCATGCTGATGCTGGCGGATCATGATGCCTTGCGCCAGGTCACTGTGTTTGATGCGGTGCAGATCCGCATTGAAATGCCAGGCAGTGGCACCCACACGGTGATGCCCTGCCAGGTGATCCGGCTGGAAGCTGATCCACTGCATCCGTCAAGAACGGAACAGATCCGCGTCGCCACCCGCTTCCAGCCCATGGATGGTGAAACCCGCAGGAAGCTGGTTGAGTACATTGAGTTGACCAGTCGCCGGGCAGCTTCCACTACCCGCTCTGAGGCTGTCGATTAAACCCACTCAGCGTAAGCTGATTTCCCTTGCTTCTTCTAGCTGCTGCTTCTGCTGGTCAGTCCAGCGGAAGCGAGCCATGGCATTTTGATCCGTTTTCAGATGCAGCCTGACATAGGGGTTGGCAGAAGTGCCGGTGTAAAAGCGCGCTTCAAATACCGGTTGTTGATCCAGCTCCAGCACCATATTGTGAATCAGGTTTTGTGGCAGCAACTTGCCATCTGCAGCCTTTCTCAATCCCGTTTCCATCGGGTGACTGATCAGGGTTCTGATTTCAATCGGTTGGCCAGCCTGCAGGCGCCGCGGTAACGCAATACGCGGATTCTGCATGCCTGCATCAGCCTGTTCGTCACTGCGCATCAAACAGCCACTAACAGTGACTCGTACTTCGCGCTCAGCAACCCACTGACGGCCATTACGACTGGTGGCCAGCGCAATCACATTCTGGGTTTCGTTCAGTCGTACCCGCGTGGATAAATCAGCCAGGCTGCGGGCATCATGAAAGATAAAATCGATGATTTCTGCGTTGGGGTTGGCGGTGGCAAAAATCCGGATGGATTCAAGCTGATCGCCCTCTGCCAGGCTGCCGGTGAAGCGCACTGAAAGTGGTACTGCGGAGCCGTCTTCCGACACCAGTGGTAGTTCGAGTTGCAGACCTTCGCTAGCGGGGGTGCCTTTGATCTGGGCCTGAACCGGAGCAAACTGCTGCCAGGATGCGGCCTGCAGTGGCAGGCTGATCAGAAAGGCCAGCAGCAGTGCAGCCAGTGGCAATAAAAAGCGTGTGTGTATCTGGATCATGGCGGTTGTTCCAATCCGGGTGAAAGCAGCCGGGTTCAACTGCAGTGACGACGTATACCCAGCCAGGCACCCAGCAGAATGCCTGACAAAGCCGCAAAGCTTGCCAGAGCCAGGGTGGAAAATCCAGTCAGCGCCTGACCAAAGGAGCAGCCTAGTGCCAGAACACCACCACAACCCATCAGCAGGCCACCAGTGATACTGCGTTGCATCTGGCCGATGGAATCAAAGGCCTGCCAACGAAATTCGCCACTCAGCAGTGACCGCAGCAATGCACCGATCAATACACCAGCAACCAGAACCACACCGAACCCAAGGTGTGTACCTGTGGACAGCATCATGTACTGCTGAGTTTCAGCAATTGGTGCAATAAAGGTCAGTGAGGCCAGTCGCATCGGGTTGAAGTCATCCGCGCCCACGACCCCCGTCAGCCACCAGCCAGCAGGGACCAGCAAGCCGATCACCAGTCCACCGGTCAGCTCACGGGGCGATTGCAAGAGTTGGCTGCGGTAAAACGCAGCAAATAGCAGCAAGGCAACCAATGGCAGGGTGAAAACAGCGGGTAAAAGCGTTAACGGCAGATTGGTTCGGGTCAGGTCTTCCAGTGCCACCCGCAAGGGAGCCAGTAGACCCGACAGGGTCATGCCAGCGGCCAGCGCCAGGCAGAACAGGGTCAGCAGTGAACGCAGATTGCCGCTGCCCAGCAACACCAGGCTGCGAGCACCGCAGGCATTGGCCAGTACCATGCCATAACCAAACAAAACGCCACCGATGACCAGCAAGGGCAGCGAGGCCGCCGATTGGGCATAAAGTGAGTTGCCCAGATTCACCCAGTCCAGTGCCACCAGTAACTGGCTGCCAGCAAGGGCAACCGCCATGGCCAGCAGGAAGGCTTGCAACTTGCGACGATCACCCTGTTGACGTGCTTCAATCATGCCGCGCAACAAACAGAAACGACTCCACTGGGCAATGCTGCCCAGCAGCAGTCCCAGTAGAGCTGTCCCCCACAGCGCCAGGCGCTGTGGGTCATCCAGCAGGTCGTAAAACAGATCGATCATTTACAGACGGGTGCCCCAGGTGTCCTGACTGATGGCATTGTACCAGCCTACAGCATAAGCAGCCTCATTGCGGCGGAAGGATGCTGCTGCACCAGCCGGGCTGACACCACCGGAACCGGGGGTTTCAATGATGCGACTTTCATCGTTCAGACGATAAACACCCGCTACGGAAATGCCGTAATCCGGGCTGATCAGGCTGTAACAGGTGTTGGCCCAGAAAGGATCAGCGGTGTCGGTGCCTTCCAGTGAGGCCACGATGGCGGCAGCAGCCACCTTGCCCTGGGCGTTGGCTGCAAAGCCGGATTTGGGCATCGGGGCGGCTACGGTGGCATCACCCACCACATAGATGTCTTTCACCCGTTCGGATTCAAAGGTGCGCGGATTCACCGGTACCCAGCCACTTTCATTGGTGACACCGGCGCGCTCGGCAATAAAACCGGCCTTTTGCGGCGGGATCACGTTAAGTACGGAAGCCTTGTGGCGGGTACCGAATTCAGTGACCACTTCACGGCGGGCGGCATCCACCTGCACCACACGACCATCATTGGAGAGGCTGACCCACTCAATGCGATCACCATAAACTTCTTTCCAGGCTGAAGTGAACAGGCCCTGTTTGGAGAAGTTGTCCTTGGCATCCAGGATCAGCACCTTGGAGCGGGGTTTGTGCTGGCTGAAGTAGTGGGCAATCATGCTGGCACGCTCATAGGGTCCGGGCGGGCAGCGGAAGGGGTTGGCCGGTGCAGCCATGATGTAAACACCACCGTCTTCCATGGCTTCCAGTTGGCGACGCAGCAGCAGGGTCTGAGGACCGGCTTTCCAGGCGTGTGGAGCCAATTCTGCCGCTTGCTGGTCATAACCTTCGATGGCATTCCAGCGGAAATCAATACCGGGTGACAGCACCAGGCGGTCGTATTGCAGTGTGCGACCGGTGGACAGGCGCAGGGTATGGGCAACCGGGTCAACATCTTCGGCCAGGGCATGAATCACCCGTACACCATAAACCTGCTCCAGTTCACGGTAGTTGTGACTGATGGTGTCCATGCTGCGTTCTCCTGCCAATACTAGATTGGAGAAGGGGCAGGTGTAAAAGGTTTTGCTGGGTTCAACCAGGGTTACATCAATGGCTGGATTGCCACGCTTGATGTATTTGGCGGCAGTGGCACCGCCAAAACCACCACCCACCACCACCACACGACCGGCGGTGCCATTGGAGATGGCCGTAGCGCCGCAGGCACTCAGCAGCGGCAACAGGGATGCAGCACCGGCACCTTTCAGCAGGTTGCGGCGGGAGACCAGGTGTTTGTTCTGTTCAGTCGTCATCAGAGGCATCCTTGATCAGCGGTTGATGTTGGCAAAATAACGAGCCAGGATGGCCAGCTCTTCATCGGTATAACCCCGGGCCAGGCGATCCATCACGGTGGCGTGTGGCATTTCCCCACGCTTGAAGGACAACAACTGGGACTCAAGAACACTGGCCGGGCGTCCGGCAATGGCAGGAATACTCCCCGCCAGCTTGCCGTCCGTGCCGTGGCAATTGGCACAGGAGCTGGCCAGCAGTGCAGCCTGGCGCTGTTCGGCAGTGGCGGCGGCATGCAGAGGAGAGACAGCAGCCAGGCCAAGCAGCCCAGCAAAAGCCAAGTGAAGCAGGTGTTTGTGCGGTGTCATGGGTTTGCCCTGTTCTGACGTTATAACGGAATGATGTGACTCTAACGCAGCAGAAAAAAAGCGACAAAGAATAAATAACTATCCTTTTATCGCTTTTGGGAATAAAGCGACCATTGTTAATGCTTCCGCTCAGTCAACAAAAGCCCGCTCGATCACATAATCACCGGCATCACCCATGCGTGGAGAAATATGGAAACCACGGGCATCCAGCATGGCACTGATGTCTTTTAACATGGCTGGGCTACCACAGATCATGGCACGATCGGTTTCCGGGTTGAGTTCCGGCAGGCCCAGATCACGAGCCAGTTGACCGCTGGCGGCCAACTCGGTGATGCGACCTTGATGTATAAAGGGTTCACGGGTCACGCAGGGGTAGTAGATCAACTGGTTGCGGATCTGCTCGCTGAGGTATTCGTGTTCCAGCAGTTCACCGGTGATGAATTCGCGGTAGGCCAGATCCTTTTCATGACGAACGCCGTGCAGCAGTACCACCTTTTCAAAGCGCTCATAGGTATCCGGGTCCTGAATCACACTCAGAAAGGGGGCCAGGCCGGTGCCGGTGCTGAACAGGTAAAGGTTGCGACCGGGCTTTAGATCATCCAGTACCAGGGTACCGGTGGGCTTGCGGCTGATCATCAGGGTGTCACCCTTCTGCAAGTGCTGCAGGCGTGAGGTGAGCGGGCCGTCCGGCACCTTGATGCTGAAAAACTGCAACTGTTCTTCATAGTTGGGGCTGGCGATGCTGTAAGCGCGCATCAGCGGGCGACCGTCCACTTCCAGGCCGATCATTACAAATTGACCATTCTTGAAGCGCAGTCCGGCATCACGGGTGGTGGTGAAACTGAACAGCCGGTCTGTCCAGTGGTGAACACCGGTCACTTCTTCAGCATAAAACTTGCTCATTACAGCTCCTCGCACAACGCATAAAGCCCAGTAAAAAGATCAGCTATTCTAGCGATAGACCATCAGATGTGCGAAATGGTTTGTTTTTATAACCTTATGCTGTTTTTTGGTGGGCTTGTTATTTCCTATTGAGCTAACGGTTAGGGTTTTCGAGCCAGCAAGATGGCCCGCAAGGGTGCCGGATGCCCTTCACGGGTCAGGTGTGGGTGGTCCGGATCAAGAAAGTCACTGAGTGACATGAAAGTCATCCAGTCAGTGCTGCGCTGTTCTTCCACGCTGGTGCGGTTCAGATCCACACAACGGACATCGGTGAAACCACAACGACGCAACCAGCGCTCCAGCAGCGGCACTGAGGGCAGGAACCAGACGTTGCCCATGGCGGCATAACGATCTTCCGGAACCAGGCAGGTCTGTTCATCACCATCCACCACCAGGGTTTCCAGCACCAGTTCACCGCCGGTGCGCAGGCAGTCTTTTAATTCCAGCAGATGATCAATCGGTGAGCGGCGGTGATAAAGCACCCCCATCGACAGGACCGTGTCAAAGGCTTCCAGTTGTTCCGGTACGGCTTCAATCCCCAGCGGCAGGTGATGGACCTCGGGCAGGTCTTCCTTGCCCATCAGTTTGCGTACTGCTTCAAACTGGGCAAAAAAACGCGGTGAGGGATCGATGCACAGGGTAAAGGCGGCACCAGCTCCGGCCAGTCGCCAGGCGTGATAACCGGAACCGCCGCCGACATCCAGCACCTTGCGGCCACGCAGATCACTCAGGTGAGGGGCCAGCCGGTCCCATTTAAAATCGGAGCGCCATTCGGTATCTATGGTGGTGCCCTGTAACTGGTAAGGCCCTTTGCGCCAGGGCATCAGGTCTCGCAGCAGGCCTTCAATCATGCGTTGCTGGCTGTCGGTCAGGGGTTCATCACCCAGCAGGCGACCGTCATCAGCCCCCACAGCGGCAGTGTTGAGCTGCAACCGGGCACGTTGAATGTCCGGCAGTTTGTTGATGCGTTTCCACCAACCGGCAAACTCTGGGTGACGCTGCAGGTCCAGTGCCTGTTGCAGTTGTTCGGGCAGACGGGCCAGCCAGCGGTGAAAACCGGGGGTTTCACGCCCCAGCAGGGCAAACTGGCGGTAGATGGCAGAAAAATCTGGGCCTTTCACAAAGGGTCTCCCTTGATGGCCAGGAAGGATGCAAAGTTCAGGTACTGGAACCACTGGCTGCAGAAGCTGAAGCCACAATCCTGCAGGCGTTGCAGCTGGACTTCTGCGGTGTCCGTGCGCAGCACATCTTCCAGTGCCGTGCGTTTCTGGCTGATTTCCATATCGGAATAACCGTTGGCGCGTTTGAAATCATGGTGCAGTTCATAAAGCAGCTGTGCCTGACGTGGATCACTGAAGTGCACCTTTTCGCTGAGGATCAATGCCCCGCCCGGGCGCAGGGCCTGAAACAGCCGCTGCATCAAAGGCAAGCGATCTGCCGGGGGCAGGAACTGCAGGGTGAAATTCAGCAGGATCAGGTCACAGGGCTGATAGTCCAGTGTGCGGATGTCCGCACAGACCACTTCAACCGGGCGTTGTGGCAGGGTTTCTGCCAGCAGGCTGCGGCAGCGTTCACTCATGGCCGGGGAGTTGTCCACGGCGATCAATTCCAGTTGTTGCAGGTGATCCAGCTGCTGCGCCACGCTGAGGGTGGCAGCACCCAGTGAGGCACCCAGGTCATACACCCGACCGGCTTCCGGCACATAACGCCTGGCAATCACACCCGCCATGCCAAGGATCTGCGAGTAACCGGGCACCGAGCGTTTGATCATGTCCGGAAACACCTGCACCACCTGTTCATCAAAAGAAAAGCTGGCGAGGCGATCAAGCGGATTGGCAAAAAGGGCGTCGCGAGGAATTGAATTTTTGTTCATCAGTGTCACCGGATGGCCTGGTAAACACGGAATTTACCGGTTTCAGCCAGAATGTTAAAACTGCCGAAAGCCTGTTGCAAAAGGTCGGGGTAGGGCAGAAAGCGATTGGCAACCAGCCACAGTTGTCCTCCTTTACGCAGGTGGGCCGGGGCTTCAAGAATCAGGCGTCGGGCCGGGCCGTAATCGGTGGCTTTGCCGGTGTGAAAAGGTGGGTTGCTGAGCAGCAGATCAAATCCCCCAGCAGGTGTGTGGGATTCCACACCCTGAAATACATCAGCAGGCAGCACCTGCCCTGACAGCTGGTTCGCCTGGAGTGTTGCACGGGTGGCGGCCAGGGCAAAGCCACTGACATCCACTGCAGTGAGTTGCCAGTGGGGTTGGTGTTTCAGCAGCCAGGCCCCCAGCAGTCCACAACCACAACCTACATCCAGCAGTTGGTTGCCTTGCAGTTGGCTGTGGTGTTCTTTAAGGGTCTCCAGCAATAAAGCTGACCCTTCATCCACTCGGCCATGACTGAACACACCGGGTTGGCTGGCCAGTTGCAAGTCAGCAGGTCCTGGCCAGTAGTGCAGGGGGTTGGTGCCAGAAGCTGTTTTCAGATCAAGCAGGTTCAGGTCATCCGGCTGGAGTTGCCAGAGGGCACAACGGCGGGCTGAGTCCAGTTTGGCAATTCGGCACTCCCGGTCTTGCAGTTGTTTTGCCAGCGCCTTGATGCCGCCCTGGGTTTCACCAGCCAGCAGCAGTGTTGCCGGTTGCAGCGTGGGCAGTTGTTGCAGCCACCACTCACCCTCCTCACGCGACTTGGGCCAGCACACCAGGGTCCGGCCTGGCAGTTGGGTGGGGGTGGTGTCACTGACAAAGTGGCTGGTGATGCCTGCTTGCAGTGCCAGTTGGTGCGCACGCCAGTCAGCCGTCCAGCTTTGCAGTGGCTGCCGGTGCTGAGAAAAAAAACGGGCCAGACCGAGCCAGTCCAGTGCTGCTGGTGCTGCAATTAAATTCAGGGGTTGATCCTGCCATTGTGCCAGTTGCCGGAACAGAAACTGGTTCAAGGGACTATCAAAACTTGTGCTGGACATGGCGACCCTGGCTGGACTCTGCTAGATAAAAGAGACTGGCTGAAAAAGGCTGCTAAAGATAGACCTTTTGGTCGGTCTTGACCAGTCTGGGTGCCATTGAGGCTGGTGTGCGGATTCCCGCACAAAGTGGTTTTTTCAAAGGGTGGAATACCGCATGAAATAACAGAAAAGCGCCTGCGACCTAAGTCTAAAGTCTTGGCTGCAGGTCCCGTCATTAAAGCGTCATTAAAACATGGCACGCGGTTTGCGTTATGCGTTGGGTTAGAAATGTGCAGGGTTTAAAAGCTGTTGCATAACAAAAGCCTTAACCAGGAAAACTCATCACCATGTCCGATCTAGACAAGTCTCTTGAAGGTCTGAGCGAAGAAGAAAAAAAGAAGCTCAAGGAGCTGATGGAAAAGGATGCCAAATCTGAACGTCAGCTGGCAGGGCCCTGGGCCTGGTTAGTGGCATTACTCGGCGCTGCAATGGTGCTGATCTACTTTTACGGTGCAGGGTTTGCCGCACTGAGCACTCAGTATCACCTGGGTGTGTATGTGTTGATCACCTTTGTGCTGGTGTTCCTGCTTTATCCTGCCGGAGATCGGCGTTACCAGGTTGCCATGGCCTTGCTGGGTGGCGGTCTGTTGTCCGTCATCGTCAGCAGTTTCTGGGTTTTTGAATCCCCTTTTGAACTCTATCGCCAGATTCAGATGTTCACTGAAATCTGGGGTTATGACGGTCTGGGTGTGGCCGTCAGCGAGGAGCTGGGTGCCCTGAAGTATACCCTCTTGCTGATGTTGCCTTTTGCCGCGCTGCTGGTTTTTGTTGATGGCCTGATCCTCAGGCACTTTCCACGCAGTCCCTCAGCCACCGATGTGGTGATGGCGCTGATCATCGCTGCGGCGGTGATCTACTGGATCAGCCAGTTTGAGCAGCTGAACTATCGTGCCGGTGCCGAGCATGAACTGGATATGCTGGTCAGTATTGTTGGTTTGATCCTGTCACTTGAAGTTTGTCGCCGCGTGCTGGGCTGGTCGATCACCCTGATTGGTGTAGGCATGATTGCCTTTGCGCTGTTCGGACCGCATCTGCCTGATCTGTTTGCACACCGGGGTTTCCGTTTTGAGCGCCTGGCGACTTCGCTGTTCCTGACCACCAACGGGGTTTTTGGTGTGATGGCCAGTGTGCTGGCGACCTATGTCATTCTGTTCATCTTTTTTGGCGCCTTCCTGCAGAAGTCGGGTGCAGGCAAGTTCTTCATTGAATTACCACTGGCGCTGGCCGGTCGTTCCACCGGTGGTCCGGCCAAGGTAGCTGTTATTTCTTCTGCGCTGTTTGGTTCAGTGTCCGGTAGTGCCATTGCCAATACTGTTTCTTCCGGCTCCTTCACCATTCCGATGATGAAGCGTGCCGGTTTCAAACCTCATGTGGCTGGTGCCATTGAGCCTGCTGCTTCCATCGGGGGTATGTTCCTGCCGCCGATCATGGGCGCGGGCGGCTTCCTGATGGCCGAGCTGACCGGTATTCCTTACGCCACCATCATGCTGTTGTCGATTGGTCCGGCTGCGCTGTATTTCCTGTCGATCTATTTCATGGTGCATTTTGAGGCCAAAAAGAATGGATTGGCTGGTATCAAGGGTGAAGAAATTCCGCACTGGAAAACAGTACTCAAGTCCGGTTGGTACTTTGCATTGCCGCTGGTGATCATCACGGTGCTGCTGTTGTCTGGTCGTTCAGCTGGTAATGCTGCCTTCTGGGCTACGCTGTCCTGTATTGCTGTCAGCTGGGTGAATAAGGAAACCCGCATGGGGCCGAAGGAGATCTGGGAAGCGATTCAGATTGGTGCCCGAAATACCCTGATTGTCGGTGCCACCATTGGTGTGATAGGTGTCATTGTTGGCACCATTTCCCTGACAGGCATGGGTCTGAAGTTCTCGGATCTGGTGATTTCCATGGCAGGTGGCAGCTTGCTGGTGGCACTGGCACTGATTGCCCTGGCATCGCTGGTGTTGGGCATGGGGGTACCGGTGACAGCCGCTTACCTGATTGTGGCGGTACTGGCAGTGCCTGCACTGGGTGAGTTTGGTATCGCAGTGATTGCCGCTCACATGATCGTTTACTGGCTGTCTCAGGATTCCAATATCACACCACCGGTTTGTGTGGCGGCTTATGCCGGAGCGGCCATTGCTGGCTCTGACCCCTGGAAAACCGGTTGGACCTCCTTCAAGTTCGCCAAGATGCTGTATGTGATGCCGCTGCTGTTTGCCTTTGTTCCGGCCATTCTGATGGACGGTACGCTGCTGCAGATTCTGCAGGCTTATTTCTCGGCCACGCTGGGTACCATTGCCTTTGGCGCCTTTGCCATGGGTTACCTGCGTCGCAAAACCAGCTGGTTTGAATGGGGTGTGCTGGGACTGGGTACTTTCCTGCTGTTCTGGCCGAACCTGCTGACTGATGCTGCTGGTCTGGGGCTGGTGGCGGTGGTCTGGTGGTTGCAGCGTGATGCTGCCAATCATCCGCAGGTTTCTGCACCCTGATAACAAGGAGACATCTGATGGCTGAATACAAAACCCTGTTGTTTGCAACGGACTTTTCTGAAGGAGCTTCCAAGGCTGCAGATCATGCCCGCAGTCTGGCAAGTCTTTGCAAGGCACGCCTGCACCTGCTGCACGTGATCACTGAGTTGACGGATAAACGCCGTCGTCGCTTGCCTGCTGAGGTGGTCAACACCTTTGTGCGGGAAGTTGAAACCCATGCACTGGAAGACATGCATGCTTTCCGTGACAAGTATTTTGCTGATGCTGCTGAAGCTGGCTATGAGGTCACCACAGATGTGGTGATCGGTTCCGGTTTTCAGGAGATCCTGAAGCAAGCTGAAATCATTGGTGCCGATCTGATAGTGATGGGTACCCATGGTCGTACCGGCCTTGAGAAAGTGCTGGTGGGGTCTACTGCGGAAAGGGTGGTGCGCCAATCCATCATCCCCGTATTGACCATTCGTGAGTGAAGACTCAGACAACACTAAAAAAAGACGAGGAAATAACATGTTCATGAAAGCAATGAACCTCACCCAGTTCTTCCGTAAGCCCGCTACTCTGGCTGCGGCAGCGGTTACTGCTGTAGCTCTGGCTACTGCACCGACTGCGGATGCCCGCACCGAGCGTCTGGCCTTCTCCGGTGGTCCGGATGGCGGTACTTTCCAGTACTTCTCCAACGGCATTGCCACCCGTCTGTCTCGTGTGCTGGATGGTGTGGATGTATCCAACATGGCTTCTGCCGGCTCTGTAGAGAACCTGCGCCGTGTAAACTCCCGTGATGCAGATTTTGGTATTGTTTACTCTGGTGACCTGTTCCTGGGTATGAATGGTCAGCTGACCAACGACACGCGCCGTTATCGCAATGTGCAGGCGGTTGCCTACATGTTTGGTGCGCCGGCTCACCTGATTGTGTTGGAAAACTCTGGTATCAACAGCCCGCAGGATCTGGTTGGTAAGCGCGTCGCGGTGGGTCCGGCTGGTTCCGGTGCTGCTGCTTCTGCACAGCGTTATTTTGAAGGTCTGGGTCTGTGGGATCAGATTCGTCCCCAGTACATCGGTTACAGCCAGGGTGCCTCTGCCATTGGTGACCGCCAGATTGATGCCCTGTGGGTATTTGCCGGTTTCCCGAATGCTTCCGTGATTCAGGCCGCTTCCTCCAACCGCGTGCGCATCCTGCAGACCTACGAAGCCGCCAAAGCGGGTAGCCTGTTCAAGGATCATCCCTACTACGCACAGGTCACCATTCCTGCTGGCACCTATCCGGGCGTGGACTACGACGTTGTGACCATTCAGGATTCTGCCCTGTGGGTAGCGGGTCGCCACCTGTCTGAAGAGCGTATGTACCAGGCGGTCAGCCAGATTTACTCTGAAGAAGGCTTGAGCTTCATGCGCAGTGTTTCCGGTGCAGCTCGTGCCATGAGTGTTGAAGGTGCCCTGACTGGTATCGTGACCCCGGTTCATGCCGGTGCCAAGAAGTTCTGGACTGAAAAAGGTTTGACACTGACTGCTGATCAGCAGTGATCGGTTGATCCGGTAAAAAAGGGCGCCCTGGTGGCGCCCTTTTTTATGGTTTTGTGAGCCGGTTTTACTGGCGGAGTGGGGTTCAGTCCGGTTCGTGAGGGTAGGCATCAACCTGCTTGATGGCCTCACCCAAAGCAGCTTTCAAGCGATCCTGAATACTGATGATGTCGTCTTCGGCCATGTAGGCGGTGGCATCCACATCAAAACGGACATAAAAGCTGGGTAACTGATTCAGGGTCAGGCAGATGACGTCTTCAACGTAGTCGGAGCTTTTACCCCTCAGGCGTGGGTCCGTGTTGATCAGTGATTTCAGCTCTGTTTCATAATAGTTGTGGACGTTTTCAGTCACCATGCTGCACCTCTTTTCTGATCATCGGTTTATTTGGCGCGATAGATAATACCGGGTTTGCACTGCACCATTTCATACAGGTCAGGCATGTTGGAGAGGGCTTCCGATGCGCCTAAAAACAGATAACCACCCGGTTTTAATGTACCGTGGATACGGCGCAGAATGTCTTTTTTCAGATCTGCCGAGAAGTAGATCAACACGTTGCGGCAGAACACGATGTCAAAGCGTCCCAGCATTGAATAGCTGTGCAGCAGATTCATCATGCGAAACTCCACCCGACGTTGAATGCTGGGGTTGACCTTCCAGCGGCCTTCACCGGTCTGGGTGAAGTGTTTGGTGAGTCGATCCTTCGACAGGCCGCGACCGATGGCCAGCATTTCGTAGGTGCCTGATTTGGCCTGAGTCAGCGCTGATGTGGAAATGTCGGTGCCAATGATCTTTTCACCGGCCTTGAGTGCTCCGGGGTTCTTGCTGCGAAACTCCTCAATCACCATTGAAATGGAGTAGGGCTCCTGACCGGTGGAACTGGCTGATGACCAGATCTTCAGTTGTTCTGCCGGACCGAGCTTGGCGGCTACTTCAGGCAGAACACGGTTTTCAAGGATGTTGAAGGGATGAACATCACGAAACCAGAGGGTTTCGTTGGTGGTCATTGCGTCAACAACCGCTTCTTTCAGCCCGGAGCGAGGATTGCGCTGCATTTCCCGCATCAAATCGGTCAGACTGGCCAGTTGTTGCTGGGCCATGATTTTGCCAAGCCGACTGGTGACCAGGTACTGCTTGTTGTCGCCCAGCAGAATACCGCAGGCTTCCTGCAGAAACTTGCGGAAGGCTTCGAACTCCTGGGGGCCTAAGGTCTTGCTGATCGACATCCTTCACCGCCAATTTATGGGATTAGAGTACAAAGGATCAATCATGATAGTAACTTACGCCAGGCAAAGCTACGACTTGCATCACACTTTCATCCCGGCTGCCTTGCGGATCTGCCCAACAACCACTCGCGCCAGCTCGTCTGCATCGTATTTTGCCAGGAAAAAGTTTGCCCCTACCTTCTTGACCATGGCTTCATTAAAAATGCCACTTAATGAAGAATGGAGCAACACCGGTAATTGCGCCAGACGTGGATCCTGCTTGATCTTGTTGGTCAGGGTATAACCATCCATTTCCGGCATTTCAATATCGGAAATGATCATCAGGAACTCGTCAGCAACATCCTTGCCGTCATCGGCCAGATTGTTCAGGTACTCCAGCGCCTCGCGGCCATTGGTCAGGCTGGTGAAGCGAACACCGGTTTCACTCAGGTTGCGTTCCACCTGATGGCGGGCAACACTGGAGTCATCGACCAGCAGGATGTGAAACTCGTTGGCAATGGCCTTGATGTCTTCGGTCAGCACCTCGGAAGAAACACCCTGGGCAAAAGGATCAACACTGGCGATAATCTTTTCGACATCAATGATTTCGATCAGCTGGTTATCCATCTGGGTGACTGCGGTCAAAAAGCTTTCACGGCCGCTTCCCTTGGGTGGTGGATGGACCTCTTCCCAGTCGATGTTAACAATGCGATCGACTTCACGGACCAGGAAACCCTGAGTTCGGCGGTTGTATTCGGTTACAATGACAAAATGGGTTTCGGGCTTTTCCATGGCGGGTTGGCGAATGGCCATGCCCAGATCAACAATCGAGATGGTGCCATCCCGCACATGAGCAACACCGCGCACCTCCGGGGTGTGATGAGGCAGGTTGGTGAGGCGGGGGCAGGGAATGATTTCCTTTACCTTGAAGACATTGATGCCATAAAGTTGTCTGCCATTGAGACGGAAAAGCAGCAATTCCATGCGGTTGCCGCCAGCGATTTTGTTGCGTGCGGCCAGCTTGCCTGCAGAGTTCGTCATAATGCGCTCTTCTGAAGTTGAACGGATGGTTTGCATGAACCTTGCCTGAGAGTATAAACCCGTGTTGCCAAGATTTCTAAAGTTCCTTGCAGGATACTCTGTTATGTCAGGTAAGCGTTTTTCGAATTGTGTTGTGCTGCTGTTGCTGCTTGTGCTGGTTTCACCGCTCCATGCACAACAGCAGGATATGAGCCAGATACAACAGCAGGCAGCCAGTTGGCTGGATCGTCAGTTGAAAGGGCAGCCAGGGCGTTATGAGGTGCAGTTTTCTGCGCTGGATCCGCGCTTACGCCTTGCTGCCTGTCAGACCCCGCTGGATTTTGAGCCGCACGGTACTTCTGAGTTACGAGGCCGTGTGAATCTAAAGGTCAGCTGCCTGGATCAGGACTGGTTTATTTATCTGGCTGCAGATGTTCGCCGTTTTGTTCCTGTGGTGGTCGCTCGTACTGCCTTGCCCAGAGGTGCAGCCTTATCGCCATCCATGTTGTCCATTCAGGAGATGGATGTTTCCAGGGTAAGGGGGAACTATTACACTTCCATCAGTGAGCTGAATGGCATGCAACTGCGTAATCGAGTGCGTGCTGATGAGGTGATCACTAATGTTAATCTGATGGCTGCCGATGCTGTAAATCGTGGCGAACAGGTGGTGATTGTGGCCACCAGTGGTAGTGGTACCCTGGGGGTTCGCATGGCGGGTGAAGCGCTGGATAGCGGAAAAATTGGTGATCAGGTGCGGGTCAGGAATCTGCAGTCAGGCCGGGTGATTCGAGCTTTGGTGGTTAGTCGGGGCGTGGTTGAGGTTAGATTCTAAGCGGTGGTTCTGGCGTTTCCTGTGACTTGCTGTAAAAAAGTACTAAAGTTTTCATGAAGTCGGTCGAAATACTCTGGTAAGAGCAATTTGATCTGATTATACGGGATACCCTTATGGCTATCGAACTCAATGGAATTAGCAGCAACCCTGGCTTGCGCGTCAAGGGGAGCGATCAGTCTGCATCGCGCAGCAGCGGCGGCGCTCAGGGTGCTGAAGCAGCTCCCCCCGGTGCTGATCGTGTGCAGCTGAGTGCAGAGGCACAGCACCTTCTGAAGAGTGATGAAGAAGCCTCTTTTGATTCTGCTCGTGTTGAAGCGCTGAAAAAACAGATTGCAGATGGCAGCTATCAGGTTGACTATCGCAAGCTGGCTGCAAATCTGATGAATCTTGAGTCCAGACTCTAAGCTGAGTGATCTGAGGCTTTTGCAAAATTAAAAGAACCTGCCCGGCATAGCGCCCGGCAGGTTCTTTTTTATGGGGCGGTGTTCCGCTACACTGCAGCCAGTACAACCTGACGGAGACGCAAGAGTGTCCAGACCTGCAGCGCAGATATTCAAGGACTTACTGCTCAAGGCCATTGGTAATCTTCAGCAGTTGCTGAAATTGCTCGAGCAGGAGCGTGAGCTGTTGCAGCAGCCTCAATCCGACTCTGGCGCCGTGGAAGCCATCACCGCTGCCAAAAACCAGTTGCTGGAGCGGATTCAGCAGGATGTGGATGAGCGCTGTGCTTTTCTCGTTGAACAACAACTGACACCAGATATGGACGGTATGGATGCATTCTTTGATGGCTTGCCTCCTGCGGCGGCCGTTGCTTTGCGCAAGGGATGGAATCAACTGGTTGAATTGCTGGAGCTGGTCAAGGAAGAAAACCTGAAAAATGGGCGATTGATTAATCGTGCAGTTCAGCACTTTGATATGTTGTTGAATGCCATGAAGGTTTCTCAAGGCAAGGTCAGGGTTTATAACCCGGCTGGCGGGGCTGGCGATTTGAATATTCCAAGAAATCTCGGTAAAGCCTGAGGTGGGCAAGCAGTTATGGCAAAAAGCATGGACAGTGAGCACATCATCAGTCGCCCGGCAGAAATTGCCAGCATTCTGAGTTCTTTGCAGCGTCATAATGCCCCTGTTACGGTGCATTTTCGCGACAATGATCAGAGTTATGTCAGCATGATCCTGGCGGTTGATCGCGAGCAGCAGGTTTTTTATCTGGATGAGTTGAATCCCCCCAGTGGCCATAAGCGTGCGGTTGCCGGTGAGATTTTTTCAGTGCGGGGTGCCGAGCAGGGTATCTCCATCTTTTTCAGCCATTGCAAGATTGAGAAGCTGCTGGATGAGGAAGATGGCGCGGTTTACAAAGTGCCTTTTCCGAAAACCCTGATGCACAATCAGAAACGTGATGCCTTCAGGGCGCATGTCATGCGCAGCATGCATGTACCAGTCACCTTGCTGGCTTATGAGCGGGGCAAACCGATACCTGCCAGTCTGCTGGATATCTCCAGTACCGGTTGCAAGCTGGAGTTTGATCACCTGGTAACTCCCCCTTTCAAGTCACTGGAAATTTTTGAAGAGTTGAGCATTAATCTGCCCGAGTTTGAAAAGGTGGTCACCCTGGCTGTTGAAGCGAGGCATGCGGTTTACCAGGAAAGTAAGGAGCGTACCACCTGTGGTTTTCGTTTTATCAATGTGGATGGGCGTACCCAGGCTGAAATAGACCGTTTTGTCATTTTCCTGCAGCGAGAAGCCCGTCGTCTGGACCTGCGCTGAGTTCGGGGGTTATAATCCCGGCCCCTTTCGCAAGTCTCCGTAGCTCAGCTGGATAGAGCGTCCCCCTCCTAAGGGGAAGGTCACAGGTTCGAATCCTGTCGGGGACGCCAGATGTCACCTTTTTGTCACTCCCTTGCACCAGACTGGCAACTGCTGATTGCTGAAAGTCTGCACAGCTGGTTGAACTTTTCCTGTTTGCTGCCGACTAATCGAATCAGGAATCCAGATTAACTTGCAAGGAGTGAAATCATGCAAATCAAAGAACTGAAAAGACTGCTCAGTGAGCACCCGAACACCGAAATCCGCATCATTAGCCATGCCGGAAGCCGTTTTTATCTGATTCAGATCCGTCAGGAGCAGGAGCTGGATCTGTTAAAAGGATGGCGCGGCCAGCCCAGGGTTTTTCGTAGCCTTGATGAGGCCACTGGTGAGCTCAAGCGTCATGGTATCGACCGTGCCGTGTTGCTGCATCATGTTGCCAACGATGAAGTCATCGGTCGCGATGCCGCGCAACTGCAGTTGAATGGCTACAGTCTGCCGCTTTGTCTCTAAGTGCTTGATGTGGGTGGTAGCCATATCCCTATACAAGAGTTATACATAAGCCTCCGGGTCTGGTAAGATGGTGATAACCATTTTGCTGGCTCTTGAGGGTTCGTCGTGTCGCAAAAAAAAGTGTCGCAAAAAAAACCTCCCTTTGCCGTTATGCTGGTGAATCTGGGTACGCCCGATGCACCAACACCGGCAGCTGTCAGAAAGTATCTTGCAGAATTTCTCTGGGATCGTCGTGTAGTCGATGTGCCGCGTCCACTCTGGTGGATGATCCTTCATGGCATCATTCTGCGTACCCGCCCCGGGCGCGTGGCTCACAATTATCAGCAGGTCTGGACTGAGCAAGGCTCACCGCTGCTGGCGATTAGCAGGCAGCAACAGCAAGCCTTGCAGGCACGTTTACAGGATGAGCTGGGTGAAACCATTCCAGTGCTGCTGGCGATGACCTATGGATCACCCTCGATGGAGGATGCCGGGCGTGAACTGCGTCGCCTGGGGGTTGAGCGACTATTGGTATTGCCCCTTTATCCGCAGTTTTCTGCGACCACCACGGCTGCCGCTTTTGATCGTCTGGCAGCCAGCTTGAAACGCTGCCCTCACTGGCCGGAATTGCGCTTTATCCGTGATTACCATCAGCACCCTGCCTATATTCGTGCCTTGGCTCAATCTGTGCGTCAGGCATGGCATCAGCAGGGGCAGGAAGCGGCTAAGCTGGTGATGTCTTTTCACGGCATTCCAGAGCGTTATGCGCGCCAGGGAGACCCCTACCCTCGACACTGTGAAGCGACTGCCAAGGCGTTGGCTGATGAGCTGGGTTTGCGGTCGGATCAGTGGCTGCTGACCTACCAATCACGCTTTGGTAAAGAACCCTGGCTGCAGCCTTATACCGATGCAACCCTGGAACAGCTTGGTTCAGAAAAGTTGCGAGGTTTGTCGGTGATCTGTCCGGGATTCAGTGCCGATTGTCTGGAAACGCTGGAGGAAATTGAAGGCGAAAATCGTGAGATTTTTGAGCAGGCCGGCGGTTCGGATTTCAGCTATGTGCCGGCTTTAAATGATCGGCCTGAGCACATTCAAATGATGGTTGAACTGGTGTTGCAACACAGTCAGGGTTGGTGATTTTGACCCAGGGGTGTGGCGTTTTGTCGCACCCTGAATCTTTTTCCTTCTTATTTAATCCTAGTGCTGGGTGCTCACCGGTGCCTCTTCCGGTTTTTCTTGTCGGTCAAAACTGACTGTATTAGTCTGATTTGACCCTTGTTGATTCTCATAAGGAAATCTGAACCCATGCAGCTTGCTGTGTTATCGGGCTTCCTGTTGGCAGCCCTGGTCCCCTTGTTGAGTAGTATCGCTGATCGACGGCTTGGCTGGCTCGTTGCCCTGTTGCCTGCCGCCTTGGCGGTATGGTTTGCCGGTTTTCTGCCGGAGGTGATGGCGGGCCAGACACTGGTACATGAGTGGGCCTGGATCCCAGGTCTGGATATTTCCCTGACCTTTGTGTTGGATGGCCTGTCACTGCTGTTTGCCTTGCTGATCACGGTGATTGGCACTTTTGTGTTTCTTTATGCCAGTGCTTACTTGGCGGGGCACCCTGATCTGACTCGCTTTTATGTGGTGTTGCTGGCTTTCATGGCTTCCATGCTGGGGTTGGTGCTGTCTGACAGCCTGATCACCCTGTTTGTATTCTGGGAGCTGACCAGTATCACGTCTTACCTGTTGATCGGTTTTAACCATCAGGATGCTGATGCACGTAAAGCAGCCTTGCAGGGCCTGTTTGTTACTGTGGGTGGTGGTCTGGCTCTGCTGGCTGGCATGGTGATGCTGGCGCAGATGAGTGGCAGCTATTCCCTGCAGGAAATCCTGGTACAGGATGGCCTGTCCGAGCACCCGTTGTATCTGGCGGCGCTTTTGTGTCTGCTGGGCGGTGCATTCACCAAGTCAGCTCAGTTCCCCTTCCATTTCTGGCTGCCGAATGCCATGGCAGCGCCGACCCCGGTCAGTTCTTACCTGCATTCAGCCACCATGGTAAAAGCCGGTGTCTACCTGCTGGCACGTTTGCATCCGGCCATGGGTGGTACGGAAATCTGGCAGCTGCTGTTACCACTGTTTGGCGCCACCACCATGTTTGTGGGTGCCTTCCTGGCCATTCGCAGCACCGGAGTGAAAAAACTGCTGGCCTATTCAACCGTGATGGCCCTGGGCACCCTGACGCTGTTGCTGGGGATCGGCACTGAAACAGCGATGATTGCCTTTGCAGCTTTCCTGTTGGGGCATTCACTGTATAAGGGTGCCTTGTTTATGGTGGCCGGTGCGCTGGATCATTCCACCGGCACCAAGGATGTCACGCGCATGGGTGGATTGCGCAAGGCCATGCCGGTGACAGCTGCCGCTGCGCTGGTAGCAGGCCTGTCGCTGGCTGGTTTGCCGCCGCTGTTTGGTTTTGTGGCCAAGGAGTTACTGTTTGAGGCCGTGCTGGGCGGTTCTACCCTGCTGGCCTACACAGTAACCCTGGCGCTGGCTTCGGCGATGCTGGTGATTGCGGTGGCTGCCATCATTGCACTGAAACCCTTTTATGGTGCCTTGAAGGAAACGCCTCACAAGCCTCATGAAGCTGCCTGGCCGATGCTGGCGGGGCCGGTGGTGTTGGCAGCTCTGTCACTGGTGTTTGGTGTCTGGCCTGGTCTGGCTGGTGATCTGCTGGTGCAGGCGGCAGCCTCCAGTGTGGCTGGTCAACCTATACAGGTACACCTCTACCTCTGGCACGGTATCAATGCGCCGTTGTTAATGTCTCTGGCCAGTCTATTGGTAGGTGCGCTGATTTTCTGGCGCTGGGATGGCTTCCGTCAGCGTTTGAGTGTACTTGATCCGATGATTGCCCGTGGCCCGGAAGCGGGTTATTTCAAGATCATGGATGGTTTGGTATGGATTGCCGCCTGGCAGACGCGGGTACTGCAGAATGGTTCCATGCGCAATTACCTGAGTGTAATCCTGATGACCTTTGTGCTACTGGTCGGTTATACGCTGTTGTGGCGTTATCAGGTGCATTGGAATTGGGATCTGGATGTGCGCCTGCATGAGTTGGTGGTGGTTGGGTTGTTGGTTGCTGCTGCCGGTGTTGCCTGTGCTACCGCATCACGCCTGGGTGCAGTGGCATCCATGGGGGCGGTGGGCTTTAGTGTGGCGTTGATTTTTGTGTTGTTCAGTGCGCCCGACCTGGGAATCACTCAGGTGCTGGTAGAAACGCTGACGGTGATTCTAT
Organism: Marinospirillum alkaliphilum DSM 21637; assembly: GCF_900119735.1. Classification (GTDB taxonomy): domain Bacteria; phylum Pseudomonadota; class Gammaproteobacteria; order Pseudomonadales; family Halomonadaceae; genus Marinospirillum; species Marinospirillum alkaliphilum. The sequence continues at coordinate 63,007 of NZ_FPJW01000011.1, read as the reverse complement.
TGGTGTTGGTGCTGTTCCGCTTGCCGGCTTTTGTCAGCCTGTCGACCCCACGTCAGCGTTTCCGTGATGCGGTGGTGGCCTTGTTGACCGGCGGTCTGATGACGCTGCTGATCATGAAAACCATTGATGTGCAGGTATTCCCCAGTATCTCCGAATACATGGTGGAACAGAGCCAGCCGCTGGCTTATGGCCGCAACATCGTTAACGTGATTCTGGTCGACTTCCGTGCGCTGGATACGCTGGGCGAGATTTTTGTGCTGGCCCTGGCCGCGATGGGTGTTTATGCCATGCTGAAGTTGCACCCAGGCACTGAACCGGGTTCCAACCTGCGCGCTGGCAGCTTGATTCTGCCGCGTCGTGAAGACGATGTGGCTGATGACCAATCCAAAAAAGATCCGTCTGCTGTTGATGAGGGTCGCACATCATGATGAAACCTGGAACGCTGATCCTTTATGCCGCAGCGCGTTTCCTGATGCCGCTGCAACTGATGTTCTCGGTCTTCCTGCTGTTACGGGGGCATGATGAACCCGGTGGTGGTTTTATTGCCGGGCTGGTGGCGGCAGGTGCCTTTTCTCTTTATCTGTTTGCCTTTGGCTCTGAGCTGACGCGTGACCTGATGCGGATTGATCCACGCACCCTGATTGGCTGGGGGCTGCTGTTTGGAGTGATTTCAGCTTTCCCTGCCTTGCTGCAGGGACAGCCCTTCCTGACCGCTCAATGGTGGCCGATACCTCTGCCTGGTGGGGTGGAGTTCAAACTGTCCACACCGCTGATTTTTGATATCGGTGTTTATCTGGCGGTGATCGGTACGGTGATGACCTTTGTGGTGGCACTGGCCGAATCTGAACAAGTCTGAGGTGAAATCATGGAACCCATAATGGCCCTGGCAGTGGGCCTCTTGTATGCCGCTGCCATCTATATGATGCTCAGGCGCAGTATCGTCAAACTGGTGATCGGCCTGATGCTCCTGTCTAACGCTGCCAACCTGCTGATTTTTGCCTCGGCAGGCATGACGCGTGGTGCGCCGCCACTGATTCCTGAGGGTGCCATGGCGCCGGAAGGTCTGGTGGCTGATCCCTTGCCGCAGGCGTTGATCCTGACGGCAATTGTAATTGCCTTTGGTGTACTGGCGTTTGCCGTGGTGCTGATTCACCGTGCTTATGAAGTGGTGAAAGCAGATGATCTGGATCAGATGAAGGAAACCGACACATGACCCTGGTGGCATTGCCGATTTTCATTCCCCTTTTGTGTGGTGCTTTATCGCTATTGGCCTGGCGCAGCAGCCTGGTACAGCGGCTGATTGGTCTTGTTGGTACGCTGGCACTGCTGGTGGTCAGTGTGATGCTGCTGCTGGCGGTGCGTGAAGAAGGCCATATTGTGATGCATATGGGCAGTTGGCAGGCGCCCTTTGGTATCACACTGGTGGCTGATCTGCTGAGTGCCATCATGGTGCTGTTGACTGGCATGATGGCGGTGGCAGTGGCGATTTACTCACTGGCAACCACCTCTGAAAGTTACGAGCGCTTTGGTTATTTCCCGCTGTTGCACCTGTTGCTGGCCGGGGTGGCTGGTTCGTTCCTGACCGGTGATATCTTCAATCTTTATGTCTGGTTTGAAGTGATGTTGGTGGCTTCCTTTGCCCTGCTGATTCTGGGCGGAGAACGCTCGCAGATGGAAGGTGCCATCAAGTATGTGACCCTGAACCTCTTGTCATCAGCTATTTTCCTCAGTGCCATCGGCCTGCTTTATGGCCTGGTGGGCACGCTGAACATGGCTGATATTGCTGTGAAGCTGGCACAGGCTGAACACACCGGCATGGTGGATGTGATTGCGGTGATGTTCATGGTGGCTTTTGGCATCAAGGCCGGTGCCTTCCCACTGTTTTTCTGGCTGCCTGCGTCTTATCACACCCCACCGGTGGCGGTGTCGGCACTGTTTGCCGGCCTGCTGACCAAGGTGGGGGTTTATGCCCTGTTCCGGGTATTCACACTGATCTTTAACCATACCCCTGAGTTCACCCACCAGTTGTTGCTCTGGGGGGCAGCCTTCACCATGTTGACCGGTGTACTGGGTGCCGCAGCTCAGTTTGAATTCCGTCGCATCCTGTCATTTCACATCATCAGCCAGATCGGCTACATGTTGATGGGGTTGGCGCTGTTCACGCCACTGGCACTGATCGGTGGGGTGTTTTATATCACCCACCACATCATCGTGAAAACCAACCTGTTCCTGGTCAGTGGTGTAGCGCATCGCCTGCTGGGTTCTTATGATCTGAAAAAACTCGGTGGCCTGTACAAGGAGCGTCCCTTCCTGGCGATCCTTTTCCTGATTCCGGCCCTGTCACTGGCTGGTTTACCGCCCCTGTCCGGCTTTTTTGCCAAGTTCATCATCATTCGTGCCGGTATTGAAGCTGAGGCCTGGGTGGTGACCGGCGTGGCATTACTGGTCGGCCTGCTGACCCTTTATTCAATGATCAAAATCTGGGCAGAGGCCTTCTGGAAGGCTGTACCTGAGGGGGTTTCGACAGAACGTCTGACCGGCCGTGAAAAAGATCCTCAGTTGGTCTGGATGTACCTGCCGATAGTGCTGCTGGCCGCTTGCACCCTGTTGATTGGTCTTTATGGACAACCGGTTTATGAGCTGGCCGAGGCTTCGGCTGCACAATTGATGAACCCGTCCGGCTATATTGAAGCAGTGCTGGGTACAAGTGTGAGCGGAGGTGCAGAATGATTGCCTTCATGTGGAATCTATTGCTGGCGTTGATCTGGGTAGTGCTGACCGGTACTTTTAATGGTTACAACTTCCTGGTGGGCTTCCTGCTGGGTTATGCCTCCCTGTCGATCCTGCAGCGTCACATCGGTATCCTGAATGGTTATTCCCGGCGTCTGCCCAATCTGGTCCGTTTTGTATTTTTCTTTTTCAAGGAGCTGGTCCGTGCCAACTTCAAGGTGGCTTTTGATGTGGTGACCCCCATCTGGTACATGAAGCCGGGTGTGATTGCCCTGCCACTGGAAGCCCGCACTGACATGGAAATCACTCTGGTGGCCAACCTGATTTCACTCACACCCGGCACTCTGAGTCTGGATGTGTCTGATGACAGACGTGTATTGTTCATTCATGCCATGTTCATGGAAAATGAAGAAGAGTTACGGGCTGAATTGAAGGAAATGGAGCGCCGTGCACTGGAGATACTACGATGAGTCTGGCAGCTTATATCACTTTGATCATGATGAGCCTGGCACTGGTGGTGGTATTTATTCGCCTGGTCAAGGGACCGACCCTTCCGGACCGGGTGGTGGCGCTGGAGCTGATGGCTTCAATCATGGTGGGTATGATTGGTGTGCATGCCATTTATACCAACTCCAGCAGTTTTATTGATGTGGCGATTGTGATGGCGTTGACCGCCTTTCTGGCTGCCATTGGTTTTGCCCGTTTCCTTGAGCGCGGAGGTCCTCGTCATGACTGAATGGCTGATCATGCTGCTGATGTTATCCAGTGGTTTTTTTATGCTGCTGGCGGCACTTGGCATTCTGCGTTTACCCGACCTGCCAACCCGCATGCACGCCAGCACCAAGGCGGGTGCCCTGGGTGCCATTCTGGTGATGGCGGCGGCGGCTTTGTTTTTCACTGAAGCGGTGGTGGTGACCAAGGCGATTGCGGTGATTTTATTCATTCTGATCACTGCACCCATTGCTGCACATGCTATCGGGCGCGCCGGTTATTTTGTGGGTGTGCCGTTATGGGAAGGCAGCGTCAAAGATGAACTGAAATCCAGTTATGACCCGGAAACTCACCGGTTGGTGAGCGGGCTGGAAACTGCAGAGGAGCTGGATCAGTACCGACGTAATCTGGATATCAAACCCCGCATCAAACCCAAGCGCAGGAAAAACAGCAGTTTCTGAAATGGGGTAGTTCGTGATGACGCTCAGGCGACAGGCTCGTCATTCCTTGCAAGGGCTTACCGGGTTGCTGGGCCACTCAAACCGCCGGGTACGCCGTAAAAAGCCCGGTCAGGCACCAGGCACCTTGTTGCATACCGGTCAACAGCAACTGGATCAGATGCTGATGACTGTTCACGATTATGATACTGAGCGTTGTCAGTCATTAGCGATTGACCAGATTGACGCTTCAGCTCCTTATCTGGGCAGTAGCACCAAAACCTGGATTCAGGTGCGTGGTCTGCACGATGTTGAGCGGTTGCAGCAGGTGATGGACTACTTTGAACTCCACCCGCTGATTCAGGAGGATATTCTCAGCATCAGTCAACGCCCGAAGGTTGAACCCTATGGTGAAGTGATCTTTGTGGTGCTGCGCATGATTCGTGCGGAGCCTGCTGCTGACGGTCGACCGAAGCTGAAAAGTGAGCAGGTCAGCTTGGTGCTGGGCAGCAATTATGTACTGACTTTTCAGGAAAGTGATGACACCTTGTTTGACCCGGTGATTCGAAGGCTGGGCATGAAGAACACCCGCATGCGCCGTCATTCGGTGGACTATCTGGCTTATGCCTTGCTGGATAATCTGGTGGATCATTATTTCAGTGCTCTGGATCTGGTCAGTGAAACCCTGGAGCAGCTGGAGGAGCAGGTGCTGGAGCAACCCAGGCCTGAGGATCTCCAATCCATCCACGCGTTGCGCCGTGATCTGGTGTACTTCCGCAAATCAGTCTGGTCATTACGGGATGGTATCAACAGCCTGATCCGTGACGACTCCCCCTTGATCACCAGTGATGTCAAACTTTATCTGCGGGATGTGTATGATCATTTGGTGCAGGTGATTGACAGTATTGAAAACCAGCGTGAAATTCTGTTCAGTCTTTACGATATCTACATGTCTTCCCTGAGCAGCCGCATGAACGAAGTCATGAAGTTGCTGACCATCATTGCCACCATCTTCATTCCACTGACTTTTGTGGCAGGCATTTATGGTATGAACTTTAATCCTGAGATCAGTATCTGGAACATGCCTGAACTCAACTGGATGCTGGGTTATCCCTTTGCACTCGGATTGATGGCCAGCATTGCGGGTGGCATGCTGTTGTATTTCCGCAGGAGGGGCTGGTTGTGAATGGATGCAGCAACGGGCACTCTGGGTGCCCGTTGTAGCTTTAGGGGTTAGCGCAGGTGATCAGAGCAGTGGATTGTTACGCTTTTCTGCCGCATCACGTACAGCCAGTCCCTGAGTGTCTTTGGCGATACGGGTTTTCACATGGACAGCAGATTTGGCCATCATGTGAGCACTGACCGGTGCAGTGATGAACAGGAAAATGGTGACCAGGATTTCATGGATGCTGAAAGCACCATCCTGGATGGTAAAAAACATCATGGATGCAATCAGCAGTGCACCAACACCCAGAGTGGTGGCCTTGGTTGGAGCATGCAAGCGCATGTAGAAGTCTGGCAGGCGCGCCAAACCGATGGAACCAACCAGCATAAACACGCCACCCAGCAGCACAAAAAAGCCCAGCAGGATTTCAACCCAGTTCATGTTTGACTCCTATTCAATGATGTCGCCGCGCAACAGGTATTTGCACAGCGCGGCAGTGCTGACAAATCCCAGCATGGCAATCAGCAGGGCCGCTTCAAAATAAAGTGGTGAACCCATGTACATGCCAAAAATGATGATCAGCGCAATGCTGTTGATGTACATGGTGTCCAGGGCAAGGATACGATCGGCGATGTCCGGGCCCTGGATCAACCGCCACAGGTTCAGGACCAATGCCACACAGACCATGCCGCTGACCAGCAGAAGTGCGATTTTCAGCATCCGAATATCTCCTTCAGCGGGGCTTCATAACGTTGTTTGATGGTATCAATCAGAGCCTGCTCATCGGTCAGGTTCAGTGCATGAACATAAAGCCAGCGTCGATCTTCTGAGATGTCGCAGCTGACGGTGCCTGGCGTCAGGGATACGGTGCTGGCCAACAGGGTGATGGGCAGCTCCTTTTCAATGTCCAGTGGTACCGCCACAAAGCCGGGCCGCATGCGTTTTAATGGCCCGACTACCAGCAGTGCCACTTCCACGTTGGCAGTGATGATGTCACCCAGTACCAGCAGGAAATGACGGATGGCCAGCAGCGGTTTGCGTGCTGACGGCTGTGGCAATTGCAGGCGTGCTACCAGCAGCGGGATGCTGATGGCCAGAAAGGCGCCCAGTACCAGATGTCCCGGCGCTGCCGAGTTGTTCAGCAGTAACCACACCACAAACAGCAACAGGCTATGGGTGGGCATGGGCAGAAAACGAAAACGGGGATTGGCTTCCATCATTCGGCTCCTGAAACCAGTATCAGATCAACAAACTGTTGCACGTCAAACAGTTGTTCCGCAGCCAGTGCCATGAATTCAGTGACAGGGCCACCAAAAGCCACCAGCAACGGCGAGCAAAGCAGCAGCAACCAGACACCCGACATCTGTAATACCGGAGCAGTGACAGCAGCTGGATCATCACCACTGACACGCCAGAACAGGGTAGTTCCAGCACGAGACAAGGCCACAATGGATGCCAGTCCGCTGATCAGGATAGCAGGCCAGATCCAGCTGGCGGTTGCCGGGGTGTCAGCAGCTTGCAGCAGCATCAGCTTGCCCACAAAACCTGAGAAGGGCGGCATGCCCACGGCGATCAAGGCGGCCAGGAAAAAGGCACTACCCAGCAATACCGGCTGTTTTAACTGCCTGCCTCGAACCAGGCGATCACCGGGTTTGCCACGCTGTTTGCCGATGGCATCCGCCAGCAGGAACAGGGCACCGGAAATCAGTGTGGAATGAACCAGGTAATAAAGCGCTGCAGTCATGGCTTCGGTACTTTCCAGTGCTGCAGCAACCAGTAAGGTACCAACAGAAATGATCACCAGGTTGGCAGCCAGCACCCTCAGGCTGTGGCTGGCCAACACGCCAATCGTGCCAATCGCCAGTGTCAGCAAGGCAAAGGGCCACAACCAGGGTTGCGCCAGACTGGCAACATCACCGGCTTCAGGTCCGAATGCCAGCGTATGAACCCGGTAAATGCTGTAGATACCGACCTTGGTCATGATGGCAAACAGTGCCGCCACCGGTGCGCTGGCTGCTGAATAGGTACGCGGTAACCAGAAGTGCAAGGGTAGCAGGGCGGCTTTCAGTGAAAACACCAGCAGCAACAACAGGCCTCCAGCCTTGGTTAATGCCAGTTGGTCCTCTTCCAGGCCGTGCACTCGCACCGCCATGTCGGCCATGTTGAGTGTGCCCAGCGTGCCGTAGATGATGCCCAGTGCAAACAGGAAGAGTGCTGAACCGACCAGGTTCAGAATCACATAATGCATGCCAGCCTGGGTGCGGTGTTTGCCGCCACCATGAATCAGCAGCGAGTAGGAGGCAATCAGCAGCACTTCAAAGAATACAAACAGGTTGAACAGGTCACCGGTCAGGAATGCACCATTAATACCGGTGATCTGGAACATGAACAGCGGATAAAAATGCATGCCGACACGGTCTTCACCACCGGTGGCATAAAGCATGGCACCGAGTGCCAGCACAGCGGTTAGCAGCACCAGCAAGGCGGAGACCCGGTCAGCCACAAACAGGATGCCAAACGGGGGCTTCCAGTCACCAAGGAAATAAAGTTGAGTGCCTTCCAGGTGGCTGACTTGCAGCAACCAGATTGCCAATGCCACCAGTAGTACACCGGATATCAATGCGGTGATGCGTTGCCGTTGCAGGTTGGTACCCAGCGGGGGTAGCAGTAATAATGCACCCATCAGCATCGGGAAGATGATGGGCAGAATGGGTAGATGTTGCGTCAGCATTTTTTCTGGTCCTTCGGCGGCGGAGGCAGGCGACCGTCGACATGATCATTGCCCAGATCAGCGCGGGAACGCATGGCCAGAATCAGTACAAAAGCAGTCATGGCAAAACCGATAACAATGGCAGTCAGCACCAGTGCCTGGGGTAGCGGATCGGCATAACTTTCTGAAGCACCCAGCACGGCAGCACCATCCATTTTCAGGCGGCCGCTGGAAAACAGGAACAGGTTGACGGCGTAGGATAGCAGGGTGATACCTACTACTACCGGGAAGCTGCGACCGCGCAGGGTCAGGAATACCCCGCAAGCGGTCAGCAAGCCAACACTGAAAGCATAAAGGCCTTCCATCAGTTATTCTCCTTTGCTGCCGGGCTATGACTGGTGGTCAGCTTGCCAAGGTTGGCAAGGATCAACAGGGTCGCACCCACCACGGTCAGATAAACGCCCAGATCAAACACCATGGCACTGGCCAGCTCAAACTTGCCAACCCAGGGCAGACTGAAATAATCAAACCAGGACGTCAGGAATGGACGCCCGAAGAACCAGCTACCGATACCGGTCAGTCCGGCAATCAACAGGCCACTGGCAACCATCCATTGATAGTTGATGCGCAGTCGTTCCTTGATCCAGTCCACACCGTGAGCAATGTACTGCTGGATAATGGCTACTGAAGTGATCAGACCGGCAATAAAACCACCGCCCGGCTGGTTGTGACCGCGCAGGAAGATGTAGACCGACACCAGCAGTGCCAGCGGTAACAGGCTCTGCGACACAATCGCCAGCATCATCGGGTGGCGATCCGGTGACCAGGGCAGGCCATTGCCATCGGTGCTCGGCATGTAAAGGCGCATGTGCACGATCAGCTTGAAGATACCCAGGGCGGCAATTCCCAGTACCGCTACCTCACCAAAGGTATCCATGCCGCGGAAATCCACCAGAATCACGTTCACCACATTGGTGCCACCGCCACCGGTTTTGCTGTTTTCCAGAAAGAAACCGGAAATGCTGTCCAGCGGGCGAGTGATCATGGCGTAGTTGATGGTACCGATCACACCACCAATCAGACCCGCCAGACTCAGGTCGCGTACCAGGCGCCGAGGATTGGACTCCTTGGGTGTGGATTGTGGCAGGAAAAACAGTGCCAGCAACAGCAGGATCATGGTGACCACTTCCACTGACAACTGGGTCAGTGCCAGATCTGGTGCGGAGAAGCGGGCAAAAGCCAGCGACACAATCAAGCCCACCACTGACAGGGTCAGCAGGGATACCAGGCGTCGCCGGTTCAGAATCACCGTGGCAATGGCACCAGCAGCCAGCAGCAGTGCACCAATCAGTGAAACCGTATCCACTGGCATGCTGGATTGATGGCCAAGTGTGGCATTCAGGTCAATCATCGGGCCGGCCATCAGCACCAGCGCTGCCAGCAACAGCAGGAACACATAACGTTGCAGCGAGCCGTTTTCCAGCTTGTCGATGATTGCTGAGCAGAGGCGCACCAGGCGCTGTACCAGCCATTCAAAGATCAGTTTGGCATCCGGCTCCGGGAATTGGGACTGGAAGCGGAATAGGTGACGGCGATTGTGGTAAATAATCAAACCACCCAGCATGGCCAGGAAGCTCATCAGCAGTGGCAGGTTAAAACCGTGCCAGATCGACAGGCTGTAATAAGGCAGCTCACCACCCAGCACCGATGTAGACGCCAATGCCAGCAGGGGACCAACAATCACGCCGGGGAAAATACCCAGCAGTAGGCACAGGGCTACCAGAATTTCCACCGGCACCTTCATGTAACGTGGCGGTTCATGAGGTGTTTTGGGTAGATCCACCGGTTCACCATTAAAAAACACGTCATGGATAAAACGTGCTGAATAGGCGACCGAAAAAACAGCCCCCAGGGTTGCCAGTACTGGCACCATCCAGGACAGGGAGCCCAGAGTGACCTGATCCAGGGTTTCAGCAAAGAACATTTCCTTGGAGAGGAAACCGTTCAACAGGGGTACACCAGCCATCGAAGCCGCAGCCACCATCGCCAGGGTGGCGGTGTGAGGCATGTATTTCCACAGGCCATTCAGGCGGCGCATGTCGCGGGTGCCCGATTCATGGTCGATGATGCCGGCCGCCATAAACAGTGAGGCCTTGAAGATGGCGTGGTTGATGATGTGGAACACTGCTGCCACGGTAGACAGCTGAGTGTTCATACCCAGCAGCAGGGTGATCAGACCCAGGTGGCTGATGGTGGAGTAAGCCAGTAGTCCTTTCAGGTCATGTTTGAACAGGGCGACATAAGCACCCAGCAGCAGGGTGATCAGGCCTGTCATGCTGACAATCAGGAACCACAGCTCGGTGCCTGCCAGTACCGGATAAAAACGCGCCATCAGGAAAATCCCCGCCTTCACCATGGTGGCGGAGTGCAGGTAGGCGCTGACCGGTGTTGGTGCAGCCATGGCATGGGGCAGCCAGAAATGGAATGGGAACTGGGCTGATTTGGTGAAAGCACCCAACAGCACCAGCACCAGCACTACTGGGTAGGCTGCATGCTGGCGCAGCAGATCACCGCTGGCCAGTACCACACTCAGATCAAAGCTACCGACAATCTTGCCCACCAACAGCAGGCCAGCCAGTAATGCCAGTCCACCAGCACCGGTGATGGTCAGCGCCATGCGGGCACCCTTGCGGGCTTCAGATTTGTGGCTCCAGAAGCTGATCAACAGGAAGGAGCTGATGCTGGTCAGCTCCCAGAACAACCATAGCTGGATCAGGTTGCCGGACAGCACAATGCCCAGCATGGCCGTCATGAACAGGATCAGATAGGCATAAAACAGCCCCATGTTGTCCTTGGCGGACAGGTAATAACGGGCATATAAAATGACCAGCAGACCGATGCCTAAAATCAGCAGGGCAAACAGCAGAGCAAGACCATCCAGCCTGAAAGTCAGGCTGAGTCCGGCCAGCGGAATCCAGTCGAAGCTCTGGTAGATGACTTCGCCGTTGAATACACTCGGTGCCAGTTGCAATAGCAACAACAACGCCAGCAAGGGCGGAATGGCTGTAAAAAGCGCAAGGAAGCTGCGTCCAAAACGGGATGACAGCAGGGGCACCACTGTGCCGAGCAGGGGCAACAGCGGGATCCAGAACAGGCCCATGGTAGGTTTGGCTCCAGTTGGTCAGTCAGGATGGTGGGAAGCAAAAGAACTCAAAAAACGAACGTAAGGATATACCCTTTGCACGAAAAAAAATCTACTCTTGCGTAAGGTTTTGACTGATACATTTTGCCGCGTAGCTATATTGCTGGAGTGATTTGGTTAATTCAGGGATCCGTCCAATCAGAAGAGGAACAGATATGCCACTGAACACTGCTGCCTTTCAAGGGGAGTCTCGCGTCAAGTTGCGCTCCACTGCTTATTTATTGGGTTATCTGGGTGTGCTGCCCTTTTATGCTTTGGCGTTGTTGACGGGTTCACTGCCAGAGCCTTTTGCAGATCAAGCCTTGGCAGCATTGATAGGTTATGCGGCAGTGATCCTGTCCTTTATGACGGGCATCCACTGGGGTTCCGGGTTAAGCATGGGGCAGGCTGGACGAATGGTCTGGAGTGTGATTCCGGCACTGGCTGCCTGGCTGGCACTTTTGATGCCGGCTGTGTTTGCCCTGCCTTTGTTGGTGCTGAGTTTTATTCTGGTCTGGCTGGCCGATCGAGGTTGTGGCTGGCCCAACTGGTACAGTCGCCTGCGTTTTCAGCTGACCTTTCTGGTTTTATTGTGCCTGCTGGGCTTGTGGGGTTATCTGGCCATGCAGCTGTAAGATCCTGCCTGAAGCTTTAAAAGATGGGCTGTCAGAACAGGCGAGCAAGCAGGGCGGTAACAGCCGTCTCCACGCGAAGGATGCGTTCACCCAGTTGAACGGGCTGAAAACCTTGCTGCTGTAACAGATCAACTTCAAAGTCGACAAAGCCACCCTCGGGGCCAATCGCCAGGGTGACCTGTTCACTCAGTCCACGCGGGCAGAAGGGGTAGTCGCCGGGGTGGGCCAGCAGTTTCAGGCTGTTGTGACTCAGTTCGGGTAGCTGATCTTCAACAAAGGGTTTAAAGCGAGGCTGAAAAATCACTTCGGGAAGCAGGGTGTCTTTTGCTTGTTCCAGGCCCAGTAACAGGTGTTGGTGAATCTTTTCTGGTTTTAACTCAGGTGATTGCCAGTAACTTTTTTCTACTCTGGCTGTTTGCATCAATACCAGTTTTTTTACACCCAGGGTGGTGAGGTGCTCCAGGCTTCTCGCCAGCATGCGCGGACGAGGGAGTGCCAGCAGCAGGGTCATCGGCAGCGGAGCGGGTGGCGGGGTATCCAGGGCTTGCAGTTCAATGCGTGTGAAGTCGGCGCTGTGTTCAAGCACCAGCGCTTCACCACAATAACCATTCAGTACACCTGCTTGCAGGCGGCTGCCTGCACGAAGCTGATGGACATCTCTTAAGTGTTGATGTCTACGATCAGTCAGTGTCACCTGACCTTGATCATTAAGCTCACTTGCAGCAAGGAGTAGCAGATTCATTCTTGGGTGTCAGCCGAACAGGCTGGCACGACTGGTATTGGTTTGCAGTGCACGTTGCAAGCATTTTTCCAGCTGACTCTGGCCTTGCTCATCAAGATCAAGAATACGAAAGGCAACATGAAAGGTTTTCTGAGAGAAACGTCTGCATGTGAGAACCTGCAGGTGAGCTTCCAGTGGTGTACGCTCGTTTAATACCAGCAGTGCTTGATGAATGATTTTTTCATCAGGGCGATGGTGTGCCGTTCTGGGAACCAGTAGTGGAATATCTGATGAATCACAGGCAACCCGGACTTCCTCATGCGACAGCTCCAGAGCATAAGTGCTGAAGTTGCCGTCTGGCAGGGCAAAATGCACTGGAAACTCAAGGCTCATTAATGGATAGCGATTACGTCGCATACCTGGTGAGGCAGTAACAGGTGTTCTTGTTGTCGTTAGAGTCATCGGCTGTGACATGGTGTTCCCTATATGATTTCCAGCTTTAACCTGTTGGTCCGAGAATGAAGAGCAAAAGGCACATCATGAAGTATGCCCCATTCTAGTGCCAGCTGTCGGTTAACTTCTACATGTAAAACCATCGAGGCTGTAACAGCGCTGAGTTAAATTGCAAGTGAATTTAACACTAGCCTGCCTGGCTGTCAGCCCACAGCAGGCTAGTGAGTGGCCTGTATGTGACAGAAAAAGTGGATGGCATGCATCCCGGTGATATTAATTCGCTTGCACTTCAATTGCTTGTGTTTGGCTGGATGAAGGGGTTCGGGGATTATTGTGTCGCTTTTGCATGGATGCAGCGATAGAGGCAGCGGTTTCTGGATGTAACAGAGGTTTACCTGGTATTTGCCACTAAATTGATCTGGTTGGTTGGGCAAGTGTATGCTGATCCTGAGTGAATCAGAATCCCTTTAGGCACTGACTTGTTGTTGCCAGCAGAGGAAAGCGGTTAATGAAACGTTTGTTGTTGTGTTTGTCACTGTTGCTGATAACGGGGTTGATGCAGTTTACCTTGGCTGCCGGATTGCAGTGGCGTGTGGTGGAACTACGTTATGTCTCGGCTGAAGAAATGAAGGCCTTGCTGCAACCGCATTTGCCAGAGAGTGTGGCACTTAGCCAGCAGGGGCAGCGCCTGCTGATCAGTGGTCCTCATGATCTGGTGGATAGCATGCAAGCCTTGGCTGGTGTGATGGATCAGCAGCGTCGCACCTGGCGTGTGCACTTTGTGCAGGGGCCGCTGGATCTTGAAGCGGATCAGTTGGCAGGAGTGCGCCGTTTTTCAACAGCACGCCAGCAAGCGGTGCAGTTGATGGTGCGTGAAGATGCTTCTGCTCGCCTGGATCGTGGTTTCTGGGTGCCAGCACCAGCAGGGCGCAGCCGGCAGCATGAGGGTTATCAGTGGTTGCAAGGTGGTATCTGGGTGGATGCTGCATCACGTGGTGATCGGGTGCTGCTGCGTTTTTCCACCCAGCAGATACAGCCAGATCAGCGTGCCTCAGCAGCACGCCAGCCCGGTTTTGCCACCTCTGGAGTTGGCAGTGAGCTGGAGCTGGAGCCAGGCTACTGGGTCACGCTGGGAAGTGAGTCGCGACTTGCTGAACACTCGGGTGTACGACGCAGCACAACGGGGCGGAACAACGATTATTACAGCATCTGTGTTGAGCCGCCGGATCGGAGTCTTTGCCCTCGCTGATCAGTCGTTGTTCAGAATAAAACCATTCAGGGCCTGGCGTATTGCCAGATACTCATCAAGGCTTTCTGGCAGATAATGCAGGGTATAAAAACGGCGCTCATGAATCCGGCGTTCGCTGTCCTTGCTGTCGGGATAAGAAGCAAAGGTGGGAGCCAGCATCAGGTGAACCACCTTGGTTTCTGCAGGAAGTGTCAGCGGTTTGCCATCAACGCTCTGTTTTTCCAGTGGCGACTTCAGGGTGTAATGCGATAGCTCTGTGATTTGATGCAGATTCAGGTAAAGATGGCTGCTGAGGTTAACCAGACGTCCTTTGGGGGTGTCATTGGTTTTAAAATAAATGGCATTGCTCTTGCGGATTTTGATAAACATTTTGCGCTCCGAGTGTTTTACTTTAGTCTAGCGAAACACAAGAAGATGACAAGAAGTAAACAGCATGAAAAGGTTGTCAGGCTGGAAGGCCTGCTAGAATAAGTCAAAAAATCTCCGGTTTACCGGTATTCGTGAGTCTTCAGGAGGAGTCTGCTTTGAGAGTGATCCGTAAATATGCCAATCGGCGCCTCTATGACACATCGGAGAGTCGTTATGTCACGCTGGAGGATATCCGTCAGCTGATCGTTGATCGTGAAGAGTTTCGTGTTGAAGACTCCAAGACCGGAGAAGACCTGACCCGTAATATTTTGCTGCAAATCATCACTGAGCAGGAAAATCGTGGTGGAGAAGAAAAAGGCGGGCCCATGTTCAGTAACAAGGTCCTGCAGCAATTGATCCGTTTTTACGGAGACAGCATGCAGAACTCCATGAGTGGTTACCTGGAACAGAGTATCAGCACTTTTATGGAGCAACAAAAGCTGCTGCGTGAGCAGATGCAGCAGGTGATGAAAGGCAGTCCAATGCAAGCCGCCAACCCAATGGAAGTGATGCGCAAGGTGGCGGAGCAGAATCTGCTGTTGTGGAAAACCCTGTCGGGTGGCAGTTTTGCCAAGTCGGCACCGGGTGAGGCAGACGAAACAAAAGATCCACAGTAATAAAAAAACCCGGCCATCCGGCCGGGTCGGAAAAACAGCTCGTTTCAGGCAGAGGGAGTTTGCTGAGGTACGGGCTGTTGAAACCTGGGTACTCTGAAACCTGGCCACTCTAGAGTCTGGGTAGACTACTCCCCTGGCTATTTCAGGCTGCCTTGGTTTTGGCTACCGGTGCAGTGGCTTGAGCCTTGATGGACTCAATTTCGCCATTGGCACTTTCACGTGCTTCCGCCAGGATATCCATGCTGGTTTTGAACAGGCGACTGACACGGTCCTGCATGTCCTGGGCAAAGTTGAACTGGGCTTCTTGCAGTGCTGCCGGGTCGTTTTTGCCCATGGCTTCGAACTGCTTGCTGACAGCTTCAACACACTCGGTGTAAAAGCGGGTTTGTTCGCTACCCATTTTCTCCAGGGTTTTGGCCTGGATCAGCATGAGGTTGGCAACAGGCTTGAACTGCTTGCCGTTGAAGCTTTCCTGATAGGGCTTCATCATGGACTGCATGTCAGAAAACATTTTGTCAAACATAGTGTTGCCTCTCTGAATCATAAAAATGGAAAGACTGGCTTGGGGTGGTTGCAGTTTTGCTGCACTGCAACAAGCAATTTCACTATAGTGCACTGCACAATAAGGGTCAAATCACAAAATCAAAAAAAGCGGTAAATAGTTTCTTTGCCAATTCTGCCAGTTTAAATCACTGCATATAAGTCGAATTGTCACGTTATTGCTTTGATTTTCTGCTTATTGCCTGTAGCTTCCTGTCCAAGTGGTTGTGAATGGGCTATTGATATCGATAGAATGCGACCTTTGTTTAATGCATCCTGCGGGCCACAAGCTTGCAGTCTGTTGCAGGGGGACGGATGAATCCAATCATAGAAGTTAAGAATGTGAGTAAGGCCTTTGGTGGTTTGCAGGTGATCAACAACTGCTCCATCGAGGTTGCCAAAGGCTCCATCACGGGCATGATCGGCCCCAATGGCGCAGGCAAAAGTACCCTGTTCAACATCATCGCTGGCACCCTGCCAGAGGACTCAGGACAGATCCTGATGGATGGTGAAGACATCACCCATGACACACCTGATCAGCTGTTCCATAAAGGACTGCTGCGTACCTTCCAGATTGCCCATGAGTTTTCTCATATGACCGCGCTGGAAAATCTGATGATGGTGCCACCGGATCAGGAAGGTGAAAACCTGTTCAGCACCTGGCTGAAACCCTCGTTGGTGCGTGAGCAGGATGCAGAGGTGCGTCGCAAGGCGCTGGAAGTGCTGGATTTCATCAACCTTTCCCACGTAAAGAATGAGCTGGCAGGTAACCTGTCTGGTGGCCAGAAAAAGCTGCTGGAGCTGGGTCGTACCATGATGACTGATGCTCGGGTGGTGCTGCTGGATGAGGTGGCCGCTGGTGTGAACCGTACCCTGCTGGGTGATCTGGTCAGCAATATTGAGCGCCTCAATCGTGAGCTGGGTTATACCTTCCTGGTGATTGAGCACGATATGGACATGATTGCCCGTTTATGTGATCCCGTGATTGTGCTGGCTCAAGGGCAGGTGATGATGCAGGGTACCATCGAGCAGGTCCGCAATAACCCGGAAGTGGTTGAAGCCTATTTTGGCAACGCCCTGTAGGAAGCTGGAGAAACAACATTATGTCATTACTGAACGCAACCCAGGTCCAGGGCGGCTACGGCGGGATGAATATCCTCAAGGGCGTGGACATGGCCATCGACAAGGAAGACATCGGTGTCATTGTGGGGCCTAACGGGGCCGGTAAATCCACCATGCTGAAAGCCATTTTTGGCTTGGTGCAGGTCACTGATGGCGACATCCTGCTCAGAGGTGAATCGATTCGTAATCGGCAGCCTAATGAGTTGGTGCATCTGGGCATGGGTTTTATTCCCCAGGAAAAGAATATTTTTCCCAGCATGACGGTGGAAGAAAATCTCGAAATGGGTGCCTACATCAAACCCCGCACCACCGCCCGCATGCTGGAAAAAATCTACTCCTTCTTTCCCGATCTCAAACAAAAGCGCAAACAGCCTTCAGGCGAGTTGTCCGGCGGTCAACGCCAGATGGTGGCGATGGGGCGTGCATTGATGACCGAGCCTACGCTGTTGCTGCTGGATGAACCCACGGCTGGCTTGTCTCCTCTTTATATGCAGGAAATTTTTGATCGCATTGTGGAGATCAACAAGGCGGGTGTCGGCATCCTGATGGTGGAGCAGAATGCCAAGCAGGCACTGGCTATTGCCACCAAAGGGTTTGTGCTGGCATCAGGCCAGAACCTCTTCACCGATACCGGTGAAAAACTGCTGAACGATCCGGATGTAGCCAAAAGCTTTCTGGGCGGTTGATCAACAGACCCTGAACTGGGGAGAGACGACTTTGAACGAACTGGTTTTTTTCATCAATAATGTGGTGATTTCCGGCACCGTGGCGGGTTCCATTTACGCCATTGGTGCCATTGGTATCACCCTGGTGTTCAGCATCATGCGTTTTGCACACTTTGCCCACGCTGATCTGATGACCTTTGGTGCCCTGATGGTGCTGATGTTCACCAGCCTGTTTCCAGGCAGTGGTGCCTTGTTGGGGATTCCGACCCCGCTGCTGATGTTGCCACTGGGCATGGCGATGACGGCCTTTCTGGCAATCGGCATCGATCGTACCTTTTACAAGCCGATGCGCGAACACGGCGTGAAGCCCATTGTTATTGTCATCGCTTCGCTTGGTGTGACCTTGATGCTGCAGGGCTTGATTCGCCTGTTTGCCGGCACCGGCTCACGCAGCATGTATGTGGGGGAAAGCAAGGGTATTTATCGGCTGGAGCTGCCGTTTGAGCTGGCCAGCCGCCCGATCGTGATTACCGAGCCTCAGATTACCCTGATCCTGTTTACCCTGGTGGCGGTGATCGGTCTGCATCTGTTCATGCATCGTACCCGGACCGGTAAAGCCATGCGCGCCATGTCGGATAACCCGGATCTGGCCAGGGTTTCCGGCATCAACACTGACAAGGTGGTGATGGTGACCTGGATTCTGGCTGGCTGCCTGGCTGCTGCTGCCGGCACCTTCCTGTCCATGGATGTGAGTCTGACGCCTGATCTGAGTTTCCACCTGCTGCTGCCCATTTTTGCTGCTGCCATTGTGGGTGGCGTGGGTCATCCTTACGGTGCCATTGCCGGTGGTTTTCTGGTCGGTTTTGCTGAAACCCTGTCGGTATTCAACTGGGCGGTGCTGCTGCGCCCGATTCGCCACTGGTTCCCTGAGTGGGTGGAAATTCCACGCACCCTGGCACTGGTCGGCACCGAATACAAGATTGTGGTGCCCTTCTTCATTCTGGTGGTGGTGCTGGTATGGCGCCCGACCGGTATCTTTAAAGGGAAGGTGATCTGATGCTGGCGAACATTCTCAACAAATTTCCGGAAAACTTTCCATTGCGTGAGCTGGTGGTGGCTGGTCTGGTGTTTCTGGCCGTGCTGCTGGTGCTGATCAGTCAGGGCAGTGCTTATGGGGTGCGCATGCTGGTGGAAGCCAGCTGTTATGCCATTATTGCTCTGGGATTAACCATTCAGTGGGGTTATGGCGGTCAGTTTAATGCCGGTGTCATGGGTTTTGTGGCACTGGGTGGTTTTTGTGCCATGTTGTTCAGTGTGCCCGTTAATGATGCTTTCTGGTCCACTGACCTGCCGGGTGAACTGGGCAGGGCTTTTGTCTGGTTGATTGCCGGTGTACTCCTGGTGGTGGCTGTTTCCCAGCTGCACCGATTCGGCTTGTCGAAGCGGCTTCGTACTGTTCTGACCATTATTGTGGCTTTGATCACCTGGATGGTGGTCAAGTCCGTGTTTGCTCCGGTGACTTCGGCCATTGAAAATCAGGCCGGATTCATCGGTGGCCTGGGGCTGCCAGCCTGGATCGGTTGGTTGGTTGGTGGTTTACTGGCCGGACTGGTGGGCTATTTCATCGGGCATATCTGCCTGGGGTTGCGCAGTGATTATCTGGCGATTGCGACCCTGGGCATTGCTGAAATCATCAAGGCCTTCCTGAAAAATGAAGACTGGTTAACCCGCGGAACGGCCACGGTATCCCCCTTGCCCTGGCCCACTCCGGGACCGGCTGAATTGGGTTTTGTGTTGTCCCGCTCGATTTATCTGGCGGTGACGGCAGTGATGATTGTGGCTATCTTCTTCCTATTGCAGCGGGCTTATCATGCTCCCTGGGGGCGAATGATCCGTGCCATACGTGATAATGAAATAGCAGCCCAGGCGATGGGTAAGGACGTTAACAAACGTCGCCTTGAGGTCTTTGTTTTTGGTTGTGTTCTGATTGGCATTGGTGGAGGTGCACTGACTACCTTTAATGGCATTTTTGATGCTCAGGGGTATTTGCCATTGAACCATACCTTCCTGGTGCTGGTGATGGTGATTCTGGGTGGGCCAGGCAACAATCTGGGTACCATTCTGGGTGCCTTGCTGGTTTACATCATCTGGGTGATGTCCGAGCCGCTGGCGCTTTATGTGATGCACCTTTATGCAGATGTGGCGGGCAGCCTGTTTGGTTGGGAAGCACCGGCCAACCTGTCCAGCCGGGCCTTGCAGGCACGGGTGTTTGTCATCGGTTTGTTGATTACCCTGGTGTTGCGTTATGCACCCAAGGGACTGATGCCTGAGAAGTTGACCCACGAAAAGGGTTGAGCATCAGGTTTCATAGCCACAAACAAAAATCCCCGATCATTGCTGGTCGGGGATTTTTATTTAGATCAGGGTAGCTTCAGTATCAGAACTTCACTTCACCCTTGGTGACCAAGCGGCCGTTTTCAAAGGCAATTTCAACCACTACACCCTGGATGTCGCCGTTGGCGTCAAACTCGTGAGAGCCTGCGGCACCTTCGTAGTTGATGTCCTTGCCAGCAGCAATCAGGCGTTTGGCTTTTTCCCACTCACCAGGCAGGATGACTTCACCGGGTGCACTGGATACCGCACGAACAGCCTGGCTCAGGCCCTGGCGGGCATCGGAGCCATTCTTTTCAACGGCCAGGGCCAGAATGAAGGCAGCATCATAAGCCTGGGCTGAGAACACGGCGCTGGGATCAAAGCCGGCCTTGCGGGCTTCAGCGGCAAAAATGTCAGCGCCTGGCAGTTTTGGGGAGCCGGGACGAGTGGCAATCATGCCTTCCACTACGCGGGCACCAACGGCGCGAACCAGGTTTTCACTGGCCATGCCATCCACACCGACATAACGACTGAAGGCACCACTTTCATGTGCCTGGCGCAATACGGTCTGACCGGAAGAGTCAGCGTAGGCAAAAATGATCAGGGTATCTACGCCATGAGCGGAGAGGGCGCCCAGCTCGGAGCGGTAGTCAGCACGGTTGTCTTCGTGAGCCACAATTTCCACGGCTTCACCACCCAGGGCAGTGTAAGTGCGGCGGAATTGATCGGCCAGACCACGACCATAGTCGTTGTTCACATAGGTGCCAACCACTTCCTTGATGCCTTTGGAAATCAGCAGGTGTGCCAGTGCCTGACCCTGGAAGGCGTCAGAGGGCACGGTACGGAAGACCAGGTCATTGTCGTTCAGGGTGGTCACTGCCGGTGCGGTGGAGGCAGGAGAGATCATCACCACACCCGCCGGAATGGCAGCGTTATTGGCAGAAGCAATGGTGGCACCGGTACACAGTGCACCCACTATGGCAGTGACGCGCTCGGTATTAACCATGCGGTCTGCTGCGTTGGAGGCTGCTGAAGCGTCAGCACAGGTGGTATCGCCGGTTGGCATCACAAATTGACGGCCGTTCAGCAAACCACCCTGGGCATTGATATGACTTTGTGCCAACTGGGCGCCGGCATGAATGGCTGGCGTCATACTTTCAATGGGGCCAGTGAAACCGCCGAGAAAGCCGATTTTTACATCAGCCTGCAGGGCCGCAGCACCCATTACGGAAGCTGCCGCAAGTGTCATACCAAGAAGTGTTTTTTTCATCATGGCGTATCTCTTCTGTTGTGTGTTTTTTTGTTCCCTGACTGCCTGATTCTGGGATGTTTTTTCAGCAAAAACAAGCCGGAGTACAATCCTTCACCGCTCTTGTACAGTGATTGTTTTTTTAACACATCCTGGCAGAGATGACCTCTTTTTTAGCATGTCAGTCTGCGTAGAAGCTCCACAGGGTAAAATCTGCCATAATAGCGCCAGTTATTTTGACTCATTACAGGAACTCGAAGGCATGAAAGTATTGGTCATCGGCAGCGGCGGGCGTGAACACGCGCTGGCCTGGAAAGCAGCTCAGTCCCCACAGGTCAGTGAAGTGCTTGTTGCACCCGGTAATGCGGGAACGGCACTGGAACCCGGCATGCGCAATGTTGCGCTGGATGTGCTGGATTTTGAGGGCCTGGCCCAACTGGTGCGCGATGAAGGCATTGCACTGACTCTGGTCGGCCCGGAAGTGCCGTTGGTTGCTGGTATTGTTGACTATTTTCAGCAGCAGGGGCTGGCCATTTTTGGTCCTTCAAAGGGGGCGGCGCAATTGGAAGGCTCCAAGGCCTTCACCAAGGATTTTCTGGCGCGTCATGCCATTCCAACGGCTTATTACGGTGTTTTCACCCAGGTGGATGAGGCGCTGGCCTACCTGCAGGAAAAAGGTGCACCCATCGTGGTAAAGGCGGATGGTCTGGCTGCGGGTAAGGGCGTGATTGTGGCCATGACGCTGGATGAAGCAGAGGATGCCGTACGCGACATGTTGTCAGGCAATGCCTTTGGTGATGCCGGTGCGCGGGTGGTGATCGAGGAGTTTCTGGAAGGCGAAGAAGCCAGTTTCATTGTGATGGTGGATGGTGTCAATGCCCTGCCAATGGCCACCAGCCAGGATCACAAGCGGGTGGGTGATGCTGATACCGGTCCGAATACCGGTGGCATGGGTGCCTACTCACCTGCTCCGGTGGTGACGCCTGAGGTGCATCAGCGGGTGATGGATGAAGTGATTTATCCAACCGTACGCGGCATGGCTGCTGAAGGTAACCCTTACACAGGTTTTCTTTATGCCGGCCTGATGATTGACGCCAGCGGTGCGCCGAAGGTGATTGAATACAACTGCCGCTTTGGTGATCCTGAAACCCAGCCCATTATGCTGCGCTTGCAGTCCGATCTGGTGGCCTTGTGTCAGGCGGCCCTGGCGGGGCGTCTGGATCAGGTGACTGCTGAATGGGACGAGCGGGCATCACTGGGTGTGGTGATGGCTGCAGGTGGTTATCCCGGTGACTATAACAAGGGTGATGTGATCAGCGGTTTGCCACAGCAGGAACAGCCTGATGCCAAGGTGTTTCATGCGGGTACACAGCTTCAAGGTGATCAGGTTGTCACTGCGGGCGGTCGAGTGCTCTGTGCCACTGCTTTGGGTACAAGTGTTTCTGAGGCGCAGCGTCGTGCTTATCAACTGGTGGATCAAATCAGCTGGAAAGATGGTTTTTGCCGTCGTGACATCGGTTACCGCGCTATTGCCCGGGAAGAGTCGAAGGGTTAAGCTGCTGTCATACGCTCGTTTTGAACCTGGGCCCGGCAATGCCGGGCCTTTTTGACTCCAGGAGTTTTGTATGCCTCGCACCAGTCTTGAGTTTCCAGCTGCAGTGGTTTATCGCCATCCTTTAACCCTGCGAATCTGTGACATCAACTACGGTCAGCATCTGGGGCACGATACATTGGTGTCTTTATTGCATGATGCACGCTGTGGCTGGCTGGACAGTCACGGACTGAGTGAGTTGAATCTGGGTGGTGAAGGCATCGGTTGGGTGGTTGCTGAATTGGTAGTGCATTATCAGGCAGAAGCCTTTTATGCGGATGCGCTGGTGATAGAGCTGGCTATTGGCGAAATCAGCACCAAAGGAGCCGAGCTTTATCATCGTGTGGTGCGCAGTGATGGCGCGCAGGTGGCGTTGGCAAAAGCCGGTGTGGTGTTTTTTGATTATGCCAGTCGCAAGGCAGTGGCAGTACCGGAAAACTTTCTGAAGTTGGCTGGGAGGCGCTGATTCATGTCGCGGGAATATCCCATTATTGCAGTGACGGGTTCATCCGGCGCTGGCACCACCACCATCAAGGATGCCTTTGCGCGCATGTTTGCACGGCAGGATGTGGTGGCTGCTTTTGTGCATGGAGACAGTTTTCACCGTTACACCCGTGATCAGCTGGAAAAACTCTTGCTGGCACATCCTGAGCGTAAACAGTCGCTGTCTCACTTTGCCATTGAAGCCAACCTGCTGGATCGCCTGGAGCAGCTGTTTCTGGAGTATTCCACTGGAGGCACTGGCAGTTATCGCCACTATATTCATGCGGAAGACAAGGAACTGGTTGAGGCGGGCCATAAGGTGGGTACCTTTACGCCCTGGGAGTCACTGCCAGAGGCTACCGACCTGTTGTTGTATGAAGGGCTGCATGGTGGTCTGGTCACTGAGGAGATCAACATTGCCCAGTATGTGGACCTGTTGATTGGTGTGGCACCGTCCATCAACCTGGAGTGGATTCAGAAGATTGATCGGGACACCAAGTTGCGGGGTTATTCACAGGAGGCGGTGATTGATACCATCCAGTCGCGGATGGAGGATTATCTGCGTTATATCCTGCCGCAGTTTTCGCGCACCCACATCAACTTCCAGCGAGTACCGGTGGTGGATACCTCCAATCCTTTTGAGCCGCGTAGCGTGCCAACTGCAGATGAAAGTTTTGTGGTGATACGGTTTCGTGGGCCGCAGAAGGTGGATTTTCCCTATCTGCTGGCAATGATCAAGGATAGTTTCATGTCGCGCCCTCACACCCTGGTGGTGCCGGGTGCAAAAATGCCTTTGGCGCTGGAATTGATCATGTTGCCGCGAGTACAGGAATTGCTGGACGGACGCAGGTTCAGATAACGGGCGTAGGTTCAGATAAGGGATTGCAGAGCAGGGAGGTTTAACACAGAGATTTTGCAAGTGGCGCGCTCAGGAGGATTCGAACCTCCGACCGCCTGGTTCGTAGCCAGGTACTCTATCCAGCTGAGCTATGAGCGCGCATTGCAACTTGTAGCAGCTCTCCAAAGCAGAATGGAGTAGCTTTCCATCATGAATCAGTTGGCGCGCTCAGGAGGATTCGAACCTCCGACCGCCTGGTTCGTAGCCAGGTACTCTATCCAGCTGAGCTATGAGCGCGTATTTGATACTGATTCGGTGGCGGAGAGAGAGGGATTCGAACCCTCGATGAGATTTCTCCCATACGCCCTTAGCAGGGGCGCGCCTTCAGCCACTCGGCCACCTCTCCAACACGGCGCACATAATACCATCTGTTATCAGTTTGTCTACCCTTTTGGTTGAAAAAAACTTGCTGAAGCAAAGGCTTGTGTTGGGGTAATGGGCACAAAAAAACCGCAACAATCAAAGGCTCACAGACGGCCAGATTGTTGCGGTTTCAGCAGACCCGAAGGTCAGGAAATCAGGAATCAGAAGTTACCCTGGTTACCTTCTTCCTTTTCACGTTGAATGCGCTGGTAAATCTCTTCGCGGTGAACAGCAACCTCTTTGGGTGCGTTCACACCAATGCGAACTTGATTACCCTTGACACCCAGTACGGTAACAGTGACTTCGTCACCAATCATCAGGGTTTCGCCAACGCGACGTGTGAGAATAAGCATGGTGGAATCTCCTTATCAAGCAGTCCAGAGAAAAAACTCAACAGGCAGGGAAGAAGGCAGATAGTGCAGTCTTCCGTTGAATGCCGTGAAAAAACAGACCATCTCCGATGACTGTAGTTCATTTTTCACAGGCATGCTGATTATCGGCTAATAGCATAAAAATGTTAAATGATTTTTAGCTATTTTCTGAATGCCTTTTTTAAATTGTCACAAAGATGTGCGCCATCCCTGGCGCTGATGCAATTACTCGGCTTTGTCGAGGCCAAAGGCCGTGTGCAGGGTGCGAACGGCCAGCTCGGTGAAGTTTTCATCAATCACCACGGAAATCTTGATTTCAGAGGTGGAGACCATGCGGATATTGATGCCGGCTGATGCCAGTGTCTTGAACATCAGGCTGGCCACACCGGCATGGGAGCGCATGCCAACGCCCACCAGCGAAACCTTGGCAATGGCGGTGTCGCCAACCACCTTACCGGCGCCCATTTCAGTCACGATGTCTTCCAGCAGGGCCTTGGCTTTTTTGTAGTCACCACGACCGACGGTGAAGGAGAAGTCGGTGGATTTGCCGTCAGGAGAGACGTTCTGAACAATCATGTCCACTTCGATGTTGGCGTCACCGATCGGTCCGAGAATCCTGGCAGCAACACCGGGAATATCCGGTGCGCCAAGAACCGTCAGCTTGGCTTCATTGGTGTTGTGGGCAATACCAGAGATCAGTGGTTCTTCCATCGAGGGGTTCTCCTCATCATCAGCAACAATTAGTGTGCCCGGGCCTTCGTTGTCTTCAAAACTGGACAGAACGCGCAGTGGGACCTTGTATTTTCCAGCAAACTCAACCGAGCGAATCTGCAGTACCTTGGAGCCAAGACTGGCAAGCTCCAGCATTTCTTCAACCGTGATGGTATCCAGGCGGCTGGCCTTGGAGCAAATACGGGGATCAGCGGTATACACACCATCCACATCAGTGTAGATCTGGCATTCATCGGCTTTCAGTGCGGCAGCCAGTGCTACGCCTGTGGTGTCCGAGCCACCACGACCCAGGGTGGTGATGTTGCCTTCTTCATCCACACCCTGGAAGCCGGCAACCACTACCACGCGACCGGCTTTCAGGTCCTGGTTGATGGCTTCGGTGTCAATTTTCTTGATACGGGCTTTGGTGTAAGCCTTGTCAGTGATGATGCCGACCTGTGCACCGGTGTAGGAGGTCGCCGGTGTACCCTGTTGTTCCAGGGCCATGGCCAGCAGGGCAATAGTAACCTGCTCACCGGTTGAAACCAGCATGTCCATTTCACGCGGTGAGGGTTCGTCGTGAATGTCTTTTGCCAGCGCGATCAGTCGGTTGGTTTCACCGCTCATGGCTGAAACCACCACCACCACATCATGGCCTTCCTTGCGGAAGCGTCCAACACGCTCAGCAACCTTCTTGATCCGTTCAACAGTACCTACAGAGGTGCCACCGAACTTCTGTACATAAAGTGCCATAGGAGTCCTATTGGGTTAAATTAAAAAACTTATGCCTGACCCAGTTGTTCGGCAACCCAGGCTTTCACCGATGCCAGGGCTGCGGGCAGCGCTGCGGCATCAGTACCGCCAGCTTGTGCCATGTCGGGGCGGCCACCCCCCTTACCACCAATTTGCAACGCAACATGATTGACCAGTTTGCCTGCGTGGAGTCGGTCTTTGGCTTCACCTGAGATACCTGCGATCAGGCTAACCTTGTCACCTTCAACGGCAGCCAGTACCACGGCTGCAGGTGCCAGTTTCTGTTTGAGCTGATCCATCAGGTCGCGCAGGGTTTTAACATCTGCACCGTCAATCAGGCTGGCCAGTACCTTGATGTCACCGACCTGCTCAGTTTGAGCGGTCAGATCGGTGCCAGTACCGGATGCCAGTTTTTTCTTCAGCTGCTGGATTTCCTTTTCCAGCTGGCGCGTGCGTTCCTGATTGTTTTCCAGGCGCTCCAGCAGCTGTTCTGGTTTCACTTTCAGCTGAGACGCTGCCTGCAGCAATTGCTGCTCACGACCCAGCAGGTAGTTGAGCGCCGCTTCACCGGTCACACCTTCGATACGACGCACGCCTGAGGCGATGCCGGATTCGCTGGTGATGTGGAACAGGGCAATGTCGCCGGTACGGTTGACGTGCAGGCCGCCACACAACTCGATGGAGAAGGGTTGTTGATCTTGCTGGGTGCCCATACTCAGTACACGCACTTCGTCAGCATATTTCTCGCCGAACAGTGCCATGGCACCACGAGCGCGAGCTGTTTCCAGGTCCAGCAACTCGGTGGTTACGGCCGCATTGGCGCGAATCTGTTCGTTCACCAGGCGGGTAATTTCCTGCAGTTGCACCGGGCTGACGGCTTCACCGTGGCTGAAGTCAAAGCGCAGGCGCTCTGAATCCACCAGTGAGCCTTTTTGCTGTACGCCGGTGCCCAATACCTGGCGCAGGGCTGCGTGCAGCAGGTGGGTGGCCGAGTGATTGGCGCGGGTGCGGGTGCGAACACTGTTATTGACCCTGGCGGTCAGCTGTTGACCTTTGCTGAGTGTGCCTTCGGCCAGTACACCCTGATGCAAATGGGCTTCACCGGCTTTGGTGGTGTCTTGCACATCAAAGCGCAGGCCTGTGGCCAGCAACTGGCCAGAGTCACCAACCTGACCACCGGATTCGGCATAAAAAGGTGTGCTGTCCAGCAGTACCACACCCTGTTCACCTTCTTGCAGGGTCTCAACCGGTTGGCCATCACGATAAAGACCAACAACCCTGGCACTGCCTTCGGCAGTTTCATAACCGGTGAACTCAGTGGCACGATCCACCTTGATCAGGCTGTTGTAGTCCATGCCAAAGTGACTGGCAGCCCGAGCGCGATCACGCTGAGCTTCCATTTCCTGCTCAAAACCGGCTTCGTCAATGGTCAGCTGGCGTTCGCGGGCAATGTCCGCAGTGAGATCCAGTGGGAAACCGAAGGTATCGTAGAGTTTGAATGCAACACTACCGGGAATCACGGAGCCCTGCAGGTTGGCCAGATCCTGTTCAAGGATTTTCATGCCTTGATCCAGGGTTTTGGCAAACTGTTCTTCTTCCTGCTTCAGGACCTTTTCAATGTGGGCCTGCTGTTCTCTTAACTGAGGATAGGCATCACCCATCTCCTGTGCCAGGGCAGCCACAATGCGGTAAAAGAAGCTGCCTTCAGCACCCAGCTTGTGGCCATGGCGGCAGGCGCGGCGAATGATGCGACGTAGCACATAACCCCGGCCTTCGTTGGATGGAATAACACCATCCGCCACCAGGAAGCTGCAGGAGCGAATGTGGTCAGCCACCACCTTGAGAGAAGGTGCATCGGAGTTTTCGCAGCCGATGGCTTCTGCAGAGGCCTTTAACAGGTTCTGGAACAGGTCAATTTCATAGTTGGCATGTACGCCTTGCAGTACCGCGGCAATGCGCTCCAGACCCATGCCGGTATCTACGGAAGGTGCCGGCAGCGGGTGGAGCTGGCCATCCGCAGTGCGGTTGAACTGCATGAACACCACGTTCCAGATTTCGATATATCGATCGCCATCTTCTTCCGGTGAGCCGGGTGGGCCACCCCAGATGTGCTCGCCGTGGTCATAAAAAATTTCAGTGCAGGGGCCGCAGGGGCCGGTATCACCCATCGCCCAGAAGTTGTCAGATGCGTAGGGCGCACCCTTGTTGTCACCAATGCGAATAATGCGTTCAGCAGGAACACCTATCTGCTGATGCCAGATGTCGTAAGCTTCATCATCAGTGGCGTAAACAGTGATCCACAGCTTTTCTTTGGGCAGCTTGGCTACGCCGGTCAGGAATTCCCAGGCGTAGTGAATGGCATCCTGCTTGAAATAGTCGCCGAAGCTGAAATTGCCCAGCATTTCAAAAAAGGTGTGGTGACGTGCGGTATAACCGACGTTTTCCAGATCATTGTGTTTGCCACCAGCACGCACACACTTCTGTGACGAGGTTGCACGGGTGTAGCCCCGTTGCTCCAGACCCAGGAAACAGTCTTTAAACTGGTTCATCCCTGCGTTGGTGAACAGCAGGGTCGGGTCGTCATGGGGCACCAGCGAGCTGGACGGCACGGCGGTGTGCCCTTTGGATTGAAAAAACTTCAGGAAAGCCTCGCGGATTTCGGCGCTTTTCATGATGCCTCTCTGTAAGCGAATGGGGCTGCCGGACAAACTGGGCGACCATTATACGGAGTTCACGGCAAAATGATAATCCGGCTCAGCGCTGAAACACTGCCTTTCGGATCAGTTCAGGGGTAAATCCCCGCTGCGCCAGAAAACGTTGCATCCTGGCTGCTTCGCGCGAGTCAGCGGGTGGTTCATTTCCAAAGCGTTTTTCACGAACGCGCTGTACCTGTTTTGGCCAAAGGGTTTCAAGGCGTTGCAGTTGTTGCTGCACCAATTCAGTGTCCAGCTGCTGCATGCGACAGGCTTGTTGTAATGCCACTGGGCCTTTGCCCTTGCTGAGGTATTGACGCACCAGACTGTCCATAAAGCGGGCATCACTTTGTAAACCGTCAGTGATGAGTTGCTCCAGCAGGGAGTCAATCAGTGCTTGGGCCAACTCGCTGTCCACTGCGGCTTCGTTGTCAGTCAGGGCTTGTTCAGTCCTTGAGGGCTTTAGCAGTTTGTTGCGCAGCTCACTGCGACTGTGTTCTCTGGCGGCAAGTAAGCGAAAAGCCCGCTCGCGGCGGGCTTTCAGCCAGTCTTGCTGGGCGCTTGTCAGTTCCATAAGAGTGACAGACCGGCTGTGACTCAGTCGTCCAGCGGTGGCAGTTCGTCATCATCACCGGCTTCGGTGACCATTTCTGCACTGCGTTTTTCTTCCACCTTGTTCAGCAGCTGTTCACGGATTCCAGCTTCGATTTCGGTCAGGATGGCGGGGTTGTCTTCCAGGTACTGTGCGGCGTTGGCCTTACCCTGACCAATCTTGTTGCCTTGATAGCTGTACCAGGCACCTGATTTTTCGATCAGTTTACACTGCACACCCAGGTCAATGACTTCTCCGGCATGATAGATGCCCTTGCCGTAAAGGATCTGGAATTCAGCCTGGCGGAAGGGTGGTGAAACCTTGTTCTTGACCACCTTGACGCGGGTTTCGTTACCGGTGACTTCATCACCCTGCTTAACGGAACCGATGCGACGAATATCCAGACGCACGGATGCATAAAACTTCAGGGCATTACCACCGGTGGTGGTTTCCGGGCTACCGAACATCACACCAATTTTCATGCGGATCTGGTTGATGAAAATCACCAGGCAGTTGGCATTTTTGATGTTGCCGGTGATTTTGCGCAGTGCCTGAGACATCAGGCG
The DNA here is from genome assembly GCF_900119735.1 of Marinospirillum alkaliphilum DSM 21637. Lineage (GTDB taxonomy): Bacteria > Pseudomonadota > Gammaproteobacteria > Pseudomonadales > Halomonadaceae > Marinospirillum > Marinospirillum alkaliphilum. The sequence continues at coordinate 33,020 of NZ_FPJW01000011.1, read as the reverse complement.
AGCCTGCAGACCAACGTGGGAGTCACCCATGTCACCTTCAATTTCTGCCTTGGGTGTCAGTGCTGCCACCGAGTCCACAATCACTACATCCACTGCGCCAGAGCGAACCAGTGAGTCGGTGATTTCCAGTGCCTGTTCACCATTGTCTGGCTGGGATACCAACAGATCATCCAGGCTGACACCCAGTTTTTCAGCATAAATGGGGTCAAGCGCGTGTTCAGCATCAATGAATGCGCAGGTTTTGCCTTGCTTCTGGGCCTGAGCAATCACTGACAGGGTCAGGGTGGTTTTACCGGAAGACTCAGGGCCATAAATTTCTACGATACGGCCATAGGGAAGGCCGCCGATGCCCAGCGCAATATCCAGTCCCAGTGAACCGGTGGAAACCGCGGGGATGGCTACGCGAGGTTGATCACCCATGCGCATGATGGCGCCCTTGCCGAATTGTTTTTCAATCTGACCGAGGGCGGCGGCGAGGGCTTTCTGGCGGTTTTCATCAATGGCCATGACATGCTTCCTTCATAAAAGTGGTGATGAATTTTTGTCGAATCGGGGATGCGTTTGTGTCGATTACTGTATAGGTTAACAGTATTTTTTCAGAAGGCAACACCTGTTCATGCAGTTTTCTGTAACGCGTCCAGCAAGCCTTGTAGTGCGGTGTTGATGGTTTGCTCGCGGATGGTGCGTCGATCACCCTGGTATTGCATGCGCTGTGCCCATTGCTGGCTGGCATCGCCCCAGGCCAGCCAGACACAACCCACCGGTTTTTCCGGCGTGCCGCCATCAGGGCCAGCCACACCACTGACAGCTACAGCAAGATCCGCTGCACCTTGTAGACATGCACCCTTCACCATTTCGCAGACCACTGCCTCGCTGACCGCTCCCTGTTCAGTGAGGCTGGTGGCGGAGACCCCCAGTAGCTGCTGTTTGGCCTGATTGGAGTAAGTGATCAGGCCACAGGTAAACCAGGCAGAGCTACCGGGCACTTCAGTCAGCGCCTTGGCAATGCCTCCACCGGTGCAGGATTCAGCGGTTGCCAGCATTTTTCCCTGGCGGGTGGCCAGTTCGGCAATCTGTTCAATGATCAATCTTCTGTTCATCTGTATGGCCGTTTTCTGCTTGTGATGACTGCTGGGCTGACTAAACTGCAGGGACATCATAAAACAGATCAGGACATGTCGACCATGAATCACAGCTTGTCTGGAGGCATTTTGTCAGGGCTCATACTGCTAATGAGTTGTATGGGTGTGTCCGCCAATACTGATGTTTATCTGCGCCTTGGGGTGGGTATCGGTCAGTATGATGCCAGTGGTGATTATCCGGGGCGACGGGGTGAAACCGGGTTCAGTGAAGCCGATTTTGCTGGATTGCTGGGTCTGGGGGTGCGTTATCAGGAACAGTTTACCCTGGAGGTGTCCCGCTTGAATCTGGAGCTCCTGCCTTTTCTGGATGATGTGGTTTATGGCGTGGACGGTTATGCAACCCGTTTTCTGGCTGGGTATCAACACCCCTTGAATGACTGGGCACATCTTGGTGTTCAGGCGGGTGTGATGCACTGGTCCATCGGGGTGAAGCCGTCGATAGGCCGGAGCACGCAACAGTTCACTGGCAGTGACCCTTATTACGGTGCTTTGTTGAGGTTGGGGAGCCGTCGCGCCGGTTTTCTTGTTGGTTATGATTTCAGCAGCTTTGATGGCATTGATTACAAGCTGGGTTGGCTGGGGTTGGAGGTGGCTTTTGGTGGTAATTAGCAGTCTGGGATCAAGGGTAAAATGTTAAGCTACAGGTTTATCGTTAGCCACTTACCGATAACAGACTTGTCAGGATTTAAAACCGCATGACTGCCCAGGAAGAGTTTTCCAGCCACACACCTATGATGCGTCAATATCTTGCTCTGAAGCGAGATTATCCCACCACCCTGTTGTTTTACCGGATGGGTGATTTTTACGAGCTGTTTTTTGATGATGCCCGTGAAGCCGCCCGGTTGCTGGATATCACCCTGACCCAGCGGGGGGCTTCGGCCGGTGAGCCAATACCCATGGCGGGCATACCCCATCATGCTGCCGAGGGTTATCTGGCGCGATTGGTGAAAGCTGGCTTGTCAGTCGCCATCTGTGAGCAGATCGGTGATCCGGCCACCAGTAAAGGGCCGGTGGAACGGCAGGTGGTGCGAGTGGTGACTCCCGGCACCCTGACCGATGAGGCGCTGCTGGATGAACGGCGGGACAACCTGTTGGTGGCCTTGCACGCAGAGGGTGGTCGCTACGGTTTTGCCAGTCTGGATCTGTCCAGTGGTCGTTTTGTGGTGTCAGAAGTACAAGGTCAGGAGCAGTTGGAAACCACCCTGGCACGCCTGGCGCCTTCCGAGTTGCTGGTTGATGAGCTGTTGCCGCTGCCGGATGAGTGGCGCAGCCTGCGAGGCCTGCGTCGTCTACCGCCCTGGCAGTTTGATCGGGAAACGGCTGTTCGCAAACTCTGTGAGCAGTTCCGGGTGCAGGATCTGCGTGGTTTTGGTTGTGATCATCTGAATTCAGCCCTGGCTGCTGCCGGTGCACTGCTGCAGTATGTGAAGGATACCCAGAAGTCTGATTTACCCCACCTGCGATCCCTGTTGCTGGAAGAAGAAGATGAGGCACTGCTGCTGGATGCTGCCAGCCGCCGTAATCTGGAACTGGATACCAACCTGTCTGGTGGTCAGAGCCACACCCTGCTGGAAGTGCTGGATGAAACCGCTACACCGATGGGATCGCGACTGTTGCGCCGGTGGTTGCATCGGCCTCTGCGCAAGCGCCAGGTACTGCTGCAACGTCAACAGGCGGTGGCAGAACTGCGTGAACAGTTATTTGCGCTGGATTTACACCCCCTGCTGAAAGCCATTGGTGATCTGGAGCGCATTCTGGCGCGAGTGGCCCTGCGCTCAGCCCGACCACGCGATCTGTCTCGCCTGAAAGATGCCCTGCTGAGCCTGCCTCAGCTGCAGCAGCGACTGGCCAGTGTGCAGGCTCCCCTGTTGCAGTCCCTGAACGGGCAGATGGAGCCGCTGCCGGAACTGGCGGATGAATTGCAGCGTGCCTTGATCGACAATCCCCCGGCGGTGATCCGGGACGGTGGTGTGATTGCCACGGGTTATGATGACGAGTTGGATGAGTTGCGGGCCTTGCGGGAAAACGCCGGTGGCTTTCTGCTGAAACTGGAAGAGCAGGAAAAAGCCCGCACCGGACTGTCCACCCTGAAGGTGGGTTACAACCGGGTGCATGGTTATTACATCGAAATCAGCCGGGCCCAGTCGGATCAGGCACCGATCGACTACCAACGGCGTCAGACCTTGAAAAATGCCGAGCGTTTTATTACACCTGAGCTGAAAGTCTTTGAAGACAAGGCACTGTCCAGTCAGAGCCGGGCACTGAGTCGTGAAAAGCAGCTGTATGAAATCCTGCTGGACCGCCTGAATGAACACTTGGCCAGTTTGCAGCAGACATCTGCAGCCCTGTCTGAGCTGGATGTACTGAATAATCTGGCAGCACGTGCCGAACAATTGGACTGGTGCCTGCCGCAGCTTACCGAGACGGATGAACTGCAGATTGACGCCGGTCGCCATCCGGTGGTTGAGCAGGTGGTCACGGATCCTTTTGTGGCCAATGACCTGCAGTTTGACGCCGAGACTCGCATGCTGGTGATCACCGGTCCCAACATGGGGGGTAAATCCACCTACATGCGCCAGGTGGCGCTGATCACCCTGCTGGCCCATATCGGCTCGGCGGTGCCCGCCAGTGCCGCTCGCATCGGTCCGGTGGATCGGATTTTCACCCGTATCGGTGCCTCTGATGATCTGGCCTCCGGTCGCTCCACCTTTATGGTGGAAATGACCGAAACCGCCAATATCCTGCATAACGCCACCGCCCAGAGTCTGGTGCTGATGGATGAAGTGGGGCGCGGCACCAGCACTTTTGATGGCCTGTCACTGGCCTGGGCCTGTGCTGAGGAACTGGCACAGATCGGTGCCCGTACCCTGTTTGCCACCCATTATTTTGAACTCACCACGCTGGCGGATGATCGGAAAGGGGTGGCCAATGTGCACCTGTCTGCCAGTGAGTATGGTGATCAATTGATATTCATGCACAAGGTGGAAGCGGGCCCGGCCAGCCAGAGTTATGGTTTGCAGGTGGCACGCCTGGCCGGTGTGCCGGAAAAGGTGATCAGCCGGGCTCGCACCCGACTGCGTGAACTGGAGCAGCAGGAAGTGCTGCAACGCCAGATGGGTGTCAAACCTCCGGTTCAGGAGCAGCCAGCTGTAAGTGCAACGGGTAGGGTGGCTGAACAACCCTGGCAGGCAGACATGTTTGCCTTGCAACCTCATCCACTGGTGGATGAAATGAAAAAGCTGTCACCGGACGACCTGAGCCCACGTCAGGCGCTGGAGTTGCTTTACAGCTTGAAGCAACTGGCTGATGATTGATGGCTGACTTGATTGAAGATGACCAATAAAAGGAGGCTTCAGTGGCCTTTGTTGTAACCGACAACTGCATCCGCTGCAAATACACCGACTGTGTGGAAGTTTGTCCGGTGGATTGTTTTTATGAAGGGCCGAACTTTCTGGTGATTCATCCGGATGAGTGCATCGACTGTGCCCTGTGTGAGCCTGAGTGCCCGGCAGGAGCCATTTTTTCAGAGGATGAAGTGCCCGCTGACATGGAAAACTTTGTGGCACTGAATGCCGACCTGGCAGAAATCTGGCCCAATATTGCTGAGAAAAAAGACCCACTGCCAGATGCAGCCGACTGGGATGGCAAGCCCGGCAAGCTGCAGTATCTGGAACGCTGATCAACGACAATAAAAACGGGAGTGAAGCATGCAAGACTGTATTTTTTGCAAAATTGTCAGCCGTGAGATTCCGGCCAAAATTGCTTATGAAGACGATCAGGTGATCGCTTTTCATGATATTGATCCCAAGGCACCCATTCACCTGCTGGTGATCCCCAAGCGCCACATCACCACCCTGAATGATCTGGAAGAGGGTGATGCCGCACTGGTTGGGCGCTTGCAGGTTACCGCTGCAAAACTGGCCAGGGAGCTGGGTTTTGCCGAGCAGGGTTATCGTGTGGTGATGAATTGTAATGAAGATGGTGGTCAGACCGTCTGGCACATTCACATGCATGTACTGGCTGGTCGCCAGTTAACCTGGCCACCAGGTTGAAACCAGATTGACAGCTGCCTGTCAGCAGAACGTCTTGCAGGCTTGCCACAATAGGATGGCAATGCCTGCTGCAAGAGTGATTGATTCAGCAATGAACTGGATAGTGGAAGCGCAGGCTCAACAGAGGAAAGGGTAATCATGAACGATGCAATCAAGAAGGTACTGGCCCCTCACGCACTGGAAGTGAAGGACGTTAAACACTATCAGTTGGAAAGCATTCTGCAGCAAGCCAAGGATGCACCACCGGTGCCCACCGCTGTGGTGCACCCCACTGATGTGAACAGTCTGGAAGGCGCCATTGAGGCAGCCGAAGCCGACATCATTGTGCCTTTCCTGGTCGGGCCGGAAAAAAAGATCCGTGCCGTCGCTGAGCAGGCTGATATTGATTTGCGTGATTACACCATCATTGACACCGAACACAGCCATGCCTCAGCGGAAGTGTCAGTAAAAATGGCCTACTGTGGTGAAGTGCATGCCCTGATGAAAGGTTCGCTGGGCACCTCCGAGTTGCTGGGTGCGGTGGTGTCCAAAACCGGTGGCCTGCGCACCGAGAGTCGTTTGTCGCATGTGTTTGTAATGGATGTGCCCAGCTACCACAAAACCCTGTTCATCACTGATGCGGCCATCAACATTGCACCAAACCTGATGGAAAAGCGCGACATCCTGCAGAACGCCATTGACTGTGCTCATGCCTTGGGTGTGGATTTGCCCAAGGCTGCCATTCTGTCTGCGGTGGAAAAGGTCAAGCCGAACATCCAGTCCACCCTGGATGCGGCAGCTCTGTGCAAAATGCTGGATCGTGGTCAGATCACCGGTGCCATTGTTGATGGTCCACTGGCCTTTGACAACGCCATTTCATTGGAAGCCGCACTGGACAAGGGCATCAAGTCACCGGTGCCGGGGGATGTGGATATTTTGATGGCTCCGGATCTGGAGTCCGGCAATATGTTTGCCAAGCAGTTGCAGTACCTGGCCAATGCCAAGGCCGCCGGTATTGTGATGGGGGCTCGGGTACCCATCATTCTGACCAGTCGTGCTGCCAAGTCGCTGGAGCGTCTGTCTTCTTGTGCTGTGGCGGTGATGGTGGCCCGCAAACTTGGCCGTCTGGAGTAAGTTATGACTCAGAAAACCGATATGGTGTTGATCGTCAACGCCGGCTCTTCCAGCCTGAAGTGCTCCCTGTTTGATGTACAGGGCACTGAGGTGACCCAGCATTTTCGTGTCAAGGTGGCCAACCTGTCTGGCCCGGCACGGCTGGAAATTTATGACCACAGTGAAAATCCGGATGGTGTGCTGGTTGATAAGGAAACCCTGGATAAGGAACAGCTGGATGTGGCGCATAACCAGGCCCATGCCCAGGCGTTGAAAGTGGTGCTGGACTGGATTGAAAAAAACACTCCGCAGTATCAGGTGGCCTGGGTTGGGCACCGGGTGGTCCACGGTGGTGATCGCTATTCCAGCCCTGTGGTGGTGGACAGTGATGTACTGGCTTTCCTGGAAACCCTGATTCCGCTGGCCCCCCTGCATCAACCCTTCAACCTGAAGCTGATTCACCTGTGCCGCGAATTTCTGCCGAACTGTCCGCAGGTGGCCTGTTTTGATACTGCGTTCCACAGCAGCATCCCGGTGGTGGCGCGCGAGTTTGCCATTCCGCGCAAGCTGACCGAAGAAGGGGTGCGTCGTTATGGTTTTCATGGCCTGTCTTATGAATACATCCATGACAAGCTGAGTCGCCTGGATGCCGGACTGGCACAGAAAAAACTGCTGGTGGCCCATCTGGGTGCGGGCAGCTCCATGTGTGCGATGGATCAGGGCAAAAGTCGTGCTTCGACCATGGGGTTCACTGCCGTTGAAGGTCTGCCAATGGGTACCCGTTCCGGCCAGTTGGACCCTGGTGTACTCCTGTACCTGATGCAGGAAAAAGGCCTGGATGCCAAGGCGCTGGAAAGCTTCCTGTATAAGGAATGTGGTTGGTTTGGTGTGTCCGGTGGTATTTCCTCAGAGATGCTGACGCTGAAGCAGTCATCCGATCCGCTGGCCAAAGCAGCGATTGACATGTTTGTGTATCGTATTGCCCGTGAAACCGGTTCGCTGGCGGCTGCTCTGGGTGGTGTGGATGTATTTGTATTCACCGGTGGTGTGGGTGAAAATGACGCCGACTTGCGTGCTGCAGTGGTGGAGCAGAATGCCTGGCTGGGCATGAAACTGGACCCACAGCGTAATCGCTCCAATGAATATCTGATTTCAGCGGATGACAGCCGGGTGAAGGTGTTTGCCATCCCCACCAACGAAGAAAAGATGATTGCCCGCCATACGCTGAAACAGCTGGGCGTGGCCTGACGGAGGTGAAATGTCCCTTGTACGCCAGGAAAATTCGGTCGATCGCCTGATCGGCCAGTTTGATACTCTGCTGCGCACCCTGGTACCGGGTGCCGCACAACCCTACCGGCCTAATCCGGCACAGCTGCATGAGCAGCCGGACATGACCGAAGAAGAGCGGCGCCATGCAGCAGGCCTGATGCGCATCAATCACACTGGCGAAGTTTGTGCCCAGGCCCTTTACCAGGGCCAGGCATTAACCGCCCGACTGGAAGCAGTGCGTGATCAGATGACTCTGGCTGCTCAGGAAGAGATTGATCATCTGGCCTGGTGTGAGCAGCGCTTGAAAGAGTTGGACAGTCACACCAGTCTGCTGAATCCGGTGTTTTATGCCCTGTCCTTTGGTATCGGTGCTGCTGCCGGTGCCGCCGGGGATAAATACAGCCTGGGTTTTGTGGCGGCCACGGAAGATCAGGTGTGCAAACACCTGGAACACCACTTTGAAGATTTACCCGCACAGGATGAGCGTTCCCGCGCCATTCTGCGCCAGATGCATGAAGATGAAGCCCATCATGCAGACTGGGCACTGGCTGCCGGAGGCATTGAGTTTCCCACGCCGGTCAGGAAAGTCATGACACTGATGTCGAAGGTGATGACCAAGAGCGTTTATCGTATATAATCGCGCGTTTTGTTAACTACCTGTCCTGATTCAGCCCAGACGCTGGATCAGGCATGAGGCCGGATCATGCTCAAAACGCCCTGTTACCTGATCGACAAATCCCGTCTGCTGAAGAACCTGGAGAAAATTGCTCAGGTTCGCCAGCAGTCCGGTGCCAAGGCGCTGCTGGCGCTCAAGTGTTTTGCCACCTGGTCAGTCTTTGATCTGATGCAGGAATACATGGATGGCACCACCACCTCCTCCCTCTATGAAGTGAAGCTGGGGCGCGAAAAATTTGCCGGTGAAACCCACGCCTACAGTGTGGCTTATGCCGATGATGAAATCGCCGAAGTGCTGGCCAACAGCGACAAGATCATTTTTAACTCCATCAGCCAGTTGCAGCGTTTTGCTGCTGCATCGGAAGGCCATGTTCGTGGCCTGCGGGTTAATCCCGGTGTCAGCAGCTCGGAGTTCATTCTGGCTGACCCGGCGCGTCCGCACAGCCGTCTGGGTGAACATGATCCAGCCAGAATTGCCGAAGTGATGGATCAGATATCCGGCTTCATGTTCCACAACAACTGTGAAAATAGCAGCTTTGAATTGTTTGATCAGTTATTGGGGCGCATTGAAGAAAAATTTGGCTCATTGCTGGAGCGGGTAGAGTGGGTCAGCCTCGGTGGAGGGATTCACTTTACCGGTGAAAACTATCCGCTGGATGCCTTCTGTGCTCGCTTGAAAGACTTTGCCGAGCGCTGGGGTGTGCAGGTGTATCTGGAGCCGGGTGAAGCAGCCATCACCAACTCCACCACCCTGGAAGTGACAGTGCTGGACACCCTGTTTAATGGCAAAAATCTGGCTATTGTGGATAGCTCGATTGAAGCCCATATGCTGGATCTGCTGATTTATCGCCAGTCCGCCAAACTGCTTCCCAATCAAGGTGAGCATGAATACATGGTGTGCGGTAAATCCTGTCTGGCGGGCGATATTTTTGGCGAGTTCCGTTTTGAACAGCCACTGCAGATTGGTGATCGCCTGTCCTTTCAGGATGCAGCCGGTTACACCATGGTGAAGAAAAACTGGTTCAACGGTGTGAAGATGCCTGCCATTGCCGTGAAACAGCTGGATGGTCGTGTGGAGCTCATCAGGGAGTTTTCCTACGGCGACTTTGTGCAAGGGCTCTCCTGAGCCCTGCTTAACCTGCATGACAAAGAGGAGTTATGCGTCGAGATGAAAAAAAACGTTCTGATTATTGGTGCTGGAGGTGTCGCCCAGGTTGTTGCTCATAAGTGTGCACAACACAACGATATTCTCGGCAATATTGCCCTTGCCTCAAGAACACTGGAAAAGTGTGAAGCCATCGCTGCGAGCGTGGCTGAAAAGGGTAGTATGAAGGTGGCCGGACAAATCTGCTGCTTCGCACTGGATGCACTGGATGTTGAAGCCACCGCCTCCCTGATCAGGGAAACCCAGTCTCAGATCGTCATCAATGTTGGCTCTGCCTTTGTCAACATGTCCGTGCTCAGCGCCTGCATCAAAACCGGCGCCGCTTATCTGGATACTGCCATTCACGAAGATCCGGCCAAAATCTGTGAAACACCCCCCTGGTACGGTAACTATGAGTGGAAGCGTAAGCAGGAGTGCGAAAACAATAAAACCACCGCCATTCTTGGCATTGGTTTTGATCCCGGTGTGGTGAATGCTTATGCGGCACTGGCGCGTGATGAGTATTTTGATGCCATTGACTCCATCGACATCATTGATATCAATGCTGGCAGTCACGGCAAGTATTTTGCCACCAACTTTGATCCGGAAATCAACTTCCGTGAATTCACCGGACGTGTCTGGTCCTGGCAGAATCGCCAGTGGACCCAGAACCGGATGTTTGAAATCAAGCGCACTGACTCCCTGCCGGTAGTGGGTGAACAGACCAGTTACATGACGGGTCATGATGAAATCCATTCCCTGTCAAAGAACCTGGATGTTCCCAACATCCGTTTCTGGATGGGTTTTGGTGAGCATTACATCAATGTGTTTACGGTGCTGAACAATCTTGGCCTGCTCTCGGAGCAACCGGTTAAAACCGCCGAAGGCCAGGAAGTGGTACCGCTGAAAGTGGTGAAAGCAGTGCTGCCGGACCCATCTTCCCTAGCGCCCAACTACACCGGGAAAACCTGTATCGGTGATCTGGTGAAGGGGCAGAAGGATGGTAAGGAGCGGGAAGTCTTCATTTACAACGTGGCCGACCATAAAGAAGCTTATAACGAAGTAGGTTCGCAGGGCATTTCTTACACTGCCGGTGTACCGCCTGTGGCTGCTGCCCTGCTGGTCGCACAGGGTATCTGGGATGTGGAAAAGATGGTGAACGTGGAAGAGCTGCCACCCAAACCCTTCCTGAACCTGCTGAACCAGATGGGCCTACCCACCTGTATTCGTGATGAAGCCGGTGAGCGCCCGCTGAACTTCAGTTGATCCTGCCGCACCAATAAAAACAGGCCAGCAATGCTGGCCTGTTTTGTCTGGTCGCTGCTTTCTCAGGTCGCTGCTTTCTTAGATCGCTTCTTTCTCAGGTCACGGCAGGTTGTTTTTTTGCTTCAAACACCAGGCGCGTTCTGCCAGGCTTGTTTGTTGCCCGGTTAAACACTGATTATTTCATGGCTGTGGGTGATTTCAACCCCGGCATTACCCAGCATGATGGATGCGGAGCAGTACTTTTCTGCCGAGAGCTTCACCGCACGCTCCACCTGTGCCGGTTTCAGGTCTCGTCCGCTGACCACAAAGTGCAGGTGAATCTTGCTGAATACAGCGGGGATGGCATCCACGCGATCAGCCTTGAGTTCGGTATGGCAGTCAGTGATGTCCTGACGGGATTTTTTCAGAATACTGACCACGTCATAACTGCTGCAGGCACCCAATCCCATCAGTACCAGCTCCATTGGGCGCGGCCCGGTATTGCGGCCCCCTGAATCCGGTGGGCCATCCACCACAACGGCATGGCCGGTGCCTGACTCGGCGATGAATTGAACGCCATCGGTCCACTTGATTTTTGCTTGCATGAGTTGTTCTCCTGTCAATGACTTCAATCTTACCATTGATGGTGCTTTAATGGTGCTCCAGCAGGAAACCTGATCAGCCTTTCTGCCTGCTGCCAAAGGAAGGAGTTTGCTGCAATGAGTCTGCCCAACGCCGAGGCACGGGATGCCGCTCTGGATGTATATCTGGAGCAGGCCCACAAGCGTCGTTACAACAAGCGTGCGCTGGTGATCCATGCCGGTGAAAATGCCCAGTCCATCCATTACATCGTCAAGGGTACGGTGGCTGTTTACATTGAGGATGAGCAGGGAAGGGAAATGATTGTTTCCTACCTCAACAAGGGTGACTTTTTTGGTGAACTGGGTTTGTTTGATGAAATCAGTCGGCGCAGTGCCTGGGTGCGAGCCAGAACCGAGTGTGAAGTGGCCGAGATGAGTTATGAGCGCTTCCTGAACCTGTCACGGGAGCACCAGAGCCTCTGGTTCCTGTTGGGTAATCAACTGGCAGTGCGTCTGCGTGCTACCACCCAAAAGGTGGGTGATCTGGCTTTTCTGGATGTCACTGGCCGGGTGGCGCGGATGCTGCTGGAGTTGGCCAGACAGCCGGATGCCATGACTCATCCTGAGGGCATGATGGTACGCATCACCCGACAGGAGATTGCGCAGCTGGTGGGTTGTTCGCGTGAAATGTCTGGTCGTGTGCTGAAAGACCTGGAAGAAAAGGGGTTGGTTGAAGCTGAAGGCAAAAGCCTGGTCATCCGTGACCCAAGTTTACGTCCACTCTATCGTGAGTCCCAGCCCGGTTCGTAAGCAGAAGGCACAACCCGGTGGTGGACCTCACGTCAGAAAAAGAGTTGTTGCAGTGCCTGGCCTGGGTCTTCTGCACGCATAAAGGCTTCACCGACCAGAAAGGCATTCACCTGGTGCTGTTGCATGGCGGTCACATCCTGCTGGCTGAGAATGCCGCTTTCGGTGATCACCAGACGATCCTGCGGGATAAAGGGCAGAAGCGCCCAGGTGTGCTCCAGCTTCACTTCAAAACTGTGCAGGTCGCGGTTGTTGATGCCGATGATGCGGTTCGGCAGCTTTAATGCCCGCTCCAGTTCTTCCTTGTTGTGTACTTCAATCAGCACATCCATGCCCAGTTCATGAGCCAGCAGGTTAAGCTCACTCATTTGTTCATCATTCAGGCAGGCGGCAATCAGCAGGATGCAGTCAGCATTGATGGCGCGTGCTTCCACCACCTGATAAGGCTCAACAATGAAGTCCTTGCGAATCACCGGCAACTGACAGGCGGCCCGCGCCTGCTGCAGGTAGTCTTCGTGACCCTGGAAAAAATCCTGATCCGTCAGCACTGACAGGCAGGCTGCACCGCAGGCTTCATAACGCTGGGCAATTTCAGCCGGAATGAAGTCTTCACGCAGCACGCCTTTGCTGGGTGAGGCCTTTTTGATTTCGGCAATCACCGCAGGTTGCCCGGCTGCAACCTTGTCCAGCAGTGCCTGAGTGAAACCGCGAGGGGCATCCGCCTGCTCAGCGCGGCGATACAGTGCCTTCAAGCTGGTTGACTGGCTGCGCTCAGCCACTTCCTGGTGTTTGCGGGCAACAATTTTTTTCAGGATGGTGGGGGTATCAGTGTGCATCAGCATGGGGACCTTTTGTGCCAGTTATGCCAGGCTCTGGGTGAAGTTCACCAGTACCTTGAGTTTTTCGGCAGCCTGACCGGATGCAATGGCATCCTGGGCCAGCGCCACCCCTTCAATGATGGAGTCGGCAATATCAGCAGCATAAAGTGCCGCTCCGGCGTTCAGCAGCACCATGTCGAGTGCCGGGCCCTGCTGATTTTTTAATACCTGACGGATCAGCTCCAGGGACTCGCTGGCGGATCCGACTTTCAGGGCATCGAGTGAGTGGCGGGTCAGGCCAAAGTCTTCCGGCTGGATGGTGTATTCACTGAGCTGGCCATTGCGGTATTCCGCTACATGAGTGGGGCCGGCAATGGAGATTTCATCCAGTCCGTCTTCGCCGCTGACCACCAGTGCGTGTTTTAATCCCAGATTGCCCAGTACCTCAGCCAGTGGGCGTACCAGCTCGGGCGTATAAACACCGAGCAACTGGTGCTGGGCACCGGCTGGATTGGTCAGTGGTCCCAGGATATTGAACAGGGTGCGAACGCCCATTTCCCGGCGTGGGCCGATGGCATGTTTCATGGCGCTGTGGTGCTGGGGCGCAAACATGAAACCGACCCCCAGCTCTTCCACGCAGCGGGCCACCTGTTCCGGGGTGATGGCCAGATGCACACCGGCAGCTTCCAGCAGATCAGCACTGCCGCTGGAAGAGGAAACTGAGCGATTGCCGTGTTTGGCTACCTGACCACCGGCGGCAGCAACCACCAGGCAGGCACAGGTGGATACGTTAAACAGGTTTGCACCGTCACCGCCCGTGCCAACAATGTCCACCAGTCGATCAGACTTGATCTGTACCGGTGTAGCCAGATTGCGCATGACTTCGGCGGCCGCGGTGATTTCATCCACGGTTTCACCTTTCATGCGCAGGCCGACCAGAAAACCGCCCATCTGGGCCGCGGTGGCCTCACCGGTCATGATCAGTTGCATCACATCCCGCATCTGTTCACGGGTTAAATCCTGACGGCGGGTGACGGCATCTATGGCCTGTTTCATGTCCATGGGTGGCTCCCTGGTCGTTGTTGTTCGAATGGCGTGTTGCTGCTGGCGTTATTGATCAAGAAAGTTTTTCAGCAGCTCATGGCCCTGACGGGACAGAATGGATTCCGGGTGGAACTGGACACCTTCCACTGCCAGGGTTTTGTGTTTGATACCCATGATCAGGCCAGGTGTCGGGTCATCCTGCACCACGCGCGCAGTGACTTCCAGACAGTCGGGCAGACTGGCTTCATCAACCACCAGCGAGTGGTAACGCGTCACCGAAAGCGGGTTTTCCAGACCACGGAAGACACCGGTGTTGTGGTGTGCAATCAGTGAGGTTTTACCATGCATCACCTGAGGGGCGCGCACCACCTGGCCACCAAATACCTGACCGATGGCCTGATGACCCAGGCAGACACCCAGAATCGGTATTTTTCCGGCAAAGTGGCGAATGGCATCCATGGAAATACCGGCTTCATTGGGTGTGCAGGGGCCGGGGGAGATCACCAGATGACTGGGCTGCATGGCTTCGATCTGTGCCAGTGTCAGGGCGTTGTTGCGCTCCACCCGTACGTCAGCACCCAGCTCAGCCAGATACTGCACGATGTTAAAGGTGAAGCTGTCAAAATTGTCGATCATCAGCAGCATGACGGGTGATTCCTGAGCAAAAATATCACGCGATTATACAGGGATTGGTGTTTATCGGTAACCGCTGGCCTGCAGGTTAAACAGATGGGCATAACGACCATCCAGCACCATCAGTTGTTCGTGGCTGCCCTGTTCCAGTATCTGCCCCTGCTCGATGAAAATGATCTGATCAGCCATGCGCACGGTGGAAAAGCGGTGTGAAATCAGAATCGCCATCTTGTTCAGGGTGTGCTGGCGGAAGTATTCAAACATCTGGGCTTCGGCCTCTGCATCCATGGCGGCAGTGGGTTCATCAAGCACTAGAATATCAGCCTTTTCCCGCATGAAGGCACGGGACAGGGCAATTTTCTGCCACTGACCACCGGATAACTCCTGCCCACCCTTGAACCAGCGTCCCAACTGAGTGTGATAACCCTGGCTCATGCGTTGAATGAAGTCATCCGCCATGCCGGCTTCAGCCGCTTTTTTCCAGCGAGGTTCTTCACTGAAGGCTGCCACGTCACCCATGCCGATGTTTTCACCCACCAGAAACTGGTAACGCACAAAATCCTGGAAGATCACGCCGATGCGCTCTCGCAGGGTCTGGGGGTGCCAGTCTTTCAGGTCACTGCCATCCAGCAGGATACGCCCCTCATCCGGCTCATAAAGACGGGTCAGCAGTTTGATCAGGGTGGTTTTGCCGGAGCCGTTTTCACCCACCAGTGCCAGGCTTTCACCGGGTTTCAGGTGCAGGTTGATGTGTTGCAGGGCGGGATGCCTGGCGCCTGGGTAGGTGAAACTGACGTTTTCAAATCGGAGGCCATCACCCGGTTGTGTGCCTTGGGTCAGTTGTCCGGCTTCAATGGGTACCGGTTGTTCCAGGTATTCGTACAGGTTGGACAGGTAGAGGTTGTCTTCATACATGCCGCTGATGGATGTCAGGCTGGCACTGACCGATGTCTGCCCCTGGCGGAAGACCAGCAGGTACATGGTCATGTCGCCCAGGGTGATTTTGCCCAGCACGGTTTCCAGCACCACCCAGGCGTAAGCAGCATAAAAGGTCAGGGTGCCGAGCAGGCCCAGGATAAACCCCCAGGTTTCCCGCTTCAGGATCAGTTTGCGATCTTCGCTGAACAGGGTGTCAAAAATACCCCGGTAGCGATTCAACAGCAGTGGCCCAAGCTGGAAGAGTTTCACTTCCTTGATGCTGTCTTCACGGGCCATCACCGTTTCAAGGTACATCTGGGTGCGGGTTTCCGGTGAACGACGACGGAAAATCTGAAAGGCATCACCGGAGAATTTTGCTTCGGCAATGAACACTGGCAAGGCACCCACAAACAGCAGCAGCAAGGCCCAGGGAGAAAACTGGATCAGCAGAAAGGCAAAGCTGGCCAGCGCAATGGCATTCTGCAGCAGGGTGAAGGTTTTGTTGACCAGTGCCAGCGGGCGTACAGAGGCTTCACGCCGGGCGCGGGTCAGTTTGTCGTAGAACTCTGAATCTTCAAACTGGGCCAGTGACAGGGTCTGGGCTTTTTCCAGAATCATCACGTTGACCTTCTGGCCCAGCAAGGCTCGCAACAGCGCCTGATGTGCTGCGGTGGCCCGCTGGGTGGCACTGATGCCAATCAATACCAGGGCTTCCAGCAGCAGGTAGTTGAGTACCGGCTGGTATTCCACCAGCCCGGTTGTCTGATGCACCTGCATCGCCAGTACCACGGCGTCCACAATCAACTTGCCGATCCAGGCTGCCACAGCGGGTAGTACTCCGGCAATCAGTGTCAGCAGCATCAGCCCCAGCGTCAGGCGACGAGAGGTCTGCCAGACCAGTTGAATGGCACGGCGGGTATAACGGAATACCCCCAGGAAGCGTTGTAGTTCAGAAGTGGAGCGGCTGGATGTTTCGGTATGGCCGAAAAAAGCTGACACGGCTTTGCCTCGGAAAAAAACCAAATCTTACTATAAAACTCGGTTCTGGGTTGCTAGAGTGTCAGAAGTGCTGCAGCAGTTTGATGGAATCATCATTCAGGCAGTGACGTTTTAATGGCAAAAAGAAGGAGCAAAACTGATGGATATTTCCGCAGTTAGCCCAGAGGTACTGGTAAGAAGTACCCTGCGAGAGCAGCAGGCACAGGCTGAGCTGGAAGCGCAGGTGAAGGTTGTGAAGGGTGCGCAGGAGATGCAGGGTGACGCCATCATGGCGCTGATGGGGGCCGTCCCGGTGCCCCAGCCGGATGGTAGTCTGGGGCACCATGTGGATGTGCGGGTGTAAGTCCCTTGATCTAAAGCCCCTTGCTTAGCTGTCCTTTTCCATCTGATCCACTTTCTGAAAACCCCGTGGCAGCTTGCTGCCACGGCGGCCACGCTCTCCGAGATAGTGTTCCAGATCAGCAGGTTTAAGTGTCAGGATACGTTTGCCGGACATGATTTTCAGGCTGTCCTGTGGGGTCAGTACCACCAACGCTTTGACATACTCCTCCCGATTTGCCGCCCGGCGTGATGGGATATCAATGATCTTGTTGCCTTTGCCCTTGGACAGTTGTGGCAGTTCACTGACGGGGAATACCAGTAAACGTCCTTCATTAGATACGGCGGCCAGCTTCAGCTCATCAGGATTGTCTGTCACAGGTAATGACTGAGGTTGCATCACCTCAGCACCAGTGGGTGGATTCAGCAGGGTTTTACCGGCCTTGTTTTTGCTGATCATGTCGCCCAGGGTGGTGATGAAGCCATAACCGGCATCCGAGGCCACCAGCACCTGCTCCTGCTCCTGGCCGATCAGCAGGCCACGGAATTCAGAGCCAGCCGGAGGGTTGATGCGGCTGGTCAGTGGTTCACCCTGGCCTCTGGCTGAAGGCAGACCGTGAGCGGCCAAGGAGTAGCTGCGCCCGGTGTCATCCAGTAATACCAGTTGCTGGTTGGATTTGCCGCGGGCGGCCAGGAAGAAGTCATCGCCACTTTTATAACTCAGGCTGGCCGGATCCAAGTCATGTCCTTTGGCGGCACGTATCCAGCCCTTGCGGGACAGCACCACGGTGACCGGGTCGGCACCAACCAGTTCCACTTCCGTCAGGGCTCTGGCCTCTTCACGCTGCACCAGTGCACAACGCCGCTCATCACCATAACTTTCTGCGTCAGCGGCCAGCTCTTCAGCAATCAGCTGGCGCAGCAGTTGGTCACTGCCCAGTAGTTCAGTCAGCTTCTTGCGTTCTGCTTCCAGTTCGTTTTCTTCACCGCGGATTTTTTCTTCTTCCAGACGTGCCAGATGACGCAGTTTCAGGTCCAGAATGGCATCGGCCTGGCGCTCACTGAGCCCAAAGCGTTGCATCAATTCTGCACGGGGTTCTTCTTCCTCACGGATGATGCGGATGACTTCATCAATGTTCAGGTAGGCAATCAGCAGGCCTGCCAGCAGGTGCAGGCGATCTTCCACCTTCTTCAGGCGGTTTTCGAGGCGACGTACCACGGTCTGACGACGGAACACCAACCATTCTTTTAACAGCAGGTTCAGGGGTTTGACCTGCGGGCGACCGTCCAGACCAATCACGTTGAAGTTGATCCGGTGGTTTTTTTCCAGGTCGGTGGTGGCAAACAGGTGTGCCATCAAGGCGTCCAGATCCACCCGGTTGGAGCGGGGCACCAGCACCAGGCGTACGGCATTTTCATGATCTGACTCGTCGCGCAGATCAGCCAGCAGCGGTAGCTTTTTGGCTTGCATCTGTGCTGCAATCTGTTCCAGTACCTTGCTGGGTGAAACCTGATACGGTAGTGCCTGGATGACAATTTCACCGTCTTCCACTTGCCAGGTTGCACGGCATTTTACCGAGCCACGTCCACTGGCATAAATGCGATGCAACTCTTCAGGCGGGGTGATGATTTCCGCACCGGTGGGGAAGTCTGGTGCGGGTACAAACTGCATCAGGGTACTGATGTCGGCTTCCGGGTGTTGCAGCAGATGCAGGGTGGCTTTGACCACTTCACGCACGTTGTGTGGTGGAATGTCGGTGGCCATGCCAACAGCAATGCCAGTGCCGCCATTCAGCAGGATGTGTGGCAGGCGGGCGGGCAGAACTTCCGGTTCATCGAGGGTGCCATCAAAGTTGGGTACCCAGTCAACAGTGCCCTGTCCCAGTTCTTTCAGCAGCACTTCCGAGAAGCGAGCCAGGCGTGATTCAGTATAACGCATGGCTGCAAAGGATTTGGGATCATCCGGGCTACCCCAGTTGCCCTGACCATCCACCAGCGGGTAGCGATAACTGAAGGGCTGAGCCATCAGTACCATGGCTTCATAACAGGCCGAATCACCGTGGGGGTGGAACTTACCCAGCACGTCACCCACGGTGCGGGCAGACTTCTTGTACTTGGCACTGGCACTCAGGCCCAGTTCACTCATGGCATAAACAATGCGCCGTTGTACCGGCTTCATGCCATCACCGATGTGTGGTAACGCACGATCAAGAATCACGTACATGGAATAATCAAGATAGGCTTTTTCCGTGTACTGGCTCAGGCTGAGACGTTCAAAATTGTCGTCAACAAAATCGCTGTAGCTGCTGCTCATGAGGGAGACTGTCCTTCTTTGCCGTCAAATGTGCCCTGGAGGGCTGCCAGTGTACCCTGAACTGGTGGCTGAATAAATGCAGTGCTGGGCGGATATACAGATCAGTGATGTAAAGATTGTTTCCATGTGTAGTGCTTGCTATCGCGACTGCCAGTCACTGGTTATAATTCCGGGATAATCGGGTCTTGATGACCTGCATGTTGTTCAGGGAGGTTGGATCATGATTCTGAAAGATTACGTGCACCGCCCGGATGCGGACCCCCGTTCGGAAGAAACCTGCGCCGAGGCCGCAACACGGTTACGCAATGCCTTCAAGGCCAATGAGGACGTGGTGCTGCTGAATGACGTACGTCTGCCGTTTGATGATGAGCGCACGGTAAATGTGGATCATATCGTGCTGCATAGTTATGGTATGACCCTGATCAGCAGCCGTGCCATTTACGGCAAGATTGAGGTGAACTACCGCGGTGAGTGGAGTCGCAACGTCAAGGGTCGGGAAATTGCCATGCAGAACCCGATTGAACTGTTCAAGCATGTCAGCAAAAACCTCCGCCAGAACCTCAGCCTGAATATCGATCAACTGTTAACGCGCGCCAAGGGCAGCCAGCGTACTTTTGAGAACATGCCCATTGATGTGCTATTTATCCAGGCATTAAAAAGCACCATCATTGGTACCGGCATCAATCAATCCAACATTATTTTTGTAGAAGCCCTGACCCAGAGCATTAACCGTACCTTCAGCGCTTATAAAAAGCGTGAGTTTCAGATGTATGGTGGTCTGGATACCTTCAAGATTTCCCAGTCAGACATGTATGCCATTGCCAACTTCCTGTTGGGTAACGAGATCGATCGCAGTAGCTACCCTGCTGCAACAGAGCAGACCAGTAGTGGTGGTGCTGCACTTTTACCTGTTCCCGAAGGAAAAACAGGCATAGTGAGGGCTTATAGCACCAAGCCGGTCAAAATCATCAAAGGACGAGACATCAAGCCCGGCAAGCAGACGCTGGAACGCCTGGAAGCAGAGAGTGAAGCTAAAGCCCGGTGAGTCCGGGCTTTATTTCATCTGTCCTGGCTTAGAAACCTCTGATTAACTACTTTGCTGGCTTATGCTGTGTTGAAATTGGCCTCAAAATGCTCATTTACTCTGTGTAAACTCCGCTTTTTCAGCCAATTTCGCCTTGCCTAACCTGCGCTCGTGACATTAATCAGAGGTTTCCTTACACTTCGGCAAGGTTACCCTTGGCTTCCAGCCAGTTTTTGCGGTCGGAGGCCCGTTTTTTGGCCAGTAGCATATCCAGTAGCTCCAGTGCCTGATCCCCTTCTTCACGCACCAGTTGCACCAGTCGCCGGGTTTCCGGGGCCATGGTGGTTTCCCTGAGCTGTTGCGGGTTCATTTCACCTAGTCCCTTGAAGCGTTGGACGTTGATTTTGGCCTTGCGTCCGGTCAGGCGATCCAGTACAGCTTCCTTTTCACTTTCGTCCAGGGCATAAAAAACTTCCTTGCCGCAGTCAACACGATACAGGGGTGGCATGGCGACAAACACATGGCCTTGATCGACTAGGGCCGGAAAGTGGCGCAGGAACAGGGCGCACAGCAGGGTGGCTATGTGCAGGCCATCCGAATCAGCATCTGCCAGAATACAGATCTTGCCATAACGCAGACCACTTAAATCGGTGGAGCCAGGGTCCATGCCCAGTGCCACGGCAATGTCATGCACTTCCTGCGAGGCAAGAATTTCACCGGATTCAACTTCCCAGGTGTTCAGTATTTTGCCACGCAGTGGCAGGATGGCCTGAAAGGTACGATCCCGCGCCTGTTTGGCTGAGCCACCGGCAGAGTCACCTTCCACCAGAAACAGCTCGCTGCGGGCAATGTCGGCCCCGGTACAGTCGGCCAGTTTGCCGGGCAGGGCAGGTCCTTGGGTGATCTTTTTACGCACTACGGTTTTGGCTGCACGCAGGCGGCGGTTGGCACGACTGAGTACCAGCTCAACAATGCGTTCGGCATCCAGAGTGTGTTGGTTCAACCATAGCGAAAAAGCATCCTTGATCACACCGCTGATAAAGGTGGCACTCTGGCGGGATGACAGGCGTTCTTTGGTCTGTCCGGCAAACTGTGGGTCCTGCATTTTCAGGGACAACACATAACTGCAATCCATCCACAGGTCTTCCGGGGCCAGCTTCACACCCCGTGGCAGTAGGTTGCGGTATTCACAGAACTCCCTCAGTGCATCCAGCAAACCACTGCGCAGGCCGTTGACATGGGTGCCACCCTGAGCTGTTGGAATCAGGTTGACGTAACTTTCCTGTACCAGCTCACCACCTTCCGGCAGCCAGAAAATAGCCCAGTCCACTGCTTCGTGTGGTGCCCGGAACTCACCCCGGAATGGCTGGGTTGGCAAGGTTTCCCAGCCCTGACAAGCCTGTTGCAGGTAGTCGCCCAGACCATCCTGATAACACCATTCCTGCTGGTGGGCCTGCCCACTTTCGGGATCTTTTTCCTGTTCATTGACAAAGACCACCTTTAAGCCGGGACAGAGTACGGCTTTGGCGCGTAACAGGTGTTTTAACCGAGTGGTGGCATAACGAGGGCTGTCAAAATAACTGCTGTCAGCCAGGAAGCGTACTTCAGTGCCTGTGTCTTTTTTATTGCACTTGCCAATGATTTCCAGTTCACTGGCTTTTTCGCCACCGGCGAAGGTGATGCGACTGATTTCACCGTTCCGACGTACCGTCACTTCCAGGTACTCAGACAGGGCGTTCACCACGGATACACCCACACCATGCAGACCGCCGGAGAACTCATAGTTCTTGTTGGAGAACTTGCCCCCCGCGTGCAGGCGGGTCAGGATCAGCTCAACACCGGATACACCGTATTCAGGGTGAATGTCGGTTGGCATGCCGCGTCCGTTGTCACGAACACTCAGGCTATTGTTGGCATGCAGGGTGACCAGGATTTCGCTGGCATGGCCTGCCAAGGCTTCATCGACGCTATTGTCGATGACTTCTTGTGCCAGGTGGTTAGGGCGGGTGGTATCGGTGTACATGCCGGGGCGTTTACGCACCGGATCCAGACCGGTCAACACCTCGATTGCGCGTGCATCGTATTGAGTCATGGGCTGCTTCAGTTGTTATATGGGGCTGTTCTGAATCGGCCTAGTTTGCCTGCAGGCTTGCCTGCTGGCAAGGAATGCAGTGATGAGGCGCACTTATCAAGTGGTGTATTAATTTGAATGGAATAAAGATGATTGGTAAATGAATTTTTAATTTTGTGACGAAGTACAAGTGACCCATTAATTCAACAGGAGTAGAATGTTTTTTTAACCAATCTTGATTACATAAGGTTTAATTTAGCAGGGATGATAACATGTTTATAACAATTCGTGCCCGTCTGCTGGTGGTTGTACTTCTCCTGAATGCCTTTGCTGTCACGGCCTACACGGTTTATGCCTGGCAGGTTCGCAAGGCTGATCTTTATGCACAGATTGATGGGCAGCTATTATTTGCAGCACACGCAGCAGCGAATCTGGTGGATCAATCCATTTATGACCGGGTGGCTGCTGGCAGTTTTGATGAAACCCTCTCTGATGCCATACAGTTGCAGGCCTATCATCTGGTCAGCCCAACTGACATTGAATACATTTATACCCTGGTGCAAACCCCGCGTGGCTTGGTGTTTGTGCTGGATACTCCTGAACCTGAAGAAGTGACTTCAGGTGATTTTGGTGAGCTGTTGCCACTTTATGAAGAGCCTAGCGAGGCTATTTTTCTGGCTTTCCGTGAGCAGCGCATCACTTTTGATGAATATGAAGATGAATGGGGTGAGTTCCGTTCGGTATTTGTTCCCTATACCACGGCCAGTGGTCAGCAATTTGTTGCCGGTGCTGACATCACCATCAGCCACATTCGCAGTGAACTGTTATCCACCCTGCTGGTTTCCATCGCCATAGGTTTGCTGATTTTTATCCTGTCCTCCGGTGTGACCTACTGGTTGGTGAGCCGGGTGTTGCGACCCCTGGGAACAGCTCAGTCAGTGATGCGAGAGGCGGCCAGTCGACGTGACTTAACCTTGCGTACACGCTGTGGTCGTGACGAAATCGGGCAGCTGTTGGCTGATTTTAATGGCTTGATGCAAGAGTTGCAGGATACCCTGTCCACCACTACGCGTGCTGCACTGGATACTGCTTCCGTGGCTGATCAATTGCAGTCCAGCAGTCGCCAGATGAATGAGCGTGGACGAGGTGTGGTGCAGGCTGTTGATGCCGTGCGGATGCAAGGTGGAACCACTGGGGAACTGCTGGCAGCATCTGATCAGGAATTGTCGGTTGCGGTTGCAGAGGTGTTGGAATCAGTGGAGCGTCTGGATGCTGGCCAGGCGGCAATTCGTAAGGTGGCTGAAACCATCGAACAGACGGCCCGTTCCCAATCAGATCTGTCTGATGAACTGGCACAGCTTTCACACCAGGCTGAGGATGTTAATCAGGTGCTGTCGGTGATCAGTGAAATTGCTGATCAAACCAATCTGCTGGCACTGAATGCGGCCATTGAAGCAGCGCGTGCTGGTGAGCATGGTCGAGGTTTTGCGGTGGTCGCAGATGAAGTGCGGCAACTGGCTACCCGTACCCAGGACAGCCTGAACCAGACGCGAGAAACCATCAGTCGCATTGTTGCTTCCATCGTGGGGGTGGCCAATAAAATGCAGCAGAGTGCAGATCAGTTCAACCAACTGCTGAGTGAATCCAACCAGGCCTACGAGCAGGTGACACAGAGCACGACCAGTATGCATGCAACCCGCAGCAAGCTGAAGCAGGCTTCAGGCAATCTTGGTGAGGTGCTGGGTAGTACGCGAGAGGTTCTGTCGCAGGTCAGCCAAGTGGAAGATCACACCCACGAAAACTTTCAGAGCATGTCGGAAGTGGCCGAAGCGGCTGAGCGCTTACAACTGTCTGCAGTAGAGCTGAAGTCTCAGCTGGCGCGCTTTGTGACCTGATTGGTCATTTCAGATCAGGTGATCTGATTCGGGGTAATAAAAAATCCCCGCGACCTTCATCGGTGGTGGGGATTTTTTATGGGTTGTGCGAATTAGAAAGCCACTGATTAATTACTTTGCTGGCTTATGCCGTGTTGAAATTGGCCTCAAAATGCTCATTTACTCTGTGTAAACTCCGCTTTTTCAGCCAATTTCGCCTTGCCTGACCTGCGCACGTGACATTAAACAGAGGCTTCTCAGCTCAGTTGAGGACCCGCACCAATAATTTGCTGGTCAACACCGGCAAACTTGCGGAAGTTCTCGATGAACATGCCAGCCAGTTGCTGTGCCTGGCGATCATAAGCATCCTTGTCTTGCCAGGTGTCACGTGGGTTCAGCAGGCTGGAATCAACACCTGGTACATGGGCAGGTACTTCCAGGTTCAGGATCGGCAGTTTAACGGTTTCCACTTCGGCCAGTGCACCGTTTTGTACGGCGTTAACAATGGCGCGAGTGGTGGGGATACTGAAACGGCTACCACCCTGACCATAGGCACCACCAGTCCAGCCGGTGTTAACCAGGTACACGCGGGAGCCAAAAGCTTCAATGCGCTTCATCAACAGGTCGGCATAAACGCGCGCCGGACGTGGGAAGAAAGGCGCACCAAAACAGGTGGAGAAGGTGGCTTCCAGGCCAGAGGTGGAGCCCATTTCAGTGGAGCCAACCTTGGCGGTGTAACCCGACAGGAAGTGGTAAGCCGCTGCTTCCTTGGACAGCACGGAAACCGGAGGCAGTACACCGCTCATGTCGCAGGTCAGGAAAATGATGGCATTGGGCTCGCCGGCACGGTTTTCGGCAACACGTTTTTCCACATGCTCCAGCGGGTAGGCTGCACGGGAGTTTTCGGTCAGGCTGTCATCCGCATAGTCGGGTTCACGACGGTCATTCAGCACTACGTTTTCCAGAACGGCCCCAAAACGGATGGCATCCCAGATGATGGGTTCGTTTTTCTGAGACAGATTGATGCACTTGGCATAACAGCCACCTTCAATGTTGAATACGGTGCCTACACCCCAGCCGTGCTCATCATCACCAATCAGGTAGCGGGATGGGTCAGCAGAAAGGGTGGTTTTGCCAGTACCTGAGAGGCCAAAGAACAGGGTGGTTTCACCATCTTCACCGACGTTGGCAGAGCAGTGCATGGGCAATACATCGGCGGCAGGCAGCAGGAAGTTCTGTACGGAGAACATGGCTTTTTTCATTTCACCGGCATAACGCATGCCTGCAATCAGGACCTTGCGCTGGGCAAAGTTCAGGATCACACAGCCGTCGGAATTGGTGCCATCACGCGCAGGGTCACATTCAAAGTGTGGCGCATTCAGAATGGTCCACTCCTGTTTGCCTGCTGGGTTGTAGCTGTCAGGGCGGATGAACAGGGTGCGACCAAAGAGGTTGTGCCAGGCCGTTTCAGTGGTGACACGAATGGGCAGGTAGTGGGCTGGATCAGAGCCAACATGCAACTCGGAGATGAACTGGTCACGCTCACCCAGATAGGCAGCTACACGATCCCACAAGGCATCAAAGCGTGCCGCATCAAATGGACGGTTGATACCACCCCATTCGATGTCACCGGAAGTGCTGGGCTCATCAACAATAAAACGATCTTTGGGAGAGCGGCCAGTCCGCTTGCCGGTGTTGACCACCAGTGCACCATTGTCTGCCAGCTGGCCTTCACCGCGTTGTACTGCCAGCTCGATCAGCTGGGCATTGCTTAAATTGGTATGGGTTTTCACAGCGCTCTCACTAATGCTTGTCATGATCAGGGCCGCCTCTGGAAATAAAGTCGCCCGAAAAGTGGGCGGTATTATGTCAAAAAAAAACTGCAGGGCGAAGTATCTGTTTTTGTTAAAAATGACTGAATTCCGGTGTAGCACCATTACACAGCCAAAACTCTTTTTTTATCAGTTGCTTAAGCACTATAAACAATAATTATTCCTGATTTGATTGAAAATTGATCAATCACCACTACAAAAGTTGTTTCAGTGCAGGGTGGTACCTGATGGAGCTCCGTCAGCTTTACTTTTGAGGATATCGGGTAGTGCCTCAGAGTCAAAGGTATAACTGGTATTACAGAAATGGCACTGGGTCGTGATATTACCTTGCTCAGCGAGCATTTCACGCAAATCTGCCTCGCCCAGACTGGCCAGAGCATCTGCAATGCGTTCGCGGGAGCAGGTGCAACCAAAACTCAGTGGTTGAGGATCAAACACGCGCACGGTCTCTTCATGGAACAAGCGGTGCAGGATTTCATGTTGATCAAGGTGCAGCAACTCATCCTGAGACAAGGTAGCAGCAAGATGATTGATGCGCTCCCATGCATCTGCATCCTTGTTGTGATGATCATCAGGCAGTTGTTGCAGCAGTAAGCCACCGGCAGCAGTGGCATCAGCCATCAGCCACAAACGGCTGGGCAGCTGTTCGGAGCTGGCAAAATAACTTTCCAGGCAGGCGGCCAGATTATCCTGGTTCAGTGCCACGATGCCTTGGTAACGTTGTCCTTTATAGGGATCCAGAGTGATCACCAGTTGACCGCCACCGAGTAACTGCTGCAGGGTTTCACCTTCAGGCTGTTGCTGATAACGTGCAATGGCACGCAGCTGGTCGCCTCCTTTTAATCCGGTATTGCACTCAGCCATCAGCAGTGAAACCTGCCCCTGGCCACGGGCCTCCAGCGTCAGGGTGCCATCCAGTTTGACGGTTGCTGTCAGCAGGGCTGCTGCTGCCAGCAGCTCACCCAGCAGGCGTTCAATCGGTGCCGGATAATCATGGCGGTTGAGTACTTCCTGATAACTCTGATGCAGTTGCACCAGCTCACCACGTACTGCGGTGGCATCAAATAGAAAACGCTGCACCTGGTCGGGCAGTTCGGGTGTTGGGTTGTTCATGGTTCAGTTTTCCTGTCGCTTGAAGCGGTGAATCTGTCGGCGTGATTTTTTGTCCGGGCGGTGTTCTGGTGCTTGCAAGGCCGTACCGGCCAGACGGCGTTTTTCGGTTTCCTGCTCACGGCGCTGGATGCTGCGCTGGGTTTCTTCATAAAGCTGTTGTGCGCGGCTGGCCGGTCCGCGTTGTGCAGAAAGTTCAAGAACTCGGACTTCGCGCAGGTCCCAGCCTTGAGCCACTTCCAGCAAGGCTCCCACTTCGACGTTGCGGCTGACCTTGGGGCGTTGCCCATCGTAACGCACCTTGCCGTTTTCAATGGCAGCCTTGGCCAGACTGCGTGTTTTAAAAAAACGTGCGGCCCACAACCATTTATCAAGTCGGATATCTTCAACTGCCTGGTTCATGGTTTGTTGACCGGTTGCAGTTCTGCAAAACGGGTCACGGCCGGAAACTCAGTCATCTGGCGCTGTGGGCTCTGGCTGTCTGGCTGGGTGATGGTGATCAACTGCGCAATACCAAAGGTTTTGGCAGAGGCCAGCACTTCTTCATTGTCATCAATCAATAACGTGCTGGCCGGATCAAAGGGTTCCTTTTCCATCAAAGCCTGCCAGTAACCCTGCTGTTCCTTGGGGATGCCCACATCCGCCGAGCTGAAAATCAGATCAACAAACTCATCCAGGCCGGTTAATGCCAGTTTCAGTTCCAGGCTCTTGCGGTCAGCGTTGGTAGCCAGAATGACGCGAGGGTGCGCAGTTTTTAACCATTGCAGAAAGTCCAGTGCATCCACCCGGAATCCAATCAGGTGTTGGATTTCTCGTTTCAGTGCAACAATGTCAACATTAAAACGTTCGCTCCAGTAATCCAGGCTGTACCAGTTGAGCTGACCTTTTTCTGCCATGATTTGTGGTATAAGCTCTTCCCGAACCTGTGCCTGATCCAGCTTGTGCAGCTCGGCATAACGCCGTGGTAGATGTTCCAGCCAGAAGTGGCTGTCAAAGTGCAGATCCAGCAGCGTGCCATCCATGTCCAGCAGCACAGTTTTAATGCGTGTCCAGTCAATCATCTTGGGCCTTTTGTGCAGGCAGGTTGCCTGAATGGCTGATAAAATGGAGCTGGGCAAGCAGCCCGCCAGCATTGATAATGGAAAGTATCTCAATATTGTAGCGGAAAGCGGCAATTTCAAGAACTGCTGGATGACCGCCGACAGAGGAGTGGACCCCGACATGCCCGTACGCCCCAGCATCCTGCATCGGAAAATAGTGGCAGAAAGCCGTCTTTTCAAGGTGGAAGAGCTGCATTTGAAGTTCGAAAACGGCGAGCAGCGTACCTATGAGCGGTTGGTCAGTCAGGGGCCTGGCGCGGTGATGGTGGTCGCAGTGGACGATGAGGGGCAGGTGGTGCTGATACGTGAGTATGCCGGTGGTTTTCACGACTATTGCTTAACCCTTCCCAAAGGGTTGGTTGAGCCCGGCGAAGACATTCTTGCTGCAGCCAATCGTGAGCTGATGGAAGAAACAGGTTTTGGGGCTTGTCGTCTGGAGCCGCTGACACAATTGTCTTTGGCACCTAACTATATGGGTCACAAGATGCATGTGGTGCTGGCACGTGATTTATACGCCTGCAAGCTGGAGGGTGATGAGCCCGAACCTCTGGAAGTTCAGCTCTATCCGCTCGCTCGTCTGAATGAGCTGGTGGACCGGGATGATTTTCATGAAGGACGCTCGGTAGCAGCCTTGTTTATCACGCGTGAGCGTTTGCGCCAGGAGATGGGGCAGTGGCAGGAGTTGGATGGTGCTTGATCAGCCAAACAAACTGGCACGAGAGCTGGGCCGCATTTGTTATCGCGCCGGTGAAGCCATCATGCGGGTTTATGTGCGCCCGGAACTTTGGGAAACCACTGAAAAACAGGATCACTCACCGGTGACGGCTGCTGATCTGGCTGCTCATCAGGTTATTGTTCAAAGTTTGAATCAACTGGTGCCGCGTTTGCCGGTGCTGTCAGAAGAGGAAGCAGTCATCTCCTGGGCTACACGTCGCCAGTGGGCACGTTACTGGTTGGTTGATCCCCTTGATGGTACTCGTGAATTTCTGGCTCGTAATGGTGAGTTCACCGTTAATATTGCGCTGATTGAACATGGCCAGCCTGTATTTGGCATGGTGCACCTGCCAGCCAGCGGCCAGACCTATTATGGTGGTAAACGTTTTGGCAGCTTTATTCAGCCACGGGATGGAGAAGCGCGCACGCTACGGACTCGTTCGCTGAACTGGCCACAACTCAACCTGGTGGGTAGTCATCGCCATGCCACGGAAAGCATGCAGCAGGTTCAGGATGCACTGCAGCAGGCTGGTGCCGTGGTGAATGCTCACTCCATGGGGAGTTCATTGAAGTTTTGCCGTATTGCAGAAGGACTGATGGATTTTTATCCACGCCTGGGACCAACCAGTGAGTGGGATACTGCTGCAGCACAGGCAGTGGTTGAGGGGGCAGGAGGGCGGGTGCTGGATTGGTCGTTTCGTGCATTGACTTACAACCAGAAACCTTCGTTGGAAAACCCTCCGTTTATGGTGATCGGTGACCTCAATCATCCCTGGCAGGAGTGGCTGGCGCCACTGATATCGAAAAACTCACGGAGCTGAACACTGCTCGGGGCTTGAAAAGCCCGGCTGCGGGCCGCATCAATCAGGGTAAAGCAGCATACCTGTCAGATTGAGAGGCACCCATGTCAGAAGATACTCCCGTCACAGACAACTCAGCCGGCCAACTCTTGCTGCCGGCGGATGTGTTGCCGGAGCGGATCTACCTTTTACCTGTTCATAATCGACCCTTTTTTCCAGCCCAGATTCAGCCGCTGGTGATCCCGCGTGAGCGCTGGGAAAGTACCCTGGATCGGGTGGCAGATACACCGCATCATGCTGTTGGTCTGGTTTATGTCAGTGAAACAGCGCCTGAAAAGGTTGATACCGAAGCCATGCCACTGATCGGAACGGCCGTCAAGGTGCATCGCGCATCAACTGATGAAGGCCGCATTCAGTTCATTGCTCAGGGCTTGAAACGTTTTCGCATCGAGCGCTGGTTATCCCGGAAACCGCCGTATCTGGTTGAGGTGAGTTATCCGCGTGATCAGGAGGATACCAGTGATGAAGCGCGCGCTTATGCCTTGTCGATCATCAACGGCATCAAGGAGCTGCTGCCGCTGAATCCGCTTTATGGTGAGGAGCTGCGCCATTACCTTAATCGTTTCAGTCCCAATGAGCCGGGCCCACTGACTGATTTTGCAGCTGCCATTACGTCTGCCAAGGGGCATGAGCTGCAGGTGGTGCTGGAAACCCTGCCGCTGCTGGATCGGATGCAAAAGGTTTTGCCGTTGCTGCGCAAGGAGGTTGAGGTAGCGCGTCTGCAGGGTGAAATCAGTGAAGCGGTCAATCAGAAAATTCAGGAGCGTCAGCGCGAGTTTTTCCTGCGTGAACAACTCAAGGTGATCCAGCGGGAACTGGGCATCAGCAAGGATGATAAAACTGCAGAAAGTGATGAGTTTCGTCAGCGACTACAAGACAAGGTATTGCCTTCTGCTGTTCAGAAACGCCTGGATGAAGAGCTGCAGAAGTTTTCTGTTCTGGAGACCGGCTCACCGGAATACGCGGTAACAAGAAACTATCTGGACTGGCTGACCTGTCTGCCCTGGGGTATTCGCTCAGCGGATAACCTGGATCTGGATCATGCCCGCAAGGTGCTGGATCGTGACCATGATGGCTTGAAGGATGTAAAGGATCGGATTGTTGAGTTTCTGGCTGAAGGGCATTTCAAGGGTGATGTGGGTGGTTCCATCATCCTGTTGGTGGGGCCGCCGGGTGTGGGTAAAACGTCCATCGGGCGTTCGATAGCAGAGGCGCTGGAACGTCGCTTTTATCGTTTTTCTGTGGGTGGCATGCGTGATGAAGCAGAAATAAAAGGGCATCGCCGTACCTATATTGGTGCCTTGCCTGGCAAGTTGATTCAGGCATTAAAAGACTGTGGCACAGAAAACCCGGTCATCCTGCTGGATGAAATCGACAAGCTGGGCAGTAGTTATCAGGGGGATCCGGCTTCGGCCCTGCTGGAGGTGCTGGACCCTGAGCAGAATGTCAATTTTCTGGATCACTACCTGGATGTGCGGGTGGATCTGTCCAAGGCATTATTCATCTGCACTGCCAATCAGCTGGATAGCATTCCTGGTCCTTTATTGGATCGTATGGAAGTGATTCGCCTGTCCGGTTACATCGCTGAGGAAAAACTGGCCATTGCCCGTCATCATTTGTGGCCGCGGTTACTGAAGCGTTCAGGCCTGAAAAAGAAACAGCTGTCGATCAGTGATGCCGCCTTGAAGCAGTTGATAGAGGGCTACGCCCGTGAGGCAGGAGTGCGCAAGCTGGAAAAATTGCTGCATCGTATTCTGCGCAAGGCTGCGGTGGCGTTGCTGGCAGAGGCAGGTCCGGATGCCGTTCGTGTTGGTGTGAAGGATCTGGAAGATTATCTGGGAGCGCCGCCCTTCAGGGCTGATCAGTTAATGAAAGGTGTTGGTGTAGTGACAGGGCTGGCATGGACCTCAATGGGCGGTGCCACCCTTTCAGTGGAGGCCAATCGTATTCATTCACTGACCCGTGGCTTTAAGCTGACGGGTAAGCTGGGTGAAGTGATGAAAGAGTCGGCAGAAATCGCTTACAGCTATGTCATGAGTCACCTGATCAGTTATGGGGCCAGCCCGGAGTTTTATGATCAGGCATTCATTCATTTGCACGTGCCGGAGGGAGCAACCCCCAAGGATGGGCCGTCAGCAGGTATCACCATGGCCACCGCCTTGCTGTCGCTGGCGTTGAACAAAAAACCGGCCAGGGTGGCCATGACCGGTGAACTGAGTCTGACAGGTCAGGTGTTGCCGGTTGGTGGCATACGCGAAAAAGTGATTGCTGCCAGGCGCTCAAAAATCCATGAGTTGATACTTCCGGCTGCCAATCGGCGAGATTACGACGAGTTGCCAGACTACTTGAAGGAAGGCATGTCAGTCTGTTTTGCCTCGCACTATAAAGACGTGGCAGAGCGAGTATTCTGATGGCTTGCAGGTTGAATTTTTCAGTGCTAGATTATGCTAATTAAGATAATTCTTAATTATTGGCAGTTGAAAGTCTTCCACCTGTAACTGGAGTAAGAAATGAATATTGATCGCGCCCTGTTGATGTTTGCTGGCATCATGATTCTGGTAAGTCTGCTGCTGACCCATTTTGTGCATGCTGGTTTTGTGTGGTTCACCGTGTTCATTGCCGCCAACATGATGCAGGCAAGCGTAACCGGTTTCTGCCCGGCAGTAATGATCTTCCGCAAGCTGGGTATCAAGAAGGGTTGTGCCTTCGAGTGAAATAGTTGAGAAAAAGCTTGCAAGCTTAAATCGGCTCTATATAATGCGCTCTCGCTGTCAGGGCAATGTTCTGCAGCGAGGCGATTTAAAAAGTCGCCTGGATGCAAGCTGCTGAAGCAGGTCGAAAAATTCAAGCAAATAGTGCTTGACACCACGACAGAAAACAGTAAGATTGTCGTCCCGGTTCAGAGAGATCTGGCCAGCTCTTTAAGAATGAAGCATCAGGTACATTCATGTGGGCGCTTGCGGGATGTTTTGTGATCAGTCACAAGATATCAAGGCAAGCGACTCGTCGGGATTGAATTTGATTTGATCCCAATTATTCGTTTGAACCTTGAGCCAGGTTTGGTTTCGCCCTGCTTCTGCAGAAGAAACCGTATGATTTTAAACTGAAGAGTTTGATCATGGCTCAGATTGAACGCTGGCGGCAGGCCTAACACATGCAAGTCGAGCGGCAGCACGGGAAAGCTTGCTTTTCTGGTGGCGAGCGGCGGACGGGTGAGTAATGCATGGGAATCTGCCCGATAGTGGGGGACAACGTTTCGAAAGGAACGCTAATACCGCATACGTCCTACGGGAGAAAGCAGGCTTAGGCTTGCGCTATCGGATGAGCCCATGTCGGATTAGCTAGTTGGTGAGGTAAAGGCTCACCAAGGCGACGATCCGTAAC
>NZ_FPJW01000012.1 GCF_900119735.1 Marinospirillum alkaliphilum DSM 21637 | reverse complement strand
TCAATCCCGACGAGTCGCTTGCCTTGATATCTTGTGACTGATCACAAAACATCCCGCAAGCGCCCACATGAATGTACCTGATGCTTCATTCTTAAAGAGCGTGATTCAAAACAGACCCGGATTTCTCAACCCAGTCACCTGCCGAATCAGTGGGGCGCATTCTACAGCAACTCCACTCAGTGTCAAGCCTCTTTTTTCAAATTCTCTAAAGAAAACCCTGAAAAAACAAACCCCTACACCCCTTGCCAAAACTTCCTGCTCACCCCGTTTCCGAGGCCGTCCTGACAAGAGCTGCGTATTATAGGCACTCAATTCTGTCTTGCAAGGGGTTTGTTCAAAAAAACTATTCTTTTTCTTTGCGGGCCATTTTTTCAGCCAGTGACTGGCGACGGAACAACGCCCGCACAGGACCGGATGCGCCGTATCCAACAAACAAAAGCAGCAGCATGGTTGCCGGATCGATGGCAATGATGGCCAATACCAGCACAATGGCCAGCAGCACCATAAAAGGAACACGATTTTTCAGATCGATGTCCTTGAAACTGTAATACCTGACATTACTGACCATCAACAGGCCCACCGCTGCAATCACCAGCGCAACCAATACCTGTGATGCCAGCATTTCAATATCCAGATCATGAAGCACCCACACCAGTGCAGCAACTATGGCAGCGGCTGATGGACTGGGAAGGCCGGTGAACCATTTTTTGTCTGCCACGCCCACCTGCACATTAAAACGAGCCAGGCGCAATGCTGCGCCGGCCACATAAACAAATGCAGCAATCCAGCCAAACTGCCCCAGGTCCTGCAGCATCCAGCTGAAAGCAACCAAAGCCGGGGCAACACCAAAGGACACCATGTCCGCCAGGCTGTCATATTGTTCGCCAAAGGCGCTTTCTGTTCCTGTCATGCGAGCCACACGCCCATCCAGACCATCCAGAATCATGGCAACAAAAATGGCAATCGCAGCAGCGCTGAAGTCACCGTTCATACCGGCAACCACTGCATAAAAACCGGAAAACAGCGCCCCGGTGGTAAAAAGGTTCGGCAACAGGTAAATGCCGCGATGACGTTCCTTTTTGCCATCCACTTCCTTTTCTTCCACCACTTCCTCAATAACCTCACCAACCATACGATGTGCACGACGGGCAAACTCCGCATCGCGCTCTGCCTCTTCCCGACTGGAAGCCTGAACAGCGGATGGCTGATCTTCTGCTGATTGCTGAACTTCAGTTTCGGGTTTGTCCTGAGACATAGATACCTGCCTGTTGTTGAATAAACTGTCTGGGCAATATTCTACACCCTCAGTGGCTCCGGACTGAAATGCTTCCTTTAAAAACAAAAAAGGCGCAACAGTAAAGTGTTGCGCCTCTGCAGATCAGCGAGGATCAGTTTTTGGACTTGTCGACCAGCTTGTTGGCTGCAATCCAGGGCATCATGGCACGCAGACGCTCACCAACCACTTCAATCGGGTGAGCAGCATTGTTACGACGACGCGCAGTCATGGAAGGATAGTTGCTGGCACCTTCCTGGATGAACATCTTGGCATACTCACCATCCTGAATGCGCTTCAGGGCATTACGCATGGCTTCACGAGACTGCTCGTTGATGACTTCCGGACCAGTGACATACTCGCCGTATTCAGCATTGTTGGAAATCGAGTAGTTCATGTTGGCGATGCCGCCTTCGTACATCAGGTCAACAATCAGCTTCAGCTCATGCAGACACTCGAAGTAGGCCATCTCCGGGGCATAACCAGCTTCCACCAGCGTTTCAAAGCCCATCTTGACCAGCTCAACAGCACCACCACACAGCACAGCCTGCTCACCGAACAGATCGGTTTCAGTCTCATCCTTGAAAGTGGTTTCAATGATGCCTGAACGACCACCACCCACACCACAGGCATAAGACAGAGCAACTTCCTTGGCCTTGCCGGAAACGTTCTGGAATACAGCGATCAGATCTGGAATGCCGCCACCCTTGACGAACTCGGAGCGCACAGTGTGGCCCGGAGCCTTGGGAGCAATCATGATCACGTCCAGATCAGCACGCGGTACAATCTGGTTGTAGTGAATGGCAAAACCATGAGCAAACGCCAGAGTGGCACCCTTCTTCAGGTTCGGTTCGATTTCAGCCTTGTACAGCTGGGACTGGAACTCATCAGGTGTCAGCACCATCACCACATCAGCACCGGCAACCGCTTCAGGCGTGCTGGCAACTTTCAGACCGGCAGCTTCAGCCTTGGCAGCAGAAGCAGAACCCGGACGCAGTGCAACAGTCACATCAACACCTGAGTCTTTCAGGTTGTTGGCATGGGCGTGGCCCTGGGAACCGTAACCGATGATGGTTACTTTCTTGCCCTGAATGATGGACAGGTCACAATCTTTATCGTAATAAACTGGCATTTGCATGGTGCTGCTCCCGAGCAGAAAAGGTTAACAGTGTTTCAGAATACAGGCTTTTACTGCTGCCTTCTGATGGACACAGCTTACGCCTCCCACCACATTGCGTAAAATGCTATATTTGCAACACACTCTTTCATTTTACGCAACAAGCGATCTGAACCATGGACACCCGCCCACTCAAACACTTTCTGACCCTGGCTGAAACCCTGCATTTCGGTCGCGCCAGTGACCTCTGCCATCTGAGCCCCTCTGCACTGAGTCGCAGCATTCGCCAACTGGAAGAGAGCCTGAACACCCGCCTGTTCAATCGCGACAACCGACATGTGGAGTTAACCGCAGAAGGCCAGGTCTTTCTTGATTATGCGCGGGATGCACTGGATCAATGGGACACCCTGCGCAACAGCCTGCAAAGTGGCACTCACCAATTGCACGGGGAAGTCAGCGTGTATTGTTCGGTCACTGCCAGCTACAGCTTTCTTTATGACCTGTTGCGTGAATTCCGGAGCCGCCACCCTCAGATTGAAATCAAACTGCATACCGGTGACCCGGCTGTGGCCATTCAACGGGTATTACATGGTGAAGAGGATCTGGCCATTGCTGCCCGACCGGAAACCCTGCCGCATGGTCTGGCCTTTCGTTCCATTGGCCTGTCGCCGCTGGTGTTCATTGCCCCGGTGGATGACCCGCAACTGGCACCACTGCTGCAGCAACCGGATGAACAAACGGACTGGAGCAGAATACCGATGATTCTTTCAGAACAAGGCTTAAGCCGCAGCCGGGTCGATGAATGGTTTCGCAACAAGGCCATCAAACCTTACATCTATGCCCAGGTCAGCGGTAACGAAGCCATTGTCAGCATGGTCAGCCTTGGCTTGGGTGTTGGAGTGGTGCCCAGAATTGTACTGGACAACAGCCCACTGGCTGACCGGGTACAGATCCTGCCCGTGACACCTCGCCTGGCAGCGTATGACGTGGGTGTTGCGGTACTGCATCGCAAACTGCGCAACCCCATGATTCAGGCCTTCTGGTCTCAGATTCAGCCATAAAAAAACCCCGCCATCCGAAGCTGGCGGGGTTTTCTGTTTTCGCTGCAGTTATTACAGGCTCAGCACCTTCTCACCGCGGGAAATACCGGACACACCGGTACGAACCACTTCCAGCAAGGTGTTGGCACCCAGCGCCTGGATAAAGGCATCCAGCTTGCCGGCCTCACCAGTCAACTGAATGGTGTACACACTGGGCGTCACATCGATGATCTGACCACGGAAAATTTCCGTGGTGCGTTTGACCTCGGCACGCTGAGCACCCACTGCCTTGACCTTGACCATCATCAGCTCACGCTCAATGTGCTGGCCTTCAGTCAGATCCACCAGCTTAACCACGTCAATCAGCTTGTTCAGCTGCTTGGTGATCTGTTCAATGACCCGGTCATCACCCACCGTGGTCACCGTCAGACGCGACAGGGTCGGGTCATCGGTAGGTGCCACGTTGAGGGTTTCAATGTTGAAGTTACGCTGCGAGAACAGGCCCACCACCCGCGACAGGGCACCGGCCTCGTTTTCCATCAGGATCGAGATGATGTGTCGCATGATCAGGTCCTCTCCGTCTTGGAAAGCAGCATATCCTTCATGGAGCCCTGCGGCACCTGCATCGGATAAACGTGCTCACGTGGATCAACATAAACATCCAGGAATACCAGCTTGTCCTTCAAGGCAAAGGCTTTTTCCATGGCTGCGTCCAGGTCTTCTGCTTTTTCCACCTTCATGGCAACGTGACCATAAGACTCCACCAGCATCTTGAAGTCCGGCAGTGACTGCATGTAAGACTGGGCATGACGTGAGTTGTAATTCAGGTCCTGCCACTGACGCACCATACCCAATGACTGGTTATTCAGGTTGATGATCTTGACCGGAATACCAAACTGACTGCAGGTTGAAAGCTCCTGCATCATCATCTGGAAACTGCCTTCACCGGTGATCAACACCACTTCTTCCTGGGGCTTGTTCAGCTTGATGCCCATGGCAGCGGGGAAACCAAAGCCCATGGTGCCCAGACCACCGGAAGTGATCCAGCGATTGGGTTTGTCGAACTTGTAGTACTGGGCAGCATACATCTGGTGCTGACCCACATCCGTCACCACATAAGCCTGGCCTTTGGTGGCCTTCCAGACGGCCTCAACCACCTGCTGGGGTTTCATCGGCTCACCCGGCTGTGCCGGTTCGTAGAGGCGACCAACACGGCTGGCACGCCAGTCATCAATCTGCTTCCACCAATCCGTCAGCGCTGCAGCATCAGGTGCACTGCGGCTTTCATCCAGCAGCGACAGCATTTCCTCAATGACACTGGTGGCGGTACCAACAATCGGCACGTCCACACGCACGGTTTTACCGATGGATGAGGGGTCCACATCCACGTGCACAATGCGCGCAGTGGGGCAGAACTTGGCTGTGTTGTTGGTGGCCCGGTCATCAAAACGCGCACCGATACAAACCACCAGATCACTGTGGTGCATGGCCTGGTTGGCTTCATAACTGCCATGCATGCCCAACCAGCCAACCGACTGCTTGTCGGTCTGCGGGAAAGCACCGATCCCCATCAGGGAAGTGGTCACCGGAAAATTCAGTTTGCGGGCCAGCTCGGTGAACAACTCAGCGGCCTGCCCCAGAATCAAACCACCACCGCCATAAAGCACCGGGCGTTTGGCTTTAAGCATCAGCTCCACGGCTTTTTTGATCTGACCGGTGTGGCCACGACCCACAGGCGTGTAAGAGCGCAGCTTGACCTTCTTCGGATAAACGTACTCGTACTTCTCGGTGGGCGCCGTCATATCCTTGGGAATGTCGACCACCACCGGACCGGGACGACCGGTGGTGGCAATATGAAAGGCCTTTTTCAGCACTTCCGGAATTTCTGCCGGATGCTTGATCGAAAAGCTGTGTTTAACAATCGGCCGGGTGACACCAATGATATCGGTTTCCTGGAAGGCATCTTCACCGATCAGGTGACTCATGACCTGACCGCAGAGCACCACCATTGGAATCGAGTCCATATAGGCCGTGGCAATACCGGTTACAGCATTGGTGGCACCAGGACCAGAGGTCACCAGCACCACACCGGGCTTGCCGGTGGCACGAGCATAACCATCAGCCATGTGGGTGGCTGCCTGCTCGTGACGGACCAGAATGTGATGTACCTTGTCCTGACGGTGGATGGCGTCATAAATGTGCAGCGCCGCACCACCCGGATAACCATAAATGTATTCAACACCTTCATCCGCAAGGAATCGGGTGATCATATCTGCGCCTGAGAGTAATTCCACTTTCGTGAACCCCCTGAAACTGTTCGAGTGCATGAAGCAATCTGAAAGGATTGCTCCGGTTCAATAATCCGGATGCATCAGTGAACACCCACCCGGATTTGCCGATGGCGCCATGGCCTGCTGGCCAGCATCCATCAACGCCTGATGCCTTGCCGTGTCTGGGCAAACGAGACCCGTTTTAGGGTCTGCACTCTTGTCGCATCGCTTGAATGCGAAGTGGGGCCTAACCTGACCAGAGGATAAAACAGGTCCGGAAGTCCTTGATGCAGGACCGGTAACGAATACCGATCCAGATGCCAGCCGTTGGGGGGTCACCCCAGGATGCTGCACCTGCTATCAGGAAGTGGGAAGGCTCTTACAATTGACAGGTTTTGTCAAGCAGCCATCCCTGGCTGCACGACCAATTTCCGAAGGAAATTCAGGAATTAACCTTAAAAACAGTGTGATCTTCTTCAGCATCCACCAGGATCAGTTGACCCGGTTCAAAACGTCCACCCAGGATTTCCTGTGCCAGCGGGTTTTCCAGCATCCGCTGCAGCGCACGTTTTAAAGGTCTTGCACCATAGACCGGATCATATCCCTGTTCGACCAGACGGTTCATGAAGTCATCCGACAGCTCCAGTCGCAACTCACGATCCGCCAGACGCTCGCGCAGACGTGCCAGCTGAATATCTGCAATGCCACGAATCTGATCTTTCAGCAGCGGGTGGAATACCACCACTTCATCAATGCGGTTGACCACCTCAGGGCGGAAGTGAGTGCCCACCACCTCCATCACTGCGGCCTTCATGGCATCGTACTGGTCGTCACCCGCCATACGCTGGATCAGATCCGACCCCAGATTGGAGGTCATCACAATCACGGTGTTGCGGAAATTGACGGTACGCCCCTGGCCGTCGGTGAGACGCCCATCTTCCAGCACCTGCAAAAGAATGTTGAACACGTCCGGGTGAGCTTTTTCCACCTCATCCAACAGCAGTACCGAATAAGGACGGCGACGCACCGCCTCAGTCAGGTAACCACCCTCTTCGTAACCGACATAACCGGGCGGCGCACCAATCAGACGTGCCACTGAGTGCTTCTCCATGAACTCACTCATGTCGATGCGCACCATGGCTTCTTCAGTATCAAACAGGTAACGCGCCAGTGATTTACACAGCTCGGTTTTACCCACCCCGGTCGGGCCCAGGAACAGGAATGAACCACTGGGTCGATTGGGGTCAGCCAACCCGGCACGGGAACGCCTTACGGCATTGGCCACGGCCTGCACTGCTTCATCCTGCCCGATTACACTTTCATGCAGGGCTTCTTCCATGCGCAGCAGTTTTTCCTTTTCCGACTCCAGCATCTTGCTGACTGGAATACCGGTCCAGCGTGCCACCACCTCAGCAATTTCTTCATCGGTGACACGATTGCGCAGCAGCTTGTGCTCAACACTTTCCAGTTGATCCGCCATCTGCATGCTGCGTTCCAGATCCGGAATCACGCCATACTGAATCTCGGACATGCGCGCCAGGTCGCCCTTGCGCCGTGCGGCATCCAGGTCAATACGGGCCTGTTCCAATTGCTGTTTGATCTGCTGGGCACCATGCAGGCTGGATTTCTCCGACTTCCAGATTTCTTCCAGATCAGAAAACTGACGTCCCAGCTCATCAATCTGTTCCTGCAACTGCTCCAGACGTTTTTTTGAACCGGCATCACTTTCTTTTTTCAGTGCCTCACGCTCTATCTTCAACTGGATCAGGCGACGCTCCAGGCGATCCATTTCTTCCGGCTTGGAATCGATCTCCATGCGAATACGGCTGGCGGCCTCGTCCATCAGGTCAATGGCCTTGTCCGGCAACTGACGATCAGAAATATAACGATTGGACAATTTCGCCGCTGCAATCACCGCGCTATCCGTGATCTCCACCCCGTGGTGCACTTCATAACGCTCTTTCAAGCCGCGCAGGATGGCAATGGCATCTTCTTCTGAGGGTTCATTCACCAGCACCTTCTGGAAACGCCGCTCCAGCGCAGCATCCTTTTCGATGTACTGACGGTACTCATCCAGCGTGGTGGCACCCACACAGTGCAGCTCTCCACGGGCCAGTGCCGGTTTCAGCATATTACCGGCATCCATGGAGCCTTCACCCTTACCAGCACCCACCATGGTGTGCAGCTCATCAATGAACAGGATCACCCGGCCTTCTTCCTTGGAGAGTTCATTCAGCACCCCCTTCAGGCGCTCTTCAAACTCACCCCGGAACTTGGCACCGGCAATCAGTGAACCCATATCCAGTGACAGCACCCGCTTGTCTTTCAGACCTTCTGGTACTTCACCATTTACAATGCGTTGTGCCAACCCTTCAACAATGGCGGTTTTACCCACACCCGGCTCACCAATCAGCACCGGGTTGTTTTTGGTGCGACGCTGTAACACCTGAATGGTGCGACGAATTTCATCATCACGGCCAATCACCGGGTCCAGCTTGCCATCCAGTGCCCGAGCCGTCAGGTCAATGGTGTATTTTTCCAGTGCCTGGCGCTTTTCTTCAGCATTGGGATCATCCACGGCCTGGCCGCCACGAATCTGTTCAATGGCACTTTGCAGGCGTTTTTTGTTCAGCCCGGCTGTTTCCAGTGCCTTGCTGGTGTTGTCATTCAGCTCCATCGCTGCCAGCAGCACCAACTCACTGGAAATGTACTGGTCACCACGTTGCTGGGAATCACGATCGGCCAGATTCAACAGGCGACCCAGTGCCTGGGACACCTGTACGTTGCCATCATACTGGCTGACAGTGGGGAGCTGTTCGAGCAGCTTTTTCAGTTCGGAGCGCACACGGCTGCTGTCACTGCCGGCCTGTTTGATCAGGGGAGTGAGGGGGCTGCCCTGCTGATCCAGCAAGGCCAGCAACAGGTGAACAGGTGCCAGCTCATTATGACTCTGACCAACGGCCATGGACTGGGCATCAGCAAACGCGTGCTGCATCTTGCTGGTGAGGCGATCAATACGCATGAAAAAAACCTCTTGAAACCGTGAATACGGAAATGCTGTTGATCACTTAATGGGGCACGCCCACGACTGATTCAAGGGGCCACTTCAAAATAATGACTTATTTTTTGATTTCGGTCACATATCTTCCAGCCAGATGACACTGGCCATGCGGCCTGTCTGTGCTCCATCCCTGCGAAAGGAATAAAAACGCTCACGATCAGACAGGGTGCAGAAGTTGCCACCAAACACCTGAGTCACCCCCACGTTCGCCAGGCGTTGCCGGGCCAGACGATAAAGGTCCGCCATGTAATGCTTGAGGCGGTAAGGGCTGGGCACAAAGGCAGCAGCCGCTTCCGGGTGACCATCCAGAAACGCCTGACGCACTTCCGGGCCCACTTCAAACACCCGCGCACCAATGGCCGGACCCAGCCATACCAGTAATTCTTCAGGGTCTGTCGCCAGCGCTGCCACGGTATTTTCCAGCACACCGTCTGCCAGGCCACGCCAACCGGCATGAGCAACCCCCACCCGGGTGGCACCGCGATCGCAGAAAAACACCGGCAGGCAATCAGCAGTGAGCACCACACAGGCATGCTGATCGGAAAAGGTGACGGCTGCATCAGCTTCACTGCCCGGCGCAAATTCACTCACCACCTTGCTGGAATGCACCTGATTCAACCAGTTCAGCGGGCGATTACCGGTTTCATGCAACAGACGGCGTCGACAGGCCGCCACCTGCTCCGGATCATCACCAACATGGTCTGCCGGGTTAAAGCACTCATAAGGAGGCTGACTCGGCCCCAGTTCACGGGTGGTGACCCAGGCCCGCACGCGCTCAGGTGCAGGCCATTGCGGGTGCAGCAAACTCAGTTCATCAGCAACAGGTTTGTTCATCGGGCTTCTCTCTGGTCTTCTTCCAGTAGTGTCAGCAAGAGTTCAAAGTCTTCCGGCAAAGGAACCGTCCAGTTCATTGTTTGCCCGGTGGATGGGTGCTGCAGCGTCAGGCTGCGGGCGTGCAGTGCCTGACGGGGAAAACTGCGCAGATAGTGTTTCAGGGCCTCACCGGCACCAGCTGGCAGTTTTAACCGACCACCATAAAGCGGATCACCCACCAGCGGAAACTTGACGTGGGCCATGTGCACACGAATCTGGTGGGTACGCCCGGTTTCCAGTTTGCAGCGCACATGGGTGTGCGCCCGGTAACGCTGCACCACACGGTAATGGGTCACTGCCGGTTTGCCACCACTGACCACCACCGCCTGACGCTTGCGATCTTTCGGATGTCGCCCGATCGGGGCATTAACCGTGCCGCCACTGGTCATGTGCCCCAGCACCACGGCATCATACTCGCGCCCCATGCTACGGTCCTGCAACTGTTCAACCAGTGCTGTCTGGGCTTTTAACGTCTTGGCCACCACCATCAACCCGGAGGTGTCCTTATCCAGCCGATGCACAATACCGGCTCTGGGCAGATCTTCCAGTTGTGGGCAATGGAATAACAATGCGTTCAGCAGGGTGCCATCGGCATGACCGGCAGCCGGATGCACCACCAGACCGGCAGCCTTGTTCAGCACCAGCAAATCATCATCTTCATAAACAATGTCCAGGGCAATGTCCTGCGGCACATCGGTGACCTGCTGCTGCTGTTCGGCCTGCAGCGACAACACATCACCCACCACCGCCTTGTCCTTGGGCTTCACGGCAGCCCCATTACGGGTCAGGCTGCCATCCTTCAACCACTCCTGCAAACGGGCCCGGGAAAAGTCCGGAAACAGCTCTGCTGCCACCTGGTCCAGTCGTTTGCCGCCCAGTGCTGCGGGTACTTCGGCCTGCTGTGTAATCACCTGTGTCATGGAATTCTTTCTGTCATTTGGAGTCTGAACCTGCCGAAGCACTCGAACCGGGCAGGTGTTTCCGCTATTCTAGCACCCGCACCGGCTTTATCAGCCAAAGAATCCATCGGCAAATCCTGGCTCCACCGGAAGAACAAGACACATGCACCTGAAATCCAGCTTTTCACGCTCATTACTCTGGCTGTTATTGCTCAGCCTCACAGCACTTTTCCTTTCTGGCTGTGCCGGGCGTTTATCTGATGATGAAAAAAGTGAACAGCAGCTGTATCAGGAAGCTCAGCAGGCCATGGATCGCAAACGCTATCTGACGGCCATTGAGCGCTTGCAGGCACTGGAGTCTCGCTTTCCTTTTGGTGAATATGGTGAACAGGCCCAACTGGAGCTGATGTACGCTTACCACCAGAGCAATCAGCATGAAGCAGCCCGCGCCACAGCCAGCCGTTTTGTACGCCTGAACCCCGATCACCCACAAGTGCCTTATGCCCTTTACATGCGTGGCATGTCCGCCTGGGAAGCCGGGCGTCATGCCCTGGAAGGCATGAAGCTCAGTGATATCTCACGGCGCGATCCCGGCGCCACTCGTGAAGCCTATGCCGACTTCCATCGCCTGAGCACCCAGTTTCCTGACAGCGAATACACGCCGGACGCCCTGCAGCGCATGCGTTATCTGAAAAACCTGCTGGCCGAACAGGAAGTCTACATCGGGCGTTTTTACCTGCGTCGTGGTGCACCCATTGCCGCCATCAATCGTGGCCGCGAAGTCATTGAAGGTTACCGGGACACCCCATCCGTTCCTGATGCCCTGGCAGTGATGATTGAAGGTTACCGCCACCTGGAAGACTTTGAGCAGGCCGATGAACTCAAACAACTGCTGATGACGCTGGCACCTGATCATCGCCAGTTAGGGCGTAACAACCGCTTCATTGAGCTGCACCCTGCCGATCAACCGGACAAAACCTTCCTGCAAATCATCAGTTTTGACCTGATTGGTGGCTGGGGCAGACGCTGAATGCTATAAAGAAGCCTCTTACATGACACCACCTGCTTGCCAGGCAAGAGGCCTCCCAAGGAACCAGCAAACTGTTTGATTCAATCAACAGCAGGCTCCCGATGCTTAAAGCACTGACCGAACTGGCTGAACAAAACCCGGATATTCTGGCGTTATGGTTGTACGGCTCCCGTGCGCGAGGTGATGCCGGAGCAACCA
Source organism: Marinospirillum alkaliphilum DSM 21637 (assembly GCF_900119735.1). Lineage (GTDB taxonomy): Bacteria > Pseudomonadota > Gammaproteobacteria > Pseudomonadales > Halomonadaceae > Marinospirillum > Marinospirillum alkaliphilum. Next base: position 79,239 of record NZ_FPJW01000012.1, on the reverse strand, counting down.
GTGACTATGATCTGGCGGTGATTTTTTCCAGCTGGGAACCAGACCCATTGGAAAGACGCCTGCGACCGGAAGTTCTGGCTCTGGACTGGCAGCAGTCGCTGGGCTTGCCGGAGGATCAGATCAGCATTGTGGATCTGGCTTGTTGCCCGGCACCACTTGGCTGGAGCGTGCTTTCTGAAGGGGAGTTACTGGTGGATAAACAACCTGAGGTTCGCATGACCATTGAGTCCAGGATCCATTCCATCTGGGAACTGGATTATATGCATCCTCAAACCCTTTACTTTCAAACCACTTCTCTTTAAACGATTCACCGATAAACGACTCACCGACAGAAAAAAGGCTGGGCTGAAATGGTTACTGTTGCCCCAAGTTACCTCTTCTCTTTGACCGAGCATGTGAATGAGTGTGAAAGAGACCTGTTTCTCCTCAAAGAAAAAATGCTGTTGCAACCCTGGTCGCGGTTTGAAGAACTGGCAGCTGAACGCAGTTTGCAGCTTTTGATTGAAGCCGCAATTGGTGTCGCCAAACACTGGGCCAAAGCAGTTTCAGGACAAACAGTGAACGAAGGATTAAAAGCCTTTCAATACCTGGAAAGCGCCGGACTGATTGAGAGCAACCAACCCTGGAAAAAAGTCATTGGCTTGCGTAATGCACTGGTGCATGACTATCTGGATGTAGACCCTGAAATCATCCAGTCAGTGATTCAACAGGGTTATTACCAGCAGCCACTGAACTTTGTTCGTCAGGCGGTTGCTGCGCTGAGCACTCAAAACCCTTGAGCCTCACGCTCTCTCTACAGACTGCAACTACAACACCGGCCAGTGATTCACGATGGGGTAACGCCGATCCTTGCCAAAACCCCGTGCGGTGACACGCACACCGGGAGCTGCCTGGCGACGCTTGTATTCATTGCGATCCACCAGTGAGACCACCCGCAGCACATCGTTCCGGCTGAATCCGCTTTTGATCAGGGCTTCCGCCGACAGGTCATCTTCAATGTAACCTTTCAGAATCCGGTCGAGAGTAGCATAAGGCGGCAAGGAGTCTTCATCCTTCTGTCCCGGTGCCAATTCCGCTGATGGTGGCCGATCAATGACCCGCTGCGGAATCACCTGCCCCTGACGGTTGCGCCATTCTGCCAGTTCAAACACCAGGGTTTTATAAACATCCCGGATGGCATTAAACCCACCCACCATATCGCCATACAGGGTGCAATAACCCACGGCCACCTCACTTTTGTTACCGGTGGTCAGCACCATCAGTCCTTTTTTATTGGACAGTGCCATCAACAGCACACCCCGGCAGCGGGCTTGCAGGTTTTCTTCGGTGGTGTCCCGCGCCGTTCCGGCAAAGGCATCGGCCAGACCGGTCATGAAGCTGTCCACCATCGGCGCAATCGGAAACACCTGATAATCAATGCCCAGCAAACGAGCCTCGGCTTCAGCATCTTCCAGGCTCATGGAGGAGGTGTAGTGATAGGGCAACATCACTCCGCTGACTCGATCTGCACCCAGTGCATCCACCGCAATGGCTGCGGACAGGGCCGAATCGATGCCACCGGACATGCCCAGCACCACGCCCTTGAAACCGCTCTTGTTGACATAATCCTTCAGTCCCAGCACCAGCGCCCCGTAGAGATAAGCCAACGGCTCCGGCCATTCTGCACATGCACCCGGCTGCAGCATCACCTTGCCGTTGGTACGTTCCAGTACCAGATCCAGACCAGCTTCCTGCAGGGCCGGAGCACTGGCCAGCAGCCGACCATTGGCATCGAGTGCAAAAGAAGCACCATCAAACAACAGCTCGTCCTGACCACCCACCAGATTGCAATAAAGCAACGGCAAATCCGTGGCCTGGCAGCGTTCGGCCGCCAATGCCACCCGTTCCTGCTGCTTGCCCTGATGCCAGGGTGAGGCATTCAGCACCAACAATGCTTCAGCACCCGCTTCAGCACCCGCCGCTGCAGGACCGGGTTGCCACAGGTCTTCACAGATCAGCAGCCCCAGTCTGTAACCCTGCAACTCCACCACACAAGGGGTTGAACCGGCTGAGAAATAACGCTTTTCATCAAACACCTGGTCATTCGGCAGCAGCTGCTTGTGGTATTCAGCCAGCCACTGGCCCTGATGCAACACACCCGCAGCATTAAACAACTGACCATCACGACGGATGGGGTAACCCACCACCAGCGTGATGCCATGCACTTCTTTCTGCAGGCGCAGCAACTGCTCTTCCACGCGCCCCTGCAAGGCCGGACGCAACAACAGATCTTCCGGGGGATAACCTGTCAGCGCCAGCTCCGGCACCAGCAACAGATCGGCCTGATGATTCGCCACCAGATCGTGAGCCAGTTGCAGGATGCGTGAAGTATTGCCTGCCAGATCACCCACCACCGGGTTGATCTGAGCAAGATGAATGCGAAGGCTGGACAAGGACAGGTCTCCTGATCAACATCCGGTGCCCGACGCTGGGTCTACCGGAGAAAACTGTTAGAATGGCGGATATTTTGAGCAAAGGCGGGTCAAATAGCAAAGACCTGCAGAGGAGATGATGAATGAGCCTGTTGATTGTAAGGCTGGTGGTATTTGTGCTGCTGTTCTGGGCCGGCTGGCGGCTGTGGCAATACTGGCAACAGATGCAAGGCAGCCGGGTGGAAGACAAGACCTCCGACAAGCTTGAAGGCGAAAGCATGGTGCCCTGTGCCCAGTGCGGTGTGCATCTGCCCAAAGGCAGCGCCCTGCAATCCGGGCCCAGGTATTTCTGCTGCCGCGAACATCAGGAAGCGTTTGAACGGAATGCCGGCGAATAGGGTAATGGATCTATCTGCGGCTCACGCTTCAGCAGCAGGTCGGCCATCACCCGTGTGGCGGCCGGTGCCAGCACCAGACCATTACGGAAATGCCCGGCACTGACAAAGAGATTACGGTAGCCGGGCACTTCCCCCATCAACGGAATGCCATCCACACTACCCGGGCGCAAACCGGCCCAGTGGTGCTCAACTTCATAATCGCGCAGGCGCGGCAAGATCTGGTAAGCCGTTTCACGCAGTGAAACCAGCGCATCATCGGTGGTGTGCTTGTCAAAACCAACGTATTCCAGTGTGGAACCGGCAAGAATCCGTCCGTCATTGCGGGGGATCAGGTAACGACCGTCCATCAACACCACCCGGTTCAGCAGCCCCGGCGGCGCCTTGAACAGAATCATCTGACCGCGCACCGGCTTGATGGCGGTTTCCACTCCCAGCTCCTGCAGCAGTTTACCGGTCCAGGCACCGGCACAGAGAATGGTGCGCCGTGCAGAAAACACCATCTGCTTGCCTTCCACGCCCAGCACCTCACCTTCATCATGGTAAACATGACGCACTTCGGTGTGCTCCAGAATACGAATATTGCTGCGCTTCTGCAGCGATGCCTTGAGTGCCTGCCCCAGGCGCGGATTACGCACACTGGCAACCCCGGGCATCCACAGGGCTTCACGAAAACCGGGGGCCACGTCCGGTTCACGCTCATAAAGAAAAGAAGCATCCACCGCCTCCAGTGGATTGCCGTTACGCGCAGACCAGTCCAGCGCATCCTGCTGATCAGCCACCCGCAGAAACAGCAGGCCATCTTCACGGAACTCCGGGTCAACACCGGTCTCCTCCAGTAACTGACGGGCAAAATCCGGGTAATACTGCTGTGCATAAGCAGCCAGGGCAGTGATCTCGGATGGATAACGCCAGGGGTAGAGCGGCGACACAATACCACCACCGGCCCAACTGGATTCACGGGCACACTCGCCCCGCTCCACCAGAGTGACATCCGCACCGGCATCAGCCAGCTCCCGTGCCAGCATCATGCCGATCACACCACCACCCAGCACCAGAAAATCACTCATCAATCACTGCCTCATTCACGTGTCTATCTACATACCACGCCTGCCACCCATCACGGCCGCTACACACCACGCCTGCTACGCACCATGCCTGCCATTCAACGCGACAGCTGCACCTGCCCTGTTTGCTGGGTTGCAAAAGGAAAGCTGCGAAACACTGGCAGACTGCTGCCCAGTTGGGTATCCAGATCCAGCTGATAATTCAGGTTACCGCCACGCTGCAGGCTTTCATAAAGCGCCAGTGTTGAGCGGCCAAAAGCAATATTAACGGGGACATCAATGCGGCTGCGCCCATCAGCACCAATACTCAGTTCACGCGGCAAGGCACCACGGGTCACCGGCTGACCATTTAATGCCAGTGAATAACTCAGGCGATTCACCAGCAGATCAAACATATTGGGGTTGTCGAACTCCAGACTCAGCAGCAGGTCAGCACCACTCAGTGACAGGCGCTTCTGCTCAATGCCAATCAGGCTGAAACGCGGTAACTGGGGCACCGGAATTTCACCCCGCACCTGAAAAGGAATGCGTAAGGGGCCAGCGGCCGGTACATCAAAGGACATTCCACCAGCCACCGCATAATCCAGCGACTTCATCTGGCTCAGGTTGGATACAAACTGCCCCAGTTCGGCAAACTCCAGTTCCAGTGGCAATACCAGGCGCTGGGTTTTTCCTGCGGCCAGACGATTACCCTGCTGCTGCTGACCGGAAAGCACTTTTGCATCCAGCAGATCCAGCTGATAATCCAGCGCACCCAGGCGAATGGCATAAAGGTTGGGGTTTTTCACCTCCAGCTCCACCTCAAGGAAGGCTTTTTCCAGCGTCAACCCCACCAGTTTGCTGTCCAGCACCCTGGCCTCAGGGTCCTGCCAGGCTCCCGAATCCCGCAACAGGCTGCACCCCGCCAGCAGTGACACCACCACCAGCAACCCAACCATCCCACGCATCTGACACCCTTTCATCACGCTTCCTCAATCAGCTGTGCTGTAAAGTTGTTCCTGTAAAATCGGCATCATAACAGCCCTGTGTCCTGCAAGGCATTCTGTTATCCTTGCACGCTTTGAAATACAGGAGCCAAGCCCATGACCCTCAGCGAACTACTGGCCACACTGAACCGGCAACCGGTTGATTTCAAAACCGTGATGGCCGTGATTGATGCCGAATATGACTTCACGCCAACACGTTTCATTAATGGCAGCCAGGTCAACGAAGCCAATACCAACAACGGCTCCTGCAAGATTTTTGCCTTTGGCCTGCTGCACGGCCTGAGTGAACAGGCCACCCTGCATGCCTTTGGTGACTTTTACACCCGGGATGTACTGCAACATCCACAAGGTACTGATCACCAGAACATTCGCAACTTCATGCAAACCGGCTGGTCTGGCGTGCAGTTTGATGGTGAGGCCTTGCATCCTCATGGCCACTGAAGTCCGCATTGAAGACCTGCAGGAAGGCCAGGGCAAGGCTGCCGAACGTGGGGCACTGATCACCACCCATTATCGTGGCTGGCTGGAAGATGGCACCGAGTTTGACTCCTCGTACAGCCGCAACCAGCCGTTTCAAACCGTACTCAGCAACAAGCGTGTGATTCAGGGCTGGGTACTGGGCCTGGTGGGCATGAAAGTCGGCGGACGCCGCCGCCTATGGGTTCCTGCCGAACTGGCCTATGGTGAACGGCGGATGGGCGACAGCATTCCTCCCCACGCCAATCTGGTGTTTGAAATCGAGCTGCTGGAAGTGCTCACCCGCGACGACTGACTCCGCTCACGCCGCCCTTGCTTCTACTCTGTGGGTTCCTGCAGCCGCCGCAAGCGGCGGCTGTCTCTTTCAACCTTCCAGATCACCTCAGGCCTTGTGATAAATCGCAGCGCCCTTGTCTTTGAACTCTTTTGATTTTTCCTGCATGCCCTGTTCTGCCTGAGCATTGATGGCAGCCACCTGGGTTTCATCCAGATCCCGCACTTCCTGGCTGATTTTCATCGAACAGAACTTGGGGCCACACATGGAGCAGAAATGCGCCACCTTGGCCGATTCCTTGGGCAGGGTTTCGTCATGGAAAGAACGGGCAGTGTCCGGATCCAGTCCCAGATTGAACTGGTCTTCCCAGCGGAATTCAAAGCGCGCCTTGGACAGCGCATTGTCACGCCTTTGTGCCGCCGGGTGGCCTTTGGCCAGATCCGCCGCGTGGGCAGCAATCTTGTAGGTGATGATGCCGGTTTTGACGTCATCCTTGTTGGGCAACCCCAGGTGTTCCTTGGGGGTGACATAACACAGCATGGCGCAACCGTACCAGCCGATCATCGCCGCACCGATACCGGAGGTGATGTGGTCATAACCCGGTGCAATATCGGTGGTCAGCGGCCCCAGGGTGTAAAAGGGCGCTTCATCACAGCATTCCAGCTGCTTGTCCATGTTCTCCTTGATCAGATGCATCGGCACGTGACCCGGGCCTTCAATCATCACCTGCACATCATGCTGCCAGGCAATTCTGGTCAGCTCACCCAGGGTCTCCAGCTCACCGAACTGGGCGGCATCGTTGGCATCAGCAATGGAACCGGGACGCAGACCATCACCCAGCGAAAAAGCCACATCATACTGTTTGCAGATCTCGCAGATTTCTTCGAAATGGGTGTAAAGGAAGTTTTCCTTGTGATGCGCCAGGCACCATTTGGCCATGATCGAACCACCACGAGAAACAATACCGGTGACCCGCTTGGCAGTCAGCGGCACATAACGCAACAACACCCCGGCATGGATGGTGAAATAATCCACCCCCTGCTCAGCCTGCTCAATCAGGGTGTCACGGAAGATCTCCCAGGTCAGATCTTCTGCTACGCCGTTGACCTTTTCCAGTGCCTGATAAATCGGCACGGTGCCCACCGGAACCGGGCAGTTGCGAATGATCCACTCGCGGGTTTCGTGAATGTGTTTGCCGGTGGACAGATCCATGATGGTGTCTGAACCCCAGCGAATGCCCCAGGTCATCTTGGCAACTTCTTCTTCAATCGAAGAACCCAGTGCCGAGTTACCGATATTGCCGTTGATTTTCACCAGAAAGTTGCGACCGATGATCATCGGCTCACTTTCCGGGTGATTGATATTGCACGGAATGATCGCGCGGCCACGTGCGACTTCATCGCGTACAAATTCGGGGGTGATTTCCTGTGGAATCGCAGCACCAAAGGACTGACCTGCATGCTGGTGTTGCAGGATGGCTTCCACCGCTTCACTGCCCAGTTGCTGGCGTTTCTGGTTTTCACGGATGGCAATGAACTCCATCTCGGGTGTGATGATGCCCTGGCGGGCATAATGCAGCTGGGTGACATTTTTACCCGGCAGGGCACGGCGAGGTTTACGTTTCAGGTCAAAACGCAGTGACTCCAGCATCGGGTCCGCTTCACGGCGACGGCCGAATTCACTGGTTGGGCCGTTTAACAGCTCGGTATCACCACGCTCCTCAATCCAGGCTGCACGCAGCGCAGGCAAACCCTTACGAATGTCGATGTTGGCTTGTGGGTCGGTATAAATGCCGGAGGTGTCATACACGAGGATGTCCGGATTCTGCTCCACACCAAATTGAACGGGTGTGTCCGCCTGGCTGATGGCGCGCATCGGTACACGGATATCCGGGCGGGAACCTTCCACATAAACCTTGCGGGAGTTGGGCAGCGGCTGCACACTGGCAGCATCCACCTGTGCGGTTTCTTTCAGGAACCGGCTGGAAAATGAGCTGGTTGTGACTGGATGTTCTGGCTTGTTCATTGTTGTGCTCCCACTTTATATTGCAGTGCGGGAACCGGCAGGGCGGAAAAAACGAGGTGCAGCCTTTTTTATGTACAGAGAGGGCTGCCAGTCAGTGCGTGATCTCGATTCCTACGCCGGTGCTAACCGGTTCAGGTTCAACGGGTATCATCTCAGCGTCCGCCCGGTCAGGCTTCAGCACCCCGTCAAGATGTCGCAGTCAGTTTAACAAGGCGTGGCAACAGTTCAAGCGCTGTTTTCAGCCAACCTTCATTTGCTTGAAAAAACAGCTAAAGTTTCCTGCCTTGCAGCCGAAAAAACAGGAACGTCATTCACTGAATCGTCAGGATTGTCACTGCTGCCATGCGGATTGAAAACGCTTATACAAAATCACTGGAAGTCCAGGAGTCACTGAACACCTCGCTGAACTCAGCGCAGGGTGCCCAGTTCTCGCTGGTACTCAGTCTGATGATGGCACCCGTGTATTCACCCGATCTGCCCAGCCTGTACAACAACCTGCCGATTCAGCACTACGCACCCAATCCGATTTACCCAACGCATATTCCAACGGTTTATGATCCGCCCGGCCTGTCCAACTACATCAACCGACCACCGGCTCATCACAACATCGTACTGGTGGAAGACACCTATGCAAGACGCCTGGCACGCGATATCCAGAGCGGCATGGGAGAGGCTCTGGTGCAAGGTAATGCCGGTTATTTCAGCTGGCTGCGCGCACTGACCGAGGAATATCCGAAGCTGCAGTTTGTCACCACCCTGAAACCCGCCAGCGCACCGGCACCGCGCCAGGTGGCTGCTGCTTATGCCGCTCAGGCCCGACCAGACACCGAAACCCTGATCCAGGAAATCAACAACATTCGTGTTGCTGCCTGATTTTTTCGGTGACATTCCTTTTTATCTATCCTAAGCTGCACTTGATCCTCACCTTAAGAATTGGCTCGCACCAAAGGACAAGTGCATGAAGAAGTTTGCTTTGGTTCTCATCATCTCCTGCTTTCTTCTGCTTTCCAGTGCTCACGGTCAGTCACTCGGCCTGACCAATCTTTCCGATTCAAGAATTTCCCTGGCCATCAATCTGATTCCCGATCAGATGAATGACGACATGATTTTTGATGATGGGGGTTATCTGAATGATGATGCCTACATGCAACAAATCAGTCTGGTCTGGAAGGGTGACAGTGGCGGCTTCCAGTTATACCCGCCCTTTAACCACACCTACAAGTATTTTTCCTTGCGTCGCATGCGGTTCATAACGGAATACCGCGAAGATGGCGCCAGGGGTATGGCAGAATTGGAAGTGATGGCTTTTATTTACGGCAACCGCTACATGGCAGGTGAGCGCTACCGTGGGCTTGGAGTTGGCTGGTACGCCGGCTGGGCACTGGGCACCGATCGTTATGTCGAGATTTACTCACCCGGGGATACACCCTCCAAGGGTGAAGATGATGCCTCTTTTCCAGTCATTGCCGCCGAGCTCTTTTACAAATGGCACCCCGTGGACTTCCTGTTTCTTGAAACCTCCTTCACTTTCGGGCTGGATCAGGACAGCAGCTCTTTCCACACCTTTCCCAGCATCAACCTGGGTGTGGAATTCTAAATCCTCAACCCACCACACCAAGACCTGACAACAGCTGCCGCATGGTGGCTTCATCCTCATCATTGATGCTGGCGGTTTCTGGCAGGTAAACACTGAAACAACTGCCCTTGCCCGCTTCCGACTCCACCCCGATGTCACCACCGTAACGCCGAATCAGACTGCGACTGACGGACAACCCCAGCCCGTTGCCGGCTTCACGCGTGGTGAAAAAAGGCTCGAAAATCCGTGCCAGTACCGCCTCGGTCATGCCTTTGCCTTCATCACAAACACGGATTTCCACACCGGGCAAACCTTCTGCCGTCTGCCAGGGATGCGTGGACAGCTGCATGCGTCCCGGACCCGCCAGGGCATGGGCACCATTCAACAACAGATTCACCAGCACCTGTTGCAGCTGCTGACGATTGCCCTGCACCTTGCCAACAGCCCGATCATACTGCTGCTCCACTTCCACGCCCTGCTTGTCCAGCGCATGGCGCACCAACGCCAGGGTGTCACGCACCACACGATTCACCTCCAGTGTTTGCAACTGATCCACCATCTGGCCTGGGCGACTGTACTGCAACAGATTGTTGATGATGGCGCGGATGCGATACACCTGCTCAATCACCGTATCAATCTCTTCCTGCACCACCACGGCACTGGGCCCTAATTCCGCCTGCAACAGATCCATGTGCCCCAGAATCACTGCAGCCGGGTTATTGATCTCATGGGCAATGCCTGCCGTCAATTCACCCAGTACCGCCAGTTTTTCCTTGGTGAACAACTGGGCACGCGTGGCTTTCAACAGTTCGATATGCTCCTGCAGATCACGGGTTTTCTGCTGCAGACTTAACGTGCGTTCTTCCACCTTGCGTTCCAGTTCTTCGGCAGCCGCCTGAATTCTTTGCTGACGGGCATCCAGCTCATCCAGCATGGCATCAAACTGATGTGCCAGATCGGTCATTTCATCACCTGTATCCAGCGGCCCGATGCGTGCCTGCTGCTGACCAGCACGCACCGCCATCACCGAGTCATGGATCTGCTTGACCGGTGCAAACAGCCGATTGGCACCTCGCCACACCAGCAAGGCGGAAATCAGCAGTACCAGCAATAGGGTAATTCCAAGCTCAGACAGGGTTTTCAGGTACTGGGCAAAAAATGGACCCTCCGAAAAACCGGCATACAACACACCGATCAGATCACCACGCAGGTCATACAGCGGCTCATAACCACTGATGAACCAGTCATTCACTACAAAAGCACGATCCAGCCACACGGCTTGATCACCCAGCACCCGGTCTCCCACTTCCTGAGAAATGCGGGTACCTATGGCTCGTTCAATCACTGGCCCGTGCCCATCAAAACCCAATCCCGGTACATTGGTGGTGATGCGGGTATCATCCAGAAACAGGGTCACTGTACCCAACCCACCGTCCGGCAAAGCACCCGAGCCATAGACCAGATCACGAATGGCATCCACAAAGACCAGATTGTGATTCAGCATCACCCCACCATCGAGCAGGAACAGCACCTCACCCTCGGTATTGGTGATCGGGTGCAGACTGCGCACCAGCATCGCCCGATCTTCAATACGTTTCACCGAGGGGCGGGCACGAGGTGTTGGCAGCACCTGAATTTTTGCCCGCTCAGCCAGCCCTTCATCCAGCTCTGCCAGTTCAGCAGCACTGATCACCGACAAACCACTGAAACTTCCCCCGCGTGCCACACCACTGAGCAGCCCGAACAGGCTTGGCTGATCCCGCTCCAGCTCAGGCACATCGGCAACATCCAGCAGACGCAGAAAATCAAAACCATGACGCTGACGAATCACCTCGACCAGACTTTCCAGACGCTGCCGATCACGTTGCACCAACTCATCATGAAAACGCCAGGCATTGCTCATCTGGACCAGACGCTCCAGTTGGCGTTCCTGCATCAGATCCAGGGTGGAGCGTGCCACCGCCAGATCTGCCGCCACCTTCATGTAAAGGTGACGATCGGTATAGGTGGTGGTCCAGTAAGCCGTCAAAGCCAGCAAGGCTGCCAGTGTCAGCAGGATTGGCAGCAGGGTCAGGGTCAGCAGCTTGCCTTTGACAGAACGTCGAGGCAGCTTCATGCCTCCTGCTCCTGATCTGAGGCATGATCCGAATCAGAATCCTCACCGGACCAGCCAGCCAGTTTCCGATCCAGCGTCTTGCGGGAAATACCCAACTGCCTTGCTGCGGCTGACTTGTTGCCATCACAGGCATCCAGCACCTGCAGGATATGGCGTCGCTCCACCTCATCCAACGGCCAGCAACTGGGATAACCTGTCTGTCCCGAGTCTGTATTATCATCGCGCACCAGTTCTTCCAGCGGCAAACGACCCAGCAGAATGCAGCGCTCAATGAAGTTTTTCAGTTCACGAATATTGCCCGTCCAGTGATGCCCCTGCATGGCACGCAGGTCTTCATGGGAAAAGGGTACCGCCTCCAGTCCCAGCTCACGTGATAAACGCCGGGAAAAATAATGCGCCAACTGGGGGATGTCCTCACTGCGCTCACGCAGAGGCGGCAAGGTCAGCGTCAGCACATTCAGGCGGAAGTACAGATCCTCCCGAAAGCGCCCGACCTTGACCTCTTCACTCAACTGGCGATTGGTGGCGGCCACAATGCGCACATCCACTTTAACTTCCTGCTCACCACCAACCGGGCGCACTGCTTTCTGCTCCAGCACACGCAGCAGTTTTGACTGCATCGCCAGCGGCAACTCACCGATCTCATCCAGAAACAGGGTGCCGCCACTGGCAAAACTGAATAAACCATCCCGTGCCTTGTTAGCCCCGGTGAAGGCTCCGCGGGTATGACCAAAGAGTTCAGCTTCCAGCAGATCCGGTGCAATGGCACCACAGTTGACTGGCACATAAGGCCCCTGCCGACCGGAATGCTGATGCAGGGCACGTGCCACCAGATCCTTGCCGGTTCCCGACTCCCCTTCAATCAAAACCGCGGAAGGAGTGGGAGCCACCCGCTGGATCACGGTTTCCAGTCGTTTCATGGCCGGACTGTCACCCACCATCGGGTTTTCCAGCTCCAGGTACTGGCTCACTTCACGACGCAGCAGAAAGTTCTCACGCAACAACTGGCGGCGCTTCAGCACACGCAGAATCGCATTCATCATCTGCTCCAGCCGGAAAGGCTTGAGAATAAAATCTGCTGCACCAACACGAATGGCCTGGATCGCCGTTTCCAGCTCCGCATAAGCGGTCATGAAAATCACATCACTATGGCGATTGGGGTCCTGCAGGGCTTCATGCCACTCAATGCCGGAGCGCCCCGGCATACGCACATCCAGAATCATCAGATCAAAATGATATCGCTGGCGCAGTGTCTCGGCCTGATCAATACTGCCTGCGGTTTCCACCAGACCAAAATGCTTGTCCAATGCCTTTTCCAGAAACTGGCGCATGCCTGGTTCATCATCAACAATCAGAACTGAGGCTGAACGACAGAGGCTAAAATCGGGCATGGCAGTCATGGGAAAGAACCTTTACGGACAAAATGAACCTTCACGGAAAACAAAGTGTAGCATTTTGACCCGATTTTCATGCATCAAAATTGCTTCAGCGCAACTTGCAGGCATTTTTCTGTGGCATGAATCCCTTTAAAATCGATGGATTGGACAGGGAGCCGATAAAAACTGGCACCTCCCTTGCAACCCAGCAACTCACAGCCCTCACTCATCATCAGCTTCAGGAAGCCTTAATCACCATGAACCGACTGCTGCTTTTGTTCATCCTGCTGTTTGCACTCTCCGGTTCACTGCAAGCCAACCCTCAGGTGGTTCGACTGGCTACCACCACCAGCACTTACAACTCAGGACTGCTGGGCCACCTGCTGCCACATTTTGAAAAACAACATGGCATCACCGTGCAGGTGCTGTCGGTTGGCACCGGGCAGGCACTCAAACTGGGGCAGGATGGTGACGTGGATCTGGTGATAACCCATGCCCCGGTTGCAGAAGAAGCCTTTGTTGAAGCCGGTCATGGCATTGAGCCCCGCAGCCTGATGTACAACGACTATGTGTTGGTCGGCCCTAAAAATGACCCACTTAATCTTGAGCAAGCAGAAGGCATCCTTGATGCGCTGGAAAAAATCCATCAGCGCAACCGTGTGTTTGTTTCCCGCGGGGATGATTCCGGTACCCATAAAAAAGAACTGGAACTCTGGGAGCTGGCAGGGCTGCAACCCGGTTTTCGCAACTACCGCGCGGTTGGTCAGGGCATGGGCCGAGTACTGACCATGACCAGTGAAATGAAGGGCTACACCCTGACCGATCGTGGCACCTGGCTGGCCATGCGGTCACGCCTGGATCTGGCGCTACTCTATGAGGGTGGCATTGATCTGGCCAACCCCTATCAGGTGATTCTGGTTAACCCGCAACGTCATCCCGGCATCAACCACCGTGGCGCCAGACTGCTGCGCGACTGGCTGCTGTCTGAAACCGGTCAGGCACTGATCAATGGTTTCACCGTGGATGATGAACCGCTGTTTTTTGCTGACGCCAACTGATACTCATGGATTCCATCGGATCAGCAACCCTTCAGGCCATTCAACTGCTGCTGTCCGGTGATGCGGAGCTGTGGCAGATCATTGCCTTGTCGTTCCGGGTGTCACTCACCGCCCTGCTGCTGGCCCTGCCACTGGCACTGGCCTGTGGTTTTGCCCTGGCCTTCTGGCACTTTCCCGGCCACTGGTTACTGGTCACCCTGAACAACACATTATTGGCTGTACCCACAGTGGTGATCGGCTTGCTGCTGTTTTTGCTGCTGTCCCGCTCCGGTCCACTGGGTGATCTGCGCCTGCTGTTCAGTCAACCAGCGATGATTGCCGGACAATTTCTGATGTGCCTGCCGATTCTGATTGCCATGAGCCACACCGCCTACCAGAGCTTGTCTCGCCACGCCTGGGAAACCACCCGAACACTGGGTTTGTCGCGCCTGCGTAGCCTGTGGCTGATCACGGTAGAAGTACGTTTTGCCTTGCTGGCCGCAGTGGTCACCGCTTTTGGCCGCATCATTGCCGAAGTGGGCTGCGCCATGATGGTGGGTGGCAACATTGCCGGTTACACCCGCACCATCACCACTGCCATTGCACTGGAAACCTCCAGGGGTGCCTATGTGCAAGGCATAGCCCTGGGGTTAGTGCTTTTGTTACTGGCACTGGGTTTAAATCTGTTGGTGGGCTTCTGTCGAGGCAACAGCGTTCAGGGAGCCAGCCACTGATGAAAACCACCACACCAATGCTGCTTCAGGCCCGCCAGTTGCAATTGAAATACCGGCGTCGAGTGATCTGGGACATTCCTCAGCTTTACTGGCACCAGGGTGAAAGCATTTACCTGCGCGGCATCAACGGCAGCGGCAAAACCAGCCTGATGAAGGTCATCGCCGGATTGCAGTCCCCGTCAAAAGGCCAGGTCAAACTCAACCCGTCCGGACACAAACCGGCAAACAATTGCTGTTACCTGCACCAACACCCCTGGCTGTTCAGCAACAGCGTGCGCAACAACCTGCTCATCACAGGTCACAGCCATCATCTGAAGGGACTCAATCATCAGCAACTGAACCGGCAACTGGATGACCTGCTGGTCTGGGCCGGGCTGATGGAGCTGGCCGAACAACCAGCTCGCACCCTCTCTGGCGGCGAACGCCAACGCCTGGCATTGGCACGCGCACGCCTGATCCAGCCCCGTTTCTGGCTGCTGGATGAACCCACGGCCAGCCTGGATGAACAGAGTGTCCAACGTCTGGCACTGATGCTGGAAGAACTGCAGCAACAGGGAGTAGGGCTGCTGCTGACCAGCCACCAGCAGAATGCGGTCACCGAACTTTGCAGCCAGCAGTGGATGCTGGATAATGGCCAGCTGCACATCTGACGGAGCCTTGCCATGTCCAGTTTTACCCCCGATTCAGTCACTGGCGTCATCCTTGCGGGCGGAGAAGGTCGCCGCATGGGTGGCCAGGATAAAGGCTGGGTCGAATATGAAGGACAACCCCTGATTCACCACGTGATCACTCGTCTGCAACCTCAGGTTGACCAGTTGCTGATCAATGCCAACCGCAATCAACAGGCCTATGAAGCGCTGGGGTTCCGTGTCATCGGGGATCTGCAGGAAGGTTTTCACGGCCCCTTGATGGGCATCCTCACTGGCCTGCAATCAGCCGAAACGGAATGGGTAATTTTTGCACCCTGTGACGGCCCGTTTCTGCCGCTTGATCTGGTCAGTCAACTGCTTCAAGCCACCCGCACTGATAACACCCGGATCGCTGTGGCCGCTGATGGAGAGCGCCTGCAACCGGTGGTGGTATTGCTGCACACCAGTCTGGCCAGTCCCCTGCAACAAGCCATGCAACAGGGCGAACGCAAGCCGGATCGCTGGTATGCCAGCATCGGCATGACCCAGGTGGACTTTGATCCCCGCACCCTGCGCAATTTCAACCGGCCGGAAGAACTGCAATAACAGACAGGCAACACCCCTGTCGTCACTCAACCCTACCTCTGTCGCACTACCTCCTCCGAAGCATATACGCCCAGGCGTATTTATGGCATATTCGGGAAAACCTGAGCAGCATAAGGGCTGAAAAGCTCCTGATGAACGTTATGCGCGCAGGCAAGGCAAGCCGCATCGTCAGCCAATGGTTTCCTGGACAAAAGGCAGATTTTTCCCTTATTTGTCAGTTTATTCCTGCCTTACGGGGCACAGGCTTTGCTCGGTAACAGACCATAGAGGAGCCAGCAGACCCATGATTCAGACGCCCCTGCCAGTACTGGGCTTTGCCGCCTGGAGCGGCACCGGAAAAACCACCCTGCTTAAAGCCCTGCTGCCACGGCTGCGCAGCCGGGGGCTGCGTATCGGTTGCATCAAACATGCCCACCATGACTTTGATGTGGATACCCCCGGCAAGGACAGTTATGAATTGCGCCATGCCGGTGCAGAGCAGATGCTGATTGCCTCACACAAGCGCTGGGCACTGATGGTGGAAGATGAGCGGGTCGAACCACCGGCGCTGCAGGAGCTGCTGCAACAACTCAATACCGACCTGCTGGATCTGGTGCTGATCGAAGGTTTTAAAGCAGAAGCCTTTCCGAAGATTGAATTGCATCGCCCGGCCGTTGGCAAACCCTGGCGTTTCCGGGAAGACCCGCATGTCATGGCCGTGGCCTGTGACCAGTTGGATGCAATACCGGTTGACTGCTGTCTGCCACGACTGGATCTGAACAATCTGGAACAACTGGAAGACTTCATCCTTGAGTTCTGCCAGCGCCACCCTTCCAGAGGAGTGACGCCATGAGCCTGAGCTGCTTTGATTTCACTGACAAAAAAAACCAGCTGACGCTGGAAGAGGCGCGCCAGGCGCTGCTGCAACCAACCAGCGCACAAACACCGGCGGTTCGCCTGCCACTGCAGCAGGCTGCCGGATGCTACCTGGCAGCCCCCATCATTGCTCCGATCAATGTGCCGCAAAACACCAACTCAGCCATGGACGGTTTTGCCCTGAAAGGCACCGAACTGGCCCGGCAACAGCAATGGCAACTGATTGGTGAAAGCCTTGCCGGACAGCGTTTCAGCGGCAAGGTTGAGGCCGGGGAATGTGTCTACATCACCACTGGCGCACCGCTGCCGGATGGCACCGATACCGTGGTGATGGTGGAACAGTGTCAGCGCCATGAAAAGCAGATCAACATCAGTGATGCAGCCAGTATCAAACCCGGCAGCAATGTGCGTCAGGCCGGTGAAGACATCCGCAGCGGCCAGACCCTGCTGCCTGCCGGGCAAGCCCTCGGCAGCGCACAACTGGGGCTGCTGGCATCGTTGGGTTTTTCCGAGGTGAGTGTTCATCAACCCTTGCGGGTTGCGGTGTTTTCCACCGGCAATGAAGTCACTGCACCGGGCCTGCCCTTACCTGGTGATGGCATTTATGACACCAACCGTTTCACCCTGCAGGCCATGCTGCAGGCACTGGGCTGCCAAGTCACCGATCTGGGCATCCTGCCGGATGATCTGGGCAGCATTCGTGCTGCACTGGCAGAAGCCAGACACCGGCACCAACTGGTGCTGACGTCCGGTGGTGTATCCATGGGGGATGCCGACTTTGTTCGCAGTGCCCTGAATGAACTGGGCGAAACCCGTTTCTGGAAACTGGCATTGCGTCCCGGTCGTCCTTTTGCCTTTGGTCACCTGGGTCAGAATGATGCAGGTCAGACCTGCCTGTTTGCCGGATTACCCGGTAATCCGGTGGCGGTGGTGGTGACTTTCATGCTGCTGGTGCAACCCCTGATTCAGCAGCTGCAGGGATGCCAGCAACGCCTCCCTGCACCCTGGCGCGCCAGCAGTATCGAACATTTAAAAAGCCGCACGGGGCGCAGTGATTTCCACCGCGGGGTGTTCAGCATCAGCAGCAACGGCCAGCTGCAGGTGAAAACCACCGGTCCACAGGGGTCCGGCATGCTCACCTCGGTTCACCAGGGCAACTGCCTGATTCGCATCGCAGATGATCAGGCTGAAATTCCGGCAGGTGCACCCGTGGACATCTACCCTTTCCATGAATGGCTGCCCGGTTACAGAGGAACAGCAGAATGAACCAGCTTACACACCTGAATGCCCGTGGCGAAGCCCGCATGGTGGATGTTTCCGAAAAGCAGGTCACCACCCGCACCGCTCAGGCCTGCGCCAGCGTACGCATGCATGCCACCACACTGCAGATGATTGTCGACGGCGATCACCCCAAGGGTGATGTACTGGCCACCGCACGGATTGCCGGCATCATGGCGGCCAAAAAAACCCCCGAACTGATTCCGCTCTGCCACCCGCTGTTACTCAGCAAGGTGGAAGTGACGTTGAGCCCGGACACCAATCTGCCGGGCATCCGCATTCTGGCCACCTGCAAGCTGGCCGGACAGACGGGTGTGGAAATGGAAGCATTAACAGCCGCTTCGGTTGCCGCCCTGACCGTCTATGACATGTGTAAAGCGGTGGATAAACGCATGGAAATTGAAGGCATCCGGGTGCTGGAAAAAACCGGTGGCAAATCCGGTGACTGGACCTTTGAAACAGCACCCCAGCCGGTTGATCAACCTGCATGCACCGCCGAACCGCTACCCAACACTGCATCCGCGGCAACATCCAGTGAAGCCATGATTCAGGTGCAGTTTTTTGCTGAGCTGCGTGAGCAACTGGGTGTGGATAAACTGGATCTGCCGCTGGATCAGCTGCCTGGCACCACGCTGGATGACCTGCTCCAGCAGCTGCGTGCGCGTGGTGAAGTCTGGCAGCGTTATCTGTCCGGCAGCAATCTGCTGATGGCCGTGAACCAGCAGATGGCCAAACCCGGCCAAACCATCTCTGCCGGGGATGAAGTGGCCTTTTTCCCACCGGTCACCGGAGGTTGAAGGATGAACCCCAACCTGATTCGGGTACAGGCCGAAGCGTTTGACAGCGGCCGGGAAATCGACCAGTTGACTGCTGAACGCACCGATCTGGGTGCCGTGGTCAGTTTTGTCGGTTACGTGCGGGACTTCAACGAAAAACCGGATGTCATCGCCCTGACCCTGGAACACTACCCCGGCATGACCGAACAGGCTCTGGAGCAGATAGTGCAGGAGGCCGAAACACGCTGGCCGCTCAAGGGCACCCGCGTGATTCACCGCATCGGGCGACTGGAACCCGGTGACCCGATTGTGCTGGTGGTCACTGCCTCGGCGCACCGCCAGGCGGCTTTTGATGCCTGTAACTTCATCATGGATTTCCTGAAAACCCGCGCGCCCTTCTGGAAAAAAGAACACACCCGCAGCGGCGATTACTGGGTCAGCGCCCGTCACAGTGACTCAGCCGCCGCCGCTCGCTGGCAAACCCCACAACAGGCAACGGCCAAGGCAGAAGAACAATGAACCGGCCCGTTTATGATCCACCCCATATGATTGCTGAACAGACCCCGGCACGACTGATCGACAACTTCGGTCGTCAGGTGACCTATGTACGCCTGTCAGTGACGGATCGTTGTGACTTCCGCTGTGTTTATTGCATGAGTGAAGACATGACCTTCCTGCCACGAGATGCCATTCTCACGCTGGAAGAAATCGGTCGTGTGGCACAAGCTTTTGCGGAACTGGGGGTGGAAAAAATTCGCCTGACCGGGGGCGAGCCGCTGGTGCGCCGTGACCTGACACAACTGGTGGATTTCATCGGCACCCTTGGCCTGAAAGACTTTGCCATGACCACCAACGGCAGCCAATTACCCCGTTATGCCGAAGCCCTGTTTGCCGGTGGTCTGCAACGCCTGAATATCAGCCTGGATTCACTGGACCCGGAAAAATTCCGCCGCATCACCCGCAACGGCGACCTGAACAAGGTACTGCAGGGCATCGATGCAGCCATCGATGCTGGCTTCACCGGCATCAAATTGAATGCCGTGATCATGAAGGGACGCAATGAAGACGAAGTGCTCGATCTGGTGGAGTTTGCCCGTAGCAAAGGCATCGACATCAGCTTTATCGAGGAAATGCCGCTGGGCGTGGTGTCCGATCACCAGCGCGGTGAAACCTACTGCTCCAGTGATGAAGTGCACCGGATCATTGAACAGCGTTATGCCCTGAGTGCCTGTGACAGCCAGACCGCTGGCCCGTCCCGTTATCACCGCATGGCCGACTCAACCACCCGCATCGGCTTCATCTCGCCCCACTCCCACAACTTCTGCGGCGATTGCAACCGCGTGCGAGTGACCGTGGAAGGACGCCTGCTGCTGTGCCTGGGTAATGACCACTCGGTGGATCTGCGCCCGATACTGCGCAGCCATCCTGGCAACAACGAGCCGTTGAAACAGGCCATCATGGATGCCATGGGATTAAAACCCGAACGCCATCACTTCACCAATGACGGTGATGTGCAGGTGGTGCGCCTGATGAACATGACCGGTGGCTGACTACTCCAATCAGCAGACAGCAGCTACCTCTGATGGGTAATGTTCACGCCTGAAAACCCTGCCAGACTCGGAGAAAACCAACATCCGTCATAGGGGTACATCGTGAACATCAACACCTACCAGGATCTGATTGCACTGGCAGAGGAGCAACCGGAACCTCAGCGCCTGCTGTTCGTTTTCAGCAAGGCAGAACTTCCCGAAGACGCCACCCCGGCCCAGAAAAAAGCCTTTGAACAAGGAGAGGGGGGCGTACTCAATCCAGTCATCTGTGTGGATCGCACCCCCGAAGAAGTCAGGGATTTCACCACCCTGGTCAGTGAATCGGAACAGACCGGCCATGACTGGGACATCGCTTTTGTGGCCGCCATGAGTGGCCGGGGCGGCATGCCTCCCACCAGCGAGGAATGCCTGCAGCCACTGAAAATGATGATGCAGCAGATTCAATCAGGCATGATTTCACGCTTTCTGGCCTTCAGTCGCCAGGGAGAACTTGTTCAACTCAACTGAGACTCACCATGACCCAGACTGCTCGAATCGGTATTGTCACCGTCAGCGACCGCGCCAGCGCCGGCATTTATGAAGACCTGTCCGGACAGGCCATCATTGACACCCTGAAAGCCTATCTGAGCAGTGACTGGGAAGCCGTTTACCGCCTGATCCCTGATGAACAGCCACAGATTGAAACCACCCTGAAAGAACTGGTGGATCAGGAACACTGCTGCCTGGTGGTCACCACCGGTGGCACGGGTCCGGCCAGCCGGGATGTCACCCCGGAAGCCACCGAAGCCGTCTGTGAGCGCATGATGCCGGGCTTCGGTGAGCTGATGCGCATGGAGTCCCTCAAGTATGTACCCACAGCCATTCTGTCACGCCAGACCGCAGGCCTCAGAGGCAACAGCCTGATTGTTAACCTACCCGGTAAACCCAAAGCCATCCGTCAATGCCTGGACGCCGTATTCCCAGCCATTCCTTATTGCATTGATCTGATGGATGGTCCTTATCTGGTCTGTGATGAACAGGTGATCAAGGCATTTCGTCCCGGTTGAACCCGGTGGTGGAGGCAAAGACAGATGCCGACAGCAGCAGACCACAGCAACAAAGACCCATCCTGGCTGACCACTCGCCTGCTGGTTCTGATCATTGCGCCGGTCTTGTTGCTGGGTGGCATCATCATCAGTGTGGCCATCGACCGCTTTGCACAGATCAGCCAGCTGCAGTTGCACCGGGAATCCATCCGCAACCTGCAACTGCTGAGTGAGTTGGTGGATGCCCTGGCCATGGAAAGAGGTGCCACCAACCTGATTCTGGTATCCAGCGGGCATCACCACATGAGCTCAATGACCAGCATCCGGCAACAAACCGACCGCTTGAGTGCACAGTTTCTGCAACTGGCAAACCGCCCACACACACCAACGGATGGAACACACTTCCAGCGACTCAGTGCAGCCCTGCAGGCACTACCGGAACAACGATCGGAGGTGGATCAACTGCACGTCACTCCCGAAACCTGCCACCAGTACTACACAAGCATGATTTCCGACCTGCTGCTGATGGCCGATGCCACCGGCAAACTGAACAACCTCCATTACAACAATCAGGTGAAAATCCTGCTGCTGATTTCAGAAGCCAAAGAACGACTGGGACAAACACGTGCCCTGATGACCCCGATTCTGGCCAGAAACACCGTCAGCAGTGCCGATGAACAACAGCTCATACAACTCAGAACTGAATTTCACCTGCTGATCAACCACGCATTCAAGTATTCCGATCAACCCACACGTCTGGCACTGGATCAGTTCATGACACAGGACAGCCTGCAAAGGATGCTGCAAATCATTCAACACTCACTCGCAGCATCCGCAGCAACAACCAACCTGCAACCGATCACTTACGAACAATGGTTTCACCTCAGCAGCCAGGCGATCAATCAGCTGCTGGATACCGAGCTGCGCGTCATCAATAACCTGATCAATGAAAACACACAGCAGCTTCAATCCACCCAGACCACCACGGCCAGCCTGGTGTCTTTTTTCATGCTGTTTCTACTGATCATTCTGCTGGTCTCTGCCGAAACCCATAAGTCCATCAAGGATAAAAGAGAGCTGCTGCTGCAATTGCTCAATGAAAAGGCTGCCGACTCGGTGCTGGCCAAACAGGTTTATGATGCCATCACCAGGAGCAGCCAGCAGATTCGGCCACAAGGCATCAACTATGCCATTCAGCCCTGTGTCGGCCATGAGTTCAGCGGTGATTTTGTGATGTTGTCCAGAACACCAAAATCCGGTGTTTACCACCTGCTGATTCTGGATGCTACCGGCCATGGCCTGTCTGCTGCCATCAGCCTGCTACCCCTGATTCAGATCTTTCGTTCGATGTCAGAAAAAGGCTTTGAGCTGACCGACATCATTTGTGAAGCCAATCAGAAACTGGAACAGATCCTGCCTGGTGACCGGCTGGTGGCGGCAGCCTTCATCAGCCTGGATCTGAATCTGCAGCAGGCACAGTTATGGAATGCTGCCATGCCAGACACACTGCTGCTGGACCGGAAAAACCAGGCCCGGCTGCTGGCATCCGACTTTCTGCCGCTAGGTGCCACCCCTCTCAGCAAAGAGGAAGTGAAACCCAACACCATCAGTCTGACGGATCACTCCATCATCCTGCTGTCTGATGGATTGATAGAACACACCCGCGGGCAGAAAAAAAGCCGTGCTTACAAACTGCTGGCTGAAAACCTGATCCTGCAGCACTATCAGCCCGACAAGGTGATCAGCCAGCTGCTGGCCTCCGGGCCACCCCAGGATGACATGACACTGCTGATCATCAGCCACCCGGACCTGCAACAGATCACTATCTGAACAAAGTCAGCCGCTTCACTGACAGCTGCCACAACAGGTTTCACTGGTCTGCAGAGGCTGCACAAACAACACCTCGTTTTCCAGCAGTATGTGCTCCATCAGGTCTTCTTTCAGCTCCTGCAAGCCGCGATACAAGGCGGTCCAGGTGTTGCAGGCGCCTTCCGGCAGAGTGATGCCATTGGTCAGATAGTCCAGCTTGTCCAGTTCTTCACCATGCTGCAAGTGTTCTTCCTGCATCACATGAATCGGGCCGGAAGGATAAATGCCCTGTTGCAGCATCGGAAAAAGGATCTGCTCTTCCTTGCGCATGTGGCTATCCAGTTCCTGCTGCATGTTCTGCAGATGCTCAGCCAGCCCCAGCGGGCATTCCTCGGCATGACCATGCACCTGCTCAACCCGCAGCGCCAGACGAATCAGCTCAGGCAACTGCTCCCGATGGCGTTGGTGATAACGCTGCAGGATATGCTCAACCAGTGTTTTGGCAGACTCTTTTCGCCAGTCTTTAGCCGGGGGCTGCTGCTGCAACTGCTCCAGTGCTTGCAGAATCGGTGCTGCATCCAGTTGCTGTTTGGCCAGGGCATCAGCCAGGGTCTGTTGTCCACCGCAGCAGAAATCCAGCTTGTGTTGATGGAAAATGCGAGTGGCACCGTTGATTTCAGTCGCCAGCTTGCCCAGGGGTTGATCCAGTAGTTGCATGTGTTTTCTCCTCTCAGGAACAGATATCCCCTGATTCAAAGCAACCCTCATGCCAAAAATAAACCACTGTTTATCAAGATAAAAAAAGATATCAGGGTATTATCAACCCCGACCAGAAAGGGTTAATTAAACCCTGAAGGGTAAAATCCACCCTCGCACTTCATTAAAAGCACTCCATCAAGAAAGCCCCATCAGGAAACATCTGATTAACCTTATCGGCGCGGGCAGGGCAAAATCGTTCATCCGCCGCTTCCGCGATCAACCGGGACGACCATCCGCACGCGGACGCGTCAAAACCGGCCAGTACACCAGGCAATAACAGGCATAAGCCAGCACCCAGCCTGCAGCCGCCAACTGATACCAGAACACCAGGCTACCCGGCAACCAGGGAGCCAGCACTCTTGCACCTGCCACCAGCAGGATCAACAAAAAGGCCAGGGACATCACCGGTTTTGCTTGTAACAAACGCCCCGTGTGCCCAAGGGAAATGCGGGCCATCATCGCCAGAATCATCAAGCCCATGGCACCCACTGCCAGCGCATGCAGCGCGGTTGAGCGCGGCACCGGCAGGCCTGCGGCGGCGGCCGCAAACAGTGCCAGTCCCAGCGGAATGAACCAGCAGGCCAGATGCAGAGACCAGAGCAGTGGCACACGCCAGGTCACCCAGATTTTCACCCGCAAGACCCGCCAGAAACCCAGCAGTGCTGCCAGGCCATACAAGAGTGCCAGCCAGGTATCCGGCACGTGGATCTGCAACCCGGTCAGATGCAGGAATACAATCAACCACAGGGCACCCAGAAACCACCGATCCAACCAGGGATGATCCGCCACTTTTGGAGTGCCGGTGCCATTGGCGGTGAACATCGGCAACACCCGGCCCGACACGATCGCCATCACCAGGGTGATCAGCCACACAGCCGTCAGTGCACCCTGCTGCTGCAATACCGGTTGCTGCCAGAGCACACCAAGATGCATCAGCAGATTACAGACCGTCAGCAACAGCAGCAGCGGCACAAAAAACAGATTCCGCCATTTCCCGGCCTGCACCAGAATCAACCCGAACAGCAGTGCTGCCACCGGTAAAAAAACCAGATCCACACCAGCCGCCAGCCAGCCCGGTACACCGGGATTCCAGAACATCAGCACCCGACCGGCCAGCCAGATCACAGTAAGCCACAGCAGCAGACGGCCATGTGTGGCCCTGACGCCGGTCCAGTTCTGTACTGCAGTCAGCAGAAAACCGACAATGATGGCTGCCACAAAGCCGAACAGCATCTCATGCTGATGCCAGAACATCAGGCCACCATAAGGCTCAAACATCACCCGGCCCGTTAACAACAATCCCCATAACAACATGGCCAGCAGACTGAACAGGGCACCCAGCAGAAACAGCGGACGAAACGCCTGTCGCAGCAGAGGGTGCAGAGCCTGCTCCTGATTCAATTCAGGTGTTGTCATGCTGTTGTTCTCTGTTGTTGATGGTGGATGCCTGTTGCTCAGTGACCGGTTTACCTGCTGTTGCTCCGAGGCCACGATGCAACGCCACTCGCGCCAGCAGATGAGCACTGATCGGGGCAGTGACAAACAGGAACAGGGTAATCAGCGCCTCCTGTACGGAAATGCCCGGTTGGGTGCTGCTGAAATAGATCAGTGAACCCAGCAAGGTTGCCCCCACACCCAGGGTGCTGGCCTTGGTCGGCCCATGCAACCGCATGAAAAAATCCGGCAACCTGGCCAGCCCCCAGGAGCCCAGCAACGCCACCAGCGCACCCAGCAGCAATAACAGGGCAATCAAACCTTCCAGTAGCCACATCATTCGATCACATCTCCCCGCAGCAGGTATTTGCTTAACGCCAGGGTACTGACAAAACCCATCAAGGCAATCAGCATTGCCACTTCAAACAGGACACCCAGCCCCAGATGTATGTCCGTCAGCACCAGCAGGGCAATGGAGTTGATCATCATGGTGTCCAGCGCCAGCACCCTATCTACAATATCAGGCCCCTTCACCAGTCGATAAAGATTCAGCAACAGAGCCAGGGCAAAAATGCCCATTGCCAGTGGAACCACCCAGCTCAACATTGAAAGATCTCCTTCAGCGGTTGCTCATAACGCTGCTTGATCTGTTGTACCAGCGCCTGCTCATCTTCCAGGTGCAGCACATGAATCATCAACACCTGACGCTGTGCATCATAATGAGCCGACACAGTGCCTGGTGTCAGAGAGATGGTGCTGGCCAGCAACGTGATGGCATAGTCATTGTTCAGCTCAACCGGATAATCAATGAAACCAGGGGACATGCGCTCAACCGGCCCCATCAACAGTCGTGCCACCACCCAGTTGGAAGTCAGCAGATCCCCCAGAAACACCAGCAGATAACGCAGCATCAAACCGGGACGGTGCACCTCCGGCTGGCGTGGCATGAATGGATCTGCCACCAGTGGAATCACCCAGCCCAGCAAGCCACCCAACAGCAGATGAGCAACACTCAGGGTGTTCATCAGAAACAGCCACAACACCACCAGAAAAACCGACAGCAGCGGACGAGGCAGCCAGAAACGCCAGCGCATCATTTCCACACCCCACCTGGCAGCAGCTCGGCCACCTTCGGATGCGCTTGCAGATAAGCTCCCGGTTCCATCAACTGCTCGGCAGTCAGCAACATCCACCCCATCACCGGCTCCGCATTCAGGGATAAAAGACCACTGGCACTCAGTAACACCACCACCAGCAACAATTCCACCGGGTTCAGTGGCCGTTGTTTTTCACAGGCCGGAGAACTCCAGAACCAGGCCGATCCGCCACGACTCAGGGCCACCAGCACCAGCAGGCCGGCAAACAGGATCACTGCCCACAGCCAGAACCCCTGTTCCAGACTGTATACCGAATGGAGTATCCAGACCTTGCTGATAAAACCACTGAAAGGAGGCAACCCGGCCATGCTGATGGCGGCCACAAAAAACAGTCCCGCCATCAACCAGCGGTTATTCATGCCCGCCTGCACATGAAAGCGATCATACCCCTGATCCCTTTGCCGCCCGATCAGATCAGCCATTAAAAAGAACACTGCGGTCATCAGGGTGGAATGCACCAGATAAAACAGCGCTGCAGCCAACGCCTGTGGACTGGCCAGGGTCAGGGTGGCCAGCAGAATGCCGACAGAAAGAATCACCAGATAAGCGGTCAGGGTTCTCAGGCTGAGTGAACCCAGCGCACCCAGCCCACCCAGCAACAGGGTGGCCAATGCCAGAGGCCAGACCCAGGCGAGCAACTCAACCTGAAGGGGATCATCACCCGTGCCAAACACCAGCCAGAACACCCGCAGAATGGCGTAAATCCCCACCTTGGTCATGATTGCAAACAGTGCAGCAACCGGTGCACTGGCTGCGGTGTAAGCCCTTGGCAACCAGAAGAGCAGCGGCAGGATCGCCGCCTTGATGCCAAACACCACCAGCAACAACACTCCGGCAGCCAGATAAAGCGGGCGATCACTCACCGGCGCAGCAGCAACCTTCAGCGCCAGATCCGCCATATTCAGGGTTCCGGCGACACCATAAAGGGTGGCCAGTGCCAGCACAAACACCGCCGAACCCACCAGGTTGATGATCACATAATGCAAACCCGCCCGACTGCGGGCACGGCTGCCGCCATGCAACAGCAAGGCATAAGAGGCCAGCAGCAGGATTTCAAAAAACACAAACAGGTTGAACAGATCCCCGGTTAACAGGGCACCATTCACACCCAGCAACTGGAATTGAAACAGTGCATGAAAATTCATGCCGAGGCGATCCGTGCCCTGACAGGCATACAACAGACAAAATGCCGCCAGCACAGCGGTTAACACCAGCATCAGAGCACTTAAACGATCCAGCACCAGCACAATGCCAAAAGGTGGTGCCCAGTTGCCGAGGGCATACAGGTGATAATCACCGGATGCAGCCAGTGCCAGCAATTGCAGCCCAACCACCACCAGTGAAAGACTGGCGATCACGCCGATCACTCGCTGCAGCGCCAACCCGAGACCCGGCCAGAGCAGCAACAAGGCACCGGCCAGCAGCGGTAATAAAACCGGCATCAGCAACAGGTGGCTCATAAGCGGTCCTCATTGGGTGCTTCGCCATCCACATGGTCGCTGCGCAACTCCACTGCCGCTTTTAATGCCAGCACCACCGTAAAGGCAGTCATCGCAAAACCGATCACGATGGCAGTCAACACCAGTGCCTGTGGCAAGGGATCTGCATAATCATCCACCACCCCGATCAGTGCCGGTGATCCGGTTTTTAATCGCCCCATGGCAAACAGAAACACATTCACTGCATGAGAAAGCAGTGTCAGGCCCAGAATCACACTGAAGGTTCGTCCCCGCAGCAGCAGATAAACACCTGAAGCGGTCAGTATGCCCAGCACCACTGCCAGAATCAGCTCCATCAACCCACCTCCTTGCCGGGACCAGCCACCGTCATCAGGCGCCCCAGGTTGGCCAGTATCAACAGGGTGGAACCAACCACCACGGCATAAACCCCCAGATCAAACACCAGCACACTGGCCAGCTCGACTTCACCCAACAGCAGCAGATCAAAGTGCCCAAAGGTTGAGGTCAGGAAGGGATAACCAAACACCAGACTCCCCAGTCCTGTCAGGGTTGCCAGCAGAATTCCGGCACCGATCAACGGACGGAACTGCGTACGCATGCGTTGCTGGGCCCATACCAGACCACCCGCCATGTATTGCAGTGTCAGCGCCACCGCAGTCACCAATCCGGCAATAAAGCCGCCACCCGGCATGTTGTGGCCACGCAGGAAGATATAAGCCGACACCATCAGTGCAATCGGCAACACCAGACCGGCCGTGACCCTTAACAACAAGGGGTGAGCCTCGGCAAAACCCTGCGCATCCCAGCCTTCAGACACCCGTGACTTGAGCTGCAGATCCTGAGTGAAGGCAAACACCGCCACCGCAGCAATGGCCAGCACGGTGATTTCACCCAGAGTGTCAAAACCACGAAAATCCACCAGAATCACATTCACCACATTGGTGCCACCACCACCGGGCACACTCTGCTCCAGAAAAAAACCGGAAATTGAATCCAGGGGTCGTGTCAGCAATCCATAAGCCAGGGTTGCAAACGCAGCACCGACTCCGCCCGCCAGGAACAGATCCCGCCCTCTGCGAGCCTTGCTGCTTTCATGCGGTGATCGCTGGGGTAAAAATGACAAGGCCAGCATCATGATCACCACCGCCATCACCTCCACCGACAACTGTGTCAGCGCCAGATCCGGTGCTGAAAAACGGGCAAAAAACAGCGTGATGATCAATCCCACCACCCCCAGCAACAGCAAGGCCAGCAGACGCTTGCGCTGAATCATCACCACCCCGATGGCAGCAACCGCCAGCACCAGCGCACCGATGGCAAAGGCCGGATCAACCGGTGACAAGGGGAGAGGCCCGACCACCATTCCCTGCAGCGCCCAGAACAGCAACACCAGCAAAGTGGTGAACAACAGGGCCAGATAACGCTGCAAAGAACCATTTTCCAGCTGATGCACCAGCCAGCGGGTGAACAGAATCACCTGCCGCATCAGGGTTTCAAAAATCTCCTTGGCATCCACTTCCGGCAAACGGGCATGCAGTGCAAACAGCGGATTGCGTGCAGCATAAAAGGCAATGCCACCGATCAGCGCCAGCAGACTCATCCAGAAGGGCCAGCCACTGTCCAGCGCAGCAAAGTCATAACTGGGCAACAGCTGGCCGGTTGCAGCCAGGGTCACTGGCACCACCCAGAAATCAAACAGTCCCACCGGATGCCAACCGATCACCAACGTCAGCACCACCAGCGGCAACAGCGGCAACAAGGCCCAGCGACGCAACGGCTGGGGTATTCCTTTGGGCAAATCCTGCGGCTGACCATTAAAAAACACGTTGTGGAAAATCCGAGCGGAATAGGCCACTGACAAACCACCGGCCAGGGTCACCCACAGCGGCAGCACACTCACTGCCCAGAAAGGCTGATCAACCGTCAGGCTGGCCGCAAACAGCATTTTCTTGCTGAAATAACCGCTCAATAACGGCAGGCCCGCCATGGCAGCAGCAGAAATGGCGGTCAGCACCATCAGCCCCGGATAATAGCGCCACAAACCATTGATTTTTCGAAGATCACGGGTTCCTGTGGCCAGATCCACATAACCGGCCATCATGAACAGCGGTGCCTTGAACAGGGCATGACCAATCAGGTGAAACAGTGCAATGCCCAAAGCCAGCGGGCTGCCCAGCCCCAGCAGCAAGGTGATCAACCCCAGGTGTGAAAGGGTGGAATAAGCCAGCAGGCCTTTCATGTCATGCATGAACATGGCCACAAAAGCACCCAGCATCAGGGTACTCATGCCAACCAGGGTCACCAGTGTGAACCAGGCATGGGTTTCAGCCAGTGCAGGATGCAGTCGCATCAACAGAAAGATCCCGGCCTTCACCAGGGTTGCTGAATGAAGATACGCTGAAACCGGTGTGGGGGCTGCCATGGCATGAGGCAGCCACAGATGAAAGGGAAACTGCGCGGACTTGGCAAAAGCACCCAGCAGAATCAACACCAGTATCCACTCATAATATGCGCTGGCTTTGATGGCCTCACCACTGGCCAGCACCTGACTCAATTCCAGAGAACCAGCCACCTGCCCCAGCAACACCAGCCCGGCCAACAGCGCCAGCCCGCCACCGGCAGTGATCACCAGCGTCATGCGTGCACCACGACGGGCAGCACTTTTTTGCCAACTGAAGGCCACCAGCAGAAACGAAATCAGGCTGGTCATTTCCCAGAACACCAACAGCACCAACAGGTTTTCCGAGGTCACCAGCCCCAGCATGGCAGCCATAAACAACAGCATCAGGACATAAAACCGCCCGGCATTTTCTTTACCGGCAAAATAATGGCGCGCAAACAGGATGATCAGACTGCCAATACCACTGATCAGCAGGGCAAAAATGCCACCCAGTGCATCCAGTCGCAGACTGAAAGTCAGCCCCAGGCTGGGCACCCACTGCCAGTGATGAATCAGTGTCTCACCGGCCAGCACCAGGGGCAGCTGCAACACCACCAGCAGAAAGCTGGCCAGCGCAGGCAACAGGGCAATCACAGCCAGCAATCCGACCGGGCGGGAAGCAAAAAAGACGGGTAACAAAGCACCCAGCAAAGGAAAAAGAAACAGCAGAGCCAGTGCCATGAGCCGGTCAACCTGTTGTTGATCTGGTTTCAGCAGCCAGAAGGCATCCATCAGAAGTGCGCCATGCAGTTGCCATAACAACCACAGGACGCCACTTCTTTACGCTTAAGGCCAACCTTGGTTAGCGGGGCGTGGGCTGCTGCTGTGCTTCCTCTTCTGCCAGCATGCGATCCACAGATGAAATGTAATACTCATCATCAAAGGCATTTTCAGGTTCTTTCAGCCACAGCAGGCAGATCAGCCAACTGATGAAAGCACCGGTTGCAATGATGTAGAAGAACTGGGTTGGTGTGACAAAGGTGAAGATGGTCAGATAAACCACTGCTCCCACATTGCCATAAGCACCGGCCATACCCGAGATCTGCCCGGTGATGCGGCGTTTGATCGACGGAATGATGCCGAAGGTGGCACCCTCTGCACCCTGTACAAAAATCGAGCAGAAGATGGTCACGGCAATGGCGATGATCAGCGGCCAGGAAGCGTTGAGCATACCCATGAGTATGAAACCGACCCCGATGCCAAACATATAGCAGAGCATCACAAACCGCCGATTACCCATGCGATCCGACACCATGCCACCCATCGGGCGAGCCACCAGATTCACAAAGGCAAAGGATGCGGCAATCAAACCGGCCGCAGCAGCACTGAGTCCCCAGGTTTCTTCAAAGAACATTGGCAGCATGGAGACCACCGCCAGCTCGGCACCGAAGTTGGCAAAATAGGTCGAATTCAGTGCCGCCACACTGTTGAAGTTGTACTTGTCATCTTCTGGTACACCCTTTTTCAGGATCGGCACGTTGACCCGCAGAATCTGGACAATCTGGTAAATCACCACCGCAGCAATGACTGCATAAGCAATGATGGCACCGGTGGTGGTGATATAACCCATCATCTGAATGCGCCATACCAGAATGGCCAGTACCCCAACCAAAGGAATGGTCCACAGAATCAGTTTGACCATATCACCCCAGCTACTGACCTCCATGGCAGCGGCTTTACGAGGCTTGCGGTGCGCTTTTACATCCGGGCCATCAGTGATGGCAAACCAGTAAAACACACCATAACCAGCCATCACGATGGCACTCTGGGCAATCGCCCAGCGCCAACCGTCATCACCACCGTACCAAACCAGCGCAATGGTCGGCAGGGTCATGGCCGCTGCAGCGGAGCCGAAGTTACCCCAACCAGCATAAAAACCCTCGGCAAAACCGATATCCTTGGGTTTAAACCACAGGGCAGTCATGTGAATACCAACCACAAAACTGGCACCAATGGAGCTCAGCACCAGGCGTGAAATCAACAGCTGCATCATGGTGGTACCAAAGGCAAACATCAGTGCCGGAATGGCCATCACCACCATCAGAATGGAAAACACCCGCCGAGGACCAAAACGATCCAGTGCCATGCCCACCAGGATACGCGCCGGGATGGTCAGGGCCACGTTACAGATGGCAAATAATCGGATGTCATCTGCGGTCAACCAGTCCACACTGCGCAGCATGCTGGATGCCAGCGGTGCCATGTTGAACCAGACGTAAAAAGTGATAAAAAAGGCGATCCACGTCAGGTGGAGCGCCTTGATATCGGGACTCTTGAATTTGAAAATGTCAGCGACTTTCATGGGGCTATCCTCTGGCCTTCATTCAGGAAAACGCAATCAGCTGGGATAAATCAGCACCGGCACTTCCACTCGACGAGCCAGAAACGAGCTGACACTGCCGAAGGTCATGTAATCCAGTTCATCCACAAAATAATTCAGTGATCGCGAGATAAAGCCGCCATCCGGCTGATGGCTATGACGTGCAATCACCAGCAGATTGGGGTTATGTTTCTGAGTTGCCCGCAGAATCATCTTGCGCGGGTCACCCTCAGCCAGCAGCACCTCACCGGACAACTTCTCCTGAGTGACAAAATCCAGCCCTTCGTGCAGGGCCTGCTTGAGCTCCTCATACTCCTCCTGAAACAGGTCTTCATTGGCATCAGAGGAGTCGCGGGGGTTTTCGGCCACACCCACCAGCATGATTTTTGGACTCATGCAGTGGAACATAGTGAGCGTCTGGGCCAGCGCCAGCTTGGCATTACGTGAACCGTCATAAGCAACCATGATTTTCATGTTCTTGCCCTCGGGACAGGTGGGAATACCGGTTTTCCCGCAGGAAAACCGGTTGCAAACAACTCAGGGGTTTTTTACATAAGCGCCTTTGCGCAGGTAGAACCACCAGTTCAGCACCATGCACAGGGCGTAGAAGACCGCAAAACCGTACATGGCCATTTCCGGTGTACCACCACGGATCTGATCACCAATCACCATCGGTGCTACAAAAGAACCGTAAGCAGCCACTGCAGAAGTCCAGCCCAGCACCGGTCCGGCCTGCTCCTGGTTGTAGATCACACCAATGGTGCGGAAGGTGGAGCCGTTGCCAATGCCGGTGGCCGCAAAGATGACCACAAACAGCACAATGAAGTAGAAGAAGTACTGCTCAGGTGTGGCTGACTGGTAAGCCAGCATCATGATGTAACCCACCGCAGCCGAAGCAATCACCATCACACCGGCAATCACCTGGGTCACAATCGAGCCACCCAGCTTGTCAGACACCCAGCCACCCAGCGGGCGAATCAGTGCACCCACAAACGGGCCAATCCAGGCATAGGTCAGAGCAGAGGGTGCATTGGGGTTGCTCACCCGCTGCATCACACCATCCACTTCAATGGTGCTGGAGCCGAAGATAACGGTGATGGACAGTGGCAAGGCCATGGAAAAGCCGATGAACGAACCGAAGGTCAGGATGTACAGGATCGACATGGACCAGGTGTGTTTATCCTTGAAGATGGCAAACTGACGCTTGGAGTTTTCACCGATCTTGCCGGGCACCATGCGCATCAACACCAGGGTTGCCACCATGATCAGCAGCATCGCCAGCCAGGGGTTCAGAATACCCAGACCGGTCGGAGCCGGCAGATAGAGGTAAAGACCCACACCGGCAGTGATAAAACCGATGATGTACAGGCCAGTGATACGACCAAAAGCTGCCAGAGGATTGCCTGGGTCTGGCGTGATGCTACGCAGGTTATTCATGCCAAACCAGGCGGCAATCACCAGTGGCAGCAAAATGGCGACCCAGATGAACCCGGCATTCTGAATCCAGGTCTCGGTACCCGCCTCAATGCGCCCGATCAGGGTGCCGCTGTCGCGCACCAGGGTCATCGGATCACCCGCCAGCAGACCAAAGACACCCACAGTCATCACTGCCGGGATCAGAATCTGCATGGTGGTGACACCAAAGTTGCCAAGACCGGCATTCAGGCCTAACGCCAACCCCTGCTCCTTTTTCGGGAAAAAGGTGCTGATGTTACTCATCGAGGCCGCAAAGTTACCACCGCCGATGCCAGACAAGAACGCCAGTATCTGGAAGGTCAACAGCGGTGTATCCGGATTTTGCAATGCCATACCGGCACCAAAAGCTGGAATCATCAGCATGGCGGTGGTCAGGAAGATGGTATTGCGTCCGCCTGCGATGCGGATCATGAACGAAGCAGGAATACGCAGGGTCGCCCCGGTAAGACCTGCAATGGCAGTCAGAGTGAACAGCTGTCCTGGTTCAAAAGGAAAGCCCAGGTTCAACATCTGAACCGTGATGATGCCCCACATCAGCCATACGGCAAAACCGCACAGCAGGTTGGGGATTGAAATCCAGAGATTGCGATAAGCTATAGACCGACCCTTGGACTTCCAGTAAGACTCATTTTCGACATCCCAATCATGGATGTCTTGATTTGATCTGGCCATGGTAGTTTCCTGTTGGCTTCTGCTACCTGTGAAATTGCGGTTTCAGAACGCACAACCCGGGCGTTTTATTTGTGCGTTGCACTGAAGATACGCTGGAAAAACACACGCGCAAGACGGTCAAAAATCAATGACAACACCCCATCTACTCCTTCCGGAGTAGTCAAAAGAACATCGCATAATATTGTTTTAAAAGGATTTAAAATTGGGTGGAGGTAAGCGGGTTGATGCATGCTTTAAGGCTGATGTTATTTGTGGGTATACACAAATAACCCTACCTTCAGCCATAAAAAAACCCGGTCAAGGCCGGGTTTTTTTATGACTGATCATGATCATTCACTGACGCTGGGTGATACCCTCCTGCACGGCCCAGACAGCCACTTCCACGCGGGATCGCAGGTTGAGTTTTTTCAGCAGGTTTTTGACGTGGACTTTCACCGTTCCTTCACTGATATCCAGACGCCTGGCCACCATCTTGTTGGACAGACCTTCAGCAACCTGTCGCAGGATCTGCATTTCCCTGGCGGTAAGACTGCTGATATCCGGCCCGGCCGGTTTGCTGCGTTGATTACGCAGCGCTTCAGCCAGCAGTGACGTGAGTTTTTCGCTGATTGCCATGCGTCCCAATGCAGCCTGGCGCAATTGGCTCACCAGATCTTCCGGCTCCATATCCTTCAGCAGGTAACCATCCGCACCGGCCTTGATAGCTGCCACCACATCCTCTTCATGGTCCGACACGGTAAAGATCACAATACGGGAACTGATCTTTTCTGCTCGCAAGAGTTTGAGGGTTTCAATGCCGTTGATATCCGGCATGTTCAGATCCAGCAGGATCAGATCCGGGTCCAGCTCAACGGCCAACTGCACCCCATCAAGGGCATTGCTGGCCTCTCCGGCCAGCACCAGATCAGGCTCCATCTCCAGCAACTGGATGATGCCACGGCGCAACAGCGGGTGGTCATCAATCAACAGTACACTGGCAGGCGCTTTTTCATCAAACAAGTCTGACTTCTTTTTATTATCCATCATTGGCTTTCCTTGTTGACTGCAACAGGTTCAGACATTACATGCTGCTGCCCGCTGGCTTGCCCACCGGACGCTGCGCTTGGTATAAAATCCAACCACACTTCAACACCACCAGCGGTGTGATTCGCCACCTGCAGGCTACCGCCGAGTGTCAGGCTGCGATCCCGCATGATCACCATGCCATAGTGTTGATCGGGTACTCGGCCATCCTTCAGACCAACACCATTGTCCCGTACCCGCACGCTCACCTGACCGGCAGCATAATCAATCAGTACCTGCACCTCACTGGCCTGTGCATGCTTGAAGGTGTTGGCCAGGGCTTCACGGATGATCTGCAGTACATGGATTTCTTCATTCGGATTCAACAGGTGCATCGGCAGGTTGTAATCCAGCTCAATGTGAAACCCGGCCTTGGCAGAAAACTCATCAATGGTCTGCAAGATGGCCTGGTGCAAACCGGGTTTGTCCAGTTTCAGGCGGAAGGTGGTCAGCAACTCCCGTAATTGACGATAGGCACTGTTCAGGCCGGTGCGCAGTTCATCCACCACCACCTGTTCCGCTTCTGAAACACCCTCACTCTCATGCAGCTTTTGCAATCTGGCCACCTGAATTTTCAGGTAAGAAAGTGACTGCGCCAGTGAATCATGCAGTTCACGGGCAATCACCGTGCGCTCTTCCAGCAGCGAAACCTGCTGCAGCTCAGCCATACGATTCTGCAGGTAAACCGCTGTCGCCAATTGATCGGCCAGGGTCTCCAGCAGTCGCCGTCCTCTTTCACTCAACTGGCGGCCGAAGGGGTACCAGACTTCCATACTGCCCAGCTTGCGGTTTCCGGCTCGTACTGCAAAGTGCATTTTCTGTTGGTGAGTACGGCAACGTCCGGTTGCTTCGGGGTCCTCAGTGGAAATACAGATATCACACTCCAGATTCCGGCAATAACCGGGACGATCCGGTGTCTGGGTATCCAGCACCGGAATCGATGCCGCCATCTCATCAGAGGTCAGGTAGAGTTTAATTGGGCCAATGCTTAACAGGGTTTCGAGTTTTTTCAGCATTGGCAAGGCATTACGGCACATGTCGCCGCCACCTTCATAGATCGAGCGGCTAGTGTCATGAAGGATTTCCAGCGCCTTGTGGCTGCGCTCCAGTTCTGCAGTCTTGTCCCTGACCCGAGCCTCCAGGCTGCTGTAACTGACCGACAGCTCTTCCGCCATCTGATCAAAAGCCTGTCCCAACTGGCTCAGTTCATCCTTGCCAGTCACCCCGGAGCGTACCGAAAAATTATGCCGGGTGGCCTGTTTTGCCAGCTCCACCAGTTGATGCAGGGGTTTGATCAGGTGATTACGGATATCAACAATGGCCACCACCAGAATCACCAGGGTGATTAACAAGCCGATGATGTGCAGGAACTTCAGCAACTCCACCTTGTGCTCGGTGCTTTTTTCCAGCAAGTGCACCATCTGATCGATATCGTTAACCAGTGACTCCAACTGCCGCAGGGTGCCAGGCAGCCGTTCTTCTCCAGCCAGGCCAGCAGTATAAAGGTTCAACTCCTGCGTCATCTGGCGCCGCCAGATCTGTTCGATCCACTGGTGCTGAAGGCGGGTGCTGTCTCCTCGCGCAAAAGGAATGGCATTCAGCAATTCAGGGTTGTACAGCCGCTGCTCAAAACCACCGATCATCTGCAGCAAGCGCTGCTTTTCATCCTCGCGTAGCTCATCGGAACTGTGCACATAAGACTGCAGGGTGCTGGCAATACGCCAGGTCTGCATACGCAGCGAACCAGCCACATTTAATGCCGCGGCATCGCCCTGGGTGCGTTCAGCCACCACCACCGACACAGTAATACTGGACAGCGCCATCAGGCTGATGGCCATCAACAGGGCAACAATGCGGGCAATCAGTGACTTTCGGAACAGGTTCATGGGGTTTTTACAAGCTCTTGAATCCCTGGTTTTACTGCAGGGTATTGCATCATCCATCCGGTGTCATCCGAATACCCCTGAAGGAGTAGAAGGCTGGTCTCTGGAGGTAACCGGACAGAATTTGCATTGATATTGTTCCAGAATCCAGCTCGTGAATCGCCATCCGGGTACCGGGCCCCTGCCTGAGATGCGCTCCACTGATGAACGGCAGGTGCAGTCCCGACCTGACACCAGGACGGCAAGAGAAACGTCCACCTATTCGAGGAGTCTGGGAGATCGACAATGAGTCACTTCATAGATCGACTGAATTATTTCAGCAAATCACGCGTCCCCTTTGCCAATGGCCACGGGGAAACTCAGGTAACCAATCGCGACTGGGAAGATGGCTATCGCCAGCGCTGGCAACATGACAAGGTGGTTCGCTCCACCCATGGCGTCAACTGCACCGGCTCCTGCAGCTGGAAGATCTACGTCAAGAATGGCCTGGTCACCTGGGAAACCCAGCAGACCGACTACCCGCGCACCCGTACCGATCTGCCGAACCATGAACCCAGGGGCTGCCCACGTGGCGCCAGTTATTCCTGGTACATGTACAGTGCCAATCGCCTGAAGTACCCGATGATGCGCAAGCAGCTGATGAAGCTGTGGCGCAAGGCTCGCAGCCTGCATGATGATCCGGTGCAGGCCTGGGCTTCAATTGTGGAAGACCCGAGCAAAACCAGCACTTACAAAACCCAGCGCGGCATGGGTGGGTTCATCCGCTCCAGCTGGGATGAAGTCAACGAGCTGATTGCAGCATCCAACACCTACACGGCCAAAACCTTCGGGCCGGACCGTATCATCGGCTTCTCACCGATTCCCGCCATGTCGATGGTGTCCTATGCCGCCGGCAGCCGTTACCTGTCGCTGATCGGTGGCGTCTGCATGAGCTTTTACGACTGGTACTGTGACCTGCCGCCAGCCTCTCCGATGACCTGGGGGGAGCAAACCGACGTTCCTGAGTCTGCTGACTGGTACAACAGTAATTACATCATTGCCTGGGGCTCCAACGTACCTCAGACCCGTACTCCGGATGCTCACTTCTTCACCGAAGTGCGTTACAAGGGCACCAAAACCGTTGCCATTACCCCGGACTACTCCGAGGTCGCCAAGCTCTCCGATCAGTGGCTGAACCCCAAGCAGGGCACCGATGCCGCACTGGCCATGGCTTTTGGCCATGTGATCCTGAAAGAATTCCACCTCGACAACCCCAGTGAATACTTCACCGATTACGTGCGTCGTTACACCGACATGCCTTATCTGGTGATGCTGGAAGAGCGTGAAGATGGCCGTTTTGTACCCGGTCGTTTCCTGCGTGCCAGCGACATGAGTGACCAGCTGGGTGAAAGCAACAACCCGGAATGGAAAACCCTGGCCATTGATGAGCTGACGGATGATCTGGTGGCTCCCAACGGTTCCATCGGTTTCCGCTGGGGTCAGAAGGGCAAGTGGAACATCGATCAGAAAACCGGTGACGACCACCGTGAAGTGAAACTGCGCCTGAGCCTGAAAGGGGCTCACGACGAAGTGGTGCAGGTCGGTTTCCCCTATTTCGGGGGCATCGAACACGAGCACTTCAACTCGGTGAAAGTCAAGGATGTACTGCACCACGCACTGCCGGCCCGCAAGCTGAAACTGGCCGATGGCAGCGAAGCCAGAGTGGTCAGTGTGTTTGACCTGATGATTGCCAACTACGGCATCAACCAGGGCCTGGGCGAAGATGACGGTGCCACCGATCACAACCAGATTGCCCCCTACACACCAGCCTGGCAGGAGGCCATCACCGGTGTACCACAGGACACCGTGATTCGCATTGCCCGTGAGTTTGCTGAAACGGCACACAAGACCAAAGGTCGTTC
Source organism: Marinospirillum alkaliphilum DSM 21637 (assembly GCF_900119735.1). Classification (GTDB taxonomy): domain Bacteria; phylum Pseudomonadota; class Gammaproteobacteria; order Pseudomonadales; family Halomonadaceae; genus Marinospirillum; species Marinospirillum alkaliphilum. Next base: position 39,673 of record NZ_FPJW01000012.1, on the reverse strand, counting down.
AATGATCATTGTTGGTGCCGGCATGAACCACTGGTATCACATGGACATGAACTACCGCGGCCTGATCAACATGCTGATCCTGTGTGGCTGTGTTGGTCAGTCCGGCGGTGGCTGGGCCCACTATGTTGGCCAGGAAAAACTGCGTCCGCAAACCGGCTGGCAACCCCTGGCCTTTGCACTGGACTGGACCCGTCCGCCACGCCATATGAACTCCACGTCCTTCTTCTACAACCACTCCGATCAGTGGCGTTATGAAAAACTGGAAGTCAGTGAAATCCTGTCACCGCTGGCCGATGCGCGTCGTTACACCGGCAGCCTGATTGACTTCAACGTTCGCTCTGAACGCATGGGCTGGCTGCCATCAGCACCCCAGCTGAACACCAACCCGCTGACCATCGCCACCCGTGCTGCGGCAGCAGGCATGACACCACAGGAATACACAGTACAGGCACTGAAGTCCGGTGAAATTGCCTTTGCAGCAGAAGATCCGGATTCACCTGAGAACTTCCCACGCAACCTGTTCATCTGGCGTTCCAACCTGCTGGGTTCTTCCGGCAAGGGTCACGAGTACATGCTCAAGTACCTGTTGGGCACCCGTCATGGTCTGCAGGGCAAGGATCTGGGCAAGGAAGGCGGCCCGATGCCGGAAGAAGTGAAGTGGCACGACGAGGTGCAGGAAGGCAAGCTGGACCTGCTGGTGACCCTGGACTTCCGCATGTCCACCACCTGCCTCTACTCGGATATCGTGCTGCCAACGGCCACCTGGTATGAAAAGAATGACCTGAATACCTCGGACATGCACCCCTTCATCCACCCGCTGACGGCTGCCACTGATCCTGCCTGGGAAGCACGCAGCGACTGGGAAATCTACAAGGGCATTGCGAAGGAGTTTTCCAGAGTCTGTAAAGGCCACCTGGGGGTGGAAACCGACCTGGTGACCCTGCCATTGCAACATGATGCACCGGCAGAGCTGGGCCAACCGCTGGATGTGAAAGACTGGAAAAAAGGTGAGTGTGACCTGATTCCAGGCAAAACCGCACCGGCACTGATTCCGGTTGAACGCAACTACCCGGAAACCTACGCCCGCTTCACCTCGCTGGGCCCGGCACTGGAAAAATTGGGCAATGGCGGCAAGGGCATCAGCTGGAACACAGACACAGAAGTGGAACTGCTGGGTCGCCTGAACCATCGTCACGAAGAAGGCAGCAATGCCGGTCGTCCGAAAATCGAAACCGCCATTGATGCCGCTGAAGTGGTACTGACACTGGCACCGGAAACCAACGGACATGTTGCCGTCAAGGCCTGGCAGGCACTGTCTGACATCACCGGTCTGGATCACACCCACCTGGCCCGCTCCAAGGAAGAGGAAAAAATCCGCTTCCACGACATCGTGGCACAACCGCGCAAGATCATTTCCAGCCCCACCTGGTCCGGTCTGGAAGATGAACATGTGTCCTACAACGCCGGTTACACCAACGTGCATGAACTGATTCCGTGGCGCACCCTGACCGGTCGTCAGCAGTTCTACCAGGATCACCCATGGATGCGCGCTTTCGGTGAAAGCCTGCTGGTGTATCGCCCGCCAATCAACACCAAGGCGGTGGCACCGATGCTGGGCAAGAAAACCAACGGCAATCCGGAAAAAGCACTCAACTGGATCACGCCACACCAGAAATGGGGCATTCACAGCACCTACAGCGACAACCTGCTGATGCTGACCCTGTCTCGTGGCGGCCCGATTGTCTGGATGAGTGAGGATGATGCTCGTGATCTTGGCATCCGCGACAACGACTGGATTGAGCTGTTCAACACCAACGGGGCCATTGCTGCCCGTGCGGTGGTCAGTCAGCGCGTGATGCCCGGCATGGTGATGATGTACCACGCCCAGGAGCGCATCGTGAACGTGCCCGGTTCGGAAGTCACCGGTACCCGTGGCGGCATTCACAACTCGGTCACCCGTGCCTGTCCCAAACCCACGCACATGATCGGTGGTTACGCGCATCAGGCTTACGGTTTCAACTACTACGGCACAGTCGGTTCCAACCGTGATGAATTTGTCATCGTGCGCAAGATGAAGCGCATCGACTGGCTGGACGGTGAAGGCAACGACTATCAGCAGGAGGCCGCAAAATGAAAATTCGTTCTCAGGTCGGCATGGTTCTGAACCTCGACAAATGCATCGGCTGCCACACCTGCTCCATCACCTGTAAAAATGTGTGGACCAGTCGTGAAGGCATGGAGTATGCCTGGTTCAACAACGTTGAAACCAAGCCAGGCATTGGTTATCCCAAGGAATGGGAAAACCAGGACAAGTGGAAGGGTGGCTGGGTGCGCCGTCGTGACGGCAAGATCGAGCCCCGCATCGGTGGCAAGTTCCGGGTATTGGCAAACATCTTTGCCAATCCGGACCTGCCGGAAATTGATGACTACTACGAACCCTTTGATTTTGACTACCAGCACCTGCACAACGCGCCGGAGAGCAAACACCAGCCGGTGGCTCGTCCGCGCTCGTTGATCAGCGGTGAACGGATGAACAAGATCGAATGGGGCCCCAACTGGGAAGAGATCCTCGGCACCGAGTTTTCCAGGCGCCGCAAGGATGCCAACTTCGACCAGATCCAGGCAGACATCTACGGTCAGTTTGAAAACACCTTCATGATGTACCTGCCGCGCCTGTGTGAGCACTGCCTGAATCCGGCTTGTGTGGCGTCCTGCCCCAGTGGTGCCATTTACAAGCGGGAAGAAGACGGCATTGTCCTGATTGACCAGGAAAAATGCCGTGGCTGGCGCATGTGTGTCAGCGGCTGCCCCTACAAGAAGATCTACTACAACTGGAAAACCGGCAAGTCCGAGAAGTGCATCTTCTGTTATCCACGCATTGAATCCGGCATGCCCACCGTCTGCTCGGAAACCTGTGTGGGCCGCATCCGCTATCTCGGTGTACTGCTGTATGACGCAGACCGCATCGAAGAAGTGGCCAGCACTCCGGCAGTGGGTGACCTGTATGAAGAACAGCTCAGCATCTTCCTGGATCCCTTTGATCCGGCAGTGATTGCTCAGGCCAGAAAGGATGGCATCACTGACAACGTGCTGAAAGCTGCACAGGCCTCCCCAGTCTGGAAGCTGGCGATGGACTGGAAGCTGGCACTGCCACTGCACCCGGAATACCGCACCCTGCCAATGGTCTGGTACGTACCCCCCTTGTCACCGATTCAGTCTGCAGCTGATGCCGGTCAGATCGGTCACTCCGGTGTATTGCCGGATGTGGACAGCCTGCGCATTCCAGTGCGTTACCTGGCCAACATGCTGACTGCCGGTGATGAAAAGCCGGTACTGCTGGCCTTGAAACGGATGCTGGCAATGCGTGAATACAAGCGCGCTGAGCAGGTGGATGGTGTGGAAAACCTGCGGGCACTGGAGCAGGTCGGACTGAGCAAATCCCAGGCGGACGCCATGTACCGCTACCTGGCAATTGCCAACTACGAAGACCGCTTTGTGATTCCGACCAGCCACCGCGAACTGGCCAGAGAAGCCTTCCCGGAACGCAATGGCTGCGGCTTCAGCTTCGGTGACGGTTGCCACGGCGACAGCAAGTTCAGCCTGTTCGGCGGCAAGAAGCAGACCACCACCATGGTGCAGAAGCTGGGTGCCGTTCAGCAGGTGGACCCTGCCTCACTGCGTGATTGAGGAGAAAAGCATGAAAATTCTGACTGTTCTTGCAAGGCTGCTGGATTATCCCACCGCGGAACTGCGGGACTTCCGGCAGGAACTGATCACGCTGATCCGTGAAGAGCGCAACCTGTCAAAAGACCAGCGCGCTCAGTTGGTTGCCTTCACCGAGTACCTGTGCACTGCCAATCTGCTGGATGTGCAGGAAAACTATGTGGGCCTGTTTGACCGCGGCAGGGCGTTGTCCCTGCTGCTGTTCGAGCATGTACACGGTGAATCCAGGGATCGTGGTCAGGCCATGGTCGACCTGCTGGCGGAATACGAACAGGCCGGACTGTTGCTGAATGCCCGTGAACTGCCGGATCACCTGCCACTGTTCCTGGAGTTCCTGTCCACCCGCGAAGCGGCTGAAGCCCGGCAATGGCTGGAATCTGTCAACCATATTCTGGCCCTGCTGTCCGAGCGCCTGAAGCAGCGTGACAGTGACTACCACCTGTTGTTCGACAGCCTGCTGACCATCTGTGCAGCCGATGTTGACCGCCGGGAACTGGCCGAAAAAGTCGCTGCCGAGCAACCGGATCACACGCCGGAAGCCCTGGATCAGGTCTGGGAGGAGGAAATGGTGAAATTCATCGATGACCAGAGCACCCAGGCCTGTGGTCAGAGCAACATTGTCCGCCAGCGTCGTGACGAACTCGGCAAGGTTCAGACCCTGCATCTGCAGGACCCTGCACCGGCCAGAACCGGCACCTACGGCGCCTGAGGGCGAGGAGAGAAATCATGAATTACCTGGATACTTTGCTGTTCGGCGTTTATCCCTACCTGGCTCTGGCGGTGTTCATCATCGGCAGCTGGATTCGCTACGATCATGGCCAGTACACCTGGAAAGCAGGTTCCAGCCAGATGTTGCGCAAATCCGGCATGAGTCTGGCCAGCAACCTGTTCCACATCGGCATCCTGCTGATCTTCTTTGGCCACCTGGTGGGGTTGCTGACACCCTCCTGGCTTTATGAGCCCTTCATGTCAGCGGGCACCAAACAGCTGATTGCCATAGTGGTGGGCGGTTTTGCCGGCACCCTCTGCTGGATAGGTTCACTGCTGCTGCTGAAACGCCGCCTGACGGATCCGCGTGTCAGAGCCAGTGGCACAACCGGGGACACCCTGGTGATTGCCATCCTGTTTGTGCAGGTCACTCTGGGCATGCTCACGCTGATTCCCAGCATGAGCCACCTGGATGGCGCCATGATGCAGCAGTTGTCCAAGTGGGCGCAGTCAGTGGTCACCCTGCAGGGTAACCCGGCAGTGTACATGGAAGGTGTGGATGCCATTTACCGCGCCCACATTTTCCTGGGGATGACCATTTTTGTGATCTTCCCCTTCACCCGTCTGGTTCATATCTGGAGTGCACCAGTTGAATACCTGAGCCGTCGTTACCAACTGGTTCGTCGTCGCGGTTGATCCGCCTGAACTGCCGGTCAGGTCAGCCGACCTGACCGGCATCACCGCAAGGGGCACAAAATCATGCACAGCATACCCATCGCCGATATCACCCAGGGCTTCCAGCCAGACGACTTTCCCACCGTCAGAATCGGAGAAGAGCTCATTCCTGCCGAAAGCATTGCCCGGGAAATGCAACAGCACCCCGGTGCCAGCCTGGAAGAAGCCTGGGAAGCAGCAGCCCGCAGTCTGGTGGTGCGCCACCTGATGCAACGCCGGGCCGCCGAACTGGCACTCGACAACGAAGCGGACGAACAGGCACAACTGGCCAGTCTACTGGATCGTGAACTGCAGATTGAACCACCGGATGAAGCCACCTGCCGTCGTTATCACCAACAGAATCCGGAACGTTTCACCAGCTCACCGCTGGTGGCAGCCCGTCATATCCTGCTGGCTGCGGCACCGGATGACATCACCACCCGTGACCAGCAGCGGGATCTGGGCCTGGCACTGTTGCAGCAATTACAGACAGCACCAGACACCTTTGATGAACTGGCCCTGCGTCATTCGGCCTGTGAGTCTCGCCTTCAGGGCGGACAGCTGGGGCAGATTTCCAAAGGTCAGACAGTTGCAGAATTTGAGCAGCAGGTATTCAACCTGCCGGAAGGCCTCCACTCACAACTGATAGAAAGCCGTTATGGCTACCATCTGGTGATCATTGATCAGCATGTGAATGGTGAGCTGCTGCCTTATGAAGCAGTGGCGGAACGCATCAAAAACTACCTGAGTGAAAAAGCCACTCGCACTGCCATTCACGACTACCTGCACCGGCTGGCCGAGCAGGCAGAGGTGACCGGAATCACGCTCAACTGAGTCAACAGCATGCCCTCGTGGAGGTTGCTATGACAAGTGCAGAAACACTGCCGGGACGCTGGACCCATTACCCCCGGCAGACCCTGACACAACTGCTCGAGGGCATCATCGAGTTCAGTGACAATGGCGTCATTCTCACCAACGCCCGCCAGGAAATCCTTTTTGTGAATCAGGCGTTCACCCTGATCACCGGTTACCCGGAAGAAGAAGTTCGCGGTAAAACACCTCAGTTGCTCAAATCTGGACAGCATGACAGTGCCCACTACCACAAGATGTGGAATGCCATTCACCAGGCCGGTTACTGGCAAGGTGTGATGACCAACAAAAAAAGGGATGGCAGCTTTTACACCGAATGGCTGTCAATCATGAATGTTCGCAACACTGAAGGCAAAACAGACTGCTATCTGGGCATCATGCAGAACCTGTCGATCCATGAAGACAAGCAGGAAATCATTGAGTATCTGAAAAAACGTGATGCCATGACCGCCTTGATGAATCGGGAGGCCATCATTGAACAGCTGTCAGCCATGACACCCGAGCGGCGCAGTCGTGTTTTTCTGGCAGTCATCGACATCGACCACTTTTATTTCATCAATGAAAAATACAGCTCCTCTGCCGGTGATCAGGTGATCAAGGCAGTGGCGCGTGAACTGACGGTGCTGTCTGACCGCAGTGATCAACTGGCACGCATTGGCGCAGACAAGTACCTGTGGGTGGGGCAGGAAGATTCCCGATCCCGGGTCGAAGAAAAATTCCGTGCCATACGCAACCTGATCAGCCGCAAATATGCACTGGATACCCAGGTGGTGGATGTCAGTGTCAGCATCGGCATTGAATACTGCCCGCAAGGATTTGAAGATGCCCATGCCATGCTGCGCAATGCTGAACAGGCACTGATTCAGGGACGCAAAACCGGTTATGGCCGGGTACAGGTATTCAATCACCGTGAAAACTTCACCGATCTGGATGAAATCGACCTGACCCGTGAGCTCGGAGAAGCACTGGAGCATGACCAACTGGAGCTTTATTACCAACCCAAGTGCCAGTTAGACAACGGCAAGCTGGCCGGAGTTGAAGCGCTGATCCGCTGGAACCATCCACAACGCGGGCTGCTGACACCCAACCTGTTCATTCCGCTGGCGGAACGCTTCGGCCTGATCAACCGCCTCGGTTACTGGGTTATCGAGCAGGCCTGTCACCAGTTACAACAGTGGCGAAACACCGCTTTTTCCGACATCAGTATTGCCATCAACATGTCTGTGCAACAACTGATGGATCCTCATGTCATCCACTTTCTGAAATCCTGTCTGGAACGTTACCGCATCAACCGGGGGCTGGAAATTGAACTGACTGAAAGTGTCATCCTCAGCCAGGAAAGAAGCGGACTGAACCTGCTGGAGCAGATCTCCGCGATGGGTATTTTGCTTAACATTGATGACTTCGGCACCGGTTATTCCAACTTCAGTTACCTGCGCAAGATGCCGGTGCGCTTCCTGAAAATCGACCGCAGTTTTGTCACCGACATTGAACACAACAAGGATGACCAGATGATTGTTCGCAGCATTCTGGCCATCGGTCACGGCCTTGGCATGCAGGTGATCGCTGAGGGTGTGGAAAACACCGGGCAACGTGACTGGCTGCGTCATCAGCAGTGTGATCTGTATCAGGGTTACCTCTTGTCGCGCCCACAACCTTTGGGAGAACTGGAATCATGGCTCAGCAAACAGTTTTAGTACCCCTTGTCCCGATTCAGGGCAGGCCCCGGCGTAATGGCTGTGTATTGCCGGGGGTTGCCTGTCGCAGGCACGCCCGACTGGGACCGGTCAACAACAGCTGCAGCATGAAATGCCTGGTGCGCAGCCATCCCCTGTTTCGGCAGATCGGCAATGACGACTTTGAGCTGATTCTGGAAAAGGCCCGTCACCTGGAACTACCCTCGCATGAGACCCTGTTCCGCCAGGGTGATGAAGCCCAGCGTTTTTATCTGGTCATTGACGGTGCCATCAAACTCTTTCGCATTTTTGACAGCGGCATGGAAAGTGTTGTTGGCAACGCCACGGCACTGCAAGCGGTGGGTGAGTACGATGTGTTTACCCGCGGCGGCCGTTATGACTGCTTTGCTGAAACCACCCGGCCAACCCGCCTGATCGGCTTTTCAGCCCCACTTTATTTGCAGCTGGCACGCAAAAACAACACCACCGCACTGGCATTGGTTGAGTATCTGGCAGAAAAACGCTCCAGCCACTATTCAGAAATTGAAACCATCACCATTTGCAATGCTCGCCAGCGTGTCATCAGCTACCTGAAAAAACTCTGTGAAGACAACGACAACCGCCTGATGGGCATCAGTGGCAATCAGGGACTGGTGCTGCCGGTGCCCAAGTATCAGATCGCTGCTTATCTGGGCATGAAACCGGAAACCTTTTCACGGGTATTGGCTGCCCTGCAAAAAGATGGCGTCATTCAAATCAATCGGCGTGAAATTGTTATTACTGACCCTGATCTGCTTGATGCAGGACAGGATTAAAAAAAAGATCTTGATAACCATCATCTCCCCATCGACAGGTCGATGTAACATCAGGATCGCTTACTGTCAGGTATAGCAGGAATACTGCCATTGGCCCGGTTTATCCGGGTCTTTTTTTGGATTTAATTCAGCGAATTGATAACCATCATGGCAAGTATCAACAACCTCATTAGAATAAGACTCGGCTTGATTCTCCAAGATCAGCTTTAATACTTGCCGGGATAAACATCCCGGCTTTTTTATACCCCATTTAAACCATCGAACTACCCATTAATGGCTAAATCCAATCACAACCTGGATTGATAAGGTTGCTTAAGAAACCTCTGATTAATGTCACGAGCGCAGGTTAGGCAAGGCGAAATTGGCTGAAAAAGCGGAGTTTACACAGAGTAAATGAGCATTTTGAGGCCAATTTCAACACAGCATAAGCCAGCAAAGTAGTTAATCAGAGGTTTCTTAAACCGGCATTCAAATCCAGGTGATGCATATGTCCGATAAAAACCTTCCACTGGTTTATTCCTGTTCTGGCTGCTCTGATGTAGCCCAACTGGCCAATACCCTTGCACTGCGACTCAACCAGCAGGGACTGGCAGAAATGTCCTGTATCTCCGGTGTCGGCGGCAAGGTTCCAGCACTGGTGAAGGCTGCCCGCAGTGGTCGCCGGATACTGGCCCTTGATGGTTGTGCCCTGCAGTGCAGCCATGCCTGCCTGCAACAGGTGGGTGTGGAGCCTGATCTGCATGTGCGCCTGCATGAGCAGGGTTTCCGCAAACATTATGATCAGCTGTACAGCAACGAGGAACAGGAACAAGCCTGGCAGGTGCTGCTGCAGATCCTGCAGGATGACGAACAGTGCTGAGGCCCTGACCATGCAACAGAAAATGCTGCTGTTGACCATCCGCCTGCTCAGGGCGGTTGGACTGAAAACGCTGAATCGCCAGTTCCTGTTTTCTTACCTGCTGATTTTTATACTCGCCTGCACCGCCAGCATCTCCCTCTACCTGAGCATGTCGGTTTCACCGGAAACCATCAATGTTGCCGGTGCCCAGCGCATGCTCAGCCAGAAAATCACCCGTGATGTACTGCTGGTGGTGCAGGGTGCTGAGCAACAACAGGTATTGAACCGGACCATCCAGCGTTTTGATGCCGCTCACCGGGACCTGGTCCAGGGTAACCCCGAACGCAGTATTTCGCGTATCAATGATCCCGTGGTTCAACAGCAACTGCAGCAGGTTGAAGTCTCGTGGCAAGAGTTTCAGGGCGTCATTCAAAACTACCTGAAGCAACCACTACCCGAGCAGCTGCAGCACATCCGTGAGGTGTCAGATCGTTTGCTGGCGGAGATGCACCAGACGGTAGAACACATGACGCTGGTATCCACCAACACTCAACAGCGCCAGATGCTGCTGGCATTTATCTGTGTGCTGATCATTCTGCTGATGGTGATCATGGGACGGCTGTTTGGTCTCAGCCATCTGATGAACAACATTCAGTCACTGCTGCATGGCCTCAGAAAAGTAGGGCAGGGCGACTTCCGTCACCGCATGAAGGTTTACCATGCCGATGATGAAATCGGGCAGATGATGACGGCCTACAACAGCATGCAGGACCAGGTCTGCAAACTGCTGGATGACGTTAAACAATCCGCTGCCACAACCCGTAGCCATGTTGATGGGGTGTTGCAGGCCACGGACAGAACCCGGGCGGGTGTGCAGCGCCAGCACGAGGATCTGGATCAGGTCAGCCTGGCGATGAACCAGATGACAGCCAGCATTGCGGAAGTGGCGGAAAATGCGGAACTGGCTGCCAGTGCGGCACAGCAGGCCGACCAGCAGGCATCCATCGGTAACAGGGAGGTACAGGACGCCGCTCGGTTACTGCTTTCACTGGCAGCCGACATGACCGAAGCCGCAGATCAGATCGAACGACTGGAAGAAGAAAGCAGTGAAGCCGATCATGTGCTTGAAGTGATCAACCAGATTTCTGAGCAGACCAACCTGCTGGCACTGAATGCGGCCATCGAAGCGGCCCGCGCCGGTGAGGCAGGACGCGGCTTTGCCGTGGTTGCTGACGAAGTGCGCAATCTGGCCCGCAGAACGCAGGAATCCACGGTTGAAATTCAGCAGATCATCAGCCGCCTGCAGCAGGGTAGCCATGCCTCGGCAGAACGCATCCGCAAGGCTTCACAGGAAACCACTCAGCGGGTTCAGCAGGTGGAAAGTGCAACAGCAACCCTGAATGGCATTGTCAGTGCGGTGGAACAGATCAACACCATGAACCAGCAGATTGCCACCGCAGCAGAACAGCAGAACCAAGCGGCGGCAGCCATGAATGCACACCTGCAGCAGATTGCCAACATCGCATCCACCAACAGCCAGGATGCCGGGGATGTCGTGCACAGTAGTGACAGGATTCACGGTGAAATCAGACACCTCAGCCAGCGTTTACAAGAATTTAAAACCCTGGTTTCCGTCGATAACTGAGCGGGCTTTCCTGTCCCCTTGATCAACATCAAGGCATAAAACAGCAGGCCCGTTAGCCTTGGAAAATTTTCTGTTTCCCATCTGACCGGAGTCCATCATGGAACTGGTATGTCCCGCCGGAAACCTTCCGGCGCTCAGGGCCGCGGTTGATCAGGGTGCTGATGCCGTGTATCTGGGCTTTCGCAACGCCACCAATGCCCGGCAGTTTGCCGGTCTGAATTTCAGTGAAAACAAGGCTGCCGAAGGCATTGCTTACGCCCGTGCTCGTGGCTGCCGGGTGTTCTGTGCCATCAATACCTATCCCCAACCTGCCGGCTGGTCGATCTGGACTCATGCCGTGGATCAGGCTGCTGCACTGGGCGTGGATGCACTGATACTGGCTGATACTGGCCTGCTGGATTATGCCTGCAACCGGCACCCACAGGTGGCGCGCCATCTGTCGGTACAGGGTTCAGCCACCACCCGGGCAGCACTGGATTTTTACCATCGCAACTTCGGCATACGCCGTGCCGTGTTGCCAAGGGTGCTGTCGCTGGCTCAGGTGAAGGAACTGGCGACCCAGTCGCCAGTGGAACTGGAGGTGTTTGGTTTTGGCAGCCTGTGCATCATGGTGGAAGGGCGCTGTTACCTGTCCTCCTACCTGACCGATGAGTCCCCCAATTCACGGGGCGCCTGTTCACCGGCCAAGGCGGTACGCTGGGAAGAAACACCAGCGGGACTGGAATCCCGCCTTAATGGTGTGTTGATTGACTGTTACGGCAAGGATGAAAAAGCCGGTTACCCAACCCTCTGCAAGGGGCGTTTTGAAGTGGCCGGACAGACTTACCACGCACTGGAAGAACCCACCAGTCTGAACACCCTGGATCTGCTGCCACAATTACAGGCCATCGGCATCAAGGCCATCAAGCTGGAGGGCCGTCAGCGCAGCCCGGCCTATGTCGGGCAGGTCACCGGTGTCTGGCGGCAGGCACTGGACAGACTGCAGCAACCCGGTGAATTCAGTGTACTGCCGAACTGGCAGGCACAACTGAGCAGCCTGTCCGAAGGCAGTGTCACCACCCTCGGTGCTTATCACCGGTCCTGGAAATGAAGGAGCAGAACATGAAACTGACACTGGGACCGCTGCTGTTCTTCTGGCCGGCCGAGCAGGTGCGGGCCTTTTATCAACAGGTGGCCGAATGGCCGGTGGACCGGGTTTGCCTGGGAGAAACCGTCTGTTCCCGCCGCCGTGAAATGAAACTGCCAGACTGGCTGATGATTGCGGATCAACTGAAGGCTGCCGGTAAAGAAGTGCTGCTGTCCAGCCAGACACTGCTGGAGTCTGAAGCCGATCTGCGCCAGCTTTACAAACTGGTGGAAGCCGCTGCCGACAGCAGCAGTGTGGCACTGGTGGAAGCATCGGACATGAGTGCCGTGCAGGTCTGCCATGAACTGCAGCAACCCTTCATGGCCGGTGCCGCGCTGAACATCTACAACACCGCCACGCTTGATCTGCTGGTGCGCCAGGGCATGCAGCACTGGGTGTTTCCGGTGGAGCTGCCAAAGGAAACACTCACTGACATGCAGCAGTGGATTGTGCAGCAACAACCACAACTGCAGACCGAGGTTTTTGCCTTCGGCCACCTGCCGCTGGCCTGGTCGGCACGCTGTTTCACCGCCCGGCATCATGACTTGCCAAAGGATCGCTGCCAGTTTGTCTGCCGCGACTATCCTTCCGGTCTGTCACTGCATTCACAGGAGCAGCATCAGTTATTCACCATGAACGGCATCCAGACCCTGTCCGGTGCCTGCTGCAACCTGCTGGATCAGGGACCGGAAATCAAGGACATGGGAATCAGTTCACTGCGCCTCAGCCCGATTGCAAGCGGCATGGCTGAAGTGGTGGCCGCTTTTGATGTCATGCGAAATGGCCAGTTGCCGGAGCGTGATCCCTTGCAACTGCTGGATCTCGACCGTTGCAACGGTTACTGGTTCGGCGCACCTGGCATGCAGCAGTTGCAACTGTCCGGGCACTGAAACTCGCCCGGCATGCTGTATTTTGTTTCAGACCACCACGGTGGAACGGCTGGCAACCAGCCGTTCCAGCCACTGCAACAGGCGTCCTTCCAGCCCCTGCTCAAGTGACCAGTCCAGACTGTCGAGCAGATTCTTGATGCCCAGCCCCAGTTCGGTATCCCCTTCAATCACCAGTTGACGACGGAAAAACAGGCCATCCGGGTCTTCTCGCCTTAAAGCCAGCCGCAGAAATGCCTGCCAGTCACCCCGGATCACGGCTTCACCGGGGCGCTGACTGAGGCAAAGTCGACCTTGCTGCAGGGTCAAGGTCAGGCGGATACCCGGATCAGTGATGTGCAATTGCAAAAAACGTCCTTCCAGCAGCTCAAAATCACCTTCCTGCAAGGCAACGGCAAACATCCGGTTCAAGCGGGGTTCCAGCAGTTTTTTCTTGACGGTCAACGGGATGCGGGCATCCAGTGGAGCAATCAAGCGAGCCGGTGAAGGTAACCGCTGGTACAGGGCTGTTGGCAGGGGTAGACGTAACATACTGACTCCAGAGCAGTTAAATTCGGTGGTCCATCTTAGAAGATCAAAACTTCACTGAACCTGATATTGATCAAGGTTGTTTCCAATGGCTTCGCTAAGCTCTCAACCACCAGATATAGTATTTTAAATAAATCCAGACACTAGATATGGAGACAACATGAACAGCCTGGCCCCCAACCCCCACCAGCTGGTCGATGTTCGCCACGCCATGGAAGAGTACCTGCAGCGCGCTGACTGGCGTGTCAGCGCCAATGCCAACCAGGGGTATTCACTCGGCGGCATGATTCTGAACGTGGCAGGCAAGGTGACCGCCAACTACTGGCTCAACGAGGTTTATTCACCCGAGGTGGGTGCTGCACATCGGCGCGGCGACCTGCACCTGCATGATCTGGACATGCTGTCCGGTTATTGCGCCGGCTGGTCATTGCGTCAGTTACTGTTTGAAGGTTTCAACGGTGTACCGGGACGGGCCGAAAGCAGGCCGCCTCGCCACCTCTCCAGCGCTCTGGGGCAGATGGTCAACTTTCTCGGCACCCTGCAGAACGAATGGGCCGGTGCTCAGGCATTCAGCTCCTTTGATACCTATCTGGCACCTTTCATCCGCAAGGACCAGATGAGTTACAGTGAGGTTCGCCAGAACATCCAGGAGTTCATTTATAACCTGAACGTGCCATCCCGCTGGGGCACCCAGACACCTTTCACCAACCTGACCTTTGACTGGGTCTGCCCGGCAGATCTGGCCGAGCAGGTGCCGGTGATCGGTGGTGAAGAACAACCCTTCACCTACGGTGAGCTGCAGGCCGAAATGGACCTGATCAACCGCGCCTATCTGGAAGTGATGCTGGAAGGTGATTGCAAGTCACGGGTGTTCACCTTTCCGATTCCGACCTACAACATCACCCCGGAATTTGACTGGGACTCTCCCAACACCGAGCTGCTGTTTGATCTGACCGCCCGTTATGGCCTGCCTTACTTTCAGAACTTCCTGAACTCGGATCTGAAACCCCACATGGTGCGCTCCATGTGCTGCCGCCTGCAGCTGGATGTGCGCGAACTGCTGAAACGCGGCAATGGTCTGTTCGGGTCCGCTGAACAAACCGGCTCCATTGGTGTGGTGACCATCAACTGCGCCCGCCTGGGCTACCGTTTTGCCGGTGACTGGAAGGGATTGATTGCGGCACTGGATGAGTTGCTGGAACTGTCACGCGACAGCCTGGAAGTGAAGCGCGAACGCATCCAGCACTGGATGGATGAAGGGCTTTACCCCTACAGCAAGCGTTATCTGGGCACCCTGCGCAACCACTTTTCCACCATCGGGGTGAACGGCATCAATGAGATGCTGCGCAACTTCAGCGGTGATCGGTTGACACTGGCGGATGAAGAAGGGCAGGAACTGGCACTGCAACTGCTCGACCACATCCGTGAAAAAATGCAGGCCTTTCAGGAACAGACCGGCCACCTCTACAACCTGGAAGCCACTCCGGCAGAAGGCACCACCTACCGTTTTGCCCGCGAGGATCGTAAACACTATCCCGACATCCTGCAGGCCGGTACCGCAGAAAAGCCCTATTACACCAACTCCAGCCAGTTACCGGTGGGGCACACCGATGACCCTTTTGAGGCCCTGCTGCTGCAGGATGCCCTGCAGAAACGTTACACCGGCGGCACCGTGCTGCACCTTTACATGCGTGAACGCCTTTCCAGCGCCACCGCCTGCAAACAACTGGTGAAAACCGCACTGAGCCGTTTCCACCTGCCTTACCTGACGGTCACGCCCACCTTCTCCATCTGTCCGGTGCACGGTTATCTGGATGGTGAGCATGAATTCTGCCCGCGTTGTGATGAAGAACGCCTGCAGAAAAAACGTCAGGCAGCCATGCAGTCACACGAAACCCTGATCTGAAAACCCTTTTTTCATTCAAGCAAACAACCAGGAGTCATGACATGAACAGCCACACCAGCCTTGCAACCCGGAACATTCAACTGGAAGCCCATGAACGCCAGCCCTGTGAAGTCTGGACCCGGGTGATGGGTTACCACCGCCCGGTCAGCCAGTTCAATCCCGGCAAGCAATCCGAGCATGCCGAACGCCGTCACTTCAGTGAACAGGCTGCTGTTGCCTGATGTCAGCAGTTTCTGATTCCTTAGTGGTCGCCGGGTTAACCCCGATGACCACCCTGGATTACCCGGATCATCTGGCCTGTGTGGTGTTCACCCAGGGCTGTCCACTGCGCTGTGGTTATTGCCACAATCCGCAGATGCTGCCGCGCGCGCCTCAGGCCGATGCACCGGACTGGCCACAGGTCCGGCACTTTCTGGAAAAACGCTGTGGGCTGCTGCAGGCAGTGGTGTTCAGTGGCGGTGAGCCAACCACTCAGGCCGCCCTGCTGCCAGCGGTGGATGAAGTGCAGGCCATGGGTTTTAAAGTGGCACTGCACACCTCTGGCATCAATCCGTCACGACTGGAAAAACTCCTGCCGCAATTAAGCTGGGTCGGACTGGACATCAAGGCGACTCCGGCGGACTACACCCGCATCTGCGGCCGTGAAGGTGTTGCCGACAAGGCCAGCGACAGCCTGCAACTGCTGCTGGAATCGGAGGTTGAACTGGAAGTGCGCACCACCCTGCACCCGCTGGACTTTAATGAAACCAACCTGCAACAGCTGCTGCAATGGTTGCAACAACAGGGGGTTAAACGCCTGGTATTACAACTCGCCCGGGGTAGTCAGTGCCTGAACAACCAGTACGCCCGGCTGCCACAACCCTTCACTGCCACTCAACTGGAACCCCTGCTGCAAACCTTCCGCCCGGCATTTGAATCCCTGCAATTGCGCTGAAGCTGCCCCTTGTTGATGTGACTGGCATCAAATCCTCTGCTTGCCCATATTCGTCAAGACGCATATTCTGATGGTAGATACTCTGCAGAGCTGATGCCATGCCTGACTCATCCAGCAAGCCTTCATTACTGCAGCTCCTGCAGGATAATCAGGGGCAAATCCGCCTGTTACTCTTGATGGTGGGTATTTTTCTGCTGATCTTTTTCCTGCCGGTGGAGCAGGAGCGTTTCAGCAATGCGCTGCTGGAAGGCGTACGCCTGACACACTGGTATGCCCGTGAGCATGTGATTCTATGCCTGTTACCCGCCTTTCTGATTGCCGGTGCCATGGCGGTTTACATCAGCCAGGGTGCCGTGATGCGTTACCTGGGGCCGGAAGCCTCCAAACCGGTGGCTTTCAGTGTGGCATCGGTATCCGGCACGCTACTGGCCGTATGCTCCTGCACAGTGCTGCCCTTGTTCGGTGGCATCTACAGGCGTGGTGCCGGTCTGGGTGCAGCCATTGCCTTTCTCTACTCCGGTCCGGCCATTAATGTGATGGCCGTGGTGGTCACCATGAAAGTGCTGGGTGCCGAAATCGGCATTGCCCGAGCCGTGAGTGCCATCCTGTTTGCACTGGTGATTGGCAGCATCATGCACTTCATTTATCGCAAGGAAGAAGCCGAGCGATCGGTGAAAAATGCCAGAGGGTTTGGTGGTGATTCCTCGGACAAACCCATGGCCGCCATTGTCGGTTTTTTTGCCCTGATGATCGGCATTCTGGTATTTGCCAACTGGGCAGCGGCAGACAGTGAACAATGGATGCTGATTCATGCCTGGAAGTGGCCAATCACGGCAATGCTGGCGATGGCCCTGGGTGTTTTACTGGTATGGCGCTGGCAATGGCCGCCACTGCCCTTATTGCTGCTCGCTGGTGTAATCGGGGTGGCCGTCGTGCTTGCACCCCATGCGCCAGAACTGCCTTTTGTGCTGGGAATCGGGGGGCTGATGTTGATTGCCGCCTTGCGTGAACAGGATCGTGAGTGGACGGTACAAAGCTGGGATTTTGCCAGACAGATATTACCACTGTTGCTGGCCGGAGTATTTGTGGCCGGGTTTGCACTGGGCAGACCGGGGCATGAAGGCATCATTCCATCAGAGTGGGTGGCCATGGCAGTGGGTGACAACTCATTAAAATCCACCGTGCTGGCATCCCTGCTCGGTGCACTGATGTACTTCTCCACCCTGACCGAAGTGCCCATAGTGGAAGCACTGATGGGTTCCGGTATGGGCAAAGGCCCGGCACTGGCGCTGCTGCTGGCCGGACCGGCCTTGTCACTGCCCAACATGCTGGTGATTCGTACCATTCTGGGCACTCAGAAAACCCTGGTGTACTGTACGTTGGTGGTGATCATGGCCACCCTTACCGGTTTTATTTACGGCAATTTCTGGGGTTAGGATCAAGACCTTGACTGAATTGCGGCATCCGCATCATCAACACTCAACAGGAGCATCCAATGAAATTCACCATTTATGGCAAGGGCTGCAGCAACTGCCAACTGCTCACTGAACGCGTCTCTCAGGTTGCAGATGAGCTGGGACTTGAATACCAGATTGAAAAAGTCACCGACATCAATGCCATCGTGGATGCCGGTGTGATGCACACCCCGGCACTGGCAGTGGATG
This sequence comes from Marinospirillum alkaliphilum DSM 21637, assembly GCF_900119735.1. Classification (GTDB taxonomy): domain Bacteria; phylum Pseudomonadota; class Gammaproteobacteria; order Pseudomonadales; family Halomonadaceae; genus Marinospirillum; species Marinospirillum alkaliphilum. The sequence continues at coordinate 21,639 of NZ_FPJW01000012.1, read as the reverse complement.
ATGAACTGGTTCTGGAAGGTAAGGTGGCATCAACCAGTCAATTGAAAAATTTGCTCGGGCGTTAGAAGCCTCTGGTTAACCTGCACCTCTTACCCACAAGCTTCTTCCATTGCACTTATTGATGCAGTGGGCGGTAAAAGTAATATTTGCTTATCAGTACATGAGAATGACTTTTTTCTCATGTAGAATCCTTCCCCTCAAAACCACCAGATTTTCTCGGGAAAAGCGAATTTTTTCATGAGTGATGCTACAAACTCCAGCAAAACTGCTGCAGACCCCTCCACAGAAAGCATGGGCATTTTTGGTCGCTTCCTGTCAATCTGGGTAGCCATGGCCATTGTTGTCGGCATTCTGCTCGGGCAGTTTGCCCCTGCCATCCCGGAAGCCCTGGCTGCTTATGAATACGCCCAGGTGTCGATTCCCGTAGCCATCCTGATCTGGGGCATGATTTTCCCGATGATGGTGCAGATCGACTTCTCGGCGCTGCTGGATGTTCGCAAACAACCCAGAGGACTGGTCATCACCACCTCGGTCAACTGGCTGATCAAACCCTTCAGCATGTTTGCCATCAGCTGGTTTTTTCTGCTGGTGGTGTTTAAACCCTTCATTCCCGAAGCCCTGGCTTATGAATATCTGGCCGGTGCCATCCTGCTGGGTGCCGCCCCCTGCACTGCCATGGTGTTTGTCTGGAGTTACCTGACTCGCGGTGATGCCGCTTATACACTGGTGCAGGTGGCTTTAAATGACATCATCATGTTGTTTGCCTTTGCACCGATTGTGGTGCTGTTACTAGGCATTTCCAATATCCCGGTGCCCTGGGATACGGTGTTTCTGTCGGTGCTGCTGTACATTGTGATTCCGCTGGCGGCCGGTTACCTGACCCGCATCAGCCTGATCAAACACAAGGGTCAGGCCTGGTTTGACCAGGTGTTCATGCCCCGCATCGGCTCGGTCACCCCGGTGGCACTGATCATCACCCTGGTGCTGCTGTTTGCCTTTCAGGGTGAGGTGATCCTCGCCAATCCGCTGCACATCGGCCTGATTGCCATCCCGTTGATCATCCAGACGGTGCTGATTTTCCTGCTGGCCTACTACTGGGCAAAAAGCTGGAAGGTGCCCCATAACATTGCCGCACCCGGTGCCATGATTGGTGCCAGCAATTTCTTTGAGCTGGCCGTGGCAGCTGCCATTGCCCTGTTTGGCCTGCAATCCGGCGCAGCTTTGGCTACAGTGGTAGGGGTACTGGTGGAAGTGCCGCTGATGCTGGCACTGGTGCGTTACGCCAACCGTACCCGTCAGGGCTTTGCTGCCGTCTCCCCCACCTGAACCCGAGAACTGCCATGAAATGTCCACTGATTGCCCTGATGCTGCTGTCCACCTGTCTCCATGCCAATCCACCCGCGGAAACACCCACCAACAACACTGAATCACAGGAGCCGGTGGAGAAACCCGTGTTTACACCCTGGGTTGAGCCTGAACTGGACCTGGGATTGTGCGACAGCTGAACAGCTTCTCCATCAGAAACAACCCCCAACAAATCCCCCCTGCCAACGTGAAAAGATGATGCAGATCAATGCATTGTTGTCACACCCAGAATCCCTCGCAAATCCTGATTAGACTTTAGTTTCAAGCTGCGACTTTTTGCCCCTCTATACCTTGCTGATCTGAACTTTCACTGCAACACTTGGTTTTATATATATGCCTGTTCGCATGTGCGAAGATTAATACCCATATAAAAACAACGGGGCTACCCCACCATGACCAGTCAGGCGTTTGCTCAGCCCATTGCACTTGAAACCATCCCTGCTGCTTCGGCACTGGGCTGGGTGGCTGGTCGTTGCCTGCAATCCCATCCCTGGCGCCAGCAGTGCACCAGCTGCCTGAAAGCCTGTCCGGCACAAGCTCTGAGTTTTGAAGAAAGCAACACCCTGACTGATGCCATCCACACCGAAAACACGCAGCAATGGCTGCAAAAAGGCTTGCGGCTGGTGGCATCGGATGCGTGCCACGGTTGCGGGCAGTGTGTTGCTGCCTGCCCTGCGGAAGCCCTACTCAGCAGTGAACACCAACAAAACGAACGTCATCTGCAGTCATTGCCACAACAGACCACTGAACCGCTTTATCTGGGGTGTCATCGCAGCCATGCCAGCAGGCCAGCAGACCTTCAGGTGCACTGCTTAAAAAGTCTGCCTGATGACCTGCTGGCACACTGGCAAAGCCTGCAACCCCATCGCTCCCTGCATTTGCTGCTACCCGATGGCTGCGATACCTGTCCGGCCGCTGGTGAGCACCCGCTCAGTCAGCAACTACCCCGGAACAGCTGTGCTTCAAAAGCCTTTCAGCCTGCGGCACCAACACGGCTGAATCGCCGCCAGTTATTGACCGGCCTGCGTGGTGCCACTCGTCCGACCTATGAAACCACTGATGGTGGGCCTGCTACTCGCCGCCTGCAACGTCACTATTCAGCACTGCATGCAGCACTGCAGAACAGTCAGCACACCACTGCTTTATCTGCCACCAATACAACCACCTTGCCGTTGATGCTGCCGCAACTGCAGCTGGATACCTCGCGCTGTGATGCTCAGGGGCTGTGTGTACGCCTTTGCCCCAGCAAGGCATTGACCACTGATGAACAACAGGGACTGACCTTTAATGCCCTGCAATGCCTGAGTTGCAACCAGTGTGTTGAATCTTGCCCGGAGCAGGCACTGAACCTGAATCAGGTGGAATACAGCCCCCGGTTCAACCCACTGACACTGCTGCGAGAAGGTGAAGAAACACGCTGTTTTGAATGCGGACGGCATTTTTCCCGCCCGGCTTCAGGCACCCCCCATACAGCTGACAACACCCCCCCCATCTGCCCGGCCTGCCGCAAGGACAAGGCCCTGATGCAAGGGGGATTTGCCAGTCTTTTCGGGTAATCCCGCAAATGAATTGCAGGCAACCGAAAAGATGCAACACCTCCATGGAACCGGCTGCAGGGACGTTCTTCACGGAAGAAGCAAAAACAACAATCAGCCCTTGATGAGGAGAAAATGGCAATGAAATTATTTCAGGCCATGATGAGCAGAAGGCGTTTTCTGCAAACCAGCACCGCTGCAGGTGCCGTGGGTGCCACGGCTGCAGGTGTGACCGGTTTGTCCGGACTGACGCAATCCACTGAAGCGCGGGCAGCACGTCCGCGTGGCGAGACCAAAGTCACCAAAAACATCTGCCACCAGTGCCCGGCGCGCTGCGGTATTGATGTGTACACCACCAATGGCCGGGTTCATGCCATGTATGGTGATACCGGCAACCCGATTGCCAATGGCAAGCTGTGCCCGAAAGGCCACCTGGGCAGCTATTTCCTGTATGACCCGGATCGCTTCAAGGGTCCAATGAAACGCACCAACCCGCGCAAGGGTCGTAATGAAGACCCAGGTTTTGTGCCGATCTCCTGGGAAGAAGCCTTTGATACCGTGGCCGCTCGCCTGAACAACCTGCGTGAACGAGGTGAATCGCACCGGTTTGCTCACTTCTACGGTCGCGGCTGGGGTGCTTCAGATGCCGGTCTCTATGGTGACTTCGGCAAGCTCTACGGCACACCCAACTCCGCCATCGGTCACGCTTCCATGTGTGCGGAAGGCTCCAAAAAAGCCAAACACGCCACTGATGGCAACAACTCCTACAATGCCCATGACCTGCGCAAGACCAACTATCTGTTGATCATGGGTGCCAGCTTCCTGGAAGCCTTCCGACCCTACAACAACATGATGCAGATGTGGGGCGAAATGCGCAGCAAGAGCCCGAAAACCCGCGTGACCTGTGTTGATGTTCGCATGAACCCGACCATGGCTGCGTCAGATCGTGCGCTCTACATCAAACCAGCCACCGATGGTGCTTTTGCACTGGCTGTCGCTCACGTGATCCTGACCGAAAGCCTGTGGGATCGTGATTTTGTCGGTGACTTTAAAGACCTCAACCAGCGCTTCCGCACCGGTGAACGCATCATGCCTGGCAGCTTCGATGAGAAGTGGGTCCACGGCCTGACTGAATGGTGGAACGAAGAACTGAAGGATCGCACTCCCGAGTGGGCGGAAGGCATCACCGGCATTCCGGCCAGGCACATCCGCCAGACTGCCATTGAGTTTGGTTCCACCCGTCCAGCCGTTGCCATCTTTGAGCGCGGCCCGACCGGTCACACCAACGGCACCTACAACGGCATGGCCATTCACTCGTTGAATGCCCTGGTTGGCTCCATGTTCACTGAGGGTGGCTTGTTCTACCAGATGGGCACTCCTTATGGCGGCCTGCCTGCCAATGCTGACGACTACCTGGATGACTACGCCAGAAACGGCCCATGGAAAAGTCAGCCACGCATCGATCTGGCACGCACCGCCGAATGGCCAATGACCTCCACCATGATGCAGGAAGCTGGTCCCAACCATCTGAAAGGCACCCCCTACAAGATGGACACGGCCATGTTCTACAGCACCAACCCGATCTGGACCGCACCAGATCCCAAGGCCTGGGAAGAAGCATTAAAAGATGTGTTTGTCATTGACACCTCACCCTTCCCCGGTGAAACCGCCATGTATGCCGATATTGTCATGCCGGAGTCCACCTATCTGGAACGCCTGCAAGACTCTCCGACCTATCCGTTTGAAGGCTGGCCCATGTCTGCCCTGCGGGTTCCGGCCATTGATCCGATCTACGACACCAAACACTTTGGTGACATGCTGATCGAAATCGGCAAGCGGATTAACGGCCCCACCGGCGAGTTTTACCGCATCATCGACAATGTCGAGAATGTGCTGCGCCACCGTGCCAAGGGCTTTGAAAACAACCCCGGCGACAATGGTGTGCGCGACTTCGAAAGCTGGAAGGAAAAAGGCGTGTGGTATCGCAAGCCTTATCACTGGCGTTTTATCCGTGGAGACTTCTACGAATGGGAAGGCCAGCGTTACAGCAAGCGCATGACTGCGGCAGAAGTGAAACAAAAACTGCTGAGAACCCCATCCGGCAAGTTTGAGTTCAAATCCGGTTATCTGGAGCAGTACGCTGACTACATCAATAAAGAGCTGGGTGTTCCGGTTGAGCGGGTCGGTCTGGTGCAGTGGGTGGAACCCAGGCACACCGGCGGCAACCGTGACCTCTACTTCGTGACACCCAAAACCCCGATGCACGCTGAAGGACGTGGCGCCAACATCCCTCACGCGGCGGCCATTCATCAGCCGGTCGCTGGTGGCCGTGGCACGGTGTACCTGGAACTGCACCCTGACACCGCCCGTTCCCGTGGCATCCGGAATGGTGACAAGGTCAAGATCACTTCCGATCTGGGCAGCATTGAAGCGGAATGTCGCTTTGTGGCCTCCCACCGTCCCGACACCATCATCCTGCCGTTTGAGTTTGGGCACTGGGCTCAAGGGCGCTGGGCCAAGGATCGTGGACCTGGGCACTCAGGTGAACTCACCGCCAACGTGTCAGACCCGATTTCCGGTCTGGCGAGTTATTACACCGGCAAAGTCACCCTGACCAAGGCCTGAACCCAGCAACTTATTGAGGAGTAAACAATCATGGCAAAATGGGGAATGGTCATTGACCTGGATAAGTGTACCGGCTGCCAGGCCTGTACCACCGCCTGTGCTATGGAAAACAACACCCTGCCCGGTGAAAGCTGGCAGGACGTGCTTTTTTACCATGAAGGTGAATACCCGAGCGCCCAGATGAAGTGGCTGCCTCGGCCTTGCATGCAGTGTGAAAACCCCTCTTGTGTGCATGTCTGCCCAACCCGCGCCACCTATAAGGATGAATCTGCCGGTGGGGTGGTGTTTGTGGACTGGAACAAGTGCATCGGCTGCAAATACTGCATGATTGCCTGTCCCTATGGCGTGCGCTTTTATGCGGATGAAAAACCCCTGCTGGAACCGGATCTGCGCGAGATTTTCCCCGGCGGTCAGGACAAGCAGCTGTGGAGTCCGCCCTACCAGAGCCCGGACGAAGACTGGAGCAAGGGCATTGGCATCCAGCCGCCCGGCGTGGTGTCCAAGTGTACCTTCTGCCATCACAAAACCAGCAAGGCACCCGCTGGCACCGTGGACTTTGACGAGGACAACCCTGCCGTCAAGGAATACGTACCGGCCTGTGTACGCACCTGTGCACCCAAGGCACGTTACTTCGGTGACCTGGACAACCCGGAAAGCCAGGTGAACCAGCTGATCGGTGACAAGCATGGTGTGCGCCTGAAAGACCATACCGGCAACAAACCTCAGGTTTATTACCTGGGTGCCGGTGCCGGTGTACCTGCGTTCCAGCCTGCGGACAAAGGGGATAAATCATGAGTAATAACAACGTGAAGCAAGGCATGGCCGGTAATGGCCTGCTACTGCTGTCTCTGGTGGTGTTTCTGGTCAGCCTGATCTATGCCTTCATGCAGATCGGCAGTAACGGTCACGCCTCCTTCAACACCTCATCAGCCCTGCCCTGGGGGCAGCCGATTGCAACCTACCTGTATTTTGCACTGGCTTCCTCCGGTCTGGGCCTGCTGGCTTCGCTGCCACTGGTATTCGGCTTCAAGCAATACTACCCGGTGGCCAAGCGCTGCATTTTCCTGGCCTTTATTGTGCTGATTTCCGGCATGGCAGTGCTGGCCATGGAACTGGGCAATGTGTTCCGTATGCTGTGGGCAATTCCTCTGAACTTCCAGACCCAGTCTGCGATGTTCTGGATGGGCATCTTCTATGCACTGGATCTACTGTTCCTGCTGTGGAAGTTCCGCAAAATGGAATCCGGTGAATGGGACAGCAAAACCAGCAAACAAGTGGGTATTGCCTCTTTCCTGCTGGTGCTGCTGGCCAGCGGTAACCTGGCGCTGATCTTCGGCATGATGAGCATGCGCCCTTTCTGGTTTGATGCCCTGCTGCCGATCTACTTCTACTTCACTGCAGTGACCAGCGGCATGGCTGCCCTGGTGTTCTTTGTGTACTTAAGCCACGGCTTTCGCCGTGACACCATGTCACCTGCCTTGCAGAAGCTGATGACCGGTGCAGTACCAAAACTCTTTGCTGCGCTGGTGGGCGGCACCCTGCTGTTCATTGCTGCTCGCGCCATTACCGGCATGTACAGCAACAATCCGGAAATCAACCTGGTGTGGACAGACTACCTCTTCTCCTCAACCACTTATCATCTGTCGTTGTGGGTGGGGTTGCTGCTGCCATTCATCATCCTGTTGAACAGCAACCTGCGCAATCAGGTCAATATGCAACTGCTGGCCAGTATCCTGGTATTTTTGGGGCTGTTTTCCGAACGCTTCTTTTTTGTGGTCGGTGGACAAGTGGTGCCGCTGTTCAAGGGCACCTGGATCCCGAACCTGATCCAGTACAGCCCGTCAGCCACTGAATGGTCACTGACCATCATGGGCTGGTCACTGATTTTTGTGCTCTATGTGCTGGGTGAGAAGTTCTTCAACCTCTCGGCCATGCCAGACAACCTGGATCAGGATGCCTGATACAAACCGCTGCAACACTGGCAGCCCCTTCGGGGGCTGCTTTTCACTTTTACCGGAAACAAACCCATGAACGCACCCGTCATCCCTTTTCCTGCACTGCAAGCCAGCGCCGAATTTCATCTTTGCATGGCGCGTGTATTGATGGCTCCTGAGCTGAACCTGAGCCCGGAGACCCTGCTGACTGAGCTGCTGCCAGACCTGCAGGCTCTGTCCAGTGAACTGCCAGCCCTGAATCCTGAATTTTTGCAGCAGTTGGAGCAGGCTCTGCAACAACTGCCTGATCGTGAAGCACTGCTGCGTGAATACAGCCAACTGTTTCTGGTTCCACCGGCACCGGCGCCCCTGAATCTGGGTTATTACCTGGACGGCGGCCTGATGGGGCGCACCACCCAGGCACTGGAAACCTTTTATGAGCGTCAGGCTCTGGCCCGGAATCCAGCATTCCGTGATCTGCCCGATCATCTGGCACTGACACTCGAATGGCTGGCCTGGACACTGGCAACAGCAGTTGAATACCAGAACGAAGACCCACAACGCAGTGAACAGGCACTGCAAGATCTCGGGACAGCTTTGTATCACTACCTGCTGCCGGGGACAGAAGCCTTGCTACATCCGGTTCAAACTGCTGCAACCAGCAAAAACCAGAGTGGCTGCTGGTCGCTGCTGCTGCAGTTGATCCACCATCAGATGGCTGCCGACTTGCAACAACTCAAAGCCCTGCTGCCGGAACAGGCCTTGCAGGACCCGGTCAGCAGCGAAGCCCGAGCCGAGTCTGCCGATGGCCACCCTGCCATCCCCATGGCCTCCGGCAATGCTGATGAAACCCTGCACTGCACTCGTTGTGGTGTGACGTTCCAGGCTGGTGAAATGCTGGGCACCCTGCTGTTGCGACTGCGCGAAGCCGGATTGACCACCGATCATGTTGAAATCTGCCCCTCCTGCCGGGATGCAGGTGTGCAGGTGTGCAAGAACTACCCAGCATGAAACCACCGGGTAGCGGCATCCGTCGCCAGCGCTGAAAGACTGTGGATTGCTGCAGCCACTACCTCCTGGGGGGTAGTGCATCGAACCCGACAAAAAAGAGATAATCATCATGAACGTTGAAGCCAACATGCAGGTTACGGCAGCCTTCCGGGTACTGGATGAATGTGGTGAATGCCTGCGTCGTTCAACACCGGAACAACCCCTGCGTTACATTCACGGGCGCGGTGAGTTGCTGTCAGAACTGGAGCGGGCACTGGAAGGGGCTGCAGTCGGTGACCAAAAATGTGTCACCCTGAACCCCGAAGAGGCCTTTGGCCCCCATCGCCCGGAACTGGTGTTTGAAGCCATCCGCGAGCACCTGCCACCGGGAGAATTGAAAGAAGGCATGAGTTTTGCTCCGGGAGGTCAACAGGGTAAGTTCACCCTGCGAGTGATCAAACTGACCGAAAAGGGTGCCCTGCTGGATGGCAACCACCCCCTGGCAGGCAAAACCCTCACCTGGGAGATCAGCATTGAAAAGATCCGCTCGGCTCTGCCGGAAGTATCCGACTCCTGTGATCATGAACCACTGCGCTGGGTATCCTTGAATGGTTAGAATCCTTTTGCTGCTGGCCTGTTTGTCATTGCCCCTGTCCGTGACCGCCAACCAGCCGGTACGCATTGCCGCAGCGGCGGATCTGCAACTGGCACTGACCGAACTGGCCCGGCAGTTCAAGGCTGAACACCCTCAGGCCGATCTGCGCATCACCTTTGGTTCCTCCGGTGTGTTTGCCACCCAGTTGCGTCAGGGAGCACCCTTTGAGCTGTATTTCTCTGCCAATGCCGATTATGTGCACATCCTGTATGAAGAGGGCCTGACACTGGATGAAGGCACCGACTATGCTTTCGGTCGGCTGGCCTTTTACACCCGTGATCCGCTGCAGGCCGATACCGCCGAACAGGCTCTGGCGGCATGGCATCAACAGGCACGCAACACCCACAAGCTGTCGATTGCCAACCCTCGCCACGCACCCTACGGGGTTGCAGCCATCGGCTGGCTGGACCAACTGGGCATGGAGCAGGCATTAAAACACCGCCTGGTGCTGGGTGAAAATGCAGCACAATCAGTGCAGTTTGTGTTGTCCGGTGCTGCCCGCAGCGGCATTGTTGCCTGGCCACTGCTGGCCAGCCGTGACGACCTGCCCGGCAGCCGCTGGCTGATTCCCGAAGATCAGCACCCGCCACTGCAGCAGCGCATGGTGTTGATGAAAAATGCCGGCCCTGTTGCTCATGCCTTTTACCACTACCTGCAAACGGATGCCGCCCGGCAGGTATTCAGCCACCATGGTTTTGGAGCACCCTGATGGAATGGCAGGCGCTGGAAATCTCCTTTCGCCTGGCGCTGTTCACCAGCCTGCTGTTGTTACCGGTCGGCATCTGGCTAGGGCGACTGCTGGCCTGGTCGCAGCAACGTGGCATGGCGGTGCTGCAAAGCCTGGTGTTTCTGCCGCTGGTGTTGCCACCCACCGTACTGGGTTATTACTTTCTGGTGGCCTTTTCCGGTGATGCAGCCCTTGGTGGCCTGTGGGAGTGGCTGTTCGACAAGTCGCTGAACTTCAGCTTTGAAGGCCTGCTGCTGGCCTCGGTGATAGCCAACCTGCCTTTTGCAGTGCAGCCACTGCAGCATGCCTTTGCCAACATCGATCCGGATGTGCGGGATGCGGCGCGTGTCTGTGGCCTGAATGTCTGGCAATCGCTGCTGCGCATTGAGCTGCCGCTGGTCTGGCCCGGACTGGCCGGTGCCTTTGTGCTGACCTTTGCGCATACCCTGGGGGAGTTTGGTGTGGTGCTGATGGTGGGTGGCAACCTGGCCGGAGAAACCCGTACCCTGTCGATTGCCATTTATGATCAGGTGCAGGCCTTTAATTTCAGTGCCGCCGGACAGATGTCCTTGCTGTTGCTGGTTCTGGCCTTTTTCAGCCTGTTGCTGCTACAGGGTCTGGGGCAGTTTCGCCAGACTCGCAAGCCCTGATGCCGGAAACCCCTGAATGAAACCATCGATGGACAACAACCTGGCCCTGCATTTTGACCTGAAGTCCTGCGGGGCCATTCCCCTCAAGGTCCGTCTTGAAGTTGCACCCGGTGAGCTGGTGGCCTTGCTGGGTCCTTCCGGCAGCGGTAAAACCACCCTGCTGCGCAGCCTGGCAGGACTTTACCCGGAAACCAGAGGGCGGGTATTCAGCGGTGATCACTGCTGGCTGGACAGCCAGCGCGGCATCCAGTTAAAACCCGAGCAGCGGCAACTGGGCATGGTGTTTCAGGGGTATGCGCTGTTTCCCCACCTGACTGCCCTGCAGAACCTGATGATCCCGCTGCGTCATCTGCCGCAACACCAGGCGCGTCAGCAGGCGGCGACATGGCTGGAGCGGGTGCATCTGAGTGGTCTTGAACAACGTAAACCGCATCAGCTGTCCGGTGGGCAGCGCCAGCGGGTGGCACTGGCAAGAGCACTGGTGGCCCAGCCTCGCGCCCTGCTGCTGGATGAACCCTTTTCCGCGGTGGATCAGGCCACCCGTCAGAAACTGCGTCGTGAGCTGGCGTTACTGCGCCAGACCATTCAGGCCCCCACCCTGCTGGTGACCCATGATCTGGAAGAGGCACTGCAACTGGCTGATCGCATCTGTGTGTTGCATCACGGTCAGGTGTTGCAGGTGAGTGCACCGGATCAATTGATGAATCATCCGGCCAGCCCGACCGTCGCCCGCTTGCTCGGCATGCACAACCTGTTTGAAGGGCAGGTGCTGGCCAGCAGTGCTGAACAGCTGGTGTTGGATTGGCAGGGGTTGCCCTTGATCCTGCCGGGGCAGGCCGGTTTTAATGTCGGGCAACAGCTTCACTGGATGGCACCCCCGCAGAGCCTGTTGCTGCACCGCCCGGATCGGCCAGTGCCCGGTGACAAGGAGAATCCGCTGCGTGGCATCATTGAAGAACTGGTGTTGCTTGGCCCTCATGCCAGCCTCAGCATCCGTCCGGATCATGCACCGGCCTTGCCACTGAGGTTTTTTGTGCCCAGGCATTTTGTTGAGCGTCAGCAGTTGCACCCCGGCATGGCAGTTTCACTCAGCCTGCTGGGGCAACAGCTGCATCTGTTCAGCCCACCGGAGCATGCAGGCGATCCAGCCTGAGCCGCTGGCGCGCATCAAACAAGCGGCGACTCCCGGCCATCACTGCCAGCATCGCACCCAGCCCGGTCCCCAGGGTGATGATCAACATGATCAGGATCTGGTATTTCACTGCCAGTGCCGGTGGCGTTCCGGCCAGGATCTGACCGGTCATCATGCCCGGCAGACTGATGATGCCTGCGGCAGCCATGGCATTGATGCTGGGAATCATGCCGGCACGCATCGCTTCACGGCGTATCGGCATCACTGCCTGGGTCCAGTGCTGACCCAGCATCAGACGATTCTCGATCACCTGTCGCTGTTGCCAGGCCTGTTCAGTCAGTCGATCCAGACTTAATGCCACACCGGTCATGGTGTTACCCAGCAGCATGCCGAGCAACGGAATGGCATATTGCGGGGTATACCAGGGAGAGGGTCCGATCAGCACCAGCAGGGTGATCACGGCAATTGAAAAGGAAGAAATAAACATCGACAGGGTGCCGATGCCATAAGCCCAGCCGCCGCTGAAACGGCGTTTCTGGCGAGCCATGACTTCGCGGCCGGCCAGCAGCAACATCACCAGCGCCATCAGGCCGACCCACAACAGACTGCCGACTGAAAACAGCAGCTCCAGCACCAGAGCAATCAGTGCCAGTTGCACCACCGTGCGCAGTGTGGCGATCAACAGACTGCGACTGATGCCCAGACGGGCCTGAAATGCCAGCAGACTCAGCATCAGCACCAGAACCACCGCCAGTCCCAGTTGCCACCAACTGAGTTCAATCACTTCCAATCAACATCTCCTGGACTTCACCGTCTTGAATCACCAGCTCCAGATCAGCCACTCGCTGCACCTGTTCACGATCATGCGCAACCCACACCACCGGCCAGCGGTGACGGGCAATCTGCTGCTTCAGCCAGTGTTCAACCCGCAAGGTGGTAGCCGGGTCCAGATTGGCTGTCGGTTCATCCAACAGCAGGACTTTCAGCGGGAAAGCCAGGGCACGCAACAGTGCCAGCCGTTGTTTTTCACCACTGGACAGGCGGCTGACCTGCCACTCCATGGCGTCACTGCTCAGCCCCAGGGCCTTGAGATCTTCAGGATCATAGTCAGCCGGGAAGTGATCGGCAACCTCATCCGACCACCACTGGCTTTCTGCTGGCACCAACCGCACCTGCAGTCGCCATAAGTGTGCCGGGGTCTGCTGCTGATTCTGATCATCCAGCCAGACCTCGCCCTGATGCGGCTCCAGATCGGCCAGCGCCCGCAACAGGCGACTCTTGCCACTGCCCGAAGTACCGGTCAGACAACAAATCTCCCCGCCCCTGAGATTCAGGGAAAAGGGCTGCAGCAAGGCACTGCCAAGTTGCTGAAGGCGTAAAATGGAAGGTTGGCTGGCATTCATTATCGGATGTCCATACAAAAGAAAACCGGAACCAGCCTAACAACTGCTCCCGGTTTTTTTACTGCTTCAGCTCATGAACAGTGGTTTTAAATCAGCCTTTATCACCTGTTTTTGCGGTGAGACCCACACCTGCAGCAATGATTGCCAGCAAAAGCAACGCCACCAGCACGGCATCCGGAACATAGAAGGTTTCATAAACCGTCCAGCCAAAAGCAGCCAGCAACTGCGAAAAGTGTGTCGGACTGCCAGCCAGATGGCCACCTAGCGTACCGGTGATGGCAAACAGTAAACCACCGGCCAGTGCCAGCACCACCAGTGCCCAGCGCTGTGTACCCTGAAACATCAGCGCACCAAAGCGCCATATCAACAGGGTGATACTGCTGTAAATGGCCAGGCTCCAGATAGCCATCAGGATGTGATTACGAGCCAAAGGACTATACAGATTGGCTTCCGCAGGCCAAACCAGCCAGCCACTGACCAGTCCAGCCACGGCTCCGAGCAGACTGAACACCAGCACCGGCAACAACCCGGCACGAGACAGCTCGGCAAAACGCCCGCTCAGAAACACACCGGCCAGAATCATCAACGTCGCCAGGGCCCAGAAAGCCAGTGGGAAATGCACCAGCATGGCGTGAACACCATTCATGCGCCACCTCCTTCATTCAAGCGAACATTCTTCATTAACCGATGCAGGCCAAACCAGACACCCAACATCAACAGCAAACCAACCACCAGCGTTTTACGCCACTGACTGATAATCTCTTGATTAAACTCCATTTCCACGCCGTAAATGGCCAGCTGTTTTTCACTGTGGCGCGGACGAACCGGTTTGCCTTCAGCAATATCGGGGGCACCCGCATGGGCCTTGCTGACCAGTAAAGGCCAGTTCACCTGTCCGGGGTAAAAGAGTGTCAGATCCTTCCAGGTATCACTCCATTGCGGTGTCTCACCACTGAAACGCTGTGCAACAATATCGGCTTCACGCCCCAGCCCCAGGGTGTAGGGGTGAGAAACATAGTGCCAACGACTGCCGGTAGCATCCCGGTGCACGGCCATGCCAAGGGTGTAAACCCCCTGCTCCCGAAACATCTTGTCATCCAGCGGGAAGCCGGTATCCAGTGCACGCACCAGCGTGACATCCCAGTAACCATTGCTCCAACGTGCCGGGCCACCTTCCACACCAATGGCTGCACGGGAACCTTCCGGCTGGCGATGCAGGATACGCGGAATCACATCACCTTCTTGCCATTGATGGTCAGGATCAAAGGGTTTGGCCAGGTCTTCAGATAAAAAGTAGATACCATCAAAATCCGGGCTCTGTGCCTGAACTGTATCCCAGCGCAAGGCGTCAATACCGGCTTTTTCACGATCAAACACCCACATGGGGCGGCTGTTGGCTGCATCCCAGTTGGTGGTATAAGGACCACGCCCCTTGTCACTGAGACGGAACTCAGCAATCAACTGGTCGTCCGAAACTCCCACCGCATTGGAGCGACCCGCCCGCCAGTGCCAGAGATCCAGAAAATACCCGGCTTCGCGCTGTTGCTGCAGGGTCTGTTCATCCACCACACCCCGCCAGTCAGAAACATCCATGCGCGTGGCCGGCAGGTACTTGCGCACATCACTCTGGCGCAATGTCTGCCCAAGGTGTGGATCGGCCTGAACTTCAGCCGGAGTGGCCTGGTCGGTGAAAAAACGGGCATTGGCACCTACGGTGATGTAACCACCGTAACGACCAAACTCCGGCACCTTGCCATCATCCACCAGCATTGTCACCCGATCTTCATAAGTGCCGTCCGGATGAGCACCAACCGGTGACCCACCATGACGTACCCAGCGGCCTTGCTCATAACGCAGCATGTCGTGATAAACATAAGCGCGTTCGGCAGGCCAGCGATAACGGAAATAGATTTTTTCATCGTTGTAAGCCACCTGCATTTGCAGTGGCATCAGCAATACATCAGGAATGGCAATATTGCGTTCGGGATCATCCTGCACAACACCCTTGCCTTGCGTGGTCCACAACAGGACCCAACCCAGCAACAGGGTAGCCAGAATCACTCCCAGTCGTACACAGCTCATGCGGCTCTCCTTTTTATTGGTTTTATACCCGCAATGAAAGTGTAGACTTCACATCACACAATTACTGTTTCTTGTTGTTGTTTCAGGTGTTCGCCTGAATCACCACCGCCATTCGCTCCAGTGACTGCTCCAGCTGTGCTGCCGGACAACCGAAGTTCAGGCGCAGGTAATCTGCATCACCAAAGGCCTCACCGGGTGACAGGGCCACGCCGCCATCAAGAAAAGCCTGCAAGGGATTGGGCAGTTTCAGTGCACTGACATTCAGCCAGGCCACAAAGGTTGCCTGAGGACGGACATAACCGATCTGGGGAAAATCCTGCAACCAGCGCTCCAGCAGATCCAGATTGGCATTCAGATGGGCTTTTAACTCCTTTAACCAGGGACGCCCCTGCTGCCAGGCAGCCTGAGCTGCCAGCACACCCAGGTAGTTCATGTCCGGCATCAGGCCCCGCATGGCCAACCGGAAATGATTGCGCAGGGTGGCATCGGGAATCACCGCCACGGCACAGGACAGACCGGCAATGTTAAAGGTCTTGCTGGGGGCCATCAGGGTGATGGAACGACGGGCAGCTGCTTCACTGACAGCCGCAAAAGGCAGGTGGCGCAAACCCGGTTGCAGGATCAGGTCAGCCCAGATCTCGTCAGAAATCACCAGCAGATCTTCTTTTTCGGCCAGCTCTGCCAGCTGTTCCAGCTCAGCCCGCTGATAAACCTTGCCGGTGGGATTCTGCGGATGGCACAACACCAGTGCACCGGTTTCCGGCTGCAGCCAGCCACTCAGGTCGGTTTCACTGACCGGCACATCCACTGTGGGGCGTTGCCTTACCTTGCCCAGCACACGAATGGGTGGGTAAACCGGTGACTGTACCAACAGGCCTTCATCCACTTCCAGCAAGGCTTCCACTGCCAGATTAAACCCCGGCACCACACCCGGAATCCACACCAGCCAATCGCTTTCAACCGGCCAGTCATATTCGCTCTGGCACCAGTCCACAAAGGCCTGCACCAGTGTTTCAGGCACTTCACCGTAACCGAATATCCCTCGATTGGCTGCCGCCGCCAACACCTGTTGCACCGCCGGAGGTGACGCCAGATCCATGTCTGCCACCCACATCGGAATCACATCCTGCTGTTCATAACGCTGCCATTTCAGACTGGCGCTGCCCTTGCGGTTAATGCTGCTGCTGAAATCAAAGCTCATGTTCCGGTTGCTCCGCTGATTCTGGAAAAAGGTGACTCAATAGCCACACAAGCGGCTTGTGGCACACCACAAAAACCCTTAGCTTGGTTCGACTGTTACTGTCTGGAGTAGACGCATGTTCATTTATCCGATCACCCCTGGCTTCACTGATACCGATGCGCTGGGGCACATCAACAATACCCGTGTACCGGTCTGGTTTGAGCTGGCTCGCAACGACGTGTTTCGCCTGTTCACCCCGGATCTTGATCCGAAAAAATGGCAACTGATACTGGCCCGGATCGAGGTGGACTTTGTTGGTGAACTCTTTTATGGCCGGGATGTGGAAATTCGCACCTGGATTGAACGCATCGGCAAAAGCTCTTTCACCGTAACCCAGGAAGCCTGGCAACAGGATGCTGCCGGGGCAAGCAACCTGGGTGCCAGAGGCAAGGCCATTCTAGTGCATTACAACTTTGCCGAAGGTGCTTCGATGCCGCTGGAAGGTGAACTGCGTCAGCGACTGGAACAGCATCTGCAACCTGCCGACCAGTAACCTGACAGGTTGCATCAGAGGCCAGGGATCGGCCTCAGAAGTGGATCAGCAGGCTCATGTGCGGACGGAACACCAGGGAATAGCTGTCCTTGTTTTGTGGTGTATCGATGCCGTAAAGGGTGCTGATGGCACCACTGACCACTGCCCAGCGGGTGATCGGAATTTCATAACCAACCCGCAAGTCCAGTCCGAAATCATTTTTGTAGCCTGTGTCGCCATTCCAGTAACTGGCACCCAACTGGTAAAAGCTGCCACTCAGGTAACGTTCGTTATAACGTTTAAAACCCGCTTCATACATCTGGTAGTTGTCACCATCGGCCACACCAAACACCAGGGCGGAACGACGCCCCGTGGACATCTGCCAGGACAGGTTAAACTGGTCACCATCCTGCGCCTGATCCAGGTAACGCAGTGCATCAAAACCAAAAGCATGACTGGTTCTGGCTTCTGCTGCCGTGGCTGCCAGACCGGTTGCCAGCAGTAGCAGTGCAATCAGTAATGCTTTAATGCGAAACACCATGAACAACTCCTGAAAAAAATGACCCGGCTGCGACCCATCCGGTAAAGCCCAGCATCTTAAAATAAAAGCATCCGGCTGCCTACTGCAACAGCGCCTTGAGTTGACCACGCAAACAACGATCCAGTTCCTTTTTACCGCTGCAACCCAGCTGTTGTTCCAGCAGGGTTTCATGCTGCTGCTGCAACAGCAGTTGTATCCAGGGATAAAGTGATGGAGCTGTTAACCCCTGTTGCAGTTGCAGCATCAGCCAGCGCTTCAGCGCTGTGCGGGTTAATGCCAGCGGGCGGTGCCCCACGGCATAAGCCTGCAATTCCTGTTGATCCTGTGCATTGAGGGGTTCACACGCCAGCGGCAAACCCGCCAGTAAAGGAGCCACCACCGTCGCCGGTAATTGCTGCAGCGCCAATGGCAGGAGCTCCGGCAGGGTTTCGGCAAGACGTTGTTGCAAAGCCTGCTGCAAGGCCTGACCGGCTTCTGTCAGCCCTTTCACCACCTGCAGGGTGTGTTCACCACTGGCCTGATCACGGGTAATACCCACCCTGGCCGATGCATAACCAGCCTTGCTCCAGAACGCCAGCAACGATTCAGTGACACCAAAACTGCTGCCCAGCAGATCAATGCCCTGGTTCTGCTGAGCCTGTTGTTGCACAAAATCCAGCAGCGCCAGACCAATGCCACGTCCCTGCAATAACGGATGCACCAGAATCCGCTGCACCCGCCACCAGTGAAGCTGCGCAGCCTGCACAAAACCACCATGAAACGTCAGTGACTGAGCCAGCAAATGGCCTTGTGGACGCCGCTGCCCCATAAAAATGGCGGCAGCCAGTTCAGCATCAAAACCACCCTCCTGCTGAACCAGTACCAGCCCCACGGGGTGTTGATCCTGCCAGGCACAGGCCAGTTGCAGATCCGGTGCATCCAGCAACTGCCGAAAATCATCCGGTGTGGTGCGATAGTGCGCCAGCACCAGCAAACCAAAAACCTGGCTGAGCAGTGATTCATCCGCCAGCAATTGCTGGCGATCCAACCACTGGATCTGAATGCTTGTGATGCTGTCCGGAGCCGGATCAACCACTTCAGCATCCAGCAGCAACAAACGATCCGTCAGACGCTCCAGCGGGTCCAGCGCAGCCCAGCGCAGGGGTTGCCGTAAAGTCAGTGACAACCAACCCGGTGCCTGCTGATCCAGATGTCGGGTAAAACGCAGCGCAAATCCCCGCCCATTACCCTCGTACCCCTGCTGGGTGGTGGCAAACACACTGCGCGGATAGTGCTGCAGCAGTTGCTGCAAAACCGGCACCGGCAAGGCAGCGGCTTCATCCACCAGCAGCAGGTCAGCTGTTGGCAAGGTCTGTAACAGCGCATCCGGTGCCACAAAACCGATCTGTGCCGTTCGTTCAGGGGGTAAATCCTGCAAGCGGGCAAACACCGCATCTGAGGCTTCACGCGAGGGTGCAGTGATCAGCAGCTTTTTTTGTGGTTCATGCAGGGCCAGTGCGCGCAACAACAACCCCAGTGCACCACTCTTGCCACGCCCGCGATTGGCCGTGACCACCACTGGTACCACTGGCTTCTGGCCCACCCATTCCAGCAACTGCTGCACCAGCCTGGCCTGATCCTCACTGGCTGCACCCAGTGGCCAGTGGCCGGATGCGGAAGCCGCTGCCACAGCCGGCAACTGCCACCAGTTGCCCTGCTGGCCTTGTGACTGGCTCCAACGCGGCACATCAGCCGCCAGCAGCAGATGTTCACAGCGCTGCAGAAAATGACAGGACAACTGCTCCGGTTCATACGGCCAATGCGCCAGACGCCGGTAATCCGGATCGGGTTGAGAAGACCAGGGTTCAGGTGTCAGCAACAGCAACAGGCCACCGGCCTGCAAGGTACCGGACAGGGCACCCAGCGCATCCGGGTGCAAACCGGTGAAGGCATCAAACACCAGCACCTGCTGTTCACTGCCCAGCCGATGACGCGCCCTTGAAGCAGGCAACAGCTCAACCCCTGTCGGCAAATCCGGCAATTCACCGGCCGGTGTCACAGCCTGCACCCAGCAGCCTTTCAGGGAGTCATCCTGCAATTGCTGCATACGCGCCAGCCACTGCAAGGCCGCTGCACGGCACCAGCCAGCATCACCCCGCAACCAGAGCAACTGGCGAAAACGGCGCTTTTCAAGGTCTTGCAACCAGTTAATCAGGGTGGTTTCAGAAGGCATGATTGTGGGTGTGGACTTGTGTGTTATTGACTGATGTTGCTGAACACACTATGCAAGCCCGGCAGGAATAGCAACCGCAAAAAATGAAGTGTACCTGCCTATAAAAAAAGGCCGCTGTCAGAGGGAGCTAACCAGCGGCCAAAGGGCTACACAGAGGCAACAACAGAAACAGGGATCAGGGTTCTTGCAGCTCCGGCAGGTTGGCAAACAGCTGCAGGGTTTCGGGGTTGGCCAGGGCATCCTGGTTTTTCACCGGGCGGCCGTGCACCACTTCACGCACGGCCAGTTCCACGATCTTGCCGGACAGGGTGCGGGGAATGTCCGCCACCTGAATGATTTTGCTGGGCACATGGCGCGGCGTGGTTTCGGCCTTGATGGTTTCTCGGATGCGTTTTTTCAGGCCTTCATCCAGCGTGAAGCCTTCTTTCATGCGCACAAACAACACCACCCGCACATCGTCTTTCCAGTCCTGACCAATGCACAGGGCTTCCAGCACCGCTTCCACCTTTTCCACCTGACGGTAGATTTCGGCAGTGCCAATACGCACGCCACCGGGATTCAGCACCGCATCGGAACGACCATGGATGATCATGCCGTCTTCCGGGGTGATTTCGGCGTAATCACCATGTGCCCAGATGTTGTCAAAACGCTCGAAGTAGGCGGCGCGGTAACG
Source organism: Marinospirillum alkaliphilum DSM 21637 (assembly GCF_900119735.1). Classification (GTDB taxonomy): domain Bacteria; phylum Pseudomonadota; class Gammaproteobacteria; order Pseudomonadales; family Halomonadaceae; genus Marinospirillum; species Marinospirillum alkaliphilum. The sequence goes on along the minus strand of NZ_FPJW01000012.1, from coordinate 1,403 downwards.
GCTGCCATCCGGGTCGTTCCAGAAACCAATCGGCATGGAGGGGAAGGGTTGAACACACACCAGTTCACCCTTTTCACCCACCACCGGCTGGCCCTGCTCGTTGTACACCTGCACATCCATGCCCAGTCCCCGGCACTGCAACTGACCGCGATACACCGGGCGGGTCGGGCAACCCAGTGCAAAACAGGAGATGATGTCGGTGCCACCGGAGATGGAAGCCAGCAGCAGATCGGGTTTGATGTCCCGATAAACATAATCAAAGGATTCATGTGACAGGGGTGAACCGGTGGAGAGGATGGCTCGGAGTTTGGGCAGGTGATGGGTCTGGCCCGGCTTTAAACCGGCTTTTTCACAAGCGGCGATGTACTTGGCGCTGGTGCCAAAGACTGTCACACCTTCACGTTCGGCCATGTCCCACAGGGTTTTGGGTTCTGGAGCAAAAGGAGAGCCATCAAACAACACCAGTGTGGCACCCACCGCCAGCCCAGACACCAGCCAATTCCACATCATCCAGCCACATGTCGTGTAATAAAACAGCGTGTCGTCGCGTGTCAGGCTGGTGTGTAACTGGTGTTCTTTTAAATGCTGTAACAGCGTGCCACCGGCAGAATGCACAATACACTTGGGGACTCCGGTGGTGCCGGAGGAATACATGATGTACAGCGGGTGATCAAAAGGCAGTTCGGCAAAATCAATTTCTCTGGCATCAGGGATACGAAAGTCATCCCACAACACGGCCTTTTGGATGCTGCTGATATCCGGATGAGTCTCCAGAAATGGAAACACCACTACTTGTTCCAGTCCATCCAGTGCGTCAGCGATTTCCGCCACTCGCGGCAGGCTGTTGATGCGTTTGCCGTTGTAAAGATAACCATCGGTGGCAAACAACACTTTGGGCTGGATCTGACCAAAACGATCCAGCACACCGTTAAAACCAAAATCCGGTGAGCAGGATGACCAGATGGCACCCAGACTGGCTGTGGCCAGCATCGCCATCAGGGCATAGTGGCAGTTGGGCACAAACCCCGCCACCCGATCACCCGGAACCACCCCGGCCTGTTCCAGTGCCAGCGCGATCTGGGCCACCTGGTCATGCAGCTGGGCAAAGGTCAGTGACACCCGCTGGCCATCTTCACGCAGGGAAACCACCGCAGTGCGATCATCCCGGAAACGCAGCAGGTTTTCCGCAAAGTTCAGCCGGGCTTCCGGAAACCAGCGGGCACCGGGCATCCGGTCAGCATTTTCCAGCACACGACTGCCCTGTTCAGCGGCCACCACTTCACCGAATTCCCACATCATTTCCCAGAATTCCTCCGGGTTGACTACACTCCACTGGTGCAGGTCTTCGTAGTGGCTCAGGGATTGCTGATAACGCTCATTCACCCGCTGCATGAAGGCACGCA
>NZ_FPJW01000018.1 GCF_900119735.1 Marinospirillum alkaliphilum DSM 21637 | reverse complement strand
ATAGGTGCCTGACGATGACCTACTTTCACATGGGGAGGCCCCACACTATCATCGGCGCTGATCGGTTTCACTTCTGAGTTCGGCATGGGATCAGGTGGTTCCCGGACGCTATGGTCGTCAGGCGTAACTGTTGGAGGTTGGCGTGTTTTTTGATACTTGTGATGCCTGTGCTGTTGTACAGCGACGCCAACATCCTTAAAAGGGGCAAGAACCGAGTTTTTAATTTACGCTTGCTTGTTAATGCTGCTTGTTGCTTTTTCTTGAAGCTTGCTGTGTCAAAGCGGGATCAGTCTCACTGTATCCGGTGTTTCGTTCACTGTGTTACCTGGATGGTTGCGGTTTTCATCGGGTTTGATGATCCACAAAACCACTTGGGTGTTATATGGTCAAGCCTCACGGGTCATTAGTACCGGTTAGCTCAATGCATTGCTGCACTTCCACACCCGGCCTATCAACCTTGTCGTCTTCAAGGGCCCTTTAGGAGGATCAAGTCCTCAGGGAGACCTCATCTTGAAGGGGGCTTCCCGCTTAGATGCTTTCAGCGGTTATCCCGTCCGAACATAGCTACCCGGCAGTGCCATTGGCATGACAACCGGAACACCAGAGGTTCGTCCACTCCGGTCCTCTCGTACTAGGAGCAGCTCTTCTCAAGTCTCCAACGTCCACGGCAGATAGGGACCGAACTGTCTCACGACGTTCTAAACCCAGCTCGCGTACCACTTTAAATGGCGAACAGCCATACCCTTGGGACCGAATTCAGCCCCAGGATGTGATGAGCCGACATCGAGGTGCCAAACACCGCCGTCGATGTGAACTCTTGGGCGGTATCAGCCTGTTATCCCCGGAGTACCTTTTATCCGTTGAGCGATGGCCCTTCCATACAGAACCACCGGATCACTAGAACCTACTTTCGTACCTGCTCGACGTGTCTGTCTCGCAGTCAAGCACCCTTATGCTCTTGCACTCATTGGCTGATTTCCGACCAGCCTGAGGGTACCTTTGTGCTCCTCCGTTACTCTTTGGGAGGAGACCGCCCCAGTCAAACTACCCACCACACACGGTCCCTGTCCCGGATCACGGGACTAGGTTAGAACCTCAAGATTGCCAGGCTGGTATTTCAAGATTGGCTCCACGCGAACTGGCGTCCACGCTTCAAAGCCTCCCAGCTATCCTACACAAGCAATATCAAAGTCCAGTGTGAAGCTATAGTAAAGGTTCACGGGGTCTTTCCGTCTAGCCGCGGATACACCGCATCTTCACGGCGATTTCAATTTCACTGAGTCTCGGGTGGAGACAGCGCCCCCATCATTACGCCATTCGTGCAGGTCGGAACTTACCCGACAAGGAATTTCGCTACCTTAGGACCGTTATAGTTACGGCCGCCGTTTACCGGGGCTTCGATCAAGAGCTTCGCTTGCGCTAACCCCATCAATTAACCTTCCGGCACCGGGCAGGCGTCACACCCTATACGTCCACTTACGTGTTTGCAGAGTGCTGTGTTTTTAATAAACAGTTGCAGGGGCCTGGTATCTTCGACCGACTTCGGCTCGGTTAGTGTTAACGTCACCTAGTGTCGGCGTGCCTTCTCCCGAAGTTACGGCACCATTTTGCCTAGTTCCTTCACCCGAGTTCTCTCAAGCGCCTTGGTCTTCTCGACCTGACCACCTGTGTCGGTTTGGGGTACGGTCACTGCATACCTGAAGCTTAGAGACTTTTCTTGGAAGCGTGGCATCAACGAGTTCGAATCTCCGAAGATCATCTTCCTCTCGCATCTCGACGTTGCACCCCCGGATTTGCCTAAGGGTACCGCCTACGTGCTTTCACCAGGACAACCAACGCCTGGCTCGCCTAGCCTTCTCCGTCCTCCCATCGCAGTATGCACTGGTGCAGGAATATTAACCTGCTTCCCATCGACTACGCGTTTCCGCCTCGCCTTAGGGGCCGACTCACCCTACCCTGATTAGCATGGGATAGGAAACCTTGGTCTTCCGGCGGGGATGTTTTTCACACCCCTTATCGTTACTTATGTCAGCATTCGCACTTGTGATACCTCCAGCATGCTTCTCAACACACCTTCGACGGCTTACACAACGCTCCTCTACCGCTCCACTTACGTGGAACCCGCAGCTTCGGCACCTGATTTGAGCCCCGTTACATCTTCCGCGCAGGCCGACTCGACTAGTGAGCTATTACGCTTTCTTTAAAGGATGGCTGCTTCTAAGCCAACCTCCTAGCTGTCTGTGCCTTCCCACATCGTTTCCCACTTAATCAGGATTTTGGGGCCTTAGCTGGCGGTCTGGGTTGTTTCCCTTTTCACGACGGACGTTAGCACCCGCCGTGTGTCTCCCGTGCTGACACTCACCGGTATTCGGAGTTTGCAAAGGGTTGGTAAGTCGAGATGACCCCCTAGCCTTAACAGTGCTCTACCTCCGGTGGTGATACACGAGGCGCTACCTAAATAGCTTTCGAGGAGAACCAGCTATCTCCGAGCTTGATTAGCCTTTCACTCCGACCCACAGGTCATCCGAATCTTTTTCAACAGATTACGGTTCGGTCCTCCAGTTGATGTTACTCAACCTTCAACCTGCCCATGGGTAGATCGCCCGGTTTCGGGTCTATTCCCAGCGACTGCGCGCCCTATTAAGACTCGGTTTCCCTACGGCTCCCCTATACGGTTAACCTCGCCACTGAGAATAAGTCGCTGACCCATTATACAAAAGGTACGCCGTCACCCAACAAGTGGGCTCCGACTGCTTGTACGCACACGGTTTCAGGGTCTATTTCACTCCCCTAACAGGGGTTCTTTTCGCCTTTCCCTCACGGTACTGGTTCACTATCGGTCAGTCAGGAGTATTTAGCCTTGGAGGATGGTCCCCCCATGTTCAGACAGGATTACACGTGTCCCGTCCTACTCGATTTCACTGAAGAGAGGTTTTCGTGTACGGGGCTATCACCCACTATGGCGGCACTTTCCAGAGCCTTCCACTAACCCAACTCCAGCTTAAGGGCTGGTCCCCTTTCGCTCGCCGCTACTCAGGGAATCTCGGTTGATTTCTTTTCCTCGGGGTACTTAGATGTTTCAGTTCTCCCGGTTTGCCTCCAGTACCTATGGATTCAGTACTGGATACCCAGGTTATCCTGGGTGGGTTTCCCCATTCAGAGATCTCCGGATCAAAGTCTGTTTGCCGACTCCCCGGAGCTTATCGCAGGCTACCACGTCTTTCATCGCCTCTGACTGCCAAGGCATCCACCGTGTGCGCTTAGTCACTTGACCATATAACCCCAAGGGGTCTACACAATCTGTAACCAATCAACGATTTTCGCCGGATACGCTTGAGACTGATGTCTGTTTCAATCAACCCAAAAGGCCAATCAAAACAGCGTATCGCTTTGACTTTTAAAAACTTGGTTCTTGCATTGTTAAAGAGC
>NZ_FPJW01000013.1 GCF_900119735.1 Marinospirillum alkaliphilum DSM 21637 | reverse complement strand
CGAATAATTGGGATCAAATCAAATTCAATCCCGACGAGTCGCTTGCCTTGATATCTTGTGACTGATCACAAAACATCCCGCAAGCGCCCACATGAATGTACCTGATGCTTCATTCTTAAAGAGCGTGATTCAAAACAGACCCGGATTTCTCAACCCAGCCACCTGCCGAATCAGTGGGGCGCATTCTACAGCAACTCCACTCAGTGTCAAGCCTCTTTTTTCAAATTCTCTAAAGAAAACCCTGAAAAAACAAACCCCTACACCCCTTGCCAAAACTTCCTGCTCACCCCGTTTCCGAGGCCGTCCTGACAAGAGCTGCGTATTATAGGCATTCGATTACGCCTTGCAAGTACTTTTACGGAAAAAATTTACACGGCTGCAGTTGGCAGCCATTTAGACTTATACTCTGACCTGTTCTGTGGCCCGGGAGGACTCCGGGCAGCAGCCAACAGTGGTACAACACAACCAAACGATCAAGGAACCCCGCGTGCGTCACCGCCTGGCTTACATCTTTCCTTTATTTGTTGCTCCGCTACTGCTCGCAGCAGCCGGGCTCTTTGTGCTGGTGTTCGATCTGTTGCCCACACCCCTGGCCCGTTTCATGGATGTGTCGGTATGGCTGTTTGCCCTGATCGGCGGCCTGCTGGCTTTCAGTTATGCCCGCACTCGCAACTTCTTTGCGGTGCTGATGGTTCTGGTCACCTATCTGGCATTGATGCAACTGGTGCATCAACCCGTGATCAACCGTACTCCTGCTGCCATACCACCAGAACTGTCTTACCTCCTGATCAGTTTTCTGCTGCCACTGCTACTGACGATCAACTCACTCTGGACTGAACGCTTCCATCTGTTGCAGGACCTGTTTCTGCGTCTGGCCTTTCTCGGCCTTCCAGCCTTAATTCTGGTTGCCGTGGCCCACCGCTTTCCTGCAGAGCTGGCCGATTTTTTTGCGCGCATTTACTTTCCGGCCATCCATGTTGAAAAGCTCCGCATGGCACAGATTCCTGCACTGGCCTTTTTATTGAGTGCGTTGATTCTGATGATTCAGTTGATTCGCAACCCACAGCCCTATTTTGCCTCCCAGTGGGTGGCACTGGTCAGCATGATGCTGATGCTGCCATATTTTCATGCCGGTCATGCACCTGCGCTGATCACCAGCCTAGCCGTGCTGATGCTGAGTCTGGCCGTGCTTCATGAAGCCTTTCATATGGCCTTCCGTGATGACCTGACTGGTTTGCCAGGTCGCCGTGCATTAAATGAACGCTTGCAGCGCCTGGGCCGTAACTATGCCATTGCCATGTCGGATGTGGATCACTTCAAGAAATTCAACGACACCTATGGTCATGATATTGGTGATCAGGTATTGAAAATGGTTGCCGCCCAGTTGAACAAGGTCAGCGGCGGTGGCAAGGCTTACCGTTATGGCGGAGAAGAGTTCACTCTGGTATTCCCCGGCAAAACCGCTGAAGAAGCGCGCCCTTATCTGGAAAAGCTGCGGGAAGCCATTGAAGCCTACCAGGTTCGTATTCGTGACACAGCCAGCCGCCCTGCTGACAACAAAACAGGCAAGCAGAAACGGCATGGCAGCCAGGCTGACTCGGTTTCTGTCACCATCAGCATGGGGGTGGCTGAGCGCACCAGCGAACTCAACAGCCCGGAAGAAGTGATCAAAGCTGCTGACAAAGCCCTGTATAAAGCCAAGGAAGCAGGGCGTAACCGCATTGCCCTGTTTAAATGATGTTCCATTCAGATAAAGGGGCGACATGAGCGGGCGCCTGATTGTCACCCCCTACAACCCAGAACAGGAGCTGGGTCTGCCGGTGACGCGCATGGCCGAGTTGCGCACCGGCTTTAACCTTGCCCCCTGCAGCACCCTGTCGATCCTGCGCCAGCTGGATAACAAGGTGATCTTGGATGATGCTTTCTGGAGCTTTACCCCAGCATGGATGAAGCAACTGGATCAGGCACCTTATATGCTGCGCAGTGAAAGCGTGACCAGCAGCCCGATGTACAGTGAAAGTTTTGCAACACGTCGCTGCCTGCTCCCTGTCACTGGCTATTATGTCTGGGTGCAGCTGTCTCGTGGCAAACACCCCTTTGCCATACGCATGCAGCACAATCGTCCTTTTTTTCTTGCCGGTCTGTGGACCCGTTACCCGGTGGCACCAGGGCGTCACTACGACTCCTTTGGCCTGATCAGTGTTGCCGCTGACCCCTGGCTGGCTCGCCTGACGGATCGCATTCCATTAAAGCTGCCAGCAGAACAGGCGCAACAGTGGCTGCATCCAGACACATCCAAAGAACAGCTTCAGTCATTACTCCTGACCGAAGATCAGGAGCTGGAGTGTTACCCTGTCAGCCCACTGGTGAATGATCCGGCCAATCAGCATGGCCAGGTTGCCACCCCGGTTGCAGAAAGACGCCGTCGATCGGGTTGATGCATTGAACTTTCCGGCCTTGTGCTTGCCTTTACCCTCACGGACCTGAACCTGGATTTGAACCATGAATGGCAAGATACGCTTTATCCTGATAACCCTGACTTTGTCCCTGACCCTGAGCGCCTGCTCCATGATGCCTTTTCAGACCAAGACCCTGACGCCGGTCACCAGCCCGAATGACAGCCGCAGTTATGCCGGGCTGCAGTTGCCCAATGGCCTGAGGGTGCTGGTGATCAGTGATGCTGAAGCTGATCGGGCGGCAGCCTCGATGAATGTTGCTGCAGGCAGCTTTCATGAACCGGATGAATGGCCCGGGCTGGCCCACTTTCTGGAGCACATGCTGTTTCTGGGCACCGCCACCTTTCCGGAAGCGGATGCCTACCAGCGTTTCATCAGCCAGCATGGCGGCAGTCACAATGCCTTCACGGCCCCGCGTGATACCAACTACTTCTTTGATATCCAGCCGGATCATCTGAATCCGGCCCTGGAGCGCATGTCACGCTTCTTCATTGATCCACTGTTCAGCCCCGAGTACATGGAGCGTGAAGTCAATGCCGTGAACTCCGAGTGGAGTGGCACCCTGCAGGATGATGCCCGCCGTCGCCTTTCCGCCCTGCGCCAGGCATTCAACCCCGAACATCCAGCCTCACGCTTCAGTGCAGGCAACCGTGAAACCCTGGACATCAACAACCCGGCACTGCGTGAAGCCATGCTGGACTTCCACCAGCAGTATTACACGCCTGACCGCATGACTCTGGTGGTACTCGGCCCTCAGCCGATCCATGAACTGCGTGCCATGGTGCAAGCGCATTTTGCCGCCATTCAATCCCGCCCGGCCAGCGCTGAGCCTGTCTGGCCTGAGCTGATCCGTGCCACTGACCTGCCGGCACTGCTGGAAATCCAGCCCCTGCGCCAGCAGCGCCAATTGCAACTGCTGTTCCCGATCACCGATCCCACTGCCGACTACCGCCTGAAACCGGATCGTTATCTGGCCGGGCTGATCGGCCATGAAGGGGAAGGCAGCCTGCTGCAACTGTTGAAGCAGCGCGGCTGGGCCACCGGTCTGTCTGCCGGCAGCCAGATGCAAACCGGACAGGAAGCCCTGTTTGGCATTCACATTGAACTGACCGCCAGCGGCAACCAGCAGATAGAAGCCATCAAGTCACTGGTGTTTGCCCATCTGGAATTGATTCGCAATGAAGGCATTGTCGCCTGGCGATTTGAAGAAGATGCCGCCCAGGCCGCCAACGCCTTCCGCTTTGCCGAACCGGGCGAAGCTCGTAACCTGGTCACCCATCTGGCCATGAACATGGCCCGTTATCCTTTTGAGGACGTGCTGCGCGCCCACCATGCCTTTGATCGCTTCTCGGCAGAACGCATTCAAAGCCTGCTGGATCAACTGACGCCGGAACGCCTGCTGGCGGTGCATGTCAACCCGGATGCAACCACCGACCAGACAGCTCCCTGGGTACCGGCTGAATACCGCCTGACACGCCCGGTTGCACCGGTCACTGCAGCGGCACAAACAGCAACACGCCTGCCGGATGCCAACCCCTTCATGCCATCCAGCCTGGCCCTGCATGCCGGTGCCAATGATGCCGAACCTCGCTTGTTGCCCGTTGCAGGCCATGGCTTGCAGCTCTGGCACGGGCAGGACACCAGCTTCAAGGTGCCGCGTGCACAGTGGTTTGTCAGCTTGCAGAATCCGGATGTGGCCACAGATCTGAACAACCGCCTGCTGGCCCAGCTCACTGCCCAGTGGCTCAACGACCAGCTCAACGCCCCTGGTTACCCGGCACGTCTGGCCGGTATTCACTACGAGGTTTATCCACACAGCCGTGGCATCACCCTGAGCCTGGGCGGATTCAACGAAGGCCAGCCACGCCTGCTGATGAAAATGCTCGACCAGTTGCAGCAAGCCCAGGTGGATAAAGGTCAGTTCCTGCGCCTGCAGCAGACTCTGGAACAGAATCTGCGCAACCAGCAGCGGGATCGCCTGCCCCAGCAACTGATCCGGGAGCTTTATCGCAACACCCTGCAACCGGGTGGCTGGACGCTGGAAGAACAGTTAAAAGCCCTGGCACCGCTGACTGCTGATGACCTGAAAGCCTTTATCCCGGCTTTCACCGCCAGGCTGCATGTGCAACTGCTGGCCTGGGGTAATGTGACCGAAGCGGAAGCCCTTCAACTGGCCAACCAGGTGGAAGCACAGCTGCAGCCCTCACTGACTGCTGATGCCGTGGACCTGATGCAGATCCGGCAGATCCCACCGGGGCAGTGGAGTGAAAAAATTCATCCGCAGCACAATGACCGCGCCATCCTCTATTACATCCAGGGGCAGCGTTACGGGCTGGAAGAAGAAGCACAGATGCGCCTGCTGGCTCACCTGCAGTCCTCGGCCTTCTTTCATGAGCTGCGCACCCGCCAGCAGCTGGGTTATGCCGTGTTCAGCAACTACCTGCCACTGATGCAGCAACCGGGCCTGTTTTATTTCATCCAGTCACCGGCAGAAGAACCGGATTATCTGGCCGAGGCCATTGAAGTATTCCTGCGGGAAGATATTGTGCGGCTGGAACGTCTGGAAGCAGCGGACTTTAACCAGCATCGCAACAGCCTGATCAGCCAGTTGCTGGAAGCAGACAAGCGCCTGGGTCAGCGTGCTGAACGTTTCTGGCGGGAAATCGGCAACAGCCGTCAGGACTTCACTCACCGTCAGCGACTGGCCAATACCCTGAAAGACACCAGCCAGGAACAGCTGATTCACTTTTATGAACAGCTGCTGAATCGGGAAAGGGGCTTTTATCTGCTGGGCAGCACCCCGGAGCGCCGAGGCCGCCTGCTGCCCGGTCAGGAAGCACGCAGCTGGGAATGGCAGCCGGTCAGCCCCTGATCACTCAACCGCAGTCTGATGCGCTGCCCGTTCCGACGAGCGGGCAGCCATCGGCACCAGCAACCAGGCCACGGCAGCCACAAACACACCACTGCTGCCAATGCCCACTGCCATGGGTAACAGCGGCTCTGACAAACCTTCCCCCAGCAACAATCCGACCACAAAAGCCACCAACACCATCACCACACTACTGAGCGCGGTGGCGGCACCTGCCGAATGCGGAAAAGGCTGCATCACCCCACTGTGGGAGCAGGGTTGATTAATGCCATGCGAAATCACAAACAGGTACACCGGCAGCATCACTGCCCAGATGCCCGGCCACTCCAGCAATACCGAAAGCAGCAACAGACCACCGCCTAGTAAAGCACATAAACCACCCAACGCCACCGTGGCAGTCACCGAAAAATGCAGCAGCAGGCGGCGGCAGATCAGCGTGCCAACAATATAAAAAAACGACATGGAAAACATCAGCAGGCCATAACCCAGTGCACTCACATCCAGCACCCGGATGAACACAAAGGAAGAGCTGACCAGGAACACAAACAGACCGGCATAACTGCCCACCTGCAAGAGCGCAAATGCCCAGAAGGTTGAATGACCCAGAATTGTTTTCCAGATGCCGAACAGACGTGTCGGCCTGAGTGCATCATGGTTGGGTGCTGCCAGGGTTTCCTGCATCCGCAGGCTGGCCAGCAGCAACACTGCTCCACCAAACAGTGCCAGAAAAAACAGGGTTTCACGCCAGCCGAACCATTGCATCAGGGCACCCCCCAGTGGAGTACCCAGGCAGGCCAGAATACCCAGCCCGGACAAACCCAGACTCATCACCCGTGCACCCCGCACTGGATCATCAAACAGGTCCCGCACCAGCGCCCGACCACACATGATGGCGGCACCCATCGCAGCGCCCTGCAGGATGCGCCACAGAATCAGTGCTTCCAGGCTGGCCGCCAGACTGCTGCCCAGTGCCGCCAGGGTATAAAGCATCAGCCCCAGCAGCATCACCGGCTTGCGGCCATAACGATCAGAAACCGGCCCCCACACCAACTGCGACAGACCAAAGGATAAAATTAATGCCGAAAGGGTCAACTGCACCTTGCCTGGGTCAGCACCAAAAAAGTCAGTGATGGCAGGCAAAGCGGGAAGGTAAAGATCAGTGGTCAGTGGCTGCAGCCCCAGCAGCAGGGACAGCAGCACCACCAGAAAAGTTGGAGACATGGTTTTATTCCATGAACTGCAGCGGCAGCAGCGACTCCACCCAGAACTGTAACTCCTGCAGCAGGAAGCGTTGTTCCTCATCCAGCGGCTGCTGGCTCAGACGCAGCAATTCCTGCTCCAGTCCACGCAGGGTCAGGCTGGAAAGCTGAGGTGAGTTGATCTTCTGCCAGCGAAACTCGTCCCAGCGCTCACGCTCGGCAGAGGTCAGGTACTCCGGCCAGTTGCGCGCCCGATAACGGAACAGCATTTCCTCGGCTCGCGGATCATCAAACACCAGCGGGGTTTCCCCCAGGGTTTCCGGAGGCAGGCGACGCAGTTCATCAAAACGCTGACGATCGGCATTGGAAAAGAAGGCACCGGAGTAGAGCATCAGATCCGGATCACCGGCATCGGTAAAACCACTTTCTGCTGCAAACACCTGACGCACCTTGTCGGCTACACCGGCATCCGCCTGCTGCAACACTTGCCAGTGTTGTTCATTGGTGGTCAGGTCCAGCCCCAGGCGCGCAGCATTGGCAGGCTCCATGGCTTTCACCGGCAACAATACCGGGCAACGGTTCAGGTGCACCAGTTTCAGCGGCACACGCTTCTGACCTTTTGCTTCCAGCTCGGCCTGGGTGGTGAACACCCGCTCGTGCAGTGCTTCTGCCGACAGCGACAAGAGCTCCTGCGGGTGTTCCGAAAGGTCGTAAACAATCACCCCGTTGGGGTTGGTCGGGTGGGCCGCCAGCGGCAGCACGATGCCACAGCAACCCCGACTGGCCGGAAAACGGCTGGAGACATGCAGCAACGGACGGGGATTATTCAGGTCCAGCAGCGCTGCAGCCTGGTGTTTGCCACGCTGACTGAACAGGTGATCAAACAATCGCGGTTGGGCCTGACGCAGCAGTCGCGCCAGCGCAATGGTGGCACGCACATCGGCCAAGGCATCATGGGCCGCATCACCGTGGCTGATGCCATTGGCAGCCGTCAGGTCTTCGAGTCGGAAACTGGGGCTGCCATCTTCCTTGCGTGGCCACTGAATGCCTTCCGGGCGCAGCGCATAGGTGGCCCGCACCAGATCAATCAGGTCCCAGCGTGAATTACCGTTCTGCCACTCACGCCCGTAAGGGTCAATGAAGTTGCGGTAAAACATCTGGCGGGTGACTTCATCATCAAAACGAATCGAGTTGTAACCCACCACACAGGTGCGCGGCTGACTCATCAGGGCATGGATTTCCCCGGCAAACTCTGCCTCCGGCATGCCTTCACGGCGGGCATGCTGCGGGGTGATGCCTGTGATCAGCAGTGCCATCGGGTGCGGCAGGTAATCGTCCGCCGGCTGGCAGTAAAACATCTGCGGTTCACCGATCTCGTTGAAATCGGCATCGGTGCGAATGGCGGCAAACTGGCAGGGGCGATCCCGCCGGGTATCCGCACCAAAGGTTTCGTAGTCGTGCCAGAGAAAGGTCAGCTCATCAGTCTTGCGATTCATTCCAGTGCCATGTGTCAGTGCCCGCCACCTTGCACACCACCGGACAGGGCGGTGTTCGGAAAGGTCACGTTGATTTCGAGAACCGACATCATATCATGGCGATCCAGTTGTACCCGGACCTGATCTGACTGAATGCTGACATAACGCTTCACCACCTCCAGCAGATCCTGCTGCAGCCGTGGCAGAAACTCCGGCTGACTGCGCAGGCTGCGCTCATGCGCCAGAATAATCTTCAAACGCTCGCGGGCTTCTCCCGCTGAGGCGCGCTGTTCACGTTGGAACAAATCCAGCAGTTTCATCACCGACCTCCCTTGAATACCCGGCTGAACAGGCCCTGCTTGCGATACTCGGTGAAACGCAGCGGGCGTTCTTCACCCAGCAGACGCGCCACCGCATCACGATAGGCCTGACTGGCATCACAGGTTTCATCATGAATCACCGGAATGCCCTTGTTGGATGCGGTCAGCACCGCTTCTGACTCGGGAATCACACCCATCAGCGGCACCGCCAGAATTTCCTGCACGTCTTCCAGCGACAGCATTTCACCCTGATGCACCCGCTCCGGGCTGTAACGGGTGATCAACAGGTGCTCGGTGATCTTGCGACCTTCTTTGGCTGCCAGGGTTTTGGCATGCAACAGACCAATGATGCGATCCGTGTCCCGCACCGAAGAAACCTCCGGGTTGGTCACCAGCACCGCTTCATCAGCAAAATACATCGCCAGTTGTGCGCCCCGCTCAATACCGGCCGGGGAATCACACAGGATGTAATCAAAATCCCGGCTCAGCTCTGCAATCACCTGCTGCACGCCTTCCAGCGTCAGGGCATCCTTGTCGCGGGTCTGTGAAGCCGGCAGCATGTAAAGTTCATCCGCGCGCTTGTCACGGATCAGCGCCTGCTGCAGGCTGGCTTCGCCCTGGATCACATTGACCAGGTCGTACACCACCCGCCGTTCACAACCCAGAATCAAATCCAGATTACGCAGACCCACATCAAAATCGATCATCACCGTGCGATGGCCACGCAGCGCCAGCCCGCTTCCCAGAGAGGCACAACTGGTGGTTTTTCCCACACCACCCTTGCCTGAAGTGACCACAATCACTTTTGCCAAGTGTTACTCCTTTATATATCCGATCAGAAACTGCTGAACACCAACTGTTCTTGTTCCAGCGCGATGCACCCGGCTACCCCCCGGTGCAGCCAGTCAGCAGCCTGACTGGTCTGATAATGCCCGGCAATGGCCACCAGCTCGGCATCCAGTTGCTGAGTGAAAATCCGTGCCTGGCGATCACCGTGAATACCCGCCAGCACCCGACCACGCAACGCACCGTAAACATGCACATGACCACTGGCCAGCACTTCGGCACCGGGATTCACTGATCCCATTATGACCAGATCACCGGTTTCACAAAGCAGCTGCTGGCCACCGCGCACCGTGCCCTGATGTATCTTCGTGCGCGGCACTTCTTCCTGATTCGCGGCCGGGGCTGAACGCTCACTGCCATTAAGTGCCACCAGCCCCAGTTCACGGGCCTGCTGCTGCAGTTCGGGTACATCGGTACGCACGGCCACCAGCTGCACCTGCAACTCACGACAGGCTTCCACCCAGGGTTGCAGCGAATCACTCACCGTGACCTGCGCCAGATCCAGCACCACCGGTGCCGTCTGCAGCAGTGCTCCACCCTGACTGATGCGCTCCGCCAGTCCGGCACGAAAACGGGCAGGCTGTGTCACCGCCGGTTGCAACAAGGTGGCCGGCAAAAAGGTGCCCTTGATGCGCAGTGGCACCGAGACCAGATTCAGCCTGTCATTTGCCGGTGGGTGCATACCCCCCTCCTGCTTAAAAATGTTTCACACAAAGATAGCGGAAAATTACAAAGCCGGATACAGGCAAAACCCACATCAGCGTGCCAGTGGCAGCAGTTCCGTCAGGTGTCGCTGGCCTTTTAATGCCGCCAGTTCATCTGCCTCCATCCAGTCTGCCGCATCACGCCCGGCCAGCTGTGCCAGTTGCTGCAGCAGGTGCGCCCAGCTGCAACGGTTGGCCAGCAACAGACCATGCACATCCAGCGTGCCGCCCCGGTTGATGTAACCCAGCGCGGCTGTTTTATCCACACCCAGATCCAGCGAACGCAGATGCCCCAGCAACACTTCCGGGCGGGTATGAGTCAGGAACACTCGCGCCTGAATGCCTGCCGGGAACAGGGCTTCACGCTCTGCTGCAGTGGCCACCCAGTCCGCTTCATGGCCATCACGCGGAATACGGAAACGTCCCGGCTCCTGCAGGTACACCAATGAGGCTTTTTCACCACGCTCATCCAGACGCTGCCAGGCGCGCATCGCCTGCTGCAACTGATAAGCACCCACCGCCACCAGTTGCAAGGGTGCGGCAGGGTCACCGGCCACACACAGCGCACCCTGTTCAGCCAGTTGTGTGCTCTGCTCCGGGCTCAGCACACTCGGCAGTGCCCGCTTGGGAATGATCAGGTTGGCAATCTGCCCCGTATGGCGATACACCTCCAGCAGGGCTGCCGCTGCCGAGTTGGCATCCGCCGGGAAGATCACCCGCGACACATCACTCATTTCACCCAGCAGCGCTTCTGCCAGGGTGGAATCCTGATGCGACTGTTCGTTCTTGCCGTTTTCCCAGAGGTGAGAACTGGAAATCACCGGCACCGAACGCCAGCCCGGTTGTTCACCGGCTTCGATCTGGTGGCGGGAAAAGATGATTTCCTGACGCAGGGCACCCAGCATCTTCACTGAAAAGGCCTCGTAGGACACCGCCAGATTCAGCCCGCCCTTGTTGGCCAGCACCGCACTGATCACTGCTTCTTCATTCAGCGCCGTGATCACCGCACCGTCCAGGGCTTCGTCCTGGGAAAACTCCGGCTGCGCCACCCGGTGCTTGAGCTTGGCCAGGGTCAGGCTCATGTTGTTGCTGGACATTTCATCAGGGTTGCCGACCCGCACACGCAAATCAGGATTGGCCTTGATCAGTGCACAGAAGGCCACATCCACCGCCGACATCGGCGAGTGCAGGCGCTGATCTGCTGCAATCCAGGGGGCTTGCGGCATCACCGGGTCCGCCACACGGCGCGAAGCCAGTGCATGATCCCGCTCCAGCGGCCGCTGCTGGGTTTCATGCTGGCGGAACAGGCTCGCCGCCTGACGCAGGGTTTCCGGTGCTTGCCACAGGCGCGCAGCACCTTCATTAAACAGACGCAGGGATTCAGCATCCTTTGCCGGATTACCCGGCAGCGGTGTGCCGTGTGCGCGGTTGGTGCCGGCACCGGGGAAACCATAACCCTTCGGTGCTTCGGCAATCAGGTAAGGCAGGCGGGCCGGATAATGGCGCTGACCGGAGCGGATTTCTTCCACCTCATCCTGCAGCCACTGCTCACCCATCAGAATGCCCCAGGCAAAAGCCGCCGGATCACGGCCATCAATCACACTGGGTTCAAAACCATGGTGCTTCAGGTGGGCCGCAAACCAGTCTGCCCCGCCTTCCATCATCAGGGTGGAGCGCTGATCGATGCGCCGCCCGTTAGCTATCATCACCGGCACCACCCAGCCGGTGTCTTCGGCACGCCACCAGAGGGGTGCCCAGTCACTGCCGCGCTGCTCTTCAAACGCACCATCCGACAAAAACGCCACCAGTCGCTCACCGGCTTCACTGGCGTGTACATACTGCAACGCGGTGAAGCCCAGATAACCACCCTCGCTCACCGCACCGGCGGTATTCACGTTGGCATGACTGCCCAGCGGTGAGGCCGGACGACCATCCTGCCCCAGCGCATAAGAATAAAAATCCTGCACAAAACGGCTCAACACCTCTGAAGACCACTCCGGGTAAGCCTCGGCATGGCGCTGTTTCTGGTTACCCAGCAGCAGGTTGACGCTATCTATGGCCGCCACGCAATGCCCCTGCTCCATCAGCCAGCTGCGGGTATTGCCACTGAGCAGGTTGGCCAGCAGGTAACCCACATAAGCGGGCACCATGTTCAGCGAACCTCCGGTATGCCCCTGGGGATCGGCTTTAAAATCCGCCGCATCCAGCGGGCGACCATCCACATCCACACGCTTGGCGTAGGTGGCATGCACCACCAGCCACATGGCAGCATTGGCCAGGTGATCCGCAGCGGTCAGCATCTGAAGCAGCGCCTTGCGTGACTGGCCTTGCGCTTCCAGTTCATCCAGCAGGCGGGCCATGCGAACCTGGGTGAGATCCTGATGCAGGATCACCCCTTGTCCCTGCGCCCAGGCAGCAAAATCCGCATCCTGCTCACGCAGTCTGCGGGCCTGTTGTTCAAGATGGGGCAGCTCACTGGCTGCTACAGGGAAATGGGCAGTCATAAAAACTCCTTGGCATACTGCAGGTTATTACTGCGCGAGACCGGGGTTCATCTGTTAGAATGAACGGCTGACCCGGTGTCAGGACAGTTTTTTTATCTTCATGAAGTCTAAGCGTCCTGACGCAGCTTTGCACCCGTCGATAGCGATTGTTTTATTTCATTTTTTTGCAGCAAGGGCCGTCTTACGTCATGAATGCGCTGTTCATCCGAATTGCACCGTTTCTCTTCAAGCCATCACTGGAACACGAAAACCGCAGCATCCGGTTGCTGGCAGTTGAACGGCTGGATTTTGATGATCCCCAACAGCAGGATTACTTCATCAACTGGCTGCAGCAGGAAGACGATGCCCGCCTGATGCTGGAGGCCCTGCCGCGCTTTCCGGATCGATCACGCCTGATTCAGCTACTCAACAGCCTGCAGGATGACAGCCACCTGTCGCGCACCCTGAGCCAGTTTCTGGCCGGCCAGCTCAGTGCACCTGATGCTGCCGATCAGCCACTGCTGAGCAGCATCCGCCACCCTTCACTGCTGCTGGAGCTGATCCGCAGCGCTGAAACCCTGGAACTGCGCCTGCAACTGCTGGAGCAACTGGACGCCGAAGAACACCACTGGCTGGAGATTGCCCTCAGCAACAGTCTGGCCCGTGTGCGTCAGCAGGCTGCCGAACGCATCACCAGTGAAAGCGCACTGGAAAAACTGATGCGTGAAGCCCAGGGCGACAAACGGGTTCAGCGCCTGGCACGTGAACGTCTGGCTGCCCTGCGTGCCGCACAACAGGCTGCTGCCGAAGCGGAAACCCAGCGCAACCAGCTACTGGAACAACTGGCGCGCCTGACCGAAGGCCGCGATGACCAGTTGTTTGCCGCCCGCCTGGAACACCTGCAACAACAATGGCAAAACCTGCAGCAGGATGCCAGCGTGCAGCAACAGCAACACTTTGCCCGATTGAACCAGCAGGCTGAAACCCGCGCTGAACAACTGCGTCAGGAAGAACAGCAACGCCTGCAACAGCTTCAGGCCCAGCAGGCCGCCCGCAACAGCCAACTGCAACTGCTGGAACAACTGCAGCAACTGGAACAACAACTGCTCAACAAACCGCAAGGTGAACAGCAACCACTGAGCAGCAACGAACTGCAACAGCAACTGCATCACCTGCAGCAAAGCTGGCAAGCCGCCTACGCAGTGATCAAGGCCGAAGCCCAGACACAAAAACACTTTCAGCAACTGCATCAGCAGCTGAGTGAATGCTGCAATGCCCTGACCCAGTGGCAAAACCTGCAACCGGCATTACAACAACTGCTGGATGCCGAACAACCCGACATCAAAAGCCTGCAACAACTGCTGGCTTCACTGCGCTGGCCTGCCACGCTGGACACGCCGGAACTGCTACAACAGGCACGCCGCTGCCTGAAACAAACCCAGACCACCAGCAGCCCGCAAACCACGCCCCGCACTCAGCCGGACACCCGCCAGTTGCAGCAGGAACTGGAACGCCTGGAACAACTGCTGGATGAAGGCAACAGCCGTCAGGCCGTGAAACTGCACCAGCAACTGCAGGCCCTGGCTGACAGCCTGCCGACTCACCACGCACTGGTGAACCGCTTCAAATCCCTGACGGCACGTGTGGCAGAACTGCGCGACTGGCAGGGTTTTGTGGCTGCACCCAAACGTGAAACCCTGTGTGAACAGATGGAAGCCCTGGCCGCTGATCAGGACATGGCCCCCCAGGCCAAGGCGGATCGCATTCAGGCACTGCAACAGGAATGGCGTGAACTGGGTTCAGCCGCAGCCAGCAAGGCCCTGTGGGGGCGCTTCAAGCAGGCTGCTGATCTGGCTTATGAACCCTGCCGCACCTGGTTTGCCGAACAATCCCAGGTGCGTGAACACAACCAGCAGCAGCGCGGCATCATCTGTGATGAACTGGAACAACTGGCCAGCAGCAACAGCCACCTGAATCTGGATGAAACCGCACTGGACCAGTTACTCACCGGCATTCATGACGAGTGGCACCGCTTTTCACCGGTCAACCGGGTGGAAGGCAAACGCCTGGCAGATCGTTTCCAGCAGGCACTGACACCCCTGCGCGATCAACTGCACCAGTTGCGTCAGCAGCACGCCGAACACAAACGTGAACTGATCCGCCAGGCCGAAGCCCTGCTGACCACGGAAGACCTGCAGGCCGCCATCGAACAGAGCAAACAACTGCAACAACAGTGGCGTGAAATCGGCAGTGCACCGGGCAGTCTGGAACACCAGCTGTGGAAAAGCTTCCGCAGCCACTGTGATGCGCTGTTCCAGCTGCGTGATGAACAACGCCGCAACCAGCAACAGCAGCGTAACCAGCGCTTCACCACGGCACTGGAACAACTGGCGGCCGCCCGTGAAGCCATGCAACAGGGTCAGCTGCAGGAAGCCCGCCGCCTGTTCCGTCAGGCTGCCGGATTACGCCAGGTGCCCAAACGTGAGCAGAACAGCTGGGAAGCCGAACTGACCGCCTTTGCGATGGAACTGGACCAACTGCAACTGGCCGAACAGCGCCAGGCCTCCAGCGCAGAACTGCAGGCACTGCTGGCACAACTGCCGGAACAGGGCGAACCTGAAGATCAACAGGCTGCACAACGCCTGCTGCTGCAACTGGACTTGCTCACCGGCTACCCGATTGCCGCTGAAGAACAGGCTGCCAAGCTGCAACTGCAGGTTGAACTGATGAATGCCGGGCTGGGTCAGCAACAGGATCACAACCCCCACCAGCAGATTTGCCAACTGATCCAGCACTGGCAACAGCTGGGTGGCAGCCGCAGCGGTGCCGGTGGAACACGCCTGCAACAATCCGTGGCCCACTACTGCAGCCACTGACAGCCATAAAAAAAACCGGCGCAACCTTTCGGGCTGCGCCGGTTTTTTCATGCTTCAACCATCAGGCGTGGATAAACTGACCACCATTGGCAGAAATGTTGGCACCGGTGATGAAGCTGGATGCCTCATCCGCCAGGAACACCACAATCCGCGCAATGTCTTCCGGCTCACCAAAACGCCCCACCGGGATCTGTGCACGAATCGAATCACGAATCTTCTCTTCAATCTTCATGATCATGTCCGTGGCAATGTAACCCGGTGAAATGGTATTCACGGTGATGCCCTTGCGTGCCGTTTCCTGCGCCAGTGCCATGGTGAAACCATGCATACCGGCCTTGGCCGCTGAATAGTTGGTCTGGCCCATCTGCCCCTTCTCACCATTAATGGAAGAGATATTAACAATGCGACCATACTGCTGTTCCAGCATGCCATCCAGACAGGCGCGTGAAGTGTTGAACACGCTGTCCAGATTGGTGCTGACCACCGCATGCCACTGCTCGGGCGTCATCTTCTTCAGCATGCCGTCACGAGTGATACCGGCATTATTCACCAGCACCGACACCGGGCCGAACTGCTGCTGAATCTCCTGGTAACTCTTGGTGACCGATTCAAAATCGGTGACATCCGCATAACTGATGCCAATCTCATAACCGGCGGCCTTCTGCTCCTGCTGCCAGGCGCTGGCCTTCTCCGGATTCGAATAACCAGCCACCACCTGATACCCGGCATCAGCCAGTGAACGGCAAATGGCTGTACCAATGCCACCGGTGCCCCCGGTGACCCAGGCTACACGTTTCTGCATAGCAAACTCCCTCTGTTGATTTTTCCCTTCATACCCGGAACAGGAAATGAAAGGAACCTGAAACCCGAACCGCATTTATTGTTTTATTACGGCCCTGCAAAACATTCTGAATGTCGATGTTTTTGTTTTTATGACACCCTCTCCTTACAAACTACACCCTTACCCACTTTTTGCATAGTGGCATTAGTATCATGTTGACAAAGGCAAAAAAGGCCCTATAATGGTGGCCTTCTGATGCGGGGTGGAGCAGCCTGGTAGCTCGTCGGGCTCATAACCCGAAGGTCGTCGGTTCAAATCCGGCCCCCGCTACCAAGATAAATAGAGGCAGATCAATGACTTAGTTGATCTGCCTTTTTTATTGCCTGAGTGAAAGTCAGAGCCTGCAGTGAAAACAGAAGAAAAACATAAAGCACTATAGAGGGCCGGCCGGCCGCTAACACGGGGCAAGCTCTTTAATCGTCTGAAGCTCTTTGCTAGAAATCATCTGGAAGCTCTTTTCCTGAGCTAATTGAATCTAAAATATTTTCCGTCAAATACGCCATCCCCATTGAATAGAGTACAAACTGGCTCAAATCTTCTTCATAATCCCATTCTCTATAAGATTCCATTAAATCCAAATCACAGTACTCTAATAAAACATCCAATTTAGCCAACACCATTTCGTATTTTTCATGTAGTGCTGGATTGGCTGAAAGAGGAAGAATGCTATATTCAATTCTATTCTTTTCTTGTCTCAACGAAGACAGCGTTTGCTCTAAAAATGGGCGAACTTTTGAAAATTCAGCCCGATAACGATCAAGCCAGCCACCAGTTAACCAAGCTTCACTCCATATTTCACGCCAATCATCGCTAGTGACACGCTTTGCCAGCTGATAGATCACCCACCTGAAAGCATCAGATTCACTAATTATTTTATTTGCCGGAGGGGAACCAAATGTACATTCGAAGTCACTGTACGTACCGTCTGCCTTCTTGAGCAAGGCATCATATTCATCCTCACTCAGGTAGCCCATCCCATCCCTAACGATAGAAAACATCGAATGGTGTACTTGCCTGGTCCATTTGCCCTGTAAAACACTATGACTTGCCAGCATCCTGCTTCCGTTTACCAGGACATGTCGCAAGGGCCTGGGATTTTTGCCACCTTTAGAACGGTCGTCTTTTGACTCGATTTCTCTCGGCCAGTCCGCCCTCAAGTCGTAAGAGATCTTCGATAAATCTCTGGTGGACTTTGAAATATCATCAATTGAACTTGAAAGCACTACTGCAGCAGCATGATGGTGGGTAGCCAATATGTTTTTCTCAGCCAATGCATTGGCTTTTCGGCTGACAGTCAAGGCAACAATTGCAGCAACCGCCGCTGCAATTGCAGCTATTGCAGACATCACCGAAGGGATAAAATCCAGAAATTCAACTTGACTCACTAATCACCATTAAAAATTTTGTTGCAGTACACTGAACCTGAAGCTAACGGGGCATGTAAAGCAACCCACTTTTTAAACCGGATAGATACTGGCCAATCGATGAATATCTAGTGCCCCAGACCGACCTGCAAGGAGCAACCTGGTCTGGCAGTGGTGAACCACCACATTAAGAGAGCCTCAATAGGTGTTCGGTATTTCTATCCACCTACCCAAGATATTTACAGCGAGCATACTGGGCAGTTCGATTGACAAAGCTGTGGAGCTGAGACTCTATTTCTTCGATCTTATCAAACTCAATGAATGCTGTTGCAGCAAGAATTTTATCGATTTCACCTATCAACTCATGATCTAGGTAAGGAGCCGATGTAATTCGAACTCTTACCATATTCGATCTTTCCTCCCCAATCGTTTTTAGTTGCTGCTGTGTCCCTGATTTTGTCGGATCTAATTCAGCTCCGTATTTTTTCAAAAAACCAAGACCACCTACCGCACCTATCATCTTAGATACTACCAACAACAACTCATCTACAGCCTCTAAGCCATGCAGACGCACAAGCTCAGCACGCTTTGCTGTCTCTTCAGCAGAGAGGACAAGAGCACGCGAAATGCGTGTGGTTGCGAGATTCCAGATCAACGTGGCCACAGAAATTGTGGCTGCTATTACGGCCACATAGACCTCAGCCATGACCGCTTCCTCCTTGTATTCCGAACGTTTGACTTAAGTGGCTGGCCGTAGGTCAGTCCATTTGGAGCAAGTGCTAGATATTACTTGCTATGAGAACATGCTGGTGAGTTTTTGGTTCTCGTGGAAGTAGATGTTAAAGCCGTAGGTCGAATGAGCACCAGGAACCAGTTTCACCAGAGCAGACGCCGCTGCGTGCGCCATATTTCTTGGAGATAACTTCCCTTTCCTCTTGCTCTTGTTGGCGATGTAAAGCTCGGCCAATTTTGAGAAGAAGATCATGTCGATTGCGCACCCGTCAATCAGTCAACGGAGTCTCGATAACCCGCAAACCATTCGAGCCCGGTGTTTGTGTTCTCAAGAAAGAACTTCGCAGCTCCTGCATTCCCAGTTAGGCATGTCCCAAGAACCCCCCCTGATCTGAGAGAACCTGTTCGCTGATGCCAAAATATTTCTGAACTCTGCCCGACTGATTGCATTTGCAGCATTTGGGCCAATCTTATTTGCGTCACCGTGCGTTGCCAGATAGAGGACTTCTGTTTGTCCATCATTTCCGCGCATGTTCAAAATGGTAGAAAGCGAAGAACGATCTGCAAACATATCGTAGTAAAGCAATTCGGATTGTTGTATTGAATCGAGGCGACAGCTTCAAAGAGCGGTCGAACACTGTGATTTCCTTTTGACCACCAACGCGACTCAACGACAGAAAATGGACATGTAGACAAGTGATTTCTCCTGAGTATTGACTTCTAGCCGACGCGGACAGCGGTGGACTTGCAGTGCAACAGAAAGGACATTCGCCGCCGCAAGCGTCGAATTGCCGAACTTTGTTATTGACACCACCACCCAATATAACAACTGCCGCCCCCACTGGCTGAGCCAATGACCGATAAAGGCATAAAACTGGACAGCGACTCCTGATTTTTGACTGTGTTACCCGCAGCAGCTCAACCGCTTGATGCTGGCAAGCATCTAAAACAAAGCCTGATACTGCGGCAGCAATCTGAATACTTTACCAAATCACTGGCCTGAACCGATGCAACCAAACCTCGTAATAACCTTTATCTGTATTTCAGCAACAGATTCTAATTACGTTATCCGCCATATCGGAAAACTTTGAATCAAGTAACTGAATCTGTTCAATTTGATTGTGTGCCCACTTACGACGATCTTGCAGGCTGACGACTTGATCATAGTGCTCGAGTCGGCCAAGTGGAACGTTTAGCCAAAGACTATTTTGTGCGAGTACGTTTGCATCCTCAATATCACCTATCCTCATGTGTGGGCTATCTATATTTGCCACCGGATCATAATTTTTAATTTTTCTCTTAAGTTGATCGCATAGATCCCGAGCTACTGC
The DNA here is from genome assembly GCF_900119735.1 of Marinospirillum alkaliphilum DSM 21637. Lineage (GTDB taxonomy): Bacteria > Pseudomonadota > Gammaproteobacteria > Pseudomonadales > Halomonadaceae > Marinospirillum > Marinospirillum alkaliphilum. The sequence continues at coordinate 45,785 of NZ_FPJW01000013.1, read as the reverse complement.
GTTAGTAATTTTGTCATGCATGGTCTCATCAGCTTGGATCATTTCTTTTTCTCCTTGGGGCGTGCCTGCATCTATCTCCTGACGCGTCCGCCTTTTCCTAGCAGTATCAAACCCATTGAATATCCAGCCCGCAAAAACAGGTTTCCCTAATCCATCAAACTCACTGAAGTGCGGATTCGAATCCCTGAAGCGATCCAATCCGCTTTCCCAATCTTTGACAAAATTTGGAACCATTTGCCCGATTAGGCCTAAGCAGTAAACACTAAAATTGTCGGAAGTACATGGAACAAGATAATAATCGCTAGAATAAAATGCAGCCCTTACTAATGACCCGAATGAAGGCGGTAGATCAATTAAAATATAATCATATTCTTGACCATTCTGCTCCTCTGCCATTTGTATTATTTTTCGTATCGCAATATATCTACTCAAGCCGGTACCAGAAAGCAGATCGGAGCCGACATTTAGAGAATCAGCATAAACGTTTAGCCAAAAATCGCCAGCCACAATGTCAACGTTTTTCGATGTATTATGCCCCTTATGTAAAAATATTTCTTCCCCCCCTGTATTCTGAAGAAATCTCTGAAGAAATGATCTCACTGTTGTTCCATATGGTACATTTTGAGTCGGCAACTGCTTTACAAACTTATTCTCGCCAAGGATTGCAATGGAAAGGTTGCATTGCGGATCGAAGTCCAAGAGTAGGATTTTCTTACCTTTTCGCCCTAAAGAATCGGCTAGATTCCAAGTAATAGTCGACTTCCCAACTCCACCTTTGTTATTAAAAATCGAGATCACTTTTTTCATTTTTGCACGCCCTATAAATTAGACATCTAATCAAAGATTTATATAGCGAACTTGTAGAAAAACCTCTGTTCAGCCAGATTTCTCTATCAACAGATCGCTCTGTATTACACATTTTTGATTGCCGGTATTTGTCGGCAACCCTTGACTGGTTCTGTATTTATGGCCTTTTCAAGCTTTGGCATCTGCAAGCCAGAGTTTATACTACTGACAAAGTGAGCAATGGTGGTTAAGTGCACAACCGAGTAACATGACATTGCTTTGAAGATGATGTTGGCATCGCAGCACCCTGGATTCGCGGTTGGAGGTGATGCCTTTGGGGTAGGCAGATGCGATGATCTTTAAAGGATGGCGGATCATATGCTGGGCGACTCTCAGCATCGTTTTTGTAGGGCTGGTGAAAAGCAGAGAGCTTGCGCTTTTCAGAGGTCAGGTAATCTAGGGCAAATTCGTATGTACCAGACGGATCTGATCCAAGTAGTTAATCACCTCCATCAACATCTGATTGTAGTCGTAGTGCTTGAACTGGGCAATTCCAAGGCCTCCTTTGCCTGAAAAAAATCGATCAAAATATATAGTCTCGGTGATTTCTCTGCAGCTGAACACTAAAATCAAATGCGCGTGACCGTCACTAGATTTTACTTGCCAGATTACTTTATTGAGTCAAACCAAGAATCCAAGTTTCTTTTTATTATCCTAAGACTATCGATAATCAGCATTACAGAAAGCAAAGCACTCCAAGAGCATATTATTGCAGTAAACCAGTGACCATACAAACCCAATGTCATTTGCAAAATAGCAGTAAAGAAACTTGCAATTATTGCATAATAAAGCAAGTCACTTAGCTCTTTCAAAGGGCCATACAACTCTAATGTGTCATCGTGTTTTTTCTGACCCCTCCAATTCTCTCTGTATTGCTCGTTGTCGTAAACATTTTCCTTCATATTAACTATAATAAATGTTTTTAACGATAGAAGAAAGCCTCCCAGCGCTAAAAAACCAGCAAATAGATGCCCTCTAATGTTTTTAGAATAAAACTCTCCAAATTCTGCAACACCATAACAAAATATTTTTTTGTTATGCATCTGATCACAAATAAAAAAAATAGCGAGCGCATAAAAAGCTGCCGCAATCATAATCGAAGAAATCACGATAACTACAATTCTTTTAATCATTTTATTTCAGATTTAAATATGTGCTCATAATCTTCCGACTCACATATATCAATCAGCTCATTAATGTATTCAGCATCTTGAAACTCATTTACATCAAGTGAATTTAACTTATTTGCAACATCATCATAATCTTCTTGACCAAAGCAGTCGGGCATATTAAATATCTGGATTGCCGAATCGATACCCTCAGCATCTTCAACAAAAACTTTACCACGCTTAGGAGAAAACCGGTTTAATGCGCTAGAGATTGCCGTAGCTAAAGTCGCTGAAGAGTAACCCCTTGAAAAAATGACCTTTTCTTTTTTCTTTGTCACGTAAGATGAAAGGGGAGTAGCAGCAATTATCTCAGGGGTCAAATAAGCATACTCATATTCAAATGCTTTAACTTTTTTAAACTCTTTAAGTATTACCTCAATGTCTTCTTTTCGATACAAGGCATGAAAATCCAATTTTGACTTATACTTCTTTCTTACCCTCTTTTCTTCAGAATAATCAACTACCCCTTGATTTAAGATTTTTATTTTCTCGATTTCTTTTGAAATCCTACCATCCCTGATCATTCTATAACTATGTTTAAGGTACTCACCAAAGACCATAAGTGAACACGACTGAAAGTAATGTTGATAAAGCCCAATATTATTCTCCTTGTTAACAACAAAGAAATTGAAGTCCATCAACTTATTCTCACCTTTAAGGTTTTCAACCTTTATCTTAAACCCATCCTCCGATGAAATCAGCTTGCAGAATTTTTTCTGGTCTTTAATAGTTATAATCAAACCCTTATAATACTTATCATCATCATCATTCAAATAAATCTTTCTTTCAATAGGCTTAAGATTGCTGCTCTCCCCGCTACTTTTACAAATCTCAGCCATAAGATCCTTCACTGTTATTACGCTGCTTGAAGCTTCTAGTGAAAAACCTAAATATTTTACGTCCATTCATCCTTCCATAATAGAAAATTTTATCTTTAATGAGTATCAGTGTAGCAGAGTACATGACAAGCAAACCTAATACTCTCAGCACACGCGGATTCGTAGAGAAGCTGTCCACCAAAATGGAGCAAGCATACATTATTAATATTCTGCTTTATTATTACTGCTATAGCAGATTGGAAAGATATATTCTTTAGAGTCTTCGCCTTAATTTACAACATCACCACCAACATCTGCGTCCCGTCACAATCTTTAGTTTCGCATTTTTCAGCCTCCCCTCTCTTTTATTCCAAAAAAAATTCAACCACCCAGTATACTCATGTAATTTTTTTCAGTAGCGCCACTTTAATTTCTTTGATATACACATACTAACTCCCTCTTTAATGATTGCGCATGCAGTTTTTGTCCGTATGCTTGATACTATTTTAGCCCTATTCGAACAGCCTACTGTTTTTTCTTTATTTATTCGCTACAGCGATGTATATATAAAAAGATTTATGGGTTTAACAGGCTCATACTTGGTGATTTTTGCCACGCTACCGCCCCAGGAAATGGAAATGTTTTTTCGCATCCTGCAGGTGGGTGTGTCCTTGCCTTGGTGTTTTTTAACAAAGATGCCTGCTGTGTACAACTCCGGCAGGTCATCCTTTTGTCTTGTGTGGGTTTAGTCAGGCATTTTGATTCTGTGCCAGCACCGCACGGTTTCGACCATTCTGTTTGGCTTGATACAGGGCGCGATCAGCGGCTTTCAGGAGTCCTTCAGGGGTCAGTGCCTTACCGGGCCAGCTGGCCACACCAATGGAGATGGTCACTTGTCCGATGCTTGCGCCCTGGTAAACCATGTTGCGCCCAGCCAGTTTTCTGACCAGTTCTTCAGCCCGCTTGAGGGCGGTGGTTTCTGTTGCACCGGGCATGATGATCACGAACTCTTCACCGCCGTAGCGGCAGGGCAAGTCAGTCTCCCGAAAGTGTTCCAGCAGGGCTGTAGCGAGGCTGCGCAGTACAAAGTCACCGGTATCATGCCCATACTGGTCGTTAAAGCGCTTGAAGTGGTCGATATCACACACCAGCACACTCAGGGGTGTTTTCTGGCGCTTGGCCAGGGTGATTTCCCGGCTCAGCGCATCATCCATGAAACGGCGGTTTTTCAAGCCGGTTAAACCATCTTCATAAGACAGGCGCTTCAGATCCTGACGCAGCTTGATGGTGCTCAGGCTCATCGACAGGCGTTCGCTGGTGTTCATGAAAAAAGCTGCAAGCGCTTCCAGTTGCTGCTCATCCTGTAAGGGTGCATCCGGCTCCAGGTGCAGGTAAGCCGGTGTTTGTTGCCCCTGATGCAGGTCTTCAACCTGCAGTGGCCAGCACCAGGTTTCGGGTTTGTTTGCAGCGCTGCGTCGGGTTCTGCATTCCAGGCGCACCTGATGAGGACGAAACATCTGGGGCAGCTTGTACTCAATAAAGTCCAGCGCCTGTTCCAGGCTATTGCAGGCATTCATTTGTTTCAGCAGCTCTTCTGCCTGCTGGTGGAACTGGTTGAGCTGGTTCAGCTGGAGTGAACGCTGTCGTTCCAGTTGTGCATAAACCTGCAGGGATTGGGTGCGCTCCTGAATGCGTTCTTCCAGGCTGGCATTCAGCTGCTGATACTGCAGGCTCAGCTGTTCAGCCTGTTCTCTGGATTCCTGAATGCGCAGCTCGGCCTGTTTCAGGTCTTTGATGTTACGTGCAACCCCGGCCAGAAAGTGCACCGAGCCATCGTCTTCCACCAGCGGAACAAGCAAGGTGTGCCAATAATCATCACCAAAGCCGGGCTCTTCGTAGTTCAGCGGCTCGCGGGTGGTGATGCACTGGGTATAACGCCGGTGGATATCCCGATACAGATTATCGGGCAAAAGCTCATCCAGGGGTTTGCTTAAATCAAACCCAGGGGGAAAGGCACGCTCCTGCTCAGGGTTGTAGTCTGCCAGGTAAAAACGCTCATCCCGCACCTGAATGATGAACATCGAATCAGGCGAGTGCTGCCAGAGTAATCGCAGGCTTTCAAGGGGTGCTTTACGATCCATCATGCTGACCTCATCATCAGTCCGGGCGTTTGATTTTGAATACTTCACCCAGCGTGGCGTACTCTGCGCCACCCAGTCGGGCCAGTGGGTTGATGGCGCTGGCATCAACGAGATAACGCCCGCGCTGTGTGTCTTCGGTGATCACTGCATCATCCAGCCAGGCTTGCAGCAGTTCGGCGTAGATCACCGCCTGTTCCTTGTTGCCCAGGTAGTGCACCTGATGCAAGCGGGCATGAAAGGCAATCGGCACCCCTTCCAGTCTGGGCAGCGGGCAACCGGGAAAGTCGACCGTGCGCAGCTTGCACAGCGGCAGTTCCGATTCCCCGTAAGCCAGGGTGGCGGCGCTGGCGGTCACGGCTTCGGCCTGAGCCACGGATGGCAGGTGGATCACAAATTCCCGGCCACTGATCAGGTTGCGGCGGGTGTCTTTGGGTGCACCATCCGGCTTGCTGCCAACAGACAACATCACCAGCGGCGGGTCTGAGCAGACTGCATTAAAAAAAGAAAAAGGGGCCAGGTTCAGGCCGGCGTCTTCATTCTGTGACAACACCCAGGCCACCGGGCGCGGCATGATGGTCTGGGTCATCAGGTGGTAGCAGGTGTCTGCCTTGATGTGTTGCATGTCCAGTTGCATGACGTTTTCCTCAAACGGGCAAGGTGGCTGTGTGTTCCGGGTATCCCTGTTATCCTACCACCCATGCCCATAACAGGAAGCTTTCTGCATCATGACTGCAACGCCGATCCGTTTACCCGTCATGTCCCGCGCTCGTGCACCGCTGACCCTGACCACTCAGGTGATGAACGAGCAGGGCGAATGGCAGGACATTGCGCTGGCCTGTGAGCGCCCGTTAACCCTGTACCTGAACAAGCGTGAGATCGTCACGCTGATGACGCTGGGTGAAGACCCGGAAGCGCTGGCACTGGGTTATCTGCGCAATCAGGGGCTGGTTGAGAATCTGGCCGACATTGAAGCCATTCAGGTGGACTGGGAGGTGGAGGCTGCGGCGATTCGCACTTCCCGCCAGGTTGAAGACCTTGAAGAACTGTTGAGCAAGCGCACGGTGACCACCGGTTGTGGCCAGGGCACGGTGTTTGGCAATCAGATGGCGCGGCTGGAGCAGTTGCAGCTGCCGGACTGGACGTTAAAGCAGTCACAGGTTTATGCGCTGCTGGATCGCCTGAAAGAACACAACGCCACTTACCGCAATGCCGGTGCCGTTCATGGGTGTGCCATCTGCACGGCAGCCGGTGAGGTGCTGGCCTTCTGTGAGGATATCGGCCGCCACAATGCAGTGGATACTCTGGCCGGGCACATGTGGTTAAAAGGGCTGGAGCCAGAGCAGGCGATTTTTTACACCACTGGTCGCCTGACTTCAGAGATGGTGATGAAAACCGCCCAGATGGGCATCAGTGTGGTGTTGTCGCGTTCCGGTGCCACCCAGATGGGACTGGAGATTGCCAACCGTCTGAATCTCTTGTTGCTGGCCCGCGCCAAGGGGCGGCATTTCCAGGCCTTCACCGCGCAACAGCGGCTGGAGCTGGATGCCCGCCCGGCATTAAGGCCGGGGGATCTGAAATGAGTGACAACCATCCTTACATGACGGTGCGGGAAGTGGCTGATTACCTGCACCTGAACGAAAAGAAGGTGTATCAGCTGGCCAGTGATGGCCACCTGCCAGCCACCAAGGTGACCGGGAAGTGGCTGTTTCCGCGCAAGCTGGTGGATCAGTGGCTGCTGGAGTCCAGCCATCACGGGGTGTTGAGTGACCGACTGCTGATTTCCGGCAGTGATGACCCACTGCTGCAGGCGGCTTTGCTGCGCATCATGCAGGAACAGAAACACCAGGCGCTGTACAGCTACATGCCCACCGGCACCCAGGCCGGGCTGACGCTCCTGTCTCAAGGACTGGTGGATTGCTGCACACTGCACTGGGGCAAGGCCGATGAAAGCAGCCTGCGTCATCCGGCACTGGTGCGTCAGTACACCGGTGCACGTCACTGGGTGCTGGTGCACCTGTTCCGGCGTCAGCAGGGATTGATGGTGAAGCCGGGACTGGAACGCGCCAGTGCCGCTGAGCTGTTGCAGCAGCACTGGGTGTTGCGTCAGGAAGGTGCGGGATCTCAGCGGTTTCTGAAAGACTGGCTGGGGCAACAGGGCAGTTCGGTGGAGCGTCTGACCTCCAACCAGGCGGCTTTAACCGAGCGCGAAACGGCATCGGCCATTGCCCGTGGGCTGGCCAGTGTCGGGCCGGGCACTCAGGCCGCAGCCATGGAATCGGGGCTGGGTTTTATTCCGGTGTATGAAGAGGCGTTTGAACTGGTGGTGCCACGGCCGGTGTTTTTCCGCACCCTGTTGCAGCAGTTGTTTGACTGGTTGCAAGGGCCGGAAGGCATCAAAAAAGCAGAGGAGCTGACCGGTTACCAGTTGCACCAATGCGGCAAACTGGTCTGGAACGGCGAGCAGCGATCCAGCTGAAAAGCCGGATCACTGATTATCTAGCTGGGCGTTCAGTGCCTGCAGGCGGGTCGGTACTTCATAAGTCAGGTAGGTGGTGGTATCCGGCCAGCCACGATGCACCAGGATGCGCAGTTCACCGCGACGCCATTCAAACTCCACCGGACCTTCGGCACGACGACCTAGCACGCGCTGCCAGGGGCCCAGCTCGCGGCTGACCTGATCGGCAATACGGCGCACCTGTTCGGTGTCATTGAATGAACGGAAGGTGATTTCGGCCACAGCAAACTGCTGTTGACCCGGGGTGTAACCCACGGCCATTTCAGTGGCACCGGCCATCCAGCCGGAGGGGTCATAAAGGTCATAGGGATAACCATCCACTTCCCGCACCACCGCCACATTGGCGGCCTGAATGGCAGCACGCAGACTGGCACGATCAGTACTCAACAGGGGCTGCCCGAAGAGTTCAACCGCCTGGGTCAGGGTCACCTGATGCATCCAGGCTTCCTGGCCATCCGGCAAGCGAACCCGCAACCAGACACCGCTGCGCTCCAGTTCAACCACCTGAGTACCTGCAGGCAGCTGGATCACCAGTGCAGCATCACCCTGAGGTGCGGCACGCACGTTGCCCACCGGTACACTCACTCGCCAAGTTTCAGTCTCAGAGGCTTGTACGCTAACGGAGCAAAACCCGATGACCAGCACCAGCACCAGCACCGATAAAAGATTGCTCCAGCTCGACAGTTCAAGTCGTGTTTTCAAGCGCAAAGTGTTGTTCGATGTTCCTTTCATCTTGTCCTGTCCACCTGCCATACCCTTTGCCCTGGACCGGCTTCAACCACGCCAGGGTTCTTTTCTGTTATGAGGTTGCCGCGCTCCTTACGGCTCAGCTGTCAAGGATAACCACAGCAGGCCCCTGTTCGCAAATCCCTGCTGCACTTTCTTATAGAAGTATTGTAATGACTTTTTCCCAGCCGCCAGATAATGAAAAACCCGGCACCAGGCCGGGTTCTCTGCGGTTGCTCAACTGAGGGTCAATCCCAGCTGAGTGCACCACCCACCTGGTATTCAGTCACCCGTGTTTCAAAAAAGTTCTTTTCTTTGCGCAGATCAATGATTTCCGACATCCACGGGAAGGGGTTGGTGGCACCGGGGAACTGTTCTTTCAGGCCAATCTGGGCCAGGCGGCGGTTGCAGATGAAGTGCAAATACTCTTCCATGATGGCAGCATTCATACCCAGCACACCACGCGGCATGGTATCGCGAGCATAGGCGATTTCCAGCTGGGTGCCTTCCAGAATCATCTGGGTGATCTCTTCCTGGAACTCCGGTGTCCACAGCTGCGGGTTTTCGATCTTGATCTGGTTGATCATGTCGATGCCGAAATTCAGGTGCATGGATTCATCCCGCAGGATGTACTGGAACTGTTCGGCCACACCGGTCATCTTGTTGCGACGACCCATGGACAGGATCTGGCTGAAACCACAATAGAAGAACACACCTTCCGTCACCACGTAGAAGGCGATCATGTTGCGCAGCAGTTCCTGATCGGTCTCAGTGGTGCCAGTCTGGAAGTCCGGGCGGGCAATGGCCTGCGTGTGCTTCAGACTCCAGGCAGACTTGGCGGCCACCGAAGGCACTTCGCGGTACATGTTGAAGACTTCGCCTTCATCCATGCCCAGCGACTCCACACAGTACTGGTAAGCATGGGTGTGGATGGCTTCTTCAAAGGCCTGGCGCAGCAGGTACTGGCGGCACTCGGGGTTGGTGATCAGGCGGTAGATGGCCAGCACCAGGTTGTTGGCCACCAGCGAGTCGGCAGTGGAGAAATAACCCAGTGAGCGCATCACAATCAGGCGCTCGTCTTCGGTCAGGCCGGTCTGGCTTTTCCACAGCGCGATGTCCGCATTCATGTTCACTTCCTGCGGCATCCAGTGGTTGGCCGTACCATCCAGATACTTCTGCCAGGCCCATTCATACTTGAAGGGCACTAGCTGATTCAGGTCGGCACGGCAGTTGATCATGCGCTTGTCATCAACGGCAATACGCTGCGCACCCATTTCCAGCTCTTCCAGACCGGCGGCCACATCCAGGTTTTTCACTGCTTCAGCGGCACGGCGATGCAGTTCACCTTCCGTTTTCGGGCGGTACTGGCTGACCGGAGCCGCTTCGGCCACCTGCTGCGGCTGGGCAGCAGGGGCTGGTTTGGCGGCAGCCTGAGGTTGGGTTGCGGTGGGTGCTTCTTCGTATTCGTCCCAGTTCAACATGCTTTTGTCCTCACTCGATTCCTTCAGAACTTTTATCAGTGACTTTTCGGGGCTCGTCACCTGCCATTACTGGCAGGCTTCACAACCCAGGTCATCAATGTCACCGGCGCTGGGCGCACGTGGACCACTGCGACCTTCCAGGAAGTCTTCAACGCCGCGGGCCTGTACCGGTGCTGCGGCCGGAGCACCACTGGACACGGCATTCAGGGTGCCGCGATCCACGGTGGACTTCTCAACACTGGTGGCACCCAGAGCACGCAGGTAATAGGTGGTTTTCAAACCACGATACCAGGCCATGCGGTAGGTCACGTCCAGCTTTTTACCGGATACACCCTTGATGTAGAGGTTCAGGGACTGTGCCTGATCAATCCACTTCTGGCGGCGTGAAGCAGCATCCACCAGCCACTTGGGTTCCACTTCAAAGGCAGTGGCATAACGCTGACGGATTGCTTCCGGCACCCGCTCAATCGGCTGCAGTGAACCATCGTAGTATTTCAGGTCGTTAACCATCACCTCATCCCACAACCCTGCTTCTTTGAGGTCTTTCACCATGTAAGGGTTCACTACGGTGAACTCACCGGACAGGTTGGACTTCACATAAAGGTTCTGGTAGGTCGGTTCAATCGACTGAGACACACCACAGATGTTGGAAATGGTGGCCGTCGGGGCAATCGCCATGACGTTGGAGTTACGCATGCCCTGCTGCTTCACCCTGGCGCGCAGTTGTTCCCAGTCCTGGGTGCTGGAGGTATCCACTTCCAGGTACTGGGCACCCCGTTCCTGACGCAGTTTTTCAATCGAATCCAGCGGCAGGATGCCCTGGCTCCACAAGGAGCCTTCATAAGTTTCGTAACGACCACGCTCTGCTGCCAGGTCGGATGACGCTTCAATGGCAAAGTAGCTGACCAGTTCCATGGAACGGTCGGCAAACTCGATGCCGGCATCAGAGGCATAAGCAATGCCTTGTTTGTAGAGCGCATCCTGGAAGCCCATGATGCCCAGACCCACCGGGCGGTGCTTCAGGTTGGAGTTGCGCGCCTGAGGCACGGCGTAGTAGTTGATGTCGATGACGTTATCGAGCATCCGCACAGCCACCTTCACGCTGCGCTTGAGTTTTTCCACATCCAGTTTGCCGTCGGCAGTGATGTGCTGCACCAGGTTGATGGAGCCCAGGTTACACACGGCAATTTCATCGGCACTGGTGTTCAGGGTGATTTCAGTGCACAGGTTGGACGAGTGCACCACACCCACGTGCTGCTGTGGTGAGCGCAGGTTGCACGGATCCTTGAAGGTGATCCAGGGATGGCCGGTTTCAAACAGCATGGACAGCATCTTGCGCCACAGATCAGCCGCTTTCACCCGCTTGAAGAGTTTCAGCTCGCCGTTGCGGGTTTTTTCTTCGTAGGCTTCATAGGCATTTTTAAAGGCCAGGCCAAACAGGTCGTGCAGATCCGGCACATCGTTGGGAGAGAACAGGGTCCACTCCTTGTCTTCAAACACCCGCTGCATGAACAGGTCCGGCACCCAGTTGGCGGTATTCATGTCGTGGGTACGACGACGGTCATCACCGGTGTTCTTGCGCAGTTCCAGAAACTCTTCGATGTCCAGGTGCCAGGTTTCCAGGTAAGCACACACCGCACCCTTGCGCTTGCCACCCTGGTTAACGGCCACGGCTGTGTCGTTGACCACCTTCAGGAAAGGCACCACACCCTGGCTCTTGCCGTTGGTGCCCTTGATGCGAGAGCCCATGGCACGAATCGGTGTCCAGTCATTGCCCAGGCCACCGGCCCACTTGGACAGCATGGCGTTGTCGTGAATGGCACGGTAGATAGCGTCCAGATCATCCGGCACGGTGGTCAGGTAACAGCTGGACAGCTGGCTGCGCAAGGTGCCGGAGTTGAACAGGGTTGGGGTGGATGCCATGTAGTCAAAAGACGACAGTACCTGATAGAACTCGATGGCCCGGGCTTCACGGTCTTTTTCATTCAACGCCAGACCCATGGCCACACGCATGAACATCACCTGCGGCAGTTCATAACGCACGTCTTCATGATGCAGGAAATAACGGTCATACAGGGTTTGCAGGCCCAGGTAGGTGAACTGGTTGTCGGCATCCGGGTTCAGTGCTGCACCCAGGCGATCCAGGTCAAATTCACCCAGGCGCGGGTCCAGCTGTTCAAATTCAATGCCCTTGGCAACATAGGCTTTAAAGGCTTTAGGGTAGAGATCAGCCATGTCGTGCTGGGTGGCATCTTCTGCTATACCCAGGAAAGACAGGGCTTCACGACGCAGGTTGTCCTGCAGCAGACGGGCGGTGACGTAGGTGTAATCCGGCTCTTTTTCAACCAGCGTACGCGCTGTCATCATCAGTGCAGTGGACACGCCATCCACCGGCACACCGTCATAAAGGTTCTTGATGGAGTCTTCAACAATCTTGCGGGCATCAACCCGGTCCAGCCCTTCACAGGCTTCCTGCACCAGGGTTTCAATACGACCCAGATCCAGCGGACGACGCTGACCGTCCAGATGGGTGACGGTGATGGTCGGGTGCGGCTTGCTGATACCCTGCTGCTGAGCGGCACGCAGACGGGCATGCTCCTCGCGGTAGAGTACATAGGCACGTGCCACTTTCTGTTCACCGGAGCGCATCAGCGCCAGCTCAACCTGATCCTGGATGTCTTCAATGTGCAGGGTGCCACCTTCCGGCATACGGCGCAGGAAGGTTTCAACGATCTGCAGGGTCAGTTTTTCAACCAGTTCACGCATGCGGCTGGAGGAGTCGGCCTGCTCACCTTCCACCGCAATGTAAGCCTTGCGCATCGCCACAGAGATTTTGTCGGCATCAAAACCAGCCAGCTCACCATTACGCTTGATCACCCGCAGCTTTCCGGGTGCTGTGGTCTGCACACCGTCTGAAAGCGCTGCATTCCGGTTGCTGCTGTCTGCCTTGTATTCACTTGTTGATGTGGTCATTTCCGTGTCTCTTTCGAGTTTTTTCAGTCAGTTTGATGCGCCGTAAAAACCCCATATATAGGGGCGCAAGATTTTCGAAGCACAAGATAGTGTTGTTTTGCGCCTCTAGCAAGTGGGATATCCTGTGGACAAACTGTGTACTTGGTGGGTACATTCCCGCAGGCACTGCAAGCACTGGGATTGGTTGCGTTTTCTTGCGCGATGGAAATTTTATATGGCGTTTTGTAAAACTGATTGTCCAAAACTTTCAAAATCCCCGCTATCCATGCCGCTTTTGATACTGCCCCCTTTCAACCACAACGGATTGAGGTATGATGCAGAACATGACTGCCCTGTCAGCCGATCGTCAGCAGGACATAACATCAACCGGGAACAAGTAAAGTGAGAGACTAAAACAGTGGACGCAAACCAGTCACCCCGCATACTGATAGTTGAAGATGATTCCCGCCTGGCTACCCTTACTCGCGAGTATCTGGAAGGTAATGGCTTCCAGATTTCCATTGAAGGTGACGGGGCAAAGGCCGTGGAACGCATTGAACGCGAAAACCCCGACCTGATCATTCTGGATGTGATGCTACCCGGCGAAGACGGTCTGAGCATCTGTCGCAAAGTGAAGATGGAAAAAGACATTCCGATCCTGATGCTGACTGCCCGCACCGATGATATGGATCAGGTGGTTGGCCTGGAAATGGGCGCTGATGATTATGTGGCCAAACCGGTGCGCCCACGCGTACTGCTGGCTCGTGTACGCGCCCTGCTGCGTCGTGCGGAAGCACAACCAGCCGCCACCGATCTGAACGAACCTCAGACCTCCCGCCTGGAATTCGGTGATCTGGTGATCGACAGCGCCATGCGTGAAGCCTGGCTGAAAAACGAAAGCATCGACCTGACCAGCGCCGAATTTGATCTGCTGTGGCTACTGGCCTCCAATGCCGGCCGGGTACTGACGCGTGAAGAAATTTTCACTGCCCTGCGTGGCATTGAATACGATGGTCAGGACCGCTCCATTGACGTACGTGTGTCACGCATTCGTCCGAAAGTGGGTGATGATCCGATGCACCCACGCCGCATCAAGACTGTGCGCAGCAAGGGTTATCTGTTTGTGAAGGAAGTCTGACCGCCAGGCCGGGCATCCCTTCATGAGTCTTGCACTGCTGCAAAAACGTCTTGGCAATTTTTTCCTGAGGGTTTATCTGGGCACCTTTGGTGCCCTGGTTGGCACCCTGCTGCTCAGTGTGCTGCTGGTGAATCTGGCCAACCAGGTGCGGCAGGAAGCCTTCCACGAAGCCCAGCTTTCCGGCCTGTTCAACACCCTGACCGAAGAATTCTCCCGCCTGACACCAGGGCATGAAGCGGAATGGCTGAATGACATCAACCAGACCCTTGGCATCCAGGTCAACCAGCTGCACCTCAGCAACGAAAACTTTAACCGCCGCGAAAGCAATCGCTTGAAGGAACGACGTCTGTTATTGCGCCCGGGAGCGGATGGCAGCCTGGAAGTTTTTTTTCCCACCGACACCGAAACACTGCTCAGTACCCAGCTGTGGCGAGTCACTGAACAGCAGGCCAGCGCCTCCATTTACCTGTTGCTGCGTGAGTTGCAACGCACCCCGACAGAGCTGCGTGATGCCCGTTTACGCCAGTTGAATGAACATTTTGCCTACCCGCTGGAGCTGCTGACCCAGTTGCCGGTTGAAACGGATCAGCTGCAACAGCGGCGCTTGGAGCGTGGTGAGCAAGTGGTGCTTTTTTCTGATGCACCCCGCCATCTGCTGAGTTATATCCAGCTGGGTGACAACAGCTGGTTAAGGGTGGGGCCGGTTGATCTGTTCAATCCCTATCCACTGCCCTTGCTGATGGCCATTCTGCTGCTGTCTTTACTGATGCTGGCGGTTAGCATCTGGTGGTTTCTACGTGGCCTGGAAAGCCGTTTACGCAGCCTTGAGCGTGCATCCAGTCAACTGGCAGCCGGTAACCTGCAGGCGCGTGTACCCCTGTCCGGCAAAGATTTTGTCAGCAAACTGGCGATCACCTTCAACCGCATGGCTGAACAGGTACAACGCCTGCTGCGCACCCAGCAGGAAATGATTCACGCGGTATCTCACGAACTGCGCACCCCGGTGGCACGCATTCGTTTTGGTCTGCAGATGATTGAAGATCTGAGTGAAGATGGCAGCCCGCATGAAGCCATTGTGTACCAGGTACAGGGCATCGACCGGGACATCGATGAGCTGGACACCCTGATTGATGAAATTCTTACCTATGCCCGTCTGGGTCAGGAAAAGCTGCAGCTGCAATTCATGACTCAGGATGTCAGCGGCCTGCTGGAAGAAGTGCTCAGCGGCTTTCAACGCACCCACCCGAGCCTGAAACTCTCCTTGCAGATCGAAAATCCCGCCAACTTCAGTCCGGAAGCCGATCTGGAAGGGCGTTATTTTCAACGTGCCATCCAGAACCTGGTGGGCAATGCCGTGCGTTATGCGCACCAGCAGATCCGTATCACCTGTTATCTGGAAAGTGATACCTTCCGGGTCGATGTTGAAGATGACGGCCCCGGCATTCCGGAAGAAGACTGGCAAAGAGTATTCATGCCCTTTTCCCGCCTGGATGACAGTCGTACCCGCAGTTCCGGTGGTTACGGACTGGGGTTATCCATCGTCCAACGCATCATCTACTGGCATCGCGGCAGCGCCCTGGTGGACCGCAGCCCGGACTTGCAAGGTGCTCGCTTCAGCCTGATTTTCCCGCGCCAGCAATCATCGGATCTGCCACCACTGGAAATCCCTCCCCAATAATTGCATTCAGCGCTTAGGCTTAGGCACCCGCATTCTGAAATCAGCCTCGGGCAATCGCACCAGACGAGTGCCATTATTTTCATAGCGCACTATATTTGTGCATACACCAGTGCAAAACAACCTGCTACGCACCGTGATGAAGCCTTTTGTCTGCCGCTGATGTAGGTTAATGGTGCAAAACGCACAGGTTGGTGCGGCTTTTGCATCTACTACCCATCAGATATCCGGAACACCGGAAAATACCGATCCAGACCATTTTTCAGAGAAGCACATGAGCCCGGCCCAGGAACTGCCCCGTCATCTGCTGGAAAACCTTACAACTGCTGTTCTGCTGTTAGAGCAGAACCTGCAGCTGGTGTATATGAATCCAGCTGCTGAAATGCTGCTGGCTGCCAGCTTGACGCGTTTTCGTGGCCACCCGATTCATCAGTTGTTTCAGGAACCTGGAGCAGGTCCTGATGCGCTGCGTCAGGCCGCTGAAACCGGCCATCTGTTCACCAAGCGTGAAGCGCAACTGCAGTTGCACAATGGTGAAACCCTGACCGTAGACTATACCGTGTCGCCCATTGCCGAGTTCAAACGCACACAACTGATCGTGGAAATTTTCCCGCGTGATCGCCAACTGCGCATTTCCCGTGAAGAGGAACTGGTGAACAAGCAGGAAACCGTGCGCGCACTGGTTCGGGGCATGGCGCACGAAATCAAGAACCCCCTGGGGGGCATTCGTGGTGCAGCCCAGCTACTGGAACGGGCATTACCGGATGAAGATCTGAAGGATTACACCCAGGTCATCATTGATGAAGCAGATCGACTGCGTAATCTGGTTGACCGCATGCTGGGGCCGCGCCATTTACCGGAAATGAAACCGCTCAACATCCATGAAGTGCTGGAGCGGGTTTATACCCTGGCTCAGGCTGAATTTGGTGACCAGATACGCCTGATCCGGGATTACGACCCCAGCTTGCCAGAGTTTATGGGGGATAAGGAACAGTTGATCCAGGCGGTGCTGAACATCGTGCGCAACGCCATGCAGGCGCTGACCGAATCTGGCCAGTCCAACGGACGTATCATTTTGCAGAGCCGTGCCAAGCGCCAGTTCACGCTGGGATCAGAACGCCACCGGCTGGTGTGTCAGGTCAAGATCATCGACAACGGCCCTGGCATCCCGGAAAACATGCTGGAAAACATTTTTTATCCAATGGTCAGTGGCCGGGCTGAAGGCACCGGCCTGGGGCTGACCATCGCACAGGCTGCGCTGCAGCAACACCAGGGTTTGATTGAATGTTTCAGTCATCCCGGCCACACCGAATTCCGGCTGCTGATCCCTTTTGATCATGCCGTCACAGAACAACAGACTACAGGAGCAGCACAATGACCACACCCAAAGGCCATGTCTGGGTCATCGATGATGACCGTTCCATTCGTTGGGTTCTGGAAAAAGCACTGGATCAGGCCAATATTCAGGTCACAGCCTTTGAACGCGCAGACACGGCGCTGCGCCAGATGGTGCGTCAGCGCCCGGATGCCCTGATTACTGATATCCGCATGCCGGGCATGGATGGTCTGGACCTGCTGAAACAGGTCAGCGAACTCTATCCTGGCCTGCCAGTGATCATCATGACCGCCCACTCAGACCTGGAAAGTGCGGTGGCCTCTTATCAGGGCGGTGCTTTTGAATACCTGCCCAAACCCTTTGATGTGGATGAGGCCGTAGCACTGGTGAATCGTGCTTTGGCCCATGCCGAAGAACAAAAAGCCCAGCAGCGCAGTGCCACACCTGCTGAGCAAGCCGCAGCCAACCGCACACCTGAAATCATTGGTGAAGCACCAGCCATGCAGGAGGTCTTCCGGGCCATCGGCCGTTTATCCCACTCCACCATTACCGTGCTGATCAATGGTGAGTCCGGCACCGGTAAAGAGCTGGTTGCCCATGCCCTGCATCAACACAGCCCACGCTCCCATCAACCGTTTATTGCCCTGAATATGGCGGCCATTCCGCGCGATCTGATTGAATCCGAGCTGTTTGGCCATGAAAAAGGGGCTTTTACTGGTGCGGCATCCCAGCGCCAGGGGCGTTTTGAACAGGCCAATGGTGGCACCCTGTTTCTGGATGAAATTGGTGACATGCCTGCTGAAACCCAGACTCGCCTGTTGCGGGTACTGGCGGATGGTGAGTTCTACCGGGTTGGTGGTCATACCGCGGTAAAAGTGGATGTACGCATCATTGCCGCCACCCACCAGGACCTGGAAAAACTGGTGGAAGCCGGACGCTTCCGTGAAGACCTGTTCCACCGCCTCAACGTGATTCGTGTCCATCTGCCATCACTGAAAGATCGCCGCGAAGACATCCCGCGCCTGGCTGAGCACTTTTTAGCCCAGGCCGCACGTGAGCTGAACAGTGAAACCAAGGTGCTGCGCCCGGAAACCATTGAATACATCTGCCGCCTGGACTGGCCCGGCAACGTGCGCCAGTTGCAGAACACCTGCCGCTGGTTAACCGTGATGGCCTCCGGCCGGGAAGTACTGATTGAAGACCTGCCACCGGAACTGCTGGCCAAAACCCCCAGCCGCATCGCCAGCGACTGGGAGGCATCACTCCGTTACTGGGCTGAACAGGCATTAATGCGGGGTGAAACCCAGTTGCTGGACAAGGCGGTGCCCGCCTTTGAAAGCATCATGATCGATGCAGCCCTGAAACACACCGGTGGCCGCAAGCGGGATGCCGCAGAACTGCTGGGCTGGGGTCGCAATACCCTGACCCGCAAACTGAAAGAGCTGGGCATCAGTGGCGGTGACGACGAAGACGAATAAGTCTGCTCGCTGGTATAATCGGGTCTTCTACAGGAGACCCCATGCCGGACATCGCCCTTTACCAACCTGAAATTCCGCCCAACACCGGCAACATCATTCGCCTGTGTGCCAATACCGGCTTTCGCCTGCACCTGGTGGAACCGCTGGGTTTTCTGCTGGATGACAAACGCCTGCGGCGGGCCGGACTGGATTACCACGAGTGGGCGGCTGTCACCGTGCATACCGGCATGAATGACCTGTTGAACAGTGTGAATCCCGGTCGGATACTGGCACTGACCACCAAAGGCAGTCAGCCTTATCATCAGGTGGAATACCGGGATGATGACCTGCTGCTGTTTGGCCCGGAAACCCGGGGTTTACCCGCGGAAATACTCAATCAGCTGCCCGCGGAACAGCGCATCCGCATTCCGATGTTACCCGACAGTCGCAGCATGAACCTGTCCAACGCCTGCACCCTGATCGTTTATGAAGCCTGGAAACAACTGGGTTTTGTCGGAGCCCAGTTGACGGCTCAAGCTGAAACCTGAAGCCATGCAAAAAATTCTTGCCCGACTCAATGACCGACAGCTTGAAGCTGTGCAACAGGTGGATAGCCCACTGCTGGTGCTGGCTGGTGCCGGCTCGGGTAAAACCAGTGTGATCACCAGCAAAATTGCCTACCTGATTCGCAGCCGTGGCATGGCGGCCCGTAATATCTGTGCGGTGACCTTCACCAACAAGGCCGCGCGGGAAATGCGAGAGCGGGTTGGCAAGATGCTCAGCCGCGAAGAAGCCAAAGGCCTCACCGTTTCCACCTTTCACTCGCTGGGACTGGACATCATTCGCCGCGAAGTGAAACACCTGGGCTATAAAAGCGGTTTCTCACTGTTCGACACTGAAGATTCACGCGCACTGCTGCGTGATCTGATGCACAAGGATGCGCAGGTGGATGCCGATGTGGTCAATCAGGTGCAGCACCTGATTTCCAACTGGAAAAATGACCTGGTGGAACCGGACACCGCCGCAGCGGTGGCCGAAAACCCGTCCGAGCGCCTGGCGGCACAGGTTTATGAACACTACAACCGCCACCTGCAGGCTTACAATGCAGTAGATTTTGATGACCTGATCCGCTTGCCGGTACTGCTGTTCCAGCAACAGCCCGAGGTGCTGGAAAAGTGGCAGCACCGCATGCATTACCTGCTGATTGATGAATACCAGGACACCAACATCAGCCAGTACCGGCTGGTGAAATTGCTGACCAACCTGCGCCGCACCTTCACGGTGGTGGGTGATGATGACCAGTCGATTTATGCCTGGCGCGGTGCCCGCCCGGAAAACCTGATCCAGTTGGGTGAAGACTTCCCCAACCTGAAAATCATCAAGCTGGAACAGAACTACCGCTCCACCGGACGCATCCTGAAAGTGGCCAACCACCTGATTGCCCACAACCCGCACCTGCATGAAAAAAGCCTGTGGAGCCAACTGGGATACGGTGATCCGATCCGGGTGATTGAATGCGCCAGCGAAGAAGCCGAAGCGGAACGCATTGCCGCCGAAATCATGACCCGCAAGATCAAGGAGCAGGCCAGCTGGAAGGACTTTGCAGTGCTTTATCGTGGCAACTTCCAGTCCCGTATTGTTGAAATCAAACTGCAGGCCTTCCAGATTCCCTACAAGATCAGCGGCGGCACCAGCTTTTTTGCCCGCAATGAGATCAAGGACATCATGGGTTACCTGCGACTGCTGATCAATCCAGCCGACGACAACGCCTTTCTGCGCATCATCAACATCCCGCGCCGTGAAATCGGTCCGGCGATTCTGGAAAAACTGGCCACCTACGCCCGCGACCGGGGTGTCAGCCTGTTTGCGGCCTGCCATGAAATGGGACTGGAACAGTACCTGAAAGAACATCAGGTGGAAAAACTGCGTCGTTTCACCCACTGGATGGACAGCATCATTCGCCGCTGTGAAAGTGATGACCCGATTGCTGCCATCGGTGAAATGATCCGTGACATGGATTACGAGGCTTGGCTGTATCAGAACGCCAGTACACCGACTGTAGCCGAACGGCGTTATGCCAATATCTGGACACTGATCGACTCCCTGTCTGACACCCTCAAGCGCATGCAGGAAGATGATGATCAGGTCGGCATCCGTGAAGCCATTGCCCGACTGGTATTGCGTGACCTGCTGGAGCAGCAGGAAGAAGAGGATGATTCCGACAAGGTGCAGCTGCTGACCCTGCACGCCTCCAAGGGACTGGAGTTTCCCCAGGTGTTCCTGATGGGCATGGAAGAAGAGTTATTGCCTCACCGTAATGCCATTGAAAGTGACACCATTGAAGAAGAGCGCCGACTGGCTTATGTGGGCATCACCCGCGCCCAGCAGCAGCTGACCTTGACACTGGCCAAACAACGCAAGACCTATGGTGAGATGCTCAACTGCACCCCCAGCCGTTTTCTGGATGAATTGCCGCAGGATGATCTGAAATGGGAAGGGCGGGTGACGGACACCCAATCACCGGAGGAGCGTAAACAACGCAAACAGGATCGCATTAATGCCTTGCGGGCGATGCTGAACAACTGATCTGCAACCTGCCAGCAAAAAATTGATGGCAACAAAAAAGCAGCCCTCAGGCTGCTTTTTTGATTCTGAAGGGCTTAGCGGCTGGCTTCAACCAGGTAATCCACTGCAGCTTTTACTTCAGCATCAGACAGGTTCGGGTTGCCGCCGCGAGCAGGCATACCACGGATACCCTTGATGGAGTTGGCATACATGCTGTCCATGCCCTGCGCCAGGCGAGAGGCCCAGGCAGCTACGTCACCCTTCTTGGGAGCACCAGCAGCACCAGTGTTGTGACAAGCCATGCACACGCTGTTGTACACCTGGTCACCGGATTTTGGACCAGCAGCCACAGGAGCAGCAGCCACACCACCACAATCCATACCCTGCAGGCAGAGTTCACCGGAAGGCTTCAGACGCTCGGCGATCTGCTCAGGAGTACCGGTACGTGCCTGCACTTGCAGGGCGACCAGCAGACCAAAGCCCAGTACAGCAGCCATTGCCAGAATACGGCTTACCTGGTTTTTCTGTTTCACTCTCACCACCTCTAGTCTGGTTTTCAGGCCAACCCGGATAAGCCAAGAGGCCTTAAACCGGAGGTGCCTGTCGTGTATTAACATCAAGCGGAAAAATTGGGTCGGCAGATTATACCCAAGAAAAGCGGGGTAAGTAACCATCTGTGTAATGGCCTTTGGTCGTGATTAAGTCACGCGGAAAAAACGCTGAAATGCCTGCTCCTGCTGCTCAGCGATTTCCGGCTGCACCGGGGCAAAACGCACCCGCTGACCCGGACGAACCTGTGCCAGGCGATCCAGACTGCGCGGCACCACCGCACCAGGCTTGGGATAACCACCCAACGTCTGACGTTCTGCCAGCAATACCACCGGACGGCCGTTGGGTAACAGCTGAATGCTACCAGCCACCAGCCCTTCTGAAACCAGCGACATGGCAGGGGTTTGCAACAGGCTTTCAGCACCTGGCGCCGGTTCAAACAGTGCCGCCATGCGACCACTGGCCGCATTCAACTGCCAATCCATGGCATAAAGCGCCCTGATGCGCTCCGCGCCAAGACTGATGGCCTGATAGCCTTCCACCACCTGCAGGATGACCGGTTCATCACAGTAATCCGGCTGCCATTGCAAGGGAACGGAACAAAGCGGCAGGGCATCATGGCTCACTTGAAGATTCGATAAGGTCAACCAGTCTCCAGCTTGTAAGGCTTGTCCCTGCCCATCCGGGCCACCCAGTTTTTCACGCATCACGGTGGACCGGCTATGCCCCAGTCCTACAGGGGTTTTTAAACCTCCGGCAATAGCCAGATAACTGCGCATGCCTTGGCGGGCATGGCCCAGCTGCAACCTGTCACCATCAGAAAAACGAAAGGAGCACCAGTTACGCAAGGGTGCATCATTCAAGCGGGCTTGCAGTTCGGCACCGGTCAGCGCCGCCACACCCTGGCCGTAAAAGCACAACTGCAAACCACCCACAGTGATTTCCAGCCCTGCCGCACCCCAGGCATTGCCTACCAGACGATTGCCCCAGGCCCAGGCGTGGCGATCCATCACCCCACCCTGAGTTAATCCCAGATGAGACACCCCCTGACGCCCGGCATCCTGCACCAGACTCAATACACCGGGCTGCAGGATTTTCATACCCGACTTAACCTGCATCCAGTACCCCGCCCAACTGCACAAAGGTGTGTTGATCCACCGGTACAAAACGCACCTGTTGCCCCGGCTGCAACACACTGGGTGGTGAACGCTTGGCATCAAACATTCGCAAGGGGGTGCGTCCAATCAGATTCCAGCCGCCCGGTGATTCCTGCGGGTAAACCGCCGTTTGTTGATCAGCCAGCGCCACACTACCTGCCGGAACCCGGCTTCTCGGGGTGGTCAGGCGTGGTGTACGCAAGGCCAGTGGCACACTGGCCAGATAAGCAAAACCGGGTGCAAAACCCAACGCACAGACTTCATAAGCGGTTGCTGCATGCAGCGTGATCACCGCATCCACTGCCAGACCTGCCTGTTCTGCCACACGTGGCAAATCCGGTCCGGTGGTTAAATCATAAAACACCGGAATCTCAATCACCGCCGCCTGGGTGGTGTCCAACACCGGGGCTTGCCAGCCCTGCAACAAGGGGTGCAGTCGTTCCAGAAAGGCCGCATGACTGATCTGCAGCAGGTCATATTCCAGCAGCAGGCTGGTGTAGGAAGGGGTGATCTGCAGCCCTAGATCGGGCAACGCTGCAAGCAGGTACTCACGCAAGGCACGCAGTTGCAGCGGTAAACCAGGGGTGATGACCTCGGCCAGTTGCAGCAACACACCACTGAGTCCAGCCCGTTGCAACTCATAATGCATGGTGCTTCACGGCCTGAAACAGTGCCTCGGCAAAAGCCAGCGCCTGAGGATGATCACCATGCAGGCACAGGCTGTCAGCCTGCACCGGATCACCCCGCAACAAACGATTGGCCTGCTGCTGTACTTCGGCTTCGGTCTGCAACAGTGCACCGGGCTGACCCCGTGGGATCAACCAACCATCAGCCTGATAACCCCGGTCGGCAAAGGCCTCAAAATACAGCGGCAAATCCCGCGCCTCCGCCAGTTGCTGCACCTGGGTGTTATCCATTTGGGCCAGCAGCATCAGGCGCAACGGCTGTGAGCGCGACCGGTTCAATCCGGCCACCGCCTCCATCACTGCCAGCAGCAGTTGTTCATTCTGCATCATGTCGTTATACAGCGCGCCGTGAGGTTTCACATAACCCAACTGCCCGCCTTCTGCCTCGGCAATCGCCTGCAAGGCACCCACCTGATAACGAATCAGTGCGGTCACTTCTTCCGGTTTCATCGCCATGGAGCGCCGCCCAAACCCCTGCAAATCCGGGTAGGACGGATGGGCACCCATTTCCACGCGATGCTCCAGCGCCAGCTGCACCGTTTTAACCATCACTGCTGGATCACCAGCATGGAAACCACAGGCAATACTGGCCTGATCCAACCAGGGCATCAGCAGCGCATCCTGCCCCATCTGCCAGCAGCCAAAACTTTCACCTACATCTGCATTAATCAACATGGCTTTACCTGCTCTGTTGCTTTTTCTGAAGCATAACACGCCATCACAAAATCACCGGGTTGCCATCATTTCTTCATTTGCATGAATCAGCATGAAGTTATGCCAATTGGGTATTTTTAAGCTTGTGCTGATACACCCACTTGCCAAGTTTCAAAAACAGGTTTAAACATGGCAACATCTTTCACGCTGCAAGGAGGTCGGTGTGTCACAACTCCTGATCCGTTATTCCCGCATCCTTGAAATTGTCGGTGACATCGTCAAGGTTCACGTTCCATCTGCCGAAGCGGGAGCCTCCCAGATCAGCTTTGGTGATCTGGCCCTGATCGAAAGCAAGGATGAGTTACAGGACGTGTTACCACGCCTGGCCCAGATCATTCTGCTGGACGGTGAAGAAGTCTCCCTGCAGGTCTTTTCCGGCACCAAAGGACTGTCTACCCACTCGGTGGTGCGCTTCCTGGGTCGCCCGATGGAAGTCACCTTCTCACCCAACATTCTTGGGCGTGCCTTTTCCGGTACTGGTCACCCGATTGATGGTGGCCCGGCACTCACCGAAGAGCCAAAAATCGAAATTGACGGCCCCACCGTTAACCCATCTCGCCGCATTCTGGCATCCCGCATGATCCGCACTGATGTGCCGATGATTGATGTGTTCAACTGCCTGGTGGAAAGCCAGAAGATTCCGATCTTCTCGGTGGCCGGTGAACCCTACAACCAGCTGCTGGCCCGCATCGGTGCCCAGGCCGATGCTGACATCGTGGTGTTTGGTGGCATCGGGCTGATTTTTGACGATTACCACTTCTTCCGCCGCACCTTTGAAGAAGCGGGCGTGGCCGCCCGTACCGTGATGTTTGTGCATCAGGGCTCTGATCCGACCGTGGAAGCCCTGCTGGTACCGGACATGGCGCTGGCGGTGGCAGAACGTTATGCCGTCAGTGAAGGCAAGCGAGTGCTGGTGCTGCTGACCGACATGACCGCTTATGCCGATGCCCTGAAAGAAGTCGGCATTTCCATGGAACACGTGCCTTCCAACCGGGGTTATATCGGTGACCTCTACTCCCAGCTGGCACGGCGTTATGAAAAAGCCTGTGACTACAAGGGAGCCGGTTCAGTCACCATCCTGTCGGTGACCACCATGCCCGGTGACGACGTGACCCACCCGGTGCCGGACAACACAGGTTACATCACCGAAGGCCAGTTTTACCTGCACAACGGGGTGATTGACCCTTTCGGTTCCCTGTCACGCCTGAAACAACACGTGATTGGCAAGGTCACCCGCGAAGACCACAGCCAGATCATGAACACCCTGATCCGTTTTTATGCCGCCTCCCAGGATGCCGAGCAGAAACAGGCGATGTCTTTTGAACTGAGTGAATACGATGAGCGGGTACTCAAGTTTGGTCGCCTGTTCCATCAACGCTTCATGGACATCCATGTCAGCCTGCCATTGGAAGCAGCGCTGGATCTGGGCTGGCAAACCCTGGCGGAATGCTTCCGTGAAGAAGAGCTGCTGATGAAACAGAGCCTGATCGACAAGTATTTTCCTCGTCAGACTGCCACTGAAAACGCCTGACAGGAGTCTTGATCGTGAGCAAGCTGGCACTGAACAAAAGCACGCTGAACAAGGAAGGGCGCAAGGTTAAGGCCTTCAAAAAGTTTGTTCCGGCACTGGATTTAAAGCGCAAACAGCTGCTGGCTGCACGGGCCACCACCCGGCGTCTGCTGCAATCCGGCGAACAACAGCAGCAGGCCTTGCAACAACAGATCCGTGAACACCTGCCGATGCTGTCGAACTTCTCCGGCCAGGCCGGGCAGTTGGTGGAAATCCAGACCCTGGACATCGGTCAGACCAATCTGGTGGGCATTCGGCTGCCGGAAATCCGCACCCTGAAAATCACGGCCAGATCCTATTCACTGCTGGCCAGCGATCACTGGATGGATCACCTCAGCCGACTGCTGATTCAGGCCACCGAGCTGGAACTGCAGCAACAGGTGCTGAATAAACGCCTGGAACTGCTGGAAACCGGTCTGCAGAAAACCACCCAGCGCCTGAACCTGTTTGACAAGGTGCTGATCCCACGCGCCGAACGCAACATTCGCAAAATCCGCATTGCCCTGTCCGACAGTGAACGTGCCGGTGTGGTCACTTCCAAGATTGCCAAAAACAAACGGCTCAAGGCAGGCATGGCATGAGTATCCTGCAACTGCAAAAAGCCTCACTGATCGGGCTGACCCAGAACAAACTCATCACCCTGGATGCCCTGCAACAGCTGGGACTGCTGCACATCATTCCGCTGACCGACAGCGACAAGCGACCAGCCGCCGAAGCTGACAGCGAAATCAGCCCGGAGCTGTTAAAACGCTCACTGCACTACCTGCTCAGCTGCCCGGTCAAACGCCGCCAGGTGACCCGCGAACACCAGTTGAACCTGAAACAGGTGCTGCAGGAAGTGGATCACAACCGCAGTGAACGCATCCGCCTGAGTGAACAACGCGACTTTCTGCAACAGCGCATCCGCGACCTCGAACCCTGGGGAGAGTTCAAGCTGCCCGATCCGGACAGCCTGAACCACCAGAAACTGTGGTTTTATCTGGTGCCCAACTTCCGCATGAAAGAAGTGCACCGCGCTGACTTGCCGTGGATGGCTGTGCATCAGGACAACCGCCACACCTATGTGCTGGTGGTGTCTGCCGAAGAACCGGATGCCAACCGCATGCCGGTGCCACGCACCCACACCGGCGACATCCCCTTAAGCCAGCTGCGTGAACAACTGGAAGAAACTGAAATTGCCCTGGAAGCCACCGAGGCCGGGCGTGAAGCCCTGACCCGCTGGATTTATCTGTTACAGCGCAACATTGCCAATACCGAAGATGCCGCCCTGCTGGCCGAAGTGGCTGACCAGACCCAGGATTATGATGAACTCTTTGCGCTGCAGGGCTGGATTGCCGAACGCGACCTGAAGGCTCTGCAAACCTTTGCCGAGCAGCAGGGGCTGGTACTGCTGCTGGAGTCACCCGGCAAGGAAGAACTGCCCCCAACCCTGCTGGACAACCCGGAAAAAGTCGGTGGCGGGCAGGAAGTGGTGAGTTTTTTCCAGACCCCCGGTTATCGCAGCTGGGACCCCTCGCGGGTGGTGTTTTTCTCCTTTGTCAGCTTTTTTGCCATCATCATGTCGGATGCCGGCTATTCACTGCTGCTGGGTGCGGTACTGGCCTGGTACTGGAACAGCATGGCGCAGAGTGAAACCGGACGCCGCCTGCGCGCCATGGGTGCCGCCCTGACTGGTGCTGGTGTGGTGTGGGGAGTGCTGGTCGGCAGTTATTTTGGTGCCTCGGCACCCCTGCCCTGGCTGGGATCGTTAAAAATCCTCGATCTCAACGACTTTGACTCGATGATGACCCTCTCCATCAGCATCGGCGCGGCACACCTGATTTTAGGCAACCTGATGATGGCCTGGGTCAGACGCCAGTCCAGCCAGAGTCTGTCTTCCGTTGGCTGGGCACTGGCGGTGCTGGCTGCCCTGCTGGGCTGGATCTTTGATTTCACCACCCTGCACTGGCTGGCGTTTGCGCTTGGGCTGGTGTTGGTGCTGCTGTTCTCGGCCCCCCGCAGCAGCTTCAGCCTGGGCACACTGGTATCCGGCCTGTTGGCACTCACCAACGTCACCAAAATTTTTGGCGATATCCTCAGCTACCTGCGTCTGTTTGCACTGGGCCTGGCCAGCGCTTCGCTGGCCATCACCTTCAACCAGCTGGCAGCCGATGTTGCAGCGGCACTGCCCGGCATCGGCCTGCTGTTGCAAGTGCTGATCCTGCTGGTCGGGCACCTGCTGAATTTTGTTTTAACCGTGGTCAGCGGGGTGATTCATGGCCTGCGTCTGAACCTGATCGAGTTTTATAACTGGAGTCTGGCTGATGAAGGTTACCCCTTCCAGCCCTTTGCAAAACGGGAGGTAACACCTTGGATAACCTGATCCTGGCTCTTGGCTGGGCCGGCCTTTATGGCCCCATGGCACTGGGTGCCATTGGCAGCATGATTGGCTGTTCGCTGGCCGGACAAGCCGCCGCAGGCGCGCTGCTGGAAACCGAAACCGGCCATGGCCGCTACATCGGTATTTCCGCCATGCCTTCGTCCCAGTCCATCTACGGTATTGTGGTGATGTTTGCCCTGAACCGGGAACTGAACATCGACAACGCAGCCGGTCTGGCTGCCATCGGTCTGCTGTGTGGTCTGGCGCTGATGTTCAGTGCCATCTACCAGGGCCGCAGCTGTGCCTCGGCCATCAACGTGTCAAAAATCCGTCCGGAAATCTTCGGTATGTCCCTGGCTCCGGCTGCCATCGTGGAAGGTTTTGCGGTGTTTGCCTTCATTTTTGCCCTGGTGATCAGTGCCGGTGTACCGGCCTGATCGATCTGAGGTTCCCGGGAGCTGAACATGACTGAACTGGAAAAAACCCATGCCGCCTCCGGCATCGAAGCACTGATTGAACAGTTGCGAGAGCAGGGTGTGCAGAAGGGTCGGAGTGAAGCCGACCGCATCATCCTGGATGCCGAAAAGGAAGCAGAACTGCTGCTGAAACAGGCACAGGAAGAAGCAGACGCCCTGCGTGCCCAGGCACGGCGCGAAGTGACCCAACAGCGTCAGGCTGGGGAAGATGCCCTGAAAATGGCCGCTCGTGACCTGCTGCTGGATGTAAAAGAAAGCCTGGCGCGCAGTTTCACCGATCAGGTGGACCGCCTGATCCAGCAGCAGATGAACAACCCGGAATTCATGCAGCGCATGATTCTGGAGCTGGTGGGGCGAGTACGTGACCAGTCCGGCCTGAAGGATGCCACTGCCGTGGAAGTGCTGCTGCCGGACAACTTCATCGGTCTGGATGAACTGCGCCGTAATGCCAGTGAATACAAGGAAGGCCGCCTCAGCCAGTTTGTGCAGTCGCTGTCGGCGGAACTGCTGCGTGAAGGGGTCAGCTTTAACAGCCACGGCGGTGAAGGCATCCGTGTGCGGCTGGTGGGTCAGGAAGTGGAAGTGGACCTGACCGACAAGGCCATTGCCAAGCTGCTACTGCGTCACCTGCAACCCCGTTTCCGGGCACTGCTGGAAGGAGTGATCCGCTAGTGACCTATTACACCCTGGTGACGGCCCTGCCGCACCTGCCACCGCTGCCCCAATGCAAGGAGCTCCCGATCTCGCGGATTGCACTGGATCGTCGCTTGTCGATGCTCAGTGATGCCGACCGGCAGCAATTGCAGCAGGCCGAGCGGTTGTATCACCAGGGTGATGTGAGCCTGCAATCCCTGCCAGACCAGACACTGGTGCGGGACTGGCAACAACAATTGCAACAGCTTGAATCCCCGCTGATCCGTGAACGCATCCAACTGAAACTGGAATGGCAAACCCTGCTGGCGGCCCTGCGTTACCGGCAACAGGGGCGCATCGGCCCGGAGCATTTTTCCGGTTTCGGACGCTGGACCGGGCAGATTCGCCGCCACTGGCACGAACCCCTGTTCGGACTGGACACCGCACTGCCGTTTCTGGCCGAACTGCAGCCACTGCTGCTGAAGGGTCACTCCGGTGAACTGGAGCAACAACTGAATGCCTGGCTGTGGAAAGACCTGCTGTTTATCGAGCGCAGCGTGCAGTTCACCCTGGACACGGTGATCTGTTTTGTACTGCGCTGGGGTCTGACCGAAAAACACCTGAAAAGTGATGCGGTGCAGGCACTGGAAGCCTTCCAGCACCTGACCAGCCAACTGCTGAACACACCGGCCATCACGCAACACATTGAATCAGCCTTTGAGGACCTTTCCTGATGAAGGACGCACCGATCACCGCCCGGGTTGCCGGGGTCAGGGACGATATCGTCACACTGCAACTGGAAACCGATGCAGATGGGCAATTTCACCCGCTGATCAAAAACGAAGTGGTGTACATCTGTCCGACCCGCACCCCGGCTGACGGACGCCAGGAATACCTGCAGGCGGAAGTGCTGCGGGTGCGCCACGGTGAAGCCGATGTGCAGGTGTTTGAAAACACCCGTGGTGTGGCCATCGGTGATCCGGTGCGCCAGTCCGGTCAGATGTTGTCGGTGACCCTTGGCCCCGGCCTGCTGGGTCAGGTCTATGACGGCCTGCAGAACCCGCTGGAAATCATTGCTTCCCAGCACGGCTTTTTCCTGCCGCGTGGTTTGCAGGTGGAAGGCATCGATACCCAGAAACAATGGACCTTCCAGCCCGGTGTCAAGGTTGGTGCGCGCCTGAAAGCCGGTGATCCGGTCGGGCATGTGCAGGAAGGCCGCTTTAAACACAAGATCATGGTGCCCTTCAACCAGGCGGGTGAAGTGGAAATCACCTGGATTCAGGAAGGCACCTTCACGGTGGACACCCCGGTGGCCCGCCTGCGCGACCATCGCGGCAAGGAACACGATCTGACCATGCAGCAGAAATGGCCAGTGCGTATTCCGGTCAGTCAGCCACTGCTGGCCCAGCGCCTGTCTGAGCGCTGCTACCCGGAACAACCGATGCTGACCTCCATCCGCCTGATCGACACCTTTTTCCCGGTTGCCAAGGGCGGTACGGCCTGTATTCCCGGCCCTTTTGGTGCGGGTAAAACGGTACTGCAGAGCCTGATCTCGCGTTTTTCCGACGTGGATATTGTGGTGATTGTGGCCTGTGGTGAACGCGCCGGTGAGGTGGTGGAAACCATCACCGAATTCCCGGCACTGCCAGATCCCAAGGGCGGCACGCTGATGGATCGAACCATCATCATCTGCAACACCTCTTCCATGCCGGTGGCAGCACGAGAAGCCTCCATCTACACCGGCATCACCCTCAGCGAGTATTACCGCCAGATGGGTTACAACGTGCTGCTGATTGCCGACTCCACTTCCCGCTGGGCCCAGGCGATGCGCGAAACCTCCGGACGCCTGGAAGAAATTCCCGGTGAAGAAGCCTTCCCGGCCTACCTGGATTCCTCGGTACGCACCCTCTACGAACGCGCCGGATTGATTCGCAACAATCAGGGTGAACACGGCAGCCTGACCCTGATCGGCACTGTATCACCGGCCGGGGGCAACTTTGAGGAACCAGTGACCCAATCTACCCTGCGCACCGTGAAGACCTTCCTGGGGCTGAGTGCCGACCGCGCTTACAAACGTGCCTATCCGGCAGTGGATCCCCTGATCTCCTGGTCGCGTTATCTGGATCAGTTATCCGGCTGGTACAGCGAACACCTGGGCGGCCAGTGGGTGAAAGACGTGAAACAGATGCAAAAACTGCTGGTGCAGGGTGAAGATGTACAGCAGATGATGCAGGTGACCGGTGAGGAAGGGGTCACTCTGGATGACTTCCTGACTTACAACCGCGCCCAGTGCCTGGATCAGGTGTACCTGCAGCAGGATGCCTTTGATGATGTGGATGCCTCCACTCCGATGCAACGCCAGCAGACCTTTTTTAAACTGCTGAAACGCTGCCTGTTTGAACATCCCCCGCTGGAAGACAAGGACAGTGTCAGGGAACACTTTACCCGTCTGGCCGGTCTGTTCCGCAACCTCAACTACAGCCGCGAAGGCAGCCCCGACTTCAAGCGCTACTGGAATGAGATTCACCAGCTCAACCAGTTTGCCCAGCCGGAGCTGCAAGAGGCCAGTGGAAACTAAGTGAAGCCCAACCTGACCCGTCTGGCCGGTGATCTGGCAGGCGGGCTCACTGCCGGTATCATCGCCCTGCCATTGGCGCTGGCCTTTGGTGTGGCTTCCGGAGCCGGTGCATTAGCGGGTGTTTATGGCGCCATAACCCTGGGTTTGGTGGCGGCATTACTGGGTGGCACCCGTGTACAGATTTCCGGTCCAACCGGGCCAATGACCATTGTGTTTGCCTCGGCCCTGACCCTGCTGGGCAACAACCTGTCACTGGTGATGCTGGTGGTGCTGGTGGCCGGGTTGTTTCAATTACTGCTGGCCGCCCTGCGTGCCGGAGCGTTGGTGCGTTTTATTCCTTATCCGGTGATATCCGGCTTTATGACCGGCATCGGCGGCATCATTCTGGTACTGCAACTGGCACCCCTGTTGGGGCATAGCGCTGCATCCGCGCCTCTGCAGGCACTGCTGCTGTTGCCACAACAACTACAGACCATCAATCTGCAGGCCTTGCTGCTGGGTGGTATCACCCTGCTACTGGTGTTTCTTACCCCCGCCAGCATCAGTCGCTGGTTGCCCTCCCCGCTGATCGCGCTGGTCATCTGCACCCTGCTCAGTCTGCACTTTGCCATGGATGTACCCGTGATCGGCAGCCTGTCGACCGCACTACCGGAATTTCAACTGCCCAGTTTTGCCCTCGACCAGTGGACTTTGATTTTCACCCTGGGATTAACCCTGGCGGTACTCGGCAGCATCGACAGCCTGCTGACCTCGCTGGTGGCAGACTCCATCACCCACACCCACCATCAACCCAATCGGGAATTGATGGGCCAGGGGCTGGGCAACCTGCTTTGTGCATTTATTGGCGGTCTGCCCGGTGCAGGTGCCACCCTACGTACCGTGGTGAACGTCAAAGCCGGAGGCAACAGCCGCCTCAGTGGTGTGATTCATGCCCTGGTGTTGTTGGGGCTGCTATTAGGACTGGCACCCCTGGCTGAAAACATCCCATTGGCGGTGCTGGCCGGAATCTTGTTAAAAGTGGGTGTGGATATTCTGGACGGGCGTATTTTTCGTATGGCCAAAGTCTTGCCACGCAGCGAATTTGCCATTCTGTTGACGGTATTGCTGCTGACATTTTTCACTGATCTGGTGATTGCGGTAACCGCTGGCGTGATCCTGGCCATGGGTATTGTCACCTGGCGTCTGGCACAACAGGCGCAGGTGCATTTTGATGCCAACCACGAACTGCCGTCACTGAATCGCCAGACCGAAGGGGTGCGTATCCTGCACATCAAGGGGCCACTGTTTTTTGGCTCAACCAGCCACCTGCTGGATCGCATCGAAGCCGTGGATGAACTGCTGGATACCCGCCAGATCATTCTTGATTGCCGCAAAATCCAGCTACTGGATGCCAGCGCCCTGCTGATGCTGGATGAAGCCGTGGCCCACTATCAACAACGCGGCCTGAACGTGGAACTGGTGGTGCGTCCGCACCTGCGCAACCAGTTACTCGAAGCGCGCCTGCCGCATATTCATGCAGACCTGGTCTTCACCCATCTGGACCAGGCCGTACAGAATCAACCAACGTGATTCAGTGCAGGTAAGGCCGTATAAAATTTGCTGCCTGTTGGTAAGTGGCTTCAACTTCCGGATAAACCACATACACCTGGTTAATAACCTCACTCATGCTGGCCGAGTCATCCTCATACTCATGCGTCAGAAGATTTCTGAGATTACGCAGTTTTAGCCATGCCTCCTTGCTGCTGATGGCACCTAACTGCTCCAACCGATTCAACTTATCCAGAAAGGGCAGACTACGCGCAGGCTCTTCCAGTAAATCCAGCATTTGCCTGAACAACCGCTCGCCCATGGCATCCTGCATTTTGATGTAACGGAAAATATACTGATCCAGAGACTCAATCTGCGCTTCTGTCAGCGCAAGATAACCCGACTCATCCATCGGCATCAGCGCTGCCAGCTTGCCACGGGCATAGTTCATTCGCTTCAGATGGGTTTCACATTCCCTGAGCGCCTTTTCAACCTTGGCCTTGCTTAAAGCATCATTCATAGTTCAATCCCTTTTGACCGGGCCTCTTGTTCAACCAGCCGAGAAGCATCACGTGCCAGCACCAGATCAACTTTCTGTTCACCCAGTGACAGCATCAGAGTGGATAACACCTGCAGCTTTTTATCCAGCAGCCCTGCACAACCCTCAGGCGCTTCCACCAGCAGATCGATATCACCACCTTTTTTGCTGTCATCCACACGACTGCCAAACAACCAGACTCTGGCCTGGCGACCAAAAGCCTGTTGTACAGCTGCTTTGATTGCAGTCACTTCTTCAGGAGTCAGGCGCATTAGCTTTACTCATCAGGCCACACCAGCATTCACCGGTTGAAGACCAGCAATCAGCGTTTCCGGTGCAATATCCTGTTCATGCGGCCAGGTCACTGCTCCCAGCACCACATCGACCTGAGCGAAGTAAGACTTGTCCTTCAGTTCCTTAAAAGCACCAAGATCAAGATAAGGCTTCAGATCAAAAACCCCTTTGCGTCCATCAACCAACTCCACAAAAATCTGGTAGTCATCCAACGGACGTACTTTTTTCACGTCCCAATACATACAGACCTCACAAAGGATCCAGGTCATAACAACTGGCTTCTCTCATAACCTGTCCACCTCTGGCTGGGTTAAACCAAACAGCTGGTTGACTGCGTGGTTAAGCTGATCTTCAGCAACCTGGAGTTGCTGATCCAACTGGCTGATTTTCTGCTGTTCAGCGGTGAAGTAGTCTTGCCAACTATTACGTTCTGCTACCGGGATCAAGGTAACTCCAAGCATTGACTCTGTAGGATCATACCACTGATGAAGCTGTGAATGACCGCTGCAACCCAAGGTTGGGCTACAGGTCAAAAGCAGGAGAAAAGATTCAGTGCAAACGCCGGATCTTTCCGGGTGTTTCGCCATAATAACGGCGGAAGGCGTGGGTGAGGGCGCTCTGGCTGGAAAAGCCCACCTGACCGGCAATCAGTTCCAGTGGCAGGCGGGTGCGCTGTATCAGTTCGCGGGCGCGTTCCAGTCGGGCTTGCAGCAGGTACTGACCGGGTGTCATGCCGGTGGCATCACGGAACAGCTGGTGAAAGTGCCCGGGACTGACGCAGGCCACCTGGGCTAGCCGCACCACCGGCAGCTTTTCTGCCAGATGCTGCTGGATATAAACCTCCAGCTTCACCATATCCAACCGTCCTGCCGGGGATGGCAAGGCAGGACCGGCATCAAACAAACGCTGGTGCAACGAACCCAGAAACACACTGGCCATGCCCGCAGCAGCTTCACCCGAGTGTTGCCACAGGCTGGCTTCACGATCCATGAAACTCAGCAAAAGTCTCAAGCTGGTATCAGCAGTGAAATAACGCGGCACATCAAATAATCGTTCAAAGCCATGGCCCTGGGGCAACTGCGGCAGGTCCATCACCACATGACGGTTATCCCCCAGCCCTTCATAAAAGTGCACCTCGCCGGAAGGCACCAGACATCCGTGCAGGGCATCCACCCGGCCACCATAACCGGCAATTTCAAACTCGGCACTGCCCGATAACGCAATCACCAACTGGTGATGGTCATGGCTGTGGTGTAAACAGCGGGTTGGCAACGGGAAACTGCGGATTCGGGCCAGCATGGTCAAGGCTCTATTCAGATGAAAAGCTGATCAAAAGGATCAGGTTCTGAGTCTGGAACAAAATGTCCTGAGTTTCAAACAAGAAAAACAGTCGATCAGCGACCAGAATCCGGAAACAGGTCAAAAAACACCCTGCGCCTTACTCTTTTCTGGAGACCTTCATGACTGACCGGGACACAAGAATAACCCATCTGGATGCTGAAGGATTGCTGCATCCCCGCTTGCAGGAGACTTCATTACTCCAACTGATGCAACGGATATCTGGCCATTATCTGGCCGATGAAAACAGCTTCATGGCCGAGCTGGTGAAGGTGGTGAACCACCCACCCGAAACCCAGCAGCAGCTGGCTGGAAATACAGCCGCACTGGTGCAGGACGTGCGCCATCAGGATGACGCCATCGACGGTATCGACAAGTTGCTGCAGCAATACAGCCTGGACACTCAGGAGGGGGTATTGCTGATGTGTCTGGCCGAAGCACTGCTGCGCATTCCTGATGCAGAAACCGCTGATGCCCTGATTCGTGACAAACTCTCGGTGGCTGACTGGAAACGCCACCTTGGCCAGAGTGATTCCTTGCTGGTGAATGCCTCCACCTGGGGGCTGTTGATGACCGGCAAGGTGATCGGCATGGACCCGCGCAACAACCAGCCGGTGCCGGTGCTGAACAAGCTGGTAAACCGTCTGGGCGAACCGGTGATCCGCAAGGCCATGGCGCAAGCCATGAAAATCATGGGCCACCAGTTTGTACTGGGACGCACCCTTGATGAGGCGTTAAAAAACGGCAAGCCCCTGTTCCGCAAAGGTTACACCTACTCCTTTGACATGCTGGGTGAAGCCGCCCGCACAGCAGTTGATGCACAGCGTTATTTCAAGGACTACCTGCAGGCCATCGAAACCGTTGGCAATAAAGGTCGACAACTGGCCGGTGATGCACCGGCTCCTTCTGTTTCCATCAAACTGTCTGCACTGCATCCACGTTATGAGCGTGGCAAGCAGGACCGTGTGCTGAAAGAGCTGGTGACCAGTCTGGGACAACTGACCCAACGCGCCCGTGAGCTGGATGTGGCGCTGACGCTGGACGCTGAAGAGGCGGATCGGCTGGAACTGTCACTGCAGGTGTTTGAAGCCGTTTACCGTACTCAGGCGCTGGGTTGGGGCAAGTTCGGACTGGTGGTGCAGGCCTATTCCAAGCGCGCCTTGCCAGTACTGCACTGGCTGACCCGCCTGGCCACCGAACAGGGTGATGAAATCCCGCTGCGTCTGGTAAAAGGCGCTTATTGGGACACCGAAATCAAACATGCCCAGATCCTTGGACTGGACGGTTACCCGGTTTACACCCGCAAGGCCAACACCGATCTGGCTTATCTGGCCTGTGCACGTTTTCTGCTGTCTGATGCCACCCAGGGTCGCATCTTCCCGCAATTTGCCACCCACAATGCCCACACCCTGACCTGCCTGCTGGACATGGCCGGTGAGCGCCCGGTGGAATTCCAGCGCCTGCACGGCATGGGTGAAGCCTTGTATGACCAGGCACTGCAGCGTGCTCCGCAAGGCAGTTATTGCCGCATCTATGCACCGGTTGGTGCCCACAAGGATCTGCTGCCCTATCTGGTGCGCCGTCTGCTGGAAAACGGTGCCAACTCCTCCTTTGTGCACCAGCTGGTGGATGAACGGGTGCCGGTTGAGCGCCTGTGTGTACACCCACTGCAACAACTGGAAGGCAAAAAAACCTTTGCCAACCCTGCCATCCCTCTGCCACTGGCTATTTACGGACCACAACGCATCAATTCACGAGGTGTCAACTTGAACATCAACGCCCAGCTTGAGCCCCTGCTTGAACAGATCAACAACTTTGACACCACCCAATGGCAGGGTGCACCGATGCTGGCCGAAGGCATCCAGGCTGCAGCCGGCGCCACCCAGCCGGTGCTCAGTCCGTTTGATCACAAACAACAGGTGGGCAGCATTCAGTGGACATCTGCCGAACAGGTCAAGGCCGCACTGGATGCTGCCGAGCAGGCTTTCCCGCGCTGGAACAGCGTGCCGGTGCAACAGCGTGCCGCCTGCCTGCACAAGGCTGCCGACCTGCTGGAAGCCAACATGCCGGAACTGATGGCACTTTGTGCCCGTGAAGCCGGTAAACAGCTGGCCGATGGTGTGGCTGAAATTCGCGAAGCCGTGGACTTCTGCCGCTATTACGCACTGCAGGCAGAAAAACTCTTTGGAGAAACCACCCTGCTGCCGGGGCCAACCGGTGAATCCAATGAGCTCTACATGACCGGCCGTGGCATTTTTGTGGCCATCAGTCCGTGGAACTTCCCGGTGGCCATTTTCCTCGGTCAGGTATTGGCGGCGGCAGTATCTGGCAACACCGTGCTGGCCAAACCGGCGGAACAGACTTCACTGGTGGCTTGCCGTTGCATGGAGCTGATTCATCAGGCCGGTATTCCACGGGAAGTGATCCAGTTACTGCCTGGTATTGGTGCAGAAATTGGTCCGCTGCTCACTGCTGATCCACGCGTCACCGGTGTGGCCTTCACCGGCTCGACACAAACGGCTCAGGGCATCAACCGCGCCCTGGCCGCACGTGACAACGCCCCGTTGGCGGCACTGGTGGCTGAAACCGGTGGCCAGAATGCGATGATTGTTGATTCCACCGCACTGCCGGAGCAGGTGGTGGCCGATATAGTGGAATCCTCTTTCACCAGTGCAGGACAAAGGTGTTCCGCCCTTCGGGTACTATTCTTGCAGGATGAAATTGCTGATCGCGTCATTGAAGTGCTGACCGGCGCCATGGCCGAGCTGCAACTGGGTGATCCACGTGATCCTGCCACCGACGTTGGCCCGGTGATCGATCAGCGTGCCGCTGACAAGCTGCGTGCCCACATCGCGCTTTACCGTCAGCAGGGCAAAATTCTGGCTGAAACCCAGGTTCCCGCAGAACTGGATCAGCAGGGTTACTTTGTCGCCCCCACTGCCATTAAAATTGACCAACTGGATGAACTGAAGGAAGAACAATTCGGCCCGATCCTGCACATCCTGCGTTACAAGGCTTCCGAGCTGGACGCAGTGATCGACAGCATCAACCGCACAGGTTACGGCCTGACCTTCGGCATCCAGAGTCGCAATGAACAGTTTGCCGCTTACATCGACAGCAAAATGCGAGTCGGCAACGTGTACATCAACCGCAACATGATCGGTGCGGTTGTTGGCGTACAGCCCTTTGGTGGTATGGGGCTGTCCGGGACCGGTCCGAAAGCGGGCGGTCCGCATTACCTGTTGCGCTTCTCCACCGAGCGCACACGCACCATCAATACCGCTGCCATCGGGGGCAATGCCAGTCTGCTTGCCCAGTCTGACGAAGAAGATGCAGCTTGAATAACAACACAAGAAGGTATCAAAGATGATTGCAAACAACGCTGCCGTAGGCTGGACGTTCATCGCCTACATCGGGGTGATGCTGGCCATCGGCTGGATTGCCTACCAACGCACGCAGGATCTTTCTGACTATATTCTGGGTGGCCGCCGTCTCGGCCCCTGGAGTTCTGCACTTTCCGCCGGTGCTTCAGACATGTCCGGCTGGTTGCTGCTGGGTCTGCCGGGTGCAGCCTATGCTGCAGGTCTCAGCGCCGGCTGGATTGCCATCGGCCTATTGATCGGCACCTGGCTGAACTGGCTGTTCATGGCACCGCGACTGCGGGTGTACAGCTTCAAGGCCAACAACGCCCTGACACTGCCGGAGTTTCTGGAACAACGCTTCCGTGACAGCACCAACATGCTGCGTGTGGTTTCAGCCCTGTTCATCCTGCTGTTTTTCCTCTTCTACACCTCTTCCGGCCTGGTTGCAGGTGGCAAACTGTTCGAAACCGTATTCGGACTGGACTACAGGATTGCGGTACTGGTCGGCACCCTGGCGGTTGTTTCTTACACCATGTTCGGTGGCTTTCTGGCCGTCTCCTGGACCGACCTGCTGCAAGGTCTGATGATGGCTGCAGCTCTGGCCATTGTGCCGCTGTGGGCGATGGGTGAGCTGGGTGGCGCAGGTGCCACCTTCAACAGCATCAGCGAACTCAACCCCCATCTGCTGACCTGGTTCAGTGACAACACCGGACAGGCACTCAGCTTTATGGGCATTGTCAGTGCCATGGCCTGGGGCCTGGGTTATTTTGGTCAGCCGCACATTCTGGCCCGTTTTGCCGCCATCAGTTCTCACAAGCAGATTCCGGCTGCCCGCCGCATTGCCGTGAGCTGGACGGCACTCACTCTGTTCTGCGCCATTCTGATCGGTCTGGTCGGTACCGTGTACATCAGTGACGGCCTGGGTGATGGCGAAACCGTGTTCATGGTGATGGTCAACGCCCTGTTCCACCCGGTGATTGCCGGTATCCTGCTGGCCGCCATCCTGGCTGCAGTGATGTCCACTGCTGATTCACAGCTGCTGGTTTCCTCTTCTGCCCTGACGGAAGACTTCTACAAGTCCATCTTCCGCAAGGATGCCAGCCAGCAGGAGCTGGTGCGGATTGGGCGCGTAGCGGTTATTGGTATCGCTCTGGCGGCCATGCTGCTGGCACTGAATGAAAACTCCACCGTGCTGGATCTGGTGTCTTACGCCTGGGCCGGTTTTGGTGCCACCTTCGGACCGGTGCTGCTGTTGTCACTGTTCTGGAAACGCTCCACCGCACTGGGTGCCATTGCCGGTATTGTAGTGGGCGGTGTCACCGTGGTGGTCTGGGCCAACATGAGCGGCGGTATTTTTGAGCTCTACGAAATTGTGCCCGGCTTTATTCTGGCCGGTATTGCCATGATCGTGATGAGCCTGATCAGCCCCGAACCCAGTGCTGAAATTCAGCAGGAGTTTGATGAAGTGCAGCAGGAAGCTCGCAGCTGAATGGATCAGCAAGAAGGTTAATTAAAAATTGGTTAATGGCCAAAGGAATGGCCATTCAAACTTTTAACCTTAATTAACAGCCCACCTGAAAAACATAAAAAACACATACAGCACCCAGCCTGATGGCTCAACCTTCCATCACCAGCAAAGCCTTGCCATCTCTAAGCTCTATATTTTCCACATAAATTCCTGCCAGTCATATTTTGAAACAAAAAACACCCGGCCATGGCAGGCTTTTACATTGCTTGTCCATTCAGCCAGGTGCTAACATTTGACCAGTTCGTTAACAAAAACTTAAATGTTATTACGCCGCCATAACCCGGCAGTAGCGGAACGTCACCAGCAGCATGACTTTTGATCAATCCGGTGATGCTCAAGCGACTCAACACCAACAAAACGACAAACTCATGCAATCGACAGCAAATCAAAGCGTGTCAGATCAGTTCGGTATGTTGATACCGAAACTGTTGCTCGTCTTTTTGCTGTTCATCAGTCCTGCCTTGCTGGCCAGTGACCCACTTCCCGATGCCTTGCAACCCGGTGGTGCAAGGCCGGAAGCAGCACCCCGCATTCCTCCGCCCGCACCCGGCTCGATACTGGAAATACCGCCACTGGTGGAGCGCCCCCTGTCTGCAGATGAGGGCGATCGTATTCAGGTGAGGCGCTTCCGATTGGTGGATGCACGCGATCTACCGCAATACAACATTTCACTGGCTGCGCTGGAACGCCTGCTGGAAACAGCCCGCCTGGAGCAGCCTGATGGTTTTACCATCGGGCAACTTGAAGCTGTCACCAACCGGGTCACCAACCACTACCGATCCAGAGGGCTGATCCTGGCCAGAGCCGTGTTGCCGGTACAAACCGTCACGGATGGCATCGTTGACATTCAAGTGA
This sequence comes from Marinospirillum alkaliphilum DSM 21637, assembly GCF_900119735.1. Lineage (GTDB taxonomy): Bacteria > Pseudomonadota > Gammaproteobacteria > Pseudomonadales > Halomonadaceae > Marinospirillum > Marinospirillum alkaliphilum. Next base: position 4,802 of record NZ_FPJW01000013.1, on the reverse strand, counting down.
TTGAAGGGCATCTGGGCCGGGTACTGGCTGAGGGCAACCAAGTCTATTCACGCAACACCCTCGCACGCCCCTTTAATGATTTAAAAGGCAAACCGGTCAGCCAGCAGGAAGCTGAGTCCGCACTGCTGATCCTGACGGATTTTCCAGGACTGGCAGCCTTTGGCATGTTTCAGCCAGGGCAGCGGGTGGGTGAGGCTGACCTAATGATTCGAGTACCCAACGAAGAACGCTTCAACTTCAACTTCCGCCTGGACAACCACGGCTCCGATACCACCGGTGAATACCGTGGTCGCGCCACCGTACACTGGAACAATGTCACTGGTAATGCTGACCGACTGACCCTGACCGCACAAAAAAGCTTTGAACCCGACAACAGCCTTTATGGTGCTGCTGATTACCACATCATCCTCAATCGTCACTGGCAAGCCGGTGGTTACCTGCGCAACAACCGCTTTGATGTCGGGGGTGAATTTGAAGCGCTAGAAATCAGTGGTGAATCCAATCAATACGGTGTTTATGGCCAATACCAGTGGCTACGCAGCCGGGAGCGCAACCTGTCAACCCGGCTGGAACTGGCATCCAAACAGTCCATCACTGAAAGTAATGGTGGTGTAAACAATCAAGATCGACTAACCGTAATGACCCTGGCGCTTAATTATGACTCGGTCGACCTGCGCTTTAATGGTCTCAATTACGCTGGTGTAGAGTTAAGCAAAGGGTTTAATGACCTGTTTGGAGCCATGGGTGACAGCGATTCCGCCGCCGCTTTACCGGTGGATCAACAACCAAGTCGCAGGGGCTTTTCAGGGGAGTTTGCCGAAGGCGACTTTCTGAAACTGCTGGCCTTTTATTCCCGTCTGCAAAACCTGTTTCCCGGCACGTCCCTGCTGCTGCGCAGTGAACTGCAATACTCTAAAGACCTGCTGGTGCCGATGGAACAATATGCTGCCGGTGGACCAGACCATGTCAGAGGCTTTCCTGGCTCCTATACTCTTTATGACACTGGTGCACTGGTATCTATCGAATACATCTGGCAGCCCATTTTTCTGGGCCAGTATGAAGCATTTGGCAGTTGGCGCTGGAATGACCTGATCCAGTTTGCTGCCTTTTATGACCATAGTCTGGGTGAAAAGAATGACCCACGCCCCAACGAGCCACAGGGCATGTATCAATTATCCAGTATTGGCGCCGGTATCCGATTCAACATACCCAACAGGCTGGCATCAAGATTGCAGTATGCCATACCGCTGACGGACGAAAGTGGAAATGACGATGAAGAAAAAGCACAACCCCAGTTGTGGTTCGACATCGCAGTGTACTTCTGAGCTATTCAGGCTCGTACCCACAGCCCTGGCCGCAGCCCTGCTGGCCCTGGGGGCAGCCCCTGTTCGCGCCGGTGTCACTGGCGGCGAAGTCATCAGCGGTTCCGGCAGCATTGAGCAACCCAACGGCAACACCACCAACGTCTACCAGCACAGCCACCGTCTGGCGGTGAAGTGGGACACCTTCAACGTCGGCACCAACGATACCGTCAACTTTTACCAACCATCATCCAGCAGCTTTGTCCTGAACCAGATCATGGATGCCAATGCCAGCGTGATTCGTGGGCAAATCAATGCCAACGGTAACGTCATTCTGGTGAATGCCAATGGCATCTATTTCAGTGCATCTTCTCAGCTTAATGTCGGTTCACTGATTGCCTCCGGCCACAGCCTGTCCGTGGATGACTTCATGGCAGGTTACCTCAACTTTCAGCGTGAAGCAGGCAGCAATGGCAGCGTCATCAACCGGGGCACCATCAATGCTGCCACCGGTGGCTCGGTGACGCTGCTGGGCAGCAGCGTGGAAAACTCAGGGCTGATCCACGCTCAGGCTGGTCGGGTCAACCTGGCTGTTGGTGAACGCATCACGGTGGACTTTGACGGTGATGGCCTGATGCGTTTTGTGGTGGACGAAGCGCTGCAGGAAAATCTCAGCGGGCTGGACACAGCCATCCTCAACACCGGCAGCATCCAGGCCAATGGCGGCTCGGTACTGATTGAAGGCCGAGTGGCTCAGGATATCTTCTCCCGCGTGGTTAATAACGAGGGCATCATCCAGGCGGGCCGCATTGAAAATACCGGTGGCGAGATACGTCTGGTCGGCAGCGGCGGCAGTGACAGCTCTGTGGTCAACACCGGTCAGATCAGTGCATCAGCACTGGACGGCCAGAGCAACGGCGGCCAGATCACCCTGCATGCAGAAGATGGCACCCTGCTGGTCAGTGGCGAAAGCAGGATCGAAGCAACATCCGAACACCAGCAAGGTGGACAGATTCACCTGCTCGGTCAGCAGATTGGTCTTTCCGGCACCACGCAGGTGGATGCCAGCGGTGCTACCGGTGGTGGTGAAATCCTGATTGGTGGTGATTATCAGGGTAAAAATACAGATATTCCCAATGCTGACAAAGTTATCGTCACCAGTGATGTCAGTCTCAACGCAGATGCCACCGATAACGGTGATGGCGGTCGCATCATCGTCTGGGCCGATGACTGGACCCGTTTTGCAGGCAACCTATCGGCACGGGGTGGTGACAACGGCGGTGATGGTGGTTTTGCCGAGGTTTCCGGCAAGAACAACCTGGCATATTCGGGCATGGCAGACCTGAGAGCACCCATGGGTGAAACCGGGACGCTGTTGCTGGATCCGGAAAACATCACCATTGTTGATGGTCTAGCTGATTCAGCAGGACAAGATGATCTGCTGGACCCCACACCAGTCATCAGCTTTGATCAGATCGTTGATAACGACCCCGATCCGGATATCACAAACTTCACCATCTCCAACGGCACCATCAACGCCCAGTTGGCCAACGTGATTTTGCAAGCCACCAATGACATCATCCAGAATGCTGATGCAGCCATCAACATTGCTGAAACAGGTGTCGGCATCACGCTTCAGGCCGGACGTCACATCACCCTGAATGGCGGCATCACCACCAGCGGCGGCCATATTCATCTGGAAGCCGATTCGCCGCACCATGCCGGTGGCTCAGCAGGCTCCAATGGCACCGGCACCCTAACTCTTGGTGGTAGCGGATTGGCCAGTAACGGTGGTCACATCACCCTGATCGGCAATGACTTTGCCATTAACCAGGATGTGAATGCCGGAGCGGGCAACATCAATCTGGCCAGAACCCAGAACGCTGCGCTGGGCATAGGTACCGGTGGCAGCAGCCAATTGAGCATTGCAGAATTCAACAGGCTGGAGAGCAACGGCACGATTACGCTGGGTCAGGCTCGCACAGCCGCCACTGACGGACTGGGTGAAAGTGGTCTGAATAATGGCATAGAGTTACTGAGCAGCAGCATCACATTAAACGCAGCCCTCACAACCACTGCCAGCAGCGACACGATCCTTCTGATCAGTAACGGCAACATTACTTTCGGAAACAATGCCGTTGTTGCCAGCAGCTCAGGCGGCCTCACGCTCCATTCCCTGACAGGAAACATCTCCACCGGCAGAGCCATTACAGCAGGCGACCTGGTGCTGAATGCCGGAGGTGACATCACCACCAACAGCAGCCATGCACTGGCTGGCAGCAGCATCCTGCTTGAAGCAGGCGGCGACATTGGCACTTCGGGCGCTCGCGTTACCACCAGCACCAATAACCTCACAGCCATCGCTGGCGGTTCTGCCTGGATCACCAACACCGGAACCGATGCAACAACCCTTGCAGGTTCTGCGGTCGGTACCTTTGATGTGGCACACAGCGGCACTGGCAGCAGCCTAGCAATAGGTAGCGGCACCAATGCTGCAGGTTCTACTATCAATGGCATCAATGCTGGTTCAGTCAAAATAGCAGTGACCGGTGCCAACAACCATCTGACCGTCAATCAAGCCATACAAAGCAATGCTGCCGGTGGTCATATCGAACTGACCTCAGCAGGCAATATAACAACTGCAGCCAACCTGGCAGCAACTGATGGCAATATCCTGCTCACCGCCACTAATACCACCATCAATTTGAACAGTGGCACCCTTACTGCCAATGCTGCAAACCGTTTTATCCACCTGACAGCAGCCAGCATCGAACAGCACGCGGCACATGGTGGACTGGTCACACAAGGACTGCGGCTGAACTCTGCAAATGCAGGTCATCTGAATCTGCACAGCAACACCAACCAGATCCAGACGTTGGCAGCCAGCATCATAGGAGCAGGCAGCAATCTCAGCCTGAACAACAATCAAGCACTAACGATTGGCACAGTGGACGGATTGACTGGCATCACAACCGCCAGCGGTAATCTGACCCTGGATGTAAATGGGGTGTTAACTGCCAACGCCAATATCACCAACAGCAATTCAGGCAGCAACATCCACCTGAAAGCATCTTCTTTTGAACTTCTTGCCGGTGAAATCTCCACCAACAATGGTGGACTGCGCATGGAAGCCATGAGTAACAGCGATGGCGGTAATGCAATCAACCAGAACTCCGGCCACCGTATCAATACCAGCGCCCTGCTGCTACTGCTAAGCGGCAGCGGGAATAACCGCAATATCCATCTGGGCGGCACCACCAACACCATTGGTCGAGTAGCCGGACGTCATACCGAAACAGATAAAAGCATCGGGGGCATCACCCTCGTTAACAGTAACAACATTGAAATTGGCACTATTACGGACCCACTCACACCCGGCGGTCTGGGTGATATCACCGGTATTCAAAGCCAATCACTTAACATCACCGCCAGCAACATCACGCTGGCCGCAGACGTCACTACCACCGGAACCCAGACCTACACTGGTGCCGTCACACTGGC
>NZ_FPJW01000014.1 GCF_900119735.1 Marinospirillum alkaliphilum DSM 21637 | reverse complement strand
GGTAATCATCCAGCTTTTTAGTGCGGCTGGGATCGGACTGCTGACCATGAATGGCTGCTTCCGATAGGCGCAGATACTTGCGAACGGTATTGCGAGAAATGGACAACTGCTTACTGATGGCTCGGACGGAAAGGCCCTGGCCGTTGTCGTGTAGTGCTTTGATTTTATGAATCACAACCCACTCCTTCAAACCCCTTCCCCTTGAGCAAAATGATTCAGGGAAGGTACTGGTTCTGGTGGCCAAAGCCACCCCGGAGGTGGGTCAAAATTAATGGCCAGAAGAGGGTCAGTTTAGTTGGCCATTAACACCTCCTTTGCCTGAAAAACCCGATCAAAGCATAGTTCGGGTGGTTTTTCTACAGCCTGAACGCAGAGCGCACCGGCAACCTTGATGTAGCGAAGCGGAGACAAGGGCGTCCGAGTGCCGTGTTTGGTTAAATTACTATCGTTCACCCTCAAGGTCATGCCACACCCGGAGAATAATGATGGCACTGGCATGAACTGAATATCGAACGACGTATTTTCCGAAAACCATATCTCGAATAGAGTCAGGCACCGGTGCCATTTCAACTGGTGTGCCCATTTTGGGGAATTCTGGAAGTAATTCGATTTTGCCAACCAGTTCGGTGGCAATCCTGGCTGCCGCCGACGGGCTGTGCACCGCAATGAACTCCCTGAGGCGTTTCAAATCATCAATGGCTTCGTCCGTGTAAACCAGCTTCACTTACCTGACCTCGGCGCATCTTGCTCGTTTTCGGTTCCCCAGCTATTAAGCCAACTGTGGACCTCGCTGGCATCAACAACCTTGCCTTGGGCAGCAGACTCCATTGCCTCTAACGTTTGTTTCCACCGCTCTTGCTCAAGCTGCTGCTTTTCTATGTATTCCGACAATGCCTGGTTGATTACCCAGCCTTTGCTACGGTGCAGCCTGCTGGCGATTGCTTCCAGATGCTGTTCAACTTCTGCTTGAAGGCGAACTGTGGTGACGCTCATGACTATGACCCTCGAATTTGGTGACTACAGTGTATTACAGCATAGTCTACAAGGGTAGGCAAAAAATTTAACGCCTTGCTCACCGGTAAATCAGGAGCGTAGTGAGTGATTTATCCGTGTGCAGCAAATTGTTAGAGCGCAACCAGCTCGGCGAGCTTGGCAGCGACGTCATCCATTGGATCTTCTGCTGTGCTCAGCCCGCTTCGTGAGCCAAGCAGAGGGCTTACATCGCGGAGGGCCTCGTACGTCGTGTTGTGAACGATGGGGACGAGCAGGTCACGCGCCAAGAGTGCCGAAAGCTCTTTATCGGCGATACCTTCCCCGCGAACACGACTCAAAAATGAAGGGGTCACCAAAACGATGCCGACTCGTGACTTCGCCAATCCTTTGTCGATCTCGCGCAGCAAACTTGAGCCGAGGAGGACATCCTTTTCGCTAAACCACACAGAAACTCCGCGTGCCTCAAGCAGATCGTGCAATTCCTTGGCGGCACCTCCTCGGTCGTCCCATGCGTGGCAGAGAAAAACGTCTCTTATGTCCGGTGCAGGAGTTCGCGTCTCGACGCTACGACGGATCGGCGTGAGAGCCTGCACTTCAGCAGGGGTGTACCACACGGACGACCCGGGTTTCGACCACCTCGGCTTTGCGCTGCGGCTCAACCCGCCGCTGCTTCCAATGCTTCGTGGGGGGGAGGGGGAGTAGGGCGAAGGCGTGTGTGAGCCGTAGCCGCCGTACCCACCATAGCTTCTTCCATAACGTCCACCGCATGCAGGGCAGTTGGCTGCGCCACTCGCCGTTCGATGACCATGTACTGGTGCAGTGCATCTTGCCATGTTGTGCTCCCTTAGTTTAGGACTCGCTCTAACGCCTTGCTCACCGGTAAATTAGGCGCGCAGCGAATAATTTATCCGAGTGCAGCAACTGGTTATACATTCGCTGCGCTCGTCCCTCGAAACCGGGCAATTTTTGCGCGTACTTTATTTGCCAATTCTCGCTTCTCAGCGCCGTAATGCAACTCACGATGGCAGTTCGGGCAAAGTGCTACAGCATTATTCACGGTATCTTCACCGCCATCTGCCAAGCGCTGGACGTGATGCACCTCCAGGAAAGGTGAACCGTCCTCTCGATAGAATGGAGCAGGAGCTTCGCAGCACTCACAATGTCCAGATGCTTGATCCAGGACCCATGCAACCACAGCAGGATCTCTGACATATTGCGTCACTGAAGCCTGAACTGATTCCGGTTTTTTCTTGCCCTTTGGAGGTGATGCCGGTGGTTTTTTCCTCAGCTTCTCAACTTTCGCGTCAAAGTCTGTATTTGAGCCAAGCTGCTGCCCCTCACTGGCAGCTATTAGCCGCTCAAGGTGCTGGATAACATTACTCCCAACATTCCGAGCTGGCTTTAATCCATAAACCCACTGGCGACCTTGTAGCGAATAGACGTAGGAAATATTCTGCATGCGATATTCATACGACTTTACGGTCCGCCCAAACCTATTAGCCAAATCTTCATAGTACGACTTTTTTGTGAACGGCTGACCAGCAGCCTCAAGTCGATGCATTTCAACATAGGCATCAACCGATGCACGCAGCTCTTCTTCAGTCCAATTATCGCTCAAGGCTTACCTCGATATGTATAACGCCGCAATCAGCGGTTTATCCGCTGCATTGCTTTGTTAAATCCGAACCGAGGAATGAGAATGAAAAAAGCACCGTGGAAAGATTATCAAGGCGAAGATATTTTTGAGGGTAGCGTAATATCCCACCCCAGCGGACAACAAGGAACCGTTGTTTTTGATGGTACGCGTCTCCACGTAGAAGATCAGTGGCTTGTTGACTACGGTAGTGAAATCAAATCACGACTGATACTGCAAATCGGAGCTAAGGGCCAAGCTATAAGGATTTAACGCCGTGGACAGCGGTGGCCTTGCAGCGCAGCGGAAAGGACATCCGGCCGCCGCAGGCGGCGAACTGCTGCACTTTGTTATTGCCAACACCACCTAAAATAACCACTGCCGCCCTACTGGCTGAACCACTGAATGTATAGATGCACCAATCCGGACAACAGCACCTGAATTTCTGACTGCGTTACCCGCAACAGCTCAACAGCTCAACAGCTCAACAGCTCAACAGCTCAACAGCTCAACAGCTCAACAGCTCAACAGCACGATGCTGGCAACGACCTAAAACAAAGCCCGATACTGCGGCGGCGACCTGAACATTTTTCCGAAGTCGCCAGCCTGAACCGATGCAACCAAGCCCCGGCAATAACATTTTGTTCAAAGGCATGCTTGATTGGTCACGCTGGATAGCAGCCTGAAATTACACTCAACTTACCGATTTCACTGGTAAAAGTCTATTGATCCATCGCAGGGGCGGGGGTGTAAACCCGCAAGCTCGGTTTTATCCTTTTTGCTTGCGCGTTATTTTCTCAGGGGCGATCTCAATATATTGTTTTTATTGAGTATTGCGCTTAAATCCTGGGTGTAAATGAGCAGACGCAGTTTGCATACGTGCAGTTTCTGAGGATGCGACCAAAATAGACTGTATAGAAGAGCAGAATCTGTGTAACGGGTTCACCATGCGTGGGGACCCGTTACGACAGGTGTTTTGTTTTACCTGCTGACTTCATCCACCAGGTAAAGAATGGACTGGTAGTGAATCCCGGCATGTTCGGTCAGGCCAATTTCACAGGTGCGGCTGTTGGAATAACCCGCTTCACAACCGGCCACTTCTTTCGCCAGGTCTTGCAAGGATGAGGCGTTCAGTTCCGGTTGCTGGAAGCCACGATCTCCGGCAAAGCCACAGCAGGTTACGGATTCCGGCAATACCACTTCCTCTACACAGGCTCGCGCCAGTTGCACCAGCAGCTCACCCTTGCCGCGTCGGGTGGTGGAGCAGGTGACATGCACCGCCACCTTGCCGGGTTTACGACGGATGTTCAGTTTCGGCAGCAGGTTATTGGCAACAAACTCGCTGGCCTCCATCAACTGCAAGTGTTTTAACCCACCTTCATTCACCCGCAGATTACAGGGGCTGGTATCGGTGATCACCGGCCATCGGCCCTGCTCTGAAGCCTGCATCAGTGCAGCCAGCAGTTCAGTCTGTTTCTGGTCGGCCACTTCAAACAAGCCCTTGGACTGAAACGGCATGCCACAGCACAGGCTGTTGATGCCTTCGGGGATAATCACCCGATATCCGGCCTTGTGCAGCAGGTTCAGCGTCACTTCACTGAGAGAAGCCTGTTCACCGGCATGAACATCATTGCCCAGCACGCGACTGGCACAGGAGGGCCAGTAAACCACTGCAGGCGCATTGGCATCCGTGGGTGGCGGGGTAACCGGTTTGATTTTGTTGAGCGGGCGAGCCGCCCTGGGCAAGCTGGGTCGCCAGTGCCCCACGGCATCCACACCCAGTTTGCGCAGGCCATTCAGGCTGGCTTTCATGCCAGCATCACCGATCACCTTACGACCCACCTGGGCCAGTTGGAGGCCGGTGCGAGCCATGCGGGTGACGCCATCAAAATGGCTGGCAATCCATTCTGCTTTGTTCTGGTGTTTGAGGTTCTGTTCACGGCGGATGCCACGCACCAGATCCCCGGTGTTGATACCCACCGGACACTGGGTGGAACACAGGCCATCGGCCGCGCAGGTATCCAGCCCCTGATATTGATAGGCTTCGGCCAGTGCATCAATACCTGCCGGATCTTCCCCAGCCTGACGGCGGCGTTGTAACTCCCGCCAGATCACAATGCGCTGACGCGGGGTCAGGGTCAGTCGACGTGACGGGCAGACGGCTTCACAGAAACCACATTCAATGCACTTGTCCACCAGCGGATCAGCTTCCGGCAGGGGTTTGAGGTTTTTCAGGTGAATGCTGGCATCATCCGACAGAATCACGTCCGGGTTCAGCAGGTTAGCTGGGTCAAACAGCCGCTTGATGCTTTTCATCAGGGCATAGGCATCACTGCCCCATTCCAGCTCGACATAAGGAGCCATGTTGCGTCCGGTGCCGTGTTCGGCTTTTAACGAACCGCCATATTTCACAGCCACCAGTTGCGCCACTTCATCCATCAGCGCTTCATATCGCTGCACTTCCGCCGGATCATCAAAACCCTGGGTGAAGACAAAATGCAGGTTGCCTTCCAGCGCATGACCAAACAGGATGGCTTCGTCATAACGGTATTTTTTGAACAATGCCTGCAGTTCGGCCACGCCTTCTGCCAATCGCTCCAGCGGAAAGGCCACGTCTTCGATGATCACCGTGGTACCAATCACTCGTTCGGCACCCACTGCCGGGAAGGTGCCCTTGCGGATTTTCCAGTAGAGCTCGTAGGTTTTGATGTCGGTGGTGAACACCACCGGCTGCAGGGTGGTCATGCCATCCAGCGCAGCGGTCACACTGGCAATGTTTTCTGCCAGATGATGGTCATCACTGCCACGGACGTCCACCAGCAGCGCGGCGGCTTCTTCCGGCAGATGTTTCAGATTGTCCGGCATGCCCGGCATGTCCTGCACCGCGCGTAATGCCGCCCGATCCAGCAACTCCACTGCGGCCACCGGGGTAGGTTTCATTGCCGTGGTGGCGCGACAGGCAGTGGCCATGTCCGGGAAATAAATCAGTGCCGCCGCCTTGTGCGGGTAGTCTGGCACCGTGTGGTAGGTGATCTCACTGATAAAGCCAAGAGTGCCTTCGGAACCGATCAGCAGGTGTTTCAGGATTTCCAGCGGGTCTTCAAAATCCACCAGCGCATTCAGGCTGTAACCCGTGGTGTTTTTCAAACGGTATTTATGGCGGATTTTTTCTGCCAGCGCTGTATTGGCGCGGGTCTGTTCAGCCAACTGCGCCAGACGCCGCAGTAGAAAACCATGGCTGCTGCCAAATGCCTGCACTGATGCCGGGTCAGCCGTATCCAGCAGGGTGCCATCCGCCAGGATCACCCGCAGGTCTTTTAAGGTGTTGTAAGAATTCTGTGCCGTACCACAACACATGCCCGAAGCATTGTTGGCGGCAATACCCCCAATCATGCAGGCATTGATCGACGCCGGATCCGGCCCGATCTTGCGCTGCAGGGGAGCAAGGTATTTATTGGCCTGTGCACCAATCACGCCTGGTTTCAGACGGATCGCCTGGCCATCATCAAGAATTTCGTGGTCTTTCCAGCCATTGCCCAGCTGCATCAGCACCGAATCCGTCACCGCCTGACCCGACAGCGATGTACCTGCTGCCCGGAAGGTGATGGGCAAACCTCGTTCACCACAGGCTCGCAACAACTGCTGCACCTCCTGCTCCGACTCCACTCGCACCACCAGCTCAGGAATCAACCGGTAAAAACTGGCATCCGTACCATAAGCCAGACGACGCAGCTCATCACGGATCAGCCGGTGTTCCGGAACAAAGGCAGCAAGGGCGGAATGCAGTTCGGAGTAAGCAGAAGACATGGCGCATTACCTTGAAAAGTAAAAAGTGTTGGTGGCCGGAATATTGGTGGTTAAGAAGTCGGTGAAGCAGGGGCAAAGTTGTCAGGACGCACAAGTACGTCCCTGTATGCTCTACTGCAACATCCATGTTGCAGACAGCCTGACAACTTACCCCAACTCCACCTTATCGTAACGATCTCATTTATTGACGCTCACCTGGTGCAGGTCACGACAAGCCTGGACGAAAGCAAGAGAGGTAAGCAGTGGCCGCAAAGCGACCCTGCTTTACCTCGTACTTGTTATTACAGCTTGCTAAAGACCACCTACATCAAGCCGTCTGTCACGCCCAGTCCATACACGGCAATCATCGCCAGCACACCGGCAAAGACCAGGTAATAAATGGTCGGGATCACTGTCATGCGCAGGGTGCGACCTTCATGACCCAGCAGGCCCACTGTGGCAGAAGCCGCCACCACGTTGTGAATGGCAATCATGTTACCGGCTGCGGCACCCACCGCCTGCATGGCCACCAGCAGTGCACCGGAAATGCCCAGCAGCTCACCCACACTGAACTGGAACTGCGCCAGCATCAGGTTGGATACGGTGTTGGAACCGGCAATAAAGGCTCCCAGACCACCCACTGCAGGTGCAAAGAAGGGATAAATGCCACCCACCGAGTCAGCCACCAGTTGTGCCATGGCAATCGGCATGGACGGCAGATCCGCAGCATTGACACCGGAGTTGATCAGAATACGCACCATCGGGATGGTGAACACCAGTACAAAACCGGCACCGATCAAGGTACGTGAAGACTCACTCAGCGCAGCTTTCATTTCATTGAACTTCATGCGATGCAGGAAGTAGGTCAGGATCACCACCATCACCATGATGCCACCCGGCAGGTAGAGCGGCTGAATGCTGCCGGATACACCGGCTTCACCCAGAATGTTGCTCCAGCCAAAGCTCAGGAAGCTGGTGAAGAAGGACTTCACTTCCGGTACCACACGAGACACTACCAGCAGCACTGCCAGCAGCAGGTAGGGCAACCAGGCCAGTGCACCTTTCATTGGCACCTTGCCAGCCAGACTGTCGAGTTTGATTTCGATGTTGCCCATCCACTCGCTTGGCCAGTCTTTCGGGTCAGCAAAATCCCACTTTTCTTTCGGCAGCAGGAAACCAGCCTTGGCAGCAGGAACCACAATCGCCAGACCCACCAGCGCACCAATCATGGACGGGAATTCCGGACCCAGGAACACACCGGCCGCCGCGTAGGGCAATACAAAGGCCAGACCGGCAAAAATGGCAAAGGGAGCAATGGCCAGACCTTCGGCCCAGGATTTGTTCTTGCCGAAAAAGCGGGTCAGCATGGCACACATGAACAGCGGCATCAGTACACCCACAATGGCGTGAGTGATGGCCACCTGAGAGGTGATCAACTGATAAAAGACATCCCAGCTGGAGCCATTGGCAACCAGTTGTTCACTGATGCCGGTACGATCCAGACCGGCGGTGACACCCACCACAATCGGTGTACCCACGGCACCGAAAGAAACCGGCGTGGACTGAATCATCATGCCGATCATCACTGCACCCAGTGCCGGGAAGCCCAGCGCCACCAGCAGCGGCGCAGCCACGGCTGCAGGCGTGCCAAAACCGGAGGCACCTTCAATGAAGCAGCCGAACAACCAGGCCACAATCACGGCCTGAACCCGACGGTCCGGCGAGATGTTGGAAAATCCACCACGAATGGCGGTGATGGCACCGGAGTGCTTCAGGGTGTTGAGCAGCAGAATGGCGCCAAAAATGATCCACAGGATGCCGCCGGTCAGAATCAGACCTTGCAGACTGGATGCCACCACACGGGTGAAGGACATTTCCCAGGCAAACAGGCCGATCAGCGCGGTCACCAGAAAGACCACCGGCATGGCCAGCCGGGCAGGCCAGTTCAGGCCCACCAGCAGCACACCGGCCAGCACCAGTGGCACAAAGGCCAACAGGGACAGGAGTGTTTCAGACATGTTATATTTCCTTTCGCTTAATAGCTCTTGTTGTCGTTATTGACAGCAACCCCTGTTTGGCGAGCCGCTAAACTCCGCCGGCAGGGGCTTCTTTTTCGGGGCTTTTGCCCTCTTTTATCTTCCGCCTGATTTCAGACAGAAAGAATCTTCTTCGATACCATCCAACACTGCACATGGCCAACTGACCGGACAGGGTTGGCATCAGATCCGGCTGTCTGCAACAGGATGTTGCAGCCAGAGCTTACATGGATGTATTCACGCGTCCGGAGGTGATGCCACCCTGAACGGTTCTCCATCACACTCGGCAAGCTGAGTTTTCGCGTCCGGAGGTAATGCCACCCTGAGCGGTCATCATTCCAGCACCAGCACCACCAGTTCTTTCGGGCCGTGCACGCCATAAGCCAGGGTCTGCTCGATGTCCGCCGTTTTGGACGGGCCGGAGATCAGCAGCGCATTGGTGGGCATGCCCTGGGTGGCCCAGCCCTGTTCAGCCATGGCTTCAATGAAGGTGCTGTAGATCTGATCGGCCTGCAGCAATACAAAGTGCACCGGTGGCACCAGGCTCATCAGGCGGGGTTCGTCTTCATCCGGCCACAGGATCAGTGATCCGGTTTCGGCAATGGCACCCCGACAACCGGTGACGGCAGCATCCACCTGGGTGAACAGCTGCTCTTTCCAACTTTCAATCTTGCGGTCATAAGCCAGCAGCGGCGGCAGGCTTTCATGCCACTGCTCCCTCAGCTCCAGCCCGTGTGCCTTGATGTCACTGACCAGCAGGTTGCCAAGCTTTTTTTCTGCCAGCAGGCGGATCAGTTCCTGAATCCAGCGTTCTGCAGCCACCCGGTGCACTTCACCGTGGACGGATTCAATCTTCTGCTGGAACAGGTCGAGTTTTTCAGCCGCCGTCCAGTTGCGCTCACGCACCACGGCAAAATCACTGGTCGGTACGGCAAACCCTTGCTGCCGACCGTCACGCAAACGCTTGAGAATGTTCTGTCTGGCCTGGTTCATCCTTTTGACTCCTGTTTAACCGCCTGACTTTTAACGCTGCGCTCCTGCATCAGTTGGTGCAGGGTTTTGGCGGCAGGCTTCGGGGCTGACCGATAACGAGTCCAGGCACCGAGCTTGCTCGGCATCAATCCACGCAGACGACCCATCATGCGACCGGCAAAACGATACAGCCCAGGACTGGCATGCATGCGCGTCCAGCCACTCCAGACCAGGCTTTCCAGCCAGCGGCGTTTGATGCCATGTCCGGCCACGCGGGAAGGTTGCAGGCTGTCACCATCCACTGCTTCCTTGCGTAAACGCTGCAAGAGTTTCGGAATCGGAATTTTCACCGGGCAGACTTCACCACAGGCACCACAGAGGGTGGAGGCTGAAGGCAGGTCGCGGGTATCTTCCAGCCCCAGCAGGTGAGGCATCAGGATTTTGCCGATTGGTCCTGGATAGGTGGTGCCATACGCATGGCCGCCCACGCGGGTATAAACCGGGCAATGGTTCATGCAGGCACCACAGCGAATGCAACGCAGGGTGTCGAGCAACTCCTGATCCTGATAAATGTTCGAGCGACCGGAATCCACCAGCACCAGGTGCACGGCTTCCGGGCCATCCTTTTCAGCAGCCTTGCGCGGCGAAGAAATCATGTTGAAGTAGGTGGTGATGTGCTGGCCAGTGGCCGAACGGGTCAGCAGCGCCAGCAGCGGGGTCACGTCTTCAAGCTTTTCTACCACCTTTTCGATGCCGGTCACGGCAATGTGGCAGGGTGGCGCAGTGGTGGTCAGGCGACCATTGCCTTCGTTTTCCACCAGGCACAGGGTGCCGGTTTCCGCCACGGCAAAGTTGACACCGGAAATGCCCACATCGGCACGCATGAACTTTTCACGCAGCTGCTGGCGGGCACTGGCGGTCAGGTAGTCCACATCGTGTGAACGCCGAGTGCCGGTTTTTTCATGCATCAACTCAGAGATTTCATCGGTGTTCTTGTGAATCGCCGGCATGATGATGTGAGACGGGGTTTCCTCTGCCAGTTGGACAATGTATTCACCCAGATCCGATTCCAGCGCTTCAATGCCGGCGGCTTCGAGGTAATGGTTCAGCTCCATTTCCTCGGTCACCATCGACTTGCCCTTGATGACACTTTTGGCACCGCGTGCCTGGCAGATATCACGAATAATTTCACAGGCCTGTTCACCGGTTTCCGCCCAGTGCACCTGAACCCCTTGCTGCACCAGATTGGCTTCCAGCTGCTCCAGCAGTTCCGGCAGACGAGACAGGGCACGCAGACGCACCGCAGCACCCAATTCGCGCAGGGTTTCCAGATCCCAGCCAGCAAAAGCCGCCGTGCGCTTGGTCATCAGACCATCCATCGCCCGGCGGAAGTTGCTGCGAATCTGCGGGTTGTTTAATGCGGCCTGCACACGTGGATGAAATTCACGCACCTGAATCGGCTGGGCACTCATGCAGCACCTCCATCTTTTGCCTGCAATCTGTCCCACAGGAAGCTGACGATGTGCTGACCTTTTAACGGCAGGCCCTGTTTTTCGGCATAACCGGCAATGTTCATCATGCAGCCGCAGTCGGTGGTGACAAACTGTTCAGCACCGGCATCCAGCAAGGCCTGCGCCTTGTCCTGCACCATGGCAGCGGAAATCTCGGGATGACGCACGGCAAAGGTGCCACCAAAACCACAGCATTCCGCCGGACGCGCCTGCTCCACCAATTCCACCTGAGCCAGTTGTCCCAAGAGTTTCGGGCCAACTTCTGCCACACCCATTTCGCGACGGGCAGAACAGGAGGTGTGCATGGCAACTTTCACAGGTTGTCCCTGATCCTCCAGCTTGATCTGACACACCTGCAACAGGAAATCGGTCAACTCCCAGGTACGCGCCGCAATGGCTTCTGCACGCGCCTGCTGGGGAGTACCGGCAAAAAGTTCGGGGTAGTGTTTACGCATCATGCCGCCACAGGAACCGGATGGCACCACAATCGGGTAATCTTCGGGGAAGAGTTCCAGCTGTGGCAGGATCACTTCCCGCGCCTGATCGTTGTAGCCGGAAGAATAAGCAGGCTGACCACAGCAGGTCTGGTTCTGCGGGAAAATCACTTCAATGCCTTCGCGCTCCAGCAGCTGCACACCCGCCAGCCCGGCATCCGGGAAAAACAGATCCACCAGACAGGTGGCATAGAAGTAAACCTTTTCCGGCTTGGCCGGGTAAACCTTGAGCGCATCACTCATCATCAATACCTTCTGTCCACCCGTTGCTGGCACACTCACCACTGATTTAAGGTCGACTGTCAAAACCCTGGTTAGCCGGTTCGGCTTGGCTGATCGCCAAAATTGGTAATACCAATTGACAGATGAAAGTTTGCTAATGCTAGGTAGTGATCCCCGGAGTGTCAAACAGGGATTCATCGCTTTTAGACTTTTGTCTAAATTCGAAAAACCGGCTTTTGCACCGCAATATTCAGCAAACAGGTCGCTAAATACTGTTAAATAAAGCATTTTTTAGCAGACAGAAGCAAAGCGCTCCAGACCCGGCAATCACAAGCCTTTACTGGTAAGACCAATTTCAATATGATTGTTTTTAACGTGAATCAGGGCAAGGATCCGTCAATCATGAGTTACACCCGCGTGGAACCCCGGCGCATTTCCGATGTGATCATGCAGCAACTGGAAAGCATGATCCTGGAAGGCAGCTTTAAACCTGGCCAGAAACTGCCTCCGGAGCGTGAGCTGGCCAGTCGTTTTGGCGTCTCCCGTCCTTCCCTGCGCGAGGCAATCCAGAAACTGGCTGCACGCGGCCTGCTGGTCAGCAAACAAGGGGGGGGCACCTATGTCAGCGAACAGGTTGGCTCTTCTTTCAGCGATCCCCTGATGCAGCTGCTGGGTGGTCATGCCGAGTTTCATTATGACCTGCTGGAATTCCGCCATGCCCTGGAGGGCCTGTCCGCCTATTACGCCGCACTGCGTTCCACTCCGGCTGATAAACAACTGCTGCAGAAGCGTTTTGAAGAACTGACTGCCACCTACGATGCCATGGACCCGGTGCTGGAAGCCGAAGCGGATGCCGCTTTCCATCTGGCGATTGCTGAAGCCGCTCACAACGTGGTGCTGCTGCACACCATGCGCGGCCTGTTTAATCTGCTGGAAAAAAGCATTGTGGATAACCTGTCCAGCCTGTTTGAACGCAAGGACTCCCGCCCCATTCTCTATCAACAGCACAAGGAACTGCTGGATGCGATTCTGGAAGGGGATCCGGAACGCGCTCAGGCCCGTTCCCACGAACATCTGGTGTATGTTGAAGATGGCCTGCTGGAGCTATCCAAACAGGAAACCCGCGTGCAACGAGCGTTGCGCCGCGTTCAAACTGCAATCTGAACACGGACCATCAGATGCCGGACCAAACCCTACCCCCCGCGCTGCGTCGCTGGCTACCCAGCCTGGCTTTTACACTGGTTGCCATCCTGGTGCTGTGGCAGAGCGCCCAGCAGACCTGGAACATTGAACTGCAACGCCTGCAGGATCAAGCCACCAACGAACTGCTGCTGCACGTTACCAGCCTCAGCGGCAAGCTGGAAAAACACGAGTATCTGGCAGAGCTGCTGACCACCAAGGAAGACTTAAGCCATTTTCTGCGACCCGAAATCACCAGTGATGAGTTGCAACAACTGAATCTGGTGCTGGATACCTACCGGGTGATTGCTGATGTCTCAGATATCTATCTGATGAACCATGACGGCTTCACCGTTGCCGCCAGCAACTGGTGGCGAGCCGACAGCTTTATTGGTCAGAACTTTGCCTTTCGCCCTTATTTCCAACTGGCCATGCAAGGCCAGCAGGGGCGCTTTTATGGCCTGGGAACCACCTCTGGTGCTCGTGGTTATTACTTCTCCTGGCCGGTTTATTTCAAGGATGAAGTCCAGGGTGCTCTGGTGGTGAAAATTGAAATTCATGCCATTGAGCAACCCTGGCGAGATCCGGCCGGTGAGCTGCTGGTCACCGATCCGGATGGTGTCATTTTTATCAGTTCCCGCCCGGAATGGCGCCTGTCCACCATCACCGAACTGCCACGTGAAACCCTGCAGGAAATCAGTGACTCACTGCGTTATGCCGGGCGCATCCTGCGTCCTTTGCCGGTGATGGAGCGTCATCAGATTGCAGATCAGGCCGAAGCGCTGACCATTCGCATGAACAACAACCAGGCCCGCGACTACCTCTTGCTCAGCCATCCCATGCCAGAAGCTGGTTGGCAGGTGCACATGATGAAAGAGCTGAATCCGGTGCGTCATCAGGCCATCATTGTCAGCCTGCTGTCCGGCTCGGCACTGGTGCTGGTCACCCTGATTGGCCTGTACCTGTTTCAGCGCCGCCGCAGCCTGCGGGAACGCCAGCAATGGAAGGAAGAAGCCCACCGGGCTTTGCAGCAGGCGCATGATGAACTGGAAACCAGGGTTGCTGCCCGTACCGCCGATTTGTCGGCCAGTAACCAGCGATTGCTGGAAGAAATCCAGCAACATGAACGCACCGAAGCCACGCTACGAAAAACCCAGAAAGAACTGGTGCAGACCGCCAAACTGGCCGTGCTCGGCCAGTTATCTGCCAGCATCAATCATGAGCTGAACCAGCCACTGGCAGCCCTGCGCAGTTATGCCGAAAACGCCCGCACCTTCCTGACCCGCAACCAACCGGAAACGGCCGATTCCAATCTTGAGCAGATCCTGCTGCTGACGGAGCGGATGGCTGAGATCAGCGCCCAGTTGAAAATGTTTTCCCGCAAAAGCGGTGATCAACTGGTACCCGTTTCGGTGCAGGCTGCGTTTGATTACGCCTTGAAGCTTTACTGGAACCAGTTCCAGCAACAAAACATTGAAGTGATCCGTCGTTTTCCAGCACAGGAGGTTTTTGTGCTGGCTGACATGGTGCGGCTGGAGCAGGTACTGGTGAACCTTTTATCCAATGCTCTGCATGCCATGAAACAGGCACCACTGCGTCAAATCCATCTGTGCACCGAGTTCCTGCAGCAGGATGGCCGCGAATGGGTACAAATCCAGGTCTGGGATACCGGCAGCGGCATTCCACCCCATCAGTTGGAAGAAATCTTTGACCCCTTCTTTACCAGCAAGGAGCCCGGTCAGGGTCTGGGTCTGGGGCTATCCATTTCCAGTCGCATTGTGCAGGACCTGGGCGGACGGCTGGAAGCAGGTAATCACCTGCAGTTCCAGCGCTTACAGGACCCCGCCTCTGCCAACAGCTGCACCGGCGCCGTATTCACGCTTTACCTTCCGGCCTGTCATCCGGAAAACAGTCACCAGGAGACATTGCATGGCTGAAACACCCCATCCGGTCATCATCATTGATGATGAAAAACACCTGCGCATCAGCCTGGGGCAAACGCTGGAACTGGCCGGTTATCAAGTGCAGAGTTATGAAAGTGCCGAACTGGCCTTGCGTGCACTCAGCCCCGAATGGCCCGGCGTGGTGATTTCCGACATCCGCATGCCAGGCATGGATGGCATGACCTTTTTGCAACAGGCCCACGCACTGGACACGGATCTACCGGTGATTCTGATCACCGGGCATGGTGACATTTCCACCGCTGTGGCAGCCATCCGTCAGGGTGCTTATGATTTCCTGGAAAAACCCTTTCGCAACGAAATCCTGCTGGATGTGGTGGCACGGGCACTGGACAAACGCCGACTAACGCTGGAAAACCGCAGCCTCAAAGAAGAACTGGCCCGCCACACCACACCCGGCCCAAGGGTGCTGGGCCGCACCCAAGCGATGCAGAAGGTGATGTCGCTGGCCAACCAGATTGCCCGAGTGGAAACCGACCTGCTGCTGTGGGGAGAAACCGGAGCCGGTAAAGACATGCTGGCCCGTTACATCCACGAACAAAGCAGTCGCGCCGGGCGTAATTTTGTTGCCATCAACTGTGGTGCGGTGCCGGAAAGCATCATTGAGTCCGAACTGTTCGGGCATGAACCCGGCGCCTTTACCGGTGCCAACAAACGCCGGGTCGGCAAGTTTGAACACGCAGACGGTGGCACGGTGTTTCTGGATGAAATTGAATCCATGCCGCTGAACCTGCAGGTCAAGTTGCTGCGGGTGCTGCAGGAGCGCCAGCTGGAACGCCTCGGCTCGAACACCCCGGTCAGCCTCGACATCCGCATCATTGCCGCCACCAAAACCGATCTGAAACAGGCAGCCGCCGAAGGCTTGTTTCGGGAAGACCTCTATTACCGGCTGAATGTGGTGACGCTGGAAATTCCCCCACTGCGGGAGCGCCGCGAAGACATCCCACTGCTGTTCCAGCACTTTGCCATTGTGGCAGCCACCCGCTCCGGACTGGAAGCACCCACCCCGACACCAGCACAAAGCTCCATGCTGATGAGCCATGACTGGCCCGGCAACGTGCGTGAACTGCGCAACCTGGCCGAACGTTATGTGCTGCTGGGAGCCACCTGTGATTACGACCTGGAACAACTGATGTTCGGCAACAGCGGCAAACAGGCCCTGACCCTGCCGGAACAGGTGGAAATGTTTGAAAAAAGCCTGATCGAACAAGCCCTGGCGCGCAACAAGGGCTCCATCAAAAACACTCTGGAGGACCTCTGCCTGCCCCGCAAAACCCTGTACGACAAACTCAAGAAGTATGGTTTGTCGAGAGAGGATTTTCTGGCAGAAGACTAAGCAACCACTGATTCGCTATTGCGCTCGACCATGCTGCGTTGAAGTTGATCTCAAAATGCTCATTTACTCCGTGTAAACTCCGCTTTTTCGATCAATTTCGCCTTGCCTGATCCGCGCTCATAATGCTAATCAGAGGCCGCTTGGAACAAGCTCTGAGACCTCTCAAGGAGGCTTGGAGCATCAAGCATCAATCAGGTCAGCAACAATAGCATTCGTCAACCTCTGCAAGTCTGAAGGGGCCAAGCTGATTTCCAGCCCGCGCCGACCGGCACTAACATACATCAGCGCCAGGTTTTCTGCGCTGGCATCAATGAGCGTGGGCAGGGCTTTTTTCTGGCCCAGCGGGCTGACCCCACCCAGCACATAACCGGTGGTGCGTTCCACCTTTGCCGGGTCAGCCATCACGGCCTTTTTACCACCGGCAGCACGCGCCACTTTTTTCAGGCTCAACTGGTGATCCACCGGCAATACCGCCACCACCAGCTTGCCATCCACTTCCGTCACCAGTGTTTTGAACACCTGTGCGGTCGGTACACCCATTTTTTCAGCGGCCTCCAGACCATAAGAAGCAGCGGCAGGATCATGGCTGTATTCGTGCACCTGATGGGCGACTTTTTTCTGGCGAACCAGATTGATGGCGGGTGTCATGCTTTACTCCCTGAGAATTCATGATTCAAGACTGAATGGCCGCCAGTGTCTGATACTCTTCCAGCGCAAACTGGTCGGTCATGCCACTGATCATGTCCTGCAGCAGGCGGCAGCGACAATAGGCTTCCCAGACATCGTCCGGCAACACCCCCGCACCCAGCTGAGCGGCTGAATCCCGCAACTGCTGGTAGGCTTTCAGGTGTTTGCCTGGCAGGCGCTGGAACAGACGGCTTTCCAGCAGGTAGGCATGCCAACCATCACCCTGCTCCAGTTTGCGAAAATCAGCCAGGGGCAATTGCAGCAGTGGCAGGTAAATATCCAGCAGCCCGGTCAGAATCCGATAACCCTGCAACATCAGTGTGGAGACTTCCGGCACATTAAAAACGTGTTTGAAGCCGATCTGCTTGAGGGTTTTCACTGCAGCATGGCAGGCGGAAGCATCTTCCAGCAGGGCACGATTCAGATTGCCCGCTGTCACTTCCGGCAGATGGGTCACAAATGCCCCGGCGGCATGCTGCACCAGCGGATGTATCAGACCAACCCTTAACCAGACAAAAAAGGCATGATCCTTGTTGATGGGTTCCTGCTTTGCGCGTTGCAGTGCGGCATCCACCAGCCCGGCAAAGGACTGGTCATTGAAGTGCAATCCATCCGGGTCCTGCGGGAACTGCTCGGCAAACTCGGCCTTTAACAGCTCAGCCAGTTGCGGATGAGTGAGAATACCCTTGTCGACACTGTCCTCGATGTCTGCCAGACAATAAGCAATGTCATCCGCAGCTTCCATCAGGTAGGTCAGGGCAAAACGATGGCCCGGCTGAAGTTGTAATGCCTGCTGCAGCTCCTGGATAAAACGGCTTTCAGAAAAATAATAACCCGGCTTTTTCTGCAGGTAATTCAGTGCTCCGGCTGCATCAGCGGCTGGACGTGGATCAGTGGCACAACGGGTGTACTTGAGCACACAGGCTGATTGCAGGTAGGTGAGGTTCAGCTGTTGCAGGCTGACCATCAGGCGAATCGCCTGAGCATTGCCTTCAAAACTTTCCAGCTCGCGCCGCAAATTATCGCGTAATGCACTCTGTTGTGGGTCATCCAGCACACGGGAAAAAGCGGGCAACTGATGCAAATGCTCACTGAACCAGCGCGACAAGGCCGCTTCACCAAAGTGCCCGAAGGGCGGGTTGCCAATGTCATGCAGCAGGCAAGCCATTTCGACCAGACTCTCACTGACTCGCTCCAGTGCCAGCAATTCCGGGGCGGCACCTTGTTCACGCAGCAGGCGAAACACACTACGGGTGATGAAACGCCCGGTTTGCTGCACTTCCAGCGAGTGGGTCAGGCGACTGCGCACTGCCGCGTTGCGCTCCAGCGGAAACACCTGAGTTTTCTGCTGCAGGCGGCGCACTGCTGCCGAGTTGATGATGCGGCCGCGATCACTTTCCAGATGCCCTTCCAGATACGTCAGACCGGCGGCATCCAGCTGAAAGCCCTTCACCGGACTGTTTTCACGCTGATAGGGTCGCAGTGGAATAAAGCGTTTTAATAATGCGTCCATGTCACCAGACCTCCACCGGCATGCCCGTTTGCAGCCGACCTTCATTCAGGGGAATCAGATTATGACCGAACAGGGGTTTGCCGGTGGCTGAAGCATGATGGCGGATCAGGGTGCGCAATGGCTCCTGCCTGGTATCAAAGGTTTCACTGCCGGGTGGCAAGGTGATCAGCTTGCAGCGTTCACAAGGCGAGTGCACGGCAAAGGTGATATCACCCACCCGAACCCGTTGCCAGCCATCCTCGGCCCAGGCATCAGCACCGCTGATCACCAGGTTGGGACGGAACTGCTGCATCTGAATCGGTATGGGACAGTGTTGCTGCAACCAGTCCAGTGAGGCCGTGCTGGTCAACAGTAGCGGGTAGGCATCAGCAAAACTCACTTGCTGATCTGGCTGGTCCTTGATCGGCCTCTGTGTCTGCTCATCAAAATAAAGCAGCTGGCAAGGATGCCCGAGAAAACGGGTTAACCAGGCATCCACCTGTTCACCACAGTGCCGGGCATCCAGTTGCTGTTTCCAGATGGTGATGGGGCGATACTGCTGCGGAAAATCTGCCACCCGTAAATGCAGATCCGGCTGACCCGCTGCCGCCAGGTGCAAACCATCTGCTACCGGTTTTGCCTGAAGCTGCACCAGCCGAGGGAAGCTGCGGGCGGTGATGAATTGCCCGTCCAGGTCGGTCACCAGATAACGTCGATCACCTTCCAGCCCCCGGGATTCCACCCAGGCATGATCCAGCGACTGGGGCTGACAGGATTTCACCGGGTAACGCCAGAGGCCGGACAGGTAAAGACTCATGCTCAGCCTGCCATCAACTGTTCACGCAGGCGTTGCAGCACGCCACTGGTCTGAGGACGTACCTGACGCCACAGAAAAAAGGCTTCAGCGGCCTGCTCGACCAGCATGCCCAGACCATCGGCCACCTGTGCAGCACCCTGTGCCTCTGCCCAACGCATGAAGGGAGTGGCTTGTCTGGCATACATCAGATCATAGGCCAGCGCGCCAGCGGCCAGCAGCCCATCAGGAAGTGGCGGCAGGTCACCGGACAGGCTGGCAGAAGTGGCATTCAGGATCAGGTCGTACTGACTGGCATTCAGACTGGCCCAGTTACCCGCTGAAAGCTCAGCATCCGGTTGCAGACCATGAAAAATCTGCACCAGTTGCTGGGCCTTTTCCGGTGTGCGGTTGGCAATTTTCAGACGTGCAATACCCGCCTTGAGCAGTGGCTCAATCACTCCCCGTGAAGCCCCACCGGCACCGAGCAACAATACCCGCTTGCCGCGCAGGTTAAAGCCAAGGTTATCACTCAGGTCACGCACCAGCCCGATGCCATCCGTGTTGTCACCGTAAATTTCACCATTTTTGCCCTTTTGCAGGGTGTTCACTGCACCGGCTCGGCGGGCCCGGGGGGACAACTGATCACTGAACACCAGCGCATCCAGCTTGAAGGGAACCGTGACATTGGCACCCAGCCCCCCGGCATCAAAAAACTGCCGGGCACTGCCTTCAAAATCATCTTCCGGCGCCAGAATGGCCCGGTAATCCATCTGTTGACCGGTTTGTTCAGCAAACCAGCCGTGAATCTGCGGCGATTTGCTGTGGGCAATCGGGTTACCGAATACGGCGTAATGATCCATGGCCATCAGGCTCCTGTATTTAATAAGCGGGCACTCACCACTTCGGCCAGTGCCAGACAGGCAGTCAGTCCGGGTGACTCGATACCGAACAGATGCATCACCCCGTCACAACCATGCAACCGGGCATCTGCCAGCAGAAAGTCTGCAGCCTCCACACCCGGTGCAGTAATCTTGGGACGCACCCCGGTATAATCAGGCTGCAGTGCATTGCTGTCCAGTACTGGCCAATAAGCGCGTATGGCCTCAGCAAAGGCCTCTTTACGTGACACATCCACCCGGTAGTCAATCACCGATGCATCCGGGATATCCAGCCACTGCACATCCGGCCCGAAGCGGGCGCGCCCCTGCAGGTCCAGCGTCAGATGAATGCCCAGTCCAGCCTGTTCAGGCAGGGGATAAATCAGGTGTTGGAAAGGGTTTTTACCACTGAGTGAAAAATAATTGCCTCGCGCAAAAGCGGGTACCGGTATCCAGTCTGCAGCACCGTGTAACTGTCGCGCCAGCGCCGGAGCATGCAAACCGGCAGCATTCACCACCAATGCGGCCTGAACATCATAACCATCCAGTTGCAACACCCGTTGTTGCGGGTTGATCTGGCCACCGGTCACCGGATTGGCCGTCACCAGCTGACCACCGGCCGCTTCCAGATCAGCCAGCAGGGCCTGCATCAGGCTGTGACTGTCAACAATGCCGGTGGAGGGTGACAAGAGTGCCGCTTCAGCGCGAAGTTCAGGCTCGATAGTCTGCAGTTCCGCCTTGTCCAGCCAGGTCAGGGGAACACAGGCATTGTTGGTTGCTTGCTGCTGCAAGGCCTGAAGTTGTGATAGCTGGTTGACGTCGGTGGCCACCACCAACTTGCCGCAGGCCTGGTGAGGAATGGCTCGCTCGCGGCAATAGTCATACAGCAGGCGATTGCCTCGGACACAGGTCTGGGCCTTGAGTGAACCCTGAGGGTAATAGAGTCCGGCATGGATGACTTCGGAATTGCGAGCGCTGGTTTCTTCCCCGAAGCGGGTGTTTTTTTCCAGTACCAGCACTTCACGCCCTGCCTGGGCCAGGTTTCGTGCGATTGCCAACCCGACCACACCGGCTCCGATCACCACGGCATCCAGTTGTTCCATAGGTTTTTAACCTGTTGTTGTTTTTATGGTTCAGCAGCCAGCCAATCACGCGGGCGCAGAAAGTCACGGTAGAGTTTTTCTTCCACCGAGCCTGGCTCCGGTTTCCAGTCATAACCCCAGCGCACCTGAGGAGGCAAGGACATCAGAATGGATTCCGTACGACCGCCACTTTGCAGGCCAAACAGGGTGCCACGATCCCAGACCAGGTTGAACTCCACGTAACGCCCACGTCGGAATGCCTGGAACTCACGCTCGCGCTCACCGTAAGGCATGTCTCGACGCTTTTCGATGATCGGTTGGTAAGCAGGCATATAGCTGTTGCCGATGGCCTGCATAAAGGCAAAACACCGCTCAAAATCAGGCTGGTTCAGATCATCAAAAAACAGGCCACCCACACCACGCGGTTCATTGCGGTGTTTCAGGTGAAAGTACTCATCACACCATTGTTTGTAACGCGGATAAACCTCCGGTCCAAAGGGTGCACAGGCATCCCTTGCCACCTGATGCCAGTGCACCACGTCTTCCATAAAGGGGTAATAGGGTGTCAGGTCATAACCACCGCCAAACCACCAGACGGGTTCACTGCCGGGCTTTTCAGCGATGAAAAAACGCACATTGGCATGAGAGGTGGGAATATAGGGGTTACGCGGGTGAATCACCAGTGACACACCCATGGCCTGAAAGCTCCGCCCGGCCAGCTCCGGTCGGGCAGCAGTGGCAGAAGCAGGCAGCTGATCGCCAAAAACATGGGAGAAGTTGACACCACCCTTTTCGATCAATGCACCTTCCTGCAGCACCCGGGTACGTCCACCACCACCACCGGGGCGTTCCCAGCTGTCTTCCAGAAAAGACTGACCATTCAGGGATTCAAGCTGAGTACAGATGGAATCCTGCAAACCCAGCAGATAGTTTTTGACGGCGGCTGTATCCACAGCAGCCGGTAAGGATTCAGACAAAACACCTTCTCCTGTGATTCAGTTGAGTGCTGCGTCAGGCGCGCAGCACTTCACCGGTGGCAAGATCCGTGATGCGACTTGGCCGCTCCAGCCCCCCCAGCGGACCATCCAATACAGCGTCAACATCCTGTCCAAAAGCGGCCATCACTTCCTGATGGGTACACAAGGGCGGCTCTCCCGCCATATTTGCCGAGGTGGAGACCAGTGGGCCACCAAAGGCTTCACAAAGCGCCACCACCCAGGGATGATCAGTCACCCGCAAAGCCACCTTGGTGTGTTTGCCGCGAATCAGCTCCGGGGTATAACCATTGTCTTCAACCAGCCAGGTTTGTGGGCCTGGCCAGCTCTGTTGCAGCTGCAGCTTGTGTTCAGCACTCAGGCCCGTCAGCCAGGGTTTTAACTGCTCCATGGATGCAGCAATCAGAATCACGCCTTTGGAGGGGTCACGTTGCTTCAGCAGCAATAAACGCTGAACAGCACGACTGTTAAAGGGGTCACAACCCAGTCCCCAGACAGCCTCGGTCGGATAGGCCACCACGCCGCCCTGCCTCAGCACGGCAGCCGCTTCCCTGATGGCTGCCTGATCCACTTCTGTCAGTTTAACGGAAGTGGAAACAGCATTTTCAGATGACATGATTTTCACTCAACACTTCAGGAACAAAACCGGGAATCTCCGGCAAGTCGACAAGGAATGGCACGTTACCCCAGACCCGCACCGGACTCAAGCACTTCGACACCAGCCGCCGGGGCACTGTTCAATCAGCCCATCCAGTTCCAGCTCCTGCAACAGCGCCAGGCCCTCGGCAGTCTCACAATCCAGCTGTAACAATAACTGATCTGCGGTCTGCGGCACATCACTGATCAGTTGATAAAGGGGTTGCAGGTGTTTTGAAACCCCAGATTCTGAAACCCCGGACCCGGCAACAAAGGGTGACAAACCATCAGTTGCCTGAATGATCTGTTGAAGGGGTAGTCGCAGCTCTGCCAGCACCTCATCCGGATGAGTCACCAGTGCGGCCCCCTGACGGATCAATTGATGGCAACCCTCACTCTGTTTCCTGCGCACCGAACCAGGAATCGCCATCACTTCACGCCCCTGCTCCAGCGCATGGCGTGCACTGACCAGTGAACCACTGCGCAGCGCAGCCTCCACCACCAGCACCCCCAGAGACAGACCAGTCACAATGCGGTTGCGCGCCGGAAAGTTGCGCGGCAACGGGGAAGCACCCAGAGGATACTCCGATAACAAAGCTCCCTGCTCACAAACTCGCTCTGCCAACGACTTATGTTCCGGAGGATAGATTTGATCCAGGCCTTGCGCCAATACCGCAAAGGTTGCGCCACTGGCTCCTCGCTCACGAGCATCCAGCACCCCTTGATGAGCATAAGCATCCACACCACGTGCCAGACCGCTGATGATGTTCAGCCCCTGATGGGCCAGATGGGCTGACCAGTGGCTGGCATTATGCCGCCCTTCCGGGGTGACATTGCGGCTACCCACTACGGCCAGGGCGGGCGAATCAAGCGCTTGATGCTGACCGGAAACACAAAGTAATAAAGGCGGGTCAGCAATCTCAGCCAGGCATTCAGGCTGCTGCTCTGGTGTTAACAACCAATGTTTCGGATGTTCAGCCCATAACAAGTGCCGATGAATCTGATCAGCAAAAGGCAGACGCCAGGGGTCGTGCAAAGCCTGTCTGCACAGGGCAGCCAACTGCGGCTGAACGCGTGGAAAGGATGACAGGGCTTGCAACAAGGCATGCGGATCTGCAGCCGCTGAAGGCTCCAGTTGCTGCCGTATTTGCGCGATACGACGCTGATTGTGGCCAGGCAGCAGCCACAGGATCAGGTGCGGCAAGAGTTGTTCGACATCCCTGTCGTGCGGCATCAGCCCTCCTGGCTAAAAGAAAAGCGTGCGGTCAGCGACGTGGCCCCTGCCGGAAGGCATCACCAGGCGCCATCGGCTGATGCGACTGCAATACCAGTGCAAAGCTGACATGGTCAAAAGTACGATAAACCATGGCCAGACCACGCGGATTCTCAGCAGCAAACACCACTTCTCCAGTCTGAGGGTTACGCACTCGGCGGCCAGGTGCCAATACTTCCACCATATGGCCGGGCTGCAGTTGTTCACTGCCCAGATCCAGCATGATCGGTTGATAAGGGCCTATCAGCTGCTGCTCACTCGCAGCCAACGCCCTCAATACCATGCCATGTAACGCAACTGCCGGTGGGCGCGGCTGAAAACCGGCATCAAAGGGTGAGTCGGTAAACGGCAGCAGTCGGTCACCCACACGGATCTCTTCCTGACTTTCAACAATTCTGAAGCTGGCCATACGATCTTCATCGGAAACCAGATAAGCCACACCGATGGCACGAGCCTTGAATCCGAGGTGCTGACGGGTGACTGGATGGCGTATTTCCTCCAGATCACGATAAATACCGTAACGGGTAACGCCCGCTGTCAGACTCCCTAAAACCTGGACCTGATCACCCCGTCCTGCAAGGGTTCGCTCTTCGCTCAGGCCAACAATGTACAAGGCATCTTCAAAATCAGGACGATCAATCATCACGTCTCGATTGAGAAAAGCATCAACCTGCTCCAGCGGCATGAAGGGGATGGGTTCCTGCAAGGTCATGATGCGTAAACGGGGTCGCAGTTGCACAACTGTGCGGCCATCCACTTGCAGTAACTCAATAATGTCGCCGGGATACAGCAAGTGAGGGTTTTGTACCTGAGGGTTGGCACGCCAGAGATGCGGCCACATCCAGGGATCATCCAGAAAGCGTTCCGCAATCGACCAGAGGGAGTCACCACGCTGAACTTCGTAGCGTTTGGGCGCATCTACCTTTAAACTGGTCGCCTGAACCATCATGGAAAAGCCAGCAACCACAACCAGCAACAACAGACGGCGAAATCCTAATGTGAACATAATTTTACCCGTTGTGAATCCAAACTCTCAGGCCCCGGAACAGTCCAAGCCTCCATGCACTTACTTTAAGTTACACTTTGCCTGAAAGCTTGAAACGCGGCAAGTACATTTACTTGCATTTATCCGGCAAATGCCTTTTTTGAACCCAGAGACAAACCATGAGCTTGCTGACCATTCTCGAATATCCAGATCCGCGCCTGCGCATCAAGGCCACTCCACTGACCGAAGCAGATTTCACTCCAGCTCTGCAACAACAGATCGACGACATGTTTGAAACCATGTATGACGCGCCCGGCATTGGCCTTGCAGCTACACAGGTGGACTTCCATCGGCAACTGATTGTGATTGATGTTTCGGAAGAAAAAAATCAGCCGCTGGTACTGATCAATCCTGAGTTCACACCGCTGGATCCAGCCTGCGAGCTGATGCAGGAAGGCTGCCTCTCAGTACCGGAATACTACGCTGATGTTGAGCGCTATATCAGGATCCAGGTCAAAGGACTGGATCGTCATGGCAAGCCGTTGTCCTTTGAATGTGATGGCTTGCTGGCTCACTGCGTGCAACACGAAATTGACCATTTGAAAGGCATCGTGTTTGTCGACTACCTCTCCCGCCTGAAACAGGATCGGGTTCGCAAAAAATTGATGAAACGCCTGAAGGCCTGACCGATGCGTATTGTTTTTGCCGGCACTCCGGAATTTGCTGCCACCTCACTCAAAGCAGTGTTGGCTGCGTGTGACACCAACCACCAAGTGGTGGCTGTTTATACCCAACCGGATCGGCCCGCTGGTCGTGGTCGCAAATTAAAACCCAGTCCGGTCAAGGAACTGGCGCTACAACATCAGTTACCGGTGTATCAGCCCCTGAGCCTGAAGGATGAAGCTGCACAAGCTGAGCTGCGTGCCTTGCAACCCGACTTGATGATTGTGGTTGCCTACGGCCTGTTGCTGCCTCAGGCAGTGCTGGATATTCCCACGCTCGGCTGCATTAATGTGCACGCCTCACTGCTGCCACGCTGGCGTGGTGCCGCCCCTATTCAACGGGCACTGTTGGCAGGTGATTCCGCAACCGGGGTTACCCTGATGCAAATGGATGCAGGCCTGGATACCGGCGCAATGTTATTAAAAACACACTGCCCCATCACTGCAACAGACACCAGCGCCAGCCTGCATGACAAACTGGCCATCCAGGGCGGTGAAGCCCTGCAACAGCTTTTGCAACAGCTTGACCAGTACCAGGCCACTGCGGAGACACAAAACCCGGCCGAAGCCTGTTATGCCGCCAAGCTCAGCAAGGAAGAAGCACGGGTAAGCTGGCCACGCCCTGCAACTGAACTGGATCGGACTGTAAGAGGTTATAACCCCTGGCCGGTGGCATGGTTTACCGAAGGTGATGACGTGATCCGTATCTGGCAGGCAAAACCCCTGAATATAGAACACAATGCTCAACCTGGCACACTACTGGATATCGAAAAAGACGGCCTGATCGTGGCCTGCGGTGAAGGCTGCCTTAAGCTGACCCAACTGCAACTGCCCGGTGGTCGCCAGATGAATGTGACTGATCTGCTGAATGGTCACCCCGAACGCTTTGCAGCGGGGCAGCTTTTTGCATGAATGATGGCGTCCAACCGCGACTGCGGGCAGTCAAAGCCCTGCTACCCGTACTGCAACAAAAGGCTTCACTGAGCAGTAGCCTGCCACGTGCTCAACAAGGGCTTAACAACGAAGATGCCGCCCTGACCCAGGCGCTGGCCTTTGGTGTCTGCCGCTTCCAGCCTCGATTGCAATTCTGGGCTGATCAGCTGCTGCAGCAATCACTGAAATCCAAAGACCTGGATGTGCTGGCGCTGCTGCTGATCGGCATGTATCAATTACAGGAAGGGCGTGTTGCTGACTATGCCGCCATCAACACCTGTGTTGAAGCTGCCAAAAAACTCAACAAACCCTGGGCTGGCAAACTGCTCAATGCTTGCTTGCGGCGCTTTCAACGTGAACAGGAAGCTCTGATACAACTGGCAGAAGGCAAAGAAACAGCTGCCAGTGCCTTTCCTGCCTGGTTGTTAAAACGCATCAAAAAAGCTTACAGCAAGGACTGGCGAGACATCTGTGCAGCCAGCAACCTGCAGCCACCCATGACCCTGCGCATCAACCAACGCAAGACCACCCGTGAAGCTTATCTGCAGCAACTGCAACAGCTCGACATTGTTGCCACAGCCACAACCTTCAGTCCCTGGGGCATCACGCTGGAGCAGCCAACACACCCGGCTTTGTTACCTGGTTTTGCCGAAGGGCATTTCAGTGTGCAGGATGAAGCAGCGCAACTGACACCTCTGCTACTGGATTTACAGGCAGGGCAGCGAGTGCTGGATGCCTGCTGTGCACCCGGTGGCAAAACGGCTCATTTGCTGGAAACAGCCGACCTGAATCTGCTGGCACTGGACGTGGATGAAAGCAGGCTGGGGCGAGTGCATGAAAACCTGCAACGACTGCAACTCAAGGCGGAAGTAAAATGTGCTGACGCTGCGGCAGTGGAGCACTGGTGGGATGGGCAGGCTTTTGATCGTATCCTGCTGGATGCCCCCTGCTCAGCCACGGGTGTCATTCGGCGCCACCCGGATATCAAGCTGCTGCGCCGCGACAGTGACATCAAGGAGTTGGCGGATATCCAGCTAAAACTCCTGCAGAAGCTCTGGCCGTTACTGAAACCGGGCGGCTTAGTGCTTTATGCCACCTGCTCCATTCTGCCGGAAGAAAACCAGCATCCGCTGGCCAGCTTCCTGCACCAGACCGCAGATGCGGTTCATCAGGACATTGAGGCTGAGTGGGGACAAGCCCTGCGCTTTGGCCGGCAGCTTTTACCCCAGCCACAGGGCCATGATGGTTTTTTTTATTGCCTGCTTCAAAAGCGCCTGGATTTATAGGGTTTTGGAGTGCCTTTCGGAACCCGCTTAAAACGCTTGTAAGCCCACTGATACTGCGTTGGTGCGTAACTGATGATCTGCTCTACACTGGCATTAACACCAGCCGTAGCCTCCTGCTCATCAGTAGAATAAACCCGTTCATCAGCAGGAATCAGGATCAGTTCATAACCCTCGCCACGAGGCAGGCGCTTGGCCAGGGCAGTAAAAACCCTGGCACCGGTCTTTTGCACCAGTTTTGGCAACAGGGTGGCCGTCAGCACCGGATGGCCATAAAAAGGTGCAAACACCCCTCCCTGCCCCCTATCCGGCACCTGATCTGGCAAGATGCCAACCGCTTCACCACGCCTCAAAGCCTTTAACAGACCGGCTACCCCTTTCACATCTGCCGGCACCAGAAAACCACCGGTACGACAGCGACCTTGCCGAATCACCGGATCCAGCTCACGAACTTTGGGCAAGGAATACATGCAGGTCAATGGAAAGCGGGCTGAGAACCACTGGCCGATCAACTCCCACTGGCCGATGTGGGGACCCAGCAGGATTACCGGTTGCTGTTGTTGCTGCAGCCGCTCAAGCTCTTCGGCACCCTGCACACTGCGAACGCTGGCCAGCACCCTATCTTTGGGCGCCATCCACATAAAGCCCATTTCCAACAGAGTGCGAGTGCTTTCTATCAGGGACGCCTTACCGAGCGACTTGCGCTCTGCCACGCTCAAATCAGGAAAAGCCAGCTTCAGGTTGGTCAGAGTGACACGTCGCTCACGCCTGGAACCACGCCAGATCAGCCAGCCAAGCGGCACAGCCAAGGCCTGCAAGGCTCTGAGCGGCAAATATGACAAAAGCTTCCAGCCGTTACGAATGAAAAAAGCCCTGACCGGGCGGGAGTACTTGTTCTTCTTGCTTTTTTTTCTGCCTGCTTTCACTTCAGACTGCACCTCACCAGCGGAACAGAATCCAGCTTGGAATCAACAGGCGACCACGCTCCTGACGATCCAGCTCACCATCACCTTCGGAATCCACCAGATAATAGGGTTCACCACGGGCCGGTATCACCTTGATGGCATACAGACGGCCATTGATGCGGTATTCTTCGATGGTTTTGTCACCCTCCTGACGAATGGTGATTTCCGGCTCCGGCGTATTGGCATGTGCCCAGCCAACAGAAAGCATCAGCGCCAGCAATAAAACCAGCAAGCCGGTGAGGCGTATTTTTTTCATCGGGAAAATCTCCGAAGGGTGCGTTGTCCGGCAGAGTTCAGTATCCTTTGATCAACAGCCTCTGCATCATCGGATTATTCTAACACATACCGGCATTTTGCCGCGGATTTCGGAACACTGCCCATGGCTTCTTCAACATCCCTGCCACCCCTGATTCTGGTCGACGGTTCGTCCTACCTCTATCGTGCATTTCATGCCTTGCCGCCACTGACCACCTCGCGTGGGCAACCGACTGGTGCCATCAAAGGGGTGTTGAACATGCTGAAAAGCCTGATCAAAACCTGGCCAGACAGCCCTATGGGGGTGGTGTTTGATGCCAAGGGCCCCACCTTCCGGGATGCCCTGTTTGCTGAGTACAAATCCCATCGCCCCCCCATGCCGGACGACCTGCGTAGCCAGATTGAACCCCTGCATGCTTGCGTGAAGGCGCTGGGGTTGCCGCTTTTATGTGTGGAAGGTGTCGAGGCAGATGATGTGATCGGCACCCTGGCCAGACAGGCCGCAGCCAATGGCCGTGATGTCATCATCTCCACCGGTGACAAGGACATGGCGCAACTGGTCTGCCCCCATGTATCGCTGGTCAACACCATGACCGGCAGCCATCTGGATGAGGCCGGTGTCAAAGAGAAATACGGCATCGGACCGGAGCTGATCATCGACTTTCTGGCCCTGATGGGTGACAAATCTGACAATATCCCCGGCGTACCCGGCATCGGTGAAAAAACCGCTTTGGCACTGTTACAGGGCATTGGCGGCCTGGATGACTTGTATGCCCGGCTGGATGAGATTGCCCAACTGGATTTCCGTGGTGCCAAAACCACTGGCAAAAAACTGGAAGAACACAAGGACCAGGCCTACCTGTCCTATCAACTGGCCACCATCAAAACCGACTGCGCACTGGATGTCACCACCGATGATCTGGACATTGCTCATCCGGACCGGAAAGCCCTGCAAACCCTCTACACCGAGTTGGAGTTCAAAAGCTGGCTGGCTGAGCTGCTGTCCGGTGAAGGACAGGAATCGGCGCCAACCACCTCAGCTGTTAACCCAACCACCCAACCACCGGACGAGACTCACTACACCACCCTGTTAACCCAGCATGAACTGGATCAGTGGTTGAACAAGCTGCGCCAGGCCGGGTGTTTTGCACTGGACACCGAAACCACCAGCCTGAACTACATGCAGGCAGAACTGGTGGGCCTGTCTTTTGCCGTGCAGGCTGGTGAAGCCGCTTACCTGCCACTGGCGCATGACTATCCCGGTGTACCGGAACAGCTGGATCGCCAGGCTGTACTCCAGCAATTGCAACCTCTGCTGGAAGATCCATCCATCGGAAAGATCGGTCAGAACCTCAAATACGACATGAGTGTACTGGCCCGTTATGGCATCACCCTGCGTGGCATTCGCTCGGACACCATGCTGGAATCCTATGTACTGAACTCCACGGCCACCCGGCATGATATGGATTCACTGGCATTGAAGTATCTGGGACATAAAACCGTCAGCTTTGAAGACATAGCCGGCAAAGGCGCCAAACAACTGACCTTTGATCAGATTGAACTGGAGCAGGCCAGCTTTTATGCCGCCGAGGATGCGGACATCACCCTGCGTCTGCATCAGACACTGGCTCCTCAGGTTCAGGCGGCCGGACGCCTGCAACAAGTGCTAGAGCAGCTGGAAATCCCCCTGCTCAGCCTGCTGTCAAAAATTGAACGCAACGGCGTCAAGATTGATGTGCTCCACCTGCAGCGTCACTCGCAGGAAATGGCCCGACGCATTCTTGAACTGGAGGCAGAAGCCCATCAACTGGCCGGACGGGCATGCAATCTGGGCTCACCCAAACAACTGGCCGAAATCCTGTTTGATGAGCAAAAGCTACCGGTGATCAAAAAAACCCCCAAGGGTGCGCCATCAACCGCTGAAGCCATTCTGGAAGAACTGGCACTGGACTTCCCCCTGCCGAAAATCATCATGGAGCATCGTGGCCTGTCCAAACTGCGTAACACTTACACGGACAAACTGCCGCAGCTGGTGGAGCCAACCACCGGTCGGGTGCACACCAGTTATCATCAGGCGGTCACCGCCACCGGGCGGCTGTCCAGTTCTGATCCCAATCTGCAGAACATTCCGATTCGCTCGGAAGAAGGACGACGCATCCGTCAGGCCTTTATTGCCGAACCCGGTTATCAACTGGTTGCGGCCGACTACTCTCAGATCGAACTACGCATCATGGCCCACCTCTCCGGCGATGAAGGCCTGTTGAAAGCTTTTGCCGAAGGTCTGGACATTCACCGTGCCACCGCCGCAGAAGTGTTTGGCACTACACCGGATCAGGTCACCGCAGACCAGCGGCGTAATGCCAAGGCCATCAACTTTGGGTTGATTTATGGCATGAGTGCTTTTGGTCTGTCGCGCCAGCTGCACATCGATCCCGGTCAGGCCAAACTCTATATCGAAAAATACTTTGAACGTTACCCCGGCGTGCGCCGTTACATGGACGCCACCCGCAGCCAGGCTGCTGAACAGGGCTATGTGGAAACCCTGGCAGGTCGGCGCCTTTATCTGCCGGAAATCCGTTCCAGCAACTTCAATCAGCGCCAGGCTGCCGAACGCACTGCCATAAACGCCCCGATGCAAGGCACCGCTGCAGACATCATGAAAGCCGCGATGCTGGCAGTGGATCAATGGCTGGAGGCATCCGGACTGGATGCCTGCATCATCATGCAGGTGCATGATGAACTGGTCTTTGAAGTGAAAGCAGACCAGGTGGATGCCTTGATTCAGGGCATCAAGCCCTGCATGGAACAGGCCGCACAACTGCATGTCCCGTTGCTGGTCGAAGCAAGCAGTGGCAGCAACTGGGATGAAGCCCACTGACATGTCACTGCAACTGAGCCAGACACCGCAACCCGGTGAGCTGCAATTGCACCCCGAACGAACCCTGCTGCAGACTCTGCAGCAGGCAGGTCATCCCTGGCGTGAGGCTTGCCGCAATGGTGTCTGTGGCATCTGTGCCTGCAAACTGCTGGTCGGAACCATTGATTATAAAACCCACCTACCGCGCGGCCTGAACCAGCTGGAGCTGGATGAAGGCCTGATCCTGCCCTGTATTGCCTATCCGACCAGCCAACACATGCAACTGGATACACCCCGTTATCCAAAATAATCACTAAAAACCGCAGCAAAACATCCCATATCGTCGGCTCCAAAAACCTTGGAAGCCTCCTTGCTAGTCTTTTTATGGCATTCAACCCCATTAAATTGACACGAACAGAAGTCTTTAAACAACAAATTGATACGCTTAACCAGCCCTGCCACCACTGTCTTGTGTCAAACTTCAAGCAGAAAGATATCCAGCAAAAGCAGCATTTGTAGCCTTAACCAAGAACAAGGAGTTTTTTATGAGCACTCTGCTGACGACCATCAAGGGACGTCTTTATCTGGTTTTTACGGTGATCTTTGCGTTGATGCTGGCGGTTGCCACGCTCATCACCACGGAAAAATCTTCCCTGCAAAGTACCCTCGACAATGCCATCCGCACCGGCAATATGATGGAAGCACTGGGCGACATCACCACGGCCTTGAACGGTATGGACGCCAGCGCCCAGAGTTATGCCAGCACCGGCCTAAGCGAGTATTACCAGCGCTTCCAGCAGCAGGAACAGGAATTGCTGGAGCAGATCAACTTCACTCGCCAGCAAACCAGCAGCGATCAGACAACTCGCCTGCAACAACTGACAGCACTGCAGCAGTCGTTTGATCAACATAAAAACCGCTATTACGCCCCTCTGCTGGAAACGGGTCATCAACTGGCCCGCAGTCAGCAGGATCCGGAAGCACTGCAACTGGCCCGCAGCATGCTCACCTCCCTGAACGGCATACTGGAGCTGGCCGACACCATAGAAGAGGAGGTTCAGGCCGCTTTTGAACGACGCATCACCCGTGCCGATGACCAACTGGACCGTCTGCAGTGGGTGGCCCTGGCCGCCGTTGCACTGGTACTGCTGGTGATCCTGCTGCTGGCCTTGCCGGTGGTGATCAGCATCGCCCGCCGCCTGGATGATGTGATTGAAGTCGCCGAGCAGGTGGGAGCTGGCAATCTGAGCAATAACATCCAGGTGACTGGCAAAGATGAAGTCAGCAAGGTATTGCATACTTTTGCCAGCATGCGCCAAAGACTGCGCGATCTGGTCCAGACCCTGCAGTCCCAGTCAGAACAATTGGCATCGTCCAGCAGCCAGGTGGCAGAAAGTGCCGGTGCCATCAGCCAGGCCACGGAAGAGCAATCCCAGGCCAGCGACCTGATCGCCGCTGCCGTGGAAGAGTTAACCGTCAGCATTGGTCATGTTTCAGAAAGTGCCCGCCAGGCCTTTGACAATTCAGAAGAAGCACGCAGTGCCAGTGAACGGGGCAGCAGCGTGATTCAGGCCACCGTCAGCAGCATGAATCGAATTGCCGAGGAGTCACTGGAAACTGCTGAAAAGCTGCATGAGCTGAACCAGCGCTCCACCAAAATTTCTCAGATTGTTGATCAGATCCAGGCGATTGCTGAACAAACCAACCTGCTGGCACTGAATGCTGCCATCGAATCAGCCCGTGCCGGTGAACATGGACGTGGGTTTGCAGTGGTGGCTGACGAAGTGCGCCAACTGGCACAACGCTCCAGTGATGCCACAGATGAAATTGCTACGATGGTCAGCGGCATCCAGACAGAAATCGAGCAGGCGGTCAGCTCCATGCAGCGCACCGTGGAAGTGGTTAACACTGGGTCCGAGCAGGCGGCTGAAGCAGGCAAGGTGATTGAAGAAGTGCGTAACGGCGCCATCTCAACCGCAGACGTGATCAACCAAACCTCCAGTGCCCTGGAAGAACAGACCGCCGTGAGTCAGGATGTCGCTCAGCAGGTAGAGAACATTGCCAGCATGACGGTGGAAACCGCTGCCGCTGCCACTCAGGCCAGTACTGCTGCTCGTGCACTGCAAGAGATAGCCGAAGAAATGCGCAGCTCAGTTGCCTGGTTCAAAACCTGAGCAGTACAGATCTGACACATCTGTGAAAGTGATAGTGAAAGTAAAAAGGGGCCAGATCGGCCCCTTTTCAGTTGCTACAACTGATCGTTGATCAACCAACATCCACGGCATCAAAGGCTACTTCCGTTGCCACATCAGCCTCATAGTCCACATCATCCCGTTCAAAACCGAACAGCTTGAGGAAGTCGTGTTTGTAACCGGCGTAGTCGGTCAGCTCAAACAGGTTATCATTGTTGACTCTGGCCCAGAGTTCCTTACAGGCATTCTGTACATCATCACGCAATTCCCAGTCATCCAGACGCAGACGACCCGCATCATCCAGATCCATGGCCCGACCATCCTCACGATAGAGTTGGGTGCGATACAGGCGATTCAGCTGCTCAATGGTACCCTCGTGAATGCCCTGACTTTTCATCACCTTGTAAACCAGCGCAATGTATAACGGCATCACCGGAATGGCAGCAGAGGCCTGGGTGACCACTGACTTGAGCACCGCCACATTGGCAGTACCACCGTATTTCTCAGACAGCTGACGGTTCAGCGCTGCTGCGGCACGGTCCAGGTCTTCCTTGGCCTTGCCCAGTGCACCATGCCAGTAGATCGGCCAGGTGATTTCGGTACCGATGTAACTGAAGGCTGTCGTTTTGGCACCCTTGGCCAGCACACCAGCCTGATCCAGTGCCTGCATCCACAACTCCCAGTCTTCACCACCCATTACACGGATGGTGTCAGCAATTTCCTGCTCAGTCGCTGGCTCCACTTCAGCTTCAATGATCTGATCCTTGTTGGTATCAATGGCCGTGGAACGATACACCTCACCAATCGGCTTCAACGCGGAGCGTTTCACTTCACCGGTATCCGGCAGTTTACGAACCGGTGAGGCGAGAGAGTAGATCACCAGATCCACTTCACCCAGATCAGCCTTGATCATCTCAATGGCCTTGGCGCGTACTTCATCCGAAAAAGCATCACCATTGATGGACCTGGCATAAAGTCCGGCCTTGCGGGCTTCCTGCTCAAATGCCCAGGAGTTGTACCAGCCGGCGGTGCCGGGTTTACGGTCAGTGCCCGGCTTTTCAAAAAACACACCCAGGGTTGCTGCCTGATAACCAAAAGCAGCTGTAATACGCGCAGCCAGGCCATAACCACTGGAAGCACCAATCACCAGCACCTTTTTGGGGCCACCTTCACTTACACCCTGCTGACGGGTCAGAGCGATCTGCTCCTCAACATTTTTGTAACAACCAGTCGGATGTGTTGTCGTACAGATGAATCCACGGTACTTGGGCTTGATAATCATGGGTTGGCCTCAATTTTTTTCGTAAGGGTCTGACAATTCAGCGGTGCACCATTATAAACACCTCTGCCGAGTGTCACACCTGCCGAATCACCAAAACCGGCGCAAGCGGGATTGTTTTCGGCTAACCTGTTGATATGATTTTTGTTTAACTCGCTTTAATTGGTCTTCTTCAGGGATTAAAACCATGCTGCAGCGTCTGATCTGTTTTTCTTTGTTGTCTCTCTGGCTGCCCTACAGCAAGGCAGTTGAGTTACCTGACTCTTTCATCCGGCTGCAACCCGGCAGTGTATTCCAGGGCGAGCTGGGGGAACGCGAAGTGGTGCGCTTCTATTTTGTGCTCGATCGCCGCTCAGATGTGCTGCTGGAAAGCAGCACCCCATCACGTACCAACAATGTATTTCCTGATGCCGTACTGTTTTATCCGGATGGCCGCGTTATCACCCGGGACTGGAGTAGTGGTGAAGGACGTAATTTCCGCATTCGCCGACAACTGGATGCAGGCACTTATGTACTGCGGGTGGAGGATGGGCGTGGCTGTGGCTCCCTGCATGGCTGCCCGGAAATCAATCGGCGCTACATGATTCATTTTGAAGTAACCGAGTCTTCGGCTTTCTGAACCAGATGATCCGTTCATTCATCGCGCAGGAATCACAGAACTGAGCTATAACCAGGACTGTAAAACAGACCTCGAATCACTGATCCGCAAGGAGAAGGCCATGAATAATCTGCCCATCATCAGTGAAGCCCAGTTACTGGCCATGCCTGATGACCAATACATGAATCCACAACAGCTGGCTTTTTTCCGTTCTTTGCTGTTGAACCAGCAACAGGAAGTGACCCAACACCTGGAGGCATTACGCCTGGCGATCAGTGAGCCAGCAGAGCAGGGTGACGATACAGACAAGGCCAGCCTGGAAGAAGAAAAGGCACTGTTATTACGCCAGGCAGACCGAGAAACCAGGCTGCTGAGCAAGATACTTCACAGCCTTGAACAGATCGAAAAAGGTGCATACGGTTTCTGCCGGGAAACAGGGGATCCGATTGGCCTGCAACGCTTGCTGTTACGGCCAACCGCTGAACTGTCACTGGAAGCCAAACAGCTGCAAGAGCAGAAAGAACAACAGTTTGCACATAACCGGGGGTAACAACTGTCCCGGGCTCTGTAAATTTTTGCTTACCGCCCCTGCAGATGGTCGATTTTATTCGTTCCATGGGTAGAATGGTCAGAAGCTGTGCAGGCGTGGCCTGCCCTTCAACTTTGTAAAAGGAGTTCGGCCCATGAGGCGTCTTTTGAAGTGGCTGCTGGTAGGTGTATTCAGTCTGTTTACCCTGGTGATCCTGGCAATTCTTGCTCTGGTTCTTTTTGTTGACCCGAACAACTTTAAACCGCGAATTGAACAGCTGGCTGCTGAACAGGCTGAAATTGACCTGCGTATGCCAGGTGATTTCAGTTGGAGTTTTTATCCTTATCTGGGTATTCAGCTAGGAGAAGTTCAGGTACGCCCCCTCTCCACTCCCGATGCCGAACCCCTCGCCAGCATGCAACAAGCGGCTATCGGCGTCGCAGTACTGCCCCTGTTGACTGGTGAAGTACGTGCCAGCCTGATTCACCTGATTCAGCCCGAAGTATTCTTGCATCGTAATCAACAGGGCGTTGCCAACTGGGAACTGATTCAGCAAAGCCTGGTAACCGACTCCACTGAAGATGCAGTCACTGAGTCTGTCACTCCTGAAACAGACCAGAGCAGCTCAGATCTTGCCATCAACCTGCTGATTGATGACATCTGGCTGGATCGGGCCAGAGTCAGACTGCTCGATGAAGTTGAAGGCCTTGCCCTGGAGCTTTCTGATGTCAGCCTGCGCATCAGGGACTTCAGCCTGGATCAACCGTTTAATCTCGAAGCAACGGCCAGACTGGCGCTGGCAGAACCTGAACTGACACTGGCGCTGGCGTTGAATACCGGCGTCCAACTGGATCTGGCAGGTGAAACTTACCGCTTGAGTCAGCTTGACCTTAAACTGGAAGCTGGTTTTCCTGAGCTGCTTGCTGCACCCATCAGCATGCAACTGAAAGGCGGTCTGCTGGCAAATATGCAGACGGGCAAAATTGAACTGCCACTCACGCTGGATCTCAGTGCGCCTCGCTGGGCTGATACCGAGCTTCCGCAGCTGGATGCAACACGCATCAGGCTCCAGGCCGGCCTGGATCTGTCAGCAGAACAATATCAATTGGAGCTATTTGAGCTCAGCTCCGGCGTAAGGCTTGAACCACAAGCCAGAATGCTACCCATGCAGCTATCCCTGCAAGCCCTTGCAGACCTTGCCAATCAACAAGCCAGCATCCAGCAATCCCTGTCTCTTGATCAGTTGCAGCAACAACTTCAGGTAAACGTCAGTCAATTACTCGATGATCCTCAGTTCAGTGGCAAGCTCCAGCTTGAAATCCCACAACTGCGTCAACTGCTGACGGCTCTGGGCATTGAACTGCCTGAAATGCAGGATACAACCACCCTCAGTCGTACAGCATTAAATCTGCAGTTCTCAGGTAGTACCGCAAAACTCCTGCTTCCTCAAATGCATCTGGTATTTGACTCCACCCAGTTCCAGGGACAGGCCGCGGTAGACCTTGAAAAGCTTGCCATCGTACTTCGCCTGGCCGGTGATGAACTGGATGCTGATCGCTATTTGCCACCACCAACTGATGAGGCTGTTGCTGTGGGAGCCGCTGAGGTTGAAGCGAGTGATGAGGAGCTACTGCCGGTTGAGCTTTTACGCTCTCTGAACCTGGATCTTGGTTTTACTCTGGACAAGTTGGGTATTGCCGGTTTGACACTAGAGAAGCTGGATCTTGCACTGCTTGCACAGGACGGTCTGATTCAACTTCAACGTGCCAACCTGGACTTGTATCAGGGCCAGTTTCGTAACCAGGCCACAGTGGATGTTCGTGATGAAACGGCACGCCTGCAATTCAGTACTCGACTACAGGACATGAATCTGCGCCCGCTGCTGAATGACCTTGAATTAGAGTCCATCCCCCTGCGAGGCGCACTGAATATCAATGGTGATTTCCGAACCACCGGTACCCGTATGTCGGAGTGGTTGGCAGGCTCCAATGGCAAGGGGTCATTACGCATTCAGAACGGAGCTATCACAGGAGTCAACATCTCGCGTGAAGTCTGTGTGGCTGCCGCCGGCCTGGATGGACGCACCAGCCAGCAGCAGTGGAGCCCCGATACCGAGTTTACCAGCCTGCTGGCCGATATCGACCTGATCAATGGCAAGCTGCACAACCGGGAGCTGCGGATTGCCATTCCCGGCTTTGAAGTTTCAGGTTTGGGTTATTACCACCTGGTTGATGAAAACTTCCTCTACAACCTTGGCATTCGCTTCACCACCGATGCGGATCAGCATGCTTGCCGGGTTAGCCCCAATCTGGCGCAAGTCCGGTGGCCCGTTGAGTGCCGTGGCTCACTGGCCGGTGAAACACCAGCCATCAGTTGCCGTCCGGATACACGAGCCGTCACTGATGTGATTTCAGGCATGCTGCGTGATACGGCACGGCGTGAGGCAGAACAAGCACGTGCAGCGGCTGAAGCCCGTGCCAGAGAAGAAGCAGCAGCCGCCCAGCGCAGAGCAGAACAGGAAGCTCGCAGGCGCATCGAACAGGAGGCACGTGACCGTCTGAGGTCACTGAGCCGTTAAATCCTT
Source organism: Marinospirillum alkaliphilum DSM 21637 (assembly GCF_900119735.1). Taxonomy (GTDB): domain Bacteria; phylum Pseudomonadota; class Gammaproteobacteria; order Pseudomonadales; family Halomonadaceae; genus Marinospirillum; species Marinospirillum alkaliphilum. Next base: position 2,598 of record NZ_FPJW01000014.1, on the reverse strand, counting down.
TCTCAGAACAATGCCAGCCAAAGTGCCGCAGGGATGAAGGCCAGGCTGGCAAAGTTTCCTGCCAGTACAATCGATGCAACCCGCTGTGGTTCCTGTTGATATTTCTCAGCCAACATAAAATTTAAAACTGCAGGCGGCAGCGCGGCAAACACCAGCAGGATACCCCACTGATCACCCGGCAAGGTCAGAAAGGGTGCCACCAGATAAGCCATCAGCACACCAGAAACCGGACAGGCAATGGCACCGATCACGCCCAGCTTCATGTCGCTCAAGTCCACATCCAGCAGACGCACCCCCAGTGCAAACAACATCAAGGGGATGGATATCTGCCCCAGCATTTCAATCGGTAGCGCCAATGAGCCCGGCATAATAAGCTCAAAGTGACTGAATACCAGACCGGCCAACGTTGCCAGCACAATGGGGACACGCAATAAAGAGCTGAAACGTGTTGAGCGATCCAGAATGTACAAACCCAGCGTGAAATGCAGCAGGGTCACAGTGATGAATACCGTCACGGCAGCAGGTAAGGCTGATTCACCAAAAGCCAGCACCAGCAAGGGTATTCCCATATTACCGGTATTGTTAAACATCATCGGAGGCAAAAACGTTCTGGCCTCAACGTGCAAGGGCTTTACCAACGGCCAGAGTAATAAGCCTGAACCAAGTGCAACCGCTGCAGCACCCAAAGCAAGATGCAAATAGTTGACCAGTTGGAAATCACTGCTTGAGAGCACAGAAAAGATCAATGCGGGTATAAAAACATCCATATTCAGCTTGTTGATCCAGGCCAGATCAGGCTTGAACCAACGTGCATAAACTGCACCTGTTGATACGATCAAAAATACCGGCAACACAATATTTGCTATGGTCAGAAACACAAGTAATCCTTGAACACATGATTTTGATAGCTACAGCAGCTAAACTTCAGTCACCCGCGACTCTAACTCCAACCAGAATAAAGAGCAAAATCATGAGAGCAATGGTCATCAGGCAACCCGGTGGATACGATGCATTTGAAGCAGCAGACATTGCTGATCCAGTTGCAGGTCCAGGGCAAGTTCGTATTCGCGTCAAAAGCTCCAGCGTTAACCCGTTAGAGCTTAAAATTCGCTCCGGAGCTGTACTGGCCGGCCCAGCCTTTCCTGCGATTCTAAATGCCGATGTAGCAGGTGTTGTGGATCAGGTCGGCAAAGGCATCAAGCACTTCCATATTGGTGACCAGGTGATTGGCTGTGCTGGTGGCTTAAAAGGCAATCAGGGTGCCTTGGCCGATCTCATGGTAGTGGATGCACGATTGATCACCCATGCACCTGACAAGCTTTCACTGGAAGAAGCTGGAGTGCTGCCGCTGGTATTCATGACTGCCTGGAGTGCACTGGTGGAACGCACAAATATTCAGCCCGGCGAAAAAGTCCTGATCCAGGGTGGCACAGGCGGTGTTGGCCACGTAGCCATCCAGCTCGCCAAGGCACGTGGAGCAGAAGTTCACACCACGGTTTCATCTGCTGAAAAAGCGGCCCTTGCCAGACAACTGGGTGCAGACGAGGTCATCAACTACAAGGAAGAAGCTGTCAGCGACTATGTTCAGCGCCTCACAGGTGGAAAAGGTTACCCGGTTGTATTTGATACTGTTGGTGGACGCTCGCTGGATGATAGCTTTCAAGCAGCCAGCCTGTGTGGTCGCATTGCATCGATCAACACACGCTCCAGTCATGACCTGTCACTGATGCATGGCAAAAACCTGACATTACACGTTGTATTCAGAGCACTGCCACTGCTCACCGGTATGGACATAGAGTCGGAACCAGCCCGTCTGGCCGCGTTGACACAACTGGTGGAGGAAGGAAAAATCAAACCGCTACTGGCCGCTGAACGCTTCAGTTTTCGCGATGTTGGTAGGGCTCATGCCTATCTGGAAAGTGGGCAGGCAATTGGCAAGATATTGCTGACCCACGAGGGTATTTAAGCCCTGAAATAAAACCCCGGTCATTGGCCGGGGTTTTATTGATCCATCGTTCGCAGTATCAGCGGTCTTTTTTTATCCCACTTTTTTATCCCACCCCAAAAGTAAAACCCCTCAAGCTTTCGCTCAAGGGGTTTTTTGAAAAGGCGCCTGACGATGACCTACTTGATTCGCACCCTCCCTGGCACTCACCCTGCGGGCCGTCCTTCGGCCGTTCTGATCGGTTCCAGACCGATCAGTCACATGGCATGTTCAAGTCGTCTTTTTCAGACGCCATAAAAAAATCCCCCTGGCTCACTGAGCCAAGGGGATTATCTTATAGGTGCCTGACGATGACCTACTTTCACATGGGGAGGCCCCACACTATCATCGGCGCTGATCGGTTTCACTTCTGAGTTCGGCATGGGATCAGGTGGTTCCCGGACGCTATGGTCGTCAGGCGTAACTGTTGGAGGTTGGCGTGTTTTTTGATACTTGTGATGCCTGTGCTGTTGTACAGCGACGCCAACATCCTTAAAAGGGGCAAGAACCGAGTTTTTAATTTACGCTTGCTTGTTAATGCTGCTTGTTGCTTTTTCTTGAAGCTTGCTGTGTCAAAGCGGGATCAGTCTCACTGTATCCGGTGTTTCGTTCAC
>NZ_FPJW01000015.1 GCF_900119735.1 Marinospirillum alkaliphilum DSM 21637 | reverse complement strand
CAACAAGGACGAAGAAGCCCCGATCTTCCAGGTGGCAGACTACGGCCTGGTGGCAGACCTGTTCGAAGCCGTACCGGCGCTGGAACAACAGCTCTAAGCTGAAACAGCCCTGCGGTAACCCAAAAGACCAGCCATCGTGCTGGTCTTTTTTATTGCAAAATGAAAGCATCCTCTTTGAAAATGATAAATATCTGACAAGGAGGTGTTGTATTGAAATGGCTGATTTTGAGCGTTAGTTGTCATTTGACAACTTTTTGTTGGCTTTCTAGACTAAAGAGGACATGATGTAATGACACGGAAGTCTCATCCTAATAAAGAAATACAGGCTGCATTACATTACGCTGAGGCACATGGATGGCATGTCATAACGGGTGGCAGTCATTGCCTGGGGCAAAATTTACTGTCCATACAATGCCAGTGATTGCCGTTGTGGCGAATTTTGTATTGCATCGATATGGAGTACACCTCGCAATCCACAGAACCATGCTCGCCAGATACAGCGTATCGTGGATCACTGCATTTACTCTTCAACCAGCAGAAAGAAAGGTTAACACCATGGCCGTGTTTGATTTTACGCTGAAGTTTGCACTACCTGAGCTGGAACAGGATGCGGCTGATTACATTGAACAGCTTGGTGCTGCGGGTTGTGATGATGCAATGATTGGTGTAGGGATAAAAGGCCGGATTGCTCTACAGTTCTCCCGAGAGGCTGACACAGCTTTTAATGCTGTGTTCTCGGCACTGGAAGATGTAAAGCAGGCCATCCCAGGTGTTAGGCTGACTGAAGCCACACCGGATCTGGTTGGTTTGTCAGACATTGCTATAGTGATGGGCGTTTCACGTCAGAGCATACGAAAACTCATGCTGGCACACAGCCAGTCTTTTCCTGCACCGATCCATTCCGGATCAACAGCCATCTGGCACTTATCCAGCGTTTTACAATGGTTTCAGGAAAAGCAGAACAAAAGGGTCGAACAACCAATTCAGGATATAGCTCAGGCAACCATGCAATTGAATATTGCCCGTGAAATGACACAGTTGGATCCTGGTTTGCAGAGCAGACTATTGGAGCTGGCTCGTTAGATCGCAGTAAATCCTTATCGGATAGTGGCATTTTATGCTACCCTCGCGCCCTTTCCCTGATGACTGCCGGATACGCCCTTGACTGCCTTTGACACCCTGCCGCTGCGCCCTGAACTGCTGAGCAACCTGAACACCCTCGGTTACACCAGCATGACGCCGATTCAGGCAGAAGCCTTGCCATCTGTGTTGCAGGGTAAGGATGTGATTGCTCAGGCGAAGACAGGTTCCGGTAAAACAGCCGCCTTTGGACTGGGGTTGTTGCACAGGCTGGAAGTGGAACGTTTCTGCATCCAGTCGCTGGTGCTTTGCCCAACCCGTGAGCTGGCCGATCAGGTGGCCGGTGAAATCCGTCGCCTGGCGCGGGGTATGCACAACGTCAAGGTGCTGACCCTTTGTGGTGGTCAGCCGTTTGGTCCGCAAGCACAATCTCTGGAGCACGGTGCTCACATTATTGTGGGTACACCGGGGCGGATCGATGACCACCTGCGCAAGGGCAACCTGCAACTGGCTCAGGTCAATCTGCTGGTACTGGATGAAGCCGACCGCATGCTCGACATGGGTTTTCAGGACACTCTGGATGCCATCGTTGAGCAGTTGCCGAAAGCACGTCAGACGCTGCTGTTCAGTGCCACCTTCCCGGAAAAGATTGCCAGTCTCTCCGCGCGACTGCTACGTGAGCCAGAGCGCATCACTGTGGAAAGCGCCCACGATGCCAGCAGCATTCGTCAGCACTTCTATCGCCTGCAGAGTGAAAAACAGCGTCTGGATGCCCTGCAGCTGCTGTTGCTGCACTTTGCACCTGTTTCCAGCGTGGTGTTCTGCACGACCCGCAAGGAAACCCAGGAGGTGGCCGATGCCCTCAGTCGGGCTGGATTCAGTGCTCAGGCTCTGCACGGCGACATGGAACAGAAAGACCGTGATCAGACCCTGATTCAGTTTGCCAATAAAAGCATCAGCCTTCTGGTGGCCACCGACGTGGCCGCACGTGGGCTCGACATTGCCGCACTGGATGCCGTGTTCAACTACCAGCTGTCGCTGGACCCGGAAGTGCATGTACACCGTGTCGGCCGAACCGGACGGGCAGGGGAACAGGGTGTTGCCTGCACCCTGTTCAGTGATGCTGAAAGCTTCCGGCTGGATGCCCTGAGTGACTACCTGCAACAGCCGATCATTCCGGAAGACCTGCCGGAACCCTCTGCGCTGCATACCCACCCGGCACCGGCAGCCATGCAAACCCTGCTGATTGATGGTGGTAAAAAAGACAAACTGCGTCCTGGCGACATCCTGGGTGCACTGACCGCGAGCCAACAGCTTCAGGGCGATCAGATCGGCAAGATCCAGGTCACTGACCGCCGCTCTTTTGTGGCAGTGGAACGCAAACTGGCAAAAACGGCACTGCAACTCCTGACCGAAGGCAAACTCAAGGGCAGAAACTTCCGTGCCCGCCTGCTGAAAAATTAAGCAGGTAGTAATCACCTAATACCACTGCCCAGAAACCCTGTGGCAGGCTTGATCCGGGTAGAACAACAACAGGAGACCCGGACATGAGCAAGAAAATTCTGATGATCACAGGCGACTTCACCGAAGACTACGAAACCATGGTGCCGTTTCAGGCATTGCAGGCGTTCGGACACCAGGTGCACGCCGTCTGCCCCGACAAAAAGGCCGGCGACAGCGTAGCCACCGCCATTCATGACTTTGAAGGCGACCAGACCTACAGCGAAAAACCCGGCCATCGCTTCACCCTCAACGCCAGCTTCAGTGACATCAAGGCCAGTGACTATGATGCACTAGTGATCCCCGGTGGTCGTGCACCGGAATACCTGCGCCTCAACCCGGATGTGATCCGCATGGTGCAACACTTCTTTGAAGCCGACAAACCCGTGGCCGCCATCTGTCATGGTGCACAATTGCTGGCAGCTGCTAAAGTTCTGGAAGGAAAACACTGCTCGGCCTATCCGGCCTGCCGCCCGGAAGTGGAACTCAGTGGTGCCCGTTATGCCGATATCGCCGTCGACAAGGCCGTCACCGATGGCAAACTGGTCACCGCACCGGCCTGGCCAGCGCATCCGGACTGGCTGGCGCAGTTCCAGCAACTGCTGCAATAACCTGCACAACAGGAGGGGTGTCATGTGTCAGCTCTTCATCAATGCCGACCCGGAACTCTGGAAAAGCGCAACCCACTCATTGCGCATTGACGGCATGGTCACCAGCATTCGCATGGAAAATGCCTTCTGGCACATTCTGGAAAACATTGCCCAGCGCGATGGCATGAACACCCCTCAACTCATCACCCGCCTGTACCACGAATCCATAGATGTCGGGCACGACCTTGGCAACTTCACCTCCTTCCTGCGCGTCTGTGCCCTGCGCTACCTCAACCTGCAACTTCAGGGTGAAATCCCCACCGACAAAGGCATTACCATCGCCTCACTCAATGCCTCAGACATCCTGCAGCGGGAAAGAAACCGAAAACATCATTGATTGAAGAGAAAGACTGCAACTTTTTTATGCATTAAGTCACAGGTTCACATCCATGCTCTTGTGTAATATCCGAACTATTTTGATCTGATGGCTGTTGATTTGCTGGAAAAATATGATGTGGCTACCTTGCGGAAATTTGCGATAACTCTGGCGAATTTCATCACATGACTTCCCGATATCAGGATTTTCTGCCAACAGCCAGAAAGTGTCATCAAGTTGTTTTAAATAAGCGTTTCTCTGGTCTTTACCCCAGCGGCGCTGAGTGAACAGAGCTATTTCCCGTAAGTCGTTTTGGGCTGCTTGTGTCAGCACAAAAGGCTTCATCTCATAGCTTCACTATCAAGTTCATTGATGAAACTATTCAGGTCGTAGTCAGCCACTCCACTCTGTTCACCTTCAACAAGCAGTCGTCTGAGTGTTTCCAGTCTGGCTTCCTGGTTTTCAAGTAAACGCAGAGCCGAGCGGATAACTTCACTTGTGGAACCGTAACGGCCACTTTGTACTTGCTGGGTAACAAAGCTTTCGAAGTGATCGCCAAGAGTAATGCTAGTGTTTTTAGCCATGCTTTATACCTGCATTGATACCGTCATATATTATATATTGGTATCTGTAGGTATTTTGGTCAAGAAACAGAGCCTGTTGTTGGGTGCCATACACCTTGACCGGCGTGGTAGATTGTTGTTTTTGCTGACATCAACAGGATGCATTCATGCCTCTGGCCTTGCCGCCCGCCTGGGAAATCAGGCTCAACAAGCTCACCATGAAAAGTGCTTTTGCACATCAGTTGCTGGCCTTGATTTTTATGCCTTTTCTTGCCCGCAGCAGGTTGAAGGTGAATTACGATCCGGCTGATTTTTACGCCTACCTGCCCAGAAACCGCTTTAACACCAACTGGTATGGCAGCCAGTCGGGTGCAGCCATTCTGGCTCACAGTGAGCTGGCGGCAGGTGCTTGTGTATTCATGTTGACCCAGGGTGAGTACCGGATGGTGTGCACCCATCTGGAATATAACTTTTTGCTGCCAAGCACTGATCCGGTGATTTACAAGGTGGAGCTGGACCAGGTAGAGCTTGAAAAGAAGCGGGCGGCCGGTGGCAAGTTCATGGTGGACCTGACCATCAAGGTGTATCGGGCCACTTCAAAAACCACCACGGGCAAACGCATCGGTTCGGGCAAGATCGGTTTTAAGGTCTGGCCGGTCGGGGAGTGAAGGTGCCTAAGTCACTGTTGTATGCCTTTTATCTGGCCTCATCCTGGCTGTGGTGCATTGGTGCTTTTCTGCCGATGCTGCTGCTGCGGGATTATGGCTGGATCAGCCTGGCTGTTTTTGCCCTGTCCAATGTGCTGGGAGCGGCTGCATTCGGCTGGGTGATGAACCAACAACGCCAGCAGGTCTTTCTGGCATCCCATTCTTTGATGCTGAAGTTGTTTTCACGGGTCACCCTTGCGTTTCAGCTGTTTTTTGTCGTCTGGATCAGTGCATTGCTGGGTTGGTGGCTGTTGTTGGTGATGCTGGCGCTGGTGGTGATGTTTTATCGGGCAGATCGGCTGATCACCTGGGTGGCAACCGGGGTGTTTCTGCTGTCGATGCTGCTGGCAGGCCAGTATCTGACGAGCGGCCCTGAACTGCCGTCCGGGGTGTTGCAACCCGGCTGGTGGCATACTCTTTTGCCCTTGGCTCTGGGATTTATCCTGTCACCTTATCTGGATTTAACCTTTCACCGTGCCTGGCAGCAGAGCCCGAATCCTCGCTTGAGCTTTGGGTTGGGGTTTGGGGTGTTTTTTCTGGTGCTGCTGGTTTTTGTGCTGTTTTACAGCCGTGATCTGGCCCGTCTGGTGGCTGGAGAGCCGGTTTCGGTTGGTGTTGTCTGGCCGCTGGTGGCTTTTATTATCCTGCAAACAGCTTTCACTACGGCGCTGCACCTGAAGGAGTCACAATGCCTGCAAGCGGCTTCCTGGCGCGTAAGTCTGGGACTGGGTGGTTTTTATCTGCTACTGCTGATCGGTTTGCTGAATTTTGGAGTGCTGGTGGTGGTGCCCTGGCTTGACCTGCCGCTGACCGAACTGATCTACAAGACGTTTTTGTTGTTTTACGGCCTGGTGGTTCCCTTGTACCTGCTACTGGGAAAAAACCGCCTGTATTTCTGGATCAGCCTGCTGTTCACCGTACCGATTTACAGCCTGGGGTTTCTGCTGGGTGGTGATTTTCTCTGGTTACTCACGATCAGTCTGGCTGGAGTGGTTTTAATGAACTATAAACAGATGCACTGGCTGAAACGAGGTTGAGAATGCCGCTGATAGCAAACACCCCCGAACCCCCTTATTACGCAGTGATTTTCACCTCCCTGAGAACAGAAGGGGACAAGGGTTATGATGCCATGTCCAGAAAAATGGTGGCTCTGGCAGCGGAGCAACCCGGTTTTCTGGGTTTTGAGTCAGCCCGTGAAGGGGTGGGTATCACTGTTTCCTACTGGTCTGATCTTGAGTCGATTCAGCGCTGGAAAGCCAATGCTGAGCATCAGGTGGCTCAGCAAATGGGGCATCAGGTCTGGTATTCCAGCTTCAAGACCAGAATTGCAAAAGTTGAACGGGATTATGGTGCCACGACATGAAGCCCCGTATTTCTGTGATTACCCTTGGGGTGGATGAATGGATGGCTCAGGCAGAGGTTGCCGGAGCAGTGGTGGTGAAACTGCCGCATGAAACCTTCTGGGGAGATATTTCCAGGATCCTGACGGGCATCTGTGGGAAGTGGTCTGGAATCCCATGCTTTTGCCTGATAATTCACGCATGGATTTGAGCAGAAAGTAATCATTCAGGAAAACCGAAGTGAATTCAATGAAAGGCAAGGACTTGAGATTTTTTTGAGTGGGGTGTCGTACAGACGCGTTTGCATCTGATATTGAAACTGGTGGCTTATCCGTCTTGCACGGATCGTTATCAGGAGAAAGATCATGAATGCATACCTTCATCACGTATCCGGTTTTTTTGCCCAGCGCGAAGAAGCTGAAAGCACACTCGCCACTCTTGTCAGCCAGGGTTTGCCCCGCGTACAAATGAAAATCTTTGTCACCGGTTCCACTTCCTCTTCTCCGGCAGAGGAAGTGAAGAGTGATGGTGCACTGCAGGACATGTTGGTGGATGGAGCAATTGGTACTGCAGTGGGCACTGGCGTTGGCGCACTCGGTAGTGTTGCCCTGGCAGCGACAAGTTTGACGCTGTTTGTTGCCAGTCCGGTAGTTGCGCCTTTGATGTTACTGGGCTGGGGGGCAAGTATTGGTGGTCTGATCGGGGTTGCAGCGGGTGCCACGGCAGGTGAAGGCAATAAAAAAGGCTGGTTTTCAGATCTGGTTGCTGATGCCATTGCCAATGGTCATGTTGTGCTGGTGGTGGAAACCCGAAACGAGCAAGAAGCCATCACTGCACGGACAGTGATCCAGGCTTCGGTTGGTGAATACAAAGAGGCACAAGCAATGGCTTAATAATGCCTTTGCTGATTACAACAGCGTAATGGAATGGGCGAATGAGAAGTACTTTGCGTGAAAAAATAATCACAGTCTGTGATAAAAAAATAGTGGCTAAAGGTGAATCAGTTGGTGTTTCCTTTTACGCATTTTTTGCCAATAAAAATGATAACCCTGAGCTATTGATGGAAGCTGCAACCTGGTGGATAAAAACCCATAAGCTAGATCACTTTGAAAAGGCCTTGAAAATCAAAAGTATGGTTGAGGCGGAGCTTTGAAGGAGCTTTTTATGCTGCAGAAACTGGAATTGAAGGTGCCGCCCGTGGCGGTTTGGTTGGTTTTTGCCCTGTTGATCTGGCTGGTTTCACAGGTTTTGCCCTTGTTGCAACTGACGTTTCGTGGTCATCAGGGGCTGGCGGTATTGTTGTTTGTGGTTGGTGGTGTCATTGCCCTGATGGGTGTGCTGGAGTTCCGTCGGGCACAGACCACAGTGAACCCCTTGCTGCCACATCAGGCCAGCTGTGTGGTTAATTCAGGAATTTTTAAATACACCCGCAATCCCATGTATCTGGGCATGGCTGTGTCTCTGCTGGGTGTTGCTGCCTGGTGGTCGGTGCTGAGTGGTTACCTGTTGATCCCAGTGTTTTGCCAGTATCTGAGCCGCTTTCAGATCCATCCCGAAGAGCAGGCGCTGCTGAAATTGTTTGGTGCTCCTTTTGCTGACTACATGCACCGGGTGCGCCGCTGGTTGTAGCCAGGTCAGTGGCTCGGTAAAAACCTCAGTTGTTCGAGCATCTGGTGAAACAGTGGCAGGTGTTGTTCTGCCAGGGGTTCCAGGGTGGCTACGTTGATCAGGTAGAAGTTGCGATAACCGCTGCGGATGAATACCTGCAGCAGGTGAAAGTAATGATCATCGTCGGCTTGCCAGCGATAATCCAGCAGTTGGTAGTCGGCAGCATCTTGCAGTTGATCCACGCGCTCGTCCACCATGCGCTGCAACCAGCCATCGCTGTAGTCCTGGGGTTCGGCCAGGGTGATGCTGAAGGTGGGTTGGTAACCGGCATGATCGGCTGATGCCGGGCCGTAAAATCACAGGGTTTCCGGTTTTTCTTCGATGGGTGTCCAGCCTTCCGGCAGCCAGGCTGAAAGCCTTGTGGTGCTGTGGGTCAGATGACCTGTTTCAGGGCGAGTGTGGCTGGTCGGTCTTCTGACAGCAGGATCAGGCGCAGGCTGTCCAGGATGCCCTGAAAGATGGGCTGGTACTCATCAGCACGCTGCAAGGGTGCGCGGCAATGGATGGAAAACAGCAGGTCGTCCTGTTGCATATAGGCAACTGGCTATTAATACATACTGTTTATATTGTCAGTATTCGCTGACTTCTGCTTTCAAAGCGGGTTGTTGTCAGGAAACTTTGCATCAATCAACAGGTTGCGTGGTGTCAGCTGGCGGTCGCAGAAGGTGCCAAGCCTGACCTGATAACCTGTTTCCTGCAAGGCCAGTACATAATCCAGTACCAGCCAGAGTTCCAGCGGACGACGAAACAGGTGGCGCAGCAGTTCATGGCGCTGCACCTGTTGCAGGCGTTTTTTGCCATACGCCAGCCAGTTTTGTTCATCAATGACTGTGGGCAGTTCCAGTTGTTTTTCATTGGCTGCCCAGCGGCAAAAATCAGTGAAACTGCCTTGCAGCAGGGTAGGTGAAACCGAAGGCAGTGGCAGGTAGCGATCCTGCCCACGCAGCTGGCGTTGCAGGCCATCAAAAGCCAGTCGCCAGAGATTCAGTTGATGGCGCTGACGGGTGACACGCTCCGGTGCGGTGACGGTTTCCTGCACGGCCAGGCGTAACAACTGGCGATCCAATCCTTTCAGCAGGCTGTTCTGAGCCTGCCTGGAAAGTGGCTGCCATTGCGGCAGGCAGGTCAGGTGATAACAGCAGGGCGAAAAGCTCAGGCGTGGCAGGTGTTGGTTGATGGCCTGACGAATCAGCTGGCGGTGCAGGTCACCACAGGCATGCAAAGCGACTCCGTGGGGCTCCAACGGCCAGAAATCGCCCAGCTGCATGACATCCTGCTGCTTGATCTGTACCGCATCACCGGAAGCCCTGGCCAGCTGATTACCCTTCTGCACCAGGGCTTGATCCCATTCCAGCCCGGTAACGCTGCCGGGTGTGTGCGGGGCTGGGGTGTTGATTAAGGTACGCGCCAGATGACCACTGCCACAACACCAGTCAAACACCGAACTCTGCAGGGGCAGCAGGGCACCAACAAACGCACCGGCCTGTTGGCGTTTGCGCCCCGGCATGGCCTTGGCAAGGCTTTCCGGCAGACTGCAATCCGGGCCTTCCATTACGGGTACCGCCAGCAATGCCTGATACTGAGTCAGGCTGGGCAGCCACCTGCTCAAGGGGTCAATCAATGCATCCGGCTGTTGTTCATGCTGCTGGCAGCTGATGTCATCGAGTTGTTCCAGCCAGGCGGCCAGCGCCGGATGATGGTCAGCCCACTCCGGTTCGGGGGTGCTGAAAGGCTGGCTGTGCCACAACACCTGGTGTTGATGCAGCCAGGCATCCAGCTGTTCCCAGCGTTCTGCCCAGTCTGGTGTGATGGTGTTCATCAGAACTGGAAACGGCTCCACACCGGGGCATGGTCCGAGGGTTTGTCCATGCCGCGAATGTCATAGTCGATGCCGGTTTCCACACACAAGGGTGCCAGGGCTGTGCTGGCCAACAGCAGGTCAATGCGCAGACCACGTTTGGGATCGTCTTCAAAGCCCTTGCTGCGGTAATCAAACCAGCTGTAAAACTCAGTACTGTCTGGGTTTTGCTGGCGGTAGCTGTCGATCAGTCCCCAGTCCAGCAGGCGCTGCATCCATTCGCGTTCTTCCGGTTGGAAACTGGTTTTGCCGGTTTTTAACCAGCGCACCCGGTTGGCTTCACCGATACCAATGTCCAGATCAGTGGTGGAGATGTTGAAATCACCCACCACCAGCACCCGCTGCTCCGGTGTATAACTGCTTTCCAGCAATTGTTGCAGGTCGGCATAAAAGCGGCGTTTGGCCGGAAACTTCACTTCGTGCTTGATGCTTTCACCCTGGGGGAAATAACCGTTGATCAGGGTCAGCGGCTGGCCATCCGGGCAGGTGTGTTCGGTGATGATCAGGCGACGCTGAGCGGTTTCATCGTCTGTCGGGAAACCCTTTTGTACCCGCGTGGGTGCAACTCTGGAGAGGGTTGCCACGCCATAGTGGGTTTTCTGCCCGTGAAAATCGACGTGATACCCCAGGGCTTCAACGTCGGCCAGTGGAAAATCCGGATCGTTGACCTTGGTTTCCTGCAGGGCAATCACGTCCGGCTGGTGTTTGTTGATCAGTGCTTCGAGCTGGTGCAGGCGGGCGCGCAGGCTGTTGATGTTGAAGCTGATGATTTTCATGACTTGGCCTTGTAGCAAAAGCAAGGATTTTAGCAGCTTTGATCTGCTAGAATAGGGCGGATTTTTTTACGGGATTCACTCATTGCCTTTCGGGGAGCAACATGAGCATCAAATCGGATCACTGGATACGCAGGATGTCACGGGAAAAAGGCATGATCGAGCCTTTTGAAGCGGGTCAGGTGCGTGAAGCGGACGGCCACAAGATCATTTCCTACGGTACGTCCAGTTATGGTTATGACGTGCGTTGTGCCGATGAATTCAAGATCTTCACCAACATCAATTCCAGCATTGTTGATCCGAAGAATTTTGATGACAAAAGCTTTGTGGAAGTGAAGGGTGACCGCTGCATCATTCCACCCAATTCTTTTGCACTGGCGCGTACGGTGGAGTATTTCCGCATTCCTCGGGATGTGCTGGTGGTGTGTCTGGGCAAGAGCACCTATGCCCGTTGTGGCATCATTGTGAATGTCACCCCGCTGGAGCCTGAGTGGGAAGGGCATGTGACCCTGGAGTTTTCCAATACCACACCACTGCCGGCAGTGATTTATGCCAACGAGGGGGTGGCACAGATGCTGTTTTTTGGCGGTGATGAAATCTGTGATGTGTCTTACAAGGACCGGGGTGGCAAGTATCAGGGGCAGACCGGAGTGACGCTGCCGCGCACCTGATCGGAGCTGCCGGTAATATGGCCTGGCTGCTTTGTTGCTCTGATGCAGAAACAGAAAACCCGCCTGAGTCGGCGGGTTTTCTTATTGGCGCGGTTAACTCAGTTGCTGTTAATGGCCTGCCTGGGTGCTTCTTCCTGGGTTTCGCCCAGTTGCAGTACCCGCAGGGTGCGCTCACGCACGGTTTTCAGCAGTTCAGCATTGTCGATCAGTGATTGCTTGTAAGAAGGAATCATGCGACGAATGCGTTCGCTGCCTTCACCTTCCAGCAGTTGCGGCATGGCGCGTTCAATCACGCTCAGCATGGCCTGGGCGGCAGTGGAGGCACCTGGAGAGGCACCCAGCAGCGCAGAGATGGTCTTGTCGGAAGAAACAATCACCTCGGTACCAAACTCCAGCTTGCCACCGCCTTTTTCATCCTTCTTGATGATCTGTACACGCTGACCGGCAATGGACAGCTGCCAGTCGCTTTCTTTGGCATCCGGGAAGAACTTGCGCAGTGAGGCAACACGGGCTTCATGAGACTGCAGTGACTCGCTGATCAGGTAGCGGGTCAGATCCATGTTGTTGATGCCAACAGACATCAGTGGGCGCAGGTTGTTGGGGCGGATGGAGAAGGGCAGATCCAGGATGGAGCCCTTTTTCAGGAAGCGGGTGGTGAAACCGGCAAAGGGTCCGAACAGCAGGGCTTTTTTACCATTGATCACGCGGGTGTCCAGGTGCGGTACGGACATGGGCGGCGCGCCTAAAGGCGGCTTGCCATAGACCTTGGCGTGGTGCTGTTCGATGATTTCCGGCTTGTTGCAGATCAGCCACTGGCCGCTGACGGGGAAACCGCCGTAACCCTTGCCTTCACTGATGCCGGATTTCTGCAGCAGTGTCAGGGCGGCACCACCGGCACCGATAAATACAAAGCGGGCATTGATGCTCAGACGCTTGCCGTTATTGTGATCTTTCAGACTGACTTGCCAGCTCTTGTCTTTTTGCTGGTCAAGGTCTTCAACCTGGGTATTCAGGTAAAGATCAAAACCTTCCTGCTGTTGCAGGGTGCTGACCATGGCACGACTCAGTTCGCCGAAGTTGACGTCTGAGCCATAGGCTACACGGCTTGCAGCAACTTTTTCACCGGGCTTGCGGTTTTGCATCACCAGTGGCATCCACTGGTTGATGACAGCCGGGTCTTCGCTGTATTCCATGTCACTGAACAGGTGATGCTGGCGCAGTGTTTCATAACGCTTGCGCAGGAAATCAACGTTTTCATCGCCCCAGACAAAGCTGCAGTGTGGCGCTGTGTTGATGAAACGGGTAGGTTCTGGCAGAGCACCTTCTTCAACCAGGTAAGACCAGAGTTGCAGGCTGACCTCAAACGCTGAGTTGATGTTGAAGGCCTTGGTGGTATCAATGCTGCCATCCGCTTTGACTGGTGTGTAGTTCAGCTCGCAGTAGGCAGCATGACCGGTACCAGCATTGTTTAGGGCATCAGTGCTTTCCTGAGCGACCTGATCAAGGCGCTCAACCATCGCAATGGTAAGGGAGGGATCCAGTTGCTTCAGGAGGGTACCGAGTGTTGAGCTCATGGCTCCGGCACCAACCAGCAGCACATCCACTTTCTTTGCTGTCATCTAAATGTTACCCCGTCCAGTTTATTCTGGTCGCGATTATAGGTGGACCCCTGCGACAATCAATCCACCTATAGTGGAATAGGCCATAAACAGGGGTTATGACATCAATTTAGGCTGCAAGTTTCGCCTGTTTCGCGACTGCGTTACGTTTTGCTGCAATTTTTTCCTGCATGAAATAAGACTAAAGGCTAGAATTCACAGCATTTTTTCATGTGGAATCAGGAGTTGTTGTGCGCCTTGTTCATTGCTTGCTGGCCTTGTGTGCTTTTCTGGCCATACGTTTTTTTGCCCCGCTGGATGACAAGATAGCAGCCGGGCTGGCCTTGCTGGTGGTGATTGCCTGGTTGTGGCTGACTGAAGCCCTGCATGTCAGTGTCACGGCACTGCTGGTGCCCTTTCTGGCGGCGGTGACCGGCATTTTCACCTTGCCGCAAGCCCTGTCGCATTTTTCTGATCCAATCATTTTCCTGTTTCTGGGTGGTTTTGCCCTGGCCGCCGGTTTGCGTCAGCAAGGGCTGGATCGCTGGATGGCGGCCTGGGTGATGCGCCGTGCCGGAGGTGAGGTGGGGCGAGCTGCACGCTGGTTGTTTGCACTGACAGCATTGTTGTCGATGTGGATCAGTAATACCGCCACCGCAGCGATGATGTTGCCGCTGGCACTGGGTTTGCTGGCACCGCTGGATTATGAGCGCTACCGTGCAACCTGGCTGTATGTGCTGCTGGGGGTGGCCTTCAGCGCCAATATTGGTGGTATCGGTACGCTGGTGGGCAGTCCGCCCAATGCCATAGCAGCGGCGGCAGTGGGTATCAGTTTCGGCCAGTGGCTGATGTGGGGCCTGCCGTTGGCGTTGGTGTTGTTACCGATGATGGATCTGGTACTGCGCAAGGCATTGAAACCGGCGCTGAAGGCTGAAGTGAGTGTGCTGGAAGTGGAAATGGCCTGGAGCCGATCTCATACCGGCATGCTGCTGGTGTTTCTGCTGACAGTGGCACTGTGGGTTTTTGGTGCCCCCCTCGGTAAGGCTGTGGGTATAAGCCAGGGTTATGATGCTGCGGTGGCACTGCTGGCTTTATTGCTTTTACATACCTTCGGACTGGCCAGTTGGCGCGAAATTGAAAAAAGTGCCGACTGGGGGGTGTTGTTGCTGTTTGG
Source organism: Marinospirillum alkaliphilum DSM 21637 (assembly GCF_900119735.1). Classification (GTDB taxonomy): domain Bacteria; phylum Pseudomonadota; class Gammaproteobacteria; order Pseudomonadales; family Halomonadaceae; genus Marinospirillum; species Marinospirillum alkaliphilum. The sequence goes on along the minus strand of NZ_FPJW01000015.1, from coordinate 21,298 downwards.
TGGCGGCATCACGCTGAGTGCAGCCCTGTCGACCAGTGGTGCGGGTGCCTGGCTGGCAGCCCTGCTGGGTGGTGGTTTTGCACTGCTGCCAGCGTTGCTGGTGTTGGCCATTATGGTGATTTTTGCCATGGCGCTGACCGAAGTGGCCAGTAATACCGCCAGTGCGGCATTGTTGATTCCGCTGTTCATCGGCATGACACCGGACATCAATCCGGTGGTGGTTGCCGTGATGGTGGCGGTGGCCTGCTCCTGCGCTTTCCTGCTGCCGGTGGCAACACCGCCCAACGCCATTATTTTTGGCAGTGGCAAGGTCAGTCAGCGGTCGATGATCGTGAATGGTGGCTGGGTGACGCTGATGGCCTGGCCAACGCTGGTGCTTGCTGCGGCCATCGCTCTATTCCTTTGAGGCGGCCAGGATGGCTGCTGCTTCGGTGGTGCTGATCGGCATCACCGACAGGCGATTGCCCTTTTTGACTAAAGGGCAGTCAGCCAATTCTGGCAGTTGTTTCAGGATTTCCAGCGGCAGCAGGGCGGCAAACTTTTTTTCCAGCACCAGATCCACGGCTTGCCAGCGAGGTTTGTCCTGAGTGCTTCTGGCATCGTGGTAGTGGGATTCGGGGTCAAACTGGGTTGGGTCGGGGTAGGCCGTGCGGCAAACACGTATCAACCCGGCAATGCCGATATCCTTGCAGCTGGAATGGTAAAGAAACACCTGATCACCCAACTGCATCTGTTGCATGAAATTGCGCGCCTGGTAATTACGGACTCCATCCCAGCGAATGGGCGTGTCAGGGGCTGCCACAAAGTCATCGATGCCGCATTCGTCCGGCTCACTTTTCATCAGCCAGGTGTTCATGCTGTTTTGTGCTCCAGCCATTGCTGCAGACCTTCCGCCAGCGCTGGTGCCAGATCAATGGCATTGGATGGATGAGGCACCGAGTTGCTGGTGACCACGGCACTGGTGTGTGCCTGTTGCAGCAGTTCCCAGGCACCCGCACTAAACAGGCCGTGTGTGCCAATGCAGATGGCTGGTTTCATACCGGCTTTTTGCAGGTGCTCCACAGTTTGCAACAGGGTGCGGCCACTGGAGATGATGTCATCCACCAGTACCGGGGTGTGATCCAGGTACTGCTGCACATGGGGTACGGAAACCGCTACATCCAGATCACCGCTGCGTACCTTTTCCAGTACTTCAAAGGGTGCGTTGGCCAATTGTGCCACCTGTGCCACCCATTGTTCACTTTCACTGTCCGGGCCCAGCAGCAGGGGTTTTTTGACGGTTTGCTGCAGCCAGCGAGCCACACTGGCGGCTGAGGTCAGTGCCAGGCTGGGGATGCCGTAAATTTCATCCAGGCTTTGATAACGGTGCAGGTGTGGATCCACCGTGATCAGAAAATCAAAGCTGCGTGAGATCAGTGCGGCAAAATGACGTGAAGTGATGCATTCGCCGGCCTGGAAGCGTTTGTCCTGACGCATGTAACACAGATAGGGTGCAACCAGCGCGATGCGACTGGCACCCAGTTCCCGCAGTACTTCAGCAGCAAAAATCAGCGGTAGAAAACGTGGGTTGGGGTCATGCAGGCTGCAGACCACCAGGCAATCACGACCACCGACCGGGCTGTCAACACGCAGGTAACTTTCTCCATCAGGAAACTGGCGATAATCCAGGGTTCCGATTTCAGCCTGCAGCTGTTCGGCCAAAGCCTTGGCCAGAGTGGAGGCTGGTTGTCCCTGTTGCTCGAACAGGGCATCCAGATTAAGCACTAGCGGTTGTTTCATCAGGAAATCTCGATCATCTGCGGGTGAGCTTCCAGAAAGTCCACCGCGTACTGGAGTTCACCGGGGCTGTCGGCATGCAGGGTCAGCAATAACTGCCCGGGTTTGATGGAGGTATTCAGTTTCACTTCCAGCGTGACACCAGCGGTGGGGTCTTCCGGTGCCCCGGCCAGTTTGGCCAGTTGTGACAATTGTCGATTGTCGATACCGGTGATACGGCCACTTTTGGTTGCCTGCCAGTTGTATTGGTAGGGGGCCATGTTGGGTTCAGTAAAACCGCCCTGGGCATCACAAATGGCAATGAACTTTTTCAGGGCCGCACCTGAATCCAGGGTTTCAGTGGCTTTTTGCAGGCCTTTTCCGGGCTCGCAGAGTCCGGCCATTTCCAGCAGTTCAGCAGCCAGGAACAAGGCGCGTTCACGCAGATCCTGCGGTGCTTCCGGCTGATTACGCAGTACTGCCAGCAGGTCTTTGGCTTCCAGTGCCGGGCCAATGCCACGACCGACCGGCTGGGTGCCATCGGTGCGGACCACTTTGACATCCAAACCCAGTGCCTTGCCGGTTTCTATCAGGTGGCGACTGAGCAGGTCAGCCGCTTCTTCTGAGCGTACCTTGGCAGTAGGGCCGATGGGGATATCAATGAGTACATGATGTGAGCCAGCGGCTGCCTTTTTGGACAATACCGAAGCCACCATCTGGCCTTCACTGTCCAGATCCAGCATGCGTTCAACACGGATCAGCACATCATCGGCAGGGGAAAGATTAACCGAACCACCCCAGGCCAGACAGCCGCCGTGTTCGGTGACCACCTTGCGCAGGGTTTTCAGATCCAGGTTCACCGGGGCCATGGTGGCCATGGTATCGGCGGTACCTGCCGGTGAGGTGATGGCACGTGAAGAGGTCTTGGGCATGATGCCGCCACAGGCCGTTACGATTGCCACCACAATGGGTGTGGTGCGGTTGCCGGCCAGGCCACCCACACAATGTTTATCAACCACCCGCTGATGGCCCCAATCCAGCTTGCGGCCGGATTTCAGCATCGCGGTTGTCAGGGCAATGATTTCATCCTGATCCAGACTGTTGCCCGCGCAGGCAGTGACAAAGCTGGACAGGTGCACATCGGAATAGCGCCCGGCCACGATGTCATCAATGATGGCCTGGGTTTGCTCCTGATTCAGGCGGTGACCATAAACCTTGTGGCGCAGGTGGCTGAGTGACAACACCGGGTCAGCATGGCGCACCTGGGCTTCACTGCCCGGTGGTGGATCAAGCTTTTTCCAGGCGGATTCGGACAGCCCCATTTCACCGGGTTGCAGCAGTTGGTCATTGTCGATGATCGAGAGGGTGGCCAGTATCCAGCGTTCACCCACCCGTATTTGCACCCTGCTGCTGGAAGTGAAACCTTCCGAGCGGCAGACGTGGCTGTTGCGACGCAGGTAAACCACCAGTTCCTGGTGGGTGTCGATGCCCAGACGAACGGGCTTGAGCGGGTAGGCCAGACCGTCGCTGGGTTGTGTGACTGCCATGCAAAAATCCTTGAAAGTGAAGGTCTTGAGGCAATCTTAGGAGTTGCACCGCAAAGGGGCAAGTGTTGTGGTTAATGTATCAGTTTTCCATCCAGCTGGCAGGAAGGTCAGCACAGAGCACCACCAGGCGTGATGGATCACCGCTCCGCAGTGCCACCGACAGGGTGACATCCAGAGTGGCATCCGGCAGGCCCAGATAGGGCGCGGAGATCTGCATCTGGCCGGGGTGTTCCAGTGCACTACGGAAATAGCCCCTTCTGGCCCACAAGGCACCCACGCCACGATTGAGCGGCGCATAGGTTGCGGTGGTGTTTTCCGGTCGGGTACTGAGGTTTTCAACAATCTGCACACCCGCTGCATCCAGCAGGTAGATGCGGTCAATGGCTTCATGCTGTTGCAGTGGCAAGGTGGCCTGGTTGAAGTCGATGTTCTGCTCCAGGCTTTTAACCGTTTGATCCAGTAGCTGTTGCAGGTGAATTTTCTTGCGTGACTGGCTGTGTTGGCGGCTGAGCTGTTCTTTCAGGGTGTGCTGGTGCAGTGACTGAATGGAGCGGGATAGCTGCTGCTCATCATACTGGCCATCACTGGTGGGGCGAGCAAAATAAAAGCCTTGCGCCAGATCTGCTTCGCTATCCAGTGCCAGCAGGGCATCGGCTTCGGTTTCCACACCTTCCAGCAGAACCAGTGCGCCGGTTTCACGCAGCAGTGCCACACAGCGTGCCAGCCAGCGCTGACGGCGTGGATTGTTGCGGGCATTAACCAGCATCGAACGATCCAGCTTGACGATGTGGGGTTCCAGTTGCCAGATGCGGTCAAAGTTGGACTGACCGGTGCCAAAGTCATCAATGGCAATCAGGAAGCCCGCTTCTTTGTAATGGCTGACAAAATCCTGCAGTTGCAGTGGATCGGACACAGCATCCTCAAGGATTTCCAGCACCATGCGTTCAGTACCCAGACCACGGCGACGCAGGAATTTTTCCAGCAGATCTGCGCGCTGGTTGGTGGGGTTGATGGTTTCGCTGCGAAGGTTCAGGAACAACCACTGGTCTTCGGTTTGCATGCGCCCGAAATTCAGCAGGTGGCTGGCAATGCATTCGCGGTCAAACTGTTGCACGCGGTTATTTAACAGTGCGTGATTAAAGGCTTCCAGCGGTGAGCAGGGTTGTTGATCCGCGCTCACGGCACGCAGCAGTGCCTCGTAACCCACCACCCGCCTGTGTGTCAGGCTGACAATGGGTTGGAAGTGGCTGTGGATTCTCATTGCAGCTTTTTTACCCTGGCTGGCTGTGATCTGGCTGAAAGGCAGCTCGATGTATTTCATGGTTAACCTTGTATTTAAAATAACATGATCCATGAGTGGACAACACTGCAGGGATTTGTCGCAGATCAGTCATGACTGCTGCGCATGGTGCCAAGAAGAAATGCAAAAACAGGGCCAGAAACCATCAATAAGGGATGAGCACTTGTCGTAAAGCCTACACTTGCACCTTTGTGGTGCGCCTGTATGTCTGATTCTGGGGGTAAGCCTGCTGCTGGTGCAGGTATTTAAGATGGCATAACGGGCTGTCTGCGCATAAAATAGCGCCTTTATTTCGACACTTAAACAGGATGACAAGATGGGTCGCGCTTTTCAGAACCGTAAAGAATCCATGGCCAAAACCGCTGCTGTCAAAACCAAGATTTACAGCAAATACGGCCGCGAAATTTATGCCTGTGCCAAATCCGGTGGTACCGATCCTTCCGGTAACCTGACCTTGCGCGGCCTGCTGGAAAAGGCCAAAAAAGATCAGGTGCCCAGTCACGTCATCGAAAAGGCGCTGGAAAAGGCCCAGGGTGCCGGTGGTGAAGACTTTGCTGTTGCCCGTTATGAGGGTTTTGGTCCCGGTAACTGCATGGTGATTGTCAGCTGCCTGACCGACAACCCCAACCGCACCTTCGGTGATGTGCGCCAGTGTTTCACCAAGGTGAAATGCAAGATTGGCACACCGGGCAGTGTCAGCCACATGTTTGACCACAGTGCCATTCTGGCTTTTGCCGGTGATGATGAAGAGCCGGTGCTGGAAGCCTTGATGGAAGCCGATGTGGACGTCACGGACATCGAAAATGAAAACGGCCAGATCACCGTTTTTGCGCCTCACACTGAATACGCCAAGGCCAAAGCCGCACTGACGGCAGCCTTTGGTGATATTGATTTTGCTGTTGATGAAATTCAGTTCCTGCCGCAGACCATCACTGAGCTGAGCGGTGATGATGTGCCTCAGTTTGAGAAGTTCCTGGATCTGTTGAATGATCTGGATGATGTGCAGAACGTGTATCACAACGCCCAGTGCTAAGGGTGTCATTCAGCATCGGAGGTGGTTATGCGCCTCAGCCCCGGGCGGTATTACCCTGCAAGAGTCGTTTTGTTTGCACTGCTCTGGTGGATACTGACCCAGGGTGAGGTGACCGCCTGGTGGTGGGGGGTGCCTCTGGTGCTGATGGTGGCCTGGGTGACTCCGGTGCTGCCGGGCATCCCCTGGCGCTGGCACGGGTTACCCCTGTTGCGCCTGATCCCTCGTTTTCTGCTGTTAAGTGCACGTGGTGGCTGGGAAGTGGCTGTACTGGCAGCCACCCCAAGACACCGCCTTAACACCCGGTTGGTTGACTACACCTGGAGTTGCCTTCCTGAAGGGCCAGCCCAGGTGTTCATGGCCAGCCTGATCAACCTGATTCCCGGTACTCTGACACTTCGTCCCTTGCCGGATCAGGATTGCCTGCACATTCACATTCTCAACTATCGCCCCTCAACTCTGACTACCTTGCAGCGGTTGGAAGTGGATGTTGCCGATCTTTACGGTCACCCCGTTCCTCCGGCAATCAGGAAAGCCTTGTGAACCCGTCACTGTTCCATCTGTTGATGCTGATCCTGTTGCTGAATGCAGCGGTAGGTTTGTGGCGAGTGCTTAAAGGGCTAACGGCTGCAGACCGGATGTTGGCCGTGGAGCTGATTTCCACCTCCAGTCTGGCACTGGTCTTGATACTGGGTGTTCTAACGGCCAGTGACGCCCTGGTGGATGTGGCGCTGCTGTTTGCCCTGCTGGCGGCGATGGCGGTAGCCAATTTTGCGACCCGCGCCTGGTCGGTGTTAAAGCGTCATCAGCAGTCAAAAAAACAGCCATCACACCAGCCGCAGGCAGACGACCATGATCACTGAAATCCTGTTGTGGATCAGTCAATTGATGGTGACAGCAGGCGTTGTGTTTCTGGTGGCTGGAACCCTGGGTTTGCTGCGTTTTCCTGATGTTTATGCGCGGCTGCATGCACTGACCAAGGCCGATACCCTGGGGTTGGGATTGGTCTGTATGGGGCTGGCGCTTCAGGCACCGGGTCTGGCAATGGCCCTGAAATACCTGTTGATCTGGGTGTTGATGCTGATGGCATCCAGCATTGGTGCCACGCTGGTGGCGGGAACGGCTTATGCCGCGGGAATTGAACCCCATCTTGGTGAACAGAAACCCCTGCATCTGGACAGTGAGGATGCACCATGACGCTGGTGTTGCTGTTTGATCTGCTGCTGGCACTGGGAGTGTTCTGGCTGGCCTGGCAAACCCTGTTTGCTGTCAGCCTGTTTCGGGGTGTGGTCAGTTTCATGGTGTTCGGGCTGCTGATTTCACTGGTCTGGATACGTCTGCAGGCTCCTGACATTGCTTTGGCCGAAGCTGCAATAGGGGCAGGTGTCACCGGTGCCCTGTTTCTTTCGGCCCTGGGGCGTCTGGATGACACCGACTCTCCTTCATTCAGGGTTTTACCCTGGACTTCTCCATTGTTTTTAAGTGCTGCGGCTCTAACGCTGTTGGTGTGTTTATGGCTGGGTATTGCTGTCTGGGATCTGCCCGCACCGGGTCTGGCTGCGGCGGTGGATGCTGAGCTGGAGCGTGCCGGTGCGACGCATCCGGTCACTGCGGTATTGCTGAATCTGCGCGGCTTTGACACCTTGCTCGAGGTGGCGGTGATGTTGTCTGCGGTGATTTTCAGCTGGTCACTGGGGGCGGCGGTGGTGCCGCATGCACCTGCGGAACGCTTGCCGGGTTTACCGGCCCTGGCCAGTCTGTTGCACCCGGTGTTTCTGCTGGTGGCCGCTTATCTGTTATGGCGTGGCTCGCATGCTCCGGGCGGCGCTTTTCCTGCCGGTGCGGTGCTGGGTGCCGGTGGCATTCTGACGTTGCTGGCGGGTGGGGTGGACTGGATGCAGCGTGATGACCGCCAGTGGTTGTTGCGGTTATTGCTGGTTGCCGGTCTGGCATTGTTTTTGTTGCTGGCGCTGGGTGGTTTGCTGCTGACTGGCACCTTCATGCAACTACCACCCGCCTGGGCGGCGGAGCTGATCCTGTTGGTGGAGGTGGGTACGGCCCTGTCGATTGCCCTGATGCTGATGGCTTTTTATCTCTATGGCGAGCCTGCCCGATGACCGGCATCTATGCACTGCTGGCTGTGGCCCTGTGTGGGCTGGCAATGATCGGTCTGTTTACTGCTGGTAACCTGCTGCGACGCCTGCTGGCCATCAATGTGCTGGGCAGTGCCGTGTTTTTGTTGCTGGTGGCCGTTGCACGCAAGGCGGATGCACTGGACCCGGTGCCTCATGCCATGGTGCTGACCGGTATTGTGGTGTCGGTCAGTACCACCGCAGTGGCGCTGGCGTTGATCCTGCATGGTGTGGAAGCCAGACGCAAAAAGGAGCAGGGTCAGCATGATTGATATTTTGATGTCATCCTGCTGGCCACTGGCACTGTCCCTGCTGGTCAGTTGGCCGCTGTTATTGGCCCTGTTGTCCTTCCAGCGTCTGGTGCGTCCGGGCGTGGTGTTGTGGTTGGGTTTACCGGTGATGTTACTGGCCACCCTGGTCAGCTTTCAGGCGGGAACCGGGATCACCGAGTCACCCTTGTTGCTGAGTCTGGGCGGTTGGGCGAGTCCACTGGGCATTCAGTGGCAGCTGGATCAGGCTGCTGCCTGGTTGTTGCTGACCGTCAACCTGATCAGTGTTGCTGCGGCATTGTCCGCCTGGCTGTTTGGCCCTTCACTGGGTGGCTCGGCTTATTTCTGGCCGCTGTGGTGGTTGCTCTGGGGTGGCATGAATGCCCTGGTGGTTTCAGCCGACCTTTTTAATCTTTATGTGACCCTTGAGCTGGTGACGCTGACTGCCGTGGGCCTGGTGGCCCAGTCGCGGAATGACCCCGAAGGCAAGGCTGCCATGCAATACCTGATGGCGTCGTTACTGGCTTCGTTGCTTTACCTGCTGGGTGTGGCGCTGATTTATGGCCAGACCGGTGTACTGGATCTGCTGCTGTTGCCTGAAAGGTTGCAGGAGGGTGCATTGATGCAGGTGGCAGCCGTTTGCATGACGCTGGGGCTGTTATTAAAGGCGGCCGTGGTGCCCTTGCATTTCTGGCTGCCGGAAGCGCACTCCAGGGCTCAGGCACCGGTCAGTGTGGTGTTGTCTTCGGTGGTGATTGCGCTGGCCATCTACCTGCTGTGGCGCTTGTGGCTGGGCCCCTTTTTACCCTTGCTGGAAACAGCCCAGCCATTTTTTACCCTGCTGGCAACCCTTTGCCTGCTGTGGGGTGGTGTGCAGGCCTTGCTGCAAAGGCGTTTAAAGCTGGTGCTGGCCTACTCAACCCTGTCGCAACTGGGTTTTGCGCTGATGCTTTTGTCCCTGCAGCTGGATGATCAGTCTGACCCCTGGTTGAGTCTGGCCGGGCAGGGCAGCCTGATGTTTCTGCTGGCTCATGGCCTGGCCAAGGCAGCATTGTTTATGGTCGCGGGTGTGTTGATGCTGCATTTTGCCAGTGATCGGCTGCGGGTGATCCAGGGTAGCGGTGGTCAGTTGGCTGTGGCCTGGCTGGCATTTGTGCTGGCCAGCATCAGTTTGCTGGGTGCACCGCCGACAGCCGGTTTCGCCGGTAAATGGCAGTTACTGCAAGCCGCACTGCAACAACAGGATGGATGGACGGTGATGCTGTTATTGGTGGGAACACTGATGACGGCGGTTTATCTGTTCCGGGTGATGCAGTTTGCCTGGCGACCGGCAGTGATGCGGCAAACCCTGCATGGGGTGAGCTGGCGAGTCCGCTTATTGTCCTGGCTGGCGCTGTTCACTGCGTTGACCAGCTGGCTGGTGGGCGTGTTGGTGCTGGGTGGCCCGGGCTGGCAACTGTTTTCGCCACCGGCGCTGGACTGGTATGGTCAGGTGTTGCTGTTGCCGGTGTTGTTGGTCTGGCCGGTGGCACTGTTGCTGTCGTGGGGCTGGCGACTCGGCAAGCCATTGTTGGTGTTGCTGACCCTGGGTTGGCTGCTGAACCTGTTGTTGTTGTTTGCGCAGGACCTGCTGAGTTTTTACCTGGTGTTTGCCCTGTTGAGTTTTCTGGGGTGGTGGTTGGTGATTCAGCCGGGTCATGCTGAAGCTTTGGCTGCCGGTCGGGTTTATCTGGGCATGAGCCTGGTGGGTGAACTGGCTTTTTTTCTGGGCATTGGGCTGCTGGCCGGGTTTTCGCTCAGCTTCACTGCGCTGGCTGAACAAACCTTGCCTGCTGCTGGTTTGCTGGCGATAGGGCTGGCGCTGGCCATCAAGGCGGGGGCGCTGGGTGTGCATTTCTGGCTGCCGGTGGCGCACCCGGTGGCACCCACACCCGCCAGTGCCGTTTTGTCGGGTTTGATGATCAAGGCCGGTGTATTGGGTGCTTTACGCATCCATGCCAGTCAAGACGGTCTGGAGAGTTGGGGGTGGGTGTTGGTGCTGCTGGGATTAATCGGGGTTTTTTATACCCTGTGGCGTGGTTTGTTGCAGTCCAACCCGAAAACCTTGCTGGCCTGGTCCAGTGTCAGCCAGGTGAGCCTGATGACTGCGTTGCTGGGTGCCGGTTTGATGTTGCAGGAGCAGGCCCGTGATCTGGCCTTGTTGAGTCTGGTGTTGCTGGCGGCAACCCATGCCCTGGCTAAAGCCAGCCTGTTTCTTGCGGTTGGCTTGAAAAAAACACTGCCAGCAGGTTATTCGGTCTGGCTGCTGGCCGGTGTATTGCTGGCCGGATTAACCCTGGCCGGTGCGCCCTGGTTGGCTGGCATGCTGGTCAAGCAAGGCGTGGATGTGAGCTTTGCAGCTGCCGGTTTGCCGGGCTGGTTATTGTTGCTCAGCAGTCTGATCACCAGCTTGTTGCTGGGTCGCCTGTTATGGTTGCTGGCGCTGTTGCCACCGACTGCCGATGCCCGTTTACATCCAGCCTGGTTGTTGCCCTGGGGTTTGCTGGTGTTGTCGGCTGCCGGTTATGCCTGGTTCTGGCCGCAGACACAGCTGCAGGTAGAGATGTTTTCAATCGAGGCCATTTTGAAAGGTGCATTGCCGCCTGTTGTGGCGCTGCTGTTGCTGCTGGGTTACTGGCGGGTGCAGGGTTCGCCGCGTCAATCAGCAGTGGCTCAGTCGTTCTGGTACAGCCGAATGTGGCGGTGGGTCAGGGTGCATTGGCAGCGTCCGTTTTATACCGGTTTGTCGGGTCTGGAAAAGCAGCTGCAAAACTGGTTTGCAATGGGTTTGTTGTTGGCCTGGGTGGCGGCGTTGCTGGGTGGGTTGCTGGCGTATTCACTGATCGGTTGAAACGTTATACTAGGGGTTTTTCCCGACCTTCAGAGATTCCGATGGAACGTACTTATACCCTGACCATTTCCTGCCCTGACCGTGTGGGCATTGTTGCCAAGGTCAGTAACTTTCTGGCCATGTATGGCGGCTGGATCACCGAGGCCAACCATCATTCCGATCTGGAAGCCAATCGCTTTTTCATGCGCCACGAGATTCGTGCGGCTTCCTTGCCCTTCGGGCTGGATGAATTTCGTACCGCTTTCAGTCCCATTGCCCGTGAATACGAGATGGAATGGAGCATCACCGACTCGGATGTAAAAAAACGTGTGGTGCTGATGTGCTCAAAAGAATCCCACTGCATGGTGGATCTGCTGCACCGCTGGCAGAGTGGTGAACTGGACTGCGACATTCCGCTGGTGATTTCCAACCATGAAGACCTGCGGGATTTGGTGGAGTGGCATGGCATTCCTTTTGTGCGCGTGCCGGTGACCAGAGACAACAAACCGGAAGCCTATGCTGAAATCGAGCGACTGATTGATGAAGCCAAGGCTGACTGTGTGGTGCTGGCGCGTTACATGCAGATCATTCCGCCGGTGTTGTGCAGCAAGTATGCACACCGCATCATCAATATTCATCACAGCTTCCTGCCGTCTTTTGCTGGTGCCAAACCTTACCACCAGGCTTATGAGCGGGGTGTGAAGCTGATTGGTGCCACCTGTCACTATGTCACCGAAGAGCTGGATGCCGGTCCGATCATTGATCAGGACACAGTGCGGGTGAATCACCGCCAGACCGCGCAGGATATGGTGCGACTGGGGCGTGATGTGGAGAAAAGTGTACTGGCGCGTGGCCTGGCCTGGCATCTGGAAGACCGGGTACTGGTGTACGGCAACAAGACCGTGGTTTTTAACTGAGATGTTGGCTGGTTTTGCGGCACTGCTGCTGTTTCAACTGATCGGCGAGCTGCTGGTGCGCCTGACGGGTTTGCCCGTGCCGGGTCCGGTGCTGGGTATGGCGTTATTGCTGGCTGGTGTGCTGTTGCTGAAAAAAGTACCGGAAAGCCTGCGTCAGGCATCCGAAGGCTTGTTGCGTTACCTGCCGCTGCTGTTTGTGCCGGCCGGTGTTGGCCTGATCAATCACGGCCTGCTGTTAAAGCAGGATTTGTGGGTGATTCTGATCACGCTGGTGGTCAGCACTGCACTGACACTGGCTGTCACCGTGCTGGTCCTGCAGTTTCTGCGCAAGCGTTGGGGGATGGATGATGCCGGTTCCTGACGCGTTTCTGGACCTGTGGGTGTACATGGCGGCCAGCCCGCTGCTGCACCTGCTGCTGACATTACTGGCATTCATGCTGGCGCAGTGGGTCAATCGCCGTGCCGGTGGCACGCCATTTCTGCATCCGGTATTGGTGGCCATTGCACTGCTGGTCAGCCTGTTGTTGCTGACCGGCACGCCCTATAGCACCTATTTTGAAGGGGCTCAGTTCATTCACTTTCTGCTGGGACCGGCGATTGTGGCATTGGCAGTCCCCCTGTATGACCACCGTGAGCGGATTCGACGCGAATTCCTACCGCTGATGCTGGCTTGTGTGGCGGGTATTCTCACTGCGGTGGGGTCCACCATTCTGCTGGTGCGTTTGCTGGGCGGGCGGGAAGATACCCTGCTGTCGCTGGCACCCAAGTCGGTGACTTCACCCATTGCCATGGGGATTGCGGAGCAGATCGGTGGTTATCCAGCGCTGGCGGCAGGCATCGTGTTGATCACCGGTGCCATTGGTTGTGTGCTGGGTCCACCGATTTTTAAGCTGCTGAGAATCAAGGACCATGCTGTACAGGGATTTGCCATGGGCCTGGCAGCCCATGGTTTTGGTACGGCTCAATGTTTCAGTTACAGCAACCTGGCCGGTGCCTTTGCTGGTCTGGCAATGGGTGTGACCGGCCTGTTGAGCGCCTTTCTGATACCGCTGATCATGCGATTTTTTGCATGACCCAGGCATTTAACTCCATCACGCTGTGTGCCAGGTGATCGGCACCCCAGTGTGATGGGTTCTCTGCTGTACTGATGTAGCCGAAACCGGCCACCAGCGTCTGCATGCCGGCACGGCGTCCTGCTTCGATGTCTCTCAGGTGGTCACCGACATAAAGGCATTGTTCCGGTGGTGTTGCCAGTTGGCGCGCTGCAAACAGCAGGGGAGCCGGGTCAGGTTTACTGACCCCGAGATCTTCCGGGCAGACCACCACGCCAGGATTCAGGCGCAGTTCCCGCAGCAGCAGATCGGTGTAGATGCGAGGCTTGTTGGTCACAATACCCCAGGGGATGGGGTGACGCTCAAAACGATCCAGCAGTTGTTCCAGTCCTTCGAACAGGCGGCTGTGTTCAGCCACCTTGTCCTGATACAGCTCCAGCAAACGCTGGCGCAGTTCGGCCTGACCCGCCTCACCGACCTTTACACCAAAACCTAATTCAATCAGGGCATTGCCACCATTGGAGACCTGATCACGGATGATGTGAAACGGTAGTTCCGGTTTACCCTGCTCCAGCAGCAAGCGATTGAGTGCCAGGGCGAGATCTGGTGCAGTATCCACTAGGGTACCGTCAAGATCAAAAAGCACCGCCTGCACAGCAGGCGGCCTGGGTCTGTCACTGTCCAAGATAACCTCTCAGTGTGGTTTGTTCCCGATACTGGTGCAGCAACAGCGCACCGTCAGGAGTGATGTCAAAGGCACTGGTTGCTTCCAGTACCCGGAAAAAAGTCTGCTCCTGTTGCATCAAGGCCGGCGCACAAGCCATTTTGGTGGCCAGCAGAGGGCCAATTTGCAAGCCTTCACCGGATAAATGATAACTGCCAGCGTAGCGGTTGCATGAGCCGGTACCGCTGATGCGTCCATCGGCACTGAAACGGAGGCTTACGCGGGATGAGTCAATGATGCCACGCCCGGCAATATCTTCAATCATCCATTCTCCCTGAGTCAGCAAGCTGACAGGATCACCACCACAGCCCTGTAAGCGCTCGCCTTCGGTGATCACCTGCACCTGCCAGGGGTAGGGCATGCCGGTCATGGAGTCATGACAGAGTGCGGGTGTCAGTAATGCGGTGACCTGCTCACGCTCACCTGCACTCAGACGCAGTTGGGTGTTATCGGGTTGCTGGCGCAAAGGAGCAAAGCGATGCTCCTGACGATCATAACCGCGGCTTAACATCAGCCCCTGGTCATCAATCTGCAGCAGCCAGGGTGGTTCATTGCCACGGGCCTGGAAGGGCAGCTCAGGCCCGGTGAAGGTGGCATTGTCAGTGCCTTCCCGGACAGCCTGGCCGCTGCAGCCGACCAGTGTCAGCACTAACGCAGCAGGCAAGGCTGCAAAAAACAGGTTTCGAGTCATCATTCTGGTCGGGTGCAGCGCATCAGGTAATTAACGTCCACATCGTGGGGTGTCAGTTTGTAGCGGCGGCTCAGTGGGTTATAGGTCATGCCCATCAGTTCTGCCACATCCAGTCCGGCATCACGCACCCAATGGCCCATTTCCGAAGGACGGATGAACTTGCTGTATTCATGGGTGCCACGTGGCAACAGGCGCAACAGGTATTCGGCACCCACAATCGCAAACAGGTAGGATTTGGGGTTGCGGTTCAGGGTGGAGAAAAACACCTGGCCACCGGGCTTGACCAATCGAGCGCAGGCGCGAATCACCGCCGCCGGGTCTGGTACGTGCTCCAGCATTTCCATGCAGGTCACCACATCAAAACTTTCCGGTGCTTCCTCGGCGAGGGCTTCAGCCGTCATCTGCCGGTAGTTGATCTGCAAGCCGGATTCCAGTTGGTGCAAACGCGCCACGGCCAGTGGGGCTTCACCCATGTCGATGCCGGTGACACTGGCGCCACGCTGGCTCAGTGCTTCGCTCAGCAAGCCGCCGCCGCAACCGATATCCGCCACATTTTTACCAGCCACGCCAGCCATCTTGTCTATCCAGTTGGCACGCAACGGGTTGATGTCGTGCAGGGGCTTGAATTCACTTTCCGGGTCCCACCAGCGGGATGCCAGGGCTTCGAACTTGGCGATTTCGCCCTGATCAACGTTCTGGCGTGTTTCTGCGCTGCTCATTGGTTGTATTTCCTTCAAGGATGATGGGCCTGAATGGCGTCACGCCAGCCCCGGACTTGATCTTTCAGGGCCAGCAGGTCGATGTCGACCAGTTTACCATCCTTCACCCGTTGTTGTCCGTTCACCCAGACCTGCTGCACCTTGTCACCCATGCGGCCATAAACCAGTTGCGATGTCAGGTGATGCAAAGGCCAGCAATCCGGTTGATCCAGCTTCAGACTGCAAAGATCAGCGGCAAAACCGGAGCGAATCTGCCCGGTGAAGGGCTTGGCGCTGTAAGCCTTGCCAGCATCACAAGTGACCATTTTTAATGCTGCGGTGGCTGGCAGGGCTGCGGCATCCTGATGCACAGCTTTGGCCAGCAGGGCTGCTGTCTGCATTTCAGACCACAGATCCAGGTCATTGTTGCTGGCGGCACCATCGGTGCCCAGCACCACGCGGACACCGGCATTCTGTAATGCCTGCACCGGACAGAAGCCACTGGCCAGCTTCAGATTGGACTGGGGGCAGTGCACCACGGTCACACCGCGTTCTGCCAGCAGTTGCATGTCTTCCGGACTGATGCAGGTGACATGCACTGCCTGAAAGTGTTCATTCAGCAGGCCGAGCTGATCCATTCTCTGAATGGGTGTTATACCGTTATCTTCAGGGCCTGCGGCCTCAGACACTTCATGCGCGGTTTCGTGCAGGTGCATCTGTACCCGCAGCTCCAGGCTTGCGTTCAGGTCGGCCAGGCGGTTGAGGGTGGTATCATCCACTGTATAGGGGGCGTGGGGGCCAAAAGCCACCCGCACCAGAGGATGTGCCTGGTACTGCTGGTGCAGTGTCAGGGTTTTGTCGAGTGCTTCATCCGGGTTGGCGGACCAGGCATTGGGAAACTGAATGATTGGCGTGCAGACCTGGGCACGGATGCCACTGGTTGCTGCCACTTCGGCAATCACTTCAGGGAAAAAATACATGTCGCTGAAACAGGTGGTGCCGTTCAGCAGCATTTCAGCAATCGCCAGTTGCGTGCCGCAACGCACAAACTCCGGATTCACCCAGCGGCCTTCCGCCGGCCAGATGTGATCCTGCAGCCATTCCATCAATGGCAGATCATCCGACATGCCACGAAACAGGCTCATGGCAGCATGGCCATGCAGGTTGTGCAATCCCGGCAATAACACCTGCTCAGGCAGTGGCAACGGGTGCAGTTGCGGATAACGCAGTCGGGCCTGATCCAGTGGCAGCACATCCAGAATCCGGTCTCCAGCCAGCACCACGGCCTGGTCCGTCAGTGGCTGCAATCCCTGATCCGGATGCTGTTCATCCATTGTTAAAAGCCACTGGGGGCAGAGCAGGGAGGTGGGGTGTTCGCTTGAGTGTGCAGTCATAAGCTGAATATCTGGCCTTTCCAGTTGCGGTTCAGGCTCCTATACTGGCGCCCCTCTGATGCGCCAGGCATGAAACCTGATGCATTGATCATGAAACAACAAGGATACACGAATGACACCCGAAACTGCTGTCCAGGTCAAACCCCTGCTCTGGTCTGATGGATGCCTGTTGGTACTGGATCAGCGGCTGTTGCCGCAACAGGAGGTCTGGATTGAGTGCAGTCAGGTGCAGCAGGTGGTGGTGGCCATTCGGGATATGCAGGTGCGTGGTGCTCCGGCCATTGGCATTGCTGCGGCTTATGGGGTGGCACTGGCTGCCCGGCAGCGCTTTGCTGAGGTGGGAGCGGACTGGAAAACAACGCTGGAAAAGGATCTTGCAGCCCTGGCGGCTTCTCGCCCGACTGCAGTGAATCTTTTCTGGGCTTTGAAACAGATGCGCCGACTGGTGGAAGGCTTGCCCACAGCAACTGATCCTTTTGCTGAACTGCTGGCCGGTGCCACGGCCATTCATCAGGCTGATCTGGAAGCCAACCTGCTGATGGGCAAGCTGGGTGCGGCGGTGATTGCCGCTGATCAGGAGCGCGGACGGGAAGTGATGACCCATTGCAACGCAGGAGCGCTGGCCACGGCGGGTTATGGCACCGCGCTGGGTGTGATTCGTTCAGCCTGGGAGCAGGGGTTGATCGACAAGGTGCACGTCAATGAAACCCGCCCCTGGTGGCAGGGCTCACGCTTGACGGCCTGGGAGCTGGTGCAGGAAGGTATTCCGGCGCAGCTGAATGTGGACAGTGCGGCAGCCCATCAACTGAAACTGGCACCCATCAGTTGGGTGGTCGTGGGTGCCGATCGCATCACCGCCAATGGTGACGTCGCCAACAAGATCGGCACCTATCAACTGGCAATTCAGGCACTGCACCACGGCGCAGGGCTGATGGTGGTGGCACCGACTAGCACCATTGATATGGAACTGGAAAGTGGTGATCTGATTGAAATCGAGGATCGGGGTGCTGAAGAAGTGGTTTATGCCGCCGGCCAGCGCATTGCCGCCGAAATTGACGTGGTTAACCCGGTGTTTGATGTGACGCCAGCGGACCTGGTCGATGTACTGATCACCGAAAAGGGTGTGATCCACCGGCCGAACCGGGAGCAGCTTGAAAAGCTCATGTCACGCAAGGCAATGCACTGACTTTAAACAAAAAAACAAAAAACACTTGCTTTTGAAAGCAGTGCACCTATAATGCGCACCTGTTGAAACACAGGACTATAGCTCAGTTGGTTAGAGCGCTACCTTGACATGGTAGAGGTCTCCGGTTCGAGTCCGGATAGTCCTACCAAAATTTCCAGCAAAAACGGCCGCTTACAGCATTGACTGAGCGGCCGTTTTTGTTTTGGGTGTTTTTTGCATCTGTTACTTTGGTGCAAATAAACTTTTCAGTGAGTAACAAATAAAGTAGTGTAAAAGCTGTCATAGATTGCAAATAATTTGTGTGTGTTAATGAGGGTGCAAGAATATGGGAGCTTCCCTGTCTTCTAGTCAGTCTGCCGCCAATTCACAGCAAGGTTTTATCCTTGCCCTATCATTACTGATGATGCTGTTTGTCAGTGCTGTAGTAGTTTCATCCATTAATTTTACTGGTGTTCAGGCTCGAGTTGCGCAGAGTGCAATGATGGAACCCACTATTCGATCTGCTGCAGAGCAGGGTTTTTTTACTTTAAGGGAAGTGGGTTCGGCTGCCACGGGTGCAAACTTGTCATCAGCATGCCAGAGTTATTTTGCAGCTATTCTCCCATCTGATGCATACAGCTATATGGATGAAAATGGTGTACAAGTTTGGTGGCGACTTGATGAGGCTCGATCGGCAGGTGATTCTGACTGTGCAGCCTTATTGGATGGCCAGCCACTTTCTCTGGTTGTAACTGCTTGGCAGGGTACAGAAGATGGTTCAAATATCATTGCATTGCAGCGCCTTGGGCTGAATGTGATGTTTGAAAATGTTCCACCAGATGGATCTGATGGAGATTTGATTAATACCTTTGGTAATGATGCTGCCAGAACTCTAGGTGAATTTCGTGTCTCAGCGGGTTCTGCTCATGTCTATGGGGCTGCTGGATTTGGAGTTGGTGTAGGTAGTCATTGGAACTCATTAAGTAGGAACACAGATTTTTCCCCTTCTGACCTTGGTTCAGATCCGCTCAAAGCTGCTCAAAACTTAACGGCAAGTGGTATCGCAAGTATTGCAGCTTCTGTATTGCCATCAGGAAACCACACCATTAATGCTGCTACTTTGCCTACGCGGACAGTTTTTGACAGAGAAATGAAGGTGATGCATCTCAGTAGTCTAGATACAGGGAACGTCACTATTAGTGGTGGGGATGTTGTGCTTTATGTTGCTGGTGATGTTGATATAGGAAATATCACGATCATGCCAGGAAGTAGCCTTACTCTCATTGCAGATGGGCGTCTTAACTTTAAAGGTAGCAGCGTTACTGACTCTGGAAGCATGAGTGATAGTGGTTGGCCCTCATTTGTGGGTATTAGCTTTCACGAAAATAGTGCAGCAACTTCTAATGGCAATAATAATAATGCGGCCATTAAGCTTCAGGCTGGTAGTAACATGCGTGGTTTGCTTTATGCTCCTTCTGGAGAGTTTGACCTGCGTGGTAATGCTCATCACACTGGGCAGGCATTTGCAAAGCAGATAGTAATGAGCGGTAATTCAAGTTTTACTCATACACAGGACTATGCTCCTGTCGGCCAGTTCAGGCCACGCACAGATATAGATCTTGATTATGATTACTACTGATCAAAAGAGCTAAATTCTGTTTACCCGCGAAGGACGGTTTTTGTTTGTACCATAGGTTCAGTTTTTGGCTGAACTAGCCGTTACCTTTGATTTGTGCAGCCTTTGAGGTGAATTAAGCGCATATTCTCCTTGCATTTTCAGTGCCTGAAACGGTAGTTTAACAGAATGTAAAAAACTGCTGACCACCGGGCTGAATTATGCGTACCTCATGGAACAGGTTGTCCCTTCGCTCCAGGCTTTTTGTGTCTTTTGGCGTGTTGTTGGCGCTGATGATGTTGTTCTCCCTTTCACTGCAATCCAATTTTCACACCAAGGCAAGGGTGCAGAGCCTGTTACAGCAGGAGTTGCCAAGCCAGTTGGAGCATCTGGGCGCTGAGGTTGCACTGCGTCTGGCACCCAGCCTGCAGGTGTCACGCAGCCTGGCAGCGAATTCCTATCTGGAGCGCTGGATTCGTCAGGGCATGCCGGAATCGGCTCTGTCTGATGTGCAGGCTGAAATGTCCCGTGTGCACAGTCAACTGGATGCAGGCATTGTATTCATTGCTGCCAATGACGGTCAGCGGATTTTTTATCACCACTACCAGAATGGTCAGCTTAATCGTCGACAGATGCATCGCAGCAGTGCGGATGACAGTTGGTATTTCCGCTACATCGGCACCGGCCAGCCTTATGAACTGAATCTGGATTCCAATGAGTTCAGTGGTGAACAGTTGCAGATGTTTGTGAACTACAGCAGCACCGGGCGTAATTCCGCTGGTGAACCCTGGAGTGTTGCCGGGGTGGGTATCAACATGCTGCAGCTGGCCGAAATGATCAGTGATTATCGACTGGGGAAGAATGGCCGGGCATCACTGGCCAACCGTGATGGCATTGTAGAGGTACGTTCACCGGATGCCTTGATTGGTGACTTGAGTGCCACGGCAGAGCTGCGTTCCTTACTGGGCAGTCGCAATGTGGTGGTGGAAGAGATTCGCCATGCTGCTCAGGATCTTTTTGTAGGACTGATCTGGATTCCTGATCTCCAGCGTTACCTGGTGGTTGAAGTGCCACGTGCTGAGTTTATGGGACCCATTGAGCAGCAGCTGTATCAATCGCTGATGATTGGTGTGGTACTGGTGTTGTTAAGCTTGATGATTCTTTACCCGCTGGCAACTTCGCTCAGTCGCCCTTTGGTGCGTTTTCAGCAGCAACTGGGTCATATCACCGAAAC
Organism: Marinospirillum alkaliphilum DSM 21637; assembly: GCF_900119735.1. Lineage (GTDB taxonomy): Bacteria > Pseudomonadota > Gammaproteobacteria > Pseudomonadales > Halomonadaceae > Marinospirillum > Marinospirillum alkaliphilum. Next base: position 906 of record NZ_FPJW01000015.1, on the reverse strand, counting down.
CCTGGATCTGTCCCAGCGGCTGGAAACCCATGATCAGGCTGAACTGGGTGAGCTGGCTCGCCAGACCAACAGCCTGCTGGAGCGCCTGTCCAAGGCCATCCATGAAGTCTTCCGCAGTTCCGGCCGTTTAACCGAATCAGCCAACCGGCTGGCTTATACCGCTGGCCTGGTCAATCGCAACAACAACCTGCAGCAGGAAGTCAGCCAGTCGATGGCGGCTGCAGTGGAGCAGATGTCTTCTTCGGTGGCGGAAATCACCTCCACCATGGAAGAGCTGTCCGCTTCTTCCACCCAGATTGCTGACCACTCCCAGTCCGTGGTGGATGTGGCCAACCTGACGCTGGACAACAGTCGCAAGGGTGCTGATGCCATGCAGCAGTTGCAGCAGCAGATGACGGAAATTCACCGGGATAACGAGCAGAGCCTGCACGAGATCATGGAGCTGGGTGCCAAATCCAGACAGATCAGCAAGGTGATGGACCTGATCAACACCCTGGCGGACCAGACCAAGCTGATCGCCTTTAACGCCGCACTGGAAGCATCCAGTGCCGGTGAATCTGGTAAACGCTTTTCTGTGGTGGCCGGTGAAATCCGCCGTCTGGCCGACAGTGTCACCGACTCCACCCGCGAGATTGAAGACCGGATTCAGGAAATCCAGGACTCGATCAGTCGCTTGGTGATCACTTCGGAGAAGGGATCGTCCTCAATTCAGGCGGGCATGCAGGTCAGTTCAGCAACGGCAGAAGACCTGAGTGCACTGGTGCGTGCCGCCAGTCAGACCAGCAGTGCAGCACAGCAGATTTCGATGTCGACCAAACAGCAGAAAACCGCCAGCAGCCAGGTGGTGATTGCACTGCGGGATATTGCCAATGCCAGTGCCCACAATGCCCAGTCGGTACGGAATAT
>NZ_FPJW01000016.1 GCF_900119735.1 Marinospirillum alkaliphilum DSM 21637 | reverse complement strand
TCCTTCATGATCTCGGATTTGAGGCGTTCCTCGGCATACATCTTTTTAAGTCGCCGGTTTTCATCTTCCAGCTCTTTCAGGCGTGCCATCATGGAGGCATCCATGCCGCCGAACTTGCTGCGCCACTTGTAGAAAGTAGCGCTGCTGATACCGTGCTCACGGCATAGCTCTGGAACAGGAATGCCATTTTCGGCCTGCTTCAGAATGGCCATAATCTGGCTATCAGAAAAACGTGATTTTTTCATGCAGAATCTCCTCGCATATAGCTTACGGAAAATTCTACTTCTGATCACCGCTAATTTTTGGGAGGATTACCCCCCTGCAAACTCAGGAGCTGATTGCAGTAGCTGGGGAAAGTGCCGGAATTCCGGCTTTTAATAAAGTAATGGGGCGCTACGGCGGCATTTACGCATGTAAAGAGCTGGTCTATGTCTATGCCTATGCCATGTGGATCAGCTCCGCCTTCCACCTGAAGGTGATCCGTGCGTATGACGAGTTGCAGACCAATGGTGTGGCCTTCTCTGAACGGACGGTGGTCACTTTGGGTGTATCTTCCCTTGGTGTGTGTCGGGATACAGGGGTTGGGCTGCTTCTTCATTTTTTTCAGGGGGTTAGAAGCACAGTCTACGACAGTGATAGAAACCTGTGATAGAGGCCTGTGATATATATGAAAAGGCGCATACTTCTAAGCTGTTGAATTGCAAAGAAATATACGCCTTTTTCGGTATTGGTGGTGGGATGGTACCCCGCACCAAACGACTATTGAAAGTACGGAATCGAAGCGCTGCGGGCTGCTGCGAACCGGTGCGAACCGGATCGAAAAGCCTGCCGGTACGGCCATCGACCGTGGACGATCAAGCAGGTTTTTCGCTCTGATTGGTGCCCGGAAAGGCTACTCAACCTCGTCTGCTTTCTGAGGCCAGTTCAATTCCCGGTTTGGGCATCGAACCCGCGTCCGTCAGATCGCTACCTTCCACTCCCGTAACTGGCCGACGGTCTGTGTCAGTCCCTGCTTGAGCAGCGTGTCCAGGTACTCATCAACCGTCTTGGGTGGGTTCTTCAGCGATCGGCGATGGTTGGCAGCCGCCTCGCACACCCGGGCGGCGTGCAGATCCAGCAGATCAAAGATGAAGTCGTCCGGGTGCTGCGCGGTCAGGTTGTAGGGCTTGAGCCGCTCCGGCGGGAAGTCCTTCAGGTTGAAGGTCACGATCAGGCTGGCGCCGCCGTGAATGGCGGCGGCCACCACATGCCGGTCATCGGCATCCGGCAACTCGACGGACGGGATCAGATGCTCGAATCTGGTGACTAGGCTGTCGCGGACGTGGGCGTTCATCAGCGACCGCGTCCGCTCCAGGTCTTCCGCCTTCAGATCTGGCCGCTGCTTCAGAACGTTACGCGTCCACTCGTCGTGGATCATATCCGTCCAACGCGCCCGGTACAGATCGGTCAGCGCCAGGCGCATCAGCAGGTCGCGCAACGGTGCCGGGTAGAGCACGCATGCGTCGTAGATGACGGTAAAGTTCGAACTCATTCATTCGTACCCCATCTTGAGCGCCTGGGCTTGCTCGGCCAGTGCATCAAGGGCCTTGCTGCGCTCAGCGTCGATCCGCTCCTTGTACGCGATCACGTCCTGGTAGCGGACGCGGCGGTGCGTGCCGATCTTGTGGAACGGGATCTCGCCGCGCTCCAGCAACTGCACGAGGAACGGTCGCGAGACGTTGAGCACGTCCGCTGCGTCCTGGGTCGTCAGCTCGGCGTGGATCGGGATGATGCTGACCGCGTTGCCCTCACCGATTTCGGTCAGGACGTCCACGAGCAGCCGCAGCGCCGACACCGGGACGCGGACCGGATGAGACGCGCCCTTGTCGTCGAAGATCTCGATCTGCTGGGTTTCCGCGCGGGTCTGCAGGAAAGCGGACAGCGCCCGGCCGCTCTCGCGGGCGATGGCAACTTCTTCGGCCGTCGGCAACGAATGGGTGGGAGAGAGAGTGGTCATGGCAACCTCCTGGGAGCTTCAAACAGCATCATGGGAGGGAGTATAACCGAAATAAACGAAAAGTCGAAATATCCGAAACAGGCGTGGCAATGACGGGCAGGCAACCATAAGGACACCCATTTACACCCATTCCGCCGCCAGGCCGCGCTGCGCCTTGGCTCGCGGGCGGAACAGCGCCTTCATGGACTCCTGCCAACTCATTTGGAAGGAGACCAAGATGGAAGTCGCTCACCTCAATCAAAAACAACTGGCCGCCCGCTGGAGCCTCAGCGAGGCCACCCTGGAACGCTGGCGCAGCGAGGGGATCGGACCCAAGTTCCTGAAGCGCTGTGGCCGGGTGCTCTACCGGCAGGTGGACATCGAGGCCTACGAGGAGTCGTGCCTGGCAACGTCGACCAAGATGGTCGCGACGCAGGTCGGTGCGGGCTGAAATGTTCCGATTCGTCGGTAGATATCGACAAGTACCGACGATTTGCAACGTAGCGGCAGCGGGAGCCGTCGGGACGAGCCAGATTTCCGGCCAATTGAAAGTCCGCAGTCCGCAAGCGCGGACCGATCAAGCGGTTTGTTGAAAATCAATGGCCTGGCATCGGGCCGTGCGGGCTGGTGAGGGTTCCTGCGGGTTCGTGCGGAAAGATTCGAACTCCTGCGGGGTCTCGGTGGGGTGGAACCCTGCGCCAAACCTATGTAACTCAGCGCCTTAGAACCGCTGCGAACTCCTGCGGAAAGGTGCGGAATCCCGCCCCAACTGCTGACGATCCTACCAGTTTTGCCCGGCCGAGGTCATCAACCAAGTGCCTAAGCCAGGACGCCAGTTCGATTCCCGTTTGCGGAATTGAACCCGCGTCCGCATCGACTCACCCGACCTTTGATCAGGCGGTGACGAACCGCTCCCGAAATGCTCGCCGGCCCTGGTCGTAAGGCACAGGGTTGGTGGCGTGGGGGACCGGCGCGCTTCTGTCCCCGACGAGGTAATTGATCCGGTAGGTGCAGTTGCCGGATGGGTGCAGCATGCCGCCAATCACCCGGTCGGGTTTCAGGACCCGCTCCTGGATCAGACGGTCCAGCACCTTCTGGACCTGCGGCCCGAGCCCGACGAACACGGCATCCTTCAGTTCCTCGACCTCCGCCGCGAAGTTGTCCAGCAGGTACTTCCTCAGCAAGAGGTGCTTGGTCATGTCTGGAGAGCCACGGTAATCGTCGTCCTTGACGAACACCGGATAGCGCAGGAGGGATGTGGTCTGCACCAGGTGGCGCGACGTGGCGAACAGGTCGGCCGAATCGGTCAGGCCGAGCCACTTGTGAAATCCCCAATGGTTGAGCTGGTTGATGAGGTTGCTTCGCAACGGCTCGCCACTGAATGCGCCGACGCTCTTGGCGGCCTGGATCGCTTCCCTGCTGGACTTGCCGGCCTGAAGCGTGCGCCGCGCCTCGTTGTTGGCATTGACCATCTGGGTGGGGCCCGGTGTGATCCCGACCAGAACGATCCGCGCACTGGGGTTGATGCACTCGAATGGCGCGTAATAAATCTTCACGTCGCCGCTTGCATCCATCAACAGGCGCGGGTCGCGCACCACCGGAGGCGTCGACCCACAAAGAATCGGCGCGTACTTTTCGATCAAGTCTGTTTTCATTGTTTGGTGTGTCCTGGTCTACGAATGGTCCGCCAGCCTGCTGGAATCAGTCCGAAGCCCACAGCCGATCGTCATCCTGGGTCGCGGCCCAGAAGTCATCGAACAGGGCCAGCTTGGCTTCGTCCTTGGTTGCGTAGGTCTTGGTACTGAACCGGCTGCCGATCCGGTAGCCCCAGCGCTTGAACTTGTTCATGTGGACGCCGAGGTTGTGCCCATCGACGTTCAGAAAGCTGTTCCCCTTGGCGGACACCCGCCACTTGCGCTGCAGCCATCGGGTTCGGCGTGCTGCTCGGTTGCGCAACTTGGCCTCGCGCCGTTTCGGCCCTTCGTAGTCGCCGCTCATCTTCTCGGCGCAGACGCACCCGACGTCGAAGCTCTCGTCCAGATCGGGATGCTCCATGATGTGGACGTAGCGGATCTTCTCGTTGCCGCACACTTGGCAGGTCGCGTAGTCGGTCTCGTCTGCTGACTCGCCATCGGCCCTCAGGTCGACCACGTCAACGCAGTGCCATCCCTTGTGGGGCACACCCGGCTGGCCCCATCGATTTCCACTCACGACTGACCTCCCTGATCCTGGATCATCGAATACTTGCCTGTATGGCATTCCACGCCACATCCCAGCGTATCCGCTCCTGTTCGAGGCGGACTTGTTGGTCCCAGGCATTTCCTTTAATCGACTGGTAGAGCTTTTGTTCGGTATTGGTGAGTAGTGGGAGCTCTGTGGAAGAGTGCTGGTCTTTCTCTTCGACCCATAAATCGCGATGACTCATCAGCGTAGACTCGTCCATAAGCACAGTCTTTAGGCTTGGGATGTATGTTCTGGCTCGATTCAGAATGGCAAAGCCATGCGTATCAATGTCACCCCAGTAGATGCATTGCGCCTGTTGTAGCCATGGAAGCTGTCCCAAAACGTCAACCGCGTAACCCAGGCGCATGATCACAACCGCCCCTGGCAGGTCATCAAACGCAAGCCCAGTTTGAAGGTTCTCAACAACGAATACATTCTTTGGTCGAATGCCAACGCTTGCCACTTCCTCACAAGGAGCAGAGATATCGCCAAGACCGCCCAAACGGGCTCTCAGTTCTGGGTCTAGAACGCGCATGCGCATTAACTGCGGCTGTGCCCTCAAACCGCAGCGCCTAAAGAAGTCGCGCTCTCCTGTCGGGTCACCCTGGAGCGTCGCAACCAAGTCAGAGATGAGACCCTTTCTAGAATCCAGCCATTTGCTGTCGGCGCCGGCGATCGGAATTTGTCGCGGGTAGAGATTCGATTTCGGATTGAGATTGATCCACCCCAGCATCTCTGCCAGCCGACGAAAATCGGCATCGCTGTAGTCAGCGAGGACATCAAAGTACCTCGGCAACTGGCGCGCCAGAACTGGCCAGCGAACAGTGATCGTTTGGTAACGAGACTGGGCTCGTACCCACCGTGCGGATTCACCAATCCACAGGGCAACATCTTCAGGGCCTCGTAACGCCAGTTTCTCTGGCAGTCGCTGAACGCCAAGCGCTTTCCACCTGCGCTCACACCAGGACAAGGAGCCGACTCCTTGCCAACCTTGCCATGCGCTCACCCAAGCACGAACGCCGTCGACTTGTCTCAGTGCAGCCTGCTCCGTCGGCACACCAAGCGTAACTTCCAATGGCCATTGGCCATCGCCCGAATCACCGATCAACCACTCGCGGTGCTTGCTTCGAAAGCGACGGGCAAGAAACTGCCGAACATCTTCAGGAAGCTTCAACGCTAGCCTCCTCTCGTGCGTGCTCTGGCAGTTTCAGCCGCTGACGATCACCGTCGTACTCAATCAGCAGGACGCCTGACACGCGCCGATCGCTGATGTCCACGAAGCAGGCGCCACCGATGAATGGCTCAAGGGTCATGACGGACTTCAGCGGTGTAGCGACCACCATCTGGAATCCGAAATTGGTAAAGATGTTCATCGCCAAGGCGGTGAACTCGTTATCCGCCTTGTCGAAGGCTTCATCCAGCACGACGGGCGCATACATCGGCACGCCGTGGTCGTTCCCACCCAGTTGATATCGCAGAGCTGCGGCCAAGCACGTAGTGGCCAGTTTCTGCCGTTGGCCGCCAGACTTGCCTGCTCCGCTTCGGTAGATCTCGACCTCGACGCCGCTTTCATCGATCTCCCGCCCGATGAACTCAACATGCTGTCGAACATCGAGCACAGTCTCGCGCCAGCGCTTTTGCTCGGGGTCCTGACTGGCGAGTCGATCAACAAGTCGTCGCAAGGCTAGAAACCGCGCCTCGGCAAACTCGCGATCCTCCGTCCATGCATGGCTCAGTGCCTGCTGGATCTCCTGCTTGAATTCCTTGACGTCGACAAGCTGCCGATCACTGGCGTCGATGTGGAGATAGGTGCGTTGATTGGCGCTCTGGTTGAAGGGCACCTGACCAAGACTGTCGTTGACCAGATCCATCCGTTCCAGGATCGCCTTACGCGCATCGTTCAGGTAGGTGGAAAGCGCCGCCAGATTCTGGTGACTTTGGTTCTGCAGCAATTCAAAGAATCTCTGCTCATAGGCGGGTAGCCCATCCGTCTCCAGTCGAACCAGTTTGGCGAAGAAGTCTGGCGCGCTGGCAAGGCTCGTGTCCATGTCGCCCGCGTCCATCGGCCATTGCCGTTTGAAATCAGCAAAGCGTGCTTCTATTTCCTTCTCGCAGGCACCAATCCCACGGTTGACCTCTTCGATCTCCGCATTGAGTGCGCGTTCTACAGAAGTTGTCACCTTGTCGAGGTTGTCGAGCCGGACGGCATCTGACTGCTTGGCGAAGCGCTCGTCGAGACCCGAAACCTGATGGGGCGTCAATGGAACGATAGACGCGTCCTGCAAGAGGAATTCCAGTTTCTGGGTGCTGGTCTTGATCTGGTCAACAATCGAGTCGTGCGCACGCGTTGCCTGGCGAAGATCCTTGTCAGCATTATCGACGAGCTTCTTTTGCTTCTCGATCTGCTCACTGATTTGCAGCAGGGTGGTGTTCCCCTCGCGCGCTTCACGGATCTGCCGCTCGATGGTGGAAATGCGATCCAGTAATGGGAGCACATCTATTTCCTGCCACTGGAGATTCACCAGAGTCTGGCACTGCATCGCTCGGGCCGCACGGTTTTTGTCCTGTTCGGAGAGCTTGTCTATCTCCCCGCCGAGGCGCGATATGGTGTCAGCAAGCTCCTGAGCCTGGGTTTGGAAGAGCGCAAGCTTCTCGCGGTTGTCGAACCCGAGTGCCCAGTATCGTCGGTCGCCAACACTTTTGCGGTCGTTTTTCTCATGCCGGGCTTTGCTGTGCTTGACTTGGCCTTCACGGGTGATGGCGCGATCTGCGCTCCTGAAGGACTGAATAGAGTCGACGCACGCGTAATCGAAGCGTTGCCGTAGTTCGGCCTGAAGCCAGTCGGCATACGTCCCTTCCTTGACGTTCAGCTTGAGGACGAGCGAGTTAGCACCGATGGGCTTGGCCTGCCACGTCTCCGGGCGGCCAGTCCGGTAATACACCAAGCGCTGCCCAAGGTGGGTGGTGTTGATGTGATTGGCCAATGCCGAATACTGCCGCTCGTCTACCAGGAGTGAGCGCGCAAACCCTTGCAGTACGCGCTCAATGGCCCCCTGCCATTCGACCTCATCAGGCTTCACCTCGATGAGTTCGCCAACGAAAGGCAGCGCGGACTCCGAGATCCCGATGGCGGCGGCGATGTCTCGCCGCATTTCCAGCATGTCGGCTGGAATATTCGATGGCTGGCGCTGGAGTGCCTGCACCTCTTTTAGCGCTTGCGAAAACGCGGTTTCGGCATCCTTCTTTTCTCTGTCCAGGCGGAACTGCTCGGCGCGGCTATCGTTGCTGCGCTGCTCCCAGTTTTCGACCTCCTGCCGTGCGCTGCCCAACAGTTCTGCGAAGGCTTGAGGCGAATCCGGGAGACTCCAGCCCAGCTTCTTGCACGCCTCTTCGGCCTGACTGCGTTTGCGTAGGCGTTCTGTGCGCTGGCTCTCTAGCCCCGATTTCTCGGCTTCCCATTGTTCGATCTGATCACCACCTGCTTCACGGTGTTGTCGCTCCAAGTCGCGCAAGGTCGTGGAGTGGTTATCCAGGTTGCCTTGACGTCGAATCACTTCGCCTTCTGTGCCAGTGGCTTGCACCTGCAGTGATGCCACGTGCTCCTTGAGGAGCTCTATACGGCGAGTCTCACGGTAGCCATCGACGCCCAGCCGAAGCTCATCCAAGCCATTGCGCTGCAGCATCAACGAGTTCCTGCGCTGGTGCTGATCCCGCGCTGGAGCGAGCGTTTGAACCTGCTCGCGGGCCGTGACGACCGCCTGGTGGGCCGCATTGAGTTCACCAAATTCACTGACCAAGCGATCCGCCACCTCGAAGGTCTCGGGCTTGTCGAGCATGAAGTCGCGCAGGAAGGTATTGAGGTCGCCGAGATTTTTGGCCGACTGGGTTTTGTGCAGCAAACGCAGCGCCATTTCGCTTTCGATACCGAGCAGGCGACAGAACCGTTCGCAGTAAGGACGAAAATCCTTTTGGGTGTATGCCTCAGGGAAAGATAGTTTGAGTTTCCGGATATCAAAGTTGGATCGACCAAAATCCTCCAACTCGCGCAGGTCAAATGCTCGCTCGAACACGAGGTGGTGGCGATTGTGGTCGTTTGTATTGCCCCGCAGCCAGAACACCTGAACCAGCACCACGGACTGACCCAAGGCATTCTGGTAGGTCAGTGCCAAGGCTGACCAGGTCGTCCCCGCGCGCAGGTAGCGGGTCGCGATCTCTCCCGACTCCCCATCCTTCTGTTCAGCCCACGCACCACGTATGTAGGTAACGAGGTTTCGGTCACGACCACTGCGGTCCGCCTCGCGTGCGGCCGCGTTGAAGTCGATCCAGCGAGGTGGCGTCAGCAACGCCGAAAACGCATCAAGCAGTGTCGACTTCCCTGCGCCGGATCGACCCACAAACAGAAAGCCCCGCTCGCTGATCGGTACGTCATGCAGGCCGGAGAAAGTGCCCCAGTTGTAAACCTGCAGGCGGGCCATCCGGAACTGCTCGCGGGCAAACAGGGAGGCGGTTTGGGGTTCCGAGATCATTGGTCGGCCTCCTCATCGGCGTCAGTCTGAACCAGTTGCGCTGGCGTTTCTCCGGCAGCCATGCGCTGATACAGGTGTGTCAGCGCTTGAATTTCCTCTGCCGAGAAGAGGAGCTTCAGCGTCGGCGAAATCTCGAAGCGATCCTCGCTCGAGCGAATTTTCTGAAGGATGCTGTGCTTCTTGATCTTCTCGATGGAGGCGTGAACCCGTTTCACGAACCCTGCACGGTCGGTATTGGCGGCGCGCTCATAAAGGGAGAGAAACTCTGTGATTTCGTCTGTCGACACCACGGCACGGTCGCCTTGAGAATCCGCCTGGGTCAATCGCTGGCGAAGGTGGAGCAACAGAATGGAGTCAATGAAGGTCAGCTGCGCGCGACGCAGCAGAAGTGGCACTTCGAGGTCGCCGGTATCTGCCTGGCGGGTGAAGGCAACTTGTACGTCCCGGTCGATGACTAGTTCGAGAAACAGTTCGGCAAGGCGCCGACGTATCACCGCTTCGTCTCGCACTAGTATCGGCCAGAGTTTTGGATGTCGACGTCCGTCGAGCGAAGGTCCCGCAAGTAGCTGCACCAGGGCGCGCCGGGTATCCAGCGCCAACTCGCCGCTGTCACCCATGAAAAGATGGGCGGCAGATTCCTGCGCAGGATCTGGTGCTTGTGCTTCGGCTGGCATCGCCGTTTCGTCGTTCTCAGACCAGTTCATTGGCCCGCTCCCTCAAAAAGAAGATCTTTGGAATTCGGGCGCTACGAAGCTCGTCGTCGCCTCCAACCCAGCCTACGGTTTCGCTATGGTCGGCTTTGAAACCATGCCGACTGCCCAATGCAAGCAGGCCGACGACGCTGCCCAAACCCTGTGCAGCGGGGAACTGCTCCAGCACTTCAGCAATGGATGCCTGGGACCGTTGCTCCAGGACAGCCAGGACGTTGGCCTTCAATGTTCGGAAGTCGATCTCGGATTGGGCGACCAGTTCGCTGACAGACTCCAGGTCGATTGGTGGGGCGTCACCTTCCGCCATTTGACCGGGCAAGGCTTGTAGGGAGGGGTCGTACAGCACCCATTGAGACAAGGAGCGCAAACGGCTGCTCGTGAGCTCAAGCGTGTACTGTAGGGTTTCTGTGGCCCTGACTTCGTCCTTCAGAGCGAGTGCTGCTCGCTGAGCGTCTTTCAGAAGGTGATTGAGTCGGCGTTGCTCGAGGTATTCACGGCTCTGGACGAAATGCTTCAGGCTGCGGGCAAACGTCTGGAGCACTTCGTGGACCATGCCGCCCTGCTCAAGAAGGGTTCGTGTCAGCCGAAGTAGGAATCGGCGCTCCTTGGCTTCGAGCTGCCCCACGAACTCCCGCGACATCACGCTATCAAGCGCCTGATCAAGCGTGGCTGCCTGTTCTGGGTCCGTAAGCAAGCGCCAGAAAGCGGAGAAAGTCCTTCCGGCGTCGCTCTCTGAAATCAGGTCGATTCCAGCGAACAGCGAATCCAGCACATCCCCACGATTGCCATCGTTGTCCATGATGCGTTCTCGAAGATCTCGATTTAGCTGATCGAACTGGTCGCGGACACGACGGAAATCACCCGCAAGATCGTCGGCCAGCGTGATGATTTCGCGCGCACGCTCCAACGCCGTTGCATGGGGCAGCACGCGCATCTGCCCCTTCTGGATGGCGTCTATCTCCTTGTCGATTCGGGCTTGCTCTGCCATGAGCCGGTCGATGCGGCGGAATTTATCGGTGTCGGTGTCCTCTGCAAGCCGGGCCAGCGCCTCGATAACAAGCGTCAGGCGGCTTTCGGTCGCGGCTGAGTGCGGCTGCGCCAGGCCAGAGACAAATCGGATGGCTTCGACGGAGGCCGTGGAGAGTTCATATTCCTCCTCTGAAGCCCCAGCCGGGAAGCGTCGCTCCAAGTACCCATCGGCAAGCCAGCTGGCGACATACGCTTGTGCGGTTTGGGGAAAGTCTTCGCCATGTGCGCGCAGCTCTTCCAGATCCCTTGCGATTCGTTCGTGAAAAATGGAGGCAGGAAGGCTCCGCTCGCTCTCGTAGAGATGGGCTTGGAGCAGGCCAATGACGGTAGGTCCAGTGTTCGAGGCAAGCAGGCGCCACAACGGTTGCGCCCGCATGCGCCGGTAGGTCGCGATGGCTTTGTCTGCTTTCACTCCCGTGCTCCAAAGTGGCGGGTCACTACCATGTGGTTATCACAATACGACGTACACACAAATCAAAATAGAGTCATGGACAGATTCTAGGGCAGACCATATACTTTCCGCAATAACCCGTACAAGCATTCGCTAACCCGAACGAGCCAGCCAGGATGTCGAACGAACAGCTTGCAGATCTAACCCAGCCACAACGCGACCGGCTCGCGTTCGTGGAGTTGCGCGTGCGCTTCATCGGGGAGATACGCCGTCAGGACTTGGTCACGCGGTTTGGCATCCAGTCCGCCGCCGCATCCAGGGATCTGGCGCTGTACAAGGAGTTGGCCCCGGGCAACATCGACTACGACCCCAAGGGCAAGTCCTACGTCTTGGGGCCGGACTTCCGGCCCGTATTCGACTTTCCCCCAGAGCGGGTGCTGTCGTGGCTGACCCAGGGCTTTGGCGATGGTGAGCCGATGCGGCTCAAGGCGTGGGTAGCCAGCGAGAGCCCGTCACGGCTCACGCATCCGGATCTGGATGTGCTGGCGAGCGTGACCCGGGCGATCCACCAAGAGTGTCCGCTCGGCATCGAGTACCACTCCATCTCCAGTGGCCGCACCGAGCGGGAGATCGTCCCGTTCGCGCTGATCGACAACGGCCTCCGTTGGCACGTTCGCGCCTTCGACCGGAAGTCGCAGGAGTTCCGGGATTTCGTCATCACCCGGATCAAGCGCCCGATGGTGCTCAAGGGGCAGCCTGTGGCACCCCACGAGATGAGCGATCAGGACATTCAGTGGACCCGGATCGTCGAGCTGGAGTTGGTGCCGCACCCGGATCAACCCCGGCCGGAGATCACCGAGATGGATTACGGCATGCGCGACGGCCTGCTGCGGATGAAGCTGCGTGCCGCCACGGCCGGATACATCCTGCGCAAATGGAGTGTCGACTGCTCCCCGGATCACAGCCTGCGTGGCCATGAGTACCGGCTTTGGTTGAAAGACCACCTCGCCATCTACGGTGTTCGCAATGCCGTGCTGGCTCCAGGGTATGCGGCGCCAGAAGCCACTGGAGCTGGAGCGGAATATGACTGAAATGCGGATGCCTCTGCCTTACGCCGTTTGCGTCGGTAGAACCAATGAAAAAAGAGAGATGAGATGAAGGAATCCTACCTACCGACATTACTGCAGATGAGGTCCTGATCACCGACCCGAACGCCTCGCAGCTCACCAGGATCAACCTGACACTGAACACCGGGCACATCATCAATGATGGGTTCGAAGTAACGAACCTGAGCCACAGCCACTTCCTGGCGCAGCTGTTGAATATAACGGCGCAGACTGCGATCTGAGGCGGGAATGGAGCCGAATTTAGCCTGCAGCTTACGGGCCACCTTGACGGCACTCAGCTTGGGAAACTCACCCAGCAAATACACCAGATAACTGCGGTAATCATCCAGCTTTTTAGTGCGGCTGGGATCGGACTGCTGACCATGAATGGCTGCTTCCGATAGGCGCAGATACTTGCGAACGGTATTGCGAGAAATG
>NZ_FPJW01000017.1 GCF_900119735.1 Marinospirillum alkaliphilum DSM 21637 | reverse complement strand
AGGTACACCAGATAACTGCGGTAATCATCCAGCTTTTTAGTGCGGCTGGGATCGGACTGCTGACCATGAATGGCTGCTTCCGATAGGCGCAGATACTTGCGAACGGTATTGCGAGAAATGGACAACTGCTTACTGATGGCTCGGACGGAAAGGCCCTGGCCGTTGTCGTGTAGTGCTTTGATTTTATGAATCACAACCCACTCCTTCAAACCCCTTCCCCTTGAGCAAAATGATTCAGGGAAGGTACTGGTTCTGGTGGCCAAAGCCACCCCGGAGGTGGGTCAAAATTAATGGCCAGAAGAGGGTCAGTTTAGTTGGCCATTAACATCAAGCACCTCTGAAACCCGGCACTCAGGCTTTTGCCTAGCTGAGTTGATTGGCAAAATCGTGATTGACGTCTCTGTGTTCAGCTTCGTCAGCACGAACCGCTAAAATCACCTCTCTCAGCCGGGCATCCTGATCCAGTTGCCAGTAGTCGATGGCAATCTGGGGTGCAGGCACATTCTCATACTTGCCTGCATCTACCCCCTCCAGATATTCGGTGTAGCTGTAAACCGCTTCTTCCTCAAGATAGCCGACAAAACGGTGAGCTGTTTTTGGTGAGAGCAGGTACAGCAGAAAAAACGCATTGTAGAAAATACCCTGCGCGATCAGAATCAAAAACCTTTCGAAGCGGCTGGGCTGGGCAATCTTAATGAAAGTCATCAGATGCATCCGCTCATTCTCGGCTTCATCCATCAAGGTTCGAATCCAGTTTTGGTCATCCTGCATTCTTCTGAGTGCTTTCAAATGCTGAAGGGTTGCACCCACCATACCGGGAACCCCGGCAACCGTCTCCAGAACCACCGCCCGGTGGCCATAACGACCGGCAAAAAAAGTGTCAGCGAAAAAGCGTAAAAACCGGGTTAGCCCGTAAGCAAAGCGATCACGAAAGCCTTTGGGTGGAAGATGCTCAAACTGCACTTTGTCATGATTCATGAATACCTCATAATTGAATGAACTGTAGCTCGGACATAAAGTGCGCTACAAGGGTTCCTTTCATCTTCGATCAGAATGGTGTTCACGTTCACCAGAATACGCACCAGCACCAAGCCCCCCCCAGTCGAAACAATCAAACACTCGTTAGATTTTTTGCCTGCGGCAACTTGACAAGAAGCCGCGAATGGTCGACTCTTATCCCAAGTTCAAACGGTCGTATGAAAAGTTTGTTTGACCTGACTCACTGGGTATTCTGTTCTACAACAAAAAGCTGGAGATCACACGATGATTTACCAAGGCAAAGCCATTCAGGTGCACGCCCTTAATGACGGGTACGCTGAACTGATTTTTGATCTGCAGGGCGAGTCGATTAACAAGCTCAGCACTGCAGCGATTCTGGAACTGGGTGAAGCTGTTACGGCCATCCAGGCAAAAAATGACATTAAGGGTTTGATGCTCAGCAGCGCCAAGGAAGCCTTTATTGTTGGTGCGGATATCACCGAATTCCACGGAATTTTTGGTGAGTCCGAAGAGTTCCTGGTAGAGATGAACCTGAAGGTTCATGCCCTGTTTAACGCCATTGAAGACCTGCCTTTCCCCACAGTGACGGCCATCAATGGTCTGGCTCTGGGCGGCGGTTGTGAAATGCTGCTGACCACTGACTTTCGTGTGATGGCTGACAGCGCCAAAATCGGTCTGCCGGAAACCAAACTGGGCATCATCCCTGGCTGGGGTGGTTGTGTCCGTCTGCCACGCCTGATTGGTGCAGACAATGCCATTGAGTGGATTGCCGGTGGTACCGAGAATAAAGCCGATGCAGCGTTGAAAGTGGGTGCTGTGGATGCCGTGGTCAGCAAAGACCAGGTGCGTGCCGCTGCGCTGGATATTCTGGCTGAAGCGCGTGCCGGCAATCTGGATTGGCAGGCACGTCGTGACGAGAAAAAATCGCCGCTGCGCCTGAATCCAATTGAATCCATGATGGTGTTTGAAACAGCCAAGGGTTTTGTCGCCGGTAAAGCGGGTCCGCATTACCCGGCACCGGTTGAAGCCATTAAAGCCATTCAGAAGGGTGCCACCCAGAGTCGTGAAAAGGCTCAGGAAACTGAAGCCAAGGCCTTTGCAAAAATGGCCAGAACCGATGTGTGTTTTAACCTGGTTGGCCTGTTCCTGAATGACCAGCTGGTGAAGAAAAAGGCTTCCGCTTATGAGAAGCAGGTGCAGCCGGTGAAAAAAGCCGCTGTACTGGGTGCCGGTATCATGGGTGGTGGTGTGGCTTACCAGTCCGCCTCCAAAGGCACACCGATCATGATGAAAGACATCAATGAAGCGGCACTGCAGCTGGGTCTGAAAGAAGCCAGCAAACTGCTGGGCAAACAGGTTGAGCGCAAAAAAATTACCCCCGCACAGATGGCTGAAGCCCTGGGTCGCATTCGTCCGACCCTGTCCTACGGTGATTTTGCTGATGTGGAGCTGACCGTTGAAGCGGTGGTTGAAAACCCGAAAGTGAAGGCTGCGGTACTGGCTGAACTGGAAGACAAGGTGGCGGAAGATGCCATCATCACCTCCAACACTTCAACCATCTCCATCACCAGTCTGGCTCAGAATCTCAAGCGTCCGGAAAACTTCTGTGGCATGCACTTCTTTAACCCGGTGCACCGTATGCCGCTGGTGGAAGTCATTCGTGGCGAGAAGTCTTCTGAAAAAGCCATCGCTGCAACTGTCACCTATGCCAAACAAATGGGTAAAACGCCGATTGTGGTGAATGACTGCCCCGGTTTCCTGGTGAACCGTGTGCTCTTCCCTTATTTCGGTGGCTTTATCGGTCTGGTTGAGCATGGCGCTGATTTCCGCCGTGTGGACAAGGTGATGGAAAAGTTCGGTTGGCCGATGGGCCCGGCTTATCTTCTGGATGTGGTGGGTCTGGATACCGCTGTTCACGCCAATGACGTGATGGCAGAAGGTTTCCCGGATCGCATGAAGCGTGATGGCAAAACCGTGCTGAATGTGATGTACGAAAGTGGTCGTCTGGGTCAGAAAAATGACACAGGTTTCTACAAGTACGAAGAAGACCGCAAGGGCAAGCCGAAAAAGGTCAATGACGAAACCACTGATGCACTGATCCAGCCACTGGTGAAAGAAACCCGTGAACTGACTGATGAGCAGATCATTGCCCGCATGATGGTGCCGCTGTGCCTGGAAACTGTGCGCTGCCTGGAAGACGGTATTGTGGAAACCCCCGCAGAAGCGGACATGGCGTTGATTTACG
Organism: Marinospirillum alkaliphilum DSM 21637; assembly: GCF_900119735.1. Lineage (GTDB taxonomy): Bacteria > Pseudomonadota > Gammaproteobacteria > Pseudomonadales > Halomonadaceae > Marinospirillum > Marinospirillum alkaliphilum. Next base: position 5,894 of record NZ_FPJW01000017.1, on the reverse strand, counting down.
GCATCGGCTTCCCGCCCTTCCGTGGTGGTGCGCTGCGCTACATTGATGCGCTGGGTGTACAAGCCTTTGTTGAACTGGCTGATTCACTGGCTGAACTGGGTCCGCTCTACGCAGTGACTGACAAGCTGCGTGAAATGGCAAAAGACGGCAAGAAGTTCTACGCCTGATTCCATACCCGGTACCGAATTCTGGAGAAAAACAATGAGTCTGCAACCGCGTGATATCGTAATTGTTGATGGTGTGCGCACCGCCATGGCCAAGGCCAAAAACGGCGCTTTCCGTAATGTGCGTGCTGAAGAGCTGTCTGCCGAAGTGATGCGGGCACTGCTGAAGCGTAATACCGGCCTGAATCCGGTCGAGATTGACGACATTGTCTGGGGTTGTGTGAACCAGACCCTGGAGCAGGGTTATAACGTGGGTCGTAACGCGGCCATCCTGACCGACATACCAAAAAGTGTGCCGGCTCAAACCGTTAACCGCCTGTGTGGCTCTTCGATGAGTGCACTGCACATTGCCGGTGCCAATATCCGTGCTGGCCTGGGTGATATTTATCTGGTCGGTGGTGTTGAGCACATGGAGCACGTCTCCATGATGCACGGTGTGGATGTGAATCCTTCTGCCAGCAAACACGCTGCCAAAGCGGCGATGATGATGGGTCTGACCGCTGAGCTGCTGGGCAAGATGCACGGCATCACTCGCCAGCAGCAGGACGAAATGGGTGCACGTTCCCACCGTCTGGCGCATGAAGCATCCATCAATGGTCGCTTCGACAAGGAAATCATCGGTGTGGAAGGTCATGATGCCAATGGTCTTCGCAAGCTGATCCTGAAGGATGAAGTGATTCGTCCGGAAACCACGGTGGAAACGCTGGCACAGTTGAAGCCGGTGTTTGATCCGCGCAGTGGTACGGTGACAGCCGGTACTTCTTCTGCGCTGTCTGTCGGCGCCTCCGGTATGCTGATGATGAGCTGGGAAAAGGCCCAGGCGCTGGGCCTGAAGCCAATTGCCAAGGTACGCTCCATGGCAGTGGCGGGTTGTGATCCATCCATCATGGGTTATGGTCCGGTGCCTGCTTCCAAAAAGGCACTGAAGGCCGCTGGCCTGACCATTGAGGACATCCAGATTGTTGAGCTGAATGAAGCCTTTGCTGCCCAGGGTCTGCCGGTGTTAAAAGACCTGAAGCTGATGGATAAAATGGATGAAAAGGTCAACCTGAATGGGGGTGCCATTGCACTGGGTCACCCGCTGGGTTGTTCCGGTACGCGCATCTGCACCACCCTGCTGAACGTGATGGAGCAGCAGGATGCCACCCTGGGTCTGGCCACCATGTGTATTGGTATGGGTCAGGGAGTTGCGACGGTGTTTGAACGCATCTGATGCTGACTCGCCAGCTTGCACTGTTGAAAACCGCCGGAAATCCGGCGGTTTTCTTTTTGCTTTCGTGACCTGTTTCAGGTTTCGGGGCTTGAGCTGACTTGGTAGGCTGGCTATTATCCTGCAAGCGGTCAAGGGAGTTTTTTCCCTGTCCATGGCATGTCATAAGGAGATACACGAATGAAACCTGCTTTGAAAGTGATGGCTGTTGCCGGTCTGTCAGCCCTGTTCCTGGCTGGCTGCAGTTCCAAAACGACTGAGCCATCCGCACATGTCGCTCAGCCGGCGCCTGTGCAGCAGTGTGAGCATGGACCGGGTGTACCTGCCCCGATGTGGGTATGTAACCCCTTCATGGAAGGCGGAATGGCAGCCATTGGTGAAGGGCGTCCCAATCCGGCCAATGATCGTAACCTGCAGCGCCGCCAGGCCGTTGCCAATGCTCGCCAGAGCCTTGCCGAGGAAATGAGTGTCAAGGTGCAGGGCATGTTGACTGACTGGGTACGCAGTACCGGTGCCGGTTCCGGCCAGACCTATGAGTCAAACATTGAGAACGTGACCCGCCAGGTTGCAGATCAGACGCTGCAGGGTTCTCGTCAGATGAATCAGTGGTTTGCTCCAGATGGCACGCTGGTGGTACTGGTAGGCATGCCTGAGCAGCAGCAAATTGGTGACAACATCCGCTCCAGCTTGCGTAACGATGAAGCGCTGTACCAGCAGTTCAGCAGCAAGCAGGCACTTGAAGCACTGGATGCCCGCATCAATCAGGAGTTTGGCATCCGCCGTTAATACACGGCTGAGCCAGACATTCCGGCACCTACCTGAAAAAAGCCTGTCTGGCCCTGTCAGACAGGCTTTTGCACTTCGGATGCAGGGATGACTCATGCAAGTAATCAAAAGGGCAATGTTGCTGCTGCTGGTGATGGTTTTTTTTCTGCTGGGCGGTTGCACCAGTCCATCAACTACGTCAGTGACTTCAGCTGACTCAATGCGTCCACTGTGGGTGGACAAACCTCATACCGAAGCAGGATTGGTTGGCCTGGGGCAGGCGGGTCGGCACTTTCGTGGGCCGCAGGCGCAGCGTGATCTGGCCATGCAGCGAGCTTTGGATGAGATCGCTCGCCAGCAGGGTGTCACCATCAGGGGGCAGAGTGTCAGCCGGGATAGTTTATCGGGTGGTATGAGCACCAGTCGTTATGATGTGGTCTCAGTTCAGACCGTCGATGGTCAGCAGGTGCGGGCGAGTGTCCGTTACGAGTGGCATGACAAGGATGCAGACGTTTTGTATATCCTGATGGTGGCGGACTGATGCAGGACAACAGGAACAGGAGCAACAGGATGATTGATCCCATCAGTAGAAGGCGTGTTTTGTTGGGTTTGGGAGGCCTGGCCGCAGGTTGGAGTTTGCAGGCGCTTGGGCAATCCAACGGGTTTGAAGCTTATCGTCAGCAACATCAGGCCGCTTTTGATGGTTATCGGGAGCAATTGGCAAAGGACTTTGCAGCCTACCAGGAGGCTGTGAACCAGGCTTTTGCTGATTATCGGCGCTCCGTCAAAGCTGTCTGGGGTGATGAGCAACTGGGCAGCCCTTCGGTTTGGGTGGAGTATTCAGCGGATATGAAAACGCGCACCCTGGTGGACTTTGAACAGGGTCGCCTGACCGTTGAAGTCATTGATGCAGAAGGCTCCACTCAGGTGGGACGGCGCATTGGTGCCACCTTGCAGCAGGTGGCTGAAAAGCGGGTTGCTGACGCCTGGCGGGATGATGCATTAAGCCAGCGTCTGGAGCAGGATGCCACGCGTATCAGTGCCAATACTGAACAGGCACAACCGGACAATCGTCCGGTACTGGCTGATGTGCTGACCGGAAGGCCTGACCCGCGCCCGGTGGAGGTACAGCAGGCTGTGAATCAGGCGGCTGCCCAGGGTGTGGGTTCGCGGCGTTATGCACCGGAAGCGGGTATGCGCATTTACAGCTTCAGTGTGCCTCTGAATCAGGCGGCCATCAGTAACAAGGGTGATCAGTTTCTGCCATCGGTAAGGCGTTACGCTGTTGAAGAGCGCATAGATCCGGCGCTGGTAATGGCCATCATGCATTCGGAGAGTTCGTTCAACCCCATGGCGCGCTCACACATTCCGGCTTTTGGTCTGATGCAGATCGTGCCGGGGTCAGCGGGGTTGGATGCCACGGAAAAGGTGTATGGACAACAGCGTCTGCTGACACCTTCTTATCTCTACAATGCCGATAACAACATCCGCATGGGTTGTGCCTACATTCACATCCTGTATTACCGCTATCTGGCAGCAATCGACAATCAGGAAAGCCGGATCTATTGCACCATTGCCGCCTATAATACCGGGTCGGGTAATGTGGCACGAGCCTTCAGTGATGGACGCAATGTGCGTACCGCTGCGGTGCAGATCAACCGCATGACACCTCAGCAGGTGTACGCACGGTTGGTGAGCCATCTGCCTTATGAAGAAACCCGCAACTACATGACCAAGGTGACACCCAGGTATCAGGCCTATCAGCAGCAACTGGGCTGAAAATGCAGAAGGCCGCCGATTGGCGGCCTTCTGCTCAGGACAGCACTGCGACTCGACTTTTCAGCTCAGTGCTGCAGTTCAGTTCTGCAGCTCCGGCAGGTTGGCAAACAGCTGCAGGGTTTCGGGGTTGGCCAGGGCATCCTGGTTTTTCACCGGGCGGCCGTGCACCACTTCACGCACGGCCAGTTCCACGATCTTGCCGGACAGGGTGCGGGGAATGTCCGCCACCTGAATGATTTTGCTGGGCACATGGCGCGGCGTGGTTTCGGCCTTGATGGTTTCTCGGATGCGTTTTTTCAGGCCTTCATCCAGCGTGAAGCCTTCTTTCATGCGCACAAACAACACCACCCGCACATCGTCTTTCCAGTCCTGACCAATGCACAGGGCTTCCAGCACCGCTTCCACCTTTTCCACCTGACGGTAGATTTCGGCAGTGCCAATACGCACGCCACCGGGATTCAGCACCGCATCGGAACGACCATGGATGATCATGCCGTCTTCCGGGGTGATTTCGGCGTAATCACCATGTGCCCAGATGTTGTCAAAACGCTCGAAGTAGGCGGCGCGGTAACGGCTGCCATCCGGGTCGTTCCAGAAACCAATCGGCATGGAGGGGAAGGGTTGAACACACACCAGTTCACCCTTTTCACCCACCACCGGCTGGCCCTGCTCGTTGTACACCTGCACATCCATGCCCAGTCCCCGGCACTGCAACTGACCGCGATACACCGGGCGGGTCGGGCAACCCAGTGCAAAACAGGAGATGATGTCGGTGCCACCGGAGATGGAAGCCAGCAGCAGATCGGGTTTGATGTCCCGATAAACATAATCAAAGGATTCATGTGACAGGGGTGAACCGGTGGAGAGGATGGCTCGGAGTTTGGGCAGGTGATGGGTCTGGCCCGGCTTTAAACCGGCTTTTTCACAAGCGGCGATGTACTTGGCGCTGGTGCCAAAGACTGTCACACCTTCACGTTCGGCCATGTCCCACAGGGTTTTGGGTTCTGGAGCAAAAGGAGAGCCATCAAACAACACCAGTGTGGCACCCACCGCCAGCCCAGACACCAGCCAATTCCACATCATCCAGCCACATGTCGTGTAATAAAACAGCGTGTCGTCGCGTGTCAGGCTGGTGTGTAACTGGTGTTCTTTTAAATGCTGTAACAGCGTGCCACCGGCAGAATGCACAATACACTTGGGGACTCCGGTGGTGCCGGAGGAATACATGATGTACAGCGGGTGATCAAAAGGCAGTTCGGCAAAATCAATTTCTCTGGCATCAGGGATACGAAAGTCATCCCACAACACGGCCTTTTGGATGCTGCTGATATCCGGATGAGTCTCCAGAAATGGAAACACCACTACTTGTTCCAGTCCATCCAGTGCGTCAGCGATTTCCGCCACTCGCGGCAGGCTGTTGATGCGTTTGCCGTTGTAAAGATAACCATCGGTGGCAAACAACACTTTGGGCTGGATCTGACCAAAACGATCCAGCACACCGTTAAAACCAAAATCCGGTGAGCAGGATGACCAGATGGCACCCAGACTGGCTGTGGCCAGCATCGCCATCAGGGCATAGTGGCAGTTGGGCACAAACCCCGCCACCCGATCACCCGGAACCACCCCGGCCTGTTCCAGTGCCAGCGCGATCTGGGCCACCTGGTCATGCAGCTGGGCAAAGGTCAGTGACACCCGCTGGCCATCTTCACGCAGGGAAACCACCGCAGTGCGATCATCCCGGAAACGCAGCAGGTTTTCCGCAAAGTTCAGCCGGGCTTCCGGAAACCAGCGGGCACCGGGCATCCGGTCAGCATTTTCCAGCACACGACTGCCCTGTTCAGCGGCCACCACTTCACCGAATTCCCACATCATTTCCCAGAATTCCTCCGGGTTGACTACACTCCACTGGTGCAGGTCTTCGTAGTGGCTCAGGGATTGCTGATAACGCTCATTCACCCGCTGCATGAAGGCACGCA
>NZ_FPJW01000019.1 GCF_900119735.1 Marinospirillum alkaliphilum DSM 21637 | reverse complement strand
GTGGTGTTGGCAATAACAAAGTGCAGCAGTTCGCCGCCTGCGGCGGCCGGATGTCCTTTCCGCTGCGCTGCAAGGCCACCGCTGTCCACGGCGTTCAGGCTGTAGAAAAACCTCCTGATCTATGGTTTTATCGGGTTATCCGGTTACAAGTAAAGGAGGCCTTGGCATGGCCCGGTTCAAACACTACGACTACAACCAGATGTCGATGGTGGTGATCAACTACCTGGAACAGATCCAGCCTGGTACCTTCGAGTTTGCCCTGCATTACCTGATCTCTGAAAAGCTCGATCTCTCTGCTTTTCACCAGCCTTACAAAAATGATGCTGAAGGCCGCCCAGCTTATGATCCGGCCATTCTTTTAAAGATCATCCTGTTTGCCTACTCCAAGGGCATCACCTCCAGCCGTGAAATCCAGTGGTGCTGCGACACCAACATCATCTTCAAGGCTTTGTCCTGTGATACGGTTCCACACTTCACCACCATTGCTCATTTTGTCAGCAGCCGCAGCCAGGCCATTGAAGCCCTGTTTGAGCAGGTGCTGCTGATCTGTGACCAGCAAGGACTACTCGGCCATGAACTCTTTGCCATTGATGGCTGCAAAATGCGCTCCAATGCCTCCAAAGAATGGTCAGGCACCTTTAAAGAACTGGAACAGAAGCGCCAGAAACTCAAACGCCTGATCCGTCATCACCTCAGTGAACATCAGGAAAAAGACAGCTGGGAAAGTGAAGAAGAACTGGATCGGGAGATCCGCAAAGCCAAAACCATCCTGACCCTGAACGAAGCCGCTGAAAAGGTTGACCGCTTCCTAAAGACCAACACCCCAAGGACGGGGCAGAGTAAACGAGGCAAGGAAGTGAAGAGCAACATCACCGACAACCAGTCGGCCAAAATGACCACCAGCAAAGGCACCATCCAGGGCTACAACGGCGTGGCTGCGGTTGATAAAAAACACCAGATCATCATAGATGCCCAGGCCTTCGGTGAAGGACAGGAACACCACACCCTGCAGCCGGTATTGGAAAGCATCCAGTCGCGTTACAAGCGACTGGGCATCAATGACAACCTCTATAAAGAAGGCATCATCGTTACTGCGGATACTGGCTTCGCCAACGAGGCCAATATGAAATACCTGCACCAGAACGGCATCAACGGCTACATCCCTGACAACCAATTCAGAAGCCGCGATCCCAAGTTCGCTCACCAGAAAGAAAAGTACGGCAAACGCCACCAGACACCCGGCAAACCCGAAGCCAAACCACTGATCCCGGCCAGCGAGTTCCAGTTCGACCCCATCAACCTGATCTGTATCTGTCCTGCTGGCAACCAGGTCAGCCATCGGGGTACAAGAGCCAACGACCAAGGTGTTCCCACCGCCTATTTTGAAGGCAGGTTGCTGCAATGCCGGAACTGCAAGAAAAAACACCAGTGCATGAAGAACCCGGCATCAGCCGACCACAGAAATGGGGCCGGACGCCAAGTCAGCTTCCCTCTTAATGACAAACGGCCACCGAGCTACACCGACTGGATGAAACACCGTGTGGATAGTCCCAAGGGCAAACAGATTTACAGCCACCGCATGTCGGTGGTTGAGCCTGTCTTCGGCAACATCGGCACCAACAAGGGACTGAACCGCTTCAGCCTGAGAAGCAAAACCAAGGTGCAAGGGCAGTGGCAACTCTACTGCCTGATCCATAACATTGAAAAGCTGGCCCACTATGGCAAGCTGGTTCAATAAAGCAGCAGAACAAGGCTCAGGCCAGCCCTAAAAAGCAGCGCTGAAAGCAGCATAAAAACGGGCTTACAGAGGCCAATGCCTGAAAAGGGCAGAAACACAGGATCAACCAAGGGTTGCCGACAAAAACCGGCAATAGAGAATGAACAACAGAGAACGAGCTGTTGGTAGGGAAAGCTGGCTGGTAAGAGGTTTTTCTACAGGCTCGTTAGCCCTTTCTAGTAGCTTGCACTAAGTGATCCATTGGATTACTCTGTATCCTATGCTGACTACGATTACCGAACTTCCAGAATACATTAAGCGAGCAGACTCACTGCTTACTGACTTTGAGCGCAGGGCTGTCATTGACTACCTTGCGGAACATCCGCTGGCTGGTGATGTGATGGAGGGTACAGGTGGGATTCGTAAGCTTCGCTGGGGTAGAGGGAGCAAGGGTAAAAGTGGTGGTGTGCGAGTCATTTACTACTACCATGACCAGCGTATACCTCTGTACTTGCTTACGATGTTTGGCAAAGGTGAGCGAGCAAATTTATCGAAAGCTGATAGAAATGCGCTTTCCAGGTTGGTCAGCATTCTTGTTCGTACCGCATTGGAGGTAAATCATGGCTAGTGCATATGAGAGTATTGCTCAAGGCTTGCAGGAAGCGATTGAATTGAATCAAGGTGGCAAAGTTGCTGCAAGAACACATCGTCCTGAGCCTGTTAATGTTGCTGAGATTCGGAAAAACTTGGGTATGACGCAAATGGAGTTTGCTTCCAAGTTTTGTATTAGTGTTGCGACGTTAAGGCACTGGGAGCGTGGTGATCGTATACCACATGGCCCTGCACTTGCGTTATTGCACGTTGTTTCAAAAGAGCCTCAGGCTGTATTGAGAGCTTTGGGTTAACAAAGCGCAGCAGTACGCCGCCGTTGGCGGCCGGAAGCCATTTCGCTGCGCTTCAATGGCTCCGCTGTGCGCGGCGTTAAATACCTATGAATATACGTCAAACAAAACTTGTTAATGGCCAACTAAACTGACCCTCTTCTGGCCATTAATTTTGACCCACCTCCGGGGTGGCTTTGGCCACCAGAACCAGTACCTTCCCTGAAT
>NZ_FPJW01000020.1 GCF_900119735.1 Marinospirillum alkaliphilum DSM 21637 | reverse complement strand
TGTGCGTAAACCGGTGAAGGTTGCCACCCATTCCATTTCAAAGCTGCCACCCGGACCGCGGCAAAGCTGCCACCCCAAGTGATGCTCAGTGCGGGGGGCTCATTTTTATTCTGAAGGTGGGTTTTCAGTCAACGCTTTTCGTTTTTTCCTCATCGATTCCCCTCTTAAATTGATCTTGTAGGCGTTGTGAACCAGTCGATCCAGGATTGCATCAGCCAGGGTGGCGTCACCAATGACGCCATGCCACTCCTCAAGCGGTAGCTGACTGGTGGCAATGGTTGAGCGTCTACCTTGTCGATCCTCCATGATTTCCAGTAAGTCCCGACGGTTTTCTGCTGTCATCTTCACCAGACCCCAGTCATCCAGAAGCAGTACATCCACCTTGGCTAGACTGGCAAGAATGCGTGGATACTGACCATCACCCTTGGCCACGGAGAGTTCGTGGAGCAGCCGATTCAGACGCACATACTGGGCTGTGTAACCTTCTCGGCAGGCCTTGTGAGCCAGAGCACAAGCCAGCCAGGTTTTACCCACGCCGGTTGGCCCTGTGATCAGCAGATTCAGGTGCTCCTTGACCCACTGACAACTTCCCAGCGATTGGATCAGCCCCTTGTCCAGGCCTCGCGGACTTCGATAGTCAATGTCCTCAAGGATGGCTGCGTGTCTGAGTCTGGCTCGTCTTAGCCGGCTGGTCATGCCTCGATTTTCTCGCTCAGTCATCTCTCGGTCTACCAGCAGGCCCAGCCGCTCTTCAAAGCTCATCTGTGCGCTTTCAGGTATCAGAGTCTGGTCTGTTAACGCTGCGGCCATGCCATTGAGTTTGAGAGCGTGGAGTTTGTCCAGTGTGGGGTGTTTTAACATGATGGCGGATCCTTTAATGGTAGTAGGCAGGGCCACGGATATTGTCGTGTTGTTCCGGTAAGGCGAGCTCTTCCTGGATTTCCAGTGGTCGCTCATCCAGCCGGTTCTTGAGGATGGATTCGATGCTTTTGTAGCGGCAACTGCCGAGCATCAGGGCTCGCTGACAGGCTGATTCCAGCCGCTCTTCACTGTAGGCCTTACCAAGCCTCAAGATGCCCAGGCATGCTCGGTAAGCTTGCTGTGGGTGTTTGCGATTCTCCAAGGCCTTTATGATCAGTTGCGAGGTTGCCGGGCCTACTTTTGTAGCCCACCTCACCAGGCGTTCTGGCGACCATTCTCCCGCTTGGCGGTGAGCTTCAGGCATGTGTGCTGTCACCGTGGTATGGCTGCCTTTGTGGGTGCTGCGATGATGACTGGCGACACGCTGGCCTTGATAAAAGACCTCCAGGGTGTATTCAGTAACTCTCAGCTCCACTTCCTTTTTTACCAGGCTGCACGGGACGGAGTAGTAGTGGCCATCAAAAGCCACGTGGTAGTCCATGTGAACCCTTGCCTTTTTCCACTCGGCATAGGTGTAGGGTTCTGCGGGCAAGGGTTGTAGTGCCGGACGGTCAATCGTTTCGAAGTGCTCTTGTCGATTGCCTGGCAATTTGCGGAAGGGGCGCTGATTCAGCAGGGTGAGCAGTTCACGAATGGAGGCATTTAACTGACCCAGAGAGAAGTGCTGGCGATGGCGCAGAGCCGCCAATATCCAGCGCTCAACGATCAACACACCGCCTTCTGCCTTGGCCTTGTCGCGGGGTTTACGAACCCTTGCAGGTACAATCGAGACACCATAGTGGGCCGCCATGTCCTGATAGGTTGGATTCAGGTCAGGTTCATACCGGTGAGCTTTGGTGACACTGGATTTCAGGTTGTCGGGAACCACCAATTCAGGCACACCACCCAGGAACTCAAAGGCACGAATGTGGGAGCTGATCCAGTCAGGGAGTTTCTGTGACCAAGTGGCCTCGGCAAAGGTGTAGTTGGATGCGCCCATGACGGCAACAAAAATCTGAGCCGCACGGATCTCGCCTGTAGCAGGGTCAATGACAGGGGCTGTCTGGCCAGCGTAGTCCACAAAGAGCTTCTCACCAGCGCGATGGTTCTGACGCATCACCAGATCCAGCTTTCCTTGCCATGCTCGATAGTGGTCGCAGAACCAACTGTACTGGTAACCCTCAGGATTGGCTGCACGGTACTCCTGCCATAGCAGGAAGAGCGTGGTCTTTGGGAACTTAAGCTCTTGATGGATCTGTTGCCAATCCGGCAGCCCCCTGTCCTGAGCAGGTAAGTCTGGAGCTGGAGGAAAGAGCTTTTGCTCCAGTCTGGACTCATCCAGGTCAGTGGGCAAAGGCCAGCTTAGGCCTGTTTCTGAGAAGCGTCGTAGATACTCGCTCACGGTAGGACGACTGATACCGCAAGCTGAAGCAATTTGCCGATTGCTGAGGTGTTTGTCCCACTTGAGACGCAGAACTTCTTTGATTTTACGCATGGATAACCTCTTGGCTGGCATCTGCTCATCTCCAAATGAAATGAAGTCAGAGTACCGGTTAGTTATCCCGCAAGGAGCATCAGACAAGATGGCTCAGGCATGCTGCACAGGTGGCAGCTTTGCCGTGGAATGGGTGGCAGGCTTCGCGTGGAATGGGTGGCAGCTTTCCTCTGGAATCAGTGGCAAGCTTGCTCTGGAATACGCA
>NZ_FPJW01000022.1 GCF_900119735.1 Marinospirillum alkaliphilum DSM 21637 | reverse complement strand
CCAGTTCAGCCTGATCATGGGTTTCCAGCCGCTGGGACAGATCCAGGGTTTCGGTGATATGACCCAGTTGCTGCTGAAAACGCACCAAAGGGCGAGTCAAACGAGCGGTCAACAGATACAGCAGTAACGCACTGACCACGATGACCAGCAATGACAACAGGGTTAATTGCCGCCCCATTTGCCGCACACCTTCATGCACTTCCTTGGCATCCACCAGCAGCAGGAAGGTCCAGCCAACCTGCGGCACACTGATGCTGGCAGCCAACCAGTCCCGATCATCATGATGAACCGACTGTATCGCCGGTTCTCGCGGATCATAATCGGGCAAAACATCCTTTAACTGCCGTTGCAGCATGGCCGGATCGGGATGAGCCAACAAGGCCTGCTGGTCATTTAACATCCAGATTCGAGAGGTCCAGCGGGTTTCAGTAGCCAGTAACTGGCGCACAATGCCTGAAATCATCAGGTCAGCACCCAGAATACTATCCGGCTCATGTTTGAGTGGCTTGGCCAGTGAAATAATCAGGTCACCAGTCACCGCATCCACATAAGGCTGGGTCAGGATCAGACGATTTTCACTGCGAGCCTGCAAATACCAAGGCCTGACCCGTGGATCAAAACCTTCCGGCAACTGACCGGGTGGCTGAGACTGAATCATCTCCCCTCGGTTCGTGCCTACATACAAAAGATCAAACTCTCCCGCCAACAGCCCAAGCGTTAATGGCTCTTCCCATGCAGCCCAGTTTGCCGGACGAGCCGGCAGGCGACTGGCCAGGGCACGCATCACCTGACTCTTGCCTTCCAGCCACTGCAATGCCGTACTGCGAGTCAGTTGCAGGCTGGCCTGCATTTCGCTTTCAACGGCCTGTGCCACTTCTTTACGTAACAAATACCCCGACAACAGGCTCAACATCAGCAAGGCGACCAGCAGCAGGCTGGCCATCGATAGCAGTAGTTTGTTCCGAAATGACAGACGGTTGATCATCAGACTTATTCCTTGTCGGATTGCTCCACAAAACGAAACTCATTGACCAGTTTCCCCAAGTCATCAGACATACTGATCATCTCTTCACTGATTTCGGTAATATTCCGTACCGACTGGGCATTGTGGGCACTGGCATTGGCAATATCCCGCAGTGCAATCACCACCTGGCTGCTGGCGGTTTTCTGCTGTTTGGT